>NZ_QMEK01000001.1 GCF_003390845.1 Tropicimonas sp. IMCC34043 | reverse complement strand
TCTTCGCCAACTACCGTCCGCAGTTCTACTTCCGCACCACCGACGTGACCGGCACCGTGACGCTGGCCGAAGGCACCGAAATGGTGATGCCGGGCGACAACGTCAGCTTCACCGTCGAGCTGATCGCGCCGATCGCGATGGAAGAAAAACTGCGCTTCGCCATCCGTGAAGGCGGCCGTACCGTCGGCGCAGGGGTCGTTTCCAAGATCATCGAGTGATCTTGGAAACGAGCGCGTCCGCGGAAACCGCAGACGCGGCCGGCGCCGGCGTGGTCAGCAAGATCATCGAGTGATCTCTCGAAGCCGCCGGTCTTCGGGCGCGGCCCGGAGATCGGGGAATTCGGGGCCGCCCTTCGGGGCGGCCCTTTCCGTTTGACTTCCCGCGCCCGGCTGCCAACGTCCGGGAATATCGTGGACCCTGGCAAATCAAGGAGGCTGACCATGATCGACCATTTGGGCGTGACGGTTTCGGACATCGGTGGGGCGCGCGCTTTCTATGAGGCGGCACTGAAGCCGCTTGGGATTGCGGTGGAAATGGAGGTCACCGAGGAGATGACCGGCGGGCACGGCGCCCATGTCGGCTTCGGTACCGTCGGCAAGCCGTATTTCTGGATCGGCAGCGGCGGGGCGGCGGGCGGACCGGTGCATGTGGCCTTTGCCGCAGCGACCCGGGCCGAGGTGGATGCCTTCTACGCCGCCGCTATGGCTGCCGGCGGGCGCGACAACGGCGCCCCCGGTCTGAGGCCGCAGTATCATCCGAACTATTACGGCGCCTTCGCCCTCGATCCCGATGGCAACAATATCGAGGCGGTCTGCCACGCGCCGACAGAGGGCTAGGGCCGGGCGCGCGGCCCCCGGGCTTCGGCGTCGATGAGACCCGGCCTTCCGCTCTTCCCTCGTCCCGGCCCGTCGCATAGCTTGGCAGCAATCAGGCGGCGCCCTGCGCCGCCCCCCGAGACATCCGGAGGATAGGAATGTTCATCAAGATCGCATTGGCGCTTGCGACGCTGCTGTTCGTCAGTGCCTGCGACGCGCTGGTCATCAATCGCGACCACGCGAAGACGACCGAGTCCGTGTCGCTGAACGGGACGATCGAATCGATCGACGCCAAGAACCGGCTGTTCACCGTTCGCGGGGATACCGCGACCGTGACATTCCGGGCCGGCCCGCAGGTCAAGAACTTTGGCGAACTGGAGCCGGGCGACCGGATCTCGCTCGACTATTTCGAATCGGTCGCGGTCGGCATGGCAAACCCCAACGACCCGGGCGATGCCACGGGCGAGGTTGTGACGGCGCGCGCGGCCCCGGGGCAGCGGCCCGGCGCCGGCATGGCCGGGACGCTGACCGGCGTGGTCGAGTTCCTGTCTTACGACCGGCGGACCCACCTGGCGAAGGTCCGGCTCGACGACGGCACCGAACGCACTGTCACAGTGCCGCGCGAGATGCGTGTCTTTGCCGAGGCGCGCAACCCCGGCGACCGCGTCGCGGTGGTGATCGAACAGGAAATGGCGGTCGCGGTGCGGCCGGGGCGGTGACGGCATTTGCGGCGGCGCCCTGCCGCTGCAATCCCTGACAAACTGTCCGAACAGGCAAAAGGGCGGCCCATTCCGGTTCCGCCCTTTTGCCGTGAGGCTGCAAGCCGAAGGCCGAGCGTATTGGCAAGGATGAAATGCGGGATCGGGATCGAGGGGCGATTCATGAGATGTCCCTTGTTAAGCGATGAGATGTTTCTTGACCTGCGCGCCGGGATCGCCTTTTGCGGGTAGTAGGCTGTCACCGGATCCGTCCGGAACGCCGTCATGGTTCCTGGCTGCCCGCATGGCCAGTCACACAGTTCCAAACGCAACAAGGAGGCAGCGATGCCGCTATTTCACATTCTCTGGTCCATCTTCCTGGTTTTCCTGCTGGTGGCATGGATCTGGGTCCTGATCTCGGTCATTGCCGACATCTTCGCGAGCGACGACATCAGCGGCTGGGGCAAGGCGCTGTGGCTTCTGGGCGTGATGATCCTGCCCTGGCTTGGCGTGCTGATGTACATCCTGCTGCGCGGCGACGAGATGCGCGCACGCCAGCGTGCGACGCATGAGGCGGTAGAAAATGAACGCAAGGCCTATATCCGCCATGTCGCAGGCTCGCATTCGACCGCAGACGAACTGACCAAGCTTGCCGAGCTGCGCGAAAAGGGCGTCATCACCGAGGCAGAATTCGCCGCCCAGAAGTCGAAGCTGCTGGGCTGAGCCGGACCCCGCGGGGGATCCGAAATCCCGACCGGGACCGGAGCCGTGGCCCGCGTGGCCGCGGCTCCATTGTTTCAAACGGCCGGGGCGCGCGGCCGACAAGCGCTGCGGCGGCCCCGAGGGCGCGTGCTTCGGCACCGGCCCGTCGCTTGGGAAATGGCGGTCAGGCCGCGGGGCGGAATGCCGCGCGTCGATGCCCGGACAACCCTGCGCGCTGTTCAACCGCGGACCCTTCGCCTAGATTGCGCGCGTTTACCTGCAAGAGCTTCCGGAGGCCCGTCGGTCGATGCCCAATGCCCGGCTTTTCAACACCGTGCTGGGGCTTGCCCTGGTGATCATGGTCGGCTGGCTGCTGGTCATCGGCAAGGGGATCTTCCTGCCGGTCTTTACCGCGGTGATCTCGGTCTACATCCTGCATTCGGGCAGCGCGGCAATCTCGCGGTTGCCGCTGTTCCGCCGGCTGCCGGCCTGGGTGCCGCCGCTGACGATGCTGGCCGGTTTCACGCTGGTGCTGCTGGGGATCGTGCTGGTGGTTGCGGTGACGGTCGATCAGCTTCTGGCCGTGGCCGAGGTCTATCAGCAGAACCTCGACGCGGCGGTAACCGGAATTGCGGTGATGTTCGGTCTGCCCGACATCCCCTCGTGGCAGGAAATCCGGTCGCTGACGGTCGAACGGATGGATGTCCAGCTTGTGCTGCGGATCTTCCTCGGCTCGCTCACCAGCTTTGGCGGCTCGGTCTTTCTGATCGTCGTCTATGCCGGGTTCCTGTTCGGCGAACGCCACAGCTTCAGCCGCAAGCTCGAGGCCGCTCTCGAGGCCGAGCAGGCGCACCAGACCCAGGCGATCCTGACCGACATCAACGTCCGGATTGGCGAATACCTGGCGGTGAAGACGCTGATCAACGCGATCCTCGGCGTGATATCCTTTTGCATTCTCTGGTGGATGGGGGTGGACTTTGCCCTGTTCTGGGCGGTCATAATTGCGCTCATGAACTATATTCCCTATGTCGGCTCGCTGATCGGCGTGGCCTTTCCGGTGGTGCTGTCGCTGGCGCAGTTCGGGTCGATCACCACGACGCTGCTGCTGGGCGGTCTTCTGGCGGCGGCGCAGATCTATGTCGGCAATGTGTTGGAGCCGAAGATGATTGGACGGCAACTCAACCTTTCGCCCTTCGTGGTGCTGCTGGCGCTGTCGCTCTGGGCCGCACTCTGGGGCATTCCCGGGGCAATCCTGGCGGTTCCCATGACCTCGATGATCGCCATAATCTGCGCGGCCTTCCCGGGGACGCGTTTCATCGCCGTTCTGCTGTCGGACCGGATCGGCGACGAGCCGCCTGTCACGGAGCGCGAGGCATGAGCGGCCCGGCGAAGAAGCGTCGGCGCGGCGCGATTCACAACGGCCGCGACGTGATGGCGGGGTTTTTCGAGGCGATTCTCGACCCCGGGGTGCGGATCCTGATGGGGCTGACCGCGACGGTGGTGATGATCGCGGCCGTTGTCTATTCGCGATTGGAGGGGTGGAGCGCGGTCGATTCGCTCTATTTCTCGGCCGTGACCATCGCGACTGTCGGCTATGGCGATCTGGTGCCGACAACGGCGGCGGCCAAGCTTTTCACCGTCCTTTATCTGGTTGTGGGGATCGGGCTGTTCGTTGCGCTTGCCAGTGCTGTCGCCGGCCACCTGATTCATCGGGCGCGGATGGACCTTGGGCTGGAACCCGATGGAAAGCAGGACCCCAACGAGGGGGCTGACCCCGCGGCGGAAGGCGAGGATCCGGCTGCGCGGCGCTGAACTGGCGTCCGATCCACGCCGGAACGACCATTTTCTTGGCGCCTTGCCGGTTTTTTCAGCGCGACAATGGCGCGACCGCAGGAAATCGGCGATCCGCACGGTGGCTCCATTGTGTACTGCGGCTGCTGGATCGACACTGGTGCTGACGGCGCACCAGGCGGCCTCCCCCGATCCCGGGTGGCCCGACCGACCCGCAGCGCCGCGCCAAACGATCGGTCGAAGGATGGCGACATGGACCACGTTACGCCGCAACGCAACCACGACACCGAAGCGCCGGACAAAGCCGAGGGCCTGAACGCCTCCGCGCGCCGCGACATCGGCAAGCCGGAGTTTGCGCCGGGCGAGATTTCAACGCTGATCGCGACGGCCGCGAGCCTGGCGCGGGCCGGCGCCCGGTGGCACTGAGCGAGTCTGAGGGTCTTCTGCGTCGGCTGTTTGATCGCGCTGTCGAGGTGGCCGACCCGATGGCGATGATCCCAGCGCAGTTGCCCGATAGGCCCGATGGCCGCGTTCTGGTGATCGGCGCCGGCAAGGCTTCGGCCCGGATGGCCGAGGCGGTCGAAAGCCACTGGGGTCCTTGCGAGGGGCTGGTGATCACGCGCTACGGCTATGGCCGGCCTTGCGAGGGCATCGAGATCGTCGAAGCGGCCCACCCGGTGCCCGACGCGGCAGGGCTTGAGGCGACGGCGCGGATGCTGGGTCTGCTGGCCGAACTTGGCGAGGACGATTTCGTGCTGGCGCTGATCTCGGGCGGCGCCTCGGCGCTGCTGGTGCAGCCGGCGGGGGCGATCACGCTCACCGAAAAACAGGCGGTCAACGCGGCACTTCTGGCCTCGGGCGCGCCCATTGACCGGATGAACACCTTGCGCAAGCACCTGAGCCGGGTAAAGGGCGGCCAGCTTGCCGCGGCAGCCTATCCGGCGCGGATGCTGGCGCTGATGATCTCGGACGTACCGGGGGACGATCCGGCCTTTATCGGGTCGGGGCCGACGGTGGGCGACGCCAGCACGGCGGCCGAGGCGCGCGCGATCATCGAGCGCTGGGGCATCGCGGCGCCACAATCCGTGATCGAGGTTCTGGCCGGAAAGACCGGCGTGATCCCGCCCGGCGATCCGCGGCTCTCACGGGTCGAAAACCGGGTCGTCGCGGCGCCGTCGCAATCGCTGGCGGCCGCAGCGGCATTGGCCGAGGCGGCGGGCTGCGCGGTGCAGAACCTCGGCGATGCGCTGGAGGGCGAGGCGCGCGAGGTGGCAGCGGTGCAGGCGAGAGCGGCTCTGGCTGCGCGCGGCGCGGCGCCGGTTCTGCTGCTTTCGGGCGGCGAGTTGACGGTGACGCGGCGGGGTGACGGGGTCGGCGGACCCAATGCCGAATTCGTGCTGGCGCTGGCGCTGGAACTTGACGGCGCGCCGGGGATCCATGCGCTTGCCTGCGACACCGACGGGGTCGACGGCGCGGCCGAGGTCGCAGGCGCCGTGATCGGGCCAGACACGCTGGCCCGCGCGCGCGCGGCCGGGCTCGACCCTGCCGCGGCGCTGGACCGCAACGATGCCCACAGCTTCTTTGCCGGGCTTGGCAATCAGGTCGTCACCGGCCCGACGCTGACGAATGTGAACGATTTTCGCGCCATTCTCGTGCTGCCCGCGGACTGAACCCGAGGCTGTGGCGGCGGTATCGCGCGGCTGGCGGGCCGCAGCGGCCGGGCGCTGTGTCGCCGCGCCTTGTCGGCAGTAGCGCGGCAGCCTACATGGGTCATCATGAAGCATTTCCTTCCATTCCTGCCCAAACCCCCAGTCGTCTCGGTCGTTCGACTGAGCGGGATGATCGCGCAAGGCGCGCGGGGGCTGAACGATTCCGGCACCGCCGATATGATCGAGCGGGCGTTCCGGCGCAGCAAGCCGGTCGCGGTGGCGCTGGTGATCAACAGCCCCGGGGGCTCGCCCGCCCAATCCTCGCTAATTGCGGCCCGAATCCGCCGTCTGGCCGATGAAAAGCGCATCCCCGTCACGGCCTTTGTCGAGGATCTGGCCGCCTCGGGCGGCTATTGGCTGGCCTGTGCGGCCGACGATATCGTGGTGGACGAGAATTCTCTGGTTGGCTCGATCGGCGTGATTTCGGCGTCCTTCGGTCTGCAGGACCTGATCGCGAAGGTCGGGGTCGAGCGGCGGGTTCACGCGGCCGGCGAGTCAAAAAGTTTCCTCGACCCGTTCCGGCCTGAGAGGCCCGAGGATGTGGCCCGGCTGACGGCGTTGCAGGAACAGATCCACCAGAACTTCATCGCCCATGTGAAAACCCGCCGCGGAGACCGGCTGGATCAGGCGCGCGCGCTGTTCACCGGCGAGGTCTGGGTCGGGGATCGGGCGATCGAGGCGGGCCTTGCCGACGCGGTTGGACATTTGGTGCCGGTGATGAAGCAGCGCCATGGCGACAAGGTCAGATTCGCCGTCTACGGCCCGCGCCGCGGGCTGCTGCGGCGGTTCGGGATCGAAGCCGTCGCAGGCTTGTCGGCAGAACTGGAAGAGCGGGCGCTCTGGGCCCGCCATGGTCTTTGAGTGCTGATCAAGATCGTCACCCTTTTTCTTGTCGGCATGGCGCTGATGGCGTTCGCCGGTCGGCTGCGCTGGCCTGGCGGGGCCGGGACCGGCCGCAAGGACAAGGGCAAGGCCAAGGGGCACGCGCTGCCAAAGCCGCGGAAATGTCCCGCTTGCGGCGCCTGGCGGGTTGGCCCCGGCCGCTGCGCTTGCGGAAAGGAATGACGTGATGGCGATGGATGTGGCCCTGGCTGCGCTTGGGCTGGTGATCCTTCTGCTTTCGGGGGATGCCCTCGTGAAGGGCGCGGTGAACCTCGCGCTCAGGATCGGGATCCCGGCCCTGCTGGTGTCGCTGACCATCGTCGCCTTCGGGACCTCGGCGCCCGAGCTGCTGGTGTCGGTCCAGGCGATCCTGACCGGGGCGCCGGGGCTTGCGCTTGGCAACGTGGTCGGATCGAACATCGCCAACGTGCTGCTTGTGCTGGGGATCCCGGCGATCATCTCGGGATTGAACACGGCCGAAAGCAATACCCGCAAGATCTGGGTCATGATGGTGCTGGCAAGCTTTGCCTTCATCGGGCTCGCCTATACCGACCTGTTCAACTGGATCGACGGAACGGTGCTGCTGTTCCTGCTGGCGGTGATGCTGTTCGATGCCTGGCGGATGGCGCGCAACCACCGGCGCGGGGTCCGGGTCGCCGCCGAGGAAGCCGAACGCAACGGGACCGCGCTCGAGGATGTCGAGGGCGCGGATGCCTCGATGCCGCGATGGAAGATTCTGCTCTATCTGGTGCTCGGCCTCGTTGGCCTGCCGCTCGGTGCCGACATTCTGGTCGATTCCTCGGTGCGGATCGCCGAGGTGCTCGAAGTGCCCGACACGGTCATCGGCCTGACGCTGGTCGCCGTCGGAACCTCGCTGCCCGAGCTTGCAACCACCGTGATGGCCGCGTTGCGGCGCGAGACCGAGGTGGCGCTTGGCAATGTCATTGGCTCGAACCTGTTCAACATGCTGGCGATCATCGGCATTGCGAGCTTTGTCGGGCCGATCCCGGTCGAACCCTCGACTCTCGATTTCGATATCTGGGTGATGCTGTTGTCGGCGCTGGTGCTGTTTCCGTTCGTCTTCCTGCGCTGGAACCTGACCCGGCCCTGGGGCGTAGCCTTCACCGGTGCCTATGTGGTTTATGTTCTCCTGGTTCTTTTCTGACCGCGAGGATGCGATGACGGAGAAACGGGCGCTGGTAACCGGCGCGGCGCGGCGGCTTGGCCGGGCCATGGCGCTGTATCTCGCTGGCCGCGGCCACGATGTTGTGGTGCACTATCACGGCGCCGCGGCCGAGGCCGAGGAGGTCGTGGCCGAGATCCGTGCCATGGGCCGGCGGGCCGAGGCGATCCAGGCCGATCTGACCCGCGAGGCCGACAGCCAGTCGCTGGTGCCTGCGGCGGTCGCGGCGCTTGGCGGTCCGCTGACGCTGCTGGTCAACAACGCCTCGATCTTCGAGCCCGACACCATCGAGACCGGCACCCGCGACAGCTGGGACCGGCATATGGAATCGAACCTGCGCGCGCCGGTCGTTCTGACCCAGGCCTTTGCCGCCCAGGCGCCGCGCGCCATCCGCGATCGGCAGGGCGAGGCGCTGTCGCAATCGCTGGTGGTCAATCTGATCGACCAGCGGGTGCGAAAGCCGACGCCGCTGTTCATGAGCTATACGCTCGCCAAGATGGCGCTCTGGGCTTTTACCCGCACCGCGGCGCAGGGGCTGGCGCCGGATGTGCGCGTCAACGCCATCGGGCCGGGGCCGACGCTGATCGCCGCGCGCCAGGACGAGGCGCACTTTGCCCGCCAGCGCGCCGCCTGCCTGCTGGGGCGGGGATCGACCGCCGAGGACATCTGTGCGGCGCTCGGATACTTCCTCGATGCCCCCGCGGTCACAGGGCAGCTTCTCTGCGTCGACGGCGGTCAGCACCTCGCCTGGAAGACGCCCGATGTGCTGTTGCAGGAGTGAGATCTGGTGGTCGCTGCGGCAAGTTATGCACCTGCGCCTATGGCTTCACGGAACCGTTACGAAACCTTCAAGAAAATCAACAATTTGCGCGATCTGGAAAAAATATGCATGTATTTCAGGCAATTATTGACATGCCACTTTTTTCATCACTTCGTACAATCCACCGTGGGACAACGAAAATTTGGGTTTGGCGGTGGCTTGTCCTCCGAGTTTTCCACAGAAATGGTGGACAGGTTTTCCATTGAGGCCGACGCCAATACGTTGCAGCCAGCGAAAGGAATCAACCGAGACGCGAAGGCGAAAGGGGCGAAGGCATGACCGGGGTTGAGGGCGGCAAGACGACAGAGACGGCGCCGGCGACCGGCCGGGACTGCATCCACGGCTATCTGAAAACGCTGGAAAGCTCGCCCGGGGTCTACCGGATGCTCGATATGGAAAGCCGGGTGCTCTATGTCGGCAAGGCGCGGAACCTGAAGGCGCGGGTGTCGAGCTATGCCCGCCCCACCGGCCACAGCCCCCGGATCGCGCGGATGATCCGCGAGACCGCCTCGATGATGTTCCTGACCACGCGCACCGAGGCCGAGGCGCTGCTGCTGGAACAGAACCTGATCAAGCAGCTCAAGCCGCGCTACAACGTGCTGCTGAGGGACGACAAGTCGTTCCCGAACATCCTGGTGGCCAAGGATCATGCCTTTCCCCAGATCAAGAAGCACCGCGGCGCAAAGACCGAGAAGGGCAGCTACTACGGACCCTTTGCCAGCGCTGGCGCGGTCAACCGGACGTTGAACCAGCTGCAGAAGGTGTTCCTGCTGCGCAATTGCACCGATGCCACCTTCGAAAGCCGCACCCGGCCCTGCCTGCTCTATCAGATCAAGCGCTGCAGCGCGCCCTGCGTCGGGTTGATCGACGCGGCGGGCTATGCCGGCCTTGTGGGCGATGCCGAACGGTTCCTGCAGGGCAGGACAACCGGCGTGCAGGAGGCATTGGCAAGCGAGATGCAGGCGGCGTCGGAGGCGATGGAATTCGAACGCGCGGCGGCGCTGCGCGACCGGATCCGGGCGCTGACCCAGGTGCAGACGGCGCAGGGCATCAACCCGCGCGGCGTCGCCGAGGCCGATGTGATCGGGCTGCATCTGGAGGGTGGGCAGGCCTGTGTGCAGGTGTTCTTCATCCGGGCGCACCAGAACTGGGGCAACCACGATTACTATCCGCGGACCGGCGGCACCGAGGCGCCCGAGGAAGTGCTGCAGGCGTTCCTCGGCCAGTTCTATGACGGCAAGGAGCCGCCGCGGCAGCTGATCCTGTCGCACGACATCGAGGACCGCGAGCTCATGGCCGAAGTGCTGGCGGCCAAGGCCGGCCGCAAGGTCGAGATCCTGGTGCCCCAGCGTGGCGAGAAGGCGGAACTGGTGGCGGGGGCGGTTCGCAATGCGCGGGAATCGCTCGGCCGGCGGATGTCGGAATCGGCGGCCCAGGTCAAGCTGCTGGCCGGGGTCGCCGAGGCATTCGGCCTGCCCAATCCGCCGCGGCGGATCGAGGTCTATGACAACTCGCACATCATGGGCACCAACGCGGTCGGCGGCATGATCGTCGCGGGACCCGAGGGCTATGTCAAAAGCCAGTATCGCAAGTTCAACATCAAGGGCGACGAGCTGACCCCCGGCGACGATTTCGCGATGATGAAGGAGGTGCTGGCGCGCCGCTTCACCCGGCTGCTGAAGGAGGACCCGGACCGCGAGAGCGAGGCCTGGCCCGACCTGCTGCTGATCGACGGTGGCGCTGGCCAGATAAGTGCCGTGGCAGCAACGCTGGCGGAACTCGGGGTGGAGGACATGCCCTTCATAGGTGTCGCCAAGGGCGTCGACCGGGATGCCGGCAAGGAAGAGTTTCACCGCCCCGGCCGCTCTGCCTTTGCGCTGCAGCGCAATGACCCGGTGCTCTATTACATCCAGCGGCTGAGGGACGAGGCGCACCGCTTTGCCATCGGCGCCCACCGGGCAAAGCGCGCAAAGGCGATCGGCGCGACACCGCTGGACGAGATCCCCGGCGTCGGCGCGCGCCGCAAACGTGCGCTGCTGGCGCATTTCGGCTCGGCCAAGGCAGTAGCCCGGGCCAATCTGGCCGATCTGAAAGCGGTCGAGGGGGTCAGCGCCGGACTTGCCGAGCGGATCTATGCTTTCTTCAACGTGGATGGCTGACGCAGCGCGCTGTCATCGGAGTTTAACCGGCACGCCATGCCCATGTCATGTGGCGGCGCGAGGGAGTGGGCACACTTCTCCAACTGGGAGTCCCCCCGTGACCCACGCCCTCAAGGCCGCAGCGCTTCTGCTCGCCTCCGTCTCTGCCGCCACCCTGGCCCAGGCCGATCCGCAGGAATTCACCGCAACCCTGATCGACCACGCCGAACTGCCGGCCCAGTCGTTCCTGGTGGCGCCCGCCGACGCCCCGCAATATTTCAACAAGTCGGGCCGCTTCACCGGCAAGAACGGCCGCGTCGAACAGCTCTATGCGATCCATGACGACGCCACCGGCCTCGCGCGCCCGTTCCCGGGCCAGCCGCTGCAGGGCTTTTCCGGCATCCGGTCGCTGGGCGAGGGGCGTTTCCTGGTGCTGACCGACAACGGCTATGGCACCAAGGCGAACTCGGCCGACGCGATGCTGATGTTCAACTTCATGGACATCGACTGGGAAACCGGCCGCGTCAGCCCCGAGAAGACCGTCTTCCTGTCCGACCCGGACGCCATCGTGCCGTTTCCGATTGTCAACGAATCGACCGGCAGCCGCTATCTGACCGGCGCCGATCTCGACATCGAATCGATCCAGCCGGTGGGCGATCATTACTGGTTCGGCGACGAATTCGGCCCCTGGCTGATCGAGACGGATGCCAACGGCAAGGTGCTGCAGGTGATCGCGACCGCCCCGGGCGGCAAGCTGTACCGCTCGCCCGACAACGCCTTTGTCGCCACGCCGAATGCCGGTCAGGCGGCAAAGCCCGAGATGGTCTCGATGCGCTCGGGCGGTTACGAGGGCATGGCGCTGTCCGAAGACGGCAAGACGCTCTATCCGCTGCTGGAAAAGCCGATCTGGGATGCCGAGGCGAATGCGCCCGAGACCGTCGGCGGCACGCCGGTTCTGCGGATCTTCGAATTCGACACCGCGGCGAATGGCTGGGGCGACAAGGTACGGTTCTATCCGCTCGACGCTGCCGACCACGCCATCGGCGATTTCAACCTGATCGGCGGCACACGGGCACTGATCATCGAACGTGACAGCGGGCAGGGCGGCGACTGGTCCAAGGAGCCTGCGCTCTTCAAGCGGATCTATCTGGTCGATCTGGACCGCGCCGACGACAACGGCGTGCTGGAAAAGATCGCCTATATCGACCTGATGAAGATCGCCGATCCCGACGGCATCGCGCCGCGCGGCACCGAAAACGGCGTCTTCACCTTCCCGTTCGTCACCATCGAGAATGTGGACCGGGTGAACGAGACCACCATCGTTGTCGCCAACGACAACAACTTCCCGTTCTCGGTCGGCCGCGAACAGGGCCGGGCGGACGACAACGAGTTCATCCAGCTCGACGTCGCCGACTTCCTGAACGCCGAGTGACCCGAAGCGTCAGCGAATGACGGGAGGCCGCGGGCGAAAGCTCGCGGCCTTTTGCATCGGACCACTGCGGCGGTTCGGTTCGCGCAACCCCTTTCCGACGCCGCCCGGGGGCGCTAGATCATGTCCATGACATGGACACTTCCAAATGTGCTGACCGTCGCCCGGCTGATCGCCGCGCCTCTGGTGCTGATCGTC
Organism: Tropicimonas sp. IMCC34043; assembly: GCF_003390845.1. GTDB lineage: Bacteria > Pseudomonadota > Alphaproteobacteria > Rhodobacterales > Rhodobacteraceae > Tropicimonas. The sequence continues at coordinate 2,059,019 of NZ_QMEK01000001.1, read as the reverse complement.
TTCCTGATCCTGCCGCGGCCGCTGGCCGACTGGGCCGCCTTGGTGCTGTTTGCCGGCGCGGCGGCGACCGACTGGATCGACGGCTATCTGGCCCGCGCCTGGAACCAGCAAAGCAAGTTCGGCACCATGCTCGACCCGATTGCCGACAAGGCGATGGTGATGATCGCGCTCGGGATGCTCTTGGCGATCACGGGGCCGGTGCTGTGGCTGGGCCTGCCGACCGCCGCGATCCTGTTCCGCGAGGTCTTCGTCTCGGGACTGCGCGAGTTTCTGGGTGACACCGCCGGAACGCTCAAGGTGACGAAGCTCGCCAAGTGGAAAACCATGGTGCAGATGGTCGCGATTGCTACGCTGCTGGCATCGGGGGCGCTGGCGGCGCCGGTGCTGGTGTGGATCGGCGGCGCGTTGATGTGGCTTGCCGCGGCGCTGACGCTGATGACCGGCTGGGATTATTTCACCAAGGCGCTGCCGTTCCTGCGGGAGGAACCGCGATGATCGACGTGCTCTATTTCGCCTGGGTGCGCGAACGGATCGGCCTGCCGAAAGAACGGGTCGAGACCGATGCCGCCACCGTCGCCGAGCTGGTCGAGGAACTGAAGGCGCGCGAGGCCCGCTATGCGGCGGCGTTCGAGGATGTCTCGGCGCTGCGCGTGGCACTCGATCAGGATCTGGCCGATTTCGACGCATCGCTGAGGGGGGTGCGCGAGGTCGCGTTTTTCCCGCCGATGACCGGCGGCTGAGCGCGATGGAGATCCGCCTGCAGCAGGCGCCGTTCCTGCCCGGTGCGTTGCTTGATGCCTTCACGGCGCGGCTGGGCGGTGCAGGGGCGGTGGTCAGCTTTACCGGCATTGTCCGGGACGAGGCCGGGACCCTCGGGGCGATGGAAATCGAACATTACCCCGGCATGACCGAACGCGCGCTGGAGCAGATCGGGCGCGAGGCGATGGCGCGCTGGACGCTTGCGGATTTGCTGATCGTGCACCGCCACGGCCGTCTGGCGCCGGGCGAGCCGATCATGATGGTGGCGACCGCATCCAGTCACCGTGCTGCGGCCTTCGAGTCGGCAGAGTTCCTGATGGATTATCTGAAATCCCGCGCGCCATTCTGGAAGAAGGAAATCGGCGCCGATGGCGCGGCCTGGGTCGCGGCAAAGGATGCCGACGAGGACGCGCTTGGCCGCTGGTCGAGCGAGCCCTGAGGGGGCTGCGCCCGGGGTGGCCGTCTTCTGAGGCCAAGGCGGACTTCCGCTTGGCTGTTCCTGTCGCTCAGGCGCCCTGACGCCGTTCCAGCTCCAGACTCATGCGTTCGTTTTCGCTGCGCAGACTGCCCAGTCCCTCCATCGCGGCCTGAAGCTCTGCCTCGGTCTGGGTCAGCTCGTTGGTCAGTTCGGCTTCACGCTGCTGCAGATAGGTGATCGCCTGGTCGCGGGTCTCTTCGGCCTCGTGCAGGGCCTGGGCCATCTTGTCGAGCTCGCTCATGTCGGCCTGGGTCACGCGGGTGACCCGGTGCACGATCCACGAGGCGAACCAGCCGACGAGGAAGGCCACGAACAGCACCGCCGCAGTGGCCATGATGAATTCGGTTCGGTTCATTCGGTGTCCTTTTCCGTCGCTGCTGCGTCGCCCGGTTCCATCGGGGCCTCATCGTCCGATGCCATTCCCGTCTGGTCCCCGGCGTCAGAGCCACTGGCGGTGGCGCCCGCGTCGGCACGGGCCCATTGGTGGGTCGGACCGCCCGCCGGGCCGGTCAGCGCGCCGTCTCCGATATCGGGCACCGCCGGTTCGCCGACCAGCATGAATTCGATCCGCCGATTGGCCTCGCGGCCTTCCTCGGTCTTGTTGTCGGCGATGGGCTCGGCCTCGCCATAGCCGCGGGCGCTGATCCGCGACGACAGAACGCGCCGGTCGATCAATGCCTTCAGCACCGCATCGGCACGTTGCTGGGACAGATCGAGGTTCATCTCTTCGCGGCCCTGGCTGTCGGTATGGCCGGCAATCTCGATGGTCATGTCGACCTTGCGGCACTGCTTCAGGATTTCGGCGATGTCGTCCACGACGGCCGCCGAATCGCCCTGGACCACGATCGAGCCGGGATCGAATGTGATCTTGTGTGCGGCCAGTACGGCATTGATCTTGTCGATGCATTCCTGCGGGGTCGGCAGGGCTGCAAACGGGTCGAAGGCCGCGTCGTAGGAAACGTCGATGCGGAACTTCTGCGCGCCCGTCAGCTTTTCCGACAGCAGCCGCGAAATCTCGGCTTCCGCATCCTGGTGGCCCGAGAGGCCGCTGATCTCGATGCTGTCGGCCTGAACGGTGACAATGCCCTGGGCGAGCCCTGACAGACCTTGCAGACCGGAGAGTACACGCATTGGCCAGGCGTCGGGCAGGGTCTCGTCGATGCGGGCGGCCATGTGCACCGCGTCGACGCCGAATTGCGAACGGGCGTAGGCGGCCACGGTGTCGCGCACCAGCGCGTTGTTGAGCCGCCCGCGCAGTTGCACGTCGCCTTCCGGGCTGCGGGTCGCGATGAACTCGGGCGGGCCCTCTTCGGTCGCAACCGGCGTCGGCGGTTCGGGCAGCACCGAGGTCAGCGAAAACACCTCTGGCAGGTTCGATTCGAGCTCGCCCACGACCCGGTCGAAATCGCGCTGGGGCGTCGCCTCCAGCGCGACGAGGCTGACATCGGCATCCGTGATGGTCAGGCTGCCGCCGCCCAGTTCGGCCAGCGCGCCGATCCCCTGCGTCACGGCATCGGCCCATTCCGGGGTCGGCACGCCAAGCCCCAGCGTGCAGTCGGGCTGCCCCTGCAGCCCGGCATCGACGGCGGCGGCAAGGATCCGGTCGCGGGCGCGCGGCGTGTCGGCCGAACAGGCATCGAACCTTGCGCCGTCGTCGTCGATCACGAAGCGCAGCGTGAAGGGGGTGATCACCGGGCGCGGCGCGCTGATCTGGTGGGTAAGGGTGACGCCGGCGGGCACCTTCCGGGTCAGGGCCGCTTCCAGCGCCTGCTTCTCGCGCGACGAGTCGCTGATTGCCATGACCGAAACCTGGCCCGGCGCGATCGAGACCTTGGATCGCGGCAGTCGCGCCAGAACGCTCAACCCGAAGGCGACCGCCTCGTCCCAACCTTCGGGCTCGTCATAGGTTGCCGTCTGCAGCAGGTCCGAAACCTCGGCGCCATCGGCCATGGCCCGGATCTCGCTGGCCATGGCCTTGCGGTCGAGGCTTGCCGGCACCAGTCCGATCAGGGTGATGCCGTCGTCGTTGCGCAGGATTTCCATCGAATAGCGCGGCGCGATCAGCGGCTCGCCCGGGTCGACCGCGGTGTCGTCGATGACGCGCGCGGCGTCGACCACGGTGCCCGCGATATGCAGCGCCTCGAAGCGCTCGGCCTCGGTCGGGGCGGTTCCGCTCAGATGCACCAGCAGCCCGTCGGTCGCGACCGAGGTCCATTCGTGGCCCGCGCCGAGCAGCGCCACGCTGACCGCCCGGCCAGAGCGATCCTCGATCACATGCGCCGCGACCGTGGCCGCGAACCAGCAACCGGCGGCAGCCAGCACCAGGACGGCGACGGTCAGGAATTTGGTGGCAAGGCGCATGGCGGCCGGTCCTCTCTGACAGGTGCCGCCGTCTTAAGGGCTGAGGCCCGGGGGATCAATCGTTGCGGGTTTCCGCGGGGCGGCGGAAATCTGCCAAGGCCCCGGAGGACCCGTCAGAGCAGGATGACGACCGCCAGCGCGACGACAAGGATCATCCCCGTCGTGCGCAGGGCGCGGAATGCCGTCAGGCAGGACTGCGGGTCGCCAAAATCGACGTTGCGCGCCAGAAACCGCATGTGCCAGCCCATGCCGAATACTCCGAGCAAGCCGATTGCCATCTTGAGCAGGCTGCCGGTGGGGGCGGTCGCGGCCAGCGTTCCGACAGCCCACATCGTCACCGCGGTCAGGGTGAACAGCTCAAGCCACGCGGGCGTGTCCTCGCCGAACAGCCGCGCGGTCGATTTCACCCCGATCAGCGCGTCATCCTCGATGTCCTGATGGGCATAGATCGTGTCGTAAAAGATCGTCCAGGCAATGCCGCCGAAATAGAGCAGCAAGGGCGCCGCATCGAGGCTGCCGGTATGGGCGGCCCAGCCGACAAGCACGCCCCAGTTGAAATTGATCCCGAGGATCAGCTGCGGCCACCAGGTGAAGCGCTTGCCAAAGGGATAGATCGCGACCGGTATCAGCGAGGCGATGCCGAGCCAGATCGTGAAGGTGTTGAAAGTCAGCAGGATCAGGAAGGCGACAAGTGCCTGCGCCGCCATCCAGATCAGCGCCTGGCGCAGGCTGACCTGGCCCGAGGGCAAGGGGCGCGAGCGCGTGCGCTCGACCCTTGCGTCGATATCCCGGTCAGTGATGTCGTTCCAGGTGCAGCCGGCGCCGCGCATCAGCACCGCGCCCAGCCCGCAGCCGATCAGGATCCACCAGTCGAACGGCATCCAGCCGGTTGCCGCCGCGGCGGCAAGCACGCCCCACCAGCACGGAATGGCAAGCCCCCAGGAGCCCACCGGGCGGTCGGCGCGCGACAGCCGCAGATAGGGCCGCAGCATTGGCGGGGCATGGCGGTCGACCCAGTTGCCGGTGACGGCATCGGCGACGGTCCCTCCGTCTGCCTGCGTGGCAGGACCGGTTTGCGGGGCGGACAGGCCCGTGGTCTCTGGCGTCGGATCGGTCTCGGTCATATGGTCCGCCTCGAAAAATGGGAAGCACGTGATGGCATCGGTTCGCCTGTATCTAGACCAAAGCCTTGCAGAGGGGCAAAGCGTTTCGCCCGGCCGCGATCAGGCACATTACCTGTTCGGGGTGATGCGGCTGGCCGTTGGCGACGAACTGCGTGTGTTCGACGGGCGGAGCGGCGAATTTCGCGCTGTGGTGCGTGGGGCCGACCGGCGCGGCGGAACGCTCGAAATCGTCGAGCGGACCCGTGCCTTGCAGATGCCGCCCGACCTGTGGCTGCTGTTTGCCCCGATCAAGAAGGCCCGCACCGATTTCATCGTCGAAAAGGCGGCCGAGATGGGCGCGGCGCGGATCTGCCCGGTGCAGACCGAGTTCACCAATGCCGAACGGATCCGGCGCGACCGGCTGCAGGCCCATGCCGTCGAGGCGGCCGAGCAATGCGGCGGCACCTTCGTGCCCGAGGTCGCCGATCTGGTCCGGCTCGACCGGTTGCTCGACAACTGGCCCGGGGATCGGCGGCTGATGTTTTGCGACGAGGCGCTGGTGGGCGCGGGTGCGGCGCTGACCGAGGCGGGCCCCGGCCCCTGGGCGATCCTGATCGGACCGGAGGGCGGGTTCTCCGACACCGAACGCGCCCGGCTGCGGGCCATGCCGCAGGCCTCTGCCGTCAGCCTCGGCCCCCGTGTCCTGCGCGCCGATACTGCCGCTGTTGCCGCGCTGACGCTGTGGCAAAGCCTGCTGGGGGATTGGTGAATGGCTTTTCGTGCTGCGGTGCCGGGCGATGCCCCGGCGATCGAACGCTTCCTGGTCGCGCGGGCCGAGACCTCGATGTTCCTGCGCTCGAACCTATTGAGGCACGGGCCCTGCGGCGGTGATGCGCCCGAGGCGACAAGGATGTGGCTGCAGGAGGGCGCCGAGGGACTTGCCGGTGTGCTGGGCCTCAGCACCGCGGGATTTGTTCTGGTTCAACTTCCCGGCGGCGCCGATGCGGACGAGTTGCGCCAGCTTTTGGGATCGGCCGAGCTCCGGGGGATTTTCGGCGCGACCGATCAGGTGATCGCCGCCCGTCAGGCGCTGCGGCTTGTCGAGGCTGAAGTGCGGTTCGAGGATGACGAGCCGCTTTATGCGCTGTCGCTCGACCGCCTGCTGATCCCGGACGGGACATCGCGGCTGCGGCAGGCCGAGGATGCCGACCGCGCCCATCTGGCGGACTGGCGCGTCGACTACCTTGCCGAGACACTGCATTTCACCCGGGAGGAGGCCGCGGCACAGGCGCTGCAGGACGTCACCGGCATGATCGAGCGCGGCTCGCTGATGTTGCTCGAGACCGCTGCGGGGGAGCCGCTGGCCATGACGTCGTTCAACGCGATTGTGCCCGACATGGTGCAGATCGGGAACGTCTATACGCCGCCCTCGCTGCGCGGCCTTGGCCATGCCCGTCGCGCCGTCGCGCTGCATCTGGACCTCGCCCGCAGCCGGGGCGTGACCCGTGCGATCCTGTTTGCCTCTGGAGAGGCCGCCTCGAAGGCCTACGAGGCGATAGGGTTTGTCCTGAACGGGCGGTTTTCGCTGGTGTTCTTCGCACAGCCGCAATCGCTGGTCGAACCGGCATGAGCCTTGTGCGTCCCGAAATCGCCGCGGCGCTGTCGCGTGGACGCGAGGTGATCACCGGCATGGCGGTGGCGCTGTTCGGGCTCTGGCTGGCGACCCGCGGCGGCGCGGTGTTTCTGATGCTTGGCGCGGCGGTAGGCCTGGCCGCGCTCGGGCTGACGCTGATTGCCTGGCGGCGGATGCGGTTCCGGCTCGAGATCGACGCGCCCGGCGTGGTCGAGATCGACGAGGGCCGGATATCCTATCTCGGTCCGATCATGGGCGGCAGCGTCAACCTGTCGGAACTGACCGAGATCGAGGTGCTGCTGGTTGCCGGGCGGCGGCGGTGCTGGCGGATCAGCCAGAGCGACGGGCAGGCGCTGCTGGTGCCGCTGGCCGCGGCCGGGGCCGACCGGCTCTATGATCTGTTCGCGGCGCTGCCCGGGGCAGATGCGCGAATGCTGCTGTCGGCGCTGCAGGGCAATGATGCCCGGGCGCGCACGATCTGGCGCCGGCCCCTCGCCGCACGGCAGCTTCCCGAGCTGTGATCGGCGGGGCAGGGGCTTCGCCGCGCCGTCGCGCGTCGGTCCGGGGGCACTTGGCTTGCGCTTGGCGCCCCTTGACTTGGGGCGCCGCCTTGGCGCACCTAACCACGAAACGCGAACGACCGGAGAGCTTCCCATGTCCATTCCTCAGTCCGGCGGCGGCCCGATCGAGCGTTACGAACAACTGGTCGAGTATCTCGCAAGCGGTTGTAAACCCAAGGAAGACTGGCGCATCGGCACCGAACACGAGAAGTTCGGCTATTGCCGCGACACGCTGCGCCCGCTGCCCTATGACGGGCCACGCTCGATCCGGGCGATGCTGGAAGGGCTGCGCGACCGCTTCGGCTGGCAGCCGGTGCTCGAACAAGGCCACATCATCGGGCTGGAACTGAACGGCGCCAACGTCAGCCTTGAGCCCGGCGGGCAGCTTGAATTGTCGGGCGCGCCGCTGACCTCGATCCACGAGACCTGCGACGAGGTGAACGAGCATCTGCGCGAGGTGAAGACCGTCGCCGACGAGATCGGCGCGGGATTCATCGGCCTTGGCATGGCACCGACCTGGACCCATGACGAGATGCCGTTGATGCCCAAGGGCCGCTACAAGCTGATGGATGCCTACATGGGGACGGTGGGCACATCGGGCACCCAGATGATGCGGCGCACCTGCACAGTGCAGGTCAACCTCGATTTCGCCTCCGAACCCGACATGGTGCAGAAGCTGCGGGTGGCGCTGGCGCTGCAGCCGGTTGCGACGGCGCTGTTTGCCAATTCGCCATTCCTCGAGGGCAAGCCCAACGGCCACAAGTCCTGGCGCTCGCGGATCTGGCGCCACCTTGACGACGCCCGCACCGGCATGCTGCCCTTCGCCTTCGAGGATGGCATGGGGTTCGAACGCTATGTCGACTATGCGCTCGATGTGCCGATGTATTTCGTCTATCGCGACGGCCGCTATATCGATGCGCTCGGGCAATCCTTCCGCGATTTCCTGAAGGGTCGGCTGCCGGCGCTTCCGGGCGAGGTCGCGACGCTGTCCGACTGGGCCGACCATCTGACCACGGTCTTCCCCGAGGCGCGGATCAAGAAATACATGGAGATGCGGGGCGCCGACGGCGGCCCCTGGCGGCGGCTCTGCGCGCTGCCGGCGTTCTGGGTCGGGCTGACCTATGACCAGTCCGCGCTCGATGCCGCCTGGGATCTGGTCAAGGGGCTCGATGCCGAAACCCGCGAGGGGCTGCGTGTCGCGGCTTCGGTCGACGGGCTTCAGGGCGAAGCGGGCGGCGTCAAGCTGCACGATCTGGCGCGCGAGGCGGTGGCGATTGCGCATTCGGGCCTTGCCGCCCGCGCGATCCCCGGTGCCGGCGGGCTGGTTCCCGACGAGACCCATTTCCTGAACGCGCTGCAGGAAAGCGTCGAAACCGGGCGCGCGCCGGCCGACGAGCTGCTCGAACGCTATTACGGCGCCTGGGGCGAAAAGCTCGCGCCGATGATCTTCGACGAATACAGCTACTGAAGGACGGCCGGCGCGCCCCTTGCGGCGACGCCGGCCGGCAGGCCATCAGCGTGCCGCGGCTTCGAGAACCGGAGCGGCGCCAAAACGGTTCGGTCCGTTGGTTCCCCGGCCGACGAACCAGACGATCAGGATGATCCAGCCGATCAACGGGATCACACCCAGCAGCAGCCACCAGCCCGACTTGTCGAGGTCATGCAGCCGCCGCACCCCGACCGAAATGCCGGGAAGCAGCAGCGCGAGGCTCCACAGCCCGCCAAGCACGCCAACATTGGACGACCCGAAAAACAGCGAATCTAGAATGCCCGCGACGAAGGTCCCGAGGACATTGAACAGCACGAACCACCAGTATTCCGGCCGGGATGCGCGCCCCGAGAAGGTGACATATTTCTGCAGGCAGGTCTGGATGGAATCGGTGAAGGTCATGGCGGGCTTCCTTTCGCGACGTGAGCGCATCGTTGCGCGATACTAGCGCAGATTCGCCGGTTTGCTGCCGCCGATTTTCGGCTCCTCACCGCGCATCAGGCGTCCGATGTTGGTCTGGTGCCGGGCGATGACCAGCGCCGCCAGCAGCATCGACAGTACCACCATCTGGCCGTGCCCGAACACTGCCAGCCAGATCGGGGCTGCCACCGCCGCGATCAGCGCCGACAGCGAGGAATAGCGGCTGAGAAGTGCCGTGACGAGCCAGGTCGCACAGCAGGCAAGCCCCGCGGGCCAGGCCAGCGCCAGCACGACGCCAAGGAAAGTCGCCACCCCCTTGCCGCCCCTGAACCCCAGCCAGACCGGGAACAGATGGCCAAGAAAGGCCGCCAGCCCGGCAACCTGCGCCGCGTCGGGGCCGACAAGCGTGCGCGCGATCAGCACCGCGATCCCGCCCTTGGCCGCGTCCAGAACCAGCGTCAGGAAGGCCGCCGGCTTGTTGCCGGTGCGCAGGACGTTGGTCGCACCGATATTGCCCGACCCGATGCTGCGCAGGTCCCCGAGCCCGAAGATCCGCGCCATGACCATGCCAAAGGGCACTGACCCCAAAAGATAGGCCAGCACCGCCACCAGCCCCAGCGCCCACAACGGCGAAATGAATGCCGGCATCCCGATCCCCCCATTCTTCTTGGTAAAAATACCTCCGCCGGAGGCAAAAAGTCCACGCTCCCGCGCACTATCTCGGGTGCGATTCTCTGCCGGGCCGCGGCGCAACAGCCCGGCCGCCGGTTCAGCCGACGCTGCCGTGGACCAGCCGGCCCCCGACCCAGGTCGCCAGCACCTTGCCTTCCATCCGCGCCCCGTCGAAGGGCGTGTTGCGCGACTTCGATTGCAAGGTCGCGCGGTCCAGCACGAAGGGAGCGTCGGGGTCGAACAACACCAGATCGGCCGGTGCCCCCGCCGCCAGGCGTCCGCCCGGCAGGCCGAGCCGGCGCGCGGGGTTGCGCGACATCGCCCGGAACAGCTGCGGCAGGCTCAGAAGCTCAGCATGATACAGCCGCATTGCCGCCGGCAGCAGGGTCTCGAGCCCGACGGCCCCCGAGGCCGCTTCCTCGAAGGGCAGCCGCTTGCTCTCTTCGTCTTGGGGCGTGTGCATCGAACAGATGATGTCGATCAGCCCCGAGGCGACCGCCTCGACCACGGCCAGCCGATCGGTCTCGGAGCGCAGCGGCGGTTTCACCTTGAAGAAGGTGCGATAATTGCCGACGTCGAGTTGGTTCAGCGTCAGATGGTGGATCGAGGTGCCCGCGGTCACGTCGAAGCCCGACTCCTTGGCGCGTGCCAGTGCCGGCAGAGCACGCCGCGTGGTGATCTGGTCGGCGTGATACTTGACCCCGGTCATCTCGACCAGAGCCAGATCGCGGTCGAGCCCCATGCGTTCGGCCATCGGCGAAACGGCGGGCAGGCCGCGCAAGCTGGCGAACATGCCCGAGGTCACGGCGGCCCCGGCCGACAGCCCCGGCTCCTGCGGGTGGGCCATGACGAGCGCGTCAAGTCCGCGGGCATAGGTGAAGGCGCGCGACAGCACCTTGGTGTCGGTCGTCACCGTGTCGCCGTCCGAGAAGGCCACGGCACCGGCGTCGAGCAGGAACCCGATCTCGACCATCTCGCGCCCCTGCCGTCCCTTGGTCAGCGCGGCCATCGGCGCGATCCTGACCGGGCTGTCCTGCTGGGCGCGGCGGGTGACGAATTCGAGCACTTCGGGCGTGTCGATCGAGGGATTGGTGTCGGCGCGGGTCACAATCGTCGTGACCCCGCCCGCTGCGGCCGCGCGGCCGGCGGAGCGGAAGCTTTCCTTGTGGCGTTCGCCCGGTTCGCCGACCTTGACGCCGATGTCGACGATGCCGGGGGCAAGGCAGCGGCCGCGGCAGTCCACGACGCCCTCGCCCGCGACAATGCCCGCCGCCACGCTGGCGATGATGCCGTCGCGGATCGTCAGTGTCCCCAACGTCTCGGTTCCGGCCTCGGGATCGATCAGCCGGGCATTCGTCAGTGTCAGCACGCTCATGCTGTCCCCCTCTGGACCTGCCGCATCAGGTGCAGCACGGCGGCCCCGTCCTCAATTCCCACAAACCCGACGCGGCGGTCGCCTTTGCCATGTCCCGGCCTTGGTCGGCGCTCGGCAAACCAGATCGTCGCCCGCGGGCCATCCTCGAGATCGAGGATGGTCGCGGGCGTTACCGGCCAGCTTTGCAACCCGCGTCGGCCGAACATCTTGGTCGCGATGAAGGCACGGCGGTCGGTCAGCGTGTACCAGCTGTGCCGCCTGAGGACCGCGCGCCAAAGCTCGTCGCCGCCGGCAAGGCGAAAGCCGATCACGACGAAGGGCAGACCGAACAGCGGCAGGATCACGGCCATCGCCCCGTCGCCCGCGCCTGCCATCGCCGCTGTTGTCACCCAGAAGATTGCGAACCCCGTGAACAGCGTGCCGAAAAGCACGCGCCTGGGCTCGAAGCGGCTCCAGGCGATCCGCCCGTCGGGACGGCCCTGCCACAGGACGGTCTCGCCCGGCTCCAGAATGTCCTGCCACCCGTTCGGCGTGGTGCTCATGCCAGGGCTCCGGGCAGCGCGGCCTCGATGCGCCGCCGCGCGCGATCTGAATCTTCGAGGTATTTCATCAGATGCTTGTCGCCGCCGCGGGTGACCAGTTGCACGGCCGAGCCGAGGCGGTTGACCTTGGCGATGTCGCGGAGTGCGATCGTACGTCCGTCGGTGCAGCGCAGGCCGGTCGCGGTCAGATCCCAGGTCCGACCGAGCTCCTCGGAGGCGAGGTAGACTCCGCGCACCGCCATTGCCATCCCCGCCCCGAGCGGGCCGACCCAGAGCGGACCGGAGCCGAGAAAGGCGAGGGCGGAGGTGGCGAAGATCGAGCCGAGGACCGCCAGCGTGATCTGGGCGCGGATATAGGTGCCGCGATGCGCCGGAAAGCTGGCCAGCACCGGTGCGGTACCGGCGAAGGGGGCGGTTCCTGCAGATTCAGACATTGGCGCGCGCCTCGGCCAGGTTGCGCGCCAGCAGGTCCATCGCCGCCATGCGCACCGCCACCCCCATCTCGACCTGTTCCTGGATCACCGACCGGTTGATGTCGTCGGCGATGGTGCCGTCGATCTCGACCCCGCGGTTCATCGGCCCGGGGTGCATCACGATCGCATCCTCCCGCGCATATCCCAGCTTTTCGGCGTCGAGCCCGAAGCGATGGTAGTATTCGCGTTCGGATGGGATGAAGCCGCCGTCCATCCGCTCTTTCTGCAGCCGCAGCATCATCACCACGTCGCAGTCGCGCAGCCCTTCCTTCATGTCGTCATAGATCTCGACCCCCCAGTCGGCGGCGCCCGCGGGGATCAGCGTCGGCGGACCGATCAGCCGGATCCGGCTTTCCATCTTGCCGAGCAGCAGGATGTTCGACCGTGCCACCCGGCTGTGGGCGATGTCGCCGCAGATCGCGATGGTCAGCCGGTGCAGCCGGCCCTTGGCGCGGCGGATCGTCAGCGCATCGAGCAGCGCCTGGGTCGGATGTTCGTGGCGTCCGTCGCCGGCGTTCAGCACCGCGCAGTTGACCTTCTGCGACAGCAGATCGACCGCGCCCGAATGCGGATGGCGCACCACCAGCAGGTCGGGGTGCATGGCGTTCAGCGTCAGCGCGGTATCGATCAGGGTCTCGCCCTTCTTGATCGAACTGGCCTGCATCGACATGTTCATCACGTCGGCACCGAGCCTTTTGCCGGCAAGCTCGAAACTTGCCTGGGTGCGCGTCGAATTCTCGAAAAACATGTTGATCTGGGTGAGGCCCGCGAGGACGTCGGAATGTTTCTCCTGCTGGCGGTTCAGCCCGACGTAGTCGTCGGCCAGATCGAGAAGCGTCGCGATCTCGAGCGGGTGCAACGGCTCGATGCCCAGCAGATGGTGCGCGCGGAATGTCATGGTGCCCTCCGGTCGGCTGGGCCGCTTATAGCAGAGCGGGCGGGGCGGGCAACGTCTGCCCTGTCCGGGCGGGTGTCGGCGCCGGGACGCCTGGTAAGGTATTGTTGAGTATCCTAAAAGTGTATCTTGCGGGTTGAACGCCCCTGCGGGGCGGGCCTCCGGCGGAGGTATTTGGACCAAGAAGAAGCCCAAGGGACGGCCCTTTCGCGGGCCGGGCGGCTGGGGTAGCTTGGGGCATGGAACACGATGTGCCGACAAAGGCCCTTCTGGCCGCGCTGGAATACCAGATTGCGCTTGGCGCGGACGAGGCCATCGGCCTTGCGCCGGTTGATCGGCTGGCGCGGGCGGCGGCAAGCGAGCAGCCGGCGCCGGAGCCCCGGCCGCGTCACCGGGCCGGACCGGTGACGGCCGTGGCGCCGGTGCCGCTGCCCCCGGTAGTCGATTCGGCGGACCCGGTTGGCGAGGCGCGCGCCCTGGCTGGCGCCGCGACAAGTCTTGCGGCGCTGAACGATGCCCTGGCGGGCTTCGAGCATTGCGAGTTGAAGCGCGGCGCGCGGTCGCTGGTGTTTGCCGACGGCAATCCGGGCGCGCGGGTCATGATCATCGGCGAGGCGCCGGGACGGGACGAGGACATAGAGGGCAGGCCTTTTGTCGGTCGTGCCGGCCAGTTGCTGGACCGGATGTTTGCAGCCATCGGATTAGACCGGCTCTCCGATCTGCCCGAAAGCGCGCTCTATATCACCAATATCCTGCCCTGGCGGCCGCCGCAGAACCGCGATCCGGAGCCCGAGGAGATCGCGATGCTGAAGCCCTTTGTCGAACGTCATGTGGCGCTGGTCGCGCCGCGGCTACTGGTGCTGATGGGCAATATCAGCTGTCAGGCGATGCTGGGCCGGCGGGGGATTACCCGGCTGCGCGGGCAGTGGACCGAGGCGCTGGGCCTGCCGGTGCTGCCGATGTTTCACCCTGCCTATCTGCTGCGCAACCCGGCCGCCAAGCGCGAGGCCTGGGCCGATCTGCTGGAGCTGAAGGCGCGGCTCCGCAAGGATGCAGAGGGCCGATGATGGAGGTGGACCAATGACAGGGAAACGGGCGCTGGCATTTGCGGCGGCGGCCGCATGCTTTGCGGTGGCGCAGCCCGCCGGGGCGCAGGAACACGTCGCGACGGTCGAGACCGTGCGTCTGGCGGCGGGCTGGATCGACGCGACGCTGCGCGATGTTGCGGCCAGCGCCGAAGCGGTCGGGCTGGAGTTTGCGGCCGCACTGACGGCGGCTCCGGCGGTCGGCGACGACGCGTTTGCCGCCTGGACGGATCGCAGCCAGGCGCTTGGCGATACGACCGGGTTCCGGACCTGGCCCGCGGGCGCGGCCGAACCGGCCTCCGGGGCGCCCTTTGCCGGGATCTACAGCTATGACGGCGCGCCGGTCACGGTTGAACGGGTCGCCGGGATCGCGGCGCTCGACCGGCTGGTGCCGGTGTTGCGGGCAGCCTATCGCAGCCTTGGCTATTCCTGGGTCTACCTGACGACGGCCGACGAGCTGATGGCGATCTATCCCTATGTGCCGCTGGCGGAGGCGGTGAACAACGGCACGCCGACCCGGACGCCTTTCTATACCGCGGCCGATGTCGCGGGCCGGGCGGTCGGCTGGACTGCGCCCTATCTGGATCTGGTCGGTGCCGGGATGATGATCACGGCATCCTATCCTGCCTTCGACGGCGACACCTTGCTGGGCGTCGCCTCGCGCGATGTCACACTGGACGAGCTGGCGCAGGGCGTCCTCGGCCGGCTGGCGGAAAGCGGGGGGGCGACGGCGCTGCTGATCGATGGCACGGGGCTGGCGATCGGCGCCTCGGACCCCGGGATGGCGGCCGAGATCGACCGGGTCAATACGGCTGCCGGGGCGGCAGTGCTCTACTACCGGACATCCGCGAACCTGCAGGGCATCGCGGGCGCCACGGCCTCGGCCGAAGACTGGGCAAATGCGGCGGTCGATCGGGTGCTGGCCGGCGCATCGCCGGCGGACGCGGTCAGTATCGAAAGCGCGGGGCAAAGGGTGCTGGCCGCGCAGGTTCCCAGCACCGGCTGGTATGTGGTTCTGGTGGAGGGTGGCAATGAGTGAAGCCGTCAAGGACTTCGTCCCTGTCCGCATTGCGGTGCTGACGGTGTCGGACAGCCGCAGCCTGGCCGAGGATAGGTCGGGCGACACGCTGGCGGCGCGGATCGAGGCGGCGGGGCATGTGCTGGCCGACCGCCGGATCCTGCCCGACGAACGCGACCTGATCGCGGATCAGTTGAACGGCTGGTGCGACGATCCGGGCATCGATGTGGTGATATCCACAGGCGGCACCGGTCTGACCGGGCGCGACGTGACGGTCGAGGCGCATCGCGACGTCTATGAGAAGGAGATCGACGCCTTCGGCACTGTCTTTACCATTGTCTCGATGCAGAAGATCGGCACCTCGGCGGTGCAATCGCGGGCCTGCGGCGGCGTGGCGCGCGGCACCTATCTGTTCGCGCTGCCGGGAAGCCCGGGCGCCTGCAAGGATGGCTGGGACGAGATCCTTGCCCCGCAGCTCGATTATCGCCACAGACCCTGCAACTTTGTCGAGATTTTTCCCCGGCTCGAGGAACATCGCCGCCGGAAATGACAGACGCGGGACGGGGAGGTGCGCCGGCGACGGAAACCGTCGGCCGGGGCGTAACATTTCCGTGGCTTTGCGGTCCCGGCGGAAGGGACTAGTGTGAAAACGGGGCTTTGCCCGGATCTCGAATGGACGCGCGATGCAGTTTCTCCGCAGGTCTTTAGTCGGCCTGTTCCTTCTGTCGCTGACACTTGGGTTGCTGGCCTATGCCGGTGGCGCGTTCTATGCTGCGGTGCAGGAGCGGCTGAGCCGTGAGGCGCGTCAGACCCCGGCCGAAGAACGGGTGCTGGCGGTCAATACCGTTGCCATCGAGCTGCAGGACGCCACCCCCGTGATGACCGCGTTCGGCGAGATCGGCAGCCGGCGGACGCTCGAAGTGCGCGCCAGCGCCGCGGGGCGGATCGTCGAGCTGGCCGAAGGCTTCGAATCGGGGGCCGCGGTGCAGGCGGGCGACGTGCTGTTGCGGATCGATCCCGAGGATGCCGAGGCGGCCGTCGAGGTCGCGCGCGCCGATCTGGCCGAGGCCGAGGTCGAACTGCGCGACGCCGACCGCACGCTGGCGCTGGTGAGGGATGAACTGGTCGCGATCCAGGTTCAGGCCGACCTGCGCCAGCAGGCGCTCGACCGGCAGAACAACCTCAGCGACCGTGGCTTCGGCAGCGATGCGGCGATCGAGACGGCGGCACTTGCCGCGGCCGCGGCCAATCAGGCCGTGGTCAGCCAGCGCATGGCGGTCGCCAGTGCCGAGAACCGGCTCGATGTGGCGGGCAACGGGCTGGCGCGGGCGCGCATCGCGCTGGCCAAGGCCGAACGCGATCTGGTCGATACCGTCGTCAAGGCGCCGTTCTCCGGCACGCTTGCCGATGTCGCGGTGGTCGAGGGCGGGCTGCTGAGCCAGAACGAACAGATCGCCACCATCATCGATCCCACCGACCTTGAGGTCGCGTTCCGGCTGTCGACGGCGCAATATGCCCGGCTGCTGGACAAGGACGGCACGCTGATCGAGGCGCCGGTGAAGGTGACGCTCGACGTGCAGGGGCTCGACCTCGAGGCGACGGGGGTGATCAATCGCGCCAGTGCCTCGGTCGGCGAAGGTCAGACCGGGCGGCAGTTGTTCGCGCGGCTCGACGGCTTCGCGGGTTTTCGCCCCGGCGATTTTGTCACCGTCCACATCCGCGAACCGCAGATGCGCGATGTCGCGGTGCTGCCCGCAACGGCTCTTGATGCGTCGCAGGGCGTGCTGGTCGTGAATGCCGAGAACCGGCTGGAGGCGGGGCAGGTGACCCTGTTGCGGCGACAGGGCAACGACGTGATCGTCGATCCCGGCCCGCTGGTCGGCGCGCGCATCGTTTCCGAACTCAGCCCGCTGCTGGGTCCGGGAATAAGGGTGCGCGAATTCGATCCGGCGGCGGCGAAACCTGACCTTGTCGCAAACGGCATCGGCGGCGGCAGCGAGACGGCCGAAACCATCGCCCTGACCCCGGAACGGCGGGCCGCGCTGATCGCCGCAGTCGAGGCCAACCTCCGGATGCCGGCCGAGGCAAAGGCCCGCGTTCTGGCACAGTTGCAGGAAGACCTGGTGCCGGCCCGCACGGTCGCGCGGATCGAGGCGCGGATGGGGGGCTGATGCGATGACCGAAGCGCCCCCGCCGCCGCGCACGGGCGGCATCATCTCGTATTTCACCCGGCATGGGACGGCGGCGAACCTGCTGTTGCTGGTGCTGGTGCTGAGCGGCCTCTTCGCGTTTCCGCGGATGCGGGCGCAGTATTTTCCCGATGTGGTGCAGGAATCTGTGGTCGTCTGGGTCGACTGGGACGGGGCCGGGGCCGAGGACGTCGACAACGCCATCGTCGGTTCGCTGGAACCGACATTGCTGACGGTCGATGGGGTCAGCGCGAGCGAATCTCTCTCGCGCGAGGGGCGCGCGCGCATCGACCTTGAATTCGACCCCGGAACCGACCTTGGCACGGCGATGGATGCGGTCCAGCAGGTGATCGACGAGGTCGATACGCTGCCCGAGGACGCCGACGATCCGGTCGTGCGCCGCGGCGGCTGGAATGAACGGGTTTCGGATGTGGTGATCGCGGGGCCGGTCGGTGTCGACCTGCTGGCACGCTATACCGACGACTTCATCTCGCGGCTGTTTGCCGAAGGCGTGACCCGGACCTGGATCCGCGGCATCGCGGCGCCGCGGGTGGTGGTCGAGGTTTCGACGCTGTCTCTGGTGCGCAACAGGGTCACCATGGCCGAGATCGCCGATGCCATCGCAGCCGAGGTCGACGCCTCGCCCGCGGGCGACGTCAGCGGCGCCAACGCACGGGTGCGCACGGGGGTCGAAAAACGCTCGGCCGAGGAAATCTCGGGGATCATCCTGCGGTCGAACCGCGACGGCACCTATCTGACCGTGGGCGACGTGGCGCGGATCACGGTCGAGGCTGCGAACCGCGACCGCAGCTATTACGTGGGTGACAATCCCGCGGTGTCGGTCCGGGTCAACCGCGCGGCCGGGGGCGATGCACTCGATATCCAGGCGACGGTCGAGAAGGTCGCGGCCGAGATGCTGCAGGGCCTGCCTGCCGGCATGACGATCGACCTGATCCGCACAAGGTCCGACGAGATCTCGAGCCGGCTGCATGTTCTGTTCAAGAACGCGGCGACGGGCCTTGTGCTGGTCGTCGGCCTGCTGTTCCTGTTTCTCAATGCGCGCACCGCGCTTTGGGTCGCGGCGGGCGTCCCGGTCGCCATGTTGTCAGCGATTGCAATGATGTATGCCGCGGGCCTCACGCTTAACATGATCTCCATGTTCGCGCTGCTGATCACGCTGGGGATCGTTGTCGACGATGCCATCGTGGTCGGTGAACATGCCGATTTCCGGGTCCGCCGGCTGGGCGAACATCCGGCGGTCGCTGCCGAGCAGGCAGCCCGGCGGATGACCAGCCCCGTCTTTGCCGCAACCCTGACCACGATCATCGCCTTTGCCGGCCTTGCCATGATCGGCGGCCGCTTTGGCGCCATGATTGCGGATATTCCGTTCACGGTGATCGTGGTGCTTCTGGCCTCGCTGATCGAATGTTTCCTGATCCTGCCGAACCACCTGGCGCATTCATTGACCACCTCGTACCAGCGCCAGTCCTGGTACGACTGGCCCTCGCGCACCGTGAACCGCGGTTTCACCTGGTTCCGTCACAATGCCTTCCGCCCGTTCATGCGCTTTGTGATCTGGGCGCGGTATCCGGTGCTGGCCGGGCTTGTCGTGCTTCTTGGCAGTTCCGCGATGCTGTGGGTGCGAGGCGACGTGCAGTGGCGGTTCTTCAGCGCCCCCGAAGAAGGGTCGGTTTCCGGCAATTTCGCGATGGCGCCGGGGGCAACGCGCGACGATACCCTGGCCCAGATGCGCGCCTTCCAGGATGCGGTCGAAGCGCTTGGGAAGGATTACGAAGAACGCTACGGCAAGAACCCGGTCACCTATGCGCTGGCCGAGGTCGGCGGCAACACCGGGCGCGGGCTGGCCGGAACCGAGGGCAAGGACACCGACCTTCTGGGGTCGATCGCGGTCGAGCTGATCGATCCGGACCTGCGGCCCTATTCCAGCTTTCAGTTCGTTCAGGACCTGCAGGAGCGGGTGGTGCGCCATCCCCAGGCGGAAACGATCAGCTTTCGCGGCTGGCGGGCGGGCCCAGGGGGCGACGCGCTCGACGTGCAGTTCTATGGCGCAAGCTCCGAGCGGCTGAAGACCGCGGCCGAGGCGCTGAAGGCCCGGCTGACCCAGTTCGGCGAGGTTTCGGCGGTCGAGGACAGCCTTGCCTATGACAAGGAAGAACTGATCCTCGAACTGACGCCGCAGGGGGCTGCGTTGGGGTTCAATGTCGACGGGCTGGGCCGGGTGCTGCGCAACCGCCTGAACGGGATCGAGGCCGCGACCTATCCGCTGGGGACCCGCAGCGCCGAGATCCGGGTCGAACTGCCCGAGAGCGAACTGACCGCGGATTTCCTTGCCAGCACCCAGCTACGCACGCCGTCGGGTCAATACGTGCCGCTGGGCGACATCGTCAGGGTCAGCCGGCGCAGCGGATTTTCGACCATCGAGCGCGAGAACGGGCTGCGGGTGGTCAGCGTGACCGGGGATATCTCCGAGGACGATCCGGCCCGCGCACAGGAAATCACCACGCTTCTCGGCACCCAGATCCTGCCGGCAATCGAGGCCGAATATGGCGTTTCCTGGCGGTTGTCGGGGCTCGCCGAACAGGAAGCGGATTTCCTGAACGACGCGCTGCTCGGCTATGCGCTGTGCCTGATCGGGATCTATCTGTGCCTTGCCTGGATCTTTTCCAGCTGGACCCGGCCATTGCTGATCATGTCGGTGATCCCCTTCGGGCTGATCGGCACGATCTGGGGGCATCTGATCTGGAACGTGCCGATGTCGATGTACACGGTGATCGGGCTGATCGGCATGTCGGGGATCATCATCAACGATTCGATCGTGCTGGTGACGACGGTCGACGACTATTCCCGCGACCGGGCGATGATCCCTGCGATCATCGACGCGGCGGCCGACCGGCTGCGGCCGGTTCTGCTGACCACGCTGACCACGGTGATGGGGCTGATGCCGCTGCTGCACGAACCCTCGCGGCAGGCGCAGTTCCTGAAGCCCACGGTGATCACGCTGGTCTATGGCCTTGGCTTCGGCGTCGTGCTGGTGCTGCTGATCGTGCCCGCGCTGCTGGCCATGCAGCAAGACATCCATCGCCAGTTCGAGGCGCTGCGCTTTGCGCTGCGCCGGCCGCGGCGGGCGCGGGCCGTTTCGACGGTCGTGCTGCTGGCGGGCGCGGCGATCCTGGCGCTGTTTGCCGCGACGCTTGGCCATGCGCTGGTGACCGGCGCGCCCTGGGCCGCACTGGCCGCGATCTGGCCCGGCGCCGGCACGGGCGCCGCACTCGCCCTGTTCCTCGGCGGGACGCTGGCAATCGTATTGTTCAGCTATCTTGGCGCGGCGCTGTGGCTGGCGGCGGTGCGGGGGTCTGCGAAGGCGCCTGCGGAGTGACGCCTGCGGCGGGCGTGCTCAGCCCGGGGTACAGCCGAGGATGTCGACCGCACCCTTCGACCCGATGACGGTAAAGCGCAGCGCGCTGCGGTCGAGCGCCAGCGGCGTGCCGCGCGCAGGCACCAGATCGGCCTGCACCGTCAGATTCTCGCCCTTGCGCCGCGCCGTCGGGTCCGAAACCCAGATCCGCGGATCGCCCGCCTCGACCAGCGCGACTTCGCCGCCCTTCAGCGCCGGCATCCGGATCGTCGCGGTCAGTTGCACGCCGTCGGCGGTCGGCCCGACCTCGCAGCGCACCTCGCGCACGCCGGCGCGGGCGCCCGGGACGGGGCCTGCCGCCAGCGCGGACTTGATCGCCGCATCGGGGCGGCCAGTCCCCTGCAGATCGGCCGAGAACCGCAGTTTCGCCGGCATGCAGATCGTTTCGCAAACGCCCAGATCCATCTCGCCTTGCAGCGCGATGGGGGCGGTTGGGTCGTTGGGGATCAGTTCGATCGGCAGCACCAGTTCGTCGTGATAGCCGACCGTGCGCGTCCCGAAGGACTCAAAGACCTCGGGCCGCGGCCAGTGATAGCGGACGGATTTGAGGTTTTTCGACCCGTCCCACGAGAATGTCGGCGGGATACCGGCATCGCCCGGCGCGCGCCAATAGGTCTTCCATCCCGGTGCCAGCGTCAGGTGCAGCGCGGCCATGCGGCTGCCGCTGTCGGTCTGCCAGCCGCTCAGGATCTCGGCGGCGATGACCTGGTCGGGCGAAACGGCCCCGCCACCGGCATCGGCGGGAAGGGCGGCGAGGCCAAGAGCGGCAGAGACGGCAAGCTGGCGGAGCGCATTCGTTTTCATAGGGCGCACTCTAGGCAGGCGGGTGCGATTGGGAAATCACATAGTGGCGATGGATTGCGACGAAATCCGGTTGATGCCCTTGTCTCGCGGCCGGGCCATCCCCAGACTGAAGAGGATGACGAACGAACCCGAGCCATACCTTGATCTTTCCGGAAAGATGCTGATCGCTATGCCGGGCATGGGGGATCCGCGCTTTGATCGGTCGGTTATCTATATGTGTGCCCATTCTCCGGACGGGGCGATGGGGCTGATCGTGAACAAGCCGGCGCTGAACCTGAGCTTCGAGGAGTTGCTGGAACAGCTTGGGATCGAGGTTTCGGCCGGGGCATGGGACGGGGCGCCGCCACTGCGGCGGATCCACGTTGGCGGCCCGGTCGAACCCGGGCGCGGGTTCGTGCTGCACAGCGGCGAATATATGATAGACCGCGCGACGCTCGTGGTGGACGACACCTTCGGGATGACGGCAACGCAGGAGATCCTTGAAGACATGGCGCGCAACCGCGGGCCGGACCGGACGCTGATGGCGCTGGGTTATGCCGGCTGGGGGCCCGGGCAGCTTGAATCCGAGATCGCCGCCAACGGCTGGCTGACCTGCGACGCCAGCCCCGAGATTGTGTTTTCGGCGCCCGATGCGAACAAGTGGGAACGGGCGCTGGCGACGCTGGGGATCGACCCGCTGCTGCTGAGCGCCGATGCCGGGCGGGCATAGTCCGAGCCGGGAATGCCTTCGATCTATCCCAATCCGGGACCATTCAAGGCCCGGCGTCTGCCCGCAACTCAGCGCGGCGCGGCTGCACGCTCCAGCCGGTCGTTGATCGCACGGCCAAGCCCCGTGGCCGGCACCGGCGCGACCGCGATGGCGCGGGAGGGCAGGGCATCGAGCTGGCGCAGATAATCGAACAGGTTCGCCGCCGCCTCGACCAGATCGCCCGAGGGCGAGAGGTTCAGCCCCTCTGCAGATCCATGCGGGCCAAAGCCGAGATAGCTTTCGCCGGGCCGCGGGGCGTTTGCGTTCAGGCGCAGCGCCGCCGCGGGGGCATAATGCGAGGCAAGCTGGCCCGGCGCGCTGGGGCTGCCGGTTTCCGGCGCATGCGCGAGCGGGCGGCCGATGGCGGCCTCGGCCGCCTCGACCGGCAGCCCGCCCGGGCGCAACAGCCGGGGATGATCGAAGCAGCCGATGATGGTCGATTCGACCCCGACCTCGGCCGCGCCGCCGTCGATCACCGCAGCGATCCGTCCCGACAGACCGTCGAGGACATGGGCTGCGCGGGTCGGGCTGACCCGGCCCGAGGGATTGGCCGAGGGCGCCGCAATCGGCCCGGCAAAGCGGTGCAGCAGCGCCTGCGCCACCGCGCCCCGCGGCACCCGGAGCGCCACGTTGGGCAGACCCGCACTGATCAGATCCGAAAGCCCGGCGCCTTCGCGCGCTGGCACGACCAGCGTCAGCGGCCCGGGCCAGAATGCAACAGCCAGCGCCAGCGCATCATCGTCGAACCGGCCATAGCGTTCGGCCGCTGCCAGATCGGGAACATGCACGATCAGCGGATTGAACCGCGGCCGGCCCTTGGCCTCGAAAATCCGCGCCACCGCCTCGCCCTGTCGCGCATCGGCGCCAAGGCCATAGACGGTCTCGGTCGGAAAGGCGACGAGCGCACCCTTTGCCAGCAGCCCGGCGGCACGATCAAGCCCGGCGGCATCGGCCGGCAGCAGTTCGGTCCTTGTGGTCATGAAACCTCGTGACGTTCAGTCAGACTATCCGCCCGGCGGCCGCGAAGAGTAGATTGGCCGCGCCCGGAAAGCCGTGAGACAATTACGCGCCGGACAGCGCTATGCCAAGGCCGCAAGAGCCAAGGCCGCAAGAGGAGGAGCCGTTCATGACCTATCATGCCCCGACTTTCGATCTGAAGTTCCTGCTCGACCATGTGGTGGGGTTTGCCCGCGTGCAGGCGACCGAGTTGTTTGCCGAAGCGACGCCCGACATGACCGAGGCGATCCTGACCGAGGCCGGAAAGCTCTGTGACGAGGTGATCGCGCCGATCAACCGCGCGGGCGATCTGACCCCGGCCCGGCTGGAAAACGGTGTGCTGCGCAGCTCGCCCGGCTATGCCGAAGCGTTCCGCGCCATGGCCGAGGGTGGCTGGATCAGCGTTTCGGCGCCGACCGAGTATGGCGGGATGGGCCTGCCGCTGACGTTGCAGACCGCGATCAACGACATGATGTCGGGGGCCTGCCTTGCGATGCAGCTGAACCCGATGCTGACCCAGGGCCAGATCGAGGCGCTGCATGCCCATGCCGACGAGACGCTGAAGGCGTTGTATCTGCCAAAGCTGATTTCGGGCCAATGGACCGGGACGATGAACCTGACCGAATCGTCGGCCGGCAGCGATGTCGGTGCGCTGTCGGCCCGGGCAGAGCCGAACGGCGACGGCACCTATGCGGTCACCGGGCAGAAGATCTTCATCACCTGGGGCGACTGCGAGTTCGTCGAGAATGTCTGCCATCTGGTGCTGGCGCGGTTGCCCGATGCCGCCGCGGGAACCCGCGGGATCAGCCTGTTTCTGGTGCCGCGCAACCTGCCCGATGCCGAAGGCAACGCCGGTCGTGCCAACAGCCTGAAGGTCGTGAGCCTCGAGCACAAGCTTGGCATCCATGGCTCGCCAACCTGCGTGATGGACTACGACCGGGCGACCGGCTGGCTTGTGGGCGAACCGAACGGCGGACTTGCTGCGATGTTCACCATGATGAACAACGCCCGCCTCGGCGTCGGGGTCGAGGGGATCGGCATCGCCGAGGCCGCGACACAGGCCGCCGTCGCCTATGCCATGGAACGCCGTCAGGGCCGCGCCCCGGGCACCGGTACGATTGTCGAACACCCCGATGTGCGGCGCATGGTGATGGAGATGAAGGCGCGCACCTTCGGCGCCCGCGCCATCGCGTTTGCCAATGCGGTGGCGATCGACATGGCCCATGCGACCGGCAGTGCCGAGTGGGAGGCGCGCGCCGCGCTGCTGACACCGATCAGCAAGGCCTTCGGCACCGACACCGGCCACGAGGTGGCGCAGACCGGCATTCAGGTGCATGGCGGCATGGGGTTCATCGAGGAGACCGGCGTGGCGCAACTGGCCCGCGACGTGCGGGTGACCCAGATCTATGAGGGCACCAACGGCATTCAGGCGATGGATCTGGTCGGGCGCAAGATGGCGGATGGCGGCGAGGCCGCCTATCGCTTGATCGACGAGGTCGAATCCCATTCCGATCAGGTCCGCGCCGCACGCCTCGAACTGGCAGAGCCGGTCTGGCGGGCAGCCGAGAACCTGCGCGAAGCGACCGAATGGCTGGTCGAGCAGCCGATGGAAGACCGCTTTGCCGTCTGTGTGCCCTATCTGCGCGCCTTCGGTCTGGTGCTGGGGGCGCATTTCCATCTGGTGGCGGCGCTTGCCGGCGATGGCGCGCGCGCGGGCCTCGCCGGGTTCTACATTCGGCGCCTGCTGCCCGAGCACGAGAGCCTGCTGGTGCAGGTTCGCGAGGGCGGGCAGGGGCTGTTTGCCCTGAGCGTGGAGGAACTGGCATCAGCATGAGCGCGATCCCGCAGGCCGATCCGATCCGCCATCCCTTTCCCGTCCCGCCCGCAGAGGCCGCGGCAATCGAGGTCGCCCCCGGCATCCTGTGGCTGCGCCTGCCGCTGCCGATGAAGCTCGATCATGTCAACATCTTCGTACTCGATGATGGTGACGGCTGGACGCTGGTCGATACCGGCTTTTCCTCGACCCGCAGCCGCGATCTGTGGGAGCGGATCC
The DNA here is from genome assembly GCF_003390845.1 of Tropicimonas sp. IMCC34043. Classification (GTDB taxonomy): domain Bacteria; phylum Pseudomonadota; class Alphaproteobacteria; order Rhodobacterales; family Rhodobacteraceae; genus Tropicimonas. Next base: position 2,033,930 of record NZ_QMEK01000001.1, on the reverse strand, counting down.
TCGGCGCCGGGCCTCTGCGCGGCAAACCGGTGCGCCGGGTGATCGTGACCCATTACCACCCGGATCACATCGGGCTGGCCGGCTGGTTCGTGGAACGCCACGGGGTCGAGCTGGTGACCACCCGGACCTCGTGGCTTTATGCCCGGATGCTGGTGCTGGACGAACAGGAGGCGACCGCGCCTGCGGCGATGACGTTCTATCGCGGCGCCGGGATGCCGGCCGACCTGCTGGAAAAACGGCGGGTAGAGCGGCCGGTGAACTTTGCCGACATGGTCTGGCCATTGCCGCTGGGCTTCACGCGAATTGTCGAGGGCAGCGTGGTGACGGCCGGTGGGCGCAGCTGGGACGTGCGGATCGGCCATGGCCATGCGCCCGAACATGCAACGCTGTGGTGCCGCGAGGAACCGCTGGTGCTGGGCGGCGATCAGCTTCTCGGCTCGATCTCGCCCAATCTCGGGGTCTATCCGACCGAGCCCGACGCCGACCCGGTGGGCGAATGGCTGGAAAGTTGCGCGGCACTGGCGCCCTTCGCGCGCGACGATCAGCTTGTGCTGCCGGGCCACAAGCTGCCCTATTACGGTCTGCCGGTGCGGTTGCAGCAGCTGGCCGACGGGCAACGGGCGGCGCTCGACCGGCTGATGGCCTTTCTCGCGCAGCCGCGCACCGCCGACGACTGCTTTTCCCCGCTGTTCCGGCGCCGGATCGGCGGCGGCGAATACGGGCTCGCGCTGGCCGAATCCGTAGGGCACCTCAATCACCTGTACCGGAACGGCCGGATCACCCGCTCGCCCGGCCCAGCGGGCGCCTGGCTGTGGCAGGTCGCGGATGCCGGGTGTTCGCAACGGCCTTAACAGCCACGGTTTCTTGCGCTAGTCAGGGAACAGGACAGGACAGACCACTGCAGAGGAGACGGCGCCATGGCCGACGACAGCGAACCCCACAAGCCCGGAACCATGAACATCGCGGAGCATGAAAAGACCTTCAACGGGTTTATCCGCATGGTCACGAATGGTGCGATCCTGTGCATCATCGTGCTGATCTTTCTGGCACTGGTGAACGGCTGATCGCAACGATGATCCCGGGGTACAACCGGGACTCGGCAGGACATGCAGCAGACAGGCAAGGACCATTTCGTGAGATCTATACTTCTGGCGGCTCTGTTCCCGCTTACTCTGGCGGCTTGCGCCGCTCAGGGCCCATGGGCTCCCGACGCCCAGGTCGAGGCGGCGCGCTATCGCGCCGAAGGGCCACCGATGATCACCCTGTTCACCATGGTGAACAACCGCTCGAACGAGGGCGCGCATTCGGCGCTGATGGTGAACGGGTCCGAGCGGGTGATCTTCAACCCCGCCGGTACCTTCCACCACCCGCGGCTGCCGCAGCGGGCCGACGTGCATTATGGCATCGACGATGCGGCGGTCGACTTCTTCGTCGACTATCACGCCCGCGAGACATATCGCGTGATCCGGCAGGACGTTGTCGTGACGCCCGAGCAGGCCGAGATCGCGTTGCAGCAGATCGAGGACCACGGCGCGGTGCCCCGTGCACTTTGCACCACCTCGATCGGCCGGATATTGCGCGATGTGCCGGGGTTTCAGGACATGCCGCGTTCGCCCTTTCCGAAGGCAACGATGCGCGCCTTCCAGGAGATCCCGGGCGTCAGAACCCGCACCTATTACGACGACAGCCCCGACGACCGGTCGGATCTTGGCACGATTACCGACAGCCCCGCGGCGCGGGCAGACATCGTCGTTGTCGAAGGGGTGGGCGGAAAACCCTGATCGCTGCGGGGGTTGGCCGGAAACGGCCGCTTGCCGCGATCTGCGTGCGTCTCACGCAATTCTGGCTCATTGTCTCGTCTCGGCCTAGTATGCTGGGACCGTGCCCAGGTGGGGACGGACTCGCGCCGGGCCCGACCCCGGCGGGGTGCAGGTGCGGGGGCGAGGTTTGCGATGTTCATCCAGCGCGGGTTTCCCGAGCATCAGCGGGACGAAGTCGTTCAGCTGTTCTGGCGCGTGTTTTCGGGCAAGCTTGGCCGCGTGATGGCGCCCGAGGCCAAGGCGCTGCACTTTCTCCACGATGCCCTCCGATCGGAACACGCGATTTCGGCGCAGGGCGAATCGGGCGAGCTTCTGGGGATCGCCGGGTTCAAGACCGACCGTGGCGGGCTGGTCGTGGGAACCTATCCCCAGCTCGCGCGCAGCTATGGCTGGTTTGGCGCGCTGTGGCGCGGACCGCTGCTGGATCTGACCGACAGGCCGCTGAAGCCCGGGCAGTTGCTGCTCGACGGATTGTTCGTTCATGAACGCGCCCGCGGGCTGGGTGTCGGCACTGCCCTGATCGAGGCGATCGTGGCCGAGGCCGCGGCGCGCGGCATGCACGAGGTGCGCCTTGAGGTGATCGACAGCAATTTCCGGGCGCGGGCGCTTTACGAACGACGCGGCTTCACCGCGGTTGGCGAGATGCGGATGGGCGTATTCTCGCACCTGTTCTCGTTCCGCCATGCCACGACCATGTGCCTGCCGCTTGGTCCCGGCGGCTGTCTTGGCGATCACGGGATACGCTAGGGGCCGGACCTCGGGCGGGCGGCATGCCCGCCGCTATTGCAAAGGCGCAGGCAGGTTCAGTGAAATGTGCCCGAGACCCGGCCAACCAGCATGAAGGCGCGTGCGGTGCGGGTATCGGCGAAGGCCGAAACCTCGGCGTCGCTGGCGTCCTTTTCGAACCGCGACAGGGCGGTGTCGAAGCGGCGCAGGAAGTGATGCGCGACATCGCGGAACACCGGGTCCTGCCGCATCCGGCCGGCAGCCCGCGCCAGGCTTTCACGATCCCGTATTCCGCCGAGCCCGCTGATCTCGGGTCCGCGTTCGCCGCGGGCGAATTGCCGCCACAGCTCGGGGCGTGCGCGGTCGGGCGCGAAGTCGTCCATATAGAGCCCGTCTTCGGACAACAGCGTCAGCATGTCCTGCGCCGAGCGCACGAGGCCAGCCGCCATCGGGTCGCGCAGCGCCCGGGCCAGTGCGCGAAATCCCTCGCGGTCTTTTTCGTCGGCCGGAAAGTTCAGGGCTGCGATGAAATCCTCGGTCGAGATCGGCGGTTGCTGTATCTCGGGCGGGGTCTTCAGCGCCAGCGTCTGCTGGTCGAAATCCGCGGGCTCTGCACTGCGAGCGGATTGCAGCGCCGGGCGGTCGCGGCCCTGGCTGGTCGCTGCGCTGCGCAGGTTCGAGGTCAGATGCGCCAGCGCGGCCTCGGTCTTTTTTTGCACCCGCGCGATCTCGTCAAGCTTCTGGGCCAGCGGCGTGCCACCGGTTGCGGCGGCGTCCGGGTCGCGGGCAAGGTGATCGGCGCGCATTGCCGCGACATCGGCCTTCAGGCGCCGGTTTTCCTCGTGCAGGGTCCGGGTGCTGCGCGCCACAAGGGCTGCGGTCCAGATCAGCGCAAGCGGCATCAGGATCGCGACCAGCGTCATCAGCCCCGATCCCGCCCCGGCGCCGGGCATCAGCACGAAGAACACCAGCGCCGCAACCAGCCACAGCGCGCTGAGCACCAGCGCAATGGTGGCGGCCGGGCCATGCCGGCCGGACCATCCCGAAGCGGGTTTGGCGCCACGGGGCGTCTGGTGCTGTTCGCGGGTCATTATGTGCCGATCCGACTCAGACGTACTTGATGCCGAGAACCTCGTAGCCCTTTTCGCCACCGGGTGTGCGCACCTCGACGGTGTCGCCGACCTCCTTGCCGATCAGTGCCCGCGCGATCGGCGAGCGGATGTTCAGCAGACCCTTTTCCAGATCGGCCTCGGCCTCGCCGACGATCTGATAGGTCTTTTTCTCGTCGGTATCCTCGTCGAGGATGGTCACCGTCGCGCCGAACTTGATCGGACCCGACAGCTTTGCCGGATCGATCACTTCGGCCCGCGAGAGCAGGCCTTCCAGTTCCTTGATCCGGCCCTCGACAAAGCTCTGCTTTTCGCGGGCCGAATGGTACTCGGCGTTTTCCGACAGATCGCCATGTTCGCGGGCCTCGGCAATGGCACGAATGATCGCCGGCCGCTCGACCGATTTGAGCGTCCGCAGTTCCTCGTCAAGGGCGACGTGACCCGAGCGGGTCATCGGGATCTTTTCCATTTCAGTCCTGAACCGTTGATTAGGGTATGTTCGGGTTGAAGGCCCTTAACCCAATCGCGCCGCCAATTGTCAAGTGGCGCGACCCTTCTGCGGCAGGGCGGCGGCGCCGTCCTGCCGGGACCGGGCGATACGTCACGGCACGGCGCCTTTGGATTGACGGAGTTGTTTTATGTCCGTATCGCATCCCTGACCAGAACTTTCTTAATGTTACCAAACAGCCGGGACCCCAGGATGAGCCATTCAGACCGCGAAGAGATGGAATTCGACGTCGTGATCGTCGGGGCGGGTCCGTCCGGGCTGTCGGCTGCAATCCGTCTGAAACAGCTCGATCCCGAGCTGAGCGTGGTGGTGCTGGAAAAAGGCTCGGAAGTGGGCGCCCATATCGTGTCGGGCGCGATCCTCGACCCCTCGGCGCTGAATGCGCTGATCCCCGACTGGCGGGCCAAGGGCGCGCCGCTGAACACGCCGGTGCTGCGTGACGAGTTCTTCGTGCTGGGCGAGGGCGGGTCGATCCGTCTGCCCAACCTGATGATGCCGCCGCTGATGGACAACCACGGCTGCTATATCGTCAGCCTTGGCAATGTCTGCCGCTGGATGGCCGGGCAGGCCGAAGAGCTCGGGGTCGAGATCTTTCCCGGCATGTCTGTGTCGGAACTGGTCTATGACGCGGCGGGCGCGGTTTCGGGCGTGGTCGCGGGCGAATTCGGCAAGCAGGCCGATGGCACACCCGGCCCCGCCTATGAGCCCGGCATGATTCTGCGCGGCAAGTACGTGTTCATCTCGGAAGGCGTCCGCGGGTCGCTGGCCAAGGAACTGATCGCGAAATACAGCCTCGATGCCGACTGCGACGTGCCGAAGTTCGGCCTGGGCATGAAGGAACTGTGGGAGGTCGCCCCCGACAAGCACCGCGAGGGCACGGTGACCCACACCATGGGCTGGCCGCTCGGCAGCAACGCGGGCGGCGGGTCCTTTATCTATCACCTTGAAAACAATCAGGTTGTCGTCGGATTCGTGGTTCACCTGAACTATGCCAACCCGTATCTGTTCCCCTACATGGAATTCCAGCGGTTCAAGCATCACCCGATGGTGGCCGAGCTGCTGAAGGGCGGCAAGCGCGTCGCCTATGGCGCTCGCGCGATCACCGAGGGTGGGTTCCAGTCGATCCCGAAGACGGTGTTCCCCGGCGGCGCGCTGCTGGGCTGTTCGGCGGGGCTGATCAATGTGCCGCGGATCAAGGGCATCCATAACGCGATGTGGTCCGGCAAGGCGGCGGCCGAGGCGGCCCATTCCGCGCTGCAGGATGGCCGGGCAGGCGACGAGCTTGCGGGATATGACGCCGAACTCAGGACCGGGCCGGTCGGCAAGGACCTGAAGCCCGTGCGCAACGTCAAGCCGCTCTGGTCGAAATTCGGGATGGTCGGCGGCCTCGCGCTTGGCGGCATCGACATGTGGCTCGGCTCGATGACGGGCTGGAACCCGTTCGGCACGCTGCCGCATGGCAAGACCGATGCAGACGCGACCGGCGAGGCATCAAAGTTCACACCGATCGCCTATCCCAAGCCCGACGGGGTCCTGTCGTTCGACCGGCTGACCAATGTCAGCTTCTCGTTCACGAACCACGAGGAAAGCCAGCCCTGCCACCTGCATCTGGCCGACCCTGACCTGCCGGTGCGCGTGAACCTGCCGAAATACGCCGGGCCATCGGCCCGCTATTGCCCGGCCGGGGTCTATGAATTCGTCGAGGAGGCGGGTCAGGCGCCGCGGTTCGTGATCAACTTCCAGAACTGCGTGCATTGCAAGACCTGCGATATCAAGGATCCGGGCAAGAACATCACCTGGACGGTGCCGCAGGGCGGCGACGGGCCGAATTATCCCAACATGTGATCGGGATCAGGGCGCAGGCGGATCGCCGGCCGGCACGGCGCAGATCCGCCGCCCTGTCACGTTCCCGTCATAGCAGGGGGCACTGCAAGGGGCCGCTTATTGTTTCGCAGGGATCGGCAGGATAGGGTCGGGAAAACCGGAAAAATCGAGGCCCGATCCGTGAACCTTTCCCGATCCCTTCTGCCCGTTGCGCTGTCTATTCTGCTGTCGGCGCCCGCCGCGATGGCCCAGGCACCCGGGGCAGGGTTCGCCGGGGCCTATCTTGCGGCGCGCCAGGCGAGCTTTGCCAGCGATTACAAGGCCGCGGCGGATTACTATACCCGCGCGCTGTCGCGCGACCGCGGCAATCCGATGCTGCAGGAATCGGCTGTGCTGGCCTTTGTCGGCCTCGGCAAGATCGACAGCGCGGCGCCGATTGCCCGGCAGATGCGCGCCGACGGGCTGAAAAGCCAGATGGCCAATCTTGTGGTGATGGGCCAGAAACTGAAGGACGGCGACTATGCCGGGGCGGTCGAGGGCATCGACAACGGCGACCTGCCGGTCGGGCCGCTGGTCGACGGGCTGGCCAAGGGCTGGGCGCTGATGGGCGAGGGCCAGGCCGATCAGGCGATGGAAGCCTTCGATCAGGCCATCGAGACCACGGGCCTTGCCGCCTTCGGGCTCTATCACAAGGCGCTGGCGCTGGCGCTCGCCGGCGATTTCGAGGCGGCCGAGACGATCTTTTCGGGCGAGGGCGGGGCGCCGCTGCGGCTGACCCGGCGCGGCGCCTTTGCGCATGCCGAGGTGCTGAGCCAGCTTGGCCGCAACGACGATGCGGTGCAGCTGATCGAAGCCGGCTGGGGGCAGGACATGGACCCGGGCCTGGCCCTGCTGGTCGACCGTCTCAAGGCTGGCGAGCGGGTGCCCTTTACCCAGGTGCGCAACGTCCAGGACGGAGAGGCCGAGGTCTTCTACACGGTTGCCGGCGCGCTGCAGGGCGAGGCGGCCGACAGCTATACCCTGCTATATGCGCGGATGGCGGAGTATCTGAACCCCGGCCATGTCGATGCGATCCTGCTGAGCGCGCGGTTGCTGGAAACCCAGGGCCAATTCGATCTGGCGATCGATGCCTATGACCAAGTGCCGGCCGACGACCCCGGGTTCTATGTGGCCCAGATCGGCCGCGCCGCCGCGCTGCGCGATGCGGGTCAGTCCGACAAGGCGATCGAGGTGTTGCAGGAACTGGCCACGACCCACCCGGATATGTCCGTCGTCCAGATCACGCTCGGCGACAACCTGCGCCGGGATGAGCGCTTTGCCGAAGCCGCGAGCGCCTATGACAAGGCTATCGCGCTGTTCACCGAGGAGTCGCCCTCGCAATGGGTGGTCTATTATGCCCGCGGCATCAGCCATGAGCGCGAGAAACAATGGGACCTCGCCGAGGCCGATCTGCGCAAGGCGCTGGAACTCAACCCAGGCCAGCCGCAGGTGTTGAACTACCTCGGCTATTCCTATGTCGAGAAGGACGAGAACCTCGACCAGGCGCTCGACATGATCGAACAGGCGGTCGAGGCCGAGCCCGACAGCGGCTATATCACCGACTCGCTTGGCTGGGCCTTCTATCGGATGGGCCGCTACCCCGAGGCGGTCGATCAGCTGGAACGCGCCGCCGAGCTTATGGCGACCGATCCGGTGGTCAACGACCATCTCGGCGATGCCTATTGGGCCGTCGGCCGCAAGGTCGAGGCGCAGTTCCAGTGGCGCCGCGCGATGTCCTTCGACCCCGAGCCCGAAGAGGCCGACCGGATCCGGCGCAAGCTGCAGGTCGGGCTTGACGTGGTGCTCGAGGAAGAGGGAGCCGAACCGCTGTCCATGGTCAATGACGACGGCTGAGGGCGTGGCGGTTGCGGGCATGGCCCCGACTGCGGCGGTCGAGGAATTCGCGCCGGCCAAGATCAATCTGACGCTGCATGTCACGGGAAGGCGGGCCGATGGCTATCACCTGCTCGACAGCCTCGTGGTCTTCGCGGGCGTCGGCGACCGGGTGACTGCGCGTCGGGCTGCGGTGACGACGCTGTCGGTCACCGGGCCGCGCGCGGCCGGTGTGCCGACGGGACCTGACAATCTGGTGCTGCGGGCCGCGGCGCTGTTTCCCGAGGCGACGGCGGCGCTGGCGCTCGACAAGCATCTGCCGGCGGCGGGCGGGATCGGCGGCGGTTCGTCGGATGCGGCTGCAACGCTGCGGGCGCTGGCGCGGATGTCGGGGCGGGATCTGCCGGACGCGCAGGCCGTGCTGGCGCTTGGCGCCGACGTGCCGGTCTGCGTTTTTGCGCGGCCCTGCCGGATGGCGGGGATCGGCGAGATTCTGCAACCCGTGCCGTCCCTGCCAGGGCTGCCGGCGGTTCTGGTCAATCCGGGCGTCGGGGTATCGACCCCGGCGGTCTTCAAGGTGCTCGCCAGCCGCGAAAACCCGCCGATGGCCGAGATTCCCGCGGGGCTTGCCGGGGCGGCCGAGGCGGCCGTCTGGCTTGGCACCCAGCGAAACGATCTCGAACCCGCGGCCGCGATGGTTGCGCCCGAGGTGGCGCAGGTGCTGCGCGCGCTGCGCGGTCAGGCGGATTGTCTTCTGGCGCGGATGTCGGGGTCGGGCGGCACCTGCTTCGGGCTGTTCCCGACGGACGCGGCCGCCGAGGCCGCCGCCGCCGCCCTGACCACGGCCCGGCCCGGCTGGTGGGTGGCGCCGACCCGGCTCGGCTAGCGCATTTCGGAAATCCCTGCGGGCGGCCTTCGGGGATCGTAGAGCGAAGGCCATGGACCGGCGGCAGCGCAGCGCGAGTTGCCGCTGTGTCGCAACCGAATGCGGCTTAGCGCACCCGCGCGACCACGTAGTCGGCCAGATCCGTGAGCATGGCGCGCACCTCGCCGTCAGGCATGGTTTCGAGGGACGATTTTGCAATCTCGGCCCAGCGGAGCGCCTCGATCCTTGTCGCTTCGAGCGCATCATGGCGTTCGAGCAGCTCCAGAGCCCGTTGGAGATCGCCGTCTTGCTGCCGGCCCTTCTCGATCACCCGGCGCCAGAACTCGCGCTCTTCGGCGTCGGCTGCGGCCACCGCCTTGATCACCGGCAAGGTCAGTTTGCGTTCGCGGAAATCGTCACCGACGTTCTTGCCGATTGCCGCAGAACTGCCGCCATAATCCAGCAGATCGTCGACGATCTGGAAGCTGACCCCCAGCGCGTCGCCATAGGTGCGCAGGGCCTCGATCTGATCCTCGGGCGCGGCGGCGATCACGGCGCCGACCTCGCAGGCCGCGGCAAACAACGCCGCCGTCTTGCCGCGGATCACCTGCAGATAGATGCCCTCGTCGGTCGCAAGGTCCCGCGCGGCGGTCAGTTGCAGAACTTCGCCTTCCGCGATCGTGGCCGAGGCCTGCGACAGGATCTGCAGTACCCTGAGGCTGCCGGTTTCGACCATCAGCAGGAACGAACGGGCCAGCAGATAGTCGCCGACCAGAACCGAGGACTTGTTGTCCCACAGCAGGTTGGCGGTCGGGCGGCCGCGGCGTTGGGCGCTTTCGTCGACAACGTCGTCGTGCAGCAGCGTGGCCGTGTGGATGAATTCGACGGTTGCGGCAAGCCGCAGGTGATTGTCACCCTCGTAGCCCAGCATCCGGGCCACGGCGAGCGTCAGCATCGGGCGCAGCCGCTTGCCCCCCGCTTCGACCAGATGCGCTGTCACCTCGGGGATGCGCGGGGCATGTTCCGAGGCCATGCGTTCGCGGATCAGCGCGTTTACAAGCTCGAGGTCCGAAGCCAGATAGCGACCAAGCCGGTCGTGCGGTTTTTCCGATGCGTCGTCCAGGCTCATCACCGTTCCGTCACTGCCGCTCGACAAACCCGCAGCAGTCTTATTAACTCAAAACCATGAAAGAACTTCTGCGCACCAATGACCCTACGGTCATCGCCTTTGCAAAATCCCTTCTCACTGGCGAGGGTATAGACTGGTTCGAAATGGACGTCCATATGAGCGTCCTCGAAGGTTCCATCGGCATTCTGCCGAGGCGGCTTGCGGTGCGCGACGAGGCCTTCTTGCCGGCCTGCAAGGCGCTGCGTGACAACGGGATCGAGATTACAGGTGCCGGGTGAGGCGACCGCCGCCGCGCTGACCCGCGACCATTATCTCGGCGGACGACTGGCGCTGTGGCAGCCGGCCGCCGGATACCGGGCGGGGGTCGACGCGGTGTTTCTGGCGGCGGCCTGTCCTGCGCGCCCCGGGGAAAGCGTTCTGGAACTCGGCTGCGGGGCAGGGACGGCGATCCTGTGCCTTGGTGCACGGGTTCGCGGGCTGCGGCTGGCGGCGGTCGAGCGGCAGGAAGAGATGGCCGATCTTGCCCGGCGCAATGCCGAAGACGCCGGTCTGGCGCTCGATCTGCATGTCGGGGACCTTGCCGACCTGCCAGCCGGGCTGCGCCGGCAGGCGTTTGACCACGTCATCGCCAACCCGCCCTATTTCGACCGCGGCGCCTCGCTCCGATCCGGTCACGCCGCGCGCGAGGCGGCGATGGGCGAGGACACGCCGCTGGCGTCGTGGTTGCAGGTTGCGGCGCGGCGGCTGCGCCCGAAAGGCTGGCTGACGCTGATCCACCGGCCCGCGCGTCTGGCCGATATTCTTGCCGGGCTCGGCGATCTTGGTTCGGTTCAGATCCAGCCCCTGATCCCGCGGCGCGGGCGCGATGCCAATCTGGTGCTGGTGCGGGCGCGCAAGGGCGGGCGGGCGCAGTTGCGCCTGCACGCGGCCGTGGTGCTGCACGAGGGGCACGCGCATCTGCGGGATGGCGAGGACTATACCGCGGCGATTCGCAGTGTCCTGCGCGAGGCGGCGGCGTTCCCCGGATTCAGTCCTGCCTGATTAGCGCGGAAAGTTGCCGAAAATTTCCGAAAAGCGTCACGAGGTTTACATGAATGTGTGCCGAGAACCTCCGGTTGTGCGTGACATGGCGCGGATTTCATGGTGCACTTCCCCTGCACTGAAGCTTCAAAGGAGAATTGGTGATGCCAGAATCCCCTCGTGTTGAAGAACTCCGCAGACGCCATGCTGCGCTTTCGGCGAAAGTGGAATCCATTCAACTGCGTCCCAGCACCGACGATCTGGAAGTCGTAGCCCTCAAAAAGCAGAAGCTCCGCCTCAAGGAGGAGATTACTCGCCTCAGCGCGATGTGACCGCGCCCCGGGCGCTGGCCCTCGCGGCCAGAATCGCGCCCCCAGTGATCAAAGCCGCCGCCGCCACCACCCGCGGCGTCGGCACCGCCAGACCCGCAAGGATCAGGGCAAGGGTCGACAACAGCGGTGCCGCGTAGGACGAAACGCCCAGAAGTTGAATATCCCCGCGTTTCACCCCGATGTCCCAGACATAGAAGGCAAGGCCCACCGGGCCGAGGCCGAGCGCCAGGATACTGGCCCAGCCGCCGGCAGTGGCAGGCCACAGGGTCTGTTCCAGCGCCAGATGGGCCAGCGCCGATAGCAGCGCTGTCGCAAGGCAATAGATCACCACGGTTTCGGTCGGCGCATTGCCGAGCCGTCGTGACAGGATCGAATATCCCGACCAGATGAAGGCGCAGAGCAGCGCCAGGGCGTAGCCGGTCAGGGCGGTGCCGCCGGCCGCGCCGCCATCGCCAAGAATGATCAGTGCCGCGCCGATGAATCCGAACAGACCGCCGACCAGATGGCCGGGCCGCAGCCGTTCGCCGGGCAGCAGGCCCGACAACAGCACGATCAGCAGCGGCCAGAGATAGGCGATCAGCCCGGCCTGGGCGGGCGGGGCAAGACGCAGGGCCGCGAAATAGCCGAGGTGATAGCCGAAAAGCCCGGCGGTGCCGAACGCATAGACCTTCCAACTGACCCCGCGCAGACGGCTCCAGCCGCCTGTCACCGCGATCCAGACCAGCCCGACTCCGCCGCCGAGGGCAAAGCTCATTGCGGTCAGTTGTAGCGGCGGCACCGGCGCCGTGCCGACGGTGAACAGCGCCAGAAGCGACCAGAGGAGGACGGCAATGAAGCCGGTGGCGGTGGCATATCTACGGGTCATGGCGATCGAGGTGCTGCAATCGGGGGGCAGGGTCAATAGGCGTTCAGGCGGCTCGGGACGATGGCGAGCCGGAAAAAAGCCTCCGCCCGAAGGCGAAGGCTGGACCGCGCGATGCACGGTGATCTGGACCAGGACCCGGGGGTCTTCAGACGAAGAACTGGCCGCCGTTGATGCTGATCGTCGAGCCGGTGATGAAGCTTGATTCCTCGGAGGCGAGGAAGACCACGCAGCGGGCGATTTCCTCGGGTTCGCCAAGGCGGCCGACCGGGATCTGCGGGATGATCCGCTCGTTCAGGACCTTCTCGTCGATGGCACGCACCATCTCGGTGCCGATATAGCCCGGGCAGACCGCGTTGACCGTCACGCCAAAGCGCGCGCCTTCCTGGGCCAGCGCCTTGGTAAAGCCGAGATCGCCCGCCTTGGCAGCGGAATAGTTGGTCTGCCCGGCCTGTCCCTTCTGGCCGTTGATCGAGCTGATGTTGATGATCCGGCCCCACTTGCGTTCGCGCATCCCCGGATAGACCGGATGGGTCATGTTGAAGACGCCGTGAAGATTGGTGTCGATCACGTCGTTCCATTGCTGCACTGTCATGCGGTGGAACATTGCATCGCGGGTGATGCCGGCGTTGTTGACGAGGATCTCGACCGGGCCGAGGTCGGCCTCGACCTGCTTGATCCCGGCCTCGCAGCCTTCATAATCCGCAACCGACCATTTGTAGGTCTTGATCCCGGTTTCTTCAGTGAACTTGGCGGCTGCCTCCTCGTTGCCGCCGAAGTTGGCTGCCACGCTGTAGCCCGCTTCCTTCAAGGCCGTCGATATCGCTGCGCCAATGCCGCGCGATCCGCCGGTAACCACTGCTACTCTTGCCATATTGCTCCCTCCACTCTGGCCAAGTCGTCCGCAACACGATTACCCAAACGACGCTCTCGGGGCAACAATATTGCTTTTGCTAAATCGTCTACACCGTCGCGACCGACACGACGGTTAAATGAGGAGCGCCAGGCGCAGGCGCTCCCCGTTTCTTTGCCTCCTCGGGTCGGACGGCTCAGGGGCGTTCGATGCAGACCGCGACGCCCATGCCGCCACCGATGCAAAGCGTGGCGAGGCCCTTCTTGGCACCGCGGCGATTCATCTCGAAAATCAGGGTGTTGAGCACGCGGGCGCCCGAGGCCCCGATCGGGTGGCCGATAGCGATGGCGCCGCCGTTCACGTTGACGATCGCGGGATCCCAGCCCATGTCCTTGTTCACGGCGCAGGCCTGGGCCGCGAAGGCCTCGTTGGCTTCGACCAGATCCAGATCCTGGACCTTCCAGCCGGCCTTCGCCAGCGCCTTGCGCGAGGCAAAGATCGGGCCGGCACCCATGATCGAGGGGTCGAGACCCGCGGTCGCATAGGAGGCGATGCGCGCCAGCGGCTCGATGCCGCGCTTCTCGGCTTCCTCGGCGCTCATCAGCAGAACGCCGGCGGCGCCGTCGTTGATGCCGCTCGCATTGCCGGCGGTCACCGTGCCGTCCTTCGTGAAGGCCGGGCGCAGTTTCTGCATGGCCTCGAGGGTGGCGCCGTGACGAATGTATTCATCGGCGTCGACGATCGACTCGCCCTTGCGGGTCTTGATCGTGAACGGGATGATCTCGTCGGCGAATTTGCCGGCCTTCTGGGCGGCTTCGGCCTTGTTCTGCGAGGCGACGGCGAATTCGTCCTGCATCTCGCGGCTGATCTGCCATTGCTCGGCCACATTCTCGGCGGTCTGCCCCATGTGATAGCCGTTGAAGGCATCCCACAGACCGTCCTTGATCATGGTGTCGATGTATTTGACGTCGCCCATCTTGTAGCCTTGGCGCAGCATGGCGGCGTGCGGGCTGAGCGACATGCTTTCCTGGCCGCCGGCGCAGACGATCGCGGCATCGCCGAGCATGATGTGCTGGGCGCCGAGTGCGACGGTGCGAAGGCCGGAGCCGCAGACCTGATTGATGCTCCAGGCCGCACTTTCAATCGGCAGGCCGGCGTTGATATGCGCCTGGCGGGCCGGGTTCTGGCCCTGGGCGGCGGTCAGCACCTGACCGAGAATGGTCTCGGATACTTCGGATTTGTCGATGCCGGCGCGGGCGACGATGCCTTCGAGCATTGCGGCGCCGAGGTCGTGGGCGGGCGTGTTGGCAAAAGATCCCAGAAAGCTTCCGACGGCGGTCCGGCCGGCAGAGGCGATAACAACATTCGTCATGATGGCTCCTCTCAGGTCATCAGGGGGCGTTCATGCCGCGTGGCAGACTCCCGATACGCCCCGGTGGTCATGACTTGAGTTAGGGTGGCGCCCGTAAAGTCGCAACTGACAGGGTGTCCCACCCCGGAATTCAGGCTTGCCAACGCGGCGTTGCGGCGCGACATATCACGGCTTCGCGCTCCGGTTGCCTGCAAGGGGTCGGGGTTTCGTCGGTCGCGAAACGGGCGGTCAGCCGGCGAGACGCTGCGCTGTGGCAAGCCGCGGCTGCGGTGCCGGCCGGCCAAAGTGATAGCCCTGCAGGCAATCGATCCCAAGCTCGCCCAGCACTGCGGCCTCGGACGCGGTCTCGACCGATTCGGCGACCGTCAGGATGCCGAACTGCCGGCCGATCGAGACAAGCGCCGCGGCCAGGCAGCGGTTGTCGGAATTGGCATGGATGCCGCGAATGAACTCGCCCGCGATCTTGAGCATGTCGAACTCGAGCGTCCGCAAGTACCGGAAAGCGGTGTAGCCGGTGCCGAAATCGTCGAGCGAAAACCGGATGCCGCGGACCTTGAGCGTGGACATGAAGCGGGCGACGCGGTCGGGCATCAGGATCGCCGAGGATTCGGTGATTTCGATGATCAGCCGCCGGGCGGCGGAGGGGTCGCGCCGCAGCCCGCGGTCAAGCACCGCCATCCAGCGTGGGGCACCGATGGAACGGACCGAAAGGTTGACCGCCAGATGCAGGTCGGGCGAGCGTGCGAGCGTGCGCAGCCCGATCGACAGCGCCAGGCAGTCGAGGGTGGTGCCGGCCTCGGTGCCCTCGCACGCCTCGATGAAGTCGGCGGCGGGAATGGTGCGGCCATCGTCGTCGATCAGCCGAATCAGACCCTCGAAAAACGCGACCCGTTCGGGCTGCCGGGCATCGACCACCGGTTGAAAGGCAAGCGTGACGCGCCCGCGTTCCAGCGCCCGGCGCACCCGATCCGGCACGGGGCTGTCCCCGATGTCGCGCGTTGTGAGCGCCTGGGTCGGCGCGCCGGCGAAGGTCCGGGGTTCGTACGGGGAGGGACTAACCGCTGCCATGATCGACTCCACTGTTTACTCGCGGCCCCTTTTTGGAGAACAAGTGCTGAATCTCTGGTAAATATTCTCACTTTGTTCGATGTTTGATCCAAAACTGGGTGCGAGATGAATGAACGCTGTGGCTGGGTCGGGGTTGAGCCGATCTATATCGACTATCACGATCACGAATGGGGCGTGCCCGAGCGCGATCCCCGGGCGCTGTGGGAAAAGCTTGTGCTGGACGGGTTCCAGGCCGGGCTGTCGTGGATCACGATCCTGAAAAAGCGCGAGAATTTCCGTTCGGCCTTTGCCGGGTTCGAGCCCGAGATCATCGCCGGCTGGGGCGAGGCCGAGGTTGCCCGCCTGCTGACAGATACCGGCATCGTGCGCCACCGCGGCAAGATCGAGGCGACGATCGGCAATGCCCGGGCCTATCTGGAGATCGAGGCGCAAGAAGGATTCGCGGCCTTCCTGTGGGACAGGATCGATGGCGTGCCGATCCAGAATCACTGGCCGAGCCTTGCAGAGGCCCCGGCGGAGACGGACCTCGCGCGGCAGATCTCGAAGGACCTGAAAAAGCGGGGCTTCAAGTTCTGCGGGCCGACGATCACCTATGCCTTCATGCAGGCGGTCGGCATGGTCAACGACCATATCGTGACCTGCCCGCGCCATGCCGAGATCGCCGCGATGGGCTGAACCGACGCCGGCTCAGCGCGTGACCACAAGATAGCCGCGGGTTCGGTTTTCATTGTCGGAATCGGGGGTGTTCATGGCGTCGAACAACGCTGCGGCCTCGACCCAGACCGGCGGATACTTATAGCGCGAGACATCGAGGATCAGGAACCTGTCCGTTTCGCCGTCGTAGGCGGCGAGCGGCGAGATATGGCCGCCCTTCTCCTGCCCGATACCGGAGCGGAGGTAGTTCACCAGAACAAAGCTCGTGTCGTCGGCGATGCTGGCCTTCGCGGTCTGGCGAAAGTCCTCGAGGGTCGCGTCCCCGGCATGATGCACCTCGGCCGCCACGCCATGGGCGGCGAACATGCCGCCCAGCTCGTCCAGCGTCATCCCGCCACGCTCAACCGCTGCGCGCGGCTTGACTGTCTCGGTCTCCGGCGTGAACACGTTGTCCTGGTCGAACATGCCAAGGCCGAGCGTCATCGGCGAGGCCGGACGCGGCACGTCGAGGGCGTTCAGGACCATGGCGATCGAGGCGGGGCCACAGAAGGCGGGATTGACCTGGGTGGTGAAGTGGATCGACAGCGGGAAGAAATCGCCGCGCGCCTCGGCGTCGATCAACAGCGCCTCGCCCGGCGCCGTGTCGAGCGCAATCAGGCTTTGCGGCAGCGGCAGGGTATCGGCAAGGGCGGGCAGGGCGGCAACGGCAGCAATGAGGCCGATCACAAGGTGGCGCAAGACGATCTCCCCTTCAGGCACGATGTCCCGGTCAGGGTCTCATAGGGGTGGCGTCAGGGCAAGATTCGTTCCCGCTCAGTCGCCCGCGGCCAGTGCCTGCAGGATCGCGATGGCGCTGTCGCTGTTCCAGTCGGCATCGCCGCGCAGGCGCGCGACCTCGTTGCCCTCGGGGTCGACAATCACCGTGATCGGCAGGCCGAAGATGGCCATCTGCCGGGCCAGCGCCTGGTTCGGGTCGCGCAACTGGGGCAGGTTGTCGACGCCGATTTCCTCGAAGAACTTCGCAATCCCGGTGACCGAATTCCTGCCTGTGGCGATGGTCACGACGCGAACGGGCTCTCCGTCAAACGCGGTCTGAAGGGCGGAAAGCGTCGGCATCTCCTGTCGGCAGGGCGCGCACCATGTGGCCCAGAAGTTGACCACCAGCCATTCGCCGCGGAAATCCGACAGGCGGTGTGTCCGGTCTGCCTCGTCAAGCAACTCGCCGTCGGGGATCGGCTGCATTTCGCTGTGGAATTCGAGCTTCTTCATCGCGCCGTCGCGCAGCGCCGCGATGTCGTCTGTCCCCGCGAGGGCGGGGTTTGCCAACAGCCCGAGCGCCGTATAGACCACCCCGGCCAGCAGATGCTTCATTCCGACCTTCAGGGCCAAAGCCATGACCGATGCCTCCGAACAGACAGCCAACCAGATGTGGGGCGGGCGCTTCGCCTCCGGGCCTGATGCGATCATGGAGGCGATCAACGCCTCCATCGGGTTCGACCGCAGGCTGGCCCGGCAGGATATCGAGGGTTCCCGCGCCCATGCCGCCATGCTGGCGGCCACGGGCATCCTCAGCGATAGCGATGTGGCGGCGATCCGGGAAGGCCTGCTCACGGTCTTGTCAGAGATCGAGGCCGGAAGCTTCGAGTTTTCGACCGCACTCGAAGACATTCACATGAATGTCGAGGCCCGCCTGAAGGCGTTGATCGGAGAACCCGCCGGGCGGCTGCACACGGCGCGCTCGCGCAACGACCAGGTGGCGACCGACTTCCGGCTGTGGGTGCGCGAGCAATGCGATGCCGCGGTCTCCGGGCTGCAGGCGCTGCAACGGGCACTGCTGGCGCAGGCCGCGGCGGGGGCGGATTGGGTGATGCCGGGATTCACCCATCTGCAGACCGCGCAACCGGTGACCTGGGGGCATCACATGATGGCCTATGTCGAGATGCTGGGCCGCGACGCGGGGCGGTTTGCCGATGCGCGCGCGCGGATGAACGAATGCCCGCTGGGTGCCGCGGCACTGGCCGGCACCTCGTTTCCCATCGACCGCCACATGACGGCCGCCGCCCTCGGCTTTGACCGGCCAATGGCCAATTCGCTCGATGCGGTCAGCGACCGCGACTTCGCGCTCGAATTCCTCGCCGCCGCCTCGATCTGTGCGATGCACCTGTCGCGCCTGGCCGAGGAACTGGTCATCTGGTCCTCGGCCCAGTTTCGGTTCGTGGTGCTGTCCGACCGATTCTCGACCGGCTCCTCGATCATGCCGCAAAAGAAGAACCCCGATGCCGCCGAACTGATCCGCGCCAAGATCGGCCGCGTGGTGGGTGCCAATGTCGCGCTGCTGACGGTGATGAAGGGGCTGCCGCTGGCCTATTCCAAGGACATGCAGGAGGACAAGGAGCAGGTCTTCGACGCCGCCGACACGCTGATGCTGGCGCTGGCGGCGATGACCGGCATGGTCAGCGACATGAACGCCAATCGCCCGGCGCTGGAGGCCGCGGCGGCCAGCGGGTTTTCGACCGCAACCGACCTTGCCGACTGGCTGGTCCGCGCGCTTGGCCTGCCGTTCCGCGAGGCGCATCATGTCACCGGCAGTCTTGTCGCCATGGCCGAGGCCCACGGCTGCGATCTGCCCGACCTGAGCCTTGAACAGATGCAGTCGGTCCATGCCGGCATCACGGCCGAGGTCTTTGGCGTGCTCGGCGTCTACAATTCGGTATCGAGCCGCACATCCTTCGGCGGCACGGCGCCCGATCAGGTCCGGGCGCGGATTGCCGACTGGGCCGACCGTCTGGCATGATGCGGCCTGCGGGCGGCCTCGGGGCAAGAAGGAACGGGGATATCGCGGCAGGCGCGTGCATGGTCAGTGCGCGGCTTCGCGGGTATTCCGGGATCAACAGGAACGGTGCGAGGCTGTTGCGATGACACGAACGATTTCCCTGCTTTGCGGTCTGTCGCTTCTGGCGCTGCTCGCCGGCTGCGGCGCTGACGGCCCGCCAAAGGCGCCACCGCCGAAGAAGGAGCCGGTCCAGCTGGGCAGCAGCGGGCTACAGATGTCGATCTCGGGAAGCGTCGGCGCTGGCGTCGTCGGCGGGTCGAGCAGCGGATCGGTCCAGGTCAACTGACGCGGTCCGCATGACCGGGATGCGCGTTCGGCGTGCGGTTGCCGTCGATACCCCGGTTCGGAGGCCTCAGTTGATCTGTTCGGCGTGGCCGCACATGCGGTCTGCCTCGCGGGTCAGCGCATCGAGGTCGGCCTGCAACCGGCCGCGCAGCATCTCGCGCGTGTCCTCGTCGAGCCGCTTCGGGACCACCTCCTGCCACCGCCGATACAGGATGACGCCGCGACCGCCGGGACGGGGCAGCGCGAGCTTGTCCCAGGACCCGAGCAGGCGATAGCGTTCGACCGAAAAGGTGAACAGCCAGATCGGGCAGCCGGTCAGCCGCGCCCAATCGACCGGGACCGATTTGGCAATCCGGGCCGGGCCTTCCGGGCCGTCGATGGCAAAGCCCATCGACTTGCCCTCCTTCGCCATGCGCGCGACCTGCAGCGATGTCGCGGTGTTCGACTTGCGGTCGCGCATCGGCAGGGTGTCCATGCCAAAGCACTGCATCACCCGCCCCACCATCCGCCCCGGCCGGGCCGAGGACGTCACGATGCAGATCGGCCCCCAGGCCGGATCCCAGCCCTTGGGCGCCAGCGCCAGCCGGCCATGCCAAAGCGCCATGATGACCGGCTGGCCGCCCCGCACCTCGGCGATCAGCTCGTCGTCGCCATGGATGGTCCATTCGGTGCGGGCATGCAGCCGTCGCAGGTACCAGGTGATCAGATTGGCGGCGGCGCCGGTGACGGCCGGGCTGTCGGCCAGCGCCTCGAGCCGCCTTTGCATGGATTTTCTGAATGCCGACATCGTCTTGGGGCAGCCTGTTCCGGGGTCATTTCGTGGCCGGGGGATCGCCCCGGTCCCGTGTTGTGAAGCATCTCGGCGCCGCTCTCGCAAGTCCGTGGCGTGCCGCACCCGGTTTTTCCTGTGATCCGATGCAGGGATGGCGCCGATTGCACGCGGTCGGGCGTCTGCTATGACGGCGTTCTGGACGAAGCCAAGGGGAGAGCCCGCATGGACCATTTCCTGTATCGCGACGGCGTGTTGCACGCCGAGGACGTGCCGGTCCCCGCAATCGCGGCTGCCGTCGGCACGCCGTTCTATTGCTATTCGACGGCGACGCTGACCCGGCATTTCCGGCTGTTCGACGAGGCGCTGGCGGGGCTTGACCATCTGGTCTGCTTCGCGGTGAAGGCCAATTCCAATCTGGCAGTGCTGCGCACGCTGGGCCAGCTTGGCGCCGGCATGGATGTGGTGTCGGGCGGCGAACTGGCGCGCGCCCTTGCGGCCGGCGTTCCCGGTGCGCGCATCGTCTTTTCCGGCGTCGGCAAGACGGCGCCCGAGATGCGCGCAGCGCTCGCGGCCGGCATCCGGCAGTTCAACGTCGAAAGCGAGCCCGAGCTTGAAGTACTGAGCGCGCTTGCCGCGTCGATGGGGGTGACCGCGCCGGTGGCGATTCGCGTCAACCCCGATGTCGATGCGCATACCCACGCCAAGATCGCCACCGGCAAATCCGAGAACAAGTTCGGCATCCCGATTGCGCGCGCTCGGCAGGTTTACGCCCATGCCGCCGCCCTGCCCGGAATCGAGGTGGTGGGGATCGATGTCCACATCGGCTCGCAACTGACCGAGCTGCAGCCCTTCGAACAGGCCTATACCAAGCTGGCGGAACTGACCGCGGTGCTGCGCGCCGATGGCCACAGCATCCGCCGGCTCGACCTCGGCGGCGGTCTCGGCATTCCCTATACCCGGGCCAACACGGCGCCGCCGCTGCCCGCCGATTATGGCGCGATGGTCGCGCGGGTGCTCGGCGGTCTCGACGTCGAGGTGGAAATCGAACCGGGCCGTCTGATCGCCGGAAATGCAGGAATTCTGGTGACTTCGGTGATCTATCTAAAGTCGGGAGAGGGCCGGGATTTCCTGATCGTCGATGCCGCGATGAACGATCTGATCCGGCCCTCGATGTATGACGCCCATCACGACATCGTCGCCGTGACCGAACCCGCGCCCGGGATCGAACAGGCGCCCTTCGACATCGTGGGCCCGGTTTGCGAGACCGGCGATACCTTTGCCCGCGGCCGCGCCATGCCGCCGCTTGCCCCCGCCGATCTGGTGGCCTTCCGGTCGGCCGGCGCCTATGGCGCTGTCATGTCGTCCGAATACAACTCCCGCCCGCTGATTCCCGAGGTTCTGGTCAGCGGGGATCAATTCGCTGTCATCCGGGAAAGGCCGAGCTTGGAGGAAATGCTGCAGCGCGATAACATTCCCGGGTGGCTGGAGTGAGCATTCCGTGATTTGCTTCTCTCGTCCGCCCGCCGCCGGCACAACCGGGGGCAATCCGAACGACGGACCGCCGAAAGGAGCAGCATGGAGTCGGACGACGTCCGCACCCGCAGTCTGAGCCACTTGCGTCGTCCCCTGCGCCTGACCCGCGCAGGCATGGTGGCCGAGCGGTTGACGATCTGCTTCTGGCAGGTCTGGTCGCTGCTGTTCACCGTCGCCGCCGTGCTGATGTTCGGCCTGCACGAGAAGGCCCCGATCGAGGTGGTCTGGGTCGGCGGTCTTGCCATTGCGGCGGCGCTGATCGCGTTTCTGATCGACGGCATCCGCCGGTTCCGCTGGCCCAGCCGGGCCGAGGCGGTGGCGCGGCTTGACGCGACACTGCCCGGCCGGCCGCTGCAGGCCTTGCAGGATCGGCAAGCCATCGGCGCGGGCGACGAACAATCGGCCGCGGTCTGGGCCGCGCACCTGCAGCGCATGGCCGCCCGGACCGAAGGCGCGGGCCGGGTCCCGCCCGATCTGCGGCTGTCGCGCCGCGACCCCTATGCGCTGCGCTATGTGGCGCTTGTCGCGCTGGTGATGGCGGGGCTCTTCGGGTCCTTCCTGAAGATTGCCGAGGCGCCGGGGGCGATGATCCCGGGCCAGAACCAGCTGGCCGCTGGCGGTCCGGCCTGGGAAGGCTGGATCGAACCCCCGGCCTATACCGGCAAGCCGACGCTTTATCTCAACGACATCGCCGCCGGCCGGCTGGAAATCCCCGAAGGCAGCCGTGTTGCGCTGCGGCTCTATGGCGAGGTCGGCGCGCTCAGCGTCGACGAGACGGTGTCGGGGCGCAGCGGCGACGCGGTCGGACCCGCCACCTCGGCGAGCCAGGAATTCGACGTCACCCGCGATGGCCGGCTGGCAATCCATGGCCCCGGCGGGCGCGAATGGCAGGTCGAGCTGCGCGACGACCTGCCGCCCGCGATCGCGCCCCAGGGCGAGGTCCGGCGCGAGCCGAACGGGCGGATGACCCAGGCCTTTCATGCAACCGACGATTTCGGCGTCGTTGCGGCGCGCGCGCGGATCGCGCTCGATCTCGATGCGGTGGCGCGCCGCTACGGGCTGCAGGCCGACCCCGATCCGCGCGAGCCGCTCGTGATCGACCTGCCGATGACGATCAGCGGCGACCGCAAGGATTTCACCGAGGCGCTGGTCGAGGATTTCTCGAAGAACCCCTGGGTCGGGCTGCCGGTGACGCTGACGCTGACGGCCGAGGATGCGCTTGGCCAGTCCGGGCAATCGGCGCCGCTGAACATGCTGCTGCCCGGCCGGCGGTTTTTCGATCCGCTCGCCGCAGCCCTGATCGAACAACGCCGCGACCTGCTTTGGGCGCGGGCGAACGGCACCCAGGTGGCGCAGATCCTGCGCGCGCTGACCCACCGGCCGGACGATATCCTGCGCGACGGTTCGGCCTATCTGCCGCTCCGGGTCGCGATGCGGCGGCTCGAGGCCGGCGCGGCGGCGCCGGGCGGGCTCGCCCCCGAGGTGCAGGACGAGGTTGCCGAGGCGCTGTGGCAGGTAGCACTGCAGATCGAGGAGGGCGATCTCAGCGATGCCCTGTCGCGCCTGCGCCGCGCCCAGGACCGGCTGGCCGAGGCGATCGAGAACGGCGCCACCGACGAGGAAATCGCCCAGTTGATGGACGAGCTGCGTCAGGCCATGCAGGACTACATGCGCCAGCTTGCCGAACAGCAGGACCCGAACGCCCAGCCGCAGATGTCCGAGAACGCCCAGGTGATGACCGGCGACCAGTTGCAGCAACTGCTCGACCGGTTGCAGCAGCTGATGGAGGAAGGCCGCACCGCCGAGGCCATGGCGCTGCTGCAACAGCTGATGCAGATGATGGAGAACATGCAGGTCGTCCAGGGTCAGGGCGGGCAGGGCGGCCAGGGCCCCGGCGAGCAGGCGATGGACGATCTCGCCGAGACCCTGCGCGACCAGCAACAGCTGTCGGACGAGGCCTTCGACGATCTGCAGGACCAGTTCGATCCCGGCCGCGGCCAGCCGGGGCAAGAGGGTCAGCAAGGCGATGGCCAGCAGGGTCAGGGCCAGCAACAGGGTCAGGGCCAGCAGGGCGTGGACAGCGGCGGCGGCGGGACCGGCCCGGGGCGACTCGCCGACCGGCAGGGCGCGCTCGGCCAACGGCTCGAAGATCTGCAGCGCAACCTGCCGGGCGCGGGCTCCGAACCCGGCGAGGCGGCGCGCCGCGCGCTCGACGAGGCGGGCCGCGCCATGGACCGCGCCGAAGAGGCGCTGCGGGGCGAGGATCTCGCCGGCGCAATCGACGAGCAGTCCCGCGCCATGGAGGCGATGCGCGACGGGATCCGCAATCTCGGACAGGCGCTGGCAGACCAGCAGCGCCCGGGCCAGGCCGGCGAAGGCCGCCAGACCGGGGACGCCAACAGCCCGATGGGCCGCGACCCGCTCGGCCGGCAATCGGGCGCCCGCGGCAGCCTTGGCACCGAGGAACAGCTGCTGCAGGGCGACGATGTCTATCGCCGGGCCCGCGATCTGCTGGACGAGATCCGCCGCCGCTCGGGCGAGCGCGAGCGCCCCGAACCCGAACTCGATTACCTGCGCCGCCTGCTCGACCGATTCTGATCCGCGCCACCGCAGCCACGGAACGCCCGGTCCTTCTTCTTGGAAAAAATACCTGATCGTGCGGCCTGCCACGCTGCAGGACGCCGCCCTGCGTTTGACCGCCCCGGGGTCTCGCAGGGGCCGCTAGCGCGGGCCGTCGAACCCCGCCTCCGCCATCAGCCGGTTCGAGGCGGCCTCGACCTCCTGCTCCAGCCGCCTCATGAAGACATCGCTCGACAGGCCGGGCGGGATCGGCGGCAGGAACTCCACCACCGCCAGCCCCGGCTTGCGGCGCACGCCGATCCGCGGCCAGAACACGCCGACATTGGTTGCCGCCGGCACGCAGCCCTGCCCGAGTTCGGAATAGAGGATCCCGGTCCCGACCTTGTAGGGCAGCCGTGCCCCCGGCGCGACCCGTGTGCCCTGGGGATAGATGATCAACTGCCCCGGCGTGGCCCGCCCCGCCGCCACCCCGGCCTTCATCTGGGCGATGGCCAGGGTCCGCTTGCCGCGATTCACCGGCACGCAGCCGATCCAATAGGCGTACCAGCCGACGATCGGCACCCACTTCAGCTCGGCCTTCATGATGAACTTGGGGCGCGGCACTTCCGAGATGATCAGGATGATATCGAAGAAGGACTGGTGTTTGGCGGCGATCAGGCATTCGCCCTGCGGCGGCTCGCCCCGCACCTCGGATCGCAGGCCGACCATCCACGACGCGGTCCAGCGCACCCAGCGGCAAAAGGCATGGACCGCGACAAAGGCAACCTGCCGCCGGATCAGCACCGCCGGGGTGAACACCAGCGCCATAAGCGCCATCATCAGATACATCTGGCCCACAAAGACCAGCGACCGCAGATATTGCAGCATTCCGTCCCGCCCTGACTGACTGCCGATGCCCTGTTGGCCGCTTCCTTCTGCCCGAGGCCCGGCCGCGATGCAACGGTGCGGGCCATGTGATCGCGGCGTTGCGGGCTTTGAGTTTTCCGGGGCGCGTTGCTACAAGCAGGCAACGACAGGTGCAGACGGACCCGGGCGGATATCCGGGCCGGAAGAAGGCGGGAGAGAACATGCGGCTGATCTGTCCCAATTGCGGTGCCCAGTATCAGGTGGGCGACGGCGCCATCCCGGCCCATGGCCGCAACGTGCTGTGTTCAAGCTGCGGCTATCGCTGGTTCCACGCCCATCCCGAAACGCTCGTCGCGCCGGCCCCGCAGCCGGTTCCGGCCGCGGCAGCGTCGATCCGCGTCGGTGCCGACGACGATGACGACTATGACGAGGACGACGCGTTTGTCCCGCCGGTGCCGCCGCGGCGGCGCACGGACGAAAGCGTGCTCGCCGTGCTGCGCGAGGAAGCCGCCCGCGAGGAGGCCGCCCGGCTGGCCGAGAGCGCTGCACGCGGCGATGCGGCGGCATGGACCTCTGACAGGCGGCCACCGGTGCAGACGTGGTCTTCCGGCGCTGAAGGCGTCCAGGCCGCCGCATCGGTCGCACCCCCCCGGCGCCGCTTCCGGCTCGGCTTTGTTCTGGCGCTCGCGTTCTTTGCGGCGCTTGCCGGGATCTATCTGCAGAACCGCCAGATCGCGGCGGCATTTCCGGCCGCGGCGCCCGGTGTCAGCGCCTATGTCACGCAGGTCGACGACCTGCGGCTCTGGCTCGACCGGGTGGTGTCGGCCGTCCGTGGCGAGGCATCGGACGCGGGGGAGTAACCCTGCGCCAATCCTTCGCTGCGGCGCGATGCTGCAACTGCGGAATCTCTGCTTGCCAGAGTTCGGGTAATTATCTACCCAAGTTGCGATCTGAATTGAAATATCATTGCCGGAGTGTGATATGAGCTTTCGCATACAGCCCGCCGCGCCTGCGCGCCCCAACCGTTGCCAGCTGTTCGGCCCGGGCTCGCGCCCCGCGATCTTCGAGAAGATGGCCGGCAGCGCCGCCGACGTCATCAACCTCGATCTCGAGGACAGCGTCGCGCCGGACGACAAGGCAGACGCCCGCAAGAACATCATCCAGGCGATCGGCGACATCGACTGGGGCACCAAGACCCTCAGCGTGCGAATCAACGGGCTCGATACGCCGTTCTGGTATCGCGATGTGGTGGATCTGCTGGAGCAGGCCGGCGACCGGCTGGACCAGATCATGATCCCCAAGGCGGGCTGTGCGGCCGACATCTATGCGGTCGATGCGCTGGTGACGGCGGTCGAGCGCGCCAAGGGGCGGACAAAACCGATCAGCCTCGAGGTCATCATCGAGACCGCCGCCGGCATCGCCCATGTCGAGGAGATCGCGGCCAGCTCGCCCCGTCTGCAGGCCATGAGCCTCGGTGCCGCCGATTTTGCCGCATCCATGGGCATGCAGACCACCGGCATCGGTGGCACCCAGGAGAATTACTATATGGTGCGCGAGGGCCAGAAATACTGGCCCGATCCCTGGCACTGGGCGCAGGCCGCCATCGTCGCGGCCTGCCGCACCCATGGGATTTTGCCGGTCGACGGGCCGTTCGGCGATTTCTCGGACGACGACGGTTTCGTCGCCCAGGCAAGACGCTCGGCGACGCTCGGCATGGTTGGCAAATGGGCGATCCATCCCAAGCAGGTGACGCTTGCCAACGAGGTCTTCACGCCCTCGGCCGAGGCCGTGGCCGAAGCGAAGGAAATCCTTGCTGCAATGGAGAAGGCCAAGGCGGAAGGTGCCGGTGCGACGGTCTACAAGGGCCGGCTGGTCGACATCGCCTCGATCAAGCAGGCCGAGGTCGTGGTCAAGCAGGCAGCCCTGATCGCCGGGGGCTGAACGGCGCCGGACGCGCGGGGCGGCACCGCGGTTTGCCCGCCGCGCGCCCGTTGCCGGCAGCACCGCCCGAGTTGCAAATCGTCCGCCCCGCGCGCATATGGGGGCGAGCAGATAGGGAGCCCCCGATGAACTACCTCGAATTCGAAAAGCCCCTGGCCGAGATCGAAGGCAAGGCCGAGGAACTCAGGGCCATGGGCCGGTCGAACGAGGCGATGGACGTGGGTCCCGAGGCTCTGGCACTGGACCGCAAGGCGGCGACGCTGCTGACCGACATCTATGCAAAGCTGACGCCCTGGCAGAAGTGCCAGGTTGCGCGCCATCCCGACCGGCCGCACTGCAAGGATTACATCGAACAGCTGTTCACCGACTACACGCCGCTGGCGGGCGACCGCAATTTTGCCGACGATCATGCGGTCATGGGGGGGATGGCGCGGTTCCACGACCGCCCCGTGATGGTGATCGGCCACGAGAAGGGCCACGACACCAATTCCCGCATCGAACGCAATTTCGGCATGGCGCGCCCCGAGGGCTATCGCAAGGCGATCCGGCTGATGGATCTGGCCGATCGGTTCAACCTGCCCGTGGTGACGCTGGTCGACACGCCCGGCGCCTTCCCCGGCAAGGGCGCCGAGGAACGTGGCCAGTCCGAAGCCATTGCGCGCTCGACGCAGAAATGCCTGACCATCGGCGTTCCGCTGGTGTCGGTCATCATCGGCGAGGGCGGATCGGGTGGCGCGGTTGCCTTTGCCACCGCCAACCGGCTGGCGATGCTGGAACATTCGATCTATTCGGTGATCTCGCCCGAGGGCTGCGCGTCGATCCTGTGGAAGGACGCCGAGAAGATGCGCGAGGCGGCCGAGGCGCTGCGGCTGACCGCCCAGGACCTGAGAGAACTCGGGGTTGCCGATCAGGTGATTGCCGAACCGGTGGGCGGGGCGCACCGCCATCGCGACACGGTGATCCCGGCTGTGGGCGAAGCGATTGCGCAGATGCTGGTCGAGCTGGCGGGGCTTGACCGGGCCGCCCTGATTTCGGACAGGCGGCGCAAATATCTCGCAATCGGCAGCAAGGGACTGGCTGCCTGACCGGCGCCGACTCTGTCCCGAGATTCGGCATTTTCTTCGGTCGTATGGGGCGTGCACCTTGGGCAAATCGGAATAGAGTTCTAGTTATCTGGCATGGTGTCGTAAATTTCACCGCCTCTGCGGCGATAGGTCAGGGATTTTGACAGTTCTTCCGCGAAAGCCTGTGCTAATTTCCGACCGAAGCAGGAGTTTGTGCCATGATCGACACCCCGTATCTTTTGTTCCTCGGCGATGCGCCCGACCAGCTTGCCGCCAAGGTGGCTCAGGGCATCAAGGACTGGCGTCCCGATGCCGCTGTCGGCCAGTTCCGGATGGAGGGCTGCAAGGCCGATATGGGCCTGCCCGACATGACGCTGGAAGAGGCGAAGGCCGCCGGCGCGAAGACGCTGGTGATCGGCGTCGCCAACCGTGGCGGCATCATCTCGCCCGCCTGGAAACATGTTCTGACCGAGGCCCTGCTGGCCGGGTTCGATCTGGCCTCGGGGCTGCACAACCTGTTGCGCGACGAGCCCGAACTCGTGGAGGTTGCCAAGGCCGAGGGGCGCGTCCTGCATGACGTGCGGATCCCGTCGGTCAAATACCCGATCGCCAACGGTGTGAAGCGGACCGGCAAGCGCTGTCTTGCGGTCGGCACCGATTGCTCGGTCGGCAAGATGTATACAGCCCTTGCCATGGACGCCGAGATGCAGGCCCGCGGCATGAAATCGAGCTTCCGTGCCACCGGCCAGACCGGGATCCTGATCACCGGCGACGGTGTGCCGCTCGATGCCGTGATCGCCGACTTCATGGCCGGCGCGATCGAATGGCTGACGCCTGACAACGATCCCGACCACTGGGACCTGATCGAGGGGCAGGGCAGCCTGTTTCACGCCTCGTATTCCGGTGTCACCATGGCGCTCGTCCATGGCGGGCAGCCCGATGCGCTGATCCTGTGTCACGAACCGACCCGGGCGCATATGCGCGGTCTGCCGGATTACACGCTGCCGAGCCTTGAGGAGCTGCGCGACCTGTCGTTGACGCTGGCCCGCCGGGTCAACCCGGATGTTGTCGTCACCGGGATCTCGGTCAACACCCAGCATCTGAGCGAGGACGAGGCCACGGCCTATCTGGCCGAGGTCGAGGCCCGCATGGGTCTGCCGGCGGTCGATCCGTTCCGCCATGGGGCGGCGCGTCTGGTGGATGCGTTGCAGGCGATCGGCTGACCGGGGCGCGGGTTGTCGGCTCGGACTCAGGTATTTGAACCAAGAAGAAGGGGCGGGACGCGCCATGGATCTGATCGTTTCGGCCGATGTCTTCAGGCTGGCCCAGGCTTTCACCATCTCGCGCGGTTCGCGCACCGAGGCGCGGGTGCTGACCGTCTCGATCACCGAGGACGGTCTGATGGGCTGGGGCGAATGCGTGCCCTATGCCCGCTATGGCGAGACGCTGGAAAGCGTGGCGGCGGAGATCGAGGGTCTGCCCGCGGCGTTTACCCGCGAGGAATTGCAGGGGCTGCTGCCGGCCGGGGCTGCGCGAAATGCGGTCGACTGCGCGATGTGGGATCTGGAAGCCAAGCGCGCGGGCAAGCCTGTCTGGCAGCTTGCCGGGCTGGCGGCACCGGGCCCGGTGATCACGGCCTATACGCTGTCGCTCGACAGTCCCGAGGCGATGCGCGCCTCGGCGGCGCAGAATGCCCATCGCCCGCTTTTGAAGATCAAGCTCGGTACGCCCGACGACATGCCGCGGCTGGAAGCGGTGCGCGCCGGCGCGCCGGGCGCGAAAATCATCGTCGATGCCAACGAGGGCTGGTCGGCCGAGGTTTATGCCGATCTGGCGCCGCATCTGCTGCGCCTTGGCGTCACCATGGTCGAACAGCCGGTTCCCGCGGGCGAGGACGGGGTGCTGGCGGGGCTCGACCGGCCGGTGCCCTTGTGCGCCGACGAAAGCGTGCATGACCGCGCAACGCTGCCAGCGCTTGCCGGCAAGTACGACCTGATCAACGTCAAGCTCGACAAGACCGGCGGGCTGACCGAAGCGCTGGCGCTGAAGGCCGCGGCAGAAGCGGCGGGGTTCGGGATCATGGTGGGCTGCATGGTGGGAAGCTCGCTTGCCATGGCGCCTGCGGTGCTGTTGGCGCAGGGTGCGGCCGTCGTGGACCTTGACGGGCCGCTGCTGCTGGCCGAAGACCGCGCCACGCCGCTGGTCTATGATGCCGAAGGCGTGCATCCGCCGCAGTCGGCACTTTGGGGCTGATCCGGGGCTGAGGGAAACGGCGCCGCGCGGGGAAGTCCCGGACGCGGGCAGGCAGGGCGAAGAGGCTGGATCATGGGCATTGCCGAAAGGCTGAAGGTTCTGGAACGCACCGTCCTGTCCGACGACTGGGCGACGCTGACCAAGTACAGATTGCTCTGGCGGCGCCGCGACGGGCGGGAGCAGGAGCTGATCCGCCAGGCCTATGACCGCGGCAATGGCGCGGCGATCCTGCCCTATGATCCGGTCCGGCGCACCGTCCTGCTGACGCGCCAGTTCCGTCTGCCGGTGTTCCTGGACGGCCATGACGACCTGCTGACCGAAGCGGCGGCCGGGTTGCTGGATGCGGCCAGTCCCGCCGAGCGGATCCGCGAGGAGGCCGAGGAAGAACTTGGCCTGCGGCTCGGCGAGGCGAGGCAGGTCTTTGACATCTTCATGTCGCCGGGATCGGTGACCGAACGGCTGTATTTCTTCGTTGCCCGCTATGATGCGGCCGACCGCGTGTCGGCGGGGGGCGGGCTTGTCGCCGAGGGCGAGGACATCGAGGTCCTGGAACTCGACTTCGACGAGGCGATGGCGCAGCTGGCCGACGGCCGGATTTGCGACGCGAAGACCGTCATCCTGTTGCAATATGCGGCGCTGCATCTGTTTACCGCCGCCAAGGCGCCCTGACCGCGCCACCCGACCGAAACCCGATTTGATCCCTACGAGGAGAAACGCCAGTGTCCCGCATCGTCTATGTCAACGGAGAGTACCTGCCCGAAGAGCAGGCGACTGTCTCGATCTTCGACCGGGGGTTCCTGTTTGCCGATGCCGTCTATGAGGTGACGAGCGTGCTTGGTGGCAAGCTGCTGGACTTCGATGGCCACGCCCGGCGGCTGGCACGGTCGCTGAGCGAGCTTGGCATGACCCCGCCGCCCGAGATGGAGGATCTGCTGACGATCCATCGCGAACTGGTGGCGAGAAACGACATCGTCGATGGCTTGATCTATCTGCAGGTCTCGCGCGGCTCGGCCGGCGACCGGGATTTCCATTTCCCCCCCGCCGACACCCGCCCGACCGTGGTGCTGTTCACCCAGTCGAAGCCGGGCCTTGCCGACAGCCCGACCGCGAAGGTCGGAATCTCGGTCATCTCGGTCGAGGACATCCGCTGGGGCCGGCGCGACATCAAGACGGTGCAGCTGCTGTACCCCTCGATGGCGAAGATGATGGCCGAGAAGGCGGGTGCGGACGACGCCTGGCTGGTCGAGGACGGCAAGGTGACGGAAGGCTCGTCGAACAACACCTATATCGTCAAGGACGGCAAGATCATCACCCGCGAACTGAGCAAGGACATCCTGCACGGGATCACCCGCGCCGCGGTGCTGCGCTTTGCCGAAGAGGCGCAGATGGTGGTCGAGGAACGCGCCTTCACGATCGACGAGGCAAAGGCCGCCGACGAGGCCTTTTTCACCTCGGCCTCGGCCTTCGTGATGCCGGTGGTCAAGGTCGACGGCGAGACCGTCGGCACCGGCAAGCCGGGGCCTGTCGCGGTGCGTTTGCGCGAGATCTATCTGGAGGAAAGCCGCAAGACGGCGATCTGACATTCCGGCCGGGCGGCCCCCAGAATGGGCCGCCTATGGCCGATAGCTTGCGTGGATGCAGCCGGTCTCGGTATCGAAGTCTGGCGGGGCAAGGTCTGCGACCCAGGCCGCATCCTCGAAATCGCCGCAGACCTGATAGGCCGAGGCGGACAATCGTTTGTAACGATAGGGCGCATTGCTGAAGGGATCGGCGAACCGCACGTCCCACTGGCAGTCCGGGTCGATCCCGAGGGTCTCGGGCAGGGTCCCGCCATGGGTCTGGGCGACGCAGTTGGCATAGACCGAGAACGTCGCCAGGTCGCGGATTCGCGCCTCGTCGCGCCGTTCGATACGGCCCTTGCCGGGGCCGCCCGTCGCAACAAGCCCCAGGATCGCCAGCGGTACCACCAGCAACGCCAGCGCCGCCGGGGCGCGCAGCGAGGTGCCGGGTGCGGGCGTGTCGCGCATCTCGGCCCGCAGAGGCAGCAGAACGAGCCCCGCGGTCACGGCGACAAGCGCGGCCTTGGCGGCGAAACGCGCCGTCAGATCGCCGTTCAGCAAAGCATAGATCACATAGAGCAGATCGCTGAGCAGCACGATTGCGGCGACAAACAGCGTCGCATTGCCAATCCATTTGCGGATCGGCGCGCGGCGGCGGCCGGGGGCTGTGGCGAGTGCGCGGTTGGCGCGGTGTCCAAGCCAGAGGTAGAGCGGGAAGAAAACGATCAGCGCCGAGACCGACCAGCGGATGGTCCGGGTTCCGGCGCGCAATGGAAGCTCTGCCGTTGCCGGCAGCGCCCGGTCGATCAGGGCAAAGCCAAGGCTCAGCACATTGGCGGCCGTCATCGCCAGCGCGACGAGTATCAGCGCCTGCAACAGCGCCTCGCCGGCCGACAGAAGCGGCCGCGGTCGCGGAACCGGCTGCGGGATGCCATCGCCGGCGGGCCATGCCGCGGGCAGCCAGGCATCGAGCGCTTCGGCAATCTCGTCGCCGGTCCATCCGGCCCGGGTCAGCGCCTGCGCAATCTCGTCGCGCTCGCGCCCGGCGGCCAGTGCCTCGGCGACGAAGGCTGCAAGCCGGTCGGATGGGCGCATCGCGGACCTCGTCTTTTGGGGCTGTCGCAACGATAGCGGGTTTGAGGCAACGGGCAAAGGGCAGCGGAGCGGGGCGGGCTCAGCCCTTGTCGCGCGGACCCACGTTCTCGGCAAAGGACGTGTCGAACGCGGCCTTTTGCTCGGGGCTGGCCTCGGTCTGGTTCTGCGCCTTCCAGGCCATATAGGGCATGCCATAGAACGCCTCGCGCGCCTCTGGCTCTGTCATCTCGATGCCGCGCTCGGTTGCGGCCTCGGCGTACCAGCGCGACAGGCAATTGCGGCAAAATCCGGCCAGATTCATCAGGTCGATGTTCTGGACGTCCTTGCGATCCTCCATCAGGTGCTGGCGCAACCGGCGGAAGGCGGCGGCTTCAAGCTCGGTGCGGGTCTGGTCGTCCATCGCGGTCTCCTTGTCGGCCTCCTTGTCTGCGGGGGCGTGGGTCACAGGTGGGTGTCCGCAAGGGCCGCCGCAAGCATCGGTGCCAGCCGTCGGCCCCAGTCCTGCTGGGCGGCGACATCGGCGATCAGATCCTGGCGCAGTTCGATCAGCACATGGGGCCGGCGCGGTTGCAGCGCATGGCGGTCGATGGTGTCGCCGGGCAGGTGACCGGCATAGGGTTCGTTGTCGCCGACGCAGAGGTCGGCCTCGGCCCGCAGCCGCGCGATCAGTGCCAGCGCCAGCGCGTTGTGCGGCGGTGAATGCAGCACGCCCACCTGCCAGGGCCGGGGCGGCCGGCCGCGCAGCTGCGGCGTGAAACTGTGCACCGCGACCAGCACCGTATCGCGCCGAGACGCGGCGAGGCGGCCAAGTTCGGCGTGATAGGGGCGATAGCACAGCGCAAGCCGGCGTTCGACCTCGTCGGCGCCGCCGCGGCGGTTGCCGGGAATGATCGTGCCGTCGTAGAGTTGCATGAACAGCGTCGGATCGTCCTCGCCACGGTTCGGATCGATGACGAGGCGCGAGAAGTTCGAGCTGATCAGAGGCGCCTGCAGCGCATCAGCCAGCGCATGTGCGACCCCGACGGCCCCCGGATCATAGGCGATGTGGCGCGCCATTTCCTGCTGCGGCAGGCCAAGGCTGCCACCGCCCACCTGGGGTGGAACGGTGTTGGTCGCGTGGTCACAGGCAATCAGCCAACGAGAGTCGCGCGCCTCTCCGGTTATATGGAATGCGTGGTATGTCATTGTGACGGGTTGTTTTTCCGTTCCAGATGTAATGGTTTGCGAAGCGAAGCGCCATAGCGATCCGGGGTGGTGTTTTGACAGGTTTACCGCTAACAGATCGTCCGGACGCAGCACCAGAGCGAAGGGGTGTCCCATGAGACGGATGCGCAATGTCAAGATCGTCGCGACCTTGGGTCCGGCTTCGGACAAGTACGAAACGATCAGGAAGATGTTCGAGATCGGGGTGGACGTGTTCCGTCTGAACATGAGCCATGGCAGCCACGACGAGATCCGCGAGCGCCATCAGATCATCCGCCAGATCGAGCAGGAGCTTGGCCGGCCGATCGCGATCCTTGCCGACTTGCAGGGACCGAAGCTGCGGGTCGGGGTGTTTGCCGGCGACTCGGAGGAACTTGTCGAGGGCGCGGCCTTCCGTTTCGACCTCGACCCGACCGAGGGCAGTTCGAGCCGGGTCTGCCTGCCCCACAAGGAGATCTTTACCGCCCTTGAACCGGGCGCGACGCTCCTGGTCAACGATGGCAAGATCCGCCTGAAGGTCGAGAAATGCGGCGAGGATTTCGCCGATTGCTCGGTTGTCGTCGGCGGCACGATCTCGAACCGCAAGGGCGTGAACGTGCCCGACGTCGTGCTGCCGGTCGCGGCTCTGAGCGAAAAGGACCGCGCCGATCTGGAGTTCGTCTGCGAACTGGGGGTCGACTGGCTGGCGCTGTCCTTCGTGCAGCGCCCCGAGGACGTGCTGGAGGCCAAGGAACTGGCCTCTGGCCGCGCTGCGGTGCTGGCCAAGATCGAGAAACCCGCGGCGGTCGAAGCCTATGACGCGATCCTCGCGGTTGCCGACGGGATCATGGTTGCGCGTGGCGATCTGGGCGTCGAACTGCCGGTGCAGGCGGTGCCACCGATCCAGAAACGCCTGATCCGCGGCGCACGTGCCGCAGCAAAGCCGGTGATCGTGGCGACGCAGATGCTCGAATCGATGATCGAAAGCCCGGTGCCGACCCGCGCCGAGGTTTCCGACGTCGCGACAGCGATTTACGAGGGCGCCGATGCGGTGATGCTCAGCGCCGAATCTGCGGCCGGTCAGTATCCGCTGGAAGCGGTGCGCACCATGAACGCCGTCGCCGAAGAGGTCGAGCGTGACCCGGTCTATCGCGAGGTCATCGAAAGCTCGCGCAGCGTCGTCCGGGTTTCGACCGCTGACAGTATCGTGTCGGCTGCGCGCGAGATTGCCGAGAACATCGGTGTCAAGGCGATCTGCTGCTTCACCCATTCCGGCACCACCGCCGCCAAGACCGCGCGGGAACGGCCGCGGGTGCCGATCATCGCGCTGACGCCGTTCACCAATACCGCCCGCAGGCTGTGCCTCTACTGGGGCGTCAACTGCTTCATCTCGGCGGGCGATGTCAGCCGGTTCAAGATGGCAGTGGTCAGTGCGGCACGGGCGGCGCGGATCGGTCAGTTCGCCGAATCCGAAGACAACGTGATCGTGGTGGCGGGGGTGCCCTTCAACATCCCCGGGTCCACGAACATACTGCGCGTCGCACCCTGCGACGAGCGGCTGATCTTCAACACCGACCCGGAATAGGGTCGTCGAAACAAGGTGCGATCCGTCGCACCAGAGGCCGCCGCATTGCCGGCGGCCTTTGTTTTCCGCTTGATCCTGTGGCGCATTGGCCCTATGGACCCGGCTTCTACCGTCGCGGCGGGCCGAAAGTGGCATGCCTGCCGGGGCGAAACGACCTATCCGATCGAAGGAGTGGCAAATGCCCAAGATGAAGACGAAGTCCGGCGCCAAGAAGCGATTCAGCCTCACGGCGACCGGCAAGATCAAGACCGCCCAGGCCGGCAAGCGGCACGGCATGATCAAGCGCAGCACGAAGTTCATTCGCAATGCGCGCGGTACCACGATTCTTTCAGAACCGGATACCAAGATCGTCAAAAAATACATGCCCTACGCACGCTGAGGAGACCGAAAAATGTCCCGAGTCAAAGGCGGTACCGTTACCCACGCCCGACACAAGAAGGTTCTTAAGGCTGCGAAGGGCTATTATGGCGCCCGCTCGCGGAACTTCCGGACCGCAACCCAGGCCGTCGACAAGGCCAACCAGTACGCGACCCGCGACCGCAAGGCGCGCAAGGGTCAGTTCCGCGCATTGTGGATCCAGCGGATCAACGCCGCTGTCCGCGCCCATGACGAGGCGCTGACCTATTCGCGGTTCATCAACGGCCTTCTGAAGGCCGGCATCGAGGTCGACCGCAAGGTTCTGGCCGATCTTGCAGTGCATGAACCCGATGCCTTCAACAGCATCGTCGACAAGGCCAAGGCTGCGCTGGCCGCCTGATCGCGCCAAGCCGACAACCCAAAGAAACCAGGGCCGTGGGAGTTTTCCCGCGGCCCTTGGCGTTTTCGGGTCCGTGTTGGAGAGCATTTGCGGGCAGTGGGCCCGATCTCAGCCGGCACCGACGGTGATGGTGATCGTGCCGGTGTCGCCCGAGAGCCCGTCAAACAGGGTATAGCCGATCCGCACGTTGCCCGAGAAATCCGCCCGCGGGGTATAGATCCAGCTCGCGCCGTCGCGCTGCAGGCGACCCTCCGGGGGCGCCGCAACAATCGCGAAACACCCCGATCCTGCGGTATTTTCGAGTATCTCACCCGAAATCCGCACCGGCTGGCCGGGGCTGGTCTGCAGGGTCAGGTCCAGCGCTTTTGCAGGCGCCCGCGCCACTTCCGCGAAACGGCCTTGCGAGAGGGTAAAGAACGAGCCTGCATTCACGACCTTGCGCCCATAGCTGCGCACCATATAGACCGCGCCCGCGACCGGGGCAGGATCGACGAAACGGGTGCCCGCAACCGGCGTGCCGCCATCGATCGCCACGAAGGGCCCCGCGGCGTTGCCCGCGCGATAGATGCGCGCCCCGAGCACGTCGCTTGCGACGGGCGGCGTCCAGGACAGCGCGACACCCTCGGGCACGGCCTCGGCCGACAGGCGCCGGACCGGTGACAGCGGAAAGGCATGCAGCGTCGGATCGCCAAGCAGGTTCGCCCAGATCGGATTGCGGAACAGATACTGGCCGGTCGGCAGGTACTCCATCGTCAATTCCGGGCGCAGCATCGGATCGCCGTTGTTGGCAGTACGCAGTTGGCTGACCCCGACCGGGGCGCCAAACGCCAGTGGATGCAGCCGCCAGGCAGGCCGCGCCCCCCAGGCGACGGTCAGCGGATACCAGGGCTGTGCCAGCATCGCGACCATGGCGTTGTTCGGGCGGTCGATCTTTTGCTTGCCGCTGCCGAAGTTGATCGTGAACACCGCCTTGTTGGCATAGTCGGTCGCATAATTGGCGCCGTTCCAGTCGCCGAAATCCACCCCCATCAGCCAGGGATGTTGCTCGCCCACGTCGTGGTGCCCGCCCTCTACCAGGTTCCTGTCGCCGACG
This sequence comes from Tropicimonas sp. IMCC34043, assembly GCF_003390845.1. Classification (GTDB taxonomy): domain Bacteria; phylum Pseudomonadota; class Alphaproteobacteria; order Rhodobacterales; family Rhodobacteraceae; genus Tropicimonas. The sequence goes on along the minus strand of NZ_QMEK01000001.1, from coordinate 1,996,538 downwards.
ACATTGCGCAGACCCGCGATCTCGACCGCCAGGTGCTTGGTCTTGCCATAGGCCTGACGCAGGTCGCCCAGTAGCGCGTTGCGCCAGTGGTGGTCCTTGTCGAGATAGGCGGCTATCCGGACGATGTCTGCCTGCGGGTCGTTCGGGCTGAGGGACGAAAAGTCGATCCGCCCGACCATCATCTCGATATCGCCGCTCGGGATGGTGCTGGGGGTCAGCCTGCCGTTTCCGTCGTCGGGCCAGTCAAGCTCCATCTCGGCATAGAACAGGTCGGTCGCGTGGGGTTCGGGGTCGTGGCCGTCGGGGGCGACGTTTCCGCTGCGCACCAGTGGCACCTGGCCGACAAGGATCAGGGCAAAGTTTGTCTCGGGGGCGGCGTCGTATTGCTCGGAGATCCAGGCCTTGAGCTCGCGGGCGCGCGCGAGCGTTGCAACCGGATCCCCCGGGATCCCTCGCGGGGTCCGGTGCCGCAGCACCTGCCAGCCATCGCCGGTCAGGTCGAGCGCAAGCCGGTCGAGCTGCGGCGCCAGCGGGTCCGTGATCTCGTCGTCGACCACCAGCAGGGCGGTGCCACGGACCTCGGGGGCGGGGATATTGACGCCGGCGGTCCAATAGCCGGAATCGACCAGCGTGCCCTTCCTCGCATCGAAGCGCTGCACCTGATACTCATAGGCGACGCCGGGGCGCACCGACCTGTCGTCATAGCTCATCACAGACCGCAGCATTGGCGATACGGGGCGCCAGCTGGCGTGCCGGGTCTCGCCCAGTTCGCGGCGGCTTACAGTGATTGCGCCGACACGGGGCGGTTTTGCCCCGGCCCACGACAGGTGAACGGCGCTGCCATCGGGCTCGATCCTGCCAGTGACGGTCAGGTCGCCGAAGGCCGAAGCCGAGACGCCCATGGCGAGCCAGAGCAGCAGGGCTGTGGCAAGCCAGAGCGCGGTCTGATCGGCCTTGTGGATGGATCCCGTCGCGCGTGATCGGTGCATGGGCTGGGGTCCTGTCGGTTTGCCGGTCGGGCCAGCATAGGTGCCGCGATGACCGGAGGTCAATGCGGGCGCTGCCGCTGATTCTGCTGATGCGCCGAGGGCGGCGGGGCGGGTTCCGCCCGGGCTTCCCCTGACGGCGTCTTGCCTTCAGGGCGCCATGTGATAGGCCCTCTGCCATTCGAACGCAACCGCGGCCCGGTGCCGCCGCAGGACGGGAGCCAGCTATGGAAGAGCTGAGGCACAAGTACATCGCCGCCATCGCCGCGGCCGCGGACGAGGTGGCGATCGAGTCGCTGCGCGTCCAGGCCGTGGGCAAGAAGGGCGAGATCAGTCTGCGCATGCGCGAGCTGGGCAAGATGAGCCCGGAGGAGCGTCAGACCGCCGGTCCGGCGCTGAATGCGCTGAAGGACGAGATCAACTCGGCGCTTGCGGCGCGAAAGGCCTCGCTTGCCGATGTCGCGCTGGAAGAACGGCTGCGCGCCGAATGGCTCGACGTCACGCTGCCCGGCCGGCCGGTCCGCCGCGGCACCGTGCACCCGGTCAGCCAGGTCACCGACGAGGTCACTGCGATCTTCGCCGACATGGGCTTTGCCGTCGCCGAAGGCCCGCAGATCGAGACCGACTGGCACAATTTCGACGCGCTCAACATCCCCGGCCACCACCCGGCGCGGGCCGAGATGGACACGTTCTACCTGGCCCGGCCGCAGGGCGCGAACCGCCCGCCGCATGTGCTGCGCACCCATACCTCGCCGGTGCAGATCCGCTCGATGCTGAGCGAAGGCGCGCCCTTGCGCATCATCTGCCCGGGCCGCGTCTATCGCTCGGATTACGACCAGACCCACACGCCGATGTTCCATCAGGTCGAGGGACTGGCGCTTGACCGCGACATCACCATGGCGAACCTGAAATGGGTGCTGGAGGAGTTCTTCTCGGCCTATTTCGGCACCAAGGTGAAGACCCGGTTCCGCGCCAGCCACTTCCCCTTCACCGAACCCTCGGCCGAGGTCGACATCCAGTGTTCCTGGCAGGGCGGCACCGTCAAGGTGGGCGAGGGCGACGACTGGCTGGAGGTTCTGGGCTCGGGCATGGTGCACCCCAAGGTGCTGGCCGCCGGCAATATCGACCCGAACGAATGGCAGGGCTTTGCCTTCGGCATGGGCATCGACCGGATCGCGATGCTGAAATACGGCATCCCCGATTTGCGGGCGTTCTTCGACAGCGACCTGAGGTGGCTCAGGCACTACGGCTTCGCGGCGCTCGATGTGCCGACGGTGCATGGTGGGTTGAGTAAGTGAGCTATTCGCTGAAGTTGGAGCGCGCAATCCTGCAAACTTGTTTGGATTGGCGCTTTGATCCTGAATCAGCGCGCTACGATGGCGGGATTTTTGAACCCCCCGAAAGTCTATCCGATTTCTCTAAGTTCTTGCGGCCGATTTCTACCGACAAGCATCAGCAATGGGACTACCTGCGGCAGCACCTCGAACATGCAGTTGAGCAAGGATGGTTGTCCAAAATAGAACAGCCAACGTCTCGCGAATACTTCAACGCGAAGATTACTGGCGAGGGGCAAGGCCGGCTTGATTGGCATGAGTCCAGAACAATCTTGAATAGAGCGACTCGGACACTTGCGGCGGCATTCAGAACCTTGTTCAATTCTGTGTTAGTGCGGGTCGCAGCAATTCTTGTCGCATTGATGTTTATCTATCTCGGTTTGAATAAAGGATAGCGCCCGCAGTAGGGGTAGGTCGGGTGCAGTCCATGTGACTATTTCGGGAGAACACGGCGGCGACAAATCGAGTCTGTATCCCCACGACTCGCAGACCCCGACATTTTGCGGAATTCCCCCTCGGTCCACAATGCGCGAGGCATCGAAGACCTTTGGGGCCGGGCGCCCCTGCGGGTAGAGGGGTAGGGGGAGAGGACAATGACCGACGATCCGACGATGCGCTATCCGGGGGCCGAGAGCTTCACCTTCGGCGACAGCCGGGCGCTCTGCGACCGGCTGCTGGCGCTGGTGCGGACGGGACAGAAGACCGCGACCTGCGGGGCCTTGCGCGACTATACCGAAGGCGGCGAGGCGCTGCCCGAGCCGGGGCGGCGCGACATCGCGCTCGACTGGGACGGGCGGCCGGCGCTGGTGATCGAGACCGTCAGCGTCGAGATCGTGCGGTTCTGCGATGTCGGCGCCGATTTTGCCCTGGCCGAGGGCGAGGACGACAGCCTTGCGGGATGGCAGGCGGGGCACCAAGCTTACTTCACCCGCAACGGCGGATTCGACCCCGCGATGGATCTGGTCTGCGAGCGGTTCCGGATGGTCGAGGATCTGGCCGCGGCCGGGGTCTGAGGCCCGCCACCCCTTCACCCTCGGCAGGTTTCCGGCTAAGCACAGCCGACCTCTGACGACGCGAAGGGCCCGCCCGATGAAATTCACGCTTTCCTGGTTGAAGGATCACCTCGACACCACCGCCAGCGTGGACGAGATCACCGAGGCGTTGACCGACCTCGGGCTTGAGGTCGAGGGGGTCGAGAACCCGGCCGAACGGCTGCACGCCTTCACCATCGCCAAGGTGAAATCGGCCGAGCAGCACCCCGATGCCGACAAGCTGCGGGTCTGCGTCGTCGAGACCGGTACTGGCGAGACGCAGGTCGTCTGCGGGGCGCCGAACGCGCGGGCGGGCATCACCGTCGTGCTTGCCACACCTGGCACCTATGTTCCCGGCATCGACACCACGATCGGCGTCGGCAAGATCCGCGGCGTCGAAAGCCACGGCATGATGTGCTCGGAACGCGAGCTGGAACTGTCGGACGAACACAACGGCATTATCGAGCTGCCCTCGGGCGAGGTCGGGCAGCGTTTCACCGACTGGCTGGCCGCGAACGATCCGGTCAAGGTCGATCCGGTGATCGAGATCGCGATCACTCCGAACCGCCCCGATGCGCTTGGCGTGCGCGGGATCGCTCGCGATCTGGCCGCGCGCGGGCTTGGCACCATGCGCAACCGCGACATCGACCCGATCCCGGGGCATTTCCCCAGCCCGATCACGGTCAGCATCGACGAGGACACGCTGGAGCAATGCCCGGTGTTCTTTGGCCGTGTCATCCGCGGAGTAAAGAACGGCCCCTCGCCGAAGTGGCTGCAGGACCAGTTGCGCGCCATCGGGCTCAGGCCGATCTCGGCGCTGGTCGATGTGACGAACTTCTTCACCTATGACCGCAACCGTCCGCTGCACGTCTTCGATGCCGCCAAGGTGGCGGGCAACCTGCGGGTTCATCGCGCCCTGGGCGGCGAGACGATGATCGCGCTCGACGACAAGGAATACACTTTCGAGGCCGGCATGACGCTGATCTCGGACGATGCCGGGGTTGAATCGATTGGCGGCGTGATGGGCGGGCTGCCCACCGGCTGCACGATGGAAACGACCGAGGTCTTCCTTGAGGCCGCCTATTTCGATCCGATCCGCACTGCCTTTACCGGGCGCGCGCTCAAGATCAATTCCGACGCGCGCTATCGTTTCGAGCGTGGGATCGATCCGACCTGGACCCCCGAGGGGCTGGAACTGGCCACCAAGATGATCCTCGATCTCTGCGGTGGCGAGGCCTCGAACGTGGTGCACGCGGGCGCGATCCCGCATGTCGAGCGCGCCTATCCCTTCGATCCGCATCGGGTCGAAAAGATCGTCGGCATGGCGATCCCCGAACGCCAGCAGCTCAAGACGCTCGAGGCGCTCGGTTTCGTCGTGATGCACGGCGAGGCCTATGTACCGGCCTGGCGGCCCGATATTCTGGGCGAGGCCGACCTTGTCGAGGAGGTGGCGCGCGTCGCTTCGCTGACCAAACTGGAAGGCCAGCCGATGCGGCGTGCCCGCGCCGGCGTGCCGGCCCCGGTGCTGACGCCGCTGCAACGCCGCAGTTCCACCCTGCGCCGGACGCTCGCGGCGCTCGGCTACAACGAATGCGTCACCTATTCCTTCATCGATCGGGCCTCGGCGGCACTGTTCGGCGGTGGCGATGAAGCCCGGCGGCTGGAAAACCCGATCAGTTCAGAGCTGAGCGACATGCGTCCCGGGTTGTTGCCGGGACTGCTGCAGGCAGCGGCGCGAAATCAGGCGCGCGGGTTCAACGACCTCGCGCTGTTCGAGATCGGCGCGACCTTTGCCAGCGGCGAGCCCGAGGGGCAGGGGCTGCAGGCGAGCGGTATCCTCATCGGCGCGACCGCGCCGCGCGATGTGCACGGTTCGCGGCGGCCGGTCGATGTCTATGACGTTCGCGCGGACCTCGAGGCGGCGCTGGCGGCCATCGGTGCGCCGGCAAAGGTTCAGATCCGCCGCGACGCGCCGGCCTGGTTCCATCCCGGCCGCTCGGGCGTTCTCTGCCTTGGACCCAAGCTGGTGCTGGCCGAATTCGGCGAGCTGCACCCGAAGGTGCTCGACGCGCTCGACGTCAAGGGTCCGGCGGTCGGTTTCACGATCTTCCCCGAGGCGGTGCCGTTCCCGAAGGCGCAGGGGGCCAGCCGCGGTGCGCTCGACATCGCGGACCTGCAGGCGGTCGAACGCGACTTTGCCTTCGTGCTCGACCGGCAGGTCGAGGCGATCGACGTGGTCAATGCTGCGGCAGGGGCCGACAAGGCGCTGATCGAGGAGGTGCGCGTCTTTGACGAGTTCCACGGCGAACGGGCCGAGGCGCAGATGGGGGCGGGCCGCAAGTCGCTGGCGATCACCGTGCGGCTGCAGCCCCGCGACAAGACCCTGACCGACGAAGAGATCGAGGCGGTGGGTCGCAAGGTCATCGAAAAGGTCGCCAGGGCAACGGGGGGCGTGCTGCGGGGATAGAACCGCGCGCCCACAAGAGGGGGGATCCGTCATGCAGATATCGGCTGTCATGGGCTGTGTTGCTGCCTTGGGGATCGCGCTGGCCGGTGTGCCGGCCGCGGCGCAGACCAGCAAGGCGGCGGCGTGGCTGGCGCGCGAGCAGATCGCCGAGGCCTGCGGCAACGCGGGCGGGACCATCGCGCCCGCGGCGCTGATCGAACGCGACCTTACCGGCGATGGACGCGCCGACCTGATCCTGTTTCACGAGGGCATATCCTGCAAGGGCGGCGGTCGCAGCGGCAATTGCGGGACGCAGGCCTGCAGCCTGCTGATCTATGTCCGCGAGGGCGATCTTCTGGTTCTGAAAGGCGAGACCTTGAGCGTCGGGCTGACGATTGGCCCGGGCGAAGTGCCGGTGATCGCGGGGCACGACCATGTCGGCGGTGCCTGGTCGCTGCGCTGGGACGGGCAGCGATTTCGCTGATCGGTGCCCGCCGGGGCGTTGCTCGCCCCGGCGGCCCGATTTCGGTTCAGTCCCTCGGCGGGATGATCAATCCGCGCTGCACCGCCGGGCGGGCCAGAAAGCGATCGCGATAGGCTGCAACATTGGGAAAGTCGGTCCAGCCAAGCGTTTCCAGCGCGTCATAGCCGGTCTCGAGCGTCCGCAGCCAGGGGGCGATGGCGATGTCGGCGATGGAATATGCGCCGGCGATCCAGTCGCGACTGTCGAGCTGACCTTCCAGCACGTCCAGCAGACGACGGGTCTCGTCGACATAGCGCCGACGCGGGCGTTCGTCGGCAATATCCTTGCCGCCATAAGCATAGAAGTACCCAAGCTGGCCGAACATCGGCCCAATCCCGCCCATCTGGAACATCAGCCACTGGGTGACGACGGCGCGGTCCCTCGGCGTCTGCCCGATCAGCCGCCCGGTCTTGTTGGCCAGATAGAGCAGGATCGCGCCGCTTTCGAACAGCCCGATCGGGGCGCCGTCGGGGCCATCGGGGTCGATGATCGCCGGGATCTTGTTGTTTGGGTTCAGCGACAGGAACTCGGGGCTTTTCACATCTTCCTCGGCCAGCGTCACCTTGTGGGCTTCATAGGGCAGGCCAAGTTCCTCGAGCGCGATCGAAACCTTCACCCCGTTCGGCGTCGGGAAGGAATAGAGCTGGATCTTCGTCGGGTCGGCCGGCGGCCAGCGCCGGGTGATCGGAAAATCCAGCAGGCTCTGACGGGGGGATAGGTCGTCCATGGGGTGCTCCAGCAATTCTATTGACAAGACCTAGCCATTCCGGGCGGCGATTGCACCTGCACAAACCGGCAAGGGGATGTGCAGGAATCCGCAGGCATTGACCTGATGCATCACGCCGCTAGGCTGCAGAGATGAAGTGCGGGCCGCCCGATCCGGTCCCGCCAGATCCCTCAACCCGACCGACCCCAAGGAGACACCGGAATGATCAAGGAGTTCCAGGCCTTCATCGCCCGCGGCAACGTGATGGACATGGCCGTCGGCATCATCATCGGTGCTGCCTTCACCGCCATCGTCAGTTCGCTGGTCGATGACCTCATTACGCCCTTCATCAGCCTGTTCACCGGCGGCCTCGACTTCTCGGGCCTCGGCTTCAGCCTCGGCGGGGGCGAACATGCCGCGACCTTCGCCTATGGCAACTTCATAACCTCGGTGATCAATTTCCTGATCATTGCCTGGGTCGTCTTCCTGATGGTCAAGGGGGTGAACCGGGTCAGGGACATGGCCGATGCGACGCTGGGCGCCGACAAGCCCGCGGCCGACGCGCCGAAACCGCCGACCGATACCGAGCTGCTGGCCGAGATCCGCGATCTGCTCAAGGCCCGTAGAGACAGCGACGCGGCCTGACGGCGGGGGCCAGAAAAGGGTTCAAAACGCGAAAACCCCCGAGCCAACGGCACGGGGGCGACGAGCGGCGCGGGCCGCCGGTTCGCGTGGGATCAGACGAGCCCTTCGCGCTGTGCCTTCTTGCGTGCGAGCTTACGAGCCCGGCGAACCGCCTCGGCCTTCTCGCGCGCCTTCTTTTCAGAAGGCTTCTCGAAGTGCTGTTTGAGCTTCATCTCACGAAATACGCCTTCGCGTTGAAGCTTCTTCTTGAGCGCGCGGAGCGCCTGATCGACGTTGTTGTCGCGAACACTGACCTGCATCTGGGTGTCACCACCTTTCCTGTTAGAGTTGCAACTGTCTGCAGGAGATGGCCCTATAGCAAGGGAGTCCGGCCATGTCCATCGCGCCGGCCCCGAAAAACCCAACGAAGAGGTCCGAAATGACGGATTCCCGCCCAGGCACCGCCAACATCGGCGCCACAGATCCCCAGGCCGAGATGAAATCGCGTCTGCTCGATGCCGCGCTGATCCATGTCGCATTCGACGGCTGGAGCGACGGCACCTTTCGCGCCGCCTGCCGGGACGCGGGAATCGATCCCGCCGTCGCGCGGGTGATCTGCCCCCGAGGCGCGGTGGATCTGGCGCTTGCCTATCACGACCGCTGCGATCAGGTGATGCTGTCCCGGCTTGCCGGGACCGATCAGACCGGAATGCGGTTTCGCGACCGGATCGTCACCGCGCTGCGCTATCGGATCGAGGCGATCGACGACAAGGAGGCGGTGCGCCGGGCGACGGCGCTGCTGTCGCTGCCGCCCTATGCCGGCGACGGGGCGCGCGCGCTCTGGACCACCGCCGACCGGATCTGGACGACGCTCGGCGATACGTCGGATGACATAAACTGGTACTCAAAGCGCATGTCGTTGTCGGGCGTGCTCGGTTCGACGGTGCTCTACTGGCTTGGCGACGAAAGCGTGGATCATGCCGATACCTGGGCGTTCCTGCATCGGCGTGTCGAGAACGTTCTTGCGTTCGAAAAGCTGCGTTCACGGATAACGGGAAATCCTGCTATGAAAGTCGCCTTTGCCGGGCCAAACTGGCTGATCGGCAAGGTCCGGGCGCCGACAGCCACCAAGGGCGCCTATCCCGGCCGTTGGGGCAAGGGCCGGCGCCTGGACGCCTGAACGGTCCTCCGGGCGGCCTGAACACCTTTGCATGCTTGAGCGGTGCGGCAAATTTGCCGTGCCGCTTTTGGCGTTCGAAAACCACTTCGCTGCGGCATTTTGGTACGTCATAAGACACTCACTTGGCCGGGAGCGGGGCGATTTCTGCCCCATCCGGGAATGGCAAAAATTTTCTTCAGGAAATATCGACATGTCCAAAAAACTCATCGCCGAATTCATCGGCACATTCTGGCTGGTGCTTGGCGGGTGCGGTGCCGCCGTGCTTGCGGCCGGCGTCCCCGACGTCGGAATTGGCTATCTCGGCGTTTCGGTGGCCTTTGGCCTGACCGTGCTGACCGGTGTCTATGCGCTCGGCAACATTTCGGGCGGGCACTTCAACCCGGCGGTCTCGCTGGGGCTGATGATGGCCGGCCGGTTCGACGGCAAGGACCTGCTGCCCTATTGGGTCGCACAGGTCGCGGGTGCGATTGCGGCGGGCGCCGTGCTGTTCATCATCGCCAGCGGACAGGCCGGATTTTCGTCGATCGGCAATTTTGCGCTGAATGGCTATGGATCCGCCTCGCCGCAGGGCTATGGCCTGTTCGCGGGGCTGGTCAGCGAGATCGTGATGACGGCGATCTTTCTTGTAATCATCCTCGGTGCGACCTCGCCAATGGCGCCCGCGGGCTTTGCCGGCATCGCCATCGGGCTTGGCCTGACGCTGATCCACCTGATCACGATCCCGGTCACCAACACTTCGGTCAATCCGGCACGGTCGACCGGCGTTGCGATCTTTGGCGGCGGCACCGCGCTGGCGCAGCTCTGGCTGTTCTGGGTGGCGCCGCTGATCGGCGGCGCGCTGGGTGCCGTGATCTGGAAGCTGGTTTCGCCGGCAACCGTCTCCGACGTCATGAATATGGAGCCGGAGGGTTTCTGAACGACGGCGCCCGTCCTTGTGGCGGGCGCTATCCCCTTGGCTGCGCCGTCCTACCCGTGGCGCCAATCCTCCATCTGCCGGAAGAACTCGCCGAGGCTTTTCGCCCGTTCGTCGCGAAAGCGCTCGCCTGTGTCCTGCAGCGCTTCGATCCGGTCGAGCCGGAACATGCGGAAATCCGAGCGCAGCTCGCACCAGGCGACGAGCGTCCAGACCTTGCCCCAGAACCACAGGCCGAGCGGCCGCAGCCGCCGGGTCGTCGCCGCTCCCTCGGCGTCGCTATAGCCAATCTCGATCACCGCGCGCCGCTCGACCGCGGCTTCCAGCGCGTCGATGCGCGCCCGCAGCGCGTCGGTCATTTCCGGCGCCATGGAATGGATCTGCACCGCTGCGGCACGGGCGCGCTCGGGCTCGGGCAGGACCGCGGCAATCTTGATCAGCGCCTCTTCGGCGCCGCGGGCCATCGCGGCGCCGCCCCAGGCCCGGACCAGCCGGGCGCCGGCGACCAGCGCCACGATTTCGTCTGCCGTGAACATCAGGGGCGGGATCTCGAATCCCCCTTGCAGGACATAGCCGACGCCGGCCGCACCCTCGATGGGCACGCCCGAGGCCTGCAGATCGACAATGTCGCGATAGATCGTGCGCTCGGACACCTCGAGCGTTTCTGCGAGCCGCGCCGCCGTGGTCAGCCGCCCACCCCGAAGGTGCTGGACGATCCTGAACAGGCGGTCGGCGCGGCGCATTTTATTGCCTCAGGCGTGCTTGAACAGGCCAATGCGATTGCCGTCGGGATCGGCGGCATAGAAATACTGGCCGGGCGGGATCGTCACGATGTCCGACAGCACCCGCCCGCCGGCCGCTTCGGTCCGCTGCATCGCGTCTTCGATGGTGCCATCGATGGCCAGAAAGATCACCGGACCCGTCTCGGCCTGGCCAGGTTCGCCGACAAACAGGTTGGCCGAGATGCCTTCCGCTCGGTCGGCCACGCGAAACACGGCGACCTCTTCGCCGCCCATGTCGACCTTGTCGATCGTGGCGCCGGTCGCTGCGGCGTAAAAGGCGATGCCCTTGTCGAGATCGCGCACCGGGATTTCGGCCCAGAGGGTGATATTCTTTGGGATAAAGCTCATGTGATGTCCTTTCCAGAGCTGTTGCCCGTTGCTTGTTGCATACCCCTCCTGACAGCATCCTGTCAGGAGCCTTCCACGCGCCGTCCGAAAAACGGCAGCCCGGCTTTGGCCTGCGATTCAGTGTCCCCGCTGCGCCGAAGGGCGCTGGCGGGACGGTCCCTTCGCTAGCGGACAGGCTCCAGCAGCGCGCGGGTGTCCTGACAATCGCGACGCACGTCGGGGGCGCAGACGCGGGGCTCCAGATCCTTTGTCAGGCAGATCCTTGTCTCCATGATCCGGCCGTCTCGGCAGGTCACGGTCACCATGTCGGGGGTCAGGCCGGGGTTGGCCTCGATCCACGCCTGTTCGATGACCCTGGCGGGCAGGACCACGGGCGCGTCGAGCCGGCGCAGCACTTCGGGCCGGTCGAACGCCTCGAAAGCCGCGCGGGAGGCCGTGAAATAGGCCTCGGGCGCAAGCCCCGAACAGCGCCCGTGCTTCTTCCATTCGTACCAGGCAAGCCCCGGCGAGCCCATGATGTCGGCCATCGCCCGGGTCTCGCGCCGCGACGGGTCGCGCACTGTGGTCGGGCAATAGGCCGGCCAGCCATCCTCGTATTGCGGCCAGAGCCCGTGCAGGACCCAGCCGACCTTTCGGCCCGGAGCGCATTGCGCGGCCGCCTCGGCATCGCCTTCGAGCGCGCAAAAGCTCGGGCTCCAGCTCAGCGTCAGGACATAGTAGTCGAACCTGCCGGCGGGCTCTCCATCTGCCCAGACGGCCGCAGTCATCGCCAGCCAAGCTGCAATCCAGCGCATTTCGCCTTTCCTTTCCGCTCCGGCGCGCTTATATGCGAAGCAATCCCCGAAATCGAGGAATTGCGGCCCCAAGGGTCGCGGCCGTTTCCGGCCACGGGAAAGTTGTGCTAAGGAGGCAGACATGAACAAGCCGCTGATGGCAAAGGCGACCGCCGTCTGGCTGGTCGACAATACGACGATCAGCTTCAGACAGATCGCCGAATTCTGTGGCCTGCACGAGCTGGAAGTGCAGGGTATCGCAGACGGCGATGTCGCTGCGGGCGTCAAGGGATTCGACCCGGTCGCGAACAGTCAGCTCGACCAGATCGAGATCGACCGGGCCGAGAAGGACCCGACGCACAAGCTGAAGCTGAAGTTCAACCCGGCCGCCGTCGGCGAGGAAAAACGCCGTGGCCCGCGCTATACCCCGCTCAGCAAGCGTCAGGACCGCCCGGCCTCGATCCTGTGGCTGGTCAAGTTCCATCCCGAATTGAGCGATGGCCAGATCGGCAAGCTTGTCGGCACCACCAAGCCGACGATCCAGGCGATCCGCGAGCGCACCCACTGGAACATCTCGAACATCCAGCCGATCGACCCGGTGGCTCTGGGGCTTTGCAAGCAATCCGAACTTGATGCCGCGGTCCAGAAGGCCGCCGCCAAGCGCGATGCGGGCAGCGTGGTGATGAGCGATGACGAGCGGCGCAAGCTGGTGTCGACCGAACAATCGCTGGCCTCCGATCCCGAACCCCGGATGCCGACCGCGATCGCCGGGCTCGAGACCTTCACGCTCGGCGGCGACCCGCGCGACGAAGAGGACGAGAAGGATCACGAGCGCATTTACGACGCCGAGACCTTCTTCAACCTGCCGGGCGATTCCGACGACGACGACGATCCCCAGCCTTGATCCGAATCTTAACCGCGCGCAGGATCGCCCCCGGCCACAAGGGCCGGGCTTTTCGAGGATCCCATGCGGTTGGTGTTTTTCACATTGGCTGTTTGCGCAGCCGGCCCGGTATTGGCCGAAGATCCGTGTCAGGACCTTTGGTACGCGCGTAACCTGATCTTCGACCGGGCCGGGTTCTGCTTTGACAGCACTCTCGGCAAGGCGATCTTCGACAATTCCGATTGCACGACCAGGACGCCCGAGTTCTCGCCCGAGGATTCCCTGCGTCTGGCCAGGATCGAGGCGATCGAGGATCGCGGCGCCTGCGCAGTGAACACTGCAACCACGCTTCTCGACCTGCCCGATCTGCCGCTACGCAAGCGGATCGACCCGCCGCCGGTTCTGGACCCGCAGGTCCCGGGCTGGGGCTGCGTCGGCTGGACCGGCGGAGCCGGAACGCTGCACATTGGCCAGTCTCCCAACACGCTGATCAGCGGACAGGTTCAGGCCGGCGACACAATAACCAGCCGCTATCTTCCAGAGCAGGGCTGGTCCTTCCTGACCGTCGAGCGGCCGTCGACCGGTCAGAGGTTTGTCGGCTGGTCGAAACTCGAGGTGCCCGACACCCTTTGCGAAAGCCGTCTCGACTGAGCCCGCGCCCTGTCAGAGCGCCCGGCGCGCCCGCAAAGCAGCGGTGATCGTGCCTTCGTCGAGATAGTCGAGCTCGCCGCCGATCGGCACCCCCTGGGCGAGCGAGGTCACGCGGATACCCAGCGGTTCGATCTGTTCGGCGATGTAATGGGCGGTGGTCAGGCCGTCGATGGTGGCGTTCAGCGCCAGGATCACCTCGGAAATCGATTCCTCGCGGATCCGCTCCACAAGCCGGGGAATGCGCAGCTCCTCCGGCCCGACCGAATCGAGCGCCGACAAGGTGCCGCCGAGCACATGATAGCGGCCCTTGAAGACGTGGGCGCGTTCCATCGCCCAAAGGTCTGCCACATCCTCGACAATGCAAAGCTCACCCGTCGCGCGGGCCGCGTTGCCGCAGATCCCGCACAGCGAGTCGGTGCCGATGTTGCCGCAATTCACGCATTCCTGCGCCGTCGCGGCCACCGCCTGCATCGCCTCGGCCAGAGGCACCAGCAGCGCGCCGCGTTTGCGGATCAGCTGCAGCACCGCGCGACGGGCCGAGCGCGGGCCAAGACCCGGCAGCCGGGCCATCAGCTCGATCAGCCGCTCGATCTCGGGCGATCCCTGGGTCATCTGGACAGACCGGGCGTCAGAGCCCGGGGATGTTCATGCCGGCAGGCAGGCCCAGTTCGGCGGTCATCTTTTCCATCTCTTGCCGGGATTTTTCCTGCGCCTTGGACTGGGCGTCCTTGATCGCGGCAAGGATCAGGTCCTCGACCACTTCCTTTTCGTCGGGATTGAAGATCGACGGGTCGATCTCGAGCCCGGTCAACTCGCCCTTTGCCGTGCAGCGGGCGCGCACAAGGCCGGCGCCGCTTTCACCGATCACGACGGTGTTTTCCAGATCGGACTGGAGTTCGGCCATCTTGGCCTGCATCTCCTGCGCCTTCTTCATCATCTTGGCCATGTCGCCAAGGTTGCCTAGTCCTTTGAGCATCTGGATCCCCTCAAGAGCGTTTTGCGCAACCTAGTGATCCGGGGGGGCCGGAACAAGATGCGAAAGCGGCGCGATCTGGGCGCGAAAGGTCGGCGGCCCCGTTCAGGGTCAGTCTTCTTCGAACGGGTCCCATTCGTCCTCGACCTCGGGCAGCGCATCCTGCGCGGCGTCGGCGGCGAGTTCCGTGCGGGTGCGGATCGCGGTAATCCTGGCCTTGGGAAACGTTTCCAGCACGGCCCGGACCATCGGGTGGGTCAGCGCCTCGGCTTCCAGCGCACTTGCCTCTGCGACCTTGGCCTCGGCCAGCGTCGGGGCGCCACCGGTGCCAACGACCGAAACCGCCCAGCGATTCCCGGTCCAGGCCTGCAGTCTGGCACCGAGCCGTTGTGCAAGGTCGGGGGCGGCATCCGGGGTCGGTTCAAACTCGATCCGTCCCGGGGAATAGCGGGCAAGCTTCAGGGTCTGTTCGATCTCGATCAGGAACGGGACTTCGCGGTGGCTGCGGATCAACGCAATCACCTGGTCGAAACTCGTGAAGCGGGCCAGCGCCTGTTCGGGCGCGGCCTGAAGGGCGGCGACCGGGCCGCCGCCGGCGCTGCCCTGACGGCCGCCGGAGGGCGCAGACGATCCGCCCGCAGAAGCAGGGGCGGAGGCAAAGCCGGCACCCGGAGCGCGCGGTGCCGTGAACTGACCGCCGCCGCCGCCGCCGGGGCCTGCCGGATCGAGGCGCGGCGCGGCTTGCAGCCGGCGCACCAGATCGCCCGGGGTCGGCAGGTCGGCGACATGGGTCAGGCGGATGACCGCCATTTCGGCGGCCATCATGGTGTTCGGGGCAATGGCGACCTCTTCCAGCGCCTTCAGCAGCATCTGCCACATGCGCGCCAGAACCGGCATGTCGAGTGTTTTCGACAGCCCAAGGCCGCGGTCGCGTTCCTCGGGTGGCACGGTCGGGTCCTGCGCCGCCTCGGGCGTGATCTTGATGACCGAGACCCAGTGGCAGACCTCGGCCAGATCGCGCAGCACCGCCATCGGGTCGGCGCCGTCGGCATATTGCGCCGACACTTCGGCCAGCGCCCCCGCTGCGTCGCCCCGCAGGATCATTTCGAACAGGTCGAGCACCCGTCCGCGGTCGGCAAGCCCCAGCATGCCGCGCACGGTGTCGGCGTCGGTCTCGCCCGCACCCTGGCTGAGCGCCTGGTCGAGCAGCGAGGTCGCATCCCGCGCCGAACCTTCGGAGGCGCGCACCAGCAGCGCCAGCGCCTCGTCGGTGATCTGGCCCGCCTCGGCGTTCGCAAGCTTGCGCAGCAGGCCGGCCATGTCCTCGGGCTCGATCCGGCGCAGGTCGAACCGCTGACAGCGCGACAGCACCGTCACCGGCACCTTGCGGATCTCGGTGGTGGCAAAGATGAACTTCACATGGGCGGGCGGTTCCTCGAGCGTCTTCAAAAGCGCGTTGAACGCGCTTTTCGACAGCATGTGAACCTCGTCGATGATGTAGACCTTGTAGCGTGCATTGCCGGGCGCATAGGCTACCGAATCGAGCACCTGCGAACGGATGTCGTCGATCCCGGTATTCGAGGCAGCGTCCATTTCCAGCACGTCCACATGCCGGCCCTCGGCAATCGCGCGGCAATTCTCGCAGACGCCGCAGGGGTCGGTCGTCGGTCCGCCGGTGCCGTCGGCGCCGGTGCAGTTCATGCCTTTTGCGATGATCCGGGCGGTCGTCGTCTTGCCGGTGCCGCGGATGCCCGTAAGGATGAAGGCCTGGGCGATGCGGTCTGCCGCGAACGCGTTCTTCAGCGTGCGCACCATGGTCGCCTGGCCCACCAGGTCGTCAAAGGTCTGCGGGCGGTACTTCCGCGCCAGTACCTGATAGCCGCTGTCGCCTGTCCCGCTCATGTCGCCCTTCGTTTCCTGTCGACGCCAACCTAGTGGCGGCGCCGGCAGAGGTCCACCTTTGCCATGCATCCCGGTGTCTTGTTGCGCCCGGAATGGACCGTACGGGGAGGGCCGGGCCGCACGGGTTTCCCCGCACGGCCCAAGTGTGGGCGCCTAGACCCCGCGCTTGTCGCGTCCCCGTGCCTTTCCGGTGCGATGCAGCTTTCCAAGGCTGCGGCTCCGGGCGCGGGATTCGGCAAGTGTTTCCGAGTTGCGGGCGTCCTCGCGCTGCAGCTTCTGCCAGCGGGCGATGCGGGCGGGGTCGAGCTTGCCGCTTTCGACCGCAGCGCCGATGGCGCAGCCGGGTTCGCCATCGTGGCTGCAATCGGCAAAGCGGCACTGCGCCGCAAGCTCCAGAAGTTCGGCAAAGACCGAGTCGATCCCGTCTGCGGCGTCGGTCAGCTGCAACTCGCGGATCCCGGGCGTGTCGATCAGCCAGCCGCCGGCGCGGGTGCGCCACATCGCCCGCGCGGTGGTGGTGTGGCGGCCCTTTGCGTCATCCTCGCGGATGTCCTGCGTTGCATCGGTGCGGCCGGTCAGCGCGTTCGCCAGCGTCGTCTTGCCCACCCCCGAGGAGCCGAGCAGTGCCAGCGTCTGGCCGCCCTTGCACCATGGGTCCAGCAAGGCGATCTGCTCGGGGTCGCGGGCATTGAGCGTGATCGCGGCGACCAGCGGCGACAGCGCCTCGGCCCGGTGGCGGAAATCGTCGGGATCGTCGCAGGCGTCGGCCTTGGTCAGAATTACCAGCGGCAGGCAGCCGGCGGTGGCGGCAAGCGCGAGATAACGTTCCAGCCGCGCCAGATTGAAATCGGCATTGCACGAGCTGACGATGCCCAGCGTATCGACATTGGCGGCGATCAGCTGCGGCGCCGCCCCGCTGCCGGCCGCGCGCCGCTGCAGCAGCGTCGACCGTTCGAGTAGCGTCAGCACCCGGGAGGTCTCGGGGTCGTGCAGCACCCAGTCGCCAACGGCGAAATCCCCGGTGCTGTAATGCCCGGGCACGGTCAGCGTCGCGGGGCCAGTTGCGGTCAGCGCCTCAAGCCGGTCGCGCGAGACCGCGTTGATCCGCGCAGGTACGCCGGGTTCTGCCGCGGCAGAGGAGGCGAGACGGGCCGTCCATCCTAGGTCGGCAAGAGTGAATTGGGTCAAGTCTATGTTCCCTGAACATGTCTTCGGAAACGGCCCGAGGGCCGTGAAGCGGATGTTCGGGTCGCAGGGCGGCGCCTGTTCGGCGTCTTACAGGACCTGCGCCCGGAGGGAGATGACAGTATCTGCCACGAAGGCCTCCGTTCAGGGCTGGTTCAAGGTGAGAGGCTGGACAACGACCCAAGCGGGGCTCGTTACGGCTGCTTCCTTCCGGACCTGACCGGGTTGGCGAGGTGCCTGCCCGCGCCAACCTCTCGATGCCTCAGGTAGTCGATCGGCGCGGCAATTGCAAGTTGGCGCAACGCATGGACCTTCAACAGTGGATTTCAGCCCGCCACGGGCCCGAAAGGCGACCCGACAGGCGATCAGCGGCCGCGCAGCCCGTCGTCGCCGCGCAACTCCAGCTCGCCGCGGCTCAGCCCGATGTCGGACAGTTCGGCATCGCTCAGCCGCGACAGCGCGATCCGGTTGCGGCAGCCGTCGCGCCAGCCGCAGTAGGCCGTGGTGATCGCGGCGATGGCCCGGGCAAACCGGCCCGCGACGGGATAGGTCATGTCATCGAGTGCCATCTTTCCTCCGTCCGCATCCCGGGGCGAGGCCATTGTCGCCGGGCGGCCGAATGCGCCCCGCGACAATGGCACCCAAGTGAGTCTGTCCGACAAATTTCCGCATGATCCGGGGCGGAAAGCAATTTCTCCTGTGCGAAAACGTCACGTTTTCGTCGCTTTCCCGCCTCTGCAAGCGCTGCGGCCACAGCCTTGGACCACGGCGCCGCGTTTCCACGACCTCGACCCCCTGTGACAGGCCAAGCTTTCTGTGACAGGCCAAGCTTTGTCTGGCCGATGTTCCCTTTTCGTGCTAACCGGAATGCCAACGACAGCAACGACCCTATCGGCAGAATGGCAGCAATATGCGTGTGATCGGGATCGACCCCGGGCTTCGGACCACCGGCTGGGGCATGATCGATGTGCAGGGCGCGCGGATCTCGCACGTTGCAAATGGCCTGTGCCGGTCCGAGGGCGACGACCTGGGGGGGCGGCTGCTGTCGCTGTTCGATCAACTGACCGAGGTCGTCACCCGCTTTCGCCCCGAAAGTGCCGCCGTCGAACAGACCTTCGTCAACCGCGACGGGGCAGGGACGCTGAAGCTCGGCCAGGCCCGCGGCATTGCCATGCTGGTGCCGGCGCGCGCCGGGCTGGCGGTCGGGGAATACGCCCCGAACGCGGTCAAGAAGGCGATCGTCGGGGTCGGGCACGCCGAAAAGCACCAGATCGCCCACATGATCGGCATCCATTTCCCGGGCGTGGCCCTTGCCGGTCCCGATGCGGCCGATGCGCTCGCCATCGCGATCTGCCACGCCCATCACCAGCAGACCGCGGGCCGGCTGCAACAGGCGATTGCGAGGGGCCGATGATCGGGCGGCTTGCCGGACGGCTGGCCCACCGCGGCCCCGACCACGTGCTGATCGACGTCGGCGGCGTCGGCTATATCGTCCATGTCTCGGACCGCACCCTGATGTCCCTGCCGCCGGTGGGCGAGTTCACGGCCCTCTACACTGAACTTCTGGTGCGCGAGGATCTGCTGCAACTGTTCGGCTTCCCCTCGATGCAGGAGAAGGAATGGCACCGCCTGCTGACCTCGGTTCAGGGGATCGGTGCCAAGGCAAGCATGGCGATCCTCGGCGCGCTCGGGGCCGAGGGCGTCGCCCGCGCCATCGCGCTCGGCGACTGGTCGGCGATCCGCGCAGCCCCGGGGGTCGGCCCGAAACTGGCCCAGCGGGTGACACTGGAGTTGAAGGACAAGGCGCCGGTGGCCATGGCGCTCGCCGGTGCCTTCGGCCCGGTCGCCGATCCGACCGCGCCCACGGGCGACGCGGCCGCAGCCACCCCTGTCCGCGCGAACGTCACCCCTCCGCCCTTCGCCGCGGCCGCCCAGTCCGAGGCCTTGTCCGCGCTCTCGAACCTTGGCTATCAGCCGGGCGAGGCCGCCGGTGCGGTCGCCCGCGCCCAGGCCGACTTGCCCGAGGCCGATACTGCCGGCCTCATTCGCGCCGCCCTGAAGCTTCTCGCGCCGAAGGGATGACCGTGCCCCGCAACCTTCTTCTGTTCCAAAATATCCTCGGGGGGCGCGCCCTTGGGCGCGGGGGGCAGACAGCCCCCCTCCGCCGCCCGCCGCCTCGCGCGGCCCGGGGGCACCGATGACCGATCCCGACCCGATCCTGCGCCCCGATCCCCAGCCCGGCGAGGCCGGCGAAGACCGCGCCCTGCGGCCCCAGGTGCTCAACGAGTTCATCGGACAGGCAGAGGCGCGCGCCAATCTGGCGGTCTTCGTCGAATCTGCCCGCCTGCGTGGCGAAGCGATGGACCACACGCTGTTTCATGGCCCTCCGGGGCTTGGCAAGACCACGCTCGCCCAGATCATCGCCCGCGAACTCGGGGTGAACTTCCGCATGACCTCGGGGCCGGTGCTGGTGCGTCCCGGCGATCTTGCCGCGATCCTGACCAATCTCGACCGGCGCGACGTGCTGTTCATCGACGAGATCCACCGCCTGAACCCGGTGGTCGAAGAGGTTCTCTATCCCGCGCTCGAGGATTTCGAGCTCGATCTGGTGATCGGCGAGGGGCCGGCCGCCCGCACCGTGCGGATCGAGCTGCAGCCCTTCACGCTGGTCGGCGCGACCACGCGGCTTGGCCTCCTGACGACACCGCTGCGCGACCGCTTCGGCATCCCGGTCCGGCTGCAATTCTATACGCTTGCCGAACTCCACGAGATCGTCACCCGCAATGCCCGCCTGCTCGGCATCCCCTGCGAGCCCGACGGCGCGCGCGAGATTGCGGCCCGCGCCCGCGGCACACCGCGGATCGCCGGCCGGCTGTTGCGCCGCGTGGTCGATTTCGCGCTGGTCGAGGGCGACGGCCGGCTGACCCGCGAACTGGCCGACAGCGCTCTGACCCGGCTCGGGGTCGACCGGCTTGGCCTCGACGGCGCCGACCGGCGTTATCTGCGGCTGATCGCCGAAAGCTATGGCGGCGGTCCGGTGGGGGTCGAAACCCTCTCGGCCGCACTCTCCGAAAGCCGCGATGCGCTCGAGGAGGTGATCGAGCCGTTTCTGTTGCAGCAGGGGATGATCCAGCGCACGCCGCGCGGCCGGATGCTGGCCGCCCGCGCCTGGAGCCACCTTGGCCTCGCGCCGCCCGCCGGGCCGGGGCAGGGCGCGCTGTTCGACTGACGGCTCCGCGTACTGCGCCACTCTCCGCACTGGCCGCGCCCGCCGGATACGCATCTCATTGCAGGAATCGCCGCCAGGGTTCTGGACATGCCCGGCACGCTGTGGTGCAGGGACCCCCGAAATCGCGCTGAACGACCGGAGGGGCCATGACGCCGGAGCAGATCGAAACCTTGTTCACCCGATCGGACGGGTCCTACCTCTGCGCCCGCTGGGGCCGGCCGATCGTGCCGGTGGTCTTCGGGGTCGAGGATGCGACGCTGGGGATCGTGAAAGGCGCCTGCGAGGCGGTGGCGGCGTTGGCGGGCCACCCGATGGCCGAGACCGACCCCGAGCTTGGCGCCAACCTGATGGTCTTCTTCCTGCGCGACTGGCAGGAGCTGCTCGGCGTGCCCGACCTCGACCGGCTGCTGCCGGATCTGGCGGGGCTGGTTGCGCGGCTGAGCTCTGCCCAGGCCAACCAGTACCGGGCGTTCCGGTTCGAACCCGATGGCTCGATCCGGGCCTCCATCGTGCTGCTGCGGATGGATGCGGCACTTTCGGCGCAACCGGCCGAGGATCTGGCGCTCGGCCAGTTGGCACAGGTCATCCTGCTCTGGTCCGACACCGGCCTTGCCGGCCGCGCGACGCTCGCCCGCACGCCCGAGGGCCACACGATCCTGCACCCCGACATCGCCGGGGTGATCCGCGCCGCCTACGATCCCGCCCTGCCATCGGTCGCCCGCGACCCGAGCCACGCGCTGCGCCTCGCCGCCCGCCTCGTCACCTGAGCGCCATTGCACCGCGCGCGAAATCGCTCCAGCCTGCCGTCAGGAGTGACCCGTTATGAGTGATCCGTTTCCGCACCCCAAGGCCCCGCCCCGCAAGCTGACGGACTTCGGTGCCCTGAGCCGCGCCGAAGTGTTGCTGCGCGACGGCATTGGCAGCGGCGAAGTTGTGGTCGTGAGCGACGGCCGCCCCGGCCCCGACGCCGGGGAGGCGGTACAGGTGCGCGCCAGCTTCCTGCGCTACCTCCTCCTCGGCGGCTGCGCGGGGCTGCCGGCGCCGGTGCATGAAAACGGGGTAGCGCTATACGGGGGGCGAATTACCGGCACGTTGGATTTGGAAGGCTGCGATCCCGGGGGCAACCTTACGCTGCTTTCTTGCCATTTTGACGCCGCCCCGATCCTCCGGGATGCCCGCTTGGGAAATCTGCGTCTGGGTGCCTGCTATCTGCCCGGTCTTCTGGCAGACCGTTTATTGCTTGGCGGAAACGCGGTGCTGAACTACAGCAAGGTCGAGGGGAAAGTGTGCCTTTCGGGCGCAAAACTTGGCGGCGACCTCTCCTTCATCGGCGTGGAGTTGTCGGCTTTGACGGCCGACATTGCGCTATCCGCGGACCGGCTTTCGGCGGGCGGCTACGCGTTCCTGAACTACCTGAAGTCCAGCGGGGAAGTAAGCCTTATGGGCGTTAAACTGGGCGGTGACCTTTCCTGCACCAACGCGGTGCTGATGGCCGGAGAGAACGGCTATGCGTTTTCCGCAGATGGGCTCTCGGCTGCGGGAACTGTCTTTCTGGACAATCTGATGGCGCTAGGGGAAGTTCGCCTGCCAAGCGTGAAACTGGGCGGCAACCTCAACTGTGTCGGCGCAGGGATTTCGGCCGGGAGGAGCGGCAGGGCGTTTTACGCGGACGGAATTTCGGTAACCGGCGTCTTGGTTCTCCAATCCTGCCGGATCATGGGGGATGTCTCGCTTTCGGCGGCACAGGTTGGGGCACTTTGCGATGATCTGGATTCTTGGCCGAAGGGCGGTCTAGTTCTCGACCGCTTCACCTATGGCGCCATTTTGGGTACCGGGACGCGGACCGATGCGGAGGCGCGCATAGAATGGCTGAAGCGCCAGCGCGCGGTCGATCTGCCCACCGAGTTCAAGCCGCAGCCCTGGGAGCAATGCGCGAAGGTGCTGCGCGAGATGGGCCACGCCGACGACGCGCGCGAGGTACTGATCGCGAAGGAGACGCTGCAGCGTAAGGCGGCGCGAAGGCAGCTGCGCGGCTGGCGGTGGAGCCTTGGACCGCTGCTGAGGCTGCGGGATTTCGTTCTGAACATCACGGTTCGCTATGGGCATCGGCCGCTGCTGGCCTTTCTCTGGCTGTTTGGCTTCTGGCTGGCCGGCATAGTGGTGTTTCAGTTGGCCTGGGACGCTGGACAGTTCAAGCCGAATAGTGCCGTCGTCTTGCGGTCGCCGGAATGGGTGCTGTGCGGACAGCCCGAGGGCACTCTGGTGCCGCTGGCCGGGGCGGGCCAGAGATCCGGTCTGGCCCGGCCGACGGCGGACGGGCCGCAAAGCCAGCTCGACTGTTTCCTCGAGCGGCCGGAGGCGCTGCGCTATCCGAGGTTCCATGCGCTGGTCTATTCCGCCGACACGCTGTTGCCGATCGTCGCGCTCGAGATGCAGGAATTCTGGATCCCGGATGAGGGCGCCGGGGGCTGGGGCGCGTTTGCGCGATCCTTCCTGTGGGTTCAGATCATCGTCGGCTGGGCGCTGTCCTTGCTGGCGGTTGCCGGATTCTCGGGCCTGATCAAGTCGGACTGAGGGTTGCGGGGGCTGGCCATTGGGCATAGCCCGGCGGCAGATCGAGGAACACGCCATGCCCCATCTTCACACCCTGCGCGTCTACTATGAGGACACCGACATGGCGGGGATCGTCTATTACGCCAACTACCTGAAGTTCATCGAACGTGGCCGGACCGAATGGGTGCGGGCGCGCGGCCTGCACCAGCAGGCGCTGAAGGCCGAGCGCGGGATCGTCTTTGCCGTGCGGCGGGTGACGGCGGAATACCTCGCCTCGGCCCGGCTCGACGACCTGCTGACGGTCGAGACCGCTCTGACCGATCTGCGCGGGGCGAGCTTCGTGATGGCGCAAAAGGTGCTGCGCGGCGCGCAGACCCTGTTCGAGGCCGAGGTGACGCTGGTCACGATGACGGCCGAGGGCCGGGCGGTGCGCGTGCCGGCCGATATCCGGGCGCTGATCGCGGGCTGAGTGCTGCCGTCCAGCCCGGATGCCGCGACGCCTGAAGCCCTGTCCGCGGCAGCCCCGCCCGCCTGAAGGTGCGACGGCGGCGGAGAACCGCGCAGGGCGCCATCGCGGCTGTGCGCTTTCCTGTTCCCCCGTCACGGCATCGTGTTGGCTTTGCCCTTCACTCGGAGTACGGTCTGAGCCATGCAGCGGCGCCGATAGAGCGCATAACCCGAGCATCACCGAGCAGGCTAATGGACCCCGCATCCCTTCCCATGGCGCAGGACGTCGACTTTTCCGTGCTGGCGCTGTTCGCCCGCGCGACCATTACCGTGAAGCTGGTGATGTTCATGCTGATCCTGGCCTCGTTCTGGTCCTGGGCGATCATCATCCAGAAACATATCGGTTTCCGCCGGGTGCGGGCTGAATCGGAGGCCTTCGACCGCGCCTTCTGGTCGGGAGAGCCGCTCGACGAGCTGTTCGAACAGATCGGGCCGGACCCGTCGGGCGCCTCCGAACGGATCTTTGCCGCCGGCATGACCGAATGGCGCCGGTCGCATCGCGACGACGGCGATCTGATCCCCGGTGCACCGGCGCGGATCGACCGGTCGATGGACGTGGCGATCGCCAAGCAGGCCGACAAGCTGAACCGCGGCATCGGATTTCTTGCGACCGTGGGGTCGACCGCGCCGTTCATCGGGCTGTTCGGCACCGTCTGGGGGATCAAGAATGCCTTCGAGCAGATCGCGGCCGCGCAGAACACCAACCTTGCCGTGGTCGCGCCCGGCATCGCCGAGGCGCTGATTGCCACCGCACTCGGCCTGCTGGCGGCAATCCCGGCGGTGATCTTCTATAACAAGCTGTCGGCGGACAGCGACCGAATCGTCGGCGGCTACGAGAGCTTTGCCGACGAATTCGCCACGATCCTGTCGCGGCAACTGGACAGCTGAGCCATGGGCGGAGGCGGGGCCAGACACGAGGGGCGGGAGCCGCGGCGGGGCCGCCGCCGGCGGCGCCCTGCGGCAATGTCCGAAATCAACGTCACGCCGATGGTGGACGTCATGCTGGTGCTGCTGATCATCTTCATGGTCGCGGCGCCGCTGATGACCGTGGGCGTTCCGGTGAAGCTGCCCGAGACCGCCGCGCAACCGCTGCCGACCGAACAGGAAGAGCCGCTGGTCGTCACCCTGACCGGCGACGGGCGGGTTGCGATCATGACGACCGAGGTGCCCGAGGGCGAGCTGGTCAGCCGGCTGCGCGCGGTCGCGGCCGAGCGTGACGGCAACCGGATCTTCCTGCGCGCCGACGGCGCCATCCCCTATGCCCGCGTCATGCAGGTGATGGGCGCGCTGAACGCGGGCGGGTTCAACAACATCGGATTGGTGACCGATCCGGGTGGTCCCACGCTCGACGGCGGGGATGGTTAGCGGGATTCAGATGAACACCGGGGTCAAGATCTCCGGTGCCGCCCATCTGGGCCTGATCCTGTGGCTTCTGGTCGGCGGGTTGTTTTCGTTCGATCGTTCGCAACCGATGCAGGTCGCGGACGTGACGCTCGTCACCAGCGACGAACTTTCCGCGATCATGGGCGGTGGTGGCAAGGTGCCCGAGATCTCCGAGGCGCTGGCAGCCCCTGCCGCGCCCGATGTTGCCGACACCCCGGCGCTGCCCGCCCCCGACCGCGCCCCGCCCGCAAGCCCTCGCCCCGAAAGTGCGGCGGCCGTCGCCCCCGAGGCGGGACCCGAGGTCGAGCCCGCGCCGCAGACCCCGGTGGCCGAGGTCGAATCGCGCGCGCCCGTCGCCCCGGCCGCCCCCGATGTGCCCGATGGCACGGTGGCGGTGCTGGCGCCCGAAAACGCGCCCGCGCCGCGCCAGGCACCGCGTGTCGCACCGCGTGCGGCCGAACAGCCAGACCCG
Source organism: Tropicimonas sp. IMCC34043 (assembly GCF_003390845.1). GTDB lineage: Bacteria > Pseudomonadota > Alphaproteobacteria > Rhodobacterales > Rhodobacteraceae > Tropicimonas. The sequence goes on along the minus strand of NZ_QMEK01000001.1, from coordinate 1,971,154 downwards.
GAGGCCGTGACCGCCGATGAGCTGCGTCAGGCGGCGCGGCCCGAGGAAAGCCTCGCGTCGCTCGCTCCGGTCGAGCCGCAGGAGGCGACGGCCCCCGAAGCGGCCACGACCGAGATCATCACCGAGGCGACGCGCGAGGCCGGCGGCACGGTACTGGGCCTTGCCCCCAGCGGCTCGCCCCGTCCGGCGGCCAAGCCTGCCCGGCCGCAGGCCCCGGCGCCGCAGCCGACATCGCCTGCGACCGAACCCGCCCGCGCGCAGTCCACGGCGACCGAGGCTCCGTCCACCAAGCCGGCCGACCCGGCCGCCGATGCAATCGCCGCCGCAGTCGCGGCCGCCATGGCGGACGGCACCGCGGCCAGTGGCGCAGGCTCTGCCGCCGACGCGCCGGTCGGCCCGCCGCTGACCGCGGGCGAGAAGGATGCGCTGCGGCTTGCGGTGCAGAATTGCTGGGTGGTCGATGTCGGGTCGGAATCGGCCGCCGTCACCGTTACGGTGGCGATGGAGATGCAGGAGGACGGCCGGGTGATAAGCAACAGCATCCGCATGATCGAGGCGACGCCGGGCAGCGACGGCGCGGTGCGCGCCGCGTTCGATTCCGCCCGCCGGGCAATCCTGCGCTGTCAGAAGGATGGGTATCCGTTGCCGCGGGACAAGTTTGGCCAGTGGCAGCGGATCGAGATGGTATTCAATCCCGAGAGGATGCGAATCAGATGATGAGTTTCAGACCCCTTGCGCTCGCCGCGGCCGCCGCCCTGGCCCTTGCGGGACTGTTGCCTGCGCCGGCGGCACAGGCACAGAGCCCGCTCAGGATCGAGATCACCGAAGGCGTCATCGAACCGCTGCCGTTCGCGATCCCGGCCTTCGTGCCGCTCGACGCAGGTGCGGCATCGGCAGCGGCCGAGATTACCCGGGTGATCTCCGCCGATCTCACTGGCACCGGTTTGTTCCGCGAGATCCCGGCCTCGGCCCATATCGCGCGGGTCACGAGTTTCGACAGCCCGGTCAGCTTTGCCGACTGGAAGGCGATCAACGCCCAGGCGCTGATCGTCGGCGCGGTCGGGTCGGCCGGGGACGGCAAGCTGGTGGTCAAGTTCCGGCTCTATGACGTGTTCTCGGGCGCCGAGATGGGCGAGGGGCTGCAATTGTCGGGCTCTGCCAAATCCATGCGCCGGCTGGGCCACAAGGTGGCCGATCAGGTCTATTCCCGGATCACCGGCGAGGGCGGCTATTTCGACAGCCGCGTGGTCTTTGTCCACGAAGAGGGGCCGAAGGATGCCCGCGCCAAGCGGCTCGCCGTGATGGATTACGACGGGGCGAACCTGCGCTATCTGACCGATGCGTCCTCGCTGGTGCTGGCGCCGCGGTTCTCGCCCACCGGCGACCGGGTGCTGTTCACCAGCTATGCGACCGGCGTGCCCGAGATCTATCTGTTGCGGCTTGACGATCCGCGCCCCCAGAGGGTGACGCAGGGCCAGGGCAGCATGACCTTCTCGCCGCGGTTCTCGCCCGACGGCCAGTCGATCGTGTTTTCCGACAGCCGCGGCGGAAATACCGACATCTACCTGATGCGCCAGGGGTCCTCGCCAGTCCGGCTGACCGATACGCCCGCGATCGAAACCGCGCCGAGCTTTTCGCCCGATGGCCGCCAGATCGTGTTCGAATCCGACCGCTCCGGCACCCAGCAGCTTTATATCATGCCGGCATCGGGCGGTTCTGCGCAGCGGATCAGCTTTGGCGCCGGGCGCTATGGCACCCCCGTGTGGTCGCCGCGCGGCGACATGATTGCCTTCACCAAACAGAACGAGGGCCGGTTCCACATCGGGGTGATGCGCACCGACGGCTCCGAGGAGCGGTTGCTGACCGCCTCGTTCCTTGACGAGGGGCCGACCTGGGCGCCGAACGGCCGGGTGATCATGTTCACCCGTCAAGGGGCCGGGGCGAGCGCGCAGCCCGCGCTCTATTCGGTCGACATCTCGGGGCGCAACCTGCGCAAGGTGCCGACGCCGGGGTCGGCCTCGGATCCGGCCTGGTCGCCGCTGTTGCCCTGAGGCGGCGGCGATTGCGGGGCGTTTCCATGTCGCCCGCAGAATGCTAGGACAGCGCCAGAAACCGACAGGAGCAGATCGGGCATGAAAAAGACGGCAGTCACGGCGGCTCTTATGGTCGCCATCCTCGGACTTTCGGCCTGTAACAATCCCAACCGCTATGGCGCGGGCGGGGCTGGTGCGGGCGCTGGTGCAGGCTATGGAAGCGGAGCGTCGAACCCGGCCTCGCCCGAGTATTTCCGCGCAACGGTGGGCGAAACGGTGTTGTTCCCGGTCGATCAGTCGTCGCTGACCGAGGCGGCGCGCAGCACGCTGAACGGACAGGCGGTCTGGCTGAACCAGAACACCCGCTACGGCGCCCGGATCGAGGGGCACGCCGACGAGCAGGGAACGCGGGAATACAACCTCGCGCTGGGGGCAAGGCGCGCCAATGCGGTTCAGGAGTACCTGATTTCGCGCGGCGTTGCGGGCAACCGGCTGAGCACCGTGTCTTATGGCAAGGAACGTCCGATCGCGATCTGTTCCGAGGAATCCTGCTATGCCAGGAACCGCCGGGCCGTGACCGCGCTGCAGGGCGCGGTGGGCAGCTGAGGAGAGCGTGATGCGCGCAGTTCGGAGCAGAGTTTTCGGTGGATTGGGTCTTGGCCTGGGCTTCGGTCTGGGGCTGGCCCTTGCGCTGCCGTCGGTGGCCGCGGCGCAGGCCGATCCGCAGACGCTGGCCGATATCCGGCAGGACCTGACGGTGCTTTACGGCCAGATCCAGGGGTTGAAGCATGAGCTTTCCACTACCTCCGGCCCGACGGCGCCGGTCGAGGCGCGCTCGGTGCTCGACCGGGTCGACGCGATCGAGGCCGAACTGCAGCGGCTGACCGCCAAGACCGAGGAACTGGGCAACCGGGTTTCGGTGGTGGTCAAGGACGGCACCAACCGGATCGGGGATCTGGAGTTCCGGCTGTGCGAGCTGGAACCGGGCTGCGATGTCGGCAAGCTGGGCGATACTCCGACGCTCGGTGGCGGCACGATGCCGCAGGCACCGGTGGCGGCGCGCCCGGCGACGAAGCCGCAGGTGCAGATGGCAGTGGGCGAACAGGCAGATTTCGATCGAGCGAAGGCGGCGCTCGATTCCGGCAGCTTTCGCGCCGCCGCGGATCAGTTTGCGGCCTTTGCCGAGACCTATCCGGCCGGCCCGCTGACGGCGCCTGCGCATGTGATGCGCGGCGAGGCTCTCGCCGGGCTTGGCGAGACACCGGATGCGGCGAAAGCCTATCTGCACGCGTTCTCGGCCGATCCGAAGGGTCCCGAGGCGCCGAAGGCGCTGCTGAGGCTCGGCCAGAGTCTGGGCGATCTGGGTCAGACCGACGAAGCCTGCGTGACCCTCGACGAGGTCGGTGTCCGGTTTCCCGGCACGCCCGCCGCCGGCGAGGCACAAAGCTCGCGCACCAGGCTCGGCTGCCCCTGAGCGGGCAAGAGGGGTGACGCTCGAGGATCATTTCGCGGGCCGGATGGCGGCGCTCCCGGGCAATCCGCCCACCTCTCTGGGTGTTGCCGTCTCGGGCGGAGGCGATTCGACGGCGCTCATGCATCTCGCGGCCGGATGGGCCCGGGACCGCGGCGTACGGCTTCATATTGCCACAGTCGATCACGGGTTGCGCACCGGCTCGGCTGCCGAAGCGCGCGGTGTTGCCGCCGCCGCGGACGCGCTGGGGCTGTCGCACACCGTCTTGCGGTGGACGGGCTGGGACCATCGCGGCAATCTGCAGGATGCCGCGCGACGCGCCCGGCGACAGCTGCTGTGGGACTGGAGCCTCGGCAAGGTCGACCACATCCTGATGGGTCACACCATGGACGATCAGGCCGAGACGGTGCTGCGCAACCTTGCCCGCGGGTCCGGCGTTGCCGGGCTGTCGGGAATGGCCGAACTGTCCCGGCTGACGCCCCCCGAGACGGCGGCGCAACCGTCGCCCGCGACGGCGCCCGCCGCCGCTTTGCCCTGGCACGCCCCGTGGCTGTTTCGCCCGCTGCTGGGGATCCGCCGCGCCGCGCTGCGCGACTGGCTAAGCGCGCGCGGCATCGACTGGTGCGAGGATCCCTCGAACGACGATCCGCGGTTCGACCGGGTGCGCGCGCGTCAGGCGCTGGCCACCGGCGCCGCGCTTGGCCTGACGGTCGAGGGGCTGGCAGCCACCGCGGGCCGCATGGCGCGGGCGCGCGAGGCGCTTGACAGGCGGGCAGCCGAGGCGGCGCCGGGCCTGTCACGGGTCGAACGCGGCGACGTGCTGTTCGACCGCGCGGGCCTCAGGGCGCTTGATGCCGAGACCCGGCTGCACTTGATCGCGCAGGCTCTGCGCTGGGTCGCCTCGGCCGAACACCGGCCGCGGACCGCGCCGCTCGAGCAGGTAAGTGCGGACGCGCTCGATGGCCGCGCCGGCACGTTGCATGGCTGTACCATCGCCCCCGAAGCGGCCGGGATCCGGATTGCGCGGGAACCGAAGGCGGTTGCGTCGCTGCGCACCCGGGCAGACCGCGGCGCGATCTGGGACCGGCGCTGGCGGCTCGACAGCGACGGCTTCGCGGAAATGGAAATTGGCGCCGTGATGCCCGAGACGATTGCCGACATGGACGACTGGCCTGCGACCGCGCCGCGCCGACGGCGTCTTGCGGGATATCCGGCGATCTTTCACGGGGCGCGGCTGGTCGCGTTGCCGGGGATCTGGGGGCCGCCCTGCACGATCACACTGGCCCCGCCGCTCGGCGGATTTCCCGACTCTTTGACACTCGTGATGTTATCGCATTGAACACCGGGCACGATACTCTATTTTAGAGAGAACCCGGTCGGCGCCTGTCGCCGACCCGACTGAGGAGTCTTACCCCCGTGGGAAATGCCCGTAACATCGCCTTCTGGGTCGTGCTGTTTTTGCTGATCCTTGCCCTATTCAACCTGTTCAGCGGCGGGCAGAACACGATGGCCAGCCGAACGGTGAGCTATTCCGAGTTTCTGAACCAGGTTGATGCCGGTGAAATCTCGTCAGTCACGATCGATGGCGAACGGGTCAAGATCCGCGGCAGCGACGGCACGATGTATTCAACCGTCCTTCCGGCAGGCGTCGACATCACCGACCGTCTGATCGCCAAGGATGTCTCGGTCACCGCCGAGGCCCAGCAACAGAACGGGTTGATCGCCTATATCGGCACGCTTCTGCCCTTCGTCATCCTGATCGGGATCTGGATCTTCCTGATGAACCGGATGCAGGGCGGTGGCCGCGGTGGCGCCATGGGCTTTGGCAAATCGAAGGCCAAGCTCTTGACCGAAAAGCAGGGCAGGGTAACCTTCGACGATGTCGCCGGCATCGACGAGGCCAAGGAAGAACTCGAGGAAATCGTCGAGTTCCTGAGGAACCCGCAGAAATTCAGCCGTCTCGGCGGCAAGATCCCCAAGGGCGCGCTGCTGGTTGGCCCTCCGGGTACCGGCAAGACGCTGCTGGCGCGCGCGATTGCGGGCGAGGCGGGGGTTCCGTTCTTCACGATTTCGGGATCCGACTTCGTCGAGATGTTCGTCGGCGTCGGCGCGTCCCGTGTGCGCGACATGTTCGAGCAGGCCAAGAAGAACGCGCCCTGCATCGTGTTCATCGACGAAATCGACGCCGTCGGCCGCTCGCGCGGTGTCGGTTACGGCGGCGGCAACGACGAACGCGAACAGACCTTGAACCAGCTTCTGGTCGAGATGGACGGCTTCGAGGCCAACGAGGGCATCATCATCATCGCGGCCACCAACCGCCCCGATGTGCTCGATCCCGCGCTGCTGCGCCCGGGCCGGTTCGACCGCCAGATCCAGGTGCCGAACCCCGACATCAAGGGCCGCGAAAAGATCCTGTCGGTTCATGCCCGCAAGGTGCCGCTGGGTCCCGATGTCGATCTGCGCATCATCGCGCGCGGTACGCCCGGCTTTTCGGGTGCGGACCTTGCGAACCTGGTGAACGAGGCGGCGCTGACGGCGGCGCGCGTCGGCCGGCGGTTCGTGACCATGGAAGATTTCGAGAACGCCAAGGACAAGGTCATGATGGGCGCCGAGCGCCGGTCGATGGTCATGACCGAGGACGAAAAGAAGCTGACCGCCTATCACGAGGCCGGCCATGCCGTCGTCGGGCTGAACGTGCCGCAGCATGATCCGATCCACAAGGCGACGATCATTCCGCGCGGCCGGGCTTTGGGCCTTGTCATGTCGCTGCCCGAACGCGACCAGTTGTCGGTGACCTACACCAAGTACAAGTCGAAAATCGCCATGGCGATGGGCGGCCGGGTTGCCGAGGAACTGATCTTCGGCAAGGAAAACGTGACCAGCGGCGCCGCGTCGGACATCCAGCAGGTCAGCAAGATCGCCCGTGCGATGGTGACCCAGTTCGGCATGTCGGACGAGCTTGGCTATATCGACTATGCCAACGAGCAGCAAAGCTATCTCGGGGCCTACAACAACCCCACCAATGCCTCGCCCGAGACGCAGGAGCGGATCGACGAGGAAGTGCGGCGGCTGGTCGATGAGGGTTACGAGACCGCCAAGCGCATCCTGACCGAAAAGAACGAGGATCTGCGGCGGCTGGCCGAGGGTCTGCTGGAATACGAGACCCTGACCGGAGCCGAGATCACCCGGGTGATCAACGGTGAGCCGCTTGGCCGTGGCGACAGTGACAACGACACGCCCGACAGCGGCGGCGGGCGTCCCTCGCTGACCGCGATCCCGAAGACCAAGACCAAGCCCGCCAAGGGCGAGCCGGCAGATGCCGGACTCGAACCGGATCCGACGGTCTGAGCGGCACGTCGACTGCAAGCGATTGGAACCCCGAAGCCTACCTCAGGTTTCGGGGTTTTCGTTTGCGCCCGGCGCTCGATCTGCTTGGCGCGATCCCCGGGCTTCCCGGCGGCGACAGCGTCGATCTGGGTGCGGGACGGGCGCGCTTGCGCCGCCGCTTGCGGCGCGGGTTCCCGGACGCAGGCGGCTGTTCTTCACGCTGCAACGGGATTGAGGCGGCGCGCCTCTGTCGACAGTCTTTGACCCCCAAGGCAGAGGGGATGGTCCGGGGGTTGCCGCGGCCGGCCAGAAGTATATGGGTTTCCGCGACCGAATTTGCCGGAGTGCCCGATGACCAGACGCCCGCCCGAAAGCTGCGAGACCATGGCCGAACTGCGTGCCCAGATCGACGCGCTGGACGAGGTGCTGGTGACGCTTTTGGCCGAGCGGGCGCGCCATATCGACCGGGCGGCGCAGATCAAGGCGGGCGCCGGCCTGCCGGCACGGATCGAGGCGCGGGTCGAGGAAGTGGTGGCGCATGTCCGCGGCAAGGCCGCCGAGACCGGTCTCGACGCCGACCTGGCCGAGGGTCTGTGGCGCGCGATGATCGAATGGTCGATTGCGCGCGAGGCACGATTGCTGGGCGAGGCCGTCGAGGGCGGCGGCACCGGGGCGGCCGGCTGAGATTGGATTTCAGGCAAGCGAGGGGATAGCGATGGCTGCGCGTATTATCGACGGAAAGGCCTTTGCCGAGGGGCTGCGGGGCAGGGTGGCAGATCACGTGGCGCGTCTGGCGGCCGATCACGGGCTGGTGCCGGGACTGGCGGTGGTTCTGGTGGGCGAGGATCCGGCAAGCGAGGTCTATGTCCGCAACAAGGGCCGGCAGACCCGCGAGGCGGGGATGCTGTCGGTCGAGCACAAGCTGCCGGCGGACACCAGCGAGGCGGCGCTGCTGGCGCTGATCGCCGAGCTGAACGCCGATGCGCGGATCCACGGGATTCTGGTGCAACTGCCGCTGCCCGGTCATATCCGCAGCGACCTGGTGATCGAGGCCATCGACCCGGCCAAGGATGTGGACGGGTTCACGATCGCGAACGTGGGGCGGCTGGCGACCGGGCAGAAGGCGATGGTGCCCTGCACGCCGCTTGGCTGCCTGCTGATGCTGCGGGCCGAACTCGGGACCCTGTCGGGGCGCGACGCCGTGGTGGTCGGGCGTTCGAACATCGTCGGAAAACCGATGGCGCAACTGCTGCTGGGGGAAAGCTGCACGGTGACGGTGGCCCATTCGCGGACCCGCGATCTGGCCGGGGTGGTCGGGCGCGCTGATATCGTGGTCGCGGCCGTGGGCCGGCCGCAGATGATCCCGGGCGGATGGATCAAACCCGGCGCGACGGTGATCGACGTCGGGATCAACCGGATTCCGGCGCCCGAAAAGGGCGCGGGCAAGACAAGGCTGGTGGGCGATGTCGATTTTGCCAGCGCGGTCGAGGTTGCGGGCGCGATCACGCCGGTGCCGGGCGGGGTCGGGCCGATGACCATCGCCTGTCTGCTGGCCAACACGGTCACGGCCTGCTGCCGCGCCAATGGATTGCCGGAGCCCGAGGGGCTTTCCGCTTAAGTCGACCCGTCAGCCTGCCGGGCGCTCCCGCCCCCTTCAGGCCGGGATCATCGTGCCTTGCAGCAGCGCGATCAGCTTTCGGCTGCCGTCGCGAATGGCCTCGACCTCGGCGCTGACCACGACAAGGCGGCGGCCGGGCTTGACCACCCTGCCGGTGGCAACCAGCCGCTCGCCGATTGCCGGGGCGAGCAGGTTGATCTTCAGCTCGACGCTGAGCACCTCGGCCTCGGGCGGCATCAGGCTGAGTGCTGCATAGCCGGCGGCGGTATCGCCAAGCGCGAAGGTCAGCCCGGCGTGGCCATAGCCGTGCTGCTGGCGTGCGCAGGGCAGGATCGGGGCCTCGATCTCGACAAGTCCGGGCGCGATCCGGGTCAGGCTGGCGCCGAAGGTCTGCATCAGCGACTGCGCGGCAAAGCTGTCGCGGATCCGGGTGGCGTCAAAGGCGGGGTCTGCGGACATCGGGCTCCTCCTGGCTTGGGCGAGCCTGCCATGGCGGTTGCGGCCTCGGCAATCGCGACGTGGCGGCGCGGGCGCTCAGCCCGCATCGGCGGTCCGCAGCGGGATGCAGGCGGCGGTCGGGCCGGTCAGGATCGCGACCGCGCCGGGGCCGAACAACGCCCGCAGCGCCGGGGTGCGGCAGTCGAGCCCGCCGGTATAGGTCCCGAAGGCGGGCAGGATCAGCCGGATGCCATCGGTCAGAAAGCACGGCCTGCGGATACCGCCGCCACGCGCGCCAAGCCCGGCCTTGGGGTGATAGTGACCCGAGACCTCTCCGGGTGCCGCGTCGGGCCGGGCGATATGGCGAAAGCTGAGCGGGCCGAGCACAAGCTCGCTCAGGTGCTGCCCCGGCAGGTCGGTCGGGGCGGGGTCGTGGTTGCCCTCGATCCAGCTCCAGCGGCGCCCTGCCATCGCCCGGTCCAGCCGCAGGCGAAGTTCCGGGGCCAGATCCGCGGCGGCCTCGAGATCGTCGAAGCTGTCGCCAAGGCAGATCACCTGCGTAGGCTCGGTCGCCTGAACCGCCGCCTCGAGCCGGGCAAGGGTGTCGAGCGCATCGAAGGGCGGCAGCAGCGGCGCGCCCCGACGGGCGAGGCGGCCCGATTTTCCAAAGTGCAGGTCGGAGACGCAGAGCAGCCCCTGCGCCGGCCAGTAAAGCGCGCCGGAGGGCAGGGCATGCAGCGTCTCGCCGTTGAACCGGAAGCTGTGGGTGTTCATGCTGCGTTCTTTCGCCCGGCTGTGGAACGGTTGCAAGGGGCGATGCGCATCTGGGCCGTCATGCAAGCGTCCCTCCGCGGCCGGTTGGCACGGGCAGGGCGGTGGTTGCGGAGGGCGCCGGGCGCTGTAGGCTTGCGGGCAAGGCGCCAAGGCGCGTTGCCGGGGCAAAGTGCAGGGGACCGAAAAAATGGCGACGGTGATCTTTCACGAAAAACCCGGCTGCATCGGCAACGCCCGGCAGAAGGCGCTGCTGGTCCGTTCGGGCCACAGGCTCGATGTCCGCAATCTGTTGACCGAACCCTGGACGGCCGAGCGGCTGCGCCCCTATTTCGGCACAAGGCCGGTCGCGGAGTGGTTCAATGCCAGTGCGCCGCGTATCAAGTCGGGCGAGGTCCGGCCCGAGGTGCTGAGCGAGGCCGAGGCACTGGCGCTGATGCTGGCGGAACCCTTGCTGATCCGCCGTCCGCTGATGCAGGTCGGCACGCGGCGCGAGGCGGGGTTCGATCAGGCACTGGTCGCGGCGTGGATCGGTCTGGCCCCGACCGAGGCGCCGGTGACCGATGCCTGCCCGCGCAGCGACACCGCGGCGGAGGCGCGTGAGGGGGACCGGCCCGCCGGGTGACGTTCCACGCCGCGGCCTGTCCTGCCCCAAGGGCCTCGACCGACCGCAGGGGTCAGATCGCCTCGCCGCTGTCGGGGTCGATCCCATGGGCCGCGCAATGGGCCGCCCAGAGGTCGGGCCGGCGGGCGCGGGTCAAGGCCACCGCCTGCGCGTGGCGCCAGGTCGCGATGTTGCCGTGATGGCCCGACATCAGCACCTCGGGGATCGCAAGGCCCTTCCACTCGGCGGGGCGGGTGTACTGCGGATGTTCGAGCAGCCCTTCGGAAAAGCTCTCCTCCTCGGTCGAGGCCTGATTGCCGAGAACCCCGGGGATCAGCCGCACCGTGGCGTCAAGCAGCGCCTGCGCCGCGATCTCGCCCCCGGTCAGGACGAAATCGCCTAGGCTGACCTCCTCGATCCTATGCGCCTCGATCACGCGCTCGTCGACGCCTTCGAACCGGCCGCAGAGCAGGGTCATCCCCGCCATGCCGGCAAACCGATGCGCCATCGCCTGATCGAACCTGCGGCCGCGCGGCGACAGATAGATCACCGGCCAGCGCGAGCGGTCGTCGGGGATGCCGCGCCCGGCCTCGTTCAGCGCGCGGGATACCACGTCGGGGCGCAGCACCATACCGGCGCCGCCGCCCGCGGGGGTGTCGTCGACATTGCGGTGCCGTCCGGTGCCAAAGATCCTGAGGTCGATGGGCTCGAGCGCCCAAAGCCCCTGCTGCAACGCCTTGCCGGTCAGGGATTCGCCCAGAACGCCGGGGAAGGCGTTGGGAAACAGCGTGATCACCCGCGCCGTCCAGGCGCCTTGCAGGCGCGGCGGGCCGTCCATCAGGCTGCGCGGGATCAGGCTTGGCCCAATCGCCAGCCGGCCGTGGGACTTTGCCAGTCGTTTCGGGGGGGAGGCGGCGTCGTCAGTCATGATGGATCAAGGTCTCGTTCAGGTCTTCAAGCCGGCTGGCCAGCGCCACCAGTCCGTCGGAAAGATCGGGATGGCCCGGCGCGATCTGGCGGGCGATGTCAAGCAGCCGCGGCACCGGCGGAAACCCCGCGGCGGTGGTCGGGAAATCGTCGAGCAGCACGTTGCCGAGCCGCAGGAACTGCGCCAGCGTCGCCGTGTCGGCACTCGTGACGATCAGCTCGAAGGCCTCGGCCATGCGGGCCTCGTCAATCTGCCGCCAGGCGTGGCCACCGTCGGCTGCCGCGATCAGGGCCGCAAAGCGGTCGCGGCCGGTGGCGGTGCGGGCGGCGCGGTGCAAAAGCGCGGGCAACAGGATGTGGCTGCGCACATCGCCGTCGAGCGGATCGAGGATCGCCCGCAGCGCCGCCTCGCCCGGGGCCTCGGCGGGCAGGGCATCGAGCATGGCATAGGCGGCGGCAAGCGCCGTCGCCTCGGCCTCGGTCGGGTGCGACAGCGTCAGATCGAGGGCAGGAGCCGGGACGTCCTCGGGGTCGTTCGCACCGTCGTTCAGCCGCTTCAGCGCGGCTTCGAGATAGGCCTCGATCTCGACGGTCTTGTCGGGCCGCCAGAGCAGCCGGCCAAGCGCCAGCGCAACGAGGCCGAGCGCGAGCCAGGCGGTCAGCGGCAGGGTCGCGCTGGCCCCGCTCAACGCCCGCAGCATCAGACCAAGCCCGAGCAGCGTCGAGGCGATTGCGGCATGGATCATCACTGCGGGCAGGAAGAAAGCGGGACCATCGGCGAAGGGCGTGGTGCGCATGATCAGGACCCAGAGCGTGAAGAGCGCCGTGAACGGGATGACCGCGAAATAGCCGGCGCCGGTCAGCCCGGCCCCGAGCGGGGCCACCAGAAACAGGCCGCCGGCAAGCCAGAGGCCGAAGCGTTTCATCCAAACAGCCCCTCGGGCGGATCGGCAACGATGCGCCCGGCGCCGATGTCGACCGTCGGGACGGCCTCGTGCGTAAAGGGCAGCAGGATCGTCGCGCCGCCAGCGGCAGGCGTCACCTCGAGCATGTCGCCTGCGCCATAATCCTGCACCGCCTTGACATGACCGAGCAGGGTGCCGCCTGTGTCGCGCACCTCGATTCCGATCAGGTCGGCGTGATAGTACTCGTCATCGCTCAGCGCCGGCATGCGGTCGCGGTCGGCATAAAGCCGCAGGCCGCGCAGGGCATCGGCGGCCTCCTTGCTGGTGATACCCTCGATCTCCGCGGCAAAGCCGTTCTTAACCTGGGCTGTAAGCTTCACGGTGTAGCTTGCTGTTCCGTCTTCGGAAAACAGCGGTCCATAGGCGGCGATGTCCTCGGGCGTGGCGCAAAAGCTCTTCAGCCGCACCTCACCCCGGACCCCGAAGGCCCCGGAAATTGCGCCGACGCAAACACGTGTCGGGGACATTGGCGCGATCTCCTGCGGATTGGTCAAGATGCGAATTCCGGGGCGCAAGGCCCCGGAATTGGCGAGAAAAAGCTCACTCTGCGGTGGCTTCTTCGGCAGGCGCTTCGGCCGGCGCGGCAGCGGCGGCGGCAGCAGCCTCGGCGGCTTTCTCGATCTTTGCGGCCTTCTCGGCGGCGCGTTCGAGGGCCTTCTTGCCCGGGGCGGCCTTCTTGGGGTTCTGGCGCGCGGTCGCGGCGACGACGCCCGCGGCTTCGAGGAAGCGGCTGACGCGGTCGGTCGGCAGGGCGCCCTGGTCGAGCCAGTACTTGACGCGCTCGACGTCCATCGTCACCCGCTCTTCGCTGTCCTTGGCCAGCAGCGGGTTGTAGGTGCCGATCTTCTCGATGAAGCGGCCGTCGCGGGGCATGCGGCTGTCGGCGGCAACGATCGAGTAGTAGGGGCGCTTTTTAGAGCCGCCGCGGGAAAGGCGGATTTTCATGGCCATCGTGATATTCTCCTTCGAATGGCGGGTGATGCCGGCGTGCCGGCGGTCATTCCTGGTGTTTGCGGTGATGTCGGATGACTTCCTGAATGATGAAATTCAGGAATGCCTTGGCGAACTCAGGGTCCAGGTCGGCCTGCGTCGCCAGGTCTTCAAGCCGTGCGATCTGTTGCGCCTCGCGGGCGGGATCGGACGGGGGAAGGTCGTGTTCGGCCTTGAGCTTGCCGACCGCCTGGGTGTGCTTGAACCGCTCGCCCAGGGTATAGACGAGGATCGCGTCGAGCCTGTCGATGCTGGTGCGGTGCTCCTTCAGCAGGGCGGCAGCGCGGGCGGCGGCGTCGGCATGTGCGTCGGACCGCGGTGCATCGGGCAGGACGGGCGACGGCTGACGGCCGGTTGCGGGCGTGCTGGTGCGGCTCATGAATCGGCCCCCTTGCGATGGCGCCAGACGCGCGGTTTCGCCGGATCGTCGCCCACGGGCAGGGCTGCCTCCGGGTCGATCACGGCGCCCAATTGTCTGGCCAGCGAGCCGCCAAAAACCTGCGCGCGGTCCGACGTCAGGAACGCCTCGCAGGTGACGAAATCCTCGATCCGCGGCGCGCGCAGGATCAGGCGGTCGGTTTCGAGCACCGGGGTGGCAAAGGTCATGGTCACGCGTAGGCCTCCATCCCGCCGTCGCCTGCGGGGTGCGGGTGGCGATAGACAAGGCAATCGGGCGCATGCGGTGGCCGGGTGGCGGCATCGTCGCGCAGGGCACCCAGCCGTTCGGCAAGTGCAATCGAACGGGCGTTCTGCGGCAGGATATAGCTGACCACCGTCGCCCAGCCGAGCGTGGCAAAGACGTGATCACGGACAGCCGAGGCGGCCTCGTGGCCGAGGCCACGGCCTTCGGCGGCGGGATAGAGCGTCCAGCCGATTTCGGGTTCGGGCCAGGTGCCGGGATACCAGACCCCGACATAACCAAGCGGCGTGTCCGATCCCTTTTCGGTGACGGTCCGCAGGCCGAAGCCATGGATCAGCCAATGGCCCAGAAGTGCTGAAAACCCCCGCCAGGCCAGGCGCTCGTCAAGCGGGCCGCCGGTGAATTGCGAGCGGTCCGAGGCATAGAAGTCGCGGAACGCCGGATAATCCGCGGCCACCGGGGCGCGAAGGACCAGCCGGTCGGTGACCAGCGGTGCGATATCGAGAGGTATCGAACTCATGCGTTTGCTCCGGACGCTCCGGCAGTGTGGCGATAGACCAGATCCTCGGGCTCGGGCCGGGGGGCGTTGTCGTCGCGCGTGGCGCCAAGCCGTTCGGCCACCCGGATCGAGGCGGCGTTGCCGGCCGAGATATAGCTGACAAGCGTCGCAAGCCCGCGCGGGCCAAAGGCCCAGTCGCGCGCCGCACGGCCCGCCTCGGCGGCATAGCCCTGACCCTCGAAGCCGTCGTGCAGCAACCAGCCGAGTTCGACCTCGGGGAAGTAATCGGGTTTGGCGACGGCGACCTGTCCGACGACGGCGCCGTCGTCGCGGCGCTCGAGTGTCCAGCCGCCGGCACCCGACAGCGCCCAGCCGCCAGTGTCTGCGGCAAACCACAGCCAGGCCTCGCGGCGCGTCAGCGGACCGCCCATGAAACGGGACCGGGGCGTGGCAAGTGTGGCGGCGAAGGCGTCGAAATCCTCCACCCGCTGCGCGCGCAGGATCAGCCGCGCCGTGACCAGCGTCGGGGCCACACCGGTCCCAGGGACCTCCGCCCGGGCCGCGGGCGGCAGGCCGCCTTCTGTCTGCGGCAAGGGGAAGATCCCGACGGTCACGCGATGCGCCTCGACTGGGTGCGGGTGCGGCGCACGGGGTGGCGGAAGCTCAGCGATTCCGAGGTGCCCAGGACGAAGGGATCGACGAACGGGTCGGCAATGGCGCCAGCCGCGCGCAGCAGCATCGCGGCGCGACGGTCGTCGGGCACGATATGCGAGACGATGTCGACCCAGCCGACGCCCTTTTCGGCAAAGCGGCGCGCGCAGCGCAGCGCCTCGGGACCAAGGCTGTCGGTGTCCGGCGTGTCGAGGAACAGGAAGCCAAGTTCCGGCTCGGCCCAGCCACGGGGCTGCCAGGGGCCGGCAAGCCCGATCGGGTCGTCGCATTCGCGCGGCACCACGGCGAACATGCCATAGCCGCGCAGATCCCATTGGCAGACGATCGGCACGGTTTGTTCAAGGGCGCGCGCGCCCGAAAGCGGCGCAGTCGCGACGTGGCGAACGCCAAGACGCAGACGCGCCAGCACGGTGCCGATGTCCGATTGGTTCGGACGACGAAGGAACAGACGATCAGTTTCGAGAACAGGAGTGCGCATATTATTTCTTCTTTCCAAAACCAGAGAGACCCGGGGGCAGAGAAAGTCCGCCCCCGCCCAGGCCGGGCAAACCGCCCATGCCACCGCCGCCCGGCATTTTGCCAAGCGCCTTTGCGGCCTTTTCCATATCTGCAGGGTCAATTCCCGCCAGATCCTTTGGCAGGCCGCCGCCGCCCTTGCCAAACATCCCGGACATGGCTTGTTTCAGCATGCCCGTCTTGCCCATTTTCTTCATCATGTCCGACATTTGCCGGTGCATCTTGAGAAGACGGTTGAGCTCGGATACCTCCAGCCCGGCGCCCGAGGCGATCCGCTTCTTGCGGCTTGCCTGCAGGATCTGCGGGGCGGCACGTTCCTTTTTCGTCATCGAATTGATCATAGCGATCTGGCGGCGCAGCACCTTGTCGTCAAAGCCCGCTTCGGCCGCCTGGGCCTTCATCTTGCCCATGCCGGGCATCATGCCCATGATGCCTTCCATGCCGCCCATGCGCAGCATCTGATCAAGCTGCGCCTTCATGTCGTTCATGTTGAACTGGCCCTTCTGGAAGCGCTTCATCATGCGCTCCGCCTGCTCGACCTCGAGCGTGGCCTGGGCCTTTTCCACCAGCGAAACGATGTCGCCCATGCCGAGAATGCGGCCGGCGACGCGTTCGGGGTGGAACTCCTCCAGCGCGTCCATCTTCTCGCCAAGACCGACGAAGCGGATCGGCTTGCCGGTGACAAAGCGCATCGATAGCGCCGCACCGCCGCGGCCGTCGCCGTCCATCCGGGTCAGGATCACGCCGGAAATACCGATCCGGCTGTCGAAATTCTCCGCCGTGTGCACCGCGTCCTGACCGGTCAGGCCATCGACCACCAGCAGCGTCTCGCGCGGGTTTACGGCATCGCGCACCGCCTCGACCTCGGCCATCAGTTCATCGTCGATCGACAGCCGTCCGGCGGTGTCGAGCATCACAACGTCATAGCCGCCGAAGGTCGCCTGCTGCTTTGCGCGCTTGGCGATATCGACTGGTTTCTGCCCCTTGACGATCGGCAGGGTATCGACGCCGATCTGGCGGCCGAGGATCTCGAGCTGCTCCATCGCCGCCGGGCGGTTGACGTCGAGCGAGGCCATCAGCACCCGCTTGCCGTTCTTCTCGGTCAGACGCTTGGCAAGCTTGCCGGTCGTCGTGGTCTTGCCCGACCCCTGCAGGCCGACCATCAGGATCGGCGCCGGCGGATTGTCGATCTTCAGCTCGCCCCTGGCCTCGGTGTCGCCGGCCAGAAAATGCACCAGCTCGTCGTGGACGATCTTGACGACCTGCTGGCCCGGCGTGACCGATTTCATCACCGCCTGGCCCGTGGCCTTGGCCTGAACAGCCTTCACGAAGTCGCGTGCCACGGGAAGCGATACGTCGGCCTCGAGCAGGGCGACACGGACTTCGCGGAGCGCGGTCGCGACGTCGTCTTCCGACAGCGCGCCCTGCTTTGTTAGTCGCTCGAACACGCCTGAGAGGCGCTCGGAAAGACTTTCAAACATGCCCCGGCCCTCCTCAGGCCCTGTTGCTGCTCTGTGGTCCCCAGATAGGAAGCCGGCCTGCGCCTTGCAAATGCCCGCGGGCACTGCCCTGACGTTCCGACGACCGCGCAGGGCGATCCGACCACATTCGCGCCCGCAGGCGCGATCCTGAAACTCTGCGCGCCACGAGGCGCGACCAAAAAACACAACGGCGCCCGTGGGCGCAACGCGCTGACGGACGGCGATCCCCCACGACGGGGGGACCGGAAGATCGAACTTCCGGGTGGTGGACCGCCTTTAAAGCCGCCTAAGGGTCGTGTCAAGAAGAACTGCCGACGCAAAAGTTCCGCAAAATCTGCGCGAGGCCTGCGCAAGGAATTCCACGTCGGCGAAAAGTCGCCATGTGGCCGAACGCCGGCGCGACGACACAAAAAGGGCCGGGATACGCTCCCGGCCCTTTTGGGTCTCAAAAACTGATTACTGGCGAATGTACAACTGATTACTGACTGATGAACAACGGGCTACTGGAAACAGGTCACTGGTATTGGTGTGTTTCGCTCAAGCCGCGAGGCTGGCGATCTGGTCCTTGGCCGACTTCAGCGTGCCTTCGGCATCAAAGGCCAGACGGTCGGCATGCACGACTTCAACCTCGGTCAGGCCCATGAAGCCCAGCACGTGACGCAGGTAGGGCGTGGCGAAATCCATCGGCGAGTCGAGCTCGGTGCCGCCCGACGCCATGGCAACGATGACGCGCTTGCCGGTCAGCAGACCCACGGGGCCATTCTCGGTGTAATGAAAGGTGACGCCGGCGCGGGCGACCAGGTCGATCCAGGCCTTCAGCGCCGAGGGCACGCCGAAGTTATAGACGGGAAGGCCGATCACGATCACGTCGGCGGCCTGAAGTTCGGTGACAAGATGGTCGGACAGGCCGACGATCTTGCGTTGGGCTTCGCTCATCTCGGCCTCGGCGCTGCCCTTGGTGACGGTGACAAAGCTCTCGTTCACCTGCGGGAGCGGGGTATCGGCGAGGTCGCGGGTGATCACCTTGGCGCCGTCAAAGCGGGCGACGATCTCGTCCGTGAGCTGGCGGGAAATCGAGCCGACCTTGCGGGCGGACGCGTCGATGCGAAGGATGGTGGTGGCGGTCATGGTGGTGTCTCCGGGGTGCGGTTGTTGCTGCATTGCAGAGAGTATGGGGGTGTGAGGCGGTGAAGATAATTCCGAATTATGTCATGCTGTCTGTGCGGTGACGCACATAGTCGGGGGCGGACCCCTCGGATGGAGCGCCGGGTGCCCCAAAAGTCGACGGTGACTGGGGCGCTGGACGTCGCGGATGCTGACACCGATGTCGGCGCCGATGCCCGCTGTGCCACGACGGGCCGGGGGACGGGCCGGGGGCTGCCGTCGCGAATGGCCCGCGGTGCCCGGCGGGTGTTCCCGACGCCAAAGGGCGGGCCCTGGCCCGCCCCTTGCGTTCCTGCCGGACGGAGCGCCTTCGGGATGTCTTGCCGATACCTGCTCCCGGCCGTCGTCGTTGCTGCGACTACTTCGTGGCGGTCACGCAGACCGGCTTCGGCCCTGCTGCCGCATCGTCGGTCGGGGTCGCGCGGCAAAGCATCACCTCGCCGGTGCGTCCGTCGACCAGCCACAAGGCGCCGTCGCCTGTTGCAAAGGCCTGAATGGCCGCCGGTCCCTGCCCCATGCCGCCCTGGCCCATCATGCCGCGCGGACCCATGTTGCCCTGACCCATGCCGCCCTGACCCATCATGCCACCTTGGGCCATGCCGCCGGCACCACGGCCACCCTGGCCGCGCCAGTCGTCGCCGTCGTTCCACCGGCCACCAGCCATGTTGCCCTGCGGGCCGTTCTGAAACTGGCCGCCTTGCATGCCATGGCCACGTCCCTGGGCGAAGCCGCCGCCAAAACCGCCGCCTTGACCCTGCATCATCCGGGTCTGACTGCGGTCACAGTCGCGCTGCCCGCCGCGTCCTTGCTGCGGGCCGACGAAGCGGCCCTGGGCCATGCCCTTGCCACCCTGTGCCATCATGCCCTGGCCGTTACCTTGAAACTGGCCCTGTCCCGGTCCCGGGATCGGGCCGGGCTGCATCGGGCCTGCGGGCTGGTTGCCCGCCAGATTAATCTGCGGGCGGGGCAAGGCCTGGGCAAAATCGTCGGCGGCGACAGCGCCGTCACCGTTCCGGTCCATCCGCCCGAACAGCCGTCCGGCCATGCCGACGTATTCGTCGCGGCTGACGTTGCCGTCGCCATCGGCGTCGAGCATGCGGGCGATCATCGTGGTGTCGAATCCACTTCCGTTCGCGGCGCGCCCGGCCGGACGCGGCATCATGCCATCGCGCATGTCGGTCAGCGCTGAAAGTTCATCGACGGACAGAGCGCCGTTCTCGTCGGCGTCGAAGCTGGCGAACAGATCGTCGCGACGGAGCTGAACCTCTTCAAGCGTCACCCGCCCGTCGCCGTCGGCATCCCAGATTGCGATGAAGTTCTCGCCCGGGGTTACCCCGGCCCCGGCTTGCTGTGCCATCGCGGCGCCAGCAGAGGCAGCCGTCAGAAGAAGGGCGGAGAGGATGGAGTGTTTCATGGTCTTGGACCTTTGTCTTTGGGTTCGCCGTTGATGCGGTTGATACGAGGGGCGGCGGGGTTTCCGTCGCGGGCCCTCCGCCGGGCCGGATACGGCGGACCGGCCGGTGCCGTGGCGGTGGATCCCCAATAGGGCCATCGAGGCTTCCATTGCGCGGGGAAGCGAAAGGGCTTTCGTCGCCGGGCCAAAGCGTTCAGGATCGCACGTATGAACCGCAGGAGCAGGGCATGACGGTCGACACCTGGGACGAGATCCGCACCGCTTTTCACGTCGCCCGACTTGGCACCGTGTCGGGGGCAGCCGAAGCGCTGGGGGTGCATCACGCAACGGTGATCCGGCATGTGGACGCGCTCGAGGCGCGGCTTGGCACCAAACTGTTTCAGCGCCATGCCCGCGGCTATACCCCGACCGAGGCCGGGCGTGACCTGCTGACGGTCGCGGCGACCACCGAGGACCAGTTCTCCCAGCTGGTCGGCCGGATCCGCGGTCGCGGCGCCCAGGTCTCGGGCGAGCTGATCGTGACATCGCTGCCTTCGCTGTCGCCCCGGCTGACGACGGTCCTCGCCGATTTCATGCAGGAGCACATCGAGATCCGGGTGCGGTTCCTGACCGACCCGCGGCTGTTCCGGCTGGAATATGGCGAGGCGCATGTGGCGATCCGTGCCGGCGCCAAACCCGATCAACCCGACAACGTGGTGCAGCATTTCACCGACGAGGCGCAGGCGCTTTATGCCACCCGCGGCTATGTCGATCATTATGGCATGCTGGAATGGGGCGACTGGTCGGGGCACCGCTTTGTCTCGATCGACGGGCCTGACCTGCGCGCGCCGATCTTCCGCTGGATGGTCGAGACGATCCCTGCCGAACAACTGGTGTTCCTCGCCTCGGACCACCGCTCGGCGGAAGATGCCGTAAAGGCCGGCGCAGGCATCGGCTTTCTGTCACCGGCCGAGGCAAAGAGCCTGCCCGATCTGGTCGAGATGGCGCCGCCGCTGCCGGAATGGAGCAGCCCGCTCTGGCTGGTGACCCATGTCGATCTGCACCGCACCGCCAAGGTGCAGACCCTGGTCGCCTTCCTGAAGGCGCGGGCCGGGGATTTTTCTGCGGGACCTGCCGTGGACTGAAACGGCTCAGGCCGGATCGGGATCGCCGAGGTTCGGGGCGCCGAGCTCGCAGGCGAGGAAGCGTTCGAAGGCCTCGAGGTTGACCGGCTCGAACTGGCCGAAGCCCTGCATCCAGACCGAGGCGTCGCGCAGCGCATCAGGCTCGAGCTTGCACCATTTCACCCGGCCGCGTTTCTCCTGGCTGATCAGTCCGGCGCGGGTCAGGATGACGAGGTGTTTCGAGATCGCGGCCAGCGACATTTCGAACGGATAGGCGACGTCGGTCACGGCCATGTCGTCCTCGAGCAGCATCGCCAGGATCTGGCGCCGGGTCGGATCGGCTAGGGCAGCGAAGACGAGATCGAGCGAGGGTTCCATGTTTTGACGGTACGCCCGGGAAAACGGAAAGGGAACTGGGTCGGCCGTTTGCTCAGCATGGTGACAGCGGGCACCGGCCTGGCGGGTTTCTGGGGTTTCGGCATCGCCGCAAGCAGACGGCTGAGCCAGGGATTCTTCCAGTGTGGCGGCTTGAGCCCTATGCGAACCCATTTCGACTTGGCTAACGCCGCCCGGATGGTCGGGGGATCTATTGTGCCGCCTTCGACGGTCAGCGTCCAGTATGGGGCCATCGCCACGCCGTGGTATTCGAACGAGGACAGGGTGACAGTGGTGGCCTGATAATACCGGACCAACGCCTTGGGCCCACGGGCGGACATTTCAAGGCAGGTCAGGCTGGTCTGGCTGTAATGGCAGTCGGCGCCACCGAATTTCATTGTCCCGGTGAGGGGGCGGGGCGCGCCGCCCGGGACGTTGTACAGCGCCAGTGAGTCCCCGAGAAAGCCGATGACCCGAGCCATGGCATAGCTGGCCGAGCCAAGATGCGCGGGCGAAAGGGTGAAGATGTTCAGGTCTGCATCGGTGAAGCTTATGGCGATCTGCCAGTTCTCTTCAGTCGCGAAGCTCTCGATCCGTTCCGCATCGACGATGAGCCAGGAACGATTGGCGGAGTCCCGATACAGCGTGACGCCGGCAGACAGGAAATCGAGCAATGCCGAAACCTTGCCTGCAGTGTCGCGGAGGGTGTTGCTGATATCCCCGTCCGCATCGCTGGCGGGCGTGGCCGGCCGGGCCGTCGCGTCGTCGTACATCGGATCCGCGCCTGCTTCATACGATCCAAGTTGCAGGGAGGCGGGTACGACCCGCCCGGCACGGTCGGGAAAGATACAGCCACCGACCGAGTCGCTGGCGTTCGCGCGAGCCGTGCCACCGACGGCAAGCCGAGCTTCGGTCTCGCAGCCCGAGGCGGTCAGATCCGCAACAATGATGGAGCCGAAGCCGGCTGAGACGTTCAGGCTGGCGGCATGAATATCAAGGGGAGCGAAAAGCGCGGGCACGATGACAAAAAGCGTCGCGGCGGTTCTGGCGAGCCGCATCAAATGTCCCTTCCGCGGTTCACAGGCCGACCGGTCGTTTGCATCGTTGGTGCCGCCAGGGATCGGGTCGGCGTACCTTGCAAAAGCAACGTTCATTCTGGTTAAGGTCACGTTTTATATTGAGTTTTCTCGATTCAGCGACACCATGAGGGGGGCGTTGAGTCAACAACCTTTGCGCGAGTGACCGCGCGTAAATCTACCCAAAGTTGTGTTTTGGGCAGGTCGTCCGACCAAACACGCCCCCTGGGACCGGACCGCGACAGGGCCCGCGACAGGGCAGGCAAGACGTGCCGCAGGGGCATCTTCCCGGCGCTATCGCGGCGGCTAGGCGCAGGAATCGGGTCGCACCCGAGCGGCGCACCGTGCAATGGAGCGCTAACAGCGTTTCAATCGGGGGCTCGGCAAATGACGGCGCGGTACTGGATTCTGGTTGCGATCCTCGGCATCGGCTGGGGCGGATCGTTCATCTTCAATGCCATGCTGCTGGCCGAGGTCGGGCCGCTCTCGGTTGCGTTTCTGCGGATGGCGCTGGGGGCCGTGACGTGCTGGGTCTATGTCTTGGCGAAGGGACGGAGGGTGCCCTGGGGCTGGCGGCTTCTGGGCAGCGTCCTGGTGCTGGGGGTGCTGAACTATGCCATCCCCTTTGCGATCTATCCGCTGGCGCAGCGTCATATCACCAGCGGTGTCGCGGGGATCGTCAACGCGATGACGCCGATCATGGTGGTAATCGTGTCCCATTTCTGGCCGGGCGGCGAGAAGGCGAGCCGGACCAAGTCGCTCGGCATCGGCTTCGGCTTTGCCGGGATCGTGATCCTGATGGCGCCGGGGCTGCGGGGCGGGGCAGGGCGGACCGAGCTGTGGGCGATCCTCGCAGCCCTTCTGGCGCCGCTTTGCTATGGCGTGGCGTTGAACTGGCTGCGCCGGCTCAAGGGGATCGACGCCGCGGTGATCGCGGCATTGGCACTGAGCGCCGGGGCGCTGGCGATTGCGCCTGCAATGCTGGCCATTGAAGGGGTGCCGCAGCTGACGCGCCCCGAAAGCTGGATGGCGCTGGCGATGATCGGGCCGGTCCTGACCGGTCTGTTCTTCATCGTCTTCTACTGGTTGGTCCCGCTGGTCGGGGCAACCAATGCCTCGACCGTCACCTTTATCGCGCCGGTCTCGGCGGTGGTGCTCGGGAGGGCAATGCTGGGCGAGGCGGTGCGCATCGAACAGCTTGCGGGAATGGTGCTGATCTTTGTCGGTCTGCTGGCAATCGACGGCCGGATTTGGAGGCTGATCCGGCGGCGCCGCCGGGTGGACGCAGCCCATTCTAAACCTTTCGGTTGAATATCGGGCGCGCATGCCGGCCGACTGCGCGTTCTGACGCATCGCATATTTTCTGTTATATATCAGTGTATTGCAGTTGATTCCTCGGCGCGCGTAGTCGATTGACTCAGGGCCTCCAAACACCCTAGTGTCCGCCGCAACAACGGGGGACTGCGTCCGGTGGCTGAGGGAAGCGAGAGCGAGCGTCTGCGCCAGCTGGAACAAAAGATTGCCAGGGCCAAGGGCAAGGACGCGCCGCCCCCCGAAGACAACAAGTACACCCAGGCAAACGTTGCCTGGCGGATGGTGACGGAACTGGTGGCGGGGCTGTTTCTGGGCCTCGGGATCGGAATGGGGCTCGACTGGCTGTTCGGGACCAAGCCCTTCCTGATGATTGTGTTCATCATCCTGGGGTTCATCGCGGGCGTGAAGACGATGATGCGCACCGCGACCGAGGTGCAGGTCAAGCAGGCCGCGAAGGCCGCCGAGGAAAAGCAGGCGGCCGAGGTCGCAGAGGATTAGACAGGCGGCCGCGGCCGCAGGGGATTAGGCAGGCGGCCGAGGCCGCAGAGGATTAGGCAGGCGGCCGAGGCCGCCGGGGACGAGAGGGACTGAGACGTGGCAGACGAAGCGCAAGGCGGCGGCATTCACATCGATCCGATGCATCAGTTCGTGGTCAAGCCGCTGTTCGGCCAGCCCGGCGATCATGTGGGCATGCTGACGGTCACCAACGCGACCCTGTGGATGGCGATCGCGGTTCTCTGCGTGGTCCTGCTGCTGGTCGTCGGCACCCGCGGCCGGGCGATCATCCCCTCGCGGCTGCAGTCGATTGCCGAGCTTGCCTATGGTTTCGTCTACAAGATGGTCGAGGATGTGGCCGGCAAGGACGCGCTGCAGTTCTTCCCCTACATCATGACGCTGTTCATGTTCATCGTCTTCGCCAACATGCTCGGCCTCGTGCCGATGTCCTTCACCACCACCTCGCATGTCGCGGTGACGGCGGTTCTGGCGCTTGCGGTGTTCCTGACCGTCACCATCGTCGGCTTCGTCAAGAACGGCACCAAGTTCCTTGGCCTGTTCTGGGTCAACTCGGCGCCGCTGCCACTGCGGCCGGTTCTGGCGATTATCGAGCTGATCTCGTACTTCGTGCGGCCGGTCAGCCACTCCATTCGTCTTGCTGGCAACCTGATGGCCGGCCACGCCGTGATCAAGGTCTTTGCGGGCTTTGCCGCCATTGCCGCTGTCGCCCCGTTCTCGATCCTTGCCATCACCGCGATGTACGGGCTCGAGCTGCTGGTGGCCTTCGTGCAGGCCTATGTCTTTACAATTCTGACGTGCGTCTACCTCAAGGACGCGCTGCACCCGGGGCACTGAGCCTGGCTCGGCTGCCGGGTACCCCCGGAAATACCTGAAACATTCACTTCCAATCGCAAGGAGATACGACAATGGAAGGCGATATCGCAAGCATGGGTCAATTCATCGGCGCTGGCCTCGCGGGCATTGGCTCGGGCGCGGCAGCCATCGGTGTGGGCCACGTTGCCGGCAACTTCCTGGCCGGTGCGCTGCGCAATCCGACCGCCGCTGCCGGTCAGACCGCCACTCTCTTCATCGGTATCGCATTCGCCGAAGCGCTGGGGATCTTCTCGTTCCTCGTCGCGCTTCTGCTGATGTTCGCCGTCTAAGCGACGACCTTCGATCCTTGCCGCCGGGGGGGACGGGCCGATGTGCCCGGCCCCCGCGGTGAATTTTCAGATCAGAGGGGACGAGCATGGCGGGCGAGACTACCGCACCTATCGAACACGCGCCGGATGCCGCGCATGCGGCTGAAGCCGTCGGCATGCCGCAGCTGGATTTCGCGACCTTTCCGAACCAGATCTTCTGGCTGGTCCTGGCGATCCTCGCGATCTATTACATCCTGACCAAGATCGCGCTGCCGCGTATCGCCAGCGTGCTGGCCGAACGTAACGGCACCATCACCAATGATATCGCCACCGCCGAAGAGCTGAAGCTCAAGGCGGTCGAGGCCGAACAGGCCTATCAGAAGGCGCTGGCCGAGGCTCGTGCCCAGGCCCAGAAGATCGCGGCCGAGACCCGGGCGGAGATCAAGGAAGAACTCGACGCGGCGATTGCCCGTGCCGATACCCAGATCGCTGAAAAGAGCGCCGAATCCGCCGCCCATATCGGCGAAATCCGCGACAACGCGCTGATTTCGGTCGAGGCGGTGGCCAAGGATGCCGCGGGCGAGATCGTGCGTGCGCTTGGCCGTCCGGTCGATGACGGTGACGTCGCCGCCGCGGTCGAAACACAGATGAGGGGAGAGGCATGATGCGCAAGCTAATCCTCGGCGCCGTCCTTGCCGGCGCCGCCGGCCCGGCCTTTGCCGCATCGGGTCCGTTCTTCAGCCTTCACAACACCAACTTCGTGGTGCTCCTCGCCTTCCTCGTTTTCATCGGGATCCTGGTCTACTTCAAGGTTCCGGGCTTGCTGGGCAAGATGCTGGACGAACGCGCCCATACCATCCGCCGGGAACTGGACGAGGCGCGGGCGCTGCGCGAAGAGGCCCAGACCATTCTGGCCGAATTCGAGCGCAAGCAGAAGGACGTCGCCGAGCAGGCCGAACTGATCGTGACTCAGGCCCGGACCGACGCCGAGGACGCCGCCAAGCTGGCCAAGGTGGAGCTGGAGAAATCCATCGCCCGCCGGCTGCAGGCGGCCGAAGACCAGATCGCCTCGGCCGAGGCCGCTGCCGTCCGCGACGTGCGCGACAGGGCAATCAGCGTTGCGATCGCGGCTGCCGCCGAAGTGGTGCGCAAGGGGCTGAGCGAAGCCGATGCCGCGGCCCTGATCGAAGACAGCATCAAGGTCGTTGAGGCCAAGATGCACTGACCCGTTGGGTCACGCACACCGACAGGTTCGAAGGCCCCCGCATGTCGGGGGCCTTTCGCGTTTCCGGGCCTTGTCGTGTCGCGATTGATGCGGTTGTTGCGGGTCGTTTCCGCCTTGATCGTTGCGGCTAGTTCCCCCTTGCGTGCTCCAGCCGCTGGCGCGCCACAGTCTCGTTGTGCTCGGCGCGGCGCAGGTCGAGGATTGTCTGTTCGACATAGTCGAGATGGGCCTCGGCCGCGGTGCGTGCCGCTGCCGGATCGCGGGCGAGGATCGCGGTCAGGATGGCGCGGTGCTGGGCCAGCAGGGCGGCGCGGGTGGTGCGCTGGCGAAACAGCGCCCGGCGGTTCAGGAACACACCCTCGCGCAGCAACTGGTACATCGAGCGCATCATGTGCAGCAGGATCAGGTTGTGGCTCGCCTCGAGGATGGCCATGTGGAATTCGGCGTCGAGCCGCGCCTCGGCCTCGCCGCTGCGCGCCTCGTGGGCGGCCTCCATCCGGCCGAAGATCTCGGCGATCACCGCCTGGTCGGTGTCCGAGCCGAGCCGGGCGGCGCGTTCGGCCGCCAGCCCCTCGATATCGCGCCGGAAGGCGACATAATCGAGCACCGCTTCGTCGTGGGTTGCGAACAACCGGATCAGTGGGTCCGAGAAGGCGGGGCCAAGCAGGTCGGCAACAAAGATCCCCGCCCCGGCGCGGCGCTGGATCAGGCCGCGGGCTTCAAGCTCGACCAGCGCCTCGCGCAGCGACGGCCGCGATACCCCAAGCCGCTCGGCCAGGTCGCGTTCGGCCGGCAGCCGTTCGCCGGGGGCCAGCACGCCACGCAGGATCAGCAACTCGATCTGGTTGACGACGGCGCGGCTGAGCCTTTCGGCATCGACGGGGGTGAAGGGCATCCGGGACCTGCGAAATTGGTCAGAACACCTGACCACCAAGCGGGGCACAGATCAAGGGCGCGCCACGGTGGGTGCGCCCCTGCAAGGGCTGAGGGATCAGCCGTTCGGCCGGATCACGATATCGACGCGGCGGTTTAGTGCCCGGCCTTCAGGGGTCAGATTCGAGGCGATCGGCGCATCCTCGCCGCGGCCGGTGGCGGTCAGACGGCTGCGTGCCACGCCGTTGCTGACGAGGATTTCCACCACAGATTGGGCGCGCCGCAACGAAAGCTGCTGGTTGGAGGTGGCCGAGCCGGTGTTGTCGGTGTGGCCTGTAACCACGGCGGTGGTGTTGGGGTATTGGTTGAGGTTTGCGGCAAGGGCTGCCAGATCGGCCTGGATTGCCGGGTTGACGCTGTAGCTGCTGGAACTGAACAGGATGTCCTGCGGCATCCGCACCAGCAGCACGTCGCCCTGCCGCTCGATGGTGATGCGGCTGTCGCCGACCGACTGGCGCAGTGCCGCCGCCTGGCGATCCATCTGGCTGCCGATGATCCCGCCGACCCCGGCCCCGAGCGTGGCGCCAAGTGCCGCCCCGCGGGCCTCGCCCCCGGTGGCCGCAAGCCCTGCGACCGCGCCGGTCAGTCCGCCGATGACGGCTCCGCTGGCGGTATTCCTGTTGTTCGAGCCAAGGTTGTTGGGGGACGTGCAGGCGGTTAGGCCGATGGCCCCGCAAAGGGCGATAGCAACGGACGGACGCAGGAACATGCGCGATACCTCGGTTGGTGATTTAGTTTACCGACCCTTTTAGGCTGCGTCGTGCCACGATGGCAGGCAAATTTGCCGTGATGATCGCATTCGCGCCGATCAGCCCGCCTCGGCGCGGGCCGATTCCCAGGCAAGGAGCGCGCGTTTCACCGGCAAGCCCCAGTGATAGCCGCCAAGCCCGCCCGATTTGCGGATCGCCCGATGGCAGGGGATCAGCCAGCTGATCGGGTTGCGCCCGACCGCGGTGCCGACGGCCCGCATGGCGCGGGGATGGCCGACCGCCCCGGCAATCTCGGAATAGGTGGTGACATGGCCTGTCGGGATCGTCAGCAACGCCTCCCAGACCTTGATCTGGAACGGCGCGCCGATCAGGTAGAGCCGCGTCTCGCCCGGCGCCTCGCCAAGCGCGGCCTGCACCCAGGGGCGCAGCGCTGTCGGATCTTCGGTGAACTGTGCCTTTGGCCAGCGCGCCAGCAGGTCGGCCATTGTCGCCTCGGCCCCGGCCTCGGCGGCGAATCCGATGCCGCAGATGCCCTTTTCGGTCGCCATCACCAGCGCCGGTCCAAACGGGCTTTCGAACCAGCCCCAGAAGATCTCCATCCCCGCGCCGCCCCTGGCATAGCTGCCTGGGGTCATCGCCTCCCAGGTCAGGAACATGTCGTGCAGCCGGCTCGACCCCGACAGCCCGACGGCATCGGCGGCCGCCAGCGTCGTGAACCGCTCGCGCAGCAGCACCTTGGCTTGTTCCAGCGCCAGATACTGCTGATACCGCTTGGGCGAGACCCCGACCCACTGGCTGAACAGCCGCTGGAAATGCGCCGGGCTCATCTGCATCCGCCGGGCAAGATCGTCGAGCGTCAGGGGCGTGCCGGCAAGGGCGGCGGCGTCGATCTCGTCCAGCGCGCGGCGCATGACGTGGAAATGATAGCTCTGGCTTTCTGCGGTCATTCTGGGCGGGTCCTGATTTTTGCCAAATCTAGCCGAGCCGCTGCCCGCCCGCGACCCGGTTCCTGCGCAAGCGCGCGGGGCTGTCAGTTGCGCCTTGAGCTCCTTTGGCACGTCCGCGGCCAGCGCGGGTGCTGCCCCGGGTCGCGACAAGTGTTCCCTTCCGGCCGCGACCGCTTTAAGCCATCTCGCGGACATGGTCGCAACAGGAGGCGCGGGAATGGTTCGCCAGCAGCCCTATCGCGCGATGCGCGAGATCTTCACGCGCTTTCGTGCGTCCGAGCCCGAGCCGAAGGGCGAGCTTGAGCATACCAATGCCTTTACCCTGCTGGTCGCGGTGGCGCTGTCGGCGCAGGCGACCGACAGGGGCGTGAACCGGGCGACGCGGGCGCTGTTCGAAAGGGTCTCGACCCCGCAGGACATGCTCGATCTCGGCGAAGAGGCCCTCGTCGAGCATATCAGGACCATCGGGCTCTATCGCAACAAGGCGAAGAACGTCATGAAGCTGTCCCGGATCCTGGTCGAGGACTACGACGGCGAGGTGCCAAGCTCGCGCGCCGCGCTGCAGGCCCTGCCGGGCGTCGGACGAAAGACCGCCAATGTGGTGCTGAACATGTGGTGGGGGTTGCCGGCGCAGGCGGTCGACACGCATATTTTCCGCGTTGCAAACCGCACCGGGATCGCGCCCGGCAAGGATGTGGTGGCCGTCGAACGCGCCATCGAAGACAACGTGCCGGCCGAATTCCAGCGTCACGCCCATCACTGGCTGATCCTGCACGGCCGCTATATCTGCACTGCGCGCAAACCCGCCTGCGCCCGCTGCATCATCGAGGATCTTTGCCCGAAGGAGGGTGTTGAATGAGTTCGCAGTTTCAGGTCGTCGGTATCGGCAATGCCATTGTCGACGTGTTGTCCCATTCCGACGACAGCTTCCTCGACATCATGGGGATCTCGAAAGGGATCATGCAACTGGTCGAGCGCGAGCGGGCCGAACTGCTTTATGCCGCGATGGACGACCGCCGCCAGGCGCCGGGCGGGTCGGTGGCGAACACGCTCTCGGGGCTCGGCCATCTGGGGCTGAAGACCGCGTTTCTGGGCCGGGTGCGCGACGATGCGCTGGGGCGCTATTATGTCGAGGCGATGGAGACCGGCGGCACACGCTATGTCAATCCGCCGGCGCCCGACGGCGGCCTGCCGACCTCGCGGTCGATGATCTTCGTCTCGCCCGATGGCGAACGGTCGATGAACACCTACCTCGGGATCTCGGCCGATCTCGGGCCGGGCGATGTCGATGACGCGGCCGTTTCCGGCACCGATCTGCTGTTTCTCGAAGGCTATCTGTTCGACAAGCCCGCCGGCAAGCAGGCCTTCCTGAAGGCAGCGCGGCTTTGCACCGCCGCTGGCGGCCGCGCCGGCATCGCGCTGTCCGATCCCTTCTGCGTCGACCGCCACCGGGAGGATTTCCGCAAGCTCGTGGCCGAGGAGATGGATTTCGTCATCGGCAACACCCACGAGTGGGAGGCGCTCTATCAGACCACCGACACCGAGGCGGCACTGGCACGCGCAACGCAGGAATGCCGGGTCGTGGTCTGCACCCGCTCGGGCGAGGATGTCGTGCTGATCGCCGAGGGCGAGCGGGTCGAGGTGCCGGTGCACCGGGTGACACCGGTCGATGCCACGGGTGCGGGCGATCAGTTTGCGGCCGGGTTCCTCTATGGCCTTGCCACCGGGCGGGATCTTGCAACCTGCGGGCGGATGGGCGTGGTCTGCGCCGGCGAGGTCATTTCGCACTTGGGTCCGCGGCCACAGACCGATACCAGGGATCTGTTCCGTCAGGCCGGGCTGCTCTGATCCGGCCGCAGGGCGGACGGCAATGCTACATCAGGGTGCCATTCGACGACTCCGGGATTGATTTCTGCGTTGCCGGGTGCCATTCCGCAGCCATGAATATCGGCGAGGTCATATCCCGTGCACGACGGGCGGCAGGGCTGAAGCAGAAGGAACTGGCCGAGGCGGCCGGCGTCCATGTGCAGACCCTGAAGCGGCTCGAAGGCGGGGCAGGGGCCGGTTATTCCACAGTGCGCGCCCTTGAACGCGCGCTCGGCAAGGCCGGCGCCAGCTGGCAGGAGGTCGAGGGCGGCTATTGCCTGACGGTCCTGTTGCGGGTCAGGGACCCGAAAGGTGTCAAGGCGGCCAAGCCCGGCAAGGACAGCGGCGCGGCGGATCTTGCCACGGATCCCGAGCCTCCCGAGGACGCTGCAGAGCGGGCCTGAGCCGCCCCGATCTGCGCACCCTTTGGCCACCGCGAAGGCGTGGGCTAGGGCAAAGCGCCTCGTCCCTGCAGAATCCTGTCGTTCCAGGGCGAATTCCGACTATATCGCATGCGGTGGCGCGATCCGTCGCGCCCGTGATCTGCCCGTGAGCCTATCGAGGGGACCAAGCCCATGGCCTATGCCTATGACGACCAGAACATATTCGCAAAGATCCTGCGGGGCGAGATCCCGAACGACACCGTCCTCGAGACGCCGCACAGCCTTGCCTTTCGCGACATCCGCCCCCAGGCCCCGGTCCATGTGCTGGTGATCCCGAAGGGGCCCTATGTCAGCTATGACCACTTCGCCCAGGCGGCCAGCGACGCCGAGATCCTCGATTTCACCCGTACCGTGGGCGAGGTCTGCCGGATGAGCGGTGTGCAGATCGACGGCAGCGGCGATGGCTTCCGGCTGATCTCGAACGCCGGGCCGCACGGCGTGCAGGAAGTGCCGCATCTGCATGTCCACGTGCTGGGCGGCCGGGGGCTCGGCCGGATGCTCGAACCGGCCGTTTGACCGCCGCGCCGGTCCCGGCCTCTTCCCCACACCCGGCGTCTTCTTGGCAAAAATACCTCCGCCGGAGGCATGAACTCCGCAGCGTGCCGGCGCCGTACTGCCCGATCGGACTCAGTCCGCGTCCGACAGCGCGCGCGCGTGAAACGCCACCGCCCGTGCCCATTGCACGGGGCCTTCGCTCGCGTAGTAATCCATCCCCGGTGCCGCGTTGACCTCGAGGATGCAGGCGCCCTCCGTGCCCGCGGCAAGGTCCGGCGCCAGGATGTCGATGCCCGCCACCTGCAGCCCGATCGCCGCGGCTGCGCGGATCGCCAGCGCCTCGGCCGCGGCGGGCACCTTCCCCGTAAGGTCGACAAGCTCGCCCCCGGTCGAAAGGTTGGCATTGGCCAGAAGCACCACCCGCCGCCCCGCGGGCAGAACCGTCGCCGCCGTCAGCCCGGCTCCGGCAATGGCGCGGGCAAGACGGGGATCGTCGAGCGCCAGTTTCGGCCCGTGATAGCGTTCGGTCAGCCGCCGCAGCCGCGCCTCCAGCAACGCACCGACGCTTTGGCGCCCGTCGCCCGTGACCGCCAAGGGCCGACGCTCATAGGCGACAACGACCTCATCCCGCAGGACCATCAGACGATAATCGCGCCCCGGTATCAGCGCCTCGACCCGCAGCCGGTCATCGGCGCGAAACCCGTCCTCGAGATCGCAGGCCAGCTCGGCGGCCGAGCCTGCGCGCCGAACCCCGCGTCCCATGTTGCCGAAGTTCGGCTTCACGATCACCGGAAACCCTGCGCCTGCGGCAAAATCCTGCGCCACCTCGGGGCCCGGCAGCCCCTCGGCCACCGCCCGGTTCGACAGCCGCATCTTGGCCCGAAACCCCGGCGAGACCACGATCACCCCGGGCGGGGTCGGCAGCCCTTCGGCCGCAAGCAGCCGCGCGGTATAGTCCTTGTCCGCGGCAAGTGCCGCCGCAGCGTCCGAATTGAGCCCCAGCGCCTTGCCCATGAGCATGCGCACCCGGCCGTCGGGCGCGGTATAACGGCCGACCCGCCCGTGTTCGGCCTCAAGCTCCAGCTGTCCGCCAAGCGCGGCTGCGGCCTCGGCCAGCAAGCGCAGGCCTGGCGCAGATCGCGCCAGCAGGTCGGGCGAGGGCGGGCAGAGCACAAGCCCCACTCAGGCCGCCTGCGGTGCCGGGGCCGACGACGTCAGCGACAGGAACACATCCTCGAGCGTCGGCTCCTCGACCGCGACATCGCGGATGCGGATGCCCGCGGCGCGGACCGCGTCGAACACCGCTTCGGCCGGGGTCACGCTGCGGCGATAGGACAGCGCCAGCGCGCCGTCGCGCCGGAAGCTCAGCGCCACCCCCTCGGGCAGGGCAAAGGGCGCGGTCACCGGCGCCTCGGGCCGGATCACCAGCGTCTTGGCATCGAGCCTGCCGATCAGCGCCCCGGTTCGGTCATGGGCGATCTTCTCGCCGCGATGGATGATGGCGATCTCGTCGCACATCTCCTCGGCTTCCTCCAGATAATGGGTGGTCAGGATGATGGTCATCCCGCGCTCGACATTCAGCCGCCGCACATTGGTCCACAGCATCTGGCGCAGTTCGATGTCGACGCCCGCCGTCGGCTCGTCCAGCACCAGCACATGCGGCGCATGCACCAGCGCCTTGCCCAGAAGCAGCCGCCGCCGCATCCCGCCGCTCAGCGTGCGCGAATAGGAATCGGCCTTGTCGGTCAGCCCGATCATGGCAAGGATCTCGTCGGTCTGCCGCCGCGACCGCGGCACCCCGTAAAGCCCCGCCTGCACGTCGAGCGCGGCACGCGGGGTGAAGAACGGGTCGATGTTCAGCTCCTGCGGCATGACCCCGATGGCGGCGCGGGACTGGCGCGGGTTCACGTCCTGATCGAATCCCCAGATCCGCACGCTGCCGGCGCTTTTCCGCACCAGACCGGCAAGGATATTGATCAGCGTCGACTTTCCCGCACCATTGGGCCCGAGCAGACCGAAGATGCTGCCGGCAGGCACCTTCAGGTCGATCCCCTTCAGGGCCTGCATCCCGGTTTCGCCCCGGCGAGAGGCATAGGTCTTGGCGAGACCCTCGATCTCGATCGCAACTTGGGTCATATGCGGCGCTCCGGCACTTGCCCGCGGCGGGCGGTTTCCTATGATGCCGGGAACCTAAGCCGAGCCGGGCACCACCACAAGGTGACCCGAACGGCGACCCGACAGCACGCTGGAGCCAGTTGATGACCTTGATTCCCGAACCTCCCGAGACCCAGGTGGTGACTGCCTCGCGCGTTGCCTGCGACGGCGGCGGCAGCGCGCTGGGGCACCCCCGCGTCTGGCTGACCCTCGGCGAGGATGGCGCGGTCGAATGCCCCTATTGCGACAAACGCTTCGTCACGCCCGAAAGGGCCGCCGCCGAGGCGCTGAAAAAGGCGGGCTGAGCCGCCCGAAGACCCCACGCTCCGGCGGTTGACCTCACCCCCGGCGTCTTCTTGGCCGAAATACCTCGGGGGAGTCGCGGCCTGCCGCGACGGGGGCAGCGCCCCCACGGCAACGACCCAGGCGTCACGGCCGGCGTCCGCGAATAGCCCGCAGCCGGTCCGCAGCCCATGGACCCCGGCCGCGCTGCAGGCTACCTCTGGGCGCGGAACCGCGCGGGAGGACGAACATGACATTCGGCAAGGGCTGCCATCTGCACCTGATCGACGGGTCGGCGTTCATCTTCCGCGCCTATCACGCCCTGCCGCCGCTGACGCGCAAGTCCGACGGACTGCCGATCGGCGCGGTCGCCGGGTTCTGCAACATGCTGCACAAGTATATCGAGGCCAACACCGGTCCCGACGCCCCGACCCATGCCGCCGTGATCTTCGACTATTCCGGCAAGACCTTCCGCAACGAGATCTATCCCGACTACAAGGCCAACCGCCCGCCTGCGCCCGAGGATCTGGTGCCGCAGTTCCCGCTGACCCGCCTGGCAACGCGCGCCTTCAACGTCGCCTGCCACGAGATCGAGGGCTATGAGGCCGACGACATCATCGCCACGCTGTCCTGCCAGGCGCGCGACGCCGGGGGGCGGGTGACCATCATCAGTTCGGACAAGGACCTGATGCAGCTGGTCGGCGACGGGGTCGAGATGCTCGACGCGATGAAGAACAAGCGCATCGGGCCCGACGAGGTGGCGGAGAAATTCGGTGTCGGCCCCGACCGGGTGGTCGATGTGCAGGCGCTGGCAGGCGATGCGGTCGACAATGTGCCGGGCGCGCCGGGCATCGGCATCAAGACTGCGGCGCAGCTGATCAACGAATTCGGCGATCTCGAGACCCTGCTCGCGTCGACCGACCGGATCAAGCAACCCAAACGTCGCGAGGTTCTGACCGACAAGGCCGACCAGATCCGGCTGTCGCGGCGGCTGGTGGAACTCGACTGCGCGACGCCGCTCGATTTCGGCCTCGACGATCTCGAGGTCAGGGAACCCGACCCGACAGTGCTGCTCGATTTCCTGAGCGAGATGGAGTTCCGCACCCTTGGCAAGCGGATCGCCGACCAGCTCGGGCTCGAGGCGCCGACAATCGTCGCTCCGCCCGCAGCGGCCGAGACGGATGGCGACCCCGCGGCACCGCCGATCGATCGCGACGCCTATGAGACCCTGCGCGATGCCGACGCGCTGCGCGGCTGGATCGAGCGGATCAATGCGACCGGCATCGTGGCACTCGATACCGAAACGACGGGGCTCGACGAGATGGTGGCCGGGCTTGTCGGCATCTGTCTGGCGGTCGGCCCCGGGCAGGCCTGCTATGTGCCGCTGGCGCACCGCGCCGAGGGCGGCGAGGGGTTGTTCGACACCGGCGCGCTGGCCGAGGGGCAGATGCCGATGGACGAGGCGCTGGCGCTGTTGAAGCCGGTGCTGGAGGACCCGGCCGTCCTCAAGATCGGCCAGAACATGAAATACGACGCCAAGATCCTCGCCCGCCACGGCATCGAGGTTGCGCCGTTCGATGACACGATGCTGATGTCCTATGCGCTCTATTCGGGGCTGCACAACCACGGCATGGATGCGCTGTCGGAGCGTTATCTCGGCCATCAGCCGATCCCGATCAAGGAGCTGATCGGCTCGGGCAAGAGCCAGATCACCTTTGACCGGGTACCGATCGACACGGCGGCGAAATACGCCGCCGAAGATGCCGACGTGACCTTCCGCCTCTGGCAGGCGTTCAAGCCGCAACTGCACCGCAACAAGGTGACGACGGTCTACGAGACACTGGAACGCCCGCTGGCACCGGTGCTGGCGCGGATGGAAATGGCGGGCATCAAGGTCGACCGCGACACGCTGAGCCGGATGTCGAATGCCTTTGCCCAGAAGATGGCCGGGCTCGAGGCCGAGATCCAGGAGCTGGCCGGCGAAAGCTTCAACGTCGGCAGCCCCAAGCAGCTGGGCGAGATCCTGTTCGACAAGATGAGCCTGCCGGGCGGCAAGAAGGGCAAGACCGGCGCCTGGTCCACCCCCGCCGACGTGCTGGAGGATCTGGCGACCGAACACGACCTGCCGGCGCGGGTGCTGGACTGGCGCCAGCTGTCCAAGCTGAAATCGACCTATACCGATGCGCTGCAGGACCATATCAACCCCGAGACCGGCCGGGTGCATACCTCGTACCTGCAGACCGGGGCCAGTACCGGCCGGCTCGCCTCGACCGACCCGAACCTGCAGAACATCCCGGTCCGCACCGAGGAAGGCCGCCGCATCCGCGAGGCCTTCGTGGCCGAGCAGGGCAAGGTTCTGGTCAGCCTCGATTATTCCCAGATCGAACTTCGGATCCTCGCCCATGTCGCCAATATCGACGCGCTGAAGCAGGCGTTCCGCGACGGGCAGGACATCCATGCCATGACCGCCTCCGAGATGTTCGACGTGCCCATGGACCAGATGACGCCCGAGATCCGGCGCCGCGCCAAGGCGATCA
The DNA here is from genome assembly GCF_003390845.1 of Tropicimonas sp. IMCC34043. Lineage (GTDB taxonomy): Bacteria > Pseudomonadota > Alphaproteobacteria > Rhodobacterales > Rhodobacteraceae > Tropicimonas. The sequence goes on along the minus strand of NZ_QMEK01000001.1, from coordinate 1,934,527 downwards.
ATTTCGGGGTGATCTATGGCATCTCGGGCTTTGGCCTCGCGCGCAACCTGCGGATACCGCGGGGCGAGGCCCAGGCCTTTATCGACCGGTACTTCGAACGCTTCCCGGGCATCCGGGACTATATGGACGCGACCATCGCGTTTGCAAAGCAACACGAGCGGGTCGAGACCCTGTTCGGCCGCCGGATCCACACCCCCGAGATCAACGCCAAGGGGCCACATGCGGGGTTCGCAAAGCGGGCCGCCATCAATGCCCCGATCCAGGGCGCTGCCGCCGACATCATCCGACGGGCGATGATCCGGATGGAGGACGCGATTGCCGGGCTGCCGGCCCGGATGCTGTTGCAGGTCCATGACGAGTTGATTTTCGAGGTCGACGAGGGGGCGGTCGAGGACACCATCGCCCGGGTTCGCGCGGTCATGGAAGGCGCGGCCGAGCCTGCGGTGAAGCTTGACGTGCCGCTGGTGGTCGATGCCGGGCAGGGGGCGAACTGGGCCGAGGCGCATTGACCCGATTGCCGGCAGGGCCGGGCATGCCTCCGGCGGGGATATTTTCGAACAGAAGAAGCCGGGCGGCGTGCCATGGGGGGCGACCGGCTTGCCTTCGCGGCGGCGATTTGCTCCAAGGGACGGATAGCGGCGAGGAGCCGGGCGATGCCCCACGATCACGATCCTGACAATGGCGACAGCCGCAGTCATCACGACCACCACCACCACCATCACCATATCGACCCTGCCAGTGGCGACAGGCGGGTGCTGGGGGCGGTTGCCGTCAATCTGGGACTGACGGTCGTTCAGATCGTGGCGGGGGTGCTGTCAGGCTCGCTGGCGCTGATTGCCGATGCGATCCACAATCTCAGCGATGCGCTGTCGCTGGTCGTGGCGATTGTTGCCCGGCGGATTGCCCGCCGGCCGGCCGATGCCGACATGACCTTCGGCTATGGCCGCGCCGAGGTTGTGGCGGCGCTGGTCAATTATACCACGCTGGTCGTGATCGCGTTCTATCTGTTCGCCGAAGGCATCAACCGTCTGTTCGATCCGCAGGACGTGGAGGGCTGGACCGTCGTTGTCGTCGCGGGCGTGGCGCTGGTCGTCGATACCGTGACTGCGGTGCTGATCTTTCGCATGTCGAAGAACAGCGTCAACATGCGCGCCGCCTTCCTGCACAATATTGCCGATGCGATGGGCTCGGTCGCGGTGATCGTCGCGGGCGTGCTGATCCTGATCTACGACTGGCGGCTGGTGGACCCGATCGTGACGCTCGGTATCTCGGTCTATATCCTGTGGCACACGCTGCGCGAGTTGCGCCCGGTGATCCGGATCCTGATGCTGGCGCGCCCCGATGGTCTGGCGGTCGAGGAGGTGCTGGAGGCGATGGAGGCGGTGCCTGGTGTCGCCGACGTGCATCATCTGCACCTTTGGCAGATGGGCGAGTACGAGAATTCGCTCGAGGCGCATGTGGTGCTGGCCCAGTCGGCCGATCCCGTGGCGGTGAAATCGGCGTTGAAGGCGCTGCTGGGCGCGCGGTTCGATTTGTCCCACACCAGTCTGGAATTCGAGGGGCCGCGGGATCAATGCCGGGATGCCCCGCGCGTTGGACATGGTAATGCCTTGACCTGCTGATTGTTTCTGCAGTCTCTGGCGGACCCTTGGTCAAGATTGACACCTTGCAAATAGTCCCGTTTGAGTGCAGTTGAAATTCCGGACGCTTCAGGGAGGCTTACATGAGTGCAGCACTGGTGCGGGTGGTATCGCCCGAGGGGCCGGTCGCGCAGGTCTGGTTGAACCGGCCTGACAAGAAGAACGCCCTGACACTGGAAATGCTGGACGACCTTGTGGCGGCCGGCCGGGCGCTGGCGAAGCAGCCCGGATTGCGGGCGATCGTGCTGGCCGGCGAAGGCGGCGATTTCTGTTCCGGGCTCGACACCGGCGTGCTGGAAAGCCTTGCCGGCGACCTCGACCGGGTAAAAGGGGACATGCTGACGCCGGCGGATCCGAGCGGCGCCAACCGCTTCCAGTTGCCGGCGACGATCTGGCAAACCTTGCCGGTGCCGGTGATCGCGGCGCTCGAGGGCGTCTGCTTTGGCGGCGGGGCGCAGATCGCGCTTGGCGCCGACTTTCGCATCGCGCATCCCGATGCCCTGATCTCGATCATGGAAGGCAAGTGGGGCCTGATCCCCGACATGGGGATCTCGCAAAGCCTGCCGCGGCTTTTGTCGGCGGATCGGGCGATGGAACTGATCCTGACCGCGCGGGTCCTGCGCAGCACCGAGGCGCAGCAACTGGGTCTGATCACAAGGCTGTCGGATGCGCCGGTCGAGGAAGCGTTGCGCTTTGCAGAGGCTCTGGCCGGGCGTTCGCCCGAGGCGATCCGCGCCGGCAAACGGCTGGTCGAGACGATCTATTCCGGCAATGCCATCACCGAACTGCGGCTCGAGGCGGAATTGCAGGCAGCCCTGATCGGCACCCCGAACCAGATCGAGGCGGTGTCGGCGGCGGCCGAGGGCCGGATGCCGCGCTATTGCTGAGCGACGGCGCTGTCTGGGCGCTCAGCCCAGGTCCTCGGCCCGGATCAGCGGAAAGAACATGCCTCCCGACCAGATGCCGAACCATTCGGCCCCCTCGTGGCGATGGCGTTTGCCGAGATCGACGAGCCGATAGAAGGTTTTACGGTCGATCAGAGCCTCGAGATTCGCACGGATGTGAACATAGGGCGAGGGTTCGCCGGTCTCGGGATCGAAGCGTACCCGGATCGGGTGATCCGGCCCCGCCACAACCCGGTCCTCGACCTGGGTCGCGAATTCCAGAACCTGGTTTTCTCCGACCCCGGTGACCTCGGCATCGACGGCGATGAAGGGGGCATCCTCGACCCGGATCCGCACCTTCTCGACCGGGGTGACCAGAAAGTACTCGTCGCCGTCCTTGCGCAGGATGGTGGAAAACAGCCGCACCAGCGGCGCCCGACCGATCGGCGTGCCCTGATAGAACCAGGTTCCGTCGCGCCGGATCTCCATGTCGATATCTCCACAGAACGGCGGATTCCACAGATGCACCGGCGGCGGGCCGCCGCTTTTCTGGGCACTCCGCGCGGCGGTGGCGAGGCTTTCGGCATTCGTCGTGCCGCTCATTTGCGTCCTTCCCGTATTTGTCATTTGTTCGCAGTCGCAGTTCTGCCTTACTTGCAACGATCATCCTGCGAGGAACCCCGTCATGTCTCAGCCTACCGAACTTGTCGCCGAAATCGAAGCGCTGGGTGAGATGCTTGCCGAGGCGCGCGGCTCCATCACCCGCCGGTTCATCGGTCAGGAACGGGTGGTCGATCTGGTTCTCTCGGCGTTGCTGTGCGGCGGCCACGGGCTGCTGATCGGCCTGCCGGGCCTGGGCAAGACCCGGCTGGTCGAGACCCTCGGGACGGTGATGGGGCTGCACACGAACCGTATCCAGTTCACCCCCGACCTGATGCCGGCCGACATCCTCGGCTCCGAAGTGCTCGATACCGGCGAAGGCGGACGGCGCGATTTCCGCTTTGTCGAGGGGCCGGTCTTCTGCCAGCTTCTGATGGCCGACGAGATCAACCGCGCCAGCCCGCGGACCCAGTCGGCGCTGTTGCAGGCGATGCAGGAAAAGGAAGTGACGATCGCGGGCGCCCACCGGCGGCTTGGCGCGCCGTTCCATGTGCTGGCGACCCAGAACCCGATCGAACAGGAAGGCACCTATCCCTTGCCCGAGGCGCAACTCGACCGCTTTCTCGTGCAGATCGAGGTGCCCTATCCCGACCGTGCGACCGAGCGCGATATCCTGCTGGCAACCACCGGCACCGAGGAGGACGAGGCGCACGAGGTTTTCACGCCCGAGGCGTTGCTGGCCGCGCAGAAGGTCCTGCGCCGGATGCCCGTGGGCGAGAAGGTGGTGGAACTGATCCTCGATCTGGTGCGCACCTTCCGCCCCGGCGAACCCGATGCGCCCGACGCGGTGCGGCGCAACGTCAGCTGGGGACCGGGGCCGCGGGCGGCGCAGGCGCTGATGCTGACGGTGCGGGCGCGGGCATTGCTCGACGGCCGACTGGCGCCTTCGCCCGAAGATGTGCTGACGATGGCCGAACCGGTGCTGTTGCATCGCATGGCGCTGAGTTTTGCCGCGCGGGCGCGGGGGGAAAGCCTTGGCGATCTGATCCGTGACGTGAGCGCAGAGGTAAGCCGGATCGAGGCCGCGGCGTGAGCCAGGCCGGCCCGCACCTTCGCACCCGGGCCGAGGGGCTGGCGGCAGCCCTGCCGCCGCTGCTGGCTCAGGCCGAGCATCTGGCGGCAACCGTGCTGCTTGGCGCGCACGGGCGGCGCAGGGCGGGCATGGGGGACGAATTCTGGCAATACCGCCCCGCCACCCACGGCGACGAGGCACGCGAGATCGACTGGCGCCGCTCGGCCCGGTCGGACGCGCATTTCGTGCGCCAGAAGGAATGGCAGGCGGCGCAAAGCGTGGTGATCTGGGTCGATGGTTCGCAGTCGATGGAGTTCACCGGCGACCGCGAGCGGCCGGCCAAGTCCGACCGGGCGCGGCTGCTGGCGCTGGCGCTGTCGGTGTTGCTGATCCGTGCCGGCGAACGTGTGGGGCTGTCGAATCTCGGCACCGCGGCGCGGGCGGGGCAGTTGCAACTGGTGCGGCTGGCCGATGCGCTGACGGGCGAGCTTTCGGATGCCGACTATGGCATTCCCGAGACCCCGGGGCTTCCGGCCCACGCGCGGGCGCTGTTCGTGTCGGATTTTCTGGGGCCGATGGCAGGGGTCGAGGCAGCACTTGCCAAGGCCAGCGACCGCGGCGTGCGCGGCGTGCTGTTGCAGATCCTCGATCCGGTCGAGGAGAGCTTTCCCTTCGAAGGGCGGACAATCTTTGAAAGCATGGGCGGCAGCCTGCGCCACGAGACGCTGAAGGCGGGCGATCTGCGCGGCCGCTACCTTGAGCGGCTGGCCGAGCGAAAGGACAGGCTCGATCATCTTTCGCGGGTTTCGGGGTGGCTCTATGACTGTCACCATACGGATCTGACCGCCCAGTCGGCGCTGCTGTGGCTCTATGCGGCGCTGGAGCGTACCCGCTGATGTGGATGATCGGTCCTCTGGGGTTCACGGCGCCGCTGATCCTGCTCGGTCTGGCGGTGCTGCCGATCCTGTGGCTGATCCTGCGGGCGGTGCCGCCGGCGCCGATCCGGCGGCGGTTTCCCGGCGTCGCCCTGCTTCTGGGGCTGAGCGACGATGAAAATCAGGCCGATCGCACGCCCTGGTGGCTGCTGCTGCTGCGGATGCTGGCGGCGGCCGCGGTGATCGTGGGCTTTGCCGGTCCGGTGCTGAACCCGCAGGTCCGCGACGGCGGATCGGGGCCGTTGATGGTGCTGATCGACGGCACCTGGGCCGATGCCGGCGACTGGACGGCGCGGTCCGACAAGCTGGCGACGCTGATCGACGATGCCGGCCGGTCGGGGCGGCCGGTCGCTGTGGTGCAACTGACCGACCTGTCGTCGGGGCCGCCCGAGTTTCTGTCGGCCGACCGTTGGGCCTCGCGGCTTGCCGGGCTGTCGCCCAGACCCTGGCAACCGGATCCGGCGGCGGTTGCGGCCTGGGCCGACGGGCTTGGGGATCAGTCCTTCGACACGGTCTGGCTTTCGGACGGGATGGCGCGCGACGGGCGCACCGATCTGCTGGCCGCGCTGCAGTCCCACGGTGCGGTGCGCATCGTCGAAAGCCCGGCTCCGGTTCTGGGCCTGAAGCCCGCGGATTATGCCGACGGGCTGATCCGGCTGACCGCGATCCGCCGTGACACCGGCCCCGAACAAGCGGTCGAGATCGCGTCCATCGGGCTCGATCCCGTCGGCTCGGAACGCATGCTGGCCTCGGCCACTGCCGATTTTGCCGCGGGCGCGCGCGAGGCGAGCGTCGAGCTGTCGCTGCCTGCCGAATTGCGCAACCGCATCCGCCGGTTCGAGATCCCGTCGCGCCATTCGGCCGCCGCGGTCAGCCTGACCGACGACAGCCTGAAGCGGCGCGAGGTGGCGCTGGTCGCCGGGCGCGACGAGCGCGAGGGGCTGTCGCTGCTGTCGCCGCTGCATTTTCTGCGCCAGGCACTGGAACCGACCGCCGATCTGATCGAGGGCGAACCTGCGGACCTGATTGCGGCAAACCCCGATGTGGTGATCCTTGCCGACGTCGCCCGCCTTGCTCCGGCCGAGTCCGCGGCGCTCGAGGCTTGGGTGGACGAGGGCGGGCTGCTGGTGCGCTTTGCCGGACCGCGGCTGGCCGCGTCGGATGTCAGCCGGGCCGAGGAAGACCCGCTGATGCCGGTCCGCCTGCGCGAGGGCGGGCGCAACCTCGGTGGCGCAATGAGCTGGGGCGAGCCGAAGACCCTTCGCCCCTTCGCCGAAGGCTCGCCTTTCTTCGGACTCGAGATCCCGGGTGACGTGACTGTCAGCTCGCAGGTCATGGCCCAGCCCGATCCCGAGCTTGCCGCACGCTCGATTGCCGCCCTGTCGGACGGAACCCCGCTGGTCACCCGTAAGCGGATCGGGGCCGGGCAGGTCGTGCTGTTCCACGTCACCGCAAATGCCGAATGGTCGACGCTGCCGCTGTCGGGCCTGTTCGTGCAGATGCTCGAACGGCTGGCGGTTTCGACCCGGCCCGCGGCACCGGATGCCAAGGATCTTGCCGGCACGACATGGAGCGCCGATCAGGTTCTGGACGGCTTTGGCCGGTTGCAGGATGCGGGCACCCTGCCGGGTGTGCCGGGCGAGCAGATCGCCGCCCGCGACTTTGGCGCCGCGATGCCGCCGGGCCTCTATGGTTCGGACGAACGCCAGATTGCGCTCAACGTCCTCGATGCCGAGGCACAGCTGGTTGCGATGCGCTGGCCCGCCGGAGTGGCCGTCGAGGGGATCGAGACCGCCGCCGAAACCCCTTTGACGGGGCATGCACTGGCCTTCGGTCTGCTGTTGCTGCTGGTCGATCTTCTCGCCTCGCTCTGGCTTTCGGGCCGGCTGCGCGGGATGCGCAGCGCCGCCGCCGCGGTGCTGCTGGCGGGGGTCGTGCTGGCTCCGCCGCCCGCCGGGGCCGAACCGCTGCCGCCGAACGATCCGCTGGCCATCGCCGCGACCAGCGAGGTCGTGCTGGCCCACGTGGTCACCGGCGACAGTCGCGAGGATCAGATCGCCGCGGCCGGGATGCGCGGCCTCAGTCAGGCGTTGACGGACCGTACCTCGGTCGAACCGGGGGCGCCGATCGGGGTCGATCTCGAAACCGATGAACTCGCGTTCTATCCCTTTCTCTACTGGCCGGTGACGCTCGATCAGCCGATCCCGTCGGACGAGGCCTATAGCCGGCTCAATGCCTATCTGCGGTCGGGCGGGATGATCCTGTTCGACACCAGGGATGCCGATCTGGGGGTTTCGGGCGCCAGCACCCCCGAGGGCCGCAAGCTGCAGCAACTGGCCGCCCCGCTCGATATTCCTCCCCTGGAGCAGCTTCCCCCCGACCACGTGCTGACCCGCACCTTTTATCTGCTGCAGGATTTTCCCGGCCGCTATGCCAGCCACGACATCTGGGTCGAGGCCGCCCCCCCCGACGCCGAACAGGTCGAGGGCATGCCGTTTCGCAACCTCAACGACGGCGTGACCCCGGTGGTGATCGGCGGCAACGACTGGGCCGCGGCCTGGGCCGTGGATGACCGTGGCAACCCGATGTTCCCGGTCGGCCGCGGTTTTGGCGGTGATCGGCAGCGCGAGCTTGCGATGCGGTTTGGCGTCAACCTGATCATGCATGTGCTGACCGGCAACTACAAATCCGACCAGGTCCATGTGCCTGCGCTGCTCGACAGGCTCGGCCAATGAGCGCGGCGGCCAACATCCTGTTCGACCCGCTGCTGCCCTGGACGCTGATCTGGGTGGTTGCGGCGCTGGCTGTCGTCCTTGTCGGCTACGCGCTCTGGCGCGGGCTCAGGGGCTGGTGGCTGCGCGGTCTGGCGGCGGCCGCCTTGCTGACCGCAATTGCCAATCCCTCGTACCAGGTCGAGGATCAGGCGCCGCTTTCGGACATCGTGCTGATGGTGGTCGATCGCAGCGCCAGTCAGGAGCTGTCGGATCGCGATGCCCAGACCGAGGCGGCGGTCGAACGGGTCACCCGCGCGGTCGAGGCGATGCCGGGCACCGAGCTGCGCGTGGCCACCGTCCGCGATGCCCCCGACAATCAGGGCACGCTTGCCGCGACGGCCCTCGCCGAGCTGATGGCCGAGGAACCGCGGGCGCGCGTCGCCGGTGCGATCCTTGTCAGCGACGGGCGCCTCCACGACCTCGTCCGGATGCCCGATCTGCCGGCGCCGCTGCACCTGCTGCTGACCGGGCATGAAACCGACTGGGACCGCCGGCTGGTGATCCGCAATGCGCCGGCCTTTGCCATCGTCGGCGAAGAAATCACGCTGACCCTGCGGATCGACGAGACCGGCGCGGTGCCCGCGGACGCCGCAGGGCCTGTGCTGCTTGACGTGGCAATCGACGCCGAGGACCCGATCTCGGTCCGGGTGCCGGTCGGGCAGGACCTGACCCTGCCGCTGACCCTGCCGCACGGCGGCATGAACGTGATCCGGTTTCAGGTCGCGGTTGCCGATGGCGAGCTGACGGACCGCAACAATGCCGCCGTGGTGCAGATCAACGGTGTCCGCGACCGTCTGCGGGTGCTGCTGGTGTCGGGCGAGCCGCATGCCGGTGAACGCACCTGGCGCAACCTGTTGAAATCCGACAGCTCGGTCGATCTTGTGCATTTCACGATCCTGCGGCCGCCGGAAAAGCAGGACGGCGTGCCGGTCAGCGAGCTGTCGCTGATCGCCTTTCCGACCCGCGAGCTGTTCATGGACAAGATCGACGAGTTCGATCTGATCGTCTTCGACCGGTATCGGCGCCGGGGCATCCTGCCGATGGCCTACCTCGACAACGTTCGCGACTATGTCGAACGTGGTGGCGCGGTGCTGATGGCGGCGGGGCCGGAATTTGCCAGTGCCGACAGTCTCTATCGCTCGCCTTTGTCCGAGATCCTGCCGGCCGCCCCGACCGCCCGGGTGATCGAGGAAGGCTTTGTTCCGAAGATCACCGATCTGGGCCAGAAACATCCCGTCACCGAAGGACTCGACGCCATGGCGCCGCCGGCCCCCGAGGGGCGCGAAGGGCCGGGCTGGGGCCGCTGGTTCCGGTTGATCGAGCTTGAGCCCGACAGGGGCGAGGTGGTGATGGGCGGGCCGGGCGACCGGCCGCTTCTGGTGCTCGACCGGGTCGGCGAGGGACGCGTCGCGCTGCTGGCGTCCGATCACGCCTGGCTCTGGTCGCGCGGGTTCGAGGGCGGCGGGCCGCAGCTGGAACTGCTGCGCCGGCTGGCGCACTGGACCATGAAGGAACCCGATCTGGAGGAAGAGGCGCTGACCGCGACGGCCGATGGGCTTGACGTAACGATCACCCGCCGCACGCTTGGCGACGATCCCGAACAAGTCGAGGTTACCGCGCCCGACGGGACCGTGACCCTCGTGCCGCTGACCGAGGCAGCCCCCGGCCGCTTTTCCGGCCGCTTTCAGGGCGCCGAGGCCGGGCTGTACCGTCTGGTCGAAGGCGATCTTTCGGGCGTCGTGGCGCTGGGACCGGCGGCGCCGAAGGAATTCGAGGAAACTGTCGCGGACGGCGCGGCGCTGGCGCCCGCTGTCGATCGCGGCCGGGGCGGCATCGCGCGGATCGAAGAGGGCCTGCCGACGATTCGTCAGGTGCGCGAGGGCCGGGCCGCCGCCGGGCGCGGCTGGATCGGGATCACGCCGCGACAGGCCTATGTCACGACCGACGTCACCATTACCCCCCTGGTGGCTCCGCTTCTGTTCGTCCTTCTGGCGCTTGGGCTCAGCCTTGGGGCATGGCTGAGCGAAGGCCGGAAATGAGGTCCCTCCCTTACCGGGGTATTTAAGAGATTTTTTCGTATTTTGTTGTTTTTGCGGGCAAGGAATCCTTGATTTCTGCAACGATAGTATTATGTGGCAGATGCAACGAATAATTTGGTGGGTTAAGAAATGAAGATTGCGCTTGTTGGCTCGATCCTCGCAGCAGCTGTGTTGGCGGGATCCTCAGTTTCGGCGATTCCTGTGCAGTGGACGGTTGAAGAGGGTGGAAATGGCCACTGGTACGACTTCGTGCCCAGTTGGGGATCCTATTCCACTGCGCTGAATGCTGCTGCAGCTTCGGAATACGATGGAATGTCCGGGTATCTGGTCACGATAACCTCGGCAGAAGAAAACGCCTTCGTGCGAGGCATTGCCAAGTTTTATGGAAGTTCCCCGACGGTCTATATTGCCGCAAGCGACAGTGCCTCCGAAGGCAACTGGTCCTGGCAGGCCGGTCCCGAGGAAGGTGAAAACCTGAGCTATACCAACTGGAGCAGGCGGGGCCTTGCGTCCTGGCCGGGGGCAAACTACGCACTGATGGACAGGTCATCGGGGTGGTTTTCCGGAGACAGCACCTATGGCGCGACCTATGTCATCGAATACAGTACAAACGATATGCCGGCGGTTCCGCTGCCTGCCACGGGGATGCTGATGTTCGGCGGGCTCGGTGTGGCCTTTGTGGCCGAACGCCTGATGCGCCGCCGTCGCCGCGCCGCCTGAGCAGGGCGCTGCTGGCACCATCCATGACGTGATCGTTGCAAAGGCGCTGCCCTCGGGTGGCGCCTTGTTAGTTCCGGATCAGCCAATCGGCGGCGCCAGCGTTTTCTGGCCACAGCCGCGGCGCCCTTTCGCTGTCCTAGTCTTCCGGGCGCATCAGCACGACCCGGGTGTTCGAGCCGAATTCGCGCCGCAGGATCATTGCGGTGATGGCAAGCGTGGTCAGCATCAGCGGCGCTGCCCCGATCAGCCAACCCGTTGCCCCGAGAGAGAAATAGACCGACCGCATGCCGCGGTTGAAGCTGCGGCCGGCAAGCGAGCTGAGGTCCCCGGCCTTCGCCGCCCGCGGAAAGGCAAGCGGATCCTCGGGGTCGTTCGGCACCGCCGCCATTAGCACAGCGGCATAGCCGAACAGCCGATGCGCCCAGACAAAGCGCAGGAAGGCGCTGATCAGCAAAAGCACGATCAGCAGCATCTTGATCTCCCACAGAACCGCCGGCGCCTGGCTCTTGGTCAGATCGCCGGCAAGGTCGTTCAACGTCTGCGGATTGGACATCAGCGCCAGCGCGCCGCCGATCGCGATGATGGAACTCGAGGCAAAGAAGGTCGTGCCCTGGCGCAGCGTGCCGAGGATCGCGCTGTCGAAGATCCGCGGCTGGCGCGTCACCATATGGCGCATCCATTCGGCGCGATAGCCGCGCATCACGTAGGATACCGACCGGAAGCGGGCCGGGGAATGTTCGACAAGGCGGTCAAGGCCGAAGATGCAGATCAGCAGGAGCGCGAGCGCGGCCAGATCGAGCGGTGACAGCAGGTCGAATTGGGTGACGATGTTCATGGCGCGACCCTAGCCGCGATTTCGTGGCTTGCCATCTGGCAAAATTGGTTATATTTTCTTACCAATCTTGGGAGGGGTTTTCATGCAGATGCCAGAGCCGCGGGCCGATGTGCTTGCGCGAAAGGCGCGGATTCTGGAACGGCTGGGGTCGGTCCTGCCCGGACGGGCGGTGATCCACGACCCGGCCGAGACCCGCGCCTATGAATGCGATGCCCTGACCGCCTATCGCTGTCCGCCGCTGGCTGTCGTTCTGCCGGGATCGACCGCCGAGGTCGCCGCAGTGCTGAAGGTCTGCCACGAGGAAGGCGTGCCGGTGGTGCCGCGCGGTGCCGGCACTTCGCTCGCCGGGGGCGCGATGCCGACGGCGGATTGCGTGGTGCTGGGGATCGCGCGGATGACCCGCGTGCTCGAGATCGACTATGAGGACCGGATCATCCGGGTTGAGGCGGGGCGCACCAACCTGTCTGTCTCGGATGCCGTGGCCGAGCGCGATTTCTTCTATGCGCCCGATCCCTCCAGCCAGCTTGCCTGCGCCATTGCCGGCAATGTGGCGATGAACTCGGGCGGCGCGCATTGCCTGAAATACGGGGTCACCACCAATAACCTGCTGGGCGTGACCATGGTGCTGATGGACGGCACGGTGGTCGAGCTTGGCGGCGGCCATCTCGATGCGGCGGGATATGACCTGCTGGGGCTGGTCTGTGGCTCCGAAGGCCAGCTGGGCGTGGTGACCGAGGCGACGCTGCGCATCCTGCGCAAGCCCGAGGGCGCGCGCCCCGTTCTGATGGGGTTCGACGCGGTCGAGACCGCCGGGCGCTGTGTCGCCGACATCATCCGCGCCGGTGTGCTGCCGGTCGCGATCGAGTTCATGGACCGGATCTGCATCCGCGCCACCGAGGATTTCGCCCATGCCGGCTATCCCGATTGTGCCGCGCTGCTGATCGTCGAGGTCGAGGGCGCACCCGAGGAGATCGACGCGCAGCTCGGGCTGATTTGCCAGATCGCGCGGCGCCACGATCCGGTCGTTTTGCGGGAGAGCGCGTCGGCCGAGGAATCGGCGCGGATCTGGCTGGGGCGCAAGTCGGCCTTTGGCGCCATGGGGCGGATCGGCGACTACATCTGTCTCGACGGCACGATCCCGGTGTCGCAGCTGCCGCATGTGCTGACCCGGATCGCAGAGATCAGCGCCGCCGCCGGGCTGGCCGTCGGCAATGTGTTCCACGCCGGTGATGGCAACATGCATCCGCTGATCCTGTTCGACGCCAACAAGCCCGGGGATCTGGAGAAATGCGAGGCGGTGGGGGCCGAGATCCTCAAGCTTTGTGTCGAGGTGGGCGGCTGCCTGACCGGCGAACACGGTGTCGGGGTCGAAAAGCGCGAGCTGATGGGGGTGCAGTTTTCCGCCGCCGATCTGGAGATTCAGATGGCGGTCAAAGACGTGTTCGACCCGGGCTGGCTGCTGAACCCGGCCAAGGTGTTTCCGCTGGAGGCGTCGCGCGGGCGGCGGGAAGTGGCGTGAGGGGGCCTTCCGCCCCCTCTTGGCCTGACGGCCAATTCACCCCCCGAGGATATTTTGGAACAGAAGAAGCCGGGGGGGACCGATGATCGCACCGGGGAGTGAGGCGGAACTGGCGGAGGCCATCGCCGGAGCCGCGGGGCCGCTCGCGGTGCGTGGCGGCGGTACGCGTGGGCGGGTGGCGGCGGGCGAGGATCTGAGCGTTGCCGGGATTTCGGGTGTCGTGCTGTATGAGCCCGAGGCGCTGACGCTGGTCGCGCGCGCAGGCACGCCGATGGCCGAGATCGAGGCCCTGCTCGATGCCGAGGGGCAGCGGCTTGCCTTCGAGCCGATGGATCATCGGATGCTTCTGGGGACCGAAGGGGTGCCGACGATTGGCGGGGTGGTTGCGGGCAATGTCTCGGGGCCGCGCCGGATCCAGGCCGGGGCCTGCCGCGACGCGCTGCTGGGGCTGCGCTTTGTCGACGGGATGGGGCAGGTGCTGAAATCCGGCGGCCGGGTGATGAAGAACGTGACGGGCTATGACCTCGTTCGGTTGCTTGCCGGCAGCCGTGGGACGCTGGGCGTTCTGAGCGAGGTGAGCCTGAAGGTGTTGCCGCGGCCCGAGGCGGCGGCGAGCCTGCGGATACAAGGGCTGTCGGACGTGGAGGCGGTCGCTGCGCTGGCAGCCGCGCTTGGCTCGCCCTTCGAGGTGACCGGTGCGGCGCATTCTCCGCGCGGGACCGAGGGCACGCCCGAGACGCTGATCCGGGTCGAGGGCTTTGCGGAGTCGGTTGCCTATCGCAGCGAACGGTTGTGCGCGCTGTTGGCGGATCGGGGCGAGATCGCGGTCGAGACCGAGCCGGGCAGGGTGGCTGCGATCTGGTCGGGGCTTCGCGACGTGGCGGCCTTTGCCGGCAGGCCGGGGGATGTCTGGCGGGTTTCGGTCCGGCCCTCCGACGGGCCGCGGGTCGGGGCCGCGGTGCAGGGGGCCGAGGTGATCTATGACTGGGGCGGCGGGCTGGTCTGGGTGCTGGCGGAGGCGGGCAGCGATCTGCGCGCGGCGCTGGCGGGGATTTCGGGACATGCGAGCCTCGTGCGGGCGGCGCCTGACACTGCGGCGCGGCTGCGGGCCGTTCCGCCGGAACCGGCGCCGGTTGCGGCGCTGTCGGCCGGGTTGAGGGCACGGTTCGATCCGCGAGGGATCCTGAACCCCGGGCTGATGGACGGATAGGATGCAGACCAGTTTTTCCCCCGATCAGCTTCGCGATCCGGCCCTGGCCGAGGCAAACGCAATTCTTCGGGCCTGCGTCCATTGCGGGTTCTGCACCGCGACCTGCCCGTCCTATCAGGTTCTGGGCGACGAGCTCGACAGTCCGCGGGGCCGGATCTATCTGATCAAGGACATGCTCGAGGCCGGGAGGCCGGCGGATGAAAAGACCGTGCGCCACCTCGATCGCTGTCTCGGCTGCCTTGCCTGCATGACCACCTGTCCATCGGGCGTCGATTACATGCATCTGCTCGATACGGCGCGGGCGCATGTCGAGGCGACCTATCGCCGGCCCTTTGGCGACCGTGCCCTGCGCTGGCTGCTGGCGCAGATCCTGCCCTATCCGATGCGGTTCCGCTGGGCGCTGGCGGCGGCAAAGCTGGGCCGTCCGTTCCGGGGGCTGATCCCCGATGCACGGTTGCGCGCGATGCTCGACATGGCGCCAAAGCAGATCCCGCCGGTCAGCCGCAATGACGACCCGCAGGTGTTCGCGGCGCGCGGGCCGCGGCGGATGCGGGTGGCACTGCTGACCGGGTGTGCGCAACGCGCGCTCGATACCGACATCAACGATGCCACGATCCGGCTGCTGACGCGGCTTGGCTGCGAGGTGGCGGTGGCGCGGGGGCAGGGCTGCTGCGGGGCGGTGACCCATCACATGGGCAAGACCGAGGCGGCCCATGCCACGGCGGCCCGGACCATCCGCGCCTGGTCGGCGGAGATGGCGGGCGCGGGGCTTGACGCCATTGTCATCAACGCCTCGGGTTGCGGCACCACGGTCAAGGATTATGGCCACATGTTCGCGGGCACCGAGCTTGCTGTCGAGGCGGCGGCGGTTGCGGCAATCGCCCGCGACGTGACCGAGGTGCTGACCGACCTCGCCCCCAAGGCCACCGCGCCCCGTCCGCTGCGGGTTGCCTATCACGCCGCCTGTTCGTTGCAGCATGGCCAGAAGATCAAAATCGCCCCGAAGGCGCTGCTGACGGGCGCAGGATTCGAGGTGGTGGAGCCGGCAGACCCGCATCTGTGCTGCGGGTCTGCCGGCACCTACAACCTGCTGCAGCCCGCGATTTCGGCCGAGTTGAAGGCGCGCAAGGTGGCGACGTTGCAGGCGCGGACCCCCGATGTGATTGCGGGCGGCAACATCGGCTGTCTGATGCAGATCGGCTCTGGCACAAGGGTGCCTGTTGTGCATACCGTGGAACTGCTCGACTGGGCCACGGGCGGGCCAGCCCCGCGGCGGCTGGTCCAGGCGGGTCTGGTCGATTGATCCGGGCGCAGGGCCGCGACCGGGCAACAGCTGGTGCCGTCCCATGCCCCGAGACCTTTTCCTGCTGATCGGCTGTAGTGCATTGTTTTTTGCCGTTCCTTGCCTTGCCGGGGACGCGGCGGCCGAGGGCACGCGCGATCCGACCGGCGGCTGGGCAGCGGTCGGGCGGCTTGACCTTGGCGGCGACGAATTCTGCACCGGGACGCTGGTTTCGCCGGCTCAGGTGCTGACCGCGGCGCATTGCCTGGTCGACCTTATGACGGGGCGACCGATCCCGCCCGAACGAATACTGTTTCTGGCCGGATGGCATGACGGTCACGCCGCGGTCGCGCGGCTGGTACGCCGGGCTGTCACCCATCCCGACCGGGTTGCAGGCATTGCCCCGGGGCGCGGACGGGTGGCGGCGGATCTGGCATTGCTGGAGCTGTCGCGGCCAATCCCCGAGCAGCAGATCGCGCCGATGGGCACGGCGCCCGAACTGCCCGAGGCCGGACAGGCGGGCGTCGTGTCTTTTGCCGAGGGCAGGGCCGAGGTGGCGCCGCTGCGCCAGCTTTGCGAGGTTCTCGAACGCAAGGACGGCGTGGCGATCCTCGCCTGCGACGTCGATTTCGGATCCTCGGGGGCGCCGGCTTTCCGGCTCGACGGCGGGGTGCCGCGGGTCGCGGCGGTAATCTCGGCGATGGCCGAGGCGGAGGGACGCCCTGTGGTTCTTGCCCGCGAACTGGGGGACGAGCTGGCGCGGCTGCAACAGGCGCTGGCGCAGCCCGCCGTATTTCCCTGATCGCCATCTCTTGAAAGCCGCCGGGCCGCGCCTAAATCAAGGGCGTCCGGGGGCCAGAATTGGACCCGGGCAGTGAAACGGGCGCCTGTCCCCAAGGGAAGGCGCCGCACAGCACATCGCTCTGGAGAGGATGATCACAATGCGTACACTTGATTTTGCCCCGCTCTATCGCGCCACCGTCGGCTTCGACCGCGTTGCCGACCTGATGGACCGCGTGCTCGCTGCCGAAGTCTCGCAGCCGAGCTATCCGCCCTACAACATCGAAAAGACCGCCGAAAACGCCTATCGGATCTCGATCGCGGTGGCGGGTTTTGCCGAATCCGACCTGAACGTCGAGGTCAGGGACGGCGCGCTGATCGTGTCTGCGCGCAAGGCCGAGGATCCGAAGGACAAGGTCTTCCTGCATCGCGGCATTGCCACCCGTGCCTTTGAACGGCGCTTTCAGCTTGCCGACCACGTACGTGTGACGGGCGCGAGCCACGCCGACGGCATGCTGCACATCGACCTGGTGCGCGAGATCCCCGAAGCGCTGAAGCCGCGCCGGATCGAGATCGCCGGCACGGGCGAGGCGGCATTGACCGCTCCGGCGACCGAGGCCGAGCCGCTGAACGCCTGATCCCGGATCTTGCCGAAACAGGGGGCGCGCAGTCACTGGGCTGCGCGCCCTTTTTCGTGTCTGGCCCCTGCGTCGGGTTGCTGCGGGCTATCGCGCGCGCGGTTCGCCCTCGTCGGGCCGTGGGATGATCGCCTCGATCTCGTCCATCACTGTCTGAGGTAGGGGGCCGAAGTCGAGCGCCGCCGCGTTCTCGACCGCCTGCGCCTCGGTCCGGATGCCCGGGATCGGGCAGGTCGCACCGCTGCGCGCCAGTATCCAGCCCAGGGCGCCCTGGGCCAGCGTACGCCCACCGCTTTGCAGCAACTCGCGCACGGCGTCGAGCGCTGCCAGCACCTCGGGCGTTGCCTCACCGTCGCGGAAATAATCCATCCAGCCGAAACTGTTCGTGCGCACATCGCCCTTTGGCAGGCGGGCGCCGGCATCGTATTTTCCGCTGAAGACCCCCATGCCCAGAGGCATCCGGTTGACCGACAGAAACTGGTGGCGTTCGACCGTTTCGATCATCCGGCTGGCCGGAAACCACAGGTTCATCGTGTGCTGGACCGCCACGAAGCCCGGCCATTCCTGCAATGACGCCACCGATTCGGGGAAATCGGTGCTCCAGCCATAGCCGCCGATCCTGCCCTCCTTGCGGGCCTCTTCCATCGCGTCGAAGATCGGGGCTGCCTCGTCGGGCGGCATGTCGTTCAGATGCAGGAACACAAGGTCGATCCGCTCGCGCCCCAGCCGTTTGAGGCTCGCCTCGATCTGCTCGCGGGCCTGCTCGCGGCTGCTGATCTCTCCGATCATCTGCGCCGTCTTCTCGTCAAAGACATTGCCGATCTTGGTCGAGATCGCCACATCGTGCCGCCCGTCGAGCGCCGCGCCGAGGATCCGTTCGGAATGACCCGCGCCATAGACGTTCGCCGTGTCGAAATAGCGGATCCCGCCGTCGAGCGCGGCCTTGATCGCGCGGATCGATTCGGCATCGTCGACCTCACCCCAGCCAAGCGGCGTCTCGCCGGCCCAGAACGGCCCGCCAATCGCCCAGCATCCCATGCCCAAACGCGGATTTGTGTTGAGATCTAGGGTCATGCGCTGTCTCCTGAGCTTGCCCGTTGGCGTTTGCGTCGGGGCGAGCATAGGGAGGAGCACCATGCGACTGGAAGGGAAATCCGCCATCATCACCGGCGGAGGGTCAGGTTTTGGCGCAGGCATCGCGCGCAAGTTCACCGCCGAGGGGGCGAGGGTGATGATCGCCGACATCAACATCGAATCGGCGCGCAAGGTGGCAAGCGAGGTGGACGGCATCGCGCAGTTCACCGATGTCGCCTTTACCGGCAGCGTAAAGGAAATGGCCGAGGCGGCGATCAAGGCCTTCGGCAAGGTCGACATCCTGATCAACAACGCCGGCATCACCCACAAGCCGCAGCCGATGGAGGAGGTGACCGAGCACGATTTCGACAGGGTCTTCGCGGTCAACGCCAAGTCGGTCTATCACACCGCGGTGCATCTGGTGCCGCACATGAAGGCGAAGGGCGGGGGCGCGATCCTGAACATGGCCTCGACCGCCGGGCTTTCACCGCGGCCGCTGCTGAACTGGTACAACGCCTCGAAGGGCTGGATGATCACCGCGACCAAGGCGATGGCCGTGGAACTGGCGCCAGCCGGGGTCCGGGTCAACGCGATCTGCCCGGTGGCCGGCGACACGCCGCTGTTGAAAAGCTTCATGGGCGAGGACACGCCCGAGATGCGGGCGAAGTTTCTGGCCACGATCCCGATCGGCCGGTTTTCGACGCCCGAGGATATCGGTAATGCGGCGGTGTTCCTGTGCTCGGACGAGGCGGCGATGATCACCGGCGCCGCGCTCGAGGTCGATGGCGGCCGCTGTATCTGAACCAAGGGAGAAACCGATGCACCCCGGGGCAACGAACCTGATCACCGATGTCCCGGGACTCCGGGTTGGCAATGCAAGCTTCCCGGGCCTCAAGTCCGGGGTCAGTGTGGTGCTGGGCGATGTGCCGTTCACCGCCGCCGTCCATGTGATGGGCGGCGCCCCCGGCACCCGCGAAACCGACCTTCTGGCGCCCGACAAGCTGGTGCAGGAGGTCGATGCGCTGGTGCTGTCGGGTGGATCTGCCTTCGGGCTCGATGCGGCCTCGGGGGTTGCCGACGGTCTCAGGGCCATGGGCCGCGGGTTTCTGGTCGGCGATCAGCGGGTGCCGATCGTGCCGGGCGCAATCCTGTTCGATCTGCTGAATGGCGGCGACAAGGGCTGGGACGAAAACCCCTACAAGGCGCTGGGGCGTGCAGCATTGGCCGCTGCGGGCCGCGATTTTGCCCTTGGCAGCGTCGGTGCGGGCACCGGTGCGACCACCCGCAGCCTCAAGGGCGGGCTCGGCTCGGCCTCGCTCGTGCTTGACTGTGGCGTGACCGTGGGCGCGCTCGTTGCCGTGAATGCGCTTGGCGATGTGACGGGCAGGGCGGGGCCGCAGTTCTGGGCAGCGCCTTGGGAATTCGGGGAGGAGTTCGGCGGGCTCGGGACTGTCGCCGCCCATGATCCCGGCGCCGAGCCGGGGTTGAAGCAGGGTCAGGCGACAACCATCGCCATCGTCGCGACAGATGCGGCACTGACCCAAGCGCAGGCACAGCGGACGGCGACCGCGGCCCATGACGGCATGGCCCGCGCCATCGTCCCCTCGCACACGCCCTTTGACGGCGATCTGGTCTTTGCTGCGGCGACCGGGGCGCGGGTGCTGGCCGATCCGGTGCTGGACGCGATGGCGCTGGGACATGCCGCGGCGTGCTGCCTTGCCCGTGCCATTGCCCGCGGCGTGTTCCACGCGACCGCAGCGCCCGGCGACCCGGTGCCCTGCTGGCGCGACAGGTTTGGCCAACCCGCCGTTGACGATTGAGCCTTGTGGTTCGCGCCGTTAGCATGGCGTCTGTCCGATCCCCAGGCCCGAGGTCCCCCATGGCTTTTTTCTGCCGCGTGTCGATTGTCCTTCTGCTGGCGGGCACTGCGCCCGCCGCCATGGCCGACGGGGTTCTCGATGCAATCGACGCGGCCCGCAGCGCGTATCAGGGCGGCGACATGCAGCAGACGCTGGAAGAACTCAGCAATGCCCAGCAACTGGTGCGCGAGATGAATACCGCCGGGCTGTCGGCGTTTCTGCCCGGGCCGCCGTCGGGCTGGACCCGCGCGCTGTCGAACGAATCGATGACCGGCCGCTCGATCTTTGGCGGTGGCGTCGGGGCAAGCGCGGTCTATTCCAGCGGCGATGCCCAGTTCGGGGTGACGCTGATGGCCGACAATGCGGTGGTACAGGCACTGGCCGGCCTGCTTGGCGATATCGACTCGGTGTCCGTCGGCGACAAGATCATGATCGGCACGCAGCCGTTTCTGGAACAGAGCGGCGAGTTGACCGGGCTGGTCGACGGCCGGATCATCGTGCAGGCGGTCGGAGCCTCGGTCGAGGCGATGCGGCCGGTGCTGGAGCGGATCGACTTTGCCGGGCTGGCGCAGTTCGGCCGCTGAGCGGAGGGTTCAGCGATCTTCCGCCATTGACAGCATTGCCGTGACCAGACGGCTTTCTGGGTCGGACAGCGGCGCAGGAACGTCGAAATGGTGCCGGCCTTCGGTCACTGTCAGCTCGGCCGCAGGCCAGGCATCGGCAAGTCGCAGCGCCTGATCGATAAAGGCCGGCCGCTCCATCGCGCCGATCTCGATCTGCACCGGGCAGTCGGGCTGGGGATAGAGCATCGGGCTTTCGCTTTCGGCCTCGTCGGCGTCGATCAGCAAGAATTCGTTCATCGGCAGCAGCAGCAAGGGGTTCAGATCGACAATCGGCGAGATTGCGAGCACGCCAGCGATCCGCGCCCGCACATCTGCCGAAAGCGCCGCACCGGGGCAGACAGTGCGCAGCGCCAGATGCCCGCCAGCCGAATGGCCGGACAGAAGGATGGGGCCTTGCGTGGTCTCGGCCGCCGCCTCGACGGCCCGCACGACCGCGCGCGAGATCTTGGCGATGCGCGCCTCGGGGGCGAGCGGATAGGACGGCAGCGCTACCGCCCAGCCATGGCCAAGCGCACCAGCGGCCAGGTGCGACCAGTCCTTGCGCCCGCCGAGTTGCCAGAACCCGCCATGAACGAAGATCACAAGCCCGACGGGCGCCCCGGACTGGGGCAGAAACAGGTCGTATGCCTCGCGCGGATGCGGGCCATAGGCAAGATCGAGTCGTTGCAACGTCGCCGGGTGGGCGGCGCGAAAGGCCGCTGCCTGCTTCACCCAGCGGTCGAAATACCCATGCCCCTCGGGGATGAAATCGGCGTTGTCATAGGCGGTCGGGTCGATCATGTCAGAGCCGATGCTGGTGCTGGACGTGCAGCTACAAGACCACGGACGGCGCGCGAATCCAACCCGGCTCGCGGCCCCCGCCCGGCGCGGCAAGGCGGCCTGCACGGCGTCGGGACCCGGGATTTCACCAAACAGGCATGATACCGTCAGGCGATTCCGGGCGTTCGCGACGCCGGACAAGATGGCGGCGGGCGAGGATCGCTCCCGCCCGCGGCGGCTGGCCGAACCGGACCCCGCGGATCGCGCTCAGCCGCGGCTGAAGGTGAACCGTGTCACCTGTTCCCAGGGCTGGCCCGGATCGAGCCGGATCGAGGGGAATTCGGGGTGGTTCGGGGAGTCGGGCCAGAACTGCGCCTCGATCGCCACGCCGGAGCGCGGGCCATAGCGGTGGCCGTCGTGTCCGGGGACCCCCGCGGCCGGCATGTGGCGCGCGTCATAGATCTGCAGCCCCGGTTCGGTGGTCGCAACCTCCATGCGCAGACCGTCGGGGCCGGTCAGCACGCAACCCGGCCGCAGTGGCCCCCGCGCCTCGGCGAGACAGAAGTTGTTGTCGATGTCGTCCTCAGGCGTCAATTGCCGCGGCTCGCGGAAGTCGAACGCCGTGCCCGCGACGGGCAGGATCTCGCCCGTCACCATGGCGACGTCATCGACGACCAGCATTCTGTCGGCCGAGACCTGCAGGCTGTGGTCGTGGAAATCCGGCCCCGGCCCGAGGTTCCAGTAGCTGTGGTTGGCAAGGTTCACCAGGGTCGGGGCGTCGGTCTCGGCCCGCAGGGTCAGGACCAGACTGGCGCCGTCGAGCGTGAATCGCGCCTCGAACCGCCGGTTGCCGGGGAAGCCACCCTCGCCATCGGCGGCCGTCGTGGCGAGCGTCACCTCAGTGTCTGTCGCGTCCACGATCTCCCATACCTTCTGGTGCAGGCCGTTCAGACCGCCATGCAGGCAATGCCCGCCGGGGCCGTTGGCCTGAAGCGTCAGCGTGCGACCGTCGAGCGACGTTGTTGCATTGAGGATGCGGTTGGCGACCGGCCCGACGATTGCGCCGAAATAGTACAATCCGCCATCGGTATCATATTCGGCCACATCCGCGCTGCCGAGCGTCAGCGAGCGGTCGCAGCCGGCCAGCCGCAGCTCCTGCAAGGTGGCGCCAAGGGTCAGCAGGCCGATGCTCAGGGTGCCGTTGTCGAGTGTGATACGCTCCACCGTCCGGGCATCCCGGGTGGTTCCGAAGCTTTCCTTGCGCATGAGTGACCTCGTTGGTTTCGGGTGTGGCATCGGCGGCGCGTGCGGGCATCTTCATGCAGGACTGCTCTGTCGACAGGGCTTCTGTCCGATCCGCGAACCTGCGCGGCGCCGGTGTCATGCAGCGTCGGTTGCGGTTCGCGCCCGGGCAACGCCCAGACCGGCAACGATCATCGCAGGAAGTTCGGCCAATGTCGCTGTGACACCAAGCCCTGCCAGCGCCTCGAGATACTGGCCGCGCGAGGGATCGGTGCCGATCACCGTCACCGCCTGTCCCAGCCACCAGGGCCGGGCTGCGGCAAGCTCTGCCCCGATCAGCAGCCCGGCGCGGCGCGCAGCGGCGATGTCAGGGTGGAGCCCGGTCACGCGCAGCTCGGCCCGGATCTGCGCCAGCCGCGCTGCCAGCCGCTCGGGGTGGGCGAGGCTGTCCCCGGCGGCCTGCCGCAGCGCCTGGGCTTCGGGGCTGCCGGGTTCGACCTTGGCGGCCGCGTCCACTGAATCTGCCAGAGCCCGCAGCAAGTCTCCGGTCAGAAAGCTGCGGAAACTGACGACCTCGCCGGCGCTGACGTGGATCCAGGCGCTGTTCGCGCCGGTCAGGCAAAGCACGCCATCGAAATCCGAGTGCAGCGCCAGATAGCCCGCGACCGCTGTTTCGCCGCCGCAGAGCAGATCGGGCGGGTTGGTCTGGCTCAGCCCCGGAACCGCCACCACCCGCAGCCCCATGGCACGTTCGTTCGGCGCAGGCAGGCTGCCCGGCAGCGGCGGGCAGGGCACCGCACGCAGCCAGTCGGCGGCGCGAGGTCCCGGCGGGATCAGCCCGCAGACAACCGCCTCGGCGTCCGTCTGTCCCCGGGCAGTGGCGATCTGCCCCAGCGCGACGATGGCGGCTTCGGCGGAGGCGCTTTCGGCAAGCGGCAGGCTTTGCTGCCACAGCACGCGGCCATCTCCGTCGATCCCCCAGGCGGTAATGCGGTCTTCCTGTTGCCAGGCCGCAATGCGGGACGGATCGGTCATGGCGCCGGCTGACGATGGCTGGCGGCGATGGCGTGCCGGGGCGCGATTTGTCGGAAATGGCCGCGATTTTCGTTGGGAGGGCACATCGGTTGGGTCATCTGAGGCTCCGTCAGGCGGGGGCGCCCGGATTCCGGACGTTGCGATTGCCGTCCCAATTTCGCCTTGCAGGAGCCCCGAGGCAAGCCGCGCCGAGCCCTTTGGCGAGGGCCAGAGACCTCCAGCTTGAGAATGCTGCAACGCGGTGCGGCTGTTAGGGTTTTCCCGCGGTCGTTGACGATCTCTCCACTGACTTATCCACAGATTTGCCGGTGTTTTCCTGCGACTCTGTCCCGCGGGCGGCAGGAATTTTCCATTGTCGGGTCACGGCACTGGCAGTCTGTTTTCCGATTTATGAAGCAATAACAATGCATTATTTTTACATCTTGAAGCGGACGCCGTCGCCGTCGCCCATCGCGTTACGAAAGGTCAGAAATGGCGTCAGGGATGGTTAATCAAAGGTTGATGGGGATGAAATGTTATCCACAGGAAGCTTTGCGCAAGCAGAAAATATCACTTGATACGAACGGGTGAACGCAAGCTCGGATACTGACCCAACGGCAACACGCGACAAGCCGCGGCACGTCCCCGGCAGCGGCAGCAGGGTATCTTGCCCTCTCTGCGGACCCGGGGGTAGGAACGGACGGACAGCAGCGAGGCCACCCGATGCCAAATCCTCTTTTTGACGCCCTTTTCGCCCGCCATCTGGGGGCTGACACGCCGTTTCTCGTCTGCCCCGGCGAAAGAACCTGGAGCCATGACGAGTTCCTGCGCCTGGCCGCGCGCTTTGCCAACCTTCTGACAGAGCTTGGCCTGCAGCGCGGTGACCGGTTGGCGGTGCAGGTCGACAAGTCGCCCGAGGCGCTGGCGGTCTATGCCGCCTGCGTCATGTCGGGGGTGGTCTTTCTGCCGCTGAACACGGGCTATACCCCGCACGAGGTCGAATACTTCATCTCGAACTCGGGTGCCCGTCTGGTGCTGGGACGGCCGCAGGCCCGCGCGGCCCTTCAGCCGACCTGCACCGCGCTTGACGCGAGGTTCGAGACGCTCGAAGCCGATGGCACCGGCAGCTTTCCGGATCTTGCCGCCGAGCTTCCGGAGAGCTTTGTCCCGGTCGACCGGGGCGAGGATGACCTGGCGGCGCTGCTCTACACCTCGGGCACGACGGGGCTGTCGAAGGGAGCGATGCTGAGCCATCGCAACCTGTTGTCGAACGCCCGTGTGCTGACCGAGACTTGGCGTTTCACCGACCGCGACGTGTTGATCCACGCGCTGCCGATCTTTCACTCCCACGGGTTGTTCGTGGCCTGCAACGTGATGCTGCTGGCCGGCGGGTCGATGGTGTTCCTGCCGCGGTTCGAATTGAACAGCGTGATGGAGGCACTGCCGCACGCGACCGCGATGATGGGGGTGCCGACATTCTACACGCGGCTGCTCGACGAACCCGGCTTCACGCGCGAACTGGTTACCGGCATGCGCCTGTTCATCTCCGGCTCGGCACCGCTGCTGGCCGAAACCCACCGCGCCTTCGAGGCGCGGACCGGCAGTCGGATCCTGGAACGCTATGGCATGACCGAGACCAACATGAACACCTCGAACCCCTATGACGGCGACCGCCGGGCCGGCACCGTGGGACCCGCCCTGCCGGGGGTGGAGATCCGCGTTACCGACCCCGACAGCGGCCACGAGGTGCCCGTGGGCGAGGTGGGGATGATCGAGGTGCGCGGCCCCAACGTCTTCAGGGGCTATTGGCGGATGCCCGAGAAGACCGCCGAGGAGCTCCGGCCCGACGGGTTCTTCATCACCGGCGATCTCGGGACGCTGGCCGAGGATGGCTATGTGACCATCGTCGGCCGTGGCAAGGACCTGATCATCTCGGGCGGGTTCAACATCTATCCCAAGGAAGTCGAGGAGGTTCTCGATGCCGAGTCGGGCGTGCTGGAAAGCGCGGTGATCGGCGCGCCCCATCCCGATTTCGGCGAAAGCGTGGTTGCGGTGCTGGTGCCCGAGCCGGGCGCGATGCTCGACATTGCGACGATCGAGGCCGAGATCGGCACAAGGCTGGCCCGGTTCAAACAGCCGCGGCACTATGTGATCCTTGAGGAACTGCCGCGAAACTCCATGGGCAAGGTCCAGAAAAAGCTGCTGCGAGAGCAATATCGAGGCATTTTTGAAACCTGAGCCCAAGTCAATCCATATTTTCTTAAGTAATTGAAAATATTGTAACAATACGAGTTTTGACGTCAGATGGGGTGTGTCGCTGTTGCGTCTCCGCAGCGCGGCATCGCGTTATGGTTGTATTTACGCAGCGTCATATTTGCCCTTATGGTTGTATTGCTCAAAAGAGGGGTTGTGGCAAAGAAGACATCTTCTGCCTGAACTGGTGCTGCGCGGGAAACCGGATGCGGGCATGACAATACGAAATTACATGAGGATGGCCATGCGCCTAGCTTTTCCGACCAGCGTACTCCCTTTGAGTGCCATTGTCTCATTTTGCATCCTGAGCGGCGCTTCGGCGGTATCGGCGCTCAGCTATAGCATGGTCGATATCGGCGACCTGCCCGGCGGAGCGGACGCAACCTATGCCCGGGGCCTCAACGAACTGGGGCAGGTCGTGGGATATGGCGCGACCGCGACCGGGTATCACGCATTTCTTTGGGACAGTGGTGTTCTGACCGACCTCGGTGTCGTGGCGGGGGGCAGCGAAAGCTATGCTCTTGGCATCAACGACGCCGGTCAGATCGTGGGCTACAGCACCCGCGACGGCGTCAATCACGCCATTCTGTGGGAAAGCGGCGCGATCAGCGACCTCGGCAATCTGCCGGGGGGCACCGTCGGCAGCTATGCGACGGCCATCAATAACGCCGGCCAGATCGTGGGGTTCAGCTCGGCCGATGACAGTTCCCGTGGCTTCGTGTGGAGCGATGGCGTGATGACGGATATCGGCGCAGCCTATGGCGGAACCGATGACACCTTCGCGCTCGGGATCAGCGATGACGGAAGCGCGATCGTCGGCTACTTCAATGACGGCACTGTGAACAGCGCCGCATTGTGGAAAGACGGCGAGATGATTGAGATCGGCAATCTGCCGGGTGGCCATGGCAGCGCCTTTGCCTATGGCGTCAACGACAGCGGGGCGGTTGTCGGCTATACCTCCTCCAGCACCGGGCCCCGTGCATTCCTGTGGGAGGACGGGGTGCTGACAAACCTCGGCGATCTTCCGGGGGGATTGAACTACAGCCAGGCCATGGCGATCAACGCATCGGGTCAGATCGTGGGCCGCAGCGGTTCCGAGGCCGGGGTCCATGCCTTCGTCTGGAAGAACGGCAAGATGGTGGACCTGAACGGCGAGATCGACGCACTGCTGGGCGTGAGCTTGGTCAATGCCTATGACGTCAACGACAAGGGACAGATCCTCGCCATCGGAAAGACCGCCTCGGGCGCGAACCACGCATTTCTCCTGACGCCATTGGCGGTCCCGGTGCCGGCCGGTCTGCCGTTGTTGTCGTCGGGTTTCCTGATGCTCGCGGTATCGCGGCGGCGCCTGCGGCGGCGCTTGCGCCGGGGCTGACATTTCGCGCCGAGCCATGACGGTCCGCAGCCGAACGCCGGAACCGGGTCGTCGCGCGGTCTCCCCGACGTGCGACCCGAGGGGCGGGATGACGTTTTCGGTCCTGCCGTCATGGCGCGGTTGCGAGTAGCGCCCTGCGACATGCTGCCCCCGACACTTCCCTGTCGTATCGGCAGATTATCCCCGACCATGGGCGATGGAACGCGTCAGTCCAGTAGAGGTGCGACAGATGAAGACAGCCAAGAAAGCGGACGAGGCGGCGGCATTGATCCCGGAAGGGTCCGTGCTGCTGATCGGCGGGTTCATGGGGGTCGGATCGCCCCATCGTCTGATCGACGCGCTGGTGGCGCGCGGGGTCGGCGGGTTCACGGTGGTCGCAAATGATACCGCGATGCCGGGGTGCGGCATCGGCAAGCTGGTGACGGCCGGGCTGGTGACGAAACTGATTGCCAGCCACATCGGGCTGAACCCCGAGACCCAGGCCAAGTTGATCGCGGGCGAGATCGAGGTCGAACTGGTGCCCCAAGGCACGCTGGTCGAGCGGATCCGCGCGGGCGGTGTGGGACTCGGGGGCGTTCTGACGGCCACGGGTCTTGGCACGCCGGTCGAGGACGGCAAGCAGGTGATGGAGATCGACGGCAAGCGGTTCTTGCTGGAAAAGCCGATCCGGGGCGATTTCGCGCTGATCGCGGCGAAGTCGGCCGACTACAAGGGCAATCTGGAATATTCGCTGACCGCCCACAACTTCAACCCGATCATGGCGATGGCCGCCGACACGGTGATTGCCGAGCCGCATTCGATCCTGCCGGTCGGCGCGATCCCGCCCGATGCCGTGAAGACGCCGGGCGTTCTGGTCGATCACCTTCTGGAACGGGAGCACTGAGATGGACGCAAAGGAAATCATTGCCCGCCGTGTCGCGCGCGAGGTCAAGACCGACATGCTGGTCAACCTCGGGATCGGGTTGCCGAGCCTCGTCGCCAATTTTCTGCCGGCCGATGTGGATGTGTTCTTCCAGGCCGAGAACGGGGTGATCGGCCTTGGCTCGCGACCGCCCGAGGGTATGGAAGATCCCGATCTGACCGACGCGGGCGGCAGCTTTGTGACGGCGGTGCCGGGGGCTGCCTCGATCGATTCGGCGATGTCCTTCGGACTGATCCGCGGCGGGCATCTGGACATGACCGTTCTCGGCGGGCTGCAGGTCGACGAGCGCGGATTTCTCGCCAACTGGATGGTGCCGGGCAAGATGGTGCCGGGCATGGGCGGCGCGATGGATCTGGTGGCCGGCGCCAAGCGGGTGATCGTTGCCATGGTGCACAGCGCCAAGGGCAAGCCCAAGATCGTGCCCGAGTGCACGCTGCCCCTGACCGCGGCGCGGCGGGTCAGTCTGATCGTGACCGAGCTTGCGGTGATCGAGCCGACCGAGGCAGGTCTGGTTCTGCGCGAACTCGGGCCGGGAGCAAGTGTCGAGGATGTGCGTGCCGCGACCTCGGCAAGTCTGATCATCCCCGAACAGATCCCGGCCATGGAACTGGTCTGACACTATCTGCCGGGGGGCGCCGCCCGCGCGGCGCGCCCTGAGCCGGAGCAATTTGACCGAAGCTGACTTAAGGGTCGTCCCGTGCACGGGGCGGCCCGATTTCTTTGCGATTGCCCCGTGACATTGCCGGGGCGATCTGTTTGTCTGAGCGTCATCGACAGGGGCGTCCGTTTATCCGGGCTGAGAAGCACCCTTTGAACCTGAACCAGATCATGCTGGCGGAGGGAGTCGGGAACCGGGGCAGACCATCCCGTTTCCGACCGGCCTCTGCCAAGGAGGCACGCAATGACCCGTCCCGACACCCTGTCCCGAACCCCGGCCGAAGCGCTGTCTGCAATGCGGGCGGCAACGCCACTCGTTCAGTGCATCACCAATTATGTCGCGATGAACTTTGCCGCCAACGTTCTGCTGGCGGCGGGGGCTGCTCCGGCAATGGTGCATGACCCCGAGGAATCGGGCGAATTCGCGGGGATTGCCGGGGCGGTGACGGTGAACATCGGCACCATCGGCCCGCGCTGGGTCGAGGGCATGATGGCGGCGGCCAATGCGGCGCGCGAAGCGGGCGTGCCCTGGGTGCTGGATCCGGTGGCCTGTTTCGCGACACGTTTCCGGCGCGAGACCGTCGCCCGGCTGATCGCGCTCTGCCCCGATGTGGTGCGCGGCAATGCCTCCGAGATCCTGGCGCTTGCCGGGCAGGCCAGTGCCGGAAAGGGCGTCGACG
Source organism: Tropicimonas sp. IMCC34043 (assembly GCF_003390845.1). GTDB lineage: Bacteria > Pseudomonadota > Alphaproteobacteria > Rhodobacterales > Rhodobacteraceae > Tropicimonas. The sequence continues at coordinate 1,905,141 of NZ_QMEK01000001.1, read as the reverse complement.
CCGGTGACAGCGTGGCGGCGGCGGAACAGGCGGCGCGGGCCCTTGCGGCGCAGACCGGTGGCGTCGTTGCGGTGACCGGCGCGGTCGATTTCGTGACCGACGGGACGCGGGGGGTGCGGATTGCCGGTGGCTCGGCCTTGATGCCGCAGGTGACGGCGACGGGCTGTGCGTTGACCTGCCTCGTCGGCGCCTATGCCGCCGCGGTCCCCGACCCGTTCGCCGCGACCGTCGGCGCGCTCAGCCATTTCGCCGCCGCGGGCGAGGCGGCGGAACTGTCGGCGCAGGGTCCGGGCAGCTTTGCCATGGCTTTCCTCGATGCGCTGGCATCCGTCAGCCCTGCCAGCATCGATGCCATGCGCGTGGTCGCGGCATGAAACCGGGCTGGGACCTGTCGGCCTATCTGGTGCTCGACCCCGGGCTTTGTGGCGGCCCGGCCGGGATGGTCGAGACCGCGCGGGCGGCTGTCCTGGGCGGCGTCCGTGTCGTGCAACTGCGCCACAAGACCGCGACGACCGTCGAGATGGTGGCGATTGGCCGGGAGCTGCAGGTGGCGCTGGCGGGGACGGCGGCAAAACTCGTGATCAACGACGATGTGGCGGCCGCCGTGGAACTGGAGGCCGACGGGCTGCACATCGGGCAGGGCGATATGGCGGCGCCCGCGGCACGTGCGGCGATCGGGCCTGACATGGTGCTGGGTCTGTCGGTCGAGACCGAGGCGCAGGCGCGGGGTGTCGACCCGGCGGTTGTCGATCATGTCGGGGCCGGCCCGGTCTTCGCCACCGCCACCAAGCCCGGCCATGCCCCGCCGGTCGGGATCGACGGGCTGCGGCGGATGCTGGCGGTCTGCAAGGTGCCCGCAGTCGCAATCGGCGGGGTCGGTCCCGCCGAGGCCGAGGCCGCGATTGGCGCCGGCGCCGTGGGGCTTGCCGTCGTCTCGGCGATCTGCGGCACGCCCGATCCGGCAGAGGCCGCGCGCGATCTGGTCTGGGCGGTGCGGCGGGCGCGGGCACAGCGGGCGCTGGAGCAGCGGACATGAGCGTCGCAACGGCGCTGTCCATCGCGGGGTCGGACCCATCGGGCGGGGCGGGTATCCAGGCGGATCTGAAGACGTTTTCGGCGCTCGGGGTCTATGGCATGGCGGCGCTGACCGCGCTGACGGCGCAGAATACCCGCGGTGTCAGCGGCGTGCACAGGGTGCCGCCGGCGTTCGTGTCAGACCAGATTGCCATGGTGCTGGACGATATCCGCGTCGACGCGGTCAAGATCGGCATGATCGCCAGCGCCGAGATCGCCGCGGCGGTTGCGGCGGCGCTGGCGGGTTATGACGGCCCCGTGGTGCTCGACCCGGTGATGGTTGCAAAGGGCGGGCACCCGCTGTTGCCCGAGGACGCGGTTGCCGAATTGCGTGCCCGGCTGTTGCCGCGTGCCACGCTGCTGACCCCGAACCTGCCCGAGGCGGCCGCACTCCTGGGCGTGCCGACAGCCGAAACCCGACCGGCGATGGAGCGGCAGGCGACGGCCCTGCTGGCGCTGGGTCCCGCCGCGGTGCTGCTGAAAGGTGGGCATCTCGACGGGCCCGACAGCCCCGATCTGCTGGTCTGGGAGGGCGGGGCGAGCTGGATCGACGGCCCGCGGATCGCGACGCGCAACACCCATGGCACCGGCTGCACCCTGTCCTCGGCGGTTGCCGCCGAACTCGCCAAGGGGGCGGCACTGCCCGACGCGGTCGCGGCCGCGCGGGCCTGGCTGAACGATGCCATCGCCGCGGCCGACGGTCTGGATATCGGCCAGGGCCACGGCCCGGTGCATCATTTTCATTCGCTCTGGCCCGAGGCCTGAGCACCCCTCAACGACAGGAGACGCGACATGCGCATTCCGGCAATCCTTCTGGCACTCGCCGCCGCCACCCCGGCCCTTGCCGCCGACAAGATGACCGTGGTTCTGGACTGGTACGTGAACCCCGACCACGGGCCGATCATCGTGGCACAGGAAATGGGCTATTTCGCCGACGCGGATCTGGAGGTCGAGATCATCGCGCCCTCGGACCCGTCGGATCCGCCGAAGCTGGCGGCGGTGGGAAAGGCCGACATCGCGGTCAGCTATCAGCCGCAACTGCACCTGCAGGTGGCCGAGGGGCTGCCGCTGAAACGGGTGGGCACGCTGATCGCCACGCCGCTCAACTGCCTGATGGTGCTGGAGGATGGCCCGGTCAAGCAGATCGCGGATCTGAAGGGCCGCAAGGTCGGCTATTCGGTGGCGGGCGTCGAAGAGGCGCTGCTCGGCCGGATCCTTGCCAATGCCGGGCTGAGCCTCGAAGACGTGACGCTGGTCAACGTCAACTGGTCGCTGTCGCCGGCGCTGATGGCGGGGCAGGTCGATGCGGTGATCGGCGCCTATCGCAACATCGAGCTGAACCAGATGCAGATCGACGGCGTGCCGGGGCATTGCTTTTATGTCGAGGAAGAAGGCCTGCCGACCTATGACGAACTGATCTATGTCGCCAACCCCGAGCTGATGGATGCGCCCAAACTGCGGCGTTTCCTGAAGGCGACCGAGAAGGCGACGGAATACATCGTCAACCATCCGGCCGAGGCATGGCAGATCTTTTCCGCCACCGCGCCCGAGTTGCAGGACGAGTTGAACGCGAAGGCGTGGGACGATACCTGGCCGCGGTTCGCGCTCAGCCCCGCGGGGCTCGACGCCGGGCGCTATGCCGATTTCGAGGCGTTTCTGGCCGAGGTCGGGCTGATCGAGACGGCGCAGCCGGTGAGTAATCTGGCGATAGATCTCGGCGCGCAATGAATGTGGCAATGACCCACCCCGACTATGGCCGGGCCTTTGCGATGTGGCGCGCGGCGGCCGAGGCGGACTGGACCGCCTATGTCACCCATCCCTTTGTCGAGGGGATGGGCGACGGAAGCCTGCCGCGCGCGGCATTCCTGCATTATCTGGTGCAGGACTATGTCTTCCTCGTCCATTTCGCCCGCGCCTGGGCGCTTGGCGTCGTCAAGGCAGAGACGGCGGAGGAAATGCGCGCTGCCGCCGCCACGGTGGACGGGCTGATCAACCACGAGATGGCGCTGCATGTCACGGTCTGCGCCGAGGCCGGGATCCCCGAGGCAGCGCTGTTTTCGGCGGTCGAGAGCCCGGCGAACCTCGCCTATACCCGTTATGTGCTCGATGCCGGGCATTCGGGGGATTTCGCCGATCTGGTGGCAGCGCTGGCGCCCTGCGTCATGGGCTATGGCGAGATCGGCGCGCGGCTGGCTGAGACGGCGGCGGCCGACACGGCCTATCGTCCATGGATCGACAGCTACGCGGATGAAGGCTACCAGCAGCTCTGCCGCGATGTCGGGGCGCTGATCGACGGCGCGCTGGAACGGCGGATCGGGGCCGATTTTGCCGCGTCGCCGCGCTGGGACCGGCTGAGCGGGCGGTTCGCGATGGCGACCCGGCTTGAGGTCGGGTTCTGGCAGATGGGACTGGAGCAGGGCTGAGCGATGGCAGAGGCGCCGGGGATAGAGCTGCAGGGGACGGCGCGCTTTGGCGCGGTGCCGCTGTTTGCGCCGCTGACGTTGCGGATCGACGCAGGCGCCTGGTCCTGCCTCCTGGGACCATCGGGCAGCGGCAAGTCGACGATCCTGCGGCTGATCGCGGGGCTTGAGACCGGGGTCGATTTCGACGGCACGATCACGGCAAGCGATGGCCGGCCGGTGGCGCCGCGCGTCGCCTATATGGCGCAGACCGATCTGCTGCTGCCCTGGCTCGATGTCCTCGGCAATGTCACGCTGGGGGCCCGGCTGAGGGCCGAGACGCCCGACCTTGCCGCCGCAATGGCGCTGGTCGACCGGCTGGGGCTGTCCGAACACGCCCACAAGCGCCCCGCGCAACTGTCGGGCGGGCAAAGACAGCGGGTGGCGCTGGCCCGCACGCTGATGGAGGACCGGCCTGTGGTGCTGCTCGACGAGCCGTTCTCGGCGCTCGATGCCCGCACCCGCGCCGACATGCAGGAACTCGCGGCCGAGACGCTGGCCGGGCGCACCGTGCTGCTGGTCACCCACGATCCGGGCGAGGCGGCGCGGCTCGGCCATCGGGTCTGTCTGCTCGACCGCAATGGGCTGGTCGAATCGCCGCCGCCCGCGACATTGCCGGTGCGGGCGGTGGACGATGCGGCGATGCTGGCATTTCAGGCCCGCCTGCTGACCGCGCTGCGGGAGGCGGGCTGATGGCGGGATTGCTGCGCGGAGCGCTGGTGACGGCGCTGTTTCTGGGCCTCTGGCAGGCGCTGGTCAGTTTCGGCCATCTGCCGCCCTATATCCTGCCCGGACCCTTGCGCGTCGCCGAGGCGCTGGTCGCGAACTGGCGGCTGATCGCACACCACGCCGGGATCACCCTGACCGAGGTCCTGATCGGGATGGTGCTGGGGGCCGCTCTGGGGGTCGCGACGGCGCTGTTGCTGGCGGTGTCGTCCGCGGCGCGCTATCTGATCCGCCCGGCGCTGGTTGCGACCCAGGCGCTGCCGGTCTTTGCGCTGGCACCGCTGCTGACGCTGTGGCTCGGCTATGGCATCTGGTCCAAGGTCCTGATGGCGGTGCTGATCATCTATTTCCCGGTCGCCTCGGCCTTTTTCGACGGGCTGATGCGCACGCCGCCCGGCTGGCTCGATCTGGGGCGGACCATGGGGGCGAGCCCGACGCGGCTGCTGTGGCGGATCCGGGTGCCGGCGGCGATCCCGGCCCTTGCCTCGGGTCTGCGGCTGGCGGCGGTCTATGCCCCGATCGGGGCGGTCGTCGGCGAATGGGTCGGCGCGGCCGGGGGGCTTGGCTATCTCATGCTTCTTGCCAACGGGCGCGTGAAAATCGACCTGATGTTCGCGGCCCTGCTGGTACTGGCCTTGCTGACGCTGGCGCTGCACCGGGGGGTCGGCTGGCTCTGTGACCGGTTGGAGGCACGGCTCGACTGAGGTCGCGGCGATTTCCCGGGTTCATCCACCGGGTTTTCCACAGGCTGCACATGGCAAAGGGTTGTTTCAGCCGGGCGCGGCGTCTCTGCGCCAGTGCCCGGCGGTGGGGTGGCCTGATTGCAGGAGGCGCCGAGATCTGGTGGCACGCGCCATACCATCCCCGACATGCTGAATTTTGCTGCAGAAAGAAGCGATTGCACGACGCCAGCGGGACAAAGCCGTCACCATCCTGTCACGATACTGTCGCACCGGTGTCACGCCGCCCGGCGGTTGATACAGCGATGGCAGCGCGACCGGGCGTCGCAGCCCGGGGCGGAGGGAAAGTTCTGCACAGGCGCGGCGCGACGGTGGACAAGGGCCGTTATGGGGCCGGCCACCTCCGCGGCGCACCGCTTCCGCGCCGCTTTCCACTTGGAATCCCGTGCCTGCATGGTAGCTCTTGAAGGGTAGCCTCTTTTTTTCGGCAACCAGACAGGCAGGCCGCATGCGGGGTCGGAATTTCCCATGAGCCGGTGTTCTAGACACAACGATCCCACCACCGGGCGCCACGGTCCGGCGGTCGGGGCGTCGGTGCCGGGACCGATCCAAAAGGGGGCCACGGCATGAACGGCACCAATTCCCTTGGGACCTTGTCCTTCTGGCGCGACCTGCTGCTGATCCTGACGCTCGGGGTGATCGGGCTGGTCTATGGCGCGGGCTTCCTGCTGCCGCTGACATTCGCGATCCTTGTCTTTGTGCTGCTGACCGCGGTGATCGACCAGATCGCAGGGTTTCAGGTGATGGGGCGTCGGGTTCCGGGCTGGCTGGCCCATGTGCTGGGACTCGCGCTGGTGTTGTCGGGACTGGCCCTGATGGTGTTGATCCTGGTCAGTCAGGCCAGTTCGGTTGCCTCGGCGATCCCCGAATACCGCGATCAGATCGAGGATATGGTGACCCGCGTCGCGGCCGTGCTGGGCGATGAGAGTGCGCAGTCGATGCGCGAGTCGCTCGACAAGATCAGCATGCCGCGGCTGGCACGGCAGGCAATCGGGCCTGCGAGCAGTTTCATGACCTTTGTCTTCGTCGTCGGGCTTTATCTGCCGTTCATGCTGCTCGAACGCGGGCCGATGACCAGCAAGATCGCGATTGCCGCCCCAGACGAGGCGTCGGGGCGCAAGGTGCGCCACCTCGTGCATTCGATCACTGTCGGGCTGCAGACCTATGTCAAGGTCAAGACCTTCGCCAGCCTGTTGACCGGCGTCTTCAGCTATGCGGTGATGAAGCCCATGGGACTGCAATTCGCCGAGACCTGGGCGCTGCTGGCATTTGCGCTGAACTACATCCCCTCGGTCGGTTCGATCCTCGGCGTGGTCTTCCCCTCCATCGTGGCGCTGATCCAATTCGACTCGATGTCGCCGTTCCTTGTCATTGCGCTCGGCTGCGGGGCGGTGCAGTTCGTGATCGGAAATGTGCTGGAACCGGCGATTGCCGGGCGCTCGCTGAACATGTCGCCACTGGTCATCATCCTTGGTCTGACCTTCTGGGGGGCGGTCTGGGGCATCGTCGGAACGTTGCTGAGCGTGCCGATCACCGCCTGCCTGATGATCGTGCTGGGGAACATTCCGCAGACCCGGTGGTTGGCCGTACTGATGTCGGGCGACGGCGCGTTGGGGGCAGAGGACGGCGGCAGCGCCTTGCCCTCCGATGGTCCCGAGGAGACTGGCGGGATGCCGATTTCGACGGAAGTGGTACAGGGAGACTGAACGATGGCGACCAAGGCAGAACTCGAGGCCGAGCTTGAAGAACTCAAACGGCTGCTGGCCGAGGCGCAGGCCGCGGTCCGTACGGACGCGGCGGATGCCCCGGACGACGGCGATGCCGCGGCCGAGGGCGGGCGGCTCGACTGGGCTCTCGGGCAGATCGACCGAACCGAACTCGAGGCCCTGTTCCGACGTTTCGTTTCCGAGGCCAAGGACATGCACCAGCGAAACCCGCTTTTGACCACCGCTTTCGGGGCCCTCGTGGTGGGCTACATCCTCGGTCGCACACGCTAGGAGAACACAGATGAGCAGCCGCATCGGGCGCAACATCGCCGTCATCGTCAAATCCGAACGCATGATCGCGCGACGCCACATGGCCGTGGTGCGACGTCAGACCATCATCGCGGGGGCCGCGTTGATCCTCGGCGCGGTCGGTCTTGTGATGCTCAACATCGCGGCGTTCTACTCGCTCTGGAGTTCGCTTGGCCCGGCGCTGGCGGCGCTGATCGTTGCTGCGGTTAATCTGGTTCTGACCGGGTTGCTGCTGGTCTGGGCCGGCGGGCTTTCGGCCGAGGCCGACCTGGCCGAGATTACCCAGATGCGCGACATGGCCATCGCCGATCTGCAAGGCGACGCCGAGAGCGCCGTCGAAGAAGTGAACGACATTGTCCTCGGCCTGCGCCGGATCGCGCGGGATCCCTTGGGCGCAATCAGCATGAGTGTGATCGGGCCGCTGGTCGCGATCGTGCTGCAGGTTCTGCGCAGCGACAAGCAGTAACCAGCAGACGGCCCGGGCATGCGCAGGCTTGCCCGGGCCGTTGCCGTCTCAGGCGCGCGAATCCTTGCCGATGCGCCCTGCCGCAATCTTCAACAACAGCCGTGAATATCAGCGAATTGCACTAATTTCGCATAGCTTTCGTGCGCCGTTCACAAATCTGTATGCGCAATCGTCCGTTCGTTGCCCAGCATTTGCCCGCTTGGCGCGCTTTTCCTTTGATGCAGCGCGAGAGGGTCGAGATCCGGCCCTCGGCGCGGCGGCCGAAGACGAACAGGACCGAGCCCGCCGCAAATCGATAAAAACCGGTACCCATGGGCCGGAACGGTCGGATGGCGCCCCGGGGAAATGCGGGGCGATCGGAGGAGCGGCCAGTTCCCAGGGGTGCCTTTCAACAGGGATATTTGCGACAGATGAACATTCGGATGACTTCCGCTCTGGTCGGAGCGCTTGCGGTCTATGCAACGACCGGGCTTGCCGCCGACGACACGATCAAGATCGGCGTTCTGCACTCGTTGTCGGGCACCATGGCGATTTCCGAAACCACGCTGAAGGATACCGTCCTGATGCTGATCGACGAGCAGAACGCCAAGGGCGGGGTGCTCGGCAAGCAGCTTGAGGCGGTGGTGGTCGACCCGGCTTCGGACTGGCCGCTGTTCGCCGAAAAGGCGCGCGAGTTGCTGACCGTCGAGGATGTCGACGTGATCTTCGGCTGCTGGACCTCGGTCAGCCGGAAATCGGTTCTGCCGGTGATCGAGGAACTGAACGGCCTGCTGTTCTATCCGGTCCAGTACGAGGGCGAGGAAAGCTCGAAGAACGTGTTCTATACCGGTGCCGCCCCGAACCAGCAGGCGATCCCGGCGACGGACTACTTTCTTGACGAACTCGGGATCGAGAAGTTCGCGCTGCTCGGCACCGACTATGTCTATCCGCGGACCACGAACAATATCCTCGCGGCCTATCTGAAATCGAAGGGCATCCCCGAGTCCGACATCTTCGTCAACTATACACCGTTCGGCCATTCCGACTGGTCCAAGATCGTCTCGGACGTGGTGGCGCTCGGGGCCGATGGCAAGAAGGTCGGCGTGATCTCGACGATCAACGGCGACGCCAACATCGGCTTTTACAAGGAACTGGCAGCCCAGGGCGTGTCGGCCGATGACATCCCCGTCGTCGCCTTCTCGGTCGGCGAAGAGGAACTGTCGGGCCTCGACACCACCAACCTCGTCGGACACCTGGCGGCCTGGAACTATTTCATGTCCGCAGACACGCCCGAGAACGCCGCCTTCATCGAAGGCTGGCACAAGTTCATCGGCGACGACAGCCGCGTGACCAACGACCCGATGGAAGCCACCTATATCGGCTTCAACATGTGGGTGAACGCGGTCGAGGCGGCGGGCACCACCGATGTCGATGCGGTCTCTGCCGAGATGATCGGCCAGGAATTCCCGAACCTGACCGGCTCGACCGCGACCATGCTGCCGAACCACCATCTGACCAAGCCGGTGCTGATCGGCGAGATCGAGGATGACGGCCAGTTCGACATCATCAGCCAGACCGAGCCGGTGCCGGGCGACGCCTGGACCGACTTCCTTCCGGAATCGGCGGTGCTTGTGTCCGACTGGGCCGACCTCGGCTGCGGCATGTACAACACCGAGACCAAGACCTGCGTGCAGATCAAGTCGAACTACTGATCCGAATTGAAAAAGGGAGGGCGTTCCGCGCCCTCCCGACCCCATTGGGCGCAGGCAGGCAATGATACCACGACTATTGGCACTTCTGACCGGCCTGATGCTGTGCGTCGGCGTGGCCTCTGCACAGGACGACAGTGCCATCCAGACGCTGTTGCAGCAGAACCGCGCGCTGATCGAACAAAGCTCGCGCCAGACCATCGCCCCGGCCATCGACGCGCTGCGCGACAGCGGTCTGCCCGAGGCGCAGGCGGTGCTCGAAGCCTGGCAGGGCAAGGAATTGTGGCAGCGCAAGTCCGACGGGTTGTTCTTCTATGCCAAGAAGGCGGGTGACGGCTACCAGCTGACCGACATCGCGACAGGCCAGCCCGCGGGCGAGGCCGGCAAGCGCGACATCGACCAGCTGAAGCCCAACAGCGGCGTGCGCGCGATGATCGGCGCGGCGCTGGTGCAGTTCCAGCTCATGGACGAAAACGCAGAGCGGCGCAGTGCGGCACTCGACGCGATCCAGCGCGACCCCGCCCCCGAACACCTGGTGGCGCTGCGTGCCGCGATCGAGGACGAGACCGATCCTGAGATCAAGACCCGCAAGGTGCGGCTGGAGCGATTGCTGTCGATCTCCTATGGCGCCGACGAGGCCGAACGGGTCGATGCAATCGCAAGCTTCAAGGGCGATCTCGGTGTCGATGTGCGCGGCGCGCTGAACCCGCTTCTCGAAACGACGCGCGAGGCGGCCCCGGGAACGACTCCGCCCGCAGGTCTGAACATCCGCAACACGCTGACCCCGGGCCAGGACGGTTTCTCGGAAGACGACGCCTATCGGCTGCTGGTCGCCCAGGGGCTGGCCGAGGCCAGGCTGACCCGCGGCGATATCCTGGCAGCCCTGCAATCCCATATCGTCGACGGCCGTGTCGGCGGCGTGCCGGTGAGCGAGCTGAACGACGACAATGCCCGCGACCGCGCCTATGCCACGCTGGCCGAGGCAGCACTGGTCCCGCCGACCGCAACTGCGGCCGAGGTCGAGCAGGCCATCGCCTCGCACGCCTTCTACGACCGCTACAACGAGACCTCGGTGGCGCTGACCGATGCGGCCACGGCGACGCTGCACAGCGTCAACACACGGGTCGGGCTGATGCAGGCGATCGACCTGTCGCTCGACGCGCTGTCGCTGGCCTCGATCTATTTCCTTGCCGCCATCGGACTTGCCATCACCTTCGGGGTGATGGGGGTGATCAACATGGCCCATGGCGAGTTCATCATGATGGGCGCCTATACCGGCTATGTCGTCCAGCAGATCGTGCCGAACTACACGGTCTCGATCCTCATAGCCCTGCCGCTTGCCTTTGCCGTCACTTTCGCGGCAGGCGTCGCGATGGAACGGCTGGTGATCCGCTGGCTCTACAACCGTCCGCTCGAAACCCTGCTCGCGACCTTCGGGATCTCGATCGCGCTCCAGCAGCTCGCCAAGAACATCTTCGGCACCCAGGCCCGGCCGCTGACCTCGCCCTCCTGGCTCGATGGTGCGCTTACCCTGAACGATGTGGTCTCGATCTCCTACATCCGCATCGCCATCTTCGTGCTGGCGATGATCTTCCTCGCGCTGTTCCTGTTCATCATGAAACGCACCCGGCTCGGGCTCGAGGTGCGTGCCGTGACCCAGAACCCGAAGATGGCCGGTTCGATGGGCATCAACCCGGACCGCATCAACATGCTGACCTTCGGGCTCGGCTCGGGGATCGCCGGCATCGCGGGCGTGGCCATCGGGCTCTATGCCAAGGTCACCTCGGAACTCGGCCAGGACTATATCGTGCAAAGCTTCATGACCGTGGTCGTGGGCGGCGTCGGCAACATCTGGGGCACGCTTCTCGGCGCCGCGATGATCGGCTTCCTGCAGAAGGGCATCGAATGGTTCAACCCCAGCAACACGCTCGCCGCCCAGACCTACATGATCATCTTCATCATCATCTTCATCCAGTTCCGCCCCAGAGGCATCATCGCCCTCAAGGGCCGGGCCGCGGGAGACTGACCATGACCCCGGTGCAAAGACCTGCGTCTTCTTCTGTTTGCAAATATCCCGGGGGGTGCGGGGGGCTGGCCCCCCGCGACGTCGACGGAGGCCGCGCATGAGCCGTTCCTTCCTGACCCGCAACCCCTCGGTGCTCTACTTCCTCGCAGCCCTTGCGCTCTTCACCCTCGCCGTGACCTTCATGAGCGAAAGCGCGGGCTCGGGCGTGCTCTCGACCTCCTTTGTCAAGACGCTCGGCAAGACGCTCTGCCTCTGCCTCGTGGCGCTCGCGATGGATCTGGTCTGGGGCTACACCGGCATCCTCAGCCTTGGCCACATGGCGTTCTTCGGGCTCGGCGGCTACATGATCGGCATGTGGCTGATGTATGCCCGCACCGAGATGATCGTCGTCGCCTCGCTTGCCAATGCTCCGATCCCGCCGACCCCGCAGGAGGTGGTCGATGCGATCGGCAACCAGATCTTCGGCGTGGTGGGGTCAAGCCAGTTTCCCCCGGTCTGGAGCTTTGCCCACAGCCTGCCGGCGCAGCTTGTCCTCGTTGTGCTGGTCCCGGGCGTTCTGGCGCTGGTCTTCGGCTGGCTTGCGTTCCGCAGCCGGGTCGCCGGGGTCTATCTCTCGATCCTGACCCAGGCGATGACGCTGGCGCTGTCGCTTTACCTGTTCCAGAACGACAGCGGGCTGCGCGGCAACAACGGGCTTTCGGGGCTGCAGAACATCCCCGGCCTTTCGGGCGTGCCGCAGGCCGATCTGTCGCTGTGGTTCTTCTGGGGCTCAGCGGCGGCGCTGGCGCTTGGCTATCTGCTCTGCGCCTGGGTGGTGTCGGGCAAGTTCGGCTCGGTCATTCGCGGCATCCGCGACGACGAGGCGCGGGTCCGTTTCCTCGGCTACTCGGTCGAGGGCTACAAGCTGTTCGTCTTCACCCTGACCGCGGTGATCGCGGGCATCGCGGGGGCGCTCTACTATCCCCAGGCCGGCATCATCAACCCGGCCGAGATGGCGCCGATCGCCTCGGTCTACCTCGCGGTCTGGGTTGCCATCGGCGGCCGCGGGCGGCTTTACGGTGCCGTGATCGGGGCCGCCGTCGTCTCGCTGCTCTCGACCATGTTCACCGGCGGGCAGGTGCCGAGCATCCCGCTCGGCTTCTACACCATCGACTGGGTCGACTGGTGGCAGGTGCTGCTGGGGCTCAGCTTCGTGCTGGTCACCCTGTTTGCCCCCAAGGGCATCGGCGGGCTGTTCGATCTGATCGGCGGACGCCGCAGCCCGGATCGCCACGGCGCCGACCTTGGTCCCGACAAGGGCAGCTTCCGCGAGAAGGAGGCCGAGGAATGAGTGGCACGCTTCTGGAAGTCTCGGGCGTCTCGGTCACCTTCGACGGGTTCCGGGCGATCAACAACCTCAGCTTCTCGATCGGCCCGGCCGAACTGCGGGCGATCATCGGGCCGAACGGGGCCGGCAAGACCACCTTCATGGATATCGTCACCGGCAAGACCCGGCCTGACGAGGGCCGGGTGATCTGGGGCGATCTCAGCCAGTCGCTGCTGAAGATGAGCGAAAGCCGGATCGCCCAGGCGGGCGTCGGCCGCAAGTTCCAGCGCCCGACCGTGTTCGAGGATCAGAGCGTCTATGACAACCTGATGATGGCGCTGAAGAAGGACCGCAGCCCCTGGAAGGTGCTGGCGTTCCGGCCGGTCGCCGCGGACCGGCAGCGGATCGAGGAACTGGCGGCCGAGATCGGCCTGTCCGATCAGCTTCACCGCAAGTCGGGCGAGTTGAGCCACGGCCAGAAGCAATGGCTCGAGATCGGCATGTTGCTGGCGCAGGAGCCGAAACTCCTTCTGGTCGATGAACCGGCGGCCGGCATGACGCTTGCGGAACGCGAACACACGACAGACCTGCTGAAGCAGGCGGCCAGGACCCGCGCCGTCGTCGTGGTCGAACACGACATGGAATTCGTGCGCCGGCTCGATTGCAAGGTGACGGTGCTGCACGAGGGGTCCGTGCTGGCCGAGGGCAGCCTCGATCACGTCACGAAAAATCAGGACGTCATCGACGTCTATCTGGGGCGCTGAACCATGCTGAAAGTCGAGGGGCTGACACTCTATTACGGCGGGTCGCAAATCCTGCACGGGGTCGATCTGGAGGCCGCCGCCGGCGAGGTGACCTGCGTCATGGGCACCAACGGGGTCGGCAAGACCAGCCTCCTGAAGGCAATCTCGGGCACCCATCCGCGCGCCGGCGGGTCGGTGACGCTCGACGGCGAGAGCCTTGGCAAACTGCCGGCGCATGTTCTGGCCCACAAGGGCGTCGGCTATGTGCCACAGGGGCGGATGATCTTTCCGCTGCTGACGGTGCAGGAGAACCTCGAAACCGCCTATGCCTGCCTGCCGAAGTCCGAACATGTGGTGCCCGACGAGATCTATGAGCTGTTCCCGATCCTGAAGGAATTCCTGGGCCGGCGCGGCGGCGATCTGTCGGGCGGCCAGCAGCAGCAGCTTGCCATCGCGCGCGCGATGCTGACCAAGCCGAAGTTGCTGCTGCTCGACGAGCCGACCGAGGGTATCCAGCCCAATATCATCCAGCAGATCGGCCGGGTGATCGAATACCTGCGCGATCAGGGCACGATGGCAATCGTGCTGGTCGAACAATATTTCGAATTCGCCTACGGCCTTGCCGACCGCTTTGTGGTGATGAAGCGCGGGGCAGTGTCGATGGCGGGCAGCAAAGCCGAATTGTCCTATGAGGACGTCAAGAAATCGGTGTCTGTCTGAGGGCCATCGCAGCCCTGGCGCCGCGGTCCTCCGTGGGGGGGGCGACTGCCTACCTCAGCCCGGATCGAACCCGCTGCCCGGCCAGTCGAGCCCTGCCTCCTTCATCGCCCGCTTTACCGCCTCCAGCGTCGCGGGTGGCGTCTTGGCCAGCCGACCCGCCTGAACCAGCAACGCGATCACGCCCGCGGCCAGCGACGAGGCGGCCGAGGTGCCGCTGAACAGGGTATAGATCGAGGCCCTGTCGATGCCATCGTCCTCTTCCGGTGGATCGGCCTCCATCGAGGCGGCATAGCCGAAGCTGCCGCGCACATCGAGCGTCAGCGGCGCCCAGGGCGAAAAGCTGCTTTCGGTGCCGGCGGGCAAATGCGGAGCGGGGTCGAAATCGCCCGCGGCCCGACTTCCCGGATCGCGGCTGAACCGTTCCAGATCGAAGGCCGTGCTATCGTCAGACACCATGAACAGCAGCTCTGACGCCAGCGCCCGGCCATTGGTATAGGCCGAGGGGGCGCCATTGCGGTTGACCGCGCCCACCACCACTGCGCCGCCCGAGCGGTCGTGCCCGGGTTCGCGCAGCACCGCCGCGGCAGGATAGGAAACGGTGCTGGCGCGGGCGTCGTTGCCGGCGGACAGCACCACATAGCGCTGTTTCGAGATCGCCTTCAGCACCGCCTCGAACAGATCGGCGTGGGCGATCAGGGTGCTGCGCCGTGCCTGATCCGCCTCGACCAGCGTCTCGTCGCCATCGGACTCGATCCGGGTCGTGCGCAGCGGGCTGGCGGGGATCCGTGCACGCTCGGCATGGTCGGGCAGGCCGCGCGGGATCAGGATGACCTCGGCGCCCGCGACAAAGGCATGGATCAGGGCGTTGAGGGTCGGCAGGATCTCGTGGCTGTAGGGGGTCGCGATCGGCAGGATGCGGGCATAGGGATTGGCGCCATAGTACGGGATCGCGGCGTGGAAGTCTTGCGCCGTGGCGTCGGGGTCGACGGGCCGGCCGGCGATCAGGCCGGCGCAGGCGGTCCCGTGGGCGCCGAAATAGCGCGAGGGATCTTCGATCCGCAACCGTTCGAGCCCCGCATCGGCCATGCCTTCGACCAGCGCCCGTGTTGCATCGAGATCGGCTGACGCCAGCCCCAGCGTCGCAACCATGGCAAGCGCTGCAGCCTTGTCGAAAGGCGGCAGGACCTCGGGCGCGGGCGCGACCGGCCCGACAAGGGAGAGCACTTCGGCCACCACGGCGCGGATCGTCGCCACGTCGCTGCCGGGGGCAAGCGCGGTCTCGATCAACGCCCGCAAATCCTCGATGTCGGGGCCAACGGACCCGGCCCAGAGCTTGCCGTCGTCGAGCGCGCTCAGCAAAAGCGCCTGAAGCTGCGCGGGCGTCGCCGTGTCGTCGCGCAGGGCGCGTCCCAATGCCTCGACCGCGGCACGGGGCGGGTCATAGACGACGCCGGTTGCCCGGGGGCCGAAATCGATCTGCCGCACGCCGTCGAGCGCGCCGCAGAGGTTCGGGTGGCCGGTGTCGATGCCGGTGTCGATGATGGCCACGGTCACCGCGGCCTTGTTTCGGGCCTCGTACCACAGCGGCGCGCGCCAATGCGGGCCGTCGCGGTCAATCAGGCCGATGTGCTGCAGATGCCAGAGGTAGAACAGGTCCTTTTCGGCGCCGGGGGTTTGCGGATCGGACATGGCTCAATTCCACTCCTGCAGGGCGTCGCGCATCGTGTGGCGACAGGCGATGACAAGATAGGGGGCGAACATCCGGGCCAGTTCCCGCCCGGCAAAGCTGTCCGAGGCATAGTGGATGCCGGCATATTCGCGGTTCTCGGCGACCCGCTGGGCGACGAAGAACAGCTCGCTGGTGGCGGGGTTCTCGGGCATCAGCCGGGTCAGCACCTCGGCCACCGAGAACATCTGAAAGCTGTGGTTCGAGGGATAGGACTGGTGCGCGGGGTTGTCGAGGAAGGGGCGCAGGTGATGGGCCACCTGGTTCGGCCGGGCGCGGTTGAACTTGGACTTGTAGACATAGCCGACACGCTCGACGACATCGAGCACGGTCTCGATCAGCGCCACGGTCGCGGGCGCCTCGCTGGGGTCCGAGATCGCCAGTGGTCGCAGCACCTCGGTAATCTCGGCCGAGGAGACCTGATCGAGGATCTCGGCCCGGCGCGGCGCGTTGCCGTGCAACTCGATCTCCTTGGCCAGCAGATCGCTCAGCTCGGCTTCGGTGTGATCGGGGCCGGGCGGGGCAGGGACCGGCAGGTTCTCCCATGGCAGGGCTGTGCGGCGGGCAAAGGGGAACCGGATCAGGGTCAGTTCGCGCAGCTCGGCCCAGACCGCATTCGACACCACGGTCGCGTCGCTGCTGCCAAGCGGGCGGACGATCGACTTGCTCTTCGATTTCGACTTCGACTTGGATTTCGACTTGGATTTCGATTTCGAGAAGGCGCCGGCGCCCCCGACGCTGGCCCGGATCGAGGCGTTGCGCATCCCTGCGGCGATCCCGGTCGCCTCGGCCGCCGCCGCGAATGCCTGTTCGGCAGCCTTCGTCGTCGCGTCGATCTGAGCCTCGGTCAGGCCGGTGTCGCCCGATTCCCCCAGATCCCGGCGCAGCGCTGCCGCAGCGATCCCGCCCAGATCGGACAGCGTTTGGCCCAGAAAGATCTCGCCGTATCGCGTGATCCGGTATTCCGGCAATGTGATCGCCCTATCCATTCAGTACCTCCAGTCCGCGTCGTACCAGTCCCAGAACTTCGGAATTGGGGAAGGGGGCGTCCTCGGCATTGGCAAGCCGGTCGAGGGTGCGACGCCCACTCTGCCCGTCGAGTTGCAGTAGCGCCGCGCGCCCCGCGTCAAGATCGCCCGACCAGCTGCAGGCGGCGGCCAGCGTCCGCAGGGTCGGCTCATATTTGAATCCGTTGCGCACCGGATGCTGGGCCAGCGCCTGACGCGCGCTTGTTGCAGCGTCGCGATGATTTCCGAGCATAAGCTGCGACATCGCCAGCGAGGTTGTGAAGGTATAGCGAAACGGGTTGCTGCGCGCGAGCCGGCAGGCGGTTTCGGCGTGGCGGCGGGCGCTATCGTAGTCGCCGGTATAGAAATGCAGCATCGAAAACGTGTCGGCCAGCATCACGTTCTGCGAGGCGAGGTCGCGCACCGATGATACCAGTTCCTGCGCGCGGTCGGTGTCGCGGAAAACAAAGCTTTGAACATGTGCGACCAGCGCCAGCGCCAGCGGATTGTGGCGGTCAAGCTCCAGCGCACGCTCGGAATAGAACTCCGCCCGGTCGAGGATCTCGCCCGAGCCGGTGCGGCCGAATTTCTCGACCTGGAAGGCCGCCAGAAAGGCCCGCCAGGCATAGAAGGGCGAGGTCTGGACATGGCTGATCGCCTCGCCAAGGGCGGCGTCGGCGGCCTCCAGATCCGACTCGGTCAACCGATAGATGTGATCGATCGCGGTCAGCACATTGCGCGCGGCGACATGTTCGGGCCGTGACAGCCCGTCGAACCGCCCCACTTTCTCGCTGATCTGGTCCACCGCTGCGCTGGCGTGCATGGCCAGTTCGGCTCCGTTGGTCAACCGCGCGGCAAGGCTGACCTCACGGGTCCAGACCACGTGGTTTCCGGCCAGGCTGCCGAGCTGCATCGAGATCGACACCACGTCGCCATCCGTGGTTCCCCGGCACGTCAGCAGCAAGTCGGCCGAGCGGTTTCCAAGCGCGCCGTTCAGCGGGATCGGGCGGAAATCCTGTACCTCGAACATGCCGCTGTGGATCAGCGCCCGCTGCAGGGCATCGAGCATCGCATTCGAGAAGTGGACTGCCGCGAGGTCGTTGGCAAGGCACGCCGGCGGCAGCACCCCGACCGAAAATGGCGCCCGTCGCCGCTGTTCGGGCGGCCCGGATGCGGGAAGTTCAGTGGGAGCGAGTTCGCGGGCAGGCGGCTGGGTCGCCGGCGGCAAGGGTCCGGCGACGACGGGCGGCATGGTCGTCTTGCGCTGCGCATCGAGCCGTTGGCGCACCTCGTCACGCCAGCAGACGAAAGCGGGATCGACGATGTTGAGCCCATCGAGGAACAATGGCCGGTGCAGCGCCGCGGCGGCGGCTTGCCAGCTGCCATCGAACAGGTCGATCTCAAGCTCGCCCTGGCGCAGGACCACCGGGCCGCCGGTGCTTTCCAGCGGCGGGGCCGCGGCCTCGTCGAAGCAGCGCCGCAACTCGCTGAGCGCCTTCTTCAGGCTGTCGCGGCCTTGCCTCGGCATCCGGTCGCTCCAGAACAGATCCTGCAGCGTCGCACGCGAGATCGGTTTTTCCTCTGACAGCGCCAGATAGGCCAGAATTCCGCGGGTTTTTGCCATTTTCGGCGTGACGTCGCGCCCGGACGGTGCGATCAGCCCGAGCGTGCCCATCAATTGCAAACGAAACCTCGGCGCGTCGCTCACACGGCGCCTCCGGCCGCATCCCTGTCGATTTGGCGCTCCATCGCTGACCCCCGTCGCGGTGTCGGTTTTCCCACCTTGCCGTGCCGTCCTCCCGGTCCGGGGTTCGGTGCGACCTCTCCCCGCGGCGTGACCGTATATAGCACAGAATTCGCCACAGGATTCCGTAATCCTTTGTGCCAAGTCGCCGGCGGCGCAGGTCGGGTAAAATTCGGGCGAAACGGCAAATATGTTGGGCCCGTCGCCGCAAATTATGGGCGTCCGGCGCGAGCCGCTGCGCAGTTCGGTCAGATCGGTGGCCGCACGGCCGATGCCGCCGTGACGAGATCGGGTCTGTTCAGCTGTATCATTTCAAACGCAACGAACGATCATTATGGAACGAAAGTTATATTTTAAGTATCATTTCTGAGCGTACAGATGTATTCTCGGGCATCGTTCAAATTTTTTCAGGAGGAATAGCATGCACCCCACCGTTGGATATCATCTGTTGATCGGACAACGCCGAGGTTTGCCACCGGTCATGTTTGCAAGCACGGCGCGCAAAGGCTGGCTGGGGCGGCTGTTCGGAAAATCCGGGCGCTGAGAGTCTGTGATCTGCCGCGGCGCCCGTCGCGGCAGTGTCCCGGGTGTGGGGTCACGCGGCAGGCCAGTCCGGCGGCGGCAAGACGCGCCATTCCGCCGGATAGACGAATTCCTGCAGGTTGGCGCCCGGACCGATTCGGTCGACCACGGCAAAGAGCCCCGGGGGATACAGCGGGGTCAGCACCCCGTGCCAGGTGCCGCGATGAAAATTCAGCCCCTGCCCGGGGGCGGTGACAAAAGCCAGCGGATCGCCCGGCCGGTCGCCCCGATCGGGCGCGACGATCACCAGAAAAGGGTCCATCGACATCGGTATGAAGGCCTGGCTGCCGTCGGGATGGCGTTCGACCAGATCGAAGCTATGCGGCAGCGTCCGCGGCACGGCCTGAAACAGGCTGATCCCGGCCTGACCGCCGCTGAACTCCAGCCGGGCGCGGTCGTGAAACCTGCCGCAAAAGCCTGCGTTGATCAGGCGGTCGGGTACGCCGCTGGCCTCGAGCACATCGCCGTAGGGTGCAAAGGATGCGGCCGTCAGGGGCGCCGGGATCAGCTCGCGCTCAGGCGCATTCATGGCAGCAACGCCTGCAGCCGCAATTCGGCGATCCGTTCGACCTGACGGCAGGCCTCGGCGAATTCGGTATCGCGGTCGTTCTCCAGCCGCCGCAGGAAGGCTGCAAGAATGCTGGCCTTGTCGTGGTCGCGTACCGCGATGATGAAGGGGAAGCCGTTCTTTGCGACATAGGCGGCATTGAGGTCGCTGAACTGCTTGCGTTCGGCATCGGTCAGCGCATCGAGCCCCGCGCCCGCCTGTTCGGCGGTGCTGTCGGGCGTCAGCCGCTTTGCTGCGGCAAGCTTGCCGGCAAGGTCGGGGTGGGCTGTCAGCACACCCAGACGTTTCTCGGCACTGGCGCTGCGAAACATCCGGGCGAGTGCGGAATGCAGGCCCACGGCCGTGTCATGTGCCGGGCCGAGCTCCAGCTCGAAGGCGCGCTGCGCGATCCAGTCCGAATGCTCGAAGATCCCGCCATAGCGGGCGACGAACGTCGCGCGGTCCATCCGGCTTGGCCGTTCGTGCCGGCTGTGGGGGTGGGTCTTGGCCCAGTGTTCGGCAATGTCGATTCGGCGCGGGCACCAGACGCCTTCCTTGCCCCTGATATGGTCGATGAAGCGTTGCAGCCCCGCGATCTTGCCGGGCCGGCCGATCAGCCGGCAATGCAGCCCGATGCTCATCATCTTGGGCGAGCCAGCCGCGCCCTCGGCATAGAGCACGTCGAAGGCGTCGCGCAGGTATTCGAAGAACTGCACCCCGGTGATATATCCCGGCGCCGTGGCAAAGCGCATGTCGTTGGCCTCGAGCGTGTAGGGGATGATCAGCTGGTCGCGCCCTTCGAGTTCGAGCCAATAGGGCAGGTCGTCGTCATAGGTGTCCGAGACATAGTCGAACTGGCCGGTTTCGGCGACCAGCCGCACGGTATTGGCGCTGCAGCGCCCGGTGTACCAGCCGCGTGGCGGGGCGCCCGTGACCTCGGTGTGCAGCCGGATCGCCTCGGCGATTGCCGCGCGTTCCTCGTCCTCGGGCATGTCCTTGTGTTCGACCCATTTCAGCCCGTGGCTGGCGATCTCCCACCCGGCGTCCTGCATCGCGCGGACCTGGCCCGGGCTGCGGGCGAGGGCGGTCGCGACGCCATAGATCGTGACCGGGATGGCGGCGCCGGTGAACAGCCGGTGCAGGCGCCAGAATCCGGCGCGCGCCCCGTAGTCATAGATCGATTCCATGTTCCAGTGGCGCTGGCCCGGCCATTGGGCGGCGCCGGCGATATCGGACAGGAAGGCCTCGGAAGCGGCGTCGCCGTGCAGGATCGAATTCTCGCCGCCTTCCTCGTAGTTCAGAACGAACTGGACGGCGATCTTTGCGTCACCGGGCCAGTTGGCGGAGGGCGGGTTCGGGCCATGTCCATGCATGTCGCGCGGGTAGCGATCCATGTCTGCTCCTGTCGGCTGAGGCTTGCGGTCGGGGCAGTTTCGGGCCTTGATGCGGGATAGGCAAGACGGAGCGTTTCATGGCGGGATATCTGACAACCCATGTTCTGGACACGGCAAGGGGCTGCCCGGCCGAGGGTATTTCCATCGCGCTTTACCGCGTCACCGGCAATTCGCATCGCAAGATTGCCGAGGCGGTGACCAATGCCGACGGGCGGACCGATCAACCGATCCTGCCCGAGGACAGGTTCGAACCCGGCACCTACGAACTGGTGTTTTCCACCGGCGATTATCTGCGACGGACCGGTCAGGCGGGCGCAGAGCCGCTGTTTCTCGATCAGGTGCCACTGCGGTTCGGTATGGCTGCGGCCGATCACTATCACGTGCCGCTGCTGCTCTCGCCCTATGGCTACGCCACCTATCGCGGAAGCTGACCTGACGCCGGCGGGACCGATCAAGGATCGGGCGGAGTGATCTGGCGGCGCGCCGGGCGCGGGGCCAGAGCCTCCTAGTAATCCCGCTCCCAGAAAAGTCCGATCGCGCTGTCGCCGTCCGACGCTGCCCTGCCGCGGAGCGTCAGGTTGTGGCTGATGTCGATGTTCACGTCGATCTCGGTCTCGCCCTGACTGTCTGCGACGAACTCGGTATAGACGTTGTCGCTCAGGTACATGCCGGCGCGCAGTTCGGTGTCGCCGTTTTCCGTGGTCTGCAGGTCGAGATCGTCGAGCCCGAGGCCCTCGCGCAGCCCGCCGAACAGGTCGATCCCGCCGCGCCCGGTCAGCTGTGCCAGCGCGTTTGCCAGTTGCACCGCCTGCAAGGGCGACAGATCGTCGATCCCCTTGCCGAACAGGAACCGCGCCAGAACCTCGTCCTCGGGCAGGCTTGGCGTCGAGGAGAGCTCAAACTGGGGGTCGTCCACCGGCCCGTAGATCCGCACCGTGAACTCGAAATCATCCCGCTTGGACGTCGCGCTCAGGTCGATATAGGGCTGCAGCCCTCCGGCGAGCGAAATCGTGCCCTGATCCACTGTCAGCCGCCGCCCGAGAATGTCGAGCCGGCCGCGGATCACACTGATTTCGCCCACAGGAAGCACATTTGCGGTGGTGCCGGTGATCCGGACGCTGCCGCCCATTTCGGTGTCGAGCCCGCGACCGCGGATGAAGACCTGATCGGGCACGTTGATCCGCACGTCGAGGTTGTAGACCGTGCCACTGCCGGAACGGTTGCGGCCGTTGCCGGTATCCTCGACCACGACCAGCCCGGCGCGCTTGCGGGTCTGGAACACCGCCGCCGGTTCGTTCAGGTGGGAAATCTCGGGGATCGAGCCGCCAAATCCGAGCCCGCCATCGGGCACCCGGATCTCGGTCCGGCCGACGTCGATCCGGCCGCTGATCGAGGCATTGCCAAGGATTGGCCCAGCCATCGTCACCCGTCCGCCAAGCGACGTCTTGAAAAGATTGGGGTCCGATAGGACCAGATTGTTCAGGTTGGCCTGAAGGTCCGCGATCATCGCGCCGGTCAGCCCAACCGACCCACGTGCCGAGACAGAGCCGCCCTCGGGGTTGCGCGCACTGGCGTCGATCTGCACCGCCGAATTGGCAATCCGCGCGTTGAAGCCGATGTCGGTAAAGCTCATCTCGGCCGTGGGTATGGTCACCCGCGCCCCGTTGACGCCGATTGTTCCCGACACCGACTGCAGTGCCGGCGCGCCGTTCACGGCCAGATCGAACTGCACCGTGCCGTCTATCGCGGTCGGGTCAATGAACCCGTTGGCCAGCCCCAGCGGCGCCGACCCGCGCGCCGTCATCGCCATGGTCGAGAAATCGGGGGCGAGGGTGCCCGCGATGGCAGTCGATGCGCCCTGCGGTCCCGTGCTTGTCAGGTTGACCCTGATGCCGCTGGTATCCTGCGAGACGTTGCCGCGCGCATCCAGTCCGCCGGCAATGCCCGGGGCGAAGGGCGAGATCGTGGGGATGGATACCGTGATATCGGCCGAGCTTCCGGCCGCGCCGAATGTGCCGTTCACGCGGGCGGTGCTGCGATAGGGGCCGCCTGCGTCGAAATTGACGGCCCAGGCGCCGTTGGTCGTCTGGTCGGCCGAGCCGTTCATCGTGACCGGACCCGAGATGCTGGGGGCGAGCGGGCCGACATCGGGCAGTCCGGCGTCGAATGTCACCCGGATCGGACCGCCGCCGACCTGGCCATTGGCGCGCAGGGTGCTGCGATAGGGGCCGGTGGCATCGACCCCGATCTGCCAGGCGCCGGCGTCGGTCTGCGCCGCGGTCATGTTGGCATTCACCGCACCGCGCAGACTGGGGGCAAGCGGCGAGACATCGGGCACCGCCAGTGCCGCGGTCAGATCGCTGCCCGCGGCGCCCACCAGACCGCGCGCGCTGGCGCTGCTGCGGAACGGGCCGTCGGCGGTCAGATCGACCTTCCAGCGGCCGTCGCCGTTTTCGGCCGCGGTGCCGCGTGCCGTCAGCGGCCCCGGAAGCTGCGGCACGAAGACCGAAAGGTCGGCGAGGGCGACATCGAGCGCAAGCGCGCTGGTCCCGCCTCCAACAACGCCATCGACCTTGGCGCGACTCTGCTGTGGTCCGGTCACGCCGAAATCTATGTTCCAGCGGCCGTCGCCATTGTCGTTTGCCGTGCCCTCCGCTTGCACCGGGCCACCGAAGCCCGGCACGAGCGGTGCCAGATCGGGCAGGCCAGCCGTCAGATGGACAGCACTCGGCCCGTCGCCGACATTGCCGTCGAGCGCCAGCGCGGCCTGGTAGGGCCCGCTGCCATCGGCGCGGAACTCCCATCCGCCGGTCGCGGTTTGCGCCGCGGTGGCATCGAGGTCGACCGCGCCGGTGAAGCCCGGTGCCAGCGGCGCCACATCGGGAAGCCGAAGTTTCAGCGCCAGATCGCTGTTGCCGTTGGTGGAGGCGATCCCGTCGATCGCGGCGGTCAGGTCATAGGGGCCATCGGCGTTCAGATCGACCTGCCAGCGACCGGCCGCGCCGGCCTCGGCTGCGGTGCCGGCGATCTTCACGGGTCCGCTGTGGCCCGGCACCAGCGGCGCGATGTCGGGCAGCGAGAGGTCGAGCGTGATATCGCTCTTGCCCGGATTTACCCTTCCGTCGACGCGCCCGGTCAACTCATAGGGCCCTTCGAGGTCGAGCCCGACCTGCCAGTCGCCCGGCGCGGACTCGCGCCCGGTTCCCGCGAGTGCCAGCGCGCCTTCGCGGCCGGGCAGAACCAGCCCGACGTCGCTCAACGCCACCTTGAATGTCATGTCCGAGGCGCCGCCGCCGACCTTGCCCGAGGCATCGGCCGTCACGGCCCGGCTGCGCAATTCAAAGCGGTCGAGTTCGGTGCCTTCGGTGTCGCGCCGCGCCGCCATCGACAGCGTCACGGGTTCGGTCAGCAGATTGTCGACCGCTTCCTGTCCGATCGACAGACCCTGGCCTTGCAGATCGAGGGTCAGATCGAACAGCCCGCCCAGCGGATCGCCGTTGCCCGACAGATTGGCGGTCACGGCCCCCGTCAGCGGGCGCCCTGCAAGGCCCGAGAACCGCGACAGCTCGTCGGCCCTGACCGCGGTCTGCCCCGCGATCTGCACACTGCGGTTGGCGAAGCCCAAGTCGCCCGAGGCGGTCAGCCCGTAATCGGCCCCGTCGAGCCGGAACGCGCTCAGCGTCAGCGGCTTGCCATCGGCCCATTCGCCGGTCAGAGCGCCCTTGATCGAGGTTCCAACCGCCTGCGCCAGCGCGGGCTCGGCCAGCGTGATGCCGTCGATCAGATACGAGATTTCCGCTGTGACCGAGCGCGGATCGCTGGGCCGGATGGTCCCGAAGCCCGTCAGCGAGGCCAGATCGATCCGGGTTCCTTCGCGGTCGACGCCATCGACCAGCATCGACATGTCCCAGCGGTCATCTTCGGCGGCGTTGAAATCGGCCTCGATCTGCGCCTGATCGATGGTCGTCGGCGTCCCCGAGATTGGCAGCAGCACCCCGCCGCCATCTCTGTCGGAAATATTGCCCTGCAGGTTGAAGGCGGTCGGCAAGCCGTCGGCGTCGATCTGCGCGGATCCGTGCAGATCGAGGCTTTGCGAGCGCATCGAAACTTCCTGCAGAACCAAGGCTCCGTCGCCGCCAAGATTGCCGCGGGTGGCAAACTGCACGTCGGTTCCGAAGAATTCGTGCAGGTCGGCCGGGATCAGCGGCGTGACATCGCCGCCGAGATCGGCGGTAAAGTCGGTGCCACCGCTGCCGTCGCCGATCAGCGCGACCTGACCCGTGACCCGGTCCTGCCCATCGGTGGCAAGCCCCAGGTCGGCTGCGAAATTGTCAAGCGGTCCCTGACCCGTCAGCGACAGGTCGATCGAGGGTGCGCCCGGCAGTTTCAGCGCAATCGAGGCAAGCCCGCCCGGCGCTTCCTGCAGCGCGACGTTCATCGCCAGCACCCGGGTATCGTTTGAAAAACTGCCCTGAAGCGTCAGGTGATCGTCGCGCCCGTCGACTCGTGCCGCGCGGATGTCGACATTGCCGTCGCCGCCGGCAAGCGCCAGCGTTCCATCGAGGGTCAGCGCCGCCGCCTGACCGATCACCGCCTCGCCGAGTTCCACCCGGGCGATCCCGAGCTTGTCGATCCGGACGGCCACCGGCAGTTCCGGCAACGAAAAGCCCGAGGCCTCGGCCTTGGGCGGTTTGACCTCGGTCGTATCGGTCGGCGCGGGAACCGGTCGGCGCACCACGATCAACTCGCCCGCTGTCAGTTCATTGACCGTCAGCCGCCCGCGCAGCAATGCCGCCCGGTTCCAGTCGAGCGTCGCGTTGCGCAGCGTCAGCCAGACGCCCTCGTCGTCGGCGATGGTCATCTCGGCCAGTTGTGCCTTGCCAGCGAGCAGCCCCTGGAAGCCGCTGATCCGGACCTCGCGACCGGCACTCGACAGCCGGCTCTGCAGGAACCGTTGCAGAAAGCTGCCATCGTCGTTCTGGGCCTGGGCCGAGGCGATGGGCAGCACGATCACCAGAACAAGGGCGGTACGGGCGAGGGGTCGGGAAAGGGTGCGTGCAGGGATCATCAGAACGCCTGTCCGATACCGATATATAGCTGCACCGAGTCGGCGTCCGACGGTCCACCGGAAACCGGCGTGGCGATGTCGGCCCGGATCGGGCCGAAGCCTGTCTTGTAGCGAACGCCAATCCCGGCGCCGCTCATCCAATTGCCCGAGCCGTTATAGAATTCTTCGGCGCCGACATATCCCATGTCATAGAACCCGACGAGGCCGATGTTGCCGCGCACATAGCTGCGAACCTCGCCCGACAGCGCCACATAGGACCGCCCGCCAAAGATCTGGCCGTTGAATGTGCCCGCCCCGAGCGATTGGTAGGGCTGGCCGCGGACAGACCCGCCGCCGCCGGCGAAGAACAGGTAATCCTCGGGCGCTTCGGGGATCGACGGGCCGTAGAGGCTGCCCAGTTGGACCCGCCCTGCCAGCACCGTGTTCCGCCTTTCGCCAAACCCGAGATAGCTGCGGGCATCGATGAGCGTCTGCGCGCCGTTCGGCATGTCGGAGATGCCGACAAAGGGGATGAGACCCGTCGAGAGATAAACCCCTTTGGTCGGATCGAATTCGTTGTCGCGTGTGTCCCAGGTCAGGTTGAGCGGGAAGTTGATCAACTTGTACGTGCGGCTGCCGAAGGCGTCATCGACGTCGCTCGCGCGAAAGCCGATGCCGCCCGAGGCGGTCAGGCGCTTGGAGATCCGCCAGTTCAGCCCGGTGCCGAACTGGATCGAGTCCGAGGTATAGCCCGGATCGTGCTGATGGGAGATCCCGGCGTTGAAAAAGAGGTCGGTGTCGGGGGTAAACGTTGCCGGACGGGTGAACACCCCGGTCAGGTAGTAATCGGTGCCATTGTCGGGCTCGGTCGTGCCGATGTTATCGATCGTCAGGTCGAACCGCAGGTTCTCGGCGCCGCCAAGCAGGTTGCGGTGCATCCAGTAGGCGTTGAAACTGGTCCCCTCCTGGCTGGTGAACTCGACACCGAACCCGAGCCTGCGCCGCCGCTCCTCGACCAGATCGGCGTTGATGGCAAGCTCGTCGCCCGGGCCGATGGTGTCGGCCTCGCGCAAGGCGACCGAGCGGAAGGCGCCCGACCGGCGCAGCCGCTCGGCTGCGTCCGTCACGTCCTGCGGGTTATAGACCTCGCCGGTCGGCAGTCCGGCAATCGCCTTGATCCGGTCTGTCCGCACCCTTTTGTTGCCTTGCACCACCAGCGGCCCGAACCGCAGCCTTGGCCCCGGGTCAAGCGTCAGGTTCGAGGCGAGTTTGTTGGTGGCGTGATTGGCCGCGATGTCCTCGTTTACCAGATCGACCTTGGCGTGACCCACGTCGCGCCAGGCGCTGGCGGCGGACTTCGCTGCCTGGCCGATCGCACCCGAGCGGGCAATCTGGCCCACGGCATAGCCGTCGGGCAGTTCGGTTCCGGGCGCCAGCGGCTTCACCGTCGCCTGCGAAAAGGTGAACTGGGGTCCGGGGGTCACGATGACCTCGATCTGCCGGATTCTGGCAGGCGGGTTCAGCGGCGGAATATCCGCCGCCTCGCGCCCGTCGATCCGCACGCTGATCGTGCCGCTGTAATAGCCCGCGCCATAAAGCACCGAGATCATCCGCCGGTATTCGGCGCGCGCAGTGGCCAGCAGTTCAGCCGGGTCTGTCCGCTCCTCCTGCTTGGCGCGCTTCAGCAGCGAGGCGCCCTCGAGCGAGCGGGTCAGTCCCGCGTCGGCTCCGGGGGCCAGGACGACAATGCTGTCGAGCGCCGCTGCCGGAAACGTGGCTGCAGCAAACAGAGCGGTCACGCCAGCGCGCAACAAGGGATGAGCCATAATTCGCATTGCTCCCATGCGTAGCGGCAACCGAATCGAATCGCTACCGGCCGCAACAGCCTGCCCAAGGCTTGTGCGGTCTTGTTACACGACTACAACAGGGGCGAACCCGGGACGTCGGAGCGCCCGGACGGTTCCGGCGTTCCTCATCCGCTGCGATGGCGAGGTACAGGTGGCAACGGGCCGGGTCCGGACCGTCCGTGTGCGCGGCCGGGCGCCTGAGGCGGGCGAAACCACAGCGGCCACGTCACTTATTGTTGTGGAGATACGCCGGTTCGTACACGATACCTTGTGAACGGGCAGAGGGTTCGGGGGGTGGCAGATGGCGGCATATACGATCACCATAGCGCAACAGAAGGGCGGGTCCGGCAAGACCACCGTTGCGGCCAATCTGGCCGTCTATCTGCTGTCGCAGGGTCATACCGTTGCGGTGCTCGACACCGACCCGCAGGGGTCGCTCGGGCGCTGGTTCATGACCCGGAATGACGCGACCGAAGGCCAGCCCGGGATGGAGTTCTCGACCGCTTCGGCCTGGGGCGTCGGCTATGAGGCCGGCAAATTGCGCAAGTCGGCGACATTTGTCATCATCGACACGCCGCCCAAGGCCGACGGCGATCTGCGCCCGGCACTGCGCGAGGCCGATCTTGTGGTGGTGCCGGTTGCGGCCTCGCAACTCGATCTCTGGGCGACCGAGGCGGTGCTGGAACTTGTCGATCGTACCCGCAAGCCGGCGCTGACGGTGCTGAACCGGGCGCGCGCCCATACCCGACTTGGCGCCGAGGTGACCCGCCAGATGCGCGAGCTTCAGGCGCCGGTGGCCGAGGCCGTCCTTGGCAATCGGGTGGTCTTTGCCGAGGCTCTGGGCGAGGGTTTCGGCGTCACCGAATGGGAGCGCTCGGGTGCCGCGGCGAAGGAAATTGCGGCGCTTGGCGACGAGATCTGCAAGATCCTCGGCTGCTGAACTTCCTGCACGGCCGGGGTGGTCGGCGCCGTCGCGGCAGCGCCAGGTCTCGTGGTCCGGATCCATCCCACGCATCGAAACCCAAATATCTGCCGTCGTGATCCAGAGCCTTTGGCCCCCTGAGCGATGCCGTGATCGGCCGGTGGTGGCCGTTCACGCTCTGGGGTGGTGGTTGGAAGTGGCCAGCGGCGCCTTGTGGTGTCGATTGGTGGCCGGAACTGGCGATGCCGGATCTGCAAAACGGCCCGCCGATCAATCACCGGCGGACCGCCCGCACGGACCAAAGGGAAAAGGAAAGTCTCGGGTCTTTCGGTGTGGCCAAGGATACCTGCGGCTCCGGTGCCGTCTATCCAATATGCGCAGGTCCGTTCGCGGGCCTGCATGAGGCTGCCGTGGCCAGGGACGCCGCGATCTCGACCCTTGTCGGTGCCGTCGGGCGCGTTAGGATGAACCCGCCGGCGCGCCGAGCGACGACGCCCCGGCGAGCGAACACGAAATGGCCAGGACAGGCCGACAGGGAGAGGAAACGCCATGAAACGCCACGCATCCGCCGTCTGGAACGGTGACCTGCGCGAGGGCAAGGGACGTATGAGCAGCGACTCGGGGGCCTTCCGGGATCTGCGATTTTCCTTCAACACCCGCTTCGGCGACGAGGCGGGAACCAACCCGGAAGAACTGATCGCCGCGGCCCATGCCGGCTGCTTCTCGATGGCCTTCTCGAACGAACTCGCCAAGGCCGGGATGACGCCCGAGGAAGTCGCGACGAAATGCACGATCACGCTCGAGATGGTCGGCGGCGGGTTCGAGATGACCAAAAGCCTTCTGACCACAACGGCAAAAGTGCCCGGCGCCAGCGCCGCCAAGGTCGAGGAAATCGCCGAGATCGCCAAGGCCGGCTGTCCGGTGTCGAAAGTTCTGAATGTCGAGGTCACGCTCGACCTGACCGTCGAGGTCTGAATACGCCACCGGCCGGTGGCACGAGCCTGCGAAACGACAAGGGGCGCCCTGTGGCGCCCCGATTGTTTTCAGGTGGAACACTTCGGCAGATCCGGGCCGCCAGCCATGCAATGGCCCGGCGCGTCTCGGCGGTCAGAGCACCGTGACGACCGTCCCGATCGGCACCCGGTTGTACAGATCGATGACATGGCTGTTCAGCATCCGGATGCAGCCGTTCGACACCGACTTGCCGATCGACTCTGGCTCGGTCGTGCCATGGATCCGGAAATAGGTGTCATGCCCATCCTGGAACAGATAGAGCGCGCGCGCGCCCAGGGGATTGCCCGGCCCGCCCGGCATGACATAATCCGAGCCGGCGAATTTCGAATAGGCGGAGGGGTTGCGCTGAATCATCTCGTCGGTCGGACGCCAGGTCGGCCATTCCTTCTTGACGTCGATGGTCGCGGTGCCGGTGAACTCCAGCCCCGCCTTGCCGACGCCGACCCCGTAGCGGATCGCCTTGCCGGGCTCGACCACGTAATAAAGGTAATGGCTGCGCGGCAGGATCAGCAACTGGCCGGGCAGAAAATTGGCCTTGATGCCGACGATCTGCGGCTGGAACCGCGGGTCGAGCTGAAACCCCTGATTGCTCGCAGGCGCCTGCGAGGTGGCGGGGGCGGTCGTTTGGGCGATGGCGGGGGCTGCTGCGGCCGAGGCAAGCGCCGCGGCGAGGAAAGAGCGTCTGTTCAACATTTAATTTCAACCGGCCTATGCGTCGTTTGTTCCAAGAAGAACCAAAACTGGCCGCCAGAATCAACGCTCTGCGGTTCGTCAACACGAAATAGTGCACCGATGTGCCGCGAACGAACGGAAATTCCGTCACAGATCGGGGCCGCAGGTTTAATTGGAAGGCCCGTGGCCGGGCCATCCCGCCGCCGTGAAGCGCCTCAGAGCGTTTCGAGGTTGGTCGCCGATTCCCGGCCGTCGCGGCCCGGGGTGATGTCGAACGAAACCTTTTGGCCGTCCTGCAGGCCGGTCAGGCCCGAACGTTCCACGGCCGAGATGTGCACGAACACGTCACGGCTGCCGCCTTCGGGCGCAATGAAGCCGTAGCCTTTGGTAGTGTTGAACCATTTCACGGTGCCAGTTGCCATCCGCAAGTCTCCTGTACTGGGTTCGATGCCCGCTGAATTGCGGCAACGTCGGCGTCAGTCTTGGCAGTCGAGACAGCGCCGGAAACGGAGACAGTCGGTCGAAATGCAGTAATGATCGCAGGCAAATTGTATGATAGCGGTCCGTGAGTCGCGCAAGAGAAATTCGTTTCCTGCGCCGCGCGTGCTGTGGGTCTGGGTGTTGCCGACGATAACGCGGTCCTTCCGGCCCGCCGACCAGGCGCCCGATCAGACGCCTGGCAATGCCGAAGGCGGGTCGGTCGGGTCGAGAATTTTCAGGATTTCTGCCGAAACGAGATCCGGCCATTCCTCGTGCAGCAGGTGGCCGCCATCCGGGAATTTGCGGAAGACGGCATTCGGCATCCTCTCTGCGGCCTTCTCCGAGGTGCGTGGCGACACGGCCAGATCCTCTGCGCCGGTCATGAAGCAGACCCGTTGACGGATCTCGGGCAGGTCTTTCAACAGATCGTCCAGGGACCACTGCTCCATCATGCTCAGGGTTCCGGCGACGTGGGACTTGTTGCGCAGCAGCCGGTGGTAAAGTTCGATTCCTTCCGGCGTCAGATGGCTGCCGGTGCCGGAAATCAGCCGTTCGGTCGCGCGGTAGGTGATCGTGGCCGCAACCACCCGCCCGGTCAGCGGATTGAGCGCCAGCGCCTTGGCGATAAGCGGAAACACCATCCCCGCGACGCCGGGAAAGTTCTCAAGCGCGGCATTGATCCCGATGATGGTCGCAGGCGCCGGATCGAGAATCTGGGCAAGGCGCAGGGCGATGGCGGCGCCGGCAGAATGCCCGACGATGGCCCGGGGGTGCAGGTTCAGCGTGTCCAGAAGGCGGGCAATATCGGCGCTCATCGGGTTGAGCCCGCAGCGGGTGCGGGCGCCGAGGCGGGTGAAACCCTGCCCCGGCAGGTCGATTGCCAGCACACGGTGGCTCCGGGAAAGCGGCGCGATCAGGTCGCGCCAGGAATGCGCGGAGCCTCCGGCACCGTGGATCAGCAACAGATCCGGGCCGCTGCCGGTCATCTGCAGATGCCAGCAATGCGGCGGACTGATAACGATCCGGCTCAGCTCCACATGCGGCCAGTCTGGCGGAACCCCGTCGGGCATCAATGCGTGGTATCCCATTGGCTCTGCACGGCCTCCGACAAGGATCTTGCATTGACCACCGGCAGCGGCAGGTAGCTGGCCGCCAGTCGTTCGGCCAGCGCCGAGGCCGCCGGGCGCGGCAGGCGGGCGATGTCGATCAGCATCGCAGGCACGCCGCGGCGGCGGACCGCGTCGGCGATATCCTGCAGGTCGGCCAGTGCGGCCTCCCGGTCGGCCGAACCGTCGAGCGCAATGTTGCCCCGTCCGTCGGTCATCAGGACAATCGAAGGGTCCATGCCGCGGTGGCGGCTTGCCTCGGCCAGCAGCAGGGCCTGTTCCAGGCCGGAGGCGAGCGGCGTCGGGCCGCCGCCCGGGACCGAAGCCAGCCGCCGCTTGGTCTGTACGAGGGACCGCGTCGGGGGCAGCAGGACCTCGGCCTTCAGACCGCGAAAGATGATCATCGCCACATGATCGCGCCGCTGATAGGCCTCGGCCAGCAGAAGTTCGATCGCGCCCTTGCATTCGGCCAACCGGCCCATCGCGGTCGAGCCAGAGGCATCGACGGCAAAGATCGCCACGCGTTCGGCGCGGCCACGGCGGCGCGAAATGGCGATGTCTTCCGGGCGGATCAGGATCGGTGCCGTCGAGTCCGGGCTCGTGCGGCGGCGGATCGGTTGCCATGGCGCGGCGCGGCGCATCGTGGCCAGCAGGTCGATCCGCGCCCCGGCGGTGATCTGTCCGGGACGGGAAGGGGCAAAGCGCCCGCGGGCGGCGGCCTTGGTGGCGACCACCCGGCTGCGGCCACCCTTCTTGCCGGAGGACAGCGCACGCGCGATTTCCTCCAGAAGGCCGGGTGGAAGCTGCGCCATTGCGGCCTCGACGCTGACCTCGTCCGGGGCGTCCTTGGGATCGAAGGCCCCGGGATCGCTGGTTCCGCTGTCTTCCTTCGGCGCTGGCGGTTCGTCCGGCGCCTCGCTGTCCGCATCGGGCGGTGCCTCGGGCAACCGTTGCAGGCGCGGCGCAAGCACCAGCGCGGTCGCCAGCGCGATTTCGGGTTCTTCCGGTGCCGGCAGGCCCGCCAGTGCGGCGGCGGCCACTGCCGCGCGTCCGGCCATGGCGGGGGGGCGCAGGCTGTTGATGCCGAGCGCTGCCGCGATATTGACGAATTGCTCGCAGACGCGGTCCAGATCCTGAACCTTGGCGAGCGCCGCGCGGGCTGCCGCGATCTGGTCGGGCGTGGCGCCGGTGAAACCGATGTCGCGCAGCGCGATGTTGTCGAGGCTGATGTGGAAGGCCAGCCGTTCCATCAGGGAGGCCGGGGCGCGTTCGTCCGGGTCGTTGCCTTCGTCAAGCGCGATGGCGACCCCGCCGCGGGCATCGAGCCACTGGCTGAGACGGGCGGCAAAGCCATGTTCGGCCGTGTCGGCCATTGGAACGACCACCGCCGTTGGCGGCCCGGTCAGTACCCCGGAACAGCGCACCGTCTGCCCGGCCTGCAGGGTCGCGGCGACGTCGATCGCCCCGTAAAGCGCCTCGTCCGGGGTCTGCGGATGCAGCCGGCGCAGGGGCAGGGGCAGCAGCGCGTCGCCAAGCCCGTCAAGCCACCGGGTGCGCACCGGTCCGTGCCGGGCGCGCAGCAGCAGGCCACCGAGGGCCAGCGAATCGACGGCCAGAATATCCCGCGCGGCGACCGCCCGATGCCAGGGGTTGGCCAGATCGAATGGGTCGACGCCGGTCTTTGTCATGCAGCAAAGGCCTCGTCGAGGATCCTGCGCACGCGCAGGGTCGATCCGGCCTCGTCCAGCGGATCGCGCCGCAGGCGGTGACGCAGGGCCATTGGCGCGACCCGGATGATATGCTCGCGACCGACTGCCGGCGCACCGTCATAGGCGGCAAGCGCGCGCGCGGCGCGCAGCAGGGTCAGTTCGCCGCGCAACCCGTCCGAGCCGAGCGCGATGCAAAGCCGCGCGCAATCTTCCAGCACCTCGTCTGCTGCGGCGGTGTCGGCCAGCCGGCTGCGGGCGTCGAGAATGGTGTTGCGAAGGCGTGTGTCGGTCGCGCGCCAGCGCTTCAGGAAGGCCCTGGTGTCCATCTCATAGGCGTTGCGGCGCCGGATCACCTCGACCCGTTCCGAGATCTCGCGCGGCGAGGTCACCTCGACCGACAGGCCGAAGCGGTCCAGAAGCTGCGGGCGCAATTCTCCCTCTTCCGGGTTGCCGGAACCCACGATCACGAACTTCGCCGGGTGCCGGAACGACAACCCCTCGCGTTCGACGATGTTTTCACCCGATGCGGCGACGTCGAGCAGCAAGTCGACCAGATGGTCCTCCAGCAGGTTGACCTCGTCGATATAGAGATAGCCGCGGTTGGCGCGTGCCAGAAGCCCGGGTTCAAAGGCTTTCTCGCCGCGGGTCAGGGCGCGTTCGATATCGAGCGCGCCGACCAGCCGGTCCTCGGTGGCCCCGAGCGGCAGATCGACGACGGGGGTCGGGCGCATCTCTTCCTTTTTAGGGGTTTCCGTCTCGCAGGTACAACCGTGATGGTCGTCCGCGGTGCGGTTGTAGGGGCATCCAACAACGGCCGAGATCGCCGGCAACAGCGCCGCAAGCGCGCGCACGGCGGTGGATTTGCCGGTGCCCCGGTCGCCAAACACCAGCACGCCGCCAATGGACGGGTCGATGGCGGTCAGAACCAGAGCCTCCTTCATCTCGGCTTGTCCGACGATGGCAGAGAAGGGATAGGGCTGCATGTGGTTACCTCTCGGCTGTCTCGGGGAAGGTCGAAAGCCCGGGCCAGTCGCCGAGCCGGTCCAGAATGCGGAACCGCGCATAGAGTTCTTCGCGGAACCATTTGCCGTCGCGTACCGCCTTGATGGCGCGGGCGTGGGGGCCGTCTGCCCGGGCAAAGGCGGCCATGGTCGTCGTGTCGGGCCAGATCGAAAAGGTGACCTGTTGCACCCAGGGCACCTCGCCCATGCCGATCTTGAACACGACGTCCTGGTTGTCGCCGACCACGTCGCTGATCGGCCCCGCCCGTTTCCAGAACTGCAGCATCGCGTGCGGGCGCACCGTGGCGCGGGTCAGCGCGGCAATCGGGCCGTCGGGCAGATCCACCACCGGGGTGAAGGGCGCTTGGTGCGACCATTGCCCGCGCGCCGAGGCGACCTGCAGGAACAGGGTGCAGCTTGCATCTGCATGGGCGCGGTAATTGACGAAGACCGGGGCGGTGGCCACTGTCTCGTGAGCGATGTTGGCCGAGTCCCAGACGCAGAGGATCGTGTAGACCGCGGTGTTGGGCACCGGCGTGAACCCCTCGCCGCTGCCGGTGCCGCACAGCTTGACAAACCTCAGCCCGCGAAGGCGGGACAGCGGGCGCCTTGCAAGCGCCATTTGGAAAAAGGGCCAGATCCGCGCAGAGGGCTTGTCGAAACGAAACAGGCTCAGGCTGACGGTCTGCTGTGTCTCGCCCATTGTTTGCAGGCCTCATCGGCAGTGTGTGGCGCAAGTAAATGCGGCGTTACGGCGATTGTCAACCTAGGTTTACACTGCTAGTGTCGCATCATGATTACGAACGCACATTCCGACGGGTCGATTCCCCTCGAAGACACGCAAAGTCAGCCGGTTGCCATCGTCATCGGCGCCGGCTTCGGTGGTCTCGCCGCTGCGATGCGGCTCGGGGCCAAGGGCTATCGCTGTATCGTGGTGGATCGCCTCGAGACCCCGGGCGGCCGCGCGACGGCAATCCACAAGAACGGGCACAGATTCGATCTCGGCCCGACCATCGTGACGGTGCCTCAGGCGCTTGAGGAGCTGTGGGCGGCGACCGGGCGGAATTTCCACGACGATGTGGACCTTCGTGCGCTCGATCCGTTCTATACCTTCCGTTTCCCCGATGGCTCGCATTTCTCGGTCGGTCCCGACAAGGAAGCCATGCGCGCCGAGGTCAAGCGGTTCGCCCCGGCGGATCTCGACGGCTATGAGCGGTACATGGAAGATGCCCGCAATCGCTATCAGTTCGGGTTCGAGGATCTCGGGCGCCGGTCGATGAGCCAGTTGTGGCAGACCGTCAAGGCGCTGCCGACCTTCGCGCGATACCGCGCCGACCGGTCCGTCGCGGCCCATGTGGCGATGCGGGTGCGCGATGAACGCCTGCGCATGGCGCTGTCGTTCCACCCGCTGTTCATCGGCGGCGATCCGTTCCACGTCACCTCGATCTATGCGCTCGTCAGCTATCTCGAGTCGGCCTATGGCATGCATTATGCGATGGGCGGTTGCGCCGCGCTGGCGCAGGCGATGGCCGATGTCGTGACCGCGCAGGGCGGCGAGATGCGCTATCACACCGACGTGGACGAGATCCTGACAGAGAATGGCAAGGTGGCCGGTGTCAGGCTTGGCGACGGCGAGGTGCTGAAGGCCGGGCTGGTGGTATCGAATGCCGATGCCGGGCATACCTATGAGCGGCTGCTGCGCAACGTGCCGTCGCGCCGCTGGACGCCGGCGCGCCTCAAGCGCGCGCGCTGGTCGATGGGGCTGTTCGTCTGGTACTTTGGCACCAGGGGAACCAGGGCCATGTGGCCCAAGGCCGGGCAGCACACGATTGTAAGTGGCCCGCGCTATGAAGGGCTGGTGCGGGACATCTTCACCAATGGCAAGCTGGCAGAGGACATGAGCCTTTATGTCCACCGTCCCAGTGTGATCGATCCGACCGTCGCGCCCGAGGGCGACGACACCTTCTATGCGCTTTCGCCGGTGCCGCACCTTGGCCATGAAAATCCCGTGGACTGGGCCGAGATGGCAGAACCGTACCGCCAGCGTGTTCAGGCAGTTCTGGAAGAACATTTGCTTCCCGGTCTGGGTCAGCACCTGAGTGCCAGCCACATGATGACGCCGGTGCATTTCCGGAATCGCTATCTCAGCCCGCTGGGATCCGGTTTCTCGATCGAGCCGCGCATCCTGCAAAGTGCGTGGTTCCGGCCGCACAATGTGGTCGAGGAGGTCCCGGGCCTCTATCTTGTCGGGGCGGGCACGCATCCCGGCGCCGGTCTGCCGGGAGTGGTTTCCTCGGCCGAGGTGCTGGGCAAACTGGTGCCGGACGTTCGGGCATCGAGGGCCGCCGCATGATCGACCCGGGCGATCTGGACCATTGTCGCGAGGCGATCCGGACCGGGTCGCTTTCGTTCCACGCGGCCTCGAAGCTCTTGCCGCGGGATGTGCGGGATCGTGCGCTGGTGCTCTATGCCTTTTGCCGGCTTGCCGATGACGCGGTCGACCTGAGCGATGCCAAGTCCGCGGCCGTGCTGTCGCTGCACGACCGTCTGGATCTGGCCTATGCCGGCACCCCGAAGGATGGCCCGGCCGATCGCGCCTTTGCCGCGCTTGTGGCCGAGGTCGACATGCCGCGCGCATTGCCCGAGGCGCTGCTGGAGGGGTTTGCCTGGGACGCGCTGGAGCGTCGCTATCAGACCCTCGATGAGCTGCACGGCTATTGTGTCCGCGTTGCCTCGACGGTCGGGGCGATGATGTGCGTGGCGATGGGGGTGCGAGACAGGGATGTGCTGGCGCGCGCCTGCGATCTTGGCGTTGCGATGCAGCTGACCAACATCGCTCGCGACATCGGTGAGGACGCCGAGGCCGGGCGGCTCTACCTGCCCTGCGACTGGCTGGCCGAAGAGGGGATCGATGTGGCAGCGTTTCTGACCGCGCCCGCGCCGTCGCCGGGGCTCCGTCGCTGCGTGAAACGTCTGCTGAACGAGGCGCAGCGCCTCTATCTCCGCTCGGAAGCCGGGGTTTCCGGTCTTCCCGCCGGGTGCCGCATGGGGATCTTTGCGGCCCGCCAGATCTATGCCCGCATCGGAACCCATGTGGCAGCGGCCGATTACGACAGCATCACCCGGCGCGCCCACACGTCGAGGGCCGAGAAGATGCGCCTTCTTGCGGTCGCGGCAGGGCAGGCGGGCGCCACCACGCTCGCCCCCCGGTCGCCGGTGCGCCACGCGCCGCCGTTGCCGGCCGCGGCCTTTCTGATCGACGCTGCCTGCGGTCCCGCCCAGGCGGTCGGCTGGGGCGAGGGCCGGGCAGGGACGGTGCTGTCGGTGCTTGCCCAGCTTGCGCAGGAAGACCAGGGGCAGACATACGCCTGACCGTCGTGACCATGGAATCCCAGTCGTGCCTTTACGGTCGGCGTTTGGGAACAGAATGTCCGCTGGATCGTTGCAGTCTGGCGCCGACCCGGCCAGAACGTGGTCGGGCAACGGGTCCCTTGCGCCCGGACGCCTTCGTGCGGAGATGGCGCGATGGACAGCTTCGGGTAGCGCTCGTCGGGCGCGACCTGGTGGCGGGCCGGGGTTCTGGGAGGTCCAGAGCATCAACCTGCCGGGAATGCTCTTGAATAACAGAGGTCTTCGATGGATATCCTTGTCTTCGCCATCTACTTCGCCGCCTGTTTTGGTGCCGGGGTCACCGGTGCGATCTTTCCGCCGGGCGAATGGTACCAATCCCTGAAAAAGCCGCACTGGACGCCGCCGAACTGGGTTTTCCCGACGGTCTGGACCACGCTCTACATCCTGATGTCGTGGTCTGCCGCGCGGGTTTCCGGGGCCAGCGACGGTGGTCAGGCTGCAAGCATCGGCCTCGCGCTCTGGGCGTTGCAGGTTGCGCTCAACGCGCTCTGGACGCCGGTGTTCTTTGGCCTTCGACGTCTGCGGGGCGGGATGATGGTGCTGGTGCCTCTGTGGCTGTCGGTGGCGGGAACGCTTGTCGCCTTCTGGACGGTGGACTGGATCTCCGGGCTGATGTTCGTGCCCTATCTGATCTGGGTCACGGTCGCGGGCGCGCTCAACTTCTCGGTCTGGCGGTTGAACCCGGACGCGGCCCCGCTCGACCTCAGTCGCTGAACCGCCATCGCGCCCGGCGCGGCACCTTCACGGCGAGCATCGGCTTCAGCCAGCGGCTGGCGAAGCGGTCGAGGTCGAGCGCTTCGTGTACCCCGACCGTTTCTTCGCCATCGATCACCGTCGAGACGGCAGAGCGGGTGTAGAAGGGCGCGTCGAGCATCGCCTTCACCTGTCGCGGCTGTACGCCGGGATCTGCCCGGGTCTCGCGCCGGACCGCCCAGAGCGAGCGGCGGATCTGCGCCCTCGGCGGCGCCTGAAACAGCGTGGCGGTGCCGTCGGGATCGAACTGGACCGCTGCTTCGAGGTGTGACCCGTCACGCCGTTCGGCATCGTAGAACGCCGCCGTGCCGCGGCCGAGCGGCATCCGCGCCCAGGTCCAGTAGGAGAAATCGGCCTCGAGCGCGCGCAGGCCGAAGTTTGCATCGAAATAGCCATGGCCGGACCAGGTCCAGCCGGGGCGGTTCATCGATACCTCGACCCGCGATGTCGGCGCGAAGGGGCGCCAGACATGGGCGCCATCGGGGGTCAGCGGCAGTTCGACGTTTGTGATGCCCGAGGGGATCACTCGCACCTCGCCACGCAGCCTGTCCATGTGCGGCACGGTGCGCTCGTCGATCCGGATCACGAGGGTTCCGTCCTCCCAGGCCATGTGGCTCGGTCCGACCTCGATGCGTTCGGGGGCAAGCCGAAGCGCGCTTTCGCCGCGGTCGGTCATGGTCCAGCGGCCGCCGCGGCCATAGAGGGCGACGTTGATGCAGCAGTGGTCCTGCGGGCGCTGCCGGCCCGACCAGCGGTACCAGGGCGAGAAAACCGAGCCGATGAAGGCGATGATCGAGATCGCCCTTTCGCCGTCGTCGGAGATGCCGTCGACATACCACCAGGCGTAGCCGTCGGGCGGGATCAGGAGGTCGAAGTTCGGTCGCTCACGATCGCCGCGGCCGCGTGCCTCCCGGAGAGCAGGGCCATGGGGATGCCAGGCCCCGGATGCACCCCGCCCCCTGCCAGATAGAGCCCCGGCAGGTTGCTGCGGGCCGTCGGCCGCAGAAAGCTCGCCATCATTCCATGCGGGCTCCGCCCGTAGAGGGATCCGTCCGAGCCCGGGAACAGCCGCGCGAAGTCCGCCGGCGTCGTCATCGCCCGCGGCTCCGGTGCGGGCGTGAAGTGCAGCCCCCTCTCCGATAGCAGCCGGATCGTGCTGTCGTGGCATCGCAGTGTCTCCTCTTCGTCCCAACCGGTGCCGGTGTCCGAAACGGGCGGTGCGTTCATGATGATCTCGAATCGTTCCTGCCCGTTCGGGGCCGCGCCTGCGCCGCGGTCCTGCGCGCAGACGTAAAGCGCCGGGTCCTGCGGCAGCGCGCCCCGCGCCAGCGGGCCGAATTCGGTTGCGGGATCGGTGCCGAAAAACACGTTGTGATGGACCAGAGGTGCCCCGAGTGGGGTCGCGGCAAAGGCCCAGACACAGGCAGAGTGAGAGCGCGGGCTGACGGCGCGACGGGAAACGGCGCCGGTCGCGGCGATGCCAAGCAGGCCCCGCTGCAACGCGGCCGGATCGCCGTTGAAAACGACCGCCGTCGCCGCGTGCCGTATGCCGTCGTCTGTCACGACACCCGATACCCGCCCTTGCTGGCATTCGAGACGCTTTATCGGGGTGCCGAGCTGAACGTCGATGCCGTTCGCGACGGCCAGCCGGTGCAGCGCGCCGGCAAGCGATGCCATCCCGCCCCGGATCCGCCAGACCCCGCCTTCCTCGGCGGCCCAGATCAGCAACAGAATCGCAGGCGACAATTGCGGCGCCCCGCCGACATAGGTGGCATAGCGCCCGAACAATTGCGCAAGCCGCGAGTCCGAGAAGGCGCTCCTGAGGGCCGCGTCCATGCTGCGCATGGGCGCCATGGCTCTCAGCACGGGCAGCCCCCCGGCCAGGGTCCGCGCTGCGATGTCGCGGGGCACCATCCTGCGCGCGCGCATCACCGGGGCCTCGAAAGTGTCGAGCAGCAGGCTCGCGCGGTCGCAGAACAGCCGGAATTCCTGCGAGGCCTTGGTGCCGGCAAAGACCCCGACCGCATCGGCCGAGGCGGCGCGATCCGCGAACAGGTCAAGCTGGCTGCCATCGGGCCAGAAGTGACGGGCCAGAAGCGGCTCGGCGACCAAGTCTATATGGTCTTCAAGCCGTGCGCCGATCTCGGAAAAAAGCGACTCGAAGTTGCGCCGCAGGGTCAGGACAGTGGGGCCGGTATCGACCGGGCCGGCCGCTGAGGCCCGCGTGCGGATCTTGCCGCCCGGGTGCCCGTGACGCTCGAATACCGTAACCTCGGCGCCAGAGGCGCGCAGCGACAGGGCGGCCGCCAGGCCGCCGATTCCGGCGCCGATCACGATGACTTTCTGACCTTCGCGGGTCGCCATGGACGTCCTTGCAGTTGACATGAGGGGACGGAGTGTACAGCATAACTGACAGTACATGTGTCATGTTGAAATGACAATCTCGAGGGCGGTGCCATGGACCAGAGGATAGAGGCAGCAATTTCACGGGCCATTGGCCTGGGTCAGACGCCGCCAACACCGCCGAAGCTTGCATCGGCGCTGGAGTACGCTGTGTTCCCCGGTGGCGCCAGAGTGCGCCCCATGCTTGCCCTTGCCGTCGCCAAGGCCTGTGGGGACGATTGCCCCGAACTGACCGATGCCGCCTGCGTCGCAATCGAACTCATGCATTGCGCCAGCCTCGTCCACGACGACCTTCCGTGTTTCGACGATGCCGGGATTCGGCGCGGAAAGCCTTCTGTACATGCTGCTTTCGGCGAACCGCTGGCAATTCTGGCGGGGGATACCCTGATCATCATGGCCTTCGAGGTGCTGGCCCGTGCCGGGACGGTCGATCCCGCCCGCGCGCTGTCGCTTGTGACGACGCTTGGCCGGGCGTCCGGCATGCCGGGTGGCATCTGCGCCGGTCAGGGATGGGAAAGCGAACCTTGCGTCGACCTCTCAGCCTATCACAAGGCCAAGACCGGGTCGCTGTTCGTTGCCGCCACGACAATGGGTGCCATCGCCGGCGGCAGTGACCCGGCTGCCTGGACCGAGCTTGGGATGCGAATCGGCGAGGCCTTTCAGGTTGCCGACGATCTGCGCGATGCCGTCCTCGACGAGGAGACGCTGGGAAAACCGGTCGGGCAGGATGCCGTGCACGGTCGTCCCAACGCGGTGGCGGATCTGGGGATCGACGGCGCGATCCGGCGTCTGCAGGACACGCTCGGCGGCGCGATCTCGTCGATCCCGTCCTGTCCTGGCGAGGCTACGCTGGCACAGATCGTTCGCGGTCAGGCAGATCGTCTTACTCCGATGGGCGTGAAGCTCAAGGTCGGCTGACATGGGTCGGCGATCGCCGGCCGGCACGGGGGCTTCGGTCTCGGCATCGGTGCGAGACCACGTCAACACCCTGCGTGCAAGACTGATCGCCTCGGCCCGGTTCAACCGCTGGGCGCGGCGGCTTCCGGTGTTGCGTGGGATTGCGCGCCGCAACGGGCAGGACGTCTTCGATCTGATGTCGGGCTTCGTCTATTCGCAAGTGTTGAGCGCCTGCGTGGAGCTGGACCTTCTCGCCGCCGTGGCAGAGGCCCCGCGCGCGGTCGACGATCTTGCCGCGGCGACCGGTGTTTCGCCTGCCCGCATGGAGACGCTCTGCAACGCGGCGGCCGCGCTCGAGATCCTGACACTGCGGCAGGGCGGGCGATATGGTCTGGGACGTCTCGGGGCGCCGGTGCTGTCGGTGCCGGGGCTTGCGGTGATGATCCGACATCATGCGCTGCTCTTCCGGGACCTTGCGGATCCGGTCGCCTTGCTGCGCGGCGAGACCGACACCGAGCTTGCGGCCTTCTGGCCCTATGTCGGCGGCGGCAAGTCGCCCGATGCCCCCACGGCCG
The DNA here is from genome assembly GCF_003390845.1 of Tropicimonas sp. IMCC34043. Lineage (GTDB taxonomy): Bacteria > Pseudomonadota > Alphaproteobacteria > Rhodobacterales > Rhodobacteraceae > Tropicimonas. The sequence goes on along the minus strand of NZ_QMEK01000001.1, from coordinate 1,862,341 downwards.
CGGCCTATTCAGATGTCATGGCGGCCTCGCAGGCGCTGGTCGCGGAAGAGACGCTGCGGGCGCTCGATCTGCGCGGGATTCGCAGTGTGATGGATCTGGGCGGCGGCGACGGCAGCTTTCTGATCCGCCTGGCCCAGCGTTGGCCCGATTGCGATCTGCGACTTTTCGACCTTCCCGAGGTCGCCGCCCGGGCGGCGCAACGATTTGAACGCGAGGGCGTGGCCGCCACGGCCATCGGCGGCAGTTTCGACGACGCGGCCCTGCCGAAGGGCGCCGAGGCGATCACGCTGGTGCGGGTTCTTTATGATCACGATGACGACCGGGTCGAGCGGATCCTGGCGCTGGCCTTCGAAGCGCTCGCTCCGGGCGGAAAGATCGTCATTTCCGAGCCGATGGCGGGGGGTCGCCATCCGAGTCGCGCGGGCGATGCCTATTTCGGATTCTATACAATGGCGATGACAACCGGCCGTCCACGGTCGGTCGAGGCGCATATGGAAATGCTGAAATCGGCAGGATTCACGGGTTTGCGCGCGTCGCAGGGCACATGGCCCTTCGTGACCAGCGTCGTTACCGCAATCAAATCTGACATCTGACAGACTGCCGCGCTTGTCGCTAAATGTGTCAATCCAGATTGACATAGTTGTGAGTAACGATAAACTTACAGTCAGTTCGGAAGCGGCGAGTCAGACACGGTCTGCGTGGCAATCGAACAGCAGAAAACGGGGGGATCAGGGTGGAGACCAAGGCAGTCATACTCGAGGCGCCGCGGCAGTTGAGGTGCGATGTCGTGCCCCTGACCCGGCCTCAGAATACGGACGTGCTGGTCGCCATCCGCCACTCCGGTGTCTCTGCCGGAACCGAGCGGTTGCTCTGGACCGGCACGATGCCGCCGTTTCCCGGAATGGGCTATCCTCTGGTTCCCGGCTATGAAGCCGTGGGCGAGGTCATCGAGGCCGGTCCCGGCAGTGCGCTGCGGGTGGGTCAGACGGTCTTCGTTCCCGGGGCGAATTGTTTCGGTGAAGTGCGCGGGCTTTTCGGCGGCGCCGCGGAAACCATCTCGACCGCTGCCGAGCGGCTGCTGCCGGTCGATCCCGGAATGGGTCGCGAGGCCGCCCTGCTGGCGCTTGCGGCCACTGCGCGCCACGCCATCGCCGGCTTTGATACCTCGATGCCCGACCTGATCGTCGGCCATGGCGTGCTCGGGCGGCTGCTGGCGCGGCTGACGATTGCTGCGGGCGCGCCGGCACCGATGGTCTGGGAGACCAATCCGAAGCGGCGCACCGGTGCTGCGGGTTATGAGGTGCTGCATCCCGACGCGGATCCGTGCCGGAACTATGCCTGCATCTTCGATGCCACCGGCAAGTCGGACCTGCTGAACAGCCTGATCGGGCGTCTGGCCAAGGGCGGCGAGATCGTGCTGGCGGGCTTCTATCCCGAACCGATCAGCTTTGCCTTCCCGCTCGCCTTCATGAAGGAAGCCCGGTTCCGCGTCGCCGCCGAGTGGACGCGGGAGGATCTGTTTGCCACCCGGACGCTGGTTGAATCCGGCGCGCTGTCGCTTGGGGATCTGATCACCCACTGCCGGCCCGCCGAGGAGGCACCAAGTGCCTATGAGACGGCTTTCGAGGACCCCGACTGCCTGAAGATGATCCTGGACTGGGGAGTGGCCGCATGACCCTCGATTTGCCGAACGGCCATGACGACTATGACAACCGCCTGCGTGCGGAAGCGGGCGAACCCTGGGGCGAGATCGAGCCGCGCGAGCCGGTCAAGAAGACGCAGATCATCGCGATCTATGGCAAGGGCGGCATCGGCAAAAGCTTCACACTCGCCAATCTCAGCCACAAGATGGCCGAAGACGGCAAGCGGGTGCTGCTGATCGGTTGCGACCCGAAATCGGACACCACCAGCCTGCTGTTCGGCGGCAAGGCCTGCCCGACGATCATCGAAACGTCGACCCGGAAGAAGCTTGCTGGCGAGGAGGTGGTCATCGGCGATGTCTGCTTCAAGCGCGGCGGCGTCTTTGCCATGGAACTCGGTGGCCCGGAGGTCGGGCGCGGCTGTGGCGGCAGGGGCATCATCCATGGCTTCGAACTGCTGGAGAAGCTTGGCTTCCACGACTGGGATTTCGACTATGTCCTGCTCGATTTCCTCGGCGACGTGGTCTGCGGCGGCTTTGGCCTGCCGATTGCACGGGACATGGCGCAAAAGGTGATCGTGGTCGGCTCGAACGACCTGCAGTCGCTCTATGTCGCCAACAATGTCTGCTCGGCGGTCGAGTATTTCCGCAAGCTCGGCGGTAACGTCGGCGTCGCGGGCCTTGTCATCAACAAGGACGATGGCTCGGGCGAGGCGCAGGCCTTTGCGGCGGCGGCGGGCATTCCGGTGCTGGCCTCGATCCCGCAGGACGATGACCTGCGCAAGAAATCGGCAAGCTACCAGATCGTCGGCACCGACGAGAGCCCTTGGGGCGCCTTGTTCTCGGAGCTGTCCCGCAATGTTGCCGACGCGCCGCCGGTGCGGCCGACCCCGCTCGATCAGGATGGCCTTCTCGGGCTGTTCTCGGCCGAGCAGACGGGCGGCGATATCGTACTGGAGCCTGCGACCGACTCGGACATGCGCGGCAAGAACGCCGCGCCGAAGAAGAGCCTCGAAATCTTCTATGACGAGGCCTGACCAGACATGACCGAAGAGGCAGAATACGATGCCGCAGGGTCGGCCGAGGTGATCCGTGGGGAGCCAATCCCCGCGGCGCCGGTCGACACGGGCGGACAAGGTTGCCACGCGGAGGCTGCCAAGATGGATGCCGCCGCTCGCATGGCAGGCCAGTCGGAGATCCTCGATCGCTATGCGGCCGATTATCCCCAGGGACCCCACGACAAGCCGCAAAGTATGTGTCCCGCTTTCGGCTCCCTCCGGGTGGGCCTGAGGATGCGGCGTGTGGCGACGGTGCTCTCCGGCTCGGCTTGCTGCGTATACGGGCTGAGCTTTGTCAGCCACTTCTATGGTGCGCGCCGCTCGGTCGGCTATGTGCCATTCAATTCCGAGACGCTGGTGACCGGCAAGCTGTTCGAAGACATTCGCGCGGCGGTGCACGACCTTGCCGATCCGGCGCGCTATGACGCGATCATCGTCACCAACCTGTGCGTGCCGACCGCGTCGGGGGTTCCACTGCGGCTGTTGCCGGACGAGATCGACGGTGTGCGGATCGTCGGCATCGACGTGCCGGGCTTTGGCGTGCCAACCCATGCCGAGGCCAAGGACGTGCTGGCGGGCGCGATGCTGAACTACGCCCGCCGCGAGGCCGAGGCCGGCCCCGTCGCCCGCCCCACCTCGGGCAAGCATGACCGGCCGACCCTGGCGCTGCTGGGCGAGATGTTCCCGGTCGATCCGATCTCGATTGGCCAGTTGCTCGCCCCGATGGGCTTGGGCGTCGGGCCGGTGGTGCCCTGCCGCGAGTGGCGCGAGCTTTATGCGGCGCTCGATTGCGGTGTCGCGGCGGCGATCCACCCGTTCTACACCGCATCGATCCGCGAGTTTCAGGCTGCCGGACGTGGCGTCGTGGGCTCTGCCCCGGTCGGTCATGACGGCACGGCCGCCTGGCTTGCCGCGATTGGCGAAGCCTTCGGGGTCGGCGCCTCAAAGGTCGCTGCCGCGCAGAACGCCTTCCTGCCCGCGATCCGCGGGGCGCTGGCGTCCGCGCCGATCAAGGGCACGATCACGCTCTCGGGCTATGAGGGCTCGGAATTGCTGGTCGCCCGGCTTCTGATCGAAAGCGGCGCCGAGGTTCCCTATGTCGGGACAGCCTGTGGCCGCACCGAGTGGTCGCGGGCCGACCGGGACTGGCTGGAGGCGCGCGGCGTCAAGGTCAAGTTCCGCGCCTCGCTGGAAGACGATTGCGCGGCAATGGAGGCGATCCGCCCGGATCTGGCCATCGGAACGACACCGGTCGTGCAGAAGGCCAAGGAAATGGCGACGCCTGCGCTCTATTTCACCAACCTCATCTCGGCGCGTCCGTTGATGGGCCCGGCAGGCGCCGCCTCGCTGGCACAGGTCGTCAATGCAGCCATCGCGGGCAAGGCCCGGATGGACCGGATGAAGGACTTCTTCGACGGCGTCGGCACCGAGGACAGCACGGGCATCTGGGAAGGCTCGCCGAACCTGCACCCGGAGTTCCGCGACCGGAACATGAAGAAACTCGAGAAACAGGCGCGCGCCCGCAAAGCCGCGGAGATGATCTGATGATCGAGCGCAGCCAAAACACCGTGAGGGCGGAGGCACAGGAATGCTGATCCTCGATCATGACCGGGCGGGCGGCTATTGGGGGGCTGTCTATGCCTTCTGCGCCGTCAAGGGCCTGCAAGTCGTGATCGACGGGCCGGTCGGCTGCGAGAATCTGCCTGTGACCTCGGTGTTGCACTACACCGATGCGCTGCCGCCGCACGAGCTGCCGATTGTCGTGACGGGCCTTGGCGAAGAGGAAATGAGCTCGGGCACCGAGGACGCGATGAAGCGCGCCTGGGGCACGCTCGATCCGGCGCTGCCGGCCGTCGTTGTCACCGGTTCCATCGCCGAGATGATCGGGGGCGGGGTAACGCCGCAGGGGACCAACATCCAACGCTTCCTGCCGCGGACCATCGACGAGGACCAATGGCAGGCCGCGGACCGGGCAATGACCTGGTTGTTCAGCGAATTCGGCATGACCAAGGATCGGATGCCGAAGGAGGCGAAGCGCGCCGAAGGCGCCAAGCCGCGGGTCAACATCCTCGGCCCGATGTACGGCACCTTCAACATGCCCTCCGATCTTGCCGAGATCCGGCGGCTGGTCGAAGGCATCGGCGCCGAGGTCAACATGGTGATGCCGCTCGGCGCGCATCTCGACGAGATGCGGCATCTTGTGAATGCCGACGCCAACATCGTCATGTACCGGGAATTCGGCCGCGGATTGGCCGAGCTGCTCGGCAAGCCCTACCTGCAGGCACCGATCGGGCTGCATTCGACCACGCTGTTCCTGCGCAAGCTGGGCGAGATCCTGGGGCTCGATCCCGAGCCGTTCATCACCCGCGAGAAGCATTCGACGATCAAGCCGCTGTGGGACCTGTGGCGCTCGGTCACGCAGGATTTCTTCGCGACCGCGAGCTTTGCGATCGTCGCAAGCGAGACCTATGCCCGCGGCATCCGGAACTTCCTCGAAACCGACATGGGGCTTCCCTGCGCCTTCGCGGTCGCCCGCTGTGCCGGCACCAAGACCGACAACGAGGCTGTTCGCGCGATGCTGGCCGAAAAGCGGCCGCTCGTCGTTTTCGGCTCGATCAACGAAAAGATCTATCTGGCCGAGACGGGGCAGGGGCACGGTCCAAAGCCGTCGTTCATCCCGGCAAGCTTCCCGGGCGCCGCGATCCGGCGCGCCACCGGCACGCCGATGATGGGCTATGCCGGGGCAACCTGGCTGGTGCAGGAGGTCTGCAACGCGCTGTTCGATGCGCTGTTCCATATCCTGCCGCTGGGCACAAAGCTCGACGAGGCCGAACAAACCCCGACGCGGCTGCGCCGCGATCTTCCCTGGGATGCCGACGCACAGGCCTGGCTTGACCAGGTGGTGGCCGACCATCCGGTGCTGACACGAATTTCTGCTGCGAAGTCGCTGCGCGACGCCGCCGAGCAGGCCGCCCTGGCCGCCGGCGCCGATCATGTGGCGCTGCAGACGATACGGGCGGTTGCGCCCGACAGGACGACCAACACGAAACCGAACAGGAGGACGCCATGACCGACATGTCGACGGACAAACCCGGTTCTGGCCGGCTGCCCCATGCCCCGGTGACCGAATACCGGATCTATTTCGCGATCATCTTCTTGCTCGCGGTCCCGCCCGCCTTCGTGAAGTGGCTCCGCGCCATTTTCGTCGGCGATGTCGCCGGGATCCGGCGCAGCGTGATCGATCGCGCCTGGAACGACGCGGCGACCATAACGCCGCTGATTTTTTCGGCCTGAGGGCCGGAACCGCCATTCGCCCGCATTCCGCGGGCGGATCGCCGGGCTAACAGAGCCCGGTGCCACCGTCATGCTATCCGGAGGAAGTTTCCATGGCTGACAACACCGACCTGTCCTTCACAGGTCTCACCGATGAACAGGCGCAGGAACTGCACGCAGTTTACATGAGCGGGCTCTGGCTTTTCGTGGCCGTCGCCGTGGTTGCTCACCTCGCAACGTTCATCTGGTTCCCGTGGTTCTGAGAGGAAAAAGATCATGAGCAAGTTCTACAAGATTTGGCTGATCTTCGATCCCCGCCGCGTCTTTGTGGCTCAAGGGGTTTTCCTGTTCCTGCTGGCTGTGATGATTCACCTCGTCCTGCTCAGCACCGATGGGTTCAACTGGCTCGAAATCGCGCAAGCGAAATACGCAATCCAGTAAATCGAGAATGCCGCGAGCGGCCGTTTTTTAACGGTCCGCCCGCGGCCCCCCACATCCCGTGATCGGCTGTGCACTCACCGCGCGGGGGCTGCAATCAACTGGAGAATGCGCCATGGCGATGCTCAGTTTCGAAAAAAAGTATAGGGTGCGCGGGGGCACCCTGGTTGGCGGCGATCTCTTCGATTTTTGGGTCGGTCCGTTCTATGTCGGGTTCTTCGGCGTTCTCACGCTGTTTTTTGCTCTGCTCGGTACCCTCCTGATCTTCTGGGGCGCCGCACTGCAAGGAACCTTCAATCCCTGGACAATAAATATCGCGCCGCCGGACCTGTCTTACGGGCTCGGGATGGCACCGCTCGAGGACGGCGGTTTGTGGCAGATCATCACGATCTGTGCCACGGTCGCCTTCATCAGCTGGGCCCTGCGCGAGGTCGAGATCTGCCGCAAGCTCGGCATCGGATACCATGTGCCGATCGCCTTCAGCTTCGCCATTCTCGCCTATGTAACGCTTGTGATCTTCCGGCCCCTGCTGATGGGCGCCTGGGGGCACGGATTTCCCTACGGGATCTTTTCGCACCTCGATTGGGTGTCGAACACCGGCTATGCGTATCTGCACTTCCACTACAACCCGGCGCACATGCTGGCGGTGACACTGTTCTTCACCACGACATTTGCCCTGGCGTTGCACGGCTCGCTGATCCTTTCGGCAGCCAACCCGCAGAAGGGTGAGGAAGCGCTGACCCCGGACTATGAAGACACGTTCTTCCGGGATCTCATCGGTTACTCGGTTGGCCCGCTCGGAATTCACCGGCTTGGTTTCCTTCTGGCAATCAATGCCGTCTTCTGGTCGGCGGTCTGCATCATCATCTCGGGCCCGGTCTGGACCGATAGCTGGCCGTCCTGGTGGAACTGGTGGCTCGAACTGCCGATCTGGCCCCAAACGACGGGAGCAGGACTATGATCGAGTATCAAAACATCTTCACCCAGGTTCAGGTTCAGGGTGCGCTGGACCCGGGGATGGACAACGAGAACAACATCGGGCGGGACCGCACCGCGCCCGGTGGCCACTCCTCCCTCGCAGGGTGGATCGGCAACGCCCAGATCGGCCCGATCTTCCTCGGCTACCTGGGAACCATCTCGATCGCGACCGGCTTCATTTGGTTCTTCATCGTCGGTCTGAACATGCTGGCGCAGGTCGGCTGGTCGATCCCGACCTTCCTGCAGCAGTTGTTCTGGCTGGCGCTCGAGCCGCCGGGGCCGGAGTGGGGGCTGCGGATTCCGCCGCTGAACCAAGGCGGCTGGTACATCATCTCGAGCTTCTTCCTGCTGGTTTCGGTGATGGCCTGGTGGCTGCGGACCTACCTGCTGGCCAAGCAGCTGAAGATGGGCACCCATGTTGCCTGGGCGTTTGCCTCTGCGATCTGGCTGTTCCTCGTGCTTGGCCTGTTCCGGCCCATCCTGATGGGGTCCTGGTCCGAGGCGGTGCCCTACGGCATCTTCCCGCACCTCGATTGGACGACCGCCTTCTCGATCCGCTACGGCAACCTCTACTACAACCCGTTCCACTGCCTTTCGATCGCCTTCCTCTACGGCTCGGTTCTGCTGTTCGCGATGCATGCTGCGACCATTCTCTCGGTCGGGCGTCTCGGCGGCGACCGTGAAGTTGAACAGATGTACGACCGTGGCACTGCAGCAGAGCGTTCTGCCCTGTTCTGGCGCTGGACGATGGGTTTCAACGCGACGATGGAAGGCATTCACCGTTGGGCTTGGTGGTTCGCCGTCCTCACTCCGATCACCGGTGGCATCGGCATCCTGCTGACAGGCACCGTTGTCGATAACTGGTTCCTTTGGGCGGTCGAGCACAATTTCGCACCGAGCTATAACGGAGCCTATGGCTACGAAGCCTATATGCTTGGTGGAGGCTGAGATGTTCCCGAAATGGTTCGATGAATGGAACCGGAAAAACCCGACGGACATCGAAGGTCCCGCGATACTTGTAGGTGCAGCCGGCGGGGCGGTGGTTGTCGCAGCAGCGATTGTTGCAATCGGCAACCCCTGGGCGACGGAAACCCAGCAGACCGGTCCGCGGGGCATCGGAATGGGCGTGGTGGAGTTCAAGTCCGCCGCTCCCGACCCGACGATCGCGCTCTACACCACTGCAGCTCCGGTCGTCCCCCAGGGGGGCGAAGAACGGGCGGGTGACGTTCACGAGTTCGCCGGTCCGCTGGCGGATCTCACGGTCGAGAACTATGACCGTGTGGTCGGGCAGCTTCGGACGTGGACGGGTATCCCGGACCTGTTGGAGCAGGACAACTACCAGACCCAGGTCGCCTGGCGCATGATCGAAATGACCCAGAACCTGAACGAGAACTGGGATGGCCACGTCAATGTCAGCGGCGAGGCAGGGGTGAACTGCTACACCTGCCACCGCGGGCAGCCTGTGCCTTCCGACATCTGGTTCCGCATCGATCCGATGCTTGAATCGGTTGCCGGCTGGTCCGCGAACCAGAACTTCGCGACCATGATGACCGTCTCGACCTCGCTGCCGCACGATGCGCTGCAGAAGTTCCTGGTCGATGGCGAAACCATCAAGGTTCACGATCTGGAACCCCGGGTGAAGAACCTGCCCGGTGATCCGATGATCCAGCAGGCTGAGCGGACGTATTCGCTCATGAACAACTTCGCCAACTCGATGGGCGTGAACTGTACCTTCTGCCACAACACCCGCGCTTTCTATGACGTTGCGGAGGTCACGCCGCAGTGGGCGACAGCCACGCTTGGGATCCAGATGGTTCTGGAACTCAACAACGACTACATGCTGCCGCTGACGCCGCTGTTCCCGCCGGAACGGCTGGGTCCGAAGCACGCGGATGCGCCCAAGATCGCCTGTGCCACCTGTCACAAGGGCTATCAGAAGCCGTTGGATGGCGAGAACATGATCGCCGACTGGCCGGAACTCGCGAGTTCCGAGCCACCGACCTACAACTAGCTCATGCCGGCGCTTCGGCACGAGCCCAGGATGCAGCGCCCACGGCCAATGCCGCGGGAACTGCACTGACCTGAACCAATGCCACCGCGCGGCGACGCTGCGCGGTGGCACGATTTTGAAGGGAGGCCCCAATGCACGATCCGATCCAAGACCGCCCGGCGACCCCGACGCTCGACCGGGTCCATACCCCCGCGGATCTGAGACGTCTGTCGCAGGACGAGTTGGTGCGATTGGCACGGGAACTCCGGGCAGAGACGATTTCGGTGGTCTCGCAGACCGGCGGCCACCTCGGCTCTTCGCTCGGGGTCGTCGAATTGACCGTCGCGCTGCACGCGGTGTTCAACACGCCGCATGACAAGCTGATCTGGGATGTCGGCCACCAGTGCTATCCCCACAAGATCCTGACCGCGCGCCGCGACCGCATTCGCACCCTGCGCCAGAAGGGCGGGATCTCGGGATTCACCAAGCGTTCCGAAAGTACCTATGACCCGTTCGGCGCCGCGCATTCCTCGACCTCGGTCTCGGCTGCGCTCGGCTTCGCCGTCGGGCGCGACCTCGGGCAACCGGTCGGCGACGTGATCGCCGTCATCGGGGACGGGGCGATCAGCGGCGGCATGGCCTATGAGGCGCTCAACAACGCCGGTGATCAGGGGCGCCGGGTTTTCGTGATCCTCAACGACAATGAAATGTCGATCTCGCCGCCGGTGGGGGCGATGTCGGCCTATCTGTCCGGTCTGCCGGGTCTGCCGGGTCTGCCGCCGCTGTCGGCGATGCGCGAGATCGTCGAAGGCGTCGAGGCCAACCTGCCCGGGCCGGTGCGCCAGGGCGCCCGTCGCGCCCGGCAGCTTGTCACCGGCAAGCCGCATGGCGGGACGCTGTTCGAGGAACTCGGCTTTTCCTATGTCGGGCCGGTCGATGGCCACGACCTGCCCGAGCTGCTGAACGTCCTGCGTACGACGCGGGCGCGGGCGCGCGGTCCGGTGCTGATTCATTGCCACACGGTCAAGGGCAAGGGCTATGCGCCGGCCGAGACCTCGGCCGACAAGTACCACGGCGTGGCGAAATTCGACGTGGCAAGCGGCAAGCAGGCAAAGTCGAGCGCGACCGCGCCAAGCTATACCTCGGTGTTCGGGAATGCGCTGGCGCGGGCTGCGTCCAGAGATTCGCGTATCGTTGCGGTGACGGCGGCGATGCCGTCGGGGACCGGCATCGACATCGTTGCAAAGGCCTGTCCGGGGCGGGTGTTCGACGTCGGCATCGCCGAGCAACACGCGGTGACCTTCGCGGCCGGAATGGCCGCCAGCGGGCTGCGGCCGTTCTGCGCGATCTATTCCACCTTCCTGCAGCGCGCCTACGATCAGATCGTGCACGATGTGGCGCTGCAGGGGCTGCCGGTGCGGTTCGCCATCGACCGGGCGGGACTGGTGGGGCAGGACGGTGCCACCCACGCCGGGGCTTTCGATGTCGCCTATCTGTCGAACCTGCCGGGCTTTGTCGTGATGGCGGCCGCCGACGAGGCGGAACTGGTGCACATGGTGGCAACGGCCGCGGCGCATGACGCGGGGCCGATCGCCTTCCGCTATCCGCGCGGTGCCGGGGTGGGCGTGGCGCTGCCCGAAGACGGAGAGATTCTGGAAATCGGCCGTGGCCGGGTCGTGCGCGAGGGCAGCGATGTCGCCTTCCTGTCGTTCGGGGCGCATTTGCAGGAATGCCTTGCGGCAGCCGAACTGCTGGAGGCCGAGGGGATCTCGGCCACCGTGGCGGACGCCCGCTTTGCCAAGCCTCTCGACACCGCGCTCATCGGCCAGCTTGCACGGAATCACCGGGCATTGCTGACCGTAGAGCAGGGCGCGCGCGGCGGCTTCGGGGCGCAGGTTCTGCACCATCTGGCCGAGACCGGCGGCCTTGACGGCAATCTCCGGGTGCGGACCCTGACGCTGCCCGACCGCTTCATCGACCATGCGTCGCCCGCGCAGATGTATGCCGATGCCGGCCTCACCGCGGCGGACATTGCCGCTTCGGCCCGGCTCTGCGTGGGCCAGGCCAGTACCGAAATCGCGCCAAACGTCGTGCATCTGGGCGGTTGACGCCCGGGGATGATCTGTCCGGCCAAGGCTCCGGCCGGGCAGATCAGCCAAAGGGGGCGCCGATGTGCATTGCACGGGCGCAATCGCCCCTCTCCCGGAAAGCGGGATCCTCGCAATCGGGGTTTTGAGCGCCATTGGCGCGCCGACCTGACAGACATGACCCGGTTGCCGGGTGCACGCGGTCGGAGCGGAAGCCGCCTGTCAGACGAGACCCGCGTGCTGACCGAAGATCTGTTCCGCGTGCTCGTCGAGGTAGATCCGCAGCCATGGCGTGAAGCGGTGCGGGAACCGCGTTGTCATTGCCCTCAGCTCCGGCAGGTTCATCCAGCGCACCGCGGCCACTTCGTCCGGGTCCGGGTTGACGACGATCGAGGCCGGGTCCGCGACCTCGGCCACGAAGATATCGACCACCTCATGTTCGATCAGCCCGGCCCCGACCTCGGCCCGGTATTCGACCTTCTGGCGGAATTGGGGCGCAAGACCGGTTATCCCGAGTTCTTCGTCGAGGCGGCGAATGGCGCAGACTTCGGGCGCCTCGTTCCAGCGCGGATGGGTGCAGCAGGTGTTCGTCCACAGGCCCGGCGTGTGATACTTGCCGGCCGCGCGCTGTTGCAGCAGCACGGCCTCGCCGGACAGCACAAAGACCGAGACGGCCATGTGTTTCAACCCGAGCCGATGCACGGCGAGCTTTTCTTCCGGCGCGAGTTTTCCGTCGCGCCAGGCGGGGATGTATTCGGTCATGTATAGGCCGCCGGCACCAGCCGGCTCAGGTGCAGAAGGTTCTTTACCCCGATCTTCACATGGGCCAGCGGCCGTTTGTGGACCAGTTTCTTGTTCATGTAGGCCTCGAAGGTCAGCCGCTGGACGTCGCGGTCATGGCAGAGCGAGACGAAGCGCTCGCGCCGCTCGTCAGAGCGGTAATAGGCGTCCTGCATGGACTGCAGCACCCGGAATACGGTCTTGTGCTTGCGCATGAAGGCCTTGCGGGCGCGGCCGAGATCGCTGGCCTTGCCTGACGTGAGTGCGGCCTGCACCGCCTCGGCGGCGAAGCGTCCGCAGACCATCGCATAGTAGATCCCTTCGCCCGAGGAGGGGGCGACCACACCGGCCGCATCCCCGGCAACGACCACGTCCTTGCCGTTGTCCCAGCGGTCGAGCGGGCGCAGCGGGATCGGTGCGCCTTCGCGGCGGATCGTGTCGCAATCCGCGAGCCCGCTTGCAACCCGCAGATCGGCGGTCGCTTTCTTCAGGTCGATCCCGTCGATGCCGGTGCCCATGCCGACCGAGGCATTGGCGCCATGCGGAAACACCCAGCCGTAGAAATCGGGCGAGATCGCGCCGTCATAGACCACGTCGCAGCGGTCTGCCCGATACTGGCGATGCTCGCCCTCGGGCGCGCGGATGATCTCGTGATAGGCGATGACATAGGGAATTTCGCGCCCGCCCGGCACCTCCTGGCGCGCCACTTTCGAGCGCGCGCCATCGGCCCCGATCACCAGCCTTGTGGTCAGCCGCGTTTCCGCGCCGCCGCCGGGGCGATAGACGACATGCGTGCCATCGCCGTCGCGGTCTATGCGCAGGAATGTTCCGGCCAGCCGCGTCGCACCCGCAGCGGCGGCGCGGCCCCGCAGGAATTCGTCAAAGAACTCCCGGTCCACCATGCCGACAAAGCCGTTCTCGATCTCGATATCGACGCTGCGATGGCTGGGCGAGATCATGCGCGCGGTCGAGATGCGGGCGACGATCTGGCTATCGGGTATATCGAAGTCGGCGATCAGCCGGGGCGGGATGGCACCGCCGCAGGGCTTGATCCGTCCGCCGCGGTCGAGCAGCGCGACCTTGCGGCCCGCGCGGGCAAGCTCTGTGGCCGCGGTCGCTCCGCTTGGGCCGCCGCCGACCACGACAACATCGAAGGCTTCAAGCGACATCTCTCACTCTCCCGGAACGATCGTGGCCGCGATGGCGGTTGGCCGGGCCGAGGTTATGACCTGGCGGGCCATGGCGGCCGAGGCGACGAAAAGGGTGGCCTCGACCAGAAAGACGGTGCCAAAGGCGCTGGCGCTGTCCTCGAACGCGAGGCGCAGGACATCGGCCGCTGCGGCTCCGGCAAGCCCGCCGAAGCCCGCCGCAATGGCCTGAGCCGCCCCCCAGAGCCCCATGCGGGAGCCTTCGCGCTGCGACCGGCCTTCGCCGGCAAGCTGCATCATCGCGGCAATGGCGGCGACGGCGAAGACGCCGTTGAAATAGCCCATGGCGATCACGGCCGGCAGCAGCGGCGCGCCCGGTCCGGTCCGGCCAAGGCTGGCGATCAGCACAAGCGCTGCGGCAGACCCGAGGCAGCCAAGGATCACCCAAAGCTGCAAGGAGCCGATCCGCAGCCAGCTGGCACAGATACCGACCGTAATCATGCCGAGGAACACGCCGCCATTCTGCGCCCCGGACAGCGATGTCGTCTGCCCGGGAGTGAAACCGAAGACCAGCCCGGCATAGGGTTCGAGGATCAACTCCTGCATGAAATAGGCGGTCATCGACAGGAAGACGAACAGGGTGAAGTTGCGCGCCCGCGGCTCGGCCCAGATCTCGCGCAGGCCCTCGAGCAAGGGGGCAGGGTCTTCTTCCGGCCGCTCGGGCAGGGCACAGCGCCGTTCGATCCCCCAGGTCGCAAGCACGGTGACCAGCAGCGCGCCGAGCGTCAGCACGCCGACGATCTTCATCAGCAACGCGTGGCTGTAGGGATCGAGGAACTGGCCGACAGTGCCGGCGGTGGCGGCAATGCCGAAGATCATCATCAGCCAGGTGATCGTCGCGGCCGCCGCCCGCCGCATCGGGTCGGTCGCGGTCGCCAGCAACGCCAGCAGCGAGGTGCCGCCGGCCCCCGCGCCGAGACCGATCAGCGCATAGGCGAAGATCGACAGCGCCAGTCCGGCTGCATACCGGGTTTCGAACACCGAAATCGCCGTCGAGGCAAGCAGGGCGCCGACCGCGAGCGCCGCAATCCCGCCGATGATCCAGGGCGTTCGCTGCCCGCCGGTGTCGGAGCGATAGCCCCAGCTCGGCCGGGTGATCTGAATGCCATAGTGGAGCGCGACGAGGAAGCCCGGGATGATTGCCGGCAGGGCAAGTTCGACCACCATGAGCCTGTTCAGGGTGGAGGTCGTCAGCACGATGATCGCGCCAAGGCACATCTGCACCAGGCCGAGGCGAACAATGGACAGCCAGCTCAGGCTCATTGCAGTGTCTCCAGCCCGCGCAGGGCAAATGCCGCCACCATCATTCCGCTGACGTAGAGCGTCACGCCGGTGCCGTTGTACCAGGGCGCGCGCCCTTTCGGGTCGCGCAGCAGGACCCGCATCGCGGCAAGCTGCAGCGCGAGAAGCAGGGCGATGATACCGGCGTGCCATGGCCAGCCGTTCAGCCACAGGAAGGCGATGACGGCGAGCTGTGCGCCGGCCATGACGATGCAGGCCAGACGCGCGGCCCGCTCGGGCCCGAGAACGACGGGAAGCGACTGGATGCCGGTGGCACGATCGCCCTTGAGCGCCTTGAAATCGTTCAGGGTCATGATGCCGTGGGCGCCGGAGGCATAGAGCAGGGCCACGACCACCACCTGCCAGGGCGGGGCGGCGTTGAGCAGGACCGCCGCGCCGGTCAGCCAGGGCAGCGCCTCGTAGCTGAGCGCAACAAGGCCCGGCCCCCAGACTCCCGAACGCTTGGCGCGCACCGGCTCGGCGGAATAGGCCCAGGCGAAGATCACGGCGAGCGTCGTCGCAACAATCCCCCATGGCCCCAGCAGGCCACCGACTGCGAGGGACAGCGCGCTCATCGCCAGCGCGACCCACAGGCCCCAGCGGCCCGGCACGCGGCCGGAAGGAATTGGACGGTCGGGTTCGTTGATTGCGTCGACGTGACGGTCGCACCAGTCATTCGCCGCCTGGCTCATGCCGCAGACCAGCGGTCCGGCAAGCAGCAGGCCGAGCAGCAGCGTGCCCGCCTCTGCCCCGAGCGCGACGCCCGAGCAGACGGCGCCGCACATGAAGGCCCACATGGGGGGAAACCACGTGATCGGCTTGATCAGCGTCAGCAAGGCGCGCGGTTCGGGGAGTCGCCGAATCTGTAATGAGTTGTTGACAGTCATGGTGTCAATAAATCATGACACGACGCAAATCCCAACAGCTTTGTCGCCGCAGCTGCCCGATATCAGTCCTCTTCGGGTCCTTGCGACAGAAGTTCGTATTTGCGCAGCTTCACATAGAGGCTCTGACGCGAAAGCCCCAGCATCTCGGCGGCGGCGACGCGGTTGTTGTTGGTCAGATCCACCGCGGCTTCGATGCACATCTTTTCAATGACTTCGGTCGTTGCCGAAACCAGTTCCCTCAGCGGTGCCGATCCAACCAGCTTCACCACGCTTTGCAGCGCGGGTCCGCTGATGCCGACGGTTTCGGTATTGCTGTCCTGCGGGGTCATGTCGCGAAGCACAAAGCCGAACCCGGGCTCGCGCCCATCCCGCAAGGAGGTGACGGAGATATCGACGGAAAACTGCGAGCCCAGCACGCCGATCGCCTTGGTCCCGTAGTTACGCATTCGGCCGACCCGCAAGGCATTGTCGGTCATGACCTTGAGATCGACACTGCCGCGGGCGAGAAAATCGGCGAGGGAGCGTCCCTGAATTTCGGACTGGTGGCTGGCCGAGGTCATCACCAGAAAGGCCTCGTTGACGTCCACGATCACGCCGTTGAGGTCGGTAAAGACAAAGGCGTCAGGCGCATTGAAGAAGAGAGAGGTCAGACGCCGGCCGAGCGTTTCAAACTCGCTGACTTCCTCGCCGGCCGAGCGCATCCGGCACAGCGCAAGCACACCGCTGGAGGCACGGAACGTACGCGGGTAGATCGAGATCAGCTTGCCGTCGCGTCTGGATTCGACCTGGACCCGCTTGCTGTTCTTGGCGGATCCCGCCTCGCGCAAAATCTCGCAAAAATCGGTCCGCTTCTGACCTTCGAAGGCCTGTGCGAACTGGCTGCCGGCCAATGTCTCGGCGTCGGAGCCAAGAAGCCGCGCCGCTGCCGCGTTGATCTCGGCAATGCGGCCGGTCGTGCAGTCGACAATTGCGACCGGTTCCTGAACCGTTTCCAGAAGCAGCCGGTAGCGCGCCTCGACTTCGCGATAGGTTTCATAGTCCTGTTCGACCGCCAGCTGCGCCGTGACCAGTTCCTGCTGCATTTGCGCAACGGGCCGCAGATCATGGCCGACCAGCAGAATTTCGCCCGGAAAACCGGTGTCGTGCATCGAATAGCGGATCGGAAACTCCCACGCCGTGTTGTCGATGTGGTTCAGTTCGATCTTGCGCAGCGCGGTGCTGCCGGGTTTGGCGAGGTCGCGCAGGCGCAGGGCAAGCTTGGTCCGGCTTTCCACCGTCAGGAATTCGTCGATCTTGCGATTGACCCAATGGTCGAGAAAACCGAGATCCATGTTGTCGGGGTTTACGGTCAGCGACCGGATTACGCCCTCGGCATCGATCAGGATCGCGATGTCGCAGACTTTGGCAATTATCTCGCCGGCGATACCGTCCAAAACACGATGCATCATCATGGCGGGCTCCAGTGCCTCAGCAGGATCATTCACCATACACCCTCCATCCGGATTCGCTCTCCACTCGGGGACGCCTATCGTCCAGGCTTGTGGCCGCTCTCTGCCCGTTCGAAGGATCTCGTGCGTGCAGTCTCTTGGCCGCCCAACATTCCACAACGCTTGGCGGCGTCCTGGACGTCAATCGTTGCCATGTCGGCCCCTGTCACTTGTTGAATATCGACACCGCAGTTGACAACCTTTCCCCCAATTATGATC
The DNA here is from genome assembly GCF_003390845.1 of Tropicimonas sp. IMCC34043. Classification (GTDB taxonomy): domain Bacteria; phylum Pseudomonadota; class Alphaproteobacteria; order Rhodobacterales; family Rhodobacteraceae; genus Tropicimonas. The sequence continues at coordinate 1,845,016 of NZ_QMEK01000001.1, read as the reverse complement.
GGAACACTCTCGGGCAAGGAGCGCCGGAGATTATTTACCAGTCGGCAAAGCGGCGCAACCGACTTCTGAGAGGACGCGCTCAAACCGATCATCGAAAAATTATGATGCTTCATGGATTCGATGATCTCGTTCTCGCTGAACCCGATTCCCATCTGGACCACAAGGCCCAGCCGCCGCAGCTGATTGGCGGCCATGAACGCCCCCAGACTGTGCTGTTCGAACCTCGGCACGCACATCAGCACCGCCTGGCCGCACGACAGCCTCAGATCCTCGCCGGCATATTGCCGGCCATAGTGCCGCACCACCTCCTGCAGGCGGATCGAGGCATGGGTGACGTCGACAAACGTTATCTCGTCTCGTACCCAGCGTTCTCCAAGCATGTCGGCCACGGCCGGCAGGTACCTTTCGAATATCTCGGCGGCGCCGATCCCGCTTGCGGCCAGTCGCGACAAAACGATCTGTTGATAGCAGCGGCTGTGGTGCAGCATCGAATTGCACAGGTCGCGGACGCGCGATTCCTCTGTCTCCCGGGGCGGCGGTCCGGCCTTGTGCGCCACGATGTCCAGCGCCAGTTCGGCAAGCTGCCGAATTTCCGCTCGGCTGGGTGTACATTGCGTGGAACGACTCGATGCATTGTCAGACTTCATCGATCTTTTTCCCCCCCCGGAAGCAGAACTGATGCGGGAAACCGGACGTGCTGACACGCGGACCTGAACCCGGTTCGTCGGTCGCACATTGCGGCAACAACGTGCTGTTGTCAAAGGAACTAGACAGCGCGTCTCAACGCTTTGTTTCTCGTGATATTTTTCTACAGCTTGAAATGATGAGGCAAATTGCCTCTGATTCGATTCCCGATCGCGGCAGGATCGAAAAGTGTGACACTCTGACTGTAAGTTTAAATTGACACTTTTCCCCTTCTGAGCGTAGCGTCCGTCATGGCTGCGGACTGGGACGTGGAGGGGGGCGTCGTGCTGAAACGAGATCGAAATCCGATCAGGCTCTACTCCGATGAGGAGAGGAAGCGGCGCGACAGCACCGTCTGGACTCTGGTCCAGGGGATCCTTGCGCCGCTGCAATTCCTGGTTTTCCTGATTTCGTTGACGCTTGTTCTTCGCTTCGTCCTGACGGGCGAGGGATATGCTGCCGCGACTCTGTCGGTCATCGTCAAGACGGCTGTTCTATACACCATCATGATCACCGGCGCGATCTGGGAAAAAGTCGTGTTCGGCCAGTATTTGCTGGCCCCCGCCTTTTTCTGGGAAGACGTCTTCAGCTTTGTCGTGATCGCGCTTCACACCAGTTATCTGCTGTTGCTGGCCTTCGATGCAAGCGTCGGCTGGCAGGTCGCAACCGCGCTGGCGGCCTATTCGGCCTATGCGGTGAATGCGACCCAGTTTGTGCTGAAACTGCGGGCCGCACGGCTGGAAACGGGTGCGGCATGACACAGGCAACGCCGCTTCTTCAATCGCCCGGATGCCGCTCGGTCGAGGTGCTGCACGAACGTGGACAGCACGAGGTCTTCTGCGGCCTGACCGGAATCATCTGGCTGCATCGCAAGATGCAGGATGCGTTCTTTCTGGTCGTCGGGTCCCGCACCTGCGCCCATCTGCTGCAATCCGCGGCAGGGGTGATGATCTTTGCCGAGCCACGGTTCGGCACCGCGATCCTCGAGGAAGGGGATCTTGCCGGTATGGGAGATCTGAACGATGCGCTCGACCGCGAGGTCGCGCAACTGATGGATCGCCGCCCCGATATCCGGCAGCTGTTTCTTGTCGGATCCTGCCCGTCCGAGGTGATCAAGTTCGACCTCGAGCGGGCGGCGCAGCGGTTGAGCGCGCGCCTCGCCCCCCGTGTGCGCGTGCTCAGCTTCTCCGGTTCCGGACTCGAAACGACCTTCACCGAGGGTGAGGACGCCTGCCTTGCCGCGATGGTTCCGGTTCTGGAAACATCGGACGAACGTCAGTTGCTGGTGGCGGGTGCGCTGCCCGACGTGGTCGAGGATCAGCTTACCGGACTGCTTGCCGATCTCGGTGTGGCGCCGGTTCGTGTGCTGCCGGCCCGGCGGGCCGGCGATGCGGTCACGGTCGGTCCGAACACTGTTGTTCTGCTGGCCCAGCCGTTTCTGAACACGACCGCGGATGCCCTTGCCCGGCGGGGCGCCACGATCCTCGAATCGCCGTTCCCGTTTGGCGAAGAGGGCACGACAGGCTGGCTCTGGGCTGCCGCGCAGGCCTTCGGGGTCTCGGCGGAGCATTTCGAGGCCGTCACCGCCCCGGCCCGGGCCCGCGCCCGGCGTGCGGTTTTGGCGCGGGCAGAGGAGCTTGCCGGAAAGCGCGTGTTCTTCCTGCCCGACAGTCAGCTTGAAATCCCGCTGGCGCGCTTTCTGTCGCGCGAATGCGGCATGACGGCGATCGAGGTCGGGGTGCCCTATCTCAACCGCAGGATCATGGCGTCCGAGCTTGATCTGCTGCCGGGCGGCACGCGGCTCGCCGAAGGCCAGGATGTCGAGCGGCAGCTTGACCGGGTTCGCGACGACGCGCCGGACCTGACCGTCTGCGGCCTTGGCCTTGCCAATCCGCTCGAGGCCGAGGGGCTTGCCACCAAGTGGGCCATCGAACTCGTCTTCACGCCGGTGCACGGCTATGAGCAGGCCGGCGATCTGGCCGAACTCTTCGCCCGGCCGCTGCGCCGCCGCCGGAGGCTCGCGCTATGAAGCTGACGGTCTGGACCTACGAAGGGCCGCCGCATGTGGGGGCGATCCGCGTCGCCACGGCGATGGAAGGCATGCACCTGGTGCTGCATTCGCCGCAGGGCGACAGCTATGCGGACCTGCTGTTCACCATGATCGAGCGGCGCGACCGCCGGCCGCCGGTAACCTACACCACCTTTCAGGCGCGCGATCTTGGCACCGATACCGCCGAGTTGTTCCAGAGCGCCTGCCGCGAGTCCTATGAGCGGTTCCGCCCCGAGGCGCTGCTGGTCGGGGCATCCTGCACGGCCGAATTGATCCAGGACGATCCGGGCGGTCTGACCGAGGCGATGGATCTGCCGATCCCGGTCATCCCGCTGGAACTGCCGTCCTATCAGCGGAAGGAGTGCTTTGGCGCCGACGAGACGTTCTTCCAGATCGTCCGCAAGCTGGCAAAGCCGGTCCCGCGCAGCGAGCGGGTCAGCTGCAACATCCTCGGCCCCACCGCGCTTGGCTTTCGTCATCGCGATGACGTGACCGAGGTCGAGCGGCTGCTGGCGGATCTGGGGATCGAGGTCAATGTCGTCGCCCCGCTCGGCGCCTCGCCGTCGGATATCACGCAACTCGGGGCCGCGCATTTCAACGTGCTGCTCTATCCGGAAACGGCCGAGACCGCCTGCCGCTGGCTGGAGCGCGACCTCGGACAGCCCTGGACCCGCGTCGTTCCCATCGGCGTCGGTGCGACGCGCGACTTCGTGGCCGAAGTGGCCGCTCTTGCCGGGATCGCGGCGCCCGCAGGCGACCCGAGCAATCTGCGCCTGCCCTGGTGGTCGCGCTCGGTCGACAGCACCTATCTGACCGGCAAGCGCGTGTTCATCTTCGGCGATGCCACCCACGCCATGGCGGCGGCCCGCATCGCCCGCGACGAGATCGGCTTCGAGGTGGTGGGGCTTGGCTGCTACAACCGCGAATTCGCCCGCCCGCTGCGGAAGGCTGCCGCGGGCTATGGCGTCGAGGCGCTCGTTACCGACGACTATCTGGAGGTCGAGGCGGCGATCGCACGGGCGCAGCCCGAGCTGATCCTCGGCACCCAGATGGAGCGCCATATCGGCAAACGTCTGGGTATCCCCTGCGCCGTCATCTCGGCGCCGGTGCATGTGCAGGATTTTCCCGCCCGCTACAGCCCGCAGATGGGCTGGGAGGGGGCGAACGTGATCTTCGACACCTGGGTGCATCCGCTGCTGATGGGGCTCGAGGAGCACCTGCTGCACATGTTCCGCGAGGATTTCGAGTTCCACGACGCGGCTGGCGCGAGCCACCATGCCAACACGCGCGCCGCCGAAGGCGCGGGTGCGACGGCGAACCCCGAGGCCCCGGCCGACACCAATGTCATCTGGCTGGAGGAGGCAGAGCGGGAACTGAAGAAGGTTCCGTTCTTCGTCCGCGGCAAGGCGCGGCGCAATACCGAGCGCTTCGCGTCCGACCTTGGGATCTCGACCATCACTGTTGAAACACTCTACGAGGCAAAGGCACACTATGCGCGATGAGATCGGATATACGGAGACCACACGGCCGTACCGTGTCGTCATCGTGACGCTGGACGCACATGCGGCCGGCCCGGTCGAGCGCGCCGAGGCGCGGCTCGCCGCGGATATTCCGGGCTTGCGGCTTGCCGTCCACGCGGCGGCCGAATGGGCCGAGGACCCAAGCAGCCTCGCCCGTGCCAAAAGGGACGTAGCCGCGGCAGACATCCTTCTGGTGAACCTGCTGTTCTTTGACGAACATGTGCAGGCGATCCTGCCGGATCTGGAAGCCCGCCGCGCCAATTGCGATGCCTTCGTCGGCTACATGGCGGCGCGCGAGATCGTCAACATGACCCGGCTCGGGTCGCTCGACATGTCAAAGCCCGCCACCGGGGCGATGAAGCTGCTGAAGCGGCTTCGGGGCACAAAGAAGCCGTCTGCCGAGAGCGGCGAAAAGCAGATGCGGATGCTGCGCCGGCTGCCGCGGGTGCTGAAGTACATTCCCGGCACGGCGCAGGACCTGCGGGCGTTCTTCCTGACCATGCAATACTGGCTGGGCGGTTCGGACGACAATATCGAGGCGCTGGTGCGCTTTCTGGTTCATCGCTATGCCAAGCGCGACTTCGGTGCGATCAGCGTGCCGGAACCGATCGACTACCCCGAGGTCGGCCTCTATCACCCGGATCTGCCGGAGCGGATCTGTCAGGATGTCCGGGCGCTGCCGCGCGGCACGGGGCCGGTGGTCGGCCTTTTGCTGATGCGGTCCTATGTTCTGGCCGGAGACACGGCGCACTACGACACCGTCATCCGCTCGATGGAGGCCCGCGGGCTGCGTGTGATCCCGGCCTTTGCGGCGGGGCTCGACGGGCGGCCGGCGATGGATCGCTATTTCATCTCCAACGGCAAAAGCACCGTCGATACGCTGGTCTCGCTCACCGGATTCAGTCTGGTTGGCGGGCCTGCCTATAACGACAGCCATGCCGCCGAAGAGGCGCTCGCCGCACTCGATGTGCCCTATGTCGCCGCCCACCCGCTGGAGTTCCAGACCCTCGGCCAGTGGAATGCCAGCACGCGCGGCCTCGGCCCGGTCGAGACCACGATGCTGATCGCCCTGCCAGAGATCGACGGCGCCACCGGTCCGACGGTCATCGGTGGCCGGCATGGACCGGGGGGCTGCCCCAATTGCACCCGCGCTTGCGCCGTTCCGGCCGAAAGCCGCTCCATGGCCGGCTGCCCGGAACGCTGTGAAAAGCTCGCCGCGCGGGTCGAGAAGCTGGCCAGACTGCGCCGCTCGAAGCCTGCGGAGCGAAAGCTTGCCGTCGTGCTCTATGGCTTTCCTCCGAATGCGGGGGCGGTTGGAACCGCCGCCTATCTTGCGGTCTTCGAAAGCCTGCACCACCTGCTGATCTCGCTTCGCGCCGAGGGCTATGCCGTGAAGGTGCCCGAGAGCGTCGATGCGCTGCGCGATATGGTGCTGGGCGGCAATGCCGCGACCTATGGTCAGGCCGCCAATGTCGCGGCCCATGTCTCGGCCGAGGACATCGTATCCCGCGAGCCGCATCTGAACCAGATCGAGGCTGCCTGGGGCCCTGCGCCGGGGCGCATTCAATGCGATGGCTGCGGGGTCTTCGTGCTTGGCGCCGATCTTGGCAATGTCTTCGTCGGGGTGCAGCCGGTCTTTGGCTACGAGGGCGACCCGATGCGGTTGCTGTTCGAGGAAGGCTTCGCGCCGACCCATGCCTTCAGCACGTTCTATCGCTACCTGCGCGAGGATTTCGGGGCCGATGTGCTGCTGCATTTCGGGATGCATGGCGCGCTCGAATTCATGCCGGGCAAGCAGGCGGGACCGGGCGCGGATTGCTGGCCGGACCGGCTGATCGGCGACGTGCCGCATATCTATCTCTACGCCTCCAACAATCCCTCCGAGGCGACGCTTGCCAAGCGCCGCACCAATGCCGTGACCGTCACCCACCTGACGCCGCCGCTGGCGAAATCCGGCCTCTACAAGGGGCTGCAGGAGCTTCGTGACACGCTCGGCCGCTGGCGGCAGGGCGATCACAGCCCCGACGAAGAGGCCGAGATCCGCGCCCTGCTGCGCGATCAGGCCGAGGCCGTGGACATCGACCCGAACACCGAGCCCGACGCCATGTGGCTGACGCTGCTGGAAACCGAGGATGCGATGATCCCCGACGGGATGCATGTTCTGGGCGCGACTTCGGCCGAACGTTATGCCGCCCATCTGGAAGAGATGGACGTGGACGACGAGACCAAGGAGCGCATGCGCGTCCTTCTGGGGGAAGATCACGAAACCCCCGGCCTGCTGCGTGCGCTCGGCGGCCATTTCGTGCGCCCGGTCGCGGGGGGCGATCTGATCCGCAGCCCCGAGATCCTGCCCACAGGGCGCAACCTGCATGCCTTCGATCCGTTCCGCATGCCGACCGCACTGGCGCTGGCCGCCGGGCGCCGGATGGCCGACAAGCTGCTTGAGGCCCACGGCAGCCTGCCACGGACCGTTGCGCTGGTTCTCTGGGGTTCCGACAATATCAAGTCGGACGGCGGCCCGATCGGTCAGGCGCTGGCACTCATGGGCGCGCGCCCCCGGTTCGACGGGTTCGGACGGCTCGCGGGCGCCGAGCTTATCCCGCTGGAGGCGCTTGGCCGGCCCCGGATCGACGTCATCATGACCCTGTCGGGGATCTTCCGCGATCTGCTGCCGTTGCAGACCAAACTTCTGGCCGAGGCCGCCTGGCTGGCCGCGACCGCCGACGAGCCGCTCGAGCAGAACTTCATTCGCGCCCATGCGCTGGCCTATGCCGAAAAGCTGAACGTCGATCTCGAGACGGCGGCGCTGCGGGTCTTCTCGAATGCCGAAGGCGCCTATGGCGCCAACGTCAACCAGATGATCGACGCCGGAACCTGGAGCGACGAGGACGAGCTGGCCGATGTCTATGAGCGCCGCAAGGGCTTTGCCTATGGCCGCTCGGGCAAGGCGGTCCAGCAGGGCGCGTTGCTGAAGTCGGTGCTGAAGGACGTGGATCTCGCGTTCCAGAACCTCGAAAGCGTCGAACTGGGCGTCACCACGGTCGACCATTATTTCGACACACTCGGCGGCATCAGCCGGGCCGTAAAACGGGCCCGTGGCGAAAGTGCGCAGGTCTATATCGGCGACGAGACCCGCGGCAACGGCAAGGTGCGGACTCTGCAGGATCAGGTGGCGCTCGAGTCCCGTTCGCGGGCGCTCAACCCGCGCTGGTACGAGGGCATGCTGAAGCACGGGCACGAGGGCGTGCGCCAGATCGAAGCCCAGGTGACGAACACGCTCGGCTGGTCGGCGACAACGAACCAGGTCGATCCCTGGGTCTACAAGCGGCTGACCGAGACCTTCGTGCTCGACCCCGAAATGCGGCGCCGGCTGGCGCAGCTGAACCCGACGGCCAGCGCCCGTGTCGCGAACCGTCTGCTGGAAGCACATGCACGGAACTACTGGCAACCTGACGACGAGATGCTCGAGGCGCTGCAGCGCGGCAGCGACGAGCTGGAAGACAATCTCGAAGGCCTTGGGATGGCCGCGGAATAGGAAACATGTGCGAGGAGAGGACACAATATGAGCCCGCATGACGGCACGATGCCACCGCTGCTTGACGGCGAGGACGGCGAAGGATCGCTGCAGGTCCATCTCGACCCGCAGTCGAAGATCGACGGTGCCAAGGTCTTTGCCGTCTATGGCAAGGGCGGGATCGGCAAGTCCACGACCTCGTCGAACCTCTCGGTGGCTTTCAGCAAGCTGGGAAATCGCGTGCTGCAGATCGGTTGCGATCCAAAGCATGACAGCACGTTCACTCTGACCGGCCGGCTGGTGCCGACCGTGATCGATACCCTGAAGGAAGTGAATTTCCATCCCGAGGAATTGCGCCCCGAAGACTTCGTTTACGATGGCTTCAACGGGGTGAAATGCGTTGAAGCCGGCGGTCCGCCGGCTGGCACGGGTTGCGGCGGCTATGTGGTGGGGCAGACGGTGAAGCTGCTTAAACAACACCACATGCTGGACGACACTGACGTAGTGATTTTCGATGTACTTGGTGATGTCGTCTGCGGCGGTTTCGCCGCGCCGCTTCAACACGCCGACCGGGCGCTGATCGTGACAGCGAACGATTTCGACTCGATCTATGCGATGAACCGGATCATCGCCGCGGTTCAGGCAAAGGCGCGCAACTATAACGTGCGGCTGGCCGGGTGCGTGGCCAACCGTTCGCGCGAGACCGACGAGGTTGATCGTTACTGCGACACGGTGGGATTCCGCCGACTGGCGCATCTGCCCGATCTGGATGCGATCCGCCGCTCGCGCCTCAAGAAGAAGACGCTGTTCGAGATGGAACCCGACGACGAGATCGTGGCGGTTCAGGCCGAATACATCCGGCTGGCCCAGATGCTGATGGCGGGGACCGAAGGGCTCTCGCCGGATCCTCTGGAAGACCGTCAGATCTTTGAATTGCTGGGGTTCGATTGATGAGCGAAACCTACAAGACCACGCGGGCCGAGGTGCAGACCTATTTCGACCAGATCGCCTCGACGACCTGGGAACAGCTGACATCGGACGCACCCGTCAGCCGTATTCGCCAGACCGTGCGGGAGGGCCGCGACACGATGCGGCGGCTGTTGCTCGATGCGCTGCCGGCCGATCTGACCGGCGCACGGGTATTCGATGCCGGTTGTGGCACCGGGCAGGCGGCGAACGAACTGGCCGCACGCGGCGCCGAGGTGCTGGCCGTCGACATCTCGCCCAGCCTTCTCCATGTCGCCCGCCGGCGCACGGCGCCGGCGCTGGCGTCGCGGATCGACTTTCGGGCGGGCGACATGCTGGACCCCGATTTTGGCAGGTTCGATCACGTGATCGCGATGGACAGCCTGATCCACTATCGCCCCGAAGACAGCGCCCGCGCGCTGTCTGCGCTGAGGGAACGCACCCGCGGCAAGCTGGTGTTCACCGTCGCGCCGAAGACGCCATTGCTGACCCTCATGCATTGGAGCGGCAAGGTGCTGCCAAGGTCCAACCGCTCACCCGCGATCGTGCCCGCAAGCTTCCGGCGCCTGTCAGGTGAACTCGCCGCCCACGGCTGGTCGCTGCACCGGCTCGGCCGTGTACAGCGAGGTTTTTACATCTCCGACGCGATGGAGCTCCGTCCATGATCCTTGGCCGCAAATTCATCAAACGGCTTAGCTTGCGGATGTTGCCGTTCTCGGATGCGGCCTCCGAGCAGTTGCCGATGTCGCGTCTGCTGCGGCTTTCGCTGTTCCAGATCTCCTGCGGCATGTGCACCGTGATGCTGCTGGGCACGCTGAACCGTGTGATGATCGTCGAGCTTGGCCTCGCCGCCTCCATCGTTGCCTTCATGGTCGCCCTGCCGGTTCTGATTGCACCGTTCCGCGCATTGCTTGGCCACCGGTCCGACACCCATCGCTCGGCCATCGGCTGGAAGCGCGTTCCCTACATCTGGTTCGGGTCGCTGTGGCAGATGGGCGGGCTTGCGGTGATGCCCTTTGCGCTGCTGGTGCTGTCGGGCCAGCAACAGATCGGGCCTGTCTGGGCCGGCGAAGTGCTGGCGGCAGCGGCGTTCCTGATGACGGGCCTCGGGCTGCACATGACCCAGACAGCCGGTCTGGCGCTGGCCGCGGATCTGGCAACGGAAGAGACCCAGCCGCGCGTCGTCGCGCTGCTCTATGTGATGTTCCTTGTCGGCATGCTCGTCTCAGCGCTCATCATCGGCTCCTTGCTGCGCGACTTCAGCAGTATCCGGCTGGTGCAGGTGGTGCAGGGCGCGGCTGCCGTGACGATCGTCCTGAACCTGATCGCGCTCTGGAAGCAGGAGAGCATTGCCCCGATGAGCCGTGCCGAACGCTCGGCGCCGCGTCCGGCCATGCGTGCCGCCTGGCGGGATCTGTCCCGCAATACCGGGATCGCGCGGCTGCTGGTTGCGGTGGCGCTTGGCACCATGGCGCTGTCGATGCAGGACGTCCTGCTCGAACCCTATGGCGGCGAGATCCTGGGCCTGAGTGTCTCGGCCACGACGCTGCTGACCGCGGTCTGGGCCAGCGCCTCGCTGTTCGGCTACTGGCTTGCCGGGCGCTGGCTTGGCCGCAACGTGAACGTGCACCGCATCTCGGCCAGCGGCTTGCTGTTCGGCATCATCGGCCTCGCCTGTGTCATCTTCGCGGCGCCGGTCAACTCGGGCCTGCTGTTCTTTGTCGGGGCAGGGGGCATCGGTCTGGGCGCCGGACTGTTCGGCGTCGGCACCTTGATTGCCGCCATGACCCTGCCCGTCGAGGGCAAGGCCGGGCGCGGTCTGGTGCTGGGCGCCTGGGGGGCCGCACAGGCCACGGCGGCAGGACTTGCCGTGGCGGCCGGCGGCGGGTTGCGGGACCTTATCGGGACCGCTGCCTCGAACGGCCTGCTGGGGACAGCGCTGAACCATCCGGCGACGGGCTATTCCTTCGTCTATCACATCGAGATCGGCCTGTGCTTTGCCGCACTGATCGCCATCGGGCCGTTGGTGCGCGCCCGTGGCGGTGCCGGTCACGCAGTTTCGACCAATGGCAAGATTGGTCTTGCCGAATTTCCGACCTGAGCCGCCAAAAGGAGAACCGAAATGACTGGTACGATCATAGGGACGCTCGATCTAGCGATGCTGTCTCTCTATCTGTTCGTCCTGTTTTTCATAGGGCTTGTCATCTACCTGCAAAGGGAAAACATGCGTGAGGGCTATCCCCTCGAGGATGAAAAAGGCGGCCTGGCCGCCAATCAGGGACCGCTCTCGGTGCCCGGATCCAAGACCTTCAAGCTGCCGCACGGGCGTGGCGAGGTCACAGTGCCAAGCTTTGACAGCGACCGGGACCGCGACTTTGCCATGGAGCAGGTCGAGGGATTTGGCGGCGCGGCCTTCGTGCCGACCGGCGATCCGCTGGTCGACGGCGTCGGCCCGGCGGCCTGGGCGCGTCGTCGCGACCTGCCCGAACTCGACGGCCGCGGCCACCCCAAGATCGTGCCGATGCGTGGCGTCGAAGGGTTCTTCGTTTCCGCCGGACGCGATCCCCGCGGGCTGCCGGTGGTGTCGGCCGATGGTCAGACCGTGGGTCAAGTGACCGACATGTGGGTCGACGAGCCCGAGCAGCACGTGCGCTATGTCGAGTACAAGCTCGCCTCGGACGAAACGATCCGGCTGGTCCCGATCGAACTGGTCCGGATCAAGAAGGACAAGGTGGCGGTGCATTCGCTCTATGCGGCCAATTTCGCCAACGTGCCCACGGTCCGGTCCGAGAACCAGGTGACGATGCTCGAAGAGGAAAAGATCTGCGCCTACTACTGCGGCGGCAAGCTCTATGCCTCTCCGGACCGCCTGGAACCGGCGTTCTGAGGCCGTCATGCCCCACGACGACATGCAGGTAGAACCGATCCCCGGTCTGCCGGAAGTCCTGCCAGAGGGGGAACACATCCTCTGGCAGGGTTCGCCTAACCCCTGGGCGCTGGCGCGCGACGCACTGCTGCTGCGCTGGGTTGCGGGATATTTCGGGCTGCTCGCCGTGTGGCGGGTGGTCGCCAAGGCCCCGCAGGAGGGCTGGCTTGGCGCGGTCGAGGGGATCGCCCCGCTGCTGATCCTCGGCGCGGTGGCATGCGTGCTGATCTATGGTTTCGCCTGGGCGCAGGCGAGGGCAAGCCTCTACACGATCACCAATCGCCGTGTCGCAATGCGGATCGGCGTGGCGCTGACGCTGACGATGAACCTGCCGTTCAGCCGTATCGGCTCGGCCGATCTGCAGACGCGGCGCGACGGCACCGGCACCATCGCCTTCGATACCTCGGGGGGGCAGCGGCTGGGCTATCTGATCTGCTGGCCACATGTCCGCCCCTGGTACATGTCGGATCCCCAGCCGGCGCTCAGGGCCATCCCGGATGCCGAGAAGGTGGCAAGGCTTCTGGCCGAAAACGTGCATCCCGCGACCGCAGTGCCCAACCGGGCGCCGACGGCGGTCGCCGCAGAATAGGAGACACAGATGGACCACGCAGAGCCATTCCACGCAGGTGAGCCCCACGACAAGGAGAAGATCCCGCGCCTTCTGGTCCGGGCCATGTTCGGGATGATGTTCCTGTCGCTGATCATGGTGAGCTATGCGCGCCTGACCGACCGGCCGCTCGAGGCAAAGCCCGCCGAGGGTCCGATCGCGCAGGAACGTGTCGTCTATATCTTCAGCGACATGACCGGGGCTGCGAAAGTTCTGGATCAAGGCGGCGCCGTGATCGCCGATCTGGGACCGGACGGCGGCGGGTTCATCAGCGGCGTTGGCCGGGCGCTTGAACGCGAGCGGGCCAAGACCGGCGTCAACCCGGACGCGCCCGTGCATCTCATCCGCTACGCGGACGGCCGGCTGGCACTGCGCGACGACTACAGCGGCTGGCGGATCGAATTGTTGGGCTTCGGCCGCGACAATGCAGCGGCCTTTTCCGGCTTGCTGGACAACTGACCAAACGAAACGCGAACAGGATCGGATGGGAGGACACACCATGATCTTTGGACGAAAGACGGAGCAGGCCCCTTGCACGGTCGAGGTCAGCCATACCTTCGACAGCCTTCATGCCCATGTGCGCTTCGACAACGGCGCCGTGGTCTATCCGGGCGACGAAGTGCTGGTGCATGGCGCGCCGGTGACGGCGTCCTATGGCGAGGTGGTGGTGGAAAATCGCGTTGCCACGATTTCCCGTGCCACCGGGGTCGAGCGGCTCTGGACCCGGCTGACCGGCGATCTGGGGTTCATGGAGCTTTGCGAATTCTCCTTCTCCGAGGAGGCGACGCTATGAACGCGCTCACCGGAATGTCCGATCAGGACATCAAGGAAATCCGCCGCGAGGTCAGCGAGACCACCGAGATGGCGGTGGAAACCACCCTGCTGGACCCGCGCTTCTATACCACCGATTTCGACGAGATGGACCGGATCGACGTGTCCCCCGTTCGCGAGGAATGGGATGCGTTGCTGGCGCAGATGAAGTCCGACCCGAACAAGGGCCATTTCAAGAAGAACGACGCCTGGGACCAGATCGACTGGGACGGGATGGAGCCGCAGCTGAAGAAGGAATTTATCGATTTCCTCGTCTCCTCGCTCACCGCCGAATTCTCGGGCTGTGTGCTTTACAAGGAGATGAAGCGGCGCGGCAGCAATCCCGACATCTGCGAACTGTTCACCTACATGAGCCGGGACGAGGCGCGCCATGCGGGCTTCATCAACGATGCGCTGCGCGAGGCGGGCATCGGGGTGAACCTGGGCTTCCTGAGCAAGGCAAAGAAATACACCTATTTCCGGCCGAAGTTCATCTATTACGCGACCTATCTGAGCGAGAAGATCGGCTATGCCCGCTATATCACGATCTTCCGTCACCTGGAGGCGCATCCCGAGCAGCGGTTTCACCCGATCTTCAAGTGGTTCCGGGAATGGTGCAACGACGAGTTCAGCCATGGCGAGGCCTTCGCCCTGCTGATGCGCACCGATCCGAAACTGACGCGCGGCGTGAATGTCTACTGGATCCGCTTCTTCCTGAATGCGGTCTTTGCCACGATGTGCGTGCGCGACCACCATCGTCCGGCGTTTCACAAGGCGATGAATGTCGACATCGACTGGTACGACAGGTCGGTGCTGCACAAGACCTCCGAGATCTCGCGCCAGGTCTTCCCGATCGTCGTCGATTTCGAAAGCCCGCGCTGGCAGCGCAACCTGATGCGCCTGCGGCGGGCCTTCGACGCCAAGGCGCGGGCCGCGGCGCGCGGCGGGGTCTCGGGCGCCGTCGGCAAGGCCTGGGCGAATGTCCGGGCGGCAAGCGCCTTCGTGGGTCTCTACCTCACGCCCGTCAAGTCCAACACACCGCCGGCGTCAAGCCGGCTGGTGCCCAGCTACTAGGGTGGAGCACGTGAGCACCTGGCACGCCGTCGCAATCGGGATCTTCGTCTGGTGGAGCTCCACCGGGGTGATCCTGATGGCGGTCCGTTGGGCCGACAGGGCGGGCGGGCGGGCGCACCTGCTGGCCACGCTCTGCGGGCTGCCGTTGCTCGCCATCGGCTGGGCGGGGCTTCTGAGCACCTGCGATGACCCGACAGCGCGCGGGGCGGTGATGGCCTTTCTCTCTGCCATCGCGGTCTGGGGCTGGTTCGAGCTGGCGTTCCTGTGCGGTGTTCTCACCGGGCCGAACGCGCGCGTCTGCCCCGAGGGTGTGCCCGGCTGGGAGCGGTTCCTCCGCGCCTGGGGGACGCTCGCCTATTCGGAACTGGCGCTGCTGGCCACGGCCGTCGGCCTGATCTTCTTCGCCTGGGGAACGGTCAACCCCTTTGGCGTCTGGACGTTTCTGGTGCTGCTGCTCGCTCGCGTCAGCGCCAAACTGAACCTTTATCTCGGGGTGCCCAACATCAACACGGAGTTTCTGCCGGTTCCCATGCGGCACCTCGCCAGTCACTTCCGTGTGGCACGTTGCAATGCGCTTTTTCCGGTGTCGATCACGCTGCTGACCTTTGCGACCGGCTGCTGGATGGAGCGGTTGATCGACCATGAAGATGCCAGCGGCCCGGCGACCGGCTTTGCGCTGCTGGCAGTCCTGACGGCGCTGGCGACGCTGGAGCACTGGCTGATGGTGCTGCCGCTTCCCGATGCGAAACTCTGGCGCTGGCTTTTGCCCGAGGCGCCACAGCACCCGCGGGATCCCGCGGCCCACGATGTTGCAAGAAAACGGAGAAGAGCATGAACTTCGATGAAATGTTCCAGCAACAGTTGGACGATTTGGCGGACGAGGGCAATTATCGTGTCTTTGCCGAACTCGAACGCTATTGCGGACGCTTTCCCAAGGCGGCGCGTCACGCCGAGGACGGACCCGGCGAGGTCACGGTCTGGTGTTCCAACGACTACCTCGGCATGGGCCAGAACCCGCAGGTTCTGGCGGCGATGCACGAGGCGCTCGATGGCTGCGGCGCCGGCGCCGGTGGCACGCGGAACATTTCCGGGACCAATCGCTATCACGTGCTGCTGGAAAACGAACTGGCCGATCTTCACGGCAAGGAGGCGGCGCTGCTGTTCACCTCCGGCTATGTCTCGAACTGGGCGGCCCTTGGCACGCTTGGCAATCGCCTGCCGGGCGCGGTGATCCTGTCGGATTCGCTGAACCATGCCTCGATGATCGAAGGCATCCGCCATTCCCGCGCGCACAAGAAGATCTGGGCCCACAACGACGTCGGCGATCTGGAACGCAAGCTCGCCGAATGCCCCGAAGACGCCCCGAAGATCGTTGCCTTCGAAAGCGTCTATTCAATGGATGGCGACATCGCGCCGATCGAAAAGATCCTTGACGTGGCAGAGGCCTATGGCGCCATGACCTATATCGACGAGGTGCACGCCGTGGGCCTTTACGGTCCGCGCGGCGGCGGTGTCTCGGAGCGCGAGGGGCTGGCAGACCGGATCACCCTGATCGAGGGCACGCTCGGCAAGGCCTTTGGCGTGGTCGGTGGCTATGTCACCGGATCTCACAAGCTTTGCGACTTCCTGCGCAGCTTTGCCAGCGGCTTCATCTTCACCACCTCGCTGCCGCCCGCGGTGGCGGCCGGTGCCGCCGCCTCGATCCGCCATCTCAAGGTGTCGCAGATCGAACGGATGCGCCATGGCCGGCAGGTTGCCCGGCTGCGCGAAAAGCTCGATGCGCACGGGATTCCGCATCTGCCGAACCCCAGCCACATCGTGCCGGTGATGATCAAGAACCCGGTGAAGTGCAAGATGCTGAGCGATATCCTGATGGATCGCTACGGGATCTATGTGCAGCCGATCAACTATCCCACCGTGCCAAAAGGCACCGAGCGGCTGCGGCTGACCCCAAGTCCGCTTCACACCGACGAGGACATCGATTATCTGGTATCGGCACTGTCCGATCTGTGGTCGCAATGTCTCCTCGCGAGAGAAGTTGCTTAAACGGGGCAATGGCGGCGACGTGCGGCGTCGCCCTGAAACAATCAAGGAGACTTACATGAAAGCCATTCTGTGGGCCACTGCGGCCCTGATAGCGATGCCCCTTTCCGCGGTTGCCCAAGGCGACGCGGCGGCAGGCGAGAAGGTGTTCAAGCAATGCCAAACCTGCCACGTCGTCGTGAACGACGCCGGCGAGACCCTTGCCGGGATGAAGGCAAAGGTCGGCCCGAACCTTTACGGCGTTCCGGGCCGTACGGCGGGAACTGTCGAGGGGTTCAAGTACTCCAAGTACATGGTCGAGGCCGGCGAAGCGGGTCTGGCCTGGAACGAGGATGACTTCGTCGCCTATTCGCAAGACCCGTCGAAGTTTCTTCAGGGCTATCTGGATGACAGCAAGGCGCGCGGCAACATGACCTTCAAGGTCCGCAAGGAAGAGGACGCGCGCGACGTCTGGGCTTTCCTGGTGTCGCTGTCGCCGCAAGACTGACATTTCCGGGCCACCCTTTCGGGAGTGACCGCGCTGTATTGTCCATGGGGGCCGGATCTGATCCGGCCCCTCTTGATTTATGTCAATCAAAACTGACAGAATGGGTGTTAGCTTTCGTGGACATAACGGGGCGCACGACATGCGAATTCTCTTCATCCATCCAAACTACAGGTCCGGCGGTGCAGAAATCGCTGGAAGCTGGCCTCCTGCCTGGGTCGCCTATCTTACCGGCGCCCTGAAAAAGGCGGGGTACTCCGACGTTCACTTCATTGACGCGATGACCAACAATCTCGATCACGAGACGGTTCGTCGCGGCATCCGCGAGTATAACCCGGACATCATCGGGGTGACATCGATCACCCCGTCGATCTACGAGGCCGAAACGCTTCTGAAGATCGCGCGGGAGGCCGCGCCGAACGCGCTGCGCGTGCTGGGCGGCATCCATGCCACCTTCATGTTCAAGCAGGTGTTCTCCGAGGCGCCCTGGGTCGACGTGATCGTGCGCGGCGAGGGCGAGGAGATCTTTGTCAACCTCGTGCGCACGGTGGACGAGGGCCGCTGGCCCGAAGACCGGCGCAAGGTGAACGGCCTGGCCTTTGTCGAAACCGAAGAAATCGTTGCGACGCCCGCGGCGGCGACGGTCAAGGACCTCGACGGGATCGAACCGGACTGGTCGATCCTCGAGTGGGAAAAGTACATCTACATCCCGCTGAACACCCGCGTCGCGATCCCGAACATGGCGCGCGGCTGTCCCTTCACCTGTTCGTTCTGCTCGCAATGGAAGTTCTGGCGCGACTATCGCGTGCGCGACCCCAAGAAGGTCTGCGACGAGATCCAGAATCTGATCGAAAAACACGACGTCGGCTTCTTCATCCTCGCCGACGAGGAACCGACCATCAACCGCAAGAAGTTCATCGAGTTCTGCCAGGAACTGATCGACCGCGGCCTGAACAAGAAGATCAAGTGGGGCATCAACACCCGCGTCACCGACATCATGCGCGACAAGGACCTGTTGAAGTTCTATCGCGAGGCCGGGCTGGTGCACGTTTCGCTCGGCACCGAGGCCGCAGCGCAGATGAAGCTCGACCAGTTCAACAAGGAGACCAAGGTTGCCGACAACAAGGAGGCGATCCGGCTCTTGCGCGAGGCCGACATCCTGACCGAGGCGCAGTTCATCGTCGGGCTCGACAACGAGACCGAGGAGACGCTGGAAGAGACCTACAAGATGTGCTGGGACTGGCAGCCGGATCTGGCGAACTGGGCGATGTACACGCCCTGGCCGTTCACGCCGCTGTTCCAGGAGCTGCGCGACAAGGTCGAGGTCTTCGACTACTCGCGCTACAACTTCGTCAACCCGATCATGAAACCGGCAGCGATGGACCGGGCCACGCTGCTCGACAGGGTGATGAACAACTATCGCCGATTCTATATGCGCAAGGCGCTGTTCTACTATCCGTGGCGCGGCACCGGGTTCCGCCGGCGGTATCTGCTCGGATGTCTGAAAGCATTCCTGAAGGCTGGCGTGCAGCGGTCGTTCTATGACCTCGGCAAGAACAACTACTGGGGGCCGCAGTCGAAGAAGGGGGTACACTTCGATTTCGACCTGAGCCGGCTTCCGGCGCAGGCGCAGATCGACGACTGGGAAGCCTCGGCTGACCGGGCGGCGAAGGCCAAGGAGCGGCGCGAGGCGGTCCGCACCCAGACCAAGGAACGCGCGGAAGAGCGTAATGCGGCCAAGGTCATGGCCTGCGGTGGCAGCACGCAGCAGCTGGCCGAAGAGGTCTGAGATGCTAGGCGCCAAGATCGGTCCGAATGCGGTGACGCAGATGCTCGGTCCGATCGAACACCGCTGCGGCGGCGAGACCCTGAAACGGGTTCTTGCCGCCGCGGGGATCGACCAGATGCCGGACATGGGCGGGCTGATGGACGAGGATCCGGCGATCCGCCTGCACGAGACGGTGCGCCAGTCCTTGCCCGACGATGCGGCCGAGATTGCCCGCGAGGCGGGCCTCCGCACCGGCGAATACATCCTCGCAAACCGCATTCCGAAACCCGTGCGCCTGTTGCTGCCGTGGTTGCCGGCCCGGATATCGGCGCGGCTGCTGGCGAAGGCGGTCTCGAAACATGCCTGGACCTTCGCCGGGTCGGGCAGTTTCTCGGTCGAATCGCTGCGTCCGCTGGTCTTCGTGATCGAGGGGAACCCGCTTGCGTCCCATGACGGATCGCCGGGCGGCATGTGCTATTGGCACCAGGCCGTGTTCGAGACGCTGTTTCGCAAGCTGGTCAGCCGCCGGGTGCAGGTGGACGAACTACAATGTTGCGGCAGGGGCGATGACTGCTGCCGCTTCGTGATCTTCTTCTGAGGCGACCCGACAGGTGAAGGGTCGAATGCCATGACAGCGGCCAAATCCACCCCACAGCCAATGGGTCCGGCGTTTCAGGATCTCGCAAAACTCTCACGCCCGGCGCTCTGGATCCTTGCCGCGCGGCTCAAGACGTTGGGTCTTTCGGTCGTGCCGGTGCTTGCGGGCACCTGGGTTGCGGCGCAATCGGGCGCGTGGCGGGTCGACGTGCTGTTTTCGGCCGCGCTTGCGGCCGCGGCCATCCAGATCGGCACGAACCTTTGGAACGACGCTGCCGACGCATCGCGCGGTGTCGATGGTCCCGACCGGCTCGGCCCGCCGCGCATGACCTCGCTGGGGCTGCTCTCGGCCGAGCATGTCCGGGTGGCGGCGCTGTTGTCCTTTGCCGTCGCGACGCTGTTCGGCCTCTACCTCGCGATGCTCGGCGGCTGGCCGGTCGTCGTGATCGGGCTCAGCTCGCTGGCGATGGGCTATCTCTATTCCATGGGGCCCTATCCGCTGTCCGGCTCGCCGCTGGGCGAGGGGCTGGTTGTCGCGTTTTTCGGCGTGACGGCGGTCGCCGGAACCGCCTATCTGAACGGGGCGCCGGTCACCTTGCAGAGCCTCTGCCTCGGGTTTGTCATCGGTCTGCCGGCGGCAGCGGTGCTTTTGGTCAACAATCACCGCGACCGGGTGTCCGACGCGCGTTCCGGCCGCCGGACGCTTGCGATCCTTCTTGGCGTCGCGGGCGCGCGCCGGCTTTATGCCGGGTTGCTGGCCGCCTCGCTGCTTGGGGCCCTGGCGCTTGGCCGGCCCGGCCCTGCGGGTCTTCTGGCATTCCTGCCGGCGGCGGTCCTTGGGGCGCTGCTGATCCGCGCGCTCTTCCGATTTCCGGTGTCGGCGCGGCTCAACCGGCTGATTGCCGGTACATCGGTCTTTCAGATCCTGCTGCTTGGGGCTGTCGTGATCTCAGGCGCGCTGAGTTCCTAGAAGGGCCACCGTGCCGCGCAGCACGAAAGGACAGGTCGAGATGAGACAGAAAGAAAAGGGAATGCCCGGACGCGCCAGGGCCGGCAGTGATTCGAGCATTGGCCCACGGGGCAGCAGAGGACCCTGACTCTGGCAGGAATGCGGATGCCGCGGCGCTGTCGAGATCGACGTCTTGCGCGGTTTTCCATGGCAGAATGGCACTGATTTTACCTGTCCGGGAGGTCGCCTGTCGCGACGCAACCCGGTGCAAAACGCGTGCCCGGACGGGCGGGCTGTCGCGCCGGCTGACCCTGAAAAGTCCTCTGAAAAGACCTCCGAAACGGCCGAAAACGCTTGGCTGCGTGGTTTCTTGAGGCGTAAACTTTGCCCATCCGAACGGAAAACGGGACCGAGTAGAATGTTCAATACCAAGCAACAAACAGCCATTCGCACAGGCGCGGCGGCAGTCATCGTGTTCATGATCAGCCTGATCGCTGGCATGCCTTTCGGTGCGGCGCTGGTCTGGGGGCTAATCTGTGGCGCGGCATTGCTGCAGTTGCTGCGGCAGAACCTGTACGTCGCGGAAGGGACCGACATTCTCCACGGCGTTTTGCATGACGTCCGTACAAGGGCCGGTGTGGTCCATTCTGAATAGTTGAGGACGACCGCGGCAGGGGACGACGCCGGTTCACCCGCTTTGCGGAAACCGTCGCTTCGATGTGCGGGCGCCCGCACGATCTGTGCTGCGCCGTGTCCGGCGGCTATTTTCGAACCGAAGCGATCTTGTCGATCAGCCCCGCGGCGCAGGCGAGTTGGAACAGACCGGCGGGCGCGGTGTTGGCCAGCGTCGCTGGCGTCACCCCGGCCAAGACCTGCAGCGCCTCGGCATAGCGGGCGCAAAGCCGACCTTCGCCGATCAGGAGCGGCTGGCGCGCGCCCGGCCGGAGCAGCGTCTGCCAGCGCGCCCGGGCCGAGACGATCTCGGCGCCGATCAGAATGCCCGACAGGCAATCGGCAAGGCACTCGGGCGCCATCCGTTTGAACAGTCCCAGTGTGCGCACGGCAAAAAGCTGGTGGGGCAGGTCGCCCGGGCGGCTGTCCCGCGCGATCTCCAGCCCCTTGCGGAAGGCTTCGGCAGATTGTGCCGCATCGGGGGATGCGGGTTCCATCAACCGGCCGAGGATAGACTGCGCCGACAGCACCGCGAACAGCTCGCCCGTCATGTAGGTCGCAAAGCGCAGGATGCGTGCGCCGTCCACCTCGACCCATTTCGAATGGGTGCCGGGCAGGATCGCCAGCGTCGTCCCGGCCGTGGTCTGCGCCAGCGCACCGGCGATCTGGATCTCTTCGCCGCGCATCACATCGGGGATGCCGTCTGCCGCCTCAAAGCTGAGGCCGGGCGCGATGGTCAGCCGCACGCCATGGGGCGCCGCGATCGTGACGGCGTTTCCGGCCAGTTCGCCCAGATCGGCGGGGCAGGCGACATAGGGCGCCTCCTGCCAGCCCTGCGCGCTGCCGACCATGCCACAGGCGACGGCCTTGCGGATGCCGTGCTGACCGATCCAGTCGCCACAGAGCGCCGAAAACGTCTCGCGGAACCCGGCCTCGCCACGGTTGCGGAGTGCCTGGATGCCGTCCGATCTGGCGCGGGTTTCGATGACGGCGCCGCTGGCATCCATCAGGAAGGCGCGCAGGCTGGAGGTGCCCCAGTCGAGAGCGATCAGCTTGTCGGTCACGTTATTGTCTCTCCACTCCAGCCGAGGTCCCTTGAGATGGCGTCGGCCGCTGCCCGCACCCGTGGCCCCAGACGGTCCATGCGCTCGGGCGGCATGAAGGGCACGGCGCTGGCCACGCTGATCCCGGCGACCGCGCGGCTGCGCATGTCGAACACGGGCGCGCCGACGCAACGGATGCCGATCTCGTTCTCTTCGAAATCGAGCGCCCAGCCCTGCTGGCGATAGCGTGCCATCCGCGCGGCATAAGCGTCCCAGGGCGGCAGGGCCGGATGCGCCGCCTCGGTCGCGACCGCGGCGTCATAGAACCCGCGCCAGCTATCCCCGGGCAGCCCCAGCATCATGCCCTTGCCGACCCCTGTCGAGGCCACGGGCATGCGTTTGCCGACCTGCGAGCGCATTTCAAGGCTGCGCAGGCCCGGCAGCTTGGCCAGATAGACCAGCGCCTCGCCCTCGATCACCGCCAGATGGACGGTGTCGCTGGTGTCCCGGGCAAGCGTCTCGAGGTGCGGGCGCGCGATTTCGGCAAGCGGTCGCTGCTCCAGCCCCTTGAGGCCCAGCCCGATCAGCTTTGGTCCGATGATGTAACCCTTGTAGGGCAGATGATGCAGGTATCCCTGCGCGACAAGGGCTGCGAGCATCCGGTGAACCGTGCTGCGCGGCTTGCCAAGGGCGGCCGCGATGCCCTTGGCGTCGTCGATCCCGCCCGCCACGCAGTCGAGGATCGCGAGACCGCGCAATAGGCTTTGCGTGCCGGCGGCGGGCTCGCGCCCCGTGGCCTTGGTGTCTTCGCCGGTCGATCCGCTATCCGGAGTCATGGTTGCTGATCCCGTTGTTTCGCCATCGCCCGCTCAGGCCCGCGCCGCGACGATCCTGCGAAATTCGGTGACCAGCGCCTGCGCCAGTTCCCCGATTTCCGCCACCGGCCTGCCAACCTTGTAGAGGGTCGAGCCAAAGCCGAATCCCGCCGCGCCCTTTGCCATGAACGCCGCCATGTTCGAGCGATCGACGCCACCGACCGGCAAGAGCCGGGTGCCATGGGGCAGGACGGCGCCGATATCGGACAGATAGTCCGGGCCGAGGCGCCCGGCGGGGAAGATCTTGACCGCGTGCGCCCCAGCATCGAGTGCGGCAAAGCATTCCGTCGGTGTCATCGCGCCGGGAAAGGCGATCATGCCGCGCGCACGCGCAGCCCCGATCACAGCGGCGTTCACGTTGGGCGACACCATCAGACGGCCGCCGGCATCGGCAAGGCGGACAATATCGTCCGGACTCAGAACGGTGCCGGCGCCCACGAGGATCTCGTCGGGCAGCCGGGCCGCCAGCCGGGAAATCGACGTGAAGGCATCGGGCGAGTTGAGCGGCACTTCGATAAAGCGAAAGCCTGCCTCGATCAGGCAATCGGCGACGGCCTCGACTTCGGCCGGGGCGATGCCGCGAAGGATCGCAACCAGCGGCATGTCGGCAAAGGCCTGCGCATAGGTTTCTTGCAGATCGGCCATTTTACGGGTTCCCTTCGGCTTCGGATGGTCACGCGGCGCGGGCGCACCGCTCGATTTTCGCTTGTCCGGCCGCGATGGCAGCATTCGGCAAGGGAGCCCGACAATCGCTGTGGACTTCCTAGGCTCCTTCCGCGAGTGTGTCAAATAATGACGTATATGACCACATAGTGAGACATTTAAAATTGCATTGCTGCGTCTCGACCCGCAGGACAGGATTGCACCCAGAATGAGGACACCCGAATGACCCGGTTTTCAGCTTGTATTGACCTGCTCTTCGCGCATCCGGGCGAGACCCATGCCGACCGCATCCGCCGTGCCGCCGAGGCCGGATTCGACGCGGTGGAATTCTGGCTCTGGTCCGACAAGCCGGTGGAGGAGATGGCGCGGCAGGCGCGCGACAGCGGTGTGTCCATTGCCGGGTTCGTTGCCGAGCCGATGATCTGGCTGACCGACCGGCGCAACCATCAGGCGTGGTGCGACGGCCTTGCCCGGTCGGTTGAAACGGCCAACAGGTTCGGGGCGCCGGTGCTGATCGTCCAGGCGGGCAACCTGCTGCCGGATGTGTCGCACGAAGATCAGGCCTCCGCGCTGACCGACGCGCTTTCGGCCGGGGCCGATGTCGTCGCGGGCAGCGGTGTGGTGCTGGGGCTCGAGCCGCTCAACACGCGGGTCGATCATGTGGGATATTTCCTCGATGCGACGACAGAGGCGCTCGATATCGTTGACGCGGTGGCGCGGCCCGAGGTCGGCATCCTGTTCGATCTCTATCACTCTGCGGTGATGGACGAAGCGGTCGAAACGGTTTTGGCGGGCCGGGTCGACCGCGTGGTTCACGCCCATGTCGCCGATCACCCGGGCCGCAATGAGCCGGGCTCAGGCCGGGTCGGGCTGGAACGCGGCCTGCGGTGGATGCTGGAAAACGGCTACAAGGGCCGGATCGGGCTGGAATACAAACCGGCAACGCCGGGCGATGCCGCCGTTACCGCCGTGCGAGAGCGTCTTGCAAGCGCCCTCGCGGATCTTCTCTGACGCCCGCCCGGCGCTGGTTGGCCGGGCGATGGCCTCCCCCGCAACGGACGCAGCGCGCCGATGCGGGGGACTTCGATCAATAGTCGAAGTGATGCTTCCAGGTGCGGGTGAACACCTGTTCGTCGCCCTCGAAAGCCTCATAGCTTGAATCGAGTACCATCTTGCCCTGCTCCCAATAGACCAGCGACGAGGTTTCGAGCCGGACCGACCATCCCTCGCGATCATATCGCTGGATGCTGTGGAACCGCGCCCGGGCCGAGGCGCCGTCGCCCGGGTCGATGGCATAGGCATGGCCGCCTTCGCCCCCCATGGTCTGCCCGTCCAGAACCCAGGTCGCCCGCTTGCTGCGCGAGATCAGCTCGACCCGCCCGCTGGCAAGATCCCAGGTCACGTCGCGGCTGATCTGGCCGGGGACCAGCACCTCGGAGGGCACGGGACAGGCATGGATCGGCGGGCCGAACTCCGGCTGGTCATGGATCGCCTCGGGCGGCATGCCGGGCAGCAGCAGCGACATGCTGCCGGGGTGGATCGTCACCGCGTTCTGCGCGGGCTCCGGCCAGGCCATTGGCCAGTAGCTGGTCGAGATCGCCAGCCGGATCCGGCATCCGGGGGCAAACTCATGCGCCACACCCTTCAGCGGTATCTCGACCTCGAAGGCCTCGCCCGCCGCGACCCCCTCGGGCCGTTTCAGCCGCCGCAGGGTATAGCTGACCCGGGCGGAGGTGCCGTCGGGCGCAACCTCGTTCAGGCGCAGCACCAGCAGGGCGCGCGGCCCCTCGAACGACAGCCGCAGCGCGAGACGCGGCATCCCGACCAGAAAGACCGGTTCGGTCAGCGGTGCGGTCTCGAAACACAGCGACATGCCATCGTCGGCGCGGGCATCGGCGGCGAACTCCGGCCCGTTGCCGCCACCGTCGAGCGGGCACCATTCGCCCCCCCAGGTGCCGAGTGTCAGCGGGCTGTCGACCACGATGGTGTCCTCGGTCGCGCCGCGCGCCGGGGCAAGCCGGCGGTCGTCGGGATAGAGTACCTGTTCCGGCGCGGTGGGTGGCCAGGCGGGCAGGCCGATCCAGCGGCCCTCGATCTCGGGGTTGCGGGTGTCGGGCTTTGGATCCTTGCCGAGCCAGAGCGTCAGCATCGGCTCATTCATGATGCCGGTGTCTTCGTCCATCAGCCAGTGGCGCCACCACCGCATGCATTCCTGCAGAAACCCGATCTTGGGTCCGGGCTGGCCCCAGGTCGGGTACATGTGGGTCCATGGCCCGATCAGCGCCCTGCGGG
Source organism: Tropicimonas sp. IMCC34043 (assembly GCF_003390845.1). Classification (GTDB taxonomy): domain Bacteria; phylum Pseudomonadota; class Alphaproteobacteria; order Rhodobacterales; family Rhodobacteraceae; genus Tropicimonas. The sequence continues at coordinate 1,819,479 of NZ_QMEK01000001.1, read as the reverse complement.
GGACGCTGAGGTTTTCCATCAGCCGCAGGATCGGATCGGTGTAGCCATCGACCCAACCGCCGACCGCCCAGACCGGGCATGCGATGTCGTCATAGTTTTCGCAGACCGAGCCATGCTTCCAGAAGGCATCGCGCTCCATGTGCGACATCCAGGTGGCAAGGGGCGGGGTCTCGATCCCCTCCAGCCGGTTCATCCAGATCTCGCGCCAGCGCGCGCCCACGTGTTCGGGATCGGCCGGGCGGCCAAGCTGTGCAAACAGTCCCGCGCCCCACTGCATTCCGTCGCTCAGCAGCGTGCCACCCATGAAATGCACATCGTCGGTATAGCGGTTGTCGGTCGAACAGGCGGTGATGATCGCCTTCAGCGCGGGCGGCCGGCGGGCGGCGATCTGCAGCCCGGCAAAGCCGCCCCACGAGATCCCGATCAAGCCCACATTGCCGTTGCACCAGTCCTGCGCGGCGAACCAGGCGATGACCTCGCAGGCATCGTCCTGTTCCTGCTTGAGGTATTCGTCGTGCAAAAGCCCTTCGGAATTGCCCGATCCGCGCAGGTCGACCCGGGCGGCGGCGATGCCGGATTCTGCGAAATACCCGTGCATCATGCTGTCGGCGAGCGCTGTGCCGTCGGACTGACGATAGGGGATCCATTCGAGGACCAGCGGCACCTTGTCGGCAAGCGGCGTCTCGGGCAGCCACAGCCGCCCGGTCAGGACCGTCCCGTCCGACATCGGAATTGTGATCTGCCGGAAGGGCGCCGGTGCGTCGCCTGTGACGCTGACCGAATAGTTCTGCATGATGGGTCTCCTCGTTCTTCGCGGGGCCAGGCTCAGGGCGCCGGCGGAATGCTGTGGGCCGCGTTGGCGGCGTTGCGTTCGGGGGTTTCGGAACCCGGGTCGGTATAGAAATCGCCCGGGGTTCGGGCACGGTGGGCGGCGGCGGCAAGTGCTGTTGCCGAACAGATCGCGCCGCCGATGACAAAGACCGCTGGCATGCCGATGCGGCCAGCCAGCCAGCCTGCGATCAGCGAGCCGATGGGAACGGTGCCGAGCATCATCATGGAATAAAGCGCCATCACCCGGCCGCGGTATCCCGGCGGCGCGAAATGCTGCAGCATGGTGTTGGAGGCAAGGTTCTGCGACAGGATTGCAAAACCCATCGGCAGTGCCAGCAAGGCGGTCAGCCAGATCTGGCGCGACAGGCCCATCCCGATCAGCAGCAGGCCGAGCAGGAAGGCCGACCAGACCGGCCAGATCCGCATCTGGTCGAGCCGGTCGCCGAAGGTCAGCGTCAAGCCCGCGGCCACGGCACCGATGCCCGTGATGCTCATCAACAGGCCGGCAAGTCCGGCATCCGCCCCCAGCATGTCGCCCGCCAGCACCGGCAGGAACGAGAAATAGGGCACCGAGGTGAAACTGCAGATGCCGACGAGCACGAGGATGCGTGCCGCCTCGGAATGGCCGCGCACGAAGTTCAGCCCGCTGCGCATGTCGTCGAAAAACCGGCCGCGGCTGATCGGTTCGGCGCGCGGCAGGCGCATGGTGGCGACAACATAGATCGGGGCAAGGAACGAGATCGCCTTGAGCAGCATGGCCCAGCCCTCGCCCAGCGAGGCCGCGACCACGCCGCCGACCGCCGGGCCGATCAGCCGTGCCGAGTTGAACAGCAGCGAGTTCAGCGCCAGCGCGTTGCGCAGATCCCCCGGCGGCACAAGCTCGGCCACCAGCGCCTGACGGGTCGGGCTGTCGAAGGCCTGGATGATGCCGATCATCGGCGTCAGCAACAGCAGCAGCCCGATGGTCGCCTTGCCAAGGATCGCCACCACGGCAAGCGTGGTGACGAGGCCGAAGTTGAGGCACAGCAGAACCAGCAACAGCCGGCGCCGGTCGAGCCGGTCGACCAGCGTGCCGGTGATCGGCCCGAGAAGGAAGGTCGGCCCGAGATCGCAGACCGCCAGAACCCCAAGCATCAAGGGCGAGGCGCTGAGCTTCCACATCAGCCAGCCGAGCGCGATGGAATGGATCCAGTTGCCCACGACCAGCGGGATCTGCGCCAGGAAATAGCGCCGATAGGCCGGTTCGCGCAGGGCACGAAAGGCCCGCTGCCAGCGCGCGGCGGCCGGCAACTGCCCGAGAGGGATGGACACGTCTGGAACACTCCTGCCGATGCCGGTGGCACCGGGTGGTTTCTGTCAAGGGATGAAGGCCCGGGCGGCGCAAATGGCCCCGCCCGGGTTTACAGGGGTCAGGCGCCGGTGAAATCGCGCAGCAGCGCCCACTGGGCATCGGCGCTATAGGCCGGGGTCACCTTCGGGCCTGCCACCCAGGCGTTGACTCCGTGATAAAGGAAGACATAGGCGCCGGTCTCTTCCAGGGCATCCTGCAACTCGATGTACATCTGGTTGCGGACGGCCGGGTCGGTCTCCTCTGCGGCGGCGGCGTTCTTGGCGTCCCAGTCCTCGGAACAGGTGCGCTGGAAGTTCCAGACACCGACCTGCGAACAGGTGAACCATTCGGTGACCCAGCTCGGGTCGGGCGCGGTGGTGAAGGTGGTGAAGAACAGCTCGACCTCTTTGTAGCTGCCGCCGGCATTGTCCTGTTGCTGGGCTGTCAGGGTTGCACTGTCCATCGAACGGATCTGCAGCGTGATGCCAACGGCGGCCAACTGGGCCTGGATCACCTGCGCCGCGATCATCAGGTCGGGATCGGCCCCGAAGGAGAGCGTCAGCGTCAGCCCTTCGGCCCCCGCCTCGGCCAGCAGCGCCTTGGTCGCCGCGGGATCGAACGGATAAAGATCGGCGTCGCGCGCGCCCAGCAGCGGCGGCGGCACCAAGCCAAAGGCCGGGGTGACGGCACCGCCGAAGGTTGCCTCGACCACCTCCTGCACGTCGATCGCCTGCTGGATCGCCCGGCGCACCCGGATATCGCTCAGCGTCTCGTTCTCGACGTTCATGCCAAGCCAGGTGTAGGCCAGGGCCGGCTTGACCACGAGCTTGTCGGCGGCGGGGTTGCGCACCGGGATCGAATTGACCGCGATCTGCGTCACGTCCAGATCGCCCGCGTCAAAGGCGGTCTCGGCCGAGGTCAGATCGGCGATCGGCAGAAGCTGGATCTCGTCATAATAGGGCACAGGGCCGGTCCAGCCCGGATTGCGGGTCAGCCGGATCATTTCGCGCGGACGCCATTCGGCCAGCTGGTAGGGGCCCGAACAGGCCAGCGGATCGGTGCCGATCACCGCTTCGCCCGAGCCTTCGAGCGCGGCCTTGCTGAGGATCAGCCCCGAGGCGTGCGGCATGGTCGAGGTGAAAAGCGGCGCGAAGGGACGGCTGAGGTGGATGATGCCGGAGTATTTCCCGGTCACCTCGACTTCGGCCAGTGCGCCCCAGTCCGAGCCATAGACGGCGTCGACCGCCGGATCGAGGAAGCGTTCGTACGAGAATTTCACGTCCTCGGCGGTCAGTTCGCCATAACCGCCGGTGAACATGATGCCGGGTCGAAGGGTGAATGCGATGTTCAGCGGATCGCTGTCATCGAGGCTTTCGGCGGCATCGAGTTCGATGGCCCACTTTTCGCCCGGGGCATAGCGCACGAGGCCCGAGAAGATCGCGAACATCACCGTCTCGTCGTACCAGCCGCCGCGGGTCGCCGGATCGAGGCGGCGGATATCGCCATCGTTGCGGATGCGCAGGACGCGCGCCTCCTGCGAGATGACGGCGCCCGCGCCGAGAAGACTGCTTGCCGAAAGCGCCAGGCCGCCGGCGCCGAGCCGGCGCATCAGATCGCGCCGATTGATCCTGAATTCCGTCACTTCAGATCTCCGTTTTGAGTATTCGGGTGGTGGTCGAATTGTTGGCCTCTGTGGCCGGGGCAGGGCCTGTCGCTGCGGCCTGCACCTCGGCGGCCCGGTGGCAGGTCACCAGATGATCGGCGCCGGCGAGGCTGTGGGACGGTGCCGTGGTGCGGCAGTGGTCGGTCGCGAGCGGACAGCGGGTATGAAACTCGCACCCCGCCGGCCGGGCGCGTAGGCTCGGCACTTCACCGGCAATGTCCGCGCTTGTGCCATCTGCCCGGTCCCGCGTGCGCAGCAGGGCGCGGGTATAGGGATGGGCCGGGCGCGCGAAGATCGCGGCCGTCGGGCCGGTTTCGACGATCCGCCCGAGGTACATGATCGCGATCCGGTCGGTGACATGGCGCGCCACGGCGAGGTTGTGGGTGATCATCAGAAAGCTGACGCGCAGCCGCTGCTGCAGGTCGTTCAAAAGGTTCAGAAGTTCGCCCTGCACTGACAGGTCGAGCCCGGCTGTGGGTTCGTCGGCGATCACAAGCGGCGGGTCGAGCGCCAGCGCGCGCGCCACCGTCACCCGCCGCGCCTGTCCACCCGAAACCTCGTGCGGAAAACGGTTGGCGAAATCGGCCGACAGCCCGACCTGCGCGAGCAGTTCGATAGCCCGTGCAGTGCGGTCGCGGCCGAGCTGACCGGTGATCGCCAGCGGTTCGGTCACCGACTGGCCCAGCCGCATCCGCGGGTCGAGCGCTGCGACCGGATCCTGAAACATCAGCCCGACGCTGCGCCGCATCCGCGCCCACGTCTGCCCGCCGCTGAGCGAGGTGACGTCCTTGCCGATCCGGATCGTCCCGCCCGAAATCGGTGCCAGCCCGACCGCGGCCCGCCCCAGCGTGGTCTTGCCGCTGCCGCTCTCGCCGATCAGACCCAGCGTCTCGCCCGGCGCGATGCGCAGGCTGGTGCCGGGCAGGATAGTGATATCGCGCGGCCCGCCGGTGAGCCGGTCGAAGACTGTCCCGGCGGGATAGCGCACGACGAGGTCGTTGATCTCCAGAAGGGGTGTCGCCTCGGTCATGCTGTCCCCATCAGATGGCAGGCTGCGCTGTGGCCGGGTCCGGCCGCACTCGGGCGCGGGGACCGTTGTGAACAGACGGGCAGGGCGGCGGTGCAGCGCGGGGCAAAGACGCAGCCGGGCGGCAGGTTGCCGGGCGCCGGCACTGTGCCCGGAATGGTCGGCAGAAGGCGTGTCGGCGTCTCGATGCCCGCCGGGTCGCAGGCCAGCAGTGCCTTGGTATAAGGATGCCGGGGATCGCCAAGGACGGTTCCGACGGGTCCTGTTTCGACCACCTGGCCGGCATAGAGCACCGCGACCCTGTCACAGAGCCTTCGCACCACGCTCATGTCGTGGGTGATGAAGACGACGGCGCCGTCGATCGCCTGCCGCGCATTCCGGATCAGCCCGATGATCTGGTCCTCGGTCGTGGCATCGAGCGCGGTTGTCGGCTCGTCCGCGATCAGCAGCCGCGGATTTACCAGCAGGGCCGCGGCAATCGCAACGCGCTGACGGATCCCGCCCGACAGCTGGTGCGGATATTGCCGCATCCGCGCTTCGGGGTCCGACAGACCGACCTGCGCCAGCATCTCGGCGGCGCGGCGCCAGCGTTCGGCGCGGCTGCGGTCGGTCTGCCAGTGCTGGAATTCGACCAGTTGCCGGCCGATCCGGACGACGGGGTTGAGCGAGGTGAAGGGATCCTGCGCGATGGTCGCGATGGCGGTGCCGCGCAGCCGGCGGCGGTCGCTGGCGGCAAGGCCCGTCAGGTCGCTGCCCTCGAAGCGCACCGTGCCATCGACCCGGCCGCCGCTTGGCAACAGTCCGGTGATCGCGGTGGCAAGGCTCGATTTGCCCGATCCGCTTTCGCCGACCAGTCCCAGCGTTTCGCCGCGACCGATCTCGAGCGTCACGTCACGCACGGCCGGAACCATGGTGCGGCCCTTTCGATAAAGGACGCTGACCGATTCAAGCGAGAGAACCGCGCTCATCGCCTGTCCCCCGCGCCGCGCGGGTCGAGCGCATCGCGCAGCGCCTCGCCGAAGAAGGTGAAGGCGATGGTGGCCAGCACGATCGGCGCCCCTGCGGTCAGCGCGATATGCGGCGCCTGTCGCAGATAGGCATAGCCCTCGGACAACATCGTGCCCCAGCTTGCATTCGGGGGCTGCACCCCCTGACCCAGGAAACTGAGGCCGGATTCAATGCCGATCACCGCCGGGATATCCATCGCGATCAGCACAAGGATCGGCCCGATCAGGTTGGGCAGCAGGTGTGTCATCGACTGGCGCAGCCACGAGGCGCCCATGGCCTGTGCCGCGACGACATAGTCGGCATTGCGCAGCACCAGAACCTGATTGCGCACGACCCGGAAATATCCCGGCGCCATCGACAAGGTGATGATGACGCCGAGCGTGACCATCGAGGGCCCATAGATTGACACCAGTGCCAGCGCGAACAGGATCAGCGGCAGCGCCTTGAGCGAGTCGTTCAGCAGCACCAGCAGGCTGTCGATCCATTTCGGCCCCAGCCCCGACACCATGCCAAGGCACATACCCACCAGAAACGCCCCGCCGGTGCCCGCAAGTGCCACCTGCAGCGCCGTGCGCGTGCCGAATATCAGACGGCTGAGAACGTCGCGGCCAAGCTGGTCGGTGCCCAGCCAATGGACGGCGCTGGGCGGTTGCATCCGGTCGCGCGGCGCAATTGCGATGGGATCGAACGGCGCGACCAGCGGTGCAAAGATCGCCACCGCAAAAAGCAGCAGGATGAAGCCAAGCGAGATTGCCCCGGCAGGGCTGCTTGCAAGGCGGCGCAGGATCGCGCCGGACTGGCCCAGCGACGGGCGGCGGCTGCGGGGTACGGCGAGGCTCGCGTCGGTCATGGCTATCCTTCCTCGACGATGCGCGGGTCAAGCAGCGCGATTGCGGTGTCGGTCAGAAAATTCGCGGTGACGTAAAGCGCGGTCGTCACCACGACCGAGCCGAACAGCACCGGGAAGTTCCGGCTGACCACCGCGTCATAGGCGAGCGAGCCAAGGCCCGGGCGCGAGAACACCACCTCGACCAGCACCGCCCCCGACAGCAGGTTGCCCATGCCGACGCCCAGCACCGACAACACCGGCACGACGGCGATGGGCAGCACGAAGCGCAGCGCGATGCGCAGGTTCGACACCCCGAAGGCGCGGTAGGTCTTGACATGGTTCTCGCCCAGCACCTCGAGCATCGAGACCCGGACCAGCCGGGCGATATAGCCCACCCAGGCAATGCCGACGGCCAGCGCCGGCAGCACCAGATGCCTGACCTGATCGCCGAAATCGCCGGGCTCGCCCGCCCCGATCGCCGGGAACCAGCCCAGCGTGACCGAAAACAGCATCAGCCCGTAGATCGCCATCAGGAAGGACGGCAGCGCCACCACACTGGTCGAGATGACGCCGACCACACGGTCGATCCAGCTGTTGGGGTTGAGCGCCGACACGACGCCGAGCGGCAGGCCGAGCGCAACCGCCCAGCCAAGCCCGACCAGGGCCAGAAGCACCGTGCGCGGCAGCGCCGCCAGCACCAGATCCGCGACTGGGCGCTGGCTGAGAATATCGGTCCCCATGTCGCCGCGCAGCATCAGCCCGATATAGCGGACGGCCTGAACGACCAGGGGATCGTCGAGCCCCATGCGTTCGCGGAACAGCAGCTTCTGCGCCTCGCTCGCCCGCGGCCCAAGCGCGATGGTCGCCGGATCGCCGGGCACCGCATAGATCAGCAGGAACAGGATCAGCAGCGCCAGACAGAGCACGAGCAGCGCCAGAACGAAGCGTCGGACGAGATAACTGCCCATGTATACGCGGCTCCCTGTTATAAAATTCCAAGATACTTCTTGTGATATACTTAGAGATATATTGGAAAATCTCCGCACGTGTTTTATGAATCCTTGGCGGGTGCAGACGGAGAGATGCAGCACATTGCCGAAAAAACTGACAAGTTGGGGGGAGCTTGACGTGATAGATGGCAATCCGGGCGCAAGCAGGTTCTTTCATCTCGATTCGACCGAAGACTGCGCGCCTCGAAAACCGGAGTCGCTGACCGATCAGGCCTATGCCGCGATCCGTCAGCGTATCGTGACCTGCAAGCTGCTGCCCGGGACGACGTTCATCGAGGCCGACCTGTCCGAACAGCTCGGGATGAGCAAGACGCCGGTGCGCGAAGCGTTGTTGCGCCTGCAGGTCGAAGGTCTGGTTCAGGCGATCCCGCGGCGCGGCTATACCGTCAGGCCGATCCATGTCGCCGACATCAACGACGCCTTTGATTTCAGGCTGGTCATCGAAGGTGCCAGCGCCGAACGGGCCGCCACCCGCGCGACCGACGCGGAAATTGCCGCGCTCCGCGAGCTTGCAGAATTCTCGTCATCGGAACACGACGCGATCCCCGGGGATGATTTCGAGGCAGTGTCTCGGCAGGGGCTGATCAACAACGTCTTTCATGAATCGGTGGCAATCGCGGCGCGCAGCCACCGGCTGCATCTGGCGCTCGTCCAGGCCATTCGCGAATACGACCGGCTGTTCTACCTCGAATGGTCGGCCCCCGCCGGCTATCCCCGCGATCACAAGGATCATCGCGAGGTCGTTCGGGTCCTTGCCTTGCGCGAGCCCGCGCTGGCGCGGGAGGCGATGACGGCCCATATCGAAGGTGCGCGCGGGTCGCTGCTGTCGGCGCTTGCCTCGTCGTCCAATCCGCTGCTTGGCGCATTGACGCGGATCTGAGCGCGGCACGGGCGGCGTGGCATCAAAGCCGCGCCACGATCCGCCGGGACGGTTGCGTCCGCTCAGCAGATGCGCGGCAATTGTTCGCCAACCAGCATGTCGACGATCCGCGCGCCGCCAAAGGCGCTGCGCAGCGTTACCCTTCCGGCGATCCCGGCATGGGCATGACCGATTGCCACCGCCTCCCGCCCGGCCGGGGTGGCGCGCATTGCAGAGAGCGCGGCAGCCGCCTGATCCTCTGGCACAAACAGCACCAGCGTGCCTTCGTTCGCAAGATAAAGCGGGTCGAGGCCGAGGATCTCGCACATCCCGCGCACTTCGGCACGCAGGGGCAGGGCGGTCTCGTCCAGCTCGACCGCCACGCCCGCGGCCTCGGCCATTTCGTTCAGCGCCGAGGCGATGCCGCCGCGGGTCGCGTCACGCGCCGCGCGCACGCCGGGGGCTGCCGCCAGCACCGCCTCCATCAGATGCCCGAGCCCCTGACAATCCGACCGGATATCCGCCGACAACGCCATGTCGCCGCGCGCTGTCAGGATCGCCGTGCCGTGATCGCCGAGCAACCCGTTGACCAGCACCACATCGCCGGGACGGATCGCGTCGGCCCGCAGGTCGCGTCCGGGCGGGATCACCCCGATGCCGGCGGTGGTGATGAAGACCTTGTCGGCACAGCCGCGGCCGACAACCTTGGTGTCGCCGGTGACGATCCGCACTCCGGCCGCGCGCGCCTCGGCCTTCATCGAGGCCACAAGCCGTTCCAGCAGGGCAATTTCCGTGCCTTCCTCGATAATGAAGGCGGCCGACAGCCACAGCGGCCGCGCGCCGCCGACCGCAAGGTCGTTGACGGTGCCGCAGACCGCGAGCGTGCCGATGTCGCCGCCCGGAAATTCGACCGGATCGACCACGAAGCTGTCGGTGGTAAAGGCGAGCCTTGCGCCGGGCTGGGCGAGGGCCGCATCGGTCAGGCGCGCCTGATCCTCCATCGAGGCCGGCTCGAAGGCGCTGGTAAAGACGGTTTCGATCAACTCGCGCATCGCCTTGCCGCCGCCGCCATGGGCAAGGGTGATGCGGGTGTCGCGCATCCGCGGCCGGGTCGGGGCGTTCATTCGGCGGGCTCCTGAACCTGGCTCGCCGCGCGGGCGCCGCCATACTGGTAATAGGCCGCGCAGGCGCCTTCGGAGGAGACCATGAGCGCGCCCAAAGGCATCTCGGGCGTGCAGCCAAGGCCGAACTGCGGGCAGGCCACGGGCTTGATCCGTCCGGTCATCACCTGCCCGCAGGCGCAGCCCTCCGGTTCGGCCACCGCGCGCGGACCCGCGCCATAGCCGATGGCGAACTTCACCTCGGCGTCGAAGGCACGATAGGCATCGCGGATGCGCAGCCCGCTGGCGTCGATCTCGCCAAGGCCGCGCCATTCGAAACTTGGCCGCGGTTCATAGACATCGGCGATGGCCGCAAGCGACACCGGGTTGCCATGTTCGGGCACCACACGGGCATACTGGTTTTCCACCTCTGCCCGGCCGTCGCGGATCTGCTCCAGCACCATCAGCACGGATTGCAGCAGGTCGAGCGGCTCGAACCCCGCCACAACGATCGGCTTGCCATAGTCCCGGGCGATGAAATCATAGGGATGCGTGCCGATCACCATCGAGACATGGCCGGGGCCGACAAACCCGTCGAGCATCATGTGCGGGTCCTCCAGCAGCACCCGGATCGGCGGCGGCACGGTGATGTGGTTGCAAAAGACGGTGAAGTTGCCCAGCCCCTCGCGCGCGGCCTGCCGGATGGTCAGCGCGGTCGACGGTGTCGTCGTCTCGAACCCGAGGCCGAAGAACACGACCTCGCGGTCCGGATTGCGCCGCGCCAGTTCCAATGCGTCGAGCGGGGAATAGACCATGCGGACATCGGCACCCTCGGCCTTGGCCTGGATCAGCGATTTGCGGGTGCCCGGCACCCGCATGGCGTCGCCGAAGGTGGTAAAGATCACCTCGGACCGTTCGGCCAGCAGGACGCATTCGTCGACCCGGCTCCGCGGCAGCACGCAGACCGGGCAGCCGGGACCGTGGATGAACTCGACCCCCTCATGGATCAGCCGGTCGAGACCGTATCGAAAAATCGCGTGGGTATGTCCGCCACAGATCTCCATGATGTGCACGGGCTTTGCCCTTGTCGCACCGATGGCATCGGCGGTGGCGGCGATGCGGGACAGCAGCGACTTCGCGGCCTGCGGATCGCGGAATTCCTCGACATATCTCATGCCCGTCCCTCCAGCGCCGCGGCGCCGGCCGCCATGGCCTCCAGCGCCTCCTGTGCCTCGCCCAGTTCGCGCAGCGCCTCGAGTGTCCGCGCGGCCTCGTCCTCGTCGATCCGGCTCATGGCAAAGCCCACGTGGATCAGCACCCAGGTTCCGATCAACGTCTCAAGCGGGCCATCGGCGACGCAGACCACCGAAACCTCGCGGCGCACGCCCGAAACCTCGGCCATGGCCATCTGCCGGTCCTCGTCGACGATCCCCACGATCTGTCCAGGTATTCCCAGGCACATCTAGCGTTCCTCCTCGTCTTCGGCGGTGTCATCGGCGGCGACGGAATGCGGCGACACCACGCCATAGCGGTCGAGCTTTGCCCGCAGCCCGACCCGGCTCAGCCCCAGTTCGGCGGCAGCCCGGCTCTTGTTCCATTTCAGCCGGGTCAGGGTTTCGCGCAGGATGCGCTTCTCGATCAGTTCGACCCGGTCGCGCAGGGTGCCCTCGCCGGCCAGAACCGCCTCGGCACTGCGGTCCATGCTGGCCTCGCCCGGGTCGGCCTGCAGGATGTGGCGCGAGATCAGTTCGGGCCCGAGCGTGCTGGATTGCGCAAAGATCAGCATTCTCGTCACCTCGTTGCGAAGCTCGCGCAGGTTGCCGGGCCAGTCATAGTTTTCGAGAAACTCCAACGCCGTATCGGAAAACCCCAGCACCGGTTTGCCATGTTCGCTGGAAAGCTCGTAAAGCAGATGCTGCGCCAGAACGGCGACATCGCCGGGCCGGGCGCGCAGGGGCGGCAGCGACAGTTCGGCAGTCGACAGGGCATAGAGCAGATCGGCGCGGAACCGGCCGTCGGCGACCTCGGCCCGCAGGTCGCGGTTGCTGCCGGTCAGCAGGCGCACATTGGTGGTCTGTTCGTCATGCGCCCCGAGCGGCCGATAAACGCCCTGCGCCGCCACCCGCAACAGGCAAAGCTGCATCGCGGGCGAGAGCGTTTCGATCCCGTTCAGGAACAGGGTGCCGCGGTCGGCCTTCTGGAGCAGCCCGATCCGGTTCGTGGGCGCGCCGGGCAGCGCCCCGCGCCGGGCGCCGAACAGCTCGATCTGCAACTGATCGTCGGGCGCGCCGACGCAGTTCAGCGCATGGAACGGCTGATCCGAGCGCAGCGATCCATAATGGATCGCCCGCGCCAGCGCCGTCTTGCCGGTGCCCGGTTCGCCCGTCAGCAGCAGCGGCACATCGAAACTGGCGAACTGGCGTGCCTGCGCGATCAGGGCATTCATCGGCGAATTGGGCGCCCGCAGCACGTTCTCGAACCCGAGGCCCTCGCGCAGCTCCTTGCGCCGCCATTCGAGCTTTGATTCTGCGGTCCGGCTGAGCAGCCGCATTTCCAGCGACATCCGGTCGTGTTCGCGCGCCAGACGGAACAGATCGGCGGCATTCTTTGCGGCCATCAGCAGCGCATCGGGATGCCAGGGCTTGGTCAGGAACTGATAGATCCCCGCATCGTTGATCGCGGCGATCATGTCCGAGGTTTCGGTGTAGCCGGTAATGATGATCCGGACCGTCTCGGGCCAGCGCTCCCTCACTTCCGACAGGAACGCGACGCCCGATCGTCCGGGCATCCGCTGGTCGCAGAAGATCACCTGAACGTCCTGCTGTTCCATCAGCGCCACCGCCGGCTCGGCGCCGATTGCGCAAAGGCATTCGAAATCGTCCTCGAGCGCCATGCGCATGGCGGCGAGCGAATGTTCCTCGTCATCGACCAGCAGGACGGTGGGCAGCGCGGTCATTGCGGGCGCGCTCCGAACCGCTTTGCGGCCTTGCAGGCGATGTTGCCGGACCCCCGGTTCATTGCGCCGCCTCGGCCGCCGTCCGCTTGGCCACAAGCTCGGCGCGCAGCCAGCCGCACCAGGCCGCCATCCCTTCGCCCGTTCGTGCCGAAACCCGCAGGATCTCGATCCCCGGATTCACCCGGCGCAGGTTCGCCTCATAGAGGTCCATGTCGACATCGCAATGCGGGGCAAGGTCGGTCTTGTTGAGCAGCGCAAGCCGCGAGGCGGTGAAGATGTCGGGGTATTTCAGCGGCTTGTCCTCGCCCTCGGTGACCGAGAGGATGGCCACCTTGCAATCCTCGCCCAAATCGAACCCCGCCGGGCAGACCAGATTGCCGACATTCTCGATGAACAGCAGCGAGGCGGGGGCAGGGGCCAGATGATCCAGCGCATGGCCCACCATATGGGCGTCGAGATGGCAGCCCTTGCCGGTGTTGACCTGCACCGCCGCGGCTCCGGTGGCCCGGATCCGGTCGGCGTCGTTGGCGGTCTGCTGGTCGCCCTCGATCACCGCCAGCGGCTGGCCTGCCAGCATCCCGATGGTGCGGCACAGCAGGCTGGTCTTGCCCGAGCCGGGCGAGGAAACCAGATTGACCGCAAAGACCCCGGCCGCGGCCAGCCGCGCCCGGTTGGCGGCGGCATAGCCGTTGTTCTTCGACAGGATGTCTGTCTCGATCTCGATCAGCCGTTCCTGGCTCATCCCCGGCACCGCAACGCCTGCGGGCCCGCTGCCATAGTGCAGGTCGCCGCCGGTCCCGTGGTGATGGTGGCCGTGGTGGTGGCCGTGATGGTCGTGGCCATGGCCCTCGATCGATCCGTCACCGCATCCGCAGACATTGCACATCACACCACCTCCATGTCCCTGATCCGCATTTCCTCGCCGCCCGTCGGCATCAGCTTGCCGCCGCCGCAGTCGGGGCAGGGGGCGAGCCTGTCGGGGATTTCGACCTCTTTCATGCAATCGTAGCACATGGCCTTGCCCGGGATATCGATCATCTCCAGCACCGCATCCTCGGCGGCCGAGCCGCGCATGACGACCTCGAAGGCAAAGTTCAGCGCCGCCTTTTCGACCCCGGCAAACTGCCCGATTTCGAGCCGCAGCCGCCGGACCCGGGCAAACCCTTTCAGGCTGGCCTGATCCTCGACGATCCGGCGGATCCCCTCGCAAAGCGACATCTCATGCATGCGCCACCTCGCGTAACGCGATGGGCGTGCAGGGGTCGAGGATCTCGAGCAACAGCGGCGCCAGCCCCTGTCGGTCGGCCGGAAGGCTGGCAAGGCATCCGCGCAGCACGCCGCCCGGTCGCACCAGATGGTCGGTCGGGGTCATTCGGGCAAACCGCGTGATGCGGCCGCCCTCGGATGCCGCCTCGACCGCGTAAAGCCCGCGCGCTGCCGGGACGAGCGCCACCGGACCGATCCGCTGCGGCGCGGGCAGGTGCCCGGCGAGGATCGTTTCCAGGTCCATGGCCCGGCCCCAGGCCCGCCAGAGCGGGCCGCGGCCATGGCGGGCCTCGATGGCCCGCATGGCCGGCGCCTTCACATGGCGCGCGGCGGTCGAGTTCTCGATCACCGGATCGGCAAAGACCGAGCGCGCCGAAGGGCCGGGAAGGGCGGGACAGGCCGCCTCGCCCGGGCCGAACCTGTCAGCGATCCGGCGCAGCATGGGCGCCACGCCATGCCCCGATCCAAGGAACCGGGCGATCCCGTCCGCGGTCTGCGGCAAGGCGCAGGCCGGGCCGAAAAGCCGTTCGGCCAACGCCCGCCCCCCGGCCTGCCAGTCCGGCGGCAGCCCCGCCCCCGGAAGGCCAAGCGCCCGCGGCCAAACGAGGCACAGCTTGAACACATGCTCGCGCAGGATCTCGGCCGTCAGCGCCTGCCGCGGGTTGGGCAACGGCAGATCGAGCGCCAGATGCAGCGCCATCTCCTGCGCCGCGCGGCACAGGTTGAACAACCGCGGGACCAGCGCCACGACCTCGGCCACCGGCCTGCCGACAACGATCCCCGCAATCGGCAGCGCGGGCGCGATCACGGGTTCCAGGCGCTGCGGTTCGGTTGCCCGGTTCAGCATGTCAGGCCCCGGCTCGCGGCACGGCTGCCACGCCGCCCGACAGAACCTGCCGCCGGGTCGGGGCCGCGGCGGCCTCGGCCCTTGCCTGCCGGGCTGCCAGATCCTGTTCCCGGGCAGCCCGGATTTCGACGCTGCGGTCGGTTTCGGCGCGATGGGCCGGATCGAACAGTGCGGCCATGATGGCGCGCGCGACCTCGACCGCCTGCGCCTGGCTCCTGTATTCGCCCATCGGCGAGACCAGCGAACAGGCCTTGTAGCCGCCGACGGTCTCGCGGGTGTTGTGCAGGAATTCGTACTCGCCCGAGGGGAACCCGATCACCTCGGTCTCGCCCGCCACCAGCCCGGACCAATCCTCGGCCTCGGCTGGCAGCAACACGAGGTTCATGAACCAGGGCGAGATCAGCACGCCCAGCGGCCGCCCCTCGTGCTCGATGAACCCGACCGCCTCGATCCGCAGCAGCCGGTTGACCAGCGGCACATCGCGCATCTTGCCATTCCAGATCTCGGTGAAGTCGGCAACCAGCGGCTCGGTGCGGGCGCGGATCCGGGCCGCCTGCTGCAGGTCCGCCGCGCCCGGATCGCGCAGCACCATGAACTGTTCCTTCGGCGCGCCGCAATTCGGGCAGGACCAATCCTCGGGCAGCGCGCCGAACGGCGTGCCGGGCGCGACCTGCCGGCTGTCGTCGCCCGTATCGGGGTCATAGCTCGTCCAGCAGATCTTGCATTCGAGCACGGCGAGGTCCGAAATCCGCCCGGCCTCGCCGCCATAAGAACCTTCGAACCGGGTCATGCCAGTGCCTCCAGAACCTCGTTCAACCGCTCTGCGCTGTCGGCCAGATCCTCGGCGGCGGCCAGCGCGACCTCGGGCATGTCGGTCACCTCGAACGTGTCGAGGATCAGCGTATCCATCGAGTTGAAGAATTGCACCCGCCAGACATGGGCAAGTGCGGTGGCCGTCAGCCGGCAATTGCCATAGCCGCGCGACAGCACCTCGACCGAGCCGCGCCCGAGGGCCTCGTCCAGAAAGGCAAGATCCTGTTCGGTGTGGGGCAACAGGGTCAGGTTGACCACATGCGGCGCCATGCCGGCACGCCAGAGCGCGGATCTATCCTGCAACTCGGTCACAAGCGGCGGGGCATTGACCACGCCCGGGGGCAGCGGCGCCGCAAGCGACCTTGCCGGGCGGCGCGGATGGAACGCGCGGGTCCTTGCCTGTGCAGGCACCGGCCCGACTTCGGCCATATCTGTGTCCGCACCCTTCAGCACCCAGATCCCGGCAAAGACGCTCTCCTGCACGGCGAGGGCCGGAATGCCGTGGATTCTGGCCGAAACCTCGCCCTCGCCCAAGGTTTCGCTCACCAGCGCCCGGTTGGCGGCATCGAGGTCCGAGAGATCGAAGGTGGCGCAGTGGCCCGCACCCGCCGCCGCCGCCATCCGGGCCAGCCGCGCGATCCCGGCGGATAGAGGCGCGGGATCAGCCACCTCGGGGACGCGGGGCACATAGGTGCGCATGTCCTGCGGAAGCGGCATGTATTCCAGCTCCGCGCCCTCGGCCCCGGTCAGTTGCGATCCCGGCCCGAAGCCGGTCGGCGGAAGAACGAAATTGCCTGCCATTCTGTCTCTCTCCCTCAGGCCGCGTCTTTGCGCGACAGGATCTGTCCGATCCGCAGGATGTAATCGTCCCAGTCGCGAACTTTGGGCACCGCGCCGATCTGGCGGCCGGCGCGGAAGAAGATCAGGCTCGGGGTCTTCAACACCCCGGTCTGCTCGCGCACCTCGGCCTCGACCGTAGTGCCGACGACGGCACAGTCGAACCGGCCCTGAAAGGCCATGCGCAGTTCCGGGAGGATTACCGCCACATCGGCACTTTCGAGGTTGCGCGCCGGGTCGCCCGGCACGAACAGCACCCGGGCATCGTCGGATGCCGTGAATCGTGCGATGTCCTCGGCCCGGTCCAGCAGCGGCCAGCCCAGATCCTCGGTCAGCCTGTCGATCAGCGGATGTCCCATGTCGCTCTCCTCACCCGGTTGTCCTGCCGGCCGCCAGCGCCGCCTGCAGATGTGCAGGCAGGCGCGGGCCGGATGCCTCCAGATCGGCGAACGCATCGCCGACCGTGCCGCCCGCCATGACCGCGCGCAGCCCGTCGAGCGCGGCAAGGATGCGGGCGGCTTCCTCGGACCCGATCACTTCGCGGGCGGCGCCGAGAAAGCTCAGCACCCAGGTGCCGGCCGGCACCGGACCGGTCAGCGACAGATCGACGGGCACCAGCGCCTGGCCATCCATCGCCAGCCCGACGATCCCCTCGACCCGGTCGATCCGCAGCGGAATGCCCATGCACATCGCCTAGGCCCCCTTGGGAAAGAACCGGGCGTCGCCGGTGCGGCAGACCTCGGCGGCCGAGGGCCGGCCGCTTTCATAGGCGTCGCGGCGGATTGCGGGATCGGTCAGATCGCCGGTGGTCGAGATGCCGGGAACCGGATCGAGGCCCCAGGCCCGCAGCCGGTCGATGGCAACAGCGATGGCCGGGTCGACCTGTGCTGCCACGACATCGCGCAGCCCGCCGCCGTAATCTTCCAGCTCTTCGGGTTGGCAGCCGATCAGCAACAGCAGCTCGGGGCAATAGCCCATCAGTTGCGCCGTCGCGATCACGTCCTGAAAACCGGTCTGGTGCAGCGACATCTTTTTCGCACCCAGGAACGCCGGGACGTCCGTGCCCTCGACGATCTTCAGGGTGCCGGGCGTCAGGCCATAGTCGACCGCATCGAACACGATCATCCGGTCGGCCTGTTCGAGGAACGGCAGCAGGTACAGCCCCTGCGTGCCACCGTCGAGAAGCGTGACATTGCCCGGCAAGGACCAGCTTTCCGCCAGCCTCTCGATGCAGCGCACGCCAAAGCCCTCGTCGGCCCAGAGGACGTTGCCGATCCCAAGAACAAGCACCTTGTCCGACACGATGTTCCTCCCTGACGCAGCCGGTCGTTCGGGGTCCGGCCTTCACTCGATATGAAAGGTAGCTTGGCAGATCGGGCCTGACCGGGAAAAATCCTTCACTCGGAGATTTCTGGCAGCATGCTGAAATATAACGGTAATCCTTGAAAACGCAGGCGGTCGAAGACCTTCTTTATGGATAGTAGATTGCCGAAATATCTAGAAAACGGAAAGTAAAAATACAGAAGGCGTGCCCGTGAGCACGCCTTCGCCTGTTCCGCCCGAGTCACCGGACTCAGTTCGGGTCGTCGTCCTTGAAGGTCCGGTGGCCGGAAATCATCGTCGACACGATGGACTGGCGCGACAGGATATCCTCGCGGATCGCGGCATAGACATGGATGAGGATGAAGATCACGATCGACCACATGCCCAGATGGTGCAGCGAATGCAGGGTCTGGCTGCCGCCGACCAGCGGGATCACCCAGCCGAACAGCCGGTCCGACAGGCTGCCCTGACCGGCGCCCTGGGAATAGAGCGCAAAGCCTGTGAAGATCATGAAGGTAAGGCCCAGCGTCATGAACAGGAACATGGCGGCATGGGCCAGCGGGTTGTGGCCGACGTATTTCTTGGGGTCCCGTTCGAGGAACAGATACCAGCGCGCCTCGTGCAGGACCTCTTTCCACCAATGCCGGTTCCAGACCGGCAGGATGAACAGTTGCGTCGAGTGGAAATTGCCAACGAGCGCCCAATAGATCCGGCCGATGAACGCGAAGGTCACGATATAGGCGGCCGAGAAATGGGCAAAGCGGATGTAGCCGAAGACGAACTGGTTAACCGCCTCGTCGATCTGCATCGACGGCGGCGGCGAGGCGATCAGATAGCCGGTCACGCAGAGCACCGTGATGCCAAGCGCGTTGATCCAGTGCCACAGCCGCACCGGCACCTCGTAGACATAGACAGAGGTCTGCCGCCGGATGCTCTCGACGTCGCTTTGGGTGGCGTCGCCGGTCAGCAGGTTGTCCTGCAGCGGCAGGACGTCGGGATTGGGGATGTGAATGGTCTGTTCGTTCATCGGGCCGCCCCCGCATCGCGGGCGCGACCGGCCTTGCGCCGCACCCGCAGGGCCGTGACGGCCCTGGCCGCCATCCCGATTGCCAGCGGTGCGGCCAGCACCGCGAGTGCGATGACCGCCAGATGGTCTGGCTGGGTCAGCCAGTGGCCGCTGCCGGCCGCGCCATGCCCGGGATGGGCAAGAGCAGGGGCGGGCAGTGCGATCAGGCCTGCAACAAATCGTTTCATGTCATCCTCCCTCAGCGAACCTTGACCCGTGCCATCTCGTGCCCGTCGGGCGACATGACATGGGTCGAACAGGCCAGACAGGGATCGAAACTGTGCAGTGTGCGCAGGATCTCGACCGGTTCGTCGGGCCGCTCCATCGGCGTGTTCATCAGGCTGGCCTCGAAGGCGCCGATATTGCCCGCCGCATCGCGCGGGCTGCCGTTCCAGGTGGTGGGCACCACGCATTGATAATTCTCGATGCGGCCGTCCTTGATGCGGATCCAGTGGCCAAGGGCGCCGCGCGGCGCCTCGGTCATGCCGACGCCTTTCGCCTCCTTGGGCCAGGTCGAGGGATCCCATTTCTCGACATTGGCGGTGCTGCTGTCGCCGGCGATGATGTTGGCCATGAGCTTGTCGAAGAAATACTTCTGCAGGCCCGCGCAGTATTCCGCCTCCATCGCGCGCGCCGCAGTGCGCCCCAGCGTCGAGAACAGCGCCGAAACCGGCAGGTCCATGGTGGTGAGCAGCCCGTTGACCTGTTCGGTGATGGCCTCGTGGCCACTTGCATAGCCGACGATATAGCGGGCGAGCGGGCCCACCTCCATCGCGTGGCCGTTCCAGCGCGGCGCCTTGATCCAGGAATATTTCGCCGCCTCGTCCAGTTCCTTGATGTTGGTCCTGGTGCCCTTGGCATTCGGCCCCAGCGCGAATTCCGGGTCGGTCACGCCATCCCAGGGGTGCAGGCCGCGGCCAGGCTCGCCATAGGAATACCACGAGTGATCGACGAATTCCTGGATCTGGTCGGGGTCGCGCGGGTCGACGTCGTGCACCTCTTCGAGGTTGCCGTCGATGATTGCCCCGCGCGGCAGGTGCAACTGCCCGGGCGAGAAGTCGTTGGGATGTTCGGGGATGTCGCCATAGGCCAGCACGGCCTGCGAGCTCAGCCCGCCGCCATAAAGCCAGTTGCGATAGAACCCGCCGACGGCGATCACATCGGGGAGATAGACGTTCTGAACGAAGGTCGTACACTTGTCGATGATCGAGCTGACAAGGTTCAGACGCTCCATGTTGATCGCACCGACGGCACCGACGCTGTCCATGTTGATCGGGCAGGGCACCCCCCCGACCAGCCAGTTCGGATGCGGGTTCTTCCCCCCGAAGATGGTGTGGACCTTGACGATGTCCTTTTGCAGGTCCAGCGCCTCGAGGTAATGGGTGGTGGCCATCAGGTCCGCTTCGGGGGGAAGCTTGTAGGCCGGGTTGTCCCAATAGCCGTTCTTGAACAGGCCGAGCTGGCCGCTTTCGACGAATTTCTTCAGCCGGTTCTGCACATCGCGGAAATAGCCCGGCGAGGACAGCGGGTGGTTCGGCCCCACCATCTGTTGCAGCTCGGACGTGGCTTTGGGGTCGGCGCGCAGCGCATTCACCGGGTTCACCCAGTCGAGCGCGTGCAGGTGATAGAAATGCACGACATGGTCGTGGATCTGCAGGTTCAGCTGCATGATGTTGCGGATCGAATTGGCGTTGTCGGGGATGGTGATCCCCAGCGCATCCTCGACCGCGCGCACCGAGGTCAACGCATGGGTGCCGGTGCAGACGCCGCAGATCCGCTCGGTAAAGGCCCAGGCGTCGCGCGGGTCGCGGCCCTTCAGGATCACTTCAAGCCCGCGCCACATCGTGCCGGTCGAGACGGCGTTCCGGATCACGCCGTCCTCGTCCACGTTCACCTCGCAGCGCATGTGGCCTTCGATCCTGGTCACCGGATCGACAACGATGCGGCGGCCGGTCGTGTCGAGGTCGAACCCGTTCGGGGTAACGCTCATGATCTGGTCTCCTCATGGGTCTCTTTGGAGGGGTCCTTGGACTGTGCCTTGCGCTGCGCCGACACCAGGATCGACGCGGCGGCGTGGACGGCAATGCCACCGCCGACGACGCCCGCGGCGGCAATGCCGATCTTGTCGGCATTCGACTCGACGCCGAACTGGGTCAGGTCGGTCACCCGGTCATAGAAACTGCCGGCATCCCAGAAGCCGTCCTCGGAACAGCCGATACAGCCATGGCCCGACTGGATGGGAAAGCTGACCCCGTCGTTCCAGCGCACGGTCGAGCAGGCGTTGTAGGTGGTCGGCCCCTTGCAGCCCATCTTGTAGAGGCAATAGCCCTTGCGCGCGTTCTCGTCGTCCCAGGCCTCGACGAACTGGCCGGCATCGAAATGCGGTCTCCGATAGCATTTGTCGTGGATCCGCTGGGAATAGAACATCTGCGGCCGCCCCTGACGGTCGAGCTGGGGCAGGCGGTCGAAGGTCAGCATGTAGGTGATGACGCCGGTCATCACTTCGGCGATGGGCGGGCAGCCCGGCACCTTGATGATCGGCTTGTCGGTGATGACCTTGTGAACCGGCGTGGCCCGCGTCGGGTTGGGCGAGGCCGCCTGCACGCAGCCGTAGGAGGCGCAGGCGCCCCAGGAGATGATCGCCTTGGCATGTTCCGCGGCATGGCGGAGCTGTTCGACAAAGGGTTTGCCGCCGACGATGCAGAACATCCCGTCCTCGTTCAGCGGCGGGTTGCCTTCGACGGCAAGGATATAGTTGCCCTTGTATTTCTCGATGGTCTCTTCCATCGCCGCCTCGGCCTGATGGCCCGCGGCGGCCATCAGCGTGTCGTCGTAATCGAGGCTGATCATCGACAGCACCACGTCCTTGGCCAGCGGATGGGCGCTGCGGATGAAGCTTTCGGAACAGCAGGTACATTCGAGCCCATGCACCCAGATGACCGGCGTGCGCGGTTTGGTTTCCATGGCATGGGCGATCTTCGGCACGAAGGCTGGTCCGAGCCCCAGCGCCGAGGCCGTGAGCGAGCAATATTTCATGAAACTGCGCCGGGTGATCCCCTGCCGCCGCATGACGTCATAGAAGGTTTCCATCTGGCTCAATGCGGGCCCTCCCTGCTGGTCCGATGTCCGCGGGATGTGCGTGCAGACATCCCTTTGGCATCGAGCAGATCAGCCCGGTCTACGCGGTGCAAAACCAAATGGACTCGCGGCCCGGAATTAAATTTCATAGTAAAAACAGTTAATTGATATGGCTGTGCCGGGATCGCTGCGGTGAGAATGTAGCCGTCCGGCCAGCGTTCCGGTCAGGAACTTTCCGGCAGGCGCAGGGCGCGCGCCGCCGCCACCAGCGCCTGTCCCAGCGCCAGCCCGCCATCGTTTGCGGGGGCCTCGCGCGGCAGGCAAAGCCTGAACTCCGGCAGGGCGGCGCAGGTCAGGGCAAGCAGCGTGGCGTTCTGAAAGCAGCCCCCCGACAGCGCGATGGTCCGTGTCCCCGCAGCCATGGCCGCCTGCCGCGCGGCACCGGCAAAGGCACGCGCCAGCCCGGTCTGAAACCGCGCCGCAATCCCGGCCCTGTCCATGCCGGCCGCCAGGTCCCCGGCCAGCGCCTGAAACACCGGCGCCGGATCGAGCATCGGGCCGTTCTGGCCGAACGCATATCCCGCGCTGCCATCGGCACCCTCGGCCAGCGCCTCCAGCCGCATGGCGGCCTCGCCCTCGAAGCTCTGCCGCATCGGACAGATCCCGAGGCAGGCCGCCACCGCATCGTAAAGCCGCCCGACCGAGCTCGACATCGGTGCATTCGGCCCCCGCGCCGCAACCTGCCGGGCCAGTGCCAGCGGGGCGCCGGGAAACAGCCGGTCGGCAAGATCGCCGTGCCCCGCCGCATCGAGCCTGACCAGCGCATTGCGCCATGGCTCGATCTGCGCCCTGTCCCCGCCGATCAGTGGCGCGGGTGTCAGCCAGGCGGCGCGGGTCGCCCCGGCATAATCGCCGACCAGAACCTCGCCGCCCCAGACCGTGCCATCGGACCCGAGCCCCAGACCGTCCAGCACGATCCCGACCGCGCGCGCGCCTTGCCAGCCTGCCTCGCCAAGGGCGGCGGCCATGTGGGCATGATGGTGCTGCACCTCCTCCAGACGCAGCCCTTCGGACATGGCCCGCGCGCGGCCGTGGCGCGTGGCGCGAAACTCGGGGTGCAGATCGACGGCTAAGACCTCGGGGCGATGGTCTAACAGCGCCGTGTAATCGGCCTCGGCCTGCAGGAAGGCGTCCCAGGTCAATGCATCGTCGAGATCGCCCAGATGGTGCGACAGCAGCGCCTGTCCGTCCTTCAGAAGGCAGATCGCCGATTTCATCTGCCCGCCAAGCGCCGCGACCTGCGGGGCGGCCTCGAACCCCGGCGGCAGGGGCAGGGTGCCCGGGACCCGGCCGCGCGCGCGGCGCAGCGTCATCGCGCCCTGCGGCGTGATGCGTTCGACCCCGTCGTCCAGACGCCGCAGGATCCGCCGGTCGTGCATCAGAAAGGCGTCGGCAAAACCGGCAAGCTTTTCGCGCGCCTCATCATTGCCGATCGCCTGCGGTTCCCCCGACAGGTTGCCCGAGGTCATCACCAGCGGGCCGTTGACGGCGTCGAGCAGCAGGTGGTGCAGCGGCGTGTAGGGCAGCATGAAGCCAAGCGTCCTCTGCCCCGGCGCCAACGCCTCGGGCAGCGGCGCCCCGGCGGCGCGCAGCAGCAGGATCGGCGCCGCCGGATCGCGCAGCCGCGCCTGTTCCGCGGCAGAAAGCCGGGCGTGGCGGCCGATCATCTGAGCCGTGCCCATCAGCGCAAAGGGCTTGGCCGGGCGGTGCTTGCGGTGCCGCAGGCGCGCGACCGCCTCGGCATTCGTGGCATCGCAGGCCAGATGGAACCCGCCCAGCCCCTTGATCGCAAGGATTTCACCTTCGGCCAGCGCCCTTGCGGCCAACCCGATGGCGTCGCCGGGAATTTCCTGTCCGCCGCGTTCGATCCACAGCCGCGGGCCGCAGGCGGGGCAGGCGACGGGTTGGGCGTGAAACCTTCGGTCGGCGGGGTCGGCATATTCGGCGGCGCAGTCCGGGCACATCGCGAAATCCGCCATCGCGGTCTGCGCCCGGTCATAGGGCAGCCCGGCAAGAATGCTGAACCGCGGCCCGCAATGGGTGCAATTGGCAAAGGCATAGCCGTGGCGGCGCGCGCCGGGGGTGCGGATTTCCTGCAGGCACTCGGGGCAGGTCGCCGCATCCGGGGTGACGCGGGTGCGCCCGCCGGTGCCGGTCGATGCGGCAATGCTGAAGCCTGGCGGCGGATCGAGGTCAAGCGGGGCGCTTTCGACGGCATCGACGCGGGCGAGCGGCGGCGCCTCGGCCGCGATGCGGCGTTCGAAGTCGTCGAGGCCCATGCCCCAGACCCGGATCAGCACGCCCTCGGGGTCGTTCAGCACCTCGCCCCGCAACCGAAGGCGTTCGGCCAGTTGCCAGACAAAGGGCCGAAAGCCCACGCCCTGCACCTGCCCGCGCACCCGGATCAGCCGGCCTGACGCCATCAGTGCACCGTGCAGACCATGCAGGGATCGAAACTGCGCACGATATGCTGAACGGCGATTGGCGTCTCCTCGCCCGGAAGCACCGGCGCGCCCTCGAGCGCGGCCTCGACCGGGCCGGGGGTGCCGGCGGAGTCCCGGGGCGAGAAATTCCAGGTCGTGGGCGCGATGATCTGATAGCGGTCGATGCGGCCATCCCTGATCGACAGCCAATGCCCCAGCGCCCCGCGCGCCGCCTCGACCAGACCCTCGCCCGCCCCGGACCGCGGCAGGGTCACGGGCGCCATGAAGGGCTGGGCGGGGTCGATCGCCGCCACCCAGCGTTCCATCAGGATCTGGGTGCGCGCGATCTCCAGCAGCCGCCCGGCGACACGGGCGAGCACGCCCGCCTTGCCCGCGGCCAGCGCGCGCGCCAGCGGGTGGCCATCGACCACCTGACGCGCCAGCGCGCCGGTTTCGACGATCTGCCCGCCCAGCCGCGGCGCCTTGCACCAGCTATAGGCGGGGGCCTGCATGTCCTCGTCGGGGATGGTGTCGCCGCGGTTCGGGTGAACGGCATCCCCGAGCATCCAGGCATGGGACAGATCCTCGACAATAGTGTCGGTATCGAGCCCCTGCAGGCCATCGGCGGTCCAGAGGCCGCGGGCAAAGCCGCATCCCTCCGGCCCCGGATAGGCGCCAAAGCTGAGGAACCGCCCGCATCCCGCCCCCAGATCTGCAAGGCCGGTGACAGCCGCGATGCGCAGGAACAGCCCCGCGTCGCCGGTTTCCCACGCCATCAACCGGTCCGGTGTCGACAGGTCCGCAAATGCCTCCAGCGGCGCGCCGAACAGGGTTTGCTCCAGATAGCGGCGAAACTCTCGCAATGTCAGATCTATCCGGACCCGGTCGCGCGGCGATGGCGCCCGCGTCACGCCGCCGGGCTGGATCGCCAGAGTATGGGGCCATTTGCCGGCCAGCAGGCCGGTGATGTGCAAAAGCTTGCTGCGGGCGTCGACCGCCGCATGAATGGCCGAGCCCTTCATCGCCGTGAACCGCGCCACCGCCTCGTCATGCCAGGGCTGACCGGCATATATGGGCCGGGTGAAATCCGGCATGAAGAACAGGTTGAAGTGGGTCAGATGGTCGGCGACGTTCTCGACCGCGTGCAAAAGCTGTGTGACGAGCGCGCCCTGCGGTGCCGGCTGTCCACTCGCAGCGGCGCAGAGCGCGCGGGCTGCCGCGGCAGACTGGCTGATCGAGCAGATGCCGCAGATCCGCGGCGTCAGGGTCAACGCGTCCGTCGGGGACTTGCCCAGCAGCATCCGTTCGAAGCCGCGAAAAAGCGGCGAATTCACCTGTGCGGTTTGCACCTGCCCGCCCGAGACCGTCAGCCGGATCTCGAGATCGCCCTCAACCCGGTTGAACGGCCCGACCAGAAGGGTCTCGTCCGTCACGACCGCGGTTTCCTTGACCGGGGCGGGATCTTAATGCGGTCGGCGGTGGCATTGGTCGAGATCCGCACCGGCGTTGCGGCCTTCGACAGGCTCGCCAGTGCCATGAACCACGCCTTCGGCATGTCAGACGGCAACCCGACCGGAATACCGGCGAATTTGGGGGTTTCGGTGAAGGCGTGGTTCGGTTCCTCGAAATCGGGTGCCGTGCAGTTGATGCAGGGGTATCCGCCCCGCGTACAACTGCCGCCGCCGTTCCAGGGGCGGATGTTGCAATCGCCCACCGCCTGGGTGCCGACGCAGCCGAGGTTTTCCATCATGCAGCCAAGATCCGACAGACGCTCGGCGCTGGCCTTGTATTCGTAGTATTCGTTTCTGGAGCAGCCATGGTGGACAAGGGTGTCGGCATAGAACCGTGGCCGCGCGAAGCTGTCCAGATCTCTGGACGCGAGGCTCCCGTCGGCCAGCATCAGCAGCGCCTCGACGACCCAGCCCGGATGGGTCGGGCAGCCCGCGACATTGATGACCGGCAGGCCGCCGCCGGCGCGGAACCCCTGCGGCAGGGCGCCGCCCGGGTGGCTGCCCTCGAACTGCAGGCCGACCGCGTCCGAGGGGTTTTCGCCCGCCGAGGTGACGCCGCCGAAGGCCGCGCAACTGCCCACCGCCACCACATGCCGGGCGACGTCTGCCAGATCGCGCACCCAGTCGAGCATCGCGCGCCCGGTGCCGGCGAGCATCTGATATCGCCCGGTGCCGCGCGGCCCGCGGGCAATGGCACCCTCGACACACAGGATATCGAGCGCGACTTCGCCGCTCAGGCAGCGGTCCAGCAGCCGGCGTACCTCGGCCCCGGTCTCGAGGCTGAGCGACGGGTGCCAGAGCAGGTCCAGCCCATAGGCATCGAGCGCCTCCAGAACGTTCGGATCCTCGGCACAGAGCAGCGACATGGTACAGCCGCCGCAGCCCGCCGATTGCAGCCAGAGAACGTTCATGTATCGCCCCCCCTGGGCAGTTCCAGCCTGAAACAGGCGCCCGGACCCGCAGTGCTGCAGAGCTTCAGGTCGCCGCCGTGTTCCTTGGCGATCTTGTGGCTGATCGACAGGCCAAGTCCCGTGCCGCTGCCGACGTCCTTGGTGGTGAAAAACGGGTCGAAAATGGTCTCGGCGATCTGGGCCGGCACGCCATGGCCGTTGTCGATCACCTCGATCACCGCCAGAGGACCTTCGGTGCGGTGCAGGATCCGGATCAGCGGGGCGTCGACCTCGGCAACCGCATCCGTCGCGTTCTGCAGCAGGTTCATTACCACCTGCTGGATATGGCCGGGCCGGCCCCGGACCGGCAGGGCGTCGAGACCTTCGAACCGGATCGTGACGTCCGATTTCGTGCCGCGTTCGACCCAGCTGGCGGCGACGCGGGTGATCTCGGCCAGATCGATGTCGGCCGCTTCGCCGGATCCATCGGCGGACAGGCGGCGCAGATCCTCCACGATGTCGCGCACCCGCTCTGCGCCGTCCCTAGCGCCCACGACCGCCGTGCGCAGGTTCTTCAACTCGCGGTCCAGTTTTAGCTCGTGGCGCAGCCCGATCAACTCCTTGCGGGTCGCCCCTTGCTGCACCCGTTCGAAATAGGCCTCGAACCGGCTGGCGTATTTTTCCAGCGCATGGGCATTGGCATAGACAAAGCTGATCGGATTGTTCAGCTCGTGCGCCACCCCGGCCAGAAGCCGGCCGAGCGAGGCGAGTTTCTCGTTGCGGATCAGCTGGCTCTGGGTGTCCTGCAGGGCGCGGTGGCTGGCCTCCAGCTCGGAATAGGCGCGGCGCAATTCGCCAAGCGGCCGCCCGGTCAGCACCGCCCCCGACCGCCGCCCACGCCGATCCAGCCGCGGCGCAATCCGCAGCTCGACCGGGTCCGCACCATGGGCGGTTTCGAGACAGACCTCCAGCGTCATGTCGTGGCCGCGGCCCAGAACCTGTGCCAGCGCCGCGCGCAACGCCTCGCGGTCGCCCGGCACCACGAACTCGGCGAACTCGGCGCCGCTCAGCGCCTCCTTGTTTCTGTCGAGGGCCGTGCAGAACGAGGCGCTTGCCTCTTCGACCAGCCCGTCGCGGGAGATGACAATCAGGAAATCGCTGACCGAGGTCAGGATCGAGGCCAGAACCCGGCGCAGCGCCCGCAACTCGTTGTTGCGGCTTTCAAGCTGCTCCTGATAGCTGACCAGTTCGGAATAGGTACGGTCGACCGCCTGCAACACATCGGCCCAGGCGCTGTCGCTGAATTCGGCCGTGTCGCCGGGCGGATGCATATCCAGATTCTGTGGCATGGAGACACTCCCTTGCCCGGCAATCCTAGCGACGCCTGTGGCAAATCGAAAGCGCTATGGCGGACAGCGGCGGTTGTTCTGGATCGCGCTCTGCGCGACGAGTGCCGGAAAACGCGTGGCAGGTCAGGCCCGGCGACAAATCTGCGGAGATCGATGATGGCGAAGTTCGACGGGCATTCCGACGCTGTCACGCGCGAAACACCTGTCACGGAAAGTCACGGGTCCACGCAGAATGTTCGGCTTTACCCCGGGGGCACTGGGGATCGTGCGGTGCGGCGCAATCACGACTTGCTTGCGAACGGCATCAGGTCCGCCCGGATTCACAGCAGGTAGCATGTGATCAGGCTAAGCGGCGTGATCAGGGTCGGGCTGTCGCTGCCGCGGGCGAGGCCGATCGCCAGGCCTTGTCCCGATGGCGGCACCAGCCCGCCATTGCGACAAATCCGGAAAATTCCAGTGTCCGGCGGTCCAATGTTGGGGAGCCGTGCGTGGCCTCCTGTCCTGCCGGATTCGCACTGTGACCCCGTCACGCGGAGCGTTCTGAAACAACGGTTCCGGGCCATGATCTTGCGGCCAAAGGCAGTCCTATCCGCCGCTTTCTGTTGGCAAAACGGTGCTGACGATCTTGCTGTCGAGCGCTTCGAACCGGGCCAGTCCGATGGTCGCGTAGAGCTCCGCGCGGGTCTGCATGTCGGGTTGTGCGGCCAGGGTAGAGCCGTCCCTCCGCAGGATCTCGAAGAGCTTTTCCTGCGCCTTGTTGGCCATGCGCAGTGTCGAGACCGGCCAGATGACCATCTTGTAGCCCATTTCCTCGAACTCGGCGGCGGTGATGTCGGGGGTCCGGCCGAACTCGGTCATGTTCGCCAGCAGCGGCACGTCGATGGCCGCTGCGAAGGCGCGAAACGCTTCCCGCGTGCCGAGGGCTTCGGGGAAGATCGCATCTGCGCCCGCCTCTACATAAAGCCGCGCTCGCGCGACGGCCGCCTCGAGGCCTTCGGAAGCGAAAGCATCCGTGCGGGCGACGATTTGCAGGTGACGGCGGGCCATCCGGGCGGCGGCCACCTTGGCGGCCATATCCTGTGGCGAGACGAGGTGCTTGTCGTTCAGATGCCCGCATTTCTTGGGCAGCATCTGATCCTCGATCTGGACCGCCGCAGCGCCCGCTTCCTCGAAACACCGCACCATGTGCATTACGTTCAGTGCCTCGCCATAGCCGGTGTCGCCATCCACAAGGATCGGCAAACCGGAGGCGCGCCAGAGCTGACGAATGAAAAAGCAGACGTCTTCGATGGTCAGGATGCCAAGATCGGGCAGACCCATGCTGGCGCTCATCGCAGCACCAGAGAGATAGAGCGATTGCATCCCCGCATCTCTGGCCTGGATCGCGCATATGCCGTTATGGGCGCCCGGCATCCAGAGAATCCCGGGCCGGGCCCAGAGCGCGCGCAGTCTTTCGCCGGGAGGCGCCTGATCGCAATCTTCTCCGACAAGATACATGGTTTTCTCCATTCCGCGCTGATCCAAAGGACCATACCGCACCCGGAACGGGGTGTCGCAATGTCTTATATTCCGCCGGTGGCCGCGATGTCGTCGCAGTGTCCTGCACCGTGCGCCTCGGCTGCCATCCGCTTGAGGGCCGGACGCATTCCAATTACCTCGTGATCCTGCTTCGGCAAGTTTTCAAGTATGCCCGCCCGACGGGACGGATCGACCGCAATCCGGCCGAAGGTATGATTCCCAAGCCGCGGCCCCGCACCGCGGGCTGCGCAACCCGCCAATGGACGCTTGAGGAAGAGGAGGCGATGCGCGCCTGCGCTCCGCCTGTGCTTCCTGTCGCCCTGGGCTTCATGGCGAACAGGGGCTTTGACCAAGCAGAACGGCTCAACCATGAACGATCGCCATATGGCGTGCGTGATGGCCACCGAACGAAAGCTTCTCGGTCAGATGGCCTGCAACCTTCATGCGTTGCGTTGCCGGGGCGTGACGGAACTGGCATGAGCCGGTCGCGACGACGAAATCGCCGGCTTCAGCGGTGTCAGTTCCAAGGACATGATCCGTAAAGCTGTGCGCGAGGCTCGGCAGATCGTGCAAGCGAGACACGCGCGGCAGAAGCGCCGGGGTACAGAACAAGTACAGAACAGGAAACTGATGACCGCAGTGATAACCGCTTGACGGCATCCGCGGTCAACCATATGAAATCTCGGCAATTGGCGAGTTGGCGGAGTGGTTACGCAGCGGATTGCAAATCCGTGCACGCCGGTTCGATTCCGGCACTCGCCTCCAATAATTCCAGCCACTTGCGGCCCTTCGCTGTTCTTTTTTGCTAGGTTTTGAAACAGCCTTTGTAGCTTTCGGGTTCTGGGCTTGTTGGTCGTCAGAGATACCTGCAGTAGCCGGAAGAGCGCGGACAGAGCCTTTTAAAACAAGGCTTTGACGTGGGTCTGCTGGGATGGTTGGAAACGGTCGCGGTGTCTTTCAGTGGGCCGAAAAATTACCGACGCAGACAGGTCCTGATGCCTGCCACGGGTGCTCGCCATTGGTGCGGTGCCGTTCATAGACGTGGTGCGGCTCGATCTCAGCCGGTCTTTCGTGCCTCAGATCGCTCAGATATCGCCGATGTCCTTGCGATAGTCCGCCTTTGGCCGCGGGAGTAGCGCACCACGGCGCGTTCGGACGCGAGTTTTTCGTACCACATGGGCGGCAGATCGGCAGAGAACCGGATCGACCCGCCACGGGACAGGCGCGCCATGATCGCGCCCTTGGTATCGTCCACGCCAATCAGCCACAGGCGCACCGTGCGTCAGGCCGGTTTCCTGGCCAAGCTGCCGCCTCAACGAGGGCCGTTTGGGGCCGCTTGTTCGGGCATCGTGTTGAGGTTCTCCTCTCTGAGCGTTCCGGTGTCGGTTTCCGTATAAGCGGCTGATCTTTTGCGAGAAATTTTGGCATTTGCAATCCGTTGCGTAACCGCTCCGCCAGTTCGCCAAATTGCGCTGGCCCATTGATCGTCCCGCGCGGACAACGCAAGCTGTCAGAGCGCCCGATTTTGGACCCTGGGCCAAGCCGATCGGGCGGGGCGGCGAACAGCGTGGCCGCGTCGCGGTCCGGCCGGGTCGGGCGACGAAGCCCGGAGGTGCCATTCCGGCCGTGCCTTGCCGCGGTCCGGGCGCCAGGTCCGCCGTCTGCCTGAAGACCGGCGGGCTGCTGCGGGGCTGGCGTGTCGCGTCGCGCACACTGTATTCCACGTCGGGCAATGCCGCCGGGCGAGTGCTTGCCAGGGTCGGGCGATTGTGTAACACCCGGGGCGACGCCTCAGGTTCAGCAGGGTTATTCCATGAGCACCTTCGCTTCCCGCCGCACAATGATGGTCGACACTCAGGTCCGGCCTTCGGACGTGACCAAGTACCCGATCATCGACGCGCTGCTTTCGGTTCCGCGCGAACTTTATGTACCGGATGGGATGCGCGAGCTTGCCTATGTCGACGGGAATGTCCCGCTGGCGCCCTCGCGGGTCGTGCTTGCCCCGCGCACCCAGGCCAAGCTGCTCGATGCCCTGAATATCGAACAGACCGAGCTGGTGCTCGACGTCGGTGCGGGCCTCGGCTATTCGGCCGCGCTCATCGCCAGACTCGCCGAGGCGGTGGTCGCGCTCGAAGAAGACGCGGCCATGGCCGCCGAGGCCGAAGCGACGCTCGCGTCCGAGGCGGTGGACAATGCCGCGGTGATCACGGGCCCGCTGGTTGCGGGCGCGCCAAAGCACGGGCCCTATGACGTGATCGTCATCGAGGGCGGGGTAGAGCAGGTTCCCGACAGCCTTGTCGAGCAGCTGAAGGAAGGCGGACGCATGGGCGCGGTGTTCATGGAAGGCCATCTCGGCATCGGCCGGATCGGATACAAGATCGACGGACGCATGAACTGGCGCTTCGGGTTCAACGCAGATGCACCAGTTCTTCCTGGCTTTGCAGCGTCAAAAGCATTCGCCCTGTAATCGGAGACCTGCTGCTGGTACACTCCAACGAAAAGGCAGGCCTCGCGAAAGGAGCAGTTCGCGTGAAAAGTAATCTAAGGTGCATAAGGCGCCGATTTGTGGGTGTGGCGATGTCCGCGCTTATGATGGTGCCGGGCACGGTTTCGGCCGAGACGCTGACAGATGCGTTGATCGATGCCTATCGGAACTCGAACCTTCTGGAACAGAACCGGGCGTTGTTGCGGATTGCCGATGACAATGTGGCAATTTCGTTCTCGAACCTGTTGCCGACGCTGGACTTCGTCACGAACTGGAGCGGTACGCACCCGAATAACGGTACGCAAACCACGTTTGGCACCGTCTATGGCGACAACTGGGCCGCGGTCTATCAATTGCAGGCATCGATCTCGCTCTATACCGGCGGGCGCAACCGGCTTGGCGTCGAATCCAAGCGCGAGACAGTGCTCGCCACGCGCGATGCCCTGCGCTCGATCGAGCAGCAGGTGCTGCTGCAGGCGGTCAGCGCCTATATGGGAGTGCTGCGGAGGATTGCCTTCGTCGATCTGCGCGAGAACAACGTTCGCGTGCTGGGTCAGGAACGCCAGGCAACCCAGGACCGGTTCGACGTGGGCGAGGTGACCCGCACCGACGTCGCGCTGGCCGAAAGCCGCCTTGCCGCGGCCAACAGCGAACTTGAGGCCGCCAGGGGCGAGTACCAGATCGCGCGCGAGGCTTTCAAGGTCGCGGTCGGTCGCTATCCCGGCAAGCTCGACAATCCGCCGGCCATGCCCACGACGGCCGCATCTCTCGACGAAGCCACGCAGGTCGCCTTCCGTACCCACCCTGACATCCGTGAGGCACAGCGCCAGGTGACGGTGGCCGAGATCGGTATCAAGATTGCCCGCGGTGCCTATCTGCCGACGGTTTCGGCGTCGATTAGCTCGCAAACCGATTCCGATAAACAGGCCGAAAGCCACACCGCATCCATCAGGCTGTCGCAGCCGATCTATCAGGGTGGCAGTCTTGCAGCGCTGGAACGTCAGTCGATGTCACAGCGCGACTCGTCCCGTGCCAACTTGCATCAGGTGACGCTGAACGTTGAACAGGATGTCGGGAATGCCTGGGCCAACCTTGAAGTGTCGAAGGCGGTGATCCGGTCGGCAGAGCTTCAGATCAAGGCCGCCCAGATCGCCTTTGACGGCACCAGGGAAGAGGCGACACTGGGCGCGCGAACCACGCTCGATGTGCTGGATGCCGAGCAGGAGCTGCTCGATGCCCGGGCGTCGCGGATCGACGCGCTCGCCACGCAATACGTAGCGGTTTATACACTTCTGTCTGCCATGGGTCTGATGACCGTCGATCATCTGAAGCTGGGAATCCAGACCTATGACCCCGTGGGCTACTATGATGCCGTCAAGCATTCTCCGGCGCGGCTTTCTCCCCGCGGCCAGAAGCTTGAGCGCGTCCTTGAAAAGCTCGGCAAGCAATAGGGGGTGCGACACTCTGCCCTTCGTGCGTCTGCGGTCGGTGACAAACGCCAGGCCCGGACGTCTCGGACGCCGTGCATGGTCCGGGTCGGATGTGCGAAAGGCAGATTGGGAATGTTGACTACGGCGAGCAAGGTGGACTCCGGCGACGTGCTGGCCGCGATCCGGCGTCTGGTGGCAACGGATCGGCGCATGCCGGGCGGGCGCGAGGTGCGCGCCGCGCCGCCCGAGGACGCAATCGCGGCGCTTTCTGATGACGAGACCTTGTGGCAGGCTGATGCCGCCGACGAGGTCCGAGCCGTCCGGGATGAGGCCGCGCGCGAGGCGCCCGAGGCGGATCCTCTGAACCCGTTGAAGACCGCAGCCGAGGCGGGCGCCGCCGCAGAGGCAGTCGCCCCCGCGCCAGTGGCCGGCGCGACCGAGGCGACGACAGGACCCGAAACTGCCGGGGCGGAGGCGCCCGGGCCGACAGTGGAGGACGATGTGACCGAAACAGACCCCGAGAGCCAGAACAACCCTCCACCGTTCCTGCGCAGCTTTTCGCGTCGTGGCGACGGGGCGGACCTTTTGGTCCTGAAAGAGGATGTGCGCGTGGCCTCGCCCGAGGGCGAGGTGCCGGAAACCTCACCGGACAGCGCCCGGGACCACATAGAACGCGACGCGATGGAACAGGGCGAGCCGCGCGTCGAGGATGCGGAGGGCGCGTCGCTGCGCCGCCCGCGCCACCAGGGTGGTAACGCCCCACGCGCCGGGTTCGTCTTTGGCGCTGTGGCGGCGGAGAATACCGCGGCGGCCGGCACCGGGAGCCGCGGCGAAGCGGAGCCAAAGGCGCCTGCTTCGGCGCCGGTCGACGACAGAACCGTTCCCGGACAACATTCCTTGCCCGGATCTGACGAGGTGCTGGTCCTCGGTGCTGGTGGTGCGTCGGCCGATGCGATCCTGTCCGGAACCCAGAATCGGCTGTCACCCGCCGGCGTTCAGGGGCAGGCGGTCGTCGAACCCGCAACGCGGCCCGATGCTCCGCAGCTCCCGCCCGGCCTCGACGATGCGCAACTGCGTGCCCTGATCGTGGCAGCGCTCGATGCGGAACTGAAGGGCCCCCTGGGCGAGAAGATTACCCGCGAGATCCGCAGACTTGTGCGGCGCGAGATCGGACTCGCGCTTGCCGCGCAACGGCTGGATCGCTTCGAACGGACGGGCGGAGGGTCGGACGAGCCGTTCGCCACAGGCACGGAACCGGTAAAATAGCGATCCTGTGACGGCGACGCTGCGCTGAGTGGTTGAACCACGTCGACGGGGCGCCCAGGACATGCGGCAGGTATCTCGGCGCCGATCTGTCATGTTCCACAACGTTCGCGTCGGGCGCGCGGGGTGCCGTCACCCGGCACAGGTGGGGCTGAGTTTTCACTCTAAAGTTGATCCGCGGGCCGAGCGCTCAGGTCTCTGCGCCCGTCAGCCCGGCGTTGCGGCAGGGTGGGGCAAGTCTGGCAGACCGCCGATGGCGAGTTGGCTGGGTGGCAGACACCACAGGCATGGTCCTCAAGTTATGCGTTTTTTAACCGCACATCTGAGCCGATTGCATGGCAGAGCCGGGTTTTGGCCCTCTGCGATGCCGCAATGCGGCGACAATTTGCGCACGCAAAAAGCCAAGGCGCACCCGTTGTGGGTGCGCCTTGTGGCCCGTGCATCAGACGGTTGCGATCAGGCGGCTTCGGCCTGTTCGGCTGCGTGGCGGCGCTCGCTTTCCTCGCGCGACAATGCGACCGACGTACGCACGCCGGATTCCACAAATTTCATAAGACCCGACACAACGCGTTCGTTGGGGTCGATCCCGGCACAACTGAGCACTTCGCGCCCGTCACGAGACCGGGCCCAACGGGCGATTTGTTCGGGGCCGTTGCCATACTTCTTGTCGTCGGCAATAGCATCGTCAAGCGCGGCCAACACCACAGCGGCAAAGAGCTTGCGTGCTCTTTGACCCTGTTCATAGTTGAAAGCCGTGCCGTCAACGAAATCAGTCATCTCGTCGTCCTTATTCTTGCTCTTGTCTTTTCGGCGTGCGGCCGAATATGACGGTTTTGTCGCGATTCGGTATTTCCATTTTGGAATGTCTCCCATGCAGTGGGCGCATGGCTTTAGCGCTAACGTCCTAACCGCCATCGACTTGTAAGCTTGCAGTGCCGAATATATAGAGACGTGAAAATTGCGTTCAACCTTCGCGTGGTGCTCTTTCATGGCCAAGATCAACGGAAACGAAATCCGACCCGGCAATGTGCTGGAACACAATGGCGGCCTCTGGGGGGCGGTCAAGGTCGACCATGTGAAGCCCGGCAAGGGCGGCGCGTTCGCCCAGGTCGAGTTGCGCAATCTGCGCAACGGAACGAAACTGAATGAACGCTTCCGCAGTGCCGACAAGGTCGAGCGTGTGCGTCTGGAGCAGAAAGACCAGCAATTCCTCTATGAATCCGACGGAATGCTGGTGTTCATGGACAACGACACCTTCGAGCAGATCGAACTTCCGGCCGAGATCCTTGGCGATCGCCGGCCCTTCCTGCAGGACGGTATGACCATCCAGGTCGAGTATTACGAGCAGGAAGCGCTGAACGCGACCCTGCCGCAGAAGGTGACCTGCAAGGTGGTCGAGACCGAGCCGGTGGTGCGCGGACAGACCGCAGCCAACTCGTTCAAGCCGGCGATCCTCGACAACGGGGTCAAGGTGATGGTTCCGCCGTTCGTCGGTCAGGACGAGGACATCGTCGTCAATACCGAGACCATGGAATATTACGAACGCGCCTGACAGCGGGCTGGCGCTGAAGGCGGCGAGTGGCAACCATGTGTCACTCACGCCCCCGCAGCGACAAGACACCGCTCGACCAGACCGCGATAGCCCGCGCCGAACAGGCTGAAGTGAACCAGCGCCGGCCAGAGCTGATAGATCGGACGCCGCGCGTTGGCGCCCGGCGCCAGCGGCCCATAGGCGTCGGCGAAGGCGGGCGACGGGTTGCCGAAAAGCTCCAGCATGGCGAGGTCGACCTCGGGGTCGCCGAAATAGCAGGCCGGGTCGATCAGAAAGGCCGTGTCGCCGGAAAACAGCGCATTCCCGGTCCAGAGATCGCCGTGCAGCAGTGCCGGCTGCGGCGCGTGCGGCAGTAGCTCGGGAAGCCTTGCGGCCAGCGCCTCGACCCGTCGGGCGAGGTCGGCGGGCAGCCTGTCGCCGAATACCAGCAGCCGCCGCTTGGCCCAGAACCCGGGCCAGTCCGGCGTCGGGGTATTGATGACGGGAACGCTGCCAAAGCCATAATCCTCGGCCCAGCCATAGCTCGCCCCGGTCGTGGCATGAAGCTGGCGCAAACCGCGGCCGAGCGCCGCCCAGCCCGCACTTGTGGGAGCCATCTCGTCGAGCGCTTCGAGCAACAGGATGTCGCCATGCAGGCCCAGCACGGCCGGCGCCGGGGCGCCGGCATCGCGGATCGTCTGCAGCATCCGGGCCTCGCGCGCCACGAAAGGGCCAGTCTTGGCCACCGCGCGCTGTCCGCTGGCAAGCGTGATCAGAACCACGTCGGACAGATCGCCGCCGTTCATCGGGGCGCAGCGAACCGCCGCCTCGCCCAGAACCGCCCTGGCGGCCGCGTTCAGCCGGCCCATGTCACCGTGGCGTCACCCGCTGTCATTTCGGCCCGCGCCCGGTCGAACCGCAGCCACGCCAGTGCCCGGTCGCCGGCCCGCGTGGTAATCCGCCCCGCAGCGCGGCCCTCGGCCAGAATCTCGGTCCCGGCCTCGGCGGGACCGGTGACGCCGACCAGCGCCAGCCCCTTGCGAAGCTCGGTCTTGTGCTTCATCCGGGCGGTCACCTCCTGCCCGACATAGCACCCCTTGTGGAAATCGACGCCATGCACGCGGTCGAACCCGGCCTCGAGGATATAGGTATCGCCCGGGATCAGCTCGGATCCCGCCTCGGGGACACCGGCCGCGACCCTGATCGCGTCCCAGTCGGTTATTTCCGGACCGCCCGGCTCCGCCGCATAAAGCCGCCAGCCAAGCGAGGGGTCGCGCGGGTCGGGCAGGGCGCCTTCGGGTGCGGGGCCCAGTCCGCGCACAACATGCAGCGCGGTCGGCTCGATTTTCACCGCGGCGCGCAGCCGGTACATGGTCAGCCGCTTGATCAGGTCGTCGGCCAGTTCCTCGGCCACGTCGAGCAGCACCCGCTCGCCGTCCTGCCGCAGGAAGAAATCGGCGAGGTATTTGCCCTGAGGACTGAGCAACGCGGCATAGACAAGGCCGCTGTCGAGCCGCGACACGTCGTTCGAGACCAACCCCTGCAAAAAGGTCAGGCGCTCCGCCCCCTCGATCGCCAGCACCCGCCGCCCCGATACCGCTTCGCCTGCCATTTTCCGTCCCCTTTCGCTAAGTAGAGTAATATAGGTATCTTCACCCCAGACCGACAGCCCCCGAGCCCGCCCATGCCAAGCCCGATCTCTGTGGTAGTCCCGACGCTCGATGCGGCCGCGGCGTTGGAACGGCTGTTGCCGGACCTCGTCGAGGGGCTGGAGCAGGGGCTGATCCGCGAGCTGGTGATCAGCGATGGCGGTTCGAGGGACGCGACGGAACGGATTGCCGAGGCGGCGGGAGCTGTCTGGGTCACGGGGCCGGCGGGCCGTGGCGGTCAGTTGCGGCGCGGGGTGGCGGCAGCTCGCGGCGACTGGCTGCTGGTGCTGCATGCCGACACCGGCCTGCCCGCGGGCTGGAGCGTGCCGGTACGCGCCGCTCTGGGGCAGCCAGAGCTTGCCCATGCCTTTCGGCTTTCGTTCCGCGCGCGGGGCCTTGCGCCGGTCTGGGTTGCGGGCTGGGCCAACCTGCGCAGCCGGCTGGTCGCTCTGCCCTATGGCGATCAGGGATTGCTGATCGCGCGGCCGCTGTATGACGAGGTCGGCGGCTATCCCGAGATCCCGCTGATGGAGGACGTGGCGCTGGTGCGCGCCTTGCGGGGGCGAGTGCGCATGTTGCCGGCGCGGGTCAGCACCGGGGCCGAACGCTATCAGCGCGAGGGCTGGTTGAGGCGCGGCGGGCGGAACCTCTGGACCCTGGTCCGCTTTCTGGCCGGGGCCGATCCCGAGGCGCTGGCGCGCAGCTATCGGGCCGGTTCCCCGGGCCTCAGTCGTCGTCGTTGACGGTAAGCTCGGGCGTCGCTGCCCGCCGGCGCAACAGCGGGCAGCGTCGCGCGGATTGTTTCGCGGCAAAGCTGCGGTTCGCTTCCTTGTGGTCATATTCGGTGCGAAACCACTCTTCCATCGTGATGGGGCTTTCGGCGTTCCGTGCCTCGTACATGTCGATGATGTGGTCGACGATGCCGGTCGCGGTCCAGTCGAGGTGGATGTATTTCAGCGCCAGATGCTTGCGCGCCTCGGCGACCGGCACGCCCTCGATGATCGCCTTGTAGAGCACCGAGGCAAAGCCCGCCCGGTCGGCGCCCGACTTGCAGTGCATGACAAAGGGCTTCTCGATCGTCCGCATGATGTCGATCAGGGCGATGATCTCGTTGCGTCGCGCGGCCTTGCGGGCATAGATCTTGGCGACATAGAGCTTGAGGCCGAGCGCATCGCAGGCCTCCTTCTCGAACAGCCAGGGCGAGTAGCCGTCCTCGCCGCGCAGGTTCAGCACCGCCACGATGCCGCGTTTCTTGTAGCGCGCAAGCCGCCGCGGGTCGGGGTGGTTCGACCGATAGACGCCCTCGGCCACCTTGTCGAAATTGGTCCAGGGCACCCGCAGAAAGGCATGATCGAACAACTGGAAGTGCCACCAGGCCTGACGTCGCTGCGTCGGAGTCGAGATGTCGTCGCCAAAAGACGTCCGCATCCGGCGTTCGATCCTTTCGAACCAGGTCTGTAGGCGTTCGAACATCGATCCTGCCGTGGTGGGGGGGCTTGCGTATCGCCCGGACGTCGCGGGGGTCTACCGCAGAACCGGGCGGCAGGGCAAGCGGCGCGCGTGGCAGGCGGCGCGCCCGGATGGACGGCTATGCGGCAGGAAATGACCTCGCGGCGGGTCGGATTGACGCTGTCTGGCAACGGGCCTAGCACGATCAGGCCTGTCTTGAAGGAATCCACCAGATGAGTCTTTCCCGCGGTAGCCACTACCTCGCGATCCCCGGTCCCTCGGTCATGCCGGACGAGGTTCTGCGCGCCATGCATCGGCCGGCGCCCAATATCTATGAAGGCGAGTTGCACGAGATCGTCGATACGATCCTGCCCGACCTGAAGCTGGTGGCGGGAACCAGTGGCGAGGTCGCGATCTATATCTGCAACGGTCATGGCGCCTGGGAGGCGGCCCTTTCCAACGTGTTCAGCCGCGGCGACCGGGCATTGTCGCTGGCCACGGGTATCTTCGCGCATGGCTGGGCCGATATGGCCGAGGTCATGGGGGTCGCGGTCAAGCGGCTGGATTTCGGCAGGCGGGCGCCGGTCGATATGGCCCGGGTCGAGGCGGCGCTGGCCGGCGACCCTGACCACCGGATCCGCGCGGTGATGGTGGCGCACGTCGACACCGCAAGTTCGGTCAGAAACGACATCGCCGGGCTGCGCGCGTTGCTCGACAGGCTGGGACATCCGGCGCTGCTGATGGTCGACTGTGTGGCGAGCCTTGGCGCCGACGAGTTCCGCATGGATGCCTGGGGGGCCGACCTGGTGATCGCGGCCAGCCAGAAGGGGTTGATGACCCCGCCGGGACTGGGGTTCGTGTTTTTCAACGACCGGGCCGATGCCGCGCGCGACCGGGCCGATCTGGTCACGCGCTACTGGGACTGGCGGCCGCGGATCGAGGCGCCGGAATTCTATCACTATTTCTGCGGCACCGCGCCGACCCACCACCTTTATGGTCTTCGAACGGCGCTCGATCTGATCCTCGACGAGGGGCTCGGCGCGGTCTGGGCGCGCCACGCCGCGCTGTCCCGCGCAATCTGGGCCGCGGTCGATACCTGGGGCGCGGGCGGGCCGCTCGAGCTCAACATTGCCGATCCGGGTTGCCGCAGCCACGCGGTTACGGCGATCCTGGCCGGCGGGCAGAACGGTGCGCTGCTGCGCCGATGGGCGACCGAGCATACCGGCGTGACCTTCGGCCTCGGGCTGGGGATGGCAACGCCCGAGGATCCGAAATCGGAACGATCCTTTCGAATTGGCCACATGGGCCATGTCAACGCCCAGATGATCATGGGGGCATTGGGATCCATCGACATCGCGCTCAAGGCGCTTGGCATCCCGCATGGGGCGGGCGCGCTTGAACAGGCGGCCGGGGTGCTGGCAGGATCCTGAGCTTCCGTCCCGGCGCTGTTCCAAGACAATGCGGCACGTGCGCGGCTTGCGGTATCGTTCCCTTCGGCTAGTCTGTCGGCAGGCAGGAAACCGGGGAGACCGCAACCAATGGGCGAGCCAAATTACATGCGGACCGATGACTCAAGGCGCATCGCCTGGCGTCGGCGCGACGGCGCTGGTCCTATGGTTGTGTTCCTTGGCGGGCTGCGGTCGGACATGATGGGCACCAAGGCCGAACATCTCGACGCCTGGGCGCAGGCGCGGGGGCAGGGCTTCCTGCGGTTTGACTATTCCGGCCATGGCGAGAGCGAGGGCCAGTTCGAGGATGGCTGCATCGGCGACTGGGCCGAGGATGCCGCCGCGGCGCTGACAGAACTGACCGAGGGGCCGCTGCTGCTTGTCGGTTCGTCCATGGGCGGCTGGATCTCGTTGCTGATGGCACGCGCGATGCCACAGCGGATTGCGGGGCTGGTCACCATTGCCGCCGCGCCCGATTTTACCGAAGACATGATGTGGTCGGGGTTCACCGATGCCCAGCGAGCCGAGATGGCGGCAAGCGGGCAGGTGGCGGTGCCGTCCGACTATGGCGAGCCGCTGGTCATCACTCAAAGGCTGATCGAGGACGGGCGCAACCAGCTGGTGCTGCGCGACCCCCTTGCGCTGCCGTTCCCGACCCGGATGTTCCAGGGTACGGCGGATGCCGAGGTCGACATGTCGGTCGCGCTGCGGATCCTCGATCATGCCGAGGGGCCGGACATCCGGCTGACGCTGGTCAAGGGGGCAGACCACCGCTTTTCCTCGCCCGAGGCGCTGGCGATGATCGTCGCGTCAATCGAAGAGATCCTGACTGGACTCGCCGCCGGATCGGGATCGGGGGGCGCCGCATGAAGTTGCTCGGCACGCTGGTTCTGATCCTGATCCTTGCGGTCGCCGCGGCCCTGTTCTTCGGCCCGCGCGAGCCTGTGGATCGCAGCGCGACGGTCGATCCGGCAAGCCTGCCCGCGGATCTCGACGCCTGGCTTGCCGAACGCGAGGCGGCGGTGCCAAACCTGAGACCGGGGGCCGAAAAGCGCATCGTCTGGGCCGGCGAGCCGGGCGTCGCCACGCCGCTGTCGGTGGTCTATCTGCACGGCTTTTCCGCCACTTCGGAGGAGATCCGCCCGGTCCCTGACGAGGTTGCGGCCGGGCTGGGGGCCAATCTGTTCTTCACCCGTCTGGCCGGACACGGGCGCGATGGCCCGGCGATGGCGGAACCGGTCGCAGGCGACTGGATCGCCGATCTGGCCGAGGCTATGGCGATTGGCCGCCGGATCGGCGGGCGCGTCCTGCTGATCGGCACATCGAGCGGCGGCACGCTTGCCACGCTTGCCGCAACCGATCCCGTGCTGTCGCAGGGGATGGCGGGGGTGGTGCTGATCTCGCCCAACTACCGGATCAACAGTCCTGCCGCCTTCCTGCTGGGCCTGCCCTGGGTCCGGCAATGGGGGCCGCTGGTTGCCCCGGAACGGGGGTTCGAGCCACGCAGTGCAGGACATGCCGCCTGGTGGACGACCAATTATCCGACCATTGCGGCCGTTCCGCTGCAGGCATTGGTGCAGGAAACCATGAAGGCTGATTTCGCAGCAACAAGGGTTCCGGCGTTGTTTCTTTATTCGGTCAAAGATCAGGTGGTTGTTTCCGCCGCGGCCGACACGGTCTATGCCGAATGGGGAGGGTCGAAGGCGCGTGACTTGCGAGTCATGGGGCCGGGTGACGATCCCGGATCCCATGTTATTGCGGGGGACATCATGAGCCCCGGCCAGACCGAGCAGACAGTGCAGATTATTCTGGACTGGGCTGAAGGTATTTGAACAGGAGAGTAAGTATGGAGCAGCGGGTCAGCCTGATCACCTTGGGGGTCGAGGATCCGGCACGGGCGGAAGAGTTCTATTCCGCACTCGGGTGGCAGCGCGCGGTCAGCGAGGATGGCGTCGTCGTCTTCAACCTCATCGGGCAGGCGCTTGCGCTTTACTCGCGGACATTGCTGGCACGGGACATCGGCCTGACCGATAGCCCGGGCGGGTTCACCGGGCTGACGCTTTCCTACAACGTCCGCGAACGCGACGAGGTGGACGAACTGCTCGCGCGGGTCCAGGCGGCCGGCGGGCGGGTGTTGCGGCCCGCTGCGGACATCTTCTGGGGGGGGCATGTGGGATATTTCGCCGATCCCGACGGGCATGTCTGGGAAGTCGCCTGGAACCCGTTCTCGCCGCTCGGACCGGACGGTGCCTTTCAGTGGGAAGATGTGTGAGGCGGCCGCAAAGCTTTGTCGCGCTTGAAGACCTTGGCCGGGTGCGGCTGTCGCGGCATTTCACGATGCGCGACTTCCTGCATTCCGAGATCGGCAATTTCCACGGGCGTCCCAACATCCCCGACGACCCGTCGCTTGCCATCGCGGCTGGCAGGCATCTGGCCGAGGATCTGCTCGAACCGCTGGTCGAGACCTTCGGGCCAATCGACGTCCGATCAGGCTATCGCTCGTCGGCGCTCAACCATTTCGGGGCGACGGCGGTGCGGCCGCAGAAATGCGCCGCCAATGAACGAAGTTTTGCGAACCACATCTGGGACCGGCGCGACGGGGCAGGGCGGCTGGGGGCCTGCGCCTCGATCGTGATCCCCTGGTTCGCGCCGCAATACGCGGCCGGACGCGACTGGCGCGACCTTGCGTGGTGGCTTTTCGACCACCTCCCGATGCACGCGGCCCAGTTCTTTCCGCGCAACGCCGCCTTCAACCTGACCTGGCGCGAGGACCCCGAGGGCCGGATCGACAGCTATATCCCGCCAAAGGGCACGCTGCACCGGCACGGGCAGCCGCCCGAACCCGGACGTGCCCGCCGCTATGCCGATTTCCCGCAGTTTCGCGGCA
The DNA here is from genome assembly GCF_003390845.1 of Tropicimonas sp. IMCC34043. Lineage (GTDB taxonomy): Bacteria > Pseudomonadota > Alphaproteobacteria > Rhodobacterales > Rhodobacteraceae > Tropicimonas. The sequence goes on along the minus strand of NZ_QMEK01000001.1, from coordinate 1,775,743 downwards.
TCGCCTATCCGCCGATGCCAGAGGCCTGACGCCGCCCCGGAGGGTCAGCGCGAATGCAGCGTCTGCACGTTGGCAAACTGCATCCGGCGCCGTTCGTGGGTCATGTTGGCGTCGATGAACTCCAGCACCAATGGCCGGATATTGTTGCGCCAGGACTTGCCCGCAAAGATGCCATAATGGCCGGCGCCGGGTTCGAGATGACTGGCCTTGCGTGACGGATCGAGCCCGGTCAGCAGTTTCAGCGCCGCAACGCATTGCCCCGGTGCCGAAATATCGTCCTTCGAGCCCTCGACCGTCATCACGCCAACGTCGGTGATCGCCTCGATGTTCACGGCGCGTCCGTTCACGGTAAAGACGTCGCGCGCGATCTCGCGGTTCTTGAAGATCCGCTCTACCGTCGACAGGTAGAACTCGGCCGGCATGTCCATCACGGCCAGGTATTCATCATAGAACCGGTTGTGGCGGTCATAGTCCTGTGCCTTGCCCTGGGCGACGCGCACGATCTGGTCCATGAACGCGGTTGCGTGGGTCTCGGCGTTCATTGCCATGAACGAGGCAAGCTGTTGCAGCCCGGGATAGACCATGCGTCCCGCCCCCGCGAACTTGAACCCCACCCGCTGAAGCACGTGATGTTCGAGCTGGCCCATGGTGACGCGGCGGCCGAAATCGGTAACCTCGGTCGGGCTGGCATCGGGGTCGATCGGCCCGCCGATCAGGATCAGCGAGTTGGGCTGGGCGGCCGGGTCTGATTCGGCCAGATAGGCGGTGGCGGCAAGCGTCAGCGGCGCGGGCTGACAGACTGCGATTACATGGGTGTCGGGGCCGAGGTGTCTTATGAACTCGGCCAGATAGAGCGTATAGTCCTCGATGTCGAACTTGCCGGCCGACACCGGGATGTCGCGGGCGTTCTTCCAGTCGGTGATGTAGATCTCGCAATCGGGCAGCAGGCTGTAGACCGTCGAGCGCAGCAGCGTGGCGTAATGGCCCGACATCGGCGCCACGACCAGCACCTTGCGCGGCATCTGCGGACGTCCCTGAACCTCGAAATGCACAAGGTTTCCGAACGGCTTTTCGATCGTGGTGACGATGTCGACCAGATGGTCGCGCCCGTCGACACCGACCACCGACTGGATGTTCCAGTCGGGCTTCACAACCATTCTGGCATAGCTGCGTTCGGTGACCTCGCCCCAGGCTGCGGTCAACTGCAACAGCGGGTTGACCGCCAGTCCGAAAGCTGGATAGGAACAGGCTGCCTTCATCGTGGACCCGAGCCATTCGTTGGTGATACGAAGGCTTTCCATCATGTCGTATGTGGCCATGTGCTTCATTATGTGCGCGCTCCTACGCAACGGTACACGGAACAATTGGTCGCTTTGTCCATGCATACCTGCAAATATAAATACCGGGGCGAAACGTAGGGGGGAACGTCGCACATGACAACCGATCACGCGACCGGTGATGTCGCCCAGGACCAACTCACAAAAAATCTTGCCAAGATCGAGGCTTTGTCGCAGCGGCTTGTGACGGCCCTGGCGCAACATCGGCAGATCGACCCGTCGCTGCAGGCGCCCGGCAACGACCTGTTCATGCGGGCGGCCTCGGCCTACATGAACGAGATGGTCCGGAACCCCTCGAAGATCCTCGAACATCAGATCAGCTACTGGGGCAAGACGCTGAAGCACTATGTCGATGCCCAGCACGCCCTGGTCGGCGGCCAATTGAAGGCGCCCGAGGATCCGACACCGGTCGACCGTCGCTTTGCCGGCGATCTCTGGCGGACACACCCCTATTTCAACTTCATCAAGCAGCAGTACCTGTTTACCAGCGAGGCCATCGCCCGGGCGGTCGAGGACATCGAGAACATCGACCCGAAGGACAAGCGGCGGCTCGAATATTTCTCGCGCCAGCTCGTGGACATGTTCAGCCCGGCGAACTTCCTGTCGACCAACCCCGAGGCGCTGTCGAAGGCCGTCGAGACCGAGGGGCAGTCGCTGGTCGACGGGCTCGAGAACCTCGTTCGCGACCTCGAGACGAACAATGGCGATCTGGTGGTGACGCTGGCCGACAAGAACGCCTTTTCAATCGGCGAGAACCTGGCGACGACGCCTGGCGAGGTGGTGTTCCGCAACCGGTTGTTCGAGCTGATCCAGTACACGCCGACGACCGAGACGGTGTGCCGGACGCCGTTGCTGATCTTCCCGCCCTGGATCAACAAGTTCTACATTCTCGACCTGAAGCCGCAGAATTCGCTGATCAAGTGGATCGTCGATCAGGGCTATACCGTCTTCGTGGTGTCCTGGGTCAACCCCGATCCGAGCTATGCCGATACAAGCATGGAGACCTACATCGACGAGGGGTTCCTGACGGCGATCGAACAGGTCAAACAGATCACCCGCGAGCCCAAGGTCAACGCCATCGGCTATTGCATTGCCGGCACGACGCTCGCCCTCGCGCTCGCATTGATGAACCGGCGCGGCGACAGGTCTGTCCGGTCGGCCACCTTCTTCACCACGCTCACCGATTTCTCGGATCTGGGCGAGATGGGGGTGTTTCTGGACGACGATTTCCTCGAGGCGATCGAAGAGGAGGTGACACGCGCCGGTATCCTCGATTCGTTCTTCATGTCGCGCACCTTCTCGTTCCTGCGCAGCAACGACCTGATCTATGCGCCGGCAATTCGCAACTACATGATGGGCGAGGCGCCGCCGGCGTTCGATCTGCTCTACTGGAACGGCGACGGCACCAACCTGCCGGCGACAATGACGATCGAGTATTTGCGGGGGCTCTGCCAGCAGGACAAATTCGCCACCAGCGGCTTCAAGTTGTTCGGCGAGACGCTGACGCTCAAGGACGTCGATGTGCCGCTTTGCGCCATCGCCTGCGAGACCGACCATATCGCGGCCTGGAAGGCGAGCTACAACGGTGTCCGCCAGATGGGCTCGCGGCAGAAATCCTTTGTCCTCTCGGAATCGGGCCACATCGCCGGCATCGTCAACCCGCCGTCGAAAAAGAAGTACGGCCACTACACCAACGACGATATGACATTGTCGCCCGAGGCCTGGCAGGCTGGCGCCGAATTCCATCAGGGATCGTGGTGGCCGCACTGGGAAGCCTGGCTGCGGCGGCGGTCCGGGGCCCAGGTTCCGGCCCGCACCCCCGGAGACGACGCCCATCCGCCGCTCTGTCCGGCCCCCGGCCGCTATGTGCGTCCGGGCTCGAGCCTGTGACGGGTCTTCTCGGCCAATAATTGCCGAAAATAATGCTGCACTGCAGCATTAGCGGGTTGTCATTCTGCAATGCAGCATCTATATCTTGGCTGCAGACGATGAATGGGTTGATTGCATGGCATTTCGACCCCTAGCAGGAGACGATGACATGACGAAGACCGATGAGATCACCAAAATGATGCAAGACATGATGGGCTCCTTCCCGATGGATTCCGGTGCAATGCAGGACGCTTTCAAGAACACCGCCGCCCTTGGCGAGAAGATGTCGAAAGTGGCTCTGGAAGCTGCCGAGAAATCCGCCGAGATTTCCTCGAAGTGGACCAAGGACACCCTCTCCAAGCTCGGTGAAGTCACCAAGCTGAAAGAGGATCCGACCGAATACTCGAAGGCCCTCACCGAATACGCCTCTTCGCAGGCCGAGATGATCGCCGAAGTCATGGCGTCGTTCTCGGAAGTGGCCAAGAAGGTTCAGATGGAAACCGTCGAGCTGATGCTGGCAGCTGGCAAGGACTTCTCGGAAGACGCGACTGCCGCCGTCAAGAAGGCGACCGAGGAAGTCACCGCTGCCGCCAAGAAGGCAACCACCGCCGCCAACTGAGGCGCGGACCACGTAACCATTGCTTCGGTTTCCTGTCCTCTCCGGACGGAACGAGTTCGGGCGGGCTGTAAAGCCCGCCCTTTCCTTTTGCGTCAGCGTCGTCTAGGCTTTGCTGCACCGCAACAGGGAGGGTACGGGGTGGTTGAAGACAAGCCGCTTCTGATTAAACGTTACGCCAGCCGTCGGCTCTATAACACCGAGACCAGCGATTACGTTACGTTGGAGGATATTGCAGGGTTCATCCGGGGCGGACGTGAGGTTCAGATCGTCGATCTCAAATCCGGCGACAACCTGACCCGACAGTACCTGTTGCAGATCATCGCCGAGCACGAGAGCAAGGGCGAAAGCGTCCTGCCCATCGACGTCTTGACCGATCTCGTGCGCAGTTACTCCACGCAGACTGGCAGCATCGTTCCCCAGTTCCTGGCCATGTCCTTCGAGATGCTGCGCGACGGGCAGCAGAAGATGATGGAGAACATGGGCAAGATCAACCCGATGGCCAAGATGCCCGGGTTCGAGGCGATCCAGACCCAGCAGGCGGCGTTCCTCAAGACGATGACAGGCGGGATTGGTCAATGGCCGGCGCGGCGGGACGATGCCTCTGTGGCGCGTTCGGATCCCGGCGAGGATCTGGTCGAGATCAAGCGACAGCTTGCCGACCTGCAATCCAAGCTCGCCAAACTCGGGGAGTAACCCGCTCGATCGCGGGACGACAGAACCCGCCCGAGAGGTGACGCATGACCGACAATGCCGGGCGGGTGACCCTGTGGGGGATCGAGGTTTTCCTGGCTGCGGCCGAGGAGGGCTCGGTCTCGGCTGCGGCGCGCCGGCTTGGCGCCAGTCCCTCGGCGGTCAGCCAGCAACTCAGCAATCTTGAAACGGCGCTTGGCGTGGTTCTGATCGACCGCAGCCGCCGGCCCGCGCAACTGACGCCGTCCGGCGCGATGTTCCGCCTGCGGGCGCAACGGATCTGGAACGAGGCGATGCAGGCCCGCACCGAGCTGGCCGTGCGCGACCTTGCCAATCTGACCGATCTGCGTCTGGGGATGATCGAGGATTTCGATTCCGATGTGACCCCGCGGCTGATCTCGGACATGGGGGGGGAGTTGCAGCAATGCCGCTTCCTGCTCGAGACCGGGGCGAGCCACCGCCTGCATGACCAGCTCGAGACCCGCGCGCTCGACGTCATTGTGGCGGCCGATCCCGGCACCGAGGCGATGGCCTGGGCCGAGGTTCATCCGCTGCTCGAGGAGCCCTTCATCGTCGCCGTTCCCAAGGGGGCGATCCCGCCGGGCGACGAGGCGATGCCGCACCTTCGCCGGATGCCGCTGATCCATTATACCGAACGGCAACTGATGGGCCGCCAGATCTCGGCCCACCTCGCACAGCAGCGGCTGCGACTCAGTCATCGCTTCGAGATCGACAGCTATCACGCGATCATGGCGATGGTGGCCTCGGGCGCCGGCTGGACCATCCTGACCCCGCTCGGGTATCTCCATGCCCGCCGGTTCCGCGATGATGCCGACGTGCTGCCGCTGCCCTTCGCGCCGCTGTCGCGGCGGATCTCGCTGACCGCGCGGGCGGGCGTGCTGCAGGACATGCCGGGCCGGCTGGCCGACCGGCTGAAACCGCTGCTGCAAGAGATGATCGTGACCGAGGCGCGGGCGCGCATGCCCTGGCTTGGCGATACGCTGCGGGTACTTTAGGCGCCACGGCTGAATGCGCGCGGAGCCCGGGCGGCGCTGCCCTCCATCGCGTCAGGTGCCGTAGGCGACCTCGGGGTCCATCACCCGTTCGGCGGCATCGACAAGGGCCGCGGCAATTGTGTCAAGCTCGGGCTGCGTCAGCCGGGCCGGCAACCTGGCGTCGCAGGCACGCATCAGCATGGCGCGGGTCATCGGCAGCTCGGGCGGGCCACCCTCGATGAACTGCCAGTTCCAGAACGCGCGCGCATTGTCCGCGCTCATCCCGAACACCTGAACCTTGACCCCGGCGGCCTCGGAGGCTGCGGCAAAGCCCGCGACCTCGGCGTCGCTCATGCCAATCAGGTTGAACTGGATCGAATCCGGCGCCCGCGCCTCGGGCGGCAGCGGTGGCGGAACCTCAAGCCAGAGGCAGGCGTTCAGCCGCGCTGCCACATAGTCGTGGTTGGCACGCCCGTCCCGCACCCGGCGCGCCACTTCGCCCAGCTGCGGCCGGATCACTGCCGCCGACAGGTTGCCCATCCGCATGTTGTACAGCGGCAGGCGGTTCTGCCAGCGCGCGAAGGCCTCGGTCAGCCCGTCGTGCTTTTTCCAGTTGTGCTCGTAGGCGCCCGACATGATGACGGCCCGCGCGATCAGATCGGCATCGTCGGTCACGAGAATCCCGCCCTCGCCGGCATTGATCAGCTTGTAGGACTGGAACGAGAAACAGCCGATCCGGCCGATCGTACCAATGTTGCGCCCAGCCCAGGTGGTGCCGAGCGAATGCGCGGCATCCTCGATGACCGGAATGCCGTGCGCTTCGGCCAGCGCCATGATCCTGTCCATGTCAGAGGTGTGGCCGCGCATGTGGCTGATGACGATTGCGCCGATCCCGTCGGTCAGCTTCGCCTCGAAATCGGCCAGATCGATGCGATAGTCGCGACCGCATTCGACCAGCACGGGGCGGAGGTCGGCGTGGATGACCGCAGACGGCACGGCCGCGAAGGTGAAGGCGGGCAGAAGAACCCCCGCGCCGCGCGGCAGGTCGAGCGCCTTCAGCGACAGGAACAGTGCCGACGAACACGACGAGACCGCCAGCGCATATTTCACGCCCATGAATGCGGCGAACTCGCGTTCCAGCAAGGCGACCGGCGCATCCTGCGGCGCGGTATAGCGAAACAGGTCGCCCGTACTCAGCAGCCGGTGGATTTCGTCCCTTGCCGCATCCGGGATCGCTTCGGCGTCATAGACATTTGGAGCGAGCTTTTGGGTCACGCGGGGGCCCTCCGACGAAAACTGCTTGGTACTTTCGGGATTTCTGTAGGCGAGTTTCCGGATTCGTAAAAGGCAAACTTGGACTTGCGGCAGAAAATGCCGCGGCGTGCGGGCAGGGCGCGCCGCGATATGGGCAGCGAACGACCCCGGTCAGCCGCGCTCGCGGGCCAGAAAATCGCCGATCCGCTGCGCGAAGCGGTCGTTGTCGGTCGGCTTTTCGAGCGCATCGGCGGCGTGCCGGGTCAGTTGGCCGGGAAGGGCGTCGCCGCGCACGCGGATCAGCCCCCCGATCACGCCGGCGTCGAACTCCGGGTGCGGCTGCAGGGTCAGGATGCTGTCGCCGATCGCAAGGGCCGCGTGCTCGCAGAATTCCGAGCTTCCGATGGTTTCGGCCCCCGGCGGCGGGACGACGACCTGATCCTGATGCCAGGCGTTCAGCGCCACATGCGCGCCATCGATTGTGAAATCGGTGCGGCCGACCGACCAGCCACCGGGGAATTTCACGACCTTGCCGCCAAGCGCCTGGGCGATGATCTGGTGGCCAAAGCAGATCCCGACCAGCGGCCGGCCGCTGTCGCGGATGGCACGGACCAGATCCTCGAGCGGCGGGATCCAGGGGTGATCTTCGTAGACGCCGTGGCGCGAGCCGGTGATGATCCAGCCGTCCGCCGCCTCGGGGCCGGGGGGGAATTCGCCATCGACCACATTCCAGGTCTGGAAGGCGAAGTCGCGCCCGGACAGCAGGCGCTGGAACATGTCGGCGTATTCGCCGAATTCGGATTGAAGTTCAGCGGCGACGTGGCCCGTCTGGAGAATGCCGATCAGCATGGGAGTGTGCTCTCGTGTGGTGTCAGACCGTGTCGATATATAGGTTGGTCTGATCTTCCTTGGAGGTTTCCGCCATATACATCAGCTCCTGCCGCTTCGTCATCACATAGTTGCGGATGAGTTCGGGGGCGAAGATCCGCGCCGTCTCGGGGCAGGCCTCGAAGGTGTCGATGGCGCTTTTCCAATCCGTCGGGATCGTGGGAAGATCGAGCATATAGGCGTTGCCGGTGATGGGGTCGGGGGGCATCTGGCCATCCTCGATGCCGTTCAGGGCCGCGCCCAGAACCGCCGCAATGGTCAGATAGGGGTTCACGTCGCCGCCCGACAACCTATGTTCGATCCGGCGCGCCTTGTGATTGCCGCTTGGGATACGGACCGCCGTGGTGCGGTTTTCATAGGCCCAGCAGATGCCGGTCGGCGCGTGGGCGCCGGGCACCATCCGGTCATAGCTGTTGGCGTGGGGCGCGAATACCAGCGTGCAGCCCGACATCGCATTCATGCAGCCGGCAATGGCGTGGAGCAACAGGTTGCTGCCCTGTTCGCCGCCATCGTCGAAGATGTTGCTGCCGTTCTTGTCGAGCACCGAGAAGTGCATATGCAGCCCCGAGCCCGCGTAATCCTCGTAGGGTTTGGCCATGAAGCTCGCCGCGAACCCGTGCCGGCGGGCAAGTCCCTTGACCAGCATCTTGAACAACCAGGCATCGTCGGCGGCGCGCAGTGCGTCTTCCTGGTGCATCAGGTTGATCTCGAACTGGCCGATCCCCGCCTCGGAGATCGCCGTGTCGGCGGGAATGTCCATGGCCTCGCAGGCGTCGTAAAGCTCGGTGAAGAACTTGTCGAACACATCGAGCGCCCGAAGCGACAGGATCTCGCCCATCGTGCGGCGCTTGCCGGTGTTTGGCGAGGCCGGTACCCGCAATTGTCGGCCGCTGTCGTCGATCAGGAAGAACTCCAGTTCGACCGCGACCACGGGGGTCAACCCGCGGTCGGCATAGCGTGCGACCACGTTGGCAAGGGCATGACGGGGATCCCCGCCATAGGGGCGGCCATCCTCGTGAAACATCCAGATCGGCAACAACCCGGTGGGCGTATCAAGCCACGGCATCGGCAGAAAGCCGCGTTCCGTGGCCTGCAGCACGCCATCGCGGTCGCCGCTGGCCAGAACCAGCGGGCTGTTGTCGATGTCCTCCCCCCAGATGTCGAGGTTGAGGACCGACATAGGAAAGCGGGTTCCATCCTCGATCAGCTTGTCGGCAAAACGCACCGGAACCCGTTTGCCGCGGGGCTGCCCATTCAGATCGGCCGCAGCGACCCGTATCGCACGGACGTGCGGGTTCTTGCGCAGCCAGGTCTTCATCAGCAATTGATCGCGTGACACAGTCGTCTCCTGAATTTGATCAAAAATATCTACTACCGTATCAGGTTGAGGCGCAACCTGATTTTCTGCCGGCTCGCCTGCGGCAGGTGCCGATTGAGACGACGGTTGATCAATCCGAACACGGTGATGATCGTCAGGCTCATCAAGACGAAGTATCCCGCGACGATGGGGTAGGGGACGAAGGGGTTGAACGTCTTGTCGGCGAAGTACTTGGCGTAGTAGAGCGCGTCGCCCATCTGCCGCCAGGCCGGAAAGCCCGAGAAAAACACCAGCGTCGTGGCGTGAAACAGGAAGATCGCCTCGTTGGTATAGCCGGGCCACGCGAGCCGCAGCATGGTCGGCCAGACAATGCGGCGGAACCTGTGCCAGCCGGTCAGCCCATAGGCATCCGCGGCCTCAAGATCGCCTTTCGGCACATTGCGCAGCGCGCCATAGAAGATTTCGCCCGCATAGGCCGAGGTGTTGAGGAACAGGACGATTGTCGCGCCCAGCCAGGCGCGGGTCAGCCAGCGCGTTGTGGCGGTGAAGTCGATTCCGAACAGATTGAAATCGATCCCCGCCTTGGGCAGCAGCACAAACGCCTCGTAGGCCAGGAAGAACTGGATGAACAAAGGCGAGCCGCGGAACACGAAGATGAACCATTCGGCGGGCTTGCGGATGATCCAGAGGCGCGAGTTCTTGGCAACCGCCAGCGCGGTCGCAAGGAAGAACCCGGCGAAGAGCGCGAGGGCCGCGAAATAGATGTTCCAGATCAGCCCCGATCCGATCAGCACCACCTGTTCGCAGACCGTGATGTCGGCCTTTGGCAGCAACCGCTCGCCAATGCCGAGCGAGCGCAGCGCATAGGTCTGGAACGTTTCGAGGCAGGTCATGCAGCGCGCCTCTGTTCTTCGCCCGCCATGGTGGCCTGCCCGCGCGACAGACGTCGGGTCATGCGCTCCAGCACGATCTCGGAGACGCGTGTGAAACACAGGTAGAAGACCAGCAGGAACAGGAAATAATAGATCCGCCAGTCGGGGTGCGGATAGGCATAGATCGTGGTCTTCGAGCCGCCAAGCTCGCGCGCCCAGTATACGATATCCTCGATCCCGAGCAGGAACAGCAGCGGCGTCGCCTTGATCAGGATCATCCACAGATTGCCAAGCCCGGGCAGGGCATAGACCCACATCTGCGGCACCAGGATCCGCCAGAAGGTTTGCCTGTCGCTCAGGCCATAGGCATGGGCGGTCTCAAGCTGTGCCTTGGGCACCGCGCGCATCGCACCGTAAAGGACGTTGGAGGCAAAGGCGCCGAACACGATCGAGAAGGTGACGACCGCCAGCGCGAAGTTATAGGCCTCATGCCAGAACTGCGGCGAGTTCGATTGCGGCATCTTGGCCGCGGGACATACCAGGAAATCGCTGCCCTGCCGGATCGGTGCGGTCCAGTCCGGGCACAGCGCCTGATGGCGCAGCCATTCGATCCCCTGATCGAGGGCAATCACGAAAAACAGGAAGAAGACGATGTCGGGAACGCCGCGCACAATCGAGGTATAGAGTTTGCCGAACAGCATCAGCGGCAGGAAGGATGACCGCGACGCCACCGCCCCACCGAACCCGAACAACAGCGCCATCGGTGCCGTCACCGCCAGCAGCAAAAGCACCGTGCCGAACGAGGCATAGAACATCATGTGCTTGCCTGATGTCAGGTAGCACGAGAGCCATGCGGCGCCGTCGAGAGTGGAGGGATCTGTGCAATAGGAGAACATGAGAGGTGCGGGCGCGGCGGCCTGACCGCCGCCCCCAGGACCGTCTTACCAGCGCGGCGAGTCTTCGCCGAGCCATTTGATGATCAGCGTGTTCATCGTGCCGTCATCCTTCATCGACTGGATCGCCGTATCGAACTTGGCCATCAGCTCGGGGTCGGATTGGCGGAACGCCATGCCGATGCCGCCGCCGAGCGGGATGTCGTCGCCGACGAAGACCAGATCGCCCTCGTCGACGACAGGAACCAGAAAGTCCTTGTCGGCCATCACCGCGTCGGCCTCGCCGTTGCGCACCGCGGCCACGGTCTCGTCAGGGGTCGGGAATTCCAGCAGCGTGGCGCCGGTATCGACGACGTGGCTGGCCTGGATCGTGCCGGTCTGGGCCGCGATCACGCCGCCCATGATATCGGCATCCTCGCTGAGCGCCGCATAGGCCGAGGCCGACGGCGGGGTATAGGCTTGGGTAAAGGCCACGACTTCCTTGCGCTCGGGCGTGATCGACATGCCGGCGATGATGGCGTCGTAGTTCCCAGAGGTCAGGTTCGGGATGATCGAATCCCACTCGTTGGTGACCCATTCGCAGGTCAGCCCGGTGCGCGTGCAAAGCTCGTCGCCCAGTTCGCGTTCAAAGCCGTCGACCTCGCCCGCATCGTTGACGAAGTTGTACGGAGGATAAGCGCCCTCGGTGCACAAGCGCACGACATCCTGGGCCATGGCAAAGCTGGCCGACAAGGCCAGCGCGGCAGCGGAAAGGACTAAGATCTTCTTCATTGTCGTCTCCCGGTTGGAATTTGGGGCTGGTGTTGGGCCGGGCGGTTCAGCCGCCCTGACTGTGGGAAAGGAATTGCTGCAGCCGTTCGGTCTGGGGATTGCCGAACAGGGTTTCGGGGGGGCCTTCTTCCTCGATCCTGCCCTTGTGCAGGAACACGACGTGGTCCGAGAGATCGGCCGCCAGCCGCATGTCATGGGTGACAAGGATCATCGTGCGGCCTTCCGCGGCCAGCGCCTTGATCACCTTGACCACTTCCTGTTCGAGTTCCGGGTCGAGCGCCGAGGTCGGTTCATCAAACAGCAGTGCCGTCGGTTCCATGGCAAGCGCGCGCGCAATGGCCGCGCGCTGCTGCTGGCCGCCCGAAAGCTGCGCGGGATAGGCATCGGCCTTGTCGACGATCCCGACCTTGTCCAGAAGCGCCCGGCCAAGCCTTGCGGCCTCGGCGCGGTCGCGTTTCAGCACCGTGACCGGGGCCTCCATGACATTCTGCAGGATCGTCAGATGGGCCCAGAGGTTGAATTGCTGGAATACCATCGACAGGTTGGTGCGGATGCGGATCAGCTGCTTTCGGTCGCCCGGCCGGCGGTGGGCGCCGTGGCCGCGCCATATGACGGGCTCGCCCTCGAACAGGATCTCGCCGGACTGGCTGTCTTCCAGCAGGTTGGCACAGCGCAGCAGGGTCGATTTTCCCGACCCCGACGAGCCGATGAGCGAGACGACTTCGCCCCGGCGGGCGATCATGTGAACGCCCTTTAGGACTTCAAGAGACCCGTAGGCCTTGTGGAGATCTCTGATCTCGATCACCGGGGCGGCGGCTTGGGTCACTTACAAGATCGCAATTGTTGCATTAATGGCAGAGTAGGGCGCAATTGCCGGGCAAATGCAACGGCGAACGGCAGGGCGACCCTGGGGAAGCCCGAAGGGTCGGGCGAGATTTCGGGCATATGCCCGGAAAGGCGGCAGATCGCGGACGGCCGCCTGGGCACCGCCCCCCAGCGCGACGAAACCGGATCGGCCGGGCAGTTCGTGGGCCCCGATCAGCCGCGGCCTTCTGGCGTCGGTTGCGGCATTCTCGGCCCGGCGCGGCGCGCCAGCCCTCGTTTCCGTCCCGGCGCCGGGGTTGGTCGTGCACGGGCTGCGCGGTGACCATGGATCAGGCTTTCCGCGTCAGCCTTGCTTGTGCTCGACCCTCTGGCGAGCAAGGTTGCTGTCCAGATCGTTGACGCCCAGAAGATTTGCAACCAGACGGGCGAGCGAATCTTCCTCCTCGTCGCGGACGCCATCCGCCAGGATCACCGTCCACAGCGCCTCCATCACCGAGGCGCGATGGTCATAGGGGATCGCCTCCTTGATTGCGCGGGTAAAGCGGACGGTGTCCGGCGCGACCGCCTCCAGCTGTTCGGCCTCGCCGCGCAACTGGGTCGCCTCGAAGGGCGACAGGACATAGCGGCTGCGCAGGATCCGGTCGATCCGGTCGACCTCTTCCGCAGTATAGTCGCCATCGACCCGGGCGACGCGCACCAGAAGGGCTGCCAGCGCCAGCCTGGCATCGGGATCGGGCAGGCTGTCTGGCTCGGCTGTTGTCAGGCGGCGTATGAAATCGGCGAACATGGCAGGCCTTTCGGGATTGGGCGCAGAGTGTGGCAGGCCGCGGACCGCCGATTGGCGAACGGACCGGCCACAGCCGCGGCACACGGCCGACCGGGGCCGCGGCGCGGCACCGGGGTGGTCAGGAACGGGCGGTCAGGCGGATCGGCAAACATGAACCCCATATGCCGGGCGCGGCTGGCCGCATCAAGTCCCGCGACCGCGGGGGCCGTATCAGCCGCGATCGTCGAAACCCTCGACAATCACCAGATCCCCTTCGGCAATCGGATCGCGGATCGCCTTGGCGGCCAGATGATCGGGATCGTCATAGCAGGCCAGCGCGTCGGCGAAGGTTGGAAATTCGATCACGACGGTGCGCGGGTGCAGCTCGCCCTCGCGCAGGTCGAACTGGCCGGCGCGAACCAGAAATTTCGCACCATAGCGCGCGAAGGGTTTCATCGCGGCGCGCTTGTATTCCTCGAAGACCGCCTGGTCCTTCACGTCGACATGAGCGACCCAATACCCTTTGAGCATCCGAAGTCTCCTTCCCTGATCTCCGGCCTACTCCAGCAGGAACGTCATGGCAAAGATGATATCGTAAACGGCGCGCCGCGCGGACCGGACCTGAGGATCGTCCCCCGCCAGCATGGGGGCCAGACGCGGGCCGCGCTTTGGGCAGGGCGGTTCGGTTGGCGGATGCCAGATGCCGCAGCGGGCGGCGTCGCCCCCGGCCTCAGACCAGACGGCTGTTTTCGACCGCGGCGCGGACGAAATCGCGGAACAGCGGGTGCGGCGCGAAGGGTTTCGATTTCAGTTCGGGGTGGAACTGGACGCCGATGAACCAGGGATGGGTCGGAACCTCGACAATCTCGGGAAGGCGGCCGTCGGGCGACATGCCGGAGAACCGGAGACCCTGGGCCTCGAGCTTGTCGCGATAGCGGATGTCGACCTCATAGCGGTGACGGTGGCGTTCGTCGATCTCGGTCGTGCCATAGATCTCGGCGACCCGGCTGTCGGGCGCGAGCACCGCGCGATAGGCGCCAAGCCGCATGGTGCCGCCCTTGTCGTCGTCGAGCTTGCGTTCGACCATCGCATTGCCCTGCACCCATTCCTTCAGGTGATAGACCACGGGCGTGAACCGCTTCTTGCCGGACTCGTGGTCGAATTCCTCGGAGCCCGCGTCGGTCAGGTCGGTCAGGCTGCGCGCGGCCTCGATGACCGCCATCTGCATGCCAAGGCAGATGCCCAGATAGGGCACGTTGCGGATGCGGGCGAACTCGGCCGCCTTGATCTTGCCCTCGGTGCCGCGTTCGCCGAAGCCGCCCGGCACGATGATGGCGTGGAAGCCTTCCAGATAGGGCGCCGCATCCTCGCGTTCAAAGATCTCGGCGTCGATCCACTCGGCCTTGACCTTCACCCGGTTGGCCATGCCGCCATGGGTCAGTGCCTCGGCAATGGATTTGTAGGCGTCTTCAAGCTGCGTGTATTTGCCCACGATGGCGACCCGCACCTCGCCGTCCGAATTGTGGATCCGGTCGGACACGTCCTCCCAGCGCGACAGGTTCGGCTTTGGCGCCGGGCTGATCCCGAAGGCGTCGAGCACGGCCTGGTCGAGACCCTCGCGGTGATAGGCCAGCGGCGCGTCATAGATCGAGGACAGGTCCTGCGCCGCGATCACCGCATCGGGACGCACGTTGCAGAACAGCGCCAGCTTGTCGCGTTCCTTCTGCGGGATCGGCATTTCCGAGCGGCAGACCAGAAGATCGGGCGCGAGGCCGATCGAACGCAATTCCTTGACCGAGTGCTGGGTCGGCTTGGTCTTCAACTCGCCCGAAGCCTTGATATAGGGCAGCAGCGTCAGGTGCATGAAGATGCACTGCCCGCGCGGCTTGTCCTGGGCGAACTGGCGGATGGCTTCGAAGAACGGCAGGCCCTCGATATCGCCGACCGTGCCGCCGATCTCGCAGAGCATGAAATCGACCTCGTCCTCGCCGATCTTCAGGAAATCCTTGATCTCGTTGGTGACGTGCGGGATCACCTGGATCGTCTTGCCGAGATAATCGCCGCGGCGTTCCTTCTCGAGCACGTTGGAATAGATCCGGCCCGAGCTGACCGAGTCGGTCCGGCGCGCGGCGACCCCGGTGAACCGTTCATAATGGCCGAGATCCAGATCGGTTTCGGCGCCGTCGTCGGTGACGAAGACCTCGCCGTGTTCGAACGGGCTCATGGTGCCGGGATCGACGTTCAGGTAGGGGTCGAGCTTGCGCAGTCGCACGCTGAACCCGCGGGCCTGCAGCAGGGCGCCGAGTGCGGCCGAGGCCAGCCCCTTGCCAAGCGACGATACGACGCCGCCGGTGATGAAGATGAACCGTGCCATGCTGGGCTGCTCCCCGTGATCAGTGGGGGCGGCGCCTGCACCCCCCGGAATTTCAACTGCTCGACACGCCTTCGCAACAGGGCGGAAGACGCATCACCACGGGACTCAGAGTGTAGAGGATTCGCCGTGCAAGGGCAACAGCACCGCAAGATGCTGTTGCTCGGATCAATAAATGTGCAATGCCTTGTGGCAGAGCTGCCGCAGGATCAGTCCGCAGCCTTGGGCAGAACCGGCTCGTTGCCGGTGGAGGGCGGCGGCAGAAGGTCGTCGGGTGCCGGCGCTTCAACCGGCGCCACGACTGGGGCCGGGGCATCGATGATCCGGTCCACGACCGACTGGGTCCCGGACTTGCTGGCCGCCAGGATGGTCAGCGAAATCGATGTCACAAAGAAGGCGACGGCGAAGATCCATGTCACCTTGCCGAGCGCCGTGGCAGCCGCGCGGCCGGTCATGACCCCGCCGCCGCCGCCGCCAAGGCCAAGCCCACCGCCTTCGGAGCGCTGGAGCAGCACGATGCCGATCAGGCTGAGCGCCAGGATCAGGTGGACGATGAGTATGACATTTTCCATGCGGGCCGGATCCGGATCTGAGAACGGCCGTTACCTACGGCCTGACGGACAGGATCGCAACCCCGTTGCAGACCTGTTCTGGTCCGGCCGGGGTATCGGTGCCGAAATTTCGTGACCGAGGCGCCGGCAGCGGTCTGCGCATCGGCCTCCCCGTCGCTGTGCGGCTGTTGCCCGAACAGTCGTTCCGGGGCATCGGCTCGGGTGGGAACCTGTCATCCTGTGTGATCGGAAACCTCTGGGGAAAACGCGGCGTTTCAGCCGGCGCAGCCCCAGGGGACATTGCCCGGGCCGCGCAGAGCCCAGCGTCGCCGGAGCGATGCGGTCGCGGCTGTCAGAAAACCTTCACCGTGAGTTCACGGCCGCGTGACGTGGCTGTTACCGATTTGCGTGATGGGTCGACCGCCACCAACCGCCACAATCACCCGAGGTACAAAAGTGCGTCAGTCCGTTTCAATCCGCAGTCTCGCGGCTGCGGCCGCAGGCATTGCATTCACGCTGGCATTTTCCGGCTCTGCAGTCGCGTTGCCCATCGATCAACTCATCGATGTCTACGAGCACCCCGAAAATCACCCCGACTACGTCATGGTGATGGGCCACCGTGCCGGGGTCTATGAAGGCGGCACGAGGGCTCGCTACGAAAACTCGGTTTCGGCCATCGAATACGCCATTGCGGCCGGGGCCGACATGATCGAGATCGACGTCAGAAAGACTGCCGACGGGGTTCTCGTCCTGTCGCATGACAAGACAATCGACGGAAAGACAACCTGCAGCGGCCTGATTTCGGACCATACCTATGCGGACCTGCAAAGCTGCTATCTCGTCAACCCTGACACCGGCGAGGTCTCGACCGAAACCATCCCGACCTTCGAAGAGGCGCTGCTGGCCGCCAAGGACAAGGTGCTGATCAACCTCGATCTCAAGATCGAGGCCGAAGATGCGGCTGCGGTGATCCATGCCATCGAATCGACCGGCGTCGGCTATCAGACAATCGACACGACGGCGGGCAACACCGCTCAGGATCTGGCCGACGCGATCGCGTACAAGGCGATGCTTGGCGAGATGCTGCTCGACATCGTTCCCAATATTTATG
This sequence comes from Tropicimonas sp. IMCC34043, assembly GCF_003390845.1. GTDB lineage: Bacteria > Pseudomonadota > Alphaproteobacteria > Rhodobacterales > Rhodobacteraceae > Tropicimonas. Next base: position 1,758,613 of record NZ_QMEK01000001.1, on the reverse strand, counting down.
ACCGCGAGATCGAAGACCTGAATCTGGTCTACGAACTCATCGCGGCGCTCGACCCCGACTCGATGCAGCTCCGCAACGAATGGCACGACGGCGACCCGATCAGCAGCGATGGCGGGCTGCTGTTTTCCGAAGCGATCCGTGACTTCGCCGACGAACACAGCGTCCGGATGTGGATCAATACGCTCTATTCGGGCGGTGGCGCCCCCAACATGCGCGCCGGCGGTCGAGGCGATGAACTGGCAGTGCTGTACGGCGATCCCGACGAATCCTGGCTCTGGTGGGTGAAGCGGGGCGCCACGCTGTTCCAGACCGACGAGATCACCAACCTGATCGGCTATCTCGAGGAAAACGGCCTGCGCACATATACTTCCGCAACGCCGGTGCCGCTGCCTGCCGGCTTCGTGCTGCTCGGCTCTGCAGCCGGCATCCTGGGGCTGCGCCGGCGACGCAAGGCCTGATTGCGGATCTCTGACCCCGCTCCCGGCCGGCTTTTCGACGTCGGCCGGGCGCTGCGGCACGATTGCGGTTTCGCCATCGCCGCCCAGACGCTATGACCTGCTCGGATTTTGCGGTCAGCCGGGGAGATGAAAATGGCCAATGTCGTCGTCGTGGGTGCCCAGTGGGGTGACGAGGGGAAGGGCAAGATCGTCGATTGGCTGTCGGAACGCGCGGATATCATCGCGCGGTTCCAAGGCGGGCACAACGCCGGCCACACGCTGGTGATCGACGGTGCGGTGTTCAAACTCTCGTTGCTGCCCTCGGGTATCGTCCGAAAGGGCAAGATCAGCGTGATCGGCAACGGCGTCGTGCTCGACCCGTGGGCGCTGGTCGACGAGATCGAACGGCTTGCGGCGCAAGGCGTCGAGATAACTCCCGACAACCTGATGATCGCCGAGAACGCGCCGCTGATCCTGCCGCTGCATGGCGAGCTCGACCGTGGCCGCGAGGCGCAGAATTCGGTTGCCAAGATCGGCACCACCGGTCGCGGCATCGGCCCGGCCTATGAGGACAAGGTGGGGCGCCGGGTGATCCGGGTGGCCGATCTTGCCGACGAGACGACGCTGCAATCCCGGATGGGCCGGCTGCTGGTGCACCACGATGCGCTGCGGATGGGCCTTGGCCTGCCGCCCGTCGATGCCGAGGCGCTGCTGGCAAGCCTGCGCGCCATCGCGCCGCGGGTGCTGCCCTTTGCACGGCCGGTCTGGCGCGAGATGAATATCGCCCGCAAGGCCGGCAAGCGGATCCTGTTCGAAGGCGCGCAGGGCAGCCTGCTCGACGTCGATTTCGGGACCTATCCTTTCGTCACTTCCTCGACCACGCTGTCGGGTGCCGCTGCTGCCGGAACCGGCGTGGGGCCGGGGGCGATCGGCTTCGTGCTGGGAATCGTCAAGGCCTATACCACGCGGGTGGGCGAGGGGCCGTTCCCCTGCGAGCTGTTCGACGAGGTCGGCGACCATCTGGCAAAGGTCGGCCGCGAGAAGGGCACCGTCACCGGCCGGTCGCGCCGCTGTGGCTGGTTCGATTCGGTGCTGGTGCGCCAGACCTGCGCGCTGTCGGGGGTGAACGGCATTGCACTGACCAAGATGGATGTGCTCGACGGGTTGAAAGAGCTCAAGATCTGCGTGGGCTACGATCTCGACGGCCGTCAGCTGGACTATCTTCCCACGGCCGCCGATCAGCAGGCCCGTGTCACCCCGATCTACGAGACCATGGAGGGGTGGTCGGAAAGCACCGCAGGGGCCCGAAGCTGGGCCGATCTGCCGGGAGCGGCGGTCAAATACGTGCGCCGGATCGAGGAGTTGATCGAATGTCCGGTGGCGTTGCTGTCGACCTCGCCCGAACGCGATGACACGATCCTCGTGACCGACCCCTTTGCCGACTGAGATGGCACTTTCCTGGAAGGCCCGCCGTCGTTGGTCGCTGGTGATTCTGCTGATCGGGTTGCCGGCCTATGTGGTCGTTGCGGTCACCGTGTTGAACTGGCTCGGCCGGCCACCGATGTGGCTGGAACTTCTGGTCTATATCCTGCTTGGCCTGCTCTGGGCGTTGCCGTTCCGCTTTGTCTTTCGCGGGGTCGGACAGTCCGACCCCGACGCGGGTCCGGAGGCAGCCGCCGAATGCCATCCGGCAGGCCCCGGTGCGGACGATGAGGCCGAGCCCCGCGCTGAGCCACAATCAGGCGTCGATACCGGCCAGGGCCGTTGAGATCCCGGCAGATCCCGAAACTCTGGCGTAGCTCGACCCGGTTGCTCGGTCAGTTGGTCGTCACCCGGTCAGCAAACCATTGCCCGGTCGGTTGACCGCGATCCCGTCGTCTGGCCGGCCTGTTGCAATCGGGTTTCCCGGTCGTCGGCGTGAGGCACGGTTGCCGGCCGCGCTGCCCGGACCTTCGGTGCCGGGGGTGCACCCGGAACCGGCGTGATTGCCGGCTCCGGGAGACCGGGATGACGAAGCGACCTGCCGAGCCCGGGACGGTCGGTAGGACGGATCGCCTGGAGCAAAGGTTAAATTTTACAAGGGCGGAGCCTCCGGGACGGAACCCCCGCCCGCCACTCGTTATCACCGCGGCACGTTGGGGAAGATCTCCCCGCGGGGCACTAGGTCGGGATAAACCTCGAACTTTGAGAAAGTATGAATCGCGCCGCGCCAACCCGCACGACCGATTGCCGTGCCAGCAGCGCCTCGAAGGCGCGCAGGCTGGCATCCGGGTCGAGCGCGACGTGGCTGTCGAGCTGTCGCACCAGGGTCAGAAGCTGTGGATGGTTGAAATGGGGCTGGCCGCGGACGTGAATCGCATAGGCAGCCGCACATTCGAGCAGATCTTCGAGCCCTGCGGCCGCCATCTGCCAGACGAAAGCCTCGAAGACCTCGGCTTCGTCCTGCAGCATCGCCTCGGGCAAGTCGGCCTCGTTACCCGGATCGGGCAGCGCGGGCGGGGCGGCTGCGACACCTTGCGTCAGTCCGCCGGGGGCCAGCGGCGCGGGCGGCGCGATCTGGCGGAATTCCTCGCGATAGCTGCGGGTGTGATCGGCCCGCGCGACGCCAGCCATCGATGGCGGCTCGGCCCGGGTCGCGGCAATGGCGGCCCGCAGATAGGCAAGCGCCGAGCGGCGGCGGCGCAACTCGGGTCCGGCAAGTTTGCTGTCGGCCTCTTCCATCAGCCGCGAAAACTGCGCTTCGCTGCCGTTGTCGGGCGCCAGAACCCTGGGGCGCCGCGGCGGATGGCTGTCGGCCGCTGGGGGGGCTGACATGCCGGGCGCGACGGCGGACTGCCGTGCGGCGGGCTGTGGCGAGCCGGGCGCGGGATTGCCTGCAGGGGGCGCCTGCGTGGCAGGCTGCCGGCTGCGGTGGACCGGGATCGGGCGCGCAGTGGTGCGGGCGGCAGCCAGGCGCATCCGGGCGATCCGATCCGAGATCGGCGCGCTGGGACGACGCTGCCCGCCCGGCTGCGCGGGTTGTGGCGCCGGGGCCGCGGTCTGGGGCCGGCGCCGGGCAAGGCTCGCGGACAGTTCCTCGCGCACGATCCGGCGCATCAGTTCTGCCTCCGAAGTTGCCAGCCCGCCGAAGGGGCCGTCCCCGGCGGTCAGGTCGCGAATATAGGCCGCCATGGCCTTCATTGCGGAATCGGCATCATCGAAACCCTCCAGCGTGCAGGAGAACTTGCCATAGGACACGGTCAGGACTTTCCGTGAATCTCCCATCGCTGTGCTCGCCTGCTCCCCTGTGGATGCAGGGGCATACCATATCGCGCCTTGGCATCCTGAACGACTAGAGAAAATTTACTGTATCATTTCCGGGCAAGAATGTGTTCTTCCTGTGAAAAACGGGACAGTCCAGAATGAACGATGTCATAGTCCGAAGCTCCGCCAAGATAACGCTTCTGGGTGGCAGCAAGGCCAGAGCGAAGGACCTTGCAGAGGCGCTAAGTCTCGCGCCCGCCCTTGTGGCGGCCGATGGCGGTGCGGCGACGGCGCTGGCGCAGGGGTATGTGCCACAGGCAGTGATCGGCGACATGGATTCGCTTGCGGCCGAGGTGCGCGCGAGCCTCGAACCCGAAATCCTGCACAAGATCAACGATCAGGACAGCACCGATTTCGACAAGGCGCTGCGATCTGTCCTGGCGCCGCTGGTCCTGGGGGTCGGATTTCTTGGCCGGCGCATCGACCATCAACTTGCCAATCTCAACGTTCTGGTGCGCCGGGCCGATCAGCCCTGCATCCTGATTGGCCGGCGCGATGTCATTCTGGCCGCTCCGCCGAAGCTGACGCTCGATCTTGCGCCGGGCTCCCGGGTCTCGTTGTTTCCGCTGGCCGAGGTCACTGGCCGGTCCGAGGGGCTGCACTGGCCGATCGACGGCATCGTGTTTTCTCCGGCTGGAGTGATCGGCACCTCGAACCGGGTCGCGGACGGCGCGCGCCGGGTCCGGATCGAGCTTGACGGCCCCGGAATGCTGCTGATGCTGCCGCGAAAGGCGCTTGGGGCCGCCATTGCCGCGCTCGGCGGCTGAGGCCGTCGGGACTCCGGACCAGGGCGGGAATGCCTCTCGCGGATCCCGTCGATTGCGCCTATAACCTTCGCCGAACGACCGGGAGTGTTGATATGTCCACCGAATTGTCACCGATCGATCGCGCCAAGCGCAACGCTGCCCTGCGGTCCTGCGATTTTGTCGAGGACGGCATGAAGGTTGGTCTCGGCACCGGCTCGACCGCGGCCTGGATGGTGCGCCGACTGGGCGAGAGGGTGCGCGACGAGGGGCTGCAGATCACGGGCGTGCCGACCTCGACCCGCACCGGGGATCTTGCCCGCGAGGTCGGCATCCCTGTCTCGACCCTCGAAGATGTCGGATGGCTCGATCTGACGATTGACGGCGCCGATGAGTTCGACAGTGAATTCAACCTGATAAAGGGCGGCGGCGGGGCACATCTGCAAGAAAAGATTGTCGCCACGGCCTCGGACCGGATGATCGTGATCGCCGATGCCGCAAAGGACGTGAAGGCGCTCGGTGCCTTCCCGCTGCCGGTCGAAACGATCAAGTTCGGCTGGAAATGCACCCGCGCCCTGATCGAAGAGGCGCTGTCGGGCATGGACGTTCTGGGGCGCGAGACCAGCCTCAGGATGGCAGGCGACCAGCCCTTTGTCTCGGACGAGGGCAATTTCATCCTCGATCTGCACCTGCGGCGTATCGGCGACGCGCGCCAGCTGAGCCTGGTGCTGAACCAGATCCCGGGCGTGGTCGAGAACGGCCTTTTCATCGACATCTGCGATGTACTGGTCATCGGCCACGGCAATGGCGCGGTCGAGATCCGTGACATCGAGCGTCAGGCGCCCGGCCTTGAAGCGGCCGACGGAGCCGAGCCGGAGAACATCTTTGCCGACACCGGGGAGTGACGGCAACAGTCGGGGAAGTTCCATGAAGTTCGACTATGATCTATTCGTCATCGGCGGCGGATCCGGCGGCGTGCGGGCGGCCCGCGTCGCGGCCGGCGAGACCGGTGCCAAGGTGGCATTGGCCGAGGAAAGCCGCATGGGCGGCACCTGCGTCATCCGCGGCTGCGTGCCGAAGAAACTGATGGTCTTCGCGTCGGAATATGCCGAAGCCATGCACGAGGCGGTGGACTACGGCTGGGACGTGCGGATCGGCGGCTTCGACTGGACCAAGTTCCGCACGCGGCTCGAGCGCGAGCTTGACCGGCTGGAGGGGGTCTACAACCGCCTGCTGCAGGGATCGGGCGTGACCACCTATGCGCAACGCGCCACCGTCGCCGATGCCCACACGGTGGAACTGGCCGATGGCACGCGGTTCACCGCCAAGCACATCCTGATCGCCACCGGCGGGCGCCCCTCGCTTCCCGACTTCGAAAACGCCGGACTCGGTATCACCTCGAACGAGGTATTCCATCTCGACGAGTTGCCGAAACGTCTTCTGATCGTCGGCGGCGGCTATATCGCCTGCGAAATGGCCTGCATCTTCAACGGGCTCGGCACCGAGGTGACGCAGTTCTATCGCGGCGCGCAAATCCTGCGCGGCTTTGACGACGAGGCGCGCGGCCACATCGCCGAACACATGATCCGGCACGGCATCGCGATCCATTGCGGCACCAATATCCTGTCGATGGAAAAGGGTCGCGACGGTATCGACGTGCGCGCAACGACCGGCCACAGCTTTACCTTCGATCAGGTGCTGTTCGCTGTCGGGCGCGACCCGAACACCCGCGGCCTCGGGCTTGAAAACCTCGGGATCGAGATCGGCCGCAGGGGCGAGGTCGTGGTGGACCGCTACAGCCAGACCGCCGTGCCCTCGATCCACGCCATCGGCGACGTGACCAACCGGGTGCAACTGACCCCCGTGGCGATCCGCGAGGGCATGGCCTTTGTCGAAACCGTGTTCAAGGGCAACCCGACCGCGCCCGATCACGACCTGATCCCCTCGGCCGTCTTCACCCAGCCCGAATACGGCTCGGTCGGTCTGACCGAGGAAGCCGCCCGCGAACAGGAGCCCATTGAGGTTTATTCCACCACCTTCCGGCCGATGCACAAAAGCTTCATCGCGCGCGAAGACCGGGTGTTGATGAAGCTGATCGTCTCGCAGGCGACCCGCAAGGTGCTGGGCGTGCACATTGTTGCCGACCATGCCGGCGAGATGATCCAGCTTGCCGGCGTCGCGGTGAAGATGGGCGCGACCAAGGAGGATTTCGATCGCACGGTTGCGGTTCACCCGACGATGTCGGAAGAACTCGTGACGTTGAAACACCCCGTCCGCAGTGCCTGACGCGGCTAATGCCGGCGCCCGAGGTTGAAAAGGGCGTGAGCGCGACCAAATGGCATTGCAACAAGACGACATAAAATCGAGAGGGAAGGAATTCCATGGCAGGACATAGCGGCGGGCCCTGGGGCGGCGGCTCCGGCGGCGGTCAGCAGGGCGGCGGCAATCGCGGCGGCGGAGACGGCAGCGGCGGTGGCGGCGGAAATAACGGGCGCAGGCCCGGCGATGAGAAGTCGCAGATCCCCGAGATCGACGAGATCGTCCGCAAGGGCCAGGAGCAACTGCGCGTCCTGATGGGCGGGCGCGGCGGCCCACGCGACCCCAACCGCCCGGACGGCGGCGGCGGAGGCGGCGGGTTTCGACTCACCCGCAGCACGGTGATCGTCGGCGGACTGGCTGTCGTGGCGCTGTGGGGGCTTGCCTCGTTCTATACCGTGAAACCCGAAGAACAGTCGGTGGAACTTTTCCTCGGCAAGTTCAGCTCGACCGGGGAACCGGGCCTCAACTTTGCCCCCTGGCCGTTTGTCACCGCCGAGGTGGTGAACGTCACCTCCGAGCGGACCGAGGATATCGGCAACACACTTGCCGCCCGCGGCTCCGACAGCGGCCTGATGCTGACGACCGACGCCAATATCGTCGACATCGACTTTCAGGTGGTCTGGAACATCAATGACGCGGCCAAGTATCTGTTCAACCTGCGTGACGGTCGCGACACCGTGCGCGCAGTGTCTGAATCGGCGATGCGCGAGATCATTGCCGCCTCGGATCTGGCCCCGATCCTCAACCGCGACCGTGGTCTGATCGCCCAGACCGCGCTCGACAGTATCCAGGCCACGCTCGACACCTACAACTCGGGTATCACCATCGTTCGGGTCAACCTCGACCGTGCCGACCCGCCGCGCGAGGTGATCGACGCCTTCCGCGAGGTTCAGGCCGCCGAACAGCAGCGCGACCGGCTTGAACGCCAGGCCGACGCCTATGCCAACCGCATCCAGGCCGGTGCCCGGGGCGAGTCCGCGCAGGTGCTGGAAGAGGCCGAGGCCTATCGCGCCCGCGTGGTCAACGAAGCCGAGGGCGAGGCCAGCCGGTTCTCGGCCGTGCAGGAAGAATACAGCAAGGCGCCCGAGGTCACTCGCAAGCGGCTCTATCTGGAAACGATGGAAAAGGTGCTTGGCGGCATGGACAAGGTGATCCTTGGCGAAAGCGGTCCGGGCGGCAGCAGCCAGGGCGTCGTGCCCTATCTGCCGCTGAACGAATTGCGCCGCAATTCTGCGGCCACCACCACCACCACAACGAACGACACCGTCAGTGGGGGGAGCAACTGAGATGAAGCGCGGATTCTATTTCATCCCGATAGCCATCGTTCTGGTGGCACTGTTCCTTGCATCGATCTTTATCGTCGACGAGCGCGAAAAGGCGCTGGTGATGCAGTTCGGCCAGATCCGTCGGGTCAAGGAAGACCCCGGCCTTGCCTTCAAGATCCCGCTGATTCAGGAGGTCGTGAAATACGACGCCCGTATTCTGGCGCTCGACACCGACACGATCGAGGTCACGCCCTCGGATGACCGCCGGCTGGTGGTCGATGCCTTCGCGCGTTACAGGATCGCGGACGTGGTTCAGTTTCGCCAGGCTGTCGGCGTCGGCGGGCTGCCGGCTGCCGAAAACCGGCTGAGCTCGATCCTCAATGCCCAGATCCGCGAGGTTCTCGGCGCCGATCAGGTGACATCTGACACGATCCTGTCCTCGGACCGTCGCGAACTGATGAACCGGATCCGGGACCAGAGCCGGGCCGAGGCGCTTGCGCTCGGGCTCGACGTTGTGGACGTGCGGCTCAAGCAGACCAACCTGCCCGAGCAGAACCTGAACGCCACTTTCGAGCGGATGCGGGCCGAACGCGAACGCGAGGCCGCCGACGAGATCGCCCGCGGTAACGAAGCGGCGCAGCGGGTCCGTGCCCAGGCCGACCGGACGGCGGTCGAGCTGGTCTCGGAGGCCCGCAAGGAAGCGGAGATCGCGCGCGGTGAGGCCGATGCCCGGCGTGCCGGGATTTTTGCCGAGGCCTATGGCGCGGACGAACAGTTCTTTGAGTTCTTCCGTTCGCTCAATGCCTACGAGAATGCGCTGCAGGGCGAGAACTCCTCGCTGGTGATCTCTCCGGATGGCGAGTTCTTCGATTACTTCAAGTCCGCGCAGGGTCGGCCGGCCGCCGCAGAATGATCGCGACACTGTTTCTGGCCCTCGGGCTGGTGTTTGTTGTGGAGGGGCTGGTGCTTGCACTGGCCCCTTCGCGTCTGGAGGAGATCATGGCGATGCTGGCGCAGATGCCGCCGGACCTGCGTCGGCTGCTCGGGCTTCTGGCGGTCACGCTGGGGGGCATCCTGCTTTGGCTTGCGAACTGGCTATCGGCCTGAGACACTGGGGCAAGCCGGGGAGACCCGGGACACCATGACGCAATTCGTCACGGTGACGTGACGCATCGCGACAGGACTTTGAGTTGCTCCTTCGGGGCCGGTTGTCGAAGACTATGCCGCATCGGGACTGCCCCTTGGTGCCGTTCCGCACCTTGGCCTGCCAAGTGGGCCGGCCCCTCAGAACAGAAGGAATATCGAGTGAACTCGCAAGCTCTTACCATTCCCCGGACGTCCGAAGGGGTGTGGACCCCCGTCTGGACCCCGCGACTGCTCGTGGCCGCGGTGGCGCTGGTTATGTGTTTCGGTCAGGCGACCGGGGCGCTGGCGCGTGGCGCACCCGAAAGCTTTGCCGATCTGGCCGACAAGGTCAGCCCGGCGGTCGTGAACATTACCACCTCGACCACGGTCGAAACTGCGGCCGGACCCGGCCCGATTGTGCCCGAAGGCTCGCCCTTCGAAGATTTTTTCCGTGACTTCATGGAGCGCAACGGTCCCGATGGCGGCAAGCCGCGCCCACACAAGTCCTCGGCGCTCGGCTCGGGCTTCGTGATCTCGGAAGACGGCTATATCGTCACCAACAACCACGTGGTCGAACAGGCCGACGAGATTTCGATCGAATGGAAGGACGGCCAAACGCTCGACGCCAAGGTGGTGGGCACCGATCCCAACACCGACCTCGCGCTGCTGAAGGTCGAAACCGACAAGCCGCTGCCCTTCGTCAGCTGGGGCAACTCGGACGAGGCACGGGTCGGCGATTGGGTGATGGCCGTCGGCAACCCGCTCGGACAGGGCTTCTCGGTCTCGGCCGGGATCATCTCGGCTCGCGGCCGTGCGCTTTCGGGCAGCTATGACGACTACATCCAGACCGACGCTGCCATCAACCGTGGCAACTCGGGCGGTCCGCTGTTCAACATGGATGGCGAAGTGATCGGTGTGAACACCGCGATCCTGTCGCCGAACGGCGGCTCGATCGGCATCGGTTTTGCCATGTCGAGCCGGGTTGGCGACAATGTCATCCACCAGCTCAAGGAATTCGGTGAAACCCGCCGCGGCTGGCTTGGCGTCCGTATCCAGGACGTGACCGACGATGTCGCCGACGCGATCGGGCTGGAAGAGGCCCGCGGCGCGCTGGTCACCGACGTGCCCGAAGGTCCGGCGGCCGAAGCCGGTGTCAAGTCCGGCGACGTGATCATGTCGTTTGACGGCACCGACGTCTCGGACACCCGCGAACTGGTCGCCCAGGTGGGCAATACCGAAATCGGCAAGTCGGTGCGCATGGTCCTGTTCCGAGACGGCAAGACCGAGACCGTCATGGTCACCCTCGGCCGCCGCGAAACCGCCGAAGATGCCGTGCCCGCCGCCATCAATGGCATGGAAGAACCGCAGGACGCCCAGATCCTCGGTCTGACCGTGACCCCGGTCACCGCCGACATCGCCGAAGAGATGAACCTTGGCAAGGACTCGGTCGGTCTTCTGGTCAAGGACGTCGACGAGACCTCCGAGGCCTATGACAAGGGGCTGCGCGCGGGCGACGTGATCACCCAGGCGGCGCAGAGCGAGGTCACCTCGATCTCGGATCTCGAGGCGCGCATCGACGAGGCCAAGGAGGCGGGGCGCAAGTCGATCCTGCTGCTGATCCGCCGCGCCGGCGAGCCGCGCTTTGTGGCACTGAACATCAACTGACGGCTGGCGTCGGACAGGACCCGACCGGACAACAAAAGGGGGCATCGGCGAACGCGCCGGTGCCCCTTTTCTTGTCCGGGGTGCATCGCCGCAGTCTGCGGCGTCCGTCCCCGTGCGTCACGTCAGACCAACCCTGACGGAAGGAAGGACGGCCCGGCCTGTGGTCAGGCGGGCCGTCGGTCTGGTCTTGCGTCCGCCGCCTCGGCCGGGATGGCCGGGTGCGGCGGGACGTATTGGCAGGCGCCGTCTATCACTGCGCCGCGCCGGACTTCAGGATCTGATGGATGCGGAAGCTGTTGCCATCGTCTTGCGCCGCCTTCAGCGCGGTCAGCTGCGAGGTGGTGTAGGCGCCGGGCTGCACGCCGAGCAGGCGGGAGAGGTTGGCGTTGGCCGAGCTCGCGTCGCTGCTGGAGGTCGAGACCGTATAGGACGGGTTTTCGGATTTCAGGATCTGGTTGATCCGGAAGCTGTCGCCATCGTCTTTCGCGGCCTTTAGCGCGGTCAGTTGCGAGGTGGTGTAGGCGCCGGGTTCGACGCCGAGCAGACGCGAGAGGTTGGCGTTGGCCGAGTTCACGTTGCTGTTGGAGGTCGAGACCGTATAGGACGCGTTTTCGGCCTTGAGGATCTGGTTGATCCGGAAGCTGTTGCCGTCGTCCTTCGCGGCCTTGAGCGCCGTCAGTTGCGACGTGGTATAGACACCCGGTTCGACGCGAAGCGTGTTGGCCAGTTGGTCGTTGGCAAAGGCGGGGGCGCTTGCACTCAGGGCAAGGGCGGCAACGGTTGCAAGGGTAATGCGGTTCATGGTGATTTCCGTTCGTTTGATTTGCGGTTTTCTTTGGTCACCGGCAGGTCTGCCTGCGATGACTGAGAGATAGTTTCTGTTCGTAAAAACTGAAACTTACCGAAAATGCCATCTATGGTGCAAATATGCACAGCACGTAGCTGTGAGAAGGGTTGTTATTGCCGAGGGGGCCGAGCGTACTGTCACATTGCGCGGTCTGGCCCTGTTGCCAGCCTGTCCCGCGCGGTTCAGCCCGGCAGTTGCGGGTCGAAATCGGGATCGAGCAGCAGGTCTAGCATCGCCGAAATGTCCTCGATCTGCTCGGCGACCACATGAACCACGTTCTGTTCGCGCTGCAGCCGCCCGGTGATCCGCAGCAGCCGTCCGGCAATGATCGCACGCCGGAACCGCTCATAGATCTTGGCCCAGATCACCACGTTGCAGACCCCGGTCTCGTCCTCGAGCGTCAGGAAGATCACCCCCTTGGCGGTGCCCGGCCGCTGCCGCACCAGCACCAGCCCGGCAACGCAGACCCGCGCCCCCGCCGGCGGCAGCCAAAGCTGCCCGGCCGGCAGGCAGGCAGGCGGGCGCGGCCAGGATGCCGGGCGCGGCGGCAGCGCGTCCAGGGTGGCAGGGGACCAGAGCGGCGGGGGCGGTGTGCGGAGCATGGAACAAATATAGAACATTTGCGCTGCGTCGCCAAGCCGCCGACGGACTGGCAAAGCCCGGACGTTTAACCTATGTCAGCGCGGAAAGCAGGCGCCGAGCGTCGGGATTAGGAAGGATAATGTCGTGGCCAGGATCACCTATGTCGAGTTCTCCGGGAAAGAACATGTTGTCGATGTCGCCAACGGGCTGACGGTGATGGAAGGCGCACGCGACAACGGAATACCGGGCATCGAGGCCGATTGCGGTGGGGCCTGCGCCTGTTCGACGTGCCATGCCTATGTCCACCCCGATTGGGTCGACCGGCTGGAACCGGTCGAGCCGATGGAAGAGGACATGCTGGACTTTGCCTATGAAACCCGCCCCGGGTTTTCGCGCCTGACCTGCCAGATCCGGGTCACCGACGCCCTGGACGGCCTGATCGTCCAGCTTCCCGAACGTCAGATCTGATCCCGCGGCCCTGCGCTGCCGTCTGGCGCAGAGCCTCGACCATGGCCGGTTCGGCACGCATCGCCAGCGCGCCAAGGGCCAGCGCGCCGGCGCCTGCAAGGCTGAAACCCACCGCCAGCGGCAGCGCGGTGCCGTCATAGAAGGCGCCGAGCGCGACAGTAAACAGCGTCGCGATCAGGCTCGACAGCGCGGCAATCAACGAGGCGCCAAGCCCCGCGAGCTGGCCGAGCGAGCGCATCGCCAGGGCGTTCAGGTTGCCGAACAGCAGCCCGATGGCAAAGAAGGCGCCAAAGCCGAGGCCGAGAAAGACCGGCAGCGGCGGCCGCCCGGCCCAGATCGCACAGGCCAGCAACAGCAGCAGACCGGCCGCCGTCAGGCCACGGAAGGCGCGGCGCGCCATCGCCTCCATCCCCACCCGCCGCACCAGCCGCGCGTTGAGAAACGAGGCAAGCCCGACCGCGGCCGCAAGTGCCGCGAAATAGAACGGGAACGTTTCGGCAATGCCGTAAAGGTCGAAGAAAAGATCGGCGGCGATGCTGAGATAGAGAAGCTGCGCGCCGAACACGAGGCCGGTTGCGGCAATCAGCAGGCTCACCTGGCGGTCGGCAAGAATGCGGCCCGCGTTGCCGGCCAGCAGCCGCGGCCGGAACGGAATACGGCGAGACGGGGACAGCGTCTCGGGCAGCCGCAGCGCCACCCATAGGCCAAGTACGGCAGCCATCAGCAGATAGAAGCCAAAGACACCGCGCCAGCCCGCCAGCGCGACCAGCCCCTGTCCCAGTGCGGGTGCCAGCATCGGCACCAGCACCAGCAGGGTGAAGATGAAGGACAGGATCCGGGCCATCGCTGCGCCCTCGAAACGGTCGCGGATCATGGCGCGGGTTGCAATCTTTGGACCCGAAACGCCGATGCCCTGCAGGATACGGCCCAGAATCACCGCCTCGAGCGAGCCTGCCAGCAACGCGATGGCGGTCCCGGCGGCATAGAGGCAGAGCCCAAGTCCCAGGGTCCGCCTGCGCCCCAGCGCATCCGACAGCGGCCCGACCAGCAATTCGCCGAATGCCATCCCGAAGATGAACAGCGAAATCACATGGTGGGTGGACAGCGGCGGCGGCGTGCCGAGATCCCTGCCCATCTGGCGCAGACCCGGCAGCAGCGCGTCGATACTGATCGCCGTCAGCGACGTCAGAAGGGCATAAAGCACGATATGCTCGCGACGGACGGGGACGGCGGCTGTCATGGCAAGGATCTGTCGTGGTGCGGACATGGCCTTTGGCGGCCGCTCATTTCCGCCGGCGCACCGGCTTTTTCTTCGGCACCGCCGCAGGCTCGAAATCCTTGTCGAGCCCAAGCTGGTCGCGCAGCACCCGGCTCTTGACCTCCTCGACCTCGCCGGGCTTCAACTCGCCCAGCTGGAACGGGCCATAGCTGATCCGGATCAGCCGGTTCACGATCAGCCCGACCGCCTCCACCGCGCGCCGGATCTCGCGGTTGCGGCCCTCGCGCAGGCTGATCGTCACCCAGGCGTTGGACCCCTGCTGGCGGTCGAGCGTTACGCCCATCGGCTGAAACCGCTCGCCATCGATCACAAGTCCCTTGCGCAGCGGCTCGAAGACCGCGTCCGCGGGCGATCCGTGCAGCCGCACCCGATAGCGCCGCAGCCAGCCCGTCGAGGGCAATTCCATCCGCCGCTTGACCGCCCCGTCATTGGTCAGCAGCAAAAGACCTTCGGAGTTGATGTCGAGCCGGCCGACCGACACCACGCGCGGCATCTCGGGCGGAAGTGCGGCAAAGACCGTCGGCCGCCCCTTTTCGTCGCGCGCCGAGGTCACCAGCCCGAGCGGCTTGTGATAGAGCCAGAGCCGCGGCGGCTCGGCTTCCGCCAGCGCCTGGCCATCGACGGTGATCCGGTCGGCGGCGGTGACGTTCAGCGCGGGACTTGTGATCCGGGCGCCGTTCACCGCGACCCTGCCGGCCGCGATCATCGCCTCGGCCTCGCGGCGCGAGGCACGGCCGGCGCGGGCGATCACCTTGGCGATCCGGTCGCCCGGAGGCGGCGTGGGGGGGATGTCATCAATCATGGTCCCCGATACGCCCTGCCGGCGGACTTGCCAAGACGCCGCCGCCGGGGCAGGGGAAGGCATGGGGTTCACCTCGCATATGGAGATCGCGCTGCAGGAGGCGCGCGCCGCCGCCGGCCGCGGCGAGGTGCCGGTCGGCGCGGCTCTTGTCGATCCGTCCGGCCGGCTGGTGGCGCGCGCCGGCAACCGCACCCGCGAGCTGTCCGATCCGACCGCCCACGCCGAGATCCTGGCGATCCGCGCCGCCTGTGCCGCGGCTGGGTCGGAACGGCTGCCGGGCCACGCGCTCTATGTCACGCTCGAACCCTGTCCGGCCTGTGCGGCCGTCATCTCATTCGCGCGCATCGCCCGGCTTTACTATGGTGCGGCCGACCCGAAATCGGGCGGCGTGGCGCAGGGCCCGCGGATCTTCGCGCATCCGCAGGCCCACCATGTCCCCGAGGTCTATCCCGGCATCGCCGAGGCCGAGGCCGAGGCACTGCTGAAGGCCTTCTTCGCATCCCTGCGGGACCGGCCCGAAACCCGGTGACGCGAGCGCTAACGGCGGTTAGAGTAACATATCGGAATATTAGTATTGGAGGAGTCGATGTCCCGATTTGCCGCCCGCGGTCTTGCCGCAGGAATTGCTGCCCTTGCCCTCAGCGCCCAGCTTGCCTTTGCCGAACCAGCGGCCAAGGTCGCGATCCATGTCGACGAGGAAAACGTCTCGACCATGAACATGGCGCTGAACAACGCCGCCAACATTGCCAAGCATTATGCCGACCTCGGCCAGGAGGTGGTGATCGAGATCGTGACCTACGGTCCCGGCCTGCACATGCTGCGCGAAGATACCTCGCCGGTGAAGGACCGGATCGAGACGATGGCGCTCGAGATGGACAACATCACCTTCTCGGCCTGCCTCAACACCGTGCAGGCGATGCAGCAGCAGATGCAGTCCGACGTGCCGCTGATCGCCGAGGCGACAGTCGTGCCCTCGGGCGCGGTGCGGCTGATGGAGCTTCAGGCCGAGGGCTATGCCTATCTGCGCCCCTGATCCGTCCTGACGCGAGGCTGCAGCGGGTCAAGGATGGCCGCGTGCGGCCACCGCGGCACGCGGCGCCGAAGGCGTCCTTGAGGCGCTGAAGGCTTGCATCACAATCGAAAAGGCGCTTGAGGGCACATTTGCCCCTCAAGCGCCTCTCAGCACACCTTCCCCCGTCACTTGATCCGCGAACCCCGGACATCCCACTCCGCGCCCGCCGCTGGTGCCCGGCCCAACGGGACGCGGCGCCGCAAGGCGCCAAGGACGGGCGGGAGCGACCGCGCCCTGGCCTCCGGGCGCTGTCAGATCTCGACCACCTCCATCACCTCGGGGGTCTTCACGTCGATCCCGGGCAGCGCATCGACCAGCGGCTGCGCCGATTGCGCGAGGATCGGGAAGGTCTTGTAATGGCAGGGGATCACCACCTTGAAGTCGAAGAACTTCTTCGCCGCCCAGGCCGCGCGTTCCATGTCCATGGTATAATGCCCGCCGCAGCACAGGATCCCGATGTCGGGATTGTGCAACTCGCCGAACAGCGCCATGTCGGCCATCACGTCCGTGTCGCCGGTGACATAGATCACATGGCCTTCGCCCGCGATCATGAACCCGGCCGCCGATCCGGCATATTCCGGCCGTCCGCCGGTGAAGTCGATGCTCGAGGAATGGGTGGCGTTCACCATCGTCACCCGGACCTCCCCCAGCGCGATCGTGCCGCCCTTGCCGAAGCCCACCACCTCGACCCCGTCATGGCCGAGGCGCGTCGCCAGCTCGTGGATCGCACAGACGGAAACGCCCGTCTCGCCCGACAGCGCGGCCGCGACGCTGGCATGATCGCCATGGCCATGGGTCAGCAGGATCGCCGTCACACCGGCAATGGCCTCGCCGCGGCGGTCGGCCGGGAAGGCCGGGTTGCCATCGAGCCAGGGATCGATCAGCAGGACCTGATCCGCGATGTCGATGCGAAAGGCAGAATGCCCGAGCCACGTGATCTTCATTTGAGTCTCCCAGCGAAACGTTGAAACCTTCGGGACAAGGTAATCCGGAGGGGCACGAATGGAAGACTTGATGCGGCAGGTCGACGGCTATTGCGAGCGTACCGATTTTGCCTATTGGTCCGAGCCGCTGAATGCCGTGACCAATGCCGCCTTCCTGATCGCCGCGCTGGTGATGTGGCGCCGGCTGCGCGGCGTGCCCTTTGGCATCGGTCATGTGCTCTGCCTCATCCTCGCCGTGATCGGCACCGGATCGTACCTGTTTCACACCCATGCCACGATCTGGGCATCCTGGGCCGACATGGTCCCGATCGGCGTTTTCGTTCTGGTCTACCTCTTCGCCACCAACCGTGACCTCGTGGGGCTTCGGGCGCCCTGGGCGCTGCTGGCGACGCTGGGCTTCGTGCCCTTCGTGGCAGTGACCCTGCCGGTCTTCGCGGCCCTGCCGTTCTTCCGGATCTCGTCGGTCTACTGGCCGATCCCGCTGCTGATCGTGCTCTATGCGCTAGGTCTGCGCGCGCGCGCCCCCGACACCGCGCGTGGCTTCGCCATCGGTTCCGCGATCCTCGTCGCCTCGCTGATCTTGCGCTCGCTCGACCAGCCGCTCTGTGGCGTGTTCCCTTTCGGCACCCATTTCCTGTGGCACATCCTCAACGGGATCATGCTGGGCTGGATGATCGAGGTCTGGCGGCGTCACCGGTTGGCCTCCGTTCCCGCCTGACTCGACCGCGGCCCATGCGCATCCGCTTGCGGCCGGGGCAGTCGGGCGATAAACCCGACCCGATCACCCGACGACCCCCGGAGGCCCCATGTCCATCGACATCGAAACCGCGCGCCGCGTCGCCAAGCTCGCCCGCATCCGGGTCGAGGAACAGGACCTGCCGGCGCTGGCGGGCGAATTCAATGCCATCCTCGGCTTTATCGAACAGCTGGGCGAAGTCGATGTCGAGGGCGTCGAGCCGATGACCTCGGTGACACCGATGCGGCTCAGGCGCCGCGTCGACGAGGTCACCGACGGCGGCTGTCAGGCCAAGGTCCTGGCCAATGCGCCCGACGCCCGCGAGGGCTTTTTTGCCGTGCCGAAGGTGGTCGAATGATGTCCGATCTGTCCAGCCTGACAATTGCCGAGGCCCGCGACGGCCTGCGCGCCGGAAGCTTCACGGCGACCGAACTGACCGCGGCGTGCCTCGCGCGGATCGAGGCGGCGGATGCGCTTGGCGCTTTCGTGCACAAGACGCCCGAGATCGCATTGGAACAGGCGGCGGCCGCCGATGCCCGGATCCAGGGCGGGGCCGAGAACCCGATGTGCGGCGTACCGATCGGCATCAAGGACCTGTTCTGCACCCAGGGTGTGCCCTCACAGGCTGCCTCGCGGATCCTCGAAGGCTTCCGCCCCGAATACGAATCGACCGTCACGACGCGGCTCTGGCAGGCCGGCGCGGTCATGCTTGGCAAGCTCAACATGGACGAATTCGCCATGGGCTCGTCGACCGAGACCTCGGTCTATGGCAACGCGGTCAATCCCTGGCGGCGCAAGGACGACGCGACGCCGCTGACGCCCGGCGGTTCTTCCGGGGGCTCTGCGGCCGCGGTTGCAGCCGACCTCTGCCTTGCTGCGACCGGCACCGATACCGGCGGCTCGATCCGCCAGCCCGCCGCGCTGACCGGCATCACCGGCCTGAAGCCAACCTATGGCCGCTGCTCGCGCTGGGGTATCGTCGCTTTCGCCTCCTCGCTCGATCAGGCCGGGCCGATGACCAAGACGGTGCGCGACGCCGCCATCATGCTTGGCGTCATGGCGGGCTTTGATCCGAAGGATTCGACCTCGGCCGATCGGGCGGTCCCCGATTTCGAGGCGGCGCTGACCGGCGACATCCGTGGCAAGACCATCGGCATCCCCCGGGAATACCGGATCGACGGCACGCCGGCCGAGATCGAAAAGCTCTGGAACGACGGTGCGGCGATGCTGCGCGATGCGGGTGCGAAGATCGTCGATATCTCGCTGCCCCACACCAAATACGCGCTGCCTGCCTATTACGTCATTGCCCCCGCCGAGGCGTCCTCGAACCTTGCGCGCTATGACGGGGTGCGCTTTGGCCATCGCGCCAAGCTCGCCCAGGGCGATGGCATTACCGAGATGTACGAAAAGACCCGCGCCGAGGGCTTTGGCGCCGAGGTTCAGCGGCGGATCATGATCGGCACCTATGTGCTCTCGGCCGGGTTCTATGACGCCTATTACAACCGGGCGCGCCGGGTGCGGACGCTGATCAAGCGCGACTTCGATCTGGCCTTCGAGGCCGGCGTCGACGCGATCCTGACGCCTGCGACGCCCTCAGCCGCCTTCGGTCTGGGCGAAATGGCCGATGCCGATCCGGTACAGATGTATCTCAACGACGTCTTCACTGTTACAGTGAACCTCGCCGGCCTGCCCGGGGTGTCGGTTCCCGCCGGGCTCGATGCGCAGGGGCTGCCACTCGGGTTGCAACTCATCGGCCGTCCATGGGAGGAAGCAGACTTGCTGAACATCGCACACTCGCTGGAAACCGCGGCTGCCTTTACGGCGCGTCCGACGGATTGGTGGATATGATGAGCGCCCGGACGCCACGCGGCGCAGCCGTTCTGCTGACGGCGGCCGCCACTCTGGTCCTTGGCCTGGCGGTGTCAGGGTGTTCTCCGGTCCCCGCCGATCAGAAAGTTGCCCTGCCGGCCGGGACGCCGAAACTGAGTGCCAGCGCACAGCGGGCCAAGCAGCTCAGCGCATCGGGGGCCGCCTCGGATGTGCCCGAATACACCGGGGCGCCGGGTCCGGATGCCGAATTTCCCACCTATGTCGCCCAGACCGGCAAGACCGTCTATCCGGGCTGGATGGTAAAAACCGCCCGCTGAGTCGCGGCCCCGACAGGAAGATGCCGATGTTTCTCCGTGCAAACTCTCGCCCCCTTGCCGAATCCGCCGGTTGCGCTGTGCGCAGCCGGCCATTGTTGCTGGTTGCGGCGCTGCTCGGCCCGCTTGCGCTCGGCGCCTGCGACTCTGCTGCGCCGGGGCTTCAGGCATTGCCGCCCGCGGCGGCGACGGATCTCGAATCCGACATCGCGGCCAATGACGCCTCCGAAAGCGTTCCGTCCGAATTCTCGGATGCGACCCAGATCCCTTGACCGGGATCCTGTGCCGGACCATGCGGCGGTGAACCAGCCGATCTGGCACGGCTCGCCCAATTTCGGGCCGCGCCGGGATCGGGCGGTCCCGACCCTGATCGTACTGCACTACACAGCCTTCACCTCGGCCGAGGCGGCGCTCGACCGGCTTTGCGACCCGGTCGCAGAGGTATCGAGCCATTTTCTGATCGGCCGCAGCGGGACCTGCTGGCACCTTGTCGACGAGGCGGCCCGCGCCTGGCATGCCGGGGCCGGCAGTTGGGGCGGGCAGGGCGATGTCAACAGCCGCTCGATCGGGATCGAGATCGACAATGACGGCGCAAGCCCGTTTTCCGAACCGGCGATGGCGGCGCTCGAAGGCCTGCTTGGCGATCTTCTGGGGCGCTGGCAGATCGCACCGCAGGGCGTGATTGCGCATGCCGAC
The DNA here is from genome assembly GCF_003390845.1 of Tropicimonas sp. IMCC34043. GTDB lineage: Bacteria > Pseudomonadota > Alphaproteobacteria > Rhodobacterales > Rhodobacteraceae > Tropicimonas. The sequence continues at coordinate 1,738,186 of NZ_QMEK01000001.1, read as the reverse complement.
ATGGCGCCGCTGCGAAAATCCGACCCCGGTCCGCGATTCGACTGGGGCAGGCTCGCCCTGCAGGGCCTGGCCTGCTGGCCACAGGCCAGCGCGGCGGACGAGGGGGCCCGTGCCCCCGAGGATGCCGCTCCTTCCGCCACGATGACGGCGCCCGACGCGGTGCAGGCAGACCTTGTCCACTTCGGCTATCCGGCCGACGTGCCCTTTGCGGCGCTGCTTGCCGCCTTCCGCGCCCGCTTCCGTCCCTGGTGCCGGGGGCCGCTCGATGCGACAGATGCCGCCATCGCCCGTGACCTTGCCACACGCTTTCCCGTTGACCCGGGCGCGCCCGGCTCCTAGATCTCTGCGGCGCGGATGGCTGGATGGCCGCGGTCCCGGTGTAATGCCGGGGACGAGGAAAGTCCGGACTCCCTGAGGCAACGGTGCCGGGTAACGCCCGGGCGGGGCAACCCGACGGAAAGCGCCACAGAGAACAGACCGCCCTTCGAGGTTCGCGCTGCGGACCTGCGAGGGGTAAGGGTGAAACGGTGGGGTAAGAGCCCACCGCAGAGGCGGCAACGTCTCTGGCATGGCAAGCCCCACCGGGAGCAATGCCGAATAGGACCTCCGCGGGGCATGTCCCCGGGGCCGCTTCAGCCCCAGGCAGGTCGGGTAGGCAGCTGGAGCCCGCCGGCAACGGCGGGCCGAGAGGAATGGTCATCCAGGGAAGAACGGCCGCAGGGCCGGACTTCCCGGACAGAATCCGGCTTACAGGCCGTCCGCGCAATATTCTTCTCTGCGACCCTTCGCCGTTATTCTGCGCTCACGCCACATCTGATAGGCTTGCGGCATTGTGTTCAGGGAGGAACCCATGAGTTTCATGAAAGCACTCGCCGCGGTGGCCGTCGGAATCGCTGCCACCAAGGGCTATGAAAAGTTTCAGAAGACCGGCGGCATGGCCGGCATGCAGGACATGCTGAAGGGCGCCGGCAACAGCCCGACCGCCGAAAAGCTCGGGCAACTTGCCGACCAGTTCGGCGTCCCCGGCGGCTCGGCCAAGGTCAAGGAAATGTTGGGCCAGATGGGCACCGCGACCGCCCAGGCGACCGAGGCAACGACGGCAGGGCTTGGCAGCCTGATGAACTCGATGCGCGGCGCCGCCGAAGCGGGCTCCAAACAATCGGCCGAGATGATGGACGCGCTGTTCGGCTCGACCCCTGTCGGCCCGGTCATGGAGGCGCAGGCCAAGCTGATGCTGAAGGCGATGATCATGGCCGCCAAGGCCGACGGCCAGATCGACCCCGACGAGCAGGCCGCGATCCTCGACAGGCTGAAGGACGCCGGCGATGAGGAAAAGGCCTTTGTTGCTGCCGAACTGAAGAAGCCGGTCGATATCCAGAGCCTCGCTGCCGAGACCGGCGAGGCCGCGCGCGAACAGGTCTATTCGACCTCGCTTGCCGCGATCCGCGTCGACAACGAGGCCGAGCGCAAGTATCTGCGCGGGCTTGCGACCGCGTTGCAGCTGAGCGATGCGCAGCGCGACGAGATCCACGCACGAATGGGCCTTGCGCCGCTCGGCGCTGCCTGATCTGTGTGCGGGGCCGGATGGCGGCCCCCGGCGGCCCCCTTGTGGGGCCGTAGCCTTGGCGAAGGGTCTTGACACCCCCTCGCCACGGCTTAAAACGCCAACTTCAGATTTCACGGGCGGCTGCGTCCGGATTAGGAGACGATCATGGCGAAACCGACCACAATCAAGATCCGGCTGAATTCGTCCGCCGGCACCGGCCACTTCTATGTGACCAAGAAAAACGCGCGTACCATGACCGAAAAGATGGTCGTGCGGAAATACGACCCTGTCGTTCGCAAGCACGTCGATTACAAGGAAGGCAAGATCAAGTAAGATCTTGCCATGCCGGCCGCATTGACGGGGCCGCGCGAGCGATCGCGCGGTTTTTTGTGCGTTTGACTGGCGATTTTCGACGGCTGTGACAGAACAGGGGAATTCGCAGGGCCCGCGCATTGACCCGCGAGCGGCGTTCCCGGCCGAGCGGTCGGTGGATTTCCTGGCGCCACTGCGATGCCGTTCCGTTTCGCCATGGGCATAGAAGGCCCCGGGCAGATTGCGCCTCCGCTCTCCCCAGGGTCGCTTTGCCAGTCGTCGCGAGGCGGCATCGCGGCTGATCGCGCGCCGCGGCCCGCGTATCAGATCAGTGGCCGATCCTCGGCGTCGGGTTCGTCGACCAAGCCGATCTGCGCCAGCGCGTCGAGGTCGAACACCTCCAGCCGGGCGTCGTGCCAGCGGGCGATCTGGCGGTCGCGCAGCCTCGCCAGGGTCTTGTTGGTATGCACCAGCGACAGACCCAGCGCATCCGCGAGATCCTGCTGGCGGAACGGCAGCGAGCAGGTGCCGTCCTTCTCCAGACCCAATGCCTGGTTGCGGACAAAGAAGCGGTGCAGGCTCCACGCGATCTTTTCGAGCGCGCTGCGCTGGCCGATCGTGGCGAGCGCGTCGCCCAGGAAATTCTCTTCCACCGCCGCCAGATACGTCAGCGAATAGGCCCGGCGCGGGTGGTTCTCGAACAGCTCATAGACCCGGGACCGGTTGAAGACGCACAGCCGCATCGGCGTGCTCGCCTCGACCGAATGGCGCATCTCGCCCATGACAGCGGCCTGCAGGCCAAGGAAATCGCCGGGCATCGCGAAGTTGACCACCTGACGCCGGCCATTTTCGAGCGTCTTGTACCGGATGCCCATGCCCGACAGCACGGTGTAAAGCTGCGCCGCGCTGGCGCCCTCGACAAACAGCTGGGTGCCCGCGTCGACAAACATCTCGCCGGACTTGAAGCGCTCCATGAAGGAAAGTTCCTGGTCCGTGAACGGCAGGAAGATCGATTTGCGCCTGAGCGGACATTCGGTGCAGTCGAGGGACATTTTTTGCCGAGAGTATGTCATAGTTTATTGCGACCACGCGGATCCGAGCCGAATGTGACGTCGACGTCAACGGGGAGCTCAAGAGCTTGAACTATCCATCCGATCGCCAACGAAAATCCTTCGTGATCCTGACCCCGAACTATGTCGAGGCGATCGACCTTGCCGAGGCGCTGGCGTTCGACGGTCCGTCCGAGGCGCTTCATGTGCCCACAGCGGCCGAGCTGGTGGCCAAGCTCGCCAACGCCGATTTCCGCCCGGACGGTGCAATCCTTGCCGGCGCCTTTGCCGAGCCGCATCTTGACGCCTGTATCCTGCAGCTGAAGGCGCGCGGGGCGCGACTGGTCTTTGTCGATGGTCGGGATGAGTACGCCCGGGAACTCGGTGCGCTGCAACTGCGGCGGCCTTACGGCGCCGAGGATCTTGGCCCTGTTCTGGCGGCGCTCGGTGGACAGCCGCCGTGCTGACCGGATGCCGCGGTGCAAAACCCTGTGATGCGAAGGGTGATTTGGCAGGGCGGTGAGGCGCGCCGACGGGTGGCCGGGACGGCAGTGTTCGTGCGTAGGATGAATGTATGTGATCATGTCTTCGTGAACGCTCCGGGGGGCGAAGTTGTTCCGCCGGGGGCGCGCGCCCCGACCGTCGTTCGAAGGCCGGGGCGAAGGTCGGGGCTGCGCGCCGATGATATCCGCCAGCGCCACTCCGCTCGGCCCGGGCATTGCCGGAACGCCCTTGCAAGACTGCAAAGGCCGGGCTTTTGGCCCGGCCCTGTCGATTTCGCATCGTATCGAGGCCGCAAGGCCGCCGGCTAATCAGTTCCGGTTGCCGAACAGTTGCAGCAGCATCATGAACATGTTGATGAAGTCCAGATACAGGCTGAGCGCGCCCATGATAGCGGCCTTGCCAAGCCATTCCTTGTCGCCATGAACGGCCATCTCGACATAGGTGTTCTTGATCCGCTGGGTGTCATAGGCGGTCAGGCCGGCAAAGATCAGCACGCCGATCACCGAGATCGCGAAGGCCATCGCGCTCGACTGCATGAAAAGGTTGATCAGCGAAGCGACGATCAGGCCGATCAGGCCCATCATCAGGAAGGTCCCCATGCCCGACAGGTCCTTCTTGGTCGTGTAGCCGTAAAGCGACAGACCGGCGAAGGAGATCGAGGTGATCAGGAAGACCTGAGCGATCGAGGTTGCCGTGAACACAAGGAAGATCGAGCTGAGCGACAAGCCCATCACCGCCGCGAAGGCATAGAACACGACCTGCGCCGTGGCAGCCGACATTCGGTTGATCCCGGCCGAGAAGCCGAAAACGAAGATCAGCGGTGCAAACATGACCAGCCACTTCAGCGGCGAGGCGTAGATCGCGGCGCCAAAGCTGGTCAGATAGGTGTCGGCGCCGATCTGATAGGCGCTCGGCACCGAGGAAACCGCAAGGCCGGCAACCGCCCAGGCAGCCAGCGCCGTGATCAACATGCCCACGGACATCGTGCCGTAGACCTTGTTCATGTGGGCGCGCAGCCCCTCGTCGATCTGGGCCGTGCGGGCGCCGGATACCCCTGCGGTCCGGATCGTTTGGTAATCAGCCATTCATGCCTCCGTTCTGTTTGGACAAACGCCCGCGTTCAATGCGGGCGTATTTGCCCTATGATATCGTCAGAGGCAGCCTGCGTTTCAAGTGTTTCTCGCGTCCAAATGCCGGGTCCCGGTTCGGGTCCTCGCCAACACCTGCCGCAAAACGACACCGGCCCGCGCCAGAAGGCTGCGGGCCGGTCGTTTTCCTCATGGAAAATAGCGTGTTCCGTTGGGTCACTTCATCCAGAAGTGCGGCACGTCCCACAGCGGGCGCGTCGCCTCGCTTTCCGCCTCGAACCGGCTCACGCCGATGTCCTGAAGCATGTGGTCGTCCATCATGGCCAGTTCGCGACGCTGCCGGGCGAGAACGCGTAGATTGCGAACGTATGAAATGATGCCCAGCGGGTTGAAGCCGCGGTGCATTCCTGCGGTGTGTATACTCTGAACACTCATGGTCGTTTCCTCGTCAAGTCCTTCGGTTGTCTAACGCAACTCTGCGTTTCATCGTTTTCCTTGATATATATGGCATGGCGTGACAGATATGAAAAACGAATGTTTATGAACTGTTTCATCACGAGGGATGATGCATGATCCGCAATCTCGACCTGACCGCCCTGCGCTCGCTGGTAGCCGTTGCCGACAGCGGCGGCGTGACCCGGGCGGCCGGTTTTCTGAACCTCACGCAGTCCGCCGTGTCGATGCAGCTCAAGCGTCTGGAGGAATCGCTCGACGTCGCGCTGCTCGAACGCTCGGGGCGCGGGGTGGAACTGACCTCGTCGGGCGAACAGTTGCTGTCCTACGCACGCAGAATGCTGGCCCTGAACGACGAGGCGATCGACCGGCTGACGGCGCATGACTTCGGCGGCGAGATCATGCTGGGCGTGCCCCACGACATCGTCTATCCGCATGTCCCTGAAATTCTGCGCCGTTTCAACGCCGCCTTCCCGCGGGTGCGGGTCAACCTCGTGTCATCCTATTCGCGGGCGCTGCTGGAGGAGTTCGTCAGCGGCAAGTTTGCGATGATCCTGACCACCGAACGCGGCCGCGGCGAGGGCGCCGAGGTGCTGTCCGAGAAGCCGCTGTGCTGGATCGGCGCGCAGGGCGGCGTGTGCTGGCGTCAACGGCCGCTGCGGTTCGGTTCGGGGCGCGAATGCATGTTCCGCGCCACCGGCATCCGGGCGCTGGAGCGTTGCGCCATCAGTTGGGAGATGGCGGTCGAGTCGGATTCGGACCGCACCATCGAGGCCACCGTGCGGGCCGACCTTGCCGTTTCGCTGATGCTCGAGGGCACCGAACCGCCGTTTCTGGAACGGATCCAGCACAACGGCGCGATGCCGGACCTGCCGAGCTATTCGATCAACCTCTATGTCGCCGACAAGCCCTTTGGCCGGGCCGAAGAGGCGCTTGCCGATCTGGTGCGCGAGGCCTATCGCGCCGACGGCTTCATGGCATCGTCACAACGATCTTCCCTGTCGACTTCCGCCGCCTGAGCAGATCCAGCGCCTCGGCGGCGCGACCAAGCGGGATCTCGTGGCTGACATGCGGGGTCAGCCGGCCTTCGACGTACCAGGCGAACAGCCGGGCAAGCGAATCGGTCAGCACCTCTGGCGCAAATTTCAGATAGCCGCCCCAGTAAAGACCAATTACCGCCAGATTTTTGACCAGAAGCAGGTTCGCCGGGATCTGCGGCACCTCGCCGCTGGCAAAGCCGATGGCGAGGATCCGTCCCTCGGGGCGGGTCGCCCCCATGCAGGCCGTGAACAGCGCGCCGCCGACCGCATCATAGACCACGTCCGCCCCGCCGAGCGCCCGGATCTGGCCGCGGATGTCGTCGCTTTCGGCGTCGATCAGATGGCTTGCCCCGGCCGCTTTCGCCACCGCGAGCTTGTCGGGCCCGCGGGCGATGGCCACCACTTCGGCGCCCATCAGCGCACCGATCTCGACCGCTGTCAGACCGACGCCGCCGGCCGCGCCCGTCACCACCAGCCGCTCGCCTGGCCGCAGGCCCGCCCGGTGATCGAGCGCCACATGCGAGGTACCATAGGCGATCAGAAATGCCGCGGCATGGACCATCGGCATGGCCCCGGGCAGGGGAACACAGCGCTCTGCAGGCAGGTTTGCCGCCTCGGCAAGGCCGCCGCTGCCGCCAAACGCCGCGATCCGGTCGCCTGGAGCAAAGCCCTCGACGCCGGGCCCGACGGCGGTGATCGTCCCGGCCATTTCCATGCCCAGTGTCACCGGTGGTTCGGGGCGCTCCTGGTACTTTCCTTCCACCATCAGCAGATCGGCAAAGTTCAGGCCGCAGGCGGCGACCGCAATCTGCACCTCGCCCGGCCCCGGCGGCGCGAGCGCTACCTCGACCAGCGCCGGAGCGGTCTGGTAACTATTGATCCGGTACGCCCGCATCGCCGCCTCGCCTCTTTTTTGTCCTTCGGGGACAAGACTTAGGGGATTCGTCTCGTGCTGACCATCGCGCCAAGAATGCTACGCCGCGTTCATTCGTTAATATTCTCCCTTGCGTTGAGTTAAAATCTTGTGACAATCGGACCGGAGGAACAGGGACAGGCCCGCGGGTCTGGGTGGTTTGAGAAGGAAATAGCTTTGAGAATTCTTCAGTTTGGCCGTTTTTCGGCAGAGATAGCAGCGACTTCGGCAATTCGACCAGTACGTCAAGGTAAATTGGTCCATATCAATTCCCTAGGGAGCGAAGAGGAACGTTCATGACACACCCCGTTGATGTGCATGTCGGCAAGCGAGTTCGGCATCGGCGCTGGATGGTTGGAATGACCCAACAGCAGCTCGCCCAGAAGGTCGGTATCAAGTTTCAGCAAATTCAGAAATATGAGACTGGAATCAATCGGATCAGTGCCTCCCGGCTCTGGGACATCGCCGATTCGCTCGGGGTTTCCGTCGGTTTCTTCTTCGACGGTTTGCGGGACGGAATGGAGGAACCGGCCGAAGGGGCCGACATGATGTCCGACAAGGAAGCGCTGGAACTGGTCCGCGCCTATTTCGCGATGCCCGAGAATCAACGGCGGCGCCTGTTCGAACTGGCTCTGGTCCTCAGCCACGCGGCTTGACCGCAGGGGATTGCGCGGCTAGCGCGCAGGAAGCAGGGCGTCAGGCCCACTTCCTGCGCCGAACCGGAGCAAGCCATGACAGATCCAGTCACTTTTCAGCCTCTCGCCGTTCAGGCAGAGGCGATGCGGACGACAGCGCGCGTCCTGGCCGACGTGGCGCGGCAGATAACCCTGCCGCTGTTCCGGTCCCCGGAACTTGCCGCCGACAACAAGCATGACGCGAGTGACGGCGCCGGATTCGATCCGGTGACCCAGGCCGACCGCGCCGCAGAGGCGGCAATGCGCGCGATTCTGGCCGAACGGCACCCCGAGGATGCGATCCTCGGTGAGGAATACGGCGCCGACCCCGGAACCAGCGGCCTGACCTGGGTACTCGATCCGATCGACGGCACCCGCGCGTTCCTGTCGGGCCTGCCGACCTGGGGGGTGCTGATTGCGGTCTGCGATGCCTCCGGCCCGATCTTTGGCGTGATCGACCAGCCCTTCACCGGCGAGCGCTGGCAGGGCGGCCTCGGGTTTGCCCAACACAGCGGTCCCGCCGGCACCCGGCCGCTTGGCACCCGGGCACCAAGGCCGCTGTCCGAGGCGGTCCTGTTCTCGACCTTCCCCGAGATTGGCACAATCGAGGACAAGGCCGGATTTGACCGGGTCGCCCGGGCGGCCCGGCTGGTCCGCTTCGGCACAGATTGCTATGCCTATGGCCTGCTGGCGCTCGGCCAGATCGACCTGGTGATCGAGGCCGGGCTGCACGCCTATGACATCTGCGCCCCGATTGCCGTGATCGAGGCGGCAGGTGGCATCGTCACCGACTGGGAGGGCGGGCCGGCCCAGGGCGGCGGCCGGGTGATCGCGGCGGCAAACCCCGCGATCCACGCCGAGGCGCTTGCGCTGCTGAACGGGGCCTGAGATGGCCCATCTCCTGATCCGCCGTGCCGAGCGTGTTGTCACCATGGATCCCGACCGGCGCGAGCTTTCGGGCGCCGACGTCCGGATCCGGGATGGCGTGATCGTGGAGATCGGCGAGGGCCTTGCCCCCGAGGGGGCCGAGGTTCTGCCTGCCGATGGATGTCTGGTGACACCGGGTCTTGTGAATACCCACCACCATCTGTTCCAGACCCTGACCCGGGCGGTGCCCGCGGCACAGGACGCGTTGCTGTTCGGCTGGCTCAAGACGCTCTATCCGATCTGGGCCCGGATGGGGCCGGAACACATCGCGGTCTCGACCCGGCTCGGTCTGGCCGAACTGGCGCTGTCTGGCTGCACCATGTCCTCGGACCACCTCTATCTGTTCCCGAACGGTGCAAGGCTTGACGATTCGATCGCGGCCGCGGCCGAGGTCGGGCTGCGGTTCCATCCTACCCGCGGCGCAATGTCGATCGGCGAGAGCCTCGGCGGATTGCCTCCCGATGCGCTGGTCGAGCCGGAGCCGGCAATCCTTGCCGATGCCGAACGCCTGATCGCCGCCTACAACGACCCCGCCGAGGGGTCGATGCTGCGTGTCGGGCTGGCGCCCTGTTCGCCATTTTCGGTCAGCCGCGAGTTGATGCGCGACGCCGCGATCCTGGCGCGCGAAAAGGGCGTGATGCTGCACACCCACCTGGCCGAGAATGACGAGGATATCGCCTACAGCCTTGCGCAGTTCGGCTGCCGGCCCGGCCAATATGCCGAGGATCTGGGCTGGACCGGCGACGACGTGTGGCATGCCCATTGCGTCAAGCTCGACCGCCACGAGATCGGCCTCTTTGCCCGCACCGGCACCGGCGTCGCCCATTGCCCCTGTTCCAACTGCCGACTCGGGTCTGGCATCGCGCCGGTGCGGGCGATGCGCGATGCAGGTGTGAAGGTCGCGATGGGCGTCGACGGCTCGGCCAGCAACGATGGCGGCGATCTGGTGTCCGAGGCACGCATGGCAATGCTGCTGCAGCGTGTCGACCGCGGCGCCGACGCGCTCTCGGCCCGCGAGGCGCTCGAAATCGCGACGCTCGGCGGCGCGCAGGTGCTGGGCCGGCCCGACTGCGGCGCAATCGCTCCGGGCAAGCGCGCCGACATCGCGGTCTGGGACATGTCCGGGCTCGAGGCCGCGGGGTCGTGGGATCCGGTCGCGCTGCTGCTCGCCGGCCCGCGGCGGGTCCGCGACCTGCTGGTCGAGGGCCGGTTCGTCGTCACCGAAGGCCGCCTTGTCACCCAGGACGCACGCCGCCTGGCCGAAGAGGCCCGCCGCCTGACGCGCACGCTGATCGACGGCTGATCCCCGAAACCGCGTGCATTAGCGGGCATGTGCGGTCAGGAAACCGATCCCACCGACAGTCAGCCAGTTGAGCGGACCTCACATCCGATCGCCACGACCCTCCCGCTTCTTCTTGGCGAAACTACCTCGGGGGAGTCGTGGGCCAGGCCCACGACGGGGGCAGCGCCCCCTGCGCCGGTCAGATCCGACGCTATCCGTCGAGCCCGAGACTCCGCGCCAGGATCGGCGCCATGCTGCGGCTGTGGAGCCCCTCGGGCCGCGGCAACAGCCGTCGCCCGGCCACATAGACCGCCTGCACCGCCCGGTCGTCGCCCATCATGATGGTCGGAAAAACCGCCTCCCAGATCGTTTCGGCGCGGGCGTGACGCTGCAGGATCGCGGGGGTCGAGGCGAGATCGAGCACCAGGATATCGGCGTCCGAGCCGACGCCCAGCGTGCCGATCCGGTCCTGCATCCGCATGGCGCGCGCCGATCCCTCGGTCGCCAGCCACAGAAGTTGCGCAGGATGCAGCGCGGTGCCGCTGAGCTGGCCGATCTCATAGGCCGAGGCCATGGTGTGCAGCATCGAAAACGACGAGCCGCCGCCGGTGTCGGTGGCAAGCCCGACGGTCTGGCCCTCGGCCATGGCGCGGGCGGTGTCGAACAGCCCCGAGCCGATGAAGGTGTTCGAGGTCGGGCAATGGATCAGCGCCGCCGAATGCTCGCGCAGCTGCGCGCGCTCGCGCTCGGTGAGCCAGATCGCATGTCCGAACATGGCGCCGGGCCCAAGCAGCCCGTGCGCCTCGTAGGTGTCGAGATAGTCGCGATGCTCGGGGTGCAGGTCGGCGACCCAGGCCACCTCGTCGGTCTGCTCGGACAGATGGGTTTGCATCGGACACTCCGGATGCTCGGCCCAGAGCGCCCCGAGCGCGGCAAGCTGCTCGGGCGTCGAGGTCGGCGAGAACCGCGGCGTCACCGCATAGACCGCGCGGCCGCGGCCATGCCACCGTTCCAGCAGCGCCTTGCTGTCGTCATAGGCCGATTGCGGCGTGTCGCGCAGTCCCTCCGGGGCATTGCGGTCCATGCAGGTCTTGCCGGCGACAACCGCCATGCCGCGCGCCTCGGCCGCGGCAAAGATCGCATCGACCGATCCCGGATGGATGGTGCAAAAGCTCGCGACCGAGGTTGTGCCATGGGCCAGCAGCAGGTCAAGATAGCTTTCCGCGATCTCCTGGGCATGGGCGGGGTCGCCGAACCGCGCCTCCTCGGGGAAGACATAGCTGTTCAGCCAGTCGATCAGCCGCTTGCCCCACGAGGCGATGACGGCGGTCTGGGGATAATGGGCGTGGGCATCGACGAATCCGGGCAGGATCAGCCCCTCGCCATGGTCCTCGATCCGCGCCCGGGGGTATTCCGCGCGCAGGGACTCGGCCGCGCCGACCGCGGCGATCTTGCCGTCCCGGATCAGCACCGCGCCACGGCGTTCGTGGCGGGCCGCGTCCTCGGGCGGGCAGTCGAACGGGTTCGCCGCAAAGTCCAGCACCTGTCCGAGCAGAAGAATGTCTGTGTCGCTCATGGCGGCAAGCCTAGGCGGCCGGGCAGGCCATCGCAACGGGCAAGCACGGGTTGTTCGGGCAGGCGCGCCGCCGCAACCGGCATCGTCCGGTTGCGCGGGCGGATGTGCAGCCTATGTTGTGTCCAACGCTAACGGAAAGGGCAGGAATTGGCCGAGGACACAGTCGAGACGCAGGCACGCAGCGACGAATCCTATACGCTGAAGCCCGAGACCGTTCAGCAGATTCTGCTGGCGATCAATGCCGGCGACGAGGCAAAGCTTGGCCGGCTGCTCGACCAACTCCACCCCGCCGACGTCGCCGACCTCATGGAGCAGCTGGGCGACAAGACCCGCGCCCTGCTGGTCAGGTTCTGGGGCAGCGAGATCGGCGGCGAGATCCTGTCGGAACTCGACGAAGGCGTCCGCCAGGAGGTGATCGAGGCGCTGCCGACCGAGGTGCTGAGCGAGGCGGTGCTCGACCTCGATTCGGACGACGTGGTCGATCTGGTCGAGACGCTGGAGGGCGAGCGCAAGGAAGCGGTGCTCGATGCCCTGCCGGCGCGCGAAAGGCTGGCGGTCGAGCAGGCGCTGAGCTGGCCCGAATACTCCGCCGGCCGGCTGATGCAGCGCGAGGTGATCTGGGCGCCCGAACACTGGACGGTCGGGCGCACCATCGACCATCTGCGCCAGGAAAGCGCGACGCTGCCCGAACAATTCTATCACGTCATCCTGGTTGACCCAAAGATGCGGCCCGCGGGCTATGTCACCGCCGGCAAGCTGCTGTCGATGCCGCGCGCAACCCCGTTGAAGCAGGTCACCGAACATTCGTTCCGCACCGTGCCGGTCGATCTCGACGAGGGCGAAGTCGCCTATATCTTCAACCAGTATCACATGATCTCGCTGCCCGTGGTCGATGCCGACGACCGGCTTGTCGGCGTCATCACCATCGACGACGCCATGGCGGTCCTCGAGGACGAGAACGAGGCCGATATCCTGCGACTGGCCGGTGTGGCCGAGGACAGCAGCCTGAGCGACACCGCGATGGAGACCGCCAAGCTGCGCATCCCCTGGCTCGCCGTGAACCTTGGCACGGCAATCCTGGCCTCGCTGGTGATCTCGCTGTTCGAAGGGGTGATCTCCGAGGTGGTGGCGCTGGCCGTGCTGATGCCGATCGTCGCCTCGATGGGCGGCAATGCCGGAACCCAGTCGCTGACCGTCGCGGTGCGCGCGATGGCCACCAAGGACCTGACCGGATCGAACGTCTGGCGGGTGGTGCGGCGTGAGTTGCTGGTGGGCCTGCTGAACGGGCTGGTCTTTGCACTGGTGATGGGGGCGGTGGCGATGATGTGGTTCGATTCGGACCAGATCGCCTATGTCATCGCCATCGCGATGGTCGTGAACCTGTCGGTGGCGGCTCTGGCGGGGATCCTGGTGCCGGTGACGATGGAGCGCTTCGGGGTCGATCCCGCCCTCGCCTCGGGCACATTCGTGACCACGGTGACGGATGTGGTGGGCTTCTTCGCCTTTCTCGGCCTCGCCTCGGCGGTGCTGACGTGACCGGGCGGGTCCTTGTTGCGGCCGACAAGGCAGCGCTGCGCCGGGCCGGGCAGGCGCGCCGCGCGCTGGCGCATGATCGCCACCACAGGGCGGCGTCGGCGGCGCTGACGGCGTTTCTGGCCGGGCTTTCGGGGCGGATCGTTGCCGGCTACCTGCCGATCCGCAGCGAGGCCGACCCGCTGCCGGCGATGCGGGCGCTGGCCGGTGCGAACCGCATCGCCGTGCCGGTGATCGAGGGCAGGGGGCGGCCGCTGATGTTTCACGAATGGACGCCCGATGCGCCGCTGCAGCCAGGTCCCTTCGGGGTGCAGGTGCCGGTGTCGGGCCAGCTCGTGACGCCCGAGATCGTGATCGTGCCGCTGATCGCCTTCGACGGCCGGTGCCATCGTCTGGGGTATGGCGGCGGATATTATGACAGGACGATTGCCGCCCTGCGGCGCGGTGGCACGACGGTCGCCCTGGGCTTCGGCTATGCCGAGCAGGAGGTCGCAGCGCTTCCCGACGAGCCGACCGACCAGAGCCTCGACCTCGTGGTGACAGAAGCCGGGGTCGTTGGGGCAGGAAGGCTTCCCCTCGGCGACTGACGCAGGCTGCGCCTGCCTGACAGCCACCCTTGGGGCCGGGCGCGCCTGCGGCGCGCGGTTGCGCGCAAGGCCCCGGGGACAACGGCCTGAAGGAGTGGCCTAGGCCGGGCTGTCGTTGGGGGCCGGCACGGCGGCACCGTCGGCGGTTTTCCGGGCGTCTTGCCGGGCCAGGCGTTTCAGGCGGGCTTGTCCGTCGCGCCGAACCCGCCTAGGAATTTTGAATGAAAATACTTTTCCTTGGCGATGTGGTGGGCCGGACCGGGCGCACCGCGGTGGCGGCGCGGCTGCCGCAGATGCGGCGTGACTGGAAGCTCGATTTCGTGGTGGTGAACGGCGAGAACGCGACCGGGGGCATGGGCCTTTCCGGCGCCCACGCCACAGAGATCCTGGCGGCGGGCGCCGATTGCATCACGCTTGGCGATCATTCCTTTGACCAGAAGGACATGCTGCAGGCGATCGGCGGCGAACCCCGCATCCTGCGCCCGCTGAACTATGCCAAGGAAGCGCCCGGGCGCGGCGCGGCGGTGTTCACGCTGAGCGACGGGCGCAAGGTGCTGGTGGCGCAGGTGCTGGGACAGGTGTTCATGAAGCGACCCTTTGCCGACCCGTTCTCGGCCGTGGATCAGGTGCTTGCCGCCCATCCTCGCGGCGGCATGGTGCAAGCCAGCCTGATCGATGTTCACTGCGAGGCGACCAGCGAGAAGATGGGGATGGGGCATTTCTGCGACGGACGGGCCAGCATCGTCGTCGGCACCCACACCCATGTTCCGACCGGGGACGCCCAGATCCTGCCGCGCGGCACGGCCTTTCAGGCCGACGCCGGGATGTGCGGCGATTATGACAGCGTGATCGGCATGGAAAAGGTCGAGCCGCTGCGCCGGTTCGTGACCGGCATGGCCAAGGGCCGGTTCACGCCAGCCACCGGCGAGGCCTCGGTGTCTGGCCTTTATGTCGAAACCGACGATGCCACCGGTGCTGCGACCCGGGTCGTCATGGTCCGTCAGGGCGGGCGGCTGGAGCCGTCGGGACCGACGACGGTCTGAACCGCTTCTCGGCTGCGTGACCCCTGGGTGCGCGCGGTGTGCGTCCTGCCTGTCAAACTGGCAGGCTGGGGCACCGCGCCGCACTGTGGGCATTCAATTGTTGCGTGGACCTGCGACGGCGCTAAGGATGGCCCCCGCAACAATCGCGGGATAGCGCATGGAATTCCTCAGCCTTGGTCCGTCGGGCGAGGCCTTTCTCGTCCTCGGCATCGTCGCCGCGATGTTCGTATTGTTCGCGCGCGAGGTCTTTCCGGCAGAAGTTGTGGCGATCCTCGGTGTCTCGGTTCTGTTGGCGTCCGGTGCGCTGCCCTATGACAAGGCATTGGCGGTGCTGTCGAACCCGGCCCCCTGGACCATCGCGATGATGTTTCTGGTGATGGGGGCGCTGGTGCGGACGGGCGCGCTCGACAGCTTTACCCAGATCGCGCAGCGCCAGGCCGAACACAAACCGAAGGCGGCGGTCGGCACATTGATCGGCTTTGTCGTGCTGGCCTCTGCCTTCGTGTCGAACACGCCGGTGGTCGTTGTGATGATCCCGGTTGTGGTCCAGATCTCGCGTACTTTGGGAATTTCGGCCTCCAAGCTATTGATACCGCTGTCTTATGCGGCGATCCTTGGGGGCACGCTGACGCTGATCGGAACCTCGACCAACCTGCTTGTCGACGGTGTCGCCCGCGCCAACGGGATGCGCGGCTTCTCGATCTTCGAAGTGACGCCGCTGACCGTCTTCGTGGTTGCCTGGGGCATGGCCTATCTGCGCTTCGTGGCACCGCGGCTTTTGCCCAATCGCGACAGCATGGCGGGCGTGCTGTCGGACAAGACCAAGATGAAGTTCTTCACCGAGGTCGCGATCCCCGAAGGCAGCGGGCTGATCGGGCAGGAGGTGATGACCGTCGATCTGTTCCGGCGCGAGGGCGTGCGGGTGATCGACGTTCTGCGCGGCGATGCCTCGCTGCGGCGCGACCTGAAAAGCGTGGTGCTCGCCGCCGGCGACCGGGTGGTGCTGCGCACCCAGATGAGCGAACTGCTGAGCCTGCAGGAACACAAGGACCTGCGCACCGTCGACAAGCTGAGTTCGGTGCGCACCGAGACGGTCGAGGTGCTGATCTCGCCCGGTGCGCTGATGGTCGGGCGCACCCTGGGGCAGCTGCGTCTGCGCCGCCGCTATGGCGTCTATCCGCTGGCGGTGCACCGCCGGAACCAGAATATCGGCCGCCAGCTTGACGATCTGGTGGTGCGCGTCGGCGATACCCTGCTGCTGGAAGGCGCGCCGGAGGACATCCAGCGGCTTGCGCAGGACATGGGGCTGGTCGACATCTCGCGTCCCTCGGTGCGGGCATTCCGGCGCGGCCGCGCGCCGCTTGCGATTGCGGCGCTGTGCGGCATCGTGATCATGGCCGCCTTCGGGGCCGCACCGATCCTGCTGTTGTCCTTCGTCGCGGTGGCGCTGGTGCTGGTGACCCGCTGCGTCGATGCCGAAGAGGCGTTCTCGTTCGTCGATGGCCGGCTTCTGGCGCTGATCTTCTCGATGCTGGCGGTGGGGGCGGCCCTCGATGCGTCTGGCGCCGTGAAATTGATCGTCGACTGGATTGCCCCGGCGCTGACGGTTCTGCCCCCCGCGCTGGCGCTTTGGGCGATCTACATGCTGACCTCGATCTTGACCGAGCTTGTCACCAACAATGCGGTCGCCGTCGTCGTCACCCCGATCGCCATCGGGCTGGCGCAGGCCATGGGCTACGACCCGCGCCCCTTTGTCATCGCGGTGATGGTCGCGGCCTCGGCCAGCTTTGCCACCCCCATCGGCTATCAGACCAACATGCTGGTGTTCGGGCCCGGCGGCTATCGGTTCAGCGACTTCCTGCGCGTCGGCATTCCGCTCAACCTCAGCATGGGGGTGGTGGTGTCGATCCTGATCCCGCTGATCTGGCCGTTGTAATCGCAGGCCCTGCCGAGACGCTCCGATAGTTGTCAGTGACCCCTGAAACACCGATACTCACGAAAAAGAGAGCATCGGGCAAGGGAGCAGGTTCGGATGTCAGACTCATTTCGGGGCAAGGCGCGGCTGTCACGCCGCACCGCCTTGGCCGGTATGGCAACGGCGGGGCTGTTTGCCGGATTGCCCGGTCGCGCCAATCAGGGCGAAGTGGTCTTCGATGATCAGAACATGCTGCCGGGCGATTACACCTGGCACCCCGACCGCTCGCCCGAGGGCGCGGTGGCCGTGGTCGTCTCGCTGCCAGAGCAACTGGCGCATGTCTATCGCAACGGGGTCCGCATCGGCGTTTCGACGGTTTCGAGCGGCAAGCCGGGACACGAGACGCCAACCGGCGTCTTCACGATCCTGCAAAAGGACAAGAACCACCATTCGACGACCTACAACAACGCTTCGATGCCGAATACCGAACGGCTGACCTGGGACGGTGTGGCGCTGCATGCCGGAGGGCTGCCGGGCTATCCGTCCTCGCATGGCTGCGTGCACCTGCCACTGGAGTTTTCCGCCAAGCTCTTCGAGATCACCCATGTCGGCACGCCGGTGATCATCGCGGGCGCGGCGAGCGACCCCTGGGTGCTGGTGCACCCGGGCGTGGTGCTGGGCGACGTTGCCGAGAAGGAGATGGCCGAGACCGTCAGGGCGCTCGGCGCCAAGTCCCATCCGGCAGACTGGGGCGAGGAAAATGGCTATCCGGTGACGACGGTTCTGGCCACCGGTGCCGACCGGCGCATCGTTCTGATCGAGGACGGCGAAGAGATCCTTGAAGCCGAACTGACCATCGAGGGCTCGCCCACGCTCGGCGAGCACGTGATGATGCTGCGCCATCCCGCACCCGACGACACCACGCTGGTCTGGCATGCGATCACCCACCATCCAGACCCCGCCAACCTGGGAATGCCCGAAGCCGGGATCTTGTCGCGGCTGAAGGCGCCGGGGACATTCAACGACGCACTGCGCCAGAAGATGCATCCGGGGATGACGATGATCATTTCCGATCTGGCAGCCACCCCCGACCGCCGGTCGGGCAGGGACTTCGTGATCATGACCGGCGACAACCTGACCTCGTCGCGGCCGGTGACGCGCGAGGACGCGGTGCCGCCGGTCATGCCGGGCGACGACAGGGGCTGAAACTGCGGGGCTGCCGGGGGACAACGGCACCGGCTCCGGGCGGGATTGCCCCCGACGGGTTGTTTCGCCTATAGACGCAACGATCATCTGCACATCCCGACCTGAACGGAGAAGACCCATGGCCGGCCATTCCAAATGGGCGAACATCCAGCACCGCAAGGGGCGCCAGGACGCCGCCCGCTCGAAACTGTTCTCGAAGCTTTCCAAGGAAATCACTGTCGCCGCCAAGATGGGCGACCCGGACCCGGACAAGAACCCGCGTCTGCGGCTGGCGGTGAAGGAAGCCAAATCGAACTCGGTCCCGAAGGACGTCATCGACCGCGCGATCAAGAAGTCGGCGGCGGGCGAGGGCGATGAATACGAAGAAATCCGCTATGAGGGCTATGGCCCGGGCGGCGTTGCGGTGATCGTCGAGGCGATGACCGACAATCGCAACCGCACCGCGTCGAACGTGCGCTCGACCTTCTCGAAGAACGGCGGCAACCTTGGCGAAACCGGGTCTGTCGCCTTCATGTTCGAACGCAAGGGCGAGATCACCTATCCGGCCTCGGTCGGGGACGAGGACACGGTGATGCTGGCCGCCATCGAGGCGGGGGCGGAGGACGTGGAATCGGATGCGGACGAGCATATCGTCTATTGCGCCGACACCGATCTGAACGAGGTCTCCTCGGCGCTGGAGGCGGTCTTGGGCGAGTCGGATTCGACCAAGCTGATCTGGAAGCCGATGACCACCACCGAACTGGGGCTGGAAGAGGCCCAGAAGCTGATGAAGCTGATCGAGATCCTGGAGGACGACGACGACGTGCAGCGCGTCACCGCCAATCTCGACGTCTCCGACGAGATCGCGGCGCAACTCTGACCGGGCGTTCCCCTCGGTCGATGGCGCGCGGGGCGCGCTGCCATCGACCCTTGGGGCCGGGCGCCGCGGCGCGGCGCGGCTGCGCCTGGGACCGATGACACTTGACGCATTCCTTCGCGGGTTCTTTCTGGGCATCGGCCTGATCGTGGCGATCGGGGCGCAGAATGCCTTTGTCCTGCGGCAGGGATTGCGGCGTGAACATGTGCTGGCCGTCGTTCTGGCCTGTGCGCTGTCGGATGCCGTGCTGATCGCCATCGGGGTCTTCGCGCTTGCCTCCGTCACGCAGGTAATGCCGGCGCTGGTGCCGATGCTGCGCTGGGGCGGGGTGGCGTTTCTGTCCTGCTACGGCGCACTTGCCTTCCGTCGCGCATTCGCGGGCGGCGCAGCGCTCGACCCCGGACAGGGCGTGGCACGGCCGCTTGCCCCGGTGCTGGCGACCTGCCTGGCGCTGACCTGGTTCAACCCGCATGTCTATCTCGACACCGTCCTGCTGGTCGGTTCGGTGGCGACGGGGTTTCCCGGCGCGCGCGGGGCCTTCGCCGCCGGCGCGATGACGGCCTCCTTCGTCTTTTTCTTCGCTCTGGGCTTCGGCGCACGGCTGCTGGAGCCGATCTTTGTCCGGCCGCTGGCCTGGCGCTGGCTCGATGCCGGGATCGGTGTGGTGATGTGGGCGATTGCCTTCGGGCTGGCGATCGGGTGAGGATGACCGGGTCGAGACCCCGGACTGCCCCCTTGCCGCGGCGCGACGGCGATTTTCGGCACCCTTTTGCCGATCCGGGAAAACCGGCAGAGGCACCACTTGCCGCTGCCGTGATAACCCTCATCTAGAATCACGGAAACGTCACCGAAAGAGGATGTCATGCAGGGACCTTGCCACAGCCGCCGCGGTTTTCTGGAGGCCGCGCTGGGATCTGGCGCCTTCTTCCTTCTGCCGCAGATCGCGCGCGCGCAATCGGCCGCGGTTGCAGCCGGCGGCACCGGGCCGGCCGAGCCGTTCTCCTATGGCATCCTGACCGAGATGGCGCGGGCGCTGGCGCGCGAACCCTTTGCGGCGATGCCGGTGCCCGATGCCGCGGTGATCGAGCAGATCGACTATGACCGCCACAATCAGGTCCGCTTCCGCAAGGAGGCGACGCTCTGGGCCGATCAGGGCGACGTCTCGCCGGTGCAGTTCTTCTTTCCCGGCCGTTATTTCCCCGAGCCCGTGCACATTTATACGGTCGAGGACGGACAGGCGCGCGAGGTTCCGTTCTCGCTCGACATGTTCGACATTCCCGCAGGGCACCCGGCACAGGATCTGACCCATACCGAGGGCTTTGCCGGGTTCAAGGTGATGGACCCGAAGACCGGGCTCGACTGGATGGCGGTGCTGGGCGCGTCCTATTGGCGGACGTCGGGCTACAGCGGGCAGTTCGGGATGTCGGTGCGGGGGCTGGCGGTCGACACCGCTATCCCGAACGGGCCCGAGGAGTTTCCGCGTTTCACCCGGTTCTGGCTGGAACCGATGTCCGATGGCGGGATCGTCGCCTATGCGCTGATGGAAAGCCCGCGGGTCACCGGCGCCTACCGGATCGAATCGCACCGCGACAACGGGGTGATTCAGGATGTCGATGCCAAGATCTTCCTGCGCGGCGATATCGAGCGGCTGGGGATCGCGCCTCTGACCTCGATGTTCTGGTTCGGCAAGCACAATGCCGACGTCTCGCCCGACTGGCGGCCCGAGGTGCACGATTCGGACGGGCTCGAGATCCACTCCGGGTCCGGCGAACGGATCTGGCGGCCGCTGAACAACCCGCCGCACACCATGGCCAACGCCTTCATGGCGCCGAACGTCAAGGGGTTCGGCCTGATGCAGCGCGAACGCGATTTCGCCCGCTATCAGGATGACGGCGTGTTCTATGAAAAACGGGCCAGCGTCTGGGTCGAACCTAAGGGCGACTGGGGCGATGGCGCGGTGTCGCTGGTCGAGATCAGCACCGACGACGAGATCTATGACAATATCGTGGCCTCCTGGCAGCCGGCAGCCCCTGCGGTGGCAGGCGCAGAGTTCGATTTTGCCTATCGGCTCTACTGGATGAAGGACGCCCCGGTGGAGCCGGTCGCGGCCCGGTTCCTGGCGGTGCGGATCGGCGAGGGCGGGGTGCCGGGACAGGTGCGCCCCGAGAACGTGGTCAAGGTGGTGTGCGATCTGGAAGGACGCGGACTGGAGGGGCTTGGCCGTGGCGATGGTGTCGAGCTTAACGTCAGTGCCTCGCGCGGGACGGTGACCGACGAGGTCGTCTATCCGATTGCCACGAAGGACACCTGGCGGGCCATGTTCGACCTCGATTTCGCCGACATTCCCGCGGAGGACGACGCCCCGATCGACCTGCGGCTGTTCGTCGAATACGAGGGCGAGGCCAAGACCGAGACCCTGCTGTTGCAGCTGTTCCCGTCGCAATTGCGGCGCATTCTGCAGTCGCACGCCTGATCCGCGGGCAGATGTTCGTTCGGTCGCGACGGCACCGTCGCCGCGGCCGAACGGCACGCCGGCCGGGGATTGCCTCGGCCCATAGGTTTCGGTCATTTGGCGGCCATGACTGAAACCACGCCGTCCGCCATCCCGTCCCCCGGAAACAATCCAATTGCCGGCATCCTCTGGATGGTGCTGACGGGGCTGTGTTTTGTCGCAGTGACCGCCGGCGTCAAACATGTGGGCGGCCGTGTGCCGGCGATCGAGGCCGCCTTCCTGCGCTATCTGTTCGGGTTGGTGTTTCTGATCCCGATGTGGAGCCAGCTTCGCGTCGCGCGGCTCGACCGTCCGATCCTGGGGCTGTTCGTGGTGCGCGGGCTGCTTCAGGCCGTTGCCGTGGGCCTGTGGTTCTTTGCCATGACCCGGATCACCATGGCCGAAGTCACGGCGATGAACTATTTGCAGCCGGTGCTTGTGACCCTTGGGGCAGCGCTGTTTCTGGGCGAGCGGCTGGCGATCCGGCGGATGATGGCAGTGGTGGTCGGCTTGCTGGGCGTCCTGATCATCCTGCGCCCGGGGCTGCGGCCGCTCGGGTCAGGGCATCTGGCGATGCTTGGCACGTCGGTGATGTTTGCCGGATCCTATCTGATCGCCAAGCGGCTGACCGGGCGCGCCTCGCCTGCGGTGATTGTCGCGATGATGTCGCTGGTGGTTACTCTGGCGCTGACGCCGTTTGCGCTCAGCGTCTGGGTGACACCCTCGACAGGGGACCTGATGGCGCTGTTTCTGGTCGCGGCCTTCGCGACCGGCGGGCACTATGCAATGATGCTGTCGTTCCGCGCCGCACCCTTGGCGGTGACCCAGCCGGTGACCTTCCTGCAGCTTGTGTGGTCGGTCGCGCTGGGCGCGATCATGTTCGGCGAACGGGTGGACGGCTGGGTCGTGCTGGGCGGCGGCCTGATCATGGGGGCTGTCAGCTTCATCGCCGTGCGCGAGGCGCGGCTGGCCTCTGCCGCCAGATCCTGACCCACCATGGATTCAGCCGAACACCCCCCGGTCAGAGGCGATGTCAGCTGGTCCTGCGGCTGGTCATGAAGGGCAGCGGCGTGATCGGAACGCCATCCTCGAGCAGGCTGCGGGCCTGCTGCAGATCGGCTTCGCCGCGAATGGCGCGTTCCGGCGCCTCGCCATTGTGCATTTCCCGCGCCATCCGGGCAAAGTCCCCGCCGACATAATCGCTGGTCGCCTCGACATGCCGGCGCAGTTCTGCAAGGGCCCGTTCGACCGGGGAAGAAGGTTCGGACAGCGGATGCTGCGGCGTTGCGGCGGGTTCGGCGGCCGGTTCGCCCGAACGGACAGAGGGCGCCATGATCGCCTTTTCGACGCTTGTGGAGCCACAGACCGCGCAACTCACCATTCCGGCGGCCTTCAGGCTGTCAAAGCCTGCGGCCGAAGCGAACCAACTGTCGAAGCGGTGCTTTTCGGCGCAGATGAGGCTGTACTTGATCATCCCTCAGATCTAGCGATTCGAGGGGCGAATAGAAAGGGGAAGGCTCTGGATCAGCGCCAAAGTCGCGGATCAAATTCGCGCAGGATCTCACGCAACTCCGGCTCGGCAACCTTCTTGGCGGCCTGCCGCGGGGTGAACCAGCTGCGCCGACGCTGCTTGCGTTCGGGGAAATCCTTGGCCAGCGATTTCACCTCCAGCGGAAACACGGTGACGACGCAGGGCAGAACCACGCCTGACGCCTCGTCGAGCTTTGCATAACTGAACAACCCGATGCAGATGTCGTGAATCCGGCCGCGCACGCCGGCCTCTTCCCAGGCCTCGATTGCGGCGGCGCCCGCCGGCGTGGTGTGCGCCATGGGCCAGCCCTTGGGAATGATCCAGCGCCGCTGGGTGCGCGACGTGATCAGCAGAACCTGGGATTTGCCCCGGATCTTGCGAAAACACAGCGCCGCGATCTGCGTCCGTGTCGCCGTCTTGCCGTCCCTGGCGGGCATGGAAATTTTTGTCGATCCTTCAACACTCACTGCTCAACTCGCTTGTCACTATTTTTGGTCTTGCTCCCCCCCTCCGACGCGCGCGCGCATCCAAGGTTGTACACCGGGTATCACCTCGCCGCCGATAAATCCACCCCGCTATAGGCTCAAATGATATATATTTCGCCATTTACGGTGGCCGCCAAAGGCGATGCCGTCGGAGCAAATCGGCAGCAAGGTTGTGTTTCCGCCGGCGGCGGGGATGATCGGGACAATTGGGCATTGAGAGACGCATCGGGAGGTAAGGAGCGGGTGTCTTTGGACGATCACTCGGGGCGGATACCGGTGCCGTCCGCAGCCCCGGCGCGTTTCATCGGCTCGGAAATCTATCGGCGGTCGAGCTTTGGCCGGTCGCATCCGCTGCGGGTGCCGCGGGTATCGACCGTGATCGACCTTGCCCGCGCCCTCGGCTGGCTTGCCCCGCAGCTCTATGTCACCTCACCCCGCGCCAAGCCCGCGGCCCTGACGCACTGGCATCGACACGACTACATCGCGGCCCTGCAGCGGGTGGAGGCAACGCAGCAGGCGAGCGTCGAGGATCGCACACGCTTTGGTCTCGGGACCCATTCGAACCCGGTCCACCCGCAGGTCTATTGCCGCCCGGCAACCGCCGCCGGCGGCTCGCTTCTGGCCGGAGAGCTTCTTGCCGGGGGCGGCGTCGTCTATCATCCGGCCGGCGGCACCCATCACGGAATGCCGGACCGCGCGAATGGCTTTTGCTATCTCAACGATCCGGTGCTGGCGATGCTGTCGCTCAGGCGCATGGGTGTGCGGCGCATCGTCTATGTCGACATCGATGCGCATCACCCCGACGGGGTGGAACTGGCCTTTGCCGGCGATCCCGAGGTCCTGATGATCTCGGTGCATGAGGAGGCGCGCTGGCCCTTCACCGGAACGCTCGGGGAAGATGCGCGAGGGTCTGCCGTGAATCTGCCGGTGCCGCGCGAGTTCAACGACAGCGAGATGGGATATGTCCGCGAGGCGCTGATCCTGCCGCTGGTTGCGGGTTTTGCCCCCGAAGCGATCGTGCTGCAATGCGGGGCCGACGCGGTCGAGGAGGATCCGCTGGCGCGTCTGAGCCTGTCGAACAATGCCCATTGGTCCATCGTCGCGGCGCTGCGTCCGCTGGCGCCGCGGTATCTGGTACTGGGCGGCGGCGGCTACAACCCCTGGTCGGTGGGGCGGCTCTGGACCGGGGTCTGGGGCGTGCTGGCGGGGCAGGAGCTGCCGGACCGGTTGTCGCCCGAGGCCGAGGCGGTCCTGCGTGCGCTGGTCTGGGAGGGGGCCCGGCAAGGTCGGCAGCCGCCGGAGCATTGGTTCACCACCCTGCGCGATGCGCCGCGCGAGGGGCCGGTTCGACCCGAGATCCGCGAACGGGTCGCGCATCTGATGCGGCGGCGCGGTCGTGGCTGACACATTTCGGACGGTCACGAAATCTTTTCCGCTACGTAATACAGATCCTGCAGACAGGTCAGAAACCTTGACCCCCTTGCCATCGGCGGGTCACCTTCTGGCGAGGGGCTCGCGCGGGCTGACTGGAAGGAGATTGCAGAAGGTGCGCTGGCGCCACCGAAAGATCGTCTGGGACACGGCCTCCAACAACAGGAGACCCGGATGAACCGGCAGATGTCGGCGTGGTCGCGCCGGCAGCGGCGCGACCACTTGCGCCGGTTCCGCGCCACACGCGAGAATCGCGGACCCATCACTCATGTGGTCATATTCGACGGCACGTTGTCCTCGATGGCGCAGGGGTGCGAGACGAACGCGGGCCTGACCTATCGGCTGCTGCTCGACGGCGGGCCAAGGGCCGATGTGACGGTGCTCTACGAGCCCGGGATCCAGTGGCCCGACTGGGCGAGCACCCTCGCGGTTGCCGCGGGCCTTGGGCTCAATCACAAGATCCGCCGCGCCTATGGCTACCTCGCCTCGCGTTATCGCCCGGGCGATCGCATCTATCTGTTCGGCTTTTCCCGCGGTGCCTTTGCGGCGCGCTCGCTGGCCGGCGTAATCGGAAAGATGGGCCTGCTGCAGGCCCACAATGCCACCGAACGGTACGTGCTCCAGGCTTATCGCCACTATCAGAGCGCGCCGGACAGCGGGGCCGCCGCGGACTTCAGCTTTGCCTTCTGCCGCCGCGATGTGCCGATCGAGATGATCGGGGTCTGGGACACGGTGAAGGCGCTGGGGCTGCGGCTTCCGGTGCTGTGGCGTCTGACCGAGCCGGTCTTCGCCTTCCACAACCATGCACTCGGCCCGCATGTACGCCACGGCTTTCACGCGCTGGCATTCGATGAGACCCGCGTTGCCTTCGCCCCCGAGATGTGGGTGACGCACGGCGAGCCGCTGTCCCGGGTCGAGCAGCGGTGGTTCCCGGGGGCGCATGGCGACGTCGGCGGACAGCTCGGCGGCTTTGCGGCGGCGCGGCCGCTGTCGAACCTGCCGCTGGTGTGGATGCTGGAAAAGGCCGAGGCCGCGGGCCTGCCATTGCCCGACGGCTGGCGGCAGGAGTTTCCCGCCGACGCCGAGGCGCCTTCGGTCGGCACGATGCGCAGCTGGGGCAAATTGTTTCTGATCCGCAAGCGGCGCATCAAAGGGAACGATCCGTCCGAGACCTTCCACCCTGCGATTCTGGCGCGCAAGGGA
This sequence comes from Tropicimonas sp. IMCC34043, assembly GCF_003390845.1. Classification (GTDB taxonomy): domain Bacteria; phylum Pseudomonadota; class Alphaproteobacteria; order Rhodobacterales; family Rhodobacteraceae; genus Tropicimonas. Next base: position 1,712,541 of record NZ_QMEK01000001.1, on the reverse strand, counting down.
GTGGCCGACGCCCTGAGAATGGAAGACGCCGGCTGGCGCCCCGGCTGAGGGGAAATGGATCGCGGCAGACCCCTAAGGCCAGGTCAGGACGGCCCTTCGATGCGTCAGGGACGCGCGGGGATCAGTGTTTGCCCCGGCGCAGCCGCGCGGCGTTGCTTTGGGCCTTGCGCCGCACCGGGTTGATCGCGGCGGCCGCGATCCGCGGTCCGCTCTGGCCCCTGAGTGCCGCGAGACCCGCCTGCTGCACGCCCTTGGCGAAGGCTTCGGGCTTTTCCGCCAGCATCCGCGTCGCTTCGGCGGCACTCATGGTCCCGGTTGCCATCTGCAGCGTGCGGCGCAGGATCACCTCGTTGGCGGCAATCATCATCCGCTGATAGGACAGCGCCGCCTTGAACCAGCCCTGGCTGGCGGCAAGCAGCGGGGCTGTGGCGAAGGGGTTGGAACGGGCCATTGATACTCCGGCTGACTCACGGAACGATCCGGCCATCCTTCGCTCAAGGTAAACATTCGTCAATTCAAATTTGCAATTGTCGAAGAAACCGCGTCCCACCGTGCCAGGAACGCGCCGGTTTCAATCGTTGCGGGGCGCGTTCGGGACGCGACCGCGCCGCGCCGCGGTGCCCCTCAGGCCACCGCTTCCAGCGAGGGGTTCGCAACGATCCCGACAGCCTGACAGATCCTGCGGCTCAGGGTCGGCTTGTTGAGGGTATAGAAGTGCAGGTGGTCCACCCCGCCCTCCATCAGGTTCCGGCAAAGCTGCGCGGCGATCTCGATCGACAGCGCCTCGGCTTCGGCGCCATCTCCTGCATCGTCAAAGGCCGCATCCAGCCAGGCGGGGATCCGGGCGCCGCAGCGCTGCGCAAAGCGCCGGGCGTTCTTCCAGTTCTCGATCGGCAGGATGCCGGGCAGGATCGGCCGGTCGATCCCGGCCGCAGCGCAGGCATCGCGGAACCGGAAAAAGGTATCGGCCTCGAAGAAGAACTGGGTGATCGCCGCATCCGCCCCGGCCTCGAACTTGCGCTTCAGCCAGCGCACGTCGGCCATGTCGTCGTCCGCCTCAGGGTGGGGGTCGGGATAGGCGCCGACCCTGATCGTGAAATCGCCTTCCGATTTCAGCGCCGCGATCAGCTCGCAACTGTCGGCGAAGCCTTCGGGGTGCGGCACGAAACGGGTCTGTCCCTTGGGCGGGTCGCCGCGCAGGGCCACGATGTCGCGCACGCCTTCGGCGGCATAGCCGCGGGCGATTTCAAGCGTGTCCTCGCGCGTCGCGTCCACGCAGGTCAGATGCGCCGCAACCCGCAGCCCGGTGGTGTGATGGATCGCAGACACCGCCTCGTGGGTCAGCTTGCGCGTGGTGCCGCCGGCACCATAGGTAACCGAGACGAACTCGGGGCTCAGGGGGGCGAGCGTCTTGACCGCATCGTAAAGCCTGAACGACGCCTCGACCGAGCGCGGCGGGAAGAATTCGAACGAAACATGCGGCAGGGAGGTGGCAGGCGCGGTCATGGCAATCGGAGTCCAGTTTTAAGGTCGCACCGGGATCGCATATAACGCACCATGAGGCAAATTCACAATTCTCACAAAGGTCATGAGTCCGATGCATATTGAGCTGCGCCATCTCAAGACGATCCGGGCAATCCACGAGGCCGGCGGCCTCGGTCGCGCGGCCGAGATCCTCAACATCACCCAGTCGGCGCTGAGCCATCAGGTGAAGGGGATCGAGGACCAGGTCGGAATGGAGTTGTTTGCACGCCGCTCGAAACCGCTGAAGCTGTCCTCGGCCGGGATCCGGATGCTGCGCGCCGCCGAACGGATCCTGCCCGAGATCGCGGCACTCGAAGACGAATTCCGCGGCCTGCGCGCCGGCAAGACAGGGCGGCTGCACATCGCCATCGAATGCCACGCCTGTTTCGAATGGCTGTTTCCAGTGCTTGAAGAGTTCCGCAAGGCCTGGCCCGACGTCGATGTCGATATCCGTCCCGGGCTTGCCTTCGACGCGCTGCCAGCCTTGTGGAAGGAGGAGGTCGATGTCGTGATCTCCTCGGACCCCGAAGAGATCGACGGCGTCGGTTTCACGCCGCTGTTTGACTATGAACCTGTGTTCGTGGCCGCAGCCAAACATCCACTCGCCGCAAAACCCTTTGTCGAGGCGGCCGATTTTCGCGACGAGGTGCTGATCACCTATCCCGTCGAACGGGCGAAACTCGATGTCTTCTCGCAGCTTCTGATGCCGGCGCGGATCGAGCCGCGGGCGGTGCGGCAGGTCGAACTGACGGCGGTGATCCTGCTGCTCGTTGCGTCGAACCGCGGGGTTGCGGTGCTGCCCGACTGGGTGGTGCGCGAGGTGCGCTATAATTCCGATTACGTCACCCGCCCGCTGACCGAGACCGGGCTGACCCGCAGGCTTTATGCCGCGATCCGCAGCGACGAGGCAGCCAAACCCTTCATGGCGCATTTCCTGCGTCTGGCGCGCACGGTCCCGGTGAGGCTGCAACGCGGCTGAGCGCCGGGATTTCACAGCATCGACTGCGCCCGGGTCAGGGTCTCGGCCGTGCGCCGCGCCCAGCCGCGCCCGAACCTGGGCCAGGTCGAAAGCCCCTTGTAATACTCAAGCCGAAGTTCGCTGTAGCGCTTGATGATAAAGGCCGGGTCGACCGCTTTTGCCGCGGCCACTGTCACCGGGCCGATCATCCCGTCCTGGTTGGCTCCGACCACCTTCTGCAACAGCCGGGCGGCGCGGCCCGGACCGGCGTTCACGCCGAAGTCGAACACCATCAGATCGACGCCATGGGCAAGCTCGTCGCACCGCAGCGCATTCCAGTAGCGGGTGCGATAGATCTCGCGCGCTTCCTCGACGGTCAGGTTGCGCACATCGTCCTTGGTGACCGGCTCTCCCCTGTGGCTGCGCAGCGTGGCAAGCGTGATGCCGAGGTTGGTCGCGCCGCCGGGGTCCTGCGGATCATCGTTAAAGCCGCCCTCGTGGCCGAGGATGATGTCGACGCAGGCGCCGAAGTTCGTTTCGTTGGCGAACTTCGGCTTGTCGGTCGCCTCCGCCACCACGGCCGGTGCCTGAGCCTTGGCGACTTCGGTGGCGACGCTGGTGGCGATCGCGGTGTTCTTGACGACGTTGCGGTCGATCTCGCTGACCGTCTTCTCGATCTGGGTATAGCGGTCGGCCATCTGCGTCTCGCGCTCGCGGCTGGCCCGGACCTGGGTCTCCTGCGAGATCACGTTGGCCATGTCCTTGTTGCGCGAGCCTTGCGAGGACCCGAGCCAGAAGCTGACCACCGTCGCGAAAGACGCCGTCAGTGCGCCGATCACGATGTTGATGATCTGCCACTGCATCTCGTTTCCAGGTGTGGAGGGAATGCTCCAGGTCAACAGGATGATCAGCGTCAGGACGAAACCAAAGACGATGATGCCCGAAACCACCGCCGGGGCCTTGGACAGTGGGTTCCCCGCCGCGGCAAGCGTGGTCATTGTCTGACGTGCGTTGGCCGTGTCTTCCAGCCGCCGTGTCATCTCGGAAAGCTCGCGGTCCCGGTCCTTTGCCTGCGCTTCGAGCTTCTTGGTCAGTGTCTCAAGCTCTTGCTGGCGCTCGTCCCGCTCGGCATCGAGCCGCAGCTTCAGCTCTGCCTGCGCCAGCTTGGCAAGTTCCAGACGCAAGGCATCCGCCTTGGCCGGATCGGCCGCAATCTTCTCGCGGGCCTTGTCCGGGTCGTCCTCTCCCAGAATTGTCTTAACGGCAGAAACGACGGATTGTGTGAAGGGGTTGCTGTCCGGACCGCCCCGTCCTTCGAGCGCAATACGCAGAACATCGGGCATGATCGAACCGGCTATGGCAAGAAACGGATTCATTTTCATGTTCCTGGGTAAATCAATATATCCCCAAGTTAACATAACTTAACGCCATCCCAAAGATCCGTCTGCGTCCCCTCCGCTGGATTTGCAACCCTGCATCCTGGCGTCGCTGGGGCGGGTCAAAGCGCGCGACGGCGGCAACCGGCCGCCGCGGGCGGGAAATGGTTTCGCGCTTGGCATTGCAGGCAGCGCGTCGTATAGCCGCCGCCTGAATGAAGGAGCCGGGGCCATGCAGGGCAGCGCAAATCTCAACGTCATGATCAAGGCCGCCCGCAGGGCTGGCCGGTCGCTCGTGAAGGACTTTCGCGAGGTCGAGAACCTGCAGGTCGGCCTCAAGGGGCCGGGCGATTTCGTGACCAAGGCCGATCTGGCGGCCGAGGCGATCATTCGTGAAGACCTGACCCTGGCCCGCCCGAACTATGGCTGGTACGGCGAGGAAAGCGGCGCGGTCGAGGGCAAGGACCCGACCCGGCGCTGGATCGTCGATCCGCTCGACGGCACCACGAACTATCTGCACGGGCTGCCGCACTGGGCGATTTCGATCGCGCTCGAACACAAGGGCGAGATCATCTCGGGCGTGATCTTCGATGCGGCCAAGGACGAGATGTTCGTGGCCGAGAAGGGCGCCGGCGCCTGGATGAACGACACGAGGATCCGGGTTTCGGGGCGGCGCCAGCTGAGCGAGGCGATCTTTGCCACCGGCATCCCCTGGAACGCCAAGCGCACGCTGCCCGCAGAGCTTCTGGATCTCGGCCGGCTGATGCCGCAATGCGCCGGTGTGCGCCGCTGGGGCGCGGCGGCACTCGATCTCGCCTATGTCGCCGCCGGCCGCTACGAGGGCTATTGGGAGCGCGAGGTCAAGGTCCACGACGTGGCCGCGGGGCTGGTGATCGTGCGCGAGGCGGGCGGTTTTGCAGAATCGCTGCGCGCGGGTGGCGATATCTTCGAGGATGGCTCCATCCTCGCCGGCAACGCCGAGATCTTCACGAAATTTGCCGAGGTCATCCGCGCCCGCGAATGACGGGCTCCTCGCCGGTTGCAATCGCAACGCGTCCGCCGGCAGGACGATTGCAGCGCCATGCCGGCCGCCTGCGCCTGTCGCGTGCCATCGAACGGGCACTGGCGCCTGACTGGCAACGCGATATGCGGCTCGGCGGTTTGCTTGGGCCGGCCCTTGCGGTCCTCCCGCGGCGCGGAGGATCGGTGGCCGCAACGGTCAGGACATTGGCGATCATGATTGTGCCCCTCGCATCAGCGCGGCAGCCTGCGCTGCCACCTCGGCAACGTCGAGGCTGAGTGCCAGATCGGCGGTGGCAAGACCTTCAAGCGCGATCCAACGGGCGTCGAGGGCATCGTCACTGGCGACGGGTTCGCCCGCGGTCCATCGGCACAGCACGGCAACCAGGATAAAGTGGTGGCGAAGCGCGCCCTCGGGTGCGTGGTCGAAGGCGTCCACCGCCGTGACGATGCGCAGGGCCTGCGCCGTCACGCCGGTTTCCTCCGCCAACTCGCGGAGCGCCGCTTCGAACAGGGTCTCGCCGCGTTCGACCTTGCCTCCGGGAAAGCCCCAACGCCCGGCATCGGGCGGATTGGCACGCCGCACCAGGAGCACCCGGCCGTCGCGAATGACAACGGTAATGGTCGCGGCAATCGGGCGGTCGGCCGGACCGGGAGTTTGGGGGATGGGCATTGCGACCTCCTGTGCTGAGGCCGGCAAGGGAGAGAGCACGGCGGTCCTGTCCCTTCGCCGGCATGATCCGGATCAGGTTCAAAGGGTCACTGCGCTGCCTGCGGCCATCGTGACCGCCCCGCCATCAGTATCTCAACCCCTTGTCAGGGCACCCCTCGGTCCGGTCAGCGTATCAGTCCTGGCAACAAACTCAACGCGGCGTATTCTCGGCGCCGTCTGCCGCCACACTGTCCCGCGTTTCCTGACGCGTAACCTCTGCCAATGTGTCAGCGAGGCGCGAGAGGTTCGGCACCCGAAGCAGGCGCAGCTTGATACCGCCTGCGCGCCATCGATTTCGATCTTTGCGAGTTTCATCTTCTTCCGCTTTCTTGCCATTGCGAGCGTGGAAAGGGTCCTGGTAAAGCTGACGCTTTTCCCGGCGACGGATTTTCTGATCCGGGCGCGGCAGGAGCGCCTGTTATTCTCGCCGCAGATCTCTTGAATGTTCGGCTCGACGCTGCGAGAATTATCGTCTTTCTTGTGGCGACCGTTCGACGACGCTTGAGAGTTGCTCTCTGGCGGGGTTCCTTGCGGCACAGGGCGCGGGCATTGGCATCGCGCTTCTGGTTCTCGGTCGGGGTTGCGGGGCAGATGGCAGCATGGGGCCGGGAAAGGCGATGATGTTGGCGGCCACATTCGGGCGTCCTCGGTTGATTGCGGACGGAAGGTTGGTCCGGGTTCAGAAACCCGGAAATCGAGGCGCTCCGACGGCGCGGGAAGGCCTCTCGACCGTGCTTGAGGCCTGTCATGCATGTTGCTGCGCCGTCGCAATCCCGCTCCGGGAACCCGGCAAAACCCGCTGAAATCGAATGATTTCGTAGGCGACAGGCTGACAGTGGATCGATGAATATGGAATTTGAATCAATATCTTGTCAGGCATCGCGTTTGTCGGTTGCGCCCATGATGGATTGGACCGACGGTTCGAAAAGCCTGTGATTTTTCAATTTCTTGAGGTCATGTTGTAACTCGTGTTGTAAATCATGTTGTAAGTCCGTCCCGGTCATGCGCACAAAAAGTAGGCAGAAAATCTGACGGGCCATCGTCTGATGGTTCCATTTTCGAATTTAATTTCAGATGTTTGGGATAGGGCTGGAGAGCTTTTGCCCAGTTTTTCACCTGCGAAGCTTTGGTCAGCTGGATTGGACGGATCGATGCGGTGACAAAATCCTTCGCGAGATCACGTCCAGAGGGTGTTTTTGGGCCACTGAACGGCCCTCATTTGAAGAGCCGCAGGCCGCTATTTGAAGGCGTCCCGCTCGTACAGCGCGACCTCGCGACGCTTGTCGAGATAGGTGGCTAGATCCGAGAGGTGGACGCCCTTCGCGCTCTTCTGGCTGCGCTCCGATCGCACCAAGGGCAGATCGATCTCACCGGAACTGACCTTCCTGAGAAACTTCGGCAAGGTCAGATGGGAAAAGTAGTCTTTGCAGACCGTATCGACCGGCACGACCGCGCGGCCATCATTTTGAGCCATCAGAAGGAAAAGCGTGGTCATCGGTCAGTCTCGGTGGTTTCTCTGCTCCACATCCTGGCCTCAGCCACGTTCTCCATCAATGCGAGCGGGCGGCGGCGTTTGGCGGGATGAGGGACCTTGATCGTGAAAAGGGCTGCAAGCGGCGGCAGAAGGGGGCGAAGAAATAGGACAGAATGCGATCAAATCGGCGGACTTCCTGCGGACGTTCACCGGTTCTCCGAGAGTCAGAGGCGGGCAGGGAGGGCCGTGACGGGTTGAAGGCTGGAGGAGAGGCCTCCGGCGCCCGTCGCGGAGGTTTCCCAATGTACACCGAGATTATCGATGCCGGGCGTGACATGAGCGGCGGCTACAAGGTGGATGTGTCGCGCGGAACGAACGTGGACCGCGTGTCGTCCGAGTGGTTCTCGCGGCCGGATGACGAGCGGTATCTGTCGCTCGACGATCTCTTCGCATCGGTCAAGGGCCGGGCGGATCGGAGCCGGACGCGCACCGTGGAGAGCGCGGCGATCCGGGTCGAGGCGCATCGGGACAACCCGGAGAAGCTGGGACTTGTCCTGCCAGGCGAGGATGAACCGATCGCGCCGACGCATTGGAGCTTTGGCCAGCTCTCGAGCCTCGTCGGCGCGCCTGCAGCTTATCTGCGGCAATTGCCCGCGCCGCTCGCGGGGATCAACCTGCAATACGAGCTGACCAACCACTGGGCCGAGCAGATCAAGACCATGGAGGTCGCGGATGGCTGCACAGAGCTGCGTGCGGTGACCGGCCCTGACTACGGCCGCATCTACGATCACGAACTGGTCTCCGCCGTCCAGCGCATTGCGGGCAACGGCACCGGCGACACGCGCTGGAAGGTGCCGGGCGTACTCGACTGGTCGACGGGTGCCTACAACCGGCGCGTTGACGTTACGAAAGAGACGACGACGCTCTACGCCTCCGACCGCGACGTGTTCCTGTTCCTCGTTGATGACCTGAACCCGATCGAGGCGGGGCTGCTGCCCGACGGCACGCCCGACCTCTATTTCCGGGGGTTCTATTGCTGGAATTCGAAAGTGGGAGCCAAGACGCTCGGCATCGCCAGCTTTTTCCTGCGCGCGGTCTGCCAGAACCGCAACCTCTGGGGCGTCGAGTACTTCCAGGAGATCACCATCCGGCACTCGAAGTACGCCGCGTCGCGCTTCGCCCACGAGGCCGCCCCGGCGCTAAGCCGCTTCGCCGAGTCCTCGCCCGCGCCCTTCATCGACGGCATCCGCGCCGCGCGGGATAAGATCGTCGCACGGACGGACGAGGACCGGCAGGATTTCCTGCGCAAACGCGGCTTCTCGAAGGCAGAAACGGGGCGGATTGTCCAAACGGTGCCGGCCGAGGAAGGCCGCCCGCCCGAGAGCGTGTTCGACTTCGTGCAGGGGATAACCGCGGTCGCCAGGTCGAAGCCGCAGCAGGATGCGCGGTTGGTGATGGAGGGGAAGGCGAAGGCGTTGCTGGCCAGTTATTGGCCTTGATCACTTCACCGCGATCATGTCTCTACACCTTCTTAGGCCAGTTTGAGTTGGCGGCCACGATGCCACGACCGCCAACTCAGTTTGCTCACGTTCCCAAGACGCTCAATATCGATACTATCAACATCGCTAGCGACAGGATCAGCATCGTCCATTCATACGGTGTCATAATCTTTCGCCTTCAACCTTGTTTCACTGTAGGCTAGATCTCGCTGTTGAGGCGTCCGGCATCGAGGCTCTCAGCGTCTGGATTGCAAAGCAACGGTCCGGATATGCTAACGCAGCGTCCGGGGTTCATGCGCGAGGGCTATGAGATCATGGCTAACAATCAGAAGCTTGTATCAGTAAGCCCTATCCGCGCGGCCGAAGCATTCGATAAATGGAAACAGCTTCATGGGCAGATCGAGAACGACGCCGCAAGAGCGTTCTACGATCAAATTGCGTCTCGTACCTTTGGTTCAAAAAGATCAGGCTTGGGTCTGCCGACATCTCGCAAGACTTGGAGTGACTGGCGAACTGGAAAAATAAAGACAACAAAAAGCCTTAGTATTAAAGTGTGTGCAGCCATCCATGAAGTGACAGGCTGTGATCCAACGGAAGATGGCTTGTTCAAGGATCAGACCAGAAATACAACTCAAGCTATCCATTTTCGATCCCTAGCCTTAAAACTCCTCACCAACGCCCCAATTGACGAAATTGAGCGGTACGAGGTGTCGGCAACAAGTATCCATTTTAGGCTGAGCGAAACCATCGAAGTAGATACAGAGATGACTGGTGGCCGAGGAACTGTGAAGTTCACACTTGGCAGAGCAAAAGTTGGATTTCGCGAAGCACGCATTATTCTTAAAACAGATGGACAAGTTGTCCAGTCTCTCTCCAATTTGGTCCCAAGCAGTCCTCCGGAAAACGGCTCGGTTGACGGTGTTTTTCTTCAGGAACTGCCCGGTGAGGAGAAGCAGTGGGTGGTACAGCCGTCAGATGCGGGATACTTGATTGGATTGATCACCAATGCGAGACTTGCAAAGATAGACTGTAGAAAAGGCGCGAGCGTAAAAATATCGATTGGAGCATTTCAGGCCGACATGGATGTGAGTTTCCATCCAGATTTTAGCAATGAGTTGGAGCCGATACAGCAAAGCCACGCTAGGAAGCGCATAATCGCCAAAATGATTCGCGATCGGTTAAAGGCTGGCGATGACTTCATCGAGCTTAGCATTGGTGAGGCAATCGCATGAGGAGAAAGTTAAGTTTCGACGAAGAAAGCTCCAATGCCGTCATTGAGATTGTCAACGGAGATATGACGGACCCAATTGCTGCAGTAGAACGAGTTGGATTAAATCCGCAGGAATTCTTCGAGGGTTTTGATTGGTCTGATATGGATTTTCGGAGGAGCGATTTGTCAAGTGTCTCGTTTCTTGGTGCTATTCTTGACGGTATCTACATTTATGAAGATCAACTTCCAGTTATCCTGGGCACAAATCCAAAGTCAGTAAAGGGCCCGAAGGTATTTAGGCGGCCGACCGCTCTGCGTGCAGAGACTGATGGCATTTCCGAAGAAAGGCCATTGAAGGCGAGGCTAGATCCAATTGACAGGCTAATTCTACAGCTCCTACAAGATGATGGTCGGCGAACAGCGCAAGAAATGTCTGAATCATTGGGTGTTTCGTCATCTTCCGTGGTTCAGAGGGTAAGGCTTCTTGAAGAGCACGGTTTCATAAAGGGTTATTGGGCAGATGTAGATCCGGAGAGAGTTGGCGTTTCATCGATACTCTTTGTAATGCTGGCATTGAAGGACCGATCGGAAAAGGCGCTGTCAGACTTTGAAGCTAGTTGTGCCAAAATAGAGCAAGTCCGTGCTTGCAGCATGCTTAACGGAGAGATCGACTTTCTGTTGAAATGTATGATCTTCGACTTGGAAGATGGTCAAAATCTAATTGATAGGATTTCAAGAATTGACAACGTCATCACCGTTAAGAGTTCTTTGGCAATTGGGATGGGAATTCAAAAGCCGGGTATACCGTTCGACGTATTGGAAGAGGCGCTCGGGCAGCACAAAGCATCAGCGTAAAATCCGAAGCCGAGTGCAGATAGCCGCAACACATCGCGCCGAAAACGCATGTTGGCAAACTCTTATCATTTGTACAATCAAAGCACTTTGGCCCGCAGAGTGAGAGGGGTGCCGGGTTTTCCGTGACGGGTTTGGAGGTCGGGAGAGAGGCTCCCGGCTGGCCTGTCGCGGAGATATCCCGATGACCAAGCAACAGAAGATCACTCTCAGCGCCTCGCGCGACCTCCCCTTCAACAAGCTGATGCTCAGCCAGTCGAACGTGCGCCACGTCAAGGCCGACGTGTCGATCGAGGAACTGGCCGAGGACATCGCGCGGCGGACGCTGCTCAGTTCCATCACCGTGCGGCCCGTGCTGGATGACAATGGCGCCGAGACCGGCATGTACACGATCCCCGCCGGCGGGCGGCGGTTCCGGGCGCTGGAACTGCTCGTGAAGCAGACGCGCATGAACAAGACCGCGCTCGTGCCCTGCATCGTGCGCACCGATGGGCTCGCCGAGGAGGACAGCCTTGCCGAGAACGTCCAGCGCGCGCCGCTGCATCCGCTCGACCAATTCCGCGCCTTCCAGGCGATGCGCGAGAAGGGCCGGACCGAGGAGGAGATCGCCGCGGCGTTCTTCGTCTCGGCCAGCGTGGTCAAACAGCGGCTGAAGCTCGCCGCCGTCGCGCCGTCGCTGCTCGACGCCTATGCCGAGGAGGCGATGACGCTAGACCAACTCATGGCCTTCACGGTCAACCCCGATCACGCGCGGCAGGAGCAGGTTTGGGAGGCGGTGCAGCGCCACTATTCGCGGCAGCCCTGTGAAATCCGCCGCATGCTGACCGAGGGTGCGGTGCGGGCCACGGACAAGCGGGCGCGGTTTGTCGGACTCGATAACTATGTCGAGGCCGGGGGCGAGATACTGCGCGACCTGTTCCAGCAGGACGATGGCGGCTGGCTGCAGGATGCGGCCCTGCTCGACGTCATGGTGCGCGAGAAACTGTCCGAGGAGGCGGAGACGGTGCACGCCGAGGGCTGGAAATGGGTCGAGGTCGATACCGAGTTCCCCTACGGCCACACCTTCGGGATGCGCCGGGTCCATGGCGAGGCGGTGCCGATGAGCGACGAGGAAGCCGCCAGCTACCAGGCGCTGAAGACCGAATACGACGCGCTCGAGGCCGACGAGGCACGTCCGATCCGGTTCGAGGCGGAAGACCTCGCGCTGGCAGGAGCCTTCGTCAGCATCGACAGCTCCGGGCGGCTGCGGGTCGAACGCGGCTATGTGCGGCCCGAAGACGAGCCGGTCGAGGAGGTGGAGGACACCGGCGAGGTCGCACGGGAAGCGGCGCCGGTCGAGGACTCCGACAACACCGTTGCGTCGGCCTCGGACGAGGAGGAAGAGGATGACGGCCTCAAGCCGCTTTCCGACCGCCTCGTCATGGAACTGACGGCCCATCGCACCCTGGCGCTGCGCAATGCGCTGGCCCAGGACCCGCAGGTCGCCTTCCTCGCGGCCCTGCACGCGATGGTCATGCGGCTCTTCTATCGCTACGCCGTCGACAGCTGCGTCGAGATCGAACCGCGTAACGCGGGGTTCGGATCGCAGGTGCCGGGCCTCGGCGACACGGCCTATGCGCAGGCCATCGACCAGCGTCACGAGACCTGGGCACGGAACCTGCCGAAAGCGCCAGAAGACCTCTGGGATGCGCTGACCGAGTTCGACAGCTGCAGCCGCGAGGCGCTCTTCGCCCATTGCGTGGCGATGAGTGTCAATGCCGTCCACGACCCCTATCAGCGCCGTCCGCGCGCCATCGCGCGTGCGGATGTGCTGGCCGGGATCGTTCGGCTCGACATGGCCAAGGCGGGCTGGACGGCGACGGGTGACAGCTACCTCGGCCGCGTGACCAAGGCGCGCATCCTCGAAGCCGTGCGCGAGGCGAAGGGTGAGGACGCCGCTGATCGGATCGCGGGGCTGAAGAAGGCCGAGATGGTGACCGCTGCAGAGGACTTGCTCGTCGGCACCGGCTGGCTACCCGACCCACTGCGCACGCCGCCCCTGCCGGAAGAGGACGCGCCTGAGATCGAATTGATCGACGACGCCGACACCGGCGAAGCGCAATCGGCGGAAGACGGCGGCGAACCGGCTATCGGAGATTCCGACCCCACGGGGGAAGATGATCCCGTCGCCGGTGACGCCTTCGCCCGGACTGCCGCCGAGTGACCTTCGAGCAGCATGGGATCTTTCCCCAAGGTCCAAAGTCAGGGGCCCGTCAGTCATGGCGGGCCCCTGATTTTGTCCAAACCTGTTGGAGACTGCCATGACGAGCCCCGCCACCGAGCTTTCGCACCTGCTTGCCGAGAATGCCGAAGCCGTGTGCCGCTACTATTTGCCGAGCGGCCGGAAGCAAGGTCACTACTGGCTGGTCGGCAATGTTCAGAACAATCCGGGCCGATCCATGTTCGTCCGACTGTCCGGGCCGTCATCCGGCAACCGTGCCGCTGGAAAATGGACCGATGCGGCCACGGGACAGCATGGCGACTTGCTCGATGTCATCCGCGAAACCCGCGGCTTGGTCGACTTCAAGGACGTTGCTGACGAGGCACGGCGCTTCTTGAGCCTGCCCTTGCCTGATCCACCTCGACCGCATTCTCCACGTTCCCAGCCACCAGCTGCTACCGGATCTCAGGAGGCGGCGCGGCGTCTGTTCGCGATGGGTGTTCCGATCCGCGCCACTCCAGTGGAAACCTATCTGCGCGGGCGCGGCATCGGAACGGCTGACCGAATGCCAAGCCTGCGGTTCCATTCCGCCTGTTTCTATCGGCCAGAGGGCGGCGGTTCGGTTGCACGGCTTCCGGCCATGCTCGCCGCCATCACCGATCTCGAAGGCCGCCATACCGGGACCCATCGCACCTGGCTGCGCCCGGACGGGAGCGCCAAGGCCGATATCGACACACCGCGGCGCGCAATGGGGGCTTTGCTCGGGAACGGGGTACGGTTCGGCGCGCCCGGTGACGTGCTCATCGCGGGCGAGGGGATCGAGACGGTTCTTTCCGTGCGCTCGGCTCTGCCTGAAATGCCCGCACTCGCGGCGCTGTCGTCGGGGCACCTGGCCGCCATCCGGTTTGCCGCTGGCCTGCGGCGGCTCTACGTGTTGCGTGACCGTGATCCCGCAGGCGCGGCGGCAAGGGATCGACTGCAGGCGCGCGCAGCCGAGGTTGGGATCGAGGCGCTGACTCTCACGCCGCGATTGGGCGACTTCAACGACGATCTTCGGCGCTATGGTCTGGCGGCCTTGCAAACGCGGCTGCGGCTCCACTTGCACGCCGAGGACGCCGCGCGGTTCGTGCCGGTGTGACAGGGCGGCAATCCAGCTGGCGCTGCAAGGCTCGCAGCATTGCTTTCGGAGGAGTGTCCCGTGTTGGTCCCATCCACGGAAGGGCCGGCGCGCACGGCCTTCTCAGAGGGCAGGGGGCCCACAAGCGGCACGGCCCGGCAATGGCCGCGCCCGGCTATTTTTACGCCGCGCCCGATGGGGCGCTTTGCATCGCGAGGCAAAATAGCCGGGCTTGGCCATCAAGGCCCTCGCGAAAGGCTCGGGCTGCCCGGCCGTCCCGCCCGCGGGCGCGTTCCTGCCACGAAGGCCGCGTGTGGCGCGCGGCTCCCCCGAGGATGGAAACCGCAGATGACCCTCGATCCCGAAACCGATGCCCACGAGCCGCACCACAGCACATCTTCGACCGCCCATGTCCTGACCGAACTCCAGCTCTACGGCTGGCGCCCATACGAGGATGAACCCGATCCACGCCCCTTGCCCGAGGGCAGCCAGATCGCCGGTGCCGTCGCCGATATCCTCGACGCCCTTGTCGCGACGCTTGGTGATACGCGCCTTGAACCCGATCTCGACGAACTGCTCTGGGGCGCGGTCAACCTCTTCCACCGGGCGCTGGCCCGCGCCGAGCGGCAGCTCGACGACAACGAACAGGCGCAACGCCGCCTGCAGCGGGAACAGGATGGCTCCGAGGTCAAATCCCTCGAACTCGAACGCCTGGTGGCCGAGGGGCAAAGCATGGTCGAACGGCGCACCGCGCTGGAGCTCTTTCGCGACCTCGGCGCCGAGGGCTTCGAGCATCACCTCGGCAAGCCTTGGCATCCTCGGACCGGCTCGCGCGTCAGCCATCGCAACCTGACCGCCGCGATGATCGACAGCCGGGATTTCCTCGCCGCCCGCCGCCGGGCCGAGGCGCAACTGCTTCTGCCCGAAGGTCCGAAGGTGGCCGTGACCGGCGGGGCGGATTTCAACGATCACCGTCTGATCTGGTCGCGTCTCGACCGGGTACATTCCAAGCACCCGGACATGGTGCTGCTCCACGGAGGATCACCAAAGGGCGCGGAACTCATCGCCTCCCGCTGGGCAGATCACCGCAAGGTGCCGCAGGTCGCCTTCCGGCCCGACTGGACGAAGCACGGCCGCTCGGCCCCGTTCAAGCGCAACGATGCGATGCTGGACGTTCTGCCGATCGGAGTGTTGGTCTTCCCGGGCACCGGGATCCAGGAGAACCTCGCCGACAAAGCGCGCAAGCTGGGCATCCCGGTCCTGAAGCACGACGGCGGCGCGTGAGTGCCGCTTCTCGACTCGACATGCACAACACGCAACCGCTACGTAGACCGGACATTCATGCACATCGCAGAAAGCTGCCGGTTCCAGCCCAAAATACTGATCTTCAGTGTCGCAGCTAAAGGCTGCTTTTAGGGTCAGGACCCATTGATCTGCTTGAGGCCGCCCGGCCTGCGTGATTCAAGCTCCCGGACTGACGGGGGTGATGATGAGCAACCTTTTCTGGCTGACCGATGCGCATATGGAGCGGCTGAAGCCGTTCTTTCCGAGGAGCCACGGGAAGCCTCGGGTCGATGACCGGCGTGTGCTGAGTGGAATAATATTCATCAATCGCAATGGATTGCGGTGGTGTGATGCTCCCCGGGAGTATGGCCCGCCCAAGACCCTTTACAACCGATGGAAGCGGTGGGGCGACATGGGAGTTTTCGCCCGGATCATGATGGGGCTGGCGTCCGAAGGCACCGAAGAAAAGACGGTCATGATCGACGCGACGTATCTCAAGGCGCACCGCACGGCCTCCAGCCTGCGGGCAAAAAAGGGGGGTCCGACGACAAGCGCGGGCGCTTGATCGGGCGAACGAAGGGCGGTCTGAACACGAAGCTGCACGCTGTCACGGACGCCAAGGGCCGCCCCTTGAGGTTCTTCATGACCGCGGGCCAGGTCAGCGACTATACCGGCGCGGCGGCGCTCTTGGGCAGCCTGCCCGCCGCCGATTGGCTGATCGCCGATCGGGGCTACGACGCCGACTGGTTCAGGGATGCGTTGAAAGACAAGGGAATACGTCCGTGCATCCCGGGCCGGAAGTCGCGTGGCAAGGCCATCCGCTACGACAAGCGCCGTTACAAAAGGCGCAACCGGATCGAGATCATGTTCGGCAGGCTGAAGGACTGGCGCCGCATCGCCACCCGCTACGACAGGTGCCCCAAAGTCTTCCTGTCCGCCATCGCCCTCGCCGCAACCGTCATGTTCTGGCTTTGACGATCAATGAGTCTGGAACCTAGCTTCTTCGCGACAATCATCGCATTGCGCATCGCGCGCTCGTCTAGCGGATAGTTCCAGGCCGGACCGGCGACAGTCAAGACTGCGCTGAGATGAGACAGGTAGTTCGACACGGTTTGCGGCGAGACACCGGTATTCAGCTTCTCCTTGGCGAAGCTCACAATGTCGGCGCTGTCTATCTGGGCACACAGCTTGTTCGCGATATCGAACTCCTTGATGCTTTTCAGCACCTGCGCCTTGGTCCGACCAATTGCCTTCGCGCTGTCTTCGACATATTTGTCGATGGCGTCGCCGAGGGTCACTTCGCGGCGGCGTGTCTCTCCGATGGGCAGATTTTCAAGGGCGCCGGGCTTGGCGAGGTCCTTCTCGCGCTTCTCGATCCAGGCTGCGGCGGTCGAGCGCAGCTCGAATGTGCGGTTTTCGCGCCAGACGGTTTTTCCAGCCCGCCGAACGGCGATCTGGGCAAGCCAGGAGGCCGTGCCGTCTTTGCGCTTTCGCTTGATGATGGTACCCATGGGGTTACAACATTTGGCCCAAGTTACAACATTTATTGTAAATCCTACCCGAAATGGGCGCAATTTACAACAAATGAGACAGGAACGGGCTTGAGGATTGAGCGATAAATGGCTGATAAAAATAAAAAATCCAACAATTTCAATATGCCTGTTTTAGCCGTTGCGCCCATGATGGACTGGACCGACCGACATTGCCGGGCGTTTCATCGGCTGATGTCCTCCCAGGCGCTGCTTTATACCGAGATGGTGACCGCGCCGGCGCTGGTGCGCGGGGGCGCGCGGCATCTTCTGGCCTTTGGGGCGGGCGAGCATCCCGTGGCGCTGCAGCTTGGCGGGTCAGACCCGGCCGAACTGGCGCAGGCGGCGCGGATGGCGGTGGACGAGGGCTATGACGAGGTCAATCTCAACGTCGGCTGCCCCTCGGACCGGGTGCAGTCGGGCTGTTTCGGTGCCGTGCTGATGGAGCGTCCCGCGCTCGTCGGCGACTGCGTGGCGGCGATGATCGCGGCATCGCGTGTGCCCGTGACGGTCAAGTGCCGGATTGGTGTCGACGACCAGATCCCCGAGGAGGTGCTTCCGAACTTCCTTCAGGTGATCCGCGCGGCCGGTGTGACCCGGGTGACGATCCACGCCCGCAAGGCCTGGCTGCAGGGGCTGTCGCCCAAGGACAATCGCGAGATCCCGCCGCTCGATTATCCGCTGGTCCAGGCGATGAAGCGCGAGTTTCCCGACCTGCATATCTCGATCAACGGTGGCATCGCGACGCTCGATCAGGCGGAAGAGCAGCTTGCGGCCGGGCTTGACGGGGTAATGATCGGGCGCGCAGCCTACAACCAGCCCGCGGAGGTGCTGCTCGACGTCGACCGGCGGATATTCGGCATCGACGTGGCGCCCAAAACGGCCCTGCAGGTGGCCGAGGAGATGCGCCCCCATATTGCGCGCCATCTCGCGGCGGGCGGGCGGCTGCACGATGTGACCCGCCACATGCTGGGGCTGTTTTCCGGCCGGCCCGGCGCGCGCGCCTGGCGGCGGATCCTCAGCGAAGGCGCGGTACGGCCCGGCGCCGGGGTCGAGGTGCTGGAGGCCGCCCTGGACCCGGTGCGCCGCACCTGGGACGAAGCGGCGGCCTAGCCAGACGGCGGGATTGCGCTAGCGCCCGCTGTCGCGGCGCTCCAGCAGCGGTGCCCGTGCCGGAAGATCTGCCGTCACGTCCCGCCGTTCGTCGGGGCTCATGCGCGACCAGGTGGCAATCTCCTGCATCGTGCGAAAGCAGCCGACGCAGATCCGTGCCTCGGGGTCGATCGAACAAAGCTGCCGGCAGGGGCTTTCGATCCCGTTGATGCGTCGGATCTCGTCGCTCATCCGGTCCGCCCGAGATGGCCCAGCCGGTCGAGCAAGCCCTGCAGGATGAAGCCTGCGGCCACATGATCGATCACCTCGGCCCGTTTGCGCCGCGAGGTATCGGCCTCCAGCAGCGCGCGTTCGGCCGCCACGGTCGACAGGCGTTCGTCCCAGTAGGTGATCGGCAGGTCGGTCAGCCGTTCGAGGTTGCGGGCAAAGGCGCGGGTCGATTGGCAGCGCGGGCCTTCCGATCCGTCCATGTTGCGCGGCAGGCCAAGCACGATGGCGCCGGCCTCGCGCGCGTTCAGCAGATCGAGCAGTGCCGCCGCATCGACGGTGAACTTCTTGCGCCGGATCGTCAGCAGCGGGGTCGCGGTGCTGTGCAGCCGGTCCGACAGCGCCACGCCAATGGTCTGGGTGCCAAGGTCGAGCCCGGCGATCGCGCGCATCGACGGTAGCCGGGCGGCAAATTCCTCGACCGTCTCACAGATCATTCGGCGACGCCTGCGGCCACCGCCGCCGGCCGGATCACGTCGATCTGCGCGGGGGCGACAAAGATCGCCTGCGCCTCGGCCCAGATCTTGGCGGCCTGATCGCGGTTCCCCATGACGCCGAGCGCGCGGATCAGCTTGGCCCAGTCCTCGGGCGGGCCGCCCTCGGTCGCGAGCCTGTCGCTGAGTTGCGCGACCATCGACTGGATCATTGCGGCGCGGTCCTGCGGCGCCATCTTGGCGGCATCGTCGATGTCCTCGGCGGTGGGGCCGCGGCCATCGGGGCCGACCGTTGCCACGCCCGCCCGTTCGGCTGCGGCGCGGATCGGCGCCTGCACCGCGGGATCGGGATAGGCCGTCTGCGCCTTGGCCCAGCTTGCCGCCGCGCCGTCGGTGTCGCCCATCACGCCCTGCGACTGGATCAGCCGCGCCCATTCCTCGGGCGCGCCGCCCTCTTCGTCCAGCCGGGTCGACAGCTGTTCGACCATGGTGCGGACGAAATCCTGGCGCTCTTCCGGGGTCATGTTCTGTGCCGCGGCCATGTCGGCGGCACTCGGTCCTGCAAGGCCTGCCACAGGCGGCAGGCTGTAACGGATGCCGGCAAGCTGGGCGATGACTTCAAGCCGGTCGCGGATGATCGGGACCCAGGGCGCGTCCGGCGTGCTGTCGCGCAGCAGCGGCTCCCAGAACCCGAAGGTCAGGTCGGGGCGGCCGACCTGCAGATACATCAGCCCGACGTAATAGCGTGCCACCGGGGTCTTGGGGTCGCGTTTGAGCGCCTCGGTCAGGGCGGCATCGGCCTCGGGCGATACATTGCCGCCAGCGGCCTCGACCATCATTGCGGCCAGCGTCGAGAAATCGGCGGCGGTCGCGTCGGCGCCTTTCAGCGCGATCAGCTTCGACTGTGCGGCATGGGCGGCGGGCAGGTTGCCAAGCCGCGCCTCGTTGCGCGCCAGAAGCTCCCAGCCTTGCAACTCGTCGGGGTTTTCGGTGACGGCGGCACGAAGCTTGTCCATCAGCGCGGCGAAATCCGGGCTGAGATCCGGGGTGGGATTGGGCGGCATGCGCGCTTCGAACTCGGCCTGCGACGGGCGCTCGGCGCGCAGCTGCTCGGCCTCGGACAGGCGCAGGGCGATCGGCTGGTCGGGATAGCCCGGCGCCCCGATGCGGCCATAGATCAGAAAGCTGCCAAAGATCACCGCAAGCCCCGCCGCTGCAGCGACGGCGAGGGTCAGCCTGCGTGGCGCCCGGCCGACCGTGCGATGACCCAACCGGTCGGCATCGAGGATACGGCGCTTGATTTCGGTGCGCAGCCTTTCGGCCTCGTCGTCGGTGATCAGGCCGCGGGCAAGATCGCGGTCGACCGTCTGCAACTGGTCACGATAGATCCGGATACCGGATTCCTCGGCGCTGTCTTCGATCTCATCCCTGCGCGGCCGCAACATCACACCGGCGATGGCGAGCGTTGCGATCAGCGCCATCAGGCCCGAAAGGATCCAGAAACTCATGCGCCCTCACTCGTGTCAGATCATGGGTGCCTTCCACTTATGTGGAATCGCCGCGGGCGCAACCCCCACTTTCAGGGCGCCAACCCGCCGAGCCTGCGGCAGGGACTTGCCGATCCCGGGTCGCGGCCCGGTCGCCGGGGCTGGCATGGGCGGCCGGCCTGCTGGTATCCTGACGACGCCCCCTGACTGCGTGGGGGCCGCGCATGCAAGGGACCGCAATGAGTTTTGATGCCATGCACCACACCCGGGCGTTCCCGGACGCCCCGGGAAACCAGACAGGCGCACGGGGCGTGACGCGCTATCTCCACCGGTTCGGCAGGGCGACGGCGCTGCTTGGGCTGTGCGTCTGGGTCACAGGCTCGCTCGCCAGTTTCTACGTCGGTGACGCGTCGATGTTCCAGCGCTTCGGATCGCTCGGTTCGGCGGTTGCGGTGCTGCTGTTTACCGACCGGCTGACCCGGATCGAATTGTCGCGCCAGCGGACGGTCGAGCGGCTGTTGCACGAATTCGGGGTCGAGATGGAGCAGCTGAAGGCCGGCGCCGATCCGCGCGACATTCCGCGCAGGGGCTATGTGATCGACTTCCTGACCGAAGAGCGCAAGTTCGACCAGTTGCGCGGCAGCGCCGGCCGCTGGGGCATGCTGAACACCGCCCTGCTGACCCTTGCGACCCTGCAATGGGGCTTTGGCGATCTGTTCTTCCTCGCCTATCTGCAGTGAGCTTTGCGGCCGGGGCCGGCGCCGGTCGCGCCTCTGGCCCGGGGTGCCACTTTGCCGCCCGAGCCTTGACGTATTGCCGGACCGCCTTCAGATACAGGGGCAGGAGAAACGCCGAAAACAAGGATTAGCCCCATGGCCTTCGAACTTCCCGACCTTCCCTATGCCCACGATGCGCTTGCAGCCCAGGGCATGAGCAAGGAAACGCTGGAATATCACCATGACCTTCACCACAAGGCTTATGTCGACAACGGCAACAAGCTGATTGCCGGCACCGAGTGGGAAGGCAAGTCGGTCGAAGAGATCGTCGTCGGCACCTATGACAAGGGCGCCGTTGCCCAGAACGGCATCTTCAACAATGCGTCGCAGCACTGGAACCACACCCAGTTCTGGGAGATGATGGGTCCGGGCGGCACCGCGATGCCGGGCGAGCTGGAAAAGGCGCTGGTCGAGTCCTTTGGCGCCATCGACAAGTTCAAGGAGGCCTTTGCCGCCGCAGGCGCCGGGCAGTTCGGCTCGGGCTGGTGCTGGCTGGTGAAGGACACCGATGGCAGCCTGAAGGTCACCAAGACCGAGAACGGGGTCAACCCGCTCTGCTTCGGCCAGACCGCGCTGCTGGGCTGCGACGTGTGGGAACATTCCTATTACATCGACTTCCGCAACAAGCGTCCCGCCTACCTGTCGAACTTCCTCGACAAGCTGGTCAACTGGGAAAACGTCGCTTCGCGGATGTGATCGCAGGCGTCGTCCTGCAATCCTGACTGGATGCACCCCGCGGTTCCGGAATGGGCCGCGGGGTGTTTTGCGTTTTGCAGGTGTGTTTCCCAAAGGACCGAGGTTTCGGCCTTTATCCCGGATGCGGGGTGGCGGCGAGCGTGGGGCGGCGGGGCAAGGCATCCCGCGCCTCGGTGCTTGACCTCGGACGGCTTCGGGCCTTTTGTCTGCGGATCGGGACGGCTGTGGGGCCGGCGGCCGGATCTGGATCGGGGCAGGGAATGAGCGAGGCACGGCGCGGCCTGCTGGCGATGGGCACGGCAAGCTGCATCTGGGGATTGAGCCCGCTGCTGTTCCGGCAGCTTTCGGCCGTGGCGCCGGGCGATGTCGTGGCCTGGCGCATGTTGTGGACGCTGGTCTTCTTCGCGCTGGTCCTCGGTTCCCGGGGCCGGCTGGGCGAGATTGCGGCGCTGCTGCGGTTCAGCCCGCTGCGGGTGGCGGGTGCGGCGGCGATGATCTCGACCAACTGGTTCGTCTTCGTGCTGGCGGTGCAGAACGGGCACGCGATCCAGGCGAGCCTTGGATATTTCATCTTTCCGCTGGTTGCGGTGCTGCTGGGCGCGGTGGTCTATCGCGAGCGGCTGGCGGCGGTGCAATGGATTGCGGTGGCGCTGGCCGGGCTTGCCGTGGCGCTGCTGACGCTGGGGCTTGGCGTGGCGCCGGGGATCGCGCTGATCCTTGCCACGACCTTCGGGCTGTATGGCCTGATCAAGAAGGGGGTACGGGCCGGCGGCATGGTCTCGGTTGCGGCCGAGGCGACGCTGCTGGCGCCGCTGGCGCTGTTCTGGCTGGGCGGGGATCTTGTGTCGGGCCGGCCGCTGCCGTCCCCGGGCGACATGGCGCTGCTGGTGCTTGCCGGGGTCGTGTTTACCGGCGTGCCGCTGCTGTTGTTCTCGTTTGCCGCGCAGCGTCTGCCGATGGCCAGCGTGGGGTTGATACAGTACTTGAACCCGACGCTTCAATTCCTTGTTGCGACACTGATCTTTCGCGAGTTCTTCACGCTCTGGCACGCCGCCGCCTTTGGCCTGATCTGGCTGGCGCTGGCGCTTTATTCGGTCAGCACGCTGCGCGCCGAGGCGGCACTCCGCAGCAGCGCGAGCAGCGCCGGGACGTCGGGCACTGTCTGAACGAAATCGAGCACCGACTTCTCGGCAAAGCCCTGGGCCACGACATGGTCGAGCAGCGTGATCAGTGGCGCCCAGTAGCCGGCGATGTCGAGCAGCACGATCGGCTTGGCATGAAGCCCGAGTTGCGCCCAGGTCAGCGCCTCGAAGAACTCATCGAGGCTGCCGGCGCCGCCCGGCAGTACCACGATGGCGTCGGCGTTCATGAACATGACCTTCTTGCGCTCGTGCATCGTCTCGGTGACGATGAAGGTCGAGAGATCGCGCTTGCCGACCTCGCGCTCGAACAGGTGCACCGGGATTACCCCGAAGGTGTTGCCACCGCCGGCCTGGGCGCTGCGCGCCACCCGCCCCATCAACCCGATGTCGCCCGCGCCATAGATGAGCCGCCAGCCTTCGGCCGCGATGGAAACGCCGAGCAGTTCGGCGGCATCGGCATAGGAGGGCACGACGCCGTCGCGCGAGCCGCAATAGACACAGACGGAAAACGGTTGGGACATGGGGCGAGACCTTGAAGACGCGGGAACCGTGGGTCGTGATACAGGGCAGCGGCGGGCGGCTCAAGGCACGGGATGCCGCGATGTGGTGGTCCCTCTGGCCGTACCGTGGGGGTGCGGAGAGGCTGGCAGAGGTGGGGGCGCTGCCCCCGTCGCGACCGGGGCCGCGACTCCCCCGGGATATTTCCGAACAGAAGAAGATCGGGCGCGCGCAGGTATTCGGGGGGCGCGACGGGCGTCGGCGCGACAGGGCGCGTCAGCGCAGGGTCTCGATCGGGCCTTCGGCGCGGCCGTGGATGAACTGCTGCACATAGGGATCGTCGCAACCGTCCATCTCGCCCACGGTGCCGGTCCATTTGATCACCCCGTCGTGCAGCATGGCGACGTCGTCGGCGATGGCGCGGACGCTCGACATGTCGTGGGTGATGGTGATGGCGGTTGCTCCCATCTCGACCACGATCTCGCGGATCAGGTCGTTGATCACGCCGGCCATGATCGGGTCGAGTCCGGTCGTCGGTTCGTCGAAGAAGATGATCGAGGGATCCGCGGCAATCGCGCGGGCCAGGCCGACGCGCTTCTGCATGCCGCCCGAAAGCTCGGCCGGGAACAGATCGGCGGTCTCGGGGCCGAGTCCGACGCGGCGCAGTTTCTCGATCGCGATGGCGCGGGCCTCGGAATGTGGGCGTTTCTGGTGGCCGCGCAACAGGCGGAAGGCGACGTTTTGCCAGACCGGCAGGCTGTCGAACAGGGCGGCCCCCTGGAACAGCATGCCGAAGCGGGACAGGAACGCCTCGCGGTCGCCGCGGCCCATGCGTTGGCCGGCGACGACGATGGTGCCTGCGTCGGGCTCGACGAGGCCGAGGATGCATTTCAGCGTCACCGACTTGCCGGTGCCGGATCCGCCGATGATGACCATGCTTTCGCCCTGCGGCACCTCGAGGGTGACACCGCGCAGAACCTTCTTGCCACCGAAGGCCTTGTGGACGTTGTCGAGTTTGATCATGCGGAAAAGAAGATCTCGGTCAGGAGGTAATTGGAGGCGAGGATCAGCACCGAGGCCATGACCACGGCCTGTTTTGTCGCCTTGCCGACGCCCTGGGCGCCGCGGCCGGAGTTCATGCCGTGATAGCAGCCCATGAGCGCGATGATGAAGCCGAAGACCGCCCCCTTGAGCAGGCCCGAGGTCACGTCCCAGGGTTCGAGGAAATCGGCCGTGTTGGTGAGATAGACCGACGAGTTGAAGCCGAGCCGCGAGGTGCCGACCAGCCAGCCGCCCATGATGCCGATGGCATCGCCCACTGCGACCAGCACCGGCAGCGACAGCGTGGCGGCCAGAACCCGCGGCGTGGCGAGGTATTTCAGCGGGTCGGTCGAGAGCGTGACCAGTGCGTCGATCTGTTCGGTCACCTTCATGGTGCCGATCTCGGCCGCGATCGAGGAGGCGACGCGGGCCGCGACCATGAGCGCGCCGAGCACGGGACCGAGTTCGCGCACCATGCCGATGGCGACAATGGCGGGCACCACCGATTCGGCGCTGAACCGCGAGCCGCCGGCATAGATCTGCAGCGCCAGCGCGCCGCCGGTGAACACCGCGGTCAACCCGACGACGGGCAGCGAAAGCCAGCCGATCGACAGCAGCGCCCGGGCGAATTCGCGGAAATAGAACGGCGGGCGGACCAGGTGCGACACCACCGCGAGCGTATAGAGCACAACCCGCCCGAGCGCGCCGAGCCCGGCCAGCACCGGGCGACCGAGTGCGGCAAGGGGCCGGGTCAGGATGGCTGCGTTCACGCCGGAGCCCCGCCGATGCTCTGCCGCAGATAGCGGGCTCCGAGCGAGGTCAGGACCTCGTAGCCGATGGTGCCCGCCGCGCGCGCCAGATCGTCGACGCCCTGTTCGGCGCAGATCAGATCGAGGCTGGACGGGATATGGTTCAGCCCGCCGATGTCGACGGTGATCAGATCCATCGAGACCCGGCCAACCAGCGGGCAGGGCGTGCCTTCGGCGTAGAATGTGGCGTTGTTCGACAGCGTCCGGAACAATCCGTCGGCATAGCCCGCGGCGACAGTCGCGATCAGCGTTTCGGTGTCGGCCTGCCAGGTGGCGTTATAGCCCACCTTCTCGCCCGGGGCGACGAGGCGGGTCTGGATCACCGGCAGCGACAGCGTGACCACGCCGGTAGCCCCGGCAAAGGGCAGCCCGCCGTAAAGGCCGATACCGGGGCGGGTGAGGTCGAAGTGATACGCGGGGCCGAGCAGGATGCCGCCCGTGGCCGAAAGCGAGCGCGGCACACCGATGCCGTCGGTCATGTGGTGGAAGGCGGCGAGCTGGTCGGCGTTCTGCGGGCTGTCGGGCTCGTCGGCGCTGGCCAGATGGCTCATCAGAAGCTTCGGTCCCTGGGGCAGCGCGAGTTCTGCGACCGCCGCCCATTCGCCGGGTTCGAGCCCGAGCCGGTTCATCCCGGTGTCGAGCTGGATGCCGAAGGAATGGCCCGGCAGCGCCTCGAAATGGCGGGTCAACTGGTCGATGGAATTCAACAGCGGGATCAGGTCGAGATCGCCGATCATCTCGGTGTCGCCAGCCATGTGGCCGCCGAGCACGTAGATTGCGGGACCGCGCCCCAGCGCCTGGCGCACCGCGGCACCTTCCTCGGCCACCGCGACGAAGAAGCTGCGCGCCCCGGCGCGGGCCAGCGCCCGGGCGACCCGGGCCGAGCCAAGGCCATAGCCGTCGGCCTTGACGACTGCGCCGGTTTCGGTCGCGGCGGATGATATGCGGTCGAGCGCTTGCCAGTTCGCGGCGAGGGCATCGAGGTCGATGGTGATTGTACCGGTAGCCATGGCACGGTTCTGACAATCCGGCGCGGGACGTCAAGGGGAAAGCGGTGCAAGGCGGGGTTGTGGCGGCGGATGCGGCGGCCCGGGGCGGCCCGGAGCGGTTTGGAAGGACTGCGGGCAAGCGCCGGGCTCGGGCGGCGCTGCCGTCGCCGCGCGACGCTCTCCGGTCTCCGGTCTTGCGACCGAAGACGCCATAGGCGGGGGGTGGTTTCGCCACGGGGCTGTGGCGTGTCCCGGTTGCCCGGCGGGACGAGCGCGCCTCAGACGGCGCGCCCGTGCCTCAATATCCCTCGACCGCGCCCTGCTGCCAGGCCTGCACGAGGTTGCCGAAGCGGGTGAACCGGCCCTCGAAGCTCAGCTCGACATTGCCGATCGGGCCGTGACGCTGCTTGCCGATGATGACCTCGGCGCGGCCGTGCTGGCGTTCCATGTCTTCCTGCCACTTTGCCATCGCCTCGAGGTTGTCCTCGGAGGGCTTCTCGCGTTCCTTGTAGTACTCGCCGCGGTAGACGAACATCACCACGTCGGCGTCCTGTTCGATCGAGCCCGACTCGCGCAGGTCCGACAACTGCGGGCGCTTGTCGTCGCGGTTCTCGACCTGGCGCGACAGCTGCGACAGCGCCACGACCGGGATGTCGAGTTCCTTGGCGATGG
Source organism: Tropicimonas sp. IMCC34043 (assembly GCF_003390845.1). Taxonomy (GTDB): domain Bacteria; phylum Pseudomonadota; class Alphaproteobacteria; order Rhodobacterales; family Rhodobacteraceae; genus Tropicimonas. Next base: position 1,685,862 of record NZ_QMEK01000001.1, on the reverse strand, counting down.
CCTTCAATCCTTGCGTGATCTCGGACACCTCATTGACGCGGTTGTCCTTGGCCGAGGCGGGCCGCACCAGCTGCAGGTAGTCGACGAACAGCACGTCGAGCCCGTGGGTCCGCTTCAGCCGGCGGGCGCGGGCAGCGAGCTGGCTGATCGGCACCGCGGGGGTATCGTCGATGTAAAGCGGGCAAGCCTCGAGCGTCTTGGCGGCCGAGACGAAGCGGCGGAACTCCTCTTCGGTCATGTCGCCGCGGCGGATCTGTTCGCTCGGCACTTCGGCGGCCTCGGACAAGACCCGCGCGGCCAGCTGTTCGGCCGACATCTCGAGCGAGAAGAAGCCGACGACACCGCCGTTCACGGTGCCTTCGCTGCCATCGGGCAGGGTGCCACGGCGATAGGATTTCGCGATGTTGAAGGCGATGTTGGTCGCAAGCGAGGTCTTGCCCATCGAGGGACGCCCGGCAAGGATCAGCAGGTCCGAGCGGTGCAGGCCGCCAAGCTTCTTGTCCAGATCGTCGAGCCCGGTCGAGAGCCCTGCCAGCCCGCCGTCACGCTGATAGGCGGCATAGGCGACCTCGACCGCGTCGGTGACCGCGCGCAGAAAGCTCTGGAACCCCTGTTCGGTGCGGCCGTCCTCGCCGAGCTTGTAAAGCGCCTGTTCCGCCTCGACGATCTGTGCCTTGGGTTCCGAGGCGACATCGACATTGGCGGCCTTCGCCGAGATGTCGCGGCCGAGCGCGATCAGCTCGCGCCGGATCGCCAGGTCATAGACGATCTGGGCATAGTCGCGGGCCGCAAAGCTTGCGATCGCAGCGCCCGCAAGCTTGGCCAGATAGGCCGGCCCGCCAAGTTCGCGCAGCCCGGCGTCATCCTCGAGGAAGGATTTCAGCGTCACCGGGGTCGCCTGCATGTTCTTGACGATCCGGGTGCTCGCAACCTCATAGATGCGGGCATGAACGGGGTCGAAGAAATGTTCGGCCGAAAGAATGGACGCGACCCTGTCGTAGATATCGTTGTTGGTCAGGATCGCGCCCAGCAGCTGCTGCTCGGCCTCGATGTTGTGCGGCAGGAGATCTTCTATCCCCTTGCCGTCACTGCCCGCGGTCGCCTGTGCTGCCAGTCCCGTCGCGGCCCCCCGGAGTGCCATCACGTCGTTCATTTTCGCTGCCCGTTATTTGTTCCCGCGGTCATAGCCAGAGCCGATCGGCAGGGTCAAAATGTATAACCCTGTGGATAGCCTGTGGGTGATCGCATTTTGGCCCATATTGGGGCAAGCGGTCTGAGAAATCCAATATTTAGTTGGCACGCGCATTGGCGCTCTGGGGAAAAGGCCACTGCCGCCGCGCCGCAGCGGGCCCCGACCCGCGTCGGCGATGCGCGGATGCCCAAGGAAGCGGCAGAGCTGCGGGGCCGCCGCGCCGGATTTTCCGGCGAATCGTCGCTCTCACCGGCCGCGGGCGGCCTGCCAGGCCCGCGGGTCGGTCAGGAAGGCTTCGACCTCGGAAAGCGTCTCGGGATCGAAGGCGTGGCGGCGTCGCGCCTCGGCCAGCACATCGTGCCAGGTGCAGAGATAATGCAGCCCGATGCCAAGCGCGCCGAGCGTTTCGGCCGTTTCCGGGAAGATGCCGTAATAGAAGATCACCGCCGTGTGGTTGCATGTGGCCCCGGTCTCGCGGATCGCATCGACGAAGCTGACCTTCGATCCGCCGTCGGTGGTCAGGTCCTCGACCAGAAGCACCCGGTCGCCTTCGCCCATCACGCCCTCGATGCGGGCATTGCGGCCATAGCCCTTGGGCTTCTTGCGGACATAGGTCATGGGCAGGCCCATGCGTTCGGCCACCAGCGCGGCAAAGGGGATGCCCGCCGTCTCGCCGCCCGCAATGTTGGTGAAGGCCTCGAACCCCGCCTCGCGCAGGACCTTGGCGGTCAGGAAATCCATCAGCGTGGCGCGGATGCGCGGATAGGAGATCAGCTTGCGGCAGTCGATATAGGTCGGCGAGGGCAGGCCCGAGGCCAGCGTGAAGGGTTCTCTGGCGTTGAAATGCACCGCCCCGATCTCCAGCAACATGCCGGCCGCGATCCGGGCCATGGTTGCGTCATCAGGATGCGTCGTCGGAATCATGGGGCCCCCTCGCGTCTTCTTCTGTTCAAAAATATCCCCGCCGGAGGCGAAGATCTTTCGGTCCGGCGTCAGGTATCGTGCTTCCGGCGGGCCTACTTCAGCCGCGGGGAAAAAACTAGACTCTCTCGATGCGCCAAAGGACTGGCGTTCCCGGATCGAACACGACGATCGGACCATCCGCACTCTCGATCTCGGCCGGGAAGGCAACGGGCGCGCCCTTTGTCAGCGTGATCGTGGCTTCGTTCGGGGGCAGCCGATAAAACGCCGGGCCGTTCAGCGAAGCGAAGCCCTCGAGCCTGTCGAGCGCGCCCGCATCCTCGAACACCTGCGCGAGGCAGGCCATGGTGACAGGGGCCGAAAACACACCGGCGCAGCCGCAGGCCGATTCCTTGGTGGCGCGGGTGTGGGGCGCGCTGTCGGTCCCGAGGAACACGCGCTCAAACCCCGAGGTCGCGATCTCGACCAGGGCGGCCCGGTGGCTCTCGCGCTTGGCGACGGGCAGGCAATAGAAATGCGGCTTGATCCCGCCGACCAGGATGTGGTTGCGGTTGATCATCAGGTGATGCGTCGTGATCGTGGCGCCCAGATCCGGCCCGCCCGCGCGGACATAGCCGCAGGCATCCGCGGTGGTGATATGTTCCATGATCACCCGCAGGCCCGGCGTGCGGCGGCGGATCGGGTCGAGCACGCGGTCGATGAACACCGCCTCGCGGTCGAAGATGTCGATATCGGGGTCGGTCACCTCGCCATGCACACAAAGCGGCACACCGGCCTCGGCCATTGCCTCGAACACGCCCTGAACCTTGTCCATGTCGCGCACGCCCGAGGCGGAATTCGTGGTTGCACCCGCAGGATAGAGCTTTACCGCCGTCACCAGACCCGCGGCATGGGCCGCAACGATATCGGCCGCGTCGGTCTGCTCGGTCAGGTACAGCGTCATCAGGGGGGCAAAATCCGCGCCCTCGGGCAGGGCCGCAAGGATCCGGTCGCGGTAGGCCGCGGCCGCGGCCGCGGTGACGACCGGCGGCACCAGGTTCGGCATGATGATGGCACGGCCGAAATCGCGGGCGGTTTCGGGCAGGACAGCGCGCAGCACGGCGCCGTCGCGCAGGTGCAGGTGCCAGTCGTCGGGGCGGCGGAGCGTCAGGGTCTGGGTCATGGCCTCGCCGGCTTAGCCGAGGTCCGGCGGCATTGCCAGACCGTTGCCGGTGGCACGCCGGGGGTCTTGATGCCGCGAAAACCGGCGATGCGCGGAAAAATGCGCAGAACCTCGCTCGGCCCGGGATATGCTGCATTGCAGCATCGTCGCTCCCGGGCTAGTGTCGCTGGCAACAGGAGCGCCAATGTTCGACCTCGCCCAACCTTCGACCCGACTGCAACGCGCCCGCGGCCGCGCCGAACTGGGTCTCAGTCTGCGCGGCGGGCGCACGCGGCTTGACCATCTGCACCAGTCGGGCTGTGCCAAGCTGATGCTGCCGCGTGCCGGGACCGAGGGCGTGCCCGAAGCGGTGTTCCTGAACACTGCGGGCGGGCTGACGGGCGGCGACCGGCTGGAGCTGAAGATCACGCTCGGCGCCGGCGGTCAGGCGATGGCGACGACCCAGACGGCCGAGCGGATCTATGCGTCCTCGGGGGGCGCGGCCGAGGTCGCGACCGGGATCGAGCTTGGGGCGGGGGCGCGGTTTGCCTGGCTGCCGCAGGAGACGATCCTTTACGACACTGCGGCGCTCTCGCGCGCGACGGTGGTGCGGATGACGGGCGCGGCGCAGCTGGTGATCTGCGAAACACTGGTGCTGGGGCGTGCCGCCATGGGCGAGACGGTGCAGCACCTGGCGCTGAGCGACCGGCGCGAGGTCTGGCGGGACGGTCAGCCGGTGCTGGTCGATCCGGTCAGGATCGACGCGGCCTGGCTTGCGCGGCGCGAAAACCCGGCGTTACTTGGAGGCGCACGGGCTGTCGGAATGCTGGCGCTTGTGGCCGATGGCGCCGAGGATGGCCTGGGCGCAGTCCGGGGGCTGCTGGCCGAAGAGGGCGTTGCCGCGCAGGCATCGGCCTGGGACGGGCGGCTTCTCCTACGGGCGCTTGCGGTCGATGCCTGGCCGCTGAGGCGGATGATGGTGCGTGTGTTGACACATCTCAGGGGCGCGGCGGTGCCGCGCGTCTGGCAGAACTGAGGGAAGAAATGAACCTGACACCGAGGGAGAAGGACAAGCTTCTGGTCAGCCTTGCGGCGATGGTCGCCCGTGGCCGGCTGGAGCGCGGGGTGCGGTTGAACCACCCCGAGGCGATCGCGCTGATCACCGATTTCGTGGTCGAGGGCGCCCGCGACGGCCGGTCGGTCGCCGAACTGATGGAGGCTGGCGCCAGAATCGTCGCGGCCGACCAATGCATGGAAGGGATCTCCGAGATGATCCACGAGGTGCAGGTCGAGGCGACCTTCCCCGACGGGACCAAGCTGGTCACCGTTCATCATCCGATCCGGTAGGCGCAGATGCTCTGGAGCTTCCTTTTCTCACTGCTGGCCGGGGCGCTGACGATCCCCTGCCAGCCGCTGGTCCGGGCCGGGGTCCGTCGCATCGACGATGCCGACCTCAAGCTCGACGCGATGGAGCTGCGGATCCTGACCTTCGGGCTGCTGCTGCTGGTGGCCGCGGCGCTCACGGCGATTATCGGGGCCGACAGTTCCGCCTACATGGCTGTGGCGGGCGGGCTGATCGGCTATTTCGCCTATGAGTTTGTGCTGCGGCTTCGCGCCGAGGGCCGGATGTCGGCTGATGACGACAACGGGGGCGTCTATTCCTCGGGCTATGACGCCGTGCCGGGGCAGACCTCGGGGCATCTGCGTGACGGCGGTGCAGGCGTGCGCCGGACGGCGCCGTCCCGGACCGAGATCGACGACCCCTCGGTGCTCTATTCCGAAAGCCCGGGCACCGGCGGCACCGCGTCGCTGGCGGCGGGGGACGATCCGCGGACCGCGCGGCTGCGGGCGGTGACCCAGACCATGCGCAAGGGCGGCGGGCCCGGCGTCGAAGACGACCGCCGCTGACGGATGCCGGCAATCGGCGCGGTGGAAAGCAGGGGGCAGCGCGGCGGGATACCGGCGCGGCAACGATGACGGAGAGCAAGGCCGATGGATGATCCGATGATCCCGGGACAGATCTTTTGCGCCGAGGGCGACATCGTCCTCAACGAGGGCTGTGCCGCAATCGAGCTGATGGTGGCCAACACCGGCGACCGTCCGGTGCAGGTGGGCAGCCACTATCACTTCGCCGAGGCCAACTCGGCGCTGGAATTCGACCGCGGGGCCGCACGCGGCATGCGGCTCGACATCGCCGCCGGAACGGCGGTGCGTTTCGAACCCGGTCAGCGTCGCAATGTGACGCTGGTGCCGCTGCGCGGCGCGCGCCGGGTATATGGTTTCAACCAGGCGGTGATGGGGGCTCTGTGATCCCCGGCACCGCCGCCTCCGCCGGCAGGCGGACAGGAAAGCTTCAAGGAGCAACGAGATGTTTCAATTCATGACACCGATTGACTATCTGCGCACCGGCATGGCGCTGTGGACCCGCACGACGCAACTGCAGGTCGAAATGATTCGCATGTCGGTCGGCGCGGCCGAAGGCTGGTCCGGCAAGATGGGCATGCCCGCGATGAGTGCGATGAAGGCCCGTGGCACGACAGTGCCGAAGGTCGCGGCAAAACCCGACGCAAAGCCCGAAGCAAAGCCCACAACGCCGCGCCGGACTGCAACCGTCGCAAAATTCGCCAAGCGGGCCGAGACGCCCGAAGCTGCGCCCGCCACCGTAACCAAGCTGGAAACGCCGACGGCGCCGGCCCCCGCAGCCGAGGTGGCCCCGGTCGTCGCGCCCACCGCCAAGCCTGCCGAAGTGGCCGCCCCCGAGGTCGCAACGCCGGTTGTTGACACCCCCGAGGTCGCGGCACCGGTCGACGCTGCGCCGGTCGAAACGGTAACCAGCGAACCGGCGAAAACCGATTCTGCGCCGGTCGAGCCGGCCGTCAAGGCGCCGCAGGCCGCCGCCGCACGACCGGCCGCAACGACTCGCCGCCGTACCGCAGCCAAGGCCGCGGCCCAGGGTGCCGCCGAAACGCCCAAGAAACCGGCGCCGCGCCGCCGCACAACGGCCACCAAAAGCGCCGCTCCGAAGGCTATCGACCCGAAGGACGTCAAGTGAGCGCAAACGAATTCAGGTGCCCCCTTGCGCCCGTCGATGTGAGGCTTACGTTCAGGGGGAGCATCTGGTTGTCTGAAAGTGTTCCTCATGCGTCTGCTGACCCTGATCGACCGTCTTATTGGGCTTTTGGTCCCATCTCCGCGACCTGTGCCGATTCCCATTCCTGTTCCAGTGCGCCATCCTCACGGGCCGCGGCGCTGAAGCTGTGGGAGCGGGCGTCGTGAAGCCCGTCGCACAACTTGCCGAAGACCTGTCCCGGGATCTTCTGGACACCGGGATGGGGTTATTGGCGCTTGCGCTCGAGACGCAGGAGATCATTGCCTATCGCGTCTTCGGCATGATCGGCATGCGCCCCATGGCGGTCGAGGAACTGAGCGTCATGGTCTCCGAAAAACCGCCGGCCATTGCCGCCTCGATGCTGGCGGCGGGGATGACTGCCGCCGGTGGCCAACGCCCCGATCAGATCATGGCCGCGGCCATGCATCCCTTGCGGTCCCGGACCCGGCTGAACGTCGCCCGTCTGGGCCATCCCTCCGACAGAACCGATATCTGACCTTCAAGGAGCCCCGCGATGCCCGCCCGCATTTCCCGCGCAAGCTATGCCGCGATGTATGGTCCGACCACCGGCGACAAGGTTCGGCTGGCCGACACAGATCTTGTGGTAGAGGTTGAGAAAGACCTTACAACCTATGGGGAAGAGGTAAAATTCGGCGGTGGCAAGGTGATCCGTGATGGCATGGGGCAATCCCAGGTCACGCGGGCCGACGGGGCGGTCGACACGGTCATCACCAATGCGCTGATCCTCGACGTCACCGGCATCTACAAGGCCGACGTCGGGCTGAAGGATGGCCGCATCGCCAAGATCGGCAAGGCGGGCAACCCCGATACCCAGCCCGGCGTCGACATCATTGTCGGCCCCGGCACCGAGGTGATCGCAGGGGAAGGCCGGATCCTGACCGCTGGCGGATTCGATTGCCACATTCACTTCATCTGTCCGCAACAGATCGAGGATGCGCTGCATTCGGGTGTCACCACGATGCTGGGCGGCGGCACGGGCCCCGCGCATGGCACGCTGGCGACCACCTGCACCCCCGGGCCCTGGCATCTTGCGCGCATGCTGCAGGCGCTCGACGCCTTCCCGATGAACATCGGGCTGTCGGGCAAGGGCAACGCCAGCCAGCCCGCCGCACTGGTCGAGATGGTGCGCGCCGGTGCCTGTTCGCTGAAGCTTCACGAGGACTGGGGGACTACCCCGGGCGCCATCGACTGCTGCCTGTCGGTTGCGGACGACATGGACGTGCAGGTGATGATCCACACCGACACGCTGAACGAAAGCGGCTTTGTCGAGAACACCGTCGCCGCCTTCAAAGGCCGGACGATCCATGCCTTCCACACCGAAGGTGCGGGCGGCGGCCATGCCCCGGACATCATCAAGGTGGTGGGCGAGGCGAATGTCATCCCGTCCTCGACCAACCCCACACGCCCCTACACCGTGAACACGCTCGAGGAACACCTCGACATGCTCATGGTCTGCCATCACCTCGACAAGTCGATCCCCGAGGACGTGGCCTTTGCCGAAAGCCGGATCCGGAAGGAGACGATTGCGGCCGAGGACATCCTGCATGACATGGGGGCGTTTTCGATCATCTCGTCGGACAGTCAGGCCATGGGCCGGGTTGGCGAGGTCATCATCCGCACCTGGCAGACCGCCCACAAGATGAAGCAGCAGCGCGGCCGTCTGGCCGAAGAGACCGGCGACAACGACAATGTCCGCGTCAAACGCTATGTCGCCAAATACACGATCAACCCGGCGATCGCGCAGGGCATGTCGGCGCATATCGGCACGGTCGAGGAGGGCAAGCGCGCCGATCTGGTGATGTGGAATCCTGCATTTTTCGGTGTGAAGCCCGAGATGGTGCTGCTTGGCGGCAGCATTGCGGTGGCGCAGATGGGCGATCCCAACGCCTCGATCCCGACGCCGCAGCCGGTCTATTCCCGGCCGATGTTCGGTGCCTTCGGCCGGGCCGTCGAACGCTCGGCGGTGCTGTTCGTTTCGGCCGCTGCCCAGGCCGACGGGATCGGCGCGTCGCTGGGGCTGGCGAAGGACACGGTGGCGGTTTCGGGCACGCGAAGCATCGGCAAGGCCGACATGGTGATGAACGCGGCGATGCCGAAGATCGAGGTCAACCCCGAGACCTACGAGGTTCGCGCCGATGGCGAATTGCTGACCTGCGAACCGGCACGCGTCCTGCCGATGGCGCAGCGCTATTTCCTGTTCTGAGATTTCGCCAAGGTCCGGCCTGCGGCCGGGCCAAGGGCTGCCATGCGCCTTGGTGAATTTGGCTATGCACCTGTGGTGGTAGCGCTATCAGGGACAGTGGCGTAGACAGGGGCCAAGGGAGGAACACTGATTGTCAGGAGTTTCTCGATGTCCGATTATCTTGCATCCCCCGTGTCTAACACTGGCCTCGGCCGCATCACGGCGGTGTTTTCTGCAGCCGGCCGGTTCTTGGTCGCTATGGTTGCGGCGCTGCAGCGCTATCGACTGTATCAGGAACTGGGCCACTTGTCCGACCGGGAGCTGGCGCGCCTCGGGTTGACGCGAGAGGCTCTGCTGCGCCACCCGGTTCTTGACGACTGACATTGGCTGCGGGCGGGTGAGTGGGGACTGTACGGTCCTGAACGCGCCCCACCTTCCGGGCATTTTCCTGCCGCTTGCCGATCCGGACGCCGCCCGCCGGCGCGTCTGCGCAAAATTGCGCCACGCCGGGTCTTCAATGCCCGCAGCGTTTGTCGTAGCGTCCGAACCGCGGACCACAGGCGGCCGCGAAAGGAACTCCGATGCGACCCCTGCTGCTGCTCGCGCTGCTTGTTGCCGGGCCCGGCTGGGCCGACTGCCCGACCCGGGCAGCTCTCCAGGACAGCGGCACCGCGTATGTGCGCTATCCCGACGCCAGTCTGGTCGAGATGCGGTGGCTCGGCGCCGGCATGGTGGAGGAGACGACGCGCCACCCCGATTCCGATGGCGATTTCCGCATGATCTCGATGGGGGGGGTCTTCATTACCGACGAGGTCGATCTGATGGGCGACCGCGAGATCGATTCGACCCGCATCACCTCGATCTATCCGCCCGATCTGTTCGGCAAGATGCCGGTAAAGCCGAACCAGACCCTCACGGTCGCAGGACGCAACGAATTTGCCGACGGCACCGCGCCCGAGGACGAAGATATCAGGCTGCAGTCAGGCGACCTGGCCGAGGTCGACATTGCCGGCTGCCGCTATCAGGGCTTTCCGATGGTGATCACCTATCGCTGGGGCGACGAATACTTCACCTCGATGATGACCCATGTGCCCGAGCTTGGCCTGTCGCTGGAGATCGCGCGGATGGATCAGCAGGCGCCGGCTGTCCCCTATGCGCCGCGCTATTTCGGGATGACCCCGCCCTGAGCGCTTGGCAGGCTGCAGCGCGGCCGATAGGCTCGGGCGTCGGCCTGGATGACGAGGAGCGAGCGATGATCGACCTGGGACGTGCGGTTTCGGTGGCGCCTGCCGGGCAGGCAGAGGTGATCGACCACGTGCGGCTGGACTATGACGGTCGGTTCCTGCGCCGCAAGCGGCTGGTGACCACTGGCGGGGCCACGCTGACCGTCGATCTGGCGCAGATGGCGTCTCTGGCGGACGGCGATGCGCTGATACTGGAAGACGGGCGCGCGGTCGGGGTGATCGCGGCCGAAGAGCCGCTGATCGAGGTGCGGGGGGCCGAACTGGCCCGGCTGGCCTGGCATATCGGCAATCGCCACACCCCCTGCCGGATCGAGCCTGACCGGCTCTTGATCCGCGACGATCCGGTTCTGGCCGACATGCTGGTGCGGCTGGGGGCAGCACTGGTCCGCACCCGCGCGCCCTTCGTTCCCGAGGGCGGCGCCTATGGCCTCGGCCGGACCATGGGGCATGCGCATGGCCCCGCGCCGGACCACGATCATCCGCGGCCCGGCCCGCACGACCACAAGCACGACCACCCGCACAGCCACCATGACCATGGCTGAGGCCGCGACCGAAACGGCGGGCGGCGTCGCCGATCTGCTGCGGCTCAGCCAATGGCTGTCGCCGGCGTTTCCGCTGGGCGCCTTCGCCTGGTCGCACGGGCTCGAGGCTGCCATCGCCGCGGGGCAGGTCGCGGATGCGGCAGCCCTCGAGTCCTGGCTTGCTGATGTCCTGCGGTTCGGCGCCGGCCAGAGCGATGCGGCGCTTTTGGTGTTGGCAATGACTGGCGCGGCGCCGGTTGCGGATCTGGCGGCGCTGGCCGTGGCGCTGGCCGCCTCGCGCGAGCGCCACGAGGAAACCCTGGCGCAGGGCGCGGCCTTCGTGCGCACCGTCAATGCGCTGACGGGCGGCGATTTGCCCGCGATGGCGTTGCCGGTCGCCGTGGGGGCCGCGGCAGCCGACATGGCGCTGTCGCCCGAGATTGTCGCAGCGCTGTATCTGCAGGGCTTTGCCGGAAACCTCGTCACCGTCGCGGTGCGCTTCGTGCCGCTCGGTCAGACCGAGGGGCAGGCGGTGCTGGCACGGCTGCGGCCGGTCATCGCCGAGGTCGCGCAGCGCGCGGTGCAGGAGGGGCAGGGGGCCATAGGTACCGCTGCCTTCGGCGCCGATCTGGCCGCGATGCAACACGAAGCCATGGAGGTCCGGCTGTTCCGCAGCTGAGCCCCGAGCAAGGAGAAGACGGATGACCAGCCCCAATGGCCCGTTGCGCGTCGGCATCGGCGGCCCTGTCGGCACCGGCAAGACCACGCTGACCGAACAGCTGTGCCGGGCATTGTCCGCGAAGCTGTCGATGGCCGTCGTGACAAACGACATCTATACCCGCGAGGATGCCGAATACCTGATGCGCGCCCAGGTGTTGCCCTTGGAGCGAATCCGCGGCGTGGAAACCGGGGGCTGTCCGCATACCGCGATCCGCGAGGATGCCTCGATCAACCTTGCGGCCATCGACGAGCTGATCCGCGATTTCCCCGACCTCGATCTGGTGCTGATCGAATCGGGCGGCGACAATCTGGCCGCCACCTTCAGCCCCGAGCTGGCCGACCTTACGATCTATATCATCGATACGGCGGCCGGGCAGGACATCCCGCGCAAGAAGGGGCCGGGCGTCACCCGCTCGGACCTGCTGGTCGTGAACAAGATCGACCTCGCGCCGCATGTCGGCGTCGATCCTGTGCTGCTCGAATCCGATACGCGGACCGCCCGCGGCGAACGTCCCTTCGTATTCGCCTCGCTGCGCAAGGGGGTGGGCGTGGACGAGGTCGCGGCCTTCATCCTCGATCAGGGCGGGTTTTGACCGCGACGCGATGACGACCCGTCGACCGGGTGCTTGATTGGTCGAGGCTTCCAGCGGCGATTCCCTGCCCCGGCCGACCCGATCCCGCCAGTGTGGCGCCGGGCGCAGGGCCGATCGGGGTCTCGACCCGGGTGCCGTTCGGGCAATTGCTGAAACTGACGAATCTTCACCTGATGATGACGATTTTTCTGGCCATTAGGGCCGCTTCGGTGTTGATGTTCGCGGGACAGATGCTCGGTCTGGCCGAATTTGGCCCTGCGGGGATGAAGGCGGCCTGTGCCGGTGTCGATGTCGGTGGGTTGGCGCGATCCTCGGGCCAATGTCGGTGGCGGTCTTCTCGGGGCCGCGGCTTGAACTGAAACCCATCCGGCAATGACGGCTACGGGACGGCGCGACGCGGTTGCCAATGCCAAGGTGACGCGCGTGGCGATGCCCGGATGAAATACGAAGGGGTGACCGCCCTTCCCGGTGACGTCGCGGGGAAAGCCCTGTGACTGGTTCTCAATCCGTCGGCCATGGTGCTGCCGGAACGGACCGCTGGAAAGCCGCAGGAGGCGGTCGCTGCCGCGTAACGGCGTCCAGGGAGGGGACAGCCGGCTGGCGCTCTGATCGGGAGATCGGTTCACCAGCCGGCAACCGCCGACCGGGCCAACAGCATGTTCCGTGACGACGATCCGTCAGGGAATCCACGCGCTGCCCATCCAGCAATTCCAGAATTCTGCAATGGCCGCCTGAGTGATCGAAGAGGTCGCAGGCGCCAGTCCCGGATTGCGTGGATCGCCCGAAGCAGCCGATATTTTTCAGCGGATCGCCTTGACTGCCACGCGGAACCGGCTTTGCGACGGTTCTGTTGTCAGCTGCTGCTGCGGCGGAATACCAGCAGGTGGTTGTTGGCGGGCATCGGGTGAACCGTCTCGAGCCGCAAGTGCCGCGCCCGGGCCGCGAGGCGCAGCGCGTCGATGTCGCGCAGCCCCCAGTGCGGATCGTCGGCCCGCAGCGCCTGATCGAAGCGGCGGTTGCCGTCGCCGAAGAACTCGTCGCCCTCCCGGAACGGACCATAAAGGAACAGCCGCCCCGACGGCGCCAGCGCCGCTGCAGCCCCGGTCAGGACGCCTTCGGTGACGGCCCAGGGGGCAATATGGGTGACATTGCCGGCATAGATGCCGGTCAGCGGCCCGAGGGCCGCGACCTCTGGCAGCCGCGACCAGTCGCCGGCCGCATCAAGAGCGATCGGCGCGCGCGGTGCGTCGAGCAGGGCTTTCGCCCAAGCCTCGATCGAATCGCGATGGGTGGCAAGCGGATCCGAAGCGATCCAGTCGATGGAGGGAAAGGCCAGCGCGAAGGCCGCTGCATGCTGGCCGGTCCCCGCCCCGATCTCGAGCACCGGGCCGGTGCGGTCGCGCAGATAGGCACTGAGCGTCGCAATGATCGGCGGGGCGTTGCGCAGGAATGTCGGGCTTTCCAGCCGGTCGTCGCCCGCCAGACCATGTTCTTCGCGCGTGAAGCGGGGGAAATGGCGTTGGCGGGACACGTCTAGTTCATCTTGCCCAAGGTCACTTCGGCAACGGCCCGATCATCATGACCATCTGACGGCCTTCCATCTTGGGCATGTTCTCGATCTTGCCGAGTTCCTTGACGTCTTCGGCGACACGTTCCAGCAGATCGCGGCCGAGGTTCTGGTGCGCCATTTCGCGGCCGCGGAATCGCAAGGTGACCTTCACCTTGTCGCCGCCTTCCAGGAAGCGGGTGACGTTGCGCATCTTGACTTCGTAGTCGTGCACATCGGTGCCGGGCCGAAACTTGACCTCTTTCACCTCGATCGTCTTCTGCTTCTTGCGGGCCTCGGATTCCCGCTTTTGCGTCTCGTACTTGAACTTGCCGAAATCCATGATCTTGCAGACCGGCGGCGTCGCATTGGGCGAGATCTCGACCAGATCGAGGCCGGCCAGCGCGGCCAGTTCCATGCCACGCGTGGGAGTGACCACACCGACGTTCTCACCATCCGCGCCGATCAGGCGGATTTCCGGGGCCCGGATGCGTCCGTTGATGCGGGGGCCGGTGTCGCGCTGTGGCGGCGCATTGTGGGGTCTTCGGGCTATGACATCTATCCTTCTGTCGTTTGGAAAAGTGCGCGGAAAGTAACGGTCCTGTCGCCGCGTTTCAAGCGGATTGCAGTGCCTGAACCGGTTTTGGACGCTGGTCTGCCCGGGATGCGCAGGTTGCGGGCAGCCGGCAAGGGGAGGCGGTGGCGCCATCGCGGGCCGCCAGCCGCACGAGGCGCCTCAGTCCGCGGCAAGGTACCAATGCGCCGCATAGGGGCCAAGCGCCATGGCACCGGGCGGGCAGGGTGCGCCCGGGTCGAGCAGGTCGACGACCCGGTCGCTGTCCAGCAGCCCGCGCGGGTCGATCGCGGTCGTCACGCCGTATTCGCTGAAATTGACCGCGACCAGCAGCCGATCCGTGCCGCACCGGCGCAGGAATGCAAAGCTGTTCGGCTGGCTGGGATCGAGCAGCCGGAAGTCTGACCGGCCAAAGACCGGATGCTTGCGACGCAGGTCTATCATCCGCGCAATCCCGGCCGCGATCCGCCCTTGCGGGGTCGCACTGTCCTGCGCCAGATCGAAATCGGCCGTTGTCAGCGCCTTGCGGTGCACCCAGCGGCTGTCGTCCCGTTTGTCCGGGTCGTCCTCGAACGACAGGTCGTTCAGAACGCCGATCTCGTCGCCCTGATACAGCAGCGGCATTCCCGGCATGGCCAGCGTCACCGCATGCAGAACCCGCACGCGGGCGAGCGCGTGATCGAGTTCCTGCGTCGTGCCTGCCATCGCCTTGCCCACGCCCGCAAGCGAGGCCAGCGTGCCGCAGACCCGGCAGTCGCCGGTGTCGGGGTTCTCGCCGAAGGCGACGCCATCGGCGAAGCTGCCTTCGAAACGGCCGGTATAGAAGGCGTTCAGGAACCGACGGTGATCGGCGCCGTTGATCCCGAGGCTGTTGCTGACCGCATCATCCCAGGTCCAGCCGATGTCGTCATGGCAGCGGATGTAATTGACCCAGGCCGTGGTCTCGGGGATCGCGAAGCTGCGCGCCAGCGATGCGCGCAGCAGCGCCGTCTGCCGCGTCGCAAGGCTTTCCCACATCAGCGCCATCATCAGCGGGTTGTACGAGATCTGGCATTCCTCGGGCGCGATATAGCTGTTGACCTCGTCGGGGTGGACGATCGCCTCGGACTTGAACACCACATGCGGGGCCGCGATCCGAAGGCAGAGGTTAAAGGCCCGGATCAGCACATGCGCCTTGGGCTGGCTTTCGCAGGTCGTGCCTTTTTCCTTCCAGACAAAGGCCAGCGCGTCGAGCCGCAGCACATCGCAGCCCATGCCGACAAGGCTCAGCATCTCGCCCACCACCGACACGAAGACGTCGGGGTTGGCATAGTTCAGGTCCCACTGGAACGAATTGAAGGTGGTCCAGACCCATTTCTGCGCGGCTTCGTTCCAGGTGAAGCTGCCGCGGCGGGCCTGCGGGAAGATCTCGCGCAGGGAGCGGTTATAGTCCTCGGCCTCGGCCCCATCGACGAAGAAATAGAAGGCGCGATAGCGCGGATCGCCGTCGAGCGCCGCCTGCGCCCAGGCATGCTCGTCCGAGGTGTGGTTGAACACAAAGTCGAGCGACAGCCGGATGCCGCGGGCATGCAGCGCATCGGCAAGCTTTCGCAGCGTCTTGGCATCGCCAAGTGCGGGGTTCACCTTGCGATAGTCCGACACGGCATAGCCGCCGTCGCTGTTGTCCTCGGGGGCGAGAAACAGCGGCATCAGGTGCAGATAGCTGATCCCGAGCTGCTCCAGATAGGGGATCTTCTCGATCAGCCCGTCGAGGTCGCCGGCGAAGAGATCGACATAGACCGCCATGCCGACCGCGCGTTCGGAAAGATACCAGGGCGCCCCCTCCTCGCGCAGCCCTTCGGGCTGCTTGCGGACCTGATGTTCGGCCAGTGTGGCGACGAGCGCGCGCATATGGACATAGGCATCGTAGCGCGTGCCATAAAGCGTGATCATGTGCCCGAAGAGGTCCGGAAACAGCGCCTCGAGCCGGGTCAGAAACGCTTTCCGGCGCCGTGCCGGGATCCTGTCGATTGCGATCTCGTCGAGAATCCGGGAGAGCGTCAGGCGGGATTCATAGTCTTGGTCCATGCGCAGGGGTCCATCGCTAGGTCACTGCCCGGCCGGTGCCGTCGCAGGCAGGGGGCCGGGGGGTCGAGGCCGGGATCAGACGTGACTAACCTTCGGCGCGGCCGGCGGAGATGCGACAGATTGCCGGTCCGCATCGCCAACTGGCCATGGCGCGGCGGCGGCGGCTTCGTGCTGATACCGCCCGTCACGTCGCCGCGGTCCTTACACCGGCGTGCCACGATCCCTACCTTGCACTATGCCCGGACGACGGGCGCAGGGAAAGGAGATCAGACATGAACAAGACACTTCTGGCGGCGGCTGCGGTCGTGGTGGTGGTGCTTGGCGGCTATTTCGCCATTGTAGGCAACGACCGGAACGACGAGGTCATGCCCGCCGATCAAGGCACCGGCAGCGCGATGCAGCCCGCCATCGAGGACAGCGGGCATCCGGCCGAGACCGAGCTCGACGCCCTGGGGGACGCGGCGAAGGGGGCTGTCGCCTCGCTGGGCGAGGCTGCGACCGAAACCGGCAAGGCGATTGACAGCGCCGGTAGCGACATTGCCTCGGCGATGCAGACCGGTGCCGACAGTGCCTCGGTCGCCGTCACGGATGCGCTGCGTGGGGCGGCGGGATCGGCGCGCACGGCGCTTGACGGCATCGACCCTTCGTTGCTGACCGTCGATGGCTTTGACTATGACCAAATTGTTGCGAAGATCGAGGCCTCCTCGCTGAGCGACGGGCAGAAGACCGCGTTGATCAATGCGCTCGACACCGCGCGCAAGACCCCCGCGACGTTGTCTGCCGCGCTCAGCCAGTTGCGCGCGGACCTGCAGAACTAGACGACCTGTGGAACCGGACTGGCGGGGCAGAGATGCCCCGTCGCGACGAACTTTCCCGAGAGCGGAGCACAGCAATGTCCAGGATAGATGCCGGCCTGTCCGGCCAGTTCGCCATCGGCGGAGATATCACAATCAATCGCCTTGGCTTCGGCGCCATGCGGATCACCGGGCCCGGGATATGGGGGCCGCCCGAAGACCCCGCCGCGGCGCTTGCCCTGCTGCGCCGCCTGCCCGAGATCGGCATCGATTTCATCGACACCGCCGACAGCTATGGTCCCGACGTCTCGGAAGAACTGATCCGCGAGGCGCTCCATCCCTATGACGGGCTGACCATTGCCACCAAGGCCGGGCTGACCCGGTCGGGTCCGGGTCAATGGTCGCCAAAGGGCGATCCGGACTATCTGATCGCCCAGGCCCGCGGCAGCCTCGCGCGGCTCGGGGTCGAGCAGATCGCGCTTTGGCAGTTGCACCGCATCGATCCCGAGGTGCCGCGGGACGAACAATTCGCCGCAGTGCGCCAGTTGCTCGACGAGGGTGTGATCCGCCACGCGGGCCTCAGCGAGGTTTCGGTGGCCGAGATCGAGGCAGCCCAGCAGGTATTTCCGGTCGCCACGGTGCAGAACCGCTATAACCTGACCGACCGGGGCAGCCGGGATGTGCTGGCCTATTGCGAGGAACATGGCATCGGCTTCATCCCGTGGTTCCCGCTGGCGGCGGGCGATCTGGCAAAGCCCGGCGGGATCGTCAGCCAGATTGCCGCCGCCCATGGGGCCAGCCCCGGTCAGGTCGCGCTGGCCTGGCTTTTGCAGAAAAGCCCGATGATTCTGCCGATCCCGGGCACCGGGAGCCTGGCGCATCTGGAGGAAAATGCCGCCGCAGCCGACCTGACCCTGTCGCCGCAGGAGATCGTCGAACTCGAAACCGCCGCCTGAGCGCGACCGCGGGCATCGGGGTCTTCGCCCGGTGCCCCGCAGGTCTGGCGCGCTCAGACCGCCGTTACGGTATCGAGAGGGATCACATCCACCGCCTGGCTGGCTTCCTGACCCCCGGTGGTGCGCAGCGCGCCCCGCACCGGCGAGACGTCGTCATAGTCGCGGCCATGGCCGACAGTGATGTGGTCGATCCCGGCGTATTGGTCGTTGGTCGGGTCGAATTCGATCCAGCCGGTCTCCTGCCCGACCCAGGCGCGCACCCAGGCATGCATCGCATCCGCTCCTTCGAGCCGCGGCTTGCCGGGGGGCGGATAGGTCCTGAGAAAGCCCGAGACATAGCCTGCCGGCACCCCGATCCCGCGCAGGGCGGCGATCATCACATGGGTGAAGTCCTGGCAGACGCCGTGGCGGTTGGCAAAGGCCTCCTCGGGCGTGGTGTCGACGTCGGTCGCATCGGGGTCGAAGGTCATGTCGCGGTTCAGCGCCCGGCCGATCGCCTCGACCGCCTGCATTGCGGTCATGCCGGGGGCAAGACAGGTGCGGGCATAATCGGTGATCGCAGGCGAGGGGGCGACCAGCGGCGATGCGGCCGCGAAGTGATGCGGTGCCGAGGGTGCCAGCGAACGCACCTCGGCCAGATCCTGCCGCAGGTCTGCCAGTGGCGGCGACAGGTCGAACGGCGGCTCGGGGGCGTGGCGTTCGATCAGCGCGGTCAGATGCAGCGATACCGCCTCGATCGGCTGGTGCCAGACCACGATGGTGGCCGCGTTGCCGAAAAAATCCACCCGTTCGCGGCGCTCGTCAGGCCGTGGAGCGACGATCAGTTCGCGCCGCCGCACCACCTGCTGGTCCGGGATGTTCGAGGGCAGCAGTCGCAGAATGCTGCGCGTCCGGTCGGAGGCCGCGGCATAACTGTGGTCGATGGTCAGGGTCACATCGTACAGCATCGGCTACCTCAGATAGCTGGTCGCAAGCAGACCCGAAATTTCGGCCAGTTCGTTCCGCATCTGCCACAGCCGTTCGGGCGAGATCTCGTCGGTTCTGGCGCAGGCGATCTCGGCCTCGAGCGGCAGGATGGCGCGCAACAGCAGGGACGGACGGCCGTAATGCTCGGCATGGGGCAAAGCCTCGGCGAGGCTTCGCAGCCGGCGGATCAGGAACAGCAGCGAGCGCGGGTTGTCGGCGTCGAGCGCCAGCAGATCAACCACGGTGTCGCGGTTGGTTTCCACCCGGTAGCGTCGCTGATGGGTGATGATCGAGTCGCCCACTTCGACCGCGAGGTCGAGCGAGCCTTGCGGCGCATCGTGGCCGGAGAATTTCGCCAGCATCGAGGCCATGGCGTCGGCGCGTTCCAGCGCGCGCCCGAAGCTGAGGAAATGCCAGCCCGAGAACCGGTACATGTTTTCGTGCACAAGGCCCGAGATGCCCGCGATCTTGCGGATCAGAACCGACATGGCCCGGGCACAGTCGTCGCCGGGCAACGCGGTGGCGCTCATCCTTTCGGCGGTTTTCAACAGGTCGTTCAGGGCCGACCAGCCATCGGTCGAAAACCGGTCGCGCACCTTGCCGGCGCAGCCCTTCGCCGCCGCGATCCGACAGACGAACGCCACCGGGATGGTCTGGCCGAGGTCGATCCCGAAGCCCTTCATGTAGCTCATAAGCGCCTTCAGCCGCGGATCGTGGCGATTGTCGGTCGCGGCAAGGCGCAGATGATAGGCCCGGATCAGCCGCGCCGCATCCTCGGTGCGTTCGACATAGCGGCCAAGCCAGAACAGGTTGTCGGCGGCGCGGGCGGGCAGGATGCCGGGGGCGGCGCGGCGGAAGTTGCCCGACGACGGGGCGGGCGTGCTGGAGTGGCGCAACGGCTTGTCCGAGACCACCCAGACGTCGGCCACCGACCCGCCGCGCTGCATCGCCAGCGCCGTCGCATCCGATGTGCGCCCGATCCGGGCATAGCCGCCCTTCATGAACTCCCAGCCGGTGGCGGTGCGGGCGGCAAAGACCCGTACGGTCATCGGCCGCGGCACGACCCGTCCGCCGGGGGCGTCGGGGTCGCCCTCGTTCTGCCAGGCTGGCGT
This sequence comes from Tropicimonas sp. IMCC34043, assembly GCF_003390845.1. GTDB lineage: Bacteria > Pseudomonadota > Alphaproteobacteria > Rhodobacterales > Rhodobacteraceae > Tropicimonas. Next base: position 1,666,203 of record NZ_QMEK01000001.1, on the reverse strand, counting down.
CGTCGACAGCGTCACCGCCTCTTGCCCGACCAGCCGGTCGCCATCGCGATCGAGCCATTCCGCGATCGAGCCGCTCGCGGTGCCCCGGAAATGGCCCCCGAGCGCCGTTGTCGCGCCCAGATCGAAGGGCAGATCCACCGCATCGGCCGGCCCGATCAGCATGTTCTGCGCGTTGTCGCGGACATAGCGGCGCTGCGGTCCGCCACCGCACCACCAGGTCGCGATATTCGGAAGCTGCAGCGCCTCACCGGTCAGCACCTCGCTGATCCGCGGCAGGAAGGCCATCATCGCGCGCATTTCCAGCACGCCCGAGCCGAACGCATTGGCAAGCGCCAGATTGCCCTCGCGCACCGCCTCCATCAGCCCCGGCGTGCCGATCCGCGAGGTCGGGTTGAACTCCAGCGGATCGGCAAAGCTGGCGTCGATGCGCCGCCACAGCATCCCGAGCGGCTGCGGCCCTTCGATCGTGCGCACCATCGCCTGACCGTTCTCGACCAGCAAATCCTCGCCCTCGAGCAGCATCAGGCCGAGATAGCGCGCGATATAGGTGTGTTCGTAATAGGTGTCGTTCGTCGGCCCCGGCGTCAGGATACCCCGCGTGCGCAACTCTTCCCCGGGCCGGGTCGCAAGCGCCTCCATCGCGTCGCGGAAACTGCTGAAGAAGTCTGCAAGCCTGTGGATATGGGCGCGCGGGAACCGTTCGGGAAAGATCCGCCCCGTTGCCATCCGGGTCTCCAGCGCAAAGCCCGCCCCCGAGGGCGCCTGGGTCCGGTCGCCCAGCACGAACCACGACCCGTCCGGCGACCGCCCGATCTCGAACGCCAGGAAATGCAGATAATGCCCGCCGCGCGGTTCAACGCCAACCATCGGCCGCAGCCAGTGCGGCGAGCGCGCGACCAGTTCGGCCGGCAGGTGATTGTCGGCGACAAGCTCGCCACGGCCATAGAGATCGGCCATCACCAGTTCGAGAAGATCGGCGCGCTGCGCCAGCCCGGCGCAGATCCCCGCCCATTCCGCTTCGTGCAGGATCACCGGGATATGGCTGAGCGGCCAGTCGCGTTCGGTCAGCGGGTCGTTGGAATACTGCCGGTAATAGACGCCGGCGTCGCGCAGATACTGGTCGCCGCGTTCGAAACGGGTACGGATCTCGGCCGGGGTGAGCCTTGCAAAATGCTCGACGAAACGGCGCCAGACCGGCCGCATGCGGCCGTGGGCGTCGAACAGTTCGTCGGCGACGCCCGGAACCTGCCGATAATCGGCAAAAAGTTCCGGCGCGGCAGCATCTTCAAGGACCTCGTAAGGCATCGCTGTCCGTCGCCCTTCCTGTGCGGTCGTCAGAGCAAACCGATGGGACGTCTCAGGTCAAGCGTCAAGGGAAACTCGGGATGAGGCACCTCTGATGCCGGAGTGTAACTTCCGGGTGTGTGTCCGTTCGGCTCGAACCGCGCCAGCCGGCGCGCCTCGGCCTCGTTGCCGTTGACCGGGAAGGTGTCATAGTTTCGCCCGCCCGGATGCGCCACGTGATAGGTGCAGCCCGCCAGCGCCCGGCCCGTCCAGTCGTCGTAGATGTCGAAGACAAGCGGCGCGTTCACCGGCAGTGTCGGATGCAGCGCCTCGGCCGGTTGCCAGGCCTTGAACCGCACGCCGCCCACGGAGGTCCCCGAGGTTTCGGTGCGCGCCAGCGGCACCGGGCGGCCGTTGCACATGATCCGGTAGCGGTCCTGATGCAGCGTCGTCATCTTGATCTGCAGCCGTTCGACCGAACTGTCGGTATAGCGCACGGTGCCGCCGATGGCGCCGGTCTCGCCCAGCACATGCCAGGGCTCGAGGGCCTGCCGGATCTCCAGATGCACGCCCTCGGTCTCGATCTGGCCGCAGAACGGGAACCGGAATTCGGACTGGGCGACATACCAGGCAGGGTCGACCTCGAAGCCGTGATGCTTGAGGTCCGACAGCAGCGACAGGAAGTTCTCCCACAGGAAATGCGGCAGCATGAAGCGGTCGTGCAGCACCGTGCCCCAGCGCACCGGGCGCCCCTCGACCGGCGAGGTCCAGCAGCGCGCGATGATCGCGCGCAGCAGCAATTGCTGGGCAAGGCTCATGCGCGGGTCGGGCGGCATCTCGAAGCCGCGGAACTCGACCAGACCCAGCCGGCCGGTCGGTCCGTCAGGGGAATAGAGCTTGTCGATGCAGATCTCGGCGCGGTGGGTGTTGCCGGTGACGTCGATCAGGATGTTGCGCAGCAGCCGGTCGATCAGCCAGGGCGGCGGCACCTGACCCTGGCCCGGCGGCGAAATCTGGGACAGCGCGATTTCAAGCTCATAGAGCGAGTCGTGGCGCGCCTCGTCGATCCGGGGGGCCTGACTGGTCGGTCCGATGAACAGGCCCGAGAACAGGTAGCTGAGTGCGGGATGCCGCTGCCAGATCAGGATCAGCGATTTCAGCAGGTCGGGCCGGCGCAGGAAGGGCGAATCGTTCGGTGTCTCGCCACCCACCACCACGTGGTTGCCGCCCCCGGTGCCGGTGTGACGCCCGTCGATCATGAACTTGTCGGCGCCAAGACGGCACAGCCGCGCCTCCTCATAGATCGCCTCGGTCGTCGCGACGCAATCCTCCCAGCTGTGGGCGGGGTGGATGTTGACCTCGATGACACCGGGGTCGGGGGCGACGCGGATCACGTCAAGCCGCGGGTCGTGCGGCGGCGCATAGCCTTCGATATGGATCGGCAGGTCGAGTTCTGCGGCGGTGTCCTCGGCCGCGGCCAGCAATTCGAGGTAATCCTCGAGCGTTTCGCAGGGCGGCATGAACAGGCACAACCTGCCGTCGCGCGGTTCGATGGTGATGGCGGTGCGCACCGCGCCGCCTGCCGGGTCGATGCCCTGGGCCATGATCCGCTGGCGGTCGTCGCCTTCGATCGAGCGGGCGCCGCTGACGGGCTGGTCCTTGCCCTCGGTCACGTCGGGCATCATCTCGGCGCGCTCGGCAGCCTCCTGCGCCGCGCGCTCGGCCTCTTCCTGCTCCAGCCGCGCGATCTCCTCGCGGATCTTGCGGCGGCGTTCCTCGATCACCTCGTGGAAGTCGGGCAGCGGCGCATGTTCGATGGTCGGATCGGAGGGATAGGAATAGGGATAGGCCGAGGGCGGCACATAGGGCAGGGCGTTCAGCGGCAGACGGAAGCCTGCCGGGCTGTCGCCCGGGATCAGGAACAGATGCCCGCGCCGGGCGCGCCACAGTTCGGACCGCCAGCGCCCGCCCATGTCGCGGCTTTGCCAGCGCTGGATCGGCAGCACATAGCCCGCAGCCCCGGTCAGCCCGCGCGAGAACACCCGGGCGAAGCGCGCCCGATCCTCGGGGTTCTTCAGCTTGGAATTCTCGGGCGTCACGTTCTCGGGCAGCATGGCTTCCTTCAGGATCCATTCGCCCGGATCCTCGTACACCGCCTGCGCCATCTCGGGCTCGATCCCCAATTTTTGGGCGAAGGCGCCAAGGAACTGCCCGGCGTTTTCGGCCGTTGCGGGGGCGGGGGTATCCTCGCGTGCAATCAGGTCGGGGTTCTTCCACACCGGCTTGCCGTCGCGCCGCCAGTAGAGCGAGAAGGTCCAGCGCGGCAGGCTTTCGCCCGGATACCATTTGCCCTGCCCGTAGTGCAGGAACCCGCCGGGCGCGAAGCGTTTCCGCAGCCGCCGGATCAGGTCATCGGCCAGCCCGCGTTTCATCGGCCCGACGGCATCGGTGTTCCATTCGGCACTTTCAAAGTCGTCGATCGACACGAAGGTCGGCTCGCCGCCCATGGTCAGCCGCACATCGCCGTCCTTCAGCGTCTCGTCGACCTTGCGGCCAAGCGCGTTCAGCCGGTCCCATGCCTCGTCCGAGAAAGGCTTCGTGATGCGCGGATGTTCGGCGACGCGTTTTACCTCCATCTCGAATTCAAAATCGACCTGTGGCTCGCCATCGGCGGCAAAGCCGCCGGCAATCGGGGCGGCATTGCGGTAATGCGGGGTCGCAGCCAGCGGAATGTGGCTTTCCCCGGTCAGCAGCCCCGAGGTCGGGTCAAGCCCGATCCAGCCTGCGCCGGGCAGGAAGACCTCGCACCAGGCGTGCAGGTCGGTGAAGTCGTGATCGGTGCCCGAGGGACCGTCGAGCGCCTCGACGTCGGGCTTGAGCTGGATCAGATAGCCCGAGACGAAGCGCGCGGCAAAGCCCAAGTGGCGCAGCACCTGCACCAGCAACCAGCTTGAATCGCGGCACGAACCCGACTTCAACTGCAGCGTCTCGTCCGGGGACTGCACGCCGGGCTCCATCCGGATGGTATAGTTGAGGTGATTGGCGATGCTGGCGTTCAGCCCGACCAGGAAATCGACGGTGCGGGTTTCGCTGTAATCGATGGCACCGATGAACTGCGCCAGCAGCGGGCCTTCGGGCTCGGGGGTGCGATAGATCACCAGATCGTTGGAAAGATCGGCGGGGTATTCGAACGGCCATTTTACGGCGCTTTCCTCGACGAAGAAGTCGAAGGGGTTATAGACCGTCATGTCGGCGATCAGATCGACCTCGATCCGGAATTCGCGCACGGGCTCGGGGAAGACATAGCGCGCCTGCCAGTTTCCATAGGGGTCCTGCTGGTGATTGACGAAGTGTTCGGTGGGCAGGATCTTCAGCGAATGCGAAATGACGCGGGTGCGCGAATGCGGTGCCGGACGCAGGCGGATGATCTGCGGGCCGAGGGAAACGAGGCGGTCGTACCGATAGTGGGTGACGTGATGGATGGATGCGTAAATCGCCATGATGGTTCTTGCTGCCCCTATGTCGCGCGACTGGTTTGGCCCAGACTAGAAAGCGCAACGTCAGGCATCACGGGCAAAACGCCAATGCCCCTGTCCCCGGGGCAAAATAGTCATCGATATGATTAATTTTGTGGCACTTTGCGGATTTCGCCCGGGTGAAGGCCGTGGCGACGCGACAGTCGCTGCGGGCCGAGGGGCCGAAACGCAAAGGACGCGCGGCGGGTCCCGCGACTGCCCGCGTCCAATGGTCGGGCTGGCCCGATGATGCTTCACCGGATCGGCGGGCCCGCGTTTCCGGCCCGAGGCACGGCCGGACGACGCAACTCCGGTCGATCCGATGAGCCCTTTGGCTCAGAGATAGCCTTCGTCGGTCAGCGATTCGATCCCGGCGGTCGTGCCGTCGCTGTAGGCGATGCAGTTCCAGGGCGCGCGCTGCGGTCCAACGCCCACCTTGACCGAGGTGCCGGCCTGCGAGAATTCCGAGGACAGCACCGTCACGTCGCCGTTGCCGGTCGTGCGGGACACATCGCGCAGGCAGGCCTGTTCGGCGGCGGAGGGGGTCGTGCTGCCTGTGCCGCTCGATCCTGTGTCCTCGACACAGCCTGAAAGGCCGAGAAGCGCCAGCGCGCAGGTGGCGAGGACGGGAGTTGTCTTGTAGGGCATCTGCAATCCTTCCTGGTTTCTTGGGTCTCGATCGGTCATCGGCGGTAGCCTGTCTGGCCCGGCACCGGGCGCGTCGAGTGGCGTTCGACCAGACAGCACGGGGCTGCCCCATGCCGCTATCCAGATCCCGAAGGTCTCATCGCTGCCGCCCCCGCTGTCTCCCGCAACGCCGGCTTTCAGACCTGAGATCTGTGTAACTGAGGAATGTTGACGGTTTTCGAGACGTCGCGCGTCGGCCTCGCGCAGGCCTGCCCGTCGGTCGCACCAAGGCGGGTCTGTGCCGCCTCAGGCCTCGATCGGGTTGAAACAGGCAAAGCGGTGGGCATCGCCCTCAAGCGTCGGCATGTCCTTGCGGCAGCGGTCGGACGCGCGCCAGCAGCGCGGGTGGAACGGGCATCCGGGCGGCACCGCCATTGGCGAGGGCAACTCGCCCGACAGCTTGATCCGTTCCTGGCGGCGCGACGGATCGGCGGTCGGGGTCGCCGACATCAGCGCCTTGGTATAGGGATGGCGCGGGGCCGCGAAGACGGCGTCTTTCGGCCCCTGTTCGACCGGTTTGCCGAGGTACATCACCATGACCTCGTTGGCGACATGGCGCACGACGCTCAGGTCGTGGCTGATGAACAGATAGGCGAGGCCAAGCCGATCCTGCAGATCGACCAGAAGATTCAGGATCTGGCTCTGGATCGACAGGTCGAGCGCCGACACCGGCTCGTCCAGCACCAGTACCTCGGGGTCGAGCATCAACGCGCGGGCCACCGCAATCCGCTGCCGCTGGCCGCCCGAGAACATGTGCGGATAGCGGTCGAAATATTCCGGCCGCAGCCCGACCAGATCCAGCATCTCGCGGGCACGGCGTTCGCGTTCCTGCGCCGGCACATCCTTTCGGTTGATCAGCAGCGGCTCCATCAGCGTCTTGCCGATGGTCTGGCGCGGGTTGAGCGATCCGTAGGGGTCCTGAAACACGATCTGCACCCGCGAGCGCAGGACAGCGTCGCGGCTGGCAGCCCCGGGCAGGATCTCGCTCCCGTCGATGGTCATCCGCCCTTCGGTCGGATCCTCGATCATCGTCACCATGCGGGCGAGGGTGGACTTGCCACAACCCGACTCGCCCACAACCGCAAGCGTCCGGCCGCGATTGAGCACGAAGCTTGCCCCGTCGACGGCGCGCAGCACGATGGGGTCGGCGAACATGCCCTGACGGATCAGGTAATGCTGCTTGACGTTCTCGGCGGTGAAGATCGGGTCGCTCATGCCGGTACCTCGGCCGTTTTCAGGGGCTGGCCATCGACCAGCGGATAGTGGCACAGCGCCTGGCCAAGCTCGATCCCCGCCTGAACGGGCGGCACGGCGCGGCAGCGGGCATCGGCAAAGGGGCAGCGCGGCGAGAAGAGACACCCTGCAGGACGGTCGAACTGGCCCGGCACCACGCCAGGAATGGTCGGCAGGTGCCGCCCGGTCGCGCGTTCGGGCAGGGCCGCCAGCAGTGCCGAAGTATAGGGATGGTGGGGATGGGAGAAGAGCGCGCCAACCTCCTGCTGCTCGACCCGCTGGCCGGCATATTGCACCGCCACCCGTTCGACCGATTCAGCGACGACGCCCATGTCGTGGGTGACAAGGATCATCGCCATGCCGGTATCGCGCCGCAAGGTCATCAGCAGATCGAGGATCTGCGCCTGGATCGTGACGTCGAGGGCTGTCGTCGGTTCGTCGGCAATCAGCAGCTTCGGCCGGCAGGCCAGCGCCATGGCGATCATGACCCGCTGGTTCATGCCGCCCGACAATTGGTGGGGATAGGCGTTCAGCCGTTTTTCCGGTGCCGGGATGCCGACCTGCTCCAGCAACTCGATTGCCCTTGCCTGACGCGCGCGCCGATCCAGGTCGAGGTGCGCTTTCAGCGCCTCCTTGATCTGGAAGCCGACGGTGAAGCAGGGATTGAGGCTCGACATCGGTTCCTGAAAGATCATCGACATGTCCCGCCCGATGATCCGCCGCCGGGCGCGGGGGGAAAGACGCGCCATGTCGCTGCCGTCAAAGGCGATCCGGTCGGCCGTGATGTCGGCGGTCCAGGGCAAGAGCCCCATCAGCGCCAGCATCGACACCGACTTGCCCGAGCCGCTTTCACCGACTATCGCCATGACCTCGCCGCGGTCGATGGTCAGGTCGATGCTGTCGACGGCGCGGAACGGGCCGCTCGCGGTGCGGAACTCGACCGTGAGGTTGCGGATCTCCAGAAGAGGTGCGGGTCCGGTCATGGCTCAGCTCCGCTTCAGCTTGGGGTCGAGCGCGTCGCGCAGCCCGTCGCCCATCAGGTTGATGGCCAGCACCGCGAACAGGATGCAAAGGCCGGGGAAGGTGACGACCCACCAGGCGCGCAGGATGAACTCGCGGCTTTCGGCCAGCATCGTGCCCCATTCGGGTGTGGGCGGCTGCGCCCCCATCCCCAGAAAGCCGAGTGCCGCCGCGTCGAGGATGGCGCTGGAAAAGCTGAGCGCTGCCTGCACGATGATTGGCGCAAGGCAGTTGGGCAGGACAGTGACGAACATCAGTCGCCCGGGCTTTGCGCCGGCCACCTTGGCGGCGGTGACATAGTCCTTCGGACGCTCTGACAGCACCGCGGCGCGGGTCAGGCGCACGAAATGCGGCTGCAGCACCACCGCGATGGCAATCATCGCATTCATCAGCGAGGGCCCGAGCACCGCCACCAGCACCAGCGCGAGCAGCAGGCTGGGAAAGCTGAGCACGATGTCCATCAGCCGCATGATCAGCGTGTCGAGCCAGCTTGGCGCAAAGCCAGCAATCACGCCGATCACGACCCCGAAAAAGGATGCGATCGACACCACGACCATGCCGATGAAGAACGAATAGCGCGCGCCGAAGATCAGCCGCGAAAGCATGTCGCGCCCCAGCGGATCGGTGCCCAGCGGAAACTGCAGGGTTCCGCCCGGCTGCCAGAACGGCGGCTGAAGCAGGTGATCGCGGAATTGCTCGTGCGGCGGATAGGGGGCAATCAGCGGTGCGAAGACCGCGACCAGAAAGAACGCCGCAAAGACGACCAATCCGGCAACGGCGCCGCGGTTGTCGCTGAAATACTGCCAGAACTCGCGCAGCGGGCTGGGGTGGGCCGGGCCGGTGGCGGTCGCCGGGGTTTCGGTGATCTCGGTCATGGTCTCAGCCCTTCCGGATCTTCGGGTTGATCAGGCCATACAGCAGATCGACGATCAGATTGACGATCATCACGATGACGGCGATCAGCATCAGCCCGCCCTGCACCGCCTGATAATCGCGACGAAAGATCGAATCGACCATCCACTTGCCGACGCCGGGCCAGGAGAAGATCGTCTCGGTCAGGATGGCGCCGGCCAGCAGCGTGCCGACCGAAAGCCCGATCACCGTCGTCACCGGAATGAGCGCGTTTCGCAGCGCATGCACCCCGTTGACCCGCGCCGGCGTCAGCCCCTTGGCGCGTGCGGTGCGCACGTAGTCCTCGCCCAGCACCTCGAGCATCGCCGACCGGGTCTGGCGTGCGATGACGGCAAGCGGGATCGTGGCCAGCACGATGGTGGGCAGGATCAGGTGACTGACCGCCGAGGCGAAGGCGCCCTTCTGCCCCGACATCAGGCTGTCGATCAGCATGAAACCGGTGGCATTTGGGAAATAGTACATCAGCGAGATCCGCCCCGAGACCGGCGTCCAGCCAAGACCCGAGGAGAACACGATGATCAGCAGCAGCGCCCACCAGAAGATCGGCATCGAATAACCAACAAGGGCTGTGGTCATCAGCGTCTGGTCAAAGAACTTGCCGCGGTTCACTGCCGCGACCACCCCGGCCGGAATGCCGATCGCGATGGCAAGCAGGATCGCGCAGAGCGAAAGTTCCAGCGTTGCCGGAAACAGGGTGAGGAATTCGTCCAGCACCGGCTTTTTGGTGACGAACGAGGTCCCCAGATCGCCCTGAAAGACGCCCCAGATATAGTCGAGGTACTGCCCCCACAATGGCTTGTCGAACCCGTATTGAGTCTGAAGCTCGGCATAGCGTTCGGGGCTGACCCCGCGCTCGCCCGCCAGCAACAGGATCGGATCGCCCGGGATGAGGCGGATGAAGAAGAACGAGATTGCCGTCACGCCGAGGAAGGTCGGCACGAAAGTCAGCAAACGGCGGACTAGGAATTTCAGCATGGGGCTCGCCGGGGCTGGCTTTGCGGAAAAAGGCAGGGGGCCGGGCGGCAATGCGCCCGGCCCGGCCCGGTTCAGTCGGCGACGCTGACGCCGTTGAAGATATGTCCGCCAAGCGGATCGATCTTGTAGTTCTCGACCTTCGGGCTGATCGGCTCGAACACGATCGAATGGGCGATGGTGGCCCAGGGCGCCTGTTCCTTGAACACGACCTGCGCCTGTTCGTAGAGTTTGGTGCGCTCGGCCACGTCCGAGACCACCTTGGCCTGCTGCACGAGGTCGTTGAAGGGCTCATAGCACCACTGCGCCCGGTTGGCGCCGCCCACCGCGTCGCAGCCAAGCAGCGTGGCGAGGAAGTTGTCCGGGTCGCCGTTGTCCCCGGTCCAGCCCATCAGAACGGCGCCGTCGCGGTCCTCGGCCTTCGAACGGTCGAGGTATTCGCCCCATTCGTAGGACACGATCTCGGATTTCACGCCGACCTTGGCGAAGTCTTCCTGGATCATCTCGGCCATGCGGCGCGCATTCGGGTTATAGGGGCGCTGCACCGGCATCGCCCAGACCTTCATCGACAGGTCGGTGATACCTTCTTCCTCGAGCATCTTCTTGGCGGCTTCGGGGTCGTAGGGGTCGTCCACCACCGCGTCGTTATAGGACCAGATGGTCGGCGGGATCGGGTTCTTGGCCACGCTGCCCGCGCCCTGGAACACCACGTCGATGATTGCCTGTTTGTTCATCGCCATGTTCAGCGCCTTGCGCACCTTCGGGTTGTCGAACGGCGGCATCTTGCTGTTATAGGCCAGATAACCGACGTTCAGGCCCTCCTGGCTCATCAGGTTGATCGCCGGATCCGACCGCATGGCCTCGAGGTCGGCCGGGTTGGGATAGGGCATGACATGGCATTCGCCGGCCTTCAGCTTCTGATAGCGGACCGAGGCGTCGGGCGTGATGGCGAAGATCAGGGTGTCGATCTCGGGCGCGCCGCCCCAGTAATCCGCGTTGCCCTTGTAGCGGATCACCGCGTCCTTCTGATAGGCGACGAACTGGAACGGGCCAGAGCCGACAGGCTCCTGGTTCAGCATCTCGGGCGTGCCGGCGGCCAGCAATGCGTCGGCATATTCCTTCGACATGATCGAGGCGAAATCCATCGCGAGGTTGGCGATCATCGGCGCTTCGGGCCGGTTGAGGGTGAATTTCACCGTCAGGTCGTCGACCTTTTCGATCGACTTGATCAGGTCGGGCATCGACATGCCGTTGAAATATTCCCAGGTGCCGCCCGAGACGGTGAAATAGGGGTTCTCGGGGTCGAGCTGGCGCATGAAGCTGAAAACGACGTCATCGGCGTTCATATCGCGGGTCGGAGTGAAGTATTCGGTGGTCTGGAATTTCACGCCCGGACGCAGATGAAAGGTGTATTCCAGCCCGTCCTCGGAAACCTCCCAGCTTTCGGCGACGCCGGGAACGGTGTTGGTCGTGCCGCGGTCGAACTCGACCAGACGGTTGTACACGTTCTTCGACGATGCATCGAATGTCGTGCCAGAGGTGTAGAGCGCCGGGTCGAAACCTTCGGGCGAGCCCTCGGAGCAATAGATCAAGGTGCCGGCATAACTGGCGGAGCCGGCAAGAGACGCCATGAGAGTGAGCCCCAATAGTCCGTGCTTAACTGTCATTCGGTGGATCTCCTGTTGGTTACGATTGTCTGGCGCTTGTCTGGGTCGCGAACGGCCTGCCGCACCTTTGTTGGAACGATACTCATTAAAACGTGCCGACATTCGATGATGTCTCAGTCGTCACGTTCTCGGTCGAACATGACACCACTGCCGGTGGGCAACAAGGTCAGACATCGGCATGCGCCGGTCTCTTGACTCGACGGCGTGCCATGTCCCTCTTGCCCGGACAGACAGGAGGCCCGATGCAGAATCCATTCGATCAGGAGCTTGAGGATCGCCTCGTGCGATACGCGGCCATTGACAGCCAGAGCGACGAGACCTCGGAAACCGCGCCCAGCACCGAACGCCAGTTCGACATTCTTCGGCTGCTGGCCGAGGAACTGGCAGGGATCGGGGCTGCGGATGTGCAGCTTACCGACTATGGCGTGGTGCTTGCGACGATCCCGGCGACGGCGGCCGGCCCGACCATCGGACTGCTCGCGCATGTCGACACCGCGCCGCAGTTCAACGCGACCGGTGTAAAGCCGCGGGTGATCCGGGGCTATAACGGCGGCGAGATCACCTTCCCCGACGACCCCATGCGGGTGCTCTCGCCCGAGGCCTATCCCTATCTGGCCGAAAAGCTCGGCCATGACATTGTCACCGCCTCGGGGACCACGCTGCTTGGCGCCGACGACAAGGCCGGTGTCGCCATCATCATGACCGCGGCGCGCCATCTGCTGGCCAATCCCTCGCTGCCGCACGGGCCGATCCGCATCGCCTTCACGCCCGACGAGGAGATCGGCCGCGGCGTGGGCGAAAAGCTGCCCGGCGATCTTGCCGCCGATTTCGCCTATACCTTCGATGGCGGCCGGGTCGGCGACATCGAGTACGAGAGCTTCTCGGCCGATGGCGCCGAGATCACCGTCACCGGCGTGTCGATCCATCCGGGCCTCGCCCGCGGCAAGATGGTCAATGCGATCCATCTTGCGGCCAAGATCGTTGCCGCCCTGCCGCAAGCGACCATGACCCCCGAGGTGACAGACGGGCGCGAGGGCTTCATCCATGCGGTCGAGATGAGCGGCGGATCGTCGGAGATGAAGATCCGGCTGATCCTGCGCGATTTCGAACGCGAAGGCCTGGCGGCCAAGGGCGCGCTTGTGCGTCAGGTCTGCGAGGCGATCGCTGCGACCGAACCGCGCGCCACGATCCACTGCGATATACGGCCGCAATACCGCAACATGCGCTATTGGCTGGAGCAGGACATGACCCCGGTCGAACTGGCCCGTCAAGCCTGCCGTCAGCTTGGGATCGAGCCGCTGTCGGTGCCGATCCGCGGCGGCACCGACGGATCCCGCCTGACCGAGAAAGGCGTGCCGACGCCGAACCTGTTCACCGGAATGCAGAACATTCACGGACCGCTGGAATGGGTGTCGGTGCAGGACATGGCGGCCGCGACGAGGCTGTGCCTGACGCTTGTGGGGCTGGCCGTGACCAACGGACAGCCGGCGGGCTGAGGTCGGGCTTGCGGGGCAGGGGTATCCACCCGGTCCTTGCCATGTTCGGCGCAGTCCGTCCCGGCCGGCGCCGGGAGGCCATGAACCTGCCGCCTGCGGGCGGTTGACTCTGCTACTCTGGCGGCGACAGAAGCTTGCATCCCTTCCGTCACTGAACCCGGGAACCGCGCCATGACTCTCGCATCCTTCGCCTTTGCAACCGCCACCGAGATCCGGTTTGGCCGTGGGGAGGCGGCGCGCTCGGTCCCGGCTCTTGCCGCATTCGGGCTGCGGGTCATGCTGGTGACCGGGAGGGGCGCAGCGCGTTCGGCGTGGCTGGCCGAGGCGCTCCGCGCCGCGGGATGCGAGATCACCCCCTTTGCAGTGCCGGGCGAACCCGACGTCGCGCTGATCGAGGCAGGGGTGGCCTCGGCTCGCGCGGCCGGCGTTGCGGCCGTCGCAGCCATCGGCGGCGGGGCGGCGATTGACGCCGGCAAGGCCATCGCGGCGCTGGTGCCCGCCAGCCGGCCGATGCTCGATCATCTCGAGGTCGTGGGGCGCGGTCTGCCGCTCGATCACCCGCCCTTGCCCTTTGTAGCCATTCCGACCACCGCCGGAACCGGCGCCGAGGTCACGCGCAACGCCGTCATCGCGGTGCCCGAGGCGCGGCGAAAGGTCAGCCTGCGAGACCGCGCCATGCTGCCCCGGCTTGCAATCGTCGATCCGGCACTGACCGATGGCTGCCCGCGCAGCGTGACACTGGCCTCGGGCCTCGATGCGGTCACGCAGGTGATCGAGCCCTACCTCTGCACCCGCGCAAACCGGATGACCGATGCGCTCTGCCGCGATGCGATCCCGGCCGGGCTGTCCGCACTTCGTCTGCTGATGGAGCGCGAGGACGCGGAGGCGCGGGACCGGATGGCCTGGGTCTCGCTTTGCGGCGGGCTGGCGCTGGCCAATGCCGGTCTCGGGGTGATCCACGGGCTGGCGGGGCCGCTTGGCGGTCTGGCAGGCGCGCCCCATGGCGCGATCTGCGGCACGCTTCTGCCCCATGGCCTTGCCCTGAATGCGGCCCGGGTGACCGATCCGGCGACATTGGCGCGGATCGACGAGGTCCGGATCTGGATCGCCGAGGCGCTGGGCTGTGAGGCCTTTGATGCCTTTTCCGGGCTTGCCGCATGGTCGCGCGGCTGCGGACTGCCGGGGCTCGATGCGCTGGGGATCGACGCCGCGGCGCGGGCACAGGCGGCCGAGGCCGCGGCAAGCTCTTCCTCGATGAAGGCGAACCCCGTCGCGTTGTCGGCCGATGCAATGCAGGAGATGATGGAACAGGCGCGCTGAACGCCGCCCGGTCGCAGGCAAAACTCGGGCGGCCGGGCGACGGAGACGGCCGCTATCGGCGCAGGCCGGGCACCTGGCCGCTGGCCAGCAGCACGCCGAATATCGCCACGGCGACGCCAAGGATCTGCGACGGTTCCGGGATACGGCCAAACCCCGCCGCCACGACCAGCGCCGAGACCGGCACCAGGTTGAACAGCACAGAGGTCGCGCCGGGTCCGCGCACGGTGATCCCGACCTGCCAGCAGATATAGGCAAGGACCGATCCGGCAAGCGCCATCCAGAGCGTCGCGGCCCAGGCTGTGGCGCTGGCCGCGGCCATCACCTCGACCGGGTTTTCAAGGAACACCGCGGCCAGAACCAGCGCCAGCGCCCCCGCAAGCATTGTCCAGGCCGAGGTCTCCAGTGGCGTCGCACCGGTGGTCCAGCGGCGGCAGCCGATGGTGTAGAAAGCCCAGGCCAGGCTGCCCAGAAAGATCAGCACATCCCCGGAGGCAAGCCGCGCCCCGGTGAATGCGCCGACCGTCAGCGCGACACCGAGAAGGCTGATGCCCATCCCGATGACCGCGATCTTGCGCGGCAGGCGGCGCTGCAGCACCGCATCGAGGAGGTTCGTGGTCAGCGGGCTTGTGCCCATGATCAGCGCCGCTGTCACCGGGCTGGAACTTTGCATGCCCAGAAACAGCGCGGCGTTGAAGCCCGCCACGCCCACGACCCCCAGCACCCCGAAGGCCAGCGCATTGCGGCGCAGCACCGCGCGGTCGAGGCCGCGGCTGGCGCCAAGCCACAGCAGGATCGCGGCCGCGGCGATGACAAAGCGACTGGCCGCCGCGGTCCATGGCCCGATCGCCTGCAACACAATGTGGGTCGCCTCAAAATTGGTGCCCCAGAGCACGGCGGCAAGCGCGCTGAGCGCCAGTGCCGCGCTGTCGGAGGGAATGGCGAGCGGAGGGGATGTGTCAGTACGTATCATTGGGAAACCTCGTTCGGAACCGTTGGCGCCCTTGTGCATCTTTTCGTTTTTGGTGAATATGAACAGTAATCATCATCCGTTTTTCAAAAATGAAATGCCATGGACAGGGTGAACTGGGACGATATCCGGCTTTTCCTTGCGCTTGCGCGGGAGGGAACGCTGTCGGGTGCGGCACGGCGGCTGCGGGTTGGCGTCGCCACGATCTCGCGCCGGATCGAGCGTATGGAGCGCGCCCTTGGGGTGCCGCTGTTCCTGCGGCATCAGAACGGATACGACCTGACCGATCAGGGGGCGGCCCTGCTGCCCCGGGCCGAGGCGGTGGAACTGGCGATGCAGGGAATGCGGCAGGAGGCAGACGCGCAATCCGACATCCGCGGCATGGTGCGGCTGGCCAGTATCGAAAGCCTCGTCTCCCACTTCGTGGTTCCTGCGCTGTCACCGCTGCTGGCGGGCAACCCCGAGCTTGATGTGGAGATCCTGTTCTCGACCCTGACGGTGAATCTGCACCGCCACGATGCCGACCTTGCGCTGCGCATGGTGCCGCCCGAGCGCGGGAACCTTCGGGTTCGGCGGCTGGCGGGCATGGGGTTCGGGCTTTACGGTCCGCCGGATGGCTCCGTCCCCGGCCGTCACGTGACCTGGCCCGACATGGCCAGCCTTGCGACGCCTCTGCGCTGGTCGGCGGCGTTTGGCGCGGCGGATGCCCCGCTGCTTGCCATGAACACCCTGCCCGGACAGATCGAGGCGGTACGGCGCGGTGTCGGGGTTTCGGTCCTGCCGCATTTTCTGGCCCGGGGGGCAGGGCTGCGGCTGCTCGCCAACCGGCTGCCCGACGGGACTGCGATGGAGCGACCGATCCTTCTGGTCACTCACGGCGATCTTGCCGCCTCGCGCCGGGTGCTTGCCGTGGCGCAGGCGCTTGTCGACGAGATCGGGGCGCGGCACCGGGAACTGGCAGAGGCTTGAAGCGGCAGTGTCAGGGAAACGGCGTGGGACACGGTCGCGGGGCCGGTCGGTCATCCCGGGGAAAGTGCCGTCGCCGAAGACCCGCGCTGCCGGCAGTCCCTGCATGAAAGGCTGTCGGCGTTCTTCCCGGATCTTCACGGCTCTTGCGGCTACGGAAGGTCTCTGTGACCGACAGCAGCGCGCTTGATCCGTAATGCTTAAATTGGTCGGAGTGAGAGGATTCGAACCTCCGACCCCTGCCTCCCGAAGACAGTGCTCTACCAAGCTGAGCTACACTCCGACCGTGACGCAGGCGATTACATAGGTGGGCAGGGAATGGCAATAGGCGCCCTTTCGGAATCGTCTATTCCCCGGTGTTTTTCCCCTTTGGTCCCTGCGTCTCGCCGCTCTTGCGCAACAGGCTCGACACCCGGATGAAGGTGCCGGCATCAAAGCGGCTGCGGGTGCGCAAAACGGGGGTGTTCCCGGAGACCGCGCTGCGGCTTTCGCGCAATACGATGTAGAGCCCCGAGGCGATGATGATCGATGCGCCGATGACGGTGGCTATCCCGGGGCGTTCGCCAAAGAAGATCGCGCCATAGAACGTCGCCCAGAGGATCTGGGAATACTGCATCGGCGCCACAATTGCCGCCTCGGCGGTCTTGTAGGCAAGGATGTTGATCAGCGTCGCGGTGAAGGCCATGACGGCAATCAGCGCCGCAGCGCCGAAGTCGACCGCCGGCATCGGTTCATAGAAGAAGAACAGCAGGAACCCCATGATGACCACGTTGGTCATCATCGGATAGAGCATCAGCACCACGCTGCGTTCGTCGTGTCCGATCTTGCGAACCACGATCGAGGCGAAGGCGCTGCCCACGGCCGCGACCAGCGCCGCGGCATGGCCAAGGCCCAGCGGCGCCGCGCCCGGCCGCAGCACGATCAACACACCGCAAAGTCCGACGATGACCGCAATCCAGCGCCGGATCCCGACCTTCTCGCCCAGGATCGGGATCGCGAGGATGGTGATCAGCAGCGGTGCGGTGAAGATGATCGCATAGAACTGCGTCAGCGGCAGCACCGAGACCGAATAGAATCCGCTGGCCCCGACGGTCACGGTGGCAATGGTGCGCGCGGCGGTCCACCAGGGATGGCGCGGGCGCAGGTTGCCGTCGGTCCGGTCGCCCATCAGCACCAGCGTCGCGACGGGAAACCCGAACAGGACACTGAAGAAGACGATCTGGAACGTCGAGTAATGCGCGCCGAGGTATTTCACCAGGACGTCGTGGGTCGAGAAGATGCCGAAGGCTGAGAGCGCCAGCAGGGCGCCCCTGGTATTGTGGTGCATGGGGGTAGTCCCGGCCGAGGAGTCGTGCGGATGAGCGCAGGGAATACCCCAGCGTTACCGATAAAGCCGCAACCGGGAAAGTGGAAATTGCATCAAGGACGTAACGGCCTGCGGGTGCCCGCCGATGTGGCGGGCACCGTCAGCGGCTCAGAGCGAGGCGTTGAGCGCTGCCAGAACGGCGTCGCCCATCTCGGTCGTGCTGGCGGGCGTGCCGCCGTCCGGGCCCATCAGGTCGGCGGTGCGCAGCCCGCTTGCCAGCACCGTTTCGATGGCGCCTTCCAGCCGGTCGGCCTCGGCGCCCTCGTCGAAGGAATAGCGCAGCGCCATGGCAAAGCTCAGGATGCAGGCGATCGGGTTGGCCTTGCCTTGACCGGCGATATCGGGGGCCGAGCCGTGCACGGGTTCGTACATCGCCTTGGGGCGTCCGTTTTCCATCGGTGCACCGAGGCTTGCCGAGGGCAACATCCCGAGGCTGCCGGTCAGCATGGCCGCCACGTCGGACAGCAGGTCGCCGAACAGGTTGTCCGTGACGATCACGTCGAACTGCTTGGGCCAGCGGCAAAGCTGCATGCCGCCCGCGTCGGCATACATATGCGACAGCGCCACGTCGGGGTACTCGGCATCGTGGATCTCGGTCACGACATCGCGCCACAGGATCCCCGATTCCATCACATTGGCCTTCTCCATCGAGCAGACCTTGTTGTTGCGCTTGCGCGCCAGTTCGAACGCCGACCGCGCGATCCGCGCGATCTGGCTTTCGGTATAGCGCTGGGTGTTGATCCCGACCCGTTCGTTGCCTTCGCGGATGATCCCGCGCGGTTCGCCGAAATAGATCCCGCTGGTCAGCTCGCGCACGATCATGATGTCGAGGCCGGCCACGACGTCGCGCTTCAGCGACGAGAAATCGGCCAGCGCGTCGAAACACTGCGCCGGGCGCAGGTTGGCGTAGAGGTCCATCTCCTTGCGCAGGCGCAGCAGGCCGCGTTCGGGCTTCACGCTGAAATCGAGGGTGTCGTATTGCGGGCCGCCGACGGCGCCCAGAAGCACCGCGTCGACCTCCTGCGCCTTGGCCATGGTCTCGTCGGTCAAGGGCACGCCGTGGGCGTCATAGGCCGCGCCGCCCACCAGATCCTCGGTCACGTCGAAGGCAAGGCCGCGCTTTGCGCCGTACCAGTCGATGACCTTGCGGACCTCGGCCATCACCTCGGGGCCGATGCCGTCGCCGGGCAGGATCAGAAGGGAAGGGGTGGTCATGATCTTTCGTCCTCGCCAGATGTGTCCCGGGCGGGTTACCGCCGCGTCGTGGGGCGGTCAAGCGGACCCGCCCCGTTTGCCGCGGCGTCGGCAAGCCAGGGCGCGATCCCGTCGGCCAGAAGATCCCAGACCCGGCGCAGCCGTGGCGTGCGCCGCACCGCCTCGTGCGCGGTCAGCCAGACTGGCAGCCGCGGCAGCGGCAGGTCGGGCATCACCCGCTCGACCCGCGGGTCGGTGGCGGCCACGTTGACCTGGGCAAAGCCCAACCCGCAGCCGGCGCGGATCATCTGCCAGATCACGCCGTTGTCGTCGCAGCGCAGCTGGAACAGGCTGCGGTCGGCCGTCATGCCGATCTCGCGCATGCCGCGGAGGATGTCGTCCTGGGTATCGTATCCGATCATGTCGTGACCGGCGATGTCGTCGAGGCATTGCGGACGGCCGCGCCGGTCGAGATAGTCGGTCGCGCCGAACAGCCCCAGCTCCAGTTCGCCCAGAAACCGGGTCACGACGTCGAGCTGCTCGGGCCGGAACATGCGCAGCGCGATGTCGGCCTCGCGGAACAGCAGGTTCTGGCTGCTGTCGCTGGCGACCAGTTCGATCTGGATCTCGGGGGCGCTCTGGCGCATGGCGGCAAGGATCCCGGGTAGGATGTGCAGCGAGACGAAGGCCGAGGCGGTGATACGCACGGTTCCCGCCAGATCCTCTGACCGCCCGGCTGCCGCCAGCGCCAGGTTTCGCGCGGCGTCCTGCATCCGGCGCGCCGGTTCCAGCAGCGCCGCGCCGGCCTCGGTCAGGGCAAGGCCGCGCGGCTTGCGGACGAACAGTGCGACGCCGAGGTCCTGTTCGAGCGCACGGATCTGCCGGCCCAGCGTCGGCTGGCTCAGCCGCATGTGCCGGGCCGCTGCCGAAAGCGAGCCTGTGTCGGCAACGGTCACGAAGCTTTGCAGTCGCGACCAGTCGAGCGTGTCGGGCAGGTGATCCATTCATGCATGAATACCAGACCCACGGATTTCCGCAATTCCCCGAAGGATCTGAATGGAAGATCCTGTGTCCATCGAGATCGAAAAGGAGCCAAGATGAAACGCAGTGCACTTGTTCTGGGCCCCAGCGGCCGGTTCGGGCGCCACGCCGCCCGGGCATTCGAGGACGCGGGCTGGCAGGTCCGCCGGTTCGACCGTTCGAAGGACGACCTGTCGGATGCCGCCCGGGGCGTGGAGGTCATCGTGAACGGCTGGAACCCGGCCTATCCGGACTGGGCGGCCGAACTTCCCGACCTGACAGCGCGGGTGATCGGGGTGGCCGAGGCAAACGGCGCGCTGCTGATCCAGCCCGGCAGCGTCTATCCCTTTGGCAAGGGCGCGCCCGAGCGTCTGACCTCTGCGACCCCCCATGCGGCGCGAAACCCTCTGGGTCGGCTCCGGGCCGAAATGGAGGCGGCGTTGCGGGCCAGTTCGGCGCGCGTCGCGATCCTGCGCGGCGGCGATTTTCTGGAGGCCGAGCCTTCGGTCAACTGGTTCGACAGGGTGATCGTGGCGGGGCTGGCGCGCGGGCGTGTCACCTATCCCGGGCCGTTCGACCGGCCGCACGCCTGGGCCTGGCTGCCCGACATGGCCCGCGCCGCTGTGGCACTGGCCGAGCGTGCGGACCCTGGAGAGCGTTTCCTCGATGTGGGGTTCCCCGGTTTCACCCTGACGGGGGCAGAGCTGCACGCGGCGCTCGAACGGGTCACCGGGCGCCCTCTGCGATTGCGGCGCATGTCATGGCTGCCGTTCCGGCTCGCTGCGCCGGTCTGGCCGATGGGGCGGGGTCTGGTCGAGATGTCCTATCTGTGGCGGATGCCGCACCGGATCGATGGCGCCGGGTTCGACGCGCTCTTTCCCGATTTCCGTCCGACGGTACTCGATCAGGCGCTGGCCTCAGCGATCCACGACCAGATCGACCCAGACAAGGCGGTTGTGCGAGGCGACCTCGACCGTCTCGTGCGCCTCGCCTCCTGACGGCCAGAGCGTGCCCGCATCCACGACAGCAAGGTCGGCCGAGGGCAGCACATAATCGACGCGCAGGTTGCCCGGGCCGCCCTCGGCCGCGGCCGGCCAATCGGCGGTGTCCTGCGCGGGCGCGCCGGCGTGGTCCGGATCTGCCGCCGCCGCCGCGCCCGCACTCTCGGGCTCCGGGTCCTGCAACCGCGGGTCCGACAGCAGTGCGCGGATCGCGTCGTGCCGGCCCTCGCCATCGACCGGGTCGAGGTTGGCCTTGCCGAGGATCACGAAGGGCGGCGCCGGCGGGCACCCCGGCAGCGCGCCGTCGAGGCAGCGCTGCCACAGCGCGATCTCGTCGGCATTGCGCAGACCGTTCCTGTCCTCGGGCCCGTCGAACACCGGCGCGGTTGCGGCAAAGGCCAGCAGCCGCAGACGGATGCCGTTCGGCAAAAGCACCGGGACGATCCAGTGCCCGGTCGAGGACAACCGCTGTGCCGCCAGCGCGGGGTCGGAGGGGAAGGGGGCGCCATTTGCCTCGGGCAGCGTCGCGCCGGGAAGATCGCGCCACAGCAGGCCCGAGAAATCGACCACCGCCTCGGTGTCCACCGGAAACCGGCTCAGCACCGCCAGCCCGCCCTGACCGGCAAAGGCGCCATAGCCCTGGGCATCCCGCGCCTCGCCAAAGCGACGGTTGCCGTCCATGTCGAGCCCGGTCGCCATGCCGCTGTTGGGGCGCAGCGCAAAGCGGTGGGGATAGCGGGCGCCGGCCTGATCGAGCCTGTCGGCCAGTGCGTTCAGCGCGGCAAGCCCGAGGTCATAGTCGATATCGGCCAGCAGCAGGATGTCGGGATCGGCCTGCGCAATCACCGCGACCACCGCCGCGACCTGCGGATCGTCCCCCGACAGGATGTCGCGCAGCAAAAGCCCCGGACCCTTGCGGGCAAGTTCGGTGGAAAAGGTGGCGACGCGGATCGTCTCCGCGCCGGTCTGCGCCAGCACCGGCTGTGCGATCCATGTGCCGACAAGCGTCAGGGCGAGCGGCAGGTGCCTGCTGCGCCCCGGCACCGTCATGCTGCTGGTCTCAGACCCAGGGGCGCGACTGGGCGGCGCGCGCCTCGAACGTGTCGATGGCCGCCACCTTCTCCATGGTCAGGCCGATGTCGTCGAGCCCGTTCAGCAGGCAGTGCTTCTTGAAGGCATCGACCTCGAAATGGATCGTGCCGCCGTCGGGGCCCTTGATGGTCTGGCTTTCCAGGTCCACCGTGATCACCGCGTTGGCGCCGCGCTCGGCGTCGTCCATCAGCTTGTCGACGTCCTCTTGCGGCAGGACGATGGGCAGGATGCCGTTCTTGAAGCAGTTGTTGAAGAAGATGTCGGCAAAGCTTGGCGCGATCACGCAGCGGATGCCAAAGTCCTTGATCGCCCAGGGCGCGTGTTCGCGCGAGGAACCGCAGCCGAAATTTTCGCCGGCGACCAGGATCTCGGCCTCGCGATAAGCGGGCTTGTTCAGCACGAAATCGGGGTTCTCGTTGCGCTCGGCGTCATAGCGCATCTCGTCGAACAGGTTCACGCCAAGGCCCGAGCGCTTGATCGTCTTCAGGAACTGCTTGGGGATGATCATGTCGGTATCCACATTGATCAACGGCAGAGGGGCGGCAATGCCGGTCAGGGTGGTGAACTTGTCCATGGGGCGCTCCTGGCAAGGGGGGTCGGCGGGGCCGATCTGGCCCGAGCCATGGTCTTAGCCAGAATCCGCAGGCGTGGCAAGAATGGGGGAGACCTCTCTATTCGCGAGCGGCCCGATCGGATTTCGCCATTCGGTTGTGCCGCGTCCCGGATTATTCGTCACCGTCCGAAAGACTTTTCGTTTTCAGTCGTCCATCCTCGATTCCTGTTAACTTTATTTTGCAATGAATTAATACTTTGTTAGAGTAACTGAATGGGTGCCGCGATGTATAGGCATTCAAAATCCATATTTGAAAGGCGACCTGATGATGACTTTGATCAAACCACAATTGTTCGGGATTGTGGCAGCGCTTGCTGTTTCGGCGTCTGCCGCCAACGCCGTTGTGGTGCGCGTGGCAGAGGGAGATTTTCAGGCAGCAGCCGGGCTGATCACATTCAGCGAGTTCTCGCTGGGGACAGTCAATCCGACCTACCTGCCCGCCGACTATGGCAGCGTCACCGGGCCGACCGTGTCTTTCGGCGGTTGGTTCCTGGGGCAATCGCTCAGCGCGACGCCGGCGGTGGATTGCCCCGGAGCCGCGGCGACCGCCTGTGTCGTCGGCACTCCGACTGCAGGGCTCAGCCTCGATCCGCTTGCGCAGAACACTTTCATAACGACCGACGGCTCGGCGCCAAACAGCCCGGTGCTCAGCGGCAGCCCGACCTTCAATGGCCCCATCGCCATTCTATTCAGCGAGGACCAATACGGCGTCGGCTTTGACGCCGGCTACTTTAATGCGGCAGCATCGACCGGCATCACCGCATTCGACCGGGACGGCAATATTCTTGGAACGGTGGCGAACGTCGGGCTCGGCATCGAGTTTCTCGGCCTTGTCTCGCAGGATGCAGACATTGCCGGGGTCTTCCTCGATCTCGTTGGAAGCGAGCCGGCAGGTTTTGCTGTCGACAGCATCCGCTTCGGAACCAGACAGCAAGTGACAGTGCCAAGCGTGCCTCTGCCTGCGGGATTGCCGCTTCTGGCGTCAGGGCTCGTCGCGATCGGTCTGCTGCGCCGTCGCCGTAAGGCCTGATCTCTGGAAACCTCGGACGGCGAAGTCACGTCAGCGGGGCGCCGAACCTTCGGCGCCCTATTGCATTTCAGTCCCGAATTAACTTCCGCAAGACGACGTCTCGCGACGCGGCGCCGGGGTCACTGTGCCGGCACGTGGAAGGTCAGCGAGGCCCAGTCGGTATGATAGGCCGGTGCCTTGGCCTCGGCATCTTTCGGCAGATCCATGTCCAGCAGCACGACGGAATCGGCCATGTAGTCCGCTCCGGGGCGGACCGGTGCGATCACGTGCCCCTCGGCGTCGGTGCGCAGCTTTTGCAGGGTGACGGTGCCGTCGGCGTCACGCTCGAACAATTCGACCTGTGCATCGGCCCGCGGTTCGCCATCGAGCCAGACCCGCAGCGGCATCCCGGCGCTCAGATCGTCGGTATAGGGGTTGGCTTCGGCCACGATCTCGATCTTCAGCCCGACCCGCTGGTCCTTGCCCGCGCCCGAGCCGACCGCGATCAGCGCCTTGGCATAGCGACGGTAGGTTTCGACAAAGCCCGCGTCCGGCAGGCCGCGGGCGAGGTGGCGGTCGATGGCGCCGCGAAAGTCCTTCTGATCGACGAAAACCCGGAAATGGTCGAGATCGGGATAGGTCAGCACGCGGTCGGTGGTTTCGTGCACCGCGATCAGCAGCCCGTCGCCCCGCGCCGGAACGACCAGCGCCGGATCGTCGCCAAGCCGGCCGGATACCGCGCGCGTGCCCTCGGGGTCGATCGCCTCGAACCGGACGAAGTGGTCGGGGTTGAACAGCAGCGAGCTGCCGGAAAACTGCTGACCCACCTCGAGACGGCCGCGAATGTCGTCGCCGGGTGCGACCTGATAGCTTTCCGGCGAGATCCAGAATTCATGTGCTTGCGCAACGACCGCTGTCAGTGTCAGTCCGAGGGATAGCAGAAAGGTCGCGATGCGCATGGCTGCCCGTCAGTTGTTGTTGTTCCTCCAGAGACTGTGGTTTCTGGCCCTGCTGTCAATGGCCATTGGCACCGGCGCCAGCGCGCACGAACTGCGCCCGGCGGTCGCCGACGTCGATGTCGGCGCCGATCAGGTGACGGTCGAGATCCGGCTGGTGCTGGAGCCGATGATCGCGGGCATGAATGTGGCCGGGCTGGAGGACACCAATGAATCCCCGCTGTCGGGCTATCACGACCGGCTGCGGGCCGAGGATCCCGCAGCGCTTGACGCCGCTTTCCGCGCAATCTGGCCCGAGATTTCCGACGGGATAACGCTGCGGGCGGGCGAGACCCCGTTATCGCCCGAGATCGCCGCGCTGAGGATCCCCGAGGTCGGGGACCCGAGCCTGCCACGCGACAGCCGCCTGACGCTGGTGGCGCAGCTGCCGCCCGACGGCAGCCCTGTGGTCTTTGGCTGGGCGGGACAGTTCGGCCCTGTCGTCGTGCGCCAGGCCGCCGGCGGCGATCAGGCCTATGCCGCGATCCTGCACGGCGGCGAGCTGTCGGCGCCGCTGCCGCGCGAGGCGGTGGCCCAGGAGCCGGGCTGGAAGGTCTTTCTGCGTTTCATCCGCACCGGGTTCGAACACATCGTTCCCAAGGGCGTCGATCACATCCTGTTCGTGCTGGGCCTGTTCTTCTTTTCGCTGAACATGCGGCCGCTGCTGGCGCAGGTCACCGCCTTCACGGTGGCGCACACGACGACGCTGGCGCTGGCAAGCCTTGGCATCGTTTCGGTTCCGAGCGCGGTGGTCGAACCGCTGATCGCGCTGTCGATTGTCTTCGTCGCGGTCGAGAATGTCTTTGGCGGCAAGCTCGGCTGGGGCCGGATCGCGGTCGTGTTCGGGTTCGGTTTGCTGCACGGGCTTGGCTTTGCCACGATGCTGGGCGATGTGGGCGACGATTCCGGGCGGTTCTTCACCCGGCTGATCGGCTTCAACATCGGGGTCGAACTTGGTCAGCTGACCGTCATCCTTGCCGCCTGGCTGCTGGTGGGCCTGCCCTTCGGCGGCTATCCTTGGTACCGGCGCGTGATCGCCGTGCCGGCATCGCTGGTGATCGCGGGCATCGGGATCTGGTGGACGATCGAACGGCTGCCGTTCTGAGCCTTGGGGCCAGGGCAGCGCGCTCGCGGCCTCAGCCGTCGCTTGAATGTGCGCGCAGGAACAACGCCAGCACCGACAGGGCGAGGCCGTTCAGGATCAGTTCTACGCCGAGCAGAATGCCCAGGATCTGGGTCGAGACCGCGGCGAGATTGGCAAAGATATATCCGGCAAGCAGCAGCGACAGCGCGCCCGAGATCAGCATCATCCAGAAATAATGGGTCTGGCGCATCCTGAAAGCCCAGAACAGGCGCAGGGTGCCTGCCACCGCAATGGCGGCGGTCAGCACGACCGTCAGCGACAGCATCCCCTGAAACGGGTTTCGAATGAACGACACCCCGAGGACGATCATCAAAAGTCCCAGCATCACCGAAAAGAACTTGTTGGCGGGGCCCCTGTCGCCCGCGCCGAGGATGGTCTGAAACAACCCCGCCAGCACCAGCAAGGTGCCAGTGACCCAAGTGATCGCGACCGAGACGGCAACCGCCTCGGTCATCGCTAATATGCCAAAGACAATCGACAGGACTCCGAGGCCCATCCATCTGGTCCATTCGGTCATGCACGCTCCTCAATACAATCGATTTAGCTTTCCGGAGAATGCTACATCAGATCGCGCACGTCTGTCAGCCGTCCCGTGACCGCAGCGGCCGCGGCCATCGCCGGGCTCATCAGATGGGTGCGGCCCTTGAAGCCTTGCCGCCCCTCGAAATTGCGGTTCGAGGTCGAGGCGCAGCGCTCGCCCGGGGCAAGCTGGTCGGGGTTCATTGCAAGGCACATCGAACAGCCTGCCATGCGCCATTCAAAGCCCGCGGCCTCGAAGATCTCGGCCAGACCCTCTTCCTCGGCCTGCAGCCGCACCAGACCCGAGCCGGGCACGACCATGCCGCGCACGCCCTTGGCGATGTGCTTGCCCTTCAGCACGGCAGCGGCGGCGCGCAGGTCCTCGATCCGCCCATTGGTGCACGATCCGATGAACACCGCGTCGATCGGGATCTCGTTCAGCGGTGTGCCGGGTTCGAGCCCCATGTATTCCAGCGACCGGCGCGCCGCATCGACCTTGCCGCCGTGGAAATCCTCCGGCGCCGGGACTGTGCCGGTGATCGGCAGCACGTCCTCGGGTGAGGTGCCCCAGGTGACCACTGGCGCAATGTCCTCGCCCCGGATGGTCACGACCTTGTCGAAATGCGCGCCCTCGTCGGTATAGAGCGTCCGCCACCAGTTCATCGCCGCTTCCCATTGTGCGGCCTTTGGCGCGTGGGGGCGGCCCATGACATAGGCAAAGGTGGTTTCGTCCGGCGCGATCAGTCCGGCGCGCGCGCCGCCTTCGATCGCCATGTTGCAGACCGTCATCCGGCCTTCCATCGACAGCGCGCGAATCGCCTCGCCGCAATATTCGATGACATGGCCGGTGCCGCCCGCCGTGCCGGTCTCGCCGATGACCGACAGCGTGATGTCCTTGGCGGTCACGCCGGGGCGCAGCCGCCCGGTGATCTCGACCTTCATGTTCTTGGATTTCTTCTGGATCAGCGTCTGGGTCGCCAGCACATGCTCGACCTCGGAGGTGCCGATGCCGTGGGCCAGCGCACCGAAGGCGCCATGGGTCGCGGTGTGGCTGTCGCCGCAGACCACCGTCATGCCGGGCAGGGTCCAGCCCTGTTCGGGTCCGACGATATGCACGATCCCCTGACGCACGTCCGAGACCGGGTAATAGTTGACGCCGAACTCGCGGGCGTTGGTATCGAGCGCGTCGACCTGGATCCGGCTCTCCTCGTTTGTGATGCCGCCCTCGCGGTCGGTCGTGGTCGGCACGTTGTGGTCGGGTACGGCGATGGTCTTTTCGGGCGCACGCACCTTGCGGCCGGTCATGCGCAGGCCTTCGAAGGCCTGCGGGCTGGTGACTTCGTGCACCAGATGGCGGTCGATATACAGCAGGCAGGTGCCATCGTCGGCCTCTTCGACGACGTGGGCGTCCCAGATCTTGTCATAGAGCGTCTTGGGGGCGGTCATTGGGGATCTCCCGTTCGGGTATGTGAGCGTGGAATGGGAGGCGCCGCGAAAGTGCGCGGGCCTTCGGTCAGGCCAGCGTCATAGAAAGGCTGTGGCCCGGCCGGTCAGGCCGTGAAAGCGCCAAGGCAGGCGCGCATGGTCGTCCATGTCCAGCATCTGTGCCATGAGTTCCCGCTACATCCGCGCGGAGCGTTCTGCAAGGGTCTGGCGGTGTGAGCGGTCGAAACGTTTGGCCTCGGCGCGGCGTTGCAAGGGCCGGATCCGGCTCCGCGCGACCCTGCGCCGCCTGACGGGTTGCACCAAGGGGGCGATAGACGTCGGGCTTGGTTGCCAGGGAATGTCCGGTATAGCGGTATCCTGATGAAGGAGGTGGTCCATGGGGATTTCGACCGCGGGCGCGACGCTGCCGCTTGGAATTGCGCTGATCGGCGCCGGCATGGGCGCCAAGCCGCACATTGCGGCCATTGCACAGGCGCGCGATCATGTCTCGCTTTGCGGTGTCCTGACCCGCAGGCCGGAAAGCGCGGCGGCGCTTGTCTCGGGCCTTCCAGACGATATCGCGCCATCGGTGCGCGCCTATCGCGGCCTTGACGATCTGCTGTCGGATGGCCGGGTGCAGGCCGCGATCGTCGCCACGCCCCCGGATGTCCGCGCAAGTCTGATTGCGCCGCTTGCGGCCGCCGGGCTGCACGTGTTGCTGGAAAAGCCGGTGGCGCGCAGTTTCGCCGAGGCCGAAGAGGTCGTTGCCCTCTGCGAGGACGCAGGCGTCACCCTTGGCGTCGTTTTCCAGCACCGTCTGCGCGCCGCCTCGCGCGCAGCGCGCAAACTGGTCGATGGTGGCGCGCTCGGTCGGTTGGGTGTGGTCGAGATTGCGGTTCCCTGGTGGCGGGGGCAGGGATACTACGACGAGCCGGGCCGCGGCAGCTATGCCCGCGACGGTGGCGGCGTGCTGATCACCCAGGCGATCCACACCATGGATCTGGCGCTCAGCCTGACCGGTCCGGTTCGAAGCGTTCAGGCGATGACGGCGACGAGCGTCTTCCACCGGATGGAGGCCGAGGACGTCGCGGTTGCGGGCCTGTCCTTCGAGAACGGTGCCGTTGGGTCGCTGGTTGCCAGTACCGCCAGCTTTCCCGGCGCCCCCGAGACCATCGTTCTGCATTTCGAGGCGGCGAGCCTCAGGCTCGATTCGGGGGTCCTGACCGTCTCGTGGCGCGACGGGCGGGTCGAGACCCGTGGCGAGACCGCGGCAACCGGCGGCGGTGCCGACCCGATGGCCTTCACCCACGAATGGCATCAAGCCGTGATCGAGGATTTCGCCGATGCGGTCCGCACCGGCACCCCGCCCGCCGCGCCCGGGCGCGCGGCGCTTCTGGTTCACAAACTGATCGCGGCAATCGAAACATCGGCCCGCGAGGGGCGAAGCGTCGCGGTTGGGCCGTGAGGCCTGGGGCAATCAGCATCGACCATCGGCGCAGCCCTGCCATGGCAGGCTCTGTGGTCTTGCTGACTGGCTCTGCTGTCCAAATCGGGTGACCCGGGAACGACCGCTTTCCCCGGACGGCCCGCGGCACCGGCCCCGTGCGCCTGGACCGCATTCCTCGATTCCTCGCAAGCTCGCGCCTGACCGCGACACGTCTCCGACATGACCGTCCCTCTTTGGGGATCGTTGCGGACCCGCCTTGGTACATCGATGCCGTCGGAAGGCGGTCATATCAGCGACGCCGATAAAACAGCCCCGACCGTCCCGACTGTGATAAAATTGACGGACATGAGATCTGGGAGGACACCATGTCGATCTATGAAAAGCTCGATGCTGCAATGAGCGACAACAACGCCGACGCATTCATCGACCTTCTGCACGAGGACGCAGAGTTTCACCGCCATGCCACCGGCACGGTCCTGAACAAGGCGGAATTTTCTGCGATGATGCGCAGCATGACGGGCAGTTCCCCGACCCGCAGCCAGGCGCGGTGCATCTATGAGAACGACGATATCCTGGTCGAACATTCTTTCATGGACTTTGCCGACGGCACCCGCGAGGCAGTTCTGGTGGTCTGCACGTTGGAGGACGGCAAGATCCGCCGGATCGAGACCGGGGCGACGCCGGTCTCGGCAAAGGCTCCGGCCTAGATCGTACGAGGTAACACCCCTGCGCAGGGCCGCCCCGATACACCGGCGGGCGCACCCGCTGTGTTCAGCCCATCATGCCGTCGATGATCTGGCTCAGGAATTCGCCGCGCCCGGTGGTGCCGGACTTGCGATAGACCGCGTTGAGCTGGGATTTGACGGTGCCTTCGGCGCTGCCGCGGATCTGGGCGATCTCGACGTTCGAAAGCCCCTTCACCATCAGCATGGCGACATCGCGTTCCGCCGGTGTCAGCTTCCAGCCGTCGAAATGGGATTCGATCACGTCATGGACCGCGGCCGAGGCAATCGAAACCGAATGCTCCAGATGCGCCTTCCGCCGCAACAGCCAGCCGAGATAGCGCATCTCGAGCGCAATCGCGACACACAGGGTGAGTGCCGCAATGCCCTCGACCCCGAGATGCCAGGTCGGGTCGCTGGCGGTCCCCGACGTCATGTCCGAAATCGAATCGACCACGTAGAACGCGGCGCAGAACACCTGCGTCGCGATCAAAGCGATCATGAGATAGGGTAGCCTGGTGCCGTCGCGCGAAGCAGGTATCACGGGTCTGTCAGTCCAGTTCGGCAGGGATCTTCTTGTAGCCCGTGATCATGGCGGAGGGAAGGTTGATCCTGGTCCGGCGGCTTTCGATGATGACGGCCGAGACATGCAGCACGACCGAAATCTCGGCCCAGGTGACGGCGGCCTTGTGCACGGTTTCGGGCCATTCGACGCCCCAGAACATGTCGGTGGTCATCAGATAGCCAGAGACGCAGATCACCCCGAGCGTGAGCAAAAGGTTATAGATCATGTAGGCGCCAAGCGGCGTGTGACCCCTGTGCAGCGGCGTTCGGCCCAGCACCATGTCCGAGACCTGCGAGACCGCGGCCGAGATGCTGGGGGGAAAACTTGCGAAGCGGGCATAGCCGCGTCCGGCAAAGCCCCAGAGGATGCGAACGGCGATGAGCGCCAGGATCGTGTAGCCGATCCAGCGGTGCAGCTTGTGCTCGCCGTTGGTAAACAGCGCGTTGGCCGCGAAAAGCGTCACCAGCGACCAGTGAAAGACCCGGACGAGCGGGTCCCAGACCTTGATGCGTGTCATGGAATTTGGCCTTCTCGGAAAGGGAGGCGGCAGCCCTGCGGGCCACCGCCGTCCGGACTGGATCAGTCGACCTTGGTGGTGACGATCTTCAGGTCGCCGTCGAGATAGATCTCCAGCTTCTTGCCGTCCTTCTTGGCATAGGCCTCGTAATAGCCGTCCTCGACCTTGATCTTGCCGACGTCATAGCCCTGCTCGGTGAGGGTCGTCTTGATCTGGGCCTTGGTCTCGTCGGTGAGCTTGAGGCCGGAGGCGATGGCGCCGGTCGCGGAAACCAGCAGCGTCGCTGCAACGGCCAGGGCGGTCATTTTCTTCAACATGTCGTATCCTGTAGTTTGAGGAAGTGTCGTATTCGTTGGTGCCGGAACGGTGGCGCTCCGACGCCGCCGAAATGACGCCAAGACCCGTCCCGCCCAATCGGCCCCGGGGTGGAAATCGCCCGCCTCCGTTCCCGGATCAGGGGCATGCAACCTGGG
Source organism: Tropicimonas sp. IMCC34043 (assembly GCF_003390845.1). GTDB lineage: Bacteria > Pseudomonadota > Alphaproteobacteria > Rhodobacterales > Rhodobacteraceae > Tropicimonas. The sequence goes on along the minus strand of NZ_QMEK01000001.1, from coordinate 1,635,062 downwards.
TTATAGACGGATTTCGGGGTGGGATATCGACGTTGCGCCACAGCATCCTGTGGCTCGGTCGGCGAGATCCGCCAGTTGTTGTGGGTTGCGGGTTGTGGCGTCCCGCCCGACGTATATACACTGACCGGGCAATGACGGAGGGCGCATCGGCAATGTCCGACCGGGGCAAGAAAAAGGACGGGCAGCTGGCGATCCGAATCTGCACCGAAGAGCGGGACGGTTTCGTGCGGCTTTGCGAGAAACGCGGCACCTCGGCGTCGCGGGAGATCCGGCAGTTCATCCGGGCCTTCGTCGAAAGCCGGGACCCTGAGTGAGCGAACCGGAACGAAACGAATGAACGGGGGAGACAGATGAAGACCGTGCTGATCGCAAATCGCAAGGGCGGCTGCGGCAAGACCACGGTGGCGATCACGCTCGCCGCCGCGCTGGCCGACGGCGGCTGGAAGGTGGGGCTTGCAGATGCCGACCCGCAGAAATCCTCGACCCGCTGGTTGAAACGGCGCCCCGATGGCGTGGCCGCGATCACAGCCCTCGACTGGAGTTCGAAGAAGGTTCTGGGCGATGTCCCGAAGGGGATCGACTGGGTGGTGATCGACGCGCCGGGATCGCTCGATGAAGACGACGCGCAAACGCTTGTGGCCGAGGCCAAGGCGGTGATCTGCCCGGTGATGCCGTCGTTTTTCGACGAGGACAGCTCGCGACGGTTCCTGAAGGAGATCCACGAGATCAAGCGCATCCGCAAGGGCAAGGTCGGGGTCGAACTGCTGGCCAACCGGGTGAAACCGCGGGGCCGCGCCAACCAGAGGCTCGACGCCTTTTTCGAGCGCATGGGACAGCAGCCGGTGGCGCGGATCACCGAGCGGGTGGCCTATGGCGATCTGGCCGAGGCGGGGCTGTCGGTGTTCGACAAGCCGCAGGCGGCGTTCCGGCCGCTCCGGGCGCAGTGGGAGCCGCTGATCCGGGCGATTGTCTGAGCCGGGGATCGCGCTGGCGCGCGATGCCTCCGGCGGAGGTATTTTTACCAAGAAGAATGGGGTAGGGTGCGACCTTCATGCAGTGTTGCAGGAGTTCGGGTGGCAATCTGCGGTGACGGGAGGCCGGGGGAAACGCGATGGATCTGGGGATTGCAGGCAAGCGGGCGCTGGTGACGGCCTCGTCCAAGGGGCTGGGGCGCGGCTGTGCCGAGGCGTTGGCGGCGGCGGGCGTCGATCTGGTGATGAACGCGCGCGGTGGCGCGGCGCTGGAGCAGACGGCCGAGGCGATCCGGCGCAGCCACGGCGTGGCGGTCGCAACCGTCGTGGGCGACGTGACGGTCGAGGCGGACCGCGCGCGGCTGCTCGACGCCGCGGAGGGCGTCGGGATCCTGGTGACCAACGCGGGCGGGCCGCCGCCGGGGATCTGGTCGGACTGGGGGCGGGAGGATTTCATCCGGGCGCTCGATGCCAACATGCTGGCACCCATCGCGCTGATGACGGCGCTGTTGCCGGGCATGATCGCGGCTGGCTGGGGGCGGGTGGTCAACATCACCTCGGTCTCGGTCAAGGCGCCGATTGCGGCGCTGGGGCTGTCGAATGCCGCGCGCACCGGGTTGACCGGGTTTGTTGCCGGCACGGCACGGCAGGTGGCGCCGCATGGGGTGACGATCAACAACCTGCTGCCGGGGCAACATGCCACCGACCGGCTGGCGGCGCTCGATGCTGCCGAGGCGCAAAGGACCGGGACCACGGTCGAGGCGGTGCAGGCGGCGCGGCTGACGGCGATCCCGGCGCGACGCTTTGGCACGCGCGAGGATTTCGGGGCGATGTGTGCGTTCCTGTGTTCGCAGCATGCGGGATTCATCGTCGGGCAGAACATCCTGCTCGACGGCGGCGCGACCAACCAGACGATGTGATGGCCGCGTTCGGCCGGGACCTGGGGCAGAGGGCTGTCGCCCGTGCGACGGGGTGCCTATATCGATGCCATGCAGCTGCTTCGATACGCGAACCTTTCGCTTCTGATCCTCTATCCGCTGGCCTGGATCTCGCCGCTGCTGCGCGCGGGCTTGCTGCCGTTCTTTGGCACCAAGGAGATCTCGGTGGTGTCGGGCCTTGTGGCGCTGTGGAAAAGCGACGTTGCGCTGGCGCTGCTGGTGGCGCTGCTGGCGCTGGTGGCCCCGATGGCGAAGACGCTCGGCCTTGCGGCGGTGCAGTCCGGCCGGGCCGGACGGCGCTGGATGCCGCTGCTCGAGGTGCTGGGGCGGCTTGCCATGGCCGATGTCTTCCTGATCGCGCTTTATGTGGTGATCGTGAAGGGGGTGGGGCTCGGTCGGGTCGAGACCGCCTGGGGGCTTTATCTGTTCACCTTCTGCGTGCTGGCCTCGATCGGGATCGGGGCTGCGACCAAGCGGGCGCTGGCACGGGGCCGGTCGGAGGCCTGAGCGCGGGCTTGCCGGCCGCGGCGGGCTGCGGCACAGAGGGGCATGGCAAGAACTCCGAGTTTCACCTGTTCCGACTGCGGTGCGGTCCATTCCAAATGGTCCGGGCGTTGCGACGCCTGCGGCGCCTGGAATTCGATCATCGAGGAGGCGCCGGTCGTCGCGGGTCCCGGTCGGCGCGCCTCGTCGGGCGGCGGGCGCAGCATTGCGCTGAGCGATCTTGCCGACGAGACACCGCCGCCGCCACGGACCCGCTGCGGCATCGACGAGCTTGACCGGGTGCTGGGCGGCGGGCTGGTGCCGGCCTCGGCGCTGCTGGTGGGGGGCGATCCGGGGATCGGCAAGTCGACGTTGCTGTTGCAGGCCGCCGCACGGTTTGCCGAGACCGGGCTTGGGGTCATCTACGTCTCGGGCGAGGAGGCCGCGGCACAGGTGCGGATGCGTGCCCAGCGGCTTGGCCTTGCGAGTGCGCCGGTCAGGCTTGCCACCGAGACCAACCTGCGCGACATCCTGAGCACGCTCGACCGCGAGCGCCCCGATCTGGCAGTGATCGATTCGATCCAGACCATGTGGAGCGACAGTGTCGAGGCGGCGCCGGGATCGGTCAGCCAGGTGCGGGCGGCAGCCCACGATCTGGTCACCTTCGCCAAGCGTCGCGGCACCGCCGTGGTGCTGGTCGGCCATGTCACCAAGGAAGGCCAGATCGCGGGGCCCCGGGTGGTCGAACACATGGTCGACACGGTGCTCTATTTCGAGGGCGAGCGCGGGCACCAGTTCCGCATCCTGCGCGCGGTCAAGAACCGGTTCGGCCCGGCGGACGAGATCGGCGTCTTCGAGATGACGGGGGCGGGGCTGGCGGAGGTCTCGAACCCCTCGGCACTGTTCTTGTCGGACCGTGACCGGGAAAGCCCGGGCACCGCGGTCTTTGCCGGGATCGAGGGCACGCGCCCGGTGCTGGCCGAGATCCAGGCGCTGGTCAGCCCGAGCCCGCAGCCGCAGGCGCGCCGGTCGGTCGTCGGCTGGGATGCCGGGCGGCTTGCGATGATCCTTGCGGTCCTCGAGTCGCGCTGTGCGATCCCCTTTGCCGGGCTCGACGTCTATCTCAACATTGCGGGTGGCTTGCGCATCGGCGAACCGGCCGCGGACCTTGCCGTTGCCGCGGCCCTGGTCTCGGCCCGCGAGGACGTGGCGCTGCCCGCCGACATGGTGGTTTTCGGCGAGATCAGCCTCTCGGGCGCGCTTCGTCCGGCCAGCCAGACAGAAAACAGGTTGAAAGAAGCCGAGAAACTTGGTTTCACGCAGGCGGCGCTGCCAGAGCGGTCGGCCGGCGCGGTCCCTCGGGGGGTCGGCGTACGGCGCTTCCCCGATCTGGTCGCGTTCGTGGGAGAAATGTTCGGCGCAGGATAGCGTCGGCGCGCAACGAGCGGGGGCAGGGGCAGACCCATGAACGGCTTCACCATCGTCGACGGCGGCGTCGCTGTCGTCATCATCATATCGGCCATCCTGGCCTATTCCCGCGGGTTCGTGCGCGAGGCCCTGGCAATCGCGGGCTGGGTCGCGGCGGCCGTGCTGGCCTGGATGTTCGCGCCCCAGGCCGAACCGCTGGTGCGTGAAATCCCGCTGCTGCGCGACTTCCTCGAAAACTGCACGGCCTCGACCATTGCGGCCTTTGCCGCGGTCTTTGCCCTGGCACTGATCGTCTTCGCGCTGTTCACGCCGCTGTTTTCCTCGCTGGTGCAGCGGTCGGCGCTGAATGCCATCGATCAGGGCCTTGGCTTTCTTTTCGGGGCGCTGCGCGGCATGCTGCTGGTGGTGATTGCGCTGGTGATCTATGATTTCGCCATTGGCCAGAGCGGGATCGCGATGGTCGACGACAGCCGCTCGGCCCGGGTCTTCGATTCGATGAAGCAGAACCTTGGCGGCAAGCTGGCCGATCAGGAGACCGCATTGTCGTGGCTGACCGGCGAATTCGAATCGCTGATCGACCGTTCCTGCGGCCCGACGACCGAGGTTCCGGTGATCATAACCGCGCCGCCGACCGTCGGGAATTGACGATTCGGGCGTCCGATTGCCATTTTGCCGGGCAGTCTCAGTCGCTTGGCAGCAATCTGGCAGAACGGTCCCCGTGGCTCACTTCGGGGTGATGGATTGCCTGCGTCACTGTGACAGAGGGATGACACCCGCGCCGCAACGCCGTAAAGAGTGAACGCGCCACCGTCCGGATTTGGAGCCCACCGCCAAATGACATCCGTGCTGCCCGAACCACAGCCGACTGATCGCCTTGAGTCCGAGGCAGAGTTCCCTCGTCATCCCTTCGATCGCTGGGATGACGACAAGTTGCGCGAGGAATGCGGCGTCTACGGCGTGATCGGCGTGGCCGATGCGGCGCAGTTCGTGGCGCTCGGGCTGCACGCGTTGCAACACCGCGGCCAGGAGGCGGGCGGGATCGTCACCCACAACTTTGGCACCGGTTTCCACTCGGCCCGCCGCTTTGGCTATGTGCGCGACAATTTCACCTCGACCCGGTTGATGGAGACCCTGCCGGGCGGCCTTGCCATCGGTCACGTGCGGTATTCGACCGCCGGATCCAAGGGCCGGACCGAGATCCGCGATGTGCAGCCCTTCTTCGGCGAGTTCTCGATGGGCGGGGCGGCGATTGCCCACAATGGCAACATCACCAACGCCGAGGCGCTGCGCCGCGAGTTGATCGACCGTGGCTCGATCTTCCAGTCGTCGTCCGACAGCGAATGCATCATCCATCTGATGGCCCGGTCGCTGCAGCGCGACATCCCGGAACGGATGAAGGACGCGCTGCGCCGGGTCGAGGGGGCGTTTTCGGTCGTCGCCATGACGCGGACCAAGCTGATCGGCGTGCGCGACCCGCTGGGCGTGCGGCCGCTGGTGCTGGGCCGGCTCGGCGACGCCTGGATCCTCAGCTCCGAGACCTGTGCGCTCGACATCGTCGGTGCGCAATTCGTGCGCGAGATCGAGCCGGGCGAGATGGTGGTGATCTCGGCGGACAGCGGGGTCAAAAGCTATCACCCGTTCGAGCCGCGCCCGCCGCGGTTCTGCATCTTCGAGCATGTCTATTTCTCGCGTCCCGATTCGATCCAGAGTGGGCGCTCGGTCTATGAGACCCGGCGTCAGATCGGGGTCGAACTGGCCCGCGAGGCGCCGGTCGATGCCGATCTGGTCTGCCCTGTGCCGGATTCGGGGACGCCCGCGGCCATCGGGTTCAGCCATGAAAGCGGTATTCCCTATGGCATGGGGATCATCCGCAACCAGTACATGGGCCGCACCTTCATCGAACCGACCGAGCAGATCCGCAACATGGGCGTGCGGCTGAAGCTGAACGTGAACCGGGCGCTGATTTCCGGCAAGCGGGTGATCCTCGTCGATGACAGCGTGGTACGCGGCACCACCAGCCGCAAGATCAAGGAAATGATCCTCGATGCCGGCGCGGCCGAGGTGCATTTCCGGATCGCCAGCCCGCCGACCGCCTGGCCGTGTTTCTACGGCGTCGACACGCCCCAGCGCGAAAAACTGCTGGCCGCCACCATGACCGAGGAAGAGATGCGCGAGCATCTTGCGGTCAACAGCCTGAAGTTCATCTCGCTCGACGGGCTCTATCGCGCGGTGGGCGAGGCCGGGGGGCGCAACCCGGACCGGCCGCAATATTGCGACGCCTGCTTCTCGGGCGAATATCCGGTCGAGCCGGCCGACATGATCCAGCGCGGGTTCAAGCTCAAGACTGCCGCGGAATGAACTGCACACCCGGGTCTTGAGGGACCCGGGGCGCGCGGCCAGACTGACCGGCGCAGGGCCGATCAGCTGGAAGACAAGCGTTGCCTTGCTGGAGAATCTGCTGGGTCCCGGCGGTGTGTCGGCGCCGCCATGACGTGCGCCAGCGTTGTCGCGAACGTGACGGGATGTGAGCGCACGAAACGGAAATCCGGCAATCTCCTGCCGGCGGCGGCGCCTTTCCGCCGCTTTCTGGGCCTTCGCCCTGCGCTGTTGCGCCTGCCCCGCGTGCAACCCGCTTTCGCGGATGCAGCATGCCTGCTAGCTGCGTCCGGGTGTCGGGGCGGCGCGGGATGCCCGAGCGCTCCGGGCCGAGAACGACTCATTTTATCCGTTTCGTTGCCAGCCGGCATGCGTCCCCGGGGCGCTGTGGCGGTGGCTTGCGTGATGGTCCTGAACAGGGGAACAGAATGCCCAAACAGGGGATGACGGGTCAGAGCTTTGCCGAACAGCAGGCCACCCAGACCGATGCGATTTCGTTGCACGAACTTACGCTCATCGGTGTCTTTGGCACCGACACCGACCGTAGCGCCCTGGTGCGCTATGCCACCGGCAAGATCGAGAAGGTTGCGTTGGGGGCAAAGCTCGGGGGCGCCACAGTGGTCGCCATAGACAAGGACAGCCTGAGCATCGAGACGGGCAAGAGTGTCCGCAAGCTCGAGATGCCGGCGGGTTGAGGCGGCGAGACGCCGGGTCCTGACCCCGGCAGGGCAGGGCACCAAGGGCCGGACAAGCCGCCGCAGCCGGATCGACCGATTTGCCCGACGCTTTCTCTTGACCTTGCCGGCGCGCCGGGCGAAAGGCCGGGAATGACCAGAATTGCCCTCGTGACCGGCGCAAGCCGCGGCCTTGGCGCCGCAATGGCCGTGGCCCTTGCCCCCGAATACCATATCCTTGCCGTCGCCCGCACCGTGGGTGGACTGGAGGACCTCGACGACCGGATCAAGGCGCGGGGCGGCTCGGCGACGCTTGCGCCGCTCGACGTCACCAACGACGGGGCGATGCAGCATCTGTGTCTTTCGACCCACGATCGCTGGGGCGGGGTCGACCTGTGGGTGCACAGCGCGATCCACGCCGCCCCCATGACGCCGACCCAGATGATCGATGCCAAGGACTGGGATCCGTCTGTCGCGGTCAACATCGAGGCGACGCGCCGGCTGATCGGCTATGTCGAGCCGCTGCTGCAGGCTCGCAAGGGCCGGGCAGTGTTTCTGGACGACGACCGGGCGGGGCGGGCGTATTTCGGCTGCTATGGCGCGACCAAGGCGGCGCAGATGGCGCTGGTGCGGTCCTGGGCGGCCGAGACGCAGAAGATCGGCCCCGAGGTGCGTATCCTTGCGCCGCAGCCTGTGCCGACAGCATTGCGGGCCAGGTTCTTCCCCGGCGAGGACCGCTCGCAACTGACCGATCTGTGGCAGGAGGGGACGCGGCTGGCAGCCGAACTTGCCGCTCCGCGGGACTGACCTCGCGGCCGTTGCCGTCAAACCACATCTTCGAGAGCCGGAGTTCTTGCCCCCGCAAGGGGCGCGGTCTAAGCAGGGCGTGACTTAGCGGGGCGGAAGATGCGTATTCTCATTACCAACGACGACGGGATCAACGCGCCGGGCCTGGAGATCTTGCAATCCATCGCCGAGCAGATTGCCGGCCCCGAAGGCGAGGTCTGGACCGTCGCCCCGGCATTCGAACAATCGGGCGTTGGCCATTGCGTCAGCTATGTTCACCCGACCATGATCGCCCAGCTCGGCGAACGCCGCTTTGCCGCCGAAGGCAGCCCCGCCGACTGCGTGATGGCGGGGATCTACTATGTCCTGAAGGGGGACGTTCCAGATCTGGTGCTCTCCGGGGTCAATCGCGGCAACAACTCGGGCGAAAACACCGTTTATTCGGGCACCATCGGCGGGGCGATGGAAGCCGCATTGCAGGGTGTGCCGGCGATTGCGCTGTCGCAGTATTTCGGCCCCGGCAACGTTGGGCTCGATGATCCGTTCGAGGCCGCCGCCGCCACGGGCGCCGATCTGGTCCGCCGCCTTCTCGATCATGCCGCCTGGGACAGCGACGGTGGCTACAATCTGTTCTATAACGTGAACTTCCCGCCCGTGCCGGCCAGCAAGGTGCGCGGCGTCCGCGCCGTGACGCAGGGCGTGCGGCCCGGTGTGCGGATGTCGGTCGAACCGACGCAAGCGCCCTCGGGGCGGCGATTCCTGTGGGTTCGCAGCGGTGCGCAGAACGTGCGCTCCGGCCCCGGCACCGATGTCGAGGCCAACCTCGACGGCTATGTCTCGGTCACGCCGATGCGCGCCGACCTGACCGCCCATGATCGTGTCGAGATGTTGAGAGCAGCATTGGAATGACCTGGACGGCCGAGCAGAAGATGCAGCTGCTCTTCACCATCCGGACGAAGGGTGTGACCGAAAAACGCGTTCTCGAGGCGATGGAGGCGGTGGACCGCGGGCTGTTCGTGCAGGGCCTCTTCGCCGAACGCGCCTATGAGGATCGCCCGCTTCCCATCGCCTGCGGCCAGACCATCAGCCAGCCCTCGATTGTGGCGTTGATGACCCAGGCGCTGGAGGTCGGGCCGCGCGACAAGGTGCTCGAGATCGGCACCGGATCGGGCTATCAGGCGGCCATCCTCAGCCACCTGTGCCGCCGCGTCTATACCACCGACCGCTTTCGCAGCCTCGTCGCCCAGGCCCAGGCGATGTTCGACCGGCTGGGGCTGACCAACATCATCACCTTCACCGCCGACGGCAGCCACGGGCTGCCCGATCACGCGCCCTTCGACCGGATCCTCGTGACGGCAGCGGCCGAGGATCCGCCCGGCCCGCTCTTGGCCCAGCTCAGGATCGGCGGTATCATGGTGCTGCCCGTTGGCCAGTCAGATGCGGTACAGACATTGATCCGTGTGCGGCGGACCGACCATGGATTCGACTATGATGAACTCTGCCCGGTGCGCTTCGTGCCATTGCTCGAAGGGCTGGGGCGGGAATGAGATGTCCCGGACGGCAGCTTTTGTGCCGCTTCCGGGGTGATTTGCCCGCAGGCCCCGGCAAGAGGGCCCCGCGATTGAGGAGTACGAGCCGATGCGCGCCTATTTTTTCATGAGCGCCGGAGTTCTGGCGCTGGCTGCCTGTACCAACGGGCCGATCGACCTCGACATGCGGGATCTCGGCAAGGGATTTGACACCACCACGGCGGCGCAGGCCCAGACTGCTCCACGTCCGACCCCGGACAACCGCGGTGTCATTTCGTATCCGACCTATCAGGCCGTGGTGGCGCGCGATGGCGATACCGTCGGCACTATCGCCGTCCGTCTCGGTCTGTCGTCTGAAGAACTGGCGCGTTACAACGGCCTGCCGGTCAATGCGCCGCTGAACGCTGGCGAGGTTCTGGTGCTGCCGCGGCGGGTGTCCGCGACCGCAGGCCAGACCAGCGCCACAAGCACCGACCGGGTCGACGTGGAAACCCTTGCCAGCGGCGCGATTGCGCGCGCCGCGCCGGCGGTCAAGACATCCGGGACGACGACCAGCGCGAGTTCCGGCAGCGAGCCTCTGCGCCACAAGGTCGTCGCGGGCGAGACCGCCTATTCGATTGCGCGGCTCTATGGCGTTTCGACCAAATCGCTGGCCGAATGGAACGGGCTTGGCCCGAACATGGAAGTGCGCTCGGGCCAGTACCTGCTGATCCCGGTGGTGGTGTCGCCGGCACCTTCGGCGAACACGACGACGGCCCCCGGGGTCGGCAGCCCGACGCCGACACCGCCCAGCGCCGCGACCCCGTTGCCCGCCGAAAAGACCCAGCCCGTGTCCAAGACCGAAGCCGGGGCAGTCCCCGGCACGCCGCCTTCGCCCGATCTGGCCAAGGAACGCACCGCGGCCTCGAAATCGCGCATGACGACCCCGGTGCAGGGCACCGTGATCCGCGATTTTGGCGGCAAGAACGACGGGATCGACATTGCGGTTCCGGCCGGGACCACGGTGGTCGCAGCCGACGGCGGCGTGGTGGCCGCTATCACCCGCGACACCGATCAGGTCCCGATCCTCGTGCTGCGCCACGACGGCGGGCTTCTGACCGTCTATGCCAATGTCGACGATCTGAAGGTCCAGAAAGGCCAGACGGTCAGCCGTGGCCAGCCGATTGCTTCGGTGCGAAATGCGCCGACACCCTTCCTGCACTTCGAGGTTCGCGAGGGGATCGACGCCCGGGACCCGGCGATCTTTATCGACTGACACATCGATTGAAACGGGGCCTTGCCGCCCTTCGCGGCCCGGACGAATGCCGCGCGGTCGGGCGGCGAGGGCAGGCTTGAGGGCGCCATGGCACGCATCGTTCTGATTCTGGGCAGTGGCCCCGATGCTGTGGCAGCACGAGCCTGGCCGGCGGCGGCGTTCGATGCGCGGGTGGCGATCAACAACGCCTGGCGGGTGCGCCCGGACTGGACCCATCTGATCCATCCCGAGGACTTTCCCGAGGACCGTCGCCCGCAGGCGCTGTCGCCGGGTCAGCAGATCGTCGATTATCGCAGCTATGTTCCGGCCCAGAACCGCTTTGGCGGCTTCGTCTATGCTGGCGGCACCATGGCCTTTACCGCGGGCTATTGGGCGCTGGACGCGCTGCGGCCGCGGGTCATGGCCTTTGTCGGCTGCGACATGGTCTATCCGGCGACCGGACCGACGCATTTCTATGGTACCGGCGCGCCCGACCCTTTGCGCCGCGACCCGACCCTGCGGTCGCTTCCGGCGAAGTCGGCGCGCCTTGCCCTGCTGGCGGCGCGGCGGGGCTGTGTTTGCGTCAACTTGTCGGCGGCCGCGGAAAGCCGGCTGGTCTTTGCCCGCACGGGGCTTGGCGATCTGCCGGTGCTTTGCCGCCGCACCGTCGATGGCGCGGCGGATGCATTGGCCGGGCGGCCCCTGTCGCTGGAACGGCGGCTGGGGTATTTCGTCGCCTCCGGGCGCTACTGGAAACAGGCCGCAGGGTTCGACACGGCAGCCCTCGATGCCATCGACGCGGCCTGGCTTGCAGCCTGGCGCGCCCATCCCTTGGCGGGCCGTGGTCAGGGGTGATCCACGCTGATCGCGGCTGCGGGCGGTTTAGGGCGGTCTGAGCGGCTCTTTTCCGGTTCGGCGGCCCCCGCGCATCCGTGGCAGCGACGGGACGGGCTGCATGGGTCCGGCAAGCGCTGTCGCGGCAGGCAGAGCGAGGCGATCCGGCAACCTCGCAGGCAGGGGCGTCGGTCGCGGCGCGTCTTTGTGACTGTCGGGCCTTGGATCGGCCGCTTCATGGCGCTACCCAAGGGGGCGGCAAAATTCGTCCTGCGGACCTGACACAATGCTTTACGCCTATCGGAACACGGATCGGGGATTGCGGCAGATGGCGCCGCAGGATGACGCCTTGGACGAGGCGATCTGGATCGATCTCTATGGACCGCAGCCGGCACAGATTGCCCGGGTGAAGGCGCTTGGAATCGATGTGCCGACGCTTGAGGACATGGAGGAAATCCAGCTCTCGAGCCGGCTCTACCGCGAAGGCGATGTCGACTATATCACCGTCGTGCTGCCCGGAATGACGCCCGAGGGTCGCAAGATGTCGCGCCCGATCTGCTTTGTGCTCGCCCCTGAACGGCTTGTCACCGTGCGCTATCACGAACCCGAGCCCTTCCGCCGCTTTGTCGCCAACGGCGGCCGCGCCGGGGTCGGTTGCGATACGCCGGGACGGGTGGCGATGGGGCTTGTCGAGGACATCGTCGATCATCTGGCCGATGCGCTGGAAGAGATCGGCCGCCGCCTTGACGAGATATCGGGCGAGGTCTTCGGCGGCGGGCGGCTCAACCGGATCAACGTGCTGCAGCGCTCGCTCGAATCTGCGGGTCTGCAGGGCGAACGGATCGGCAAGGTACGGCTGTCGCTGCTGACGATGGAACGGGCGCTGAACTATATCGACCAGTTCCCGGCCGAGAAAGAGACCGGCAAGGACGTCAAGCGGCTGGCCCGCGGTCAGGCGCGCGATGTGCTGTCGCTCGTGGTCCATGGCGATCATCTGTCGGCCCGGGTGTCGTTTGTGACCGATGCAACCTTGGGTCTGATCGGGCTCGAGCAGAACAAGGCGGTTTCGATGCTGTCGGCCATGGTCGCGTTGTTCGCGCCCGCGACGCTGATCTCGTCGATCTGGGGCATGAACTTTGTCTGGATGCCCGAGATCCAGAACGAATTCGGTTTTTTCCTGTCGCTTGCGCTGATGGCGGCATCGGCGGGGCTGACATTCCTCTATTTCAAATGGCGGGGGTGGTTGTGACGATGCAGGTTGTGCGGGAATGGATGCTGCCCAAACCTGCCCGGCGGGCGGGCTGAGAGATGGCCGGGCGGGTCTTTGCCGTGGTTGGTCCCACGGGCGCGGGCAAGTTCACGCTGATGACCGAGGCGCTGCGCAGGCGCCATGACATCAGCATTGTCGAGCGGGTGATCACCCGCCCCCCCGATGCCAATGGCGAGGTTTTCGACAGCGTCGATACCGAGGAATTCCTGCGGCGCAAGCAGGCCGGCGCCTTCGTCCTCGACTGGGAGACCGACGGAGTCAAATTCGGCATCCCGGCGAACATCGACAAGGCCATCGCCGAGGGGCGCGACGTATTGTTCAGTGCCTCGCGCGGGGTCGTCGGCCAGGCCTGGGAGGTGTTCCCGGGCCTCGCGGTCGTCCATGTCACCGCCTCGCTGCCGGTGCTGGCCTCGCGGCTCGCGGCACGCGGCGGCGAGAGCTGGGCGGAGATTGCCGAACGGCTGGCCCGCGCCGCCTATGAGATCCCCTATGGCCCGTCGATCCGCGTGGTCGAGAACGACGGCCGGCTGGAGGATGCGGTGGCCAAGTTCCTGGCGGCGCTTCAGCCTGAAAGCGTGTAGCGATGCAGGTTATGGAACCGCCCATCCTGCCCCTCGCCGAACAGGCAGAACTCGCGGATCCGGAACGGCCGCGGCAGCAGCGGCTCCAGCACCGGACCAAGGCAGGCCTTGACCGCCTCGATCTCGGTCGCCGGCAGCCGGCCCGACAGCGTCATGTGGAACCGGAACTCCTCCATCACATAGGGATAGCCCCAGCGCTGCAGCAACGCCTCCTGGCGCGAGCTCAATCCTCCCGCCCTGCGCCGCGCCAGTTCGTCTTCCTCGGGCTGGGCGCGGAACACGTCGAGCGCTTCGACGATCCGTGCCGCCAGCAGCGCCAGTCCCGTCGCCTCGCCCTCGGGCAGCAGCGCCAGAAACCCCTCGATCGAGCCAAGCCGCAGACCGTCGATCAGAACCGCCGGCAGCGTGGCGGCCAGCGCCTCGGCGGCATTGTGCAGCTCGGCCACGTCGAACCCCTCGGCCAGCCGGAACGGCGGCTTCAGCGTGGCGTGAAACCCGTACTTGTGCGGGGTCTCGGTGATCTCGGCGGCGGGCATCGGCAGGCCGGGCAGGGCAGGGTGGGCGACTTTGCGACCCTGTCGCGGGTCCCAGCCGAGCCAGGCGGCACAGAACTCCGCAAGCGGCCCCGGTGGCGGGGCATAAAACAGCGCATAGCGCGTGAATCCGTCCATGTCGTCCCTCCAGAGAGCTTCCCCCCTAGCACAAACCTACCCGCGCCGCGAGGGAAGAAGACGCCATGCCAATGACTTGCGATGTCATCCTTGGCAATGCGACGCTGGTGCTTCCGGGCGAAGTGGTGACCGGCGCGCTGCGCGTCGTCGCAGGGCGGATCGCGGCGATCGACACCGGAGCCGGTGTGCCCGCCGGCGCCATCGATTGCGGCGGCGACATGGTGATGCCGGGTCTGATCGAGCTGCACACCGACAACCTCGAACGCCACATCCGGCCGCGGCCGAATGTCGACTGGCCCCATGCCACGGCGATCCTTGCCCATGACGGCGAGCTTGCCAGCACCGGCATTACCACCGTCTTCGACGCCATGCGGGTGGGCTCGATCCCCTCCGGGAAGCGGCAATACGAACCCTATGCGCGCCAGCTTGCCAGCGAACTGCTGCAGTTGCTCGACCTCGGGGTGCTTCGGATCAGCCACTATCTGCACCTGCGGGCCGAGATCTGTTCCGAGACGCTGGCGGCCGAGATGGCGGCCTTTGGCCCCGAGGACCGGGTGCGGATTGTCAGCCTGATGGACCACACCCCCGGCGCCCGCCAGTTCCGCGACATCGGCAAGCTGCGCCAGTACGTGCAGGGCAAGTATGGCTTTTCGGATGCGGAGTTCGACATCCACGTCGCCGAGTTGCGCGCGCTGCGGGCGCGCCATGGCGACCGGCACGAGGCGACGGCGTTGGCCGAGGCGCAGCGCTTTGGCGCGGTGCTGGCCAGCCACGACGACACGACAGCCGGACAGGTGGTGGCCTCGCAGGGCCATGGCGTGCGCCTGGCCGAGTTTCCGACCACCATCGAGGCCGCAGCCGCCTGCCACGACACCGGAATCGCGGTGATGATGGGGGCGCCGAACCTGATCCGGGGCGGCAGCCATTCGGGCAATGTTGCGGCGCGGGATCTGGCCGACGCCGGTCTGCTCGACATCCTCAGCTCGGATTACGTGCCCTCGGCGCTGCTGTCGGGGGCTTTGATGCTGGGGGATCTGTGGGGCGATCCGGCGCGCGGGATCGCCTGTGTCACGGCCGCGCCGGCCGATGCGGCCGGCTTGCCGGACCGCGGGCGGCTGCAGATCGGGGCGCGGGCCGATCTGATCCGGGTGCAGCGTGTGGCCGGCACCGGAGCGGTGCGCGGGGTCTGGGTTGCCGGGCGGCGGGTGGCCTGAGGCCGCGGCCGGCGCGGCCGCAGCCCTGCGCCGGCACCGGGGACGACTGCGGTTCACCCGACAGGATTTCACCGGTTCAGGGCGTCGCGAAGATCTGCATGACGCCGCGGCATAATCGCCCTTGGGGCGAAACGGCCAGTGCAATGCTGCTCTGCGGCACCAACGGGGTTTGTCTTCACCGCCCGGTCATGCAACAGGCATAGGCGGGGAGACGACGGACAAGCGGGGCGGGTGACCGGGTCTCTCCTCGCGCGCGGTGTCATGACCCGGGCAAGGATGAAACGATGACGACGACCCTGACCAACACCACCTGGGACGAGCTCGAAGTCGGGATGGAGGCAGAAGTCCGGCGCGTCTGCCGCGCCGACGATTTCTTTGTCTTCGCCAACATCACCGGCAACATGAACCCCAAGCACTTTCCGCGCTTCAAGGAAGTCGAAGGTGCGCCTTTGACGGAACCGGTTGCGCCGGCGATGTGGGTTGCGACCCTGATTTCCTCGGCCCTCGGCAACAAGCTGCCGGGGCCCGGCACGCTCTATAAATCGCATTGCATGAACTTCTACGAACGCGCTTTCGCTGGCGACGAGTTGATCATCAAGGTCAAGCTGGTCGAAAAGCTCGAGGGCAAGATCGCCCGGTTTTCCTGCAGGGTCGACACGGTCGACGGCAAGAAGCTGGCCGACGGTTCCGCCGATGTCTTCGCACCGACGTCCAAGATGGACTACAATGTCGACGACATTCCCGGCCTGATCGTGCAGAGGCATGTTCATTTCGACAAGCTGCTGGCCGAGGCCGAGCCGCTGCCGCCGATGCGCACGGCCGTGGTGGCGCCCGAGACCGAGGATTCGCTGCTCGGCGCGCTTCTGGGTTATGACCATACCCTGATCGAGCCGATCCTGATCGGCAACGCGGCCAAGATCCGTGCGGCAGCCGAGAAGATCGGCCGCGATATCTCGGCCTTCGAGATCCACGACGAACCGAGCAACAAGCTTGCCGCGGGCCTTGGCGTCAAGTTCGTGAACGAAGGCCGCGCCGGCGCCCTGATGAAGGGCAACCTGCACACCGACACGCTGCTGAGCGAAGTCGTGAAGCGCGAGGGCGGGCTGCGGATCGGGCGGCGGCTGTCCCATGTCTTTGTCATGGACGTGCCGGGGCTGACCCATCTGTTGCTGATCTCGGACGCCGCGATCAACATTGCCCCCGATCTCGAGACCAAGGTCGACATCACCCAGAACGCGATCGATCTGGCCCACACGCTGGGGATGTCCGAACCGAAGGTCGGGATCCTCTCGGCCGTGGAAACCGTGAACCCGAGGATCCCCTCGACCCTCGATGCTGCGGCGCTGTCGAAGATGGCCGAGCGCGGCCAGATCAAGGGCGCACTGGTCGACGGGCCGCTGGCCATGGACAACGCCATCAACATCGAAGCGGCGCGGACCAAGGGCATCCGGTCGCTGGTCGCCGGCCAGGCCGAGATCCTGATCGCGCCGAACATGGAATCGGCGAACATGCTGGCCAAGGAACTGACCTTCATCGCCCATGCCGAAGCCGGCGGCATCGTGATCGGCGCGAAATGCCCGGTGATCCTGACCAGCCGGGCCGACGACGACAAGTCGCGGCTGGTGTCCTGTGCGGTGGCAGCCCTCTATGCCGCCCGGAAAAAACTGGACTGAGGCTGGGGCTTGCCCGAGTTCCTGTAATGCGAGACGTTGATGCGGCGGCCCTCGGGCCGCCGTTTTTCGCCTGCGCGATCTGTCGCCCCCAATGGGTTTGACCCCCCCTCCGTGCGGGCAGATAACGGGGCCGACATTTCATGGCCACTCCGGGTCTCCCCGGCCCCGTCGCGGGCAGGTCCCGGGTCTTTCAGAACAACGCAGCGAGGCATCCGATGAAGACGAGACAGCTTGGAGCGAACGGATTTGACGTGAGCGAGGTGGGCCTGGGCTGCTGGCAGCTCGGTGCCGACTGGGGCTCGGGGGTCTCGCGCGAGATCGGGATGGAGATCCTGACCACTGCCGCCTCTCATGGCGTCAGTTTCTTCGACACCGCCGACGTCTATGGCGCCGGGCGCAGCGAGGACCTGATCGGCCAGTTCCTGAAACACCACGACGGCCCGCCGATCCGGGTCGCGACGAAGTTCGGCCGCGGACCCGACGTCTATCCTGACGGCTACACCGAAGAGGCGCTGCGCCGCGGCGTCGAGGCCTCGCGCGAGCGGCTCGGGGTCGAGGCGCTGGACCTCGTGCAGCTGCATTGCATCCCGACCGAGGTGATGCGCGACGGTTCGATCTTCGACTGGTTGCGGCGTCTGCAGGACGAGGGGGCGATCCGGCATTTCGGGGCGAGCGTCGAGACAGTGGAAGAAGGGCTGATCTGCCTTGCCGAGGAGGGGTTGCAGTCGCTGCAGGTGATCTTCAACCTGTTCCGGCAAAAGCTCGTGACCGAGCTGTTCCCGCAGGCGCAGCAGAAGGGCGTCGGCATCATTGTCCGCCTGCCGCTGGCAAGCGGCATGCTGAGCGGCAAGTTCACGCCGCAGACGACGTTCGCGGCGGATGACCATCGCAATTACAACCGCGATGGTGCGGCCTTTAACGTCGGCGAGACCTTCGCCGGGCTGCCGTTCGAAACCGGGCTGGCACTGGTCGAGGAGCTGAAGGGGATGCTGCCCGAGGGGATGACGCTGGCCAAGATGGCGCAACGCTGGATCCTCGATCATCCGGCGGTCTCGACGATCATTCCGGGCGCCAGCGCGCCGGACCAGATCGTGCGCAACACCGGCGTCACCGACTTTGCGCCGCTGCCGGCCGAGCTCCACGAGGCATTGGCGGCGTTCTATCAGGCCGAGGTGAAGGACAAGATCCGCGGCCCCTACTGAGAGCCGGTCGCGGGATTGGCAGGGCCGGGACGGGGGCGCTGCCCCCGCGCCGCCGGGCCATGGTCCGGCGGCTTCCCCCGGGATATTTCAGAACAGAAGAAATTTGGGTGTGTGGAGAACCGCTGGCCGCTCGGGAGGGGGGTGGTCAGGAGGGATGGGGGTGGTCAGGACGGGGCGAAGCCGCTGATCAGCTGGCGCAGGCCCAGCCAAGCGCCGGCAACGATGGCGGCGAGCGTGAGCGGTGCCGAGAAGGCCAGCAGCGAGAACGCCGAAAGCCCCTGGCCGACCGAGCAGCCGAAGGCGATGGCGCCGCCCGCACCCATGGCGGCGGCGCCGCCGATCTGGCGGCGCAACTCGCGCGGGTCCTCGCAGGCCTCCCACCGGAACTGTCCCTTGACGGCGCTGCCGAGGGCGGCGCCGACCAGCACGCCCGCGACCGATCCGACGCCGAAGCCAAGCGTGAGGCCCGAGGACAGCATGAGATAGAGCACCGCATCGCCGAGCGGGGCCGAGAAGGTGTGGCTTTCGACCCGGACCGCGCCAAGGCTCTGATCGGCGACAAAGGCGCTGCCGGCCCAGCCCGAGGTGATCGCGAGGCCGACAACCACCGCCCAGACGACAGACTTGCGGTCGGCGCGCATCCGCGCCGGGGCGAGCGCCGCGCCGAGGACAAGCGTGCCGATCGCCATGCCGAGGGCCGCGGGGGCGACGCCGCTCAGATCGGAAAGGAGATGGGCAAATCCTGCCGGCCGTCCGGTGGACAGCACGCCTTGGGGAAACAGCGCGACGCGCAGCGGCGCGAGTGGCCCCGAGATCACCAGATAGGCCGAAATCGCCATCACGAGGACCATGACGAAGGCCCGCAGATCGCCGCCGCCGACGCGGGCCAGCACGCCGTAGCCGCAATTGCCGGCCAGCGCCATGCCATAGCCGAACAGCAGCCCGCCAAAGGCGTGGGCGACCGGGTTGAAGCCTCCGGCGAGGTAGAAGCTTTGTTCGGGATCGAAGAGGCCGGCGGCGGTCAGCCCGAAACTGCCAAGGATCGCGGTGCCAAGCGCAATTGCCCACATCCGCACGCGGATGTCGGAACTGCCGTAGAACAGGTCCTCGATTGCGCCAAGGGTGCAGAATCTGCCGATACGGGCCGCGAGGCCCAGTCCCACGCCGCCGAGAAAACCAAAGCCGGCGACGAGTACGCCAGGGCTCAGTTCCGCGCCCATCCCTTATCCTCCCGGCCCAAGTTCCCGGCGCAGGGCCGGTCTGGCGGCGGCCCGTTGACCCGGGCTCTGAGCGCCATCAGTTCAGGCGGCGTCGTCCCTGCAGAACAGGTCGTACACAGCTTCGAGTATCTTGCGCGGCCGGTCGTCGGTCAAGCTGTAGTAGATCGTCTTGCCCTCGCGACGCGGTTGAACCAGCCCTTCGAGCCGCAGACGCGACAATTGCTGCGACACCGCCGCCTGCCGGGCGGACAGAAGGTTCTCCAGCTCGGTCACCGATTTCTCACCGGTGACCAGATAACAGAGGATCATCAGCCGACCTTCGTGGCTGATGGCTTTCAGGAAGTTCGAGGCCTGCGTCGCCTTGGCGACAATGCGGTCGATCTCGGCCTCGGTCGTATTGTCGTCGATAGCGGGCAGTGCCATCCGATCCTTCACCTTTTTTTCTGATGCAGCCTACAAGGTTGCATCCAGAGGCGGCAATCTCAAGCGGCCTCGGTCAGTTTCCCGGTCATCTGGGACCGTTCGTGGGCCATATTGGCAAGAATGGCCAAGAAAGCGGCCAACCTTGGGCCTATGGTCCGGTTCTCAGCCGCCGGTTTCCTGCGGCGCGCTGTAGTCGGTGTGCTCGACGAGCATCTTTTCGAGCAGGCCCCAGAAGAAATCCTCGCCCGGATAGCCTTCGAGCCGGGCGAGTTCGTGGCCGCCTGTGTCGAGCAGCACGAAGGTCGGCGTGAAGATCACGCGCCGGTCCAGTCCCAGACCGTCGAGGTCCGGTCCCCGCAGGTCGACCCGGCGGAGCGGTGCAAAGGCGCCCTCGGGCGTCTTGTCATAGATCGGGGCGATTTCGGCGTTCCAGCGGGCGCAATACTGGCATCCCGTCTGTTCGACCATGACGAGTTCGATGCCTGCCGCAGCCGCCGGCCCGATCGGGACCAGCGAGGCAAGGGCCACAAGGGCGGCCCGGAGGAAAAGAATTGCAGCGCGCATGCGGGACCGATTGACGGGGTGTTCCCGCCCAACATAATCTGAATGTGTGAATAGGACAAGGGAGGGGATTGGTGCTCGAAGTTTCCTGGGTGGGGGCTGCGGTGGCGGGACTGTTGTCGTTTCTGTCGCCGTGCATCCTGCCGATCGTGCCCTTCTATCTGTCCTATCTCGCCGGCGTCGGGATGAACCAGATTACGGCGGACGGCGTGGTGCCGCCGGGCGTGCGCCGGCGTGCGGTGATCTCGGCGCTGTTCTTCTCGGCCGGGATCCTGACGATCTTCATGGCGCTCGGCGCCTCGGCCTCGGCCTTCGGGCAGCTGGTGGTCCAGTACATGGACATCCTGCGGATCGTTGCGGCCGGGGTCATCATCCTCATGGGGCTGCATTTCCTTGGCGTGATCCGCATCGGATTCCTCTATCGCCAGTTCCGCGCCGAGGCGGGGCAGACCACGAACATGTCCTTTGTCGGTGCCTATGTGATCGGGCTCGCGTTCGCCTTTGGCTGGACGCCCTGCGTCGGCCCGGTGCTGGCGGCGATTCTGTTCACCGCGGCGACCGAGGCGCAGGGGGCGATGCGCGGCGCGATGCTGCTGTTTGTCTATGGGTTGGGCATGACCCTGCCGTTCGTTCTGGCGGCGGCCTTCATCGGACCCTTCATGCGGTGGATGAAGAATTTTCGAAAACACCTTCCTATGGTTGAAAAAATCATGGGCGTGCTGCTGATCGTGTTCGGGATCATGATCGGGACGAACTCGGTCAACCTGATCGCTGAATGGATGCTGAACTTCATGCCGGCCCGCGGCTGAGCCGGCGAATTCCTGGGGAGGAACACCAAGATGCTGAAGAGACTTCTGGCCGCGCTTGCGGTGCTGATGGTCGCGGTGCCGATGGCGCTGGCGGCGGTGATCGGCGACGACGGGCTGCACAAGGAGCCCTGGATGCGCGACACCTTCAAGGACATGCGCGAGGATCTGGCCGAGGCCAATGCCGAGGGCAAGCGGCTGATGGTGATCTTCGAACAGCGCGGCTGCATCTATTGCAAGGAGATGCACGAGAACACGTTCTCGAAGCCCGAGGTGGCCCAGTACATCACCGACAACTACTTCGTGGTGCAGCTGAACATGCACGGCGCGACGGAAGTGACCGATTTCGACGGCGAGGTGCTGACCGAATCGGACATGGCAAAGAAATGGGGGCTGATGTTCACCCCGCTGATGCTGTTTTTGCCCGAAGAGGTCCCCGAGGATGTCGCTGCCAACCGCGCAGCCGTCGTCAGCATGCCAGGGGCCTTCGGGCCCAGCACGACCTATGACCTTCTGGTCTGGGTGAGAGAGCATGGCTATGATTCCGACGAGGATTTCCAGCGTTATCATGCCCGCATGATTACCGAGCGGCAGCAGGACACCACCGAGTGAGCCCTGTCGCGGGACCGGCCATACAGCGTTGCGGATCTTGCTGCAGTGCGGAGAATTCAAGAAAGCGAATTTGTTGTTGCGCGATCCGAAGTCGGTGCGCTACGGTATGCGGAGCGACGAAGAAACGATCGCAGCCATCGCCAAACGGTGACGCCACGGGAGGACTAATGAAGCGCGCAATGACAGCGGCAGCGGCCGCATGCATTCTGGCAACTGGATTTGCTGGAACAGGAGTTTCGGCAAGCCCCGTCGCCCCGGGCGACGTGGTTTTCGAGGACGGAGCGGTTGCGGCCTCGCTGACCGGAATGCCGGGCGACCCGGTGGCAGGGGCGGAGATCTACGCCGAGAAATCGGTCGGAAATTGCGTGTCGTGCCACGCGGTCTCGACCCTGCCCGACGTGCAGTTTCCGGGCAATATCGGGCCTGCGCTTGACGGTGCGGCGGATCGGTACTCCGAGGCGCAGCTGCGCGGGATCGTGACCAACGCCAAGATGACGTTCGACGGTTCGATGATGCCCTCGTTCTACAAGGTCACCGGTTTCATCCGCCCGGGGATCGGTTTCACCAGCAAGCCGATTGCACCCGAGGACATCACCCCGCTGCTGACGCCCGAACAGATCGAGGACGTCGTCGCGTTTCTGATGACCCTCAAGGAACAATGATCACGGGCCCGTTCCGGCGCCCGGTGCGGTTTGCACCTGCCCATTCAAGCCGTTCCCAATTCAAGGAGACAGGAATGAACTTCTCACGACGCGAGACGCTGGCCCTTGGCCTTGGCGCCGTCGCCATGGGCGTCATGCCCTTCCGTGCGAGCGCTTCTGCCGACGAGGTGATTGCCGCCTTCACCGGCGGTGGCGCCATCGGCAACAGCGGCGTCACACTGACCGCCCCGGAGATTGCCGAGAATGGCAACACAGTGCCGATTACGGTCGATGCGCCGGGTGCGAGCGAGATCATGATCGTGGCGGCCGGCAACCCCACCCCGGGCGTGGCGACGTTCAAGTTCGGGCCGCTCGCCGGTTCGCAGACGGCCTCGACCCGGATCCGGCTGGCCGGAACCCAGGACGTGTTGGCCATTGCCAAGATGGCCGACGGCAGCTTTGCCCAGGCCTCTTCGACCGTGAAGGTGACCATCGGCGGCTGCGGCGGCTGACACGGGTGCTTTTCCGGCGGGCCAGCGCGCCCGGGGCCGGAGACAGCATTTCCCAGAGTTTCTCAGGAGAACAACAGAATGGCAGACGGTGTTAAACCCCGCGTCAAAGTCCCGAAAAGTGCTGCGGCCGGCGAGGTCATCACGATCAAGACCCTGATTTCCCACCCGATGGAATCCGGGCAGCGCAAGGACAAGGACGGCAACGTCATCCCGCGCTCGATCATCCATCGCTTCACCTGCGATTTCAACGGCGAGAACGTGGTCGATGTCACGCTCGAGTCGGCGATCTCGACCAATCCCTACATCGAATTCGATGCCAAGGTGCCTGAAGCGGGCGAGTTCAAGTTCACGTGGTACGACGACGACGGGTCGGTCTACGAGGACGTCAAGGCGATCGAGATCGGCTGATACCCCGGACGCAACCGGAACGTGAGGCACAGCCCGCCCCGCAGATCTATTGCAGGGCGGGGCGACCCAACGGGAGGACACGAGAGATGAAATTCTGGGCTTACACGGCGCTCGCAGGGGCTCTCGCCATCGCCCACGCGCCGCTTGCGTCCGCGGAAATGGCGGAGGACGAGCTTGTCATCAACGATGATATCGAGATCGTCACCAAGGCCCCGGCGCCCGCCCATCTGGGCGCGTTCGACGAGATCTATTCGGGCTGGCTGTTCCGGTCCGAAGACACGCGGGACGTTCAGCGCGACGATTTCGACAACCCGGGCATGCTCGGTGTCGAGTCGGCCATGGAGGCCTGGGATTCGGTTGAAGGCACGGCCGGCAAGGCCTGTTCGGACTGCCACGGTGCGCTGGAGGACGGCCAGATGGTCGGTGTCCGTGCGGTCTATCCGAAATGGAACGAGAACGCCGGCGAGGTCTGGACGCTCGAGCAGACGATCAACACCTGCCGGACCGAACGGATGGGCGCCGAAGCCTGGGGCCTCAACAGCAAGGACATGACCAACATGTCGGCGCTGATGTCCTATGAATCCCGCGGCATTCCGATGAACGTGGCAATCGACGGCCCGGCCCAGGAGACCTGGGAGAAGGGCAAGGAGATCTATTACACCCGCTATGGGCAACTGGAGCTTGCCTGCTCGAATTGCCACGAGGAC
Organism: Tropicimonas sp. IMCC34043; assembly: GCF_003390845.1. Taxonomy (GTDB): domain Bacteria; phylum Pseudomonadota; class Alphaproteobacteria; order Rhodobacterales; family Rhodobacteraceae; genus Tropicimonas. The sequence goes on along the minus strand of NZ_QMEK01000001.1, from coordinate 1,611,308 downwards.
CATTACGGGGACTGGATCCGCGCCGATCACCTGAGCCAGGGCCAGACCAATGCCTTCCCGTCCTACCGACTGAAGGATGCGGCACTGGTGTCGATCCAGAACCGGTTCAAGGGCTGCATCCGCGACACCCGCGGCGTGCCGTTCGACATCGGCAGCCCGGAGTTCACGGCGCTCGAGCTTTATGTCGCCTCGCGCGGCAACGGCCTGTCGGTCGAAGGACCGTCCGTCCGCAACTGATATACAGCGCCCCGCGCGGCCAAGACGCCGAGCGGGGTTTTTCTTGGCTCAATCCATTCAAAATCACGCATGTTTATGCGTGGCACAGGGGAAGTGAACGCATGATCTCGCGCCGTGACTTTCTGCAGGTCTCGATGGCCGCGTCCGCCATCGTCGGGGCCTCGGGCTTTGGCAACTGGGCCCGTCTGGCCGCCCAGCAGAAGCTGACGCAGGATCAGCTGCTGGAGTTCGATACGTTCGGCAATGTGACGCTGATCCATGTGACCGACATCCACGCCCAGCTGAAGCCGGTCTATTTCCGCGAACCCGAGATCAACCTGGGCGTCGGCGATGCGCGCGGCCGGGTGCCCCATGTCACCGGGGCCGACTTTCGCCGGCTTTATGGCATCGCGGATGGCTCGCCCGACGCCTATGCGCTGACCTACAACGACTTTGCAGCGCTCGGGAAGGAATACGGCCGCGTCGGCGGGCTCGACCGGGTTGCGACCGTGGTCAATTCGATCCGCGCCGCACGCCCCGATGCGCTGCTGCTTGACGGCGGCGACACCTGGCACGGCTCCTACACCTGCTATCACTCGGCCGGTCAGGACATGGTCAACGCCATGAACCAGCTCAAGCCCGACGCCATGACCTTTCACTGGGAATTCACGCTCGGCTCGGAACGGCTGCTCGAACTGGTGGGCGAGCTGCCCTTTGCCGCGCTTGGCCAGAACATCTTCGACAAGGAATGGGACGAGCATTCGGAGTATTTCGAAAGCTACAAGATGTTCGAACGCGGCGGCACCAAGATCGCCGTGATCGGTCAGGCCTTCCCCTACATGCCGATTGCCAATCCGGGCTGGATGTTCCCCGAATTCTCGTTCGGGATCCGCGACGAGCGGATGCAGGAGATGGTGGACGAGGCCCGTGCCGAGGGCGCCGAGGTGGTCGTGCTGCTGTCGCACAACGGCTTCGATGTGGACCACAAGATGGCCGCCAAGGTTTCGGGCATCGACGTGATCCTGTCGGGCCACACCCATGACGCGCTGCCCGAGCCGGTGCTGGTCGGCCAAACGATCATCGTGGCCTCCGGCTCGAACGGCAAGTTCGTCAGCCGCGTCGATCTCGATGTGCGGGACGGGCAACTGATGGGCTTCCGGCACAAGCTGATCCCGATCTTCTCGGACGTGATCGCCCCCGATCCCGAGATGGCGGCGGTGATCGAGGAACAGCGCGCGCCCTATGTCGAACAGCTCGAAGAGGTGATCGGCGAGACCGACGGCGACGCGACCCTGTTCCGGCGCGGCAACTTCAACGGCAGCTGGGACGACCTGATCTGTGACGCGCTGCTGACGGTGCGCGAGGCAGATATCGCCATGAGCCCGGGCGTGCGCTGGGGCCCGTCGATCCTGCCAGGCTCGCCGATCACCCGCGAGGATATCTGGAACGTCACCTCGATGACCTACGGCAAGGCCTATCGCACCGAAATGACAGGCGAATTCATCCATGTCATCATGGAAGACGTGGCCGACAACCTGTTCAACACCGACCCCTATTATCAGCAGGGCGGCGACATGGTCCGGATCGGTGGCATGGGATATACCATCGACATCACCAAACCGCAGGGCAGCCGGATCACCGACATGGTGCATCTGAAAACCGGCGAGGCCATCGACCCGGCCAAGACCTATGTCGTGGCGGGCTGGGCGAGCGTCAACGAGGGCACCGAGGGGCCGCAGATCTGGGACGTGGTCGAGGAGCACGTGCGCAATTTGGGCACCGTCAGCACCAGGCCCAACACATCCGTCATCGTGACCGGCATCTGAGCCGGTCTGACACATCATTCGCGACCGGCGTTCTGGCCTGTCCGTCGAAACCGCAGCCGGGCCGGCCCGGCGTTTTCCGCAACGAAGGAGGACATCCCCGATGACCACCAAGGACCAGAAGAGCGGCGCCGGCCTCGCGCCCTCCCGGCGGCAATTCCTGGCCGGGGCAGCCGCCGTTGGCGCAGGTGCCGTGGCAAGCCCCGCCGCCAGAGCCGCAGTGACCCCCGACCCGCTGATCACCGAAGTGCAGGAATGGGCCAGCGCCACCGGTGCCGGCGTCGATGCCACGCCCTATGGCCTGCCGATCGAATATGAATCCGACGTGATCCGCCGTAACGTCGCATGGCTGACCGCGGACACCATCAGCTCGATCAACTTCTCGCCGATCCATGCGCTCGACGGCACGATCACCCCGCAGGGCTGCGCCTTCGAGCGGCACCATTCGGGTGCGATCAGCCTGCGCAAGGAAGACTATCGGCTGATGATCAACGGCCTTGTCGATACGCCGCTGGTCTTCACCTATGAGGATCTGGAACGGTTCCCGCGCATCAACCGCACCTTTTTTCTGGAATGCGCCGCCAACACCGGCATGGAATGGGCCGGTGCCCAGTTGAACGGGGCCCAGTTCACCCATGGCATGATCCACAACATGGAGTATTCCGGCGTGCCGCTGCGCACCCTGCTCGACGAAGCCGGGGTGAAGACCGAGGGCAAGTGGGTCTATGTCGAGGGGGCGGATGCGTCCTCGAACGGCCGCTCGATCCCGCTCGACAAGGCGCTCGACGACTGCCTCGTCGCCTTCAAGGCCAATGGCGAGGCGCTGCGCATGGAGCATGGCTATCCCGTGCGCCTGGTGGTGCCGGGCTGGGAAGGCAACATGTGGATCAAGTGGCTGCGCCGCATCGAGGTGACGGATGCCGCGGTCGAAAGCCGCGAGGAGACCTCGAAATACACCGACACCATGGCCGACGGCACCAGCCGCAAATGGACCTGGGTGATGGACGCGAAGTCGGTCATCACCAGCCCCAGCCCGCAGGCGCCGATCACCCATGGCCACGGGCCGCTGGTCATCACCGGGCTTGCCTGGTCGGGCCGCGGGGCGATCACCGAAGTCGACGTGACCGTCGATGGCGGCAAGAACTGGATGAAGGCGCGGCTGGCCGCCCCCGGGCAGGACAAGGCGCTGACCCGGTTCTACCTCGATTACGACTGGCAGGGCGAAGAGATGTTCCTGCAAAGCCGGGCGCATGACGCCACGGGCTATGTCCAGCCGACCAAGAACCAGCTGCGCGAGGTGCGCGGGCTGAACTCGGTCTATCACAACAACGGCATTCAGACCTGGTGGGTCCAGCCGAACGGGGAGGCCGAGAATGTCGAGATTTCCTAAGGAATTTCCGGGTCAGCTTGCCCTGGTGGGGGTGCTCGGGCTGTCGGCCATCGGGGTCTCGGTCGGGATGAACGACCGCGCCACGACGAAGGCGGCCGAGGTTGCGGCCGAGGCCGCGCAGCAGGCGCAACAGGAAGCGGCGCGGCAGATCGCCGAAGCGGCGGTTGCAGCCGACGTGGCGCCCGAACCTGCCGCTGCCGAACCCGCGCCGGCCGAGGCGCCCGCCGCAGCGGTCGCGGTTGCCGAAACCGGAACCGCGGTGCCGGAGGTTGCGGCCACAGTCGCCGCCGACCCCGCCGCCAGCGACATGGCGGCCACAGAAACTGCCGTAGACACGGCCACCGGCACGGCTACCGAAACTGCGGCCGATGCGGCACCGGACACGGCGGCTGCGGCCGATATCGCGGCGGCGCCACTGGTCGATGGCAGCACGGATCGGCTGCAGGGCGAGGGCGATGCCCTGACCATGGCCGGCGACGACACAGCGCCGCCGCATGGCAAGTTCGGCCTAGGCCGGACTGCGCTGCCCGAAGAGATCACGGCCTGGACCAAGGAGATCATGCCCGACGGCCGCAACCTGCCGGAAGGGTCGGGGTCGGTCGAGGATGGCGAAATGCTGTTCTCGGAGAACTGCGCGGTCTGCCACGGGGAGTTCGCCGAAGGCGTCGACAACTGGCCAAAGCTTGCCGGCGGGATGGGCACGCTCAACCGCGACGATCCGCTGAAGACGGTTGGTTCCTTCTGGCCGCACCTGTCGACGACCTACGATTATGTCCGCCGCTCGATGCCCTTCGGCGCTGCCCAGACCATGAGCGACGACGATGTCTATGCGCTGGTGGCCTATATCGTCTATTCGAACGACCTCGTGGAGGACGATTTCGTGCTGTCGAAGGAAACCTTCCTCGACGTCGAAATGCCCAATGCCGACGGCTTCTTCGTCGATGACCGGGACGCGACCGAATACGGCAAGTTCAGCCAGGCCCCCTGCATGGAGAACTGCAAGGACAGCGTCGAGATCACCATGCGTGCCGCCGTTCTCGACGTGACGCCGGATCACGGCGGCAGTGATGTTGTCGTCGATGCGGCGGCGATGCAGGGGATGGACGCGGGCGCCGAGACGGCGACGCCAGCCGCCGAACCCGAGGCGATGCCCGAGGCCGCGGCGGTCGTCGCGGTGGCCGAGGCGCCGAACACCGATGTCGTGGCCCCCGAGGCCGCGGCCGCCCCCGCGGCGGCGATGACCATGGCGCAGGATCCCGAACTGGTGGCCGCAGGCGCGAAGGTATTCAAGAAATGCCAGGCCTGCCACGCCGTGGGCGAGGGGGCCAAGAACAAGGTCGGCCCGGTCCTGACCGGTCTCGTCGGCCGCACCGCGGGCACCGAGGAGGGGTTCAGGTATTCGCCGGCCATGACCGATGCGGGCGGCGGTGGCCTGGTCTGGAACGAGACCACGATTTCGGAATACCTCGCCGACCCAAAGGCCTATATTAAGGGGAACAAGATGGCCTTTGCCGGGCTGAAGAAGGACGACGAGATCAAGGCGGTGATCGCCTTCATCGAGTCGAACTCCTGATCGCTGGCAAGGCCGAGTCGACATGATCGCCCGGGGCGGGCCAAGGCTTGGCCCCGGGCACCGGAATTCATTGCAAGGGGAGATGCCATGATCCGCCGTCACAAATTGTCCGCAGCCGTCGTTGCCTGCATGGGGCTGGCACTGCCCGCCTTTGCGCAGGAGGCGGTGACGCATGCCTTCGACGGGTCGTTCGACGATGCGACCTTCGCCGTCGAATCGGCCATTGTCGGCCGTGGGCTGGTGATCGACTATGTCAGTCACACCGGCGAGATGATGAACCGCACCGGCGCCGATGTCGGCAGCGATGTCGTGATCTTCGACAATGCCGACATCTTCCTGTTCTGCTCGGCCGTGGTGTCGCGCAAGGTGATGGAAGCCGACCCGATGAATATCGCCCATTGCCCCTATTCGATCTTCGTGACCGAAAAGGATGGCGAGGTCCTGATCGGGCATCGCACCTATCCCGACGGTCCGATGCAGGAGGTTCAGGCACTGCTCGATTCGATCGTCGTCGAGGCGGCCGGGGACTGATCTGCCGCCCGGGGCTGCGGACAAGCGGGCGGCCGTGGTCCGGCCGCTTGCGATCGGCACGTGACACTGGCCGGCGGCCATGGCTTTCTGCAGCGGGACGCGGCGCAGGCGATTGATGGTCCTTGGAGATCTGTTAGGTTGCGACCCGCGGTTGAGGGAAACGAAAGCGGAGGAGCATCGTGGACACCTATGTTACGCGCAGCGGGCTGCGGATAGAGCAGAGCCTTGCTGACCTGGTGGAACGCGAGGCGGTTGTCGGCACCGGCGTCGAGCTTGGACAGGTCTGGGACGGGCTCGCCGGCATGGTGCGGGATTTTGCGCCGCGCAATGCCGCGCTGCTGGCCGAACGCGCCAGAATTCACCAGCTGATCGATTCCTGGCACGTCCGGGAACGCGAGGGCGAGCACGATCCGGTGTCCTATCGCGCCTATCTCGAGGAGATCGGCTATCTGGTTCCGGAACCCGCGCCCTTCACGATCGAGACCGCGGGCGTCGATCCCGAGTTCACCTCGATCGCCGGGCCGCAACTGGTGGTCCCGATCACCAATGCCCGCTATGCGCTGAACGCGGCCAACGCCCGCTGGGGCAGCCTTTATGACGCGCTCTATGGCACCGATGCCCTCGGCAGCGTTCCGGCCGCACCGGGATATGACACGGCGCGCGGGGCCGAGGTCATCCGCTGGGCCAAGTCCCATCTCGACAGGGTTGCGCCGCTGGCCGCCGGCCGCTGGGCCGATGTCACGGGGTTCACCTTTGACGGGCCGATCCTGGGGCTGATCCTGAAGGGCGGGATGACCGCGCTCGATCGCCCCGCGGATTTCGCGGGCACCGTGCGGGACGCGGACGGCACGCTCAAGGAGGTGCTGCTGAAGGTTCACGGGCTGCACATCCGCCTGATCCTCGACCCCTCGACCGCGGTCGGCGCCAGCGATCCGGCCGGCATCTCGGACATGATGCTCGAGGCCGCGATCTCGACCATCATGGATATGGAAGACAGCGTCGCCTGCGTCGACGGGCCGGACAAGGCCCATGCCTATCGCAACTGGCTGGGGCTGATGAAGGGCGATCTGGTCGAAACCGTCAGCAAGGGCGGCCAGAGCTTTGCCCGCAAGCTTGCCCCCGACATTGCCTATACCGATCCGCAGGGCACGCCGCAGAGGCTGAAGGGCCGTGCGCTGATGCTGGTGCGCAATGTCGGCCATCTGATGACGACGCCTGCGGTGCTCGATGCCGAGGGTCACGAGATCCCCGAAGGCGTGCTCGACGCGCTGATCTCGGTCCTGATCGCGCTTCACGATCTCAGGCGGCCGGGCGGATCGGTGAACACCGCGACCGGCTCGATCTATGTGGTCAAGCCCAAGATGCACGGCCCCGACGAGGTGGCCTTTGCCGACGATATCTTCACCCGGGTCGAGGAAATCCTCGGTCTGCCGCGCTATACCGTGAAGATCGGCATCATGGACGAGGAGCGGCGCACCTCGGTCAACCTTGCGGCCTGCATCGCGGCCGCGCGGCACCGGGTCTGCTTCATCAACACCGGGTTCCTCGACCGCACCGGCGACGAGACCTCGACCTCGATGGAAGCGGGGCCGATGGTGCCGAAGGCAGAGATGAAGCGCGCGGCCTGGCTTGGCGCCTACGAGTTGCGCAACGTCGACATCGGGCTTGCCTGCGGGTTGAAGGGACGCGCCCAGATCGGCAAGGGCATGTGGGCTGCCCCCGACAAGATGGCCGACATGCTGGCCCAGAAGATCGCCCATCCGATGGCGGGCGCGACCTGCGCCTGGGTGCCAAGCCCGACCGCGGCGACGCTGCATGCCACGCATTACCACATCGTCGACGTGTTCCGGCGGCTCGACGACATCGCGCGCGAAACCGGGGGCACGCCACGGGCGAGCCTCGATCAGCTGCTGACCATCCCGCTGCTGACCCACCCGCTCAGCGACGACGAGATAGAAGCCGAGATCGAGAACTGCGCGCAGGGGATCCTTGGCTATGTGGTGCGCTGGGTCAATCAGGGCGTCGGCTGTTCCAAGGTCCCCGACATCAACGACGTCGGGCTGATGGAGGATCGGGCGACCTGCCGGATCTCGTCGCAGGCGCTGGTCAACTGGCTGCACCACGGCGTCGTCGACAACGGTCAGGTGATGAACGCGATGCGGCGCATGGCCGAGAAGGTGGATGGCCAGAACGCCGGCGACCCGGACTATCGGCCGATGGCACCCGAATTCGGCGGCCATGCCTTTCAGGCGGCCTGCGATCTGGTGTTCAACGACGGCAACTGGCCCTCGGGCTATACCGAACCGACGCTGCATTACCGCCGCCGTCAGGTGAAGGCCAGGCAGGCAGGCGAGGCATAGGTCGAGCTCGCGCGCAGGACCTGGGGCGCGGGCTCTTCCGCCCGGTCGCGATGCCATCCGGCACCGGGACCCGTTGGGAGTGGCGCCCGGAATGGGCTTCGAGATCTCGGACCGCCGTTAACCGGTTTCAAACGCGAATGGGGGAAAACGCTCCGGTGCGCGGGTCGTGTCGATCCGCGGTGTCTGTAACCAGTATCGGGGTTCCTCCATGTCTCGTTTCCTACTTCCGGCAGCCCTCGGGCTGCTGGCCCTCTCGACGTCGGCCCATGCGACCACCATCGGCAGCCTCGACACCTCGCGCGTCCATATCGGCTTTGCGCTGACCGGGTCGAAATACGAGGATGTCCTCGCAGCCCTTCTTGACGCCGGAAACGAGGCCGCGGCACCCACAAGGGTCGTTACCTCGGACTATCTGGCGGCGGTCGACGTCTTTGTCACCGGGTTGCCGGCGATCCTCGGCACGACCGCGGGTTACGCCGCCGCAGCCGAGATAACGGCCCTGCAGGCCTGGGTGCAACAGGGCGGTGTGCTGGTGCTCGGCGGTGACAACCAGAACTTCACGGCGGCTGCCAACAGCTGGATGACGCCCTTCGGACTGACCCTGGTAGAGGCGTCGCTGTCGGGCGGGATCTGGGGCAGCGGTCCCGATGCGCTGCTGGCGGGCGAGGTCGCGGGGGCGGACCTGGGCTTTGGCTCGGGCGGCTATTTTGCCCCGGGCGACTACGACGTCCTCGCCACAATCGGCGAAAACGCAGCTGTCGTTCAGCGGCAATACGGTCGGGGTCTGGTGATCGGCCTTGGCGACGGAAACTTCTTTGACGATCCGGCCTCGACTGTCGCGGAGAGCTTTTTCGTCAACATCGCGAGCGTTTCCCGGGCGATGAATTTGGCAGCTACGCCGCTGCCAGCAAGCCTCCCTCTGCTGGCGGGAGGGGTCGGGGCATTGCTTGCCCTGCGCCGCCGCCGGCAAGTCTGCCCATGATGCAGGCGTCGGGCCTCGGCGTCGCTGCCGGCTCGTGCCGCAGCCGCGCCGAGGCACGTCTGACGCATCCTTGCCATTGAGTGACGCGGCCGCGCCACGTAGGTTGGAAGGGAAAGGTTCCGGAGAGCAGAATGACCCGTCCCGTCGTCGGAATAATCAGCAACTTTCATTTGCTGAACGACACTTATCCCGCCCATTCCGGCGGCACCATGACCTCCGAGGCCGTGGCCGAGGTCTCACACGCGCTGCCGTTGCTGATCCCGGCGGATCCGCGCTACGTTTCGGTGCCCGAACTGCTCGAGGTCTGCGACGGGTTCCTGCTGACAGGCGGCCGGCCAAACGTTCATCCCGACGAATATGGCGAGGAAGCGACCGAGGCGCATGGCGTCTTCGACCGGGCCCGCGACGCGATTGCGCTGCCGCTGGTGCGGGCGCTTGTCGAACGCGGCCAGCCGTTCCTGGGGATTTGCCGGGGATTCCAGGAGGTCAATGTGGCCATGGGCGGATCGCTCTATCCCGAGATCCGCGACCTGCCCGGACGCATGAACCACCGGATGCCCCCAGAGGGCACGCTTGAGGAAAAATTCGCGCTGCGCCACAAGGTCGAGTTCACCGAGGGCAGCCCGTTCCACAAGCTGTATGGCACCCGCGAGGTGATGACGAACACCCTGCACGGCCAGGGCATCAAGCAGCCCGGCAAGCGGATCGTCATCGACGGCCACGCGCCCGACGGCACGCCCGAGGCGATCCATGTCGATGGCGCCGCGGGCTTCACCCTGTCGGTGCAGTGGCATCCTGAATTCCGCGCGGCGCGCGATCCGGTGTCGCGCCCGCTGTTCGAGGCGTTCGGCGCGGCACTCGCCGACTGGGCAGCGCGGCGCCGCGCCCCCGCAAGGCGCAGCGCCTGAGCCGGCATCGCCGGGGCGTGGACCCCGGCGCCGTTCGGCGCTAGACCGGATCCGCAGCACCCGGCAGATGCCCGGGACGGGCAGGTTCGCCCGCTGCCCGAGCTTGAGGGGGAGCCCATGAAACGATCACGCATCAACGAGATCATGGCCGCGGCCGACGAGATGATCCGGCACTATGGCTTCGTCCTGCCGCCGTTTGCCTATCTGTCGCCCGAGGAGTTTCGCGCCAGCGGCGAGGCGACCCGGCGGATCGTCACATCGCGCATGGGCTGGGATATCACCGACTACGGGCAGGGCGACTTTGATCGGCTGGGCCTGTTCCTGTTCACCCTGCGCAACGGCGAACTGGCGGATCTCAAGCGGGGCGGCGGCATGTGCTATGCCGAGAAACTGCTGATCTCGCGCCAGGACCAGATCAGCCCGATGCATCGCCATATCATCAAGGCCGAGGACATCATCAACCGCGGTGGTGCGACGCTGGCGGTCGAGCTGTTCGGCTCGGACCCCGAGGGCAACTTTGACGAGGCCGCCGGCGGTGCTGTCCGCTGCGACGGGATCGTGCGCAACTTCGCCCCGGGCGATGTGTTGATGCTGGCGCCCGGCGAAAGCGTGACGCTGATGCCCGGCGACTGGCACGCGTTCTGGGGCGAGGGCGGCGATGTGCTGATCGGCGAGGTCTCGACCGTCAACGACGATCTGACCGACAATGTGTTCCGCGAGCCGATCGGCCGATTCGCGAAGATCGAGGAAGATGTCGCGCCGACGCATCTGCTGGTCAGCGACTACGACACCTGGCTCGACTGAACGGGCAGGGCGGCGCTCCCGCCCGGTGACGCCCGCATCGAAGATGCGGCGCCTCCCATTGGGCCGGGCGTTTCGGAGATCCAGGCGAGGCCCGCCCTCAGCCGCGGCGGCAGCCAGTCCGCGACCGTCTCGCTCGGGGCCCGGGCATGCGCTTGCTCGGCGGTTAATGGGGCGCGGTGCCGTTGCGCACGGCTTCGACATGGACCGAAAAGCAGGCCGGGGCGTCCGCCGCGCCGCCCTGCCGGATCGGCGGGATCATGTGACCTCTGCCCGCGCCTTGAACTCCGGCCGGTCCCACAGCCCTTCGGCCATGACCTCGGCCAGGATCGCCACCGCGGCATCGATCTCGGCCTCGCCGATATAGAGCGGCGCGATTCCAAATCGCAGCACGTCGGGTGCCCGGAAATCCCCGATCACGCCGCGGGAAATCAGCGCCTGCATCACGGCATAGCCCTCGGCGTGGCGGAACGAGATCTGGCTGCCGCGCGCCTCTGGATCGCGCGGCGAGCCGAGTTCCAGCATCGGGCAAGCGGCCTCGACCCCGGCGAGGAAGCGTTCGGAGAGTGCCATCGACCGCGCCCGCACCTCGGCGATATCGACGTTCTCCCAGACATCGAGCGCGGCGTCGAGCCCGGCGAGTTGCAGCACCGCGGGCGTGCCGACGCGCAATCGCTGCACGCCCGCGGCCGGCCGGTAGGCGGGATCGAAGGCGAAGGGCGCCTCGTGCCCTTGCCAGCCCTGCAGCACTGTGTCGGCCAGATCCGCATGGCGCGGCGCGACATAGACGAAGGCCGGCGCGCCCGGCCCGGCGTTGATATACTTATAGGTGCAGCCGGCCGCGAAATCGACGTCGCATCCGGTCAGGTCCACCGGCAACGCGCCAAAGGAATGGGCCAGATCCCACAACGCCAAGGCACCGGCCGCGTGCGCCTGTGCCGTCAGGGCCGCCATGTCATGGCGCCGGCCTGTGCGATAGTCGACCTCGGTCAGCATCATCACCGCCACGTCGTCGCCGAGCCGATCCGCGACCGCCTCGGGCGCCACGGTCACCAGCCGGTATCCGCGCCCCAGCATTCGTGCCAGCCCTTCGGCGATATAGAGGTCGGAGGGAAAATTCCCGGTGTCCGACAGGATCACACGCCGTTCGGGGCGCAACGCCAGCGCCGCGGCCAGCGCCTGATAGACCTTGATCGACAGCGTGTCGCCGACTGCCACATGCCCGGGCTCGGCGCCGATCATGGCGGCGATCCGGTCGCCCAGTGCCTCGGGCAGACGGTGCCAGCCGGCCGTGTTCCAGCCGCCGATCAGCAGCTCCTGCCACTCGGGCTGCATCACCCGCGCGACCCGTGCGGGCGTCGCCTTTGGCAGCGGTCCCAAGGAGTTGCCGTCGAGATAGATTACCCCGTCCGGCAGATGAAACTGCTGCCTCGTCCAGTTGAAATCGGTCATCGCACGCCTCCCTTGGTGCTGTCCGCCTCTTGCCAGACTCCCGGCGCAATGGCCAGAACCATGGCGCCGACCTGCCGTGCGGGCTGGTGTTTTGCATTCGTATCGTGGAATGTGATGGCCGGGAGGAAAGACCATGATCCAGAGACTGACGCTCGCCCTCGGCCTGTCGGCATTCGCCCTTGCGGCGCAATCGAGCGAGGACATCCCCGACCAGTATCCGCAAAGCCCGCTGTATTCGAAACCCTACGAGGTCATCCCCGGCGTCTGGACCGCGACCGGCGCAACCGCGCCGCCCACCTACGAGAATTCGGGCCACAACAACAACCTCAGCTTCATCGTCACCTCGGACGGGGTGGTGGTGATCAACGGTGGTGCGGCCGCGATCCTGGCCGAGGCGCTGCATGACGAGATCCGGCAAGTCACCGACCAGCCGGTAAAGCTGGTGATCGACGAAAACGGGCAGGGCCACGCGGTGCTGGGAAATTCCTATTGGGCGGCGCAGGGCGTGCCGATCCTTGCCCATGCCGAGGCTGCCGAAGCGGTCGAGCGCGACGGCTTCCGCCTGCTCGAGGCAATGCGCGGCTATAACCGCGACAAGGCCGAGGGGACCGAGGTTCAACTGCCGACGATCACCTTCGAGGACAGCTATGACGCGTCGATGGGCGACACCCGGATCGAGGTCTTGCACCTCGGCCCTGCCCACAGCCCCGGCGACATCCAGGTCTGGCTACCCGATCAAGGGCTGGTGATCGCGGGCGACATGGCATTTCACGAACGGATGCTGCCGATCTTTGCCGATACCGACACCGCCGCCTGGATCGAGACATGGGAGACGGCGTTCGAGCCGCTCGGCGCCACCTATGTCATCCCGGGCCATGGCCATCCGACCAACATGGATCAGGTACGCCGCTATACCCACGACTATCTCGTCTATCTGCGTGCAAAGATCGGCGCGCACATCGACGAGGGCGGCGACCTGGCCGGCGCCTATTACATCGACCAGTCCCCCTATCAGCACCTCGACACGTTCGAGGAACTGGCGACCAAGAATGCCGGTCTGGTCTATGAGCAGATGGAGTTCGAATGACCCCTCTCTGGCCGCCAGCGCTGGATTAAAAAAAGCAGGACTTGTCGAGGCGGATCGTCTGGCATGATGGCGCGGGGCGGGCCTGCGCGCTCCCCTGAAGTCTTGGCAGCACGCCCGCGGTGACAAGGTCAGTCGATCGTCACGACCAGCGAGAAATGCGCGGTCTTTCCGGCGTCCTTGTCATTGCCCATCTGATAGACCGTGATGGTATAATTTCCGCTCGTCGGCAATTTCACCTCGGCATAGCGCGGGTCGTCCGCCATCGAGCCGGTATAGATCGACATGCCGCCCCCCGGTGGGGTGATGTTGAAATAGACCGTGCCGTCGCCATCGGTGCTGTCGACGGCGAGCGTGACGCCCATTTTCTGGCCCGCCTTGGCGCCCAGCGTATATTCGACATCGTCGTTGCCGGTGACCTTACCGGTGACGGCCCCGTGGTCGGTGCCTTTCTCGAAATGGATCGCCGAGGCGGCCTCGGCCATCGGAACAGCCAGCGGCGCCGCCGCGGTCATGGCGGCAATCGCCAGTATCGAGAGCATAGGTTTCATTCAGGTCCTCCTGCAAACGGGGCCCGACACCATGCCGGGCCCGAGAATCCCTGTCATTTCTGGTGCCCACGGACGAGGCTGCGTCCTCAGACTGCGGCGCCACCGCCCAGCAGGTGCATGATCAGCGAGCCGATGAACAGCACGAGGAAGACGAAAAACAGGATACGCGCGATCCCGGCCGAGGTCGTGGCGACGCCGCCGAAACCCAGGACGCCGGCAATCAGGGCGATGACGAGAAAGATGATGATCCAGGTGAGCATGTCTAAATCCTTGGGATTGCGATTGAAGAACCGTTTGGTGCGGGATCAATGCGCAGGACGCGCGTTTGTTCCATTCGCCTCGATGCGCCCCCTGCCGCTGCTGGCCTGCCGTTGTGGGCCTGCCGTTTCGGGCCGCCCCGGCGAAACCGCCGGTCGAACCCTGCGCCCCCGTCGCCGGGCCGGGCCTCCTTGCGGTCGATATCATCCCCGCTTGCCCTCGATGACAGCGTGACGGGAAGAGTATCATCGCGGGAATCCGCCGATATCCAGAAAGCGAAGATCCGGCAGGGAATGGCAGGGCGCCGCCCGGCGCGGCGACGCCGTCGCGCTTTGCACGCCAGCCATGCCGCCGCCGCCGCGGGCGCTGAGCGGCCCGCCAGCATTGACAGTGCGGGCCGCGGAGGACACTCTCCGGCCCGATTTCCGCGGCCCCGCAGTCGCGCTGGAACAGGAGGAGCCATGTCCCGATCCGACATCCTGAAATGGCTGGACGTACCGCCAGCCTGGCTGATGCTGTTCCTTGTGCTGGCCCGGATCCAGGCGGTGCGCCTGCCGGTTGCGCCGCTCGACCATCCGCTGATCGGGTTTCTGGCCGGATTGCTTGTCGGCGGCGGCGTGCTGCTGACACTGGTCGCGGTGATCCAGATGCGGCAGAATCACACGACCTTCGTGCCCCATCGCCATGCGCGGCAATTGGTGACGAACGGAGTCTTCGCGCGCAGCCGCAATCCGATCTATCTTGGCGATGCGATGGTGCTGACCGGACTGATCGTTTACTGGAACGCCTGGCCCAGTCTGGTGCTGGTGCCGCTGTTCCTGTGGGTGATCACCGACCGTTTCGTCCTGCAGGAGGAAGCCTGGCTTGCCGAGGATTTCGGCCCGGGTTTCGAGGACTGGTCGGCCCGGGTTCGGCGATGGCTGTGACCGGCCGTCGCTGATTTTGCTGCGATGCGACCTCTGGGGGCTGGCCCCTGCCAGCGACAGATGCGATGAAACGTGGGATTCAGTTGTTATCGGTGGCGCCCCGGCGACCACCGGTCTGAAAAGAAAAGAGGGACGGAGCACGTGAAGATAGGATCACCGAAGGAAGTGTTTCCTGGCGAAGCACGGGTAGCGATGACGCCGGATTCGGCGCGGGCCTTGCAGAAACTGGGATATGACTGTGCCATCGAATCCGGGGCAGGGCTGGGTGCGGGATTTTCCGACGCGACCTATGCCGACGCCGGGGTCGAGGTGATCGACGGCGCCGAGGCGCTGTTCGGGGCGGTCGACGTCGTGGCCAAGGTGCGGCCGCCGACAGAGGCCGAGGTCGCGCTGCTGCGCAGCGGCCAGACCCTCATCAGCTTCTTCTATCCGGTCTCGAACGAGGCGCTGATGGAGGCTGCCCGCGACAAGGGCGCCAATGTCATCGCCATGGACATGGTTCCACGTATCAGCCGCGCCCAGAAGATGGATGCGCTGTCCTCGATGGCCAATATCGCGGGCTACCGCGCGGTGATCGAGGCCGGCAACAACTTTGGCCGGTTCTTCACCGGGCAGGTGACGGCGGCCGGCAAGGTGCCGCCCGCCAAGGTGCTGATCGTCGGCGCGGGCGTTGCAGGGCTTGCCGCCATCGGCACCTCGACCTCGCTTGGCGCAATCACCTATGCCTTCGACGTCCGCCCCGAAGTGGCCGAGCAGATCGAATCCATGGGCGCCGAGTTCGTGTTCCTCGAATTCGAAGAGGCGCAGGACGGCGCGGCGACGGGGGGCTATGCCGCGCCCTCGAGCCCCGAGTTCCGCGAGGCCCAGTTGGCCAAGTTCCGCGAACTTGCGCCCGAGATGGACATCGTCATCACCACGGCCCTGATCCCGAACCGGCCGGCGCCGGTTCTGTGGACCAAGGATATGGTCGAGGCGATGAAGCCCGGCTCGGTCATCGTCGATCTGGCCGCCGAACGCGGCGGCAACTGCGAGCTGACGGTGCCGGACGAAAAGATCGTCACCGACAATGGCGTGACCATCGTCGGCTATACCGACTTCCCCAGCCGGATGGCGGCGCAAAGCTCGACGCTCTATTCCACCAACATCCGTCACATGATGACCGATCTGACGCCCGGCAAGGACGGGCAGGTCGTGCACAACATGGAAGACGATGTGATCCGGGGCGCGACCGTCACCTTTGACGGGGATATCACCTTCCCGCCGCCACCGCCGAAGATAAAGGCGATCGCGGCGCAGAAGCCGAAGGAAAAGCCCAAGGAACTGACCCCGGCAGAGCGCCGGGCCGAGGAAGTTGCGGCCTTCAAGGCACAGACCCGCCAGCAGGTCACCCTGCTTGCGGTCGGGGCGCTTGTTCTGCTGGCCATCGGGCTGGTGGCGCCGGCCTCGTTCATGCAGCACTTCATCGTCTTCGTGTTGTCGATCTTTATTGGCTTCCAGGTGATCTGGAATGTGTCGCATTCGCTTCACACGCCGCTCATGGCGGTAACGAACGCGATTTCCTCGATCATCATTCTGGGCGCGCTTATGCAGATCGGCTCGGGCTCGTTCCTGGTGATCCTTCTTGCCGCGCTCTCGATCTTCATGGCCGGGATCAACATCTTCGGCGGCTTCCTCGTGACACGGCGCATGCTCGCCATGTTCCAGAAATCGTAACCGGGGGTAGGGACTATGGACTTCGGATTCACAACGGCGGCCTATGTGGTCGCGGCTGTCCTCTTCATCCTCAGCCTCGGGGGTCTTTCGGGTCAGGAAAGCGCCAAGCGCGCGGTCTGGTACGGCATCGTCGGCATGGCGCTGGCGGTCTTCGCCACGCTGATCGGGCCGGGTTCCGGCCTCTGGCTGCTGTCGCTCATCCTGGTTGCGGCTGGCGGGGTCATCGGCTTCATCGTCGCCAAGCGGGTGCAGATGACCGAGATGCCGCAGCTTGTGGCGGCCATGCATTCGCTGGTCGGTCTGGCGGCGGTCTTCGTCGGCTATAACGCGCATATCGAACTCGGTCGTGTGCTGGCCATGGACGAGACGGCGCGTCATGCGCTGGAAGGCTTTGGCGCGGTGCTGGCCCACAAGACCCCGGTCGAGCAGTCGATCCTTCGGGTCGAGCTGTTCCTCGGCGTTTTCATCGGGGCCGTTACCTTCACCGGCTCGATCGTCGCCTTCGGCAAGCTTGCCGGCAAGCTGAACTCGAAAGCCACCAAACTGCCGGGCGGGCACCTGTTGAACGCCGCTGCGGCGGCGCTGTCGCTGATCCTGCTGCTGGTCTATCTCAACAGCGGCGGCGCCTGGGCGCTGGTCCTGATGACGTTGCTTGCGTTCTTCATCGGCTATCACCTGATCATGGGCATCGGCGGCGCCGACATGCCGGTGGTTGTGTCGATGCTGAACAGCTATTCCGGCTGGGCGGCGGCGGCCATCGGCTTCAGCCTCGGCAACGATCTGCTGATCGTCGTCGGTGCGCTGGTGGGCTCTTCGGGGGCCATCCTGTCCTACATCATGTGCAAGGCCATGAACCGGTCGTTCATCTCGGTCATCCTCGGCGGCTTCGGCAATACCACGGGTCCCGCGATGGCGGTCGAGGGCGAGCAGATCGCCATCGACGCCGATGGTGTGGCGGCAGCGCTCGACGATGCCGACAGCATCGTCATCGTGCCGGGCTATGGCATGGCGGTCGCGCAGGCTCAGCAGAACGTGGCAGAGCTGACCCGGCGACTGCGCGCCAAGGGCAAGACGGTGCGCTTTGGCATCCACCCGGTGGCGGGGCGTCTGCCCGGGCACATGAACGTGCTGCTGGCCGAGGCCAAGGTGCCCTATGACATCGTGCTCGAGATGGACGAGATCAACGACGACTTCCCCGCGACCGACGTTGTCATCATCATCGGCTCGAATGACATCGTGAACCCGGCCGCGCAGGAAGACCCCAACAGCCCGATTGCCGGCATGCCGGTGCTCGAGGTCTGGAAGGCCAAGCAGGTGTTCGTCTCGAAGCGCGGGCAGGGCACCGGCTATTCCGGCATCGAGAATCCGCTGTTCTACAAGGAGAACACGAGGATGTATTTCGGCGATGCCAAGAAGAGCATGGACGAGCTTCTGACCCGGGTAAGCTAACCTGTTGCATCTGCTGCATGAAATCGACCCGCCCGTCACACCCGGGCGGGTCGTTCGTTTTTTCTTCGCCGTCCCGCATTTTGCCTCTTGATCCGAATCCCGTTTGACCGCAAATGCGGTTTCAAGACGCCAACGCACGCGCCTCTGGCCGAACGCATCTCGCGATACGTGTTTACGTAGCGACGGTAACGTCTCCCTTGGAACTGAGCGGCCATACATGGCCGGGTCTATTGGAGATGACCGATGACGATGCTGTTCGGCGAGGCTGTGGCCTCGCTCCCCGTTGCTATTCCCGATCGTCTGGACGCCTTCCTGTCGGTGACTGAATTCGACCGCCCGACGCTGGTGATCGACACCGAGATCGTGGCCGACCGATACATCGCGCTGAAGCGTGGGCTGGGCACTGCCGACATCCACTATGCAGTCAAGGCCAACCCGACCCGCGAGGTGATTGCGCGCCTGATCAACCTCGGCTCGCATTTCGATGCCGCCTCGCGTGGCGAGATCGAGCTGTGCCTGTCGCTCGGTGCCCGCCCGGAGACGATCTCGTTCGGCAACACCGTCAAGCGCGGCTCGGACATCGCCTTTGCGCATCGTGCCGGCATCACGCTGTTTGCCGCCGACGCCGAGGCGGAGCTGGAAAAGATTGCCGTCAATGCGCCGGGGGCACAGGTCTATATCCGCCTGATCGTCGAGACCAGCCAGGCCGACTGGCCGCTGACGCGCAAGTTCGGCTGCGACCGCGACATGGCGCTCGAGCTGCTCGACCGCGCCAGGGCGCTCGGGCTCGATCCGGTCGGTTTCTCGTTCCATGTCGGCTCCCAGACCCGGAAATCGGCGATGTGGGCCGATACGCTGGACGAGATGGCACGGATCTGGCACGCCGCCCGCGACGCGGGGCACGCGCTCAGCCTGCTCAACATCGGCGGCGGGTTCCCGGCGTTCTATGGCGAGGCGGTCGAGGCGCCGACCGACTATGCCGCCGGTGTCATCCGGCAGGTCCATGCGCGTTTTGGCGACGTCGCCCGCATCATGGCCGAGCCGGGCCGCGGCCTTGTTGCCGAGGCGGGCGTGATCGTCTGCGAGGTGATGCTGGTGTCGAGCAAGTCGGCGCGGGACGCCCATCGCTGGGTCTATCTCGACATCGGCCGCTTTTCGGGCCTGGCCGAGACCGAGGGCGAGGCGATCCGCTATCAGTTCGAGACCCCGCACGACGGCTCGCCCGCGGGTCCCTGCGTGCTTGCCGGCCCGTCCTGCGACAGTGCCGACGTGCTGTACGAAAAGCGCCCCGTGTCGCTGCCGCTGACGCTCGCCGTCGGCGACCGGGTGCTGATCCGCAACACCGGCGCCTATACCTCGAGCTATTCCTCGGTCGGTTTCAACGGCTTCCCGCCGCTCGACGTCGTCGCGATCTGAACCGGACAGGCCGGGCTGCACAGGCGGTGCAGCCCGGACCTAATGCCTGATCTTGGCACCATTTCCGGTATGCCAAGGCATGCCCAGAAAACCTTTTACAGTGCTGTTTGCGCTCGGCTATCTGAGGCCATGCTTTCGCCCGCCCCACATCCCGAACTGGCAGATCACCCGAGCCGCGCCGCGCTCGCGGCCGAGCTTCACGCCCGGCCGTTTCCGAAGATTTCTGCGCCGGGGCACGTTCTGTTTCTGGCGCTGAAACAGCCGCAGGACGCCGCGAACCGTCACAAGGGGCGCGATCTGGCGCATCTTCTGGCGCTGCTCGAACGGTTCGGGGCCGAGGCGCCAGAGCCCGGCGCGACCCATTGGATCGGCCCGCTCGGGCCGCACCGGTTGAAGTGGGAATGCCACACCGAGTTCACCACCTACACGCTGTTCATCGACGGGCTCGAGGACACGGCCTTTGATCCTGCCGCCTACGAGATCCTGCCGCAGGACTGGCTGGCCGAAGCGCCGGGGATGCGCATCGCCTCGGCCCTGATCCGGGTGGAGCTGACCGACGCCGAGGCGACGGATGTCCCGCAAAGGATCGCGGACTGGTTCCTGTCGGAAAGCGTTGCCACCTCGCGGGTGCTTGACGGCGGTGCCATCGTTGCCGCCGATTTCCATCCCGACCCGTCGGGGCACAATCATTTCGCGGTGTTCCTGCAGACCGACGTTTCGCAAAGCCGGCTGGGCCGGCTGGTCCAGCGGCTGACCGAGATCGAGATCTACAAGACCATGGCGCTGCTCGGATTGCCGCGGGCGCGCGCGCTTGGCAGCGACATGGCAGCACTCGATCCGCAGTTGACCGCGCTTGTGGGCGACATGACAGGCAATCTGCATCCCGCCGACGAGATGCTGGACGTGCTGCTGGAAATCTCGGCAAAGCTCGAAAACCTGCTTGCGACCTCGACCTTCCGCTTTGGCGCCACCGAAGCCTACGAGGCCATCGTGCATGACCGCATCCGCGCGCTGCGAGAGATCCGGTTCCGCGGCAAGCAGACGCTGGAAGAATTCATGCTGCGCCGGTTCGATCCGGCGATGCGCACGATCCGGTCGACAGAACTGCGGTTGCGGGCCATGGCCGACCGTGCGGCGCGGGCCGGCGAGTTGTTGCGCACCAGGGTCGATGTCGAACGTCAGGAGCAGAACCAGAAGCTGCTGGAAAGCATGGATCGACGGGCCGATCAGGCGCTGAAGTTGCAACACACTGTCGAGGGGTTGTCGGTGGTGGCGATCAGCTATTACGCGCTGAACCTCGCCAGCTATGCGGTCTATCCCCTGCTGGAGCCGCTGGAAATCTCGAAGGGGATGGCGACGGCCGTGCTGCTGCCACTGGTTGTCGGGGCTGTCTTCCTGATGGTCCGCCGCATCCGCAACAGGATGCACTAGACAGGACTGCCCGTCGCGCGGCCCTCGCGCCACAGAAGCGCTCGCGCCGTCACAGGCGATGGGCTAGCGTCCGCGCGAAGTTCCGACATGAAAGGACCCGCCATGGCCAAGGCCATTCACAGCATGATCCGTGTTCTCGACGAGGCACGCTCGGTCGCCTTCTATCGCGCGGCCTTCGATCTCGATGTCGCCGACCGGTTCGACTTCGACAGCTTCACGCTGATCTATCTGCGCAATGCCGAGGCCGATTTCGAACTGGAGCTGACGGTGAACAAGGGCAGGGAGACGCCCTATGACCTTGGCGACGGCTATGGCCATCTCGCGGTCTGCGTCGACGATCTCGAGGCGCTGCATGCAAGGCTCGATGCCGCGGGCTTTGCGCCGCGCAAGATCGTGACCTTCGAACGCGACGGTGGTGTCATGGCGCAGTTCTTCTTTGTCGCCGATCCCGACGGCTATCAGATCGAAGTGTTGAAACGTCTGGGAAGGTATCGCTAGGCACGTGTGGCACCAGCGGCCACCGCCGCTTTCGCCGGATCGTGGCGGCCTCAGGCCAGTGAGGTCACCCACAGGATCGTCGCATCCTCGGGGCTGATCGAGATCACGTTGTGCCCCATGGTCGCGTCGTAATAGGCGCTGTCGCCGCGGCGCATTTCCAGCGGCGCGTAGAACTCGGTGTAAAGCCGGATGATCCCGGTCAGCACCAGCAGGAATTCCTCGCCGTCGTGGCGCACCCAGCCGTCGAATTCCTCCATGCTGCGGGCACGGATATGGGCGCGATAGGGCAGCATCTTCTTCTGGGTCAGCCCGCCCGCCAGCAGTTCGTGTTCATAGGTCGCGGTGGCATGGGCCGCCCCCTCGCCAACGCGGGTCACGCCCATCCGCCCGTTGGCCCCGGCGCGCGCCGGCGGCGTGAACAGCTGCGGGACCGAGATCTTAAGCCCCTCGGCCAGCTTCTTCAGCGCCTCGTAGGTCGGGGACATCTGGCCGTTCTCGATCTTCGACAGCGTCGAACGGGCAAGGCCGGCATGGTTCGCCGCCTGTTCCAGCGTCCATCCCTGGGCCTTGCGCAGTTCGCGCACCCGTTCGCCCAGATCGAGCGGTTCGGTCGCGACAACGGTGCCGGATTCGCGCGCAATGCGGATCAGCGCCTTGGGATCGGTATCGGGCGTTCCATCGGACATGAGGGCGGTTCTAGGGCGCGCAGGGGCAGCGCGCAATGCCGGGGCTTGCCCAAAAGGCGCGGCTTTCGTACCCGGAAGGTATGGATTCGATCTTTTTCGATACGCCGCCCGCCCCGCCCGAACGGTTCAACATGGCAGCCCATGTGCTGGCCCGCGCTGGCGACCGGCCCGACCGGACGGCGCTCGCCATCGTTTCGCCCATGGGGGCTGCGCGCTGGCGCTATGGCGCGCTTGCCCAGGCGGTCGAGGGGATCGCCGCGGGGCTGCTGGCCAGCGGCCTCGGGCCCGGCGACCGGCTGCTGATGCGGCTTGGCAACGAGGTCGAGTTTCCGCTGACCTATCTCGCCGCAATCTGGGCCGGCATCCTGCCGATCCCGGCCTCGGCGGCGCTGAGCGTGCCCGAGATCACCCGGATCGCGGCCGAGACGCGCCCTGCGGCCATTGTCGCGGCCCCCGATGTCTCGCTGCCCGATGGCTATGATGGGTGGGTGATCCCGGCGCTGGCGCTGCGCGAGATGGAAACCACACCGCCGGTCGCACCGGCGATGGGCGACCCGGACCGGCCTGCATACATCATCTATACGTCGGGCACCTCGGGCCAGCCGCGCGGCGTCGTGCACGCCCACCGCGCGGTCTGGGCGCGGCAGATGATGTGGCAGGGCTGGTACGGGCTGACCCCGGACGACCGGCTGCTGCACGCCGGCGCCTTCAACTGGGCCTATACGCTCGGCACCGGGCTGATGGACCCCTGGGCGATTGGCGCCACCGCGCTGATCCCGGCCGAGGGCGTCACGTCCGACCAGATCCCGCTGCTGCTCAAACGCTATGACGCGACGATATTTGCCGCAGCACCAGGGGTTTATCGGCAGATCCTCGAGCGTTGCGAGATGCCGGATCTGCCGCGCCTGCGCCACGGCCTTTCGGCGGGCGAAAAGATGTCGGCCCGGATCCGGGCGGCCTGGCAGGCGGCGACCGGAACCGAGGTTCACGAGGCGCTCGGCATGACGGAATGCTCGACGTATCTTTCGGGCAGCCCGGATCGGCCGGCGCCCTTTGGCAGCATCGGGTTCCCGCAGGCCGGGCGGCGCATCGCGGTGCTTGCGCCCGACGGCGAGGCGGTGCCGCGCGGCACGCCTGGCACGCTCGGCATCCACGCCAGCGACCCCGGGCTGATGCTCGGATATCTCGACGCCCCGGAGGAGACAGCGGAGCGCTATCTCGGCGAGTGGTTCCTGACCGGCGATACGGTGCGGATGGACGAGGATGGTGCGCTGGCCTATCTCGGGCGGGCCGATGACATGATGAATGCCGGCGGCTACCGGGTCTCGCCGCTCGAGGTCGAGGCCGTGCTGAACACCCATCCGGGCATTGCCGAATCGGCCTGTGCCGAGGTCGAGGTCAAGGCCGATACGACGGTGATTGCAGCGTTCTACACCGGCCCCGAACCGTTGCCCGCGGCCGAGCTGGCGGGTTTCGCGGCCGAACGGCTGGCACATTACAAATGCCCGCGGATCTTTGTGCACCTCGCGGCCCTGCCACGGTCGGGCAATGGCAAGATCGACCGGAAATCTCTGCGCCGCCAGCCGCTGACCTGACGGGCGGGAGCGTCCTGCCACAGCCGCCGGAACGGAGGGTGCCGGCATTCCCGCAGGGGCAGTGTGCGCGAATATGCCTTGGCTTCGATTCTCAGGCTGCTAGAGGACTGGCATGATAAAACTCGACGTGCTCTCCGATCCGATCTGCCCCTGGTGCTATATCGGCCTCGCCCATCTTCGGCGGGCGCTGGCCGACCGCCCTGACCATCCCTTCGTGATCGAGTGGCACCCGTTCCAGCTCAACCCCGACATGCCGCCCGAGGGCGCCGACCGGCGCGCCTATCTGGAAGCCAAGTTCGGCGGCAAGGCAGAGGCGGTCGCAGCCTATGCCCGCGTCGCCGAAGCGGCGGAAGAGGCCGGGGTCCCGATCGACTTTGCCGCGGTCTCCCGCACGCCGAACACGCTCGATGCCCATCGCCTGATCCACTGGGCCGGGATCGAGAGCCGCCAGACCGAGGTCGCCACCGCGCTGTTCGAAGCCTATTTCACCCAAGGCCGCGATATTGGCGATCACGACGTGTTGGCGGATATTGCCGATGCCCAGGGCCTCGATGCCGCCGTGATCCGCCGGTTGCTGTCGTCGGATGCCGATGCCGACGACATCCGCGCCCGTGACGCCGCCAGCCGCGAGCGCGGGGTATCCGGCGTTCCGACCTTTGTCATCGCCAACACGCATGTGGTGCCGGGCGCACAGCAACCCGCGCTCTGGATCCGCTTGATCGACGAAATCAACGGCCAGCTGATCGGCCAGCCATGACCGACGCGCCCGTCCTGCCTCCGGCCGGCACCGCCGGTCCACGCCAGCTCGGGCCGGTCGAATTCGTCGCCATGATGGCGATGCTGTTCGCCACCGTCGCGATCTCGATTGACGCGATGCTGCCGGCGCTGCCGCAGATCGCGGCCGAGATCAGCCCCGATGCGCCGAACCGGGCGCAACTGGTCGTCACCAGCTTCGTGCTCGGCATGGGGTTTGGCACCATGTTCACCGGCCCGCTGTCCGATACGCTCGGGCGCAAGCCGGTGGCGATTGGCGGGACGATCCTGTTCATCTTCGGCGCGCTGCTTGCCGCCCAGGCCAATACGCTCGAGACCATGGTGCTGGCGCGGGGGCTGCAGGGCCTTGGCGCCGCCAGCCCGCGGATCGTTGCGGTCGCGATCATTCGCGATCTGCACTCCGGCCGGGCCATGGCACGGCTGATGTCCTTCATCATGATGGCCTTCACCCTCATTCCGGCCCTTGCCCCGTCGCTTGGGGCCGCGGTGATCTACGTGGCCGATTGGCGCGCGATCTTCATGGTCTTCATCGCCTTCGCGGCGGTCTCGGGTCTCTGGCTGCAACTGCGCCAGCCCGAAACGCTCGATCCCGCGCGCCGCCGCCCGTTCCGGGTTTCGCTCCTGGTCGAGGGCACGCGCGAGATCGTCACGAACGGCGTCGTCCTGCGCTCGATGATCGCCCAGTCGCTGTGCTTTGCGATGCTGTTTGCGAACCTGTCGTCGACCCAGCAGGTCTTCGATGTCAGCTTCGGGCGCGCCGACAGCTTTCCGCTGTGGTTCGGGGGCGTGGCGCTGCTGGCCGGCAGCGCGGGCCTTGTCAATGCGCTGCTGGTCGAGCGGGTCGGCATGCGCAAGCTCATCCTGATCGTCCTGTCCGGCGAGGTTGTGCTGTTCGCCGTCTGTCTGGCGCTGATGCTGTCGGGCCTGCTGCCGCCGGCGGGCGAATTCGCGGTCTACGTGATCTGGACCGCGGCGGTCTTCGGCCAGATGGCCCTGACCGTCGGCAACCTCAATGCGCTGGCGATGGAGCCGATGGGCCACCTTGCCGGGCTGACGGCCTCGGTTGTCGGATCGCTTGCCACGGTTGTGGCTGTGGTTCTCGCAGTGCCGATCGGGCTTGCCTTTGACGGGACGCCGGTGCCGCTCATGGCTGCGGTGCTGGTGCTGGCGGTGCTGGCGCTGGTGGTCGTGCTGCCTCTGCGCCGGTCCTAGCGAGGCGGCCGCCCGGTGTCGGCTGTGCGCCTCGCTTCGTGCCTTGTGCCTGCCTGCTGACGGGTATTAGGTAAGCCCCGAAAATTGCTCGGGGAGGGGGACAGATGACCAGACGTCTCGACAGGAAACTCGCACGTATCCGGCAGGGGCGCTACACGCCCGGCGACTTCATCATTGCCGATGCCAAGGACGGCGACATGGCGTTCGGCTGCGCCACCCCGGGCGCAGAGATCGCCGCGGATGGCACGCCCACCGGGCGGTTCAGGCCGATCACGGACTATCGCGCGGATATCGTCAAGGTGACCGAGTCGGATCTGACCGACATCATGCTGATGTCGCTGTCGACAGCCGAGATGATGCAGGACCAGAGCCTGTTTCGCGACTCGGAGGTGACGCCCGCGGTCCGTCTGAACGACACCACCGACATCTGGCTTGCCCGCGGCGGGGCCTATGGCCGGTCGCCCGCACGGCCGTTCCGCACCGCCCGGCTCGACCGGGTGCGGGATGTCACGGATCTCGGGCTCTATGCCGTCACCTTCTACAACGACCCGGATCGTGACTGGCAGACACTTGAGGCCTATCGTGCGTTCCGCGAAGAGGCGAGCGCCAACCATGTTCGCCACTTCCTCGAAATCTTCAACCCGGCCTTCGCGGTTGCCACCGCAGACGCCGAATTCGCCTCCTACAACAACGACATGATCGTGCGTTGCCTGGCGGGCGTTTCGCGGCAGGACCGGCCGATCTTCCTCAAGGCCACCTACAATGGCCCGCGCGCGACCGAAGAGATCGCCTCCTATGATCCCGAGAACATCATCTTCGGGATTCTTGGGGGCGGCGCCGGCACCACGCGGGATTGCCTGGAACTGATCTCGCAGGCCGAGAAATACGGCGCCCGTGTCGCGCTGTTCGGGCGCAAGATCTATCATTCCGAAGACAGCGTGTTGATGGTCCGCGCCATACGCCGGGTGATCGAGGAACCGATCGGGTCGACCGAGGCGACGCGCGCCTATCACGCCGACCTTGTGGCCGCAGGCATCACACCCCACCGGCCGATCGAGGCCGATCTGGAGCTGACCGATCCGGTCTTGCGGGAGTATGCGGAGTAGCGGGCGATGGACGGCGCAAGGGAGGGGTTCATCACCGCAGGCACCTGGTGTCTGGACCGCAATATAACCGTGGAAAACTGGCCCGAGGAGGACATGGCGACCTCGGTGCTCGACCTGCAGCTTTCGGGCGGCGGGTCGGCCTGCAACTTTGCGGTCGATCTGCGCAGGCTCGATCCGTCTGTGCAGGTCGAGACCATGGGGCTGCTCGGTCAGGACGCGGCGGGCGATTTCCTGCAATCGGTGGCCGAGGCCAACGGCATCGCCCACCGTTTCTGCCGGTCCGATGCGGCGGGCACCCAGACCACCGATGCCTATGTGTCGAAGGCAACGGGGCGGCGCACCCACATCCTGTTCGTCGGGGTCGGCAACCTGCTGTCGCCCGCGCATTTCGATTTCTCGCAGACCCGCGCCAAATACCTGCACCTCGGTCTGCCGGGGATTCACGCCGTGATGGACGCAGCCTGGCAGGGCGACGCCAATGGCTGGGTCGCGGTGCTGCGGCAGGCGCGCGCGCTGGGGATCCGGACCAATCTCGAACTCGTCGCGGCCGAGGCCGAGGCGATCCGGGAGCATGTGCATCCCTGCCTGCCACATCTCGATACGCTCGTGGTCAATGACCAGGAGATCGGGGCGCTGGCCGGGGTTGCGACCCTGCGCGCAGGACAGCCCGACCCGGCCGCTTGCCGGATGGCCGCCCGGCAGGTCCTGCAGATGGGGGCGATGGACCTGGTTGTCGTACATCACACTGCCGGCGCCCATCTGGTGGCGCGCGACGGCAGCCTCGCAGAACTGCCCTCGGTCAACGTGCCGGCCGAGGCGCGCAAGGGGGCGAATGGCGCGGGCGATGCCTTTGCCGCCGGGTTCTTCTATGGCCTCAGTTCGAACTGGCCGGCGCAGGAATGCCTGAGGATGGCCCACGCGACCGCCGCAGCCTGCCTGCGCGCGCCCGACCCGCACAGCGGGATCGAAGACCACGCAAGTTGTCTGGCCCAGGCCGACCGCTGGGGCTGGCACGCGGCGATGGCCTGAGGCCGCGGGCGCACTCCCCGGTTTTAGGCCCTCATTGCAACCCTCGGCGGTGCGGTTGCCGTTCAGAAGCTGCCGAACAGCGATCCCGGAACGATCACGGCCACGAGCGCGATCACCGGCCCGGTGACGGCGACCATGAAGATATCGAAGCGGTGACGCACAGCTTCACCGGCGAGGCCTTGATCCGCTCGACATCGATTGCCTTTCAAGGATCTCCCGCAGCGGATTGTTGCCCCTGGGATTGAGGTCATCGGGCGACACCAGCCGAGACATCATGTCGAGGGCGACACAAGGCGGGTTCGTGTCGTGCGTTCGGCGCCCCAGCATCCCATCGCGCGGGCTGCGCTGAAACGGGCTGAGGCGCGCGCCATCACCGCGGCATTCATGGCCCCGGCCGAGGTGCCCGGGACGCAGACGAATTCAAGCCGGTCTTCCTGCAGCGGGCGGTCGAGCGCGCTTGAGGTTAAGGCGCTGTGTGGCGGTGGGGGCGCGCTGTATGGCGGGAACGACTCGGCTGGCGCGGATAACGGACCGGTCGGGGCGGGGCCGCTGGCCGGCAGCGCCCGCCGGGCCGCGACCCCTGACTCGCGATCTGCCCAATTGCTTGGCGCAGTGCCGGGAAAGAGTGCGTCTTGCCGGGCCGCCGCTCCGCCCGGCACGCCAAACCTTGCCAGCCCCGGCCGGCTGTGGTGGATTTGGGCGAAAGACACGTTGGCAAATGCGCCCCGACCCCTCTCTGCGAGAGGTATCGGGGTTTTGTCGTTTTTAGGGGTATTCGAATGCGGTCGGGCGAGACGTTGCGCAGATACCGGATCGGTCTGATGTTCTCGACGACCGGGCCCTATGCGGCGCTGGGGCGCAGCGCGCGCGACGGTGCGTTGATGGCGCTCGAAGAGGTCAACGCCGGGGATGTAAGCGGTGTTGCCGGGCTGCAGCTTGACCCGGTTACCGCCGATCCCGGCGGGATCCCGTCGGATTACGAACGCCTCACCGCCGCGATGCTCGAGGGCGGCGGGGTGCGCCACATCGTCGGCGGCATCACCTCGTGGTCGCGCAAGGACATGATCCCGGTGCTGGAGCGGCACGCGGCATTGCTGTGGTATCCCTGTCCCTACGAGGGATTCGAATGCAACGATCATGTCGTCTATCTGGGCGCCTGTCCAAACCAGCACCTTGTCCCGCTGGTCGATCACGTGCTGGCCGCGGGGGCACGGCGCGCCTTCCTGGTCGGCTCGAACTATGTCTGGGGGTGGGAGACGCTGCGGGTTGCGCGCGAACGGCTGTCGGCCCGTGGCGTCGAGGTCGCGGCGGAACGCTTTGTGCCGCTCGGCGGCACCGACTGCGCGCGTCTGATCGAGGAGATCGACAACCATGGCCCCGACCTGATCGTCAACAGCCTTATCGGCCCGTCGAACCATGCGTTTCTGCAGGCGCTGGCGCAGCACCGCGAGCAGGGCGCGCCCTGCCTTGTTGTCAGCGCCAACCAGACCGAGGCAGACCTTCCCGACCTGGGGCCTGCGGCCGACGGGCTGCTGTCGATGGGGGCCTGGTTCGAAAGCGTCGAGGGGCCCGATACCGCCGGGTTCCGCGCCCGGATCGCGGCGCGGTACGGCGAAGACTATCGCGCCTCGTGCTTTTTTGCGACGGCCTATGCCGGGGTGCGGCTGCTGGCCAAGGGGCTTGCGCTGGCCGGGACCGACGATCCGCGCGCGGTCTTCGCCGCAGTCGCGGGGGCGCCGCGGCAAACGGTGCTGGGGCGCGTGACGATCGACCCGGTGACCCGCCACACCAGCCTGATCCCGCGGCTTGCCGTCGCCCGCGGCGGGATCTTCCAGATCCTTGCCGATGCCGGCGAGGCTTTGGCGCCCGACCCCTATCTGACCCGCGTCGCGCCGGCGGCTCCGCTCCGGCGCGCGCCTGATCTGAGGATCGTGTCATGAAACCTGTTGTCGATCTCAACTTCACCGGCCGGCTGGCCTGGGTGCTGCATCCGGCAGAGACCTTGCGCCAGCAACTGGCGACACGTCTGGCTGTTCTGGGGGTCGAGGCTGTCGGCATCTGGCCCGTGGCCGAGGCGTCTGCGCCGCGTCCCGATGTCGTCTTCGTCGATGTCGACACCGGCCACGACGAACAGATCCCCTGGCCCGCAGGCACCGCGCCCGTCCCTCTGATCGGGCTGGTGCGGTCGGAAAGCCCCGGTCGGCTGACCTGGGCGCTTGAACAGGGGGTCGATGCCTTCCTGCCGCAGGCAGCCCTCGGGCTTGTCTATTCGACGCTGGTGATCGGGTCGGCGAAATGCGCCGAACGGCTGCGCAATGCCCGCCGCGAGGTCGAGGTCGCGCGCCGCGCGGGCCAGCGCCACCTGCTGATCCGCGCCGCCAATCAGGTCATGGCGCGCGAGGCCGTCGACGAGCTGACGGCGCTGAAACGGCTGCGTGCCTTCGCAATGGCGCGTCGCGTGAGCCTCGAGGATGCCGCGGCGCTGTTTCTGGACGAGCACGAGCTTCGCGGCCGCCGGGGAGGCCAGCGATGAGCGGTTCGGCGGCAGTTTCCGCAACACCGGTGCGACCGGGGGCGGGCAGGGTCCTGCGCCAGCTGATGGTGCGACCACGGTCGGCCTTTGCGCTGGTGGTGATTGTCACCATGGTGGCGGCCGCTGTGCTGGCGCCCTGGATCGTGCCCTATGACCCGAATGACCAGATGTTTGACGGTCTCAGCCTCGAGGGCGCGCCTCTGCCGCCCTCGGCGCAGTTCTGGCTTGGCACCGACCTTCTGGGGCGCGACCTGTTCTCGCGGCTGATCCTTGGCACCCAGACCTCGCTGATCATCGGGCTTCTGGCCAACGGCATTGCCGTGATGCTGGGGGCGGGCGTCGGGATCACGGCGGGCTTTCTCGGCGGCTGGGTCGGCGGCATCCTGATGCGCTTTACCGACCTGATGATGGCCTTTCCCGCACTGCTGCTCGCCATCGTTCTGGCGGCGATTTTCAAGCCTTCGCTGCTGATCGTCGCCGTCGTGATCGCCATGGTGAACTGGGTGCAGATGGCGCGCGTGATCTATACCGAGACCCGCAGCCTTGCCGAGCGCGAGTTCATCTCGGTGCAGCGCGCCATGGGCGCCTCGACCTTCCGGATCCTGCGGCTGCACGTGCTGCCGCATCTGCTCTATTCGATCATCGTCTTCGGCACGCTCGGGATCTCGACCACCGTGCTGCTGGAGGCGACACTCAGCTATCTCGGTGTGGGGGTGCAGCCGCCGACCCCGTCCTGGGGCAATATCATCTATGAAAACCAGACCTATTTCGCCAATGCGCCCTGGCTGGTGTTCTTCCCCGGTCTTGCCATCGTGCTGCTGGCGCTGTCGTTCAACCTGCTCGGCGACGTGCTGCGCGACGCGCTCGACCCCAAGCTGAAGGGGCGGCACTGATGTGGGCCTATCTTGTCCGTCGCACCGGCGAGGCGCTGCTGATCCTGCTCGGCATCAGTCTTGTCACTTTCGTGCTGCTCTACCTCGTGCCGGCTGATCCGGCGCGCCAGATCGCCGGGCGGTCCGCCACGGTCGAGACGGTGGCCAATATCCGCGCCCAGCTTGGCCTCGATCAGCCGTTCCACATCCAGTATGTCCGCTATCTCGGCAACCTGCTGCAGGGCGATCTCGGCCGCTCCTATCTGCAGCGCTCCGAGGTGGCCGAGCTGATCGCGGCGCGGATGCCCGCGACGCTGCTGCTGATGGCGGCCGCCATCGTGGTCGAGCTGATCCTTGGCCTGACCATCGGCATCGTCGCGGCGCTGAAACGCAACACCGCGGTCGATCAGTCGCTGATGGTGTTTTCCTTCGTCACGATCTCGGCGCCGCAATTCGTGGTGGGCATCCTGCTGCTTTATGTCTTCGCGGTCCGGCTGCACTGGTTCCCGATCGGCGGCTACGGCAGCTTCGCCCATCTGGTGCTGCCGGCGATCACCATCGGGCTGCTTGGCACCGGCTGGTACAGCCGGATGATGCGATCCTCGATGATCGACGTGCTGGCGCAGGACTATGTGCGCACCGCGCGTGCCAAGGGTCTGGGCCGGCTGCGGATCATCCTGCGCCATGTGGTGCCGAACGCGGTGCTGCCGATCATCGCCATGATCGGCATCGACATCGGCCTTTTCATGTCGGGGATCGTGGTGGTGGAAAGCGTGTTCGGCTGGCCCGGGATCGGCCAGCTGGCCTGGCAGGCGATCCAGCGTGTCGACATCCCGATCATCATGGGGGTCACGCTGGTGTCGGCCTGTTTCATCGTCCTGGGCAACCTTGTGGCCGACCTCATCGCGCCGCTCGTTGACCCGCGCATCAAGCTGAAATGAACCCATAACCAACAAATGCCAACAGGAGAGACAATGCCATGACCATGAAATTGATGACCAGTGCCCTGGCAATCGGGGTCGCCCTTGGGCTGACGTCGGGGGCCGCATCGGCGCAGGATTTCACCGAGGCCAAGCAGGGCGGCTCGATGATCGTCACCTACAAGGACGACGTCTCGACCCTCGATCCGGCGATCGGCTATGACTGGCAGAACTGGTCGATGATCAAGTCGTTGTTCGACGGGCTGATGGATTACGAGCCGGGTACGACGATCCTGAAAAAGGACCTGGCCGAGGATTACACGATCTCGGACGACGGCATGACCTTTACCTTCAAGCTGCGGCCGGGGGTCAAGTTCCACAACGGCCGCGAACTGACCGCCGAGGACGTGAAATATTCGCTCGACCGGGTGACCAACCCCGAAACCCAAAGCCCCGGCGCGGGGTTCTTCGGCTCGATCGAGGGCTATGACGCCATGGCCTCGGGCGAGGCGACGAGCCTGTCGGGGGTGACGGTGATCGACCCCTACACGGTCGAGATCAAGCTGTCGCGCCCCGACGCGACCTTCCTGCACGTGATGGCGATCAACTTCTCCTCCATCGTTCCGAAGGAAGAGGTCGAAAAATGGGGGCTCGATTTCGGCAAGCATCCGGTCGGCTCGGGCGCCTTCAAGCTGTCCGACTGGACGCTCGGCCAGAGCCTGACCTTCGAGCGCAACAAGGATTACTGGCACACGGGCGTGCCGAAACTCGACCAGATCACCTTCGAGATCGGACTGGAGCCCATCGTCGCGCTCTTGCGGCTGCAACAGGGCGAGGCCGACATTCCGGGCGACGGCATCCCGCCGGCAAAGTTCCTCGAGGTGACGGCGGACCCCGCCTACAAGGATCTGGTGATCGAGGGCGGGCAGTTGCACACCGGCTATATCACCATGAACGTGCTGATGCCGCCGTTCGACAACCTCAAGGTGCGGCAGGCCGTCAACATGGCGATCAACAAGGATCGCGCGGTGCGCATCATCAACGGCCGCGCAGTGCCCGCCAACCAGCCGCTGCCGCCGACCATGCCGGGCTATGCCAAGGATTACGAGGGCTATGCCTTCGATCCCGAGGCCGCCAAGGCGCTGCTGGCCGAAGCGGGCTTCCCCGACGGGTTCGAGACCGAGCTCTACGTCTATAACACCGACCCGAACCCGCGGCTGGCGCAAAGCTTCCAGCAGGATCTGGCCGCCATCGGCATCAAGGCCGAGATCCGCAGCCTTGCCCAGGCCAACGTCATCGCCGCGGGCGGCGAACCCGATCAGGCGCCGATGATCTGGTCCGGCGGCATGGCCTGGATCGCCGACTTCCCCGATCCGTCGAACTTCTATGGCCCGATCCTCGGCTGTGACGGCGCGGTGCAGGGCGGCTGGAACTGGTCGTGGTACTGCAACAAGGATCTCGATGCCGCGGCGGTCGAGGCCGACGCGATGACCGATCCCGCCAAGGCGGGCGAGCGCGAGCAGAAATGGCGCGACATCTTCCTGAAGATCATGGACGATGCGCCCTGGGTGCCGGTGTTCAACGAACAGCGCTTTACCATGCGGTCGGAAAAGCTGGGTGGTCCCGACGCGATCTTCGTCGATCCGGTCCACGTGCCCGTCAACTATGACTATGTGTATTCGAACGATGTGCAATAACTGCAACCACACCATCCACGGACGGCATCATCATTTCGGGTGGGATCATGCGATCCCCCCCGTCGCCACCGTGGCCCCGGGCGAGAGCGTGTTCTTCGAATGCCTCGACAGCTCGGGCGGGCAGCTTTCGGCGGACAGCACGGTCGCGGATCTGCCCGCGCTGTCCTTCGACAAGGTCAACCCGGTCACTGGCCCTGTCTATATCGACGGGGCCAAACCCGGCGACATCCTGAAGGTGACAATCGACGCCTTCACGCCCTCGGGCTGGGGCTGGACCGCGAACATCCCGGGCTTCGGGCTGCTGGCTGACCAGTTCGCGGACCCGGCGCTGAACGTCTGGTCCTATGAGCCGGGCAGCCTCGCACCCGCGCTTTATTGCGGGATCGCGCGGGTGCCGCTGAAGCCCTTCGCCGGCACAATCGGGCTTGCCCCGGCCGAACCCGGCCTGCATTCGGTCGTCCCGCCCCGGCGGGTCGGCGGCAACCTCGACATTCGCGATCTTGCGGCGGGCACGACGCTCTATCTGCCGGTCGAGGTCGAAGGCGCGCTGTTCTCGGTCGGCGATACCCATGCCGCGCAGGGCGATGGCGAGGTCTGCGGCACCGCCATCGAAAGCCCGATGGACGTGGCGCTGAGCTTTGATCTGATCAAGGACACGCCGCTGAAATTCCCGCGGTTCACCACGCCGGGTCCGGTGACGCGGCATCTCGACACCAAGGGATACGAGGTCACGACCGGCGTCGGACCCGACCTGATGACGGGTGCGCGCGATGCGCTGTCGGGCATGATCGACCTGATCTGCGCAAGCCAGAAACTCAGCCCGGTCGAGGCCTATATGCTCTGTTCGGTCTGCGGCGATCTGCGGATATCCGAGATCGTCGACATGCCGAACTGGGTGGTGTCGTTCTACATGCCGCGGGTCGTGTTCGAATGACGGCTGCCACCGCAGAGACCGGTCGCGGGGACGCGCCGCGCCCGGTGCTTTCGGTCCGCGATCTGACGGTTGCCGTCGCCACGCCCGGCGGTGCGCAGCCGGTGGTCGAGGATCTGAGTTTCGATCTGATCGCGGGCGAAACGCTGTGCCTTGCCGGCGAAAGCGGGTCGGGCAAGTCGATGACGGCGCTTGCGATCATGGGGCTGTTGCCGCAACCGACGGCGCGGATCGCCCAGGGCTCGATCCGGCTTGCCGATGGCACCGAGCTTGCCGGGCTGTCGGATCGCGCCCTTCGCAAGATCCGCGCCAACCGGATCTCGATGATCTTTCAGGAGCCGATGACATCGCTCAACCCGGTGCTGACCATCGGCACCCAGTTGACCGAGGTGCTGCTCGAACACGGTGCCTGCAGCCGGGCCGAGGCGCCGGGCCGCGCGCTCGACCTGCTGCGCGACGTGCGCATCACCGATGCGGCGCGGCGGCTCAAACAATACCCGCACGAGCTGTCGGGCGGGATGCGCCAGCGGGTGATGATCGCCATTGCGCTGGCCTGCGACCCCGAGATCCTGATTGCGGACGAACCCACAACCGCACTTGACGTGACCGTGCAGGCCGAGATCCTCGATCTGATCCGCACGCTGCAGCGCGAGCATGGCACGACGGTTCTGATGATCACCCACGACATGGGCGTGGTGGCCGAGATGGCCGACCGCGTGATCGTGCTGCGCCATGGCCGGCAGGAGGAAACCGCGCCGGTCCACCAGTTGTTTGCAGCACCCCGGACTGCCTATGCGCGGGAACTGCTGGCTGCGGTGCCGCGGCTCGGTCATGCACCGGCGCGGCCGGTGCCCGAACGGCTGCCCGACGTTGTGGATGTCGAGGGGCTGACCGTGCGCTATCCGATCCGCGGCGGCATTGCCAACCGGGTGCAGGCGCAGGTCCACGCGGTCGAGAACGTGGATTTCCGCATCGCTCCGGGCGAGACGCTGGCGCTGGTCGGTGAATCCGGCTGCGGTAAGTCGACCATCGGCAAGGCGCTGCTGGGGCTGGCGCCCTGGACCGGCAGCATCCGCATTGCCGGGCAGCAGATGCAGGGCCTGTCGCCCAAGGGTCTGAAGCCGGTGCGCCGCAATATCCAGATGATCTTTCAGGATCCGGGCGCCTCGCTCGACGCGCGCATGACGGTGGGGCGGCAGGTGGGCGAGCCGCTGGTGGTGCATGGACAGGCGCGCGGCAGCGAATTGCAGGACCGGATCGAATGGCTGTTCCGCCGGGTCGGTCTGACGCCCGAGCAGATCGACCGCTATCCGCACGAGTTCTCGGGCGGGCAACGACAGCGGATCTGCATTGCGCGGGCGCTGGCGCTGCGCCCCAGGGTGATCGTGGCCGACGAATGCGTCTCGGCGCTCGATGTCTCGATCCAGGCGCAGGTGCTCGATCTGCTGCGCGAGTTGCAGCAGGAGGAGGGGCTGGCCTATCTGTTCATCTCGCACGACATGGCGGTGATTGATCAGGTGGCCGACCGCGTGGCGGTGATGAACCTTGGCCAGATCGTCGAGACCGGCAGCCGCGAGCAGGTGCTGCGCACGCCGATGCATCCCTATACCCGGCGTTTGCTGTCGGCGGTACCGATCCCCGATCCGAACCATGTCCGCCCGGCCGTTCTGGCGCGCGACGGCGAGGTCGGATCGCCCGTGCGGCCGCTCGGGCAGCACCCCGTGCGGCTGGAAATGGACGAGGTCGCCCCCGGCCACTGGGTCGCCCGATCCGACGCTGCCGCACGATCCGCCGCCTGAACCGTCAAGGAGAGCCCAGTGAGCTGGAAGACCGCCTATCGCTCCTTCTACTACCAGAACGCGCCTGAACCCGACGACATCGTGCTGCCGACGGCCGAGACGGCGCTGCTGGTGATCGACATCCAGAACACCTATGTCGAACCGCCCGAGGATCCGGCCGAGGCCGCCCGTTGGGCGCCCTTCCTGTCGCGCATGCAGGACATCGTGATCCCGAACACCGCCGCGCTGCAGGCCTGGGCGCGGATGAAGGGGATCGAGGTGATCCATGCCCGCATCGCCTGTCTGAAAGAAGACGGCCGCGACCGGTCGCTGAGCCAGAAGAAGCCCGGCTTCAACTATCTGCTGCTGCCGAAGGACCGCCACGACAGCCAGATCGTGGCGGCGGTCGCGCCGAAGGGCGACGAGATCGTCATCACCAAGACCACCGACAGTGCGCTGACCGGCACCAACCTGCGGATGATCCTGCACAATCTCGGCGTGAAGAACGTGATCGTGGCCGGCATCTTTACCGATCAGTGCATCTCGTCCAGCGTGCGCAGCCTTGCCGACGAAAGCTTCAATGTCGTCGTGGTCGAGGATTGCTGTGCCGCCGCGACCGAGGATCTGCACCGGCGCGAGCTGGAGATCATCAACATGATCTATTGCCATGTGGTGAGCCGGGCCGAGGTCGAGCGGTTTTCGCCGCGCTGAGGCGGTGCCCTCTCGGCCCGCCTGTCAGCCCCGCGGCGCGCGGCGGCGCACCGATCCGGGGCGCCCGGGCAGGCTGAGCGCGGCGTCGCCCCGGGCGCTGCGGGCGATCACCTTGCCCTTGGCGATCACGGCAAGGCGGGCAGGGCGCAGGCGCAGCGCCTCGGTCGGGGTGGCGGCATCGAGCACCACCAGCGAGGCCATGGCGCCCTTGTGCAGGCCATAGTCCTGCAGCCCGATAATGGCAGCGTTGGTTTCGGTCACCATGGTGAAGCAGCGCGCCATCTCGTCGGGGTGGGTCATCTGCGCGACATGCAGCCCCATGAAGGCGACGTCGAGCATGTCAGCGGTGCCAAGGCTGTACCAGGGGTCGAGCACGCAGTCCTGACCCCAGCCGACCGGGATCCCCATCGCCTGCATCTCCTTCACCCGGGTCATGCCGCGGCGCTTCGGGAATGTGTCGTGCCGGCCCTGCAGGACGATATTGATCAGCGGGTTCGGGATTGCCGAGATTCCGGCCTCGGCGATCAGCGGCAGTAGCTTCGAGACATAGTAGTTGTCCATCGAATGCATCGAGGTCAGGTGGCTGCCCGCGACCCGGCCCTGCAGGCCAAGGCGCTGCGCCTCGAAGGCCAGCATCTCGATATGGCGGCTCAGGGGGTCGTCGGTCTCGTCGCAGTGGATGTCGACCATCAGACCGCGGTCGGCGGCGATCCGGCACAGATCGCTCAGCGAGGCCGCGCCATCGGCCATGGTGCGCTCGAAATGCGGGATGCCGCCCACCACCTCGACCCCCATGTCGAGCGCACGGATCAGGTTTTCGCGCCCCGTCGCGCTGCGGTACAGCCCGTCCTGCGGGAAGGCGACCAGCTGCAGGTCGATATAGGGCTTCACCTGCTTTTGTACCTCAAGCATCGCGGTGACGGTGTTGAGGTGATCGGGCGTGGTGTCGACATGCGAGCGGATCGCCAGCAGACCCATGGAGGCAGCCCAGTCGCAATAGGTCAGCGCGCGCGCGACCATCTCGTCCACGGTCGCGATCTGGCGCAATTCGCCCCAAAGCGCGATCCCTTCGAGCAGCGTGCCCGAGGCATTCACCCGCGGGAGCCCATAGGACAGCGTTGCGTCCATGTGAAAATGCGGATCGACAAAGGGCGGCGCGACCAGATCGCCGGTGGCGTCGATCACCTCGGCCGCCTCTGCGGTGATGCCGGGCGCGACGGCCGCGATCCGGTCGCCCGAGATCGCGATATCGGCTTGGGTTCCGTCGGGCAGCGTGCCGCCCCGGACGATCAGATCGAACATCATCGTTCTCCCTTGTTGAACGGCACCATCAGGGCGGCTGGCACCTCGGCCCGGCGCGACATGACGACAAGCGCAAGGATCGACAGCAGATAGGGCATCATCAGGAAGACTTGATAGGGCACGACCGCGCCGATCGGGGTCTGTTGTAGGCGGATCTGAAAGGCGTCGAAGGCCGCGAACAGGATCGCGCCCAGCAACGCCTTGCCGGGCTTCCACGCCCCGAAGACGACAAGCGCGATGCAGATCCAGCCGCGTCCGTTGACCATGTCGAAGAAGAAGCTGTCGAAGGCCGACATGGTCAGAAAGGCGCCGCCCACGGCCATGAAACCCGATCCCACCATGACCGCGCCGATCCGGATCGCCGTCACCGATAGTCCCTGGGCCGCGACCGCCGAGGGGTTTTCGCCCGCCGCGCGCACGGCAAGGCCCAGCGGCGTGCGGTAAAGCACGAGCGAGGTCACGATGACCAGCACGAAGGCCGCATAGGTCAGCGGGGTCTGGGCAAAGAGCGCCGGGCCAAGCACCGGGATCTTTGACAGAAATGGGATCTCGAAGGCCTGAAACGCCTCGATCTTCGGTGGCGAGGAGACCTCGGGCAGCACGACGCGGTAGGTGTAGAACGTGAGCGACGTGGCAAGCAGCGTCATGCCGATGCCGACCACGTGCTGGGACAGCCCGAAGGGCACCGACAGGATGCCATGCACGCCCCCAAGTGCCATTCCGACCGCAAAGGCCACCGCGACCCCGCCCCAGAGCGGCAGCCCGGCCCAGACCGCGATCCAGCCCGCGAAGGCGCCCGCGACCATGATGCCCTCGATCCCGAGGTTCAGCACGCCGGCGCGTTCGCAGACAAGCTCGCCCATCGTGGCGAAGATCAGCGGCGAGGCGATGCGGATCGCCGCCGCCCAGAACGAGGCCGAGATCAGGATGTCGAACAGGTCCATCTCAATCCCTCCGCACGCGGAACTTGGTCAGCAGGATTGCCAGGACCATCAGCAACAGCGCCGTCGCCAGCATGATGTCGGCGATATAGCTTGGCACGCCGGCCGCACGGCTCATGCTGTCGGCGCCGACGAATATCGCCGCAACGAACAGCGCCGCCACGACGACCCCCGCGGGATGCAGCAGCGCCAGCATCGCGACCACGATGCCGGTATAGCCATAGCCGGGGCTGAGATCGAGCGTCAGCGACCCTTTCAGACCCGCGACCTCGGAGAAGCCTGCAAGTGCGGCAAGCCCGCCCGACAGAACGGCGGTCTTCAGGATGACCTTCGTCACCGGGATGCCGGCAAAACGCGCGGCCTCGGCATTCTGGCCGACCGCCCGCATCTCGAACCCGAGCGTGGTCTTGGCGTCGATCACCCAGATCACCGCGGCCGAGATCAGCGCAAGCCCAAAACCCCAGTGCAACCGCAGCCCCTCGATGATCCGCGGCAGGCGCGCCTCTGGCACCAGCCGCGCCGATTTCGGCCAGCCCATGCCCATCGGGTCCTTCAGCGGGCCTTCCAGAAGGTACGACACGAAGAGCAGGAAGATGAAGTTGAACAGCAGCGTCGTCACCACCTCGTCGACCCCGAAACGGGTTTTCATGAGCGCGGGGATGAACAGCACCAGCGCCCCCGCGGCCATGGCAGCGACAGCGATCAGCGGCAACAAAATCGGGGCGGGCAGCGGCAGGGCGCCGGTGCCCAGCACCACGGTGACGACGGCGCCGGCATAAAGCTGCGCCTCGGCGCCGATGTTCCACAGCTTTGCCCGGAAGGCGACGGCAATGGCGAGCCCGGTGAAGATCAGCGGCGTGGCGCGATTGAGCGTTTCGAGCAGGGCGAATTTCGAGCCGAACGCGCCCTTGAAGATCAACCCGAAGACATCGGCCGGGTTGCCGCCCGCGATCATCACCAGAAGTGCCGCGACGGCAAAGGTTGCAATCAGCGCCAGCGCCGGCGGCAGGGTGCGCCGCGGCAGCGTCGGGTTGGCGATGGGTTCAAGACGCATGGGCGGGTTCCTCGAATCCGTGGCCTGCCATCCACTGGCCCAGATCCTCGGGGCGCATGGTGCCGCGCGGGAAAGCGGGGCTGAGCCGGCCCTCGGAGATCACATGGATCACGTCCGACAGGCGCAGGATTTCGTCCAGATCCTCGGAAATCAGCAGGACGGCCGCGCCCTTGTCGCGCGCCTCGGCCAGCCGGCCATGGACGTAATTGACCGCCCCGATGTCAAGGCCGCGGACCGGCTGGTTGGCGAGGACGATCTGCGGCCCGGTCTCCAGCACCCGGCCGAGGATCAGTTTCTGCATGTTGCCGCCCGACAGCAGGCGGATGCGCACATCGGGGCCGGGGCAGCGGATGTCATAGGTCGCGATCATTTCCTCGGCATGGGCGCGGGCGGCCTGCCAATCCATCCAGCCGTGGCGCGCGAACTGGCTGGCATAGGTTTCGAGGATCGCGTTCTCGGTCAGGGTGAAGTCGGCGATGGTGCCGGTGCGGTGGCGATCCTCGGGGATGCGCCCGACACCGCGGCCGATGGCCATGCGCGGGGTCCAGTCCCCGACCGGCTGGCCCGCGATCCGCATTTCGCCCGACAGCGGCAGTGTCAGCCCCGAGATCAGGTTCGAAAGCGCTGCCTGACCGTTGCCGGACACCCCGGCAAGCCCGGTGATCTGGCCGGCGCGCAGATCTATCGTGACCGCGTCGAGCCCCGGCGCGCTGCCGATCCCGGCGGTTGTCACGGCGGCGAGCGACAACAGCGGTGCACCGGGCGTGGAGGGCCGGATCTCGGGCGCCGTCACCTCGGCCCCGACCATCAGCGCGGCCAGTTCCTCGCGGCTGGTCTGCTCGGTCCGGCGTTCGGCGACAAGGCGGCCGTGGCGCAGCACGATCACGCGGGACGAGATCGCCATGACCTCGTGCAGCTTGTGCGAGATGAAGACGATCGACAGCCCCTGTGCGATCGCCTCGCGCAGCGTCGCGAACAGCGCGTCGGTCTCCTGCGGGGTCAGAACGGCGGTCGGCTCGTCGAGGATCAGGATCTTCGCGTCGCGATAAAGCGCCTTCAGGATCTCGACCCTTTGGCGTTCGCCCACGGTCAGCCGGCCGACCCGTGCGTCCGGATCGACCTTCATGTGAAAGCGCTGCGACAGATCGCGGATCCGCGCCTTGACCTCGCGCGGCTTCAACGA
The DNA here is from genome assembly GCF_003390845.1 of Tropicimonas sp. IMCC34043. Classification (GTDB taxonomy): domain Bacteria; phylum Pseudomonadota; class Alphaproteobacteria; order Rhodobacterales; family Rhodobacteraceae; genus Tropicimonas. Next base: position 1,569,622 of record NZ_QMEK01000001.1, on the reverse strand, counting down.
CAGCGCGGTCAGGGACTGGGCGCCGAGCACGATGTTCTCCCAGACCGTCAGGTTGCCAGCGAGCGTGAAGTGCTGGTGCACCATGCCGACGCCGGCGTCGAGTGCTGCACGCGGCGCGCCGGGGGGCAGGATCCGGCCGAACACCTCGACCGTGCCCGCGTCGGCCGTGTACTGGCCGAAGAGGATGTTCATCAGCGTCGTCTTGCCGGCGCCGTTTTCGCCCAGCAGCGCGATCACCTCGCCGCGCGCCAGATCGAAACTGACGCGGTCGTTGGCGGTCAGCGCCCCGAAACGCTTGGTGATGTCGGATAGGCGCAGAACGGGATGCGCCGGCTCTGCGCCTGTCATCGGGTCAGGACGATTTCGGTTCGGTATCGTCGATCTCGACCACGAAGGAGCCGTCCTTGATCGCCGCCGCGCGCGCGGCGACAAGGTCGAGCGCCGCCTGCGGGATCTTGCCCTCGAAGGTGCCGAACGGGGCGAGCGAGGCGCCGCCCGCGGCCATGAAGGAATGGACCCCGTAGTCGGCCGCAACAAAGCTGCCATCCCGGATCGCCGCGATGGCCGCATCGAGCGTCGGGCCGAAGTTCCACAGCGCCGAGGCGACGACGGTGTCGGGATAATCGGCCTGGGTGTCGATCACGTTGCCGATGGCCAGTACGCCCTTTTCCTTTGCCGCGTCCGAGACCCCGAAGCGTTCGGCATAAAGCACGTCGGCACCGTTCTCGATCATCGCATAGGCGGTTTCCTTGGCTTTCGGGGGATCGAACCACGAACCGATGAACGAGATCTGGAAGGCGATGTCGGGATTGATCTCGCGCGCGCCGGCCATGAAGGCGTTCATCAGCCGGTTGACCTCGGGGATCGGGAAGCCGCCGACCATGCCGATATTGCCGGCCTCCGACATGGAAGCGGCAATGATACCGGACAGATACGAGGCATCCTGAATGTAGTTGTCGAACACGGCGAGGTTCGGCAGGCCCGCATCCTCCTTGAAGGACGACCCCATCAGGAAGGCGGTATCGGGATAATCCGCGGCCACCTCGCGCGCCTCGGCCTCGACGCCGAAGATCTCGCCCACGATCAGGTCATAGCCCGCTTCGGCATATTCCCGCATCACCCTTGGGTAATCGGTGTTCGAGGTGTTCTCGGAGTAGGTATAGGCGATGTCGCCACGGTCCTGTGCCGCGACGGCGGCGACGTGGATCCGGCTGACCCATTGCTGTTCGACCGGTACGGTATAGATCCCGGCAACCTTCAGCGGTTCGGCGGCAACGGCCCGGAAGGGCGCCGCGGCGACAAGCGCGCCGATGGCTGCGCCCGAGCAAAGAAGGCTGCGGCGCGAGAGCACGCCTGTTCCTGTGGCTTCTGACATGGATCCGTCCCGTTGTTGTTATCACTGGCCTTTGGCCTTGCGCAGACGCTCGAAGAGAACGGTGTTCGCGACAAGGCGATTGGCTGTGAAGATGCAGCCAAAGAAATCTGCGCACAATCTTTGATCGCGGTCCGAATGACGCGCGTGCGGCTTGGGCAGGGGTGGAAAAGGTCGCAGGCAAGCCCCCTGTTCTCCCGGCATGACGCGCAGCCGGTGTCGGAGCGGCCCCGCCAAGCCATCGTCCCGGATCCTTCTTGCCGCGCCTTTGGTGCCGGTCGGCGCGCGCAGGCGGCGTTCGCGATTGCGGAACGCCGGGTTTGCCGGTTGAGCTATGCCATCGCGCCGGAAACACGCCATCTTCACGGGAACACCGGTCCACCGGCGAGAAAGGAGCTTTCAATGACCTCGGGCATCCACCACGTCACGCTGATCACCCGCCGGGTGCAGGCGAATGTCGATTTCTATGCCGGTTTTCTGGGCCTGCGGCTGGTCAAACGGACGGCCGGGTTCGAGGATGGCGAACAGCTTCACCTGTTTTATGGCGATGGCGCGGGCTCTCCCGGCTCGCTTGTCAGCTTCCTTGTCTGGGAGGATGGCGCGCCGGGCCGGGTCGGGCACGCGCAGGTGGCCGAGATCGCACTTGCGATCCCGCGTGCCAGCGTCGGCGACTGGCTGACCCGCGGGCTGGCGCAGCAGATCCGCATCGAAGGACCGTCGCGCGAGTTCGGTGAGACGGTGCTGCGGCTACGCGATCCAGACGGGGTGATTGTCAAGCTGGTGGCGGCCGATCTGGCCCCGACGGAGCCTTGGCGCGATGCCCCCGCGCGGCTGCGCGCGGTGACGATCTGGTCCGAGGATGCGGCGGGCACCGCCGATTTCCTCGCCCGCTTCGGCTATCGTGCCGGGCCGGTCGAGGGCGGGGTACGCCGCCTGCTGTCGGACCGCGACGCCATCGACATTCGCGATGCCAGGGGCTTCGTTCCCGGCATTCCCGGCACCGGGGTTGCCGATCACGTGGCGCTGCGGGTGGCCGACGACGCGGCCCTAGCCGGCCACGAGGCGGCGCTGGCCGCGGATGGCCTTGGCCCGGTCAACGTGCACGACCGAAAGTACTTTCGCTCGCTCTATGTCCGCGAACCCGCCGGCACGCTGATCGAGCTTGCAACAGACGGCCCCGGATTCTCCGTGGACGAACCCGCCGAAACCCTGGGCACGACGCTGTTCGTGCCGCCCCATGATGCCGACCGCGGCGAAGACCTCGTTGCGATGTTGCCCCAGTTCGCCCTGCCGGGCGAGGAAAGGACCCCGATGCGTGATCTGCCATTTGTTCACCGTTTTCACCGGCCCGAGGATCCTGACGGGTCGGTCATCGTCCTGCTGCACGGCACCGGCGGCAACGAGGCCGACCTGATGCCGCTGGCACGCCGGATTGCGCCGCGCGCGACCCTTCTGGGGGTGCGCGGGCGGTCGACCGAGGAGGGCATCGCCCGCTGGTTCCGGCGGCTGTCCATGGTGCAGTTCGATCAGGACGATATCCGCGCCGAGGCGGCGGCCTTCGCCGCCTTCCTGCAAGGCGCGATCCGGGACTATGGGCTCGACCCCGACCGGATCACCGTGCTTGGCTATTCCAATGGCGCGAACTTTGCCGGGGCGGTGATGGGGCTCTATCCTGCGCTGATCCGGCAGGCGATCCTGCTGCGGGCGATGCCGGCGCTTGATGACCTGCCGCAGGTCGATCTGGCGGGAACCCGTGTGCTGACCGTCTCGGGGCGCGACGATCCCTATGGGGCGCACGCCGGGCGGTTTGACGACTGGCTGGCGGGGCAGGGTGCCGCGCTGACCGCGCGGGCGCTGCCCGCCGGGCATGAACTGACAGCAGGCGATCTGAGTCTGGCGCAGGACTGGCTGGAACAGGCGAAAGGAGAGACGGCGTGAGCGACTTCAGCTTCGAGATCGAGGAAACCGACGCCCGCCACGGGCGCTATGTCGGCCGGGTGGAGGGGATCGCGGAGGAGGCCGAGATCACCTTTACCCGCCGGGGTCCGGGTGTGATCAGCGCCGATCACACCGGTGCCCCCGAGGCGCTGCGCGGCACCGGCATAGCGGCGGCGCTGGTCGCGCATCTGGTCGCGGATGCGCGCGCCATGGGCTTTCGGATCATCCCGCTCTGCCCCTATGTGCGCAAGCAATACGCCCGCCATCCCGACTGGGCGGATGTCTTCACCACCGCCCCGGGCGAGGCGCCGGCGCTGTCGGGCTGACTGAACGCGCGGGGGCCGGGCGGTTTGTCCGCCCGCCCTCCGCTGTGGGGTCCGGTCAGACTGTGGTGACGTGGCGGCGGGCCGGAACGGTCAGCAGGGTGATTGCGGTGACAACCAGATAGGGCGCGGGCGCGAAAGCCCCGGCCAGCAGGATCAGTGCCGCCGCCGCCGGCAGCACCCAGAGGCCCCGGCCGGTCACGCAGAAGCGGTCGCGAATGACCCAGAGCGCGGCCAGATAGACCGCCACCGGAACCGCCACGGTCAGCGCGGCCGTGCGCGCCTCGACATGGGCGTGGTGGGTTGCAACCTCGAGCATCACGGCAAAGCCTGCGCCGGTCGCAGCACCGGCGGCAAAGACCACGAAATGGCCGTATCCCCACAGCAACGCCCGCCCCAGCCTGTCGTCGGACAGATGCGGACCGGGGGCGAAATAGATCGCCCAGATCGAAAAGGTGATGATCGCTGCCGGTACCGCCAGCCCGAAGGTCTGAAGAAGCGGCACCTCCTCGCCCGATCCGGTGACCATGATCGTGACGATCACCAGAAAGCATTCGCCAAGCACGATGATGTTGAACAGCCCATAGCGTTCGACGATGTGGTGGCGGTGCCAGGTTGTGGCGCCACGGCGTTCCGCGAACGCCGGAACGGCAAGCTCGCCGACAATGCCCAGCAGGAACAGCAGCAGATAAAAAGCGCCCTCGGGTGGCGATAGGGCAACTATCGCCACCCAGTACAGCTGCATGATCGAGATACCGACGACATAGCCCATGGCCGTGCGCCTGCGTGCGCCGTCGCCCCGTGCCGCCCCGAGCCAGAGCGCGACCAGCGCCACGCGCATGATGACAAATCCGAAGACCGCAAGCCAGATCCGCTGATGGGCAAAGACCGCCGGGACCCCGGCGGCCAACATAAGGGCGCCGAACATGATCACCATGCTCAGGATGCGGAAATGCGGGGAATCGTCGTCATAGGCCGAGGCGAACCATGTATAGTTCATCCACGACCACCAGATCATGAAGAAGCTGCACAGAAAGCCGGTCATCGCCTCGGCCACATGGCCTTCGGCGAGACCGTGGTGCAGCCCGGCGGCGGCCGCCGCAATCGCGATGACCGCGGCCAGATCGAACATCAGTTCAAGCGGCGTTGCGGCACGATGCGCCTCGTCCCTGTCGCGCGGCGGCAGGCTCAGTTCCAGCAATCCCGGCATGGCGATCCTTTCGTGAACAGGGGAAGGGTCGTCGTCAGCATAACGGAAAACGCCCCGCCTGACAGGCAGGCGGGGCGTCGGTTGACGGTTCAGTCGATCGGTTTCAACCGGGCCTCGATCTCGGCCCGGCGCGGTTCCAGGAACGGCGGCAGCGACAGGCCTTCGCCCATGGTCTCCCGCGGCTCGTCGACATCGAACCCCGGTCCGTCGGTCGCGATCTCGAACAGGTTGCCGCCGGGTTCGCGGAAATAGAGCGAGCGGAAGTAATAGCGTTCGACCTCGCCCGAATTCGGGATACGGAAGTCGCCCAGCCGCTGCGCCCAGTCGTGGATCGCCGCGACGTCGGGCGTGCGGAAGGCGACGTGATGCACCGCGCCCGCGCCCTGGCGTGCCACCGGCAGCCCCGGCTGTTCGGCCACGTGCAGCTCGGCTGCCGGGCCGCCATCGCCCATCTCGAACACGACGACCCGGCCCTTGCCGTCGGGCGAGGCATATTCGCCCTTTGCCCGCATGTTCATGACCCGCGTCAGCACCTCTTCGGTCGGCGCGATCTGCGGCACCGAGATGGTGATGGGGCCAAGCCCGCGGATCTGGTGCGCGGCCGGTACCGGGCTTTTGTCCCACGGGTGGGCGGTGCCCGGTTCGTCGGCGGTCAGCCGGAACCGCTGACCCTCGGGGTCTTCGAAATCGAGCGTCGCGCGGCCGTCGAGTTCGGCAATCTCGCCGCGCGTCAGCCCCGCATCGCCAAGCCTCCCGGCCCAGTAGTCGAGGCTGTCGGCCGCGACGCGAAGCCCGGTGCGGCTGATCGAATGGGTGCCGCGGCGTTCGCGTGACACCGGCCAGTCGAAGAAGGTCAGATCGCTGCCCGGGCTGCCTGCGCCGTCGGCGAAGAACAGGTGATAGGCCGAGGTGTCGTCCTGGTTCACGGTCTTCTTGACCCGGCGCAGTCCCAGCGTGTCGGTATAGAACCGGTTGTTCGCCCGTGCGTCGGCGGTGATCGCCGTGAGGTGGTGAATGCCTGTGAGGTCCATGGGGCCCTCCTTTCTCTGCTCATGATAAAGGGCAGATTGCTGCGATGTGCAGGGGCGCCGTGGCCAACCCTGCGTTCGCGAATTGCGAACGGCCTGCGCGGGATCTAGGTTGATGCCATGAAATGGACCCTGAACGAGATCGAGACATTCCTCGAGGTGATCGACGCTGGCAGCATCTCGGGCGCGGCGGCCCGGGTCAACCTGTCGAAATCGGTGGTCAGCAAGCGGGTGAGCGAATTCGAACTGGCGCTTGGGGCGCCGCTGTTCACCCGCCACGCCGGGCGGATCAGCCCGACCGATTCCGCCATCGCGCTGGCCGAACGGCTGCGCCCGGCGCTGGCCGAACTGCGGGCTGCGACCGAGAGCGTGGCCTGGGGCGACACCGGGCTGCGCGGCAGGCTTGCCATCACCGCGCCGATGAGTTTCGGCACCCGACACCTCGGGCCGGTGATCGCCGATTTCGCCCGGATGCATCCCGACCTCGATCTGGTGCTCGATCTCGACGACCAGATCTCGAACCTCGCCGCGACAGGGCATGACATCGCGATCCGCGTTGGCCGGTTGTCGGACAGCTCGTTGATGGCGCGCAAGCTCTGCGAGGATCCCTGCGTTGTGGTGGCAAGCCCCGGCTATCTCGACCGGTTCGGTCCGCTGACCGGTCCCGATGCGCTGGCAGGGCATCCGGCGATCAATTATTCGAACGTCCGGCTGGGGCAGGTCTGGCAGTTCCGCCAGCCGGTCGTTCTGCCAAGGGCCGGAAGGATTGCCACCAACAACGGCGAGGCGATCCGCGACATGGCGATTGCCGGGCTTGGCATCGCGCTGCTGCCGGTGTTCATCGCGCACGAGGCGCTGCGGGCCGGGACGCTGGTGCGTCTGCTGCCCGAACTGGAGCCGCTGCCCTTGCCGATCAACGCGGTCTGGCTGCCGGCCCGGCCGATGCCGCGCAAGCTGAGGCTGTTTGTCGACCATCTGGCGCAGGCGTTCGGCGACCGCCCGCCCTGGCTGACGGATCTGCCCTGAGCGGCGCCCGCGTGCGCCGCCAAGCCGATTGACAACGCCTGCCCTGTGCCCAAGCTCAGCAGCAGGCCAGCGCGCAGACGATGCTGCCCGCCTCAGGGAGTCCCGATGTTTCTGTCCGTCTTCGACATCTTCAAGATCGGGATCGGCCCGTCCTCGTCGCATACGATGGGGCCGATGCTGGCCGCCGCGCGGTTTATCGAGGCGTTGCGAGAGGTGCCCGATTGCGGCCAGACGCGGCGGTTGACCGCCTCGCTGCACGGCTCGCTTGCCTTCACCGGCCGGGGGCATGGCACCGACCGTGCGGTGATGCTGGGGCTGTTGGGGTTTCGTCCCGACACGCTCGATCCCGATCTGGCCGAGATCGCCTTGGTGGGCCTGGGCGACCGATGTGGCATCGACGTTGCGGGCGTCGGCCGGGTCGGTTTCGACCCCGCGGCGGATCTGGTCTTTGACTATGGCCCGCCGCTGCCGGGGCATGCCAACGGACTGATCCTGTCGGCGCTTTGCGCGGAGGAAACGCCGGTTCTGCGGCAGGCCTGGTATTCGATTGGCGGCGGCTTTGTCGTGACAGAGGCCGAACTGACCGGTGGCCCGCTGATCGCGGAGCCGCCCGCCGACTATCCCTGGCCCTTCGCCACGGCGTCGCAGATGCTCGCCATGGGCCGCGCGGCCGGGCTGTCCATCGCGGCAATGAAGCGCGCCAATGAAACGGCGCTGCACGGTCCAGACCTCGATCAGCGGCTTGACCAGTTGCACGGGGTGATGGACGCCTGCATCGACCGCGGCCTTGGCCAGACAGGCGTCCTGCCCGGCGGGTTGAACGTGCGGCGGCGGGCGCGTCTGATCCACCAGCAATTGCTGGCCGAACAGGGCCGCAACCTGTCGCAGCCGCATATCGTCAACGACTGGCTGTCGGTCTATGCCATGGCGGTGAACGAGGAGAATGCCGCCGGCGGGCGCATCGTGACCGCGCCGACCAATGGCGCGGCAGGTGTGGTGCCCGCGGTGCTGCGGTATTATCGCGACCATTGCCTTGGCGCGACATTGGCCGGACAGCGGGATTTCCTGCTGGTTGCCGCGGCGATCGGCGGGCTGATCAAGCACAATGCCTCCATCTCGGGCGCCGAGGTCGGCTGTCAGGGCGAGGTCGGATCGGCCTCGGCCATGGCGGCGGCGGGGCTTTGCGCGGCGCTTGGCGGCAGCAACGAACAGGTCGAAAACGCGGCCGAGATTGCGCTCGAACATCACCTCGGGATGACCTGCGATCCGGTGGGCGGGCTGGTGCAGGTGCCCTGCATCGAACGCAACGGCATGGGTGCGATCAAGGCGGTTTCGGCGGCGTCGCTGGCGCTGCGCGGCGATGGCAGCCACTTCATGCCGCTCGACAATTGCATCGAGACGATGCGCCAGACCGGGCTCGACATGAGCACGAACTACAAGGAAACCTCGATTGGCGGGCTCGCCGTCAACCTGCCCGAGTGCTGAGCCTCTGCATCAACCCGGCAAGCGCAGGGGCCACATCCAGGCAATCGCCGCGACGGTGGCGGCGCCGACGACAAAGTTCATCGGCAGGCCGACGCGCAGGAAATCGCGGAACCGGTATCCCCCGGCGTTATAGACCATGGTGTTGGTCTGATAGCCGATGGGCGTGGCAAAGCTCGCCGAGGCTCCGAACATCACCGCCACCGCAAAGGGCCGCGGATCGAGCCCGAGCTGGCTGGCGATCCCGGCAGCAAGCGGCGTCAGCAACACCGCGACCGCGTTGTTCGTCACAAGCTCGGTCAGGAACGAGGTCAGCGCATAGACGAGGATCAGCGCCACCAGCGGCCCGGACCTGTCGAGAACCGGTTCGAGCGCATCCACCACCATCTGCATCGCGCCCGAGCTTTGAAATGCGGACCCGAGGATCAGCATCGAGACGATCAGCAACAGCAGCCTGCCATCGATGCTGGCCAGCGCCTCGTCCATGTCGACACAGCCGGTGACCAGCACCACGGCGACGCCGATCAGCGCCAGCACCAGGATCTGCGCGACCCCGAAGGCGGCCAGCAGAACCACGCCGGCCAGCACCCCGATGGCAATCGGCACCTTGTTGCGGCGATAGGCGCGCGCGTCGGTCCGGCCAAGGGACACGAGACCCAGCGCCTCGGACAGTCGCGCGATGCCGTCGGCAGGACCGTCGACCATCAGTACGTCGCCGACCTCGAGCGGCAGGTCGTCGGGGCTGCCCGCGACCTGATGGCCCGAACGGTGCAGCGCCAGCGGATAGACCCCGAAGCGCCGGCGCAGGGTCAGCGCGCGGAGGGTGCGGCCAAGGGCGCGGCTGCGGCTCGTCACCAGGACCTCGGTCAGTTCGGTCCTGATCGAGCGTCCGGGTTCGGTCCCGGTCAGCGTCAGGCCCTTTTCGTTGCCCTCGCGCAGGCCCGCGATCTCGGTGTCGCGGGTGCGCAGAACGATCCGGTCGCCGGGTTCCAGCCGCAGGCCCTGCAGCTCGCGGCGCATCGATTGATCGCCGCGCAGCACGTCGATCACCCGGGTGCCCTTGCGTTCCAGCGCCTCGATCTCGGTCAGTGCCTTGCCGACCAATGGCGAGCCTTCGGGCAGGAACAGCTCGGTGGTCCAGGACCGCGAGGACGAGCCAACATCGGCGACGCCGGGGCCGCGGTCGGGCAGGAGCCGCTGGCCCACCAGCGCCAGATAGGCGCCGCCCGCCAGCGCCGCGACCAGCCCGACCGGCGTGATCTCGAACAGATGAAACGGCGGCATGCCGAGATCGCGGACCATGCCGTCGACCAGAAGGTTGGTCGAGGTGCCGATCATCGTGCAGGTGCCGCCGAGGATCACCATGAACGAGAGCGGCATCAGAAGCTTCGAGGACGAGATCGACGCCTGCCGCGCCAGCCCCATGGCCACCGGGATCAGCACGATCATGACGGGCGTGTTGTTCATCAGCGCCGAGGCGGCGGCAGCCGACAGGAAGAAGGCGACAAGCCCGGTCATCGGGCGCGCCTCGACCAGCCGGCCAAGGCCCGCAACCGCGGTTTCCAGCGCGCCCGAGCGCACGAGGGCTGCACTGAGAATGAACATGGCGGCGATGGTGGCAGGGGCCGAGTTCGACAACGCCGCGCCCACGTCCTTGGCCCCGACAAGGCCGAGGGCGAGCGCCAGGGCTGCACCGCAAAAGGCGATCAGCTCGGCCGGGAAGCGTTCGAGCAGGAAAAAGCCGAAGACGCCGGCCATCAGGGCGATGGCTGCGAAAGGGGCGACGGCATCGGGGATCCAGGGTGTCATCGAAACCTCAGATGTGAATGAAAAGGCTTGTACAATAGGCGGCATAGCCTGCCAGCAGCGCGAGGCCTTCGGCCCGGGTGATGCGCAGGCCGGTGGCGGAAAAGGCAAGCAGCGCGACCGTGGCTGCGACCAGAACCCAGATATCGACCCGCAGGAATTCGGGATTCACCGGAACCGGACCGAAGGCCGAGGTCACGCCAAGGATCGCCAGCACGTTGAAGACGTTCGAGCCGAGGATATTGCCGAACGCGATGTCGTTCTGGCCCCGCAGCGCCGCCGAGACCGAGGTCACAAGCTCGGGCAGAGAGGTGCCAAGGGCCACCACCGTCACGCCGATCACCGCCTCGGAGACGCCGAGGCCGCGGGCGATGCCGACGGCGCCGTCGACCAGCATGTTGGCGCCAAGGATTACCAGCGCAATCCCGCCAAGGGTCAGCAGCACCGGCACCGCCGGTCGGGGCAGCGGCGCGGCGCCAAGCGACGGCCCTGCTGCCGTCATCGCGGTGCGGCCAGCCACGAAGGTCGCGCCGGTCCAGACAATCAGCAGCAGCAGGAACACCGCCGCCGTTGCCGGCACCAGCAGCCCGGCTGCCAGAACCGCGATGCAAAGAAGCGTGGTTGCCGCCAGCACAGCGCCATCGCGGCGCAGCATCCGCGCGTCGATCACGATGGGCCGCAGAACGGCCGCCGCGCCAAGGATCAGCAGAATGTTGCAGATGTTCGATCCCACGACATTGCCGATGGCGATGGCCGGTGCGCCGTCGCGGGCCGCGATCAGGCTGGTCGCCAGTTCCGGCACCGAGGTGCCGAAGCCGACAAGCGTGACGCCGATGACCAGCGGCGAGACCCGCAGCGATTCGGCCAGCCGCACCGCGCCGCGCACCAAGAGATCGCCGCCAGTGACCAGCAGTGCGATGCCCGCCAGAACGAGGAATACTGTCATGATCTTACCGATCCCGCCGGGCGGAGGTCGCGCCGCGGGCTGGCTTGAGAGGGAACAATTGGGTGATTTGTGGCCGCGCCTGGCGCGGCAAAGGCCCCTTCGGGGGCCGGTCGATCTTTCAGCACGGGTCGCGCCAGCAAGCCTCCGGGACGGGTGCACGACCGCGTGCGCCATTGTCGTCCTCAGGCGCAGATTGGCGCCGCAATGGGGCAATTCAAGAGGCCGGATTGCGGCGGCCTGTGTCGGGTGGGGCAGGGGCGCGTGCGCTGAGCGGATCTGCGCCGCAGCGACGCGGCACCGGCGCGCTTTTGTGCAGATTGCGCGCCTGCGCCTGCGGGTTTCAGGCCGTAAGCCAGCCTTCCAGCCGGGTCGCGTCGGGCAGACCGCCGGCGTGAACCAACCGGCCGTCAATCGCAATGCCCGGGGTCGACATCACGCCGGCCATGGCGATGGCCCTTGCATCGGTGACCTTCTCGACCTCGACATCGAGCCCCAGCCTGGCGGCGGTGTCGCGGACCATCTGCTCGGTCGTCTCGCAGCGCTTGCAGCCTGGGCCATAGACCTTGACCTGTTTCATTTTCGTCTCCTCAGAACAGGGCGTTGAACAGGAAGCCGACGGCAAGGATGCCGCTGCCGACAACGCCGATGAATACCGCGATCAGCCGCAGCGTCAGCACCTGCCGCAGGATGATCATTTCGGGCAGCGACAAAGCGATCACGCTCATCATGAAGGCCAGCACCGTCCCCAGCGCCGCGCCCTTGCCAAGCAGCGCCTCGACAATCGGGATCACCCCGGCGGCGTTGGTGTACATCGGGATGCCGATCCCCACGGCCGCCGGCACCGACCACCAGGCATCCGCCCCCATGATCCGCGCCATCAATTCGTCGGGCACATAGCCGTGGATCAGCGCGCCAAGCGCGATGCCGAGAATGATCCAGATCCAGACCTTCGCAAAGATCTCGCGCACCGCCTGCAGGCCGAGGCGATAGCGCTCGACCATGGTCAGGTCCTCGCCCTCGACGCCGCCGGGGGGTGTTGCGCCGGAATGGATCTCGCGCACCCAGTCCTGCAGCCAGCCCTCGAGATGCAGCTTGCCGATCACGAAGCCCGCGACGATGGCAATGGCAAGGCCGAAGAAAAGATAGGTCAGGGCGACCGCCGGGCCGACCAGCCCGAACAGCAGCACCAGCGCCACCTCGTTCACCATCGGCGCCGCGATCAGAAACGAGAATGTCACCCCAAGCGGCACGCCCGCCGAGACGAAGCCGATGAACAGCGGCACCGCCGAACACGAACAGAACGGCGTCAGCACGCCAAGCCCGGCCGACATCACGTTGCCGATGCCTTCACGGCGGCCCGACAGCAGGGCGCGGGTCTTCTCGGGGCTGAAAAAGCTGCGCACGACGCCCATGGCAAAGACGATCAGCGCCAGCAGCATCATCACCTTGGGCACGTCGTACAGAAAGAAGGCGATCGCCTCGCCGGTGTGGCTGTGACGGTCGACCGGGATCAGCCCTGTCAGTCGATCGGCCAGCGGCGAAAGCCGATGATAGACCAGCCACCAGAGCAGCACGAACCCCGCAACCCCCGCGTGCCACAGCAACGCTGGCGGGCGGTGACCCGGGTGCAGGTCGTGGGTTTCGACGGTCATGCGACCCTCCTTGACTGGATCTCGGGCACAGCGACGGCGTCCGCTGGCACCGCCAGTACGGCATCGAGGACCGCGGCAAGCTCTGACGCCAGTTGCGGATTTCGCCGGTAACGGACCCATTGCGCATCGCGCCGGTCGAGCACGAGGCCCGCTCGCTTCAACACCTGCATGTGCCGCGACATGCGGCTTTGCGTGGCGCCGAGCTTGCGCATCAACTCGCAGACGCAATGTTCGTCGCCATCGCGCAGCAGGCGCATGGCGTCGAGCCGGGTCGGTTCGGCAAGGGCGGTCAGAACGGACAGAATCATAGGCGGCTCCCTTCATGCGCATGTGCGCATATGGGGTGGCACGCGGCCATGATCTGGATCATCTCGCACGGCCTCCGGCCTGGCGTTCCGATCCTTCGGGGCAGGGCGTACCGGCACCGCGAAGACCGCGGCGCGGTCCGCGCAGGATCAGGGTGTCTCGTCGCGGCGGGCGTGGAGTTGCCGCGGATCGGGCGGCCGCTCGATCCAGCGGCGGGCCTTGGCGCGCGGATCGCCGCCGAGCAGTGCGACCAGCAATTTGTAATTCTCGGCATCCGTCGTCGTGCGCCGCGCCAGATGGCGCAGATAGCCGGCCCATGTGGCGGCGCGATAACTTTCGTGCCAGCGCTCGGGTTCGGCCAGATCGCGATAGAGCGACCAGCCAAGCGCCCCGTCGCGTTGCCGGATCACCCGGCGTCGTGCCATCAGTTCCAGAAACGCCTCGGTCTTCTCGTCCGGCACGATATATTCGACCTGGACCTTGATCGGCCCGCTCCGCATGTCGATGTCGAGCGCCGGAACCGGCGGCGCGGCGCCGTTATGCGGTTCGAGATTGTCGCGACCCTCTTCGGGCAGCCGCACCACAAGGCCGAGCAAACCGCCCAGCAGGCAGACCGCGGCCGCGCCGAACAGCGCCTCGGGCACGGCGAATCGGGTCGCGACCTCGCCCCAGAGCCAGCTTCCGAGCGACATGCCGGTGAAGGTGAATACCTGCAGCACCGAGATGATCCGCCCCAGCACCCAGCGCGGGGTAGAAAGCTGGACCGCGATGTTGAAAAGCGCCATCGAGCACTGCCAGGCAAAGCCCGCGATCATCCCCGCCACCCCGGTCAGCCAGACCGACCGCGACAGCCCGGTCAGCGGCAGCGCCACGGCAAGGCATAGAAAGGCGATCCGCACGATGGTCTCGGTGTCGAACCGCTCGCGCAGCCGCCGCAGCGACATCGCGGCCCCGACCGCCCCAACCCCGAAGAACCCCAGGATCAGGCCATAGGTGCTGGCGGTGCCCTGCAGCATGTCGCGGGCCACCAGCGGCAGCAGTGCCAGGAAGGACACCGCGCCGAACCCGAAGATCGCCCCGCGCATCATGATCTTCAGATGTTCGGTCGACAGCGAGGCATAGCGCAGCCCGACCCGCAGCGAGGCGCCAAGCGGCTCGCGCGGCAGCGGATCTGGCAGGCTGGCCGGGCGCCAGTTCGCTAGTGTGTAGAGCATCGGGGCAAAGCCCACGGCCGTTATGGTGAAGGCAGCCCCTGCGCCCCACAGCGCCACGATCACCCCACCGACCGCCGGGCCGACGCTGCGCATCAGGTTGAACCCCATGCCGTTCAGCATCACCGCCTGCGGCAGGTGTTCGCGCGGCACCAGATCGCCAACCGACGCCTGCCAGGACGGCAGCCGGATCGCCGTGCCGCAAGAGATTGCGAAGGTGAAGGCAAGCAGGCTCCAGGGCGTGATGATCTGCAGGGCTGCCAGACCCGCCAGCAGGGCCGCCATCGCCAGCATGAAGATCTGGGCCAGCAGCATCACCGAGCGGCGTTCGAAACTGTCGGCCAGAACCCCGCCCAGCAGCGACAGCACTGCCAGCGGCAGGGTCTGCGAGCCCTGTACCAGCGCGACCATGCCGGCGTCGTCGGTCAGCGAGGTCATCAGCCAGCCCGCGCCGACACCCTGAACCAGTACCCCGAGGTTCGCGACCAGCGAGGCGCCCAGAAGTGCGCGATAGGCAGGGTATTTCAACGGCGCGAAGGTCGAGTCGGACACGAGCGTTTCTTTCGGTCGGGCGGCGGGCATTCGGGCCGGGATCGGAATGGCAGGCGATAGAGAGGCTTTGGGGATCTTCCGCTTTCCGGTTATCGCTACGCCATCCGAACGGCCAAATGCAAATGCCGCCTGCAACGTCCGGTGCGTTGGGCGCGCCCTGATCGGGTTTGGCGAGGGCGAGGGGCAGGGCGGCCCGGAGTCGATTCGAGGTCTGGGCAGAGCAACGGCCCCGTCGCTGAAAATCCGGGCAGGTCACTCAAAATCCGGGCGCTCGCACGCTGCAATCCGTTGCGGCCTTATTGTCACGCGGGGATAGGGTCATCCACGCGAAATCGTATAAAAATATGAATTCAATAGCTTAAATCTGTCGCAAGGCGACGGGGGAGAGCTTTGACAATCCCCCCGAACCCGGCGGATCCTGCCACCGCTTGCCCACGTCAAAGGAATCTCAAATGCCCATCGTCCCCCGCACGGTCCTTATTGCGGCCGTTCTTGCCGCGCTTCCCGCTCTCGCCCCCGCCGAGGTTCTGGACCCCACGCCGCGCATCGCCGTGATTTCGGCCTTCGAACCGGAATGGACGCTGATGAAGGACGTGCTCGAGGCGCCCGCGGTGCAGGAGTTGAACGGCGTGACCTTTGTCACCGGCCGGGTCGAGGGCAAGGAGGTGGTGCTGTTCCTGTCGGGGGTCTCGATGGTCAACGCCGCGATGACGACCCAGCTGGCGCTCGATCATTTCATGATCGACGGCATCGTGTTTTCGGGCATCGCAGGCGGGGTCGATCCGGATCTCAACATCGGCGACGTGGTCGTGGCCGGGCAGTGGATCGAGTATCTCGAAGGCATCCTGGCGCGCGAGACTTCGCCCGGCAGCTTTGCGATCCCGGGGTTCCTGAAATCCGATTTCCCGAACTATGGCATGATGTTCACCGGCCCTGTCGAGGTCGCCTCGGACCGCCCCGATAGCCCCGAGCGGAAATACTGGTTCGCCGTCGATCCCGGGATGCTGGCAACCGCCACAGAGGTTGCGGCGAGCTTCGATCTATTGGCCTGCAACGCCGATAACGACTGCCTTTCGACCCCGCCGAAGGTTGTCGTTGGCGGCAACGGGGTCTCGGGGATGTCGTTTCTCGACAACGCCGATTTCCGGTCCTACCTGTCCGACACCTTCAGCGCCGAGGTGGTCGACATGGAAAGCGCGGCCGTAGCGCAGGTCGCCTATGCCAATCAGGTGCCGTTCATCGCCTTCCGCTCGCTGTCGGATCTTGCCGGCGGCGGCCGGGGCGAAAATGAAATGGGCACCTTCTTCTCGCTCGCCGCGGCAAACTCCGCAGCCC
This sequence comes from Tropicimonas sp. IMCC34043, assembly GCF_003390845.1. Taxonomy (GTDB): domain Bacteria; phylum Pseudomonadota; class Alphaproteobacteria; order Rhodobacterales; family Rhodobacteraceae; genus Tropicimonas. The sequence continues at coordinate 1,553,435 of NZ_QMEK01000001.1, read as the reverse complement.
TCGTCAGGGCCTTTCTGGCTGCCTACGAGGTGCCGACAGCGCCGTGATCCGAGCGGCACGCCCCGAGCTTGTCATCGTGGCGCCGCGCAGTTGCGAGGTGCCACGGGCAATACCCCGATCCCGCCCGCCGTCCAGATGTGCGGCAGACGGGATCGGGCGGTTCTGTCTCAGCCGAGTGCTGCGGCGAAGGCGCCACGATAGAGCGTGGAAAGCTCGGCCAGCGGCGCCTCGGAGGTGCCAAGGCGGAGCTTGTCGCCGGTGAATCGGCCGACCGATGTCAGCGGGACGCCGGCCCGGCCCGCGGCGACCATCAGCGCCTCGGCCTTGTCGAAGGAACAGGCGATCAGATAGCGGCCCTGATCCTCGCCGAAATAGGTCGCGGTGTCGCCGGGTTCGAGCACGAGACCGACCTCCGCAGTTTCCGCCATCTCGAAGGCCGCAAGGGCCAGCCCGCCATCCGAAAGGTCGGTGCAGGCGTCGATCCAGTCGCGGTTGGCGCGGATGAACGCGCCGTGGCGGCGTTCGGCCTCCAGATCCACATGCGGCGCGTCGCCGTCCTCGCGGTTGAAAACCTCGGCCAGCAGGGCCGACTGGCCAAGGTGGCCGGTCGTCTCGCCCAACAGCAGCAGGACGTGGCCGGCACGGGCCGGGCGGGCGATGATATGCTCTAGATCCTCGATCAGGCCCACGGCACCGATGGTCGGGGTGGGCAGGATCGGCTCGCCGTCGGTCTCGTTGTAGAGCGAGACGTTGCCCGAAACGATAGGCATGTCGAGCGCCTTGCAGGCCTCGCCGATGCCCTGGATGGCGCCGACCAGCTGGCCCATGATCTCGGGCTTTTCAGGATTGCCGAAATTGAGGTTGTCGGTGGCGGCAAGCGGGGTCGCGCCAACCGCCGTGAGGTTGCGATAGGCCTCGGCCACGGCCTGGCGGCCGCCTTCGACCGGGTTGGCGCGGACATAGCGCGGCGTCACATCCGAGGTGAAGGCGAGCGCCTTTGAGGTGCCGTGAACCCGCACGACCCCGGCGCCCAGCCCCGGCGCGATCACTGTGTCTGCCATCACCATCTGGTCGTATTGTTCATAGACCCAGGCCTTGTGGGCGTAATTCGGCGACGAGATCAGTGCCTTGAGCGCGTCGATGGGGTCGATCTCGGGAACCGGGGCAAGCGGCTCGGCGGCCGGCGTCGGCACCCAGGGACGGTCGTATTCGGGGGCCGATCCGGCAAGCGTGGCAAGCGGCAGGTCGGCCACAATGCGGCCCTGATGTTCGATCAGGAAACGGTCCTCGGGGATGGTTTCGCCCACGATGGCAAAGTCGAGGTCCCACTTGTCGAAGACGGCGCGGGCCTCGGCCTCTTTCTCGGGGCGCAGCACCATCAACATGCGTTCCTGGGATTCGGACAGCATCATCTCGTAGGGGGTCATGCCGGTCTCGCGCTGCGGAACCCGGTCGAGGTCGAGCCGGATGCCAAGGCCGCCCTTGTCGCCCATCTCGACCGCCGAACAGGTCAGGCCCGCGGCGCCCATGTCCTGGATCGAGATCACGGCGCCGGTCTGCATCAGTTCGAGGCAGGCCTCCATCAGGCGCTTTTCCGTGAACGGATCGCCGACCTGCACCGTGGGACGCTTTTCCTCGATGGTCTCGTCGAACTCGGCCGAGGCCATGGTCGCGCCGCCGACGCCGTCGCGCCCCGTTTTTGCGCCGAGGTAGACAACCGGCATGCCGACGCCCGAGGCGGCCGAATAGAAGATGGCATTCGCGTCGGCAAGGCCCGCGGCAAAGGCGTTGACAAGGCAGTTGCCGTTGTAGGCCGGATGAAACCGGACCTCGCCGCCGATGGTCGGAACGCCGAAGCAGTTGCCATAGCCGCCGACGCCCGCGACGACGCCCGAGACGACCGAGCGGGTCTTGGGGTGGTCGGGCATGCCGAAGGACAGCGAATTCATCGCCGCGATGGGGCGCGCGCCCATGGTGAAGACGTCGCGCAGAATGCCGCCGACGCCGGTGGCCGCCCCCTGATAAGGCTCGATATACGAGGGGTGGTTGTGGCTCTCCATCTTGAAGACCACCGCCTGTCCGTCGCCGATATCGACCACGCCCGCGTTCTCGCCGGGACCGCAGATCACCTGTGGGCCCTCGGTCGGCAGGGTGCGAAGCCATTTCTTGGAGGATTTGTACGAGCAGTGCTCGTTCCACATCGCCGAGAAGATGCCCAGTTCTGTGAAGTTCGGGTCGCGGTTCAGGATCCGAAGGATTTCGGCATATTCCTCGGGCTTGAGCCCGTGGGCGGCAATCAGGTCTTCGGTCATCGCTGGTTCGGTCATGGGCACCCCCGTTGTGCAAGGGGTGTCTAGAGCAGAGCCGCGGAAAACGGAAGGGTCCGGCGCGGCTTGCTGTGTCGAGATATCTCATGTGGGGCGGAATGGGTTTGCGCTACCTATAGAGGGGCAAAACAGTCTTCAGAAAGATGGTTCTGTGGAAAACGCACCCGACGCAAAGCCCGGCAAGACCAGCGTTCCCCTCCAGACCGGCCGAATGCTGAGACGCTTCGGCTCAATCGGATTCTGGACCCAGATCGTGATCTCCGTGGTTCCGGTCATTGTCATTACGATCGCGTTCACGCTGGCCTATGGGGTTCAGTCGCCGGTCAACTCGGCCGGGTTCCTCGGCCTGCTTTCGCTGATCAGCTTTTTGCTGCTGCTGGCGACGACCTATTGGTGCTGGTACTACAGCAAGCTCGGGCAGAAGCTTCTTGGCGGCAGCGCGACGACATTGACCAAGCTGATCAAGGTCATCTGGATGGGGTTGTTCCTGACCTCGACGGGGATCGTTCTTTCGGTCGTCGTCCTGCTGAGCGAGATGACCTATCTGCTGATCCGGTTTCTGGAGGCGCCCCAGGCCGGCGTACCGGTGATTCAGACGGCCGAGGCCACGGCCTCGTGGATCTCGGCGGTGGATATCCTGAGCCTGATGACGGTGGTTCTGGCGCTGACGGGCGAGATCATCGTTCTGGTGCTCAGCCTGTGGATGCTGGCGCGGATCAAGATCCAGCACGAGCGCGCGGCAGCGTGAGGCGGGGCGCGGTCCCGCCGCGCCACCGGCGGTCGATCCGCGCGCCTGCCACCTCCAGAAATTGCTGATAGACGAGGTGGTGTTGCAGTCCCCGGGCACCTTGGCCGGGCCCATCGGGCATGGATCGGTCAAGGATCAGGCAGGTGGCCCGCCGCGCGCGCCCTGAGCGCAACACTCCGCGGCTTCGGCATTGGTTTTTACCCGCGCTGCTTTGGAGTTTTGACAACATTTGCGATGATCGCTAGCTAAGGGCACAAAGAATATAAACAGACGGCGCCTTGGGGGGCGTGAGCATGGGTCATGGACGCAGGGCAGGCGCGCAAGTGCGGAGTTTATTCGGGGGAGGCGTTGCCGCAAGGCTTCACGCCATGCTGCTTGCGATCTGCTTGATAGCTGTTCCGGCCGGATTTTTCCCGGATCGGGCATTCGCGCAAACCTATACTTTCAGCAATGTCGACATCAACGGCAACATCCGGGTGGATGGCGCCACGATCCTGACCTATGCGGGAATCGGCAAAGGCCAGCCGGTGACGGCGTCCGAGCTCAACGATGCCTATCAGCGGGTGGCCGGGACCGGCCTGTTCGAAACCGTCGAACTGGTGCCGTCGGGCAACACACTCAAGATCAACGTCCAGGAATTTCCCACGATCAACGTGATCTCGTTCGAGGGCAACAAGCGGCTGAAGGACGAGATGCTGCAGGGGCTGATCCAGTCCCAGTCGCGCCGGGTCTATTCGCCGTCGATGGCCGAGGCGGATTCCCAGATCATCGCCGATGCGTACCGCCAGTCCGGCCGGATCGCGGCCGTGGTCCAGCCCAAGATCATTCGCCGGTCTGAAAACCGCGTCGATCTGGTGTTCGAAATCTCGGAAGGCCAGGTCAGCGAGATCGAGCGGCTGTCCTTTGTGGGCAACCGCTCCTATTCGGACGGCCGGCTGCGTCGGGTGCTGGCGACCAAGCAGGCCGGCCTGCTGCATCGGGTGTTTTCCAACGATACGCTGATCGAGGATCGCATCGCCTATGACCGGCAACTGCTGACCGATTTCTACAATTCGCGCGGCTTCATCGATTTCCAGGTGCTCAGCGTCAGTTCCGAGCTTGACCGCAACCGTCGCGGTTTCATCCTGACCTTCAACCTGCGCGAGGGACAGCGGTTCAGGATCGGCGAGGTTTCGGTTGCCTCGGATCTGCCCGAGGTCGATGCCCAGAAGTTCCTGAGGGCAGCAAAGCTGCGCAAGGGCGCGATCTATTCCCCGGTTCCGATCGACACCGACGTCGCACGCATGGAGCGGCTGGCGGTGCAGGAGGGGCTGCAGTTCATCCAGATCGAACCGAGGATCACTCGCAACGACCGCGGCCTGACCGTGAACGTGACCTATGTGATCAGCAAGGGGCCGCGGGTCTTTGTCGAACGGATCGACATCGAGGGCAACGTGACCACGCTCGATCAGGTCATCCGGCGCCAGTTCGATCTGGTCGAGGGCGACCCGTTCAACCCGCGGATGGTGCGCGAGGGTGCCGACCGGATCCGGGCGCTGGGATTCTTCAAGGATGCCGACGTGCAGACCCGCGAGGGAACGTCATCGGATGAGGTCATCATCGACGTCAACGTCGAGGAACAGCCGACCGGATCGCTGGGCTTTGGCGGTACCTATTCGACCAATGACGGTCTTGGCGTCAGCATCACCTTCAGTGAACGCAACTTCCTTGGCCGCGGCCAGGGACTGTCTGCGACGATTGCCGCCACTTCGTCGAGCCAGAACCTGGCGTTCAGCTTCAACGAACCGGCGTTCCTGGGCCGCGATGTCAACTTTGGCCTCAACGCGTTCTACCGCACGACCGAGGACGACAACTCGGACTACAGCACCGACCGCGGGCTGTTCCAACCGAGCTTTTCGTTCCCGATCACCGAGCAGAGCCGGTTCGGCCTGCGTGTCGGCGTACAATACGGCAAGGTACACGGTGTCGACGATCGATCCTCGGATATCCTGCGGGTCGAACAGGAGATGGGCGGGCTGACATCGGTGCTGGCCGGCTACACGTTGTCCTACAACACTCTGCGCTCCTCGCTTGATCCGACGTCCGGCTTTCAGGCGTCGTTCAGCCAGGACTTCGGATATCGCAGCGACAGCGCAACCTGGGTTGAGACCGAAGCGTCGCTGCGTGCCAAGAAAGCAATCTGGAACGAACAGGTGAACCTGCGGGCGGAACTGGAGGGCGGGGCGCTGAACTACTTCGGCGGCGACAGCCTGATCGTCGACCGTTTCTCGCTGTCGAACAAGATCCGCGGCTTCAAGTCGAACGGCGTCGGCCCGCGCGACCTGAACGTCGAGAACGAAGATGTGCTGAACGGCAACTACTATGCCGTCGCCCGGTTCGAGACCGACTTCCCGCTCGGCCTGCCCGAGGAATATGGCATCCTCGGCGGCCTGTTCTGGGACATCGGTTCGGTCTGGGACCTGAACAACATCAACGGCGGCCCGGACGGGCAGGATCCGGTCGACGACGCATTCCATCTGCGCTCGGCTGCCGGTATTTCGATCTTCTGGGATACAGCGGTCGGGCCATTGCGGTTCAACTTCTCGCGTCCGATCCTGAAAGAGGATTACGACCAGGAGCAGAACTTCGAATTCACCGTTTCGACGCGGTTCTGATGCTTGTCCGGGGGGCCGTTCGGGCGGGTCTGATCGGGATGGCGCTGGCCTTCGCGGCAAGCGTTCCGTCGGGCGGTCCGGCAAGCGCGCAGCAGGCGACCGTCGCCGTACCGCCGCAGATCCTGACGCTCGACCAGGAACGGCTGTTTTCCGAAACGCTTTATGGCAAGCGGCTGGTGTCAGAGGTCGAACGGGTTTCGGAGGAGCTGGCGCAGCGCAACCGCGACGTCAGCGCCGAGCTTGCGGCCGAGGAAAAGGACCTGACCGAACAGCGCAAGCAGATGACGCTTCAACAGTTTCGTCCGCTGGCCGATGCCTTCGACGAAAAGGTCGTACGGCTGCGCAAGGAGCAGGACGACAAGATCGTCGCCTTGCAGCGCCAGCGCGACCAGGAGCGGCACGCCTTTTCGGTGCGGATCCTGCCGATCCTGCGCGACATCGTGGCCGAGGTCGGCGGGCTTGCCATTCTTGACGAGCGTGCGGTGATCCTTGCGTCCGATCAGATCGATATCACCGACCGGGCGATTGCGCAGATCGACGAGCGCCTGGGCGACGGCGCGCAGTTCGGACCCGCCGAGGCCGAAGATACCGGACCGGCGGACGCGCCGGCACCGGACGGGTCAGGGATTGGCGCGGGTGCGGCCGGAAATGCCGGGACGCAGCCCGGTTCGGGGAATACGCCGCTGGCGGTGCCGGACCCCGGGGTCGCCCGGCCGTGACATTTCGCCCGTGACGCAGACGCGAGGAAGCCGTGTTAGCCAACGCCGCCAAAGGCAATCCGGACCGAACAGGATCTGGCCCGAATGCAGGCCGGCGGCACCCGCAGGTGCACGCCGCCCTTCGGGCGGGCCCTCCGGGTTCGGTCCGGCAACGCTTGGACGCGGTCGGATCTTGCGCGGCGCGGGCGCAATCCGGTCCGGCGCCGCGCTGCTGCATTGGCCCCGGCGCGACCGCGACCGACGTCGGGGGCAGGGCCCATCGCTTGCCGAACCGTCACTTGGCGTGTAGGAGCGGCGCGTGGCGGGCGCGGCCGTGACCCGTCGGAGAAAGATGAGGCGCTGAGATCCATGACCGAGACACCGGGCCCGCTGCTGGAAGCGGACTATGCCACGATCCTGAAAATCCTGCCGCACCGCTATCCGTTCCTTATGATCGACCGGGTGATCGACATCGTTCCGGACAAGAGCGCGGTGGGTATCAAGAACGTCACCTTCAACGAGCCGCATTTCCAGGGCCATTTCCCGAGCCATCCGGTGATGCCGGGGGTTCTGGTGATCGAGGCCATGGCGCAGACGGGGGCGGTGCTCATTGGCGCGTCGCGCGGGATCGAGCGCGAGCTGATGATCTATTTTGCCACCGTCGACAAGGCAAAGTTCCGCCGTCCGGTGGTGCCGGGCGACGTGCTCGAACTCTACATCACGGTGAAACGGGCCGGCGCCCGGATCGGCAAGTTTGAAGGCCGGGCAATGGTCCGCGGCGAGCTTGCGGCCGAAGCCGAATTCTCGGCAATGATGCAGATGCCGAAAGAGCCCGAGACCGAGGACGCGACGCCCCGGGACGCTGCGTCCATCGAGAAGACAGAAGGCTGACCCCGATGACAATCGATGCGACGGCGCATGTTCACCCCCAGGCTCTGGTCGAAGACGGCGCCGTGTTGGGCCCGGGCGTCACGGTCGGGCCGTTTTCGGTGATCGGCCCCAAGGTGGTGCTGGCCGAAGGCGTCGAGGTGAAGTCCCATGTCGTGATCTCGGGCCGGACCGAGATCGGGGCCGGGACGGTGCTGTTTCCGTTCTCGGTGATCGGCGAGGTTCCGCAGGACCTGAAGTTCGGCGGCGAGGAAACCCGGCTGGTGATCGGCGCCCGCAACCGGATCCGCGAGCATGTCACGATCCACCCCGGCACCGCCGGTGGCGGCGGGGTCACCACGGTTGGTGACGACTGCCTGTTGATGGCCGGGGTTCACGTGGCGCATGACTGCCACGTCGGCAACCGGGTCGTCATGGTCAACAACTCGGGCATGGCAGGTCATTGCCACATTGGCGACGACGTCATCCTTGGCGGGCTCTCGGGCGTGCATCAATGGGTGCGGATCGGCCAGGGCGCCATCATTGGCGGGCTTTGCAAGGTCGAGAAGGACGTGATCCCCTTTGGCATGGTGCAGGCGGTGCCGGGCGGTCTGGTCGGGTTGAACCTGATCGGGCTGAAACGGCGCGGCATGGACCGGGCCGACATTTCGGCGTTGATGGCCGCCTACAAGGCGTTGAAATCCGACGATGGCACATTCCAGGAACGCGCGCGCGCAATCGGCGCGGCGACCGAGAGCGAGCCTGTCCGTCAGGTTGTCGAGTTCATCACCGGCCCGAGCGACCGGCATTTCCTGACCCCGGAGTAGCGCGCTTGCTGGCGCTGATCGCGGGCGAGGGGCGGTTGCCGCAGATACTGGCCGAGCGGCTGCGCGCCGAGGGCCGGGACATGGCGGTCTGCGCCTATGCGCCCGAGGGCGGGGTCCCCGAAGGCGCCGATCTGGCATTCCGGCTCGAAACCCTGGGCAGCCTTCTGAAGAAACTGCAGAAACGCGGTGCGACCGAGGTTTGCTTTGCCGGCGCGATCCGGCGGCCGAAGTTCGACCCGAAAAAGCTCGATCTTGCCACGGCGCCACTGGTGCCGCGGTTTTTGTCCGCCCTTGGCAAGGGTGACGACGGCGCCTTGCGCGTGGTTCTGGAGCTGTTCGAATCGCGCGGCATGACGGTGCGTGGCGCGCATCAGATCCTGCCCGAACTGCTGCCCCAGGCGGGCGTACCGACCATCGCCCAGCCCGACGAGGCGGCGAAGGCCGATGCCGCGCGCGCCGAGGCCATTGTTTCGGCGCTGAGCGTGGCGGATGTGGGGCAGGCCTGCGTGGTGGCCCGGCGCCAGGCGCTGGCGATCGAGGCGATGCCCGGAACCGACCGGATGCTTGCGTCGCTCGCGCGGGACCGCGCGGGGTTGCCCGAGGGCGGGATCCTCTACAAGGCGCCGAAGGCGGGGCAGGACCGGCGCGTCGATCTGCCGGTGATCGGGCCCGAGACCATCGAAGGCGCGGCCACGGCGGGGCTCTCTGGCGTTGTGATCGAGGCGGCGGGCGTCATGGTTCTGGACCATCGGGCGGTGATCGCGGCTGCTGACGCGGCCGGGCTGTTCCTTTGGGTGCGGGAGGCGGGCTGATGCGGCTTTATCTTGTGGCAGGCGAGCCTTCGGGCGACCGGCTTGGGGCGGCACTGATGGCCGGTCTGAAACAGCTTGTCCCGGGGGTCGAGATCGTCGGCATCGGCGGCCCGCTGATGGAAGCCGAAGGGCTGGTGTCCCTGTTTCCGATGGAGGAGTTGTCCGTCGTCGGGCTTGTCGACATCCTGCGCCACTATCCGGCGCTGCGGCGGCGGCTGTTCGAGACGGCCGAAGACGTGCTGGCACAGCGGCCCGACGCGCTGATCACCATCGATCTGCCAGAGTTCAGCCTGCGGCTGGCGCACCTCGTGCGCGAGCGCAATCCGGCGCAGCACAATGTCCACTATGTGGCGCCCACGGTCTGGGCCTGGCGTCCGGGACGGGCCGCCAAGATGGCGCCCGATATCGACCAGGTACTGGCGCTGCTGCCGTTCGAGCCGCCCTATATGGAAGCTGCAGGCATGCGCTGCGATTTCGTCGGCCACCCGGTGGTGTCGGAGCCGCAGGCAAGCGCGGCCGAGGCGGCGGCGTTTCGCACAGCCCACGGCATCGATCCCGCCGCGCCGCTGATCCTTGCCCTGCCGGGATCGCGCGGCAGCGAGATCTCGCGGCTCGGTCCGGTCTTTGGCCAGGCGCTGGCGCAGGTTCTGGCGGTGCGGCCCGAGGCGCGGATCGTTGTGCCGACCGTGGCGGCACGCGCCGATCTGGCGCGCGAGGTGGTCGCCGCCTGGCCCGGAGAGCCGATCCTTCTCGATCCGCGCGATTGCGATGCCGCGCAGGCGCTGGCGGCCAAGCGCGCGGCCTTCCGGGCCGCCAATGTGGCGCTTGCGGCCTCGGGCACCGTGTCGCTGGAACTGGCGGCGGCGGATACCCCGATGGTGATCGCCTATGACGCGTCCTGGCTGGCGCGGGTCTATGTCACCCGCATGCTGCTGGTCGACACGGTGACGCTGGTCAATCTGGTCTCGGAGACCCGCGTGGTGCCCGAGTTTGTCGGCAAGGCGTGCCGGGCCGAGGCGATTGCCCCTGCGCTCCTGAAGGTGCTGCAGGATCCGGGCAATCAGCGCGAGGCGATGGCGCTGACCATGGAACGGCTCGGCCGCGGCGCCGAACCGCCGGGATTGCGCGCGGCGCGCGCGGTGCTGGAGGGGATCGCCGCGCGCGGGGCGGGCGCAGGCGATCCGGGCTGAAGGTATGGTTGCGGAACCTCGGCTCCCGGACGGTTGCAGCCATGTCGTGACGCGCGTCGTCGGGCGCGGGAACCGACGGCCGGCGGATCGTCCGGCCGCCTGAAAACCCACGCACCGGCCGGCCGCCACGATGCCCGCAAGGGGGCAAGGTGGCTCAGGTGCCCTGCCGCCTCAGAAGCCTTCGATGACGATCTTGCCGCGCGCCGTGCCGGTTTCGATCAGGGCGTGGGCCCGTTTCAGGGTTGCGGCATTGATCGGCGACAGGGTCTCGGTCAGCGTGGTGCGGATGCGGCCCGCGTCGACCAGTTTCGCCACCTCGTTCAACAGCTTGCCCTGTTCCGCCATGTCGGGCGTGCCGAACACCGCGCGGGTGAACATCGATTCCCAGTGGATCGACACGGCCTTGCGCTTGAAGCCCATGATGCTCAGGCCTTCGGGATCGTCGATCAGGCCAAAGCGGCCCTGCGGGGCGATCAAGGCAACGATCTCGTCGATGTGCCGGTCGGTCTGCGTTGTCGAGAAGACAAAGGCGGGCGCGCCGATCCCCAGCGCGTCGACCTGTGGCGCCAGTGGCCTTGAGTGGTCGATGACATGATGCGCGCCAAGCTCGCGGACCCAGGCCTGCGTCTCGGGGCGCGAGGCGGTGGCGATCACCGTCACATCGCTCAGCGCGCGGGCAAGCTGGATGGCAATCGAGCCGACTCCGCCGGCGCCGCCCACGATCACGATGGCATTCGCGGCCCCCGGAACCGGGCGGCGGATGTCGATCCGGTCGAACAGCGTCTCCCAGGCGGTGATCGCGGTCAGCGGCAGCGCGGCCGCCTCGGCATTGCCAAGCGAGGCGGGCTTGTGACCGACAATGCGGCTGTCGACCAGATGGAATTCGGCATTCGCGCCGGGCCGGGCAATCGACCCTGCGTAGAACACCGAGTCACCCACGGCAAAGCCTGTCGCGGCCTCGCCCAGTTCAACCACCCGGCCGACGGCATCCCAGCCCAGCACCTTGAACTGCCCCGGCCCGGGCGCGGCGCTGCGGCGCACCTTGGTATCGACCGGGTTGATCGAGACCGCCGCCACCTCGACCAGAAGGTCGTGGCCGCTGGCGCTGGGGCGCGGCAACTCGATGTCTTCCAGCGCGTCCGGGCGCGCGATGTCTCCGGCGTTTCTGTATCCGATGGCTTTCAAGGTCGTCGCTCCTGAGGGTCCGTTGCGCTGTACGGAAACTGGGCCTACATTCAAACATGTGCAATACGTACAAACGCTGCACATAGTATCAAAAGGATACTGTAAAATGGCCAAGCCACGGCACTCGCGGTTCGACTGTACGCCCGGCTGTTCGGTCGAGGCCGCCATCGGCCTGATCGACGGCAAGTGGAAGTCGATCATCCTGTGGCAATTGCTGTCCGGCACGCTGCGTTTCAGCGAAATCCGGCGGAATGTGGAAAACTGCACCCCCCGGATGCTGACCAACCAGTTGCGCGAGATGGAGGCCGACGGGCTTGTGACCCGCAAGGTCTATGCCCAGGTGCCGCCCAAGGTGGAATATTCGCTGTCCGATCTCGGCCGCAGCATGGAGCCGATCCTGCGGGCGCTGAAAGACTGGGGCGACGCGAACATCGGCCTTTATGGCAAGCCGAACGGTCACGATCCGCGGGACGCCGCCTGAGCCATCCCGGCACCGCGATCCGACGTTTTCCGGAACTCACCCATCGAAGGGCGCTGGACGGGCGCTGCAGCCCGGATCCTCACGGCGTCATCCACGTCGGGTGGGGGAGCGCGCTTGACATGGCTGGCAGCGACGCGTTGCAGTAGCGTGCTCCGACCGGGTTGAGCGCCGGCGTCAACGGGAATGACCAAGGCCCTCGGCAAGGCTGATGGAGCGGCGAGCGGCGGAAAGACGGGATGACGGAAAACCACGCGACCCGACAGCAGTGGCCACGCTTGCCCGCGGGGATCTGGGCGCTCGGGTTCGTCTCGATGCTGATGGATGTCTCGTCCGAGATGATCCACGCGCTGCTGCCGGTCTATCTGACCGTCGGGCTCGGCGTGACCGTGCTGGCCGTCGGTGTCATTGAGGGGATCGCCGAGGCAACCGCGTCGATCACCAAGGTCTTTTCCGGCGCGCTTTCGGACCGGATCGGGCGGCGCAAGGAACTGGCCGCGCTCGGCTATGGTCTGGCGGCGCTGACCAAGCCGGTGTTTCCGCTGGCCCCCGGCATCGGCTGGCTGGTCGCTGCGCGGTTTGTCGACCGGGTCGGCAAGGGCATTCGCGGCGCCCCGCGCGATGCGCTGATCGCCGACATCACGCCAGCGGGGCTTCGCGGGGCGGCCTTTGGCCTGCGCCAGTCGCTCGACACCTTCGGGGCCTTTCTTGGGCCGCTTGCCGCCATCGCGCTGATGTGGCTGTTTGCCGACGATTTCCGGAGCGTGTTCTGGGTCGCGGTGATCCCGGCCTTTCTGGCCCTCGCGCTGATCCTGTTTGCGGTGCACGAGCCCGCCCGGCCTGCGGGCCTGCGCAAGGTGCGCAATCCGCTCAGCCGCCGCGAACTCGGCCTGCTGGGTGCGGTCTATTGGTGGGTGGTTGCCGTCGCGGCGCTGTTCACGCTGGCGCGGTTCAGCGAGGCGTTTCTGATCCTGCGCGCCGAGGTGACGGGCGTGCCGCTGATGCTCGTGCCGCTCGTTTTCGTCGCGATGAACGCGGTCTATGCGTTGTCGGCCTATCCGGTGGGCGCGCTGTCGGACCGGGTGGATCGCTTCGGGCTTCTGATCGCGGGAATTGTCCTGCTGATCGCGGCCGATCTGTTCCTTGCGCTGACGCACGGTCTTGCCGGATTCGGGATCGGCATACTGCTCTGGGGTTTGCACATGGGGTTCACCCAGGGGCTGATCGCGGCGCTGGTGGCCGAGGCGGTGCCGCCCGAGTTGCGCGGCACGGCCTTTGGCATGTTCAACCTTGTCACCGGCGTCATGCTGCTGCTGGCAAGCGTGCTTGCGGGCGCGCTATGGCAGGGTTTCGGACCGCAGGCGACGTTCCTGGCAGGCTCCGTCTTTGCCGCGGTCTCCATTCTGGGCCTGCTGCCGCTCCGGCAACGACTGGGCCGCAGGGACCCGCAGGAGGCCGGGAAGTGATCTGATGCCCCATTCCATCGACCAGATCTTGCCCTCCCTTCAGGCGTTCGGTGTCGGAAGCTATTGGCTGATCGGCCTTGCCTCGGCGCTCGAGGCCTATTTCCTTACCGGCGTTGTCGTGCCGGGAACCTTGATCGTCGATGCCGGGGGCGTTCTGGTCCAGCGCGGGCTGCTCGATTTCTTCGATCTCGCCTGGTTCGTGGCACTCGGCTCTGTGCTGGGGTCAGAGGCCGGCTACTGGACCGGACGGCTGGCCATGCACCGGGTGCCCGGCACGCGCCGCATCGAGCGCTCAAAGGCGTTCGCCCGCGCCGAGGCGCTGTTCCAGCGGCGCGGCGGTCTGGCGCTGGTCCTCGGACGGTTTCTTGGCCCGCTCGCCGGGCTTGTGCCGCTGGTGGCGGGAGCGGCGGGGATGGAGCGGCGCCGGTTCCTGATCTGGAACCTTGCGGGCAGCATCCCCTATGCGCTGGTCCACGTAGGGATCGGGTATTTCCTTGGCGACGTTGCGGGGCGCATCAGCGGCTCGTTCACCCGCATCGCGCTTTTGACCGGCGTTGTCGCATTCCTGCTGGTCGTGGTGTGGGGATTGTTGTTCAGCGTGGTCCGGCTGATGCCGCTGACCTGGTCGATCCTTGAGGATGCGGCGCACGCCATCGCCGACCGGCCGGCGGTTGCGGGCTGGATCGGGGCGCATCGCGGCATCGCCGGGTGGGTCAGGGCCCGCTTCGATCGCGCAAGTTTCACCGGCATGCCGCTGACGGTCCTCGGCCTCGTCTTTGTCTATATCGCCTCGGTGTGGCTCGATTCGATCGTCGATTTCCTGCTCGACGACCCGGTGCGGCAGCTCGACATGCGGCTGGCCGAACTGATCCACCATTTCCAGTCGCCGGGGCCGATCCGGCTGGCGACGCGGATCACGGCCCTGGGCAGTTGGCAGGTGGTCTGGCCTCTGATGGCGGCAGCGGTGCTGTGGCTGCTGAGCGCGCGTCGTCGCGCCCTGGCGCTGGGGCTTGTGGTCTCGGTCCTGGGCAGCACGCTCTCGGTCGCCCTGCTCAAGATGGTGTTTCAGCGGCCACGGTCTCCGCTCGGCTATTTCCTCGAAACCTCGAACAGCTTTCCCTCTGGCCATGCGGCGGCCTCGGTCGGGTTCTATGGCATGCTGATGTTTGTACTCTGGCGGGCCGGCCGGCTGCGCGCCGAGACAGCGCTGCTTGGCGCGGGTCTGGCGGCCTTTGCCATCGGCGTCAGCCGGATCTATCTGATCGAGCATTATCTGAGCGATGTCGTGAACGGGTGGCTTGTCGGCTGCCTCTGGGTGCTGGTCGCAATCGCGGTCACCGAATGGCTGTCTGCGCGCGACGCGCCCGCGATGCCGGTCGCGCCGGCGCGGGCATGGCTGCGGCCGCTTTGCCTTGGCGCGGCTGCCATGCTGCTGTGCCTCGCGGTCGTCAGCGCCTGGCGCTATGACCATCCGCTGAACCTTTCGGTGGTTGCGTCCGCCGACTGGACCCTCAGCGATATCGGGGGCCTTGCCGTGGCCGAGGATTTTCCGGCGGGCACGGAATCGCTGCTCGGGTCAGAGCTTCAGCCGATTGGCGTGATCGTGCTTGCGAAAGATACGGGCACGGTGACCCGAGCGCTTGTCGATGCAGGCTGGACCGCGGCGGCGAGGCCGTCGCCCGGGATGGTGTTCGATGCGATGTTTGCAGCCCTTGAGGGGCGCGAAGATCCAACGGCCGAGATCGTCGCCCATTTCTGGCGCGGCCAGCCAAACGACATCGCCTTCCAGACCGGGCAGGGGCCGGCAGGCATGCCGCTCGGGCAAGCCTATCGGGCGCGGTTCTGGGCTTCAGACTATGTCACTTCGCAGGGCCTGCGGGTCTTTGCGGGGGCGGTTGGCGTCGATGAGGGCGCCGAGGCGGGGTCAACGGTCGCGGGCGACCTTGCCGCCCGCGACCGGCTTGTCAGCGACCTGCTTGCCTCTGGCGCGACACTCGCGACCCGACTGGATCTGCGAGCCGCCACGCAAGTGCCAGAGGGGGCCATGCCCGATCCCCCCCGGCATCAGGCCATCGTCGTGACCCTTCCCTGAGGTCCCGCGACCCGGATCGCCGCTTCGAAGACTGCGCCGCAATGGCAGGCCCGACCGGGGATGGTGCGTCAGGGCGCATAGGATATATTCTGATAGCGTGATATGAACGTGCCGCGGACGCGTTCCATTCGACAAATATCAGGAGATCACGATGGCCGGACCCGGGAAGGTTCTTTTGCGCGCCCTGGCGGTTTCGCTTCCGGTGGCCCTGGGGTTGCTGGCAATCGGCTATTCCGCAGATCTGAAACAGGCGCCTGCGGGGACCGAACGCACGCCGCCCGCGACGCCGGTGCGCACGATCACGCTGGCCCCCGTCACGCTGACGCCGCGGGTCATCGGGCACGGAACCGCAGAGCCTGCCCGCGAATGGCGGGCGATCGCGCGGATCGAGAGTATGGTGGTCGAGACATCGGACCAGCTTTCGCCGGGCGAGATTGTCCCGGCCGGGACCGAGCTTTTGCGGCTCGACGATACCGACCTGCGGCTGTCGCTCGCCGAGATCGACGCGAGTCTTGGTGCCCTGGCGGTCAAGGACCAGACACTGGCGGCGAGCCTTGAAATCACCCGCGCCGATCTGGAGCTCAGCCGGTCCGAGATGCAACGCCAGCAGGACCTCGCAGATCAGGGGGTCGCCACGCGGGCGACGCTGGAACAGTCGCGGCGTCAGGAACTGGTGGCCCGGGCCAAGGTGGTCGATCTGGAAAACCAGCTTGCGCTTAACCTCGCCGAACGCCGGGTGCTGGAAGCGCGGCGCGCGCTCGAGGCACGCAGCCTCGAGTTCACCACGGTCGTCGCCCCCTATGATGTTCGCCTGACCGATGTCTCGGCCGAACTGGGGCAGGTGGTCAGCCACGGTCAGCAGATGATCGCGGCCGAGGGCACGGAGGCGGTCGAGATCGCGGCCCGGTTCCCCATCGGTCAGGTCGGCCCGCTGGTGCGGATGCTGGCCAGCGGCCAGGTGACCGACCTGAAGGCCAGGGTCCGGCTGCCCGCGGCCGATCATTCGGTAACATGGGACGCAAAGGTCGTTCGCGTCGGCGAGGCGGTCGATGTCGCGACCCAGAGCAGCACACTGGTCGTTCGGGTCGAGAACCCTCTCGACCGCGCACAGGCCGGGTTGCGGCCGCCCTTGCGCCGCAACACTTTTGTCGAGGTCATTCTCAGCGCCCCGCCGGTCGAGGTGCTGGTTGTCCCGCAGGAGGCGGTGGTGAATGGCCGCGCGCTTGTCGTTTCGCCCGAGGGCACGCTCGAACCGCGCGAGGTGACGCTCGGCTACACGATGGAGGGGATCGCCGTGGTTGCCGAGGGGCTGGCGGCCGGTGACCGGCTGGTCGTGACCGATCCCGCCATCGCGGTGCCGGGGATGGGCGTCAAGGCCATGGAGGACAAGGCCACGGCAGCCCGCATCGCCCAGACGGCTGCGGGTGGCAAGACCGCCGCCGGTGCGGGGAAGGCCCGATGATCCGGCTGTTTGCCACCCACCCGACCGCCGCCAACATCCTGATGCTGGCCTTCATCGTTCTGGGGCTGGCCGCCGCGCCGACCCTGCAGCGCGACACCTTTCCCGCCGTGCCGCCGACCGATGTCGAGGTGCGCATCGCCTATCCGGGGGCCACGCCCGCCGGGGTCGAGGCCGAAATTTGTCGCGAGGTCGAGGACCCGATCCGCGAAGTCGACAACCTTGCCGAACTCGTCTGCCTGTCCCGGGACGGCATGGCGGTCGTGACGGCCGAGATGGTCGAAGGCGCCGACATGACCCGTTTTGCCGCCGATGTCTCGGCCGCCGTCGACGGGATCACAACGTTCCCGGACAAGGCCGAGGATCCGGTGGTTCAGGTGGTCGAGCGGGTGGCAAGCGTTGCCTCGGTCGCCATCACCGGGCCGGAGGACCCGGCCGTCCTGCTGGCCTATGCCGATGCCTTTGCCGAACGCCTTCGGGCCGATCCGGCGATCAGCAAGGTCGCGATCAACGGCTTTTCCGACCGCGAGATTGCCATCGACGTGCCCGCCGTGGCGCTGTTGCGCTTCGGCCTGACGCTGGGGGACGTCGGCGCAGCGCTTGCACGTGAATCGATCGACATGCCGGCGGGCACCATGGAGGGACCGGGCGGCGATGCCGCGATCCGCTTTCTGGGCGAACGGCGCAGCCCCGCCGAACTGGCCCGCATCCCGGTTGCCGGAACCGATACCGGCAGCGAGGTTCTGCTCGGCGATATCGCGACCATTGCCACGACCTTTTCCGACCCGTCCGTCGCCGCGTGGTACAACGGGCGGCGGGCGGCCATCGTCGCGGTCAGCAAGACCGAGACCCAGGATGCCCTGCAGGTGATGGCGGCGCTACAGCGCCAGATCGCCGTGGCGCAGGCCGAGGCGCCGGGCAATATCGAACTGGCGATCTCGCAGGATTCGACCTCGAACATTCGCGACCGGCTGCGGATCATCGGTGTGAACGGGCTGCAGGGGCTGGCGCTGGTGCTCGTCACCATGTGGCTGTTCTTTGGCGTCCGGGTCTCGTTCTGGGTGGCGATGGGGTTGCCGGTGTCGTTTCTGGGCACGGTCTTTGCCATGCAGCTTTTCGGCCTGACGATCAACATGATGACCATGGTGGCGCTGCTGGTGGCGGTCGGCCTGCTGATGGACGATGCCATCGTGATTTCGGAAAACATCGTGCGCCGCCGTCAGGGCGGGGAGAGCGCCATCGACGCGGCTGTGAACGGGGCGACCGAGGTCGGCCCCGGTGTCATCGCCTCGTTTCTTACCACGGTGATGATCGTTGGTCCGCTCGGCTTCATGGCCGGCAACATCGGGGCGGTGCTGAAATACATCCCCATCGTGCTGGTCATCACGCTGGTGGTCAGCCTGATCGAGGCGTTCCTGATCCTGCCGCATCACATGCTGCGCGCGCTCGACCGGGATCTTTCACCGGGGATGGTGGGCCGGGCGGTGAACGGCGGCTTCGACCGGCTGCGCGACCGGGTGGTCGTGCCCTTCGCCGGTCTTGCGCTGCGCTATCGTTACCTGACGGTCGGGATTGCGGCGTTTCTGGTGCTGGTGTCGATTGCGCCCTTCACCGGCGGCTTCATCAAGTATCAAAGCTTCCCGACGCTCGAAAGCGACACGGTCGAGGCGCGCCTGCTGCTGGTGCAGGGATCGCCGCTGGCCCGCACCGAGCAGCGGGTGGACAAGGTCGTGGCGGCGCTCAACCAGATGAACGCCGATCTATCGCCCGCCCAGCCTGACGGCCAGCCGCTGGTGCAGGGCTATACGGTCACCTATGGCAGCAACGCCGACACGCCCGAGACGGGACCCCACCTGGCGACGGTCAGTGCGGCGCTGCTGCCTGCGGGGCAGCGCAGAACCTCGGTGACCGAGGTCCTCGATACCTGGAAGAAGCTGACCGGACCGCTGCCCGACATGGCTGCCTTCCGGATCACCGATAAGGAGCGCGGCGCCGGTGGCAAGCCGATCGACGTTCGCCTGCAGGGTCCAGATCTGGCGGACCTGGCGGTCACGGCAAAGGAGATGCGCAAGTTCTTTCGCGGCTTTGCCGGTGTGCGCGAAGTGACCTATGACCTGCAGCCCGGCCGGACGGAATACCTGATCGCGATCCGCCCTTCGGCGGCGACCGCGCTCGGCGTGAGCGCACAAGGGATCGCGACTGCGCTGCGCGCGGCCTTCCGCGGCGACACCGGGCTCGAGGTGCGCGACGATCTGGGCAGTCTCGACATCACGGCGCGGCTGACCGGCGCCGACCGCGCCACGGCGGCCGATCTGGCGGCAATCCGCGTCGCGGGGGCGAACGGGGCGCTGGTGCCGCTGTCGGCCGTCGCCGAGATCCGGCAATCGCGCGACTATGCCACGATCCAGCGCATCGACGGCCAGCGCACGGTTTCGGTGCAAGGCTCGATCAACCCCGCCATCGCCAATTCCCGCGAACTGATGGCGGCGCTACGCCGCGATTTCCTGCCCGGGCTGGCCGACAAACGCCCCGACGTGCGGGTCGTCATCGTCGGCGAGGCGAAGGATACCGCGACCACGGGCAGTTCGCTTGGCCGCAACATGGCGATCGGGCTGATCGGCGTCTATCTCATCCTCGCCTTCCAGTTCCGCAGCTTCCTGTTGCCGGTGGTCGTCATTGCCGCCATCCCGCTGTCGCTGATCGGTGTTGTCTGGGGGCATATGGCGCTTGGCCTGCAGATCTCGCTGCCGAGCCTCGTGGGCCTCGCCACGCTTGCCGGTGTGGTCGTCAACGGTTCGATCCTGCTGGTCGGGTTCATCAAGGACCGTCATGCCGAGGGTGCCGAGCTTGCCGATGCCGCGCGCGAAGCGGTGCGCGACCGGTTCCGCGCCATCGTTCTGACCTCGCTGACGACGCTGGTGGGGCTTGGGCCGCTGCTGTTCGAGCCGTCGACCCAGGCGCAGTTTCTGCGCCCCATCGTGGCCAGCCTCGCCTTTGGCCTGACCAGCGCCACGATCCTGTCGCTGTTCGTCACACCGGCGATGCTGCTGATCCTGAATGACTTCGGAGTGTTGCGCACGGGGCGGGCGGAGTCCGGGACTGGCGAAACCCTTCCTCCCGGCGTCGAAGCCTGAGGGCCTGTCGCCGGAGGGCGGAATGCTGAGCCGAAGGGTGGGCGCCGGGCACGGCGCCCTGGACGGCGTTGCCCGTCAGGCGCGCGCCAAAACCGCCTGGTTATAGCCGCCAATCCATTGAAAACACTTGAAGCGGTGGTGTGGTTGGTAGTCCGTAGGGGAGTTGAACCCCTCTTTCCAGGTTGAGAACCTAGCGTCCTAACCGATAGACGAACGGACCCAAACCACGAGTGTCGCGCCATCCGGCATTGGCGCATCGACCCACGATCCTGGTATTCCTGCCGGGCCGGGTGTGGCTGCGACACCCTGTCCTGATACGTGGGATATGCTGAAAGTGGCAGTCCGTAGGGGAGTCGAACCCCTCTTTTCAGGTTGAAAACCTGACGTCCTAACCGATAGACGAACGGACCGCAGCAATCAGTGCGGCGTTACTTATGAAACGCTGCCGCAGCGTGCAAGCGGTTTTTCGGGTTCGCGGGAGAATTTCTCGGACCCTGATCGTCAGCGCGGGACATCAGGCCTCGGCGGCATCGTCCAGCCGCAGTCGCGGGCTGCGCCGACCGTTCCAGTCGTTGATTTCGAGCTTTCCGGCCAGATGGAACCTGGCACCGCCGTGCGCGTCGAGCCGGGGACCGATCGGGCCGTCGAAGGCGCCAAAGGCCACCGCTTCGAGCCGTGCGCCAAGCCCGTCGCCAATGGTCACCCGCAGATGGCTTTCGCCCATCCGCCGGGTGTGCAGGATCGCGACGTCCGGCAGTGCGAAACGCGGGGCCGGAGCGGATTGGCCGAAGGGGCCGGCGGCCTCGACCTGTTCGATCAGTTCGATCGAGGCGGCACCGGGCATCAACAGCCCGTCGAGGTTCAGATCCCGCGGCCCCCCGGCACCTGCGCCCTGGCGTGCCAGCAACTCGGCCAGCCGCTCCATCGCGGGTTCAAGCTGCGCTTCGATGACGGTCAGTCCGGCCGCCATCTTGTGACCGCCGCCCTTCACGAGCAGCCCCTCGGCGGCGAGCTTCTGGATCGAGGCGCCAAGATCGACACCGGTGACCGAGCGGCCCGATCCCTTGCCCTCGCCGCCCGCCAGACCGATCACGATGGCAGGGCGATTTGTGGCCTCTTTCAGCCGCGAGGCGACGATGCCGACAACACCGGGGTGCCAGCCTTCGCCCGCCGCCCAGACCAGCGGGCCGTCGGTGCCGCGCGCCTCGGCCTGCGCCATGGCGGCGATGGTCACGGCGGCCTCGATCTCGCGGCGTTCGTGGTTGAGTGTGTCGAGCCGTTCGGCCAGCGCCTGCGCCTCGGCCGGGTCCTCGGTCGCCAACAGCCGCGCGCCAAGATCGGCCTGACCGATCCGGCCGCCGGCGTTGATCCGCGGCCCGAGCAGAAAGCCCAGGTGATAGGCGCGCGGCGTCTCGTTCAGTCCTGCCACATCGGCGAGCGCGCGCAGACCGGGCCGGTCGCGGCGGGCCATCACTTTCAGCCCTGTGCGCACCAGCGCCCGGTTGACGCCCACCAGCGGCGCAACGTCGGCGACCGTGGCCAGTGCCACCAGATCGAGCAAGCCCATCAGGTCGGGCTGCCTGCCGCCCGCGGCGCGGATCCTGCGCCCGGCCTCGACCAGTACCAGAAACACCACCCCGGCGGCACATAGATGCGCAAGATCGCCCGACTCGTCCTGCCGGTTCGGGTTGACGACGGCAAGTGCGGGCGGCAGCGTTTCGCCCCCCAGGTGATGGTCGATCACCAGCACATCGGTGCCGGCCGCCGCCGCCAGCGCCTCGTGGCTGAGCGTGCCGCAATCGACACAGATGATCAGGTCATGGTCGGCGGCAAGCCGGGCCATCGCGGGCGGGTTCGGGCCATAGCCCTCGTCGATGCGGTCGGGGACATAAAGCGTGGCGCGGCGCCCCAGCGCGCGCAGCCACCAGATCAGCAGCGCGGCCGAACTGCCGCCATCGACATCGTAATCGGCAAAGATCGCGATCCGCTGGGTGCGCTCGACCGCGGCCAGCAGCCGTTCGGCGGCAAGGCCCATGTCCTTCAGCGTCAGCGGATCGGGCAACAGGTCGCGCAGGGCGGGGGCGAGAAATGACGCGGCCGCCTCGGGGGCGACCCCGCGTTGCGCGAGAATGTGGCAAAGCGGCCCGGGCAGCCGGGTCGCTTGTGCCAGTGCTTCGGCCTGACGTTCCCGGTCGACGCCCGGACCGACCCATCTGCGGCCGGTCAGGGAATGTTCGACGCCAAGGAACGCAGCCACCATCCCGCGATCAGACGGGGTTCGAATAGATCACGCGCCGAACCGAGCCGGTCTTGGACCGCATCAGGATCGTTTCGGTGGTATAGCGGTGCGGCGTCCGCTTGACGCCGGGAAGGATGCTGCCGTCGGTCACGCCGGTGGCGGCAAAGATCACGTCGCGGGTCACCATCTCGTCGCGGGTATAGATGTGGTCGAGATCGTCGATCCCGGCCTTGGCGGCGCGCGCCTTTTCATCGTCGTTGCGGAACAGCAGCCGGCCGTACATCTGGCCGCCCATGCACTTCAGCGCCGCGGCGGCCAGCACGCCCTCGGGCGCTCCGCCTGCACCCATGTACATGTCGATGTTGGTCAGCTCAGGCTCGGCGCAGTGCATGACACCGGCGACGTCACCGTCCTGGATCAGCCGAACCGCGGCGCCGGTCTTGCGGATTTCCGCAATCATGTCGATGTGACGGTCCCGTTCCAGCACGCAGACATTGATATCCTCGGGCGCGCAGCCCTTGGCCTTGGCCAGCGCATGGACGCGCTCGGCCGGCGACATCTTCAGCGTCACGACGTCCAGCGGATAGCCCGGGCCGATCGCCAGCTTGTCCATGTAGACGTCGGGCGCGTGCAGCATCGAATTGCGCGGACCCATGGCGATGACGCAGAGCGCGTTCGGCTTGTCGAGCGCGGTCAGGGTCGTGCCCTCCAGCGGGTCGAGCGCGATGTCGACCTCGGGGCCTTCGCCCATGCCGACCTCTTCGCCGATGAACAGCATCGGCGCCTCGTCGCGTTCGCCCTCACCGATCACCACGACGCCGCGAATTTCCATCTTGTTGAGCTGCACGCGCATGGCGTTCACGGCAGCCTGGTCGGCCGCCTTTTCGTCGCCGCGCCCGACCAGATGGGCCGAAGCCATGGCGGCGGCCTCGGTCACCCGTGCGAGGGAGAGCGAGAGCAAACGGTCGTGAAATTCGGGAGGGGTGTGAATCGTCGACATCGGAGAGGTTCCTGCGGTTAATTGGATCAAGGCCTGAAACGGGGTAGCGGCGTGGCGTGGGAGGATGCAACTGGTGTTTGCGCTAAAGCGTCAAAGGGCCTCGCGCCGGCGCCGAAAGTGATGCGTCAGATCGATTCGATCCGGATCGCGATGGGCTCGTCCACCACAACGCCGGTCGCCGGGAAGGCTTCGAGCGCGCGGTCGAGCGCATCGCGGCTGGTCTTGTGGGTGACGACCAGCACCGGGGCGGTGATCTCGTCGTGCCGGGTCTGGCGCATCCGGTCGATGCTGATGCCGGCCTCGCCCAGTACGGCCGCGACCTTGGCCAGTGCGCCCGGTTTGTCGGACAGACGCAGCCGCAGGTAATAGGGCGCGGGCGCCGTGGCGCGGGCAGGGGTCGGATGGATCAGCCCGGCGGCGGGCTGGCCAAAGGTGGTCAGCCGGGTTCCGCGCGCGATCTCGATCACGTCGCTCATCACAGCACTTGCCGTCGGACCCGATCCCGCACCGGGTCCGCGCAGCACGATCTGGCCGACGCTGTCGCCTTCGAGGACGACCATGTTGGTGCCCCCCTGCAACTGGCCAAGCGGGCTGTCGGCCGGCACCAGGCAGGGCGACATCCGCTGTTCCAGTCCGCGGCCGGTCATCTGGGCCACGCCCAGAAGCTTGATCCGGAAACCGAGGTCGGCGGCATGGTGGATGTCGTCGAGGGAGATCTGCTGGATCCCCTCAAGCTCGACCGCGCCGAACGAGACCCGGGTGCCGAAGGCGATGGCGGCGAGCAGCGCCAGCTTGTGGCCGGCATCGATGCCGCCGACGTCGAGATTGGGATCGGCCTCGAGATAGCCGAGCTGCGCGCATTCCTCGAACAGCGCGTTGTAGCCCTGGCCGGTCTCTTCCATCCGGGTCAGGATATAGTTGCAGGTGCCGTTCATCACCCCCATCACCCGCGAGATCTCGTTGCCGGCAAGGCCCTCGGTCAGGGCCTTGACGACCGGGATGCCACCGGCGACGGCGGCCTCGAACCGGATCACGTGGCCCATCGCCTCGGCGCGTTCGGCCAGTTCCTGGCCGTGCAGGGCCAGCAAGGCCTTGTTCGCGGTCACCACGTCCTTGCCGGCATCGAGTGCGGCCTCGGTCGCGGCGCGGGCCGGGCCTTCGCTGCCGCCCATCAGTTCGACGAAGACGTCGATGTCGTCGCGGGTGGCGAGCGCCACGGGGTCATCCTCCCACGCATAGCCCGACAGCGACACGCCGCGATCCTTGGTGCGCGAGCGGGCGGAGACGGCCGAGATCTCGATCGCGCGGCCGGTGCGGCGGGCCAGCAGATTCGCCTTTTGCCGCACGATCCGCACCACGCCGGTGCCGACGGTGCCGAGCCCTGCAATGCCAAGGCGAAGGGGGTCGGTCATGGTCGCGCCTCCGGTTCAGGTAGGATGTCTGCCGCTCGAAATCGTCCGGCCGGCGTGACTTATCCTGTTCACGGGTCGGGCGCAACGACGCCGGTCTGGGCATCCTGCATGAGCTTTCGAAGCCGGGCGGCGGCATCCTCCAGCCGTTGCTGGTCGCCCTCATCGGCGGGGGCGGTCGGGTCCGTGGCGGCGGCCGCATCGCTTGCGGCCGCATCGCCGGTCGCGGCCGCATCGGCGATGCCACGCAGGCGGGCATGGGCGTCCTCAAGGCGCGCGCGCTCGGCCGCGTCGATGGCGGCGGCGTCCGCATCCGGCCCAAGGCCGCGCGCAGAGGCAAGCTGCGTGCGTTCGTCTTCGGTCATGACCGGCAGGCTGATCACCGCAGCCGATGCCCTGAGCGCGTCGGCCCGCTCGATCATGTCGGTTTCGGTCTCGTTCGCTGTGACCTTGGGCGCCCCGGCGAGGATCGGGCGAATGTCGGTCAGAACCGGCGAGGGCGCCTGCCGCCCGGTTTCGGTCAGCTTGGCATCAAGCTGGGGAAACCGCGCGCAGCCCGGGGATATGGCGACAAGAAGGAGGCAAAACAGTGGGGGGGCGGTGCGCATCCGGGGCTCCAGAAGGATCGCGCGCACCTTATCGCGATGCGACGGAATCGAGCAAGGCTGGCGATGGGCCTTGAATTGAACAATTGTTCAATGCCAATTCGTGACATGGCGCGCAAGACCGGATCCCACGCAGAGATCACCGGCCCCCGGATCCGGGAGGCCGCGTTGCGCCTGTTCGCGCGCCATGGCTATGCCGCGGTGTCCATGCGCCAGATCGCGAACCAGGTCGGAGTGCAGGCGGGCGCGCTTTATACCTATACCGCCGACAAGCAGGCGTTGCTGTTCGACCTGATGGCCGCGCATATGGAACACCTGCTTGAAAGCTGGCAGGCAGAGCCGCGCGGGCAGGGGCCCGAGGGTCGGCTGGAAAGCTTCACCCGGTTTCACATCCGCTATCACCTCGACCGGCCGGACGAGGTCTTTGTCTCCTACATGGAGTTGCGCAACCTCGAACCGGGGAATTTCGCGGCAATCGAGGAAATGCGCCGGCGCTACGAGCTGGAACTTGGAACGATTCTTGCCGAGGGCGCTGCCGCAGGGGTCTTTGTCATTGGTGACGCCAAGGTGATGACCCGCGGACTGATCGCCATGCTGACCGGTGCCAGCACCTGGTTTCGCGATGGAGGGCGGTTGAGCCGGACGGATGTCGAGAACATCTATTGGGACATGACGCGCCGCACCGTCGGAATTTCCGATGGCACATGAGGCTGGAAGCACGCAGACGGCCGTTGTCCGCGTCGACGACGGGTCGTAACCCGGCCGACCGCCCCTCGCAGGCGCACGAAAAGAGCGCCGGCAAGGGGACGAATCCGCCAAGGCCCGATCAGTGCGCCGGGCGAATGAAGGTGCCGTTGCGCAGCTCGCTGAACGCCTGTGCCAGCTCGGCCTGGGTGTTCATCACGATAGGACCGTGCCAGGCAACAGGCTCCTGGATCGGCGCGCCCGAGATCAGCAGGAACCGGATGCCCTCGGGTCCTGCCTGCACCGTCACCTCGTCGCCGCTGCCAAAGCGGATCAGCGTCCGGTCGCCTGACATGTCGCGGATATTCACCTCGCGGCCCGCGACCTCCTTTTCCAGCAGCACGCCGGTCGGTTTCGAGGCGTCGGCAAAGGCGCCGGCGCCTTCGAAGACATAGGCGAAGGCACGGCGATAGGTGTCGACCGGGAAGGTCTTTTTCACGCCCGCAGGGACAAAGATGTCGAGGTACTGCGGTTCGGCCGCAATGCCGTCCACCGGGCCGGTCTTGCCCCAGAAACTGCCGACGATCACCCGCACCCGCGTGCCGTCGTCGTCGATCACTTCGGGGATCTCGCCACCGGAGACGTCCTGATAGCGCGGCGCGGTCATCTTCAGCGATCCGGGCAGGTTGGCCCAAAGCTGAAAGCCGTGCATCTGGCCCTTTTTATTGCCGGTCGGCATCTCCTGATGCAGGATCCCGGATCCGGCAGTCATCCATTGCACGTCGCCACCGCCAAGCCGGCCGCTGTTGCCGAGCGAATCGCTGTGTTCGACCGAGCCGGACAGAACATAGGTTATGGTCTCGATCCCGCGGTGCGGGTGCCAGGGAAAGCCGGCCAGGTAGTCCTCGGGCCGCTCGTTGCGGAAATCGTCGAGCAACAGGAAGGGGTCGAGCTCGCTTGGATCGCCGAAGCCGAAGGCACGGTGCAGTTTGACGCCGGCGCCCTCCATGGTCGGGCGGGCATGGCTGAGACGTTCTATGGGTCTGAGAGACATGGAAGCTCTCCTTTCGCGCTGGAAATGTCCGTTGCTGATGAAAGTAGGGGGACTGCGACCTTGCGGCAATGCGCGGAATCTCGATGAAACTGCGCCAACCTGTGCATTTTTGAACAACGGCCGCCGGGACTCGCCGGTCTCTCCGTAAAACGCTAGACAGTCAGGATGGGAAATCCCGATTCTGATGGCATTCTCGCCCGGCTGCACGTCTCGCCGCCCCGTCGCTGGCTGGGGGTCGTGATTGTATTCGGGCTTGGCGGGCTGCTTTGTGCGCTGGCGCTGCTCGATCCCGTGTCGCTTGTGATCCGGGGCGGCATGCTGGGGCTCGGCGCGCTTGTGATCTGGCTGGGTACGCGCCTCGCCCTGCTCGGTGGACGGGGGCTCGAGCTGACGGCAGAGGAACTGCGCGAGGCATCGGGACGGCGGATCGCGTCCGTTGCGCGGATTGCGGCGGTCGACCGCGGCGCGCTGGCGCTCAAACCCTCGAACGGATTTTTGTTGCACCTGTCAGAGCCCGAGCCGGGCGGCATCGCCTGGGCGCCGGGCCTGTGGTGGCGTATCGGACGGCGGGTCGGGGTCGGCGGCCTTGCTTCTGCCGCCGAAGCGCGCGGCATGGCCGAGATCCTTGCCGCATTGGTCGAGGCCGAGGCAGCGCAGGGGCGGGTCGAGCCGGAATGACGCTGCCCCTGACTGAGATTATCCGTGTTTTTTTCGTGCTTTCCGCCTAGGCTTTGTTTCAGGGAGCGGCGCATTTGTGCGCCGGGCCGGAGCATCCAGGGGACAGGGAGAGTGTGATGGCAAACGACACGACAGGGCGTGTAAGAGAGCGTTCCTTCCGGGAATCGGTGGATCTGATGTTCAACCGCGCGGTCGCGGTCATGGACCTGTCGCCGGGACTCGAAGAGAAGATCCGGGTCTGCAACGCGACCTATATCGTGCGCTTCGGCGTGCGGATGCGCGGCAGGATCCAGACCTTCACCGGCTACCGCTCGGTCCATTCCGAACATATGGAGCCCGTGAAGGGCGGCATCCGCTATGCGCTCAGCGTCAACCAGGACGAGGTCGAGGCGCTTGCGGCGCTGATGACCTACAAGTGCGCGCTGGTCGAAGCGCCTTTCGGCGGATCGAAGGGCGGGCTTTGCATCGATCCGCGGGAATACGACGAACACGAGATGGAGCTGGTCACCCGCCGCTTTGCCTATGAACTGGCCAAGCGCGACCTGATCCATCCCAGCCAGAACGTGCCGGCCCCCGACATGGGCACCGGCGAACGCGAGATGGCCTGGATCGCCGATCAATACCACCGGATGAACACCACCGACATCAACGCCATGGCCTGCGTGACCGGCAAGCCGATCCACGCCGGCGGCATCCACGGCCGGGTCGAGGCGACGGGGCGGGGGGTGCAATACGCGCTGCAGGAGTTCTTCCGCCATCCCGAGGATTGCGCGGTCGCGGGTCTCGACGGCGGGCTCGAAGGCAAGCGGATTGTCGTGCAGGGGCTTGGCAACGTCGGCTATCACGCCGCCAAGTTTCTCAGCGAGGAGGACGGGGCGAAGGTCACCGCCATCGTCGAACGCGACGGGGCGATCATCGATGACAACGGGATCGACGTCGAGGCACTGCACAACTGGATCGTCTCTCATGGCGGGGTGAAAGGCTATGCCGAAGGCAGCTATGTGAGCGACGGCGCCAGGGTGCTCGAAAAGGAATGCGACATCCTGATCCCGGCGGCGATGGAGGGCGTGATCAACCGCGAAAACTCGGCGCGGATCAACACGCGGCTGATCATCGAGGCGGCGAACGGCCCGGTGACGGCGGGCGCCGACGAGATCCTGCGCGGCCGCGGCGTCGTGCTGATCCCAGATCTTTATGCCAACGCCGGCGGTGTGACGGTGTCCTACTTCGAATGGGTCAAGAACCTCAGCCATATCCGGTTCGGCCGGATGCAGCGGCGCCAGGAGGAGGCGCGGCACCGGCTGGTGGTGAACGAACTCGAACGGCTGGACCGCTATCTGGGCGACAGCTGGTCGATGACCCCGACCTTCAAGGAACGCTATCTGCGCGGCGCCGACGAGCTGGAACTGGTGCGCTCGGGCCTCGATGACACGATGCGGATCGCCTATCAGGCGATGCGCGAGGTCTGGCATTCCCGCGAGGACGTGCCCGACCTGCGGATGGCGGCCTATATCGTGGCGATCCAGCGGGTTGCCCTGAGCTATCGCGAAAAGGGGCTCTGACCGGCGCGCAAGGAGCGGCGGGCCCGGTGCGGGTTCCCGCCCTGTCTCCGGCGGCATGCGGCGCACCCTTCCGTCTGGCCGGGGTGCGCCCGTGCCGCCGCGGCGGCGTCGATTGCCGGTCCGGCTCAGTTGCCGGTCAGATAATGCCCGGAGACATAGCCCGTCAGCCCGCGCGCCTCGCGCAGCGAGACCTTGCACCACGGCGTCCCGCCGACCCGGTTGCAACCGTGATTGCGCAGAACGGTTCCGTTCGGCAGCCCGACAATCACGCGATAGCCGGTGCCTGGACCGGCACGCATCTTCAGCATGTCCTCGTCCTCGACCCCGGTCACCTCGACCATGGACGTGCGCCCCGAAGGTCCCGCGGCCAGCGCCGCCACGGGGATTGCCTGCGCTGCCACTATCGCCAGAATGAGGAGGCGGCCGCGGCCCGCCCGCCTGAATCCGTTTCGCATCTTGCCTGCTCCGATGGTCTGTTTTTTTGATGGCATGTTCTCTGCCTGCTGCCAGACTAGCACAGATGCCGGAGAAGGTCTTGTCGCGGCGCGGGCCTTTGGCAGGTCGCGGCCGCTAGACAGCAACTGCGTCCGGGGCGATAGTCGCGAAATGTCGCTGCCCCCCGGATTCCTTGACGAGCTTCGTTCGCGCCTCTCGCTTGCCCAGGTGGTCGGGCGCAAGGTGACGTGGGATGCGCGTCGTTCGATCCCCGGCAAGGGCGACATGTGGGCGCCATGCCCGTTTCATCAGGAAAAGACTGCCTCGTTCCACGTCGATGACCGCAAGGGATTCTATTACTGCTTCGGCTGCCACGCCAAGGGCGACGCCATCCGATTCGTGCAGGAGACCGAGAACCTCGGCTTCATGGAGGCGATCGAGCTTCTGGCCGGCGAGGCCGGACTGCCGATGCCCGAACGCGACCCGCGGGCCCAGGAAACCACCGACCGCCGCAGCCGGCTGATCGAGGTGACGGAGGAGGCGGTGCGTTTCTTCCGCCTGCAGCTGAAGACGTCGGCCGCCGGTGCGGCACGTGCCTATCTTTCCGGCACCCGCGGGCTGTCGCCCGAGGCGATCGAGCGCTGGCAGTTGGGGTTTGCGCCGGCAGACTGGCACGGGCTGTGGCAACACCTGACTGCCAAGGGAATCGCCCCCGACCTGATCCTTGCCGCCGGGCTTGCCCGGCCCTCGGACAAGGGGCGCGAGCCCTATGACATCTTTCGCAACCGGATCATGTTCCCGATCCGCGACGCCCGTGGCCGCGCCATCGGCTTTGGCGGCCGAGCGATGGACCCGGCCGACCGCGCCAAATACATGAATTCGCCCGAGACCGAGATCTTCGACAAGGGCAACAACCTGTTCAACCTTGGCCCGGCGCGCGAGGCGACCGGACGCAAAGGCACGCCGCTGGTCGTGGCCGAGGGCTATATGGACGCCATTGCGCTGGTCGAGGCGGGGTTTGGCGGCGCCGTCGCCAACCTCGGCACCGCGATCACGCCCGCCCAGCTGCAGCTTTTGTGGCGCACCCATCCCGAGCCGGTGATCGCGCTCGACGGCGACGAGGCGGGCCGGCGGGCGGCGATGCGGGTCATCGACACCGCGCTGCCACTGGTTCAGGCCGGCCAGTCGTTGCGGTTCTGCCTGCTGCCGGGCGGGCTCGACCCTGACGAACTGATCCGCAGCCGCGGGCCCGATGCGATGCAGACGGCGCTCGATACGGCCGTGTCGATGATCGCCCTGCTGTGGGAGCGCGAGACCGAAGGCAAGGTGCTGGACAGTCCCGAACGGCGGGCGGCCTTCGACAAGGAATTGCGCGCCGTGATCCGCGGCATCGCCGACCCGGGCATCCGGGCGCATTATGCCGATGAGATCGGCCGGCTCAGGGCCGGGCTTTTCGGGGCTGCGGGGGGGGATCGCGGCGACCGGCCGTTCCGGCCCTGGGACGCCAAGGGGAAGGGCAAGGGGCGGGGTCGCGACTGGGGCAGCAAGCGGTCGGACCGATCTGCCGTTCCGACCGCGGGCACGCGCGCCTCGCTTCTGGCCTCGTCCGACGACGGCGCGGCGACCGTGCTGCGCGAGGCGGTGATCCTTGTCACGCTGACGCAGATCCCGGCGCTGCTGGAGGAGTTCGGCCATGCGCTGGAGGAGATGAGTTTTGTCGGCGCCGGCCACGCGGCTCTGGCCTCTGCGCTGCTCAGATGCGATGCGGATGCCACGGCCGAGCGAATCGAATCACAGATTCGCGACTCACTCGGCCCCGAGGTACTTGAAAGGCTTCTCAAGGGGCGCCATGTCTCGCTCGCCCCGTCGGTGCGTCATCCCGGCGACGTTGACCTGGCCCGCATGTGCCTGACCGAGGAAATCGCCAAGCTGGCCGCCGAGAGCGGCACGAGGCGCGAGATCGAGGAAGCGGTTGCCGGCTTCGCCGAGACGCCCGAAGAGTGGATAGACCATCGCCTGAGCCTTTCGGCGCGGGCGCGCGAGCAGGTTTCGCGCAACCACGACGGGGACAGGGCGGACTTTGATATTGCCGAGAACGGTGCCCGGATCGACCGGGACGAACGCTCGGATCTGGATGCGCTGCTGTCTTTGATCGGGTTAGGAACCCCGAAGAAGACTTAGCGGCAGAGCTTTAAACCATGCGAGCGGTGGGGATTGGAATCACCGGTGCTTGCGACTATGGCGGGTGAAACTGCGCGATTCGTGGGGTATGGAATCAGGGATCCGTACCTTTTCGAATCAGCTCCCGCGAGACAGGAGATCTGGATGGCTGCCAAGGACACCGAAGACCGCAAGCCCGAGGACAACGAGCAGGAAATCACGCTCGACATGTCCCAGACAGCGGTCAAGAAGATGATCGCCGATGCTCGTGAGCGGGGCTATATCACTTACGATCAGCTCAACCAGGTCCTGCCGCCCGACCAGGTGTCCTCGGAGCAGATCGAGGACGTGATGTCGATGCTCTCGGAAATGGGCATCAACGTGATCGAGGCCGAGGAGGCCGAGGACGACGACGTCGCAACGCCCGTCGGGTCCACCGAGGTGGTCGAGGCATCGACCTCGCGCGAAGTGGCTGTCTCCACAAGCGAGACCGAAAAGCTCGACCGCACCGACGATCCGGTGCGGATGTATCTGCGCGAGATGGGCTCGGTCGAACTGCTGAGCCGCGAGGGCGAGATCGCCATCGCCAAGCGGATCGAGGCCGGGCGCAACACCATGATCGCGGGGCTTTGCGAAAGCCCGCTAACCTTCCAGGCGATCACGATCTGGCGCGACGAGCTGTTGAGCGAAGACATCCTGCTGCGCGACGTCATCGACCTCGAGGCCACGTTCGGCCGCGGCATCGACGAGGACGGCGAAGAGGAGTCCGAACCTGTTGCCGAAGGGCTCAAGGTCGAGGCCCAGCCCGAGGCGCCATCCGGCGAGAAATCCGAGGACCCCGAATACGACGCCGACGGCAATCCGATCCGCCGCGAGGACGACGACGAGGAAGACGAGCAGGCCAACATGTCGCTTGCCGCGATGGAGGCCGCGCTGAAGCCGCGCGTGCTCGACCTGCTCGACCGGATTGCCCGCGACTATTCCGATCTGGAACAGATGCAGGACCAGCGGATGTCGGCGACGCTGAACGAGGACGACAGTTTCTCGTCCATGGAGGAAGAGCGTTATCAGAAGCTGCGCTCCGAGATCGTGGAACTGGTCAACGAGATGCACCTGCATTCGAACCGGATCGACGCGCTGATCGACCAGCTCTACGGCATCAACCGCAAGATCATGTCGATCGATTCCTCGATGGTGAAACTCGCCGATCAGGCGCGGATCAACCGGCGCGAATTCATCGACGCTTACAAGGGCTACGAGCTCGACCCGAGCTGGATGGACCGGATGGCCGAACAGCCGGGCCGCGGCTGGACGGCGCTGTTCGAGCGTTCCACCGACAAGGTGGCTGAACTGCGCGGCGAAATGGCCCAGGTCGGCCAGTACGTCGGTGTCGATATCGGCGAGTTCCGCCGCATCGTCCAGCAGGTACAGAAGGGCGAGAAGGAAGCCCGTCAGGCCAAGAAGGAAATGGTCGAGGCGAACCTTCGACTGGTGATCTCGATTGCCAAGAAATACACGAACCGCGGGCTGCAATTCCTTGATCTTATTCAGGAAGGCAATATCGGCCTGATGAAGGCCGTGGACAAGTTCGAATATCGCCGCGGCTACAAGTTCTCGACCTATGCCACCTGGTGGATCCGTCAGGCGATCACCCGTTCGATTGCCGATCAGGCGCGCACGATCCGGATCCCGGTCCACATGATCGAAACGATCAACAAGCTGGTGCGTACCGGCCGGCAGATGCTGCACGAGATCGGTCGCGAACCGACGCCCGAGGAACTGGCCGCCAAGCTGCAGATGCCGCTCGAGAAGGTCCGCAAGGTGATGAAGATCGCCAAGGAGCCGATCAGCCTCGAGACCCCCATCGGCGACGAGGAAGACAGCCAGCTCGGCGATTTCATCGAGGACAAGAATGCGGTCCTGCCGCTCGATTCGGCGATTCAGGAGAACCTGAAAGAGACCACGACGCGGGTTCTGGCCAGCCTGACGCCGCGCGAGGAACGGGTGCTGCGGATGCGCTTTGGCATCGGCATGAACACCGACCACACGCTGGAAGAGGTCGGCCAGCAGTTCAGCGTTACCCGCGAACGGATCCGCCAGATCGAGGCCAAGGCGCTGCGCAAGCTCAAGCACCCCAGCCGCTCGCGCAAGCTGCGCAGCTTTCTGGATCAGTGACGAAAGGCGCCCCCGGTTCGGGGGCGTTTTGCCATGCTGCCGGACCATGTTGCCCCAAATCTCCGCAGCGTGATCTGCGGCACAGCCGCGGGGCGCAGGTCCGGCGAAATTGGCGCCTATTACGCCGGGCGGGGCAACAAGTTTTGGCCGGTGCTGTTTCGGGCCGGGCTGGTCCCGGAGCCGCTGTCGGTGGGCGACGAGTTGCGGCTGTTGGGGTTTGGCATCGGTCTGACCGATCTTGCCAAGGGGGTGTCGGGCGCAGATGCCGCGATACCGGCCGCAGCCTATGATCCGGGCCGTCTTGCCGCCTTCCTGCGCCAGCACCGCCCGCAGAGCTTTGCCTTCAACGGCAAGAACGCCGCCAAGAGATTTCTGCAACGGCGTCATGTCGACTATGGTCCGATCGAGGTCGGAGGCATGGCGATGTGGATTTTGCCGTCAACCTCGGGCGCCGCGAGCGGAAGCTGGGATGAAGAGGTCTGGCGCGCCTTTGCCCGGTTTCTGCACATGCCCGATCCGGGCGGCAGCCGCGCCGTATCCGGCGCCATCCATCCGGCCTGAGAGCCGCCGGCGGCGACGGGGGCGGGGCTGGCAAACCCAGGGGCTGCATACCATCTATCTTTGGTCCCTGTCGGCTTGCCCGCGTTGCCGGGCCGGTCTGGCAGGCGCCATGCCGGCGGGCTAGGGTCGGGCATCGGGGGTCCGGGCGCGCAGACGTGAATTGTCTGGAGGCGTGCGGCGGCCCAGAATAACTGCTGTGGAAGGAACGACGCATGGTACGGCGCGGATTGATGGCTTTCGGGGTGGCGGCGGCAGTGTCGGTGACACTGGCGCTGTCTGCGGGGCAGGCACTTGCGCGCAACGGGAATGCGCCGCGGCTTCTGACCAGAGGCACTCCTGACAATATCGAGGTGTTTGCCGGTGGCGGGGCCCAGCAAGGGTCGGTCTTTTTCTGCAATGCCGCGCGCTATGCCGATGGCCCGCTCAATGCCCGGATGACCGACCGGCTGGTGATAATCCGCCCCCTCGGTCCGAGCCCGACGGTCGCAACCCGCTACAGCGTGAGCTTTGCGCTTGTCGGACGCGATGTGCGCTCGCCCTGGGGTGGCGGGGTGCTGGTCACGCCACGCAGGGTGGGCATGAACCGTTCGGTCGCGCATTCGCTGTCGTTCTGCAACGTCCCGAACGCAACGTCGTCGTCGTCCTAGGGGGGGAAATGCGTCTTCGGTTCGGATCTGTGATAGCTGCCGGAGCGCTGTCGCTGATGTCGGTTGCGGCGCTGGCGGATCGGGCGGCGAACGGGATGATCGTGATCGACGATCCGGCGCGGCCGGGTGTCTTCGAGGTGTTCCGGATGTCCGGTGCGGGGGCCAAGGACTATTGGTGTGCGGCCGGCGACCATGCGATCCGGGGTCTCGGCCTGCCGCGTGACACACGGATCTATGTTGCCGCTCCTGTCGGCAAAAGCGCGATCAATCCCGGGCGCAGTTCGGTCACCTTCACGGTTCGCCCCTCGACCGAGGTCTCGGGCGCTGCTGCTGCGGCGGAACAGGGCCATGCGATGAGCGTAAAATCCGTTGGCCACAGCTATGGCGCCTCGCACGCGCAGGCGGGGTGCGTGAGTTCGTTTGTTGTCGAGCCCGGACAGATCTGACGGGCCGGCGGGGTAGTCAACTTGGGGAGAAGGGCGATGAAACGACACATCGGAAAACGGCTTGCCGGGGCGATGATCGCGGCGGCGGCAAGCCTTGCCGGCATGGCGCCGGCAAATGCCTATTGGGCCTATAACACTCTCGTGGTGAACGAGATCCCGGGGCGGCAAGGCGCGTTCGAGGTGATCTACAAGCCGCGCGCGGTGGACACCGATTTCTGGTGCGCGGCAGGGGATTTCACCCGCCGATTCGTCAACCAGTCCGGCACCACGCGGGTCTATCTCGAACGACCGCTGGGGCCGTCGCTGACGCAGCAACGCAGCCGCTCGGTCGTGTTCACCATCGATCCGTCGGGCCCGGTGGCCAAGGGTGCGGCTGATCCGCAGGGGATGGACATGAATGCCACGCGGATCGGGCAGAATTATTCTGCAGCCCACGGCTGGGCGCTGTGCCGCGACAGCCGGATCAAGATGCGGCAGATCGGGTTCTGAGGCGCCGGCAGGCACCCCCCGGGGCGGTTGCCCCGGTGTGCACAGCAACACATTGAAATAATTCTTATTTTAATGTGTTGCTGAGGGCCTGTCCTGCTGCTTGTGACAATACGTTCCGCGGACATCGACGGCGATCTGCTTTATGACCGGGGTGTCCTTTCCCGATACGGTTTTTCCAGTGCAATGACGATCGACCTCAGTTCCTCACGCCCATCCGGCGCCACGGGGAGGTTTCCCCTATCGCTGTTGCGGTCATTGCCGCATCCGCCGCTGCCGACCTTCCTGCTGACCCCGATCCTGAAGCGGATCGCGGCCGCGATCGCGGCTGAAAACCCCGAGATGTTCGACCGTCTGGGGCCGCACCGGCACGTCTACTTCCTGATCGACCCGACAGACCTGCCGGTCGTGTTGTACCTGCGCCCGGACCCCGACGCGCTCGATTTCCGGGTCCTCGACCGGCGCCACATGCCCGTCTACGCGGCGCGGATCTCGGGGCGTTTCCTCGACCTGCTGGCCCTGATGGACGGGGAACAGGACGGCGATGCGCTGTTCTTTTCGCGTGCGCTGACCGTCAGCGGCGACACCGAGGCGGTGGTCTGCCTGCGCAATGCGCTCGACGACGTCGATGAACCGATTGCGGAATCGGTGGCCCGCCTGTTGGGCCGGCCCGGCAAGGCTGCGCTCGACGCGCTCAGACGGGCAGGGGCAGCCAGCAGAAATACAGGCAAGGAGGACAACCCGTCATGAGAAAACCCGAACTGATCTGTCCCGCCGGCACGCCAGCGGCGCTGCGCAGCGCCGTCGATGCCGGGGCAGACGCGGTCTATTGCGGCTATCAGAACGCGACCAATGCGCGGAACTTCACCGGGCTGAACTTTACTCCCGCCGAGATGGAGCAATCCATCGCCTATGCCCACGATCACGGCGCAAAGGTGCTGATCACGCTGAACACGTTCCCGCCCTCGGGCAAGGTGGCGCTGTGGAAACAGGCGGTCGACCTTTCGGCGCAACTGGGGGCCGATGCCTGCATCGTCGCCGACATCTCGGTCGCCGACTATATCTGCCGGATGTATCCCGACTTGCGCATCCACCTGTCGGTGCAGGCCGCAGCCTCGAGCCCCGAGGCCATCGACTTCTATGTCCGCGAATTCGGGGTGAAGCGTGTGGTGTTGCCGCGGATCATGACGGTCAGCGAAATCGGCGGGCTGGTCGCCGAGATCCCCTGCGAGGTCGAGACCTTCATCTTCGGCAACCATGGCCTGATGGTCGAGGGGCGCTGTTCGCTGTCGTGCTATGTCACCGGCCAGTCGACCAACATGGACGGCGCCTGTTCGCCGGCGGCCAATGTCAGCTATCAGTCGGCGCCCGACGGAACGCTGTCGACGCGGCTCGGCGGATATACCATCGACCGCTTCGGCGCCAACGAGACCGCGGGATATCCGACGATCTGCAAGGGACGCTATCTGACCGACTCGCGCGAGGGCGGATATTATG
Organism: Tropicimonas sp. IMCC34043; assembly: GCF_003390845.1. GTDB lineage: Bacteria > Pseudomonadota > Alphaproteobacteria > Rhodobacterales > Rhodobacteraceae > Tropicimonas. Next base: position 1,515,860 of record NZ_QMEK01000001.1, on the reverse strand, counting down.
CCTTCGAGGAGCCGGTGAGCCTGAATGCCGCGACCGTCCTGCCCGAGTTGATTGCGGCCGGGGTCCATGCCTTCAAGATCGAGGGGCGGCAGCGCAGCCGCGCCTATGTCAAGAAAGTGGTGTCGACCTTCCGTTCGGCAGTCGATGCCATCGTCGCCGGGAAAGAACCTGTGCTGGCCGATCTGGTCGCCCTGACCGAGGGGCAGAAACAGACCGAAGGCGCGCTGAAAACCAAGACGTGGAGGTGACGGCGATGGACGCGCAACTGACCCTGGGCCCGAACCTGTTTCACTGGGCCCCCGAGCGGAAGCTCGATTTCTATCGCCGGATTGCCGATGAAAGCCCTGTGGGCACCGTATATCTGGGCGAGGTCGTCTGCTCGAAACGCACGCCGTTCTTCGACGATCGTCATCTCGAAGAGGTCGCCGAGCGGCTGACACGCGCGGGCAAGCAGGTGGTGTATTCCTCGCTCGCCGAGGTGGTGATCAAACGCGAGCGCAAGCTGCTGATGGAGTGGTCGCAGCAGCAGGGCCGCGATCTGGAGGTGAACAACACCGCCGCGTTGCTGCATCTCAAGGACCGGCCGCACCGGATCGGCGCGCTGCTGAATGTCTATAACGAAGACACCATGGCCTATCTGGCCGGTCGCGGCGCAACCCATTTCAGCCTGCTGGCCGAACTGCCGAAACCGGCCGTCGCAGGGCTTGCCGAAGCGGCGCGCGGGCTTGGCGTCGGGGTCGAGGTGCAGGTCTTCGGACGCGCCTCGCTGGCGCTGTCGGCGCGCTGCTATCACGCGCGGGCGCACGGCCGGATCAAGGACAGTTGCCAGTTCGTCTGTGGCGAGGATGACGACGGGATGGTCCTGTCCACGCTCGACGAGAAGCCGTTCCTGGCGGTCAACGGCATCCAGACCCTCAGCTATGGCTATCTCGAGATGATGGCCGAGATGCACGAGATGCGGGACATGGGGGTCAGCCACTTCCGGGTCATGCCGCATTCCTGCGACATGATCGAGGTGACGAAGGCCTTTGACGACGTGCTGCAGGGCCGGATCGAGGCGGCCGAGGGCGCGGCGCGGCTGGGCGCGCTCGGCATCGCGGCGCCGTTCGTCAACGGCTTCTACCACGGCGTGCCGGGCGATACCCTAGTGCCGGCCTGACAGAAACTGCCTGACCGGATCCGGAAACGGCCGGCAGGATCCGCGCGACACGTAAGGCGCCCGCCAGCTGCGGGCGCCTTCCTGTCGTCCCGAAAGGAGCAAGGCGATGCAGACCGAGTTTTCCATCCGGACTTCCGGCGCCGGGCTGTACGAGTTCACCCACGAGGTCGCGGTCTGGGTCGCCGGGCTGCATGTTGCCGAGGGGCTGTTGACGCTGTTCGTGCGCCACACCTCCTGCAGCCTGCTGATCCAGGAGAATGCCGACCCCGAGGTGCGGGCCGATCTGGAAGCGTTCTTCGACCGGCTGGTGCCACCGGCCGACACCCCGGCGATGAGCTATCTGCGCCATACCTTCGAAGGACCCGACGACATGCCGGCCCATATCAAGGCCGCGCTGATGCCGGTCAGCCTGTCGATCCCGGTGTCGGGCGGTCGCATGGCGCTGGGAACATGGCAGGGGATCTATCTGTTCGAACACCGCCGGGCGATGCACCGGCGCCACGTGGTGGCGCATCTGGCGTGACGGTAGCGCAGCCGCAACGTCCGTTGGACCCAGATAGGGTATGTGGATAAATCCCCTACCCAAGGCGTGGAGGCTTCCCTATAGTCGTCGTGAGGGGCCAGGGACGAGGCCCAAGATCAGCAACGAAAGAGGGGTCCATGCGCTGCCCGTTTTGCGGAAACGTCGACACCCAGGTGAAAGATTCGCGACCCGCGGAAGATCACGTTGCAATCCGGCGGCGCCGGTTCTGTCCGGCCTGCGGCGGCCGTTTCACCACCTATGAGCGCGTGCAGCTGCGCGACCTCGTGGTGATCAAGTCGAACGGTCGGCGCGAGGATTTCGACCGTGACAAGCTGGAACGCTCGATCCGCATCGCGCTGCAAAAGCGCCCCGTGGAGCCGGAGCGCATGGATCAGATGATTTCGGGCATCGTGCGCCGGCTCGAAAGCATGGGCGAGACCGACATCCCTTCGAAGGTCATTGGCGAGATCGTGATGGAGAGCCTGGCGCGGATCGATACCGTTGCCTATGTGCGCTTCGCCAGCGTCTACAAGAATTTCCAGGAGGCCGGCGATTTCGACCGCTTTGTCAGCGAGTTGCGGCCCAAGGACCCCCCGAAGGAGTGAGCGTCGGACCGGAGGCGGACCGCCGGTTCATGGCGCTGGCAATCGCGCTCGGGCGGCGCGGGCTGGGCCGTGTCTGGCCCAATCCGGCCGTCGGCTGCGTGATCGTGCGGGACGGCCGCATCGTCGGCCGCGGCTGGACGCAGGATGGCGGGCGGCCCCATGCCGAAGTTATCGCGCTGGCACAGGCGGGCGCGGCGGCGCGGGGGGCTGTGGCCTATGTCTCGCTCGAGCCCTGCGCGCATCACGGGCACACCCCGCCCTGCGCCGAGGCGCTGGTCGCCGCAGGGGTCGCCCGGGTCGTCACGGCGCTTGAAGATCCCGATCCACGGGTTGCGGGCGGCGGCCATGCGATCCTGCGCCGGGCCGGGATTGCGGTCACGACCGGTGTGCTGGAACCCGAGGCGCGGCGCGCCAACGAGGGCTTTCTGCGGCGGGTCACGAGCGGGCGGCCGCATCTGACGCTGAAACTTGCGACCTCGGTCGACGGGCGGATCGCCACCGCGACGGGCGAGAGCCAGTGGATCACCGGGCTGGCCGCGCGGCGCCAGGTCCATGCGCTGAGGGCCAGTCACGATGCGGTTCTGGTTGGCGCCGGCACGGCGCGCGCCGATGACCCCTCGCTGACAATCCGCGGCCTTGGCATCGACCGCCAGCCCGTGCGCATCGTGGCCTCGCGGCGGCTGGAGATCCCGACTGCCAGCCATCTGTTTGACGAGATCTCGGAGGCACCGGTCTGGCTCTGCCATGGGCCCGATGCAACACTTGAACGGGTGGCGGTCTGGCGCGCGCGCGGTGCGCATCCGATCGAGGTCGCGACCGCAAGCGACCGCCAGCTTGACCCGGGCGCGATGCTGTCCGCGCTTGGAGCCGAGGGGCTGACACGGGTGTTCTGCGAGGGTGGCGGCATGCTGGCCGCGGCCTTGCTGTCGGCGGGGCTGGTGGACGAGCTGGTCACCTTCACCGCCGGTCTCGGGCTCGGCGCCGAGGGCCAGCCGGGGCTCGGCGCGATGGGCATCGACCGTCTGGCCGAGGCGCCGCGGTTCGCGCTCGACCGGGTGGCGCAGATCGGGCCGGACATGATGGCCTGCTGGCGGCCATTGACGCCCTGATCTGGCGGCCGGGTGGACGGGCCAGCCGCAGCCGGGCTCTTGCCGAGCCGCCCCACCGGGGCTACGTCCTGAGGAAACTCAAGGAGGCCCCTCATGTTCACCGGCATCGTGACCGACATCGGCGAGATCAGGCAGATCGAGCAGCGCGGCGATCTGCGGCTGCGGATTGGCACAGGCTATGACATGGACAGCGTCGAGATCGGCGCCTCGATTGCCTGCGACGGGGTCTGCCTGACCGTGGTCGACAAGGGTCCGGACTGGTTTGCCGTCGATGCCTCGGCCGAGACGGTGTCGATGACGACCATCGGCGCCAATTCCTGGGGCGCGGGCCGGCGCATCAATCTGGAGCGGGCGCTGAAAGTGGGCGACGAACTGGGCGGCCATATCGTGACCGGCCATGTCGACGGCGTGGCCAAGGTGATCGGCATCGCCGACGAGGGCGACAGCACCCGGGTCCGGTTCCGTGCCCCGGAGCAACTGGCCAAATTTATCGCCTCGAAGGGATCGGTCGCGTTGAACGGCACCTCGCTGACCGTGAACGAGGTCGAGGGGGCAGAATTCGGCGTGAACTTCATCCCCCATACCAAGGAAGTGACGACCTGGGGCGGGATCGCGGTCGGTGATTTCGCCAATCTCGAGATCGACACGCTCGCCCGCTATGTCGCGCGGCTGAACGAGGCCGGGTAGGGCCTGGGTCGGTCGGCTTTGTTCTGACGGAGGGACTCGGGCTGTGGCGGTGGCAGGGGGCGCTGCCCCCGTCGCGGGCGGGTGCCCGCGACTCCCCCGAGGTATTTTGACCAAGAAGAACTGGGGGGTGGTTTCATCGGGCACAGGTAGCGCGGGGGCCGCCGGTTTTGGGCGCCAGAGGGCGCCGCGCCACAACCGATCCAGCCCTTGCCGGATGGCGATCCCGGTCCTTCGGCACCTGGCCTTCGGATCGCAAGCTGCAGGGGCACGGATCGGCCGAACCGGCGCTTGCAGTCTGCGCCGCCACGGCCTTTATTGGGCGCCATCCATCCCGAAAGGAACCTTGCATGCTCTTTGCCCAGTCTCATCCCGTCTTCGATGCCGATCCCGCCGGCGGCAAGGGCCTTGGCGCGCTGCCCGATTGGGACCTGAGCGACCTCTATCCCGCCCCTGACGCGCCCGAACTGAAGCGCGACCTCGACTGGCTCGAGGCTGCCTGCATCGGCTTTGCCGGCGACTACGAGGGCAGGCTTGCGACGCTCGATGCGGCAGGGATGCTCGATTGTGTGCTGCGCTATGAGCGGATCGAGACGGTTTCGGGCCGGATCATGTCCTATGCCGGGCTGCGCTATTACCAGAACACGGTCGATGCCGAGCGGGCGCAGTTCTTTGGCAATTGTCAGGAAAAGATCACCAATTTCACGACCCCGCTGGTGTTCTTCTCGCTGGAGCTGAACCGGATCGAGGATGCCAAGCTTGATGCGTTGCTGGACGCGAATGCCGATCTTGGCCGGTTCCGCCCGATCTTCGACCGGCTGCGGGCGATGAAGCCCTATCAGCTGTCGGACGAGCTGGAGAAGTTCCTGCACGATCAGTCGACCGTGGGGGCGGCCGCCTGGAACCGGCTGTTCGACGAGACGACCGCGGCGCTGGAATTCGAGGTTCAGGGCGAGCCGCACAATCTGGAATCGACGCTGAACTTTCTGACCGATCAGGACCGATCCTTGCGCGAGGCGGCGGCGCGGGAACTGGCGCGGGTCTTCGGGGCCAACATCAAGCTGTTCGCGCGGGTGCACAACACTCTGGCCAAGGAAAAGGAGATCGAGGATCGCTGGCGCGGCATGCCGACGCCCCAGACCGGGCGGCATCTGTCGAACCATGTCGAGCCCGAGGTGGTCGAGGCGCTGCGCGATGCGGTGGTGGCGGCCTATCCGCGGCTGAGCCACCGCTATTACGAGCTGAAGCGCAAGTGGCTGGGGCTTGAGGTGATGGAGGTCTGGGACCGCAATGCGCCGCTGCCGCTGGAGGAGACCCGGACCATCGGCTGGGACGAGGCCTGTGCGACGGTCAGCGAGGCCTATGCCGGGTTCAGCCCGCGCATGGCCGAGATCGCCGCGCCGTTCTTCACCAGGGGCTGGATCGACGCCGGGGTGAAGCCCGGCAAGGCGCCGGGCGCCTTTGCGCATCCGACGGTCGTCGATGTGCATCCCTATGTGATGCTGAACTACCTTGGCAAACCGCGGGACGTGATGACGCTGGCCCACGAGCTTGGCCATGGCGTGCATCAGGTGCTGGCGGCGGGGCAGGGCGAGCTTCTGGCCTCGACGCCCCTGACGCTCGCTGAGACGGCGAGCGTTTTCGGCGAGATGCTGACCTTCCGCAAGCTGCTGGCCGGCGCCAAGGACCCGGGTCAGCGCAAGGTGCTGCTGGCCGGCAAGGTCGAGGACATGATCAATACCGTGGTCCGTCAGATCGCCTTCTATGATTTCGAGTGCAAGCTGCATGCGGCGCGGCGGGCGGGCGAGCTGACCTCGGATGACATCAACGCGCTCTGGATGTCGGTGCAGGGCGAGAGCCTCGGCTCTGCCTTTGCCTTCATGGAGGGCTACGAGACATTCTGGGCCTATGTCCCGCATTTCGTCCATTCGCCGTTCTACGTCTATGCCTATGCCTTTGGCGACGGGTTGGTGAATGCGCTCTATGCCGTCTATGAGGAGGGCGATCCGGGGTTCCAGGAGAAGTATTTCGACATGCTGCGTGCCGGCGGTTCGAAGCACCACAAGGAGCTGCTGGCCCCCTTCGGCCTCGATGCCTCGGACCCGGCGTTCTGGGACAAGGGGCTTAGCATGATCTCGGGGATGATCGACGAACTGGAGGCGATGGAAGGGTAGGCAGGCGGCGGCCGAGGGGCGCGTGTGAGTGCCGCGCAGCCGGAACAGGCGCAAGTGCGCGCCGTGTTCGTCGGTTCGGCCTTGAGCGCAGGGTGAGGGATGCGCGACCGGCAAGGATCATGTTCGCGTTGATCGCTTGGCGCCACGCAGCCTGCGCCATAGTACTGCCTTGGGACGTTGTCCGAAGCCGGGCGGCGGACCTCTTTCGTGGGCGCTCTCTCCGTCAGCCCGGGGTTTGAAACCGCAGGCCTGGCACGTTGCGATTCCGTTTGGAGAGAGCGGCTTTCACCGCTTCTAGGTCACTCTGCGGGCCCTTGTTTGGACGGCGCGCGGAATTGCCCTGTCACGAAGCGTTCAAAATCGTCGACGAGGGTGCAGACCACGGGGATGACGAGCAGGCGCAGCAGCGTCGCCGTCATCAGTCCGCCGATCACCACAGTGGCCGTTGGTTGGCGGAAGCTTGAATCCCCCTCAATGAGGCTGAATGCAGCGGGCAACATCCCGTCGGACATGGCAACCGTTGTCATGACGATCGGCCGCGCGCATCGGTGACAGGCATCCACCAGAGCATCGAAGCGATTCATGCCGAATTTGCGCGCGAGCCGCGCGTAATCCCCAACAAGATCGAGTTCTTCGAGACGATCCCCATCAGCAAGAGCAGGCCGATGACCGCCATCCCGATCTCGTCGGCGGCCTCCATCGATGGCTGACCGGCGGGCCTGGGCACGCTGCCATTGCACGGTCGTTGTCCGGCCGCCGACATGATCGTGGCGTTCTCGACCCTCGAAAACCTCGTGATCCGGATCGACAGCGTCAATGCGTTCGTGCCGGCCGAGCGGCACGTCGACACCGGATCCGGCCTGACCGGCGGCGGCGATCTGAGCCAGAACCGGACGCTCGCGGTCGATTTTGCGACGCAGGCCGAGGCCGATGCCGGGGTTGTAACGGAGAAGGCGGTGTCGCCGGGCCGGCTTTATACCGCGCTTGGCGCACTGGCTGTGAAGGCCGGCTTTGCCGCCGTCCTGAACGGAAATGGGTATATCAAATTCCCGTCGTGGCTGGGCGGCCTGATCCTGCAATGGGGGTCCGGCACATTGCCGGTCTCGAACGACACGGTGTCGACCGTCGCGGTGATTTTCCCGACCGCCTGGCCGAGCGCCATGTTTGCGGCCGTGGCGACCGCCCGGAACGGTGTGAACACGGCCGCCGGCGGCTGGCCGGTGATGGGGTCGATTTCGAACACCCTGACCCAGATCCTGTTCACAGGCGACGTGCTGCATTTCACGACGATCAACAAAACCGTCCCGTTCACCTGGTTCGCAGTGGGAAAATGACATGATCAGCTACTCTGCTTCGACCGGCGGTTTTTACGACAGCCGGATCACCGACGTCCTGCCCAAAGATGCAGTCGAAATCTCTGTCGAGACGCATGCGGCCCTGCTGGCCGGACAGGCCGCAGGCCAGCGGATCGTCGCCGGGGCGGGCGGCGTTCCGGTGCTCGAAGATCCAATCGTCGATCCATACGACGAACGGCTGGCGCGCTGGCGGACCACGGCCGAGCTGTCTTCCGTGCAGCTGCGGCTCGCCCTGCGCGGGCGTGCAGACATTGCCGAGATGGCGCCGCTCGCCGCAGCCTTCCCCGAGGCGGGCAATCTGCTCGACCTCGTCCAGCGCCATGTCGCGACACTGCCCGCCGACGATCCGGCCGCGGTGATCTGGGAATATGCGACCCGCTTCGTGCGCGGCGACGCGGACACCGCAACGCTGTTCTCGGCCGCGACCGGCGTCGATGACGCTTGGATCGACGCTCTCTATGACCGCGTCCTCGGCACGATGCCCGCGGCCTGACGAGGATCCGATGCCGCAACAGGACAATGGAGGCGCTCGAATGGTGCGTCGGCAGCCCTTGCAGAACATCGTGGCGCTCAAGCGGAAGGGTCTGCTGACCGAACAGCAGGTCCTCGCCGCCCACAGGTTCTCGAAAAACCCGAACGCCTTCGTCGTCGCGCCGACGCTCTATCGCGTCCTGCACGACGCGATCCTGCGGGACGAGCCGCTCGAGACGATGGAGAAGCGGCGCGGCTGGCCCGCCCGGTCGGCCAAGGCCATCGTCGGCCTGATCCTGCACGCGCTGCAGGAAATGCAGGGATCGCACGAGGAGGCAGGCGAGGATGACGCCAGCGCGCGCGAGACCGTCGCGTTCCTTATGGCAGACGACGCGCGCGATCTGATCCCGCTGATGGAGCGGTTCGGGTTTACCCAGCGCGAGGCGCGTCTGTTCCGCATTCTCGAACGCTCGGCCGGGAATTGCATCGGCAAGGAGACGCTGCTCGCACGGCTCTATGCCGATCGCCCCCTCGATACCCCCGACCAGAAGATCCTCGACGTCTTTGTCTGCAAGATCCGGAAAAAGCTCGACGGCGCGCCCTGTCGGATCGAGACCGAACACGGGGTCGGCTACCGGCTGGTCAAGCTGCAGGCGCCGGGGGAGCGCGATCTGTCCTGGTATGTGCAGCACGTCTACGAGGGCAAAAGCTTTCGCGAGATCGCCGCCGCGTCGGGCGTCCACGCCTCGACCGTCATGCGGAGCGTCAACCGCACCGCCGAAACGCAGGATCCGGAGGCGCTGGATCAGGCTGCCAGGGTCTTGCGGGGCGGACATCATCAATGGCTGTGAAGTGAAGTGGGGCGGGGCGCATGTGGGGGGACGATCACGAAACTCGGCCCTGTAATCCTGCTGTAACGCAGGGCGCCTCAGTGCAGGGAAGCCGATCAGCCCGGTCGCCGAGATCTCGCGCGATTTCCGGGTTCCCCGAGACCTCGGCGTTCCGAGGCTCCGGATCAGCCGCAGGCGGGCAACGCGCAGGATGCTTCAGGCATCTTCGGGCGCTGTCCCAACCAGAGCGAACGGCCCTGACCGGACCCTCGCACGAATTGCGGTGGAGGTCCGGAGCCAGCCCAAATTTGCCGTTCGCTTCGCGGGCACCAACGTCCAGCCGCGACACGTGGAGGGCGGCCGGAAAGTTTGAACTCGCCGCGCCGCAGCGAGGATGTGAAGAAACCGCGAAAACGGACCTTCGACACCGAGAGTTCTGGTTGATCTTGTTTTGGGACAGATCTTCAGGGAAGAGGTCGTTCGCCGCGAGTGCAAGGGCTGAACGTTTGTACAATGAACCGTGGGTCTCCTGAGCGGCACGCAAGTAGACAACAATTTAGCAGAGCTTCAGCGACCGCTTCTGTTGTATGCGCCGCGCTATTTTCACCATTTGAGCTTGAACCTAAAGACGGGCAGGCACACGATGTCGTATCAATGCGCGCAATAGGCTCGAGGGATAGGGGTATGAAGCTCAAGACAGTTAGGATAGATCATTTCAAGCACGTGCTAGATTCGACTGAGGTTGCCATCCAGCCGGACATCACCTGCCTTGTCGGCAAGAACGAAAGCGGCAAGAGCGCCTTCCTTGAAGCGCTACGACGGCTCAAGCCTGCTCAGGGCGCAGCGAGTTTTTCCTCACCGACACATTACCCCGCCTGGCTGGAGAAGAGGCATCGCCGGGAGGCGAAGGCGAAGGGACGCGACCTTGACGAAAAGTCCCCCATCAATGCGACCTTCACCATAGAGCCAGAGGACGTTGCGGCAGTCGAAGCTAGGTTTGGCGAAGATGTGTTGCTGTCAGATACGGTTACGATCGAGCGGAAATACACCAATAAATACGCCGGTGTTTTTGAGGTCGATGAGGCCAAAGCAGTTGTCAATCTGCTCGCAGATATTGAACTTCCCACGGTCCTAGAACCACTCAACTCGTGTGAGACATTCAGTACCCTCCGCGCCAAAGTCGCAAGCCTCTCGCCAGATGGAGGCGAGGCGAGCGCAACCACCCTCGCATTGGCGGAGGTCACGAAGGCCATCAACGAATTGCTGCCGGAGGACACGACACTTTGGCAGTCCGTTTGGCGTGTGTTGTTCGCCCGGGTGCCCCAATTCTTCTACTTCTCGGAATACAGCAGCCTCCCGAGCACCGTTCCAATCCGCGAACTGCTGGAAGCCGATGAAGACAAACTTGAAGACGATAAGCAAACGGCGCTTGCCTTGCTCCAATTGGCTGAGTTTGAGAAGGACCATCTTCTTGATACCGACTATGAAACCAGGAAAAGGGAACTTCAGAATGTAGCGAATGAGTTGGGCGAACAGGTCCTAGACTATTGGACGACCAATCAACACCTTCGCGTGGAGATGGACCTTACGCTGACGAAGCAGCCCGCCAACAACGGGCAAACAACTGTCATTGATGAACTCCACATCAGAATGTGGGACGACCAGCACAAACTTTCCCTGCGCTTTGATGAACGCTCCTCCGGGTTTCGCTGGTTCTTTTCCTTCCTGACTGCCTTCTCCCGTTATGAGTTTGACGATACCCCCATCATTATCCTCCTTGATGAACCCGGCTTGGGGCTCCATGCAACCGCTCAACGCGACTTCCTGCGCTTCATAGAGGAGCGGTTGTCGAAACGCTGTCAGGTGATCTACACGACGCACTCGCCCTTCATGATCCAGCCAGACCACCTTGAGCGGGCGCGGCTTGTTGAGGATAAGGGACGTGACCGTGGCTCCGTGACTACTTCAGACGTGTTGACCACCGACAGCGACACACTGTTCCCGCTACAGGCAGCGCTCGGATACGACATCGCCCAACACCTTTTTATCGCCAAGGACAACCTCGTGGTTGAGGGGCCGTCTGACTTCCTGTTCATGCAGACCATTTCGGAGCGGCTGATTGAGGACGGGCGCGAGGGGCTCGACAAGCGCTGGTCGATCATGCCGCTGGGAGGCGCTGACGTGATCCCTGCCTTTGTCGCGCTCTTGGGCAACCACCTTGATGTTACGGTCGTGGTGGATTCTCGCAAGGAGGGCCACCAGAAGCTGACTGCCCTCGCCAAGGCTGGTTTCCTCGGGGAGAAGCGGATCGTCACCATCGGTGAGGTTGCCGACCGGAAGATGGCCGACATTGAGGACCTGTTCGCCAAGGATGACTATGTGGCGCTCTACAACGCCGCGTTCGGTAAGAAGCTCAAGGCTGCGGAGCTTAAGGGCACTGACCCAATTGTGCGGCAGATCGCCCGCCAAGAAGGCGTGGATCGATATGACCACAATGCCCCAGCGGAGGTTTTGCTGCGAGAACGCGCGAAGCGGGTTGCCGCATTGTCGGACGAGACGTTGAATGCCTTCGAGGCGCTGTTCAAGCGTATCAACGAAACGTTGGCATAGGCGTCAGGAATATGCACATTGAGACGTTGAGCCAAGGCGATTTGTCATGTGAGGTTGAACAAGGCAATAGCAGCGAGCAACTCACTGGGAAACTAAAATTCCGCTCCTTCGAGGTTGGCCAAATTGCAGGGCGCTCGCAAGACGATTTGCGTGCTCTGTTTGCAGCTATCTGCCACTTGATCGACAGTGGCGGCATGGTTCGTCATGGCATCGTAATGCTCGGCTACCACAATAAAGCATTCAAAGGAGACGTGTTGCTGGTCGATGGCGAAATCATCGGCGAATGGGTGTCAGATGACGAAGAGTGGTGTCACTTCACTGCAAATGGAGCTTCAGATATCACGTGCAGCGCCCCGTCCCCATGGATGCTCCATGACGCAATCGCTGGTTGGCTCGAAAGCTGTAGCAAATCAAAGCAGGTTTGATGTCCGCTTTCGATCTGCTGCATTGCAGCATTTTACTGGGCGGCGAAGGTCCGGTCTGGGCCGTGAACAACGGATTTACCCGAATATGGCCCCACGAAACGCTGCACTGTGGAGATCGGCAGCTGCGAGGTTGTCATGCCCAGAAGTTCAGACTGAAGTTATTCAAGCTGCCGCGATCAGTGATGGCATCGAACGTCTCCGGGATGTCGGCCCCGTTGCCACCATCGCGGAAAAAATCCCTCACGCTGAAAAGTGCCAAATCGCGCATGTGATACCACTCCCGGCGGAGCGCCTCCGATAGCTCGTTCTCGCGCTGACGCGCAGTGAGCTTGCGCCGATCAGCGAAAGCCCCGAGCTGGGGCCGGGCAACATGCTGGTGATGGAAGATTATCCGACCATAAGACCAGTCGTCGTTTTCCATGGTCCGCCAGCGGTACGAAACCGAGACAGTCATCTCTGGTCGGAACGTGAAGGGTTCGTGGATGTGGTCATCGACACAAAAGCGCTCACCATCGCGCCTCTCCTGTCTTGCCCGATTCTTCATCTGATCGACTGCTGAGGCGAGATCCCATCCGGCACGAATGGCTTCTTGCTCAGCACTTGCAATCTTTGCCGCGGCCTTCGCCTTGCGTAGGTTGGCCAATGCCAAGTTGAACCGCCGTTCGGCTTCCTGAACGTAAGCGCCAAGGCGATAAAGCTGTAGGCGGGTCACTGCAGTCGAGCTGTGCGCTTTCCGTGCTTCCTCGATGGCATTTCGAAGTGCATCCACATCCATGTCTTCAATGGCATCTCGTTCGCCCACACTCAGGTTGATCATCACTTCCCTCCGATAACGCCCCTCGTGTCGAGAACATATTGACCGCTCGGGCAACCAAGGATGAGCCCGAAAAGCCTTGGTCATTGATCCCGAGACTAGAAACGACAGCTCTGCCCCACAACGTGTGAGTTCGCCCGTCACCTAATTTTTTCAGTTGCGGCGAAGGTCCGCAATGACGTGCCGTAGCGCGACACCGAGGTTGGGCATCGGACGGCGGCTTCGGGCCGGTCACGTCGTCTGGGCCGACCTCGGTTCGCAACTTTGCAGCGAACGCTCCTTGCGCATCGCTGACTTTCAACCGGCTCTACTGGACGACACACAAGCGGTCCCGAACTCGTCCTCCGGATTCTGCTTATCGCGTATCTGATCGGGATTTCGGTCCGAGTGCAGGCTTTGCGACGTGGCTCCCCTGAAACTACCCAAAACGGTCATGTTGCAGAGGTATGGCTTGCCGACTCGCACCTTGCCGGAACATAGCCCCATAGTTCAACTACGCGCTCATTCCCCGCCAATTACGCACGCCGCGCCATAGGGGATAGACCGCCAAGAGGGGGGTGAATCTGTTCCCCCGGTGTTCCCCCAGAGCCAAACGGCAAGGCCCGCCAGTGGCGGGTCTTTTCGTATGTAGCTGAAATCTTTGGGATTTTTGGCTCCGGCGGTAGGGATCGAACCTACGACCAATTGATTAACAGTCAACTGCTCTACCGCTGAGCTACGCCGGAACACGGGGCGCGTATAGCAATGGCTCTCGGGGGCGTCCAGAGGGGATTTCACGATTTTGTCGCAATGATCCCGTCGCCGTCCGCGACGGGGCGAAAGACAGTCCCGGGGCCGAGCGGGCCGAGCGGGGCGACCATTCCGCGGCTGGACAAATCTATCAGGTGCGCCAGCACGTTACGCTCCGCAGCCGGCAACAGCGGGGCAGGGGTGTCGCGATAGATGCGGTGCGCCAGTGTGGCGGCATCGGCCGGCGCGGCATCGAGCTCTGCGAGGATCTGTGCCTCGCGCGCCCTGCGGTGGGCGATCAGCCAGCCGATCCTCTCGGCCGGGTCCTGAACCGGGGCGCCGTGGCCCGGATAGTAGACCCGGTCAGACCGTGCCGCGAGCCGGTCGCAGGAGGCCATGAAGGCGGTCAGATCGCCATCGGGCGGCGAGACCAGCGAGGAGGCCCAGCCCATGACGTGGTCGCCGGTAAAGAGCGCGCCCTGCCAGGCAAAGCACAGGTGGTTCGACAGATGCCCCGGTGTCCAGACCGCCTCGATCCGCCAGCCCGCGCCTTCGATGACGGCGCCGTCGGCCAGCGCATGATCGGGCAGGAAGTCCGCGTCGATGCCCTCGCCGCCGCCAAGCCCCTCGGCGGCCAGGTGTTCCATCAGCGCCGAGCGCCCGGCATCGTGCGGACCAAATCCCAGCACCGGGGCGCCGGTGCGCGCGGCGAGCCGCCGGGCGAGTGGCGAATGATCCTTATGGGCGTGGGTGACGAGGATATGGCTGATCCGCTCCTCGGGGCCGAGCGCGCCGAGGATCTTCTGAAGATGGGACGCATCGTCGGGGCCGGGGTCGATCACGGCCACAGCACCTTTGCCCACCAGATAGGTGTTGGTGCCGCGTTCGGTCATTGGCGAGGGGTTCGGCGCCAGCACCCGGCGCAGGCCCGGTTCCGGGATCGTGACGCAACTGAAGGCGGGCTCGGGCAATTTGGTCATTCCTCTCGCACCATGGCGGCGCTAGCCTTCTGCCATGAATTTCGACTGGCTCAAACAATCCATGCCCCGCGGCCTCTATGGGCGCGCGGCGCTGATCCTGATCGTGCCGGTGACGGTGCTGATGCTGGTGGTGTCGATGGTCTTCATCCAGCGGCACTTCGAAGACGTGACCCAGCAGCTGACCCGCGGCATCGTGCTGGAGCTGCGCGAGATCGTCAAACAGATCGACGCGGTGGACAACCTGCACCGCGGGCTTCTCTCGGCGGCGCCGATTGCCAATACGCTCGGCGTGCAGCTGTCGCCGTCGGGCGAGGAACTGCCCGGCGACCGGCGCGAGTTCTATGACGTCTCGGGGCGGATGATCATCCGGACCCTGCGCGAAGGGCTTCATCAGGTTCACGCCGTCGATCTGGCCGGGTCGAGCCGCAAGCTTCTGGTCCAGATCCAGACCAGACACGGGCTCGTGGACGCGGTGATCGACCGCAAACGCGCCTCGGCCTCGAACCCACATCAGTTTCTCGTGCTGATGATCTCGATCGGGGCGCTGATGACCGGCATCGCCTTTCTCTACCTGCGCAATCAACTGCGGCCGATCACGCGGCTTGCGGATGCTGCCGAGGCCTTCGGCAAGGGTCAGATCGTGTCCTACCGTCCGGCCGGAGCGATCGAGGTGCGGGCCGCAGGGCGGGCCTTTCTCGACATGCGGGCACGGATCGAACGGCAGATCGAACAGCGCACGCAGATGCTGTCGGGGGTCAGTCATGACCTGCGCACGCCGCTGACCCGGATGCGCCTGGCGCTGTCGATGATGCCGCCCGACGGCGATGTCGCGGATATGCTGGGCGATGTCGAGGAGATGGAGGCGCTGATCAACGGCTTTCTCGACTTCGCCCGCGGCGATCAACTGGACGATCCCGAGCCGGTGGCGCCGTCGCTGCTTGCCCGGGACGTGGTGGACAAGGCGCTGCGCAGCGGCGGTGAGGTGGTGCTGACCCTCGGGCCGGGTACCGAGCAACCGGTCGTCCTGCGCGGCCAGGCTGTGGAGCGTGCGCTTGGCAACCTGATCGGCAACGCGCTGCGCTATGCCACCCGGGCCGAGGTCACAGTCAGCCTCGGTCGGCGCACGGTGACTTTCTGCGTCGAAGACGACGGCCCCGGCATTCCGCCCGAGCGCCGCGAAGAGGCGATGCGCCCCTTCACCCGGCTCGATCCGGCGCGCAACCAGAATCGCGGGTCGGGGGTGGGCCTTGGCCTGTCGATCGCGCGCGACATTGCCCGCCGTCATGGTGGCACCCTGCGGCTGGAGGAAAGCGCGCGGCTCGGTGGTCTCAAGGCCAGCCTCGTTCTGGCGCGCTGAGCGGAGAGAACGCCCTGCACCGTCCTTGGCGGCCCACGCATGGCGGACCCCGGCAATGTCTGCGAATACGCGACACCTGTGACGATCTTGACCGAGCGCCATAGCAGCCCATTGCGGCCCTGCGAGGTGGCACGCTACACAGGTGGCGACCCCAAACGGCCAAGTGAGGGATATCGCATGATACCGTTCCTTCCAACCATGAGCGGCGTGGCCCTGACCACGATCGCGCTGTCGCTTGCGGGCGCGCTCGGCCTGTTGCTGGGCCGGCTGAATTATCGCGGCGTCGGCCTCGGGATTGGCGGCGTGCTTTTCGCAGGCATTCTGGTCGGCGACCTCGCCAGCCGCGTCGGGCTTCATTTCAGCTCGGAAATGCTCGAGTTCATTCGAGAATTCGGGCTGATCATCTTCGTGTTCACAATCGGGATCCAGGTCGGCCCCGGGTTTTTCGGGTCGCTGCGCAAGACCGGATTGCAGTTGAACATCGCGGCCGCGATGATCGTGGTGCTGGGGGTCCTGGTCACCGTTGCGATCCATTTTGCCTTCGATGTCCCGGTGCCGGCGCTGGTCGGCCTGATGTCGGGGGCGGTGACCAACACGCCCGGCCTCGGTGCCGCCACCCAGGCGCTGCGCGATGTCGGCGCCGGTACCGATGCGGTGGCGCAACCCTCGCTCGGCTATGCTGTCGCCTATCCCTTCGGCATCCTCGGCATCCTGCTGACCATGCTGAGCATCCGCTTTCTCGCCCGCGTCGACGTAGCCGGTGAAGCGGGGGCCTATGACACCGAACGCCGCGGCGGCTCGGGCGCGCTGCCGTCGCTGAACGTCGTGATCCGGAACCCGAACTTCGACGGCCTGAAGCTGTCGGAGGTGCCGGGCCTGTTCGATCAGGGCGTGGTGGCCTCGCGGATGAAAAAGGGCAGCGATCTCTTTGTACCAAGACGTGACACCGTGGCGAACGACGGCGACATGTTGCACCTTGTCGGTGCGCCCGACCGGCTGAACGCGATCCGCCTTGTGCTGGGCGAGGAAACCGACACGCAACTGACCACCAAGGGCACCAAGCTGACCTGGGCCCGCATGGTGGTGACAGAGCGATCGGTGCTCGGCCATCGCCTGCGCTCGCTCGGGCTCGAGGAAAGCCACGGCGCCACGATCTCGCGCATCATGCGTGCAGGGATCGAACTTCCGGTGCAGGCCGACAGCACCCTCGAATTCGGCGACATCGTCACCGTTGTCGGCACACCCGAAGCCATCGAGGAGACCCGCGGCGTGCTGGGCGACCAGTCCAAACGCCTCGATCTGGTCGATTTTCCCGGCGTCTTCATCGGTATCGCGCTCGGCATCCTGCTGGGCTCGATCCCGATCGCGCTGCCGGGTCTGCCCGCCCCGCTCAAACTCGGGCTGGCCGGCGGCCCGCTGGTGGTGGCGATCCTGCTCGGCCGGCTCGGCCGCTGGGGACCCTTCATGTGGTTCATGCCGCCGGTGGCCAACCACGCGCTGCGGGAATTCGGCATCATCCTGTTTCTCGCCGTGGTGGGGATCAAGGCGGGCGATCAGTTCCTCGACACGCTGCTGAACGGCGAGGGCCTGCACTGGATGGCCTATGGCGTGATGATCACTCTGATCCCGCTGATGGTGGTGGGCTTCGTCGCGCGCTTCGTCTTCGGCTTCAACTATCTCACGCTCTGCGGCGTGCTGGCAGGCTCGATGACCGACCCGCCGGCACTGGCCTTCGCCAATGCACAGAACGAAAGCCCGGCCGCTTCGGTGGCCTATGCCGCGGTCTATCCGCTGGTCATGGGGCTGAGGATCTTTGCCCCACAGGTCATCGTGCTGTTGCTATACGCCACCGGCACATTCTGACCCATCGCCGCGCCCGGCCAAAAACCGCCGGGCGCAACTGCCGATTTCTTCTGTTCAAAAATATCCCCGCCGGAGGCACCCGCACGCGACGCGGCACCGCCGCCGGAACAGCGCGCCACCGGCTCCTCACGGGATCAGGCCGACCGGGCCAGAAACGCCGCCATCCGCTCCAGCGCCACGGCAATCTGGTCCCGGCGCGCGGCATAGCTCAGCCGGATGAATCCCTCGCCCAGCGTACCGAAATCGGGTCCCCCGACGGTCGCGACCCCGGCCTGCTCCAGCAGGGCGGTGGCAAGCGGCTTCGCCTTCCAGCCGGTGGCCGAGATATTGGCAAAGGCATAGAAGGCGCCCTTTGGCACCGAACAGCTTACACCCGGCAGCGCGTTCAGCCCGGCTGCGATGATCTGCCGGCGGGCGTCGAACTCGGCCACCATCGCCGCAACCGCCTCCTGCGGGCCGTCGAGCGCTGCAATGGCGGCGTATTGCGCCGGCGCGTTGACACAGGACCAGCAGTTGACCGCAAGTTTTCGCGCCTTGTCGATCAGTTCCGCGGGCCAGACCCCATAGCCCAGCCGCCAGCCAGTCATGGCATAGGTCTTCGACCAGCCGTTCAGTACGATCAGCCGGTCGCGTATCTCGGGGTATCCGAGCAGGCTCGCATGTTCTTCGCCGTCATAGAGGATCCGGTCATAGATCTCGTCCGACAGCACGGCCACCTGCGGATGCGCGTCGAGCCCCGCGACCAGCCGCGCGACCTCGTCCCGCGGGGTCACGCCGCCGCAGGGGTTTGCCGGCGAATTCAGGATCAGCAGGCGGGTCCGGGGCGTGATCAGACCGAGGATCTCGTCCGCCGAGACGGCAAAGCCGTTTTCCTCGCGGACCGGCACCGGGATCGGGCGTGCACCGGTGAATTCGATCATCGAGCGATAGATCGGGAACCCGGGATCGGGATAGAGGATCTCGACCCCGGGGGCGCCGAACATCAGGATTGCGGCGAACATCGTCACCTTGCCGCCCGGCACCACCAGCACATGGCCCGGATCGACCTGCGCCCCGTGGCGCCGCCACAGATCGGCTGCCACCGCCTCGCGCAGGTCCGGCAATCCGGCCGCGGGGGTATAGCCGTGGTGGCCGTCGCGCAGCGCCTTCACCGCCGCCTCGACGATATGCTCGGGGGTCGCGAAATCGGGCTGGCCGATCCCGAGGTTGATGATCTCGCGCCCCTCGGCCGCAAGCGCTGCGGCCCGCGCCAGAACGGCAAAGGCGTTCTCCTCACCGATCCGGTCGAACCCCGGGATGGTCTGCAAGGCCGCGCCGCTCACGGCGCATAGGCCTCGACTGCCAGGTCCTGTTCGCCAAGCCCGGTGATCCCCAGCCGCATCCGGTCGCCCGGTTTCAGGTATTGCGGCGGGGTCATCCCCATGCCGACGCCGGGCGGCGTGCCGGTTGCGATCAGATCGCCCGGCAGCAGCGTGATGAACCGGCTGATATGGGCGATCAGTTCGGCCACCGGAAACACCATCCAGCTTGTGTGCCCGGTCTGGCGCCGCACGCCGTTGACGTCGAGAAACAGGTCGAGCGCCTGCGGGTCGGGCACTTCGTCGGGGGTCACCAGCCAGGGGCCGACAGGGGCAAAGCTGTCGCAGGACTTGCCCTTGACCCATTGCCCGCCACAGTCCTTCTGGAAGTGCCGCTCCGAGACGTCGTTGACGACGCAGTATCCGGCAACATGGTCGAGCGCCTGGTCGACCGTCACATGGGCGGCCTTGCGCCCGATCACCACGCCAAGCTCGACCTCCCAGTCGGTCTTCTCGGACCCCTTGGGGATGATCACCGGGTCGGTCGCACCGCTGGGCGGACAGACCTTCATGAACATCAGCGGCTGGTCGGGCACGGCCGAGCCGCTTTCGGCGGCATGTTCCACATAGTTCAGCCCGATGCAGAAGATCCGCCTGATGTCCGCCAGCACCGGGGCATAGTCGCGCTCGGACAGGGCGGGCAGGGTGGAGAGCTCGATCCCCTCGAGCGGCGCGAGCCCGCCATAGGCGACCGAGTCGCGGGTGAGGTCCCCGATATGACCGGCAAGGCTGCGCAGCACACCCGCGTCATCGACAGCCGCCGGCACGATTCCGTCGGCCGTCCTGATCCTGCAAAACTTCATCTCGCCTCTCCCGCGCTGCTGTGGTCGCGCCATGGAAACCCCAAAGCCGGCGCCGCGACAAGCGCGCCGCCGCAGGGTCAGGCGAATTTTCCGGGGTGCCCCGGGGGCTATTCGAAGGCGGGTCCGCTCTTGATCCCGAGCTTCCGGAACACGATTGCCGCCGGGCAGAAACCGGTCACCGAGCTTTGCATCAGGTTCACGCCCACGAAAGCGGTGAAAAGATACCACCAACCCGACACCCAGGTGCCGAGGGCAAGCGACAGAAGGATCATGAAACCGGCGAACATCATCACCGCGCGATCAAGCGACATGGCAGGGTCCTTTCCCGAACCGACCGGCCCCGCAGCCCGGGACCTTTGCGATGGATATACCGCTTTCGGGGAAAAATTCAATATATTGAATACAAATTCGGGCGGGCCAAGATAGGGCCCGGAACATCGCGCGGCGGCGAAAGATCTTCGCTCCGGCGTCCGGTTCGGAAAATCTGGGGGAACTGGTAGGCCCGGCAGGACTTGAACCCGCAACCAAAGCGTTATGAGCGCTCTGCTCTAACCAATTGAGCTACAGGCCCCCGCGCATTTGCCTAGCATGTTCGGTCCCGGCGTCAAGCGGCTCTGCCGTCCCTCCCCGGGGGCGTCGACAGGCGAAGGGCGGTCGCGAAGGGCTCTCCGCCGCCCCGAAAAAACGCTCGATCCAAATCGGGGACGGGCAGCATCGCGTGCCGGCCTCCGTTTCTCGTCATGGACACCGGCTGCGGGGCTTGCTACCCCGCCAACAGATTTCATGGCACGAAAGGGCGGGCCGGTGAGCGCGGGCAAGAACGGACTGACCTATGCAGAGGCGGGTGTGGACATCGACGCGGGCAACGCGCTGGTCGACCGCATCAAGCCGGCGGCGAAATCGACCGACCGGTCCGGCGTTGCCGGCGGGCTTGGCGGCTTCGGCGGGCTTTTTGACCTGAAGGCGGCGGGCTTCACCGATCCGGTGCTGGTGGCGGCAACCGATGGCGTCGGAACCAAGCTGAAGATCGCCATCGATACCGGGGTGGTCGCGGGCGTCGGCATCGACCTTGTGGCGATGTGTGTCAACGATCTGGTGTGTCAGGGGGCAGAGCCGCTGTTCTTCCTCGACTATTATGCCTGCGGTGCGCTCGACGTCGATGGCGCGGCGCAGGTGGTCGAGGGCATTGCCGAGGGCTGCCGGCAGGCCGGTTGCGCACTGATCGGCGGCGAGACTGCCGAAATGCCGGGGATGTATGCGGCCAAGGACTTTGACCTCGCAGGCTTTGCCGTCGGCGCGATGGAACGCGGCACGGCGCTGCCCGCGGGCGTGGGCGAGGGCGACG
Source organism: Tropicimonas sp. IMCC34043 (assembly GCF_003390845.1). Lineage (GTDB taxonomy): Bacteria > Pseudomonadota > Alphaproteobacteria > Rhodobacterales > Rhodobacteraceae > Tropicimonas. The sequence goes on along the minus strand of NZ_QMEK01000001.1, from coordinate 1,494,666 downwards.
TGCTGCTGGGGCTGGCGTCCTCGGGGGTGCATTCCAACGGCTATTCGCTGGTGCGCCGCATCGTCGAGCTGCAGGGCCTTGGCTGGGATGCCGCGGCGCCCTTTGCCGAAGGAACGCTCGGCGAGGCGTTGCTGACGCCGACCCGGATCTATGTTCGCCCGGCGCTGGCAGCGATCCGCGCGGGCGGGGTGCACGGGCTGGCCCATATCACCGGCGGCGGTCTGACCGAAAACCTGCCGCGGGTCCTGCCCGAGGGGCTGGGGGCCGAGATCGACCTCGGGGCCTGGACCCTGCCGCCGGTCTTTGCCTGGCTCGGCGCGGCGGGCGGGCTGGCCGAGGCCGAGATGCTGAAGACCTTCAATTCCGGGATCGGCATGGTCGTGGTGGTTGCGGCGGATCGCGCCGAGGCGATTGCCACGCTGCTGGCCGAGGCTGGCGAGACCGTGCACCGCATCGGCACCGTCACCGAAGGGCAGGGCGTCAGCTATCGGGGCGCCTTGACTTGAAGCGCGTCGCAATCCTGATCTCGGGCGGCGGGTCGAACATGCTGGCGCTGCTCGACAGCATGGCCGAGCCGGGACATTGCGGGATGCCCTGTCTTGTTGCCTCGAACGATCCGCAGGCCTCGGGGCTTGCCCGGGCGGCCGAAAGGGGCGTCGCCACGGCTGCGCTCGACCACCGGCGCTTTGGCAAGGATCGCCCGGCGTTCGAGGCCGAACTGCACAGGATCATCACCGATCACGGCGCTGACATGATCTGTCTGGCGGGCTTCATGCGGGTGCTGACCGCGGGTTTTGTGACCCCCTGGTCGGGGCGGATGCTGAACATCCATCCCTCCTTGCTGCCGAAATATCGCGGGCTGCACAGCCATGCGCGCGCCATTGAGGCGGGTGATGCCGAACACGGCTGCACCGTCCACGAGGTCACGCCCGAGCTTGACGACGGACCGATCCTCGGTCAGGCGCGGGTGCCGATCATCGAAGGCGATACGCCCGAGACTCTGGCCGCCCGGGTACTGACCATGGAACACAGGCTTTATCCCGCAGTGCTGCGCCGATTTGCAGCGGGCGACCGGACGCAATTGTTCCTGCCCTGAAGCTTTCCCGATGCGGGATTTTTGTCTATAGACTGACCAAGCAGGCAGAAGACTGACCAAACAGGCAGACGCGCCATTCCGCCAACAACAAGAAGAACCGACTGGATGCGAACACTTATCACGACCGATGATCTGGCCGAGTATTGCGCAACGGCCCGCTCTTTCCCCTATGTGACAATCGACACCGAGTTCCTGCGCGAGCGCACCTACTGGGCCAGGCTCTGCCTGTTGCAGATGGCATTGCCGAACGGGGGCGAGGCGGTGCTGGTCGATCCGATCGAGGGCGGCGATGCGCTGTCGCTTGAACCGCTCTATGAGCTGTTTCGCGATCCGTCGGTGGTCAAGGTGTTCCATGCCGCACGGCAGGATCTGGAGATCTTCTTCCACGAGGGCAATGTCTTTCCCGTGCCGCTGTTTGACACCCAGGTCGCCGCCATGGTCTGCGGTTTCGGCGAGCAGGTGGGATACGAGACGCTGGTGCGCAAGATCTCGCGCGGGGTGATCGACAAGACCTCGCGCTTTACCGACTGGTCGCGCCGGCCGCTGACCGATGCCCAGAAGACCTATGCCCTCGCCGACGTCACGCATCTGAGGTCGGTCTACGAATTTCTTGCCGCCGAGCTGGCGCGGTCCGGGCGCAAGCACTGGGTCGAGGAAGAATTGTCGGTCCTGACCGATCCCGCGACCTATGTGGTCGAACCCGACGAAGCCTGGCGCCGCGTCAAGACCCGCACAAATTCGGGCAAGTTTCTGGCCATCGTGCGCGAACTTGCGAAGTTCCGCGAGGTCTATGCCCAGGAACGCAACATTCCCCGCAGCCGGGTCTTCAAGGACGATGCGCTGCTGGAGCTTGCCTCGACCAAGCCGCGCAGCCTGCAGGATCTGGCCAAGTCGCGGATGCTGATGCGCGAAGGCCGCAAGGGGCCGGTCGCCGACGGGATTCTGGCGGCAATCGAGGCCGGGCTTGCGACGCCCACAGCCGACTGTCCCGCCGCCGATACCAGCCGCGACAAGCTGCAGGTCAATCCGGCGCTGTCCGATCTGCTGCGGGTGCTGCTGAAGGCAAAGTCCGAGAAGGCCGGTGTGGCCCAGAAGCTGATCGCCACGTCGTCCGATCTCGACGAGATCGCGGCCGGTCAGCTTGACGGTGCGGTGATGCGCGGCTGGCGCGGCGAAGTCTTTGGCAGCGACGCACTGCGGCTGTGTGAAGGCAAGATCGCGCTGGCGGCTAAGGGATCTGACGTCGCGATCATAGAGCTCTAGGCCCGGCTCAATCGCGGCCGGCATCCTGTGACAGGCTGACAATCAAACAGGCGATGGGCCTTGCCGGTGGCCCGGGGGGCGCTCCGGTCCCCGTCGCGGCGCCGTGCAGGTCGGGCGGTCAGCGTCTGGCGCTGACCTTGTTCTGGCTGCCCGCAACGGTGATCTGGCGCGTGTTGCCGAGGCTCTGGTCGGTCAGGTACAGCGCTGCCGTGACCTCGCGCGAGGCCTGGCTGCCGGCAGGCCAGGGACGCGGCGGCGGCACGATCCGGAACTCGAGCGCCATGACGCCGTCCTTCGGTGCGGGCTTGCCGATTTCCGAGGTGAAGGTCGGCACGAGGTCGGTTGCGAAATAGCCCTGTGTCGGCGGCAGGCCCACGGCGGTGACGATCACGCCGCCGGCCACCGGCTCCACTTGCACCGAAACGACGCGGGCGACCATCGGGCGATAGTCGGTTGTGTCCTCGTACCCTTTCTTCGGTTCCAGCGTCGGCGTCCGGTCGCGGCCGCCGCCGAACCAGCCCCAGTTGCCGGGGTTGAGCCTCGTGCCGCATCCGGCAAGGAGAACCAGAGCCAGTAGCCCGGCAAGCCTGTAGATCTTCATAGGTTCTCCCCAGCGTCGAAGACGTCGTGGTTCCGATTAGCGAAAAGCAGCGGGGATGAAAAGCCTGTGCCATCGCGTGACCGGGGACTGGACCTCGGGACGGGGGCGACCTATCACGCAAAGGGACAGGGGGCCAGCAAGGGAGCAGCCCATGGCACAGCCGGATTTCGAAGACATCGTCGATACGTTCGAGTTCCTGGATGACTGGGAGGAACGCTATCGCCATGTCATCGAACTGGGCAAGGCGATGGCGCCGCTTGACGAAGCGCTGAAGATGCCCGCAACCAAGGTCGATGGCTGCGTCAGCCAGGTCTGGCTGGTGCCCGAGATCGAGGGCGAAGGCGCAGGGGCCAGGTTCACGTTCAAGGGCGACAGCGATGCGATGATCGTGCGCGGCCTCGTCGCGGTTCTGAAGGCGCTTTATTCCGGTCTTTCGGTCGCCGAGGTTCTGAAGGTCGATGCCCTGGCAGAGCTTGCGCGCCTCGGGCTTGACGATCACCTGTCGGCACAACGCTCGAACGGGCTGCGCGCCATGGTTCAGCGGATCCGGGTGCTGTCCGAAAAGGCGGCGGCCTGAAGCTGCGCGCCGCAAGGGGCCGGTTCGGTCAGGTCATGGACTTCTGGCCAAGCCGCACCGCTGTGCCATACCATATAACCTCAGACGCGACGATCTGAACGGTCGTCGTCTGCACCCGCACCGCGACAATTGCGTCGGCGCCAAGCCTGCGGGCATCCTCGGTAATCTGGGTGAAGTCGTCCCGCTACTTTTTGACCATCCGCGCGGCGATCACCCGCCACAGCAGATAGGCGATCGCGGCAAGTGGTATCGCAATGCCAAGGACGCTCGCGGGCATATCGAATCTGGTGGCAAGAACGGCGCCTGCAAGCACCGTGGCGCCCGCTGCGGCCATCACCGTCAGGACGAGCAGAACAAGTCGATTCAAGGGCATGGGACGATCCCTCCTTCCTGTCCCGATATGGCCACCGCTACGGCATGTGCCAAGGGGAGGCGTCGCGCCGCTTGTCTTTTGTTCCTGTTTTGTTCTAATCTCGTGCGATGGAACAGGACGATCCCCGCAATCTGCCCGAGGCCCGGGTGAAGGGCCGTGCCGCACAATCGAACCGCCCCGGGCGGTTCGAACCGCATGTCCGGGCTGCCGTCGATGACGGCTGGGCGCGGGATATCGAGGATCTGCCGCTGCTGCGCACCGAGGTGGCGCTGGAACGGCCGCGCAGCATCATCACCCGCAATACGTCGCCCGACATCGGCTTTGACAGGTCGGTCAACCCCTATCGCGGCTGCGAACACGGCTGCATCTATTGCTTTGCCCGGCCGAGCCACGCCTTTCTGGGGCATTCGCCGGGGCTCGATTTCGAAACGCGGCTGAAGGCCAAGCCCGACGCCCCGGTGCTGCTGCAGGCCGAAATCTCGCGTCCGCGCTACCGGGTGGCGCCGATTGCCTTTGGCACCAACACCGATCCCTATCAACCGATCGAGCGTGAGCACCGCATCACCCGCGGCTGCCTCGAGGTGCTGCAGGCGTTCCGCCACCCGCTGACCGTGACCACCAAGGGGACGCTGGTCGAACGCGACGCCGACATTCTGGGCGAGATGGGGCAGGCGGGGCTGGCACAGGTGGCGATCTCGATCACCACGCTTGACCCGGAGCTTTCGCGCAGCATGGAGCCGCGGGTGCCGGCGCCGGCCCGCCGGCTGAAGGCGATCGAGGCGCTGGCAAAGGCCGGCTGCCCGGTGGGCGTGTCGGTCGCGCCGGTGATCCCGGGCCTCACCGATTCCGAAATCGAGGCGATCCTGCGCGCCGCCCGCGATGCCGGTGCCAGCCATGCCTCGATGATCCTGTTGCGTCTGCCCTTGGAGGTGTCGGGGCTGTTCCGCGAATGGCTGCAGGCCTGCCAGCCCGGCCGCGCGGCGCGGGTCATGGCGCGGGTGCGCGAGACCCACGGCGGGGCCGATTACGACGCCACCTGGGGCCAGCGCATGACCGGGCAGGGAAGCTATGCCGAGATGATTCACCAGCGCTTTCGCCTTTGGCGCCGGCGACTGGGGATGGACGGGCCGGGGCCGGCGCTGCGGTGCGACCTGTTCGCCATCCCGCCCAAGCCGGGCGACCAGCTCAGCCTGTTCTGAGCCGCGCCGTGTCGCTGCGCCGGGGACCGCGGCCGATCCGGCCCGCGGCGCTCAACTGCGCCGCCGGCCTCGGCCCCGGCCCGGCGACGCATCCTCGCGCGCGCCATCGCTGGCCGAGGAAAAACCGCCAAGCGTCGCCGCGACCCCCTCGAGCGTCGGTCGCGGTCCCGGCGCACGGGTTTCGAGCGCGTGGCGCATGGCCCTTAGATGCTCGGGCGTGGTGCCGCAGCAGCCGCCGATGATGACCGCCCCGGCATCTCGCGCCAGACAGGCATAGTCCGCCATCAGCGCGGGTGTGCCATCATAGTGCAGGTGCCCGTCGGCATATTTCGGGATGCCGGCATTGCCCTTGGCCACAATCGGGATCTCGGGGGCGAGCGCCGAGAAGCCAAGGATGGTGCGCACAAGATCCGAGGCGCCGACGCCGCAATTGGCGCCGAAGGCCACGGGGGGATTGTCGAGCCGGGCGAGAAGCGCCACCATGTCGGCCGTGGTCAGCCCCATCATCGTGCGCCCGGCGGTATCAAAGCTCATGGTGCCGACCCAGGGCATGGCGGCAAGCAGCGCCGCCTCGGCCGCGGCGCGGTATTCCTCGGCCGACGAGATCGTCTCGACCCACAGCACATCGACGCCGCCCTCCTTCAGCGCCTCAGCCTGTTCATGGAACATTTCGACCGCCTGCGCGTGGCTCAGCATGCCCATCGGCGCCATGATCTCGCCCGTCGGGCCGACAGAGCCCGCGACGATCACCCGGCGCCCGGCGGCATCCGCCACCTCGCGGCCAAGTTCGGCGCCGCGCCGGTTCAGCTCGCGCACCCGTGCCTGCGCCCCGAACAGCTTCAGCCGCGCCGCGGTGCCGCCAAAGGTGTTGCTGAGGATGATGTCGCTGCCGGCCGCGATGGCGTTGCGATGAAGCGTGCGGATCAGGTCGGGGCAGTCGGCGTTCCACAACTCGGGCGCATCGCCCTGCCGCAGCCCCATGTTGAACAGGCTGGTTCCCGTCGCGCCGTCGGCCATCAACCAGCCGCGGTCCACCAGCAGGCGGGAAAGTGCGTCGGTCATCTTGTGCACATACCTTCGTTACCGATCTGCCGAGGCCCGCGCCTGCCCGCAGGCCCGGATTACAAATCCCGCCAGGTGCAGACCCAAGGAGCAATTGGCGCGGGCGAGCCGGGCCAGAACATGCACCCTTGGTGCGGTTCCCTGAGGGGCGCGCGAGGCGCCCGTCAGGGGCTGCGCTCAGATCAACGTGACCAGATCGCCCGCCTTGGCCCGCTTGCGCGCCTCGACAAGGAACTCGGCCATCCGCTCGCGGATCCGCGCCTCGTTGCGCAAATCGCCCATATCCTTGCCGATCTTGCGCACCACGGCCTCCTCGCCGCCCTCCTGCAGATCGGTTCGGATGATGTCCTTGGCATAACGCACCGCCTCTTCGGCGTTCATTCCCATGATCGCGGCAGCCCAGAATCCGAGATGCTTGTTCCGGGACGCCTGCGCCATGAATTCCAGTTCGGCGTCGCGCACGAACCTTGCCTCGTATGCGGCCTCGCGGTCGTCGAAAGTGGTCATGATACGGATCTCCCTCCTCACATATATTTTACGTCATATGTAAGCGTGTGCGAGGGACTTGCCTAGTGTGCCGGTGGCGGTGGCGGTGCAAACGGCAGCCCTAGGGCTGCCGGCCGAACAGTTCTGCCAGCCGCCGGGCCGCAGATGCGCGCACAATGTCCGAGCGGTGGCCGGCCGAAATGACGGCCGTTGCCTCCTCCAGCGCCTCGTCAAGCCGCCCTGCCTCCAGGTGCGCTGTCAGCATGTCGAGCCAGGCGACCTGTTCCTCGGGCGGCAACGCCGCCTCGACGGCCGCGACCAGGATCGAGGTCACTTCCTCTTCCCAGGAGGGTGCTGGCGTCTGCTGCTCCCAGGGCGGCCGCGACAGGTCGCGCTGGTCCGGGGTGCGGCGGTTTGCCGTTGCGGCGGACGGTGCCGGGGGCGGTGCTGCCGGGGCCGGGGCAGCAAGATCGGACGCCTCGGGGGGCGGCGCGGTGACGCCGGGCGGTTCTGGGGTGACGTCTTGAGGTGCTTCGGGCTTGACCGCGCCGCCCTGCAGCGCGCGCAGGGGCGGTCGCGGGCGACGCAGGCGGTGGGACAGGATCATCTCGGCCTCCGACAGCGGTGCGCCGCCCGGATCGGTCGACAGCTCCAACACCATCATGTCCCCCGAGGGCGGTTCGAACAGCGCCTCGGGGTCGATGCCGAGTGCCTCGAGGATGCTGCCCTGGCGCATCGGGGTCATGACCTCGAAATCCGGGATGCCCGGCGGCGGCAGGCTGTCGACCTCGACCGGATGCGGCATGCCGGCGTCGATGCCGATCCAATCCGCCTCGGGCGCGGTGCCAGCGGCGCTGATCGACGCGGCACGACGGGTGGCGCGGCCGTTGCGATAGACGTGAAAGGCGAAGAACGCGCCTGGATGGCTGTTGCCGGAGTGCCGGAAATAAAAGATCTCGTCGCCGCCAAGCTGCTGGCTGAGCCTTTCGCAGAAGCCCGAGGTCTCGCCGTCGCCGGACAGGAACTCGATCAGCGTCATCCCGGCGCTGCCGACCGGCGCTGTCAGCCGCAGCGCCCCGCCGCCGCCGGCATCGTCCGCGGGCGGCGCCATGGTTGGCCGCGACAATGGCGCCGGCGGCAAGGTGCCGTCCGGCTGGATCATGAGTTCGGCCAGACCAGGGGTGCCGGTCCCGCCACTGCGAAACAACCGGCTCAGAAAGCCTGCGCCCGCCGCCTTTGCCCGCGCACGGTCGCGCGCGGCCCGCGCCTCGGCCAGCCTGAGCCGCCCGATCGCCGAGACGATATGGATCGGCGGGCGCGCCGCCACGGCAAAGTCGATCAGAACGAAATCATCGCTCATCTTGCCCCACTCCCGTGCGCCAGCCAGACTGCGGCGAGACATTGTTTTCGGTGCCCCAGACTCGGCGAGGCGAGGGGCGGTGTCAACCTGAGCCGGGCCATCGGGGGCGCACGCTTGCGAGGATCTCGGGCTTGGCTTATAGGGCAGCAGGAACACGGCCTAATTGACGCAGACGGGCCGAGGAAAGGATCCCATGGCACGCCGAAAGAAGATCTACGAAGGCAAGGCGAAGATTCTCTACGAAGGACCCGAGCCCGGGACCCTCGTTCAGTATTTCAAGGACGATGCCACCGCGTTCAATGCCGAGAAGAGGGACGTGATCGAGGGCAAGGGTGTCCTCAACAACCGCCTGTCCGAGTTCTTCATGACCGGGTTGAACAATATCGGCGTTCCGACCCACTTCATCAAACGCATCAACATGCGCGAGCAACTCGTTCGAGCGGTTGAAATAATTCCGCTTGAAATCGTTGTTCGCAACGTTGCCGCCGGGTCGATCTCGAAGCGGCTCGGCATTGCCGAGGGCACGCCGCTGCCGCGGCCGATCGTCGAATACTACTTCAAGGACGATGCGCTCGGCGATCCGATGGTCACCGAAGAGCACATCATCGCCTTCGGCTGGGCCGGCCAGCAGGACCTTGACGACATCGTGGCGCTGGCACTCAGGGTCAACGATTTCCTGTCCGGCATCATGATGGGCGTCGGCATCAAGCTGGTGGACTTCAAGATCGAGGTCGGGCGGATCTGGGAGGGCGATTTCATGCGCCTCGTGGTCGCCGACGAGATCAGCCCTGATTCCTGCAGGCTCTGGGACGTCAACACCGGCGCGCATCTGGACAAGGACGTGTTCCGGCGCGATCTGGGCGATCTGGCCGATGCCTATACCGAGGTCGCCCGTCGATTGGGCGTTCTGCCGACCAATGCACCTCAGTCGGGGAAACCGACGCTGATCAATTGAAAGCTCCGGCTGGTCAGGTCTGCCGACCAGCCTGGGCCCGTCCCGAAACCGAAAAGGACGCGCTGAGATGAAAGCCACCGTTCATGTCATGCTCAAACAGGCGGTTCTGGATCCGCAGGGCGAGGCGGTGAAAACCGCGCTCGGCGCGCTCGGGTTCGAGGGCGTCGAGGCCGTGCGCCAGGGCAAGGTGATCGAACTCGATCTGGCCGAGACCGACGCCGAGGCCGCCCGTGCCGCGGTGACCGCGATGTGCGAGAAACTGCTCGCCAACACGGTAATCGAAAGCTTCCGGGTCGAGGTCGCCTGAGCGACCCCGACCCCGTTTGCCGCGTTTCCCAGTTCGCCGCGTTTCAAGGAGAAGCCAATGCGCGCCGCTGTTGTCACCTTTCCCGGGTCGAATTGTGACCGGGATCTGGCCGTGGCCTTCGAGACCGCCGGTTTCGAGGTCGAACGGGTCTGGCACAAGGACACCGCGCTGCCCGACAACCTTGACGTCGTGGGTCTGCCAGGGGGATTTTCCTTTGGCGACTATCTGCGCTGTGGGGCGATTGCCGCCAATGCGCCGATTTGCCGTGAGGTGATTGCCTTCGCCAAACGCGGTGGCCATGTTCTGGGCGTCTGCAACGGCTTTCAGGTGCTGGTCGAGACCGGGTTGCTGCCCGGGGCCCTGATGCGCAATGCCGGGTTGCGGTTTGTCTGCAAGCCCGTCGCGCTGAAGGTCGAGACCGAGCTTTCGGCCTTTACCGGGCTTTACGACAGCGGCACCGAGGTGACGATTCCGGTCGCCCATCACGACGGCAACTATCAGGCCGATGCCGAAACCCTGCGGATGCTCGATGCCGAGGCGCGCGTCGCCTTCCGCTATTGCGACAATCCCAACGGGTCGGCGGGGGATATCGCCGGGATCCTGTCCGAGAACCGGCGGGTTCTGGGCATGATGCCCCATCCCGAACGGGCGATTGACCCGCTGCACGGCGGCACCGACGGGCTTGCGCTGTTCTCCGGTCTCGCAGAAGCGCTGGTATCCGCCTGAGTGTATTGCGCCGGACTTTAGTTTCGGACCGGATAAGCCTAGTTTGTTCGGCATGACGAACACTAGCACGCAGCCCGATCAAAGCGGAGAGCGCACCACCAGACCCCTGCGTCTGGTGGCCGCAACGATCGTGCTTCTGGCCGGTTTCACACTCTACTTCACCAATATCTGGCTGACCGACCGATTTACCGAAACCACGCGCAACCGCGCCGAGCTTCGGCTTGCGCTCTATTCGGGCAATATCATCAGCGAGTTGCAGCGCAATTCCGTCGTGCCGCTGCTGCTGTCGCAGGACCCGGCGCTGTCGAATGCGCTCAATTCCAGCGACTTCACGCAAAGCTCGCAACGCCTGATCAGCTTCATGGACGAGATCGGTGCGGCGGCGCTGATGCTGCTCGACCTCGACGGCCGGGTCGTGGCGGCGACCGACCGCAATCTGCTTGGCAGCCAGTTTCGCGCCCAGCCCTATTTCATCGACGCGCTGCGCACCAACGATACGGTGTTTTCGGTGGTCGAGAACGAGGCCGGCGCCAAGACCTTCACCTATTCGCGCAAGGTCATGTCGGATCGCCAGGCGATGGGCGTGATCGTGGTCGAGGTCGATCTGCGCAAGCTGGAAAGCAGTTGGGCGGGAATTTCGGACGCGGTTCTGGTGACCGACAGCGAAGGCAAGATCATCCTTGCGACGGAACGGCGCTGGCGCGGCCGCACGGTCGAGGAGGCGCTGGCGACACAATCCGCACCCTCGGCGATCGAGCGGGCACTGCTGGCAACGACCGACTGGTCCCAGCACGAACCCGATGCCTATCTGCAGGGGCAGGCGGTGCTGCGATCGGACGGGCGGATCCCGTTCCGCGGCTGGCGGATCACCGCCTTCACCGCCTTTTCATCGGTGCGCGACCGGGTGAACGGCGTGCTGGCGCTGGAGATCATGGGATTTGCGGTGCTGCTGGCGATGACGTTCTATTTCCTGTCGCGCCGGGCCCAGACCTGGTCGCGGCGGTTCCAGATGGAATCGGCCGAACTTCGGCGGCTGAACGAACGGTTGCAGCGGGAAATCGCCGAACGCCAGCGGGCGGAAAAGAACCTCGAGGTGGCCGAGCAGACGCTCGAGCAATCCTCGAAGCTTGCCGCCCTTGGCGAGATGTCGGCCTCGGTCAGTCACGAGCTGAACCAGCCGCTGGCGGCGATGAAGACCTATCTGGCGGGCGCCCGGCTGCTGCTGCAACGCCGGCGGCCGGACGAGGCGCTCAGCTCGTTCCAGCGCATCGACGACCTGATCGAGCGGATGGGCGCGATCACCCGGCAGCTGAAATCCTATGCCCGCAAGGGCGGCGTGGCGTTCGAGCCGCTGGACGTGCGCGATGCGATCTCGGCCGCGCTGACAATCATGGAGCCGCAGTTGCGCAACCGCCGGGTGGCAATCGTGCGAACCCTGCCGCGCGATCCCGTCATTGTGATGGCTGACCGGCTGCGGCTGGAACAGGTGCTGATCAACCTGTTCCGGAACGCGATTGACGCCACCAAGCTGCTGGCCGACCCGCAGATCGAGGTGATCCTCTATTCCGGCGAAACGGCAATGGTCAGCGTACGGGACAACGGGCATGGGATTGCTGACCTCGACAGATTGTTCGAACCCTTCTACACGACCAAACAGGCGGGCGACGGGGTTGGCCTCGGGCTCGCGATCTCTTCGGGGATCATAAACGACTTCGGAGGACGGCTTACGGCGCGCAATGCGACCGGCGGCGGCGCGGTGTTCGAGATCCGCCTGCCCAAGCACGAACCGGATCGACGGGCCGCCGAGTAACCGCGCGCGTCCAGATGGTCCAGAGGCACCGGGAGGTGGCATGATGGCAAAGGCAATGAAGATTGCGATTGTCGACGACGAGCAGGATATGCGTCAGTCGATCAGCCAATGGCTGGCACTGAGCGGATTCGATACCGAAAGCTTCGCGACCGCCGAAGAGGCAATGAAGCGGATCGGGGCGGATTACCCCGGCGTGGTGATCTCGGACGTGCGGATGCCCGGAATGGACGGGCTGACCTTCCTCAAGCGGCTGATGAGCCAGGACAGCGCCCTGCCGGTGATCATCATCACCGGCCATGGCGATGTGCCGATGGCGGTCGAGGCGATGCGGGTCGGTGCCTTCGACTTTCTCGAAAAGCCGTTCAATCCCGATCAGATGACCGAACTGGCCAAGCGGGCGACCCAGCGCCGGCGGCTGGCGCTCGACGCGCGCGCGTTGCGCCGCGACCTGTCGGGTGGCACCCAGATCATGGGCAAGCTGATCGGCGCCAGCCCGGCGATGGAGCGGCTGCGCGAGGATATCCTCGATCTCGGCCAGGCCGACGGCCATGTGCTGATCGACGGCGAGACCGGCACCGGCAAGACGCTGGCCGCGCACGCGCTGCATGCGGTCGGTGCGCGGGCCTCGAAACCGTTCGTTCTGGTCCATTGCGCGGCCTATCCCGACGACGAGATGGGCGTGAAGCTGTTCGAGGGCAATCCCGATGGCGGTGTGCTTCCGCTGGTCGAACAGGCTCGCGGCGGCACGCTGTGCCTTGAGGACATCGAGGCGCTGAGCCCTTCGGTGCAGGCCCGGATCCTGACCTTCATCAACGACCAGGGTTCCCCGGCCGAGACCCGCATCGTCGCGGTCTCGAACCTGCAGGAGCAGGGCAAGACCTGCGAGGATGCGCTGCGCCCGGACCTGTTTTATCGACTGGCGGCAATGCGCATCACGCTGCCGCCGCTGCGCCAGCGCGGCGAAGATATTCTTCAGCTTTTCAACCGCTTCGCCGGCGACTTTGCCGAGGAATACGGCTGCGATGCGCCCGAGGTCGGTGCCCAGGAGGCGGCCCAGCTGCTGCAGGCGCCGTGGCCGGGAAACGTGCGCCAGCTGATCAATGTGGCCGAACGTGCCGTGCTGCAAAGCCGCCGCGGCTCGGGCACCATCGCCTCGCTGCTGATGGCCGAAAGCGAGACCGTCGATCCGGTGATGACGACCGAGGGAAAGCCGCTGAAGGAATATGTCGAAGCCTTCGAGCGGATGCTGATCGACAACACGATGCGCCGCCACAAGGGCTCGATTTCGGCGGTCATGGACGAGCTTTGCCTGCCGCGCCGGACGCTGAACGAGAAGATGGCGAAATACGGGCTGCAGCGGTCGGACTACCTGTAACCGCTGTCGCAAGGAATCGGGTAAACACTTTTCCGATTGTATTTCCCCGAGCGCACCCGCTAAAGTCGGTTTCACGGCTTGACAAGGGCAAGGATGCCCCCGGCCGAGGAAATTTCCTGGAACTTGCGGTGTATGCCCCTTGGCGCACGCAAGGTCCAGAGCGTCCGGTTGTAATGAACAAAGCGCCCGTGGCCAGGCCCGGGCTATGTGATGAATTGGTGCGCCCCGCTCGACCGTGGCGTCATCGGAGACAAGAACCGCGATGGAACGCGTGAGGGAACACAACGGATCGGACAGCGCGCGGAAACGCGCCGTTGCGCCCGATTGCATGCCTCCCGCCATCGCCATAACCCTTCACCCCGGCTTTCTGTTCTGCGCTGAACGGACGCAGGACCCGCCCGGGTGCGAAAGATCTGAATGGCAAAGAAAATGCTCATCGATGCCACCCACGCGGAGGAAACCCGCGTCGTGGTGGTGGACGGCAACAGAGTTGACGAATTCGATTTTGAATCGGTCAACAAGCGACAACTCGCAGGCAACATCTATCTGGCAAAAGTAACGCGGGTCGAACCCTCGCTGCAGGCGGCATTCGTCGACTACGGCGGCAACCGCCACGGATTCCTCGCGTTTTCCGAGATCCACCCGGATTATTACCAGATCCCGGTCGCCGACCGCGAGGCGCTGCTGGCCGAAGAACGCGCAGCCGTGCTGGCCGAGGACGACGACGAGACCGAGGAGGGCCAGAAACCGCGCTCCCGCGGGCGCCGCAGTTCTCGCAGCCGCAAACGCTCGTCCTCGGGCGAGGGCGGCAATGACAAGATTGCTGGAATGGACGTCGTCGATCTGGACGAGAACGGCGGAGCGGCAGAAGCGAACACCCCTGTCGATGTGATCGAGGACAGTCTCGGTGGGCGCCCCGAACGGGCGGCGAAAGCAGCCCCGGCAGAGGCCGCTGCGGACCCCGTCGACGACGCGGCAACCGAAGAGGCCGCATCGCCCGAGGCAGTGGCAGACGCGGTCGAGACAGCTCCGGCCGAGGCAGTGACGGTCGAGCCGGTTGCAGAGACCGCAGAGCCTGCGACGCCCGAACAGGCGTCCGAAGTGCCCGATGTTGCCCCAGAGACGGCTGCCGAACCCGATGAAACCGCGAATGACGGCGAGCCCGAAACCGGACACCGTGGCGGGACCATGGCGGCACGGCTCGAGGATGATCCGGCCGATGTCGTGACCTCGGATATCGACGCTGGCGAAACGCCGGACTCGGCCGGGGCCGAGGATGATGCGGCCGAAGACGACGAGTTCCCGCAGGACAATGGCAGTTCGGACGAGTCCGACGATGGCGAGGACGATCATCCGGACCAGCAGATCGAGACCGTCGCTGAAGACGACGTTCAGGAAGAGATCGAGCGCCCGCGCAAGCCTCGGATGCGGCGTTACAAGATCCAGGAAGTCGTCAAGGTTCGCCAGATCATGCTGGTGCAGGTGGTCAAGGAAGAACGCGGCAACAAGGGCGCTGCGCTGACGACCTATCTGTCGCTTGCCGGCCGTTATTGCGTGCTGATGCCGAACACCGCGCGTGGCGGCGGCATCTCGCGCAAGATCACCAACGCGACCGACCGCAAGAAGCTCAAGGAAATTGCCGGCGAGATGGACGTGCCGGAAGGTGCCGGCCTGATCATCCGCACCGCCGGGTCCAACCGCACCAAGGCCGAGATCAAGCGCGACTATGAATATCTCAAGCGGATGTGGGAACAGATCCGCGAACTGACGCTGAAGTCGATTGCGCCTGCGCCGATCTATGAGGAAGGCAACCTGATCAAGCGTTCGATCCGCGACCTCTACAGCCGCGATATCGATGAAGTGCTGGTCGAGGGCGAAGAAGGCTATCGCGTGGCCAAGGACTTCATGAAGATGATCATGCCGTCCCACGCCAAGAACGTGAAACACTACACCGAAGCGCTGCCGCTGTTCGCGCGCTTCCAGATCGAAAGCTACCTTGCCGGGATGTTCAACCCGGTCGTGCAGCTTCGGTCCGGCGGCTATATCGTGATCGGCGTCACCGAGGCGCTGGTCGCGATCGACGTCAACTCCGGTCGGGCGACCAAGAAGGGGTCGATCGAGGAAACCGCGCTCGAAACCAACCTGGAAGCGGCCGAGGAAATCGCCCGCCAGTTGCGTCTGCGCGACCTTGCCGGTCTGATCGTGATCGACTTCATCGACATGGAAGAACGGCGCAACAATGCCTCGGTCGAGAAGCGGTTCAAGGAGCGGCTGAAAACCGACCGTGCGCGCATTCAGGTCGGCCGGATTTCGGGCTTCGGTCTGCTCGAGATGAGCCGCCAGCGGCTGCGGCCGGGGATGCTGGAAGCGACAACCCAGCCCTGTTCGCATTGCCACGGCACCGGCCTGTTGCGGTCGGACGACAGCATCGGCCTGCAGATCATTCGCCAGCTGGAGGAAGAGGGTGGCCGCAAGCGGTCGCGCGAGGTTGTGGTGCGGGCCCCGGTCAGCATCGTCAACTTCCTGATGAACCAGAAACGCGAGCATATCGCCCAGATCGAGACCGAGTTCGGCCTGGCTGTGCGGGTCGAGGCCGATGCGCTGATGATCCCGCCTGACTTCACGCTCGAAAAGCTCAAGACAGCGACCCGCGTCGTGCCCGAGCCGACCACGACGGTGATTTCGGTCGACTCGTCGGATCTGCCGGATCTCGAGGAAGACGAGGACGAAGACGAAATCGAAGCCGTGGTCGAGGCTGCGGCGGAACCCGTGGCCGAGGTTCGCGAGCCCGCGGCGGACGAGACGACGAACGACGACCAGTCGCCGAAAAAGCGGCGGCGTCGGCGGCGCCGGCGGCGGGGTGGCAGTGCCAACGGCGACGGTAACGGGACCGACGCGGCCGGCAACGAGACCTGGTCGGAGGATGGCGAGTCGAGCGACAGTGGCGACAGCGACGACGACTCCGCTGCGGAAACCGAGGTCGCGGCCGAGCCCGAGTCCGATACTGCGCCGGTTGCGGAACCGGTCGAGGCGGTCGCAGAGGCCCCAGTCGAGGCAGCCGTCCCGGTTGTCGAGGCGCAGGCCGAATGGACCGAACCCGACGCAGCCGTGCCGGTCGCCGAATGGTCCACGCCCGACGTGGCTGAAGTGGCAATAGCCGCAAGTGAATGGTCCTCGGAGGCGGTGCCCGAAGAGGCCGAGATACCGGTGTCCGCGCCGGTCGAGGTCGAAACCGCCAACGCGGAGGCTGTCGAGATCACCCCCGAGGCCGCCCCCGCGCCGGCCGAGGGCACCGATTCGATGCAGACCGCCGACGCCGAGGAGCCTGTCGCGGCAGACACGAGCTTTACCGAACAGCCGAAGCCGAAGCGGCGCGGCTGGTGGTCGGCCTGAAGCCAGGGCGCGAAAGCAAGCTAAGGATCGGGCGGCCCCCAGGGGGCCGCCCGATCCATTTCAACCGCCCTTGCGAATGACAAAGCTCATGCCGGTCCCGGTGTCCTGCTGCGTCAGCAGGGCGTGCCCGGCCTCTGCACAGAAATGCGGCATGTCGATCAACGCGGCGGGATCGTCGGTCAGAACCCGCAGAAAGGCGCCGGCGGACAGCCGCGATAACGCCTTGCGGGCCTTGAGTACCGGCAGCGGGCAAAGCAGCCCGCGGGCATCAACGAGGGTCTCGATCTGGTCCATGAAAATGATCTAGATCGGCCGGCGCCGTCGGTCCATGGCGATCCACGGCAATGTGACGCTCGGTCCCGTGACCAGCGCGGCATTAGCGGCTATGCCGCAGGAGAAGGAGAGCAAAATGGCAGGACCAGAGATCATCGACGCAGCCTTGCTGCCGGCAATGGCGATCGCGCTTGTGGCCGGGCTGGTCAGCTTTCTCAGCCCCTGCGTGCTGCCGATCGTGCCGCCCTATCTGGCCTACATGAGCGGGATTTCCATGGCGGAGATGACCGACGACAAGGCGGCCGGGCGCCGCCGTGTGGTGTTGGCGGCGCTGTTCTTCGTGATGGGGTTGTCGACGGTCTTCCTGTTCCTCGGCTTCACCGCCTCGGCCTTCGGTGCGTTCTTCCTTGGCAACCAGCAGGTGTTCAACCTGCTTGCCGGGCTGCTCGTGATGGTCTTCGGTCTGCATTTTCTGGGCATCCTGCGCATTCCCTTCCTCAACCGCGAGGCCCGGCTCGATGCCGGGGATCGCGGCGGCTCGGCCTTTGGTGCCTATGTGCTGGGACTTGCCTTTGCCTTCGGCTGGACGCCCTGCATCGGCCCGCAGCTTGGCGCAATCCTCAGCCTTGCCGCCTCCGAGGCGGACGTCAGGCGCGGCACCTTGCTGCTGGCGGTCTATGCCTTGGGGCTTGGCATTCCGTTCCTTCTGGTTGCGGCGTTCTTCCCGCGCCTTACCGGGGTCATGGCCTGGATGAAGCGCCACATGGACCTGATCGAGCGGGTTATGGGGCTGCTTTTGTGGACCATCGGGCTGATGATGCTGACCGGCGGCTTTTCCCAATTCTCGTTCTGGCTGCTCGAGACGTTCCCGGGGCTTGCGACCCTCGGGTGAGGCGCTCGGGCGATATTAACCCTAACTCTTCGTTTTGTCTGTTAACCATCTGATGATAAAACGGAAATTAACGCTGATAGCGCCTGCGGCATTGGCCCGGGTCTGACATGATATCTCCATCAAAGTTCGGATCGCCGGTGGTGGCATCCGGGTAACGAGTTGGAGATATCGCGATGTATCGCACCCTATTTGCCGCGCTGACGCTGGCGCTGGCGCTGGCTGGCACCGCCGTATCGGCCATGCATATTGATTCCGAGGATGACGGCTCCAAGGCCCGGCACGAGGACGGTGCCGGGTACGCCCTGACCGACCCCGGTTTCCTGTCCGACACGGACGGATCGAAGGGAAAGGACAAGGGCGGCAAGGACGTCTCGGATAACCGCCCCGAGACTGACGGCGACCGGGGCGAGGCCCGGAAATCGGCCGAGACACGCGGCCACTTCGAAGCCGGCCATGGCGGTGGTCGCGACATGTCGGAGTTCCACTTCGGCCTGACCGATGGCGACCGGCACGAGTTCCACGACAACCGCCTGGATGATCGCGGTCGCCGTCTGGTCATTTCCGTCCTTGGGGACAGGGATCGCGACAGGGCCCGCAACCGGGACCGTCCCTTGATGTTCACCGACATGAAGGGGCCGCTGAAGGGCTGCGAGATCGACGAACCCTCGCGGCCATATCACGGCGGCAATGGTCCGCGCGATCCGCACGATCCGCTGAACACGGCACCCGTGCCGCTGCCGGCGGCCGGGCTGCTGCTGGCCGGGGCCATCGGTGGGGTGGCCGCGTTCAGCGCCCGTCGCCGCCGGCGCTGAGCCCGCAACGCTCCGCAACGCAAAACGCCCCGGCCATCTCTGGCCGGGGCGTTCCGTGTTTCAAGCTCGGCGATTGCGGCCTATGAGGCCCGCGCGAGGTTGCGCAGCACGTAATGCAGCACGCCGCCGTTTTCGATGTATTCGATCTCGACCGCGGTATCGATCCGGCACTTCAACGTGATCTCCTTCACCGTCCCGTCGGGCGAGGTGATGGTGCAGGGCACTTCCTGCAGCGGCTTGATCGTGTCGAGACCCGAGATCGACACCGTCTCGGCGCCGGTCAGGCCCAGCGACTTGCGCGTGTCGCCGCCGGTGAACTCGAACGGAATGACGCCCATGCCGACCAGGTTCGAGCGGTGGATACGTTCATAGCTTTCCG
This sequence comes from Tropicimonas sp. IMCC34043, assembly GCF_003390845.1. Lineage (GTDB taxonomy): Bacteria > Pseudomonadota > Alphaproteobacteria > Rhodobacterales > Rhodobacteraceae > Tropicimonas. Next base: position 1,475,727 of record NZ_QMEK01000001.1, on the reverse strand, counting down.
CGATCACCGCCTTGACGCCCAGAAGGGCCGTGCCCTTGGCCGCCCAGTCGCGGCTCGACCCGGCACCGTACTGCTCGCCCGCAAAGATCACCAGCGGCGTGCCGGCTTCCTGATAGGCCATCGAGGCGTCATAGATCGAGGTCTGTTCGCCGTCAGGACCCTTGGTATAGCCACCCTCGACGCCGTCCAGCATCTCGTTCTTGATGCGGATGTTGGCGAAGGTGCCGCGCATCATCACCTCGTGGTTGCCACGACGCGACCCGTAGGAGTTGAACTCGCGCACCGGCACCTGCCGTTCGACCAGGTATTTGCCGGCCGGGGTAGTATCCTTGAACGAGCCTGCGGGCGAGATGTGGTCGGTGGTGATCATGTCGCCGAGCATCGCAAGGATCTTGGCGTCCTTGAGGTTCTCGATCTTCTTCGTATCCATCGTGATCCCGCGGAAATAGGGCGGGTTCTGGATATAGGTCGAGGAGGTCGGCCAGTCATAGGTCTTGCTGTCCGTGATCTCGACCCCCTGCCATTTCTCGTCGCCCTTGAAGACGTCGGCATATTTGGACAGGAAGGCCTGCCGCGTGACGACCTTTTCGACCAGTTCGGCGATTTCGAGGTTGGTCGGCCAGATGTCCTTCAGGTACACGTCCTGACCATCCTTGCCCTTGCCAAGCGGCTCGGTCGTCAGGTCGATGTTCATGTCGCCCGCCAGCGCATAGGCCACAACCAGCGGCGGCGACGCGAGGTAGTTGGCGCGGACATCGGGGCTGATCCGGCCCTCGAAGTTGCGGTTGCCCGACAGCACCGCGGTCGCGATCAGGTCGTTGTCGCTGATCGCCTTCGAGATTTCGGGCTGCAGCGGCCCCGAGTTGCCGATACAGGTGGTGCAGCCATAGCCAACGAGGTTGAAGCCCACGGCATCGAGGTCTTCCTGCAGGTTGGCGGCCTCGAGGTATTCGGTCACCACCTGGGAGCCGGGGGCAAGCGAGGTCTTGACCCAGGGCTTGCGGGTCAGGCCGAGCGCGCGCGCCTTGCGCGCCACCAGACCGGCACCGATCAGAACATAGGGGTTCGAGGTGTTGGTGCAGGAGGTGATCGAGGCGATCACCACCGAGCCGTCGCGGATCTCGTAATCCTCGCCCTCGACCTTGGCGGTCCTGTGGACATCGACCTGCTTGGTCGCGACCGGGCCTTCGTCCGCCATGTCCTTGGCGCCGTTCGAGATGTCGAGGCCGCGATAATCGGCCACGACCTTGGTGAAGGCGTCGGCAGAGGCGGTCAGCGCCAGATAATCCTGCGGCCGCTTCGGCCCCGAAATCGCCGGAACGATCGTGTTCATGTCGAGTTCGAGCGTGTCGGTATAGACCGGATCGTAATCCGCGGTCCGCCACATGCCGTTTTCCTTGGCATAGGCCTCGACCAGCGCGATGCGCTCCTCGTCACGGCCGGTCTGACGCAGATAGCGCAGCGTTTCGTCGTCGATCGGGAAGAAGCCGCAGGTGGCGCCGTATTCCGGGGCCATGTTGGCGATGGTGGCGCGCTGCGCCAGCGGCAGCTTGTCGAGGCCGGGGCCGTAGAATTCGACGAACTTGCCCACGACGCCCTTCTTGCGCAGCATCTCGACCACTTTCAGCACCAGATCGGTGCCGGTCGTGCCCTCGACCATCTCGCCGGTCAGCTTGAAGCCGACGACCTCGGGGATCAGCATCGAGATCGGCTGGCCCAGCATCGCGGCCTCGGCCTCGATCCCGCCAACGCCCCAGCCCAGCACGGCCGCGCCGTTGACCATGGTGGTGTGGCTGTCGGTGCCGACGAGCGTGTCGGGATAGGCGACCTCGTTGCCCGCCTGATCCTTGTCGGTCCAGACCGTCTGCGCGAGGTATTCGAGGTTGACCTGGTGGCAGATCCCGGTTCCCGGCGGCACGACGCGGAAGTTGTTGAACGCTTTCTGACCCCATTTGAGGAAGACGTAGCGCTCCATGTTGCGCTCGTATTCCCGGTCGACGTTCATCTGGAAGGCGCGCGGGTTGCCGAATTCGTCGATCATCACCGAGTGGTCGATCACGAGGTCGACCGGGTTCAGCGGGTTGATCTTGTCGGGGTCGCCGCCAAGCGCCACGATGCCATCGCGCATCGCCGCCAGATCGACAACCGCGGGAACGCCGGTGAAATCCTGCATCAGCACGCGGGCCGGGCGATAGGCGATTTCGCGGGGGTTCTTGCCGCCGAGCGTCGCCCATTCGGCGAAGGCCTTGATGTCCTCGACCGAAACGGTGAAGCCGTCATCCTCGAAACGCAGCATGTTTTCCAGCACGACCTTCAGGGCCACCGGCAGCCTGGAAAAGTCGCCAAGGCCCGCGGCCTGAGCGGCGGGAATGGAATAATAGGAATAGGTCTTTCCGCCAACGGTAAGATCCTTGCGGGTCTTGGCTGTATCCGTTCCAACAGTAATCGTCATGAGATGGCCTCCCTTTCATGTTCAGGGCTTCGCTGCCAACGCTTTGCCCGAGGTCGCAGGCGCAATCAAGGGAAGATCGGCGGGTGCGGCAATTTTGGTATACCATGGCACACCGTCTGTGGCGGCGCCGGGCTGTCCGGGCAGGGCGCAGCCCGCAAACGGACGATGCGTCGCGGTCAGGGCACGACGCAAAAGTGAAACAGGCTCTCGCAAATCCTTGATTGGTCTGGACCGGTCAGGGGCGCTATGACGTAGGCGGATAGGGGAACTCATGCTGCCGATGAAGTCGTACTTTTTAATGCCGGTATTGGTCTGGCTTGCCGCGGTTGCAGGGGTTCGAAGCGCCCTTGCCGGGGAAAGCGGGAACCTGGTGGTGGTGGAGCTTTTCACCTCGCAGGGATGCTCGTCCTGTCCGCCTGCCGACGCGCTGCTGCATCGACTTGCGGAGCGCGACGATGTACTGCCGCTGGCCCTGCATGTCGATTATTGGGACTACATCGGCTGGGAAGACGCCTTTGCCCGGCCCGAGCATACCATTCGGCAAAAGGCCTATGCGCGCCTGGCCGGAAGTCGCACGATCTATACCCCGCAGATGGTGATCGGAGGTATCGCGCAGATCGTTGGCGCGAGGCCGATGGAGGTTGCCGACGAACTGACCGAACAGCGCGGCTGGGTGCCGGGGGCGGATCTCGACGTCGATCTCGACGACGATGCGCTGACCATTTCGGCAAGTGGCGTGACCGATGTCGTCGGTCCGGTTCTGGTTCAGCTGGTACGCTTTCAGCCCGAGGAGATTGTCGAGATCCATCAGGGCGAGAATGCCGGCAAGACCATTACCTATTCCAATGTGGTGACGGACTGGAAGGTTCTGACCCAGTGGGACGGGGACGCTCCGCTCAATCTCGAAGTGCCGATAAAGGGTGGTGACGCGACGGCCGTGATCCTTCAGGACGAGTCTGACGGGCGGATCCTGGCGGCGGAGCGGGTCGAGTAAGGCCGCGGACTCCGGTCTAGGATCGCTTCTGGCGCGTCGGCATTTCGGCCGGGTGCAGATCGGGCGCGGCACCGCGGCCCTTGTTCCATTTGCGTTTCCAGCGGCGATGAACCCAGAACCACTGCCCGGGATGGGCCAGAACCCTGCTTTCGAGCGCCGTGTTATAGGCGCGGGTCATGGTTTCGGCGTCGGTCGGCGGGATCTCGGCGTCGATCTCGACGGTAAATCCCAGACCGTCGGGCAGGCGGGTGGCAAAGACCGGGATCAACGCGGCACCGAACTTCAGCGCCATCTGCGCCGCCGACAGACTGGTCATCGCGGGTTTTCCAAGAAACGGGATCTCGACCCCGCGGCCGATATAAACGTCGTTCAGCAGCATTGCGGTGCCGCCCCCGCGCAGGAAGCCGAGGAACCCCTTGGTCCCGGCAGGGCCGGTGGGAAACACCGGACCGCCGCCCGGAACGTCGAGCGTGGCGACGTAGTGCGGGTTGAAGAACGGGTTCGACATCGGCCGATAGATTCCGCCAACGTGGAAGCCGCGCGCATTCAGGGAGGCGCGCGCGGCCTCGTAGTTCCCGAAATGCCCAGACAACAGCAGTGCCGGCCGTCCCTCCCGGCGTGCGCGCTCCAGCGTCTCGAGCCCGGCGCCGACCGGCTCCACAGACGCCATGCGCCGGGCCAGATCGGCCGAGGAGTAATTCTCGATCAGAACACGCCCGGTGCTGTCCGCCGAGGCCTCGGCAATGGCCCGACGCTCTGCCCGTGGCATCGCGGGAAAGATATAGTCGAGGTTCTCTTCCATCCGCTGGTACTGCCCGGCAAGCGGCACAATGACCCGACGCGCCAGCGCTCCGAACAGCGGAACGCGGCGCTCATAGGGCAGGCGGCGCGCAGCCCAGATCACCGCGCGCAAGGCGCGGTCCTGCGCCCAGTCGCGCCATGTGCCCTCGGGCTCGTCGCTGTCTGTCTGGTCCATGGTGGTCTCCGCCGCCAGCAATAGGCGGGCCAACCACGATGCACAAGCCGCCCGGGCGAGTTACGCGGAGGTGGTATGCAGGAGCCGCGGCATGGGCTGCCGCGAGGCGGTGGCCGGAGCGGCTCAGCCCGCTTCCGGGTCTTCGGCGGTCAGTACGAGTTCGCCCGCGTCCACCAGGCGCCGGATCTCGGCAACGATCGCGGTGGTGGCGTCCTCGCCCTCGGCGTCCGAGATCCTGTCGCGCTCGTCGATCTCTTCGCGCAGCGTATCCGCCATCCGCTTGGAGATGTTGAGAAGGATGTGATCACGCGCGGGTTCAAGCGCCGGGTTGCGCCCGGCGTGGGCGAGGGCCGTCACCAGCACCGCCTGATCGATCCCGCGGATGATCCGCGGCACATCGCGCGGCAGGATCCGGATCGGAATGTGTTCGAAGGTGAATATCGTGCGCCGGACCTCGGCCGCGAATTCGGCATCGGTCTCGTCCAGTCCTGCCAGCACCTCGTCGCGGGTTGTCGAGCGGCTGAAGTTCAGGATCGCGCCAACACGTTCCACGGGTGCCGTGTCGAAGGCCAGGATCGGTTCGGCATCGAGTTGTGCGGCCAGCGACAGCCCGACCCGGCGCACGGTTTCGGGGCTGACCCGGCCGGTGCGCGAGATGGCATAGGAAAGCTGGCGCGCCCGGTTGCCCGGCAACCGTTCCAGCAACTGGGCCGATTGCGAGACCGAGAGCTTCGACAGCATCACCGCCCCGACCTCGGTGCTTTCCTCCTCCAGCACCTGCAACAGGCGTTCGGTCGGAAGCCCCGCAATCCGCAGCCATGGATCGCCGCGGGCCGCCACGCCTGCCTCGCGCCGAAGCCGCGCTGCGGTAGAGGCGTTGATGTGACCGTCGAGCAGCCCCAGCGCGCCTTCGATGTCGCCGGGAAATGTCAGACCGATGTCCTCCATTTCGTCAACGAATTCGGCAACCACGGCCAGAAGCGTGCCACGGTCGACGATGCGCATGTCGCCGATGGTGTTGGTCAGCGCCTCCTGTGCCGCCTCGGGCAACTCGCCCAAAGGCAGCGCGTCACCCTCTTTCAGCAGAAGCTGGACGATCACGGCCGCTTTCTGGCGGCGCGACAGCAGCTTTGGCGGACGGCCCGGGGCCGCCGGCGCAACGGTCGCGGGGCGCGGCGGTTCGGTGCGGGTCGGGGGCAGGGCAGAGGAGGCGTGGGTGAGGCTGGTCGACACGTGCGGGCTCCGGCAGTCATCGGACAGAGCCTAGGTCGATCGGTCTTAAGGGGGGGTAAAGCCCCGGCGTTCAGCCGCGCCAGATCCAGCCGCCGCCCAGCACCCGGGTGGTGTCGGCCTCGTAGAGCACGCAGGCCTGGCCCGGCGAGACACCTTCCTCGGCGCTCAGAAGTTCCACCGTTGCCGTATCGGGTCCGGTCGGTCGCAGGATCGCTTCGCGCGGCGGACGGGTCGAGCGGATCCGGGTCAGGACCTGCCATTCCGCGCGGCTGTCGAGCGGCGCATCGCCCAGCCAGTTGATCTCGCGCACCGGCACGATCCGGGTCGAGAGCGCGTCTTTCGGACCGACGACAACGCGGCGGGCGTCGGGATCGAGCCGGACCACATACAGCGGATCGGCAAGCCCGCCGATGCCAAGCCCGCGACGCTGGCCGATGGTATAGTGGATGACCCCCTCGTGAAGCCCGAGCACGTTGCCCGCCAGATCGACGATCTCTCCGGGCTCGCCCGCGCCGGGGCGCAGCTTTTCGATCACCGAGGCATAGTTGCCGTTCGGCACGAAGCAGATGTCCTGGCTGTCGGGCTTGTCGGCGACTGCAAGTCCGTGTTTCGCGGCCAGCGCCCGGGTTTCGTCCTTGCTGGTCAGGTGGCCGAGCGGGAACCGCAGGAAGGCGAGCTGTTCGCGCGTGGTCGAGAACAGGAAATAGGACTGGTCGCGGCGGGGGTCGCCCGCCATGTGCAGCTCTGGCCCGGTGGGGCCATCCTTGCGCTGGATATAATGTCCGGTCGCCATGCAATCGGCATCGAGGTCCCTTGCGGTCTCCAGCAGGTCCTTGAACTTCACCCTCTCGTTGCAGCGGATGCAGGGCACGGGCGTGGCGCCGGCCAGATAGCTGTCGGCGAACTCCTCGATCACCGCGTCGCGGAAGATGTTCTCGTAGTCGAGCACATAGTGCGGGAAACCGAAGCTTTCGGCGACCCGCCTGGCGTCGTGAATGTCGATGCCGGCGCAGCAGGCGCCCTTCTTGGCAAGCGCCGCGCCGTGGTCGTAAAGCTGCAGCGTCACCCCCACGACGTCATAGCCCTGCGATGCCAGTTCGGCGGCAACGACCGAGGAATCGACCCCGCCCGACATCGCGACGACCACGCGGGTTTCGGCCGGCGGCTTGGCAAAGCCGAGCGAGTTCAGGGTCAGATCGGTGTCGAGCGCCATGGCTGGCTCCGTTTTCTTCATGCGCAGGGCAGGGCGTTTGCGACCGAGGGCATCCCTGCGGCAGTATGGCTCAGATGGACCCGCTCGCCGATCTCGTCAAGGCCCGGAGGCCTTGGACGCCCCTCAAGGTGAACCGCGGCAAGCACCGAGCGGCACAACTTTGCTCGACTTGTCGGTTTCCTCTGGCGCGCGATTAACCTGTTCTGAACCGGACCGGCCGAGGCTGGCGGAAAGCGGCGGCAAGAGCACGCGCTCGGGACGGCCAAGAACGGCCGGGTCCCTGGAGCCACCGCAATCTCCCCAGAACGCGCTAGCGAAACAGGTGTCCGATGTATATCAGGAAAATCAATGGCCCGCGGGCCGTTACTCTCACCGATGGAACAACCATGACCCGGGCCGATCTCCCCCCGGTTGAGACTAGTCGTTGGGTTGCCAGCCGGAAGGCGGCGGTCGTGAAGGCGGTTTCCGGAGGTCTCATCACTCGAGACGAGGCGAAGGGCCGCTATCACCTCAGCGATGAGGAATTTGACAGCTGGATGAGCGCGATTGCGCATCATGGCGAGGCAGCGTTAAAAACGACGTGCCTTCAGCGGTTCCGCTCTCCCCAAAAATAGCGAGGTTAATAAATCTTCCAAGTATGCAACTTTCAGTTGAGGTCATTGATGTGCGGAAGCGGTAATCGGGGGTTAACCGATTCGGGCCAAGTTCTCATTGGACCATGAGGGATAGTAGGAGAATAGTAACATGCGCGTCCTGCTCGTCGAAGACGATCCGACCACTTCGAAAAGCATCGAAATGATGCTGACGCACGCCAATCTTAACGTTTATTGCACCGATCTTGGCGAGGAGGCCATCGACCTTGCCAAGCTCTACGACTACGACCTGATTCTTCTCGATCTCGGTCTGCCCGACATGACCGGACACGAGGTGCTGCGCCAGCTGCGTCTGGCCCGCGTCGAGACCCCGATCCTGATTCTCTCGGGGGCCGATGACACAGACAACAAGATCAAGGGTTTCGGCTTTGGTGCCGACGACTATCTGACAAAGCCGTTCCACCGCGAGGAACTGGTCGCTCGCATCCATGCGATCATCCGCCGTTCCAAGGGTCACGCCCAGTCGGTCATCCGCACTGGCAAGGTCTCCGTCAATCTCGACGCCAAGACCGTTGCCGTGGACGATCGCGGCGTGCATCTGACCGGCAAGGAATATCAGATGTTCGAGCTGCTGAGCCTTCGCAAGGGGACGACCCTGACCAAGGAGATGTTCCTCAACCATCTCTATGGCGGCATGGACGAGCCCGAGCTGAAGATCATCGACGTCTTCATCTGCAAGCTGCGCAAGAAGCTCAGCCAGGCGACCGGCGGCGAGAACTATATCGAAACCGTCTGGGGCCGCGGCTATGTGCTGCGCGATCCCGAGCCGGATCAAATGGATCAACGGGTCGCCATGGGCGCCTGACAAGTTACCACTCGCGGCACTACGGTCGGCCGGACATGGTCCGGTCGACCGAGGGCGGGTGTTCGTACGGCTTTTCCCTCAAGTCGGCGAGATATCGGGGCATGCGCATGGAAACATGGGCATGCCCCTTTTTCGTTCCGGCCGACAAGACAGCGACGACCTGTGGCGGCACTGGCCACGACCTGCGGCGGGATTGGCCGCGGCATCGCGCCGGCACTGGACCGGCCCGGCGTCGCCGCCTATCACGTGAAGGCACAGGCGAGCGGAGGGGCCGATGGCCGGGGAATTTCCAGCGGATTTGCCAGTCGAGGCGATGAACGAGGATCAGGCGCGGGCAGAGCTGGAACAGCTCGCCAGACGGCTGACCGAGGCAGGCCGCGCCTATTTCCAGCAAGACACGCCGGTGATGAGCGACGCGGAGTTCGATGCGCTGAAGCGTCGGAACGCTGCGATCGAGGCCCGCTTCCCGCAGCTTGTCCGGGACGACAGCCCTTCGACCCAGGTCGGGGCGGCACCGGCCGAGGGCTTTGCAAAGGTGACCCATGCGCAGCGCATGATGTCGCTTGGCAATGCCTTCGCAGACGAAGACGTGGTCGAGTTCGACCGTTCAGTGAAAAAGTACCTCGGCCTGCCCGAGGACAGAGCGCTTTCCTATACCGCCGAGCCAAAGATCGACGGGCTGTCGCTGTCGCTGCGCTATGTTGACGGCGCGCTGGTGCAGGCGGCAACACGGGGCGACGGCGAAGTGGGCGAGAACGTCACTGCCAACGCCCGCACCATCGACGACATCCCCGAGCGGATCGCGGGCGCGCCCGCGCTGCTCGAGGTGCGCGGCGAGGTCTATATGAGCCACGCCGATTTCGCGGCGCTGAACGACCGGCAGTCCGGGGCCGGTGGCAAGCCTTTTGCCAATCCGCGCAACGCGGCCGCCGGATCGCTGCGCCAGCTTGATCCCGCGATCACCCGTGCCCGGCCGCTGAAGTTCTTCGCCTATGCCTGGGGTGCGCTGTCCGACCCGCTGGCCGAGACCCAGATGGCAGCCATCGCCCGGTTGAAGGCGCTGGGGTTTTCCACCAATCCGCTGACCGAGCTTTGCCACGGCCCCGACGATCTGCTGGCCCACTATCGCCAGATCGAGGCACAGCGGGCGACGCTCGGCTATGACATCGACGGGGTGGTCTACAAGGTTGACAACCTTGCGCTGCAGCAGCGGCTGGGGTTTCGCTCGACCACGCCCCGCTGGGCGATTGCCCACAAGTTCCCGGCCGAACGCGCCTGGACCCGGCTTGAGGCGATCGACATTCAGGTCGGCCGCACCGGCGCGCTGAGCCCGGTGGCGCGGCTGACGCCGGTGACCGTGGGCGGGGTCGTTGTCTCGAACGCGACGCTGCACAACGAGGATTACATCGCCGGGCGCTCGGCCGGCGGCGATGTGGTCCGCCCCGATGACCATGGCGAGCCAAAGGACATCCGTGTCGGCGACTGGGTCGAGGTCTATCGCGCCGGCGACGTCATCCCGAAGGTCGCCGATGTCGACATGTCGCGACGCCCCGAGGCGACCGAAGCCTATCGGTTTCCCGAAACCTGTCCCGAATGCGGATCCGAGGCGATCCGTGAGGAGGGGGATGCCATCCGCCGCTGCACGGGCGGGTTGATCTGCCCCGCGCAGGCGGTTGAAAAAATGAAGCATTTCGTGTCCCGCGCGGCCTTCGACATCGAAGGTCTGGGGGCGAAGCAGGTGGAGCTGTTCTATTTCCTGCACTGGATCGAAGAACCCGCCGACATCTTCACGCTGCCGGCACGGGACCGCGAAGGCAGCAAGCTGAAGGACGGGCTGGCGAGCTTTCTGCAAAGCCAGCTGGGGCGACCGGAGCGGGCGGCGGAGACGCGGGCGAAATATGCCGAACTCCTGCGCTCGGTCGAGATCCCGGTGGACGAGACGGATGACAGGGCGCTGGAAGGCGCAATCCGCTTTCTGTCGGAAAAGCCGCTGGGGCGCATCAAGGGCTGGGGCGAGAAGAGCGCGGGCAAGCTTTTCGAGGCGATCGAGGAGCGGCGGCGCATCCCGCTCGGCCGGGTGCTGTTCGCGCTTGGCATCCGCCATGTGGGCGAGGTCGCATCGCAGGACCTGGCCCGGCATTTCGGCACCTGGGAGGCGCTGATCGAGGCGATTGACGCAGCCCGCATGGCCGAACGGCGCCACCAGCAGGCGGAGGCGGCCATTGTCGCCGAACGCCGCGCCGCGGCCGAGACGGGCCGACGGGCGGATATCGCCGGCACGCGCAAGGCGGTCTGGGAACAGGAACCCGCGGTCCCGGATCAGGCCCGCAGCGCCTGGGAAGATCTGGTGGGCATCGACGGCATCGGCGCCATTGCCGCCGCCTCGCTGGTGGCTGCCTTCGGGCAGGCGCATGAGCGGGCCTCGATCGACCGGCTGGCGCGGCATCTTCAGATCGAGGCGGCAACCCGGCCCGACACCGGCGACAGCCCGATTGCCGGCAAGACCATCGTCTTCACCGGCTCGCTGGAAAAAATGACCCGGGCCGAGGCCAAGGCCCGGGCCGAGGCGCTGGGGGCCAAGGTCTCGGGCTCGGTGTCGAGCAAGACCGATCTGGTGGTGGCAGGTCCGGGCGCCGGCTCGAAGGGCAAGAAGGCCGCCGAGTTGGGGATCGAAACTCTGGACGAGGACGGTTGGCTGGCGCTGATCGAACGGCTGTGACGGGGCCGGCATGAGCGGGCGGCCGCCAATCCTGTTTCCGCTGTTCGCGGGGCTCGAATCGCTCGAGGGCGTCGGGCCGAAGACCGCCGAGTTGCTGGCCCAGGCCGGCATCGAACGGCCGCGAGATCTGTTGTTCACGCTGCCCCATGCGGGCGTCGACCGCCGCCGCGTCGATACGATCCGGGGTCTGGAACTGCCCGCGACGGCGACGGTCGAGGTCACCGTCGGGCGCCACACCAAGGCGCTGCGCAAGGGTGGCCCCTATCGTGTCGAGGTCGAGGATGCGGCAACCAGCTTCCAACTCGTCTTCTTCCATGCCCGCGACGATTTCCTGATGCGGCAACTGCCGACCGGGCAACGCCGCCTGGTCTCGGGCAAGCTCGAATTGTTCGATGGCGTGGCGCAGATGGTCCATCCCGACCACATCCTGCGTCCCGACGAGGCGTCAGAGATCCCGGCCTACGAGCCGGTCTACCCTCTGACCGCCGGGGTGACACAGAAGGTCATGGCAAAGGCGGCGCGATCGACACTGGCCCGGGCGCCGGAGCTGAGCGATTGGATCGACCCCGACCTGAAACTGCGCGAGGGCTGGCCCGACTGGCACGCCGCGGTTCTGGCCGCCCATGCGCCCGAAACCGCCCGCGATCTGTCGCCCGACAACCCGGCCCGCCGCAGGCTCGCTTATGACGAGCTTTTCGCCCACCAACTGACGCTGGCGCTTGCCCGCAGTGTCGAGCGACGCGGCAAGGGCCGCGCCTCGGTCGCGACCGGCGCCCTGCAGTCGAAGGTGCTGGCGGCCTTGCCCTATCGTCCGACCGCGGCACAGGAACGCGCGATTGCCGAGATTGCCGAAGACATGGGCGGGCCGAAGCGCATGGCGCGGCTGCTGCAGGGCGATGTCGGGTCGGGCAAGACGCTGGTTGCGGTGCAGGCGCTGCTGGTTGCGGTCGAGGCCGGCGGGCAGGGGGTGATGATGGCTCCGACCGAGATCCTCGCCCGCCAGCATCTGGCCTCGATCCGCCCGCTTGCCGAAAGCGCGGGCGTGGTGGTCGAGATCCTGACCGGCCGCGACAAGGGCAGCGAGCGGGCGGCGAAGCTCGCGGCGCTGGCGGCGGGGGACATCCATATCCTCGTCGGCACCCATGCGGTGTTCCAGAAGGATGTGGCCTTCCACGACCTCCGGCTGGCCGTGATCGACGAACAGCACCGGTTCGGTGTGGCACAAAGGATGGAACTGGGCGCCAAGGGGCATGCGGTCGACGTGCTGGTGATGACGGCGACGCCGATCCCGCGCAGTCTGGCGCTGGCGCAATATGGTGACATGGATCTGTCGATGCTGGACGAGAAGCCGCCAGGGCGGATGCCGGTCAAGACCGCGCTCGTCTCGGTGGCCCGGACCGAGGAGGTGATTGCGCGCCTGCGCAAGGCGGTCGCGGAGGGTCGGCAGGCCTATTGGGTCTGCCCGCTGGTCGAAGAGAGCGAAGCGGTCGACATGACCGCCGCCGAGGAACGGTTCCGCCTGCTGCGCGCGGCGCTTGGCGAGGGGACGGTCGGGCTGGTGCATGGCCAGATGCCCGCCGCCGAGAAGGATGCCGCGATGGCGCGGTTCGTGGCCGGCGAAACCGCGGTTCTGGTCGCGACGACGGTGATCGAGGTTGGCGTGAACGTGCCCAATGCCTCGATCATGGTGATCGAACAGGCCGAGAGCTTTGGCCTCGCGCAACTGCACCAGCTGCGCGGCCGGGTCGGGCGGGGGGACGCGGCCTCGACCTGCCTGTTGATGTACCGCCCGCCGCTGACCGAGCTGGCACGGCAGCGGCTGGAGATTCTGCGCGAGACAGAGGACGGATTCCGCATCGCCGAGGAAGATCTGGCGATGCGCGGGGCGGGCGACCTGATCGGCACCGCGCAGTCTGGCCTGCCCCGATTCCGCATCGCCGATCTGGAGCGTCAGGCCGGACTTATGCAGGTTTCTCAACAGGATGCGCGGCGGCTTCTGGCCGTCGATCCAGCACTCGAGAGCGCCCGCGGGCAGGCGGCACGGGTACTTTTGTGGCTGATGGAGCAGGATCGGGCCATCCGGTTGATCTCAATTGGTTAATCACCCGTTAAGGTTGTCTCGTTAACTATTAGTTTGTTTTGTTCTCTAATGTTCTATTAAAGTTCTGTACTTCGGCGGCCAGATATGAGAACAAAGTGGCAACAGATTCTCCAGCCAAGAGGTCGCCTCCATGTACTCCGAGCTTCGATCCATCATCGCCCGCCACAACGCGACTCTGATCACGGATGCCTTCGGAGCCCTCTCGCTGATGACGGCCTTGATTGTCGGACTGCATCTGCCGGGCCTTTTCTGACCCTTTCCGTTTGCCTGCGATCCCTCGCCCGGCGGTGCCTGACACATCCCCGTTTTCGTGCAGCGCCTGGTTTCCTGCCTGTCCCTCGACGGAGGGTCCCGTGCCTCGGGTCTCTTCCGGGCCGGGCGAGTGGATCGTCACTCTGCCGCCGCCATCCTCCGGGGATGTGCGGCGGCTTTTTTCTTCTCGCCACGGTTGTGACGCCTTGCTAGAACGGCGCGAAGCCGGTGGGGCGCGCAGGCGTTCCCGGCTTTTGCGGGTGTGGCGGAACTGGTAGACGCACTTGGTTTAGGTCCAAGCGCCGCAAGGCGTGGGGGTTCGAGTCCCTTCACCCGCACCACGAATTCCAATCGGATGAACGAGCGACAGGATCGCAGCCGCGCGCGCCCACCGGCGCGCCGCGACACGTCCAATTTTCGCGATGAGGATCCGGTAACCTTTGCCTCCTAGGTTTGCGCCGGCGAGCAGTGGCAAGGCGGGAGGCGTCGTGACCCAGATCCAGTCCATCACCGTGGGGTTTCCCGCGGCCGATTCGGAGGTGAGCGAGGCGGCAGCCCGTGCGGCGCGGCTTCTCGCGCGGCCGTCGCTGGCGCCCATTCGCGTTGCGGTTCTGGCCGCAGCGGCCGAGGCACTCGTGCTGGCGATCGGCTATTGGTTCGTGCTGTTCGGGGCCACGCCGGGCCCGCAGTTCCCGATCGGCCCGGCGTCGATGGCCGCGGTCACACTGGCACTTGTCTCGGTGGCGGTCGTTGCATCGCTGGGCGGCTATGGCCTTCAGCGGCTGACAAAGGTGCGACGCGGGCTTGGCCCGCTACTTGCCGCCATTGCGGTCGCGCTGTTGCTCGCGGCGCTCCATTGGCAGGCCGCGTCTTTCGGCGCGCTGGCCCGATCAGCCGTTCTGGTCGCCGTGCTGGCGCTGGTGCCGTTCCGCGTGGCGCTGTCCGCGGCAGCGGCCTGGGCCGTGGCCAGCGGTCTGACCGCGCGCCGGGCGGTGCTGGCCGGCGGCGGGGCAGAGGCAGAGCGGGTGGTGCGCGGATTGGCGGACCGGCCCGGCAACGAGATCCGGATCTGCGGAATTTTCGATGACCGCGGCGCCGGGCGGGTGCCCGATGCGGTGCTCGATGTGCCAAAGATCGGGCGTTTCGACGATCTGGTGACATTCTGCCGGATGGCCGAGATCGACCTCATCATCCTCTGCCTGCCTCCCGAGGCAGACCGCCGCATCGCCATGCTGCTGGAACAGTTCCGGGTGCTGCCTGTTCCGGTACACCTCTCGGCGTTCAATCCGGGCTTTGCCTTTTCAGACGCGCAGGGACGCAGCTTGACCGAGGCGAGCTTCGGGGCAGAACGGCGGCTGGCCAAGCGGAGCTTCGATCTGGTCGCGGGCGGCCTGCTGACGCTGTTGCTTGCCCCGCTGATGGGGGTGATCGCCGTCATGATCCGCTGCGACAGCCCCGGTCCGGTCTTTTTTCGGCAGGAGCGCCACGGTTTCAACGACCACCCGATTCGGGTGTGGAAATTCCGCACCATGTATGCCGACCAGTGCGACCCGCGCGCGCTGCGGGTCGTGACCCGCGGTGATCCGCGGGTCACCCGGCTGGGGCGGCTGCTGCGCAAGTCCTCGCTCGACGAACTGCCGCAGCTGTTCAACGTGCTCGAGGGCACTCTGTCGCTGGTCGGGCCGCGCCCCCATGCGGTCGATGCCCGTTCGAGCCGGCAAGAGCGGTTTACCCAGATCGTTTCCGGCTATTCCGCGCGCCACAGGCTGCCACCGGGGATCACCGGCTGGGCCCAGATCCACGGCCTGCGGGGCGAGATCGACGATCCCGAAAGCCTGCGCCGGCGCTTCGCACTCGATCTCTACTATATCGAAAACTGGTCGCTCTGGCTCGACCTGCGGATCCTGCTGTTGACCCCGATCAGCCTGATCGACACGAGGCGCGCCTATTGAGTGTCGCGCGTGCCCGAGCGCGGCTCGGCCCGGGTCAGGTGGGCGGGATGTCCGGTTGTGTGGTCGCAGCGGCGGCGTCGGGACGAAGCGAGACCAGACCTGTGACATCGGCGAGACGGGACAGCAGGGGATCGAGCCCGGTTGCGTCAAGGCCGAGTGCGGCTGTCGCATTCTCGGCCATCCGGCCACGGCGGGGCGCGTCGAGCGCAGCCAGCGCCCGCGCCAGGCCGTCCGCGTCTGCGACCGCGATGGCGCCGTCCATGGCATCGAGGCTGGCATAGCTCTCGGTGAAATTGCCGACATGGGGTCCGTGCAGGATGGCACATCCGAATTGCGCAGGCTCGAAGGGTGTGTGCCCGCCCTTGTCCACCAGCGACCCGCCGACAAAGCACTGCCCGGCGAGCGTGTACCAAAGCGGCATCTCGCCCAGCGTGTCGGCCAGATAGACCGGCGTCCCGGGACCCGGCGCCTCGCCGCGTGACCGGGTGCTGAACCCAAGGCCGGCATCGCGCAGCAGCGCCGCGACCTCGTCGCTGCGTGCGGGATGGCGGATCGCGAGGATCAGCTTCAGGCGCGGGCGTTCGGCCTGTGCCGTGCGGAAGGCCGCGATCACCTGCGCCTCTTCTCCGGCATGGGTCGAGGCGGCAAGAACCGTATCGGCGCGCGGCAACAGCGCGGCAAGATCGGCGAGGGCCGCTGCGTCGGGCGCGGGCAGGGCGACAGTCGACTTGAGCGACAGCTGGGGGCCGAGCGAGGCGTCAGGCAGGCCGAGCGCGCGGAACCGTTCGGCCGAGGCGGCATCCTGCGGCGACAGCAGCGTGACAGCGCCGAGCATCGCCTGCATTGCGCCCGGCATGTGACGCCATTGCGCGGCGCTGCGGGTCGAGATCCGCGCCGAGACGAGGATAACCGGAAGGCCGCGCGCCGCTGCCATCACCATCCGGTTGGGCCAGAGATCGCCTTCGAGCAGCAACAGCGCCCGCGGCGTGGTGCGCGCCAGAAAGCGGCGCAGGCAGGCACGGAAATCGAGCGGGGCGAGGCAGGCCGCGACCCGCGGCAGGCCCCAGCCCCGGACCATGTCGCGCCCGGTCGGGTTGTTGGCGGTGATGACGAGCCGCAGCGCGTGATCGCGGGCGATCAGCGTCTCGATCAGCGTGCGCGCCGAGGTCAGCTCTCCGTTCGAGGCGCCGTGCAACCACAGGACCGGCCCCCCAGCCGGAGCAACGGACCCGCCGCCCCCCAGACGTTCGTAAAGATCGGTCAGACCCTCGCGACCGCGCAGCAGCCGGAGAGCGAGCCAGAGCGCAAGGACCGGGCTGAGCAGCGTCAACAGAAGGCGATAGCGAAACATCGGGAACCTGCGATTTCGGCCCGGCAAGGCTGCGTGCGGCGGTGGGTGCGCGGCCGTCCGGCGCGCGGATCAGGCCAGCTGGTCGGTTTTGCCGGCATCGGGCCCGGACGGGATATCCACTTCGGGATCGCGGTCGTGCGGCGGCGATGCCATGGCCTCGCGGTGGGAATTCACGGTGCCGCCAATCAGCACGACAAAGGCCGATATATAGAACCACATGAGCATCGCGATCACCGCGCCGAGCGAGCCATAGGTCTTGTTGAATTGTCCGAAGCGTTCGAGATAGGCCGAGAAGGCCAGCGAGGCCACGACCCAGAACACCGTGGCAAGGATCGAGCCGAGCGAGAACAGTCGGGTGTGGTGGCTTTGATGGTTCGGTCCCATGCGATAGAGCAGGCCGATGCCGATCGGCACCACGGTGATTGCGACAAGCCAGCGCAACGTGTTGACGATAAAGCCGGTATAAGGGCCAAGCGGCAGGCTCGAAACAATGATCGGCGCGATGACGACGGTGGCGAGCGACACCAGCGCAACCCCGACCAGAACGATCGTCAGCAGCAGCGCGACAACGATCCCGTGCAGGCCGCTGCGCGTGGGCGTGCCATAGGCGGCCTCGAGCCCGCGGATCATGGCGGCGACGCCGGCCCGGGTCGCCCAGATGGCCGTCAGGAGCGAAAGCGCGCCGGCCCAGCCCAGCACGTCCTTTGGACCGCTGGCGATGGAATGCACCTGATCGCGCAGCATGACAAAGGCTGAATCGGGTATCATCGAGCGGTATTCGTTCAGTTGCACTTCGACCAGATCCGGGTTGGCGAACAGACCCCACAGCGTGACCAGGGCGGTGATTGCCGGGAAAACCGCCATCAGGCCGTAAAAGGCGACGCCGGCCGCGATCAGCCCCAGATGCGCACGGTTCATCGTGTGCATGATCGCTCCTACCAGTGTCAAAAGCTCTCCAGCCCTGCCAAACATCCCCACCTCCGATCGAGTCGCGTCCTTGCCCGCCCCGGCATCGCGGCATTGCAGCACCGGGGGTCGGACGCAGGCACCATAGGGTGCAGGCGGGCAGGGTGGAAAGGCGGAAATCCGGCGCTGATGCGGTTGAACTCCGTTGCTAAAGGCGCCATTTGTGCGAGTGCTGGCCGGCAGACGCTGGCTGGCCCCGGAATGCAGGCCGTGTGCGCAAGGCGACGGCCGGAATTTCCGGCCGGACCCTACAAGGCGCAAGGAACATATGCCCAGCCCCGACCCGATTTCCCGAACCTCCCTCTCCGAAACAGACCGCGGCCCCTTTGAAACCATCGCCGTTGTCGGTGCCGGTGCCTGGGGCACGGCGCTGGCGCTGGTTGCGCGCGAAGCCGGGCGCGAGGTGCGGCTATGGGGCCGCAACAACGAAGACATCGCGACGATGACCAAGACCGGGCAGAACATGCGCTATCTGCCCGGCATCCACTTGCCGGAGGGGATCGAGGCCACGGCTGACATGGGGGCTGCTCTGTCCGGCGCCGATTGCGTGCTGCTGGTCACGCCCTCGGTGACGTTGCGCGAAATTTGCCGCCAGTGCGCGCCGCATCTGGGCGAGGGAGTGCCGGTGGTCCTGTGCGCCAAGGGGATCGAGACCGGATCGGGCAAGCTGCTGAGCGAGGTTGCGGGCGAGGAACTGCCGGAGCATCCGATCGGGGCGTTGTCGGGGCCGACATTCGCCCGCGAGACGGCGCTGAACTATCCGACCGCGGTCACGCTTGCTTTCCCCTTCGCCCAGGCCCACCGCCGCGACCCTGAGGCCGCAACCGCATCGCGCCTTGCACTGTCGCTCGGGTCCGAGATGTTCCGCCCCTATGTCTCGGACGATCTGGTTGGCGTCGAGGTTGCCGGCGCGGTCAAGAACGTGGTGGCCATTGCCTGCGGCATGATGACGGGGGCGGGATACGCCGAAAACACCCGGGCGGCCCTGATCACCTGGGGGATCGCCGAGATGATGGCGCTGGCCGAGGCGCTGGGGGGCAGCCGCGAAACGGTAGCGGGCCTGTCGGGCGTCGGCGATCTGACGCTGACCTGTTCGTCGAAGACCTCGCGCAACATGCATTTCGGCGTGCAGCTTGGGGCCGGGATCGAGCGGGAAAACCTGTTTGGCGGCAATCCGGTGGTGGTCGAGGGCGAGGTCAACGCGATCTCGGTCATCGATCTGGCGGACCGGATCGGCATCGAGATGCCGGTTTGCCGTGCGGTGCACGATATCCTGCACGAGGGCGCCGACCTGCGTGCCACCTTTGCCGCGCTCTGGGCCCGGCCGCTGACGGGCGAATCCCGGGCGCTCAACCTGGAACTCGACCATCCCTCGACGGCGACGGGCATCGGATCCGCCGTCGGCTGAACCGCCCGTTCCCCGGCGCGGCGCTGCACGTCCCATCAGGGACGGACCCAACGGATATCTGTCCGTGCCGCTGCGACGCGGCGGGTGTGGTGCGGCGGTGCAGCATTGTTACAAAGGGCGCGCTAGCATCTTAGCGACTCATCTCGGGGTAACAGAATGTTCTCACTCAAGGGCAAGAAGGCGCTGATCGTCGGCGTCGCCAACGACCAGTCGATCGCCTATGGCTGTGCCGCCGCCATGCGCGCCCAGGGCGCCGATCTGGCGATCACCTATCTCAACGAACGGGCCGAAAAACACGTGCGCCCGCTGGCCGAAGCGCTCGATGCCGAGATCATCGCGCCGCTCGATGTCAGCGTGCCGGGCGCGGACGCAGCCCTGTTCGACGTGATCCGCGAACGTTGGGGCGGGCTCGACATCCTGCTTCATTCGATTGCCTTCTGCCCCAAGGACGACCTGCACGGCCGGGTCATCGACTGCTCGTCCGAAGGCTTTCAGATGGCGATGGATGTGTCGGTCCATTCGTTCCTGCGCCTGATCCGCCGCGCCGAGCCCTTGATGAAGAATGGCGGCACCTGCCTGACCGTCTCGTTCTATGGCTCCGAAAAGGTGGTCGAGGATTACAACATCATGGGCCCCGTGAAGGCCGCGCTGGAAAGCTGCACCCGCTATGTCGCGGCAGAGCTTGGCGAAAAGATGATCTCGGTCAACGCGCTGTCGCCGGGGCCGCTTGCCACCCGCGCTGCCTCGGGCATCGCGCATTTCGACGAGATGCTGGCCGATGCCGCCCGCAAGGCGCCGACCCATCAACTCGCCTCCATCGAAACCATCGGGGCCTATGCCGCCTTCCTTGCCTCGGATGCGGCCCGCAATGTGACCGGCGCCATCATCAAGATCGACGGCGGCTATTCGATCATGGGGTGATCCCCGGTGCTGCGACCGATCTGCCCCGGCGTGTTCGATGCGCGGCGGGGCAGGCGGTGTCGTTCTTTGCGCCCTGCGTCTCGCCCATGCGCCTGGCCATGGCCGCCCGCGACCCGCACGAGATGCAGGCCGAGGCCCGTGCGATGATGGAGCGCATCGACGGCCGCCTTGGCGCACTTGAGGCAGTCGGCGCAGCGGAGTAACCCCTCATCAGGCGCGCTGCGTTGCGGCAAATCTGCGACGCCGCCTCGAGCCCATTTCGCGAAGCTTCGGAGTATCCCTCAATGCCTGCAATCCTGACTCTGAACGCCGGGTCGAGTTCCATCAAATTCTCGGTCTATCTTGCCGGCGAGGATCCGACGGAAATCGCCGTTGGCCAGATCGACGGGCTTGGCCCTTCGGCGAAGCTGATACTGGAACACAACCGCGAAAAGACCCGACGGGACCTGGGCGAGACCGATCACAACTCGGGCGTTGCCGCGATTCTGAAGGCTGTGGCGCCGATCCTCGGCACCGCGGGGGTTGCAGGCGTCGGCCACCGGATCGTGCATGGCGGCATCAAATACGGCGATCCGGTCGTTCTGACCGACGATATCATCGAGGATCTCGAACGCCTGACCCCGCTTGCCCCGCTGCACCAGCCGCATAACCTTGCCGCAATCCGTGCCGCGATCGAGGCATTCCCCGATGCGGTGCAGGTCGGCTGTTTCGACACCGGATTCCACCGCGGCCACCCGTTCGTGAACGACACCTACGCGCTGCCGCGGGAATATTACGAGAAGGGCGTGCGCCGCTATGGCTTCCACGGCCTCAGCTATGACTACATCACCGGTTATATCGAAAAGCATCATCCGATCCTGCACGGCGGCCGGATCGTGATCGCCCATCTTGGCAACGGCTCGTCGATGTGCGTGGTCAAGGGCCGTCAGGCAATCGCCTCGACACTGGGATTCTCGGCAGTCGACGGGCTGCCCATGGGCACACGTTGCGGTCAGCTCGATCCGGGCGTGATCCTCTATCTGCTGGAGCAAGGGTTGGACCGGCAGGAGATTTCGGACATCCTGTTCAAGAAATCCGGTCTGCTGGGAATGTCGGGCATCAGCCACGACATGCGCACCCTGCTCGAATCGAACGAGCCGAATGCGGCCGAGGCGGTCGAATACTATGTCGCCCGGGTCAAGCGCGAGCTTGGCGCGCTGGCCGCAACCGTCCATGGGCTCGACGCGGTGGTATTTGCCGGCGGCATCGGCGAAAACGCCTGGCAGATCCGTGAACGCGTGATCGAGGGGCTGAACTTCCTCGGCCTGTCCATCGACAAGGCGGCGAACGTGCACAATGCCGAGATTGTCAGCCATGGCATCACCCCGATTCTTGTGGTCAAGACCGACGAGGAGCGGGTGATTGCGCGCGCCGTCGCGAAAAAGCTGACCTGAGACCGAATTTCGGGCGATCTGCAGCGGGTGAGGTGAAGAGGTGTTCCAGGTGTCCGGAACACCCGCCGCCCGGGGTCTGAGGGCGTCGCACCGTCGACATTTTTCCACGTCGTGCAGCAATGACCTTTGCCAGCGATCCGGGGCCTCAGCGGACATGCCGCGCGGCACCGGATCAAGGCGCGGTCCGCCGATTCCAAGGGCAATCGGACCGATTCGGACAGGTCAGGACGTCAGGATCCGAAATTTTTTCTCCCAATGGCGAAATTCGTAATTGAAATGATGTTCGGCGGTGTTAACCTTGGTTAATCAAAGGTTGCCGGCCGAGGGCAGGCCGGTTTGGTGTGTAACCGGTGGTGATGAAGCGTTCGATTTGTCAACGACGTACGATTTTCTGGCGCTCAGGCGGGCCTCTTCGCTGTGAATTCCGACCCACGGGCCGGTCACGCACGGAGATGTTTGGGGTCTTGCTTTCCCATACGGCAAGTTTGGGATTGCGTAATTTCGCGCAAGAGCTACGTTCATTCACCTATCTGAGTCGGACCGGGGTGCATCGGTCGCTCAGGAGGAAACTAATTTGTGGCCTTGGCACCGCGGTCTTATCCTTCCGCAGCCGGGGTCCCAGGTGGCTGGGCCGGTTATTTTCCGGCTTCGGCAGGTGCGGGGGGCGTGGTGAAAGCCACGCCCCTTTCCGCGCGTGACCGAGCTTTCACCGATCGACTGGCCGCGACCTTCCCTTCACTGCTGAAGGCCTCGTGATTGCGCTCGGTCTGGGCCGAATCATAGAGATAGTTCACCATCAATCCGCAGGATTGTTCGAGGCCGCTGGCGCTGGTGTCGGCGTTGGCGTGGACGTCGTGGATGATGGCCCCATTGCCCAGATGGAACCGCGCCACCGGATCGGCCGGCGACCCGTTCGGGCGTTTTGCCTCCAACAGATAGCGCGCCGCCATCGATTCGGCTTCGGCCTCGGTCGCCGTGCCGTCCAGCACCCGTTTTGCCCTGGGATCGCCCTGCTGGGTCCGAAGCCAGCGGGTAAGACCGGGCATCGGCGACAGCGTCACGAAAGTCTCAAGCCTCGGCAAGTCGTGCGACAGTTCGTTCACCACCTGCTTGATCAGGAAATTGCCGAACGAGACGCCGCGCAGCCCGCCCTGACAGTTCGAGATCGAATAGAACACGGCGACGCGGGCCTCGTCTGCCTGCAGCGTCGCGCGATCCTCGGCCAGAAGCGCCTGGATCGATCCGGGGATCTCGCGGGTCAGCGCAACCTCGACAAAGATCAGCGGCTCGCTGGGCATGGACGGGTGGAAGAAGGCAAAGCACCGGCGGTCCGTCGGATAGAGCCTGCGGCGCAGATCGTCCCAGCCGTGGATCTGGTGCACCGCCTCATAGGCCACGATCTTTTCCAGCAACTTGGCCGAGGTGTCCCAGTCGATCTGGCGCATGGTCAGAAAGCCGTGATTGAACCAGCCGCGCAGCATGTGCACGAAGTCCTGGTCTATCGTCGCGAAGTCGGGGTGGTCCTTGAGCAGTCCCAACAGGTCGACCCGCATCCGGACCAGTTCGGCCGTGGCGCCGGGCGCCTGGTTCAGCCGCCGCAGAAGCATGCGCCGCCGGGGTTCGGCCGCCGCCATGAGGGCTGCGAAATTCGCCGGGCTGTGATCGGCGCCATAGGCTTCGGCAAGCCGCACCACCGCGGCCGCGTCCAGATCGAGCGTGTCGGCCAGATACCGGAAGAACCCCAGTTTTGCCTCGGGTGAGAGATGCCGGTATTTGGACAGGATGCCATTGGCCAGCCGGAGGCCTGCAACCTCGCTGGTCGACTCGAGAAGGGCGTCGCAAAGGTCCTCCACCGGTCGGCGGTCCTGGCTGTTGCCGGGACGGCGGCTGCGATCATAAAGCGTGCCGAGCAGATCGCCTAGAAAACTGATGCGTGCCATTCTTCCTCTCCCCTTCGGGTCAGGTCGCACCCAGTCTAGACCATTCCGAACCCGGGCTCATCCGGGATCCACCCTGGAACGCCGCACTGCGGCGTTTCGCGCCGAGGGCGATCATCTTTCCGGGGAGGTGACGCCTAGAGCGGCAGCGGGCGGTTTTCAGCGATAGCTTCCATCGCGAAATAGGAGGTGACCGAATCGAGCTCTACGCCTGAGATCAACCGCAGATAGACCGCATCGTAGCTTTGCATCGAACCGGTCACGACCTTCAGCAGATAGTCATAGTCGCCGCCGATCCGGAAGAAATCGACCACCTCGGGAATGGTCTGGACATGGCGGCGGAAGGCTTCGAGCCATGCCGCCGAATGGTGCCGGGTCCGCAGCATCACGAAAACGACGAGATCGAGTCCGAGAGCCGAGCGGTCGAGCCGGGCGCTGCTGCCCTTCAATACCCCGGCATCGGTCAGCGTCCGAAGCCTGCGCCAACAGGCATTTTGCGACAGCCCGACACGGTCGGCGAGCGCCCGTTGCGACAGCGATGAATCGCGCTGAAGTTCGTTCAGAAGTGCGAGGTCGATATGATCCAGTTTTTCTCTCATTCAGCAATCATATGACACAAAGAATAACAATAACATCCAAAAATAGGGGGGAAATTTTGCCGCATGGCAGGTCAATATCCTGAAAACGGAGACGCGTACATGACACATGAGGCATTCGAGGCATTTCGGCGCGATCTGGCGGCGGGGGACCCGCTTGCAGCGTTGCGCGAGGGCGTGATCGGCGAGGGGGTCATGATCCCCGGACGCGACGGTCCCGTGCCGCTGGTCTATGCCGATTACGTCGCCTCGGGGCGGGCGTTGCGGCAGGTCGAGGATTTCGTCCAGACCCGGGTGCTTCCCTTCTATGCCAACAGCCATACCGAGGCATCCTTTTGCGGCCAGTACACCACAGGTCTGCGCGAGGCGGCGCGGGCCGAGATCGCGCGATTGACCGGGGCGGGGGCCGATTGTGCGGTGATCTTCGCGGGCTCGGGGGCGACGGCGGGGCTCAATCGTCTGGTGACGCTGCTCGGTGTCGCGGGGGCGCGGCGTCCTGTCGTCTTCATCGGCCCCTACGAGCATCACTCGAACATCCTGCCCTGGCGTGAAAGCGGCGCCGAGGTCGTGGAAATACCCGAGGCAGTCGGGGGCGGCCCGGATCTGGCTGCACTCGAGGCGGCGTTGCTGGCCCATGCCGACGCGGATCTGAAGATCGGCAGCTTCTCGGTCGCCTCGAACGTCAGCGGGATCATTACCGACGACCGGGCAGTGACGCGGATGCTCAAGGCACACGGCGCACTGGCGGTCTGGGACTATGCCGGCGGCGGACCTTACCTTCCCATCGACATGGGCCGGGGGGAGGAGGCAAAGGACGCCATCGCGCTGTCGCCGCACAAGTTCGCCGGCGGTCCCGGTGCCTCGGGTCTGCTGATCCTGCGCCGCTCGGCCGTGCGGCTGGCGCGGCCGAGTTGGCCCGGCGGCGGCACGGTCGCCTTCGTCTCGCCCTGGGGGCATCGTTATTCCGACAACCTTGCGGCGCGCGAAGAGGCGGGCACGCCCAACGTGATCGGCGACATCCGCGCCGCGCTTGCCCTGATCGTCAAGGATGCGATCGGGCTCGACCGGCTGGCGGCCCGCGAGGCGGCGTTGAACCGGCTGGCACTTTCCGCGTGGAACGGGCACCCGCAACTGACGCTGCTTGGCTGCGAGGCGGCGCATCGGCTGCCGATCTTTTCATTCCTCGTACGCGACCGGCAGGGGGCGGCGGTGCATCATCAGCTTTTCACCCGTGCTCTCAGCGACATCTATGGCATTCAGGCGCGTGGCGGCTGTGCCTGTGCGGGCCCCTATGGACACCGGCTGCTGGGGATTGGTGCGGCGGCGTCGGCGGACATGGCGGCACGGATCGCGGCGGGCGACGAGATCGCCAAGCCCGGCTGGGTGCGGCTGAACTTCAGCCCGCTGATGACCGACGACACCGCGCGCCACATCACGGCCTCGGTTCTGGATCTGCTGGGGCGGATCGACGATGTCGCGCCGAATTATACTGGCGATCCGGCCACGGCACGGTTCCGCGCGGCGGGTTGAGGCGGCCTGGGACAGTTGCGGCGGGATCCGCTTGTCACCGGCGCGGATTTGCGCGAGACCGCCACGGCAAAAGCCTGTCCTGGAAAGGAATGCGCAATGCCCCGAATGATCGCCCGCAAGCGGATCGCCCTTGTCGCCCACGACGCGATGAAACCGGCGATGGTGGCCTGGGCCGCCCGCAACCGCGAGGCGCTGGCACGCCACGAGCTGTTCGGAACCGGAACCACAGGCGGCAAGGTCGCGGAAGGCACAGGCTTGCC
Source organism: Tropicimonas sp. IMCC34043 (assembly GCF_003390845.1). Taxonomy (GTDB): domain Bacteria; phylum Pseudomonadota; class Alphaproteobacteria; order Rhodobacterales; family Rhodobacteraceae; genus Tropicimonas. The sequence continues at coordinate 1,449,975 of NZ_QMEK01000001.1, read as the reverse complement.
GGTGACGCGGCTGAAAAGCGGGCCGCTCGGTGGCGACCAGCAGCTTGGTGCGATGATCGCCGAGGGTCGGCTCGACGTTCTGATCTTCTTTTCCGACCCGCTGACCGCGATGCCGCACGATGTCGATGTGAAGGCCCTGATCCGCATTTCGACGCTGGAACAGGTTGTGGTGGCCTGCAACGCTGCCACGGCGGATTTCGTGATCGCTTCGTCGCTGTTCGACAAGGACTATGCACTGCGCCTCGAGGAGACGCCGAACGCCAGCCGGTAGGCCGCCGCAGTGCCAATGGCCATGCGGCGCACCGGGGGCAATCCCGGCCCGAGTCCTGAAGATGCAGTGTCGTCAGACAATGTGGCGAACCCGCGCTGCCTGGGGCCGCTTGCCGCCTAAAGCCGGTCGCGCATCGAATACCACAGCATGGCCAGCACCAGCAGCGCGTTGCGCATGTTGGGGCCGCCGGGAAACCGCAGGGTCGGCACCCGTGCCATGGTGTCGAAGCGTTCGGCCTGACCGGCCAGCGCCTCGGCCGCGATCTGTCCGGCGAGCGTCGCCATGGCAAGCCCGTGGCCGGAATATCCCGACAGGCTGAGGACGTTGCCGGCAAGCCGCGTGAACTGCGGCATCCGGTTCATGGTGATCCCGAGCGTCCCGCCCCAGGCATAGTCGATGCGTACATCGTCGAGCTGCGGAAAGATCTCGAGCATCGGCTTGCGGACCGCCTTGGCGATGTCGGCGGGGAAGTGATAGCCATAGCTTTCCGAGCCCCCGAACAGCAGCCGGTGATCCTCGGAGAAGCGGAAGTAGTTCACGACGAACTTGCTGTCGCCGACGGCATGGTTGCCGCGGATGATCGCTTCCTGCTGGTCGGGGTGCATCGGTTCGGTGGCGATCATGTAGTTGTTGATCGGCATGACATGGGCCGCGACATCGCCGTTCAGCTTGCCGATATAGCCATTGCACCCCAGCACGACGAAATCGGCGGTGACGGTCGCGGCCTCGGTCGTGACCCGCGCCGGCGCGGTCTGTTCGAGCGTCGTGACCCGCGAACGTTCAAAGATCCGCACGCCAGCCGCCATGGCGATCCGCGCCAGCCCGAAGGCAAAGCGCAGCGGGTCGAGGTGGCCGGCGCTGCTGTCGAGAAATCCACCGTGATAGGCCTGCGATCCGACGAGGTTGCGCATCTCTTCGCGGTCGACGAAGCGCATCTTCTTGTAGCCGTAGCGATCGCGCAAAAAGTCGACATAGGCCCGGGTCTGGGGAACGAACCGGGCGCGGTGATCGGCGTGGATCAGGCCCGGGTGAAAGGTGCAATCGGCCATCTCGGGCCGGTTGGACATCTTGCGGACCAGCGCCACCGAATCGAGCGAGATCTGCCAGAGCTTTCTGGCGTCGTCCGCGCCCATCTGGGCCTCGAGATCGTACTGGTCCATGCGCTGGCCGGGCCAGACCTGACCGCCGTTGCGCCCGGAGGCGCCAAACCCGACCCGCTGCGCCTCGAGCAGGATCACGTCGTATCCCCGCTCGGCCAGATGCAGCGCGGTCGAAAGGCCGGTATAGCCGCCGCCGACGACGCAGACATCGCATTTCAACGCGCCCTCGGCCACCGGCAAGGGCGGCAGGGGCGGTGCCGTCTCGGCATAGAAGGAGCGGGGGTATTCCCCCGGGCGGTCGTTGGCGGTCAGCAGGTCCATGCCGGCTCCTTTTGCATGAGGCCATGGATACCGGGCGGGGGCTGCCCGGTCGGCGCGTCTCGGGTGGCACCGGATCGCCCCCGTCATCGGGGGCGTCCGGGTGGACGGCGCCTTTCCTAGCGGTATAGACCCTTGTCCTTGATCTCGGCCAGCGTCAGGTCGAGCGCGCGCACGGCCCGTTCGATCAGCACGTCGACTTCGGGTTTCGACAGCGTCAGCGGCGGGGAAATGATCATCCGGTCGCCGACATGGCGCATGATAAGGTTGCCGTCAAAGCAGTGGCCGCGGGCAATTGCGCCGACGGTGCCCTTGCTGGCCAGGAACGGCGCGCGCGCCGCCTTGTCGGGGGTCATGGCGACCGAAGCCATGAAGCCCTTGATCTTCGCCTCGCCGACCAGCGGGTGATCGACCAGTTGCTCCCACTTTTCCTTCAGATAGGGGCCGGTGCGGTCGGCCACGTTGCCGACCAGATCCTCGCCCACGAGAATGTCGAGGTTGGCCAGCGCCACGGCACAGGACACCGGATGGCCGGAATAGGTGTAGCCATGCGCGAATTCGCCGGCCTCGTCGATGGTACGGGCAACCTCGTCGCTGACGATCGAGGCACCGATCGGCGCATAGCCCGAGCTGAGCCCCTTTGCGACCGTCATGATGTCGGGCCGGATCTGATAGGTCTGGGTGCCGAACATGCTGCCGGTCCGGCCAAAGCCGCAGATCACCTCGTCGGCGATCAGCAGGATCTCGTGTTCGTCACAGATCCGCTGGATCTCGGGCCAATAGGTCGAGGGCGGGACGATCACGCCACCCGCACCCTGGATCGGTTCGGCAATGAAGGCCGCGACCCGGTCTTCGCCGAGTTCGGCGATCTTGTCCTCAAGCTCGCGGGCGCGGGCGAGGCCGAAGTCCTCGGGCGTCATGTCGCCGCCTTCGGACCACCAGTCGGGCTGGTTGATATGGACGATGCCGGGGATCGGCAGGCCGCCCTGGGCGTGGATCCCCTTCATCCCGCCCATCGAGCCGCTGCCCATCGACGAGCCGTGATAGCCGTTCTTGCGGCCGATCACGATCGACTTCTCGGGCTTGCCCTTGGAGGCCCAGTAATGGCGCACCAGCCGCAGGTTGGTGTCGTTGGCGTCCGAGCCGCCCGAGGCAAAGAAGACGTGGTTCAGATCGCCCGGCGCCATCTCGGCCAGACGCTGGGCCAGGGCGATGGCCGGTACGTGGGTGGTCTGGAAGAAGGTGTTGTAGAAGGGCAGTTCGCGCATCTGGCGCGCCGCAGCCTCGGCCAGTTCCTCGCGGCCATAGCCGATGTTCACGCACCACAGCCCTGCCATGGCGTCGAGGATTTCCTCGCCCTCCGAATCCGTGATCCAGACCCCTTTGGCCCGCGTGATCACCCGTGCGCCCTTTGCGGCCAGTTCGGCGCCGGCGGTGAAGGGGTGCATGTGGTGGGCGGCATCCAGTGCCTGCAATTCGGCGGTGGGCAGGTGGTTGGTGATCATGTTCATTTCGTGGTGGTCCTTCATGGCAGGGCGCTCAGACGTTCAGCAGCAGATGCTGGCGTTCCCAGGGCGAGATCTCGCGCTGGTATTCGTCATGCTCGGCGTGCTTGATGCCCGAGTAGACATTGCAGAATTCCTCGCCCAGCACTTCGCGCACCTCGTTGTCCTCGTCGAACAATGCCAGTGCTGCCGAAAGGCTGTAGGGCAGGTTGGTTTCGCTTTCGAACACCTCGTGCAGCGCGATCGGGCGCGGCGAGATCGCGTTGACCATGCCGAGATAGCCCGAGGCGAGGCTGGCGGCGATGGCGAGATAGGGATTGCAGTCGATCCCGATCACCCGGTTTTCGACCCGCCGGGCGACGGGGGGCGAATTGGGAATGCGAAGGCCGGTGGTGCGGTTGTCGCTGCCCCATTCGAGGTTCGTCGGCGCGCTCATCCCGGCCGCGCTGAATCGGCGGAACGAATTGACGTAGGGCGCCAGCAGCGGCAGCACCGACATCAGGTATTTCTGGCTGCCGCCGATGAAGTGGAAGAAGGCGTCGGTCTCGCCGCCCTCGGCGTCGGTGAATATGTTCTGGCCGGTCGCGATGTCGACCACGCTCTGATGCAGGTGCATGGCGCTGCCCGGCTCGTCGCGCATGGGCTTGGCCATGAAGCTGGCGAAAACCCCGTTCTTCAACGCCGCCTCGCGGATCGTGCGCTTGAAATAGAACACGTGGTCGGCCTGCTTCAGCGGGTCGTCGTGCATCAGGTTGATCTCGATCTGACCGGCGCCGCCTTCCTGGATCACGGTGTCGATCTCCAGCCCCTGAGCCTCGGCATAGTCATAGATCAAGTCGATCACCACGCCGTATTCGTCGACCGCAACCATCGAATAGGCCTGCCGGCTGGCGCCCTTGCGGCCGGTCCGTCCGGTGGGCGGCTCGATCGGTTCGTTGGGGTCGAGGTTCGGCTTGGTGAGATAGAATTCCAGCTCGGGCGCGACGACGGGTTTCCAACCGCGGTCGGCATAGAGCCCGAGCACGCGTTTCAGCACGTTGCGGGGCGCAATGCCCAGCGGCTGGCCCTCGCGGGTCTCCAGATCGCAGATCACCTGCAGCGTCGGATCTTCGGCCCAGGCAACGGCGGTCGCTGTGCCCATGTCGGGGCGCAGCACGATGTCCTTTTCAAGCCACTGATCGGTGATGTCCTCCATATCGACGTATTCGCCGGACACCGTTTGATAGAACAGCGAGATCGGAAGGAAGAAGGTCTCGTCGGGCGAGAACTTGTGGCTCGGCATCGCCTTGCCGCGCGACATGCCGACGGTGTCGGGGACGATGCACTCGACTTCCTCGAGGCGACGGTCGCCGAGGTAGGTCAAAAAGGCCTCGGGCAGGCTTTCGATCCAGTTCTGGTCGTTGCGCGACATCGCGGGGTCCATCCTTGTCTGAGCCGTCCCGTGCCGGGGCGAGGCGCGCGCGGCGGCCCGCAAGGGGAGCGTCGGCGGTGGCGGCGAAGGTTGTCAGCGGTTTATGATCAAATTTAAGAAGGAGTCAATCCGAACCGCGGCCGCGCGGGGCCGCTGCCCATCAGTCGGGCAGGGTAGAGCGAATCTGATCGAGTCCCTGGCAAATATCCTGTTCCATTGCTGCCCGAACCTTGAGCGGATCGCCCAATGTCAGCGCATCGATTGCACGGCTGTGTTCGTCCGGCAGGTTTGACGTACCGTAAAGCCCGCAGACCACCCGCAGCGATGGCCCGACCCGCAGCCAGAGGCTGGCGGCCAGTGCCTGCAGGACCTGCGCGCGGGCCTCGCGATAGAGCCGGAAGTGAAAGCGGTGGTTCTGTTCCAGATAGGTCCGGACGTTGCCACGCTTGATCGCCAGATCGACCTGGTCGTCGATCGCCGTCAGGTCGCGGATCAGCGTAGAATCAACGTTTTTCGCGGCCTGAAAGGCCAGCTCCGGTTCGATTGCCAGCCTGGCATAGCGGATCTCCTCCAGGTCCGCGACGCTCAGGATCGGCACGCAGATCCGCCGGTTGCCAAGCACCGACAGCGCCCCTTCGGCGGTCAGCCGGCGGATCGCCTCGCGCACCGGGGTCATCCCGGCACCGATGCTTTCGGTCAGCCCCATGATCGTGACCGGCTGGCCCGGCTCGACCTCGCCGAACAGAATCATGTCCCGAAGCCGACGGTAGATCGCCTCGTGCTCAGGCTTCTTTCCCTCTTGCGTGTTCACGGGGGCTGCCCTTTGTTTGAGTAAGGAACCGGCAGATCGTCCGGCTCGCCACAAGAAATACCGCGGATCCTGCGTGAACCGCATTTTGGGGTTTGCGTTTGATCAAATTAACATTTCAAATAATGACGCGACAAGCAACATGGGAAGGACAAAAATGACTCATGCCAAGCCACACCTCTGGACACTGCTTCTGGCGTCAGTGGCGATGACCACGGCGGCATCTGCAGAAGAAGTCCACGTCTACAACTGGTCGGACTATATCGCACCTGAATTGCTGGACAAGTTCGAGGCCGACACCGGAATTGACCTTGTCTATGACGTTTTCGATTCGAACGAGGTGCTCGAGACCAAGATGCTCGCCGGCGGCTCGGGATATGACGTCGTGGTGCCGACCGGCACCTTCCTGCAGCGCCAGATCCAGGCCGGCGCGTTCCAGAAGCTCGACAGGTCGAAGCTTCCGAACATCGACAACATGTGGGACGTGATCGAGAAGCGGACCGCGCAATACGATCCGGACAACGCCTATTCGATCAATTACATGTGGGGCACCACCGGGCTTGGCGTGAACCTCGCCAAGGTCAAGGAAGTGCTGGGCGAGGACGCGCCGATCGACTCTCTCGATCTGGTCTTCGACCCCGCCAACATGGAGAAGCTTGCCGCCTGCGGCGTCTTCGTTCTGGACGCCCCGACCGAGATGATCCCGGCCGCGCTGAAATACATCGGCGAGGACCCGGACAGCCACGATCCCGACGTGATCGCCAAGGTCGAGCCGGTGCTGATGGCGGTGCGGCCCTACATCCAGAAATTCAACAGCTCGGAATACATCAACGCGCTCGCGAACGGCGACATCTGTGTGGCCTTCGGCTGGTCGGGTGACATCCTGCAGGCGCGCGACCGCGCCGTCGAGGCCGACAACGGCGTCGAGATTGCCTATAACGCGCCGAAGGAAGGCGCGCTGATGTGGTTCGACCAGATGGCCATTCCGGTCGATGCGCCGAATCCCGAGGCGGCGCTGGTGTTCCTGAACTTCATCATGGACCCCGAAAACATGGCCGCCGCGTCGAACTATGTTTATTACGCGAACGGCAACAAGGCGAGCCAGGCGTTCCTGTCCGAGGATGTGATCGACGACACCGCGATCTATCCCGATGCCCAAACGCTCGATAATCTCTATACCGTGACGCCCTACGAACCCAAGGTGCAGCGCACGGTCACCCGGCTCTGGACCAAGATCAAGTCCGGCACCTGATCCGCCAGGTCTGACGACCCCGCGTCCGCAATGGCGCGGGGTCTTTTCATCGCAGCCGAGAGAGCAGTCGAGAGTGCCAATGCCAGACCCCAAGCCCTCTGCACAGCCCGTCGAATTCGCCCCCTGGGTCGATCCCAAGGCCGCGCCGCTGATCTCGTTCCGCGGGGTGACCAAGCGGTTCGGAGATTTCACGGCCATCGATAACCTGTATCTCGATATCTTTCAGCGCGAGTTCTTTGCGCTGCTCGGTCCCTCGGGCTGCGGCAAGACCACGTTGATGCGGATGCTCGCGGGGTTCGAGAACGCGACCGAAGGCACGATCCTTCTGGAGGGCCAGAACATCGGCGCGGTGCCGCCGAACAAGCGCGCCGTGAACATGATGTTCCAGTCCTATGCGCTGTTCCCGCACCTGACGGTCTGGGACAACATCGCCTTCGGGTTGAAGCGGTCCGACATGCCGAAAGACCAGATCCCGGCCCGGGTCGAGGACATGCTGCGGCTGGTCCAGATGCAGAAATTTGCCAAGCGCAAGCCGCACCAGATCTCGGGCGGCCAGCGACAGCGGGTGGCTCTGGCGCGCAGCCTTGCCAAGGCACCGAAGCTGCTGTTGCTTGACGAGCCTTTGGGGGCGCTCGACAAGAAGCTGCGCGAAGAGACCCAGTTCGAACTTATGGAGATCCAGGAAAAGACCGGCACGACCTTTGTCATCGTCACCCACGACCAGGAAGAGGCGATGACCGTCGCCAGCCGGATCGCGGTGATGGATCATGGCAAGCTGATCCAGGTCGATACGCCGCCCGTGATCTACGAGGCGCCGAAATCGGTCTATGTCGCCGATTTCCTTGGCGACGTGACGGTGATCGAGGGGCGGGCAAACCGCGTCGGCGACATCTATGAGGTCAGCTGGGCCGAAGGTCAGCCGCCGCTGCGCTGCGCCTCGCCGCTCACACTTGCACCCGACCAGTCCTGTTTTGTCGCCGTCCGCCCCGAGAAGGTCGAGATCCACGCCGACCGTCCCGAGGACGAGAACGTATTGCAGGGCAAGATCGTCGACATCGGCTATCTGGGGAACCTCTCGACCTATCACGTCCAGCTTGCCAACGGGCAGATCATCAAGGCCCAGAACTTCAATACCGAACGCGACACGCGCCGCCGTTTCACCTGGGAAGAAGACGTCTGGGTGAACTGGACGGTGCGCTGCGCCATATTGCTGGAGCGCTGAGGGATGCGCCGCCTTCTGCTGATCGCCATTCCCTACGCCTGGCTTGTGGCGCTGTTTCTGGTGCCGTTCCTGATCGTGGTGAAAATCTCGCTGTCGGACGTGCAGCTTTCGATCCCGCCCTATACGCCGACGCTGGAATTTTCCGCCGGCTGGACCGGGATCCGGGATTTCTTCTCGCAGCTCGATTTCGAGAACTTCGTGTTCCTGACCGAGGATTCGCTTTATTGGAAAGCCTATCTGTCCAGCCTGCAGATCGCCCTTGTCTCGACCGCTCTGACGCTGATGGTCGGCTATCCGATAGCCCTTGCCATGGCCAATGCCGAACAGGCCTGGCGACCGACGTTGATGATGCTGGTGATCCTGCCGTTCTGGACCAGTTTCCTGATCCGCGTCTATGCCTGGATGGGCATCCTGTCGACCGAGGGTTTTCTGAACCAGTTCCTGCTGTGGACCGGCGTGATCTCCGAGCCGCTGACGATCCTCAATACCCGCGTCGCGGTCTATATCGGCATCGTCTATACCTATCTGCCGTTCATGATCCTGCCGATCTATGCGACGCTCGAAAAGCTCGACGTCTCGCTTCTCGAGGCGGCCGAGGATCTGGGCTGCACGCGGCGGCAGGCGTTCTGGCTGGTCACCGCGCCACTGTCAAAGCCGGGCGTGATCGCCGGCTGCTTTCTGGTCTTCATCCCCGCGATCGGTGAATTCGTCATCCCCTCGCTGCTGGGCGGGTCGCAGACGCTGATGATCGGCAAGGTGCTGTGGGAGGAGTTCTTCTCGAACCGCGACTGGCCGGTGGCCTCGGCGGTGGCGGTCGTGCTGCTGCTGATCCTGGTGATCCCGATCATCCTGTTCCAGCGCAACGAACAGCGCCAGCGGGAGGCCGAACAATGAAGCGGTTTTCCTTCTTCAGCGCGGTTTCGCTGACACTCGGTTTCGCCTTTCTCTATGTTCCGATGCTGATCCTCATCATCTTCTCGTTCAACGAATCAAAGCTGGTGACGGTCTGGGCCGGGTTCTCGACCAAGTGGTATGTCTCCCTTCTGCACAACGAGGCCTTCCTCGATGCGGCCTGGGTAACGCTGCGCGTCGCGGTGTTCTCCTCAACCATCGCGACGGTGCTGGGCACGATGGCGGCCTATGTTCTTGTCCGTCAGGGGCGGTTCGCGGGGCGGACGCTGTTTTCCGGCATGATCTATGCCCCGCTCGTCATGCCCGAGGTGATAACCGGCCTGTCGCTGCTGCTGCTGTTCATCGCGGTCGGGGTCGACCGGGGGATCTTTACCATCGTGCTGGCGCACACGACCTTCTCGATGTGCTATGTCTCGGTCGTGGTTTCGTCCCGGCTTGCCACCTTTGACCGGTCGGTCGAGGAGGCGGCGCTCGATCTGGGCGCCGAGCCCTTCGATGCGTTCCGCAGCGTGACGCTGCCGATCATTGCGCCTGCAGTCATCTCGGGCTGGCTTCTGGCCTTTACCCTGTCGCTCGACGATCTGGTGATCGCGTCCTTCACCGCCGGACCCAGTTCGACCACCCTGCCGATCAAGATCTTCAGCTCGGTGCGGCTGGGGGTCAGCCCCGAGATCAACGCGCTGTCGACGCTGATGATCGGGATCGTGACCGTCGGCGTCATTTCTGTGTCGATCATGACCAAGCGGTCCGCGACGCGGCAGGCACGCGACGAACGCGCCGCCATTCAGGGTTAAGGAAACTAAAATGCAACGGATCTGCGGGGCGCGGGCCTATGGACCCGACCCCATCAAGAACAGCTTCTGGCGCGCAAGCGTGTCAGAGCAGCCGAACTGGATGCGTCCCGAAGGCGCGATCACCTGTGACATTGCCGTTGTGGGCGGCGGATATACCGGCCTGACCGCGGCGCTCGATCTGGCAGAGGCGGGCGCCGACGTGGTGCTGCTCGAGGCCGAGGCGCCCGGCTGGGGAGCCTCGGGGCGCAACGGCGGCTTCTGTTGCCTTGGCGGCGCCAAGCTGTCGCGCAAGCAGTTCGTCCGCCACCACGGCGAGACCGCGATGCGCGAGTTCTTCGCCGCCGAGCGCGACGCCGTGTCTCTGGTGGCCGAAACCCTCGACCGGCTTGCGATCGACGCCGATTGCCATTCCGAGGGCGAGACCCAACTGGCCCATAGCGCGGCCGAAATGGCCGGGCTGCGCGCCAGCGTGCCGGTCCTGCGCGATCTGCTCGGGATCGAGCCGCGGCTGACCGAGCCCGGCGATCTGGCGGCCGAAGGCTTGGCCAGCCCCGAGTTCCATGGTGCGCTGACCCTTCCGGTCGGTTTTGCGCTGAACCCGCTGTCCTATGCGCTTGGTCTTGCAAGTGCGGCTGCCGCGGCGGGCGCGCGCATCTTTGCCTCGGCGCCGGTGCAGGCCATCGCGCCCCATGGCGCGGGCTGGCGGCTGCGTCTGAACGGGGCCGAGGTGACGGCGCGGGTCCTTGTCATGGCGACCAATGCCTATGGCGCCGAGGATGTGCCAGCCTGGATGGCCGGGCGGTTCATGCCGGTGCAAAGCAACATTCTGGTCACCCGGCCGCTCGAGCCCGACGAACTGGCCGAACAGGGCTGGACCTCGCGGCAGATGTGCTATGACACCCGCACGCTCCTGCATTATTTCCGGCTGATGCCGGACAACCGGATGCTGTTCGGCCAGCGCGGCGCGATCCGCACCGATGCCGCCGCCGAGGCGGCGATCTTTGCCGACGGGCGGCGCGATTTCGCCCGCATGTTCCCGTCCTGGCAGGCGGTCGAGATGGACTATGCCTGGTCGGGCATGGTGGCGATTGCCCGCAACCGCACGCCCTATGTCGGGCCGATTCCGGGTGGGCCCACGGCCTTTGCAGGTCTTGCCTATCACGGCAACGGGGTCGCAATGGGCAGCTATGCCGGCGGACTTCTGGCCGATCTGGTGCTTGGCCGTCCGACCCGGCGACCCTATCCCACCGTCATGCGCGCGCCGATGGGGCGGTTTCCGCTCGGCCGGTTCCGTCGTGCCATGCTGGCGCCGATTTATACCATGTACCAGCTTGGCGATGTCGACTGGTCGAAGCGGCCCTGGTCTGCCCGCAGCGGCGTCGCCTGAGCCCGCCTGACAGCATCGATTGCCTGTCGAATTGGCCGCCGCCGCAGCACTCCGGCGGCGGCCGATAGCGTGGTTTTCATCGAAGTGTCATCCGAACGACATCAGCGGGCAAGGATCCCGGCCCGAACATCGGCCCGAACCTGACCATGGGGCAGGGGACACCGAACAGATGATGCGCTGCGGGAGATGCTGGATGCGTGAGATCGTGACCGAGACGGTGGCGCGGATGGCGGCGCCTGCGAGCGAGGAACGCGGCATGGCCGCGGTCGCGCTGGGAAATCTGGTGGCCCACGACCGCTTCGTTGCGGAATGGACCTGCTTCAACACCATCGAACTGGTCGGTCCAGATCGTCCCGCGGCACCGGGAAACGAGATCGTCGTTGCCGCCTGGAACATGGGACGCTGCAAACGGGTCGAGGCCGCCGCAGACCTGATCCGCGCCTCTGGGGCCGATGTCGTGCTGGCAAGCGAGCTGGACCACGGCATGGCGCGGTCGGGGCAGCGCCATACGGCACACGATCTCGCCGAACAGCTTGGCTTTGGCTATGCCTTCGGGGTCGAGTTCGTCGAACTCGGGCTTGGCGATGCCGCCGAGGCCCGGGCTTGCGTCGGCATGAGCAACCGTCATGGGTTGCACGGCAACGCGATCCTGTCGCGCTGGCCGCTCGAGGATGCGGCGCTGATCCCGCTCGACAGTGGCGGCGGCTGGTTTGGCTCGGCTGCGGCGCGCAACGGTCCGCACCGGATCGGCGGACGGATGGCACTGGCCGCGCGGATCCTGACCGCGGCCGGGCCTCTGACCCTGGTGTCGACACATTTCGAGGTGCGCGGCGACCCGAGGGTGCGCGCCGCGCAGGCCGAGACGCTGCTGGCCGGGCTGCTCAACGCCTATCCGTCCGGGCCGACGGTGATTGGCGGCGATCTCAACACGCGCGCATTGCTGCAGGGTGGGACGACCGCGGCCGAGGCGCTGGCCCGGCCCGAGCGCATCGAACATGCCTTTGGCCGTTTCGCCGCCCAGGGGTTCGGCTGGAAAACCTCGAACTGTTTCCAGGGAACGGCGCGGGTGCCCGACCCGTCAGGGCCCGATGCGCCGCTTCTGCCGCTCGACTGGATTCTGGTGCGCAAGGCCGTCGCCTCGGCGCCGTTCATGGTGCCGGCGCTGGCGCCCGGCGGCGACATCCTGTCGGACCATGCGCTGGTCGGCGCGCGCATCCACGTTTCGGCCTAAGGTGTCGCGGCCGGGTTGTGGAACGGTGCGCTGACGCCGCGGGATCGTGGGGCTATACCGACGCCCATAAGCAGGACGACAGACAGACCGAAAGGACAGGCACGGATGATCCCCGACGAAACCCAGGAGGCCGCCCTGATCGACGCGGTGCGCGCAGCGGCGCGGCGCGAGATCCTGCCGCGGTTCCGCAACCTCGAAGCAGGCGCAATCTCCTCGAAATCCGCGGTCGACGATCTGGTGACGGTGGCCGACCGTGCGTCCGAGGCCGCGATCTCGGCCGCGGTGGCACAGATCCTGCCCGGCGCCGCCATCGTCGGTGAAGAGGCCGTGGCCGCGGACGCGACAATTCTGGACCGCATCGCCGCGTCCGAGACCACAGTCATCATCGACCCGATCGACGGCACCTGGAACTATGCCATGGGGCTTTCGACCTTTGGCGTGCTGCTGGCGGTGACCGACCGCGGCGAGACGGTGTTCGGGCTGCTTTACGATCCGGTGGTGGACGACTGGGTGATGACGCGACGGGGTGGCGGCACGTGGTATTGCACGTCGGGCGGACAGCGCCGGCAGTTGCGGGTCGCGGATGCGGGCGCCGAGACGTCGTTTCCCGGCTTCTCCTCACCCTGGCTGCTGCCGCCGGCGAAGCGCGAGCGCTTCCAGCTTGAACTGTTGCCGTTCGGCCGGGTGGCGGACCTGCGCTGCGCCTGCCACGCCTATCGCCAGATGGCGTTCGGGCACGGCCGGTTCAGCACGGATTTCAAGCTGATGCCCTGGGACCATGCGGCGGGCGTGCTTGCCTGTCAGGAGGCGGGTTGCGCCGTTGGCTTGCTCGACGGCCGCGACTATGCCCCGACGATTCACGAGGGCTATCTGATCACCGCCCGCGACGCCGCAACGCTGGCCGAGCTGCGGGCGCAGTTCGCCTGGCTGCTCGACTAGCCCTCGCGCGCTTCGGGCCCGCCCGGTCAGGCGGGCCCGAGGCGGCCGTCGCGAAGCCGCAGTTCGCGGGTTGCGAGCCGTTGGCGAAAGCGGGCGTCGTGGCTGACCAGCACCATGGCCTGCGGCAATTCCTCGAGGATCCCGGTCAGCCGCGCCTCGTTCGCCTCGTCGAGCGCATTGGTCGGCTCGTCGAGCAGCAGAACCTCGGGGTCCATGACCAGCACGGTGGCAAGTGTCACCAGCCGTTTTTCACCGCCCGACAGCTTGTGGGTGATGCGGTTGCGCAGATGCGTCAGCTCCAGCTCGGCCAGCACCGCATCGACCCGCGCCAGCGCCTCGGCCCGGCTGGCGCCAAGGTTCAGCGGGCCAAAGGCAATGTCCTCGGCCACGGTCGGGCAGAACAGCTGATCGTCAGGGTCCTGAAACACCAGACCGGCGCGGCGCCGGACCTCGTGAAAATCGCTCTCCTCCCGCCGCGGGGCGCCAAAGGCCACGACGCGGCCGCACGCGGGCATCAGAAGCCCGACCATGATCTTCAGAAGCGTCGATTTTCCGGCCCCGTTCGGCCCGGCGATCGACAGCCGCTCGCCCGGATGCAACACCAGATCGGCGCCCTGCAGAACCGGCGGCCGGTGGGGAAATGCAAACCGGATGTCCGAGAGTTCAAACAGCGGCAAGGGCAAGCTCCGCGGCAAGAAGCCCGGCCAGAACGGCGGCAAAGCCGGTGGCAAAGGCGATGTCGGCAGCACCGACCCGCATCTCGGCCACCAGCGGGATCTGCCCGGTGAAGCCGCGGCACTTCATGGCGCCAAGAATGCGTTCTGACCGTTCCATCGCCCGCACCAGCATCATGCCGAGCAGGAATCCGATGCTGCGATAGGTATGCCGGTCGGTCGCGGGCCGAAACCCGCGAGCCTTCATTGCCTGACGCAGGCGCAGATATTCCTCGCGCAGCACGTCGATATAGCGGACGGTGAACATCAGCAGATGCACCAGCGTCGCGGGCACCCGCAGCCGGTGCAGCGCATGGCCCAAGGTCACCGGCTCCATCGTGCCGACCAGCGCCATCAGCGCGAGGATCGCCGCATTGGCCGTCAGCGCGATACGGACGGCCTGTGCCAAGCCCTCGTGCGAGGCCTGAAATCCCCAGATCGTAAAGATCGGCTCGCCTGGCACGGTGAAGGGCAGCAGCACCAGAATGAACAGGATGAAGCTGTCCATCGCCGCCATCCGCCGCAAGGTTGGCCCGGGTGGCAGGCCCGACGCGGCCAGCAGCGCCAGCGCCGGCAGCAGCGCGAGCGCCAGCACCGGCAGCGCGTCGCAGGCGACGACCACGACGGCGAAGGCTGTGGCCGCGACGATCCGCACCCGCGGATCGACCCGACCGAGCCAGCCGCCGCCGCAGGCATCCGATCTGCCTGCGGCGGCGCCCGAGAGCGTCGCGCTCATGCGGCGTGCCTCAACCGCTGGCGGGCGGCAAGGTAGTAGCCGACGCCCGCCAGACCGAAGATATAGCCGATGCCGCCAAGGATCGACTGCAGGTCGTTCTTCTCCTTGTAGGCATCGATCTCGCGCCGCAGCGGGCGCATCTCGTCCCGAACGATGGTGGCGATGGCCTCGTGTTCCGCCGGGCTGAGCGTGACCTCTCCGCTCTGTTGCGGCAGCGGCAGGGGGCCGGGATTGGCGCCGGGGATGGCGGCCGCGGCGAGCGATGCGCGCGCGGCAGGTGCCTCCGGGGTGGCTTGGGCCGCGGGGGCGGCAGCAGCGCCGCGTTTGGCGACAATGGTGGCCACGGCCTCGGCGCTCATCCGCGCCTCGGCCACGTGGCCTGCGCCAAGGTTGGCGCGAAAGACCAGCGCCACGGGCGCGGTCGGCGCATAGGTGAAGAAGCCTTCGCCATCGGTTGTGGCCTCGCCAATCCGGTTGCCTTGCGCGTCCAGGACCTCGACTTTCGTGTCCCTGGCCATGGCGCCGTCGGAGAATCCGATCTCGCCTTCGATCCGGGCGCCGCTGGGAAAGACCGATGCGATCACCTTGTGTGCCAGCGCCGGCAGCGGCGTCAGCACAAGGCACAGCGACAAAAGGGCAGGGCGGATCATGATGCAGCCTCCGCGACATTGCCGAACAGCTCGGGCTTGACCTGTTTGGCGAGATAAACCGCGGCGGCCGACAACAGCCCCTCGATCACCATGATCGGGATATGGGCCAGAAACACCAGCTTTGCCGCCGGCAGAAACGCCTCGCCCGTCAGGCGAAGAGCCAGCGCCACAAACAGCGTCGTCAGCGCAATGGCCAGCGCCCCGCCGATCCCGGCCCAGATTGCGGCCGTCCGGGGGCTGCACCGCTGCACCTGACGACCGCAGAGCCACCAGACGATCACGGCCGGTGCGGCGATGTTGAAGGTGTTGACCCCCAGGACCGTGATGCCGCCGAAGCCGAAGAACACCGCCTGCAACAAGAGGCCCACAAACAGCGCCGGAAACGCCGCCCAGCCCAGCACCAGCCCGGCCAGCCCGTTCATGATCAGATGCACCGAGGATGGCCCGATCGGCACATGGACCAGCGAGGCGACAAAGAAGGTGGCCGAAAGCACGCCCGCCGCAGGGATCTTTTCCATCGGCAGATCGCGCAGGCCCCGCGCGACACCGGCCGCCCCCAGCACTGCGCCGGCGATCACAACCGGGTTTGACAGCGCTCCATCAACGATATGCATGGCTCATTCCATCTCCCAGGCGCGGATCCACAGCACCGCATCCTGACTGAGGTCTTTGCCGTCGAAATCGGTGTCGGGGCCCGAGCCGAGCGCGGCAAAGCCCCAATAGCCCGCCTTCGGAACGCCAAAGGTGAATTCTCCCTGCGCGTCCGCGATGGCGACCACGGCGCCGCCCGGCATCGGCCCCGACTGCGGCGTGCCCGCGATGCCGGCGGCCATGTCTGGTTCGGCCGCCATGAATTCGATCTCGACCTCGGCACCCGGCACCGGTTCGCCGTTTCTCAGAACCCGCCCGCTGAAGGTCGAGCCCGCAATAATGTTGGTCGGTTTGTTCAGCGGAAGAATTTCGGTCTTCAGGCCCTGCGGCTCCATCCAGTCGGTCGGCAGGCCGGCGCGGTTCAGATAGGACTTGGCGATCTGCTGGATATAGATGTCCTCGCTTTGCTCGTAATAGGGCGCAGCGACCACAACGACGACATAGTCGCCGGCGCGTGTGACCGGGATCGAGGCGTCAAAGGCCTCGGCCGAG
This sequence comes from Tropicimonas sp. IMCC34043, assembly GCF_003390845.1. Classification (GTDB taxonomy): domain Bacteria; phylum Pseudomonadota; class Alphaproteobacteria; order Rhodobacterales; family Rhodobacteraceae; genus Tropicimonas. The sequence continues at coordinate 1,433,583 of NZ_QMEK01000001.1, read as the reverse complement.
TTCTCGGCCCCTTTGAAGGTGGCGGGCACCAGCCGGTCCATCAGGTCGGTCCTGTTGCCGCGGTTCACGGCAAAGAATTCGAGCGGTGGCGCCATGTCCATGGCATGGCCGTTCTCGAACGGGTGCCAGAAGATCAGCTTGACCGGCACGTCGCCGGGCGCCGCGATCAGCGGGTCGGGGGTATAGATCAGCTGGAAGTGGGCAGCGGCAGGGCCGGCAAGGCAAAGCCCGGCGGCAAGCGCCAGCGGAAGGGTTCCCGCAAGGAAGGGTCGCGAAGGTACAAACATGTGTCGTCTCTCTCAAACAGGCCGCGGATCGCGGCGGAGCTGAAAGGACGGACGGGGAAGTAGGCCCGAAACGGACGGATTGCGCCTGGCCGTTTCGTGCCAGACGCTCACCCCGGCGTCCGGTGGAACACCGCACCGGTTTCCCGGCACGGATTCTGGGCAGGTCTCCTGGCTTGCGGGTCACTGCGCGGGCCGGCCTTCCCGGGGTACAAGTGGCCCCAGTGGCATGTTCGGTCGCGCTCGCCGCTTACAGTTGCGGGGGCAGCCACGGAATTGGTCCCTGATGGGTACGCCGCACCGTGTTCCCTTTTGAATCCCCAGGCTGCTGAGCGTCCGGGGAACCGAGAATGCCCCTCAGTGGCGCTGAACCGACGGGATTGTCAATTGCACGGCTGGTCGCGCCCCGCGGCCGCCACTTGACCCGGGCGCGGCAATCCGGCAATGGCCGCGGCATGGTTCCCGAGCAGAGACTAGACGAGATCGCCGCGCGCTTTGCCTTTCTCGAGGCGAAGATGGCCAGTGGCGTCGATTCGGGCCAGATCGTGCCGCTGGCCCGCGAATATGCCGAGTTGCGGCCCGTGGTGGCCGAGATCGAGGCCTGGCGCCAATGTCGCGCCGAGATCGCCGAAGCCGAGGCGCTGCTTTCCGACCCCGAAATGCGCGGCCTCGCCGAGGAGGAATTGCCCGCCCTGCGCGCCCGACTGCCCCGGCACGAACAGGCGCTGCAACTGGCGTTGCTGCCGAAGGATGCTGCCGACGCCCGCCCCGCGATCATCGAGATCCGGCCCGGCACCGGGGGCGAGGAGGCGGCGCTGTTCGCGGGCGATCTGTTGCGGATGTACCAGCGCTATGCCGAATCCCTGGGTTGGCGGTTCGACCTGATCGAGATGGCCGAGACCGAACTCGGCGGGGTCAAGGAGGCGATTGCCCATGTGACGGGCGAGGGCGTCTTTGCCCGGCTGAAATACGAATCCGGCGTCCACCGGGTACAGCGCGTGCCCGAAACCGAATCCGGCGGGCGGATCCACACCTCGGCCGCCACCGTCGCGGTGCTGCCCGAGGCCGAGGAGGTCGATATCGACATTCCCGCCACGGACATCCGCATCGACACCATGCGGGCGAGCGGCGCCGGCGGCCAGCACGTCAACACCACCGATTCGGCGGTGCGCGTCACGCACTTGCCCTCGGGCATCGTTGTCACCAGTTCCGAGAAATCCCAGCACCAGAACCGCGCCATTGCCATGCAGGTGCTGCGCGCGCGGCTGTTCGATCTGGAGCGCCACAAGGTCGCCGCCGAACGCGCCGCCGACCGCAAGGCGCAGGTCGGGTCGGGCGACCGGTCGGAACGGATCCGGACCTACAATTTCCCGCAGGGCCGCATGACCGATCACCGGATCAACCTGACGCTCTACAAGCTCGATCAGGTGATGCAGGGCGACCTTGGCGAGGTGATCGACGCGCTGATTTCCGACGATCAGGCCCGCAAGCTGGCGCAGCTTTCGGAATGAGCGGGGCGGCCGCTCCGACGCTCGCCCGGGCCTTGGCCCTGGCGACGGCGCGGCTGCGCGCGGCCGGGATCGAGACCCCCGAGCGTGACGCCCGCCGGCTGCTTGCGTTCTCGCAAGGCATCGCCGCCGACCGCCTGAGCCTGCACCTGCCCGACCCGCTGACCCGCCCCGAAGCGCTCGAAACGGCGCTTGCCGCCCGCGAAGCCCGCCGCCCGGTGTCGCAGATCGTCGGACAGCGGCTGTTCTGGGGCCGCCAGTTCCGGGTCACCGCCGACGTGCTCGACCCGCGCCCGGAAACCGAGGAACTGGTTGCCGCGGCGCTTGAGGCACCGTTCTCGCGGGTGCTCGACCTCGGCACCGGCAGCGGTTGCCTGCTGCTGAGCCTGCTGGGGGAGCGTCCCAGCGCCACGGGGCTTGGCGTCGATCTCTCGGCCAAAGCTCTTGCAGTGGCCGAGGAAAATTCCGCAACACTTGGAATAAAGGCGGATTTTTGTGTTTCTGACTGGTTCTCGACCGTCTCGGGCAGCTTCGATCTGATCGTCTCGAACCCGCCCTATATAGCCGCCCACGAGATGCCCGGCCTCGACCCGGAGCCGCGGCTCTGGGAGCCGCGCATGGCGTTGACGGACGAGGGCGACGGGCTTGGCGCCTATCGCGCCATTGCCGCCGGTGCGATGGCGCATCTCGCCCCCGGGGGACGGCTTCTGGTCGAGATCGGGCCGACCCAGGGCGCGGCGGTCGCGGCGCTGCTTGCCGCTCAGGGCCTTGACATCCGCGGCGTCCGCGCCGACCTTGATGGCAGGGACAGAGTGGTGCTTGCAGACCGGCAATTGCGGTAAAGGCAGTCGGAATGTGGCATCATGGCGGTGAATCGGCTGGATCGCGGGCCAATTTCGCTTTTTGACTTGTCAGCGCACCTGTCCCATGATTAGCAGGCACAGTACGGATCGAAGGGCGCACTGCCCCCTGTACCCGAAAGCCATAACAAGTTGGACCACGCCGCAGGACAGCAAAGCGCCTGCTCAAGGCACGACAACGGTCCGTTTCACCGCAAGAAGGCGGGAACAGAAAACAGATGAGATCATCAAAGTCACGTTCGCGTTCCAAGTCGAACCGCTCGCGCTCGATCGGAAACATAGTCAACCGGGTTTTCGATTCATCGGGCCCGGAGGGCAAGGTGCGTGGCACCCCGCAGCAGATCATTGAAAAGTACACCCAGCTCGCCCGCGATGCGATGGTCTCGAACGACCGGGTGGCGGCCGAAAACTTCCAGCAGCACTCAGAGCATTACACACGGATGCTGGGCGAGGCGCAGCGCGAGCAGGACGCCCGGCGTGACCAGCAGGATGGCCAGCAGAACCGCCCCCGCGACCGGCAGGACGGCGGCTATGACAACGGCGACGATGGCAATGACAGCCGCGACGACAACCGCGATACCCGCGACGACAATCGCGATCGGGACAGCCGCGACGACAACCGCGATCGCGATACCCGCAACGACACCCGTGATCGCAATGACACCCGCGGTAATCGCAACGACAACCGCCGCGACAACGATGCGAACCAGAGGCGCGGCAATGACCAGCCGGATCTGATCGAAGATCCGATCCATTCCGACCCGCAACCCCACGTGTCCGATTACGCGGCCCCGCGGCGCAGCGCGGCGTCCGAGGTGATCGGCGAGGCCCCCGCCGCCGACAGCGGCCTCGTGGAGACCCCCGAAAGCAAGGATACGGGCGAGAGCAAGCCGAAGCCGGCGCGCGCGCCAAGGCCGCGCAAGCCCCGCGTCAAGGCTCCGAAGCCCGAGGCCGAAACCGGTGCCGCGACGCCGTCCGACACTCCGGCGGAACCCGCCGTCGACTCCGGCAGCAACGGCTCGACCGAAGCCGCCGAGTAAGCCGCGCCGGCCCGATCCCTGCAAGACCTTCTCAACACCGCTGCCTGCCCCATGGGGGCAGGCTTTTTTATAGGCCTGCGCCGGCCCGCTCCGGTTGTTTGGTCTCTCCGGTCGTTTGGCCTCGTTATCGAGGCCTCAGGAACTCGGCCGCGCGGCCACCGCACGCGCCAGCGCGGCAAAGCCCGAAATCGGCACCTGTTCGGCCCGTTCGGTCGGCAACAGCCCCGCCTCCGCCAACAGCGCCTCGACATCGCCGCCAAGCCCTTTCAGGGCCGCCCGCAACATCTTGCGCCGCTGGTTGAAGGCCATGGCGACGACGTGGCTCAGCACCCCGGCATCGGCCGGATAGAGCGGTTCGTCCCGTGGCCGAAAATGCACGACGGCCGAACTCACCTTCGGCGGTGGGGTGAAGGCCTCGGGCGGCAGGCGCAGCGCGATCCGCACGTCGCAGCGCCATTGCGCCAGAATCGCGAGCCGGCCATAGGCCTTGCCGCCCGGCTGTGCCACGATCCGCTCGGCCACCTCCTTCTGGAACATCAGCGTCAGCGACGACCAGTAGGGCGGCCAGACCGCGGGCGTCAGCCAGCGCACCAGCAATTCGGTGCCGACATTATAGGGCAGGTTCGCAACCACATGGATCGGCGGGCCGAGATGCTCCAGAGGGTCGATCTCCAGCGCGTCGCCCTCGATCACCTGAAGCCGCCCGGGCCAGGCTGCGGCCACCTCGGCCAGTGCGGGCAGACAGCGCGCGTCCTTCTCGATCGCCAGAACCTTGCCGGCGCCCTCCGACAGCAGCCCCCGGGTCAGCCCGCCGGGCCCCGGACCGACCTCCAGCACCGAGGCGCCCGACAGATCGCCGGGGATCCGCGCGATCCGCGCGGTCAGGTTCAGATCCAGCAGGAAGTTCTGCCCGAGCGATTTCTTCGCCGCCAGCCCGTGCTGCGCAATCACCTCGCGCAGCGGCGGCAACCCGTCGATCGCACTCATCGCGGCATCTTCTTCTGTTGAAAAATATCCTCGGGGGGGCTTGCCGCAGGCAAGCGGGGGGCAGACAGCCCCCCTGCAGCGACTGCCGCAGCGGTCCCGATCATGTGGCGGCGCGCGCCCGCGCCATCCGTCCGGCCAGCAACAGCGCCTCGACGGTCGAGCGGACATCGGCCAGGCCTTGCCCGGCGATATCAAGGGCGGTGCCGTGATCGGGCGAGGTCCGCACGAACGGCAGGCCCAGCGTCACGTTCACCCCGCGAGAGAAATCGAGCGTCTTGATCGGGATCAGCGCCTGATCGTGATACATGCAGATTGCGACGTCATATTGGGCCCGCGCCTCGGGGTGAAACATCGTGTCCGCCGGCAGCGGCCCGAGCAGCGACAATCCCTCGGCCCGCAGATCGGCAATCAGCGGTGCGATCCAGGTAAGTTCCTCCGTTCCCATGACGCCGCCCTCGCCGGCATGCGGGTTGAGGCCCGCAACCGCCAGCCGTGGGGCCATGATGCCAAAGTCGCTGCGCAGCGCCTCTGCGGTGATCCGGATTGTCCGGGCCAGCAGCTCCGGCGTCAGCTGCTTTGGCACCTCCGACAGCGCCACATGAATCGTGACCGGCACCACCCGCAGCGTGTCGCAGGCGAGCATCATCACCACCCGGTCGACGCCGCCGAGCGCCGCGAGGTATTCGGTGTGGCCGGGATAGCCGAAACCCGCACCGTCCTTCAGCGCCTTCTTGTTGATCGGGGCGGTTACAACGGCGCTGGCGGCACCGCTTTGCACCAAAGCGACCGCGCGCGCGATCACTGCAATTACGCCGGCCGCGTTGGCGGGATCGGGGCATCCGGGCACAGTCGCGGCCGGAAAATCGTGGCGCAGCACCGGAAGTGCCGTTTCCGCGGCGCGTGCCGCCTCGGCCGGCGTCGCGATCTCGGCGATCGGCGTGCCGGCGGGCAGGTGCCTTGGGTCGCCGATCCAGGCAAACGGCAGGGTGCCCCGCAGCCTGTCCCAGGCGCGGGCCGCGATCTCTGGACCGATGCCTGCGGGTTCGCCGCAGGTCAGAACCGGTGGAAGGCTGGCGGCCGAGGCCAGGATTCCGCCTGTGCCCGTCATGGGTAGCGGATCGTCGCGTCGGCCTTCAACTGGGCCAGATAGCCGTCGCCATACGCGGCGATCCGCTGGTTGCGCAGGTTGTTGCGGACGACTGCCCGGTCGAGCTCCTCGTCGAAGATCGGCGTGCGGGCACAGAGCATCAGGAATTCGAGGTTCTGGCCCGAAACCAGCGCCGTCGAGCTTTCGCCCGGGTCGAGCTTTGCAAGTTCCATCGCGGTGCTTGCGGGGATCTTGTCAAGCGGTCGGGTCTCGATCACCAGCCGCTCGGGGGGCTGACCCTTGGCAACGCCGTAGAGGTCGCTGCAGGTATCGACCCGCGCGCGGACCTTGGCGGCCTCGGACAATGCTGCCTGGCTGCGCCCGCCGGGGATCAGATAGATCGCGTATTCGAGCGCCACATTGCCGGACTCGACAGTCCCGGTCTCGCGCAGCTCCAGCAACTGGAAGATCGCGATAAATCCGTTGCCCGGCAGCGGCTCGGTCATCTGCCCGGGCGCCATGGTCAGGATCTGGGAGCGGACCGGCGCCGGCAGGTCCGACAGCGGCAGGAACTTTTCAAGCCGGCCGCCCCGGGGCGCCGAAGGGGCCGCAGAATACTCGCGCGCCGCCGCGGCGAATTCGGCGCGGGTTTTCACATTGTCCTGGATCTGCTGGAGGATCTCGTTGCTGCTGGCGGTTTCCTGCTCGTCGCGTGCCGGCAGGATGATTTCTGCCAGCAACGCTTCGGCGCCGCCCTTGCGCGACGACAGCGCCAACGCGCGGTCGATCTCGGTGTCGCCGACCTGGGTGCGCGCAGCGAATTTGGTTCCCACCACTTCGCGCCAGACGATCCCCGCCTGCACGAAGTCGCGATAGCTTTCCGGCGCGACGCCGTTTGCCGACAGCGTGTCGAGGAAAGTGGGCAGGTCCATATTCACCCGGGAGGCGAATTCGGTCATGCCCTCGGTCAGCTGCTCCTCGGTCATCTCGATGCTCATGGACTCGGCGGCCTGGCGCCGCAGCCGGTCGTCGATCAGCCCGTCCATCGCCTGTTTCTTCAGATCGCCCGGGGTGCGGAACAGCTGCAGCATCAGGATCCGCTGCTCAAGTTCGTATTCGGTAATCGGCCGGTCGTTGACGATCACGACAGGCACAAAAGGGCTGCCCTGCTGCGCCAGAGCCGGGGCGACGTTCAGAACGGCGCCCAGGACCAAAAGGACAACGGTCCCAAGACTCTGCCGCAAATGTCGCATCCTTGCCTCGCCCTGCTGCCTGCCGGTCCTTCGGGTTCTATGCCAGCCGACCCGGCACGACAAGCCGCTCTAACCGCGGCAGCCCGCGCGTGTCGGCCATTTCCGTTCGACCCCCGAGGCACCGAAGCCCGCCAGTTCGATCGCGAAGGTATAATCGAAGACCTGCTCGTCGGAATTGTTCGAGGTATAGCGGCGGCGCATCGTGACGTCGAAGCTGGCACAATTGGTGGTATAGGTCAGCCCCCAGCGCGCCGAGGCAGACCGGTCGAGTTCGACGTCATAGTTCCAGTTCACCCGTGTCGCCCAGCGGTCCGAAAAGTTCCAGTTGCCGTTCAGCGTCCATTCGTTCGACACGTCGGGCTGGTTCGGCACCGAATAGGGCTGCAGCCAGATATAGGTGGCGCCAAGGCCCATGTGCGGCATGTTCCAGTTCAATTGCGCCTCGTTGCCCGTCACTGCGAAGCTCTCGTCGAACAGCGACTGGTTCATCAGTGTCAGTCTTCCCGGCAGCCGCAGGGTGATGGCGGACATCCAGTCGGACACGGTGCCTTCCAGCGGCACGATCCCGGCGAACTGTCCCAGATCCTCCTGGCGCACGATCCGCCCGACGGTCAGTGCCGCGGTCCAGCCCGAGGGGTCATAGCGCGTCCAGCGCATCCCGATGTTGGCGCGGGTTCCGAGCTCGCGTTCGTCGCCCGCGGGAAAGCGAGACAGCGACCACAGGTTGCCCTGATCGAAGTTGACCTGGGTGCTCTGGTCGTTGGGCCCCTGCTCAATGTCGTCCGGGGCCCAGACCACCTGGGCGATCGGTTCGATGATATGCGTCGCCCGCGCGCCCTGACGCATCCAGGGCCAGCTCAGTTCGGCCACGCCATAGGGGACGAAATTCTGGATCGGGTCGGGATAGTCGCTGTCGTTCCTCACGACCTCGTAGTCGAGGTAGGCGTCCGCCGCGCCGGTAAAGCGCAGCCCGGCGGGCAGGGTCCAGGCCCGTTCCCAGCCGACATGCCCGGACAGGCGCGCGACGTCACGGCCGACGATATTCTGATCGGAATGGCGCAGGTGCGTGTGGCCGACCAGATCGGTGGTCAGCGTGCCGCCTATCAGATCCGGGTGGCTGCGGTTCACCCAGATCAGGTCGCCTTCGAAATAGGGGTCGGTTTCGTTGCTGTCGTCCTCGCGCAGAGAATAGTAATGGATCGCCTCGGCCGAAAACAGTCGGTCGCGTTTTACCCGGCTCAGGGTCACCGAGCTTTGCAGCACGTCGTCGTCGGAATAGTCGTAGTCCTCCAGATAGGTCTTGTCGGTCACCGTCTGCAGATCGAACTCGAGCTTGAAGTCGCGCGGCAGATCGAATTCGCCCTTGCCGAAAAGGTATCCGCGAAATTTTCCGGGCAGGATCGTGTCCTCGGTCATCGCGCCGTTGAATTCGACCTTCCCGTTGCGGAACGCCTGGCGATAGCGCAGTTCCAGCGTGGCGGTATTGGTGGCCAAAAAGGGCGTCACCGTCAGGTCGCGGCTGTCGCCGAGGACGATGAAATAGGGAACCTTAATCCCGTTGCCGAGCTGGTCCGAAAAGACGAGTTTCGGCGTCAGGAAGCCGGTGGCGCGTTTCAGGCTGGGGTCGGGCATCCGCAACTGCGGGAAATAGGCGAGCGGGACCCCCATCACGTCGAACCAGGCCTGGTCGAAATAGATCTGATGCTCCAGCTCGTCATGCACCACCCGTTTCGCGCGAATCCGCCACAGCGGTATCGGCCGTTTGGCGCAGACCTGACAGGACGAGGCGACGGTATTGTAGAGCTGGGTATAGCGGCCGCCGGTGCGGTCGACCTCGGCCGCTGCAATCTGCAACTGCTGGTTCAGCACCACGCGGGCCGACTGCAATATGCCTTCGCGCAGATCGGTCGAAAGATCGGCGCTGTCGGCGACCACGATCGAATCCGCGCCCTGGGTCAGGACCATCGGCCCCTCGATCTGGAGCGTGTCGGCCTCCTGATCATAGGTGATGCGCTTCGCGGTCAGCCGGCTGTCGCCATAGATCGCCTCGACATTGCCAGTGGCAACAAGCTTGCCATCCTGGCTGAATTCGACCTGGTCGGCGATCAGCGTTGAAAACGCCGAGTCCGACTGCGCCGCAGCCGGGATTGGCGCCAGCAGTGGCAGGGCAAGCGCGAGTGTTGCCGCAAGCAGGGTAAGGCGGTGGCGGCGGGTCATCCGTCCTCCAGATGCAAAAGCAGCCCGAGCGACAGAAGCGCTGCCGCGATCGGCGGCGCCCAGGCGGCCAGAATGACCGGGATGTCGCCGTTCTGGCCCAGAACCTGGGCGATGTTACGGATGAAGAAGGCGGAAAAGCCGAACAGCAGCGCGAACATCACCATCAATCCGGTCCGGGTCGACCGCGTGTGGCGCATGGTGAACCCCGCACCGATCATCACCATAGCGGCCAGAAACAGCGGCTGCGCAAGCTCCATCTGGAACCAGACCCTGTGTTTTCGGGCGGAAAACCCGGCTGCGTCGAGCGCCCGGATGAACGCAGGCAATTCCCAGATCGGGATGGCCGCGGGTTCGCCGAAACTGTCGCGGATCCGTTCCAGGGTCAGCGGTGAGGGCACCTCATACTCGGCGCGAAAGGTCGCGGCGGTCTCGGGGTTCGACACGTCGAGCGGCCAGATCTTGGCGTCGGTCAGCTTCCAGGACCCCGGTGTCAGGGTCGCGCTGCTGGCCTGGATCCGGCTGATCGCTGCCGGCCCGTCGCTGTCGTGCGGCGCCATGGCGACGAAAGAAACGTCGTAGAGCGTCGATCCGTCGGGGTTGGAGCGGGCCGCACGGATCACGGTCTGGCCGTCGTCGCTGCCCTGCCGCAACCACAGCCCCTCGCGGCTGACCGACAGGGCACTGGCGTCCTGACCGGCAAACTGGGTGGCACGCTGGTCGTAGACCTTCTTGGTTGCCGCGACGATCGGGTTGAACACGGTGACCGCCAGCACGCCCACCGCCGCCGCGGCAAAGGCCGGCGCGAACATCGCCCGGATCGCGGAGCGGCCGGCCGCGCGGGTGACCACCAGTTCCGACGTGCGCGACAGCGACAAAAACAGTGCCAGCGTTGCCAGCATGATCACCAGCGGCAGGATCGAATACAAGGTCTCGGGCACCGACAGCAGCGACAGACGGAAGGCGTCAAACAGCGTGATCTGGAACGAATCGAAGCGCCGCACCTGTTCGACCATGTCGAGCATCACCAGGAACGCTGCAAACCCGAGGAAGATCCCGAGCGTTATCTTCAGGAACTTGCGCGCGAAGTAGAGCTGCAGTTTCATGCGGCCGCCCTCTGCCGGCGGCGCCGGGAAAATATCGAGGGCCGGCCGGCTGCCGACAGCAGCCCGGCAATCACCCCGAACCCCAGCAGCGTCGGCACATAGACCAGCGGCCAGAGCGATGTGTCGCGACGGGCGATGTCGGCGGTCACGTTCTCGATCGCCTGCAGCGAGATGATCAGCGCGATTGCCAGCGCGATCTGCCACCAGACCCCGAACCGGCTGTAGCCGCCAAGCATCAGGGTGGAGAACCCCAGCAACGCCGCGACCAGAGGATTGAAAGGCTGCGCCAGCCGCAGATGCGCCTCGTATAGGAACACCGCCGGGTCCCTGCGTGTCGCCTCCAGCGCCGCGGCGTCCGGGCGGAACAGGGTCGGAGTGCCGAATTCGCGCACGTCGCGCCGACCGCGCCCGGTCGCCTCCATCATCGAATCGAGGTTATAGCTGAAGCTGTCGAAGGTGGTGACGGTCAGACGTGTGTCGGTCAGATTGAGCGTCTGTGCGGTGCCGTCGATCATCACCAGGGTCGGCCGGTCCTGCGCGTCGCGGACCAGATAGGCGCTGCGGGCCAGATAATCGGTGCGGGTGCGGTTCGATCGTGCGTCGGACAGGAAGACGTCGAGCATCTCGTTATCCGCGGTGATCTCGCGGACATAGAAGGTCAGCCCGCTCGACGGGTGCAGGAACTGCCCCTCGTTCAGCAGCCGCGCCGCCAGGTTCTGTTCGATTGCCCTGGTCTGCTCGGCAAGCAGCGTGCGACTGACCGGCACCAGCACGTGCACGAGCAGCCCCATAAGCAACGCGATCAGCAATCCGAACACCATGACCGGCCGCGCCAGCCGCCAGGGCGACATGCCGGTGGCCTGCGCCACCACCAGTTCGCTTTCCGTGGTAAGGCGGTTGGTGACATAGACCGCCGCGACAAAGGCCGAGATCGGCAGCACCATGCGCACCACGTTCGGCAGGGTAAAGAGCGTGAGGGTAAAGAAGGTTCCGGCCGACTGCCCGTCCGACAGCAATTCGTCGAAAAGCGTCACCGCACGGTTGATCCAGTAGACCGATACCAGAACCAGCGAGAAGAAGCCGAAAAGCACCATCAGCTGGTAGAGGAAATATCGGTCGAATCTGGCCATGCCACCGCTGCATTGATTGGGTATCGGTTCTTTGGAGTAACCGAATTTCCGGGGCACGTAAAACCCGCACACGCAGCGTCCGGCGGTACGATGCCGCCATGCCGCACCGGGGGGATCCGGCCGGGCCGCGGCGCCCGGCGTTCAGCCCAGAGGACGGCCGCGATTTCGCTTCACCGAGCGTTGCGCATCGCGCCATCCGGTGATCTGCGCAATCGCCAGGAAGCTGCCGAGATAGAGCACACCGATCCCCAGAATGACCTCGCCCGGGATGGGCCCGGTATCGGCCCGGCGGATGACCTCGTGCAGGCTTGTGGCCGAGGTCGGATGGATCACCAGCTTGCCGACATAGGCCATGATCTGGATGGTCAGGATCCAGAGATAGTTGCGCCGGATCCGCCGCCCCATCGCCGTCAGCAGGCTGATGTGATAGTCGGGCCGCCAGTAATCCTTGGCCAGAACCTTCTGCCAGTCGTCTTCGGTGTGCAGGTTGCCGTCGTCGAGGAGAGGGGCATAGAAGTGAACCTCCATATAGCGCGCCCGCGCCCGCCAGACGTTGAAATAGCGATAGCGCCGCGCCTCGAGCAGCATCAGCGTGAAGATCAGAACGCCGACCAGAAGGATCGGCAGCGCCGAGGCCTCGGGGCTGGAGAACGAGATCGAGAATGCGGCGCCGAGCGAGACCACGGACCAGTTGGTGGTTGTGTCGAGCCGGGTGCGCCAGATCGTGCTGCGATAGACCTCGCCGCGATAGAGATGCGCGAGCGCGCCAATCTCGGCCTGGGTGAATTCGCGCTTTGTCTCGCTGACGCTGTCGGACATGATCCCTCCCCGGATATCACGGACCTCGGTGTTCGGCCGGCGCCTCCCCGCGCCGGGCCCTGGCCGCCAGCCTATCCAAGCTGTGCCGTTGCGGAAACCGGCATTCGGCGGGACTGAATGATGCAGGTAAAGACGCCGCGGGCTGCTGGCGCCGGAGAACAAGCCGGGCTAGGAAGGTAGCAACGAGAAAGCGAAGGTACCGCAATGACAGATCTACCTCCGGTCGAAATCGTCGCTACCGACCTCGAGCCGCTCAAGGACTTCGAGGGCCGCATCGTCGTTCTCGTCTCTGGCGAGGGACGGCTCGATGCTGCGACCCGCCGGGTCAACCGGCTTTGCAAGGGGATGGTCGGGCGGTTTGTCGAGAGCGACGGCTTCTCGGATCTCAAATCCGGACAGTCGGCCGATCTTGCCTGTCCCTCCGGCATGGCCGCGGCGGCGATCCAGGTGGTCCGGCTCGACAAGACCGCGACTGTGATCGAGGTCCGGCGAGCGGGGGCTGCAATCGGCAAGGCGCGCGGCAAGGCCGATGTGCTGGTGCTTGGCGGCACGCGCTCGCGTCTGTCTGAACTGGTGCTGGGCATCCTGCTGCGCGGCTATACCTTTGATGCCTGCAAGACCGGCGAAGGCAAGGCGCCCGCCCCGGGCCGCACCGTCGTCATGGTCAGCGATCCGGTCGCACTGACGCGCAAAATGGTGGCAGTGCAGGCGCTGGCCGAAGGGGTCTTCTTTACCCGCAATCTGGTGAACCTGCCGTCGAACCTGCTGACCACCGAAAACTTCGCCGACAGGCTGGTGGCGCTTCGCGAGATCGGGCTCGAGGTCGAAGTGCTGGACGAACCCGAGCTTGCCGAACTGGGCATGAGGATGCTGCTGGGGGTCGGGCAGGGATCTGACAGCCCGACCAAGGTTGTCGTCATGCGCTGGGCCGGCGGTGGCGCCGAGGCGCCGCTGGCGCTGATCGGCAAGGGGGTCGTGTTCGACACCGGCGGCATTTCGATCAAGGCTGCGGGTGGCATGGAAGACATGACCATGGACATGGGCGGCGCCGGCGTCGTTGCCGGGGTCATGAAGACCCTCGCGCTGCGCAAGGCCGCGGCCAATGTCGTCGGACTTGTCGGTCTGGTCGAGAACATGCCCGACGGCCGCGCCCAGCGTCCGGGCGACATCGTCACCTCGATGAAGGGCGACACGGTCGAGATCATCAACACCGATGCCGAGGGCCGGCTCGTGCTGGGCGACGTGATGTGGTACGCGCAGGAACGTTTCAAGCCCATAGGCATGGTCGATCTGGCGACGCTGACCGGCGCCATCATTGTCGCGCTCGGCCACGAGAACGCAGGCGTGTTCTCGAACGACGACGGCTTCTGCGACGGGTTCCTCAAGGCGGCCGCAGCCGAGGGCGAGGGCGCCTGGCGAATGCCGCTGGCGCCCGCCTATGCCAAGGCACTGAAATCCGACAAGGCCGACGTCAAGAACGTCGGCAACCGCTGGGGCGGCGCCATCGCCGCGGCCGAGTTCCTGCACCGCTTCGTGAAGGACGGCACGCCCTGGATACACCTCGACATCGCCGGCGTGGCGCAGCCGAACTCGGCCCCCGATCTTGCGCCGAAGGGCGCTTCGGGCTGGGGAGTTCTGGCGCTCGACCGGATGATCCGCGACCGTTTCGAGGGCCTCAAGGGCTGATCGCGCCATCGGGCAGCTGCTGATCCGGCAAGGGCGGCAGCCTGGCCTAACGAGGTTTGGCCGCGGAACGCGCGCGTGGCGGAACGGCGCCGGGCGTGGGCAGTATCCCGCGCGGACCCCCGAGGAAACTCCCGGAGGCTGCAGAATTCTGGTGCTGGCCGGGCCGTGGGAGGGCGGTCCGGCCAGCTTGAGGTGCGGCTCAGACGTAGCGGTTGAGCACGCCCTCGAGGTATTCCTGCCGTCCCGACCGCGGCTGCGGGTCGAGCGAAAGCGCCGCTTCGGCGACCTGTTCGAGGCTGCGCTCGCCAGCAAGGATCGCCTTCGCCTCTGGCGTCTTCCAGCCGGCATAACGGTCGGCCAGCGGGCCTTCGAGCGCGCGGTCCTCCAGCATCTTCTCGGCGGCAAGCAGCCCGCGGGCGCAGGCATCCATCGAGGCGACATGGGCGATCAGCGGGTCCGCCGGGTCGATCGACTGACGGCGGATCTTGGCGTCGAAGTTCAGCCCGCCGGTCTTGAAGCCGCCATGCTTGAGGATCTCGTGCATCAGGAGCGTGATCTCGGGCACGTTCATGCCGAACTGGTCGGTATCCCAGCCCAGCAGGTCGTCGCCGCGGTTGATGTCGATCGAGCCGAAGATGTCGGTGGCATAGGCAAGCCGGACCTCGTGGTCAAAGCTGTGGCCGGCCAGAACCGCATGGTTCTGTTCGATATTCACCTTCACGTCGCCCAGCAGGTCATAGCGCTGCAGGAAGCCATAGACGGTCGCCACATCGAAGTCGTACTGATGCTTGGTCGGTTCCTTGGGTTTCGGTTCGATCAGGATCGGGCCGGCGAAGCCGATCTTGTGCTTGTAGTCGACAAGCATCGACAGGAAACAGCCGAGCTGGTCGAGTTCCTGCCCGATGTTGGTGTTGAGCAGCGTCTCATAGCCCTCGCGACCGCCCCAGCAGACATAGTTTTCGCCGCCAAGCCGGTGAGTGACGTCAAGCGCCGCTTTCACCAGACCGCAGGCATAGCTGAAGACCTCGGGGTCGGGGTTCGTGGCCGCACCCGACATGAAGCGGCGGTGCGAGAACAGGTTCGAGGTGCCCCACAGCAGCCGCACCTTGGCGGTTTCCATCTTGGCCTCGAAGATGTCGGCGATGGCGTTCAGATTGGCAATCGAGCCGGACAGAGACTCGCCTTCGGGCGCCACGTCGCGGTCGTGGAAGGCAAAGTAGGGCGCATCGAGCAGTTCGAACATCCTGAAGGCGACATCGGCCTTCTGGCGCGCCAGCGTCATCGGATCGGCGCCCGACATCCAGGGACGCAGCAGGGTTTCGCCGCCGAACGGGTCGGTGCCGGGCCAGGTGAAGGAATGCCAGTAGGCGATCGAGAACCGCAGATGGTCCTCCATCCGCCGTCCCGCCACCATCCGGTCCTTGTCATAATAACGGAAGGTGAGCGGATCGGTGCTGTCGGGTCCGGCATAGCGGACGGGCTCGATCCCTGCGAAGAAGTCGGTTGTCATGGGTCACTCTCCTGTGATCGCGACGGCCCCGGCGGGGGCGTCGGCGGGTAGGGTTTCGAACCGGCTCTGCATCCGCCAGTCCCTTGGCAGCTCGCGGGTCGCGCCGGTCAGCTCGACCTGCGTGCGCAGCCGGATGTCGCCGCTCGATGCGCCGATCATCAACTCGAAACTGCCCGGTTCGACAAGCCGCGCGCCCTGCGACCCGGTGAAGCCGAGCATGTCGGTCGGCACCGCAAACGTGACACGCGCCTCGTCGCCTGCGGCGAGGGCGACCTTGCCGAAGGCCTTCAGTTCTTTCACCGGCCGAACGAAGCTCGCCACCATGTCGCGGACATAAAGCTGCGGTACGGCGACGCCTGCGCGGGTCCCGGTGTTGCGGACACTGAACGATACCCGCACCTCGCCGGTGGCAAGATCGACCGTGTCGGCGTCGAGCGCCAGATCGGAAAACGCAAAGTCGGTATAGGACAAGCCGTGGCCAAAGGGATAGCGGCTGCCGAAATGCTGGGCGACGGGCGTGCCCGAGCTTTTGAAGCTGTGGTTGTAGAAATAGGGCACGGCGCCAACGTTTTTCGGGATCGACAGCGTCAGCCGGCCCGAGGGCTCGACCGCGCCCGTCAACACCGAGGCAAGCGCGGGCCCGCCCTGCTGGCCGCCGAAGAAGGCCATGACCTGGGCCGCGACGACCTCTTCGAGCCCGCCGAGGTTATAGGGTCTGCCGCTGGTCAGCACGACGACGACGGGCGTGCCGGTGGCCACCACCGCGTCGAGCAGCTGTTGCTGGACGCCGGGCAGAACGAGGCTGTCGACATCCGAACCCTCGCCCACCGTTCCGGTCTGGAAGATGCCCGAAAGATCGCCGACACAGACGATTGCCACATCGGCGGCCTCGGCCGCGGCGACCGCCTCGGGGATCATGTCGAGCCGGGTCGAAAGCGACGAGGCCTGCTCAAGGCTGGTGGCGTCGTCAACATCGCCCGGGAAGACCGGCGCCCCGGCGCGGCGTGCGTCAAGGATATTGCAGCCGCGGGCATAGCGGACGCGATCCGCCCCGAGCGCTGCCTGCAGCCCCTTCAGCGGTGTGATGACGCTTGAGGCGTCTCCGGTCAGGTCGTTCGTGATCAGATGCACCGGAAAGCTGTAGTCGCCCAGCATCGCCAGCGGATCGTCCGCAGTCGGGCCGATCACCGCCACATTGGCCTGCGGTTTCAGCGGCAGGATGCCGTTGTTGTCGAGGATCACCACCGATTGTTCGGCAACCTCGCGGGCGATGGCGACGGCCTCGGGCGTCTGCAGCGCGACCGCATCGGGATCGGCATAGGGGTTTTCGAACAGGCCGATGCGGAATTTCTCGGTCAGGACACGGCGCACGATCTCGTCGATCTTGTCGATGGAAATCAGTCCGCGATCGACCGCGTCGGCCAGGTCGCGGGCGCAGTCGTTGCCCGGCAGTTCGATGTCGAGCCCGGCGTTGAACGACAGCGCCGCCGCTTCGGCCGCGTCGGCGGCCAGCGCGTGGTGCTGGTACAGCAGGCTGACGCCGACATAATCGGCGACGATCAGCCCGTCGAACCCCCAGGCGTCGCGCAGCACCTCGGTCAGCAGGTGGTGCGAGGCGTGGCTCGGTTCGCCGTCGATGTCATGGTAGGCGGGCATCACCGATCCCGCATTCGCCAGCTTTACCGCCATCTCGAAGGGCAGCAGGAAGGTGTCGTTCAATTCGCGCCAGCCCATGTGGACCGGGGCATGGTTGCGACCGCCCTCGCTGGAGGAATGGCCGGCATAGTGTTTCAGCGTCGCCAGCAGGTCGCGCTTTTCGCCCTGCAGGCCGCGGACATAGGCGCTGGCAAGGGTTCCGACCAGATAGGGATCCTCGCCAAAGGTCTCCTCGGTGCGACCCCAGCGGGCGTCGCGGGCGACGTCGAGCACCGGCGCAAGACCCTGATGACAACCGACCGAACGGGCCTCGGCGCCGATGGCTTCGCCAACGCGTTCGATCAGCTCGGGGTTCCAGGTGGCGCCGAAGGCAAGCGCCGAGGGAAACAGCGTTGCGCCTGCGGCCATCATCCCCGACAGGCATTCCTCGTGCGACATCACCGGGATGCCAAGCCGGGTCTGCTCGACCATGAACTTCTGCAGATGGTTCAGCGCCCGAACGCCTTCGGCGGCGTCGATGCTGCGAGTGCCAAGCGGGCGGGTGATCTGGCCAAGTCCGGCGGCGAGCACCTCGCGCAGCGTTTCGGGGTCGGCTGCGCCGGTGAACTGGTCGGAGCGGATCTGGTGGCGGCCGTCGGCCTCGAGGATCAGCCACAGCGCATGCATCTGGCCGATCTTTTCGGCCAGCGTCATGCGCCCCAGCAGGTCTTCGACACGGGCGGAGACGGGTTGTGCGGGATCTTTGTAAAGGTCGGTCATGTGGATCAGTCCATTCGGGCGGCTTGGGGTGCCGCAGCGGTGGTGTGAGGCAGCGCATCGCCCTTGGTGTCGAAGAGGTGGCATTCGGCGGGATCGACGTGCAGCGCGATCGGCGCGTCGGGGATGTCGAGCATGTCCCCAGAGATCTTGGCAATCAGCGGCTCGTCGCTGCTTTCCGATAGAAACAGGTAGCTGTATTCGCCAAAGTTCTCGACCGCCCGGACGCGGCGGCGGATCGCCTGGCTGTCGGAGCCTTCGGCAAGGCGCATGTGTTCGGGTCGCAGGCCAAGCGTCAGGGCGGTGCCGGTGGCAAGGCCACCCGCATCGACCGCCACCCGCAGGGTTTCGCCGCTGGCAAGCCGGACATTGGCGCCATCGGCGTCGGCGCCCACCAGCTCGGCCGGCAGGAAGTTCATCGAGGGCGAGCCAAGGAAGCCTGCGACGAACAGATTGGCCGGGCGATGGTACAGCTCCAGCGGCGCGCCGACCTGGGCGATGGAGCCTCTGGTCCTGACCTCGGGGCCGGCCCGCAGCAACACGATCTTGTCGGCCAGCGCCATGGCCTCGGTCTGGTCGTGAGTCACATAGACCATGCTTGCTTCGGGGAAATCGCGGTGAAGATTGGCGATCTCGGTGCGCATGTGCACACGCAGCGCCGCATCGAGGTTGCTGAGCGGTTCGTCGAACAGGAACACGGCCGGATGGCGGACGATGGCGCGGCCGATGGCAACGCGCTGACGCTGGCCGCCGGACAGTTCCTTTGGCCGGCGGTCGAGCAGCGGCTCGATCTGAAGCGTCTGGGCGGCGGCCCGCACGCGGGCGTCGATCTCGGGCTTGGGCGTCTTGGCCTGACGCAGGCCGAAGGCCATGTTCTCGTAGACGCTCATGTGGGGATAAAGCGCATAGTTCTGGAACACCATCGCAACGCGCCGGTCGGCGGGTTCGACGTCGTTCATCAACTCGCCGGCGATCCGAAGCTCGCCCGCCGAGGTGGCCTCGATCCCCGCGATCATGCGCAGCAGGGTGGATTTCCCGCAGCCCGAGGGCCCGAGGAACACGCAGAATTCTCCCTCGGCGATGTCGAGGTCGATGTCTTGCAGGACCGAGACCTGGCCAAAGCGTTTCGCGACGTTCTTCAAGGTGATACTGGTCATATGTGTTCCTCCCTAGCCCTTGAGCGATCCGGCCATCATGCCGTTGACGATGCGCTCCTGACCGATCGCGTAGACGATGATCAGCGGGAGGGTGCTGAGGGTGACGACGGCAAGAACCGCCGGGATGTCGGATGCGTACTGGCCCTGGAAGTCCCAGACCGCGAGTGGCAGCGTGCGCTTGTCGGGCGACGAGGTCAGCACATAGGCGAAGACGAATTCGTTCCAGAGCATGATCCCGTTGTAGATCGCGACGGTCGCGATGCCGGGACCCGACAGCGGGAAGAAGATGCGGGCAAAGATCTTGAATGGCCCGCAGCCGTCGAGCCGCGCCGCCTCTTCAAGTTCCTTCGGGACCTGGCGCATGAACTCGGTCAGGATGAAGACGGATATCGGCAGGCTGGTCGCCACATAGGGGCCGATCAGCGCAAACAGCGTGTCATAAAGCCCGGCGGTGCGGATCATCAGATAGACCGGCACCAGCGTGACATGAAGCGGTACGATCATGCCGGCGACGATCAGGCCGAACAGCGGGCCGTTCAGGCGGAACTTCAGCCGCGCCAGCGCAAAGGCCGCCATGGAACTGACCAGAACGATCAGCACCACCGAGACTGAAATCACGAACAGGCTGTTGCGCAGGTAGATCAGGAACGATCCCTGCAGCACCTGAATATAGTTCGACAGGTTGAGCTGTTCGGGCATTGCCCAGACCGGGTTGGTATAGGTCTCCTGCAGGGTCTTCATGCTGGTGAAGACCACGAAGATGAAGGGCAGGGTCGTGACCGCGAGCCAGAACAGTCCGAGGACCGGGATCGCGACGCGGGCAGGCTGGAAATTGCGGTTTGCCATGGTCTAGACCTCCGTCTCGAAGCGTTTGGAGATGCGCAGCGACACTGCGGCGATGACCATGATGATCAGGAACATGGCCGAGGCGACCGTGCTGCCATAGCCGAGCTCGAACGAGTTGAAGACCGTGCGATACATGTAGGTCGCCATGACCTCCGAGGCATTCTCGGGTCCGCCGCCGGTCATCACATAGATCAGGTCGAAGTAGCGCATCGACCCGATCACGGCGAGCAGGACAGCGGTCCGGAACGTGCCCTGAAGGTGCGGCAGCTTGAGCCGCCAGAAGATCGTGCGCCCCGTGGCGCCGTCGAGCCGCGCGGCCTCGGTGATCTCGCGCGGGAAGGACGACAGTGCGGCCAGAAACAGCACCATGTAGAACGGGATGTTCTGCCAGCAGACCACCGCGATCACCGACCCGAGCGCGAAGTTGGGATCGCCCAGCCAGTCCTGGGTCCAGGAATAGAGGCCCATCGCACCGAGGATGCCGTTGATCGGACCGAAGTTCGGGTCATAGACGTTCTTGAAAAGCACGCCTAGCGCCACGCTCGACATCAGAAGCGGCAGGAAATACAGTATCTTGAGCAGGCGTGAGCCCTTGGATGCCTCATCGAGCACGACCGCCAGCACGACGGCGATGGGCAACTGGACCACGACCGAAAAGAACGCGAGCAGGATGTTGTTCCAGGCCGAATTCCAGAACACCGTATCATGCGCCAGCCGCACCCAGTTCTGCAGGCCGATGAATCTTGCACCGTCGCCCAGGCCGTTCCAGTCCAGCAGCGACAGCCGGAAGCTCGAAAGCAGCGGATAGAGCAGGAAAACCATAAGCAGCAGGATTGCAGGGGCGAGGAAGATCGTCGGAGCCGCCTTGTGCAGCCGCCGCGATCCGGCGCGCGACCGGCGTAACTTCTCGGCTGCCGTAACCGCTTCACCGACAGACATCGGAACCGCCTTTCCATGGTGAGGGGTCCGGTCGCCGCTCTGTTCGAACGGCGACCGGCAGGGAGGGGAGGGGGGAATGGGCACAGGGCATGGCCCCGCACCCGCTCAGGGAAGGATCAGTTCGCTTCCGCCTTGGCCGCGGCTTCCATCGTGGCAGCCGCTTCCTCGGGGGTGATCGACAGGCCGAACAATTGCTGGGTCGTGTCCTTGTGGACCTCGGCCAGGGTCGGCGGCAGTTCCTGATCGTACCAGAGCTGGACGCTCGGCGCCTTGCCGACAAGGTCGATTACACCCTGCAGGGTCGGATCCCCGACCTCGATCCCGAGAACCGGCGAGACGATGTTGTCCAGAAGCTGTTCCTCGGTCGAGGTCTGGTCGGTGAGCTTCACCAGCAGGTCGAAGGCCGCATCCGGATAGGGGCATTGCGTTGAAATGCTGATGTAGTTGTCGCCGAGGGTGCCGACGACATTGGCGGGATCGCCCTTGCCGCCTTCGACTGCGGGGAAGGGGAAGAAGCCGAGCTTGCCCAGGAATTCGGGGTTTTCATTGGCGATCGTGCCAATCTCCCAGTTGCCCATCAGCTCCATGGCCGCGCGGCCGGAGTAGAGCAGCCGGCGCGAGCCGCCGATGTCATAGTCGAGGCCGTTGAAGCCGCGGGCAAAGCCGTCGGCCTTGACCAGATCCTGCAGCATCTCGCCTGCCTGGATAAAGGCCGGGTCCTCGAAGCTGCCGCCGGGCTGGCGGTCGGCTGCGGCCAGGAACACCTCGGGTCCGCCGATGCGGTCGACGAGATAGACATAGAACATCGAGCCGGGCCATTTGGACTTGTTGGCCAGCGCGAAGGGGGCGATGCCATTCTCGTTCAGGACCTTGGAAACATTCATCAGCTCGCCCCAGGTCGCGGGCGGGGTCAGGCCGAGTTTCTCGAAGATTTCCTTGTTGTAGAGGATGACGCCGATCGAGGTGCCGCGTGCCGGAAGGCCATAGATGTCGCCCTCGAAGGTCACCGGCGTATAGCTGGCCGGCATGAAATAGCCCTTAACCGCCGGATTCGCGTCGAGGTAGGGCGACAGATCCACGACCTCGCCGGCCCTGATGTATTCCCGCAGCGGTCCGCCGCCCCAGGAGGCAAAGACGCACGGCGGCTGGTTGGCGCCAAAGGCGATCTTCAGCTTGGTCTTGTAGGCATCGTTGGCAAAGTGGGAATCGACGACCTTGTAGCCGGGGTTCGCGGCCTCGAACCGGTCCATCCCGGCGCGGATATTCGCGACGGTACGGTCCTGGGTCTGCAAGTCCCACGACGTGATTTCCTTGGTGTCCTGGGCGTTGCCTGCAAGCGGCAGCAGCCCGGCGACAAGGGCGCTGCACAGCAGCTTTGCGCGCTTGGCGGTATCTCTGGATTGCATGTCTTCCTCCCATGCGGTGACTTGAGTCTTTGGGTCACATGTGCTACGGTATCGGTAACGTTACGGTGTGTCAAGCCACGCAGCAGCACCGATTGCCGATCAGCAGTGGAAGAAAAACGCGGGGCAGCGCGCTCGATGCCGCAGAACTGCAGGCGGGAAAGTTTCTGCCAGCTGCACGCGAAACAGGAGGAACTGCGCGCTTTCCGATGCTATCGCGGGCGAGCGGCGCGGCCAGGGCGGTCTGGCACCTCTGTGGGCTGGGCGCGCGGTTCGCGCTGCAGAAGAGTGGCACCGCAGCCCGGGATCGGGTTTCAGGTGCGGTTGGGTGAGATGGTCAGGTGAGGGGAGGGCAGAGCGTGAAAAAACGACCCGCAACGCTCGCAGAGGTCTCGAAGGTCGCCGGCGTCTCGCGGATGACCGCCTCGCGTGCGATCAACAATCAGCCCGGTGTTTCGGCGAAGACGCGCGAGGACATCCTGCGCATTGCCGACGAAATGGGCTATGTCGTCAATCCGCTGGCGCAAAAACTGTCGACGGGGCGCACCCGGATCATTGGCGTGGTGGTGCAGCTTCACACGCCCTTCGCGGCCGATCTGGTGTTGGGCATTGGCAGCACGGCGCGGAATGCCGGCTACGAGATGCTGGCCTATTCGCTGCCCGCCGACGACAGCGCCCCTCCCGGCAAAGTCGTCAGCCTGCTGCAGCAGATCACCGACGGGGTGATCGCGATCCTGCCCTACACGTCCGAGTATCTCGATACGCTGGCCGGTGCCGCGGTGCCGGTGGTCACGGTCGATACCCAGACCGATGATTCGCCTTATCCTTCGGTGATCTCGGACAGCTATCAGGGCGGGCTGCTGGCGGTTCGGCATCTGGCCGAGCTTGGCCACCATCGGATCGGCTTCATTACCGGCAACATGCGGTTAAGCTCGGCCCGCGCCCGGCTGCAGGCCTGTCGCGACAGCGTCGCGCAGATGTCGCTCGATCCCGATCCATGGCTGGTCACCGAGGGCAACTTTGCCCAGAGGGGCGGATTCGATGCGGCCAACCAGTTGCTGGCGCTGCCGCAAAGGCCGACGGCGATCTTTGCCGCAAACGATCTCAGCGCGCTTGGCGCCATGGCGGCGATCCGCGAGGCCGGGCTGCAAGTGCCGCAGGATATCTCGGTCGTCGGTTTCGACGACATTCCGCTGGCCCATCAGATGCATCCGCCACTGACGACGGTTCGGCAGCCCCTGCAGGAGATGGGGCGCTCGGCGGTCAACATGCTGCTGCCACTGATCCTCGGGCTCGATCTGCCAAGCCGGCAGACCGTGCTGCCGAACGAGCTGGTGGTACGGGGGTCGACGGCCCGGCTGGGCGGATCGGGCCGGCGCGGCTGAGCCGGCGCAGCTTCGGCGCCTCGACATGGCCAGCGAAGCCAAAGCGCAGGGCCGACAGCCGCTTGTCGCCGAAGGTGCGCCCGGACACCGGCATTGCGCGGCCTGAGGCGATCCTCTAGGCCATATGTATGCGGATATCCCGGCCGATGGGCGCAACAAGGTCGAAGTTGCATGAGTAAGGCATTGGAAAAACACACGGGGCAGGTGCTGTTCTATCACCTGACGCGCCAACCCCTTGAGGCGACCCTGCACCTGCTGCTCGACCGGTCGCTGCAACGCGGCTGGCGTGTCATGGTGCGCAGCAGCGACGCGGCGCGGCTTGACTGGCTCGACCAGAAGCTGTGGCTCGGGCCCGAGGAAGAGTTCCTGCCTCACGGGCTGGAGGGCGGGCCGCACGATGAGGACCAGCCCGTGCTGCTCGGCACCCTGGGCGAGGCGGGCGAAGCGCCTCCACCGAACGGCGCGGCCTGCCTCATCGCGATCGACGGAGCCGCCGTCGCGGCCGCCGAGGCCGCGCGCCTTGAACGTGTCTGCATCCTTTTCGACGGCCACGATCCGGCCGCGGTCCAGCACGCCCGCGGCCAGTGGAAAGCGCTGACCGGCGCCGGGGTATCGGCGCAATACTGGTCCGAGGATGCGGGCCGCTGGCAGATGAAGGCCGAATCCTGACGCATTGAGGCGAACTTGCGGGCTTTTGACGGCCCGGGGTGCTCGCGCCCTGCGCGAAATTGCGCAGGCTTTGCAGGGACGTTCCACCAATGAACCATGGCCGCTCGCCCCGTCACTGCGGCGGGCGCAGCATCGGTTCAGGAGGATACGATATGAAATCAGTTCTTTCGCTCGCAGGCCTTGCCGCTTTTCTGTCGACGCTTGCGGCATCGTCCGCCAGCGCCACCACCGTGACCCAGACCGTCGGCGATGCCGATTGCTTCGGGCTGGGCGCGGGGGCCAGCGAATGCGCCGCTGGCGCCTTTGCGACGATCCCGAGCTTTGACAACTCCAGCCCGGGCGATCCGGCCGGCACCGATGTCCTCGGCACGCTCGGCACGGTCACGCTCGCCTTCGGCCCGCTCGATCTTGGCGGGCTGACGGCCACCTCGGCCAGTGTCGAGATCCGCGTGGCGGGCATCGACATCTACATCGAGCCCTCGGGTGGCGGCGATGCCAACGTCGGGGCGACATTCGCCCTGAACGGCACCCTGATCGGCACCTATCACGAGCCGGTGGTGATCGGCAGCACGATCAACCAGCGTGCGATCACGACACTGACCTTTTCGATCGACCTGGGCGATCTGAACTTCGGCTCCGGCAATGTGTTGGCGATCTCGCCTGAAAGCGACTTTGGCCTCGCCCAGTACGAGTCCTATGCGATCGACTATGCGAGCCTGACGGTCGTGACCGCCGACACGACCGCGCCAGTCCCGCTTCCGGCCTCGGCCCCGCTGCTTGGCGCGGCCGCCCTGGCCCTTGCCGTCGCCGCCGCGCGCCGCCGCGCCCGTCGCTGATCCATCAGACCAAAGGAGATTGCCATGAAAACGACTCTTGCCGTGCTGACGCTGGCCTGCGGGCTTGCCGCCCCCGCGGTTCAGGCCCAGGAAATGTACATCGGCCAGATATTCATGACCGGGGCCAACTTCTGCCCGCGCCTCACGGCCGAAGCCAACGGTCAGATCCTGCCGATCGCCGAAAACCAGGCGTTGTTCTCGCTCGTCGGCACCATGTATGGCGGCGACGGGCGCACGACCTTCGCGCTGCCGGACCTGCGCGGCCGGATCGCGATGCACAGCGGTCAGGGCCCCGGCCTTGGGCCGGTCACTCAGGGACAGGCGGGCGGCAGAACCAGCCAGACACTCGCCGTGGCGCAGATGCCGGCCCACAGCCACGGCGCCAAGGGCACGCCAAGCGGGGTGCCGACGCCCGGCAACTCGCCCAGCCCGGCTGGTGGCCTTCCGGCGTTGACGCCAACGGCCCCGGCCTATGCCACGCCGGGCGGCACGGTTGTCGACATGGCGCCGGGTTCGGTTGCGGTCACGGTCGACAATGCCGGTGGCGGCCAGCCCTTTGACATCACGAACCCCTACCTCGGGCTCAAGTTCTGCGTGGTCCTGCAAGGGATCTATCCGTCGCGCAGCTGACGAAGGGCTGCAGGCGTCGGGCGGCAGATGGCGCCCGACGCTAGCGCGTCAGAACCATCCGCCCGTTGCCGAAGCTGACCTGCGAGAACCGGTTGAGATAACCCATCCCCAGCAGCGAGCCCGGCATGTCGCCGCCACTGACCAGTGCCGGAACGTTGCGGTCGACAATGCCGCCGCCGAGCGACACCTCGTTCACGCGCACAAAGGCCGTCCGCACCGGCCCGTTTGCGGTATTGGCCATGCCGCCAAAGGGCAGCCCATCGAGGTCTATCCCGGCCCGGCTCGCATCCTCGCGCGACAGCACCATGTCCGAGGCGCCGGTGTCGACGATGAACTGGACCGGGGTGCCGTTGATCCCGAGCACCATGTGATAATGGCCGTCGCGGCCCATGGGCACCTCGATCCGGCCCTGTTCGGCATAGACCGACTGGCGCGGCATCACCGTGTTGCTCACGTCGTCCCACAGCCCGTAGGCCACAATCACGCCGACAAAGATCAGCGCCCAAAGCCCGGCATGCCGCAGGCTGCGGCCAAGATCGCGGCGCTGCGCCAGAAAGAAATAGCTGCCTATCAGAACGACAAGCAGGCTCAGATAGATGAACGAGGCGGTCTGGTCGGCGGTCATCGGCGTATTCTCAGGCTCTCCTGCGGGCCAAACCGCGCCCGGAACGGCGGCCGGTGCGGCTTCTGTCTGGAACATGTAGGGCTGGAGGTCCGCTCTCGCCAGTGCCCGGGCGTCTCATGGCGGGCATTTTGGCCGGAGCGGAGCCGGTCGTAGCCGCAAGACGTTACGACCCGGGAGGCGTCTCTTGGGGGGCCATTCGGTCGGCATCTGGCCGGAAGGCCTGCCTTGGCGCAGACGAGGCGCCAGCCCGTGACCCGCGACTGCCTAGAGCGCCATCAACCCGGCGCCGCGCAACCCATCGAGCACGAACTGCACCGAAAGTGCGGCCAGCAACATGCCAAGCAGCCGTGTCGCCACCACCGTGCCGGTTCGCCCCAGCACCCGTTCCAGCAGCCCCGAGGCCCGGTAGAGCGCCGCGACCACGCCCAGAACCAGCGTCATCGCCACGAAAACGCCGATCTGCTGGTCCAGACCCCGGCTCTGACCGACCAGCAGGATCATCGTGGTGATGGCACCCGGCCCCGCGATCAGCGGGATTGCCAGCGGAAAGACCGATGGGTCGGCCCGTGTCTCTTCGCCCGCCTGCTGGTCGCGCCGCTGGGTGCGGCGTTCGAACAGCATGTCGAGGGCGGTCAGAAACAGAAGTATGCCGCCCGCGATCCGGAACGCCGGGAACGAGATCCCGACGAAGTTCAGAACCGCCTCACCGGCCAGACCGAACAGCGTCAGGATGCCGAAGGCCAGCACGCAGGCGCGCAACCCGATGGCATGCCGCTCGGACTGCGTGTTGTCCTGCGTCAGCGCCAGAAACAGCGGCGCCATCCCGATCGGGTCGATGATCACGAACAGCGTGACGAAGGCACTGATGATGAATGTCAGATCCATGGTGCAGGGTAAGGCGTGCGGTTCAGCTGGCCCGCGCCGCCTCCAGTTTCTCCTCGGCCGCAATCCACAGCGCCTCGGCCCGCCCGAGCGCCTCCATCACTTCGGCATATTTCGCCTGCCAGATGTCCAGCTTGCCGCGGTTCTCGTCTTCATAGATCGCGGGGTCGGCCAGTTTCGTGGCAAGCGTGCCGCGCATCGCTTCCAGCTTTTCCATCCGTTGCTCGCATTTCCGAACCTCTGTCCGAAGATCCTGAATCTCGGATTGCGAGGCACGTTTTGGCGCGGGCGCCGCAGGCTTGGCCGGGCCGTCGCCGCGGTCTTTTTCCAGCAGCAGCTTGCGATAGCCTTCCAGATCGTCCTCGAACGGCTTCACCTGCCCGCCCGAGACCAGCCACAGCCGGTCGGCGACAAGGCTCAGCAGGTGCATGTCGTGGCTGACGAGGATCACCGCGCCGGAATAATCGGTCAGCGCCTCGACCAGAGCCTCGCGGCTCTCGATGTCGAGGTGGTTGGTCGGTTCGTCGAGGATCAGCAGATGCGGCGCGTCGTTGGTGGCCAGCATCAGGCTCAGCCGCGCCTTCTGGCCGCCCGACAGTCGCGCCACAATCGTCTCGGCCTGCTCGGCCCCGATCCCGAAGCCGCCAAGCCGTGCCCGCAGCTTTGACGGCGTCTCGTCCGGCCGCAACCGGCGGATGTGATCGAGAGGGGTCTCGTCGATGAACAACTCGTCGACCTGATGCTGGGCGAAATAGCCGACGCGCAGCTTGTTGGCCCGGGTGATCCGGCCCTTCTGCACCTCGAGCCGTCCGGCCAGAAACTTCGACAGCGTCGACTTGCCCTCGCCGTTGCGGCCAAGCAGCGCGATACGGTCGTCCTGGTCGATCCTGAGGTTCAGCCGCGACAACACTGTGGTTTCGCCATAGCCGATCGCGGCGCCCTCGGTCGCGATGATCGGCGGGCTCAGTTCCTCTGGCACCGGGAAGGTGAAGCGGCGCAGCGCTGCCTCTTGCGGGGTGCTGATCGGCTTCAGCCGTTCGATCATCTTCAGCCGCGATTGCGCCTGCTTGGCCTTGCTCGCCTTGTAGCGGAAACGATCCACGTAGCTTTGCAGGTGCGCGCGCCGGGTCTCCTGCTTTCGCGACTCGGCGTCGGCCGAGGCAAGCCGCGCCGCGCGCGTCTCGGCGAAAGTGTCATAGCCGCCGGAATAGAGCGTCAGCTTGCGATCCTCGAGATGCAGGATCGCGCCGACCGACCGGTTCAGCAGCGCCCGGTCGTGGCTGACGATCAGCACGGTGTGCGGATAGCGGGTGAGGTAGGTTTCGAGCCAGAGCGCGCCCTCGAGGTCGAGGTAGTTCGTCGGTTCGTCAAGCAGCAGCAGGTCGGGCTCGGCAAACAGCACGCCCGCTAGCGCCACCCGCATCCGCCAGCCGCCCGAGAACGCCGAGCAGGGCAGGGACTGCTGGTCGGGTTCAAAGCCAAGGCCACGCAGGATCGAACTGGCCCGCGCCTCGGCCGACCAGGCGTCGATGTCGTTCAGCCGGGTATGGATATCGGCAATCCGGTGCGGGTCGTGCGCGGTCTCGGACTCGGCCATCAGTGCAGCGCGTTCGACATCGGCCGCAAGAACCGTGTCCAGCAGCGAGACCTCGTTGCCGGGGACCTCCTGCGCCACGCCGCCGATCTTGGCGCCACGCGGCACTTCGATCGAACCGGTTTCGAGCGCGAGCTCGCCGCGGATCAGCCGGAACAGCGTGGTCTTGCCGGTGCCATTTCGCCCGACCACGCCGACCTTGTGGCCGGTCGGAATGACCGCCGAGGTGTGATCGAGCAGGAGGCGGCCGTCGACCGAATAGGAGATATCATTGAGCTTCAGCATGGGCTGGCACTGCCCGAGGTGAGGCGGACTGTCAACGGCGGCCGTGACGTTCTCGGCCATCCCGCCTTGCCGGGCGAACCGATCCGGGGCGCGGGACCCCGCAGCGGCGCTGCCGCCGCCGCGCGGGCGGCGGCGGCAGACCCCGATCAGACGGTCCGTGCCGGTCGCCCCAGCATCGCCCGCAGCACGGCACGCGCTGCTTCGGGCGGCCGCTGCTCGATCCGGCGATAGATCCGGCCGTCGCGGCTGCGGGTGACAAGCTTGTGGTCGACCAGCGACCGGCGCAGCAGCACATGGTCACCGAATCCGTCGGCAGCGCGCAGGATCGCGTTGACCTCGGGCTCGGTCATCTCGCAGCCCGCGGGCAGGCGGTGCCACAGGACCCACAGGCACAGCGCCTGAACCTGGGTCTGGGCCGGCCAGCGGCGCATGCGGCCCTCGGCGTCGAATACGCGCAGCGCCTTTTCCGCCGGACCGTCGAGCGCCGGCGCGGCCGGTGTGCGTGCCTTCAGAAGCTGATAGTTGCGATGCCCGGCCGAAGCGGCGATCAGCCCCAGCATTTCGAGATGTCCGGGAAGCTGGCCAAGACGTTCCAGCCCGGCCCGCAGGTTTCGGGAAAACGCCGAAACATCGGCGATATAAAGAGGCATGTCTTCACGTGCCATGGGAGGTATCCTCACCCTGCCGCGCGCCTGTCCGTCGTTCGCAATCCGAAGCCCGGAGGAGGGTCGCCCTTGTCACCGGCGCGCGTGGAGAAGTTCCTCATGCGCAAACGTCGACCAGAAGGCAGGTTTAGCATGGTACATGACCGGCGACGCCTGGGTGAACTGCGGACCCTGCGGGATGTCTAGCGTCAGATCGCGGGGCGGTAAACCCCGGCTTGCTCTTTCCCCGCCGAAGATCCCGTGTTAGGGCGGCGCCGGATTTGCGCGGCTGGCAAAGGGCCGGTCGCGGACAGAACAAGAGGCACCAAACATGGCCATCGAACGCACGCTTTCCATCATCAAGCCCGACGCCACCAAGCGCAACCTGACCGGCAAGATCAACGCCAAGTTCGAGGATGCGGGCCTGCGCATCATCGCGCAAAAGCGGATCCACCTGACCAAGGCCCAGGCCGGCGAGTTCTATGCCGTCCACAAGGAACGGCCGTTCTTCGACGAACTGACAACCTTCATGGCCTCGGAGCCCGTGGTCGTGCAGGTGCTGGAAGGTGAGGGCGCGATTGCCAAGAACCGCGAAGTGATGGGCGCGACCAACCCCGCCGATGCGGCGCCGGGCACGATCCGCGCCGAATTCGCCGAGTCGGTGGGTGAGAACTCGGTCCACGGGTCGGACGCACCGGAGACTGCAGCGGTCGAGATCGCGTTCTACTTCTCGGGCCTCGAACTGGTCGGCTGAAGACTGCGCCAGGTCTTCGGCGACGGCGTGATTCCAGCCCTTCGTCGGTGGCCAGCCGCGCCACGATAGAGACAAGAGCGCCGCCCCGGGATCCCCGCGGCGGCGCTGCTTTTTGGCGCTCAGCGGCGCAGGCCGGTGCCGATCTGGTCGAGCTGGCGTTCTATTCCGCTCAGGCCGGTGCCCTTGACCGCGGCCACGATGACGTCGAACCGACGGCGCAGCGCTTCCTTTTCGGCCCCGTGGCAGTCGTTCCAGGGACGGCCCTGCAACCCCATTTCGATCACGTAATAACCGATGAAATGCGGCTGCCCTCCGGTTTCGAGCAGCCGGCGATAGACGGCGTCGGTGCCAAGCGCGCGCACCTCTTCGGCCGAGCCGATGCCGGCGCGGCGACAGGCGGCCTCCATGGCCGGACCGAGGTTTCGGATCGAGGATACGGGAGTCGACATGGCGCAGAGGCTAGCCGCCTGCAGCGCTTGCGCAAGCCCCGGCTTCAGATGCTGGCGTAATCGGTGATGCTGGGCGGACGCCGTTTGGGCTCGCCATGCGGAGGCTGCTTCTTTTTCGGGTTGGATTGCGGCTGCTGCTTTTGAGCCTTGTCGCTGACGCGGGATTTCACGGGCTGGGTTTGCTGGTCACGCATTTCACTGGCCTTGGTTGATCGACTTTTTTTGGCGGGGGCCTCGACTCGGGCCCGGATGCTCGTTGTAACTACAATGACAACCGCAGCGCGCAGGAAGTTGACAGCAAAAAGGATGTGATGTCGGGAAATTCCGCGGCTGGACGCCAAAAATGCAACGATCACAGTCGTGTCAACGCTCGGTCGAGCGGGTTTCTGTCGCCACCAGACGGTGGCCGATCCAGCGAAACACCAGCGACATGCCAAGGATCACCAGCACGATCCGCGCCACGTGCATGGTCGAGACATAGGCAACGTCCTGGCCCATGGTCAGGGCAAGCAGGCTCATCTCGGTCAATCCGCCGGGCGAGAAGGCAAGCACCCCCTGGCTGAGCGGCGTTCCGGTCAGCGGGCCGAGCAGGGCCGCGAACAGCAAGGTCACGCACAGAAGGACCAGCGTCGCCCCAAACCCCAGCGCCATGTCGCGCCGCATCCGCCGGGCGTCGAGCCCGACAAAGCGACAGCCGAGGATCGTGCCGATGGTGATCTGGCTTGCCACCACGAAAATCGTCGGCGGCGGTACGGTGATGACCTCGGTCATGTGGGCCGCGGCGCTCAGCACCATGGGGCCGAACAGCTGCGGCGCGGGCAGGCGCAGCCTGCGGCCGAGCACGACGCCGGCAAGTCCCGATGCCGTCAGGACCGCATAGTCGAAAAGCGTCAGATCTGAGAGGCCGATCCAGGCGCCCGGGCCGCCCGCCGAGCGGATGTTCAGCCCCAGCGCAAAGCTGAAAACGACAGCCGACACGACCAGAAACACCCGCAGCGCATGGGCCAGCGCGATCCGCGTCTCGTCGCCACCGGCGGCCGTGCCCAGAATGATCATCTCGTTAAGCCCGCCCGGGGCTGCGCAGAAGAACGCATCGACCGGTTTGTATCCGCCCACATAGCGGTAAAAGGCAAAGCCCGTCGCCGTGGCCGTCACCAGAAATGCCGGCAGCAACAGCAACGTGCCGGTCCATTCGCTCGCATGGCCGAGGAGTCCGGGGTGAAAGCCCGAGCCAAGCATGACCCCGATCACCGGGATCACCGCCGGGCGCAGGCTGTTCGGGCCAAAGACAGGGGCGCCCATGATCGCGGCGAGGCAGCATCCCAGCATCGGCCCCAGCATCCATGGGAGCGGCATGGAGATCCGCGACGCCAGAAGCCCCGAGGCGATGCCGATTGCGGCCGCCAGCAGGGTCATCAGCGCCCGGGACGTCGGAGGGAAACGCAGGGTCATGCAAGAGTCATCCTCCCTGCGCTTTGCCATGTTAGCCGCCGGTATGCAAGCGTATACAAAGAATCACGCCAGCCGCGTGGCTTACCCCGCGGCGGCGGCCAGCAGTGCTGCGTTGCCTCCCGAGGCGGTGGTGTCGATGCAGAGATGACGTTCGATGTGAAACACCGCCGGGTCGCTGGCAGAGCTCAGCAGCGGCAGGATCGGCCCCGACCGCGCCGCCAGTGCCTGGCGATAGGCGCGCGCAGTCTCGGCACGGCCGCACCACAGCACAGCGGCAAGGCCCTCGGGCATCCCGCGCAGCGCTTCGGGTGCCAGCGCGCCCTCGACTGCAACCGACATGCCACCCGCACGTCGAACCGCGGCAACCTGCTCGGCCACCGCCTCGGCGCCCGGGCCAAGGCACAGAACCGGGCCGCGCGCCCGGGTGATCAGGCCGTTCGATTCCCCCGTCGGCCCCGGCATCTCCTCGCGCGCCAGCACCGGGTTGGCATCGGCGGACCGAAGCGCCTCGCGCAGCGCGGACTCGACCGCGGGGGGATCGGCGGGCGTGGTCCAGTCCAGGGCCTCGGCAACCGGCCCGTCACCGGTGAAGCGGGGCAGATAGGCAGGCCCCCCGGCCTTGGGGCCGGTGCCCGACAGGCCCTCGCCGCCGAAAGGCTGGCTTCCCACCACGGCGCCGATCTGGTTGCGGTTAACATAGATGTTGCCGGCCGCAACCCGTTCGACCACGGTCTGCACCCGGTCGTCGATGCGGCTGTGCAGCCCGAAGGTCAGGCCAAAGCCAGTGGCGTTGATGCGCGCGACCACCTGTTCCAGATCCGCCGCCCGGAAGGTCGCGACATGCAGGACGGGGCCGAAGACCTCGCGTTGCAGATCGCCGATCCCCGTCACCCGGATGACCGCAGGGCCGCAGAACAACCCGGATTCAGGGGCGTCGAGGCGGTGCAGCAACCGGCCCTCGGCCGCGGCCTTTGCCACATGCGCCTCGATCGCAGATTGCGCCTCGGCGTCGATCACCGGGCCGATGTCGGTGGACAGATCCCAGGGATTGCCAAGCTGCAGTTCGTCCATCGCGCCTTCCAGCATCTTCAACATGCCTTCGGCGACATCCTCCTGGAGATAGAGGCAACGCAGCGCCGAACAGCGCTGACCCGCGCTTTGAAACGCCGAGGCGATAACGTCGCGCACCGCCTGTTCGGGCAGCGCGGTGCTGTCAACGATCATGGCGTTCAGCCCGCCGGTTTCCGCGATCAGCGGCGCGGCGGGGTCGAGGTGATCGGCCATCGCGCGATGGATCGCCTGTGCGGTGTCGGTGCCGCCGGTAAAGCAGACCCCGGCGATGCGCGGATCCGAGGTCAGCGCCGCACCGACCGTCTCGCCCCGCCCGGGCAAAAGCTGCAGCGCCTCGCGCGGCACGCCGGCCTCGTGCAACAGCCGGACGGCAGTGGCGGCGATCAGCGGCGTCTGTTCGGCGGGCTTTGCGATCACCCCGTTGCCGGCCGCAAGCGCCGCGGCGATCTGGCCGGTGAAAATGGCAAGCGGGAAGTTCCAGGGCGAAATGCAGGCGAATACCCCGCGCGCCGGCCGGTCGAGCCTGTCGATGCGGGCCGCGTAATAGCGCAGGAAATCCACCGCCTCGCGCAGCTCGCCCACCGCGTCGGGCAGCGACTTGCCAGCCTCGCGCGCGGCAAGTGCAAAGAACCGACCGAAGTTCTGCTCGTACAGATCCGCGGCGCGGCGCAGCACTGCGGCGCGGTCCTCCGGGCTCGCCTGCCAGGGGGCGGCAGCCGACAGGGCTGTCGCGATCTGGTCCGGCGTCGCCTCGGCCACATGCCCGACGATATCGCCCGGATCGGCCGGGTTGACGACGGCAACGCCGCCCACAGTCGCCTCGGCACCCGCAAGGATCGCGCCCGCGTGGAACTGTGCGGTGCGGAACGGCGCGCGCGCCGCCTCGATCTCGGCGCTGTCCTCGGCATCGGCCAGGTCCCAGCCGCGGGAGTTCTGCCGCGCCGCCCCAAACAGCGCCGACGCGGGCTTCACCGGCGTTGGCCGTTGCAGCGCTGTGGCGGCTTCGTCGAACGGGTCGCGGGCGACCTTTGCGGCCGGATAGGATTTGTCGACGATCTGATGCACGAACGAACTGTTGGCGCCATTCTCCAGCAGCCGCCGCACCAGATAGGCCAGCAGGTCGCGATGGGCGCCGACCGGGGCATAGATCCGGCAGCGGGTACGGTTCTGGTCCATGACGATCTGGTGCAGCCGTTCGCCCATGCCGTGCAGGCGCTGGAATTCAAAGGCCGCAACCGAGGGCGCCATATGCAGGATTGCCGCCGCCGAATGGGCATTGTGGGTGGCGAACTGCGGATAGATCGCGTCCGAGGCCAGCAGCAGCTGGCGGGCGCAGGAGATATAGCTCGCATCGGTCATCGACTTGCGGGTGAAGACGGGGAAACCGTCCAGCCCCATGACCTGCGCGCGCTTGATCTCGGCATCCCAATAGGCGCCTTTGACCAGCCGAACGGTAAAACGGCGGCCAAGCCGATGCGCCAGCGCCACCAGCCAGTCAATCGTCGCGGCCGCGCGTGGGCCATAGGCCTGCACCACGGTCCCGAAGCCGTCCCAACCCGCAAGCTTGGGGTCGGCGGCAACGGCCGCGAAGACATCGAGTGTCAGTTCCAGCCGGTCGGCTTCCTCGGCGTCGATGGTCAGGCCCATGCCGGCCTTTGCACAGGCGCGCGCCAGTTCCAGCACCCGCGGCACCAGTTCGTCCATGACCCGCGCGCGTTGGGCAACCTCGAACCGGGGGTGGATCGCGGAAAGCTTGACCGAGATGCCGGGGTTGGCGCGGATGTCCCGGCCCTTGCAGCGGGTCGCGATGGCGGCAATCGCGCGCACATAGTCCTGATGATAGCGCAGCGCATCGGCCCCGGTGCGCGCGGCTTCGCCCAGCATGTCATAGGAATAGCTGTAGCCCTGCGCCTCGCGTTTTTCCGCGCGCTTCAATGCTGCCTCGATTGTCTCGCCCAGCACGAACTGGTTGCCCATCTCGCGCATGGCGCGGGCGACGGCGGCGCGAATCACCGGCTCGCCGAGCCGCCTGACCGCGCCGCGCAGCACGCCCGCCACCCCCGGATGGTCGCTGTCGAGCACCTTGCCGGTCAGCATCAAGGCCCAGGTCGAGGCGTTGACCATCATCGAGGCCGACTTGCGCATGTGCAGCCCCCAGTCCGAGGGCGCGATCTTGTCCTCGATCAGCGCGTCGATGGTGGGCGCATCGGGCACCCGCAGCAGCGCTTCTGCAAGGCACATCAAGGCGATGCCTTCCGAGGTCGAAAGCCCGTATTCGGCCAGAAACAGCTCCATCATTCCGGGATCGTCCGAGGCGCGGATCGCCTCGACGAGCGCTGTGGCGCTTGTCACGATGGCAGCGCGGTCGGCGTCGCTCAGCGCCGCGCGCTCCTTCAGGCGGGGCAGCCAGTCGGCCTCGGCTTCGGTGGACAGGCGGCGTGGATCGAGACGGGCAGGAGCAGGACGGTCGGACATCTGGGGTTCCATCGCGGGGCAGGGGGAGAATGGCTCATTCTAATCCGTCAGCCCCAGGCAGTTCGCCCTTCTTTTGCCGATTGCCAGGCCATAGGATCGAATTTCGATGACTTCTCAGGAAAGGCGCCCGCGATGCCCCCGAACCGCAGCGATCTGGACCCTTTCGACAGGGCGATTCTGAACCTGCTGGCGGGCGATGGCCGGATGCCGGTCACCGAGCTTGCCCGCCGCATCGGCCTGTCGAAGTCCCCGACCCAGGCGCGGTTGAAGCGGCTGGAGGCAGAGGGCGTCATCACCGGCTATCGCGCGCTGCTCGACCCGATCAAGCTCGGGCTCGCCCATGTCGCCTTTGTCGAGGTCAGGCTGACCGACACCCGC
The DNA here is from genome assembly GCF_003390845.1 of Tropicimonas sp. IMCC34043. Lineage (GTDB taxonomy): Bacteria > Pseudomonadota > Alphaproteobacteria > Rhodobacterales > Rhodobacteraceae > Tropicimonas. Next base: position 1,397,213 of record NZ_QMEK01000001.1, on the reverse strand, counting down.
GAGGCCGCGCTCTCCGCGTTCAACCGCGCGGTGCAGGCGGTTGCCGAGGTCGAATCCTGCCACATGATCGCCGGCAGCTTCGACTATCTGCTCAAGGTGCGCACCGCCGATATCCAGAGCTACCGTCGGGTCCTGGCCGAACGGCTTTCGGCGCTGCCGCATGTGGGCGCAACCTCGACCTATGTCGCGATGCAGGCAGTCAAGGACGAGGCGTTCTGAGGGGATGCGCGTTCAATGGCCCGCACAGCGGCGCAGGATCGGATCGATCCTGTCCTCGATCTCGCGCAGACCGATCCCGTCGCTGGCGCTGTCGGGAAGGAAAAACACCAGCCCGTGGGAATGCTCGATCGTCCCTTTTCGGTACCATCCGGCCGGCGGTGTCCCATAGACCTGCACATCGATCCGCCAGCCGTCGCCCGTCATCTGGGATAGGGTGCGAACCGGCAGCCGCCCGAGCCGCTGTTCGACGCAGTCATGGGTCGCGGTCGCGGCGCGGGATGTCACCTGCATGGGCGTATCGGTCTTGTCGCCGGAACATGCGGCAAGTGCGAGGGCGAGGGGGAGGTATAGGTACAGGAGCGTTTTCATGGCGCCGAGGCTACGCCGTTAAGACTCTGTTAGCATCGATTTTCCGGGAGAAAGGTTAACGCGCATAGCGCCTTGACCGGAGGGTTGCGGGGCCGGAGGGATCCATCCCTCGCTCGCGGTTTCGGAGCGGTGTGGCCCAGGGTGTCGCCGGCGCCGATGCGGCAATCTCTTTCCGCGGGCGATGCCCGGACCGGGTGCAGTCATCGACCCCGACGATTCGCGCCTGCTCGCTGCGGCGCGCCGGTTCGCCGGAGGTTTGCGATACGGAATGGGAAGCCATCAAGTCCGGATCGTCGTCGCAAGACGAGGACGAAGACCGGATTGGTGATCGCTGAGAGGGGGCCGCGGCGGGAAGTTCGACCCATGGCGGGCAGGAGCGGCGCGATGCAGGCCAGATCCGCAGCGTTGGCACTGCAAGGCCCGCGCCGAGACCTTTTTCGACAAAGTGGTCGAGACTGCGCAAGGGCAAGGGTTGCACGGCCCCAACACTCGGACGCCGCACGGTCAGCGTGTTGAGACGCAATCGCAACAGCCGCGACGGCAGCGGCGTGTCTTGTCGGTTGGAGCGCAGGAACCAGCCACGCGATCAGCTCAAAAAAACCCAAAAGCCCCCGTCCAGACCAGACGGAGCCCCACAAACAAACGCTGATACGTGAAAACAATACTAGACAATGCACACGGCCGCAGCCGTGTCCCATTGCGCTCTTCGTGCCCAGGACCGGTGAGGTCCCAGAGGTTGGCTCAGCCGTTCCAGGTCCGCGTATCGCCGCAGTCCATGTGAACGAAATTCGAACCGCGATAGGTGCCCACTCCGCCGGCCTGGCAGGATTGCGCCGCTTTCGCCATCTGATAGATCGTCCTGCTGCTCATGCGCAGATCGCCGGCCTGACCCTTCATGTGCAACGAATTCTTGGCAACGCCACCCGATCGCGCCCGCAGCATCGCATTGGTCTGCGGCGAGCGGTAGCCAGACAGCAGCATGTAGGGTTCGCTGGTATCCATCAGGTTGTGCGAAGCCGCCATGATGTCCAGGGTGCGGAAATCGATGGTCTTGACTTCGTTGCGGCGCCAGTCGCGGAAGAACAGGTCGATCTCCTTCTTGGCGTCCTTGATGTAGTTGCCTTCGATCCAGTAGATCGTGTCGAGTGACTCGCCGGTACGACCGTTGTACATCTTGAGGCGCCGGATATCGCCGCCTCCCCGCAGGAAGCCCGCGGCATTGCTAAAGGTAGGGGCGGCCGCAACCGCCGTTGCGGCGAAAGCACGTAGAATGCCACGCCGAGAGAGACCCCTAAGGGTCGCCGAAACTTCTGTCATCGGTTCTTGCCTGTCCCGTTGCTCTTTTCACGTCCGCTTTTTTCTTTGCGGTCTTTTTTACACCTCATCCCCAGGTGCAGAATCTTGATGCCACAAAATGTTCCACCGTCCAAGACTTCTGTTCCCACAACCTATGCGGATAACCGGAAATAGGCAGAAACCTGCTGAAAAAGCGTTAAACGCGCAACGGTAACACCCCCGGTGGCACCGCAAGCGAAGCGATGTTTCGGGGCCACACAGCCAGATTTGGTAACCTTCTCGGGCCATAACCGCATGGACTTGCCCGGTCCCGGCGTGGGATCGATCATAGGGTATGGGCATCGAGGATTTGGCTATGTCGACCACGGATTTCCGCCGGCTCCGGCCGCAGCGCGTCGCGACGGGGCTTCTTGCGACCCTCCTGATCTGGTTGTTCGCATGGCTGGCGCCGGTGCATGCCCAAGGAATTGCCTTCAAACAGGCGGTCGCAGAGGCCGCGCAGGGCGATCAGGCCATCGCCACATTTTACGCTGGGCGGGACTACAAACCGTTGTTCACCGGCCGCGGCGACGGCAAGCGCCGCGCCGCGCTGCTGACGGCGCTCGACAATGCAGGCGCTCAGGGTCTGCCCGCCAGCCGCTATGATGCGGCAGCGCTTCAGACGGCCCTCAAGTCGGCGACGAGCGAACGCGCGCTTGGCCAGGCCGAGGTGCTCGCGGCCAAGATGTTCCTGCAATATGCGCATGACGTTCAGTCCGGCATGCTCAATCCGCGTTCCGTCGACAGCGGCATCGTCCGCACGCTGCCGCGACGCGACCCGCTGCAGCAGTTGCAGGCGTTCTCCAAGTCCTCGCCGGCCGGTTTCCTGCGCGCGTTGCCGCCGGCAACCCCGCAATATGCGAGCCTGATGGCCGAGAAGCAGCGGCTTGAAAAGGTGCTTGGCCGGGGCGGCTGGGGTCCGCAGGTCAGTGCCAAGTCGCTGACCGTCGGTCAGTCGGGCGCGCAGGTCGTCGCATTGCGCAATCGTCTGATCGCCATGGAATATCTCAGGCGCAGCGCGTCCTCGACCTATGACGGGGCGCTGCAGAAGGCAGTCCAGCAATTCCAGAGCGACCACGGGCTCAGCACTGACGGTGTCGCCGGGCCCGACACGCTGAAAGCGGTCAACATCCAGCCAGAAGACCGGCTCGGCCAGATTCTGGTCGGGATGGAGCGCGAACGCTGGCTCAACATGCCGCTTGGCCGCCGCCATATCCTGGTCAATATCCCCGACTACACGGCACGGGTGATCGACAACGGCAAGGAGACCTTCGTGACCCGCGCCGTCGTCGGCTCCAATAGTGCCGACCGCCGCACGCCGGAATTCTCGGACCTGATGGAGTTCATGATCATCAACCCGAGCTGGAATGTGCCGCGGTCTATCACGATCAAGGAATACCTGCCGCAGTTGCAGAAGAACCCCAACGCCGCCAGCCAGCTGCAGCTTGTCGATTCGAACGGTCGCCGGGTCAGCCGCGCCAGCGTGAACTTCTCGCAGTACACCGCCGCCACCTTCCCCTACCGGCTGCAGGAGCCGCCCTCCGACGGCAACGCGCTCGGTCAGGTGAAGTTCATGTTCCCGAACCCCTACAACATCTATCTCCATGATACGCCGTCCAAAAGCCTGTTCGCCCGTGACCGTCGCGACTTCAGCCACGGGTGTGTGCGACTGAGCGATCCTTTCGGCTTTGCCTATGTCCTGCTGGCGCCGCAGACCTCGGACCCCAAGGCCCTGTTCCAGAGCAAGCTGGACGGTGGCAAGGAATCCCGCATCAACATCACGCCGCCGGTGCCGGTGCACCTGATCTATCGCACCGCCTGGGCGGTGCCGAAGCAGCGGATGAATTATCGCGACGACGTCTATGGCCGCGACGCCAGGCTTTGGACCGCGATGCAGAAGGCCGGGGTTTCCTTGCGCGCCGCCGAGGGCTAAGTCTCGCGCCCGAACATGCCACGGGCTGGGAGAGGGCGGATCATGGGTCACAGCATTGCCGAGATTGCCGAGGCACTGGGCGCGACGGCGGCGGGGAATACGGCGCTCGTTGTCACCGGTGCCGCCGAACCGGGCGACGCCGGGCCCGACGCGCTCGCCATCGCAATGGCGCCACGCTATGCCGAGGCGCTGACAAAAGGGGCCGCGCGGGCGGCGATCCTCTGGGCGGATGCCGATTGGCAGGCGCTGGGGCTCGAGGCGGCGATCCTCGTCGGGCGGCCGCGCTATGCGCTGTCGGGTCTCACCCGGCTGCTCGACCAGGGCCTCGATCTGCCCGAGGGCATTCATCCCACGGCCGTTCTCGATCCTTCCGCCACGGTCGGGCCAGGCGCTGCGATCGGGCCCTATGCGGTAATTGCGCGCGGGGTTCAGATCGGCCGCAACGCAAGGATCGGCCCCCATGTCAGCATCGCCGCCGGCGCCCGCCTGGGTGACGACGCGCTGATCCACGCCGGGGTTCGGATATGCGCCAACGCGAAGATCGGCGACCGGTTCACGGCCCAGCCGGGCGCGGTCGTCGGTGGCGACGGGTTTTCCTTTGTCACGCCCGAGGCGTCGGGCATGGAACAGGCCCGCGGAACCATGCGCGACGAGGTCGCAGCGACCGCTCACAACTGGGTCAAGATCCACTCGCTCGGCGGGGTCGAGATCGGCGACGATGTCGAGATCGGCTCGAATTCTGCAATCGATGCCGGCACGATCCGCGCCACCCGCATCGGCAGCGGCACCAAGATCGACAATCTGGTGACCATTGCGCATAATGTCGTCGCGGGGCGCGATTGCCTGTTCTGCGGTCAGGCCGGTGTCGCGGGATCGACCGTGATCGGCGACCGGGTGGTTATGGCTGGCCAGTCGGGTCTTGTCGACAATATCACCATCGGCAGCGACGTGGTGATCTCGGCCGGCACCAAGGTTCTTTCGAACGTGCCGGCGGGGCGGGTCATGATGGGCTATCCCGCCACCAGGATGTCGACGCAGGTCGAAAGCTACAAGGCGCTGCGCCGACTGCCGCGGCTGATCCGCGAGGTCGAGAAGTTGCGAAATCTGCTTTCCAAGGCAGACCTCAAGGACTAAATGAGCCGAACATCAAGATCGGGAGAACTGACAGCATGACCGAGAGCGTCAGGGACAGGGTGATCACTATTATCGCCGAGCAGGCCGTGCTGGAGCCAGGCGACGTGAAGATGGAATCGACGCTGGAAGACCTCGGGATCGACAGCCTCGGTCTGGTCGAAAGCATCTTCGCGATCGAGGAGGCCTTCGATATCCAGGTGCCGTTCAATGCCAACGAGCCCGAGAACAGCGAGTTCGACATTTCCTCGGTCGCTGCCATCGTTGATGCGGTCTCGTCGCTGGTCGCAGAACAGACCCACTCGTGAGACGCGTAGTCATTACCGGGCAGGGGTCGATCAATTCGATCGGCGCCTCGGCGGCCGAGACATGGGAGGCCATGCGCGAGGGCCGCTGTGGCATCGGACCGCTGGATCTGCGCGATGTCGAGCGGCTGTCGATCCAGATCGGCGGTCAGGTTCGCGGCTATGATCCCGAAGCGGTGTTCAACCGCCAGCAGATCTCGCTTTATGACCGCTTCACGCAGTTCACGCTGCTGTCCGCGCGCGAAGCGATCGCCCAGTCCGGGCTCAGCTTTGTGGGCGATCTTGCGGCGCGCTCGGGGGTGGTTCTGGGCAACTCGGGCGGCGGCATGAACACGCTCGACGAGAATTATCGCTCGGTCTACGAGGAGGGAAAGAACCGCGTTCATCCCTTTGTGGTGCCAAAGCTGATGAACAACGCCGCGGCGAGCCATGTCTCGATGGAATTCAACCTCAAGGGACCGACCTTCACGGTCGCCACCGCCTGCGCCTCGTCGAACCATGCGATGGGGCTCGCGTTCCAGTTCATCCGCGCCGGCATGGCCGAGGCGATGATCACCGGCGGTTCGGAATCCATGCTCTGTTTCGGCGGGGTCAAGGCCTGGGAAGGGCTGCGGGTGATGTCCAAGGACGCCTGCCGTCCGTTCTCGGCCAACCGCAACGGCATGGTCCAGGGTGAGGGGGCCGCGATCTTCGTCTTCGAGGAATATGAACATGCCCGCGCCCGTGGCGCCGACATCATTGCCGAGGTGATCGGCTTTGCCATGACCTCGGATGCCTCGGACATCGTGATGCCCTCGAAACAGGGTGCCGCGCGGGCCATTGCCGAGGCGCTGAAGGATGCCGGCCTCAACCCCGAGGAGGTCGGCTATATCAACGCCCATGGCACCGGGACGGCCGCCAACGACAAGACCGAATGTGCCGCCGTGGCCGATGCCTTCGGCCATCACGCCGACAATCTGATGATTTCGTCGACCAAATCGATGCACGGCCACCTGATCGGCGGCACCGGCGCGGTCGAGCTGCTGGCCTGCACGCTGGCCCTGCGGCAGGGCGTGATCGCCCCCACCATCGGTTATGAAGAACCGGACCCGGAATGCGCGCTCGACGTGGTTCCGAATGTGGCGCGCGAGGTGCGGGTCGAGGTGGTGTTGTCGAACGCCTTCGCCTTCGGCGGCCTCAACGCGGTGCTGGCGTTGCGCCGGGTCTGAGGCGCGAGCCGGGCGGGCACATCGAAGCTCTGGCCCCGGTGTCCGGTTCGCCCCGTCGTTCCGTTCCGGAAACGCATAACGCCGCCCCGAAGGGCGGCGTTCGCTTTTATCGTCCCAAGCCTCGGTCGGCGTCAGTTGCCGGTCGCCTGCTTGGCGGCCGCGGCCTCTTGCGCCACCTTGGAATAGGCAGCGTTCAGTTCGGTCAGGGTATCGAACCCCGAGGTGACACCGGCCAGCGAAATTGCCAGGTCCACTTTCTGGTCCGGCGCCGCCAGCGGCACGATCTGCAGTTTGCCCTGGTTGCCGCGCTTGATGGCGTCAAGTTCGGCATTGGTCACCGCGACGCGCGAGACGCAGCCACGCGGCGTGCAGAACGAGAACGGATATTTCGCCGCCTGGCCGCCGTCGATCGAAAATGCGACCTGTTCGGTCAGCAGAGTGTCGAGCGGGGTGACAATGGTCAGACCGGCGACCAGTTGCGGGTTGCCGGGGATGTTGACGATCTCCATCGTCGCGACCGGCGAGCCATTGTCGTCGCGCAGCACCTGATGCAGCGTGCAGGGATCTGCGTCCAGATCGGTGTGGACGCAGTGGATCTCCCAATCGCCCGAGACATCCTTGACATAGGGTTTGCCAAGATCGCTTTCGGCTGGCGCCTCGGCCGGGGCGGTGGCGGGCGCGGCCGGCGGTGGCGTCGTCGCCGTCTCCTGTGCCAATGCGGGGGCGGCCGCCAGCATCGCTGCCAGCGCCAGAATGGAAAGGGGGTTGGTCAGGTGTGTCGTCATTTTCTGATCGCTTCACGGCTTTTGTTGCTCTGGCTGCGCGTGTACCACGCGAGCCGTCAGGTGTCAGTGAAGAAACGGGCGATATCATCACCATTTGGCGATATCGTCGGCGCCTACCTGGCGCGCGGGCACTGGCGGAAAGCTGTTCAAGCGGCACGGATACGGCGAAAAAAGGGCCCGAAGGGACCCTTTTCTGTGGGGTGACCCCACGGCGCTTGTGCGCCTTATCTTGACTCCCTGTCGGACGGGCCGACTTGACGCGTCAAAAGCTATGTCCAAGACACATTTCCGTCAACTCACATTTGGCCATCCTTTGCATTTTCTTTATCCAGATCGGGGGTATCCGGGAACAAGCCAATCCAGACTGCTTTCCCTTGGGGCGAGCCAGCGGCGGGGCTGGAAAAAGCCGGCGCGGCGGCTAGGATCGCGCGATAGAGGACGCGCAGGGGCAGGAGACGGCAATGGACGGGATCTTCGTTGGGGGCGGTGGCGCGGCATATGGCGCGGCGCAGAACATCCTGTTGCGACTGGGCAATCGGCACGGCCTGATCGCGGGCGCGACCGGCACCGGTAAGACCGTGACCCTGCAGATCCTGGCCGAGGGGTTTTCGGCCGCGGGGGTGCCGGTGTTCCTGTCCGACGTGAAGGGCGATCTGGCAGGGCTTAGCCTGCCGGGCGACCCGCAGGCCAAGACCCATGCGAGCTTTACCGAGCGCGCAACGAAGATCGGTCTGACCGACTATGCCTATCGGTCGTTCCCCGTCACCTTCTGGGACATCTTCGGACAGCAGGGCCATCCGGTGCGCACCACGCTGGCCGAGATGGGACCATTGCTGCTGGCGCGGTTGCTCGACCTGTCCGAGGCGCAGGAAGGGATCCTGAACATCGCCTTCCGTATCGCGGACGAGGAGGGCTGGCCGCTTCTCGATCTTCCCGACCTGCGCTCGCTGCTGGTCTGGCTCGGCGAGAACCGCAAGGCGCTGGAGCTGCGTTATGGCGCGATCTCGACCGCCTCGGTCGGTGCGATCCAGCGTCGTCTGCTGGTGCTGGAGGGCGAGGGCGGGGCGAGCTTTTTCGGGGAACCGGCGCTGGCGCTTTCCGATCTGATGCTGACCGATGCCGAGGGCCGCGGCCGGATCAGCATCCTTGCCGCCGACCGGCTGATGACGGCGCCCCGGCTCTATGCGACGTTCCTGCTGTGGCTGCTGAGCGAGCTGTTCGAGACCCTGCCCGAGGTCGGCGACCCCGAAAAGCCCTGCCTCGTGCTGTTCTTCGACGAGGCGCATCTGTTGTTCGAGGACGCCCCTAAGGCGCTGGTCGACAAGGTCGAACAGGTCGCGCGGCTGATCCGCTCGAAGGGCGTCGGGGTCTATTTCGTCACCCAGAACCCGGATGACGTGCCGGGCGACATCCTCGGCCAGCTTGGCAACCGGGTGCAGCACGCGCTGCGCGCCTTTACCGCGCAGGACCGCCGGGCGCTGAAGCAGGCGGCCGAGACCTATCGCGACAACCCCGCCTTTGACATCGAAGCAGCGATTCGCGAGGTCGGCACCGGCGAGGCGGTGACCTCGTTCCTGGAACCGAAGGGCGCGCCGGGGGTGGCCGAACGCACCCTGATCCGCCCGCCTTCCAGCCGGCTTGGCGCAATCGATGTCGGTTCGCGGGCCGTACTGGTCGCCGGATCGCCGCTGGCCGGCAAGTACGACACGGCCATCGACCGCGAAAGCGCGCACGAGATCCTGACAGCCCGCGCCGCCACGGCCGCGGCCGAGGCCGAACGCCACGAGGCGGCCGAGCAGGATGCGCCGCCCGCCGACCGCGAATACCGCGCCGGCCGGCGCTATACCGGAACCCGTGTCGAACAATCGACCGCCAAGCCCGTCAGCCGGCGCAGCGGTTCGCGCAGCGACAGCACGGCCGAGGCCTTTGCCAAATCCTTTGCCCGTCAGGTCGGCACGCAGGCGGGCAGGGCGGTGGTGCGCGGTATCATGGGCGGGCTGTTCCGGGGCAAATAGCGCCCCGGATCGTTCAGAGCGGGCGGATCTTCAGCCGGGTCAGGCGGTTGTCTTCGCGCGCCACCACCTCGAACCGGAAACCGTGGAACGAGAACACCTGGCCCGCGGTCGGGATGGTCTGGGCCTCGTGGATCACCAGACCCGCGATGGTGTTGGCTTCGTCGTCGGGCAACTGCCAGTCTGTCGCGCGGTTCAGGTCGCGGATCGTCATCGCCCCGTCGATCAGATAGTCGCCGCTCTCGCTCCGCCGCAGCGGGTGTGCGGCGTCGAGGTCGAATTCGTCGGTGATCTCGCCGACGATCTCCTCGAGGATGTCCTCGAGCGTGATCAGCCCCTCGAGCACACCGTATTCGTCGACGACCAGCGCGAAATGCGTGTGCCGGCGCAGGAACTCGCGCATCTGATCGTCGAGCGTCGTGGTCTCGGGGACGAAATAGGGTTCCTTGGCAATCTCCATGATCTTCAGGTTGCCAAGCGCGCTCGCGCTGTCGCCGGGTTCGCGCAGAAGCTTGTCGACCTCGCGCAGCAAGTCCTTGGCATGCACCACGCCGACGATGTTTTCCTGCTCGCCCTGGTACACCGGAAGCCTTGTGAAGGACGAGGCCAGCAACTGGCTGAAGATCGCCTGCGGGTCGGCATCGGCGTCGACCATCTCGATCTGGCTGCGGTGCAACATGATCTCTTCGACCATACGCTCGCTCAGATCGAGCGCGCCAAGCAGCCGGTCGCGGTCTTCCTTCTCGACCACGCCTTCGGAATGGCCGATCTGCAGCGCGCCGACGATCTCTTCCCTGACGCTCAGCATGGAATCGGGATCGACGTTCATGCCGAAGATCCGCAGCACCGTGCGCACGATCAGCCGCACCGCGGCGACCAGCGGCGACAGCACCACGATCACCGGGCCGATCAGCGGTGCGGTCCGGGTCGCCGCTCTTTCCGGGTCGATGATCGAATAGGTCTTGGGCAGTACCTCGGAGAACACCAGCACCAGCACCGTCATTACGAGCGTCGCCAGCGCCACGCCGCTGTCGCCAAAGGCGCGGGTAAAGATGGCGGTGGCCAGCGACGTCGCCAGGATGTTGGTCAGGTTGTTGCCAAGCAGGATGCCGCCGATCAGGCGTTCGTTGTCCTCCTTGAGGTCAAGGGCGGCCTGAGCGCCCTGGTTTCCCTTGTCGGCCATGCTGCGCAGCTTGCCGCGCGAGGCGGCGGTCAGGGCGGTTTCGGTCCCCGAAAAGAAGGCAGAAAAGACCAGCAGACACAGGATGGCTGCCGCGGTTAACCAGAAGGTGATGTCAAGAAGGGGGGAGGCGCTGTCCATGGCCCGGCTCGTTAGGGAATTTCCCTGACCTTATGAGCGGTAGGGCGCGAGGCCGCAAGCGTCGGGGTGTCCCGGGAGCCGCGGAAGCCCGCACTCCCGCGCGCCCGGCCCGTACGCGCAGGCAGCGGATCAGCCCCGCAGTGCACTGTCCCACAACAGCCGGTCGCCGGCGGCGGCGGCGGCAAAACGGGCGCAGACGGCGTTCCAGCGCGGGCTTGCCGTCGGGTCGGCCCCGAGTCGCCATTCCAGGGCTGCGTCCAGCAGCGTGCCGATGTCATTGCAGGTGGCGCGGTATTCGGGGCTTGCGAACGTTTCGATCCAGCCGGCAAAGGGCGTTTCGGCACCCGCCTCGACAAGGCAGCGGCCGACCTCGGCGCGGGCGAACATGCCGGGCACGATTGCGGCCAGGATATCCGCCAGATCGCCGGTCATCGCCGCCTCCAGCACCGGCTGGCTTGCCGCACAGGTGGCGGGCGCCGCCGCTGCCTCGACCAGATCGTCATCGTCGAGCCCGCAGGCCAGGCAGGCCGCGGCCTGCAGGTCGATCTCGTCCAGAACCAGACCCGAGAGCACGAGAGTCGCGATCTGCATTTCCTCGGCGGATTCGCTGCGCGAGACGGCAATCGCCCAGCCGCGGGCCAGATGCACCAGCCGGTGGTATTCCAGCGCCAGATGGCGGGCAAAGGCGGGCTCGGGCAGGGTACCAAGCGCCAGCTCTTCGAAGAAGGCATGCCCTGTCAGCGCCTGCCACTGCGGTGCCGCCACATCGCGCAGCAATTCGAAACTCTTGCCGAAATCACCCATTCCATATCCCTTTGCCGGGTCTTCTTCGGGGCCTTCTCGCCGACCGCAGCACCGCAACAGGGCTAGCTGGCCGCTGCGGAAAGGACAAGCCCGCGAAGGGAAACATAAGTTGAACATTGGTCCGGTTCAGCGGGGCAAACAATCCGCCACACCCAAACGGGCCGTTGCGCACGGCGGGCGCGGCATCGGCGGCTCGATGGGCGGTGGGATACAAACCCGGACCCGGGGTCAGGCGCCCGAGGGCAACACCTGTCACCCGCCCCCCGCGATGGCCCCCGCAGCGGCCCAGTGGCGAAAATCTTCCTGCGTGTCGAGAATTTCCAGCCCGACGAGATCGTCCTTGAGTTGTGCGAGCTGGTCTGCGGTGCAGACGCCGTGGATCCCGCCCGGAATGTTGCCAGCGGCGGCGAGCCGCGCAAGTTCCGCCGGGTCGGACAAGCGGATGAAAGGGCGACCTTCCGAGGCGTAGTAGCTGATCGCGCCCGGCGGCAGATGATCGCCATCCCCCCAACCGCAGATCACCAGCGAGTCGTCGGGGCGATTGCTGTGCCCGGCGCTGGCCAGGATGGCGATCTGTGCGCGGGTATCGGCGGCAGGATCGACGCTGAGCCTGCCGCGGGTCTTGAACGGTCCGCCGGCTGCAAGAGAGATCACGATCACGATAGCCGTCAGCCACCGTGGCGCCAAAGGCAGCGTCAGCAGCACGGCCGCCAGCGCGACCGACAGGAACGGCACGAAGAAGATCGAGTATCGATACGAGATGAAGCCCGTCGCGAAGGCGATCGCCGTGGCATAGCAGAGCACGATCAGCGGCAGCGGCAGCAGCTCGAACCGCTTCAATCGCCAGGGAAGCACAATCAGGGCCAGCAGGCCGAGGCCGCGCAGCACATCCTCGCTTCCCAGAAGGTGGTTCAGGACCTCGCCCGGGGTGCGGATCAGACCGGCTTCGGCCGAGGGGGAAAACCGCCCGATCATCTGGTCGCCGAAACTCTCCGTGATGGCAACCATTCCGTGTTGGGCAAGCTGGAACACATGCCAGGACAGCGCCAGGACCAGCGCCAGACCGAGGCTACGCCGAAAGTGCCTGTCGCCCGTGATCTTGCGAAACCCGCAGGGGTGCCAGCGCGCGGTGAGCCACAGGAACACAAGGTAGAGAGCCACGAACGCCAGCGCGACCGGCGCCTTCTGCAACGCCCCCAGTCCGATGGCCGCCGCCGCGACATACCACCAGCCCGGTCGGCGCAGCGCCAGAATCGTGGCGGCGACTGCAAGCACCGAGAAAAAGATCGCGCCCGAATCGAGGATCGCCGAAACGGACCCTTTCCAGAAGCGGTCGGAACTGGCCGTCAGCAGCACCGCGGCGGGCATCGCCCAGAGGTTCGCGGGCATCACCGCCGCGGCCAGAAGCGCTGTTGCAACCAGCGTCGCCAGACCGAACAGGACCGACGGCCAGCGCAGCGCCGGGACCAGATCCATCCCGTTCTCGATCAGAAGCGCGCTCATCCAGTATTGCAGCGGCGGCTTGCGGAACGAGACCGCGTTCAGCGAATAGACGTTCATCCAGTCGTGATGCCGGACAAAGGACGTTGAACGGTCGAGCGTCAGGAACTCGTCGTTCTGGGTCAGATCGCCGACGCCGACGTTGCTGGCCGGGATCGCCCAGACAAGCAAAATGACCAGAACCGTCGCAATGACCGGCGGCCAGGGGGCGGGCAGGGCCAGAAACCTGCGGAAGAGGGCCGAAACCCTATCGACCGCGCGGCGCCCGGCCTGGCGAAGGGAACCTGTTTTCATTTTCCCTCACGTCATGGTCGGGCGCTTCGGTCATGTGGACCTTGAGCGCAGCTTTTCGCCTTGCCGCCAGCCCCACACAGGGTCGGTCAGGCGAGCATGCCGAGCGGATTCTCCAGATTCTCGACAATTGCCTTCAGTAGTTCCGCGCCAAGCGCGCCGTCGATCACCCGGTGATCGACGGACAGGGTGACCGACATGACCGTGGCCACGGTCACCTCGCCATCCGCGCCGACAACGGGTTTTTTCACGCCGGCACCCACGGCCAGGATGCCGCCGTGCGGCGGGTTGATCACGGCATCGAAATTGTCGATCCCGAACATCCCGAGGTTCGAGATCGCGAAGGTTCCGCCCTGGTATTCATGCGGCGCAAGCTTGCGGTCGCGGGCACGCTTCGCCAGATCCTTCATCTCGGCCGACAGCGCCGACAGCGACTTCATCTCGGCGTCCTTCAGAACCGGGGTGAACAGCCCGCCCTCGATGGCGACGGCAACCGCCACATCCGAGGGTTTGAGTTGCAGCACCCGGTCGCCGGCCCAGACCGCGTTCGCGGTCGGCACCTGTTGCAGCGCCAGCGCGCAGGCCTTGATGATGAAGTCGTTGACCGACAGCTTCACGCCCCGCGCCTCGAGCTGCTTGTTCAACGTGCCGCGGAACTTCAGCAGCGCGTCGAGCCGGATATCGCGGCGCAGATAGAAATGCGGGATCGTCTGCTTGGCTTCGGTCAGCCGCGCGGCGATGGTCTTGCGCATCCCGTCGAGCGCGATTTCCTGATAGGGACGGCCCTCGTACATCTTCAGCACGGTGGCGGTCGATGGGCCGGCGGGGGCCGCTGCTGCGGCAGGCGCCGCAGGCGCGGGTGCGGCCGCGGCGGCGGCAGGTGCCGGTTTGGCGGCGGCAGGGCTCGCGTTTTCGACATCGGCCTTGACGATGCGTCCGTGCGGGCCGGACCCGGCGACGGTGGCAAGGTCGATGCCCTTCGATTCAGCGATCCGGCGGGCAAGCGGCGAGGCGAAGATGCGGCTGCCGTCACTGGCGGCGGGGGCTGCCGGTGCCGGGGTGGCGGGCGCCTCGGAGGCCCCTTCTGGGGCCGCCTCGTTGCCCGCGGCGGCCGCGGGGGCGGGTGTCGAGGCCGCGCCGATGTCGGCGGCGGTCTCGCCCTCGGCCAGCATGACGGCGATGGGCGTGTTGACCGGCACGCCTTCGGTCCCCTCGGAGACAAGGATCTTGCCGACGATGCCTTCGTCGACCGCCTCGAACTCCATCGTGGCCTTGTCGGTTTCGATCTCGGCCAGGATGTCGCCCGAGGCGACGGTATCACCTTCCTTGACCAGCCATTTCGCCAGCTTGCCTTCTTCCATAGTCGGAGACAGGGCGGGCATCAGAACTTCGGTGGGCATGGCGCGTTCCTCAGCGGTAGGTCACGGATTTGACGGCGGCGATCACATCATCGGTGGTCACCAGCGCCAGTTTTTCCAGATTGGCGGCATAGGGCATCGGCACGTCCCTGCCGGTGCAGTTCAGGACCGGCGCATCGAGGTAATCGAAGGCATGGGTCATGATATAGGCCGACAGGTGGTTGCCGATGGCGCCCACGGGCCAGCCTTCCTCGACGGTGACGCAGCGGTTGGTCTTCATCACCGAGGCAAGCACCGTGTCATAGTCGATGGGGCGCAGCGTGCGCAGGTCGATCACCTCGGCCGAAATACCGTCGGCCGCCAGCTTTTCGGCGGCTTCAAGCGCGAAGTGCATGCCGATGCCGAACGACACGATGGTGACATCGCTGCCCTCGCGCCAGATCCGTGCCTTGCCGAAGGGAATGGTGAAATCCTCCAGCACCGGCACCTCGAAGCTGCGGCCATAGAGGATTTCGTTCTCGAGGAAGATCACCGGGTTCGGGTCGCGGATCGCAGTTTTCAGCAGGCCCTTCGCGTCGGCGGCCGAATAGGGCATGACGACCTTCAGGCCCGGAACCATGGCATACCAGGCAGCATAGTCCTGGCTGTGCTGGGCGCCGACGCGGGCGGCGGCCCCGTTCGGGCCGCGGAACACGATCGGGCAACCCATCTGGCCGCCGGACATGTACAGCGTCTTGGCGGCCGAGTTGATGATCTGGTCCATCGCCTGCATGGCAAAGTTGAAGGTCATGAACTCGACAATGGGGCGCAGGCCGGCAAAGGCCGAGCCGACCGCGATGCCGGTGAAGCCGTGTTCGGTGATGGGCGTGTCGATCACCCGCTTGGCGCCGAACTTGTCCAGCAGTCCCTGGCTGATCTTGTAGGCGCCCTGATACTCGGCAACTTCCTCGCCCATCAGATAGACGTTTTCGTCGCGGGTCATTTCCTCGGCCATGGCGTCGCGCAGGGCCTCGCGCACGGTCATCGACTTTGTCGGCGTGCCGGCGGGGAAATCGGGGTCGGGCACCTTGCCTGCCAGCGCGGCGGCGGCCGGAGCCTCTGCTGCGGCGGCGGGGGCCTTTGCGGCGGGGGCGGGGGTATCGGCCTCGGCCTCGGCCTTGGCGGGGGCGCTGGCCACCGCGGCGTCGGCGTCCTCGCCTTCTTCCACCATCACGGCGATCGGCGTGTTGACCTTCACGCCCTCGGTGCCGGCCGCCACCAGAATCTTGCCGACGATCCCCTCGTCGACCGCTTCGAATTCCATCGTCGCCTTGTCGGTTTCGATCTCGGCCAGAATGTCACCGGAGGAGACGGCGTCGCCCTCCTTGACCAGCCATTTTGCCAGCGTGCCTTCCTCCATGGTCGGCGACAGGGCGGGCATCAGTACTTCGGTTGCCATGTGTGTTTTTCTCCCGGTCGCGGATCAGGCGTGCTGCGGTACTTCGTCGGCGTAGATATCGGTCCAGAGCTCGTCGAGCGCCGGTTCCGGGCTTTCCTTGGCGAACTCGGCCGCCTCGTTGACGACGTCCTTGGTTTCCTTGTCGATCGCCTTCAACTCGTCCTCGGTCGCGTGATTGCCGGTCAGCAAAAGCTGGCGCACCGATTCGATGGCGTCACGTTCTTCGCGGATCTTCTGCACCTCTTCGCGGGTCCGGTACTTGGCCGGGTCCGACATCGAGTGGCCGCGATAGCGATAGGTCTTGACCTCGAGGATATAGGGGCCCTTGCCGGAGCGGCAGTAGGCGACCGCAGTTTCGGCCGCGGCCTTCACCGCCAGCACGTCCATTCCGTCGACTTCCTCGCCCTCGATCCCATAGGCAAGGCCACGGTCGCTCAGGCTTTTGGATTTGGTCGAGCGGGCGACCGAAGTGCCCATGGCATACTGGTTGTTCTCGATCACGAAGATCACCGGCAGATCCCAAAGCTCGGCCATGTTGTAGGCTTCATAGACCTGCCCCTGGTTGGCTGCGCCATCCCCGAAATAGGCAAAGCTCACCCGGCCGTTGCCCTTGTACTTGTCGGCAAAGGCAAGCCCGGCGCCAAGCGGCACCTGGGCGGCAACGATGCCGTGGCCGCCGTAGAAGTGCTTCTCTTTCGAGAACATGTGCATCGAGCCGCCCTTGCCACGGGAATACCCGCCCGACCGTCCGGTCAGTTCGGCCATCACCCCCTTGGGGTCCATCCCGCAGGCCAGCATGTGGCCATGGTCGCGGTACGAGGTAATGCGCTTGTCGCCTTCTTCGGCTGCCGCCTCGATTCCCACCACCACGGCCTCCTGGCCGATATAGAGGTGGCAGAAGCCGCCAATCAGTCCCATGCCATAGAGCTGACCCGCCTTCTCTTCGAAGCGCCGGATCAACAGCATGTCACGATAATAGCCGAGCAGCTCCTCTTTGGAGACGTTGGGCTTCTTGGTGGTCCGTCGAACTGCCATCCGCGTGGCCTCCCTCGCCAGGAAATAGTTTAATGTTGAATTATGGTCTAGCAGAGCCCCGGAGGCAAAGCATTTGAAAAATCGCCGCGGCGTCCGCAACGGGGAAAACCCGTCATGCGCTGGCCGGGACGCTGGTCGCCTGGCGCCGAATATCGGGTCAAATCAGGGTCTTTGTCGACGCGACGCGTGGAATCTGGCGATTGCTTCAACCGAGGGTAGATCAGGATCGACCGATGCTGTGCCGACGGGTGTGCGATGCGTGACTTGGTTCGGGTTGGCGACGCCGGGTCAGCGGATCACGATCTCGTCGGGCCGGATCAGGCCCAGCACGTCGCGCGCCTGCTGGTCCAGCAGGTCGAGGTCGAGGAAATCCTCGGACAGACGGTGAGTCTTGTTCTGCATCTCGGCCACGCGGGCCTGCAGGTCGGCGCGCTCTTTCAGCAGCGCGCGGGTCTCGGCCTCGACCTCGATACGGCGGAACAGGCCGTAATCGCCCTGTACCGCTGCAAAGGTGAAATACATCCCAAGCGAGAAGGTGAGGGTCAGGAAGACCGCGGATTTCACCGCCGGACGCGCCGAACTGCTGACCATCTGATTGCCCGTTCTGCCTTGTGTCGCCTCAATCGGCCGCTCTGACGGCGACCCGTCCAGTGACAATCGCACAGACGATTCGCCCTGAAAATCCCCTGTAATCTCAAGCGGCCGCCGAACCTGCCGCAAGGCAACTGTTCGGCCATTTGTGCGCCTTTTCGGCAACATTTCGGACGGGGCACCGCGCCGTTCAGACGGCCGCTCCGATCACTCGGCTGCGGCAGGGGCCGTGGGCGGCATTTCGGTGTCGTCGCTGTCGCCGCCCGAGGCGAGCGCCCAGAACAGGATCGCGGCCAATGCGAAGACCACCGCAGCGGCCATGCCGATCAGCGGCCCCTTGTGACGCTTTTTCTGGACTTCGATATCGACACCCGGATCTGACATAATGCACCTCTGGTTTGTGTGATGGGATACCGGGTCAACGTCCGGCACCGGGGCATGTTCCATCCAAGTCCGCGCCCGGAATGGCCACCACAGCAGAGGGGCTGCTGTCAGCACTGGCGTTGCCGGGAACCATTTCTGACTTGCGCAGGCCGAAATGCGGGGCCGCAAAGAAAACGGCCCGGCGCGATGACGCGCCGGGCCGGAACAAGTCGTGGCTCAGACCTGGGGTCAGGCTTTGCCCTTGTAGATGTCGACCAGGTTCTGGAACAGTGCCAGCGCTTCCTCGCGCGGACGCTGGAACGAGTTGCGGCCGATGATCGAGCCGTTGCCGCCGCCATCGCGGATCGCGCGGGCGTCGTCATAGACGCTGTCGGCGCCCTTCTTGGCACCGCCCGAGAAAACGACGAGCCGCTTGCCGGCAAAGCAGGCGTCGACGCAATGCTTGACGCGCGCGGTCAGGGTCGAGATGTCGATGTGCTGTTCGTCGAACACCTTGCGGGCCTCGTCCTGCATGATGTGGTCGGTCGTCAGCTTGATCTTGATGATATGGGCGCCAAGCAGGGCAGCGATGTGGGCGGCATAGGAGCCGACGTCGATCGCGGTTTCGCCGTCCTTGGTTACGCCTTCGCCGCGCGGGTAGGACCAGATCACGGTCGCGATCCCCTTGGCGGCCGCTTCCTTGCGCATCTCGACGATCTCTTCGAACATGCCGAACATCGCGTCGGAGCCGGGATAGATGGTAAAGCCGATGGCCGAGGCGCCGATGCGCAGCGCATCGTCAACCGAGGCGGTCACGGCCTGATCCTTGGCGGCCGTACCCGACATCAGCGAGTTGGCGGAGTTGACCTTGAGGATCGTCGGGATCTGGCCTGCGAAGGTGTCGGCACCGGCTTCGAGCGAGGCGAGCGGCGCGGCATAGGCGTTCAGCCCGGCGTCGATGGCCAGCTGGTAGTGGTAGTGCGGGTCGTAACCGGCCGGGTTCGGGCCGAACGAACGGACTGCACCATGCTCGAATCCCTGGTCGACGGGCAGGATGATCATCTTGCCGGTGCCGCTCAGTTTTCCGGCCATCAGCATCCGGCACAGGTTGGCCTTAACGCCCGGGGTCTCGCCTTCGTAGTTGGCGAGGATCTTGCTGACAACTCTGGTGGATTTCATGGATCCGATCCCTCATGTTTGTGGATTCCATCGGGGGGTACGAGCATGGCGGCGGCAGCGCAACCACGATACCGGAATGATGGCGCTAAGTCGCAGCTTTCAGCCCAGAAGTCGGGCTTTTTGGGCCGAAAACCGCGTTTGAAGCCATGTTTCGCAAATCTGCCATGCGGGGTGGGAATGTCCGGCGCGGGCCGTCGGGCGGTTTCCCGGAATGAAAAGGGGCCCCGCGGTTGAACCGCCGGGCCCCTGAAACGTTTGTGGAATCGCCTCAGCCGAGAGCGGCGACCCCCGGCAGGACCTTGCCTTCCATCCATTCGAGGAAGGCGCCGCCAGCGGTCGAGATATAGGTGAAGTGTTTGGCAGCCCCCGACTGGTTCAGCGCCGACACCGTGTCGCCGCCACCCGCGACGGTGATCAGCTTGCCCACCGCGGTCAGTTCGGCTGCGGCGCGGGCGGCTGCAAAGGTCGCCATGTTGAAGGGCTCGATCTCGAAGGCGCCAAGCGGGCCGTTCCAGACCACGGTCTTGCAATCGGCGAAGATCGTCTTCAGTTCCGCGACAGTCTCGGGCCCGGCATCGAGGATCATCGCGTCGGCCGGGCATTCGTCGACGGGAAGGATCTCGTGTTCCGCACCGGCCTTGAACTCGCGGGCCACCACGATGTCGATCGGCAGGTGAATGGCGCACCCCGTGGTCTTCGATTTCTCGAGGATCGCGCGGGCGGTATCGGCCATGTCGCGTTCGGCCAGCGACTTGCCGACCTCGACACCCTGGGCGACGAGGAAGGTGTTGGCCATTCCGCCGCCGATCACCAGATGATCGACTTTCTCGATCAGGTTGCTCAGCAGGTCGATCTTGGTCGAAACCTTGGCACCGCCGACGACGGCGCAAACCGGACGCTTGGGGCTGCCGAGTGCGGCCTCGAGCGCTGTCAGTTCGGCCTGCATCTGGCGCCCCGCGCAGGAGGGCAGGCGGCGTGCGATGCCTTCGGTCGTGGCGTGCGCCCGGTGGGCGGCCGAAAACGCGTCGTTGCAATAGATGTCGCCAAGCGAGGCATAGAAATCGGCCAGCTCGGGGTCGTTCTTTTCCTCGCGGGCGTCAAAGCGGGTGTTCTCCAGCAGGATCACCTTGTCCTGCGGCTCGGCGTCGATGATCGCGCGGGTCGGGGTCTCGATGAAAGTCACCGGCATCCCGAGCTTTTCTTCCAGCGTCGGCACCGTCACCTTCAGGCTCATCTCGGGCACAACCTTGCCCTTGGGCCGGCCGAAGTGGGCCAGCAACACCGGTTTGCCGCCCTTTGCCAGCACGTCCTTGATCGTCGGCACGATCCGTTCGATCCGTGTCGCGTCCGTCACCTTGCCGTCTTCGACCGGCACATTGATGTCGACGCGGATCAGAACCGTCTTTCCGGCCAGGTCCATGTCGTCGAGGGTCTTCCAGGTCATATGCGTGCTCCCTTGTCAGGTTCGGCGCAGCTCTATCGCAACCCTTGGGCGCCAGCTATGGGCTTTCGGTTTGCGCTCACGCGGTTTAGGGTCGCGCCGAAGCGCGGGGAACATACCCGCCATGCTGTCAGTAAGGAGGGCCCGATGGCCGATATCAAGGATCCCGAGAACACCATCCTCATGGAACTGAAGGGTGGCACTGTGGTGATCGAACTGTTGCCCGACGTGGCGCCGAAGCACACCGAGCGGATGAAGACGCTTGCCCGTGCAGGGGCCTATGACGGGGTTGTGTTCCACCGCGTGATCGACGGCTTCATGGCTCAGACCGGCGATGTCGAACACGGCAAGACCGGCGGCAACCTGCGCCGTGCGGGCACCGGCGGGTCGGACCTGCCGGATCTTCCGGCCGAATTCTCCCGCCTGCCGCATGCGCGCGGCTCGCTTGGTGCGGCCCGGTCGCAGAACCCGAACTCGGCCAACAGCCAGTTCTTCATCAACTTCGGCGACAACGATTTCCTGAACGGCCAGTACACCGTCTATGGCCAGGTGATCGAAGGCATGGAGCATGTCGATGCCATCACCCGTGGCGAGCCGCCGCGCGAGCCCGACGTGATGATCAGCGTCAAGGTGGCGGCCGATGCGGAATAATCGTCTTCTGGCGGGCGGCTTCTTTGCCATCGGGCTCGCCGTTCTTGCCGCCTTCTTCATCTTCGGCTCGGGCGCCCATGGTCCGGCGGCGGCGGCCCAGGACGGGCCGGGGCCCAATCTGGTGATCGAGGTCGGCGGCCAGACCGAAGGCCGCATCGTCATCGACCTGCTGCCCGCGGTGGCGCCCGAACACGTCGCGCGGCTCGAGGCGCTGGCAGAATCGGGCGCCTATGACGGGGTGGTGTTCCACCGCGTGATCGACGGCTTCATGGCCCAGACCGGCGATGTCGAGTTCGGCAAGAAGGGCGGCGAGCTGTCTCGTGTCGGCACCGGCGGCTCGGACATGCCCGACCTCAAGGCCGAATTCTCGAAGCTGCCGTTCGAACGCGGCACCGTCGGCATGGCGCGGTCGCAAAGCCCGAATTCGGCCAACAGCCAGTTCTTCATCATGTTCGACGCGGCTTCGCACCTGAACGGTCAGTACACGGTGGTCGGACAGGTGATCGAGGGCATGGATGTGGTCGACGCGATCAAGAAGGGCAGCCAGGCTGGCAACGGCGCGGTCAAGGACCCCGACTATATGGTCAGCGTGACCGTCGAGAAATAGGCCCGAGCTTCGGTTCGGCCTGCCAGGGCCCGGGAGGCGCATGACGCGCACCCCGGGCCCTTTTTCATTCAGTCTGGGTGCGATGCGGTCACAGGCCCTGTGGCTCAGTGCACAGGACCCGGGCGCGGTTTTGCCTTATATACCGTTCACCCGCTGCTGCATGCATCGGGACTGTATTTGCCAGGAACCGCCCATGTTCGCCCCCGCCATCGACGCGCCTCTCGATCCATTCCGCCACCATCCCGAACTTCGCGGGCTGGTCACCCCGTCCGAGCAGTCCTTTTTTCGGGACTTCGAACCTGTGGAAATGGAGGCAAAACTGGCGGCCCGCGGCGTGCCGGCAGGCTGGTGTCACAGCGAGGCCGATCGCGAGGCCTGCCGCAAGCACACGCTGGCCAGCTGGCCGAAGGGCGACATGTGGGTCTTTGCCTATGGATCGCTGATGTGGGACCCCGCGATCGCCTTCACCGATGTGCGACGCGCCCGGATCGAAGGGTATGCCCGACGCTTCTGTCTGCTCGATACTTTGGGCGTGCGCGGCACGGCCGAGGTGC
The DNA here is from genome assembly GCF_003390845.1 of Tropicimonas sp. IMCC34043. Classification (GTDB taxonomy): domain Bacteria; phylum Pseudomonadota; class Alphaproteobacteria; order Rhodobacterales; family Rhodobacteraceae; genus Tropicimonas. The sequence continues at coordinate 1,374,783 of NZ_QMEK01000001.1, read as the reverse complement.
CGGGGCTGATGGCCGGGCTCGATGTGGGGGTGGAATGCCACGGACTGGTGTTCTGCATTGCCGAGGCAGATCGCGAGGCCGAAACCGACCGGCTTTGGCGCCGCGAGAGGATTGCGCCGGGATATCATGCCACCATGGTCGCGGCCGAGACCGATTTCGGCACCGTGCAGGCGCTTGCCTTTGTCGCCGACCGCTCTGCCGCCTCGATCGTGCCGGACCTGCCGCGCGAGGACCAGATCCGATATATCGCGACCGGCAAGGGCATCATTGGCACCAGTCTTGCCTATATCGAGACCCTGGCCCGGCAGTTCGACGCCATCGGCATTGCAGACCCCGACCTTGCCTCGCTGCTCGATGCGGCAAGGCGATATCATGCGGAACAGGCCCAACAGGCCTGACGCAGGCAGGCCTCAGGGAACGATGCGGCGGTATTTGGTGCCTTCGAGCGTCGCGCCCACGATCAGCCCGGTCTGGCCGAAGACCAGCGCAATCACCGGATCGCGCGAGATAAGGGTCTGGGCCGACAGGTTGCCGCCCTGATCGATCAGCGCATAGGTGGCATCCGCCCCCGCCGACCATCCCGGCGAGGTCCGGAAGGCGACCAGCGCCTCGGGCGTCATGAAGAACAATGCATGGGCATATTGCTGGGCGCCGATCTGCAACCCGGCGCTGGCCTGGATCGCCTCGTAATAATCGACGGTGATGTTGCTGATCCTGAGTGCGCCGGTGCCATAGCCGCCGCCGACAAAGAACCCCGCCTTGGTGACCAGCGGCATCCACAGAACGCCCGCGGCCTTCGTTTCAAGCTCGCGGGTGCCGGGATAGCTGCGGAACAGGAAATCGCGTGTGGCATTGACACGGTTGTCGATCCGGGTCGCACCGTCCGTGCCCACCGAGTTGTCGCAGCCCGCAACCAGCGTGGCCGCGGCCGAAACCGCCAGAAAACGTCGGCGGGATAGTGGCAGAAACGATTGCATGGAAACTCTCTCCGGGGTCTGCCTGTGTGCCTCTGGCCCGACACTGAACGGCCGGTTTCGGCGCAGTATAGGCAAACTGCGCCGATCTGTCACCCGGCCGGCCGGGCAAATGGCATTTGCACCGGCGAGGTGTTGCCGGCGTGGCCTATCCGGCGCGCAGACGCCGGGCAACCCGCGGGGCGTAATAGGTCAGGATGCCGTCGCAGCCGGCGCGCTTGAACGCCTGCAGGCTTTCGATCATCACCTTCTCGCCGTCGATCCAGCCATTCGCGGCCGCGGCCTCGATCATCGCATATTCGCCCGACACCTGATAGGCAAAGACCGGGGCGCCGAACATGTCCTTGGCGCGCCTGCAGATGTCGAGATAGGGCAGGCCGGGCTTGACCATGACCATGTCGGCCCCTTCCGCCAGGTCGCGCGCGATCAGCCGCATCGCCTCGTCGCTGTTGGCGGGATCCATCTGATAGGTCTTCTTGTCGCCCTTCAGTGCCCCCGAGGCGCCGACCGCATCGCGGAACGGACCATAGAAGGCGCTGGCGTATTTTGCCGAATAGGACATGATCGCGACATCGCGATAGCCCGCCGCCTCGAGCGCCGTGCGCATCGCCCCGATACGTCCGTCCATCATGTCGGACGGCCCGAGGATATCGGCCCCGGCCTCGGCCTGTGCCAGCGCCATCTTCACCAGCGCCTCGACCGTCTCGTCATTGATGATGATCCCGTCGACGACAAGGCCGTCGTGGCCGTTGCTGTTGTAGGGATCGAGCGCGATGTCGGTCATGACGGCGATGTCGGGCACCTCGGCCTTGATCGCCCGGATGGCCCGGTTGCACAGGTTGTCGGGGTTCCACGCCTCGGCGCAATCCTCGGTCTTCAGCGACGGGTCGGTATAAGGAAACAGACAGACCGCCGAGACGCCCAGCTCGGCCGCCTCGGCCGCCGCCTCGACAATCCGGTCGACCGAACGGCGGAACACACCGGGCATCGATGCGATCTCTTCGGCCACGCCCTGTCCGTCGCGCACGAAGATCGGCCAGATCAGATCGCCGGGGGCAAGCAATGTCTCGCGCGCCAGCGCGCGTAGCTGCTCGGTGCGGCGCAGCCGCCGGGGGCGGTTCGCGGGAAAGGCGGGGAGGATCGGATGCATGGCGGGGCGCTCCTTTCGGTCTCGGCAAAAGTGCGGCGCCGGTCACCCGGCGCCTGAGCCTGTCGCGGTCAGGTTGCACCTTTTCACGGCAGCCACAAGCGCCAGCCCTGAGGCGCGCCAGTCGGACGCAGTGGAAGCCACCCGGGGGAAGCCTGCGGAAACCGGGACTTGCGTGACATGGGCGGGGCTTGTAGGTCAGGCTCTGGACCCTGACTGGCCGGCAGGGGGGAGGGCACGGTCTGAAGGAGAGCGGGCAGGTGCAGGACTGGTACCACACGACTTTCGACATGATCGACACCCGGTCGTTCTCGAACCTTTGGTACTGGATCGTCGTCGTCGCAACCTGGTCGCTGGCCATCCATTACGTTCTCGGTGTGCCTTACGGCATGATCCTGCGCGCCCGTCGCGATGGCGCCGAGGCCGAGGCGGAGCTTGTCGACATGGTGCGGGTGCAGGTGATCCGGCTGTTGCGGGCAGCCGACAGCGGCGGGGCCTGGATACTGGGGCTTGCCTGCTTTGCACTGACAACGCTGGCGCTGCTCGGGTTCCTCTATGGGATCGAACTGGCCCAGGCGGTGTTTCTGCTGGCGCTGCCGATTTGCTGCGTCTTCGCGTTGTCGGTGCGCACGGCGCGGCGGATCCGGGCAGCCGACGGGCAGGGGATGCATGAAATGCTGGCATGGCAGCGGTTGCTCAATCAGGTGATCGGCATGACGGCGATCTTCGCCACTGCGTTCTGGGGCATGCTGCAGAACCTGCCGAGCCCGATGTGACCGAACAGAGATCCGACGGTCTGGCGGCCTCGGGGTCACTTGCGTCCTTTCCCGCGCCAGAGCGCCCGGCAGTGGTGCCAGCGCCTGAGAAACTTGCCGTCACCACTGCCGGGCGCTGTCCTGCGTGAATGGAACGACGAGATGTCCCGGATCCGTCATTCCTCGACGGCGGCATCCCAGTTCGACAGGAATTCTGCCTTCTTGCGGGCGTCGAGATAGGTCAGCAGGCCGGGGCCAAGGCGGATCGGCAGGAAGCTGCCGGGAAGGTCGGCAAGGCCCGACGGCGCCACGTTGTCACGCGCCACGAATGGCTGAATCGGGATCAGATCGGATTGGTCCGCCATGATCTTCTGCCCGTCCGACAACATGAACGCGACGAACTGCTGGGCCAGGTCAGGGTGCTGGCTGGACTGCGGGACAAACACCGTGCGCGCCATGACAAGATTGTAGTCGCTCATGAAGTGAACGCCGATACGGGGATCCGACGCGGCGGCGCCGAGCGCATAGGATCCGATGGTATTGATCGCGATGGCGAGATCGCCGCGCGCGGTCGCCTCGATCATCTCGGACGTGCAACAATAGGTCCTGACATGGGCGCGGCCCATCACCTCGGTCATGCGCTGCGCCTGAAGACCCTGCACAACGTCCTGTGTTGCATAGAGATAGCCGATGCCGGACCGGCGCAGATCGTAGGTGCCGATCTTGCCCTGAAGGCTATCCTCGTTGTCGCGGATGAAATTTGCCAGTTCGCGGTGTTCCTGCGGCAGCGATCCGGCCTCGATCGCCTCGAGGTTATAGATGATGGCCGCGGGCTCGAACGTGAACCCGAACAGCTCCGACCGCCAGACCGCCCATTCGGGCGGGTTGAACGCCTCGGGGATGGCAAGTCGGCGCGCGAGGCCGCGGTTCACCAGATCGACCTGAAGGTCCATCGCGGAGCTGATGACCAGATCAGGCATGTCGTCCGGGGCGGCGTTCAGAATGTCCTGATACAGATCGACGGTCTGGTATTCGAGGTAGGCAACCTCGACGCCCGGATGCAGCGCCTCGAAGCCCGCAATCAGCGGGACCATGGTCGGGGCGTCGGTGGAGCTGGCAATCGTGAGCACCGTCTGAGCCTCGGCCTGTGCCGGGGGGGCGCAGAGCAACAGCGCAAGGCAGGTCGCGGTTGCCGCAAGGACGGCCCTTCCTGTCTGCACGGTCAGGAGACGGCGGAACCTGATCTCCGCTCTCAGCCCGCCGTGCCGGGAGGTTCCGAGCAGCAGATGGGCATCGTGGCTGTCCGCGACCGCGCGCACGATGGAAAGCCCAAGTCCCGATCCGGCGGTGTCGCGCGCAATCGAGGTGAACCGTTCGGTCGCGCGCCCGCGGTCGGCGGGGGCGATGCCGGGCCCTGCGTCCTCGACAATCAGCGACAGACAGTCGGGGCCGCAGGATTCCAGCATGATGTCGATGGTATTGTCGGGCGGACCGTGGCGGCGGGCGTTTTCCAGCAGGTTCGACAATGCCTCGCGGATCGACACCGCGTCGCCGCGCACCAGATCCTCGCCCGGGGCCAGCGCATCTGCGTCGAGCGTCACGGTCACGCCGCGCATGTCGAGGTCGCGATGCATGTCGGTCAGAAGCTCGGTCACCAGCGGTTTCAACGCGACGGGCCGAAGGGTGCCGGTTTCCGAGCGGTGGATGACCATCGCATGGGCAAGCAACTGGTTGGTCAGGCGCACCGTGCGTTTGCCGTGGCTTTCTGCCTTGATGACACGTCGTTTCATCTGCTCGAAGCTCGTCGCATCCGCTGCCAGCCCCAGTTGTCCCTGCAACGCCGACAGCGACGTGCGGGTCTGGTGGGCGACGTCGGCGATGAAGGTTTCGGTCAGTCTTCGGTTGCTGTGCAGGCGCGCGATGAAGCCGTTGATTGCATCAAAGAGGCTGCGGATCTCGCGCGGCGGGTCGCCTTCGATCTGGGACAGGTCGTCGGGATCGCGCCGGCGCAGGTCCATGGCAAGCTCGCGCAGCGGGGCAAGCGCTGTGCGGATCGCGAGCCAGACAAACCCGAGGCCGATCAGCGAAACCGCCGCCAGCCCCGCCATGCTGTTCAGGAACAGCGACCATTGCTGCGCCGTTCTGGCCGCCCGCGTCTGGCCGATCTGGACGACCACCCATTCCTGACCGCCGGGCGTGATCAGTTGTCGTCCCTGCTGCACAAATCGGAACGGCGCGCCAAACTCCGCGTCATAGAACGCCGGCTGCGAACTTGGGCTGTCGTCGCGCGGTCCGGGCAACGCCGGTGTTCCGGTGATCTCGCCTCCGGTCATGGAATAGACGCGATAGACGACCCGATCATCGGGGGCGAGCGCCAGAATATCCATCGCGGATGTGGGCAGATCGACGGTGATGCCGCTCGGTCCGGAGGACACGCGTTCCAGTACCGACAGCGCCGCACCTGCCAGAAGCAGGTCGTAGGTGTGGTTCGAGGCTGCGCGCGAATACCGCCAGAGCAGGGCCGAGATGATCAGCAGCAGGCCGAGGAACCCCAGCGCCATCATCGTCAGCAGACGTCTCTGCAGTGAAAAGGTGCGATCAATCCTCGGCCACATAGGCCATGTACCCCAATCCTCGGGCGGTCTTGACGACCAGCGGCGTGCCATCGAGCTTCTTGCGCAGGCGTGCGACCAGCTGTTCCACGGCATTCAGGCTGGGGGCCTCGTCGAAGCTGTAGAGCTTGTCGGCGACCTCTTCCTTGGTCAGCATCCGGCCGAGGTTGTCGATCAGGATTTCCAGCAACTGGATCTCGCGGGCGCGCAGTTCGGCATCCTGTCCGCGCACCGTTGCCCGCTTGGCCGCCCGGTCGAATGTCAGATCGCCGGCGGAAAACACGTTGCTGGCGTTGCCCGCCCGCCGCCGTGCCAGCACGCGGCAGCGCGCCGACAATTCGCGAAAATCGACCGGCTTGACCATGTAGTCATCGGCGCCTGCATCCAGCCCGATCACCCGGTCGTCGATCTGGCTGCGCGCGGTCAGGATCAGCACCGGGGTCTGGTCGCCGCGCGCGCGCATCGACCGCAACGTCTCATAGCCACTGCGGCCCGGCAGGTTCACATCGAGCAGGATGATGTCGAACCGCGCGTGGCGCAGCAGCGCGTTCGCCTCGTCGCCATCGGATTCGCGGTCGATGGAATGACCTTCGGACCGAAGGCGATCGATGATCGTCTCGGCCAGGTCGTCGTTATCTTCCACCAGAAGCATGCGCATGCGGCCAGTCTACAGACCCGCGTGGCGCCGGTATAGCCACATGCCCGTGGCGGGAAGGGCAGGTCAGGGTCCGGTCAGGTTCAGGTCAGGTCCGCAACAGCCATGCAACAGCGTCGCGACAGGCATCATTGTTAACGTTGGTGCAGGGCCTTGCCCGACCGAAAACAAAAGTCTCAATGGGAGGAGACCCTATGACGATGATCCGCTTCTGCGGCGGCCTGCTGGTAGCCGCCAGCCTGACCCTGCCCACCGTCGTATTTGCCGACGTCACCAAACCCGAATGCATCGCGCCGGCAAAGCCCGGTGGCGGTTTTGACGTCACCTGCCGTGTCGCCCAGGCCGGTCTGGCCGACCATTTCGGGGGACCGATGCAGGTCACGTTCATGCCCGGCGGCATCGGCGCTGTGGCCTACAACCTCTTCAACACGACCCGCAGGGACGATCCGAACGCCATCGTGGCGTTTTCGACCGGATCGCTTCTGAACATCGCCACCGGCAAATATGGCGCCTTCACCGAGGATGACGTGCGGTTCGTCGCCACTGCCGGTGCGGACTTTGGCGCCGTCGTGGTGCGGGACGACAGCAAATACACCTCGCTCGACCAGCTTATGGCCGATCTTGGTGCGGACCCTGCCGGAACGGTGATCGGCGCCGGCGGCTCGGTCGGGTCGCAGGACTGGATGAAGGCGGCATTGCTGATCCGCGAGACCGGTGCATCGCCGATGGCCATGCGATACGTCGCGTTCGACGGCGGTGGCGATGCGATTGCCGGCCTGCTGGGCGGTTCGATTGCCGTCTACATGGGCGACGTCGGCGAAATGGTTCCGCATCTGGAAGCAGGCACCATGCGCGTTCTCGCGGTTTTGGCCCCCGAGCGTCTGGATGTGCCGTTCGCCGATATTCCCACCGCAAAGGAACAGGGCTTCGACGTCGAATGGACGATCCTGCGCGGGTTCTACATGGGCAAGGACGTGTCTGACGCGGATTACAACTCCTGGGTCGACGCCTTCAAAACCGCCTATGGCACCGAGGAATGGGCCAAGATCCAGAACGACAAGGGTCTGCTGCCGCTGAACCTTGCGGGGGAGGAGCTTCAGGCCTCCATCAAGACACGCATGGACGCCCTGCGGACGATCGCGTCCGAAGCGGGCCTGATCCAGTAATGTCGTGACCGAAGGCCCGGCGACACCGTCCGCCGGGCCGATTTCTGCCCCCATTTTCCAAAGGTGTGCCCATGGCCGACCGGATTTTCGCCGGGGTCCTTCTGATCGTGACGCTGATCTATGGTTTCATTGCGTTCACCATCATCAAGGCCCCGTTTCAATACGACCCCCTCGGGCCGGAAAGCTGGCCGCGGATCCTGTCTGTCGTGGCCACACTGTGCATCCTGGTCATCCTGTGGAAGCCTGACACCGACAGCATCGGCGTCGCACGTCAGACATGGTTCCGCCTTGCGGCGATGATCGTGCTGCTGGTCGCCTATGCCGAGCTATACGAGCCGCTGGGGTTCATCGTTTCGACCATTCTGTTCGGTCTGATTGTGGCGCGGATGCTGGGGGCCACCTGGAGGCGGTCGGCCATTTTTGGCGTCTGCGCCGGGGTCTTCGGCTATCTGCTTTGCGTGAGCCTGCTGGATCTGAACCTGCCCAGCGGGGACCTGATCGAGGTCTTCACCCAACGTCCGACATCCGGCGAAGGAGCAACCTGATGGGAGAGGTCCTTTCCGGCCTGACGACAGGCTTTGGCGTCGCGCTGATGCCGTTCAACCTGATGCTGGTGCTGCTGGGCTGTTTTGCCGGCACCCTGATCGGGGCGCTGCCCGGCCTTGGGCCGATCAACGGCGTCGCGATCCTGCTGCCCATTGCCTATGGCCTTGGCTTTCCGCCCGAAAGCGCGCTGATCCTGCTGGCCGGGATCTATTATGGCGCGGAATACGGCGGGCGGATCTCGTCGATCCTGCTGAACGTCCCAGGCGATTCCGGTGCCGTGATGACAACGCTCGACGGTCACCCGATGGCGCTGAAGGGCGAGGCGGGGCGGGCCCTGTCCCTGTCCGCTGTCGCCAGTTTCGTCGGCGGCACCATCGCGGTCATCCTGATGACCTTGTTCGGCCCGCTGCTGGCGAAATTCGCGGTCACCTTCTCGCCGGCGAACTATGTGGCGCTGATGGTCTTCGCCTTTGCCTCGCTGGCCTCGCTGGTCGGCAAGAGCACGGTCAAGACGCTGCTCGGCGCCCTGATCGGCCTGATGCTGGCGACCGTCGGCATCGACAGCAATACGGGTGTCGCCCGATTTACCTTCGGGATCCCCGATATCCTCGCCGGCATCGATTTCCTGATCGTGGTCGTCGGCCTCTTTGGCATGGCGGAACTGCTGCATCTGGTCGAACAGCAGGTGACGGGCCGGCTCAAGACGCTTCCGGTCGACAACAGCTTCGTGCGCTGGTCCGACCTGATGGCGACCAAGTGGACGATCCTGCGCTGCTCGCTGATCGGCTTTTTCATCGGCGTGCTGCCGGGCACCGGGGCGTCGGTGGCGTCCGCTGTCGCCTATGGCACCGAAAAGCGGATCGCCGGCGAAGGCGGCAAGAATTTTGGCACCGGCGACATCCGCGGACTTGCGGCGCCCGAGGCTGCCAACAATGCCTCGGCCGGCGGTGCCATGGTGCCGATGCTGACACTGGGGATCCCGGGATCGGGAACGACAGCGATCCTGCTTGGGGCGCTGTTGATGTTCAACATTCAGCCCGGTCCGCTGATGTTCGCGCAGCGGCCCGAGATTGCGTGGGGCCTTATCGCCTCGATGTACGTCGGCAATATCGCGCTTCTCATCATCAACCTGCCGCTCGTCGGTCTGTTCGCGCGGATGCTGACCATTCCGCAGCACTACCTGACGCCGCTGATCGCGATCCTGGCCTTCGTCGGCATCTATTCCATCGTCGGCAACCCGTTCGATCTGTTCATGATCACATGGCTCGGCATCTTTGGCTGGTTCCTGCGCAAGCTCGACTTCTCGCTCGCCCCGGTGATCCTCGGTTTCGTTCTGGGCGGGTTGTTCGAAGACAACCTGCGCCGGGCGCTGTCGATCTCGGGCGGCGACTGGGGCATCCTGATCGAGAACTGGAAAAGCGTCATGCTCTACGGTCTCGCGCTGGTCGTCGTCGTGCTGCCGATCTGGCTCGGCCGACGCGCGCGGACGCTGCCCGACAGCGACGATTGAGGCAACAGGGAACCGGCCTGCCGCTGGCGGGCCGGGACCACGGGTCGTCAGGCCGGCGCGTGCGGGTGTGCCGGTCGTAGAGTGAGGGCAAGGTCATGCCCCGGCGCTTTGACTGCCTGCGCCTCGCCACGCCCCGCAAGAGTCTGGAAAGACCCCACAGTCGGGCAAACCGAAATGCGCACAGGACTAGGTCGCCAGACTTGCTGAAGACAACGACACGATGAACGACGCTGTTCGCAAAGGCATTCTGGCCGGTGCCATCGGTCTGGCCGGCGCCGTCTGCGCCACCCTGCTGGGTCTGCCGGCCGCCGCGCTGATCGGGTCGAGCATCGCGGTCGCCATTGCTGCAACCGCGGGTCTTGCCATGGCGGTTCCGGGTCGGCTGCGCGACGTGGCCTTTGGCATGATCGGCATCTCGCTCGGCGCCGGCGTTCAGGCCGATGCGCTGAGCCAACTCGGCTCCTGGTCCATCAGTCTGCTGCTGCTGGCGGTGTCGCTGCTGACGACCTTGCTGGCGGGGGCGGCGATCCTTCGCAACTGGTTCGGTCTGGATGCCGAAACCGCGCTGCTGGCCAGCGCGCCCGGCACCATGTCGAACGCCATCGCCATTGCGCTTGACGGTCACGGCGATGTCACGGCCATTACCATCCTTCAGGTCATTCGCCTTCTGGTGCTTGTGGCCGTCGTGCCGCCGCTGGCGACGGTAATGGACGCACCGTCGGTCGGGCTTGTCCGTTCGGCGGCGATGGAACCTCTCGCGCTGACCGTGATTCTGCTGCTGACGCTCGGCCTTAGCATCCCCGCGGCGCGGTGGAGAATCCCGGCCGCGTCGCTGCTGATCGGCATGATCCTCAGCGCCAGCGCCCACGTTGCCGGACTGGCCAATGGCCCCGCGCCGAGCTGGGCCATCTTTGCAAGCTTCGTGGTCACCGGAACCGTGCTTGGCACGCGGCTGACGTCGATCTCGGGGCGGCAGCTGCTGGCCATGGGGCGCGCTGGGGCTGTGCTGATTGGCACGACCCTTGCGATGTCGATTGCCTTTGCCTGCCTGACGGCGTTCCTGACCGGGTTGCCATTGGGGCAGGTCTGGATCGCCTATGCGCCGGGAGGGGTCGAGGCGATGGCGGCCATCGGCCTCGCGCTCGGCTACGATCCGGCATACGTCGCGACGCACCACTTTGCCCGGATCGTGATCCTCGTGATTCTGGTGCCAATTCTGCTGAGCCGGTCGCGGCGGCATTGACGGCCCGGCACCACACGGCCGGGTCGGCGGGACGGTTCGCGGTTGACACCGGCCGCGGCTGGCCTAGGTGACATCGGTCATGAGCAAGGGCGCACATATCATCGCCGGCGGCGCGCCGGAGGGGTTCGACGGCTGGCTGCTGGCGCGCGAACTGGAAAAGGGCGCGGCCGTCGTGCACGTGGCGCGCGACGACAAGCGGCTGGCGGCGATGCGCGAGGCGCTGGCGTTCTTCGCGCCGAATGCCGTGGTGCTGGATTTTCCGGGCTGGGACTGCCTGCCCTATGACCGGGTCTCGCCCAACCCCGATGTCTCGGCGGCGCGAATGGCGACGCTTGCGGCCCTTGCCGCGGGCGTGCCGGGCCCTTTCGTCCTGCTGACGACGCTGAATGCCGCGACCCAGCGCGTGCCCGCGCGGGCAGTGCTGCGCGAGTCCGCGTTCTCGGCCCGGGTCGGCCACCGGATCGACGAGGCGGGCCTGCGCCAGTTCCTGGCGCGCATGGGATTCTCGCAGGCCCCGACAGTAACCGAACCCGGCGATTACGCCGTGCGCGGCGGCATCATCGACATCTTCCCGCCGGGACACGCGGGTCCGGTGCGGCTCGATCTGTTCGGCGATGTTCTCGACGGCGCGCGCCGCTTTGACGCCGCGACCCAGCGCACCATCGAAAAGCTCAACTCGGTCGATCTGGCGCCGGTGTCCGAGGTCATCCTCGACGAGGCGTCGATCACCCGGTTCCGCCAGACCTATCGCATCGAATTCGGTGCCGCGGGCAGCGACGATCCGCTTTACGAGGCGGTCAGCGCCGGGCGCAAACACGCCGGGATGGAACATTGGCTGGCGTTCTTCCACACCCGGCTCGAGACCATCTTCGACTATCTCCCCGGCGCCACGATCATTCTCGACGATCAGGGCGAGGCTGCCCGCATCGCGCGCTGGGACTCGATTGCCGACAGCTATGACAACCGGCGCGAGGCGATGACTTCGCGGGCGCGGCTCGATTCCGTCTATAAACCCGCACCGCCGCAGGGGCTGTATCTTGACGATGCGGCCTGGGCTGCGGCCATTGCAGACCACCGGATGCTGCGGCTTTCGGCGCTGCCGCAGGGCGTCGGGCCGGGCGTGATCGACGCGGGCGGCCGCATCGGGCGCAACTTCTCGCCCGAGCGAAAGCTGGAAAACGTCAATCTTTTTGCGGCCCTCGCCGATCATGTTCGGGCAAAACGCGACCATGGCAATGTCGTTGTCGCCAGCTATTCCGAGGGCGCGCGCGAACGCCTGAAGGGGTTGATGGAGGACGAGGGCGTCCTCGGCCTGACCGAGATCCGCGACGACCGCGACATCCCCGAGGGCAAGGGCGGGCTCTACCTTGCGGTCTGGGCGCTGGAACACGGCTTCGAGGGCAAGGGGCTGACGGTCATCTCGGAACAGGATGTTCTGGGCGACCGGCTGATCCGCAAGCCGCGCAGCAAACGCCGGGCGGAGAATTTCCTGACCGAGGCGCAGTCGCTCAGCCCCGGCGATCTGGTCGTGCACGTCGATCACGGTGTCGGCCGCTACAAGGGCCTCGAGATCGTCAATGCGCTCGGCGCCGATCACGAGATGATCCATCTCGAATATGCCGAAGGCGCGCGGCTTTACCTGCCGGTCGAGAATATCGAACTGCTGTCGCGCTTCGGCCATGAAGAGGGGTTGCTCGACAGGCTCGGCGGCGGCGCCTGGCAGGCCAAGAAGGCCAAGCTGAAGGAGCGGATCCGCCAGATCGCCGACAAGCTGATGCGCATTGCCGCCGAACGCGCGCTGCGCAAGGCGCCGGTGCTGGAGCCCGAGCATCACATCTGGGAGGAATTCTCGGCCCGTTTCCCCTATCAGGAGACCGAGGACCAACTGAAGGCGATCGAGGATGTGCTGACCGACCTCGGATCGGGGATGCCGATGGATCGTCTGATCTGCGGCGATGTCGGTTTCGGCAAGACCGAGGTGGCGATGCGCGCGGCCTTTGTCGCCGCGATGTCGGGGATGCAGGTCGCGGTGATCGCGCCGACGACGCTGCTCGCTCGTCAGCACGGCAAGAGCTTTGCCGAGCGGTTCCGCGGCCTGCCGCTCAAGGTGCGGCCGCTGTCGCGCTTCGTGTCCTCGAAGGAGGCCGCCGAGACCCGCAAGGGTTTGACCGACGGCTCGGTCGATATCGCCATCGGCACCCATGCGCTGCTTGCCAAGGCGGTGAAGTTCAAGAACCTCGGCCTCTTGATCATCGACGAGGAACAGCACTTCGGCGTCACCCACAAGGAACGGCTGAAGGAGATGCGCTCGGACGTCCATGTGCTGACGCTGACCGCGACGCCGATCCCGCGGACGCTGCAGATGTCGCTGTCGGGGGTGCGCGATCTGTCGATCATCGGCACGCCGCCGGTCGACCGGCTGGCGATCCGCACCTACGTGTCCGAATTCGACGCCATCACCATCCGCGAGGCGCTGCTGCGCGAACATTATCGCGGCGGGCAGAGTTTCTATGTCGTCCCCCGCATCTCGGACCTGCCCGAGATCGAGGCGTTCCTGCGCGAACAGGTGCCCGAGGTCAGCTATGTGGTGGCGCATGGCCAGATGGCGGCAGGGCAGCTCGATGACCGGATGAACGCCTTCTATGACGGCAAGTTCGATGTGCTTCTGGCCACCACCATCGTGGAATCGGGTCTGGATATTCCGACCGCCAACACCATGGTCGTGCACCGGGCCGACATGTTCGGGCTGGCGCAGCTTTATCAGATTCGCGGCCGGGTCGGGCGCGCCAAGACGCGGGCCTATGCCTATCTGACCACCAAGCCGCGGGCCAAGCTGACCGCGACGGCGGAAAAGCGGCTGCGGGTGCTCGGCTCGCTCGACAGCCTCGGGGCGGGATTCACGCTCGCCTCGCAGGACCTCGATATTCGCGGGGCCGGCAATCTGGTGGGCGAGGAGCAGTCCGGCCAGATGCGCGAGGTCGGATACGAGCTTTACCAGACCATGCTGGAAGAGGCGATTTCCCGGATCCGCTCCGGCGACTTCGAAGGTCTGACCGACGACGACGGCCAGTGGGCGCCGCAGATCAACCTTGGCGTGCCGGTGCTGATCCCCGAGGAATATGTGCCCGATCTCGACGTGCGTCTCGGGCTTTACCGGCGGCTCTCGGCGCTGACCACCAAGGTCGAGCTCGAAGGCTTCGCGGCCGAACTGATCGACCGCTTCGGCAAGCTGCCGAAAGAGGTCAATACGCTGCTGTTGATCGTGCGGATCAAGGCGATGTGCAAACGCGCCGGCATCGCCCGGCTGGACGGCGGACCCAAAGGCGCGACGATCCAGTTCCACAACGACAAGTTCGCCAATCCCGCCGGGCTGGTGGCCTTCGTTCAGGACCAGGGCGGAACCGCAAAGATCAAGGACAACAAGATCATCGTGCGCCGCGACTGGGCCAGCAACGCCGACAAGATCAAGGGGGCCTTCGCCATCGCGCGGGATCTGGCCGAGCACGCGAACGCAGCCGCGGCGACCGCCGTGCGCTGACGGCGCCGCGCCCCGCACCTTGCCGATCCCCGGAACGTAACAGCCATCGACGTCACATTGTGTTAACCTTGGTTTCAGCGCCGGGATCGCCGGCGCAGAACAGGGGAGGAGACGGCGGATGACAACGGTAATCCTGAGCCACGCGGTGGGGAACATGGACACCTGGCTGAAGGGCGGCGACATGCGCAAGAAGATCTTTGCGGAGTTCTGCGACAGCTACCGCGTGCTGCGTCATGCCGAGGCGGATCGGGTCGCACTCCTCTGCGAGGGGGTCGACCTCGACCGGATGAAGGCCGCGGTCAGCAGCGAGGCCGCCACCCGGTCCCAGGTGGAACATACGGTCGTCCCGCCAATCGACGTCTATGTGCTGATGGATGGCGTCAGTTAGGAGGGACGCGCGCGGCCACAGGGTTGGGGCGCGTTTGCGCCCCCGCCCGAGGCCGATAGAGGCGAGGGGTCGCTGGTACGGCGCCGGTTCGGAACTCTGGGCTGGGCCGCGACGGTACCGGGATCGCGGGGTCAGCCGACGATCATCTGTTTCAGCTTCAGCGCCTCGTATTCCAGCTCCTGCAGGCGGAACTTCACCACGTCGCGGATCGAGATCACGCCGAGCACATGGTCGCCATCCATCACCGGCAGGTGGCGGAAGTTGCCCTTGACCATCACGTGCAGCAATTCGAACACGTGATCGCCGGCGGCGCAGGTGATGACATCCTTCGTCATCAGATCCTCGACCTGCTTGCTATAAGTCTCGCCCGGCAGTTCGGCAAAGCCGCGCACGATGTCGCGTTCGGTCAGGATCCCCACCATATGGCCGTTCTGGTCGCGTACCAGCACCGCGCCGATGTTGTGGGCCTTCAGCACCTCCGAGGCATGATGGACCGAATCGGCGGGACGGACCGAGTAGATTTCTCCCCCCTTGTCGTCCAGCACCATCTGGGCCGTGGCCGAGGTCCCGCTCGGCATCATGTTCGATTCGAGCGACTGGCTGTGCGTATGCGGGTTCTCGTGGCTGATCGGATGTTCGGTCTTGCGGTGCATTGGTCCACTCTTTCTCCTCTATTCCGGGGCGGTGGGTCGTGCCGCCTGCCGGAGCTTCGATCCATTCTAGCGCGGTTCAATTCCCCGTGTCCGCAACAGTTTCCGTTCCGGATTGGGCGGAAGGCCGCGGGCCCTGACTGCAGGGCAGGGATGCCGGGCCTGCAAAGGAAAGGGGCCGGGACCTTTCGGCACCGGCCCCCCGTGGATCTGCTTGCGGTCCCGCCGGCTCAGCCGCCGAAATCGTCCAGCATGATGTCTTCGCGGTCGACGCCCAGATCGAGCAGCATCTTGATCACCGACTGGTTCATGATCGGCGGGCCGCACATGTAATATTCGCAATCCTCCGGCGCCGGGTGATCCTTTAGGTATTGCTGGTAGAGCACGTTGTGGATGAAGCCGGTGTAGCCTGTCCAGTTGTCGTCGGGCTGCGCATCCGACAGCGCGACGTGCCAGTCGAAGTTCGGGTTTTCGGCCGCGAGCGAATCGAAATCCTCGACAAAGAACATCTCGCGCTTTGACCGGGCGCCGTACCAGAAGCTGATCTTGCGCTTCGAATTCAGCCGCTTGAGCTGATCGAAGATGTGGCTGCGCATCGGCGCCATGCCGGCACCGCCGCCGACGAACACCATTTCCTTCTCGGTGTCGCGGGCAAAGAACTCGCCGAACGGACCCGAGATCGTGACCTTGTCGCCGGGCTTCAGATTGAAGATGTAGGACGACATCTTGCCCGGCGGCAGGTGCGCGCTGCCGGGCGGGGGCGTGGCGACCCGGACGTTGAGCATGATGATGCCGCGTTCCTCGGGATAGTTCGCCATCGAATAGGCACGCTCGATCGGCTCGTCGACGACCGATTCGATCTTCCACAAATCGAACTTGTCCCAGTCTTCCCGATATTCCTCGGCCACCTCGAATTCCGAGAACTTGAGTTCGTGCGCCGGCGCCGCGATCTGGATGTAGCCGCCGGCGCGGAAGTTCACGTGCTCGCCTTCGGGCAGTTTCAGCACCAGCGCCTTGATGAAGGTGGCGACGTTGTCGTTCGAGACGACGGTACATTCCCATTTCTTGACCCCGAAGACCTCTTCGGGGACCTCGATCTCCATGTCCTGCTTGACCGCCACCTGGCACGACAGACGGTCGCCGCGGGCGGCCTCGCGCTTGGTGATGTGGGTCTCTTCGGTGGCCAGGATCGACCCGCCCCCGGAATGTACCCGCACCCGGCACTGCGCGCAGGTTCCGCCACCGCCGCAGGCCGAGGGCACGAACAGGTGCTGTCCCGCCAGCGTCTGCAGCAGCTTGCCGCCTGCGGGAACCGAGATCGTCTTCTCGCCGTTGATGGTGATGCTGACGCTGCCCGACGACACCAGCCGCGCGCGCGCCAGGATGATGATTGTGACCAGCGCCAGCACGATCAGGGTGAACAGGGCGACGCCCAGAACGAAGGTCTGCATGTCCGCCCCCTACAGCTTGACGCCGCTGAAGGACATGAAGCCCATGGCCATCAGACCCGCGGTGATGAAGGTGATCCCCAATCCCTGCAAACCGGCGGGGACGTCGGAATATTTCAGCTTTTCGCGCACGCCCGCCATGGCGGTGATGGCAAGCGCCCAGCCGAAGCCCGAGCTGATGCCGTAGGTCACCGCTTCGGGGAAGTTATAGTCGCGCTCGACCATGAACAGCGATCCACCCATGATCGCGCAGTTCACCGTGATCAGCGGCAGGAAGATCCCGAGCGCGTTGTAGAGCGCCGGGATGTACTTATCGAGGAACATCTCGAGGATCTGCACGATGGCCGCGATCATCCCGATATAGGAGATGAGGCCAAGAAAGGTCAGATCGACGTCCGGGAACCCGGCCCAGGCCAGCGCGCCGGGTTTCAGCAGCCCGTTCAGGATCAGGTTGTTCGCGGGCACCGTGATCGCCTGCACCACCATGACCGAAACGCCGAGCCCGATCGCGGTCGAGATCTTCTTCGAGACGGCGATGAAGGTGCACATGCCAAGGAAGAACGACAGCGCCAGATTCTCGACAAAGACCGCCTTGACGGCAAGGGAAAGCAGACCCTCCATCAGTGCGCCTCCGCCGTCTGGATCTTGAAATCGCGTTCCTCGACCTGTTCCGGTTTCCAGGTGCGGAAGGCCCAGATGAACAGCCCGATGATGAAAAAGGCCGAGGGCGGCAGCAGCAGCAGGCCGTTCGGCACGTACCAGCCGCCGTTGTTGACGGTCTGGAAGATCGTGATCCCGAACAGCGAACCCGATCCGAACAGCTCGCGCACGACGCCGACCATCATCAGGATCAGCCCGTATCCCATGCCGTTGCCGATCCCGTCGACAAAGCTGTCGATGGGCGGGTTCTTCATCGCGAATGCCTCGGCACGGCCCATCACGATGCAGTTGGTGATGATCAGCCCGACAAAGACCGACAGCGTTTTCGAGATGTCGAACAGGAACGCCTTGAGGAACTGGTCGACCACGATCACGAGGCTGGCGATAATCACCATCTGCACGATGATCCGGATCGAACTGGGGATCTGGTTGCGCAGCATCGAGATGAACATCGACGAAAAGGCGGTCACCAGCGTCACCGCCAGCGCCATCACGAAGGCAACCTTCAGCGAGGAGGTGACGGCAAGCGCCGAGCAGATGCCCAGCACCTGCAGGGTGATCGGGTTGTTGTCGACCAGCGGATCGACCAGGTAGCTGCGTCGCGTCTCGGCCATCAGACGGCTCCTGTCTTGAGGTTTTCGAGGAAGGGGGCGAAGCCTGCTTCGCCCATCCAGAAGCGGACAAGGTTGTCGACCCCGCGCGAGGTCAGCGTGGCACCCGCCAGCGCGTCGACATGATAGGGTGCCATCGCGGCGTTTGGCGCGCCTTTCGAGACGTTGATCTGCAGCGCGCCATCCTCGTCGCGCAGCTTCTTGCCGTGCCACAGCGCCTTCCAGCGCGGATTGTCGACCTCGGCACCCAGACCCGGCGTTTCGGCCTGGTCATAGAACTGCAGGCCATAGATCTCGTTGCCGTCGGGCCCGAGCGCGATGAACCCCCAGAGCGTGGACCAGAGCCCATAGCCGTGGATCGGCAGGATGATCCGCTCCAGATCGCCCTGGGCGTCGTTCAGCAGATAGACGACCTGATAGCGACCCTGCCGGCCGATCCCGGCCGGATCGTCCGTCAGCGGCTGGCTCAGGTCCGGGTCGCTGGCGGCGGCGCGGTCGTCAAAGGACGCGGCATCGAACCGGTCGGTGAAGGTCCCGGTCTCCAGGTCCACCACCCGCGGCTCGAACGCCTTGAACGCCTCGGCCACGTTGATGCCGGGCTCGTAGAGTCCCGCGACCTGCAGGATGTTCAGCTGCTTGTCGCGCAGCTTGTTGGCCTCCTGCACCGGGCGCAGCGCCACGGCGGCGGCGGCCACGATCATCGAACAGAACAGGCACAGCGTGATGGCGACGAACAGCGTCTTTGGCACCGAATCGACCGGCAGCGCCTTCCAGCGGGCAACAAAGCCCCCGTTGGTTTCTGGCTCAGGCATTGCGCTTTGCCCTCCGTGCGATGTTGGCCCGGACGACGAACCAGTCGATCAGCGGGGCGAAGATGTTGCCGAACAGGATGGCGAGCATCATGCCTTCGGGGAAGGCCGGGTTGATGACCCGGATCATCACCACCATGAACCCGATCAGCCCGCCGTACCAATAGCGCCCGGCGTTGGTGTGGCTGGCCGACACCGGCTCGGTCACCATGAAGGCGAGGCCAAAGGCATAGCCGCCCAGAACGAAGTGCCAGTACCAGGGCATGGCGAACATCGGGTTGGTCGAGGATCCGATGACGTTCAGCAGCAGCGAAAAGCCGATCATGCCGGCAAGGCAGCCGACCACCAGCCGCCAGTTGGCGATTTTCGTGACCAGCAGGAACGCAAGCCCGATCATGCAGGCGAGGGCCGAGGTTTCGCCCATCGACCCCTGTATGGTGCCCCAGAACGCCTGCCACCAGGTGATGCCGTGGCTCGCGAGGGCGGTCATGCCGTCGGTCGAGGTGATCGACAGCGCCGTGGCGCCCGAAAACCCGTCGACCGGGGTCCAGACGGAATCGCCGGACAGTTGCGCGGGATAGGCGAAATACAGGAATGCCCGCCCGACGAGGGCAGGGTTGAGGAAGTTCTTGCCGGTGCCGCCGAACACTTCCTTGCCGATCACCACGCCGAAGGAAATGCCAAGTGCGACCTGCCACAGCGGCGTCGACGCGGGCAGGATCAGCACGAACAGCATCGAGGTGACCAGAAAGCCCTCGTTGACCTCGTGTCCGCGCACGAGGGCAAAGATCACCTCCCAGATGCCGCCGACGATGAGCGTGACAATATAGATTGGCAGGAACCAGAGCAGCCCGTGGAACATGCAGGCGAGCGGATTGGCAGGGTTCAGCCCGAAACCGCCAAGCGCCTGCATCAGCCCGATCCGCCAACCGGTCATTGCCGGCTCGCCCAAGGACGCCAGCGCCATATTGGCCTGAAGCCCGGTGTTGTAGAGCCCGAACAGGATGCAGGGGATCGTGGCGATGACCACGTAGGACATGATCCGCTTCATGTCGGTGAAGGTCCGCGCGTGCGGCGCCACCGTTGTCACGGACTTCTGGGTGTAAAAGACCGACTCCACCATCTCGTAAAGCGTGAAGTACTTTTCGAGCTTGCCGCCCTTCTGGAACTGCGGCTCGATGCGGTCGAAGATTTGCCGAAGGCTCATGGATCAGCCCTCCTTCTCGATCTTGGCCAGGCAGTCGCGCAGCGCCGCCCCGTATTCGTATTTCGCCGGGCAGGCGAAGGTGCAAAGCGCCAGATCTTCCTCGTCGAGTTCGAGCGCGCCAAGCGACTGGGCGGTGTCGGTGTCCATCACTAGCAGCGCCCGCAGCAACTGCGTCGGCAGCAGGTCCTGCGGCATCAGTTCCTCGAACACGCCTGTCGGCACCATCGCGCGCCGGCTGCCATTCAGGTTGGTGCCCATCTGGAACTTCTTCAGCCGGTCGCGCGCCGATGCCAGTACCGGCATCTGTGCGAACTTGTCGGATTGGGGGGCGATCCAGCCGAACAGAATCTGTTCGCGATCCTCTGTGATCAGCGTCACCGCCCGGGCATATCGCCCGAGATAGGCAAGTGTCCCTTCGGAATGCCGGCCCGTCAGCACCGAGCCCGAGATCACCCGCAGCGGCGCCTCGCCCGCGGCTTCGCCCGCCAGAATCTCGTTCAACGCGGCCCCGGCAAGGGTGCGCACCAGCCGCGGATTGGCCGCCCGCGGACCCGAGATCGCGATCACCCGTTCGGGGTTCAGACGGCCCGTCCGCATCAGTGCGCCAATCGCCAGAACGTCCTGATAGCCGATGCTCCAGACCGTCTTGCTGTTCGATGGCGGCTCAAGGAAATGCATGTGGGTGCCGGCAAGCCCGGCCGGATGCGGCCCGGCGAAGGTTGCCACCACAACGCCCGCGACACTGGGGATCGCAGCCCCCGGGGCGTGGCACAGATAGGTGTGCCCTTCGGCAAGCTTCGCGATGGCGGCAAGCCCGGCGGTGAAATCCTCGCCCCGCTCGCCGATCACTACAGCGGCATCGGGGGAGAGCGGCTCAGTATCCATCGCGGTGACATAGATCGCGGCGGGCCGGTCACCGGCCGCCGGGATCCGGGAATAGGGCCGGGCGCGGAATCCGGTCCAGAGACCCGCGGCACAGATCCGGGCTGCGATCTCGTCGGCGCCGGCACCTTGCGGCAGCACACCGAAATCGACGCCCTCGGCGGCGGCATCGGTGACCTCGATCACCACGCTTTCCAGCACCCGGCGGTCGCCGCGGTTGATTGCGCCAACCCGTCCCGTGACCGGCGACACGAACACGACCTCGGGCGAATCCTTGTCGCAGAACAGCGGCGTGCCGCGGTCGACGGCATCGCCCTCGGCAACCAGCATCCGCGGCTTCAGCCCCAGATAGTCCGGCCCGACGAGGGCGACCGAGCCGACCTGCGGCCCGGGGTGAATGACTTGCTCGGGCGCGCCGGTAATCGGCAGGTCGAGCCCCTTTCGGAATGAAAACTCGGGCATGAACTCGCTGCGGTGTCCGTTTCGGTCTTGTTTCGGTCCCTGGCTGCAATGCCAAGGCAAACCAGGCGCCCAGATCGCGCCATGGAATGCCTTCGCATACACTGGCTTTCGTATTATTGGCAGACTTGGCGCAGGGCAATGGAATTGCTGCTGTGCCAATGTCTCTGGCAGAGTCTGCTGTCGTTGACAGGTGGCGGTGGAAGTGCAAGACCCGCTGCGTTTGGCCGCAAGAGGGACCCATTCCATGCGAATCCTGCTCCTGCTTCCGCTGTTTGTGGCACTTTCGGGCTGTTGGCCCGACAGCGCGGGAAGGGTGCTGAAACTGTCCGGCGAGACCATGGGGACGACCTATCACATCACCGCCGTCGACGTGCCGAAACGGGTGAGCGAGGAAGACCTGTCACAGGCGGTCGACGCGACGCTGGCAGCTGTCAACCACGCGATGTCGAACTGGGACAAGACCTCGGAAGTGTCGCTGTTCAACGCCGATGCCAGCACCGATCCCATCGCGATCTCGCCCGAGCTTGCGCAGGTGATCGCGGCGGCGAACAAGGTCCACGCCCTGTCCGAAGGCAAGTTCGACGTGACCCTGTCCCCGCTGATCGAGCTTTGGGGATTCGGCACCCGCAAGCCCGAGGATCCGGTGCCCTCGGACAGTGATATCGCCGTGGCACTGGCGCATGTGGGGCAGGGCGGTCTGCTGGTGCTCGACGGTCAGACCCTGGCCAAGACCGACCCGGCGGTTTCGGTCAACCTGTCGGCCATCGCCAAGGGATACGGCGGCGACGCGGTGGCGAAGACCCTGCGCGACCAGGGGATCGAGCGCTACATGATCGAGATCGGCGGCGATCTGGTGGCCGCCGGCACCAACGAGGCGGGCGATCCCTGGCAGATCGGCATCGAATCGCCCGACACCGGCAGTCATTCGCTCGAGATGGTGGTTCCGGTCAGCGACCTTGGCATGGCAACCTCGGGCGATTATCGCAACTTCTTCGAACAGGACGGCGTGCGTTATTCCCACCTGATCGACCCGACGACGGGCCGGCCGATCACCCACCGGGCGACTTCGGTTACCGTGCTGGCGGAAAACGGCATGATGGCCGATGCGCTGGCGACCGCGATGATCGTGATGGGCGAGGACGAGGGCATGAAGGTCGCTGCCGCCAACGATCTGGCGGTGTTCTTCATCTCGCGCGCCGAGGGCCCGGACGAGGCCTATCTCAAGCACGAAAGCCCGGCGTTTGAAAAGCTGCTCGCAGGCGAGTAGTCTGGGACAAGACGCACCCAAGAAAGGCGCCCCATGGCCACGTTCCTCCTCAGCTTCCTGATCCTCGCCGTTGCCATGGCCGCCATGGCGGTCGGCGTGATGCTGGTCGGCCAGCGGATGCGGATCAAGGGCAGTTGCGGTGGCCTGAACGCCATCGCCGGCGCCGACAAATGCGTGGTCTGCAAGAAGGACGTCGACCCCGACAGCCCCCTGCACGAGCGTCTGCAATGCCCGCGGGCGCGCAGGATGGCCGAGCAGATGCAGGGCTGACGGCGGCCATTCTTCGGCTGTTTGGCGCGGGGTGTCTCAGCCGTGCAGCGGCAGGCCGGCAAGCGCCACAAAGGCAGCCGCGGCCGCCGCGCCATAGACCCAGGCCCTGGCCTTCCACCCCGGTGCCTGTGCCTTCCAGGCCTGACGGAACCCGCGGCCGGCAAACACCAGCACCAGAAACAGCAGCGTCGCGGTCAGCGGTGTCAGGGACATATCTTGCGGCATCGGCTCCGCTCCGGGTTTCGCGGGC
Organism: Tropicimonas sp. IMCC34043; assembly: GCF_003390845.1. GTDB lineage: Bacteria > Pseudomonadota > Alphaproteobacteria > Rhodobacterales > Rhodobacteraceae > Tropicimonas. Next base: position 1,351,733 of record NZ_QMEK01000001.1, on the reverse strand, counting down.
AGGGATGGCATAGCCCTGCCGCGGCGATCACGTGTCCTGCAACGGATGGGGCGGCCAAGCCGTGGCCGCCGCCCCATGAATGGCTCGGGATGCCGGGCAAGTTTCGCGCCGGGCCGCTCAGCTTTCGCCAAACACCCGCCGGAAGATCGTGTCGACGTTCTTGGTGTGATAGCCAAGGTCGAACTTCTCCTCGATCTCGGCCGGGCTCAACGCCGCCGTGACCTCCGGGTCGGCCAGCAGCTCGGTTTTGAAATCGCAGCCCTGTTCCCAGACCTTCATCGCATTGCGCTGTACCAGCCGATAGGAATCCTCGCGGCTGACACCGGCCTGGGTCAGCGCCAGAAGCACCCGCTGCGACATCACAAGGCCGCGGAACTTGTTCATGTTGGCCAGCATGTTGTCAGGGTAGATCACCATCTTGTCGATCACGCCGGTCAGGCGGGCCAGCGCAAAATCGAGCGTCACGGTCGCATCGGGCCCGATCGCGCGTTCGACCGAGGAATGCGAGATGTCCCGCTCGTGCCAGAGCGCCACATTCTCGAGCGCCGGGGTCACGGCGCCGCGCACCAGACGGGCCAGACCCGTCAGGTTCTCGGTCAGCACCGGGTTCCTCTTGTGCGGCATGGCCGAGGATCCCTTCTGGCCCTTCGAGAAGAATTCCTCGGCCTCCAGAACCTCGGTGCGCTGCATGTGCCGGATCTCGGTCGAAACGTTCTCGATCGACGAGGCGATGACCCCGAGCGTGGCAAAGAACATCGCGTGCCGGTCGCGCGGGATGACCTGGGTCGAGATCGGCTCGGGCCGCAGGCCGAGCTTCTCGCAGACGTATTCCTCCACTGCCGGATCGATATTGGCAAATGTGCCGACCGCGCCCGAAATTGCACCCGTCGCCACCTCGTACCGCGCCTTTTCCAGCCGGTTCCGGTTGCGCTCCATCTCGGCATAGAACCGGGCGAAGGTCAGGCCCATGGTGGTCGGCTCGGCATGGATGCCGTGGCTGCGGCCGATCCGGACGGTATCCTTGTGCTCGAAGGCGCGCCGCTTCAGCGCGGCCAGCAGCGCGTCCATGTCGGCCAGAAGGATGTCGGACGCGCGCACCAGCTGCACGTTGAACGTGGTGTCGAGCACGTCCGACGAGGTCATCCCCTGATGGACGAAGCGGGCCGCATCGGCGCCCACGATCTCGGCCAGATGGGTCAGGAAGGCGATCACGTCGTGTTTTGTCACCGCCTCGATCTCGTCGATCCGGGCCACGTCGAAATCGACGTCCTTCGCCTTCCACACCGCCTCGGCATTTGCCCGCGGGATCACGCCAAGGTCGGCCTGGGCATCGCAGGCATGGGCCTCGATCTCGAACCAGATGCGGAACTTGGTTTCGGGCGACCAGAGGGCGACCATCTCGGGGCGGGAATAGCGGGGGATCATTGCGGGCCTTTCGCGGCTGTTTCGTCGTATGTTCGGTCGGGGCGCTGCGCGCTTCTAGCCAAGCCCCGCCCCGGCGACAAGCGCCGGGGGCAGTTGCGCCCCGCGGGCGGGCCTGCCATCCCGAATCCGCTGTCCGGGCGACGCCCCGGCAACGACCCCGGGCGCAAAACCAGATCGGAGCCGGCAGATGCCCCCAGACCTCGCCGATTTCGCGGGCCAATGGCACCTCGCCCGCCGGATCGAGGATCGCCGCGAGGGCCGGATCCTCGATTTCTCCGGGCAGGCGGTCTTCACCCCCGAGGCCCACGGCCTGATCTGTCGCGAGACCGGCATCCTCGGCGGCCCCGGGATCCGGCCGATGACGGCTGCGCGCGACTGGCTCTGGCGGGCGGATCGCGGCGGCATCGCGGTGCTGTTCGCCGACGGCCGACCGTTCCATCGCTTCGATCCCACTGTGGCGGCGGCCGAGGCAAGCCACTGGTGCGACCCAGACGCCTATCGCGTGACCTATGACTTCACGACCTGGCCCGATGGCTGGGCCAGCCTCTGGCGGGCACAGGGCCCGCGCAAGGACTACGCCATGGAAAGCCGCTATTCCCGCCGCTGATACGGCAGGCCTCTACCCGGCCCGCAATGCGTCGTAGCCGATCATCACATGCTCGCGGAACGGCGGCCGTTCGGTCAGACGCTGGTAATAGGCGGCCAGTGCGGGCAACTCCGCGCGCGCGATATCGATGTCGTAATAGCGATAGAGCACATGCCCGAGCAGGATATCTGCCAGCGAGAAGTCGCTGCCGACAAGATAGGGATGCTCGGCCAGCCGGCTTTCGGCGATCCCGAGGGTCTGTTCCAGATCCGTCACCGCTCGGGCGATCGCTGCCGGGTCGCGCTCGGCGGCGGGCCGCCGGATCAGCGGGAAAAACACCTCGTCCATGAACGGGATCGCCACGTTGATCTTGGCCCATTCGGCCCAGCGGTCGACCTCGCTTCGTGCCACCAGATCCTCGGGCCAGAAGGCCCCGTGGCCATAGCTGCCGGCCAGATAGCGCATGATCGCCGCCGATTCCCAAAGCGCCGGGCCACCGCCGTCGCGCAGCACCGGGATCTTGCGGTTGGGGTTCATGGCGATGAAATCGGGCGTGTCGGTGCCGCCATAGCGCTGGCCCACGTCATGGCGCAGGAACGGCAGGCCCAGTTCGCCCACACACCACATCACCGCCTGCACATTGGACGAATCCGCCCGGCCCCAGATCTCGAGCATTCCTGCACCTTTCTCAGCGCAGGCCGGTCTCTTCCAGCATGCCGCGCCGCTTGGCCTCATAGTAATATCCGCTGGCATACCAGGAGATCGCCCGGTCATAGCTTCCGTCCGACAAAAGCCAGGCGCCACGCAGATATTTCACCCCGTATTTCAGATTGGTGTCGGCATCCAGCAGCTCTGTGGGTGGCCCGCTGTGACCCATGGTCCGCGCGGTCTGGGGCAGGATCTGCAACAATCCGTAATAGGGGCCGTTGCGGGCGGTCGGATTGTGGCTGCTCTCGCGGATCGCCAGCCGGTGCACCAGATCGGGCGGCACCTGATAGACGGCGCAATAATGGTTGATCAGCTGGCGCAGCTCCGGCGTCTCGTTTGGATAAAGCGGCCCGCCAGCCCCGGAGAAATTCGCCGGCTGGCGGCGTTCCACCCTGTCGTGCCCGGCGCAAGCGCCAAGCGCCAGAGTTGCAAGAAGAACGAAAGCGGCGAGGGTCGGTCGTCGGCGCATGGCGGCTCCTGCAGCGGTCCTGCAGCCGGGATAGCGCTTCGGCCCCGCAGCGGACAAGCGCGGGCTGGCGCGCCGCGGCGGCCCCGGACGACCGCATCGGCAGCTTTCCGCCTGTTCGACCCGGGCCGAACCCCACCCGACACCGCCGAACTCAGCGTTTCTTCTTGGCCCAAATACCTCCGCCGGAGGCTCCCGCAGGCACCATCGGCGCCGCGGCCGGGCCTCAGCCCGAACAGCTCGCTCCGCCAAGCACGCAGAACTTGGCACAATGGGGGTGGTTCAGCGCCACGGGCCGCTCCGCCTCGGCCAGCGTGCTGCCAAGCTCGAACTGCGGATCATAGGGCAGCAGGGTGCAGGCGACGACGCTCGCGCGCACCGATCCCTTGCGCCGCACCACCATGCGCGCGGAGGCGCACATGACCGACCTCGGGTCACGCCCCAGGATTCCCCAGCAGGCGGTGGTGATCTCGGGCACCTCGACGCCTTCGTCGATCTCGGGAAACAGCACCAGCTCTGCGGGGTTGGCCGCGTCGATGGCATAGCCGCGCGCCGCAAACAGCCGGGCATAGCCTTCGCGGGCCTCCGCCTCGGCCTCGCCCCAGATCGTGCGCCCGGCTACCGCGATCCGGATGCCTGCATCACGCAGCCAGTCCATCCCGGCCAGTGTGACATCGAAACTGCCCGCGCCCCGTTCGGCATCGTGGCCGGGCGCGCTGTGATGGTCGAGCGAGACCCGCAATGTCAGACGCCCGCCATGCCGGGCCTGCAGCGCCACGAGTCCCGCCTGCACCGCCGGCCGCATCATCGGACGCATCGCATTGGTCAGGATCAGCACCTCGAAGCGCCGCACCAGCGCCCGCCGCGCCATTTCGATCATTTCGGGGTTCGCAAAGGGCTCGCCGCCGGTAAAACCGATCTCGCGCACGCCCCAGTTGCGGGTCTCGATCTGGTCGAGGAAGTCGGTGACCTCGTCGGCTGCCAGATAGACCAGCGCATCGTTGGTGGGCGAGGACTCGATATAGCAGTTTCGGCAGGTGATGTTGCAAAGCGTGCCGGTGTTGAACCACAGCGTCTGCGGGTCGCTCAGCGCGACCACGGCCCGGGGCGATCCATCCGCGGTCCGTGCCGGATCGCGGAACTTCCCCTGATTGGATGTCGGCAGATCCTTCACGGCATGTCCGATAGGTGAGATGCTTCAATGCGTTCTGTTCCGCATTGGTCTAATCCCTGCTAAGCCGGGACAAAAGGGGAGACGCCCTGCCTGACGGGCTTGTGAAGCCTTGGTGGGGGCGTCTGTTTGCGCTAACAAACGCCGGAAGCCGCAGGTGCGGCGGAAGCAGGAGCAAAAGAGATGGTTGCACGCATCATTCCGGTCGATCCCTTCGACCTCGTGATTTTCGGCGGAACCGGCGATCTGGCGCGTCGCAAGATCCTGCCGGGGCTCTATCGCCGTCTCGCCGATGGCCAGATGCCCGCCGAGGCGCGGGTGATCGGTGCCGCCCGCAGCGAAAGCGACGACGACGGCTTTCGCGCGCTGGTGCGCGAGGCGCTCGACGAATTCCTGCCCGCCGAGCAGCGCGATGAAGAGACCATCGCGCAGTTCCTGTCCCAGATCTCCTACGTCCAGGTCGATGCCACCGGCGAAAACGGCTGGGACGACCTTCGCGCGCACATGCGCGAGGGCGTGATCCGGGCCTTCTATTTCTCGGTCGCGCCGTCGCTTTTCGGCCCGATTGCGGAACGGCTGAACGCGCGCGGCATCGCCGACGAAACCAGCCGCATTGTCGCGGAAAAACCCTTTGGCAAGGATCTCGAGTCGGCCCGGGAGCTGAACCGCAACCTCGCGGCGCATTTCGACGAAAGCCAGATCTACCGGATCGACCATTATCTCGGCAAGGAAACCGTCCAGAACCTGATGGCGGTCCGGTTCGGCAACATGCTGTTCGAGCCGCTGTGGAACAACAAGTACATCGACCATATCCAGATCACGGTGGCCGAAACCGTGGGGGTTGGCGGCAGGGGCGAATATTATGACCGCTCGGGCGCAATGCGCGACATGGTCCAAAACCACATGCTGCAGCTTCTGTGCCTGATCGCGATGGAACCGCCGTCGCGGTTCGAACCCGATTCGGTGCGCGACGAAAAGCTCAAGGTGATCCGCGCCCTCGACTCGGTCGATCCCCGCGAAATCGTGCGCGGCCAGTATTCGGCCGCCGACGGCCAGCCAAGCTATCGCCAGGACGTCGGCGACCCGGCCAGCAAGACCGAATGCTTCGTCGCCATGCGGGTCGGGATCTCGAACTGGCGCTGGAACGGGACCCCGTTCTACATACGGACCGGCAAGCGGCTGAAGGCGCGGGCGAGCGAGATCGCCGTGGTCTTCAAGGCCGCGCCGCACAACATTTTCGAGGAAGACCACGGGCTGCATTCGAACGTGCTGTCGATCAGGTTGCAGCCGAACGAGGGGATGGAGCTCGGTGTGACGATTAAGGAGCCGGGGCCGGGGGGCATGCGCCTGCTCGACGTGCCGCTCGACATGTCCTTTGCCGAGGCGCTGGGGCCCGATGCGGCCGAGGCACCCGATGCCTACGAGCGGCTGATCATGGATGTGATCCGCGGCAACCAGACGCTGTTCATGCGCGGCGACGAGGTCGAGGCCGCCTGGGCCTGGACCGATCCGCTGATCGGCGGATGGGAGGGCCGCGGCGACACGCCGATGCCCTACGATCAGGGCAGCGCCGGCCCCGACGATGCGCTGATGCTGATGCATCGCGATGGCCGCCGCTGGCGGGAGATCCGGGCATGAAATTCGTCGAATACCCCGACCGCGACCTGATGATGGTCAACCTCGCCGACCGCTTGTCGAGCGAACTCAAGTCGGCGCTGCTGATCCAGGATCATGCCACGCTCTGCGTCCCGGGCGGGACCACGCCGGGGCCGGCGTTCGATTCGCTCTCGGCCTCGAAACTCGATTGGGCCCGGGTCACGGTGCTGCTGAACGACGAACGCTGGGTGCCCGAGGATCATCCGCGCTCGAACACCCGGCTGCTGCGCGAACGCCTGCTGGTGAACGAGGCCGCGGCCGCGCAATACCAGCCGCTGCATGCCGACACCGTCACGCCCGAGGAATCGCTCGACACTCTCGGCGCGCAGATCAAGAAACTCATGCCGATCAACGTGTTGCTGCTGGGGATGGGGGCCGACATGCACACCGCCTCGCTATTCCCCGGTGCCGACAAGCTGGAACAGGCGCTGTCGGCCGATGCGCCGCCGCTGATGGCGCTGCGTGCCGAGGCGGCGGGCGAGCCGCGCATGACGCTGACCGCACCCGTGCTGAGCGGGGCGATGTCGATCCATATCCTCATCACCGGCGCCGAGAAACGGGCGGCGCTGGAACGCGCCCGCAGCCTGCCGCCGATCAAGGCGCCGGTGCGGATCGTGCTGAACGAAGCAACCGTACATTGGGCAGAATAGGAAACCCCATGTGGACTGATCTCAAGACCTATCAGGCCGGCGTTGCCGACCGTTCCATCCTGTCGCTGTTCGAGGACAAGGGCCGCGCCGACGCCTTCTCGACGCGGGTCGGCGACCTGCTGTTCGATTTCTCGAAGACCAACATCGACGCCACAGCGCTCGATCTGTTGATCGCGCTGGCCGAAACCGCCGACGTTGCGGGCCGGCGCGAGGCGATGTTCACCGGCGAGAAGATCAACGAGACCGAGGGGAGGGCAGTGCTGCATACCGCACTGCGCAACCTCGATGGCGGGCCGGTGATGGTCGACGGTGCCGACGTGATGCCCGAGGTCCGGCATACCCTTGAACGGATGGAGGCATTCGCGACCGACGTGCGCACCGGCGCATTCCTCGGGCAAGGCGGCAACATCACCGATGTGGTCAACATCGGTATCGGCGGTTCGGACCTTGGCCCCGTCATGGCGACGCTGGCGCTTGCGCCCTATCACGACGGGCCGCGCTGCCATTTCGTGTCGAACGTCGATGGCGCCCATATCGCCGATGTTCTGGCGCCGCTCGATCCCCGCACCACGCTGGTGATCGTGGCATCGAAGACCTTCACCACCATCGAGACCATGACCAATGCCGAGGCCGCCAAGGCATGGATGGCCGGCAAGGTCGACAATCCCGCGGGCCAGTTCGCCGCACTTTCGTCGAACCTCGATCTGACTGCCGCGTTTGGCATCGACCCGGCCCGCGTCTTCGGCTTCGCCGACTGGGTCGGCGGGCGCTATTCGATGTGGGGGCCGATCGGCCTGTCGGTCATGCTGGCCGTCGGCGGCCCGGCCTTCCGCGACTTCCTGCGCGGCGCGCAGTCGATGGACCGGCATTTCCGCGAGACCGATCTGCGCGAGAACCTGCCGGTTCTGCTGGCGCTCGTCGGGATATGGCACCATCAGATCTGCGGCTATCCGACCCGCGCCGTGCTGCCCTATGAACAGCGGCTGATCCGGCTGCCCGCCTACCTTCAGCAGCTTGAGATGGAAAGCAACGGCAAGAGGGTGTCGATGGACGGGGCGGATCTGGAGGTCGTCTCGGGACCGGTGGTCTGGGGCGAGCCCGGCACCAACGGTCAGCACGCCTTCTATCAACTGATCCATCAGGGAACCGGCGTCGTTCCCTGCGAATTCATGGTCGCAGCCCGTGGCCACGAACGCGAGCTTGCCCACATGCACCGGCTGCTGGTTGCCAATTGTCTGGCGCAATCCGAGGCGCTGCTGCGCGGCCGGTCGCTGGAGGAAGCCACCGCGATCATGGCGGCCAAGGGGCTGGAGGGCGCCGAGCTGGAACGCCAGGCGCGCCATCGCGTGTTCCCGGGCAACCGGCCCTCGACCACGCTGGTCTATCCGCTGCTGACGCCCGAGGTCCTGGGCCAGATCGTGGCGCTTTACGAACACCGGGTCTTTGTCGAGGGCGTGATCCTTGGCATCAACAGCTTCGACCAATGGGGCGTCGAACTTGGCAAGGAACTGGCCAAGGCGCTGGAACCCGTTCTGTCGGGCGAGACCGGCACCGATGGCAAGGACGGTTCGACCGCCCAGCTTGTCGCCTATTATCGCTCAAGAGGCTGATCCGGCGGCAGCCATTGCGCCCATTCGATCCCGCTTTCCCGGACGAGTCCGCCGGGGAAGCGGAAGACAGGATTCGCACTGACGCATGGCATCCCGCCGCGATTTCGGCACGCGCGCGACAGAACATTCACTGGACTGAATGGGCCATCTCCGGGTAACGTCTTTCTCACATTGACGTGACTGTGCGAGAGGTTTGACATGTTCTTTCGATCTGTGATTGCGACTGCGTTGCTGGCCATCCCGGGGGCTGCAACAGCGGTTCCCTTGACCTTCACCATCAATGAGACCTTCGCCGGCTTCGGAGTGTTCGAGGGGAATTTTTCGGTCGCCGAAAGCTTCACCGGTAGTGTCGTTACCACGTCGGACATCGTCGGCTATCAGATGTACTATGGAAACGGCAGCCTCGGGTCGCCCAGCGGCTGGGGCGTCAGTGTCAAAAGTACATCGTCAGCAAACAACCCCTATTTCTCGATCAGGTACAACCTCGACGGCGCTCTCGGCGACGATGCGGACGAGTTCCTGAGCTTTGGCATCAGCGGAAGCGAGACCTGCTACAACGACGTTGAGGGGACCAGCAGCACGTTTCCCTGGGAGAGCAGTGCGTCCCTGACTGGCGTTTACATCGAAAGAGTTTATGAAGAACCGCCCTATGGGTGCTCGGTCGTGGTTGCCGTGGCGGATTCCTTTCCAAAGGCGGTGCTCCCCGTTGACGGGATGATCTATACGCCGCCGCCTGTCCCGCTGCCGGCAGGGGGCGCGCTGCTGCTGGTGCCGCTGCTGGGCCTCGCGCTTCTGGGGCGGAAGCGCTCTTGATCTTGCCCCTCGGCTTGGCGAACCGGCCGGGCTGCTCCGCTGCGCCGCAGACGCGCTCGCCCCGAGAAGGACAGGGCAAGCGCGATCACGGCCTCGGTAGCCCCCCCGCGCGCGCCGAGGGGCGGGACGGCAGATGACGGACCCGCCCGGTGCGGCGTGCTGCGCTAAAGTCCGACGGCGCGTTCCAACGCCTCGATCCGCCGGTTGATCTGGTGAAGCTCTGCCCGGGCCTCGCGCTCGGGCATGAAGTTGCACGCCGACTGATCGTCCAACATCTGGCGAAGCACGCCCTCGAATCCTGGATCGGCCTTGAGACGGTCGTTGATGCGGCGCAGCAATGCGTGATGCGTCGGGCGCGCGCGAAGGTTGATCTGTTTTGTCTCGATCATGGTAAAACTGGTAACATCCTGTACTTGAAACATGGGTTGGGACCTCAATGTCCGTAATGAAACACGCGTAGAAATAGCATAAAGTTGTATGGGTACTATGTCCGGAATACCGGACTTCCCGGGGCCGGTAGACCAGGGAATTTGCCAGAATTTCCTGTGTTTAGAAACAATCAGAAGGCGCGAAAGGTCATCGTTGTCAGGGTCCGTTCGATCCCTGCGATGTCCGCGACATGCTCGTTGATGAAATGCCCGACGTCGCTGTCGTCGGGGACATAGACCTTCATCAGCAGGTCAAACTCGCCCGAGGTCGAATACAGTTCAGAGTGAAGTTCCTTCAGCGCCAGGGCATCCGCCACCTTGTAGGTATGTCCGGGGGTGCAGCGGATCTGGACGAACACGCATTGGGTCATGGCGGGGCTTCCTCTTCCAAATGTCTGCACACCAAACGCGCAACCGCCCGCAAGATCAAGGCGTCGCCTTCTGCCCGGCGCTAGTCGGTGTCGATCGGCTGCTTGTCCGGGCTGACCGAGTCGTAGGCGGCCCAGCCGTACTTGCCGCCGGTCGGCGGCAGCTCGCTTGGCTTGACGTCGCGGTGCAGGTGCGCCTTGGCGACGAAATTGGCGGTGATCGGCGCGGTGATGAACAGGAACACCGTAATCAGCAGCTCGTGCAGCGAAATCTTGTCCTGGAACACCGCGAAATAGATCATCGCCGCGATCAGCACTCCGCCGACGCCAATCGTTGTGGCCTTGGTCGGCGCGTGCAGCCGCCGCATGGTATCGTCGAGCTTGAGCAGGCCATAGCTGCCCAGAAACCCGAAGATGCCGGCGATCACCAGCAACGCTGAGATGACGATTTGTGCAAGAAGCTCCATGTCTTCCTCACTCGATGATGTTGCCGCGCAGGATGAAGCGGCAATAGGCGACGGTTGAAACGAATCCGAACATGGCGATCAGCAGCGAGACCTCGAAATAGACTGCCGTGCCCTCGAGCAGGCCGTAGATGTTCAGCAAGGCGATGGCGTTGACGACCATGGTGTCGAGCGCCAGGATCCGGTCGACCACCCCCGGCGCGACGCCGATCCGCCAGACGTTGAGCAGCAGCGCCACCGAAAAGCAGGTCGCCGCGAACCAGAGCGCATAGGTTATCATTCGAAGATCTCCTTCAGCCGTCTCTCATAGCGGTGCTTGATCTCGTCGCGGACCGCGTCGGGATCCGCGGCATCGAGGCAATGGACCAGCAGGCAGGTCGCATCGGCCGACAGCATCGCCGTAACCGTGCCCGGTGTCATGGTGATCGTGCCCGCCAGCACCGTGATCGCCTCGGGCGAGTTGAGATCGAGCGGGACCACGATCCAGTGGCTGCGGATCTTGCGGTTCGGCCGGAACAACACCACCCGCGCCACAGTGATGTTCGCAAGGCAGATGTCCCAGATCACGATCAGCAGATAGGAGGCGATCCGCAGCGGGCGGCGGAAACTGGGACGATTCGGCCAGAACGGCTGCGTGATGCCCGGGATCGCGATGCCGAGGATGAGGCCCAGCAGCACGTTGCCCGGGGTCACCTTGTTGACCAGCAACAGCCAGATCAGCACCAGAAACGCGGTCAGTTGCGGGTGCGGGAACAGTCTGTTCAGGATCCGTCCAAGCATCGGCTCACTCCTCCGCCGGCGGTGTGGCAAAGGCGCCCGGGCCCAGCACCGCCTCGACATAGGGGGTTCTGGCGCGAAGCTGCTGCGCGGTCGCCTCCAGCTCGCGCATCGCGGGGCCGGCGGCCAGCGTGAAGATCACCATCAGCGCCGGCGGGATGCAGGCCGCAGCCAGCGCGAGCGGGTTCAGCGGAAGCGCCGGAACCGGGTTGCCATCCTCGTCGAAATTGCCCGGATCGTGCCAGTTCGGGTCGAGCGGTTTCCAGAAATACCGGCTGCCGCGCAGGGTGAAGCCCACGATCAGCATCAGCGATGTCACAAGGATCACGCTCCAGATCAGCACCATGTGCGGGGTATTGCGGCTGGCGTCGAGGATCAGCAGCTTGCCGAGGAACCCGCTGAGCGGCGGCATCCCCGCGACGGCAATCGCGGCAATGAAGAACAGCGTGGCGACAAGCCCGCCCGGCGCCCGCGTCGTCGGCCCCTGGGCGTCGCGCACCAGATCGATGGCCAGAAACAGCGCTGCGGCGGCCAGCGTCGAATGCACCAGATAGAACAGCGCGGCCCCGGTGCCGGCGCTGGTGTTCAGCCCGATCGCGATCAGGAGCGTGCCCATCGAGGCCAGCACCGCAAAGGCCGCCTGCCGTGGCAATTGCTTGGCCCCCAGCACGCCGATCGAACCGACGACCAGCGACACAAGCGCCGAGGCCATCAGCAGTTCCGAAAAATAGCTGCCGACCGCCGGGACGTCGGCGCCGAACACCAGCGTGTACATCCGCAGGATCGCATAGGCGCCGACCTTGGTCAGGATGGCAAACAACGCCGCGACCGGGGCAGGGGCGTTGGCATAGGTGCCGGGCAGCCAGAACTGCACCGGAAAGGCCGCGGCCTTGATCGCGAAGACGATCAGCAAAAGCGTTGCGCCGACCATCATCAGCGCCTCGTCGCCGGGGGCAAGGCTGCGCACCTTGACCGCCATGTCGGCCATGTTGAGCGTGCCGGTGACGGCATAGAGCGTGCCCATGGCAAACAGGAACAGGGTCGACCCGGCGAGGTTCATCACCACATATTGCAGCCCCGAGCGCAGCCGCATGCCGCCGCCGCCGTGGATCATCAGCCCGTAGGAGGCGATCAGCAGCACCTCGAAGAACACGAACAGGTTGAAGGCATCGCCGGTCAGGAAGGCGCCGTTGATCCCCATGAGCTGGAACGAGAACAGCGGGTGGAAATGCCATCCCCGGCCGTCCCAGCCGCTGCCGATGGCGTATAGCACGACGCCAAGGCCCAGCCCCGAGGTCAGCAGCAGCATGGTTGCCGACAGCCGGTCGAGCACCAGCACGATCCCGAACGGCGGCTGCCAGTTGCCAAGCTTGTAGACCTCGATGGTGCCGTCCGAGGCAAGCCAGTAAAGCCCGGCAGCAATCGCGACCAGCGCGACGCTGCCCGCGACCGAAAACACCCGCTGCAGCACCAGATCGTGGCGCATTGCCATGACCATCAGCGCGGCCAGCATTGCCGGCAGCAGCACCGGGGCGACGATCCAGTGGTTCATGACGGATCCCCCTCGGCGCGGTCAGAGTTCGGGGCTTCGCCCTCCGTCTCCGGCACGGGGAACTCGTCGGTGTCGATCTCGCCGGGGTTGCCCGCCAGATCGATCCTGTCGCTGTCGGCTTCGAGGTAACCGCCAAGCGCGATCAGCACCACGACCGCGGTCATCCCGAACGAAATCACGATTGCTGTCAGCACCAGCGCCTGGGGCAGCGGGTCGGTATAGCCTTCGGCGTATTTCGAATAGATCGGCGGCAGGTTGATGGCGAGCCTGCCGCTGGCAAACAGGAACAGGTTGACCGCATAGGTCAGCAGCGCGGTTCCGATGATGACCGAGAAGCTGCGCAGCCGCAGCATCAGATAGGTTCCGGCTGCCGTCTGCAGGCCGATGACAAGGGCGAGAAGCGCTTCCATGTCAGCCGTTCTCCTGCGTGGTCTCGGTCGGGTGGGACGGGTCGAAATCCATTGGTGTCACGTTGACCGTCTCGCCGGTACGCCGGGCGATCCGGCTCAGGCAGTAGAGCGCCAGCATCACCGCGCCGACGACCGCAAGGAACACCCCGAGGTCGAACGCCATGGCGGTTGCCAGCTCGAATTCCTCGATCGGTTCGATATGGACATAGCCATAGGCGCTGGTCAGGAACGGACGGCCGACGAACCAGGCGCCGATCCCGGTCAGCCCGGCGATCATCACCCCCCAGCCGATGAAGGTGTGATAGGCGAACTTCATCCGGTCCTGCGCCCAGGCAAAGCCCGAGGCCATGTATTGCATCAGAAGTGCGATGGCGACGACAAGCCCGGCGATGAAGCCGCCGCCCGGCTGGTTGTGGCCACGCAGGAAGATATAGACCCCGACCATCAGCACGATCGGCATCATCACCCGCGTCGCCACCACCATCATCAACGGGTGGCGATCGCGGGAATAGCGCTGCGTGACCTCCCAGTTGGCAAGCCGGCGTGAGGCGCGCCCGTTCATCAGCGCCTCCGCGAGGGCAAAGATCACCAACGCGGCAATCCCCAGCACGATGATCTCGCCAAAGGTGTCATAGCCGCGGAAATCGACAAGGATCACGTTGACCACATTGGTGCCGCCGCCGCCGGGTTTGGCGTTTTCCCAGTAATAGCCCGAGATGGTCGAGAAATCGCGGGTCATCAGCGCGAATGCCAGCCCGCCCACCGCGAGCCCTGCCGCAATCGCGATGGCGCCGTCGCGACCGCGCCGGGCCCAGCTGGTTTCGCGCGGGGTGATCTTTGGCAGGAAGTGCAGCGCCAGCAGCAGCAGGATCAGTGTCACCACCTCGACCGTGACCTGGGTCATCGCCAGATCGGGCGCCGAGAACCGAACGAAGATCAGCGACACAACCAGCCCGTTGATCCCGATCAGCACCAGCACCAGCAGGCGCGAGCGGTGGAAGACGACGATGCTGGCCGTGGCGGCGATCACGAGGATCGTGCCGACGACGTCGATCAGGTCGACCGGCAGCATGTCGCGGGTTCCGGGCAGATAGTCGCCGGTGACAAAGGCAATGATCCCCGCAGCCACCGTGCCGGTGGCGAAGATCGCGACATAGCGGGTCAGCTGGCCGTCGTGCATGTGGTTGGCAATGGTGCCGCAGATATCGTGCGAGGTCTCGACCATGCGGTCAAAGATCCGCTTGGCATCGGGCTTCGGCAAGCTCTCCCAGAGCCGGTCGAGCGGGGTGAATGCCAGCAGAACGGCAAGGCCCCCCACGGTGGCGATGGCGCTCATCAGCAGCGCGGGTGTCAGGCCGTGCCAGACCTTCAGCGGATGCATGTGCAGATGCTGCCCGGTGATCGCATCGGCCACGATCTGCAGGAAGCTGCCGACCACCGCCTGGGGAAAGATCCCGATTGCCAGCACCAGTACCGACAGGAAGGCAGGCGCCGCCCAGAGCCCGAACCCCGGGTCGTGCGGTTTGTGCGGATAGTCGTCGCGCACCGGGCCAAGGAAGACATGCCCGATGTAACGGAACGAATAGGCCGCCGACAGCAGCGCTCCGATGGTGGCCAAAACCGGCACCAGCAGGCCGTTGCCGTCCCAGGTCGTGTGCGCCGCGGATTCGAGCATCATTTCCTTCGACAGGAACCCGTTGAAATAGGGGATGCCTGCCATCGACGCGGCCGTGATGATCGCCAGCGTCGCGGTGATCGGCATCAGGTGCCTCAGCCCGCCAAGCCGCTTGATCGACCGGGTATGGGTTTCGTGATCGACAATCCCCGCGGTCATGAACAGCGCGGCCTTGAAGATCGTGTGGTTGATGATGTGAAACCCCGCGGCCGTCGCCGCGGCCGTGGTGCCGAACCCCAGCAACATGGTGATCAGGCCAAGGTGGCTGACCGTCGAATAGGCCAGCAGCGCCTTGAGGTCGTCCTTGAAGATCGCGATCGCCGCGCCAAGCACCATGGTGACAAGGCCCGTGGTCGAGACGATGTAGAACCAGGCGTCGGTTCCAGACAGCACCGGCCACAGCCGCGCCATCAGGAACAGCCCCGCCTTCACCATGGTTGCCGAATGCAGATAGGCCGACACCGGCGTTGGTGCTGCCATCGCGTGCGGCAGCCAGAAATGGAACGGGAACTGCGCCGACTTGGTGAAGGCGCCGAGCAGGATCAGGATCAGCATCGGCAGATAAAGCGGCGAGGCCTGGATCGCCTCGCGCCGCTGCAGGATGTCGGTCAGGTCATAGGATCCCGCCGCCTCGCCCAGCAGCAGCATCCCCGCGATCAGGGCAAGCCCGCCCATGCCGGTGACGGCCAGCGCCATACGCGCGCCTTGCCGGCCATCCGGCGTATGTTTCCAATAACCGATCAGCAGGAACGAACTCAGCGAGGTCAGTTCCCAGAAAACCACCATCATCAGCACGTTGTCGGACAACACGATGCCCAGCATCGCGCCCTGAAAAAGCATCAGATAGACATAGAACTGCCCCATCGGGTCAGAGCGCGACAGATAGAACCGGGCATAGAGGATGATCAGCATCCCGATCCCGAGGATCATGGTGGCGAACAGAAACCCCAGTCCGTCGAGCCGGAAGTTGGCGTTGAGCCCCAGCATCGGCATCCAGTTGATGCGGAAGCTGTAGGTTTCGCCGTGCCAGACGGCAGGGGCCAGCGTCATCAGCAGGATGAAGGCGCTCAGCGTTGCCCAGCCGGCCGACATGGCGCAGGCATCGCGCCCGGCACGGATCATCAATCCGGGGAACACGGCGCCAATGAATGGAAGGGCTGCGATCAGTGCAAGGGTAACATCCAAATGCGCTGTCACGTCATCTCCCCATCTGGCTCGGACGGAAAGGCGCAAGCCCTTCCAGAAGTTGCCGTGCGGACGTTGCCGCACTATCCCCGCAAAGTACTTAGGGCCTCGCCGGGGAAAAGCCAACGCAGAGAACGCGCTGAACCGGTGCGGGACCCCGGATTTGCCGGCATCCCCCCGGGTCCGGCGGGAAGGACGGTTGCGTCGGCGCCGAATTGCCCGGAAATCCGTCGCATTCCGGACCGGCGCAAAGACGGGTCGAATTCGTACCGGGGTTCAGGGGGGCCGTCGGGCGACCGGACCCGGCCATCGTTGCGCAGGACGACCGCCTGACCGCCGTTCGGGCCAGACCGCGCTCGCACGGGGGGGCGTCGCAGTCGCCCAATGTCAGGATCCGCGGCTTCGGCGTAAGGTCAGCCACGGCGCCGAGGCAGACCGCGGGTCCCTGACCGATCTGCCGCTGGGCCTTGGCCCCCCCGGCGGCTCAGATCTGGACGATGGCGAGCTGAACGGCCTCGTGGCCCAGCACCGAACTGATATGGCCTGCGCCCGCTACATCCTCCATCCGCCAGATCCCGCCCGGCCCGATCTCGCGCACCTCGCCGTCGCCTGCCTCGATCCGCATCCGCCCGGCAAGGCAGAAGGCCACTTGGCGGGCCGGCGAGGGGTGTTGATCGCCGACCCAACCGGCCGGCAAGGTCAGGAACACCAGCGCCCGCGACGGTTCATAATCCGACAGCATCATCGGCGGGGCGGGCGGGGCGAAGTCGCCCTTGCGCATGGCAATCTGCCCCACGTTGAAATGCGAGACCCCCGCGTCATCCTCGGTCAGGTGAAGATACTCCAGGGTCATGCTCCGCCGCAGGCCGGGCTGAACCCGTCTTCGAGAACAAAGTCCCAGCCCTCTTCGTACCGGTCGCGCGCCGCCTCGGCCGCCGCGCCCTGGCCGCGGCGCTCGAACCGCGAATGGACCAGCACAACCTCGGTGCCACCGCTGCCGTCGGGGGCGAAGCCGATCTCGACCAGCGTTGCCTGCGCCGGGTCGCGCCCGACATACCAGTCCATGGCAAGGGTCCGGCCCGGATCCCAGACCGTGATCGTGGCCCAGTCCGCGCGGCTGCCGTCGTGACGTGTTTCGAAGACCTTGCCGCCGTTGCGTGGTTCGAGCTCTGCCGAAAGCGCCGGTTTGCCTTCGTTGGCCGACAGCGAGTGCGAGCCGAGCGGCCACCATTTTCCCAGCCGCGCGGTGAAGATCTCGAAGGCCCGCTCGGGCGAGACCGGGACCTTCAGCTTTTTCCGGATCGGAGCGATCGTTGCGATCATCGTATGTCCTCCCTGAGTGGATGAAGCGCCGCGAACCCAAAACGCGGTCCGTGCGGGGCATTTCCGCCCGGGGGACCTCCACTGCCGCGCGGCTCGCGGCCGCCGGTTCGAACCGGCGTTCTGACGCCACCGCCGCCCGACCGGTCTGGTGCCGGTCTCCGGGCTTCGGGGCTGTGCACAGTTTACGCGAAGTGCCGGCTTTCGTCACTGCCGGTGTTTTGCTGGCCTGGCCCGGTCCGGCTGCCCTTGAAGCCCCCCGAGGGCGGCACTAAGACTCTCGGATAACCGCAGTGGCGTTTGCCCGAGCAACCGCCCCCAAACGAGGCAGACCCCATGAAAGATCCCGTTGAGACCTACATGAACCTCGTCCCGATGGTCGTGGAACAGACCAGCCGCGGCGAGCGGGCCTACGACATCTTCTCGCGCCTGCTGAAAGAGCGCATCGTTTTCGTCAACGGACCGGTCCACGACGGGATGAGCCAGCTCGTCGTTGCCCAGCTTCTGCACCTCGAGGCCGAGAATCCCTCGAAGGAAATCTCGATGTATATCAACAGCCCCGGCGGCGTGGTGACGAGCGGGCTGTCGATCTATGACACAATGCAGTACATCAAGCCCAAGGTTTCCACCCTTGTGGTGGGTCAGGCGGCCTCGATGGGCTCGCTGCTGCTGACCGCGGGCGAAAAGGGAATGCGGTTCTCGCTGCCCAACAGCCGGATCATGGTGCACCAGCCCTCGGGAGGGTATCAGGGCCAGGCGACGGACATCATGATTCATGCCGCCGAGACCCAGAAGCTGAAGGACCGGCTCAATCAGATCTACGTGAGGCACACCGGCCAGCCGCTGAAGAAGGTCGAGGCAGCGCTCGAGCGCGACAACTTCATGTCGGCCGAAGATGCCAAGGAATTCGGCCTGATCGACGAGATCGTGGCAAGCCGGAAAACCGAGACCGACACGACCGAAAGCTGAAACCTTTGCATACCCCGGGGGCGACCGTAGGCTGCGGTTGGCCCCTGGGTCAATTCGGCATTGTACCCCGCTGGGGGCTGCCATAGTCTTTACAGGACGGGGCAGGAATATCGGCCCCCCGTGGCGCCGGCATTTCGGCGAGAAAAGCGGGCACGAGGCCCGAGAGGATTGGCATGGCGAACGCATCCGGTGGCGACAGCAAAAACACCCTTTACTGCTCTTTCTGCGGCAAGAGCCAGCATGAGGTGCGCAAGCTGATTGCCGGCCCGACGGTGTTCATCTGCGATGAATGCGTCGAGCTGTGTATGGACATTATCCGCGAGGAGACCAAGACGGCCGGGTTGAAATCCGCCGACGGGGTTCCCACGCCCAAGGAAATCTGCGCGGTCCTCGACGACTACGTGATCGGTCAGGTGCGGGCCAAACGGGTTCTGTCCGTGGCCGTGCACAACCACTACAAACGGCTCAATCATGCCGGCAAGTCCGCCGATATCGAGCTGCAGAAATCGAACATCCTGCTGATCGGACCGACCGGCTGCGGCAAGACCTATCTTGCCCAGACGCTGGCACGCATCCTCGACGTGCCGTTCACCATGGCCGATGCAACCACCCTGACCGAGGCCGGTTACGTGGGCGAGGATGTCGAGAACATCATTCTCAAGCTGTTGCAGGCGAGCGAATACAACGTCGAACGTGCGCAGCGCGGCATCGTCTATATCGACGAGGTCGACAAGATCACCCGCAAGTCCGACAATCCCTCGATCACCCGCGACGTATCGGGCGAGGGCGTGCAGCAGGCGCTTCTGAAGATCATGGAAGGCACCGTAGCCTCGGTGCCGCCGCAGGGCGGGCGCAAGCATCCCCAGCAGGAATTCCTGCAGGTCGATACCACCAACATCCTGTTCATCTGCGGCGGTGCCTTCTCGGGTCTCGACAAGATCATCGCCCAGCGGGGCAAGGGGTCGGCCATCGGCTTTGGCGCTGACGTCAAGGAAGAGGGCAACCAGGACGCCGGTCAGCTGTTCACCCAGCTCGAACCCGAGGACCTGTTGAAATTCGGCCTGATCCCGGAATTCGTCGGCCGCCTTCCGGTAATTGCGACGCTCGAGAACCTCGACGAGGACGCGCTCGTCACCATCCTGACCGAGCCGAAGAACGCCATCGTCAAGCAGTACCAGCGCCTGTTCGATCTCGAGGATGTTCAGCTTGCCTTCACCGACGACGCGCTTCGTGCGATTGCGCGCCGGGCGATCAACCGCAAGACCGGTGCGCGTGGCCTGCGTTCGATCATGGAAGACATCCTGCTCGACACGATGTTCGAACTACCGGGCCTTGAAGGCGTCGACGAAGTGGTGGTGAACGAAGAGGCCGCAACCTCGGCTGCGGCGCCGCTGCTGATCTATTCCGAGAACAACAACAAGGGCGCCACGGTCGGCTGACGACGGCTGGCGCCTCTGGTCCGGTTTTCCAATGAACCCGCCGTCCGGCCCCGGACGGCGGGTTTTTCCTTGTCGGTCGTCAGATGGGGGGCAGGCGTCAGTTCTGGCGGCCCGGCAGCCCATTGCCGGGGCACTCGTCGCCACAAACCGAGTCTGGACATACTAGAGGTGCAGTCCGTTGCGCCCGGCCAGATCGGTGAAGAACTGCCAGGCGACCCGGCCCGACCGGGCGCCGCGCGTGGCCTGCCATTCGATCGCTTCGGCGCGCAATGTCGCCTCGTCGATCGCAAGCCCATAGGCCGCACAATAGCCGCGGATCATTGCGAGGTATTCGTCCTGGCTGCAGGGATGGAACCCGAGCCACAGACCGAAGCGGTCTGACAGCGAGACCTTCTCCTCGGTCGCCTCGGAGGGGCTGATCGCGCTCGACCGTTCGTTCTCGATCATGTCGCGCGGCATCAGGTGGCGACGGTTCGAGGTGGCATAGAACAACACGTTATCGGGCCGCCCCTCGATCCCGCCGTCGAGCACCGCCTTCAGCGACTTGTAGTGCTGATCGTCGTGCGAAAACGACAGGTCATCGCAGAACAGCAGGAACCGATGCGTCGGGGCCGCGCGCAACAGCGCCAGCAGCCGCTGCAGCGAGGGCAGATCCTCGCGCTGCAGCTCGACAATCTTGAGATCCTCGCCAAGTTCGCGAACTTCGGCATGTACCGCCTTGACGAGGCTTGATTTTCCCATCCCGCGCGCGCCCCAGAGAAGGGCGTTGTTCGCAGGCAGCCCGCGGGCGAACTGCAGCGTGTTCTCGAGCAGGATCGTGCGCGCCAGATCGATGCCGATCAGCAGGTCGAGCGCGACCCGCGAGACCTTTGACACCGGTGCCAGACGGTCGGGGCCGGTGTGCCAGACAAAGGCCTCGGCCGCGTCGAAATCGGGCGCCCTGGCCGGGGCGGGCGCGATCCGTTCCAGCGCTGCCGCGATCCGGTCGAGTTCTTCGGCGGTGAAGTCCGTGGGCGTCACTTCGGTGCCTCCGCAGCCTCGTCTTCATCCTCGTCGTCATCGTCCAGACCGGCGGCGCGCAACGCCTCCTTGCGGCGCCTTTCGACACGGACCACGAGAAGGATCGAGATCTCGTAAAGCCCATAGACCACGGTGAACAGGATTACCTGGCTGACCACGTCGGGCGGCGTCAGCACGGCGGCCAGCGTCAGGATCCCGACGATGGCGTATTTGCGCATGTGGCGCAGCCCTGCGACGGAAACCAGCCCCGCCTGACCCATCAGCGTCAGCAGCACGGGCAACTGGAAGCAGAGGCCAAAGGCGATGATGAACTTGAGCGACAGATCGAGGCTTTCGCGCACGGAGCCGAGGAACACCGTCCGCAGCTCGGCGTTCTGGACGTCGGCGGGCATGTCCTGACCCGACAGGATCGCGGCAAGCGCTGGCACAGCATCGGAAAACCCGATGAAGAAGTTCATCGCCATCGGTGTGACCACCAGATGCGCAAAGGCTGCGCCGGCCAGGAACAGCGCCGGCGAGGCGATCAGGAACGGAAGGAACGCGGCGCGTTCGGATCTATAAAGGCCCGGCGCCACGAAGCGCCACATCTGAAAGCCGATATAGGGGAACGACAGGCCCAGTCCGAACACCATCGAGATCCGCACCAGCACGAAGAACTTTTCCTGCGGCGCGGTGAAGATCAGTTGCGGGTTCTCGCCGCGGGCACGCAGCACCTGGGCGATCGGCTCGACCAGAATGTCGAGGATCGGATTGGCGACGGTAAAGCAGATCAGCATCGCGACGACGAATGCCAGAACCGAATGGATCAGGCGGGTGCGCAACTCGGCCAGGTGCTCGACCAGCGGGGCCGAGCTGTCTTCGATCTCGTCGGTCTCGGGAGTGTCGTCGGCGCTCATGAAGGATGGCTCATGGCTTGTCGCCGCTGGCGGTCGGCACGGGGCCGGGGGCCGTTTCGGCGGGTGTTTCTGTCACTGTGGCCGAGGCGGCGGCGGCTGCATCGGCGGCGCGGGCGGCGGCGGCCTCGCGCAGGCTGCTGGTGGTCGCGGCGCGTTCCTCGGCAATCCTGGTGGTCTCGGGGCCGCGCGGGGCGGCAGGCTTGGCCGGGGTCGCCGATTCCTCGTCCGCCACCTCGTCGTCCTCGCCGAGCGGATCAAAGTCGAGGCTGGTCGCTTTCTTCAGCGCGTCGACGCCCATCGTCTTGGGCGAGCTCAGGTTGCGCAGGTCGCGGGCTATATCGCGGGCACCGGATTCGTCGGCCGCGTCTTCCATTGCCCGGGTGAATTCACGTGCCATGGCCCGCAGCCGGGCGGTCGTCCGTCCCAGTGTGCGGAACATCACCGGCAGGTCCTTTGGACCCACCACGATCAGCGCGACCACGCCGATCAGCAAAAGCTCGGTCCATCCTAGGTCGAACATATCGGATCAGCTCCGGCGCAACCGGCGCTCAGACCTTGTCCTTTTCGGCGGTTTCCATCGCGGTAACCCCGGGGGACTTCTCGGTGATCTTTTCGGGCGTCACATCGCGGGCCGCCTCGGCGGACTCATCCTCGATTTCCTTCTTGCCCTCGTTGACACCCTTCTTGAAGGCCGTGATGCCCTTTCCGACTTCGCCCATCAGCGACGAGACCTTGCCGCGTCCGAACAGGACCAGCACAACTACTGCAATCAGGATCAGGCCCATGGGGCCGATGTTATTCAGCATCTTCTTTCTCCCATCGCGGACCCGGGCCTTGAACCCGTCAACCGATCCGCCTGCGGTGGCGTCCAAAATTACTTATGGGTTTCGGGGAGGAGTTCAAAGCCCCAAACGCGGCAACGCGCGGGAAATTGCGCGGCGGAGCGGGACGGGCAATCAACCTTGGCACCCTGCCGGGAACACGTGACAGCGGTCACGGCGCAGGGTCAGCCACAGCGCCGTGCCACGTTTGGGCAGGAAGACCGCCGGCACCGTCGCCTTCAGGATCGTGCCGTCGTGTTCCATCCGGAACTCGATCAGGCTCTCGCGGCCCATGAAGCGGGCGCGTTCGACGATGCCGCGGGCCGCGACCCCGTCCGAGGGCGTTGCGAGCGGGCCGCGGCCCTGCCGGTCGAAGTCGATCCTCAGGTGCTGGGGGCGGATCACGATCTCGACCGCGGCGCCGTCGGGATGGCCCGGCGTCAGGAACCTGCCGAACGGCGTGTCGGTGAGCGCGCCCCGCGAAAACCCTTTCACGATGTTGATATCGCTGAAAAACCCTGCCGCCGCGCGATCGACGGGGTTGTTGTAGATGGAATAGGGCGCGCCCTGCTGAACGATCCGGCCAGCCCGCATCAGCGCGATCTCGTCGGCCATGCGCATCGCTTCGTCGGGTTCGTGGGTCACCAGCAGAACGGCCGTGTTCTCTTCCTTCAGAAGGCTGAGGGTGCGGTCGCGGATGTCGTCGCGCAGGCGGTTGTCGAGGCCCGAGAACGGTTCGTCCATCAGCATGATCGAGGGTCGCGGCGCAAGCGCGCGCACCAGCGCGACGCGCTGCTGTTCCCCGCCCGACAACTGGTGCGGATAGGCCTCGACGAAACTGCCCAGATCGACGCGTGCCAGCAATTCGACGACCCGGGCGCGGTTGGCACGGAGCCCGCCGTGCAGCCCGAAGGCCACGTTCTCGCCGACGCTCAAATGCGGGAACAGCGCGAAATCCTGAAACATCAGGCCGATGCCGCGGCGTTCGGGCGGCATGTGGCGGGTTTCGTCGGCAACGACCCTGCCGTCGACCAGAATCCGCCCCGTGGTCTGCCGGTCGACCCCGGCAACGATCCGCAGCGTGGTCGACTTGCCACAGCCCGAAGGACCGAGCAGGCAGGTCACCTGACCCGGCGCCACCGTCAGCGAGACGCCGGCGACCACGTCGCGGCCGTCGAAATGCCGGGTGATGGATAGAATCTCGAGGCGGGGTGGCGTGGGCACGGGCAAGTCTGTTGATTGTTTCGGTCAGGTTTAAGGTTGCCTAGCAGCGGGCCGCGAAGGCGGCAAGGGCCGTGGCACGAAAGCGCCGCTTTGCCCTGTGGCGCCGGCGCGCGCGATCGTGCCAGCTGGACGCTGGAAGGCGTTCGGTCGCGACCCCGTCGGCTGTCACAGCGCCGGTCCGGGGCGGATCCGGCTGCCATCCGAGAATCGACCGAACCGGAACCGGGTCAGGTCGTGGCCCAACTCGCCGCCCGCGATCAGGTCCGCCAGCACCCGGCCGACGCCGGGGCCGATGCCAAAGCCATGGCCGCTGAGCCCGGTGCCGATGGTCAGGCCCGGCAGGCGGTCGCAATGGTCGATGATCGGCACCACGTCGGGCATGGTGTCGATCATCCCGGCCCAGCAGGTTCTCAGCCGCACGGGGCCGAGCCTCGGGAACAGGTCGGCAAAGTTGCGGGCGAGCCTTGCAATGTTGCCGGGGTTCGGCGCCGGGTCCAGCACCCGCATCCGCTCGAACGGGCTTTCCTCGTCGCCCTGCCAGTGGCGTCTGGTTCCCCAGGCGTCGGGAAAGTGATGCGGCGCGGCCGGGCGCGGTCGCACGCTCAGCGGCTCGCTGCGCAACGTGGGCAGGTATTTCGAAGCCAGCCGGACCGCGTCGGGACCGAGGTAGAAATCCTGCGCCCCGGCACCGGCCAGCGTGAAGCCACCGTCGCGGCGCAGGCGAAAGGCGATGCGGTCGTCGGCGGCGGCACCGGCATGAACGCGCGCCAGTGGTTCGGTTGCAGCGACGGTCGAGCGCACCGAGAGTTGCGGGATCGCGATGCCATGGGCGCGCAGCAACAGCGAGGACCAGGCGCCTCCGGCAACCAGCACGGCGGGAGCGGCGATGCGGCCGGCCTCGGTCAGCACGCCCGCGACCCTTCCCGCCGCGGTGTCGATCAGGCGGGCTGCGCAGGATTCGATCACTGAGACGCCTTCGCGCGCAGCGAGGCGGGCAAGGGCGGGGACCGCGCACCAGGGCTCGGCCTTCATGTCCGAGGGCGTCGTCAGGGCCCCGGAAAAACGCCGCGAGGCGCCGGGGATCAACACGGCGGTCGCCGCCGCATCGAGGATCCGGGTGTCGAGCCCGTGGGCACGGGCGTGGGGTAGCCATGCCTCGAAGGCGGCAAGCTTGCGTTCGGTCGTGGCAAGATAGGTCACCCCGGCCTCGACAAGGCCGATGTCCTCGCCGGTCTCCGCGGCAAGCTGCTGCCACAACCGGCGCGATTCGATCATGATCGGCAGCTCATCCGGGTCGCGCCCCTGCTGTCGGATCCAGCCCCAGTTGCGCGAGGATTGTTCACCCGCGATCCGGCCCTTTTCGACCAGCACCACCCGCAGACCGCGGCGGGCCAGAAACAGCGCGGCCGTGACGCCCACCACGCCACCACCGATCACCACCACATCGGCCGCCTTGGGCGGCGGGCCGGGAAAGCTGACAGGACTGCCGGCATGGATTGGGAACGAGGTCATGAGGTCGGGCTTTCTCGCTGCAACGCCGCAACCTAGGCCGGGTCCGCGGGCGGTGGCAAGCCGGGGCGATTTGCCCGCTGCGATGGCTTCCGACCCTCTGCGGTCGCTGGCCAAATCCATGGCGCCGCGATAGCCTCGGCTTTCCGATCAACGCCAGCGGGACACCGGCCAGCCATGACAGATCAGATCAGGCGCGAAGAGCGTCAGCGCGGGCTGCGGGTCATGCGCTCTGTCGGCCCCTATCTGTGGCCGCCGGGCGAGACCGGCGTGAAGGTCCGTGTGGTGGTGGCGATGGTCGTCCTGATCGTGGCCAAGCTGATCGCGGTCACGGTGCCATTGTTCTACAAACAGGCAGTCGATGCGCTGGCGGGCGACACGCCGGGTGCTGCGACCATCCTGACGCTCGGGGCGGTCGGGCTGACGGTCGGCTATGGCATGGCGCGGCTGGGCAACCTGCTGTTCAGCGAACTGCGCGACGTGGTCTTTGCCCGGGTGGCGCAGGGCGCGCTGCGCAAGCTGGCGCTGCAGACCTTCCAGCACATCCACGCGCTGTCGCTGCGCTTTCACATCAGCCGCAAGACCGGGGCGCTGAGCCGGGTGATGGAGCGGGGGGTGAAGGGGGTGTCCTTCCTGCTGCGCTTCCTGCTGTTCTCGATCGGCCCGCTGGTGTTCGAACTGCTGTTGGTCGCGATCATCCTCGCGCGGCTGTTCGACTGGCGGTTCCTAGTGGTGCTGGCCGTCACCATCGGGCTCTATGTCTGGTTCACGCTGGCGATCACCGAATGGCGGGTGCGGATCCGCCGCCAGATGAACGATCAGGACAACGAGGCCAACCAGCGTGCGGTCGACTCGCTGCTGAACTTCGAGACCGTGGCCTATTTCGGTGCCGCCGGGCGCGAGGCCGCGCGCTATGATCAGGCGATGGAGGGCTATCAGGAGGCGGCGCTGAAGACCGCCTATTCGCTGGCCGCGATCAATGTCGGGCAGGGCCTGATTATCAACGCAGGGCTTGTGGCGGTGATGGTGATGGCGGCGCGGGGCGTTGCGGCGGGCACCCATACGGTCGGCGATTTCGTCATGGTCAACGCCTACATGCTGCAGATCATCGCGCCGCTCGGCTTTCTCGGCACGGTCTATCGCGAGATCCGCCAAAGCCTTGTCGACATGGGCGAGATGTTCGATCTTCTCGAACAGCCGGCCGAGATCGTCGACGCGCCGGATGCGCGGGCGCTGCAACCGCGGGGCGGGGCGGTCGCGCTCGAGGATGTGCATTTCGCCTATGACGCGGACCGGCCGATCCTGCACGGCGTGACCTTGCGGGTGCCCGCCGGCGGCAGCCTTGCCATCGTCGGGCCGACCGGGTCGGGCAAGTCGACCATCGGGCGGCTGTTGTTCCGGTTCTATGACGTGCAACAGGGCGCGGTGCTGATTGACGGCCAGGACGTGCGCGAGGTCACGCGCGAGAGCCTGCAGGCGGCAATCGGCGTCGTGCCGCAGGACACGGTGCTGTTCAACGACACGATCTTCTACAACATCGCCTATGGCCGGCCCGAAGCCTCGCGCGCCGAGGTCGAGGCAGCGGCGCGGGCGGCCGAGATCCACGATTTCATCGTCGGGCTGCCGCGCGGCTACGAAACCCAGGTGGGCGAGCGTGGCCTGAAGCTGTCGGGCGGCGAGAAACAGCGGGTGGGCATCGCCCGCACGATCCTGAAGAACCCGCCGATCCTGCTGCTCGACGAGGCGACATCGGCGCTCGACACCCGCACCGAGCAGGAGATCCAGAAGAGCCTTGCCGCGATGGGCCGGGGCCGGACCGTCATCATGATCGCGCACCGTCTGTCGACGGTCGTTGATGCCGACGAGATTGCGGTGCTGGACGCAGGCCGGGTGGTCGAGCGTGGCAGCCACGCCGCGCTGATGGCGCGCAACGGGCGCTATGCCGCGATGTGGACCGCGCAGCGCGCCGAGGCGGCGGGGGCGAGTGCGGCCTGACCTTGCCGGGCCCTGCGGGCTGGTTCCCACCGCGCGGGAGTGAGGGGAAGGGCTTGGATTGGTCGCAGTTCCGCGTTCATGCCTCCGGCATTGAGGCAGCGGCCGGTCGCTTCCCGCCCCGGCGCCGCGCTGATTTGCCGAGAAATGAGGTGCTGGCGGCGGGCGTTGCGGCACCTGCCGGGCGATTGTGTCGGCGCATGGGGCATCTGCGCGGCGCCGGGCGCAATTCGCGCCGGAAGCGAGCCGACCCTGCGGGGCGTCATTCGGCTGGCGAGAGGCTTTCGGGCAGGTTCAGCTGCAGCCACTGTTCGGCCGCGGCACGGCCCTTGGCGTGGCGGTCCATCACGCCGGGGTACGAGAAATCGTGGTCGCCGCTGCCCGGGGCGTGACCGGCATCGATGACGTTCACGTTGGCATAGGCACGGCGGCGCAGCATCCGTTGGGCGGCGGGCGAACCGCCAAGCTCGGGGTGGGTGCGCAGGGTTTCGGCCACCGCCCGGACCATCTGCCCGTGCTCGCGCAGCGCTTCGGCGCCGCCGAAATCCGCCTCGATCCGGTTCTCGTAGGTGATTTCCTTGACCCGGTTCTGGATCTCGAACAGCGTGCCCGGAACATCGTCGAGGATCGGGAACAGATTGATCACGAAGATCGGCAGGCTGTCGAGCTGATCCTCGTCGAGCATTTCCAGCAGCTGCGGCAGCGGCGTGTTCGAGAAGATCCCGCCATCCATATAGCTGTGCCCGTCGATTTCGGTCATCGGAAACCCCGGCGGCAGCGAGCCGCTGGCGAGGATGTGGCGGGCATCGAGGCGTCTCTCGACGTTCGAGAAATGTACGCCCGCGCCGTCCTCGACCCGTGTTGCGGTCACCGTCACCCGTTGCAGGGCAGGGTCGTTCAGCCTCTCCCAGTCGATCAGCGTGTCGAGCGTGGCATACATCGGTGCGACGGAATAAAGGCTGTCCCAGGCCGGCATGTGCCAATAATCGAGCCGCGGCTGGAAGAAGTTCGGCAGGCCCAGCATCGACATCTGCGCCTGTATCCGCGGGCTGACGAATGGCATCGCGGGCAGGGTGATCGACTGCCACAGCTGGTTCAGGCTTTCGACGATATCGCCCTCCCGGGCGCCGGCGATTGCGGCGGCATTGATCGCGCCGATGCTGACGCCCGCAATCGCAACCGGCCGCAGCCCGGCCTCGACCAGACGGGCCACCGCCCCCCATTCGTAGGCGCCAAGCGCGCCACCGCCCTGCAAGGCAAGTCCGATGTCCATCGCGGGCTCCTGTCATCGCTTGGGGTCGGCCTGCTCGGGCCAATCCGGGGCAAGATGGCAGGCGGAGGACTGGGGCACAAGGCTGCGCGCCCGGGGAGGGCGGCACCGACGAGGCGGCGGTCGGCTATTCGGCCGCGCGAAGTGGAGAGCCGGAGCCTGGATTTCCGGTGCCGGGCTTTTCCGGATCGACGGCCGGGGCGCTGCCGGCAACATTCTGGTCGCGGTCGATGCTTGCCGGTGCCGCGCGGGAGACCCCGGACGGGGGCGGGACCGTTTCCAGCAGGTCGCGCCGGTCCGGTTCGTCGGGTTCCCAGATCAACTCGGGGCTGCGCAACTGGCCGGCGGCATGGCCAAGCGCGATGTCCCGCGCCATCCGGCTCGACCGGCCGAAGGCCAGCGCGCCGATGCCACGGGTTCCGCGATAGGCGCCCTCGGCGATCCAGACCCTCAGCGCCAGCATCGCCGGGGTGAAGATCAGCGTCAGCACCGTCGCGGTGCCAAGGCCGAAGACGACGGCGGTCGCCAGTTGCTTCCACCAGAGCGAGGTCGGACTGTCGATCGAATAGCCCCCCGCCGCGAGGTCGAACGAGATCCCGAACATCATCGGCGTCAGCCCGGCAATCGTGGTCACCGTGGTCAGCAGCACCGGTCGCAGGCGCTGTTCGGCGGTGCGGATGATCGCCTCGATCCGCGGCATGTAGCGGCTGAATTCCTGATAGGTGTCGATCAGCACGATGTTGTTGTTGACGACAATTCCCGCCAGCGCGACGAGCCCCGTGCCTGTCATGATGATCGAGAACGGCTGGTGCATCACCATCATGCCGATCAGTACACCCGCCGCCGACAGCACTACCGCCAGCAGCACCAGCACCGAGTTGTAGAAGCTGTCGAACTGCGTCAGCAGGATAATGAACATCAGCGCCAGCGACATGGCGAAGGCCTTGGCGAGGAACGTCTCGCTTTCGGTCTGATCCTCCTGGTCTCCGGTCCATTGCCAGTTGACCCCGGAGGGCAGCGGCTGGGCCGAGGTCAGCCAGTCGGTCAACACGGCAATGCGTTCGTTCGGGTTTATTGGCACGATGTTCAGGTGTTCGGTCCGGATCCGGTCTGCCAGTGCGGGGTCATCTTCGGCCGCCGCCGGAACGATGTCGACGGTCGCGCCGTCGCGGTCGGTCAGCTTGACCAGATCTGGCGTCACATCTGCCCGGACGTCAAAATAGCGGTGCCCGTCGATGCGGTCGATCCGCGCCAGCTTTGGCACCGGCTTGCGGGTGATGAAGTTCGACAGCGGCACCAGCCCGTCGGCGGTGCGCACCTTCAGCGAATCGAGGGTCGACAGCAGCCGGTCCTCGCGCGGCAGCCGGACCCGGATGTCGACTTCCTCGTCCGAGCTTGGCACCCGCATGGTGTCAAGCAGCACGCCGCGGGTGACAAGCTGGACCATGGCGCCCACGGTCGCGACGTCGGCGCCATAGCGGCCTGCCTTTTCGACATCGACGTCGATCTGCCAGTCGATGCCGGGCAGCGGCAGCGTATCGTCGATGCCAACCAGCCCCGGTGTCTCGTGGAACTTGGCCTCGATGATGCCGACTGCACTGATCAGCGCGTCCCTGTCGTCGCCGGTAAGCCGCAGGTGCACCGGCTTGCCCGAGCTAGGCCCCATCGAGAGATTGAGGATTTCGGTATAGATGCCTGGGATCGTGGCAAATTTTTCCTCGAGCTGATCCAGCACATAGGTCCCCTGCAGCGTCGGGTCGTCCTTGCGCTCTTCCCAGGGGATCATCTCGATCTGGATCTGGCCAATGGTGTCGCGGGGCGCGCTGGCGCCGCCGGTATTGGCGTTCAGCCCGCCCTCGCCGGCGAAGCTGAAAATGCTGCGGACCCCCGGGGTGTCGGCGACCTTGCGCTCGACCTCGCGCACCAGCGCGTCCTTCTCGTCGACCGAAAGGTTGCCGCGGGCGCGGACATAGACGATGGCCTGTTCGGGATCCGAATCGACGAAGAATTCGACCCCGTTGTTGTGGGTGCCGAAATAGCTGAAGGTCGATATGACGAACACGCTGACGGCGACGATCGTGACCAGCGGCATCACCGGGTTTCCGGTCAGCAGCCGGATCACCCGGCCAAAAGGTGTGCGGCGATAGCCGGCGCGGATCCGCGGGCGCCGCCACACGATCTTGGCGGCATCCATCGTGATCGAGGTGGCGAAGGCACCGGCCATGAACAGTACCACGCCCGGCAGCCATTCGATCCGTGACGGCAACGGGGTCTCGCCGCCGAAGAGGTATCCGGGGTTGAGCGACTGCATCCCGCCAAGAAACAGCAGCGCAGCCGACGGCAGCACAAGGCTTGCGCGCAGCGCCCAGGGCCAGGGGCGCAGGACATTGGCGATCCGGTGGAATATGCGCGCCATCCGCCCCGTGACCCCGCCCATGACAGGCAGATAGATCAGCGCCACCACCAGAGAGGCGGACAGCACGAAGATCATGGTGACCGGCAGCAGCCCCATGAACTGGCCGACCACCCCGGGCCAGAACAGCATCGGCAGGAAGGCGCAGAGCGTGGTCGCGGTCGAACTGACGATGGGCCAGAACATCCGCTTTGCCGCCTCGACATAGGCGTGCATCGGTCCCGTCCCTTGGGCGATACGGGTGTCGGCGTATTCGACCACCACGATGGCGCCGTCGACCAGCATCCCCACGGCCAGAATGAGCCCGAACATGACGATGTTGTTGATCGCGATATCCATCACGCCCAGAAGGGCGAAGGTCAGCAGGAACGATGTCGGGATCGCGAATCCAACGAGGAACGAGGGCCGCGGCCCCAGCGTCGCCAGGATCACGATCATCACCAGCGCAATCGCGGTCAGAACCGAGCCTTCGAGCTGGACCACCATCGATTCGACCTGTTCGGACTGGTCGTTCGAGGTGCCGACAACAATCGCCTGCTGCAGTTCGGGCGGCCACTTCGCCTGTTCGGCGGCCACCGTCTTGCGCACCAGTTTCGCGGTGTCGATGACGTTGTAGCCCTTGCGCTTGACCACCTGCAGCGCAACCGTCGTTTCGCCGTTGAACTGCGCCGTACCGGCGCGGTCCTCATAGGTCAGCGAGATCGTGGCGAGGTCGCCGAGCGTGACAACGCTGTCGCCGTTGACCTTGACCGGCAGGTCATAGATGTCGCGCGGACTGTCGAAGGACGAGGGGATCTTGACCGAGAAGGCACCGCCATCGGTCTCGACCTCGCCGGCCGCGATCAGCTGGTTGTTGTTCACCACCGCGCCGATCAACTCGGCCGCCGTGACGTTGTAGGATTCGAGCTTCAGCGGGTCGATGGTCACCTCGACCATCTCGTCGCGGTGGCCTGCGAGCGCCACCTCCAGCACCGGTTCCAGCCCTTCGAGCGTGCTTTGCAGGTCGTTGGCAACCTGCAGCAGCGTGCGTTCGGGCAGCGCCCCCGCGAGGTTGACGATGATGATCGGGAATTCCGAGAAGTTGACCTCGTCGACGGTATAATTGTCGGCGCCATCGGGAAATTTCGATTCCGCCTTGGTCATCGCTGCGCGCACGTCTGCCAGCGTCGCCGACTTGTCCCAGCCGAAGTTGAATTCGAGCACCAGGTTGGCATAGCCTTCGGTCGCCGTGCCGGTCATCTTGTCGAGCCCGTCGAGCCCCGACATTTCGGTCTCCATCGGCTCCAGCAGCAGCTTTTCGGCGTCTTCGGCCGAAATGCCGGGGAAGGGGACCGAGATGAAGACAGCCGGGATCTCGATATCGGGCTCGCCCTCCTTGGGCAGGGCCAGATAGCTGATGGTGCCGACGGCGATGGTCAGCAGGATGAACGCAAGGACCATGCGCGATCGCGCTGCAGCCCAGTCGACAATACCGGTCATGCAGCGGCTCCGCTCGGTGTCGGGCGCAACCTCACTGGCTCACCTCCTCGGAGGCGAGAGTGACATCGACGGGTACGCCGTCGGTCACGTATTCCTGCCCGACGATGATGATCCGGGCTGTCTCGGGCAGACCCGACACAAAGACGCCGTCGAGCGTGTCGCGCAGCAACTTGACCGGCACGAAGCAGGCGATGTCCTGACCGTCGTCGTCCTTTTCCACAATGCGCAACCCGAGCTGGCCCGAATCGTCCAGCGTCAGGGCCGAAGCGGGCACAAGATGCGCGGTTTCGCCGTCTGCTGCGATGGCGATCTCGACGGTCTGTCCGTCGCGCAGCGACAGATCGGCATTGGGCACTTCGACCTCGACCCGGAAGGTCCGGGTCTGGGGATCGGCCGAGCGCGACAGGAAACTGACCTTGCCCGCGACCTGACGCCCGGAGACCAGACGCGCCTGCGCCATGGCATCCGGTTCGACCCGCTCGATCTGGGTTTCCGACACGAAACCGACAAGCTTCATCGGCGCAAGCTGGATCACCGTGGCGCAGTCCGAGCCCGACTGCATCAGTGCGCCAAGCTCGGCGGTGTCGGTTTCGAGCAGCCCGCCGAACGGCGCGACAAGGGTCAGCCGGTCGATGTCCTTCTCGACCACGGCGACACTGGCCTGAGCGGCCTCGACCGAGGCATGGGCCGCCTCGAGCCCGGAGCGCGCCGCCTCGAGGTTTGCCTGCGCCGAGGTGACCGCCGAACGAGTTGCAGCGAGCCGGGTTTCCGAGGCAAATCCGCCCTCGATCAGTTTGCTTGCGGCACGGTCGTTGATCTGGGCTTCGCTCAACGCCGCTTCTGCCTCGAGCAGCCGGGCCTGCGACACCGGGATACCGGCGCTGGCCTCGGCCAGGGAGGCCCTGGCCTGGGAAAGCTGGGCGTCGCGGGTGCCGGGGTCGAGTTTGCACAGCGTCTGGCCGGCCTCGACGATGGTGCCCTTGCGCAGCGGTTCGGACAGGATGAGCCCCGAGGTCTCGGCCTTGACCACGACCTGCCGCGCGGCCTCGGTACGACCGCGCACGAGCACGGCCGAGTCGATCTGCTGCGCGGTCGATGTCATGGCGACGACTGAAACGGTGCCTTCCCGCGCGACCGGCAAAAGCGGCGCGTCGGCCTCGGTCGACGCAATCACCTCGGTCTCGGCGGAACGCCCGGTGAATTCGAACAGAGCCTGCCTATTCATGACCAGCAAATAGATTATCCCCGACACCATCAGGGCCAATATAACCGAAAACCAACGCATCTAGCCGGGCCTTTCCGATACGTCCTCAGTTTGCGAAGCCCCGGAACGCACCCGCATCAGGCACATGTCCTGCAAATTATAAAATACTACGACTTACGTCGGCCGGCGTCTTTCAGCGAGGCTCCCAATCCGTCAAAGTCCGAACCAGCCAGTTCAGATTACGGCCAATGCGCTTTGGCTGCAACCGTTGTCGCTGTGCCCCGGAGGGCGCAATCGGCCGATTTGGCGGATGCCTGCCGAGGCCGTGGAGCGCGCCCGGAGGACGGGCCTAAAACCGCGGCACCTCCGGGGCTTGGCATGGCCTCGGGCTTCGGGGTATGAGAAGGCGGTTTCCAGTGCGGCCCAGCCCGGATTGCGCCGCCCTAGGGTGGCTGCACCGGCATCGGGGCGCGGCCGGAGATCGGGCCGGGCCGGCGATGAATTGGCCGCGGTCGAATAAGCGGGCAGAATCGGGCGGGGCGCATGAGCCAGACAGACAGTTTCATTGAAGAGGTCACCGACGCGGTCCGCCGCGACCGGCTGTTCGCCATGATGCGCCGCTATGGCTGGATCGGTATTCTGGCGGTTGTGCTGCTGGTCGGCGGCGCCGCGTTCTACGAGTTCCGCAAGGCGCGGGCGGAGTCGGCCGCGCAGGCCATGGGCGATCAGATCCTCGCCGCGATCGGCGCGCCCGACGATGCGGCACGCCTTGCCGCGCTGCAGGCAATCCCAGCCGGGGGCAGGACGGCCCCGGTCGTTCAGATGATGATCTCGGCCGAACAGATGGTCACCGGCGATGCGGCGGCTGCCGCGGAAACCCTGCGCCCGCTGGCCGAAAGCTCGGCCGAATCGGAGGTCTACGGCGACCTTGCGGCGTTCAAGATGGTATTGATCGGCGATCCGGCCATGGATGCCGCGACGCGCGTGCAGGTGCTGGACCGTCTGGCGCGGCCCGGCGGGCCGTTCCGGGTGCTGGCGATGGAGCAGAAGGCAATGGAACTTGCCGCTGCCGGCCAGCGGGACGAGGCGATCGCCACTGCCCAGGCGCTGCTGCAGGAACCGGGCGTGACACCGAACCTGGCACGCCGGGTGACGCAACTGCTGGTTGTACTGGGGGGAGATCTCCCCGGTGACGCCAACGCCGGCTGAATGCCGGTGGCAATCGTGCCGGCGCAAACCGGCGGGACCATGCATCCGGCAGCGAGCGCCGCGAATTGGGGGAACGGGCAGTGACGGCAAGGGCAGTGACGGCAGGCTTGATTGCGGCGGCCTTTCTGGTCGCGGGCTGTGCCCGGGAAGAGATCCTTCCGGGCGAGCGCTTCGACGTGACCGCGCCGCTCGATGCGACGGCAGAACCCGGCGCGACCGCGGCCAAGCTCAATCCCCCGGGACCGCTCGATCCGATCCTGCGCGACGTGGCCTTCCCGATGCCCGCGCAGGTCAATCATACATCCTGGACCCATCGCGGCGGCACACCGACCCACTGGATCAGCCATCCGGCACTCGGCAGCGGCCTGACCAAGGTCTGGTCGGCCTCGATCGGCGCCGGCGACAGCCGCCGCTACAAGGTCACCGCCGACCCGATCGTTGCCGAGGGCCGGATCTTTACCCTCGATTCCCGCAGTCAGGTCATGGCTCATTCGACCGGTGGCGCGACGCTGTGGTCGCAGACCCTGGTGCCGCCCGAGGACAGGGCGCGCGACGCTTCGGGCGGCGGGTTGGCGTTTGGCGGCGGCAAGCTGTTCGTGACCACAGGATTCGGCCTGTTGATGGCGTTGAACCCGGCCAACGGACAGGTGCTCTGGACACAGAATTTCGATTCTCCCGTCGCGGGTTCGCCAACCGTCGTCGGCGATCTGGTCTATGTCTCCAGCCGCGACAACCGCGGGTTCGCGGTGCGCACCGACAATGGCCGCCTGCAGTGGGAGCTGACGACCGCCCCCACGGTTGCAGCAACGATCAACGGCTCGGGACCCGCGGTCGACAACAGGATTGCGGTGTTCCCCTTCGGCTCGTCCGAGCTGGTGGCCGCGCTGCGGCTTGGCGGGGTGCGGGTCTGGGGCGCCATGCTGGCCGGCCAGCGCCGCGGCTTTGCCTTTGCGGGCATCGGCGACATCTCGGCCGATCCGGTGATCGTCAACGGCATCGCCTATGCCGGTTCGCCCGCCGGACGCATTGCCGCGATCAACGTGACCAGCGGCGAACGGATCTGGACCGCGACCGAAGGCGCGATGAGCCCGGTCTGGGTCGAGGGCGGCTCGGTCTTTGCGGTCACCGACCTGCAGCAGCTGGCGCGGCTTGACGCTAAGACCGGCGAAGTGATCTGGCGCATCGACATGCCGCGCTTCAAGAAGGAACGCCCGCGCAAGCGTCGCGACGTCTTCGCCCATTATGGCCCGGTGCTGGCCGGCGGGCGCCTGATCGTTGCCTCCGACGACGGCTATATCCGCAGCTTCAATCCCCGGAACGGTGCGCTGATCTCGACCATCGCGCTGCCGGGCGGGGCGACGACCAACCCGGTCGTTGTCGACCGCACGCTCTATGTCGTCACAACGGCCGGGCAACTCGTCGCTTTCCGTTAGCTCGGGCTTCGTGTAAGGGGACGGGTCCCGGGACGAATCCGGGGCCTCAATCCCGATCCGAAATTCCGAACCGCGCGAGCGCAAGATGACCTTTACACTGGCCCTGGTCGGCCGCCCGAACGTCGGCAAGTCGACCCTATTCAATCGCCTGGTCGGCAGGCGCCTGGCGCTGGTCGACGACCAGCCGGGCGTGACACGTGACCTGCGCGAGGGCAAGGCACGGTTGGGGGATCTGCGCTTTACCGTGATCGATACCGCCGGGCTCGAGGAAGTGACCGACGACAGCCTGCAGGGCCGGATGCGGCGGCTGACCGAACGCGCGGTCGAGATGGCCGATGTCTGCCTGTTCATGCTCGACGCCCGCGTCGGCGTCACCCCGACCGATCAGGTCTTTGCCGAGATTCTGCGCCGCAAGTCGGCCCATGTGCTGCTGGCGGCCAACAAGTCGGAAAGCAACGCCAGCGAGGCGGGCGTGCTCGAGGCCTATTCGCTGGGGCTGGGCGAGCCGATCCGGATCTCGGCCGAACATGGCGAGGGGATGTCGGATCTGCACGCCGCGCTGATGCCGCTTGCCGATGCCTATGCCGAGAATGCGCTGGCCGAGACGCCCGAGGTCGATGTCGAGTTGTCCGAGGACGACGAGGACGACGACGCGCCGCCGCGGATCACTACGGCAAAGCCGCTGCAGGTCGCCGTTGTGGGCCGGCCCAATGCCGGCAAGTCGACCCTGATCAACCGCATTGTCGGCGAAGAGCGGCTGTTGACCGGCCCCGAGGCCGGGATCACCCGCGACGCGATCTCGCTGCCGATCACCTGGAACGGCACGCCGATGCGGATCTTCGACACCGCGGGCATGCGCAAGAAGGCCAAGGTTCAGGAAAAGCTCGAGAAGCTGTCGGTTTCGGACGGGCTGCGCGCGACCAAGTTCGCCGAGGTCGTGGTGGTCCTGCTCGATGTCGAGATCCCGTTCGAGCAGCAGGACCTGCGAATCGCCGATCTGGCCGAACGCGAGGGTCGCGCGGTGGTGGTTGCGATCAACAAGTGGGACCTTGCAGATGACAAGCAGGGCCGGCTGTCCGAACTGAAGGAGGCCTTCGAGCGCCTGCTGCCGCAGTTGCGCGGCGCGCCGCTGGTAACGGTATCGGCGACGACGGGGCGCGGCCTTGACCGGCTGCACGAGGCGATCCTGCGCGCCCATGCGGTCTGGAACCGGCGGGTGCCGACGGCCAAGCTGAACCTCTGGCTTGCCGGGATGATGGAGTCGCATCCGCCACCCGCGCCACAGGGCAAGCGGGTCAAGCTGCGCTATATGACCCAGGTCAAGACACGGCCACCGGCCTTCGTGGTCATGGCCTCGTACCCCGAGAAGCTGCCGGAAAGCTATAAACGCTATCTCGTCAACGGGTTGCGAACGGATTTTGACATGCCGGGAACGCCGATCCGGCTGACCTTCCGCAGTCAGTCCGACCAGAACCCCTACAAGAACCGCAAGAAATCGACGCCCTCGCGGTTGCGCAAGCATCTGGGCAAGCCGCCGCTGGGATAACGGAAACTGGCGCCCTCCGGGGCGCCGGACCGGCCTTTGTGCGGGCAGAGAGTACGCGGTTGCTGCGGGTCAGGTCCGGCCGCGGTGCCAGGCGATGGCAACCGCAACCGCGGCGCACACCGCCAGAACCACCAGACCCCAGTCGCTGCCCCAGTTCCGGACCGCAATCGCGACCAGCGCCCAGATCACGCCGAGCCCGTATTCGGGGGTGCCGGAAAGCCGGTACTGCACCACGACGGCCAGCGCGGTCGCTGCAATCAACGCAATCCAGGCCCAGCCGACGGCGCCGAACAGGATGCCGTTGCCGGCCGCGACGATGGCGAGCCCGGCAAAGAAGGCGGCTGTCAGCCAGCCGGCATAGAGCGCGATCGGCGCCCGCAGCCACCAGCGGTCAAGGCCCTCCGGTGCGGCGCGCAGCGACGCGAGCGCGCCCCCGAGCATCAGCGCCATCAGGATCACCGCCCAGGTCGGGCTGAAGGACGCGACCGCAGTCCAGATCGCCCCCAGCATCAGCGACAGGATCAGCGGCCAGCGCGTCGCATCCCACCTCGGGTCGTCGGCCCGCATCCCGAGGCCATAGACGGCATGGCCGAGCATCCACAGATAGATCACGCTCCAGATCGCAAAGGCATAGCCCGCGGGCTGCGCCGGCGGGTCGACCTGCGGGATCGGGAACAGGGCGGGGTCAAAGCCGCTGAACGGCACCGCAAGCGGGGCGACGACAAAGGCCACCGCCGCGGTCGCGACCATGGCCGATTTCATCCGGCCGGGGCTTTCGGCCTCGGGATCCTCGAAATCGCTCATTCCAGCACCCCTTCGGCCGAGATCCGGGTCTTGCCGCCAAGCCAGGGCACCAACGCCTGCGGCAGATCGACCGAGCCGTCGGCCTGCTGGCCGTTTTCCAGCACCGCGATCAGGCAACGCCCCACGGCGAGGCCAGAGCCGTTCAGGGTATGGACGAACTCGGGCTTGCCGCCGCCTTCGGGACGGAACCGTGCGTTCATTCGCCGGGCCTGAAAATCGCCGCAGACCGAGACCGAGGAGATCTCGCGATAGCTGTTCTGCCCCGGCAGCCAGACCTCGATGTCATGGGTGCGCCGGGCGCCGAATCCCATGTCGCCGGTGCAAAGCACGATGGTGCGATAGGGCAGTTCCAGCCGTTCGAGGATGCTCTCGGCGCAGCGCGTCATGCGTTCGTGCTCGTCGCGGCTTCGGTCAGGGTGTGTAACCGAGACCATCTCGACCTTCTCGAACTGGTGCTGGCGCAACATGCCCGAGGTGTCCTTGCCCGCGCTTCCAGCTTCGGAGCGGAAGCACAGCGAATGGGCGGTGAAACGGCGCGGCAACTGGCGTTCGTCCAGAACGCAGTCGTTGACGATATTGGTCAGCGTCACTTCGGAGGTCGGGATCAGCCACCAGCCTTCGCGCAGCAGATAGCTGTCTTCGCCGAACTTCGGCAGTTGCCCGGTGCCGAACATCATCTCTTCGCGCACCATCACCGGGCCGTTCACTTCGGTCAGCCCGTGTTCGGTGGTGTGGACGTCGAGCATGAACTGCGCCAGCGCCCG
This sequence comes from Tropicimonas sp. IMCC34043, assembly GCF_003390845.1. Classification (GTDB taxonomy): domain Bacteria; phylum Pseudomonadota; class Alphaproteobacteria; order Rhodobacterales; family Rhodobacteraceae; genus Tropicimonas. The sequence goes on along the minus strand of NZ_QMEK01000001.1, from coordinate 1,312,477 downwards.
GTGCAGCCGGGCAACCGCACCCGACATCAGGACAAAGCGCGATCCGGCAAGCTTGGCCGCGGTCTCGAAATCCATACCGTCCTGAACGGCGGCCAGCTGAAAATGCTCTTTCGGAGCGAAATCGAAGCTGCGCGGCGTGCCCCAGCGGCGCAGCTCGACGTTGTCTGCCTCGTCCTTGCCGTCGGGCACGTCGTCGAAGGGCAGGTTGGGCAGGCTGACGAGGATCTCGCGCAGGCGGGCATCCTCGGCCTTGGCTTCCTCTTCCAGCCGGGCGACCTCGTCCTTCTTGTCGGCAACCAGCGCGCGCAGGCGTTCGAATTCGGCCTCGTCGCCCTTTGCCTTGGCCGCACCCACCTGCTTCGAGGCGGCGTTGCGGTCGGCCTGGGCGGCTTCGGCGGCGGCGATCTTCTCGCGCCGTGCCGCGTCGACGGAAAGGATCTGCGACGACATCGCGGCCACGCCCAGCCGGGCCAGGCCAGCGTCAAAGACGTCAGGGGTCTCGCGGATCATGCGAATGTCGTGCATCGGTCACTCCTTACTCGGGCCGCGGGGCGCAACGGGCGCCGGGCGGTCGTGCCGGGTTCTGCCCCAATCGTTGCCGCGAGGAAAGGGGCAAAGGCGCCGCGACAGGGGCGCTCAGTCGCCGGGGCCTTGCGGGGAAGGGGCCAGCGGGACGAGCGGCGCCAGCGCGCCGACCGGCCCCGCGCCCGCGACCGAGGCCGAGACCAGCGCCACCACTCGCCAGCCCTGCGGTGACAGCCACAGCACCGGCGCGCCCGAACTGCCCGGGATCACCGCGCAGTCGAGCCCGATCTGGTCGGGTTCGCGATAGACCACCGCGCAGGGCGCCTGACGCGACAGCGCGTGCGGCCGGTCGCGGCGATAGCCGACGATGACCAGCGGCGGCGCCGGATCGGGCAGGGCGGCCAGCGCCATCGGCGCAACCTCGGTGTCCGGGATCGGGGCGGCCAGACGCAGAAATGCAATGTCGCGGGGGGCGAGCGCGGCGAGCGGCGGCAGCGCGGGATCGTGACGCGGATCGACCATCAGCTCGGTCGCCACCCGATGCGCGGCATAGGCGCCGCTGCGCCAGCCGGCGACGAAATGGACATCCTCGGGCCGGGCGGGGCGGGTGCCGCGATACAGGCAATGGGCCGCCGTCAGCACCAGATCGGCGGCAATCAGCGTGCCGCTACACATGGTGGTCGTCTTCAGCCCCGCCACGTTGACCCGCCCCACGGCGTTCCACTGCGATTGCTCGGCTTCGGGCAGGATCCGGGGGTCCTGGGCGATGGCGGGCAGGGCGAGGCCGAGGCTCAGAAGGGCGGCGAGGCGGATCATCCAGGCGGTGCGTAGCCGATGGATGTCTGCCAGTCCCGCCACCTTTCGTCGAACTCATAGAAATCGAGGTATTCCGTCGGCCAATGCGCCAGTGCGCCTTCGCCTGCCTTCAGGCCGCAGGGCAGTTTCACGCTGCCATCGCCGAAGGACGTGGCCAGCAGCGTCTCCAGTTCGGCGCAATCCGTGGTAAGGTTGGTACAATCGACCTCCTTCCAGCCGGCAGCTCGGAGAGTAGCCGGCTGGAAGGAGGTCGAAGCATCGAGATGCGCCTCGTGGAGCCACGCCCCTTCCAGATGCGCCCCGTCGAGACGCGCCCCTTCCAGATGCGCCCCGTCGAGACGCGCCCCTTCCAGATGCGCCCCGTCGAGCAACGCCCCTTCCAGATGCGCCCGGTGGAGCGACGCCCCTTCCAGATGCGCCCCGCGGAGCCACGCCCCTTCCAGATGCGCCCGGTGGAGCGACGCCCCTTCCAGATGCACCCGGTAGAGCCGCGCTTCTTCCAGATGCGCCCGGTGGAGCGACGCCCCTTCCAGATGCGCCTCGTCGAGCGACGCCCCTTCCAGATGCGCCCCGCGGAGCTCCGTCCCTTCCAGATGCGCCTCGTCGAGCGACGCCCCTTCCAGATGCGCCCCGTCGAGCAACGCCGCTTCCAAATGCGCCCGGTGGAGCCGCGCCCCTTCCAGATGCGCCCCGACGAGCCGCGCTCCTTCGAGATGCGCCCCATTCAAAAGGGCATTGCAGAAATTCAGCAGCGATATGTCCACTGATTGAAGACAGGTCTGACGCAGGTCGAGGCGATAGCCCTTCGGGCCATAGCGCCTGTCGCGCGCTTCCAGCCGAATCTGCCGCGCGCTGCGCCGTCCAAGGACCTGGGCTGCCGCCTGAATATCAGTGGGACACCTGCGTTCGCCGTCCGAGTTGGAAATTTTCTCGCTGGCCGCAGTCGCGGGGGCGTTTTCCCGGATATAGGCGGTCAGGATCTCCATGATCTGGACGTGGTCGCGGTCGCTGTCCTGGGCAATGCGTTCCAGCGTATAGATGGCGCCGACCCGGACCTCGATATTGGGGCGGGTAATCTCCTCCATGACCGGGTGCCCTTTGTCGTCGACAAGCGGCTTGCCCGCGGCATCGGTTGCCTGGCGCTTCACTGTCTTCTCGGCGCCCAGTCCCGCGACCGCCTTGGTGATCAGGTCGGTGATCAGCGCCTGTTCCGAGGTTGCGGTGGTGCGTTCGGCGATCCAGACCCGGACGAGCTGAAAGATCAGCGTGGCCGAGGCCGCGAGAGCACCGAGCAAGACAGCGACGGCGGTGGCGTAATTGCGGAAGTCATAGGAGGAGGTCGTGGCGTCGCCATCGACCGCTTCGCCAAGCTGCCTGACAAGTCCGTGAACCGCCCGGGCAATCTCGATCAGGTAATAGAAACCTGCGGTGGCCCCCAGCAGCAGCCCGGCGACCAGCATCACCTTCCAGTAATGAGCGCGAATCCAGAGGCCGGGGGAGAACCAAAGGCCCAATCGCCGGCTCAGCCATACCATGAGCGCGACGACACTCGCAAAACCGACGCAGCCAATGGCGAACCAAAGCAACGGCGAGGTCACGGCACTCAGGTAAAGCTCTTGCATAAACAGATTTCGCCGCATTCGTCCTATCCGGATGCGGCGACGCTAGTCTCCGGCGGCACCTGCGTCCACCCGCGTTCCACGCCGCTGTGATACCTTGAACCCTTCGCCTTGCCATTGCCCCGCGCCGCACATAAGTTCCGCGCCAATCAAAGGGGGGCATCCCCCGCAGTCCAAACGAGGGTTTCCCCATGTTCGCAACGCCCGCCTATGCTCAGGCCGCCGGAGGCGCCGGTGGCGCTGGCGCCATCATGCAGTTCCTGCCGCTTATCCTGATCTTCGCGATCATGTATTTCCTGCTGATCCGTCCGCAGCAGAAGAAGGTGAAGCAGCACCAGAAGATGGTGAGTGAACTGCGCCGGGGCGATCAAATCGTCACCCAGGGCGGCATTATCGGCAAGGTCAGCAAGGTCCGCGACGAGGGCGAGCTTGAGGTCGAGATCGCCGAGGGCGTCAAGGTGCGCATCGTGCGCAGCACGGTCGCTCAGGTCCTGAGCAAGACCGAGCCCGCCGCGGAGGCCTGAGGCCCCAGACGCTCGTTCGCCGATGATCCGAGGCTGAAAGGCCCCATCCGATGCTGAATATTCCTTTCTGGAAACGCCTGCTGATCTGGGGCGTTGTTGCCCTGACGTTGGCCATGGCGCTGCCGAACCTGTTCTATAACCGGGTCGAGCAGCACAACGATGCGATCAAGGCGATCGAGAAGCAGGGCGAGACGCCCGAGCGCGAGGCTGCCGTCGCGGGCTGGCCGTCGTTCCTGCCATCGAACCTTGTGAACCTCGGGCTCGACCTTCGCGGCGGCGCCTATCTGCTGGGCGAGGTCCAGGTGCAGGACGTCTATGCCGACCGCATGGACGGCTATTGGCCCGAGGTTCGCGACGCACTGCGCGCCGAGCGCGACACCGTCGGCGCGATCCGCCGGGTCGAGGGCGCGCCGGGTGTGCTGGAAATCCGGATCGGTAACCCCGAGGGGATGGAGCGGGCGCTTGAAGTCGTGCGCAAGCTGCAGCGTCCGATCCTGAACCTGACCGGCGTCGGATCGAACGACATCGTGGTCAGCGGGCAGGGCGATGTGCTGACCGTCCAGCTTTCGGACGCCGAAAAGCAGGCGACCGACGACCGCACCATTCGCCAGACGCTCGAGATCGTGCGCCGGCGGGTCGACGAGGTCGGCACCCGCGAGCCGTCGATCCAGCGTCAGGGCGAGGACCGGATCGTGATCCAGGTGCCCGGCATCGGATCCGCCGACGAATTGAAGGCGCTGATCGGCACCACGGCACAGCTGACCTTCCGCGGCGTCGTCGGCCGCACCCCGGACCCGCAGGCCGATCCCGGCGTCGGCAACGAGGTGCTGCCCTCGATGGACGACCAGGGGGTCTATTACATTGTCGAGCGCGGCTCGGTGGTGTCGGGCGAGGATCTGACCGACGCCCAGCCCTCGTTCGACCAGAATGGCCGACCGGCGGTGAGCTTCCGCTTCAACCCGGCGGGCGCGCGCAAGTTCGGGGATTACACGGCCGGCCACATCGGCGAGCCCTTCGCCATCGTGCTCGACAACGAGGTGATTTCGGCGCCGGTGATCCAGGACCACATCGCCGGCGGCTCGGGGATCATCACCGGCAGCTTCACGATCGAGGATTCGACCCAGCTTGCCGTGCTGCTGCGCGCCGGTGCCCTGCCGGCCAAGATGACCTTCCTGCAGGAACGCACCATCGGCCCCGAACTGGGGCAGGACAGCATCGACGCCGGTCGTACCGCCACCGCGGTCGCCTTCGTCGCGGTGCTGTTCTTCATGTGGGCGAGCTATGGTCTGTTCGGTCTGTTCGCCAATGTCGCTCTGGTCATCAACATCGGCATGATCTTTGGCCTGCTGTCGCTGATCGGTGCGACGCTGACGCTGCCCGGCATCGCCGGTATCGCGCTGACCGTCGGTATGGCGGTCGATGCGAACGTGCTGATCTTCGAACGGATCCGCGAGGAGTTGCGGACCGCCCGCGGCCCGGCACGCGCCATCGAGATCGGCTATGAAAAGGCAATGTCGGCGATCATCGACGCCAACATCACCACCCTCATCACTGCCGGCATCCTCTATGCGCTCGGCACCGGCCCGGTCCGCGGGTTTGCGGTCACGCTGGCCATCGGCATCGTCACCTCGGTCTTCTGCGCGGTCTATGTGACCCGTCTGATCATCGTGATGTGGTTCGAACGCCGTCGCCCCAAGACGATCGAGGTCTGAGATGCGCCTGAGACTGGTTCCCCAAAACACCAACATCGATTTCTTCAGGTTCTGGAAGGTCTTCGCCGGCCTTTCGGTGCTGGCAATGGCGGCCTCGGTGGTGCTGTTCTTCACCGTCGGGCTGAACTTCGGCATCGACTTTCTGGGCGGCACGACGATCCGCACCGCAAGCGTCCAGACCGTGGATGTCGGTGCCTATCGGCAGGCGCTTGCCCCGCTGAACCTTGGCGATGTGTCGATCACCGAGGTCTTCGATGCCGCGGCCAGTGCCGGGCAGCACGTTTCCCAGATCCGCATTCAGGAACAGGGCGGCGACGAGTCGATCACGCCGGAGGTCATCGCGCAGATCGAGGCGGCGCTGCAGACCTTCGATCCCTCGATCACCTTCCCCTCTGTCGAAAGTGTCGGGCCGAAGGTCTCGGGCGAATTGGTGCAGGTCGCAGTGCTGTCGGTCGTGCTGGCGATTGCGGCCTGTCTGATCTATATCTGGCTGCGGTTCGAGTGGCAGTTCTCGGTCGGCGCGGTGCTGTCGCTGGTGCACGACGTGACGCTGACGATCGGGGTCTTCTGCATGCTGCAGATCCGGTTCGACCTGACGATCATCGCCGCCCTTCTGACCATCATCGGCTATTCGCTGAACGACACCGTCGTGGTCTTTGACCGGGTGCGCGAAAACCTGCGCCGTTTCAAGAAGATGGAACTGCGGGACGTGCTGAACCTTTCGATCAACGAGACGCTCAGCCGGACCACCATGACCTCGTTCACGACGCTGATCGCGCTGATCGCGATGTTTACGCTTGGCGGCGACGTGATCCGGGGCTTCGTTTTCGCGATGATCTGGGGCATTGTGGTCGGGACGTATTCGTCGATCTTCATCGCCTCGACGATTGTGCTCAAGCTCGGGGTCAAACGCGACTGGTCGAAGCCCAGTGCCGGTGCAGGCACCCAGTACGCCAACATCGACGCCTGATTGGCCGAGCGGGCGTAGCCGCGGCGCAGTGCCGGGGCAAGGAGGACGTGATGCGGATCAACGAGGTCTCGTTTTCAGGGGCGCGGCATTTCGAGGGCTACGGCCCCGGGTTTTTCCGGCTTGGCGGCGAGGTTCGCGAGGGTCACCTGCTGGTGTCGGATGCGGGCGTTGCCGCCTGGGGCGGCTACGACGATGCCGACGCCATCGTTGCGCTCGCCTCGCGGATCGACTTCGTTCTGCTCGGCACCGGCGGCGAGATGGGGCAAATTCCCGCAGTCTTGCGCCGGGCGGTCGAGGCAGCCGGGATCGGGGTTGAAATCATGTCCACCCCCTCGGCCTGCCGCACCTATAATGTGCTGCTGTCCGAAGGCCGTCGCGTCGCGGCGGCAGTGATCGCGATCTAGCGTCGCCAAAATGCCTGTCGGGCTCATGAAGGCGTCCTGGGTGCCCTGCCATACCGGCGGGATTGATGCGACCCGACAGCAGTTGGCCGGAGCGCTTTCGCCTGCTCCAGTCTTGCGGTAAGCGCGGATCATGGAACTGACAGTAACGAATCTGGCCTGTGTTCGCGGTGGGATGCGCGTTCTCGAAGGCGTGGGCTTTCGGCTGGCGCCGGGTCAGGTGCTGGTGTTGCGGGGGCCGAACGGCGTCGGCAAGACGACGCTCTTGCGGACCCTTGCCGGGCTGCAGCCGGCCGACGAGGGGAGCTTTGACCCCGGACCCGAGGCGATGGCCTATGCCTCGCACGCCGACGGGATCAAGGCGACGCTGAGCGTGGCTGAAAACCTGACCTTCTGGGCGAGGCTGCACGGCACCGGCGACATCGGCGCAGCCCTTGCCGGCTTCAACCTCGAAAGCCTGTCCGAGCGTCCCGCCGGCAGCCTTTCGGCCGGGCAGAAGCGGCGGCTGGGGCTGGCCCGCATGGTCGTGACCGGGCGGCCGGTCTGGCTGTTCGACGAACCCACCGTTTCCCTTGATACCGACAGCGTCGGGCTGTTTGCCGCGGCGGTCGCGGCGCATCTGGCGGCGGGCGGGCTTGCGGTGATTGCCACCCATATCGACCTTGGGCTGGCAGGCGCGAGATTGCTGGAGCTTGCGCCGTTCCGCGCCGTTCCGCCGCCCGAGCACGCGGCCTTTGACGAGGCTTTCCTGTGATCGCCCTGCTGCAGCGCGACCTTGCCCTTTCGGTGCGGGCAGGCGGCGGCTTTGGCCTCGCGCTCGTCTTCTTCTTGATCGTGGTCACGCTGACCCCGTTTGCGGTCGGTCCCGACTCCGCGATTCTTGCGGGGATTGCCGCCGGCATTCTCTGGATCGGCGCGCTGCTGAGCTGCCTGCTGTCGCTCGACCGGATCCTGGCGCTCGATTACGAGGACGGCTCGCTGGAACTGCTCGCGACGGCGCCGATCCCGCTCGAGGCTGTGGCCTCGGTCAAGGCGCTGGCGCACTGGCTGACCACCGGGCTGCCGCTGACGCTGGTCGCGCCGGTTCTGGGCGTGCTGCTGAACCTGCCGGGGCCGGGATACTTCTGGCTGACCCTGTCGCTGGCCATCGGCACCCCGGCGCTGTCGGTCATCGGCACCTTCGGGGCGGCGCTGACGGTGGGGTTGAAGCGTGGCGGGCTGCTGCTGTCGCTGATCGTGCTGCCGCTTTACGTACCGACACTTATTTTCGGCGCCGAGGTCGCGCGGCGCGGTGCCGCGGGCATGGCACCCACGACTCCGCTTGCACTTCTGGCCGGGATCACGCTTGCGACGATTGCACTCCTGCCCTTCGCCTCGGCTGCGGCAATCCGTATCAACCTGCGCTGACGCGCCGGGGTTAGGGTGCGTTGAGCGTGCCGGAAGGAAGGAATAGGGTCCCGTCGATGTCGCTTTGGGAATACGCAAATCCGAGACGTTTCATGGCTCTCTCGGGGGCCGTGCTGCCATGGGTGTCTGTCGGCGCGATCGCTGCGCTGGTCATTGGGCTGGGCTGGGGATTCTTCCTGACCCCGGACGATTTCCGACAAGGCTCGACCGTCAAGATCATCTATATCCACGTGCCCTCGGCCATGGTGGCGATCAACGCCTGGTTGATGATGCTGGTGACATCGCTTGTCTGGCTGATCCGCCGCCACCACGTCTCGGCGCTCGCCGCCAAGGCGGCGGCTCCCATCGGGGCGACGATGACGCTGATCGCGCTGATCACCGGGGCGATCTGGGGCCAGCCGATGTGGGGCACCTGGTGGGCCTGGGATCCGCGGCTGACCTCGTTCCTGATCCTGTTCCTGTTCTATCTCGGCTACATGGCGCTCTGGGCCGCCATCGACAATCCCGACACCGCGGCGGAACTGACATCGGTTCTCTGCATCGTCGGCTCGGTCTTTGCCATCCTAAGCCGCTATGCCCTGGTGTTCTGGAACCAGGGGCTGCATCAGGGGGCGTCGCTGTCGATGGATGCGGAGGAAAACGTGGCGGATGTGTTCTATTGGCCGCTGCTGGTGTCGATTGCGGGCTTTGTCGGGCTTTTCGTCATGCTGGTGCTGATCCGGACCCGGACCGAGGTCCGGTCGCGGCGGTTGAAGGCGCTGCTGCAGCGGGAACGCATGGCATGATCCCCGATCTCGGAAAATACGCGGTTGCGGTGGTTTCGGCCTATGGGGTGACGATTGCCCTGATTCTGGTGCTGATCGGGGTGTCGCTGCGGCAGTCCATTCGCACCCGGCAGGCGCTGCGCGAGGTCGAGAATGCCCGGATGTCGAAAGAAGTGACCCCCGACACGAAGAAGGAGACGGAATTGCATGGCTAGGCTGTCCCCCCTGATGGTGCTGCCGCCGGTCCTGTTTCTGGCCGTGGCAGGCCTGTTCTATGCCGGCATGATCCGCGACAACCCGGATTCGCTGCCAACGGCGCTGCAGGGTCAGGAGGCTCCGGCGCTGGCGGTCGTGCCGCTGGGCGATGCGCCGCTTCTGACCGATGCGGCGCTGCGCGAGGGCAAGGTGACGCTGGTCAATTTCTGGGCCAGCTGGTGTGCGCCCTGCCGGGCCGAGCATCCGCAGCTGATGCGGATGACCGAGCAGGGGATCCCGGTGTTCGGGATCAACTACAAGGACAAGGACGACAAGGCGCTGGGTTTCCTGAACGACCTCGGCGATCCCTTCCAGCTTTCGGCCGCCGATCCGCAAGGCCGGACCGGGCTTGACTGGGGCGTCTATGGCGTGCCCGAAACCTTCGTGATCGACGGCACGGGCAAAGTCGTTTTGCGGTTTGCCGGTCCGATCACCAGCGATATTATGGACGGCATCATCATGCCGGCGATTGCCAAGGCATCGGCGCCGAACGGCTGACCCTTGGGGGCGCCTGGCCAGCAGCCACGGCTGCCGGCCGATCAGGGGTGCGGGCGAAATCGCTATTGGCTGTGCGCGCAGCCGCCACCGCGACGACGGCAGGTCGTGGAGGCTTTGACAGGTTCAACGGTAGGGCCCGCCAGGACCGACGTTTCCTCCAGCGCCCGGTTGCGCGTGCAGGAGCCAGAGCGCGTCCGGCAGGCCGGATAGACACTGGGCGCCGCGGTCGGGGTCGCTTCGGCGACGACCGCGGCGCGATGTCCGACGCGGCGGCAGCTGCCCGACCGCGGACGGCAGGTAAATTCGGTTTCGGTGACGATCCGGGCGCTGGCAAGGGCGGTGCCCTCGGTCGCGGACTCAAGGACGATGATGGTGTCGCCGGTGACGGCCGGGCCTGAGGTCATCGGATCGGCCTGAAGCGCCGGGGCGGCAAGGAGAGCGGCGAAAAGCGCAATTGCGGCAGGCTTTGCCGAAAAGATCGCGGGGCGGGTCGTGGGGGTGCATGTCATCGGGACCTCCGGTGCTGGTTGGTGCCCGGGCGATCCGTTCATGGAATGCCTTCGAGCCCCTTCAGACTGCGCCCGCCTCGTCAAAGCCGCGCAAGTTGGCGGTAACAACCGCACCACGGCTGTGGGTTTTGGCGCAAGAAGGTCGTCAAATCGATGAAATGGTCGTTTTTGTCAGCCGCTGCCGGGCCATTGCGGCGACGCGGGCGGGCGCCGCCGCAATGGGACCGCGGGTTATTTCGGGCCGCGGGTCAGCGCGGCAACACCGGTGCGGGCAATCTCGGTCAGGCCGAGCGGTCGCATCAGTTCGGTGAAGGCGTCGATCTTGTCGGGCGAGCCGGCAATCGAGAAGATGAAGCTTTCGAGCGTCGAGTCGACCGCGTTGGCGCGGAAGATGTCGGCAAGCCGCAGCGCCTCGACCCGCTTTTCGCCGGTGCCCGTGACCTTCAGCAGCGCCAGTTCGCGTTCGACCGAGGGGCCATCGGCGGTCAGGTCGTGCACGGCGTGAACCGGCACCATGCGGCCAAGCTGGGCCTTGATCTGCACGATCACCTCGGGCGTGCCGCTGGTGACCACGGTGATGCGCGAGCGATGACCCATATGGTCGACCTCGGCCACGGTCAGACTGTCGATGTTGTATCCGCGCCCCGAGAACAGGCCGATGACGCGCGCCAGCACCCCGGCCTCGTTGTCGACCACGACCGCCAGGGTGTGGGTCTCGATGATCTCGTCGTTGGGATTGCGCAGGTCGTAGGCAGAATGCCTGGACGAGCCCTTTTCGATCTTGAGTGCGGACATCTTCGTTCCTCGGATTTGTGCCGCCTGCGGCGGCAATTTGCGGCTGCGCTCCGGTGTCTGGCCTCGTTCACGCTGCGGCAGAAGAAGGCTGGAGGATCGCAGGGAATTGGGAAGAGCGATGCAGTGGCGGGGTAAGGTCCCCGCCACTGCGCCTGACGCGTGTCAGACCAGCACCGCGCCCGAGGTGCTGATTGCGTCCTGGGTCTTCGCGTCGCCCATCAGCATCTTGTTGTGCGGCTCGCCCGAGGGGATCATCGGGAAGCAGTTCTCGTGCTTTTCGACCAGACAGTCGAAGATCACGGGGCCGTCATAGGCGATCATTTCCATGATCGCATCGTCCAGATCCTTCGGGTCCGAGACCAGGAAGCCCTTGCCGCCAAAGGCCTCGGCCAGTTTCACGAAGTCGGGCAGCGCCTCGGACCAGCTGTGCGAATAGCGCTGGCCGTGCAGCAGTTCCTGCCACTGGCGCACCATGCCGAGGCGTTCGTTGTTGAGGATGAACTGCTTGACCGGCAGGTCGTACTGCCGCGCCGTGCCCATCTCCTGGATGTTCATCAGGAAGCTGGCGTCGCCTGCGACGTTGATGACAAGCGCGTCGGGATGCGCGACCTGCACCCCGATCGAGGCCGGCAGGCCATAGCCCATGGTGCCGAGCCCGCCACTGGTCATCCAGCGGTTCGGCGCGTCGAAGTTCAGGAACTGCGCCGCCCACATCTGATGCTGGCCGACATCGGTGCAGATGAAGCGGTCGTACTTCTTGGTCAGCGCCTCCAGCCGTTCGAGCGCATATTGCGGTTTGATCGTGGTTTCGGAACGCTTGTAAGTAAGGCAGCGGATCGCCTTCCACTCCTCGATCTGCGCCCACCACTTTGCCAGTGCCGGTTTGTTGAGCCGACGCCCGCGTGCCTTCCAGATCCTGAGCGCGTCTTCCAGCACGTGGGCGACATCGCCGACAATGGGGAAGTCGGTGCGCACGACCTTGTTGATCGAGCTTGGGTCGATGTCGATATGGGCCTTGCGCGACTCGGGGCTGAAATCGGCGATCCGGCCGGTGATGCGGTCGTCGAACCGCGCCCCGATGTTGATCATCAGGTCGCAGTCGTGCATCGCCATGTTGGCCTCGTAGAGGCCGTGCATCCCCAGCATCCCGAGCCAGCGCTTGCCACTGGCCGGATAGGCGCCGAGCCCCATCAGCGTCGAGGTGATCGGGAAGCCCGTCGCGTCGACGAAGTCGCGCAGCAGCTGGCTTGCCAGAACGCCGGAGTTGATCACGCCGCCGCCGGTATAGAAGATCGGCCGCTCGGCGGTTTCCAGCGCCTCGACCAGCGCGGTGATCATCTCGACATCGCCACGGACGCGCGGCTGATAATGTCCGACCGGCGCTTCGGTCGGGCTCAGATAGGTGCCGGTGGCGAACTGGACGTCCTTCGGGATGTCGATCAGCACCGGACCGGGACGGCCCGAGGTTGCGACGTGAAAGCCCTGGTGGATCGTCGCCGCCAGGGCGTCGGTGTCCTTGACCAGCCAGTTGTGCTTGGTGCAGGGCCGGGTGATGCCGACCGTGTCGGCCTCCTGGAAGGCATCCGAGCCGATCATGAAGGTCGGGACCTGTCCGGTCAGAACGACCATCGGGATCGAATCCATCAGCGCATCGGTAATGCCGGTGACAGCATTGGTTGCGCCCGGGCCCGAGGTGACGATCACGACGCCGGGCTTGCCGGTCGAGCGGGCATAACCTTCGGCCGCGTGGGCCGCGCCCTGTTCGTGGCGGACCAGAATGTGCTTGATCCCCTGATCCTGGAAAAGCTCGTCATAGATCGGAAGTACGGCGCCGCCGGGGTAGCCGAACACGACGTCCACACCCTGATCCTTCAGGGCCTGAACCACCATTCTTGCTCCGGTCATCTGCTGCGCCATCTCATCTCTCCATCGTCAGGCTTCGCGGCAATAAAAAACCCCCGTCCGTAGAACGAGGGCGCATGGGAACCAAATGGGGTCAACCGTTACCGGCCCATGCGCCTTTCCACTACGAGTACAAGAATGCCAATCATTCTCAGGGATCCTTCGGTTTCGTGCGCGGGACCATAGGAGTCTCGCCGGAGGGCGTCAACGGCTTTTCTGGACAAAGTGGCGCGGGTGACGCGCCTGTTGAAACATTCTTTCGCGGCACCTGTCGCGTTCCGGTCTCTGCACGGGCGGCGGCGCAGATTTCATGGCCCCCGCGACATTGCGGATCGCCCCCATATTACATTCATATGTTAATATGTTTCGTGGTCGAACGGACATGTGCGACCCGTCGAAACGCTATTGTGGAGAGATTCCATGCGTCATCTCGGATATGCGATTGCAGCATTCGCTGCGGGAGCCGGCGCCGCGGTCGCGGCAGAGGATCCCGCGGCGCTGCGCGAAGAGGCCATCGCGATTTTCGAACCGATCCCCGAAACCCCCGATCCTGCCCCGGACGCGGCACGGGTGGAACTGGGCAAGATGCTTTACTTCGAGCCTCGGCTCTCGGAGGGGCACAACATAAGCTGCAATACCTGCCACAACCTCGGGACCGGCGGCGCCGATCTGGCGCGGGTGTCGCTTGGCCACCGCTGGCAGGAAGGCGGGCGCAACAGCCCGACAGTCCTGAACTCGGTCTACAACCTGGCACAGTTCTGGGACGGCCGCGCCGCGGACCTGCAGGCGCAGGCCGGCGGGCCGATGGTGAACCCGGTCGAGATGGGCTCGACCCCGGAACATGTGGTCGAGCAGCTCAAGGGCATCCCGGGCTATGAAGCCTATTTCGCCGCCGCCTTCCCCGGTGACGATCCGCTGACCTTCGAAAACGCGACCAGTGCCATCGCCGCTTTCGAGGACACGCTGATCACGCCCGATGCGCCGTTCGACCTGTTCCTCAAGGGCGACGATACGGCGATGAACGCCGAGCAGATGGCGGGACTGAGAACCTTCATCGACAGCGGCTGCGTGGCCTGCCACAACGGCATCAACGTCGGCGGTGACAGCTATCAACCCTTCGGCGTGATGGCGGCGCCGGATGCCGCGGTGCTGCCGCCTGACGACAAGGGCCGGTTTGCCGTGACCCGGACCGAGGGCGACGAATATGTCTTCAAGGTTCCGACGCTGCGCAACATCGTCCTGACGCCGCCCTATTTCCATTCGGGGTCGGTCTGGGACCTGAACGATGCGGTGGCGATCATGGGAACGGCGCAGCTGGGCGAAGAGCTTGACGATGCCCAGGTCGGCCAGATCGTCGCCTTCCTTGGCGCCCTGACCGGACGGATGCCGCAGGTGATCTATCCGACCCTGCCTCCCAGCACGGCCGATACGCCGCGTCCGCAGCCCTAGGGCCTGACCGGCAAGGCCAGACCAGACCTGACAGGACCGACCGGTCCGGTCGAGTGCCCGATCCGGCACTGCCGCCGCCGCGTCCCCCGCGGCGGCGGAAACTCGTTGCGGGGCCGTTGGCAATCGTGTTTTCTGCGCCGGCTTTCCTGCACCGAGAGGATCACCTTTGAAGGACTGGATCACACCTGTGACGTTGCGGGGCTCGCGCGTCGTATTGGCGCCGCTTGCGCCGGCGCATGGCCCCGATCTGGAAACCGCCGTGGCCGACGGGGCGCTGCATCGGCTGTGGTACACCGCAGTGCCTGCCCCGGGGCAGGTCGCGGGCGAGATCGACAGCCGGCTTGCCCAGCAGGCGGCCGGCACCATGCTGCCCTTCGCGGTGCTGCGGCCCGACGATGGCGCCGCCATCGGCATGACCACCTACATGAACATAGACGCCCCGAACCGCCGGCTCGAGATCGGGTCGACCTGGTACGCAGCCTCGGTCCAGCGCAGCGGGCTGAACACCGAGGCGAAGCTCTTGCTGCTTGGCCATGCCTTCGAGGACCTTGACTGCATCGCGGTCGAATTCCGGACCCATGTGATGAACCGGCAGAGCCGGGCCGCGATCGAACGCCTGGGGGCAAGGCTCGACGGGATCCTGCGCGCCCACAAGATCCTGCCGAACGGCACGATCCGGGACACAGCGGTCTATTCGGTCACGGCCTCGGACTGGCCATCGGTCCGCGCGAACCTTTTGTCGCTGCTGGAGCGGGGCGGGCGGGGCGGCTGAGGTCGCGGGTCTGGAGAGTATGGAGGGGCGCACCGCTCCGGCTTTGCGCCTCCGGCGCCGAGGCAGCGGCCGGTCAATTCCCGCCCCGGCGCCGCACCCCGTTTGCCCGAATGCGACGCCCGTTGCGACGTTGGCGCTGTGCCGAGAATGGGGGAGGGCGGCGGCGTTCTGCGTCATTCCCGGCGGGATCTCGGTGGTCGGGGCGGGATCAGCGCAACGATCGTCCGGTGCCCTGCAGTACCCCGTGTTCCATCGCATAGCGGGTCAGCCCGGCGGTCGAACTGATGCCGAGCTTGCGACGGATGTTCTTGCGGTGGGTTTCGACCGTGCGCACCGAGATGTCGAGCGCCTGCGCCACCTCCTTGTTCGAGCGCCCCTGTGCCAGTTGCAGCAGAATCGTCTGTTCGCGGTTGGTCAGCGGTTCGCGCCCCGCCGGGCTTGCCGGGCGCAGCGCCGCGCGGGCGCCGGTGCAGAGGTATTGCTCGCCCGCCATCACCCGGTCGATCGCCTCCTTGATCCTTTCGGAGGCCACCTCCTTGAGGATATAGCCGCGGGCGCCGTGGTCGAGGGCGGTCGAGATGTATTCCGGGCTGTCGTGCATCGACAGGATCACCACCCGCAGATCGGCGTTCTTTTCGAGCATGATCTCGGTGGCGTGCAACCCGTTCATGCCCGGCATGTTCAGATCCATCAGCACCACATCGGGGGCAAGCGCGGCCACCCGCTCGACCGCCTCGCGCCCGTTCGAGAGCGTGCCCACCACCTCGATGTCGGGATAGCTTTCGAGGATCGCCTCGAGCCCTTCGGCGACCATCGGATGATCGTCGACCACCAGCACCCGGGTCGGTCTCATGCCAGCCGCCTTTCGGTGTCGCCGCCGTGCGGGGCCTCGGTTTCGGGCGGCAGCAGGTGGCTGAGCGGCACCTGCGCCTCGATCATCGTGCCGCTGCGCGAGGACTGGATGCGCAGGCTTCCGTCCAGCCGGTCGATCCGTTCCTGCATGTTGCGCAGCCCGAGGCCCTGTCCCCGGCCGGTGGCCGCGCGGGCCTCGGCCATGCCGCGGCCGTTGTCCTCGATCCGGAGCGTCGCGCCGGCGGGATGGCCGAAGACGCGCAGGCTGATCCGGCTGGCGCCGGCGTGGCGTTCGATATTGGTCAGCGCCTCCTGGGCGATGCGGTAGAGCGCGATCCGTGCCTCCTGGTCCAGCCGGTTGCGGAACACCACGGTCTCGAAGTCGACCGCGATGCCGGTGCGCTGCCCGAAATCCTCGACCAGCGCCTGCAGCGCCGGGCCAAGCCCGAGATCGTCGAGCACACCGGGCCGCAGGTCGCGGCTGATCCGGCGCACCTCGTGGATCGCCTGTCCCAGCGCATCGATCCCGGTATCGAGATTGGCCTCGGCGCGCGCATCGCCCGAACGCAGCCGCCGCCGTGCGAGTTCGAGCGCATAGCGGATGCCGACAAGGATCTGGCTGATCGAATCGTGCAGCTCGCGCGCCACCCGGCCGCGTTCTTCCTCCTGGGTGTCAAAGATGCGCTGGGTCAAGGCCTTCAGCTTGGCGTCGGCGCGACTGCGGTCGCGCAGGTTCATCGCAAGCCCCGACAGGAACACCGCCAGCAGCGCTGCCGCGGCGATCAGCGCGATCCACAGGAAAGTCTGGCGCACCCGTGCCTCGGTCTCGGCCCGGGCGGTGGCGACGGTGTCGAGCACATCGTCGATGAAGATCCCAGTACCAAGCGCCCATTGCCAGTCCTGAAGCCCGGCGACATAGGCGACCATCCGCGCCACGTCGCCGGTCGAGGGTTTGGGCCAGAGATAGCTGTGATAGCCGGCGCCGTTTCGGGCGATGGCAATCAACCGGTCGGTGACCGGCGTGCCTTCGGCGTCGGTCAGCCCCGACCAGTTGCGCCCGATCAGCCCGGTCTGGCGCGGCGCCACAAGGTTCGTGCCGTCATAGTCGAAGACAAAGAAATAGCCGTCCTGGCCATAGACCATGGCGGCAAGGGTCTGGATTACCCGTTCCTTGGCCGTGGCATCGTCGGGCGCGGCGCGGCCATAGTCGATCGAGATCGCGCTGCGCGCCAGCGAGAGATAATTCTGCAATTCGCGTTTCTTCGCCTCGATCAGCCGGGTTTCCAGATCGGCGATCTCGCGGTCGGCAAGCTGGCGCGACTGGAAGGCGAAAAGAACCGCGACCGCCGCCAGTGCCAGGATCAGCGGCACCGCGGCCAGAAGGAACACCCTCCGGTCACAGCCCGGGCTGAGGGCGGCGCGCAGGCGCGCAAGGCGGTGGAAAACGGTCAGCAGAGCTCCTCCCAGGCTGTGCGACGCGGCGGGCATTTTGGCCCCTCTGGCGCGCAGGTTATTCATGCGAACGTCCCGCTGGCAAGGCTTTGCCGCGGCGCCTGTCCCTGTGGCGGTCTGGCTGCCGGCGGCTGAAATCGCAGATTCCGTTGCGTCAGAAGCCAACTTTCTCGCGGCTTCTACGCAATTTCCGGTATTTTTCGACGGCCCTCGCGCAACTATGGTGACTTCCACTCAAAAAGGATCCGCCCTTCCAAAGGGTGGGCGCGCACGTTCCAGGGAGGGAAACATGGATCGCCGTTCATTTCTGAGGACCTCGGCGCTTGGCGGGTCGGCCGCCGCCGCGACCGCTCTTGCCACGCCGGCCCTTGCGCAGGGCAAACGCACGCTAACGCTGGTCACCACCTGGGGCCGGGGTCTGGCCGGGGTGCATGACAGCGCGCAGTATTGTGCCGACATGATCACCGCCGGGACCGATGGCCAGTTGACCGTCGAGATGAAAGCGGCGGGCGAGCTTGTCGGAGCCTTCGAGGTGTTCGATGCGGTCACCGCCGGACAGGCCGACATGTATCACGGCGTCGACTATTACTTCGTCGGTCAGCACCCGGGCTATCAGTTTTTCGGATCGCTGCCGTTCGGCATGACGGCGCTGGAGCTGAACACCTGGTACTATCACGACGGCGGCCGCGAGTTTCACGACGAGCTGGGCGAGATCTTTGGCCTGAAATCCTTCCTTGCCGGCAACACCGGCGCCCAGTCCGGCGGATGGTTCCGCAAGCCGATCAACGGACCCGAAGATTTCCAGGGGCTGAAGTTCCGCATGCCGGGGCAGGGCGGCGAGGTGCTGGGCAAGCTTGGCGTCTCGGTACAGAACCTGCCGGGTGCCGAGGTCTATCAGGCGCTTGCCTCGGGCGCGATCGACGGCACCGAATGGATCGGTCCCTGGGCCGACGAGAAAGCGGGATTCCAGGAGATCACCAAGATCTATTATACCGCAGGGTTCCACGAGCCGGGCCCGGGCCTGTCGCTTGCGATGAACCGCGAGGTCTGGGACAGCCTGACGCCGTCGCAGCAGGCGGTGATCGAACAGGTGGCCATCGCGTCGAACCTCTGGACCCTGACGCTGTTTCTCAAGAACAACGGTGCGGCGCTCGAACGGCTGAAGTCGGGCGGCGTACAGGTGATGGAGTTCTCCGACCCGGTCTGGGATGCCTTTGGCGCCGCCGCCAGCGAGGTCTTCCAGGAGAACATGAGCGACGAGCTCTACAAGCGGATCTTCGACAGCTATCAGGCGTCGCTGCGCTCGTCCTCGAGCTGGATCCAGCAATCCGAGGGTGTCTTTACCCGGCAGCGCAACCGCGTGCTCGGCTGAGCGCTGCGGGGTCGGGCGGCGGGCGGGCGGGGGAGGGACCGCCCGCCGCCCATCCCCGGCAGACGTTGCGACGCGACCGCAGGAGAGCCCGACCATGGAACCAGTCGAGGCAGGGGGCGGCACCATCCCCGGATGGGCCCTGGCCAACATCATCGAATCCTTCGTCAACGTCGTGCGCGCGCTGGCCCATCCCGCGCTGTGGCTGAACTGGAGCGATCCCGCGGCGATCATGCGCTTTGCCTATTACGGCGGGTCGGTGCAGTTCTTTTTCGTCGTCTTCACGCTGTTCCTGATCCTGACCGGGATCGGCCTTGCCTCGCGCCGCTTCATGTGGGGGATGGTGATCGGACTGGAAGCGCTCGCCAACACGTTGGGACGCGTCGTCGCCTGGGTCGGGCTCCTGATGGTGGTGCAGCAGATCGTCATCATCTTCGTGCAGCGGGTATTTGCCTCCGCGCAGATCTCCTTCGGCTTCGGCACCATGATCAGCCACGACGTGTCGTGGTGGTCTGAACAGCTCAAGCTTTACAACGCCATGATCGTCGCGCTCTGCGCCACCTGGACCTATGTTCAGGGCGGCCATGTGCGGGTCGATCTGGTCTATGCCGTGGTCCGTTACCGGACCCGCAAGATCATCGATATCGTCGGTGCGCTGGTCTTGATGATGCCGATGGCGACCCTGATCTGGATGTACGGCTGGTTCTTCATGTGGCGGCACCTGATAACGCCCAAGATCTCGGCCTCCGACAAGCTCGAACTGATGCTGAAGAAGGCGCGGATCGTGAAATGGAACGTCGAGACGATCGGGTTCAGCCCGAATGGCTTCGACGCCTATTTCCTGTTCAAGATCCTGCTCGTCGCCTTCGCGGGCCTCGTGTTCCTGCAGGCCATGGCGGTGGTCTGGCGATCATGGCTGGAACTGGTCGAGGGCGAGGCGGCCGAAGGCAGATACCTCGACAAGGACCGGCTGGGCGATCCGCAGTCCGAACGCGCGGCGGAAATTCACTAGAGGGCGAGCATGATTTTCGGACTGGACGGGGTCGAGATCGGCCTGATCATCGTCTTTCTCTGCCTCTTCGGGGCGATCCTGTCGGGCTTTCCGGTCGCCTTCGCCATCGGGGGCGCGGGCATCATCGCCTTTGGCGTCATTGCAGCGCTCGACGGATCGGGGCTGTTGATCCATCAGGCCGTCGACACCGGGTCCGAGGCGTACCGCGCGCTGACCGGGCAGGGGGTTCATCCCGACGCGATCTCGACCTTTCGATACCCCGACCTGCCGCGGCTGGCCGAGCCGCTGTTTCCCGGCGGCTGGGAACAGGCGATGGACCGCAACCTCAGCTTCATCGTCAACCGGATGAACGAGCGCGTGCTGGCGGGGCAGTCGATCGAGACCCTGCTGGCGGTGCTGATGTTCGTGATGATGGGCATCACGCTTGAACGTTCGAAGATTGCCAACGATCTGCTGACCACGATGGCGCGGGTCTTCGGGCCGATGCCCGGCGGCCTTGCGGTTTCCATCGTCGTTGTCGGCGCTTTCCTTGCCGCCTCGACCGGCATCGTCGGCGCCACCGTCGTTACCATGGGCCTGCTTGCGCTGCCGACCATGCTGCGCAACCGCTATTCGCCCGAGCTTGCGACCGGCGTCATCGCCGCCTCGGGGACGCTTGGCCAGATCATCCCGCCCTCGATCGTCATCGTGCTGCTCGGCACGCTTGCCGGCGACATCTATTCAACGGCACAGGAGGCGCGCGCCCAGCTTGCCGGTTGCAGCGATGCGCTGACCTATCTGGGCGAACCTGCGGTGGTGTCGGTCGGAACGCTGTTCCAGTCGGCGATGCTGCCCGGCATCCTGCTGGCGGTGCTCTATGCCGCCTATGCGCTTGGCTATGCGCTTTTGAACCCCGACAAGGCGCCGCCGGTCGAACTGGGTCACGGCGCGGGCGATCCCATCGGGCGGAGCCACGGATTGATCTGGTTTCTCGGGGTTCCGGCGGCGTTGATCTGCGGCGCGATCCTTCTGGGGCAGGTGCAGGTGATCGGTTCGCAGGACGTGACGGTCTCGAGCTTTTCCGAGGCCGGGAGCACCGCCAGCCTGCGCACCAATGTCAGCCCGCAATGCCAGGCCGCGATGATCGAACTGCACGGGCAGGCGGCCTGGGACCGCGCGGTTGCCGAACAGGACCAGATCAATGCCGCAGGCGGATCCGAACAGGCCCACCGCCTGACCGACGACCAGATGGACGCAGCGAGGATCGAAAAGATCGCCGGGGTCGCGCCGCTTTCAAGCGCCATCGTCACGGGCTTCCTGCTGCTCGCACTGGTGCTGAGCACGGCGCGCGGGGTCGCACCGAGGGACGATCCCGCGCCGCTGCTGGTCGGGGCCGCCGGGGTCGCGCTGGCACTTGTCGCCGACTGGCTCTGGATCGGGCCGCTGACCAGCCCCGGCACGACCGTCGCGATCCTTGCCCTGCCGCTGGCGCTGACGCTCTGGGGGTGCCGTGGGGCGGCCCGGATGCTGGGGAAGAACGAGCTGTTGCGGGTGGTCTTCCCGCCGCTCGTGCTGATCGTCGCGGTGCTCGGCTCGATTCTGGGCGGCATTACCAACCCGACGCCGGCTGCGGCACTTGGCGCCGGCGGCGCCCTGATGCTCGCCGCCTATCGCCGGCTGGCCGAGGAGGACGGCAAGGGCCAGATCGTCATCTGGGCGACCTTCTCGATCATCGTCATGCTGCTGGTCGGCGTGAACTTCGATCTGCGGATGAACCAGGACACTGTCGCGGTGGAGAACTGGATCGCCTTCGTGGTGGCCCAGGGCACCTACCTGTTTGCGATGTTCGGCATCGCCTATGCCTGCTGGGTATTGCTCGGCAAGGGCGTGCTGGGACCGGTTGTGCGCGAGACCGCCAAGGTCACCTCGATGGTCTTCACGATCCTCATCGGATCGCAGCTTCTGAACCTCGTCGTGATCTCGTTCGGCGGCGAGCACTATATCCAGAGCTTCCTGCGCAGCTATGACAGCGAACTGGCGGTCTTCCTGATCGTCATGCTGGTGCTGTTCATCCTGGGCTTCGTGCTCGATTTCCTCGAGATCATCTATATCGTCGTCCCGATTGTCGGCCCGGTGATCTATGGCGGCACCATGGATCCGAAATGGGTGACGATCATGATCGCGGTCAACCTTCAGACCAGCTTCCTGACGCCGCCCTTCGGCTTTGCCCTGTTCTATCTGCGCGGCGTCGCCCCGAAAGAGGTGACGACCGGCCACATCTATCGCGGCGTGCTGCCCTTCGTCCTGATCCAGATCGCGACGCTGGGGCTGCTGTGGCTGTTCCCGGGCGTGGTGACAATCGTGCCGGATCTGCTCGGTCCCTAGGCGCGGGCGTCGCCTAGCGGTCGACCGGCAGCCCGCTTGGCACCGTTTCGGGGATGCCCATCCGGCCCGACAGCGCCACGGGGTCGGTCAGGCTGGCCAGAAAGGCCATAAGGTCCGCGATCTCCGCCTCGCTCAGCACGACGGGCGGGGTGACGACGGCGGCGGCAAGCCGGGCGCGTTCCTCGGGGTTGTCCATTTCGGCCCAGTCTGGCTTGCTCTCCAGCGGCGGCAGCACCGGCTGGGCGCGGTCGTAACCGGCCAGTCCCGCCACCGGGTCGGCGTGGAACCGCAGGAAAGCCGTCAGGTCCCGGTGCGAGCCGTCGTGGCCATAGGGGGCGGTCGCGATCACGTTGCGCAGCGATGGCGTGCGGAAGGCCGCGAAATCCTCGGCCCGGCCGGTCACGCGAAACCGTCCCTCGTCGCGCGAATGGCTTTCGAACCGCTCGGCCTTGCCGGGGCCAAGTTGCGGCACCCCCATGGCGTGAAATCCGTGATCGGTCTGAAACGGCCCGGAATGGCAGTTGCTGCAGCCCGCCGGACCATAGAACAATGCCATCCCGCGGGCCGCAGCCCCGGTCAGCGGCGCCTCGCCCCGCAGGTGGCTATCAAAGGGGCTGTCGTCCGAGCGCCATTCGACCGCCATGAATTCGGCGATGGCGTTCGAGATGTCGGTAAAGGCAATCGGCCGCCCGGCCGCAACCTCGGGAAGGGCTGCCTCGAACCCCTGCCGATAGGCCGGGATCGCTGCCACCCGGGCCGCGATCAGATCCCAGGCGCCGCCCGGCCCGGTCAGTTGCCCCGAGCGCACGGCCTTCGAGACGTCGTTCTCGCCATAGTGCCCGGCCATCTCGTCAGGCGCCAGCACCGGGAACATGGTCTGGGCCGACAGCACGCCCGAGAACCCCTGCACCATCTCGTCGTCGAGCGGTGTCCTCAGGCCGTTCGGCTTGGCCGGATCGGCCTCGATCCGGCCGTCGTGAAACAGCGTGGTAAAGGCCGTTGCACCAAGGTTGAACAGCGCCGGCGCATTGCGCGGGATCCGCTGTTCGGGCAGGTCGGCCGGGTCGCCACGGCGCTCGGGGCCAAGCCCGATGCCGCCTTCGCCCATCGACAGCGATACCCCGTCCGAGGTGCCAAAGCGCGGATGGTGGCACGTGGCGCAGGCGATGTTGCGGTTGCCCGACAGGACCGGATCCCAGAACAGCAGCCGCCCCAGTGCGACCATGGCCGGATCGGTGGCCATATAGTCGGCATCGGTGACCGGCGCGGGCAGATCGGGAACGGGCCGGTCGGCAGCGGGCAGGGGAACTGCGGCCGCAAACAGCGCCAAGGTGGCAGGAACGAGGATAAGAAGGCGAATCCGCTTTGTCATGTGCCAGAGCCTACGCGCCGAAACGGCGGTTTGACCAGCGGGTGGTCCCGCGACGCAGCATGGCAGGGTGGTTGGAGCGGGTGAAGGGAATTGAACCCTCGTATGCAGCTTGGGAAACATACGTTCTCAGCCAAAAACCGTCTGCATCATCAAGCGGTTAGATCAGACGCTCCGCGTGTTTTGTAGGCGTTTTGTAGGCGTTTTGTAGGCAGCGCGTGCCACCTACAAAAATTTGGAGCGGGTGAAGGGAATCGAACCCTCGTCACTTGCTTGGGAAGCAAATGCTCTACCATTGAGCTACACCCGCAACGTCGATCTGAATACCGTTTCAGTGTGGCGGCTTCAAGCACAAAGCGCCTTCATGCCAGCGACCGGAGACACTATTCTTTCCGCATGACCGATCACGTCACGCCCGACCGTCGATCCTTCATCATGTCGAAGGTCGGTCAGAAAGACACCAAACCCGAGTTGATCCTGCGGCGTGCCTTGCACGCGCAGGGCTATCGGTATCGACTTCATCGGCGCGACCTGCCCGGATCGCCTGACCTGGTTTTTCCCGCACGGCGCAAGGCGATCTTCGTTCACGGCTGCTTCTGGCATGGGCACGGGTGTCGGTGGGGCAAGGCCCCCAAGTCACGAGCAGAATACTGGTTGCCGAAGATCGAGGCGAACAAGGCCCGAGACAACCGAGTATTAACCCTGCTCGGCGACAAAGGCTGGCAGGCGATGGTGGTCTGGCAGTGTGAGCTACGCGACCTTTCTTCCACAGTCGAGCGCGTCGCCGCGTTCCTCGACGCCTAGATTTCGGTGGGCAAATCGCGTCGCCCACGATACGTTGCGCAAAACGCATCAACGGAGGGGCAGGATGAAGCGGCCTATCGGAATCGACCTATTCGCGGGCGCAGGCGGGATGAGCCTCGGCTTCGAGCAGGCTGGATTCGATGTCGTTGCCGCTGTCGAGATCGACCCTGTTCATGCTGCGATCCACAAGTTCAACTTCCCAGACTGCGCGGTTATCGCTCGTTCCGTCACCGACCTGACGGGCGACGAGATTCGTTCGCTTGCAGGCATCGGCGACCGTGACGTTGACGTGGTGTTCGGCGGCGCACCTTGCCAAGGGTTTTCGATGATCGGGCAGCGTGCCCTCGACGATCCTCGCAACTCGCTCGTGCTCGACTTCGTGCGGATCGTCGATCAGTTGAAGGCGAAGACCTTTGTTTTCGAGAATGTGAAGGGGCTGACAGTCGGGAAGCACCGGAAGTTCCTCGTCGAACTCATCGAGGCATTCGAGGCGCGCGGCTATCGCGTGCGGCGCGAGTGGAAGGTCTTGAACGCCGCAGATCACGGTGTGCCGCAGGACCGTAAGAGGTTCATCCTACTCGGCGCGCGCGGCGACACACCTATTCCCGAATACCCCGCGCAGACGACGCACGCGGCAGGAACGACCAACTGCGGCAGTCCTAGTGGCCCGACCTGTTGCGATGCACTTGGCGATCTGCCTGACGCCGAGGCCTTCGACGCCTTGCTTGCGACGGATGAGGTGTCTGTCGAGGCCCTTGGGGAACCAAGCGACTACGCTAAGGAACTGCGCTGCATCGGGAATGACGCATGGCACTTCGGCCACCCTCGGCTCTGGAACCCTGCGCTGTTGACTTCCAGCTTGCGCACCGACCACACCGAAATCTCTCGACGCCGCTTTGCCTCGACTGAACCCGGCAAAGTCGAACCGATCTCGCGTTTCTTCAAACTGCCACCCAATGGCGTCTCGAACACCCTCCGCGCGGGCACCGATGCTGCGCGAGGCGCGTTCACTAGCCCGCGGCCGATCCATTACGCATTTGCCCGCTGTGTCACGGTGCGCGAAATGGCACGCCTCCACGGTTTCCCCGACTGGTTCCGCTTCCACGAGACCAAATGGCATGGGGCGCGGCAAATCGGTAACGCGGTTCCTCCGCCGCTTGCCCGAGCAATCGCTGGGAAGGTCATCGAGGCTTTGGGCGTAAAACCGACGCGACCGAGTGTAGCCGTCGCTCTGGGCGACGATGCGCTGCTGCGCATGGACATGTCGCAAGCCGCCGCCTTCTGGTCGATTGAAAACCCCATCGGGCGGCGGGATCGCAAGAGTGGCGCGACGAAGCGGAAGCAACACGAAATCGAGGCTTCGCTTTAGCGGAAAGTGAAACGCCGCACCTTGACGATTTCGATCTCGTCAATGTCGGTGTGGGGGCTGAACTCGACGATCCAGACGGTGTTGAGATCATCGCGCCAAAGGCCGAGACTGCGAACAGCGAGGCCGGGGATCGGCGCCTTCTGAACCCCATAGGTGTTCAGGTTCAACGCCTGCGACCATGACAAATGATCCTGCCCGCCCTTGCCCGAGATCGGGACAATGGTCTCCTGCGTGCCGTCGATACCCGCCTGAACTTCGTCAATCTCGATCTGCCCGTAGCTGACAGTTGTGCGATGGTGGCCTTGGATGGCCATCGACTGGAAGCCGAGGAAGGTGGAAATCAGGTGAGCGTTGCGAACCCGCGTGAACACCGCCTGCTCGTCCTGCCCGAGCAGCGCAGAGATAAACTTGGGCGTCTGATCGACCACAGGCTCAAGTGCAGGATCGACACCGAGGGCGTCAAAGTCGATCACATTTTTCCGACGCGTGCGCCGCAAGACGTACTTTCCTTTGCCGTTCTGCAACCAAGTCATCGGTCCCGCTTGCTCCATTTCGGTCGGCAAATTCCGGCGGGCGTCGTAGGTATACTTGATGTCAGGCACGTTCGCGACCTCGCGGTCAATGACGCCATCAGCCACCGCCTGCCGCATCGCCTGCCGGACAGTCTCCTGATCGAAAAGCATTTCATTGGGGAGCGTGGCGGCGCTGTATCCCTTGGTCAGGTGCCGAAACAGGTAAACCGCAATGCGGTCGTATTTCGGAATGGTCATCAGTTCTTCGTTGGTCATCTGGGTCAGCATGAGAAGCTCCTTCTTCTGTCCCCACCAGATAGGCACTTCTGTTCACGAGTCAAGTCACGATAGAACTAACGACCGAATATTTCGGTTGCATCGCTTCTACGGAAGGTCCGAACGTCATGTCACGGGCCATCTGCGGCCCCAGCAACGGAGCAACTGACATGACCATCTCGAAAGCAGACCTCATCGCCGCCGTCCGCGAGTACGCAGTCGCCAACTATGACAAGGACGGCTTCGACTTCCTCGTCGAGTGCTGGACGGACGATGACATTGCGAACGCCATCACGGGCGCGAAGTCGAAGACGGCGGCAATTGCTGCTGCTCGCAAGGCCGTCAAGGTGCTTGCTGACGCGCGGCAGGACGCCCGCGCCGCTGGCGGTGTTGACATGCCGAAGATCAGAAAAGTTCGCGCCTTAGCAGACCGCGTTCTCGTCGAGCCGACAACCGATCTGTCGAATGTCCGCCCGATCCGGGAAGGCACGAAGCGGCACGCGATGGTTCAGGCCCTTCTGAACGGCTGCACGTTGGATCAACTCGCGACGGCCACGGGCTGGAAACGCGACGTGGCTTCGGCTGCGATCTACACCGACCTCAAGGCCGCTGGCCTCGGCGTGCGACGTGAGAATGGCGTACTGCACCTGATGCTGCCGAAGGGGTCGAACGTCGTGCCTTTGCGCGCGGCGGCGAAGCCCGCTGGTTGAGATCGCGAACTTAGAATATGAAAGGGGCGGCTCGATGGCCGCCCCTTCGCGTGACATTTTTTTGATGCCGTCAGAGGTCGGGCGCGGTCCACCACCGACCTTCCATGAAAATGTAGGTGCGACCGAGATAGGTCAGCCGAACGTGGCAGCTGCGGTCGAGGCCCCGGCTGATGATGCGCAGCCTGTTGCGAACGCTGGGGCTCATGCCGAGACCTCCTTGCCGACGCTGAAACGAGTGCCACATTCCGTCAGGAAGTCGCGCAGCGTCTCGATTTCCCTCCAAGTTTCGTCGTAAGACTTCTTCATGTTGTCCTTGCTCCTTGTGTTCAGTGGACAAAGAGAAAGTCTCACGACGCGAAAAGCCTCGCCATCAGAGGGTGTTGCTTAACATTCGAGAACGTTGCCGCCCGCACGAGGCGCAGCAGTGCGTCAGCGAAGGCGGTTCCGCCGTTTGCCCTGCGATGATACCCGCCGACACCACAACGCCCGCGCTACACCGGTTTCGCTGCGGCGCTCACCAATAGCCGCGCAGCGGCGTCTCGCCGATATGCGCGCCGACGCTTCGATGATCGGACAGCCAGTAGGCCATCGCGGTTGCCATGGCGATGTCCGCGTGCCCAGCGTCCGTGCCGCCTTCGATGCGAACGCGCCCCGACGTGCCCACGGTCATCTCGAAGGACTCGAGTTCGGTCTGCAACTCACGCCGCATCGGAAAATTGCCGATTTGCAATTCGCTCGTGTGGAGGGCCGAGTTGAGCGAACCGATCAAGAAGTTCTTGCCGACGTTGTTGAAGCGGATGTCGCGCTCGCGGGTCTCATTCTCGTTTTCGCCGCCGACGATCTGCATCCGCGTGTGCATCACGGCCTTCGTGTTCAGCAGATCGCAGAACGCGCGATCCGGCCCGCCCGCGTCCACCACGAGATAGGCACGGTCGGTCAGCATCTTGTCCATCATCAGGTTGCGCACCACAACGGCAAGTTCCGTGTAGGCCATGAGCGGGATGCGCTCGGCGCGGACGACGACACGGCGACGCGGCCCGAGTTCTTGCGCATACTTTGTCCACTGCGGCACGCGCTCGTCGAGTATGATCGAAAAGGCGTTCTGGTCGCGTGACTGCGCAATGTCGAGACCGACGAGGTAACGGCGATAGCCGGGGACGACGGTCACGGCGGGGTCAGAACAGGGCAAGACAAGCCGCTCACCGATTTGCGTGAGTTCCTGCATAGAAGTCTCCAAGGATCAGTTCAGGGGTGTCGGTGAAGGCATTGGTGATGGTGTCAGTGTCGAAAAAGGGTGTGCCGCCGCCCATCCACCGCAGTTCATGCTCGACCGCGAATTGCATCGGCGGCATGAAGCGGCGGTCGAAGGCGATCTTCTCGGCCATGCGCGGCAAATCTGTTGAGCGAGCCGTAATCTTCTCAACGTCGTCGTTTTCGGTCCAGAGCTTGTGGGCGAAGCCGCCCTTCCGCCCCGGCGTCGTGATAAGGAGGATGCGACCTCCATCTTCGCGAATGGGCAGCGTCGCGTCGAAAACCTCATCCGCGATGAACGCGCCTTCCTCGTAGATCAAAATGCCGCCGTCCTTGACGCCATAGCCACGAGCCGATGCCCCGTCTTGTCCCGCAGGAACGCAGACGATGGTCGAGCCGTTCTCTAGGTCCATGACTTGCTGCGTCAGGCGCGTTTTCTGGATGGGTAAGTTCATGGCCTCCCAAGCTTGCAGGCATTTCTTGAACAGCAACTGCGACTGATTGAGGGTATAGGAGAGGATCAGAACGGTTTGGTTAGGTGCCGCAACGGTTTGTGCCGCAAGAATGGCTGTCGTCTGCGACTTGCCGATACGACGGGAGGCCAGCACCATCGCGAAGGGCGACGTGTTCGTGAGCATTTGATGCTGCCACGGATCGCAGGCCGAGCCGACGACACGCTCGAACAGCGCGGTCGGATCGACGCGTTCCTCAAGGGTGCGAAGGAACAGGCCGAGTTCATTCAAGCCGCAACCTCCGCTCACGCGTGAGGGCGCGGAAGGTGTCGAATGCCTCGGGGTGTTCGGCGAAGGTCGCGTAGAGCACTTCCTGCAACTTGGACCATTCGGGGCTTTCGTTGATCGAAAGCACGATGGTCGTTTTCTCCTTCAAGGCGGTGTAGGACTTGAGCAGGCGTTCGAGGGATTGCCCTTGGTCGCGCAACAGCATCGCGAGGATGCCTTCGTTGCCGTCGAGGTCGCGGTTCGCGCGGATTTCCTTGTAGAGCTTCTTCTGCTCGTCGATGATCGACCGAAGGCCGTGCTGCACTTCGTCCTGTCCCGCGTTGATCTGCGCATCGAGCTTGTTCGCCTCGGCCTGCTGCGACTCCGCGAGAACGACCTTGCGAACCTCGTCGGTCAGGAAACGCTTCTTGAACCGCTGAACCGTCTCGTAATCGACGCCCGTGCGCTTCGCGATGTCTGCACCTGAACGGCGGCCAAGGACGAGATCGACGACGATCTCGCCTACGTCGGGACGGTTCCGAAGAACGCCCCGACGCCCGGTGCCCGTCTCTTTCGGCAGAACTGACAGGACACGGTGCATGTTCATGCGGCTTGCCCCCGCCTGTGCAGAAACTCACCGAGAACGTGAATGAATGCCCCTTTCCGCAGCAGTTTCGCGACCCAGAGCGTCGCGTCGCGATAGGCGAAATGATCGCCGAGACGGTTCGAGATGTCGGGGTCAGTGTCGCCGCCGACGCAATCGAGGATGATGCAGGTCAGCACGCCGACGCGCAGGCGCGTCTTGTCGTCCATCGGTTCACCATCGACGAAAAGACCCCCGTATTCGTCGATCCGAATGCGATCCCGCGTCATGGTTGGGTCCGTGTGGTGAAACAGGAAGTAGGAGGCGAGCAATCGCGCGAGATGACTTTCATTCATCGTCGGTGATCTCCAGCCGCGTGCCCGCTTTCTCGGCCGCCGCTTTCGCTTCGCGATAGATTTTCGGGTCGCGCGCCTGCGTGCGCGTCAGGCGCACCGTGTCGGCTGCTTTGAAGAAACGGTCGAGACCAGCGTTTTCGGCTGCGCGCTTGCGGTCGTTCTCGTCGAGGGCCGCGAGCAGTTTCGTCGTCGCGGCCAGCGCGTCGTCCTTCTCGGCTGCTGCGCGCTTCGTGTCCTTGATCTCGTCGAGCATCCGCGTCGCCGACTCTTTCAGCCCGCGCGTGCTTTCCTCGATCTGCTTCGCGATGGAGTCTTTCAGGGCATCGAGCAGGCGCGGCGCTGCCTTTTCGATGAACTGCTCCATCAGCTTGTCGTTCTGTTCGCTCATTCGTCATCTCCACGTTCAAAAGAAAAGAGGCAGGCCCGAAGACCTGCCTCCCCCTGAACGTGAGAGATGCCGGGCTCCCTGCCTTGCACCGTCATTATGCGGGACACAGGGGGCAGAATACGATTGCAGTATCAGACAGTTACTTCGATTCCGTCATAGGCCGCCCAGTCTTCGGGAGCGAGCGGAGGGCACAACCAAGGCTTTGCCGCCTTCCTCGACTCCTTGATGCGGGCCGTCTTCGGCGCAACGGGAGCAGCAGGGGCGGCAGGCGGCGCGACGGTCGTTGGTGTCGCCCGTCTCAGGCGTTCGGCCTGTGCCGCTGCCTCCCGGTCCTTTTGTTCCGCCCACAATGCACGCGCTTTTTCGAGGCCGTTCCCGCGCACGTCGCCCATGTAGGGCAGTTCTGCCCCTTCAAGTATCGCGATGATCGAGAGGCGCACGGCATCGGGGTCTCGGTCGATGATCGTGCAAATGTGCTGACGGCTGCGCGCCCAACCGCCTGTCGCATCGGTGAAGAAGGCGAGGGCTTCGCGTCGGATCAAATCACCCTCTTGGGGGTTTGACGACGACGGCGTGCCGATGAACAAATCGACCAAGCTCTGACGCATCACGGCGAGAAACAGGTGTTGCTCTGGCGTCATGCCGTTCGCTCCGCGTCACGCCACGGGGCGAATGATAGGCGCAGACAGATCGCCGCCTTCCTCGTCGATCATGTCTTTCTCGTCCTCCCACGGGCGGTCTGCCCGCGCGATCTCGCCGCGCTGGAGGTTTTCGTAGAGGGTCGCACGGGAGATCATGCCGCCTTGCCACAGTTTCAACTGCGCCTCGACCATCTTCGGTTCCATCGCGATCTCGATGAAGTCGCGCGAGAACGAAACGGACACGTCGTCCGGCGATGCCGCAAGCCACTCAGCAGCGAGGCGCAGCAGGCGGGTAAGCGCCGCCTCCACCATGACGACCGTCGAGTGCAGCAACGACAGCTCTGACCGCGTGCGCTGCGTCGCTGTGTCGATGGTCTCGTTGCGGTTCATGTTGACCGACAACATCCGCGCGCCGAGCGTCGCCATCATGTCGATTTTCTCCTGCATCAACTCCTTCATGGAGGCGACGCCCGCGCCTGTGTATTCGAGCATACCGACCTGCGTGCCTTCGGGCAGGTTCCACACCGTGCCCGAACCGATTGCCTTCGGCACGCGGTCAATCGGCACGCTGCCCGCGATCCACGGCGTCGGCGATCCGCTCAGAAAGATTGCGTGCTCGCGGTCGCAGGAATTCTTGAAGTGCGAGATGGCGAGGTTGCACAGATCGAGCAGCGGCGGTTTCACGTCCGAGGGCCGCAAGCTTTCGTGGCTGACCATCAGGAAGGGAATGTAGTTCAGCGCCTTCCCGTTGATCGTCGGAATGATCTCGTCGCCAATGTCCACGCGGCGCTCGGGCTGACCTTCACGGATGAAGCGGCGAATCTTGTAGATCGTGTCTTCAAGGACGAGTTCAACGAAAACGTCGGCACCGTCGAAGTCCTCGTCTGACACGAGCACGACGCGGGTCAGTTCCTTCTGACCATTGACATACTGCGTGTCCCAATCCGCAATCGTCTCGGCAGTCCATGTCACGAAGTGCGGCGTCGTGATAGCCGTTGTGCCTGCGCGCGGGAAGTCGAGCATCAGCCCAAAACGCCCCATCGACGTGACTTCGCGCACCATGTCTTCGATGAGCACCTGCAACGGCGCTTTGTCGTTGGTCGCGCGCAGCCGCATCGGTTCGAGGCGCGAAGGCAGGCGAATGACGGGATCCTTGCGCAGCGCGAGGCCGACGAGGGCGCGAAGGGTCATCTCGGGCGCGCCGTAGAACGACCCACGGTCGATGTAATGCTGATAGTTGGTGGACGACATGCCGTCAGGCTTCGGGGTGTAGAGTTCCCCTTGATCCTTGATTTGCCGCTCGCCTTCGAGACAGTCGCGGATCAGGTAGTAGTCCTGCATACGGCGGTCGTGCCGGGGCTTCTGCGGCCTCATGATCACGCCTCCGACAGCAGCGGGAACGCGTGAACGTAGGGGATCGAGAACCGCCCGACCTGCGTGTGAACGGCCAAGCCGTCACGGGTTTTCGCGAGCATCACGTCGCCGATGAACACGTCCGTCTTGAAGGGATCGCCGAGGACTTCCTTCATCCCGTGGATGAGTTGTGCCTTCGACACGGGGATGACGAGTTGCGACGAGGACGAGTCCGTTTTCTCGATCAGCGCGACCGCGTCGCCTTTGTCTTCGATGATGATCTGCATGTTTCCTCACAAGGGTTGTGGGCGGCGGCCAGAAGGAGCTAGGCGCGCGAAACCGCCGCCCACAGGGGCCAGTCGCTGCGCATTTCGATCATCGGCAAACTTCGATTGAATCTCGACCAGAGTTCAGGCCAGATCGTCCTAAAATGCTGCAATCGCGAAGAAACATTGCTTCGCCGAATTTGGGCGGACAAAGGGAGGGGTGATGTCAAACGATGAATTCTTGGCTCAATTCGATAGGGAGCGTAAACGCTTAGAGCGAGCGATCCTTATGATGAATGCAGCGCAGCAAGTCGCGTATGCGTATGGGCGGTTGAAATCCCTCGAAGTCGAACTGACGATGGAATTCATGCTCGAGGTCGAGACTTTGACTTCCGCGCTTGTCACCGCGTATGGCCGACTTTTCACGGAGACAACGGGTGTAACCAAACTGACCCGCGCGCAAGTTCCCGAACGCCTTCAACCCACTCACGATGAACTGATGGACCTTCGGCACAAGCGTCATGCACATCATGGCGACCACGAAACCGTGGGCACCGCTATCGACTATGATGTTCAGCCGGATCGGGTGGACGTAAAGTTCACCATCAACATGACACTCTGCCTAGGTGCACCGCGCCATTGGGAGGATTTGGTGGATTGGGTCAATGCCCATGTCTCAGATACGGTCCATGCTCAGCTTGCGCACCTCACCAAGGTCTCAGGCAGGACGTGGGCTTGGCCGGGACCACCTGACGATGTTTGATGCGGTTGTGCGAAAAATTCTGAAAAATTCTGTCCGAGGGTGGTGCGGGGGTCCGCTTCTCAGTGGGAGGGGGTCCCCTTCGGGCCTTCTGTTGCATCGGGTGAGTATTGTGGTGCTATGATCCACCCACCACGACATGTTGTGCCTGCCTTCTGACGTATGGTCAGACAACATACGTTCTGGCCCGCTAACCTATTGATATTGCTTGGTGCGGTAATGCGGTTTGTAGGTGGCTTGTAGGTGAGCGATCATCGGGCAGGCAGCGAGCACGAAAGAAGGTGGAGTCGCTGCCCCGTATTCGGTTCGGGCGATCCTGAGAGAATCCGTCAGGCGCAACGCAAAACGGCAAACCACCATGGGTTTTAAAATCCCTTGCGCGTAATAGTTGGATGGATGGATGAAACAAAGCTGTGACCTGCGATCCATCCATCCATTGATTTCGCGTATATAGATTTGAAATCCACCCCGATTTGCGTTTTTGCGTTGCGCCCAACGCCCGAGCGCATCGCACCGCGTCATAGCCAGCCCGAACGTGCCCCAACCGATCCATGAATTAGTTGGATCGACCGCAGGTCACGAACTGTTACAACGCTGCCCGCGAAAAGGCGTCGGACCGCGAAAACCGCGATCCAACTATTTCGATCCAACCAATTTGGATCAGAAGCCTGCGGCGTCAGCGATGCCGTTCTGATGGTCACGCATCAGGGCAAGAATGTCGTCTGCCGTTGCCTCGACCTTCGCGACCTTCTCAAAGATGAACTCGCGATGCCGACCACGCGACACGCGCCAGCCGTGGGCCTTCTCAAGCAGCGTCGATGCCTGCACGATGCGCGGCGAGATCGCCCGCGCGTTCCCCGGAACGTCTTTCATCGAGATCAGGTTCGACAGATCGGCGAGCGTGCTTTTCATCTCAAGGAACAACTCAGCCGCCGTCGCCGTGACCTTGGTGCCGATGAAGTTGTCACCTGCGGCAAGGTAATCGACGAGGAAGATGTAGACGCTATCCGCCGTCGCTGCTTCCTCGGCCATTTCAAGGCGCATCTTGGCATAGGCGAGGCCGAACCAGCCGTCAGGCTTGCCGAGCGCGCGCGCGACACACTCGCCTGCCCGAGAGAACACGCCGAAACGCGAACTCGTCTGCTTGACCGAATGAACGTCGCGCAGCACGCGCGAGACGAGGCTGTAAAGCGCGCCGCGCCACCGCGCCATGTTCGCCGCCCGATAGGCGCGAAACTCGTCCTCGTCCATGTAGGCTTTGGGGCGTGTCAGGGTGACGCGAACGATCCGCTCGATGAGGTCTTGCTTGTAGAACGTTGGATCGAGGCCCGCGATCAGCAAAGGCCGCATCGCATCGACCGCGAACACGTCACCGTCAGAATACAGCTTTCGCTTGCTCAACCCGCCGCCCGTCGAGAGGCGGCACAAGGCGTCAGACAGGCGCGCTAGGGCTTCAACGTTGTCGAAGGACATGACAGCCGATTGATAGGCAGTCACGACGAGGTCATCTTCCGAGCCAGGTTCGCCTGCCTGCGCACCGACGCGCGGATCGAGGATTTCGATCAGGGTTGCTAGGGTCGATGACTTGGCCGAGCCAGCCGAACCGTCGAGAATGGCGATAGGGCATTGTTGGCCGGGGTTGATGATCGCCGTGACCATCCACGCAAGCAGGAACACCATCGAGTCATCGTCCACGTTCAAGAAGTTGATCAGGTCTGACAACTCGCCTTGTTCGGGCAGCGACATGGGCAAGCCGACGCCTTTGCGGAACTGCACAGGGGCATCGTTGTTGACGCGCCAACCCTCGTCGTCGATCTCGATGATCGTGCGGGCAGGATCGGCGAGAAAGACATATCGCTTGCCGCCGACACGCGCGAACCGCAAATCGACATGCTCAGGCGCGGTCTCTGCTGCCTGTGCAAGTGCGATCATCTGCGCGCCTTTCACGTCCTGCTCTTGCGGCAGCTTGCCGTATTCGCGAAGCATTCCGTAGGCGCAGCGGTTCTTGAAGTCGTTGGTGTCGATGCGAACCCACTCGCGCGGCTTCAACTCGGCATAGGCAACGTCGGATTGGTCGCGCAGAATCCGCGTGTCGGCGAGGAAGTCGAGCGCGAGCAGTTTTCGCTGCTCTGCCGCCTTGAACGGCCAATCGCCGCTGTAGCCGTGTTCCTTCGCGATGCGCCAGAACGACAGGGGTGAGTATTGGTTCGCGCCTGACAGGCCGTCCCATTCGGTTTCATCGCCTGCGCGATATTTCGGCGAGGTCTTCGACCATTCGACCCATCGCCCGCGCGCCCATGCGTTTTCCTTGCCAAACGCCGCTTGCAGGCAGATGCCCGCAGCGCCCCATTCGTCGCGGTTGTCGGGATCATATTTCTGAATGAAGGCATCGAAGGCCGCGTCGTTGTCCACGCCTGCGGCGTCGTCTGCTTTCTTGCGGCCAGCTTTCTTTGTCGGCACGAACTGCAATTCGAGGTCGTCAAGCGCGCACTCGACAAGGCTGACCGTCGTGCCGTCCTTTTCGAGGCGCATGGGCACACTCGCGCGTGAGCAAGGCAGAGCGACGTTCTGCTCGCCGAAGCCCTTGGGCAGAACTTCGACGCCATGCTCAACACCGATCTTCTGCCCTTTGGCGTTCATGACGGCGCGGTTGAGATTGCCCGACGACACGGCGACAAAGGTCGCGCCGTCGCTTTCCACGCCTGCGAGCAGGCGTTTCGCGTCCTCCTTGATCGTATCGACGCGGCGCGAATTCTCGAAGGCAAGCCAGATGTGATAGCCATGCCCTCCGCCGGAGCGGAACACGAGGAACGGGATTTCGCGCGCGGCAAGGTGCATCGCGACTTCGAGCGTCGGCTGATAGGCGATGCCTTTCTTGTCGTGATCGTCGAAGTCGAGCACGAGGAAGTGTGACTTCTGCTGCGCCTCGTCCACGTTCAGATACATGCCGAGCGGCTGTGTGCCGTTGAGGTGTGCCGCGATCATGTCCACCGTGATAGGCCCATCGACCTTGCGATAGGCAAACTTGCCCTTCGCACGGTCAACATAGCCTTCGGTGTGCGCCCCCGTGTTACCGAGGGCTGCCAACTGTTTGATGATTTCCATGATCAGCCCCGCGTTTCGACGAGGCCTCTCGCGAGCCATTCATCGAGATGGGACTTACGATAGCGAACGCGGCCAGCGGCCTTGTAGTAGCGGGGACCGCGACCATCCGTGCGCCACCATTCGAGGGTGGATTTGGAGTAGCCGATGTAGTGAGCGGCTTGCGCCGTATCGAAGGCAGGGTCGATCAGTTCAGTCGTGGATGCACGCATAGTAGACATCTCCCGTTCAAGGGTTGGATGTCTCGCTGCGCGTCCCGAGGCAGAGCTTGGCTTCTCAGCTTTCCATAAGCTTGGATGGGATCACTATTGGCTGACCCACAACCACCCAACTCTGTTGATCCCCGTGGTCAACCCTCTCGGGTCAATCCGCAGCCTTGAGCCGTGCACGTTCCATCACGGCCAA
This sequence comes from Tropicimonas sp. IMCC34043, assembly GCF_003390845.1. Taxonomy (GTDB): domain Bacteria; phylum Pseudomonadota; class Alphaproteobacteria; order Rhodobacterales; family Rhodobacteraceae; genus Tropicimonas. The sequence continues at coordinate 1,275,646 of NZ_QMEK01000001.1, read as the reverse complement.
GACGGGTTTCTAACGAGTCGAAAGATAGCGCGCCTTCGACCGTCCTGCAAGTCTTATCAAGTAGAAAATCTCACTAAATCAGGTAGTTGCGTTTAAACGCGCAGTCAGATCAGGTCCATGCGTTTAAACGCCTCGACGACCTGACCCATTGGCTTGCGGAGTTTCTGGTGGTCAACCACGATATAATGTGCCCCTGTCACAGATGCGGGCGTGTGGTTCAGCAGCCGACCGACTGTTTCCTCAAGCAGTTCTGCCTCCGTCGTCGCGATGGTCGCGAAGGTGCGCCGATGCGTGTGTGCCGACCATGCGATGCGCTCAGGCGATTTCAGGTGCACGGCGTGACGCGTGCCGGGGAAAACATACTCGCTGTGAAACTGCCGCATCGGCTTCAACACCTCGTGGTGCAGGTCGAACAGGGGCAGGTCGAAAGCGCGTCCGTTCTTCGTCATGGGCAGGTGCAGGTGGTCATCGTGAACCTGATCCCACCGCAGAGAACGCGCCTCGTCGAAGCGAAGGCCCGTGAACAGCAAGAAGCGATAGTAGGCCGTGTGAACAGGGTTTTCGAGGGCTGACACGGCATCGCGCCACGCGCCGAGATCGTCGATGATCTCTTGCGACGGCAGTTCAGGGAACCACTCAATCGCCATCGTCGGGCATTCGGGCAGATCGTGGACACGCCGCGCGTGGTTGTAGATTGAACGGAATGACTTGAGGACATGGTTCGCCGCCCGTTGACCGTTCGGTGCGATGCGCGCGTGTGCCTTCACACACATGTCCTTCGTGATCTCGTCGAGCGGCTTCTTGAGCCAGTCTTTCAAGTGGTTGTGAACCTGCCGCTGAACGGAGTCCTTGTTGTGCTCAGACCGCAGTTTCGGGCGCGCGAGGTAAGCCGTCGTTGCGTCCTCAAGCGTGGGTATCCGCTTGGCCCGCAGCTTCTTCGCTGCGACGCCCGTCGCATGTTCGGCGGCAAGCTGGATCGCTTCGCCGCGCGCGATGCCCGCCGACACCTCGGGGAAGTTGCCGATCTTCACGCGCGTCGTTCTGCCGTGAACGTCCTTCTGAAAGTAGAAGGTCTTCGTCGTCTTGCCTGTGAACAGCGCGAACCCCTTGATCTCTGAGTCCCAGAGCTTCGCGTTTGCAGGCGCACCTTTGCAGGAGGTTTCGGTCAGCTTGACCGTTGTGCGTTTGGACATCTCTCATCACCACTTTGTAGGCGCTTTGTAGGTCGCCGATTGGGACGCGGTATAACACGTCGTGGTGACGTTGCGGCGATTAGTGCAATGAAATCAACCGTCTTGCAACGTTCTCAAAGGTGTCGGGGGTAAACGCGTATGTTTGGGAAGCTGCCGTTCTACCATTGAACTACACCCGCGCCCGACCGTAGATATGGCGACCATTCGGGCCGGTCAAGTACCCTTCAGGGACAGACGCGGCACGATGAGAGGCCTCGGTGCGCGCTCTTCCGGGATCTTCACGGCTCTTCCGGTTACTGCAGATATCTCTGACGAACGACAGCCGGCCAACGCGACCCTCAGCGATCAGTGCGCAGTCAAATGGCGGTTGACGGCAACACCACGCAATCGTGGCTCCGGCCCGCGGCGTCTGCGGCTTCGGAGCGGCACCGGTCGCAAGAAATTCGGCTTTCAGCACCCTTCTCAGCGCTTGGGGGAATCCCAGCCAGCCTGCTCGAGACCGGACACGATTGCTGCCGAAATCTCATCGCTCACGTGATGGACGGCGTAGGCGGCGGCTGGATCCTCTCCGAGCAGGGGCCATTTCCGGGCCATCAGCTCCAGCGCCTTGTCTGCTTCCAACTGGTGGCCAAGGGCGCCGTGAGCGATGGCCAACAGCGACTGGCTGATGCTGGATCCGTCGGCCGACGCGCGCTCGGCAGCCTCCAGCATCTGAGGGTATTCCTGCCGCATCAGGTGATCGATCGCGATCATGTGGAAATACCACGGGGCAGGATTGATTGACCGCTCCACGGCGTCGCGCATATACGGAATGCCCTCTGCGAAGTTGCCTCGAACGGCAAGACGCCAGCCCAATTGCGCCATCGTATCGGGATCGTAGGGGTTAGCGTCCAGCGCGCGCCGCGCAAGCTCCTGGGCCTGCGCGTAATTGCCCGTGTAGTGCGAGATGAATGAAAGGGCCTTCAGGGCCTGAACGTTCTGGGGGTCGAGGGCGAGCGCCCGTACACCCGCGTCGCTTGCAAGCTTGAAGGCGCTCTCACGGCTGACGCCCTCATCGTATCCATACCGTCCCGCATCCATGCGCAGGTAGGTCAGCATTGCCCAGGCTTCGGCATATTCGGGATCCGCCTTGACGGCGGCTTCGAGGCAATCCCTGGTCGGGCGGTAAAGCTCGGTCTTGCTCGTTCGTCTGTAGTCGTAGGCCTTCAGCACGCAGGCAAAGCCGGAGAGGTCGGGGTCGGGCAGGTCTGAGAGATCGCGCGCCAATGTGGTGCGGATCACACCATAGGGCTGGCCGAGGGCGCTTGCGATCTCGGAAGCAATTTCGTCCTGCAGGGCCAGAAAGTTCCTTCCGGTTAGCTCGCGGAGGAAGGATCCGCTCCAGAGCACGCGCTGGTTGCCATCGGTCATTCGGGCCAGGACCTGAACCCGGCCCGCCTCGGTCCGAACGCTGCCCTCGACCGTGAAAGTGGCGTCTTCCGAGGGCGAAAGGCTCGTGTCTTCTCCGTCCCTCAGGCGGAAGCTGTCTCCAACGGAATAGAGGCGGAGATCCGGAAAGTGCATGAGACTGGCGATCAGGGTCTCAGTTACCCCGTCGGCGAGATACTGATCCGAAGCATCCGCACTCCGAGCTTCGAACGGGCGCACCAGCACGGACGGCGGCGAGACCGCCGACGCCGCGACGGGGTCCACGCGACCCTCTTCCCGTCCCTGCAGGAGGAGGGACGCGCCGAGGCCAAGCAAGACGACGGCCAGCAGCCCCGCTGCCATGCGGCCCACCCAGGCGCCTGCGCCGCTTCGACGGGCAGACTGTGCGCCGCCGACCGGCGCCGGTGGATCGGGCGGGCTGACCGCCGATACCGCTGGCCGGACGTCGAACTGCGGGCGATATCCGCCTTTCGGGATGCTGATCCGCACGGGATCGTCCGTGCCCGATCCCATGTAGTAGGTGTCCAGATCTCGGCGCAGACGACGGGCCTCGATGCGCACAATCGGGTCAGAGGTCTGGTCGAAATCCGCGTCGCGGCCAAAGACTGCCAACCCGATCGCCGTGCCCTTCAGCAGATCGTCGTGGCCAGCAAGCGTCTGCTCCACCACGTAGCGCAGCATCTCTCGCCGCGCGGGACTGGACACGAAACCGCGGTTGGCCAGGATTCGCTCCAACTGCTCGCGGATCTCGTCCTTGCCGGGTTCCACCTTCGCCGTTGACGAGGGATGGGTTTGATCGGATCTCAACTCCCCCTCCGAATGGCATGGCTTGGGCCGCGCGACGATCACGTCCACCGGCAGGTTCGTGACTGCCCGATCCTAACATAGTCCGGCCTCGGGCGCCACTCCGGAAGGCATTGCGCACCATTAACGATATCATGAATTATATATTAGTTTCAGTATGATAGTGGAATTTTTCGCTGGGAAACAGAGGCGATGTAACATGTTCGCACGTTGGCGACCGGACTTTGACCGTAGACGATTAAGACCATGAGTCTGGCTGCGGCGGTAGTCCACCATGTCAACCTTTACGGCCCTCTATCAACATTTCCCCGATCAGGAATTCGCAATCCGCCGGAGACTGAAGACGGATGAATGCCTGCGGACCATCTGCTGCGATTTCTGCGACGCCCTAGGTGCCCTGCGCTACTGGGAGGCTGCCGGCCCGGAAGGCACGGCCAAGGCCGCGCAGTACAGGATGCTGGTCGGCGAACTCGCTGGGGAACTCGCGGCGCACCTGCGACGCCCAGACACCGATACGGCAGGACCAGCAACGTCTGGGAAAGCCGAGTTCTGCGCGCTTCAGAACCCGCACGACGACAAAGGATCTCGTCGATGAACACGTTTTTCTCGCCCATCGCAGCGGCCAGCCATTCGGTCTCGGCCAACGCTGAGAAATCTCCTCGCCTGTCCCTAGCACGACGGGCGCGGTCACCGTCGGCCAAGGCCCGAGCCCGGGACCGATGGAGCGCGACGGATCGAAACCCGCGATCGGCGAGGGCTGCGGCTGTCGTCACGACACGTAAAGCGGGAACCAAACTACCAACGTAAGCACGGAGTACGTCCGATGAATTCGTTCAAATGTCTGTTTGCAGCGCTGGCCACCGCAATTACCGTCCCGGCGGCCGCCCAGCAGTCCGCGCCTGAGCCGAAAACGCTGTTCACCAACGTCAACGTCTTCGACGGCATGAGCGAAGCGCTGACGGAGAACGTCAACGTGCTGGTCGAGGGCAACCTGATCAAGTTGGTCTCCGCCGAGGCCATTGCCGCGGACGGCGCCACCGTCATTGATGGCGGCGGCCGAACGCTGATGCCAGGGCTGTCGGACTGCCACTGGCACGTCGTTCAGGCAAACACCACAAACAATGTGTTACTGGCCTCCGGCCTCGACTACTTCACTCTCGTCGCGGCCGCCGGGGCGAGAGATACGCTCATGCGAGGCTTCACGACAGTCCGCGACATGGGCGGTCCCGTCTTCGGCCTTAAGAGAGCAATCGACGAGGGGCTGTATGAGGGACCTCGAATCTACCCATCCGGGGCACTTATCACACAAACATCCGGCCACGCCGATTTCCGCAACCCGATCGAAGTTCCAAGGGGGCTTGGGCGCGACCTCACTCCCCAAGAGCAGTTTGGTCTGATGGCGGTTACGGACGGCGTCCCCGCCGTGATGCAGCGGGTTCGCGAAAACCTGATGAAGGGGGCATCGCAGATCAAGTTGACCGCCGGCGGCGGCGTTGCGTCTCCATCGGATCCGCTCGACGTCAGCCAGTTCGTCGGTGACGAACTCAAAGCCGCAGTCGAGGTGGCAGAGACATGGAACACATATGTCGCCGTACACGCCTACACACCGAAGGCAATACAGGCGGCCCTGCGCGCCGGCGTCAAGAGCATCGAGCACGGACAGTTGCTGGACGAAGAGACCGCGAAGATGATCGCTGAAAACAGCGCCGTCCTGTGCTTGCAGCCCTTCCTCGACGATCAGGATGCGATCCAGTTCCCGCCGGGCTCGTTCCAGGAACAGAAATATCAGCAGATGATCTCTGGCACCGACAATGCCTATGAACTCGCCAAGAAGTACGGCATCAAGGCCGGGTTCGGCACCGATAGTCAGAACGACCCCGAATTGACGCGCCGACAAGGCGCCCAACTCGCCAAGCTGACGCGCTGGTATGAGCCGGCCGAGGTCCTCCGGATCGGCACCAGCCTGAACCAGGAAATCTTCAAGATGTCTGGCCCCCGCGATCCTTATCCCGGCAAGAACGGTGTCGTCGAAGAAGGCGCACTCGCCGATCTACTGCTCGTGGATGGCAACCCGCTCGAGAACATCCAGTTGATCGCCGACCCCTGGAAGAACTTCCTGGTGATCATGAAGGACGGGAAGATCTACAAGAACACCGTCAAATGATTATCGGACGAAGATACGATAATACGGAGGAGAAAACGATGAAACGGGTATTCACCGCAATCGCCGTGTCAGCCTTCCTGACCATCCTGGGGACAGGCGCCACCTTCGCCCAGGATCCCAGAAACGCAGACGCACTTAAAAAAGCGGGCGCGTACGACAATGTTGACCCAGGGTATGCCAAGCCAATGGACCAGCCTGGCGCTCCCGGAGCTGCCGGTAGCCTGCTGAAAGTCAATCATGCCAGCGAAGAACAGATCAGGGCCTATGATACCTTCTTCAAGGACAATGATGAGCGTCACCTCAATAACTTGAAAGAGTTGGTAGCTATCCAGTCCTTGGCCATGGCGCCTGAACACGCTCCTGACGTGCTGAAAGCCGCAGAATGGGTCAAGAAACGACTGGACGACATGGGCATGCAGAATGCCACCATTCACAATACGGATGGGTACTATACCTTGACGGCCGAATGGATGAACGCTCCGGGCCAGCCGACCGCATTGTTTTATGGCCACTTCGATGTCCAGCCTGTGGACGCGAGCCAGTGGAATACCGATCCCTGGACGGCAGAGATCCATGACGGCAAGATGTATGGCCGCGGCGCAACCGATGACAAGGGACCGGTTGTTGCACTGCTTAGTTCACTCGAAGCGATGTTGAAACTCGACGGAAAATTGCCGGTCAACGTCATGCTGACGTTGGACGGCTCCGAGGAATACGGCAGCGCGACCTGGCCGAAATGGCTGGCTGAGCCCGAGATGAAAGAATGGATCTCGAAGGCCGATTATGGCTTCAACGTCGATGCTGCTATTCAAAGCGATAGCCAAGGGTTGATCTGGAGGAGCTTTCGCGGATTTACCGATGTTGAGGTCACGCTGACTTCTGCCAGCGGCCCCCTGCATTCAGGCGGGTTCGGCGGTGCGGTCCCGAATTCGGCCATTGCCGCAGCAAAAGTCATCGCATCTATGTACAACGATGACGGCACCGTGGCGATTGAGGGCTGGTACGACGATCAAATGAAGATGCCGGAAGAGATACGTCTGGAAATTTCTGACATTTCGGCCACCATGGATTTTGACGCGTTTCTCACAAACCACAAGGTACCCCAGTTTATCGGTGAAGCGGACTATTCGCCAATTGAAAGGACGTGGATTCGGGGATCATTGGACGTCACCGGACTAAAGAGCGGTTACACTGAAGGTGCTGCGTCCATTATTCCTGAGACCGCCTGGTTCCGGGTCATGGCCAGACTGGGCCCCGGAATGGATGCCGTGAAGACCCGTGAACAAATTATGGCACATATCAGGAAAAATGTTCCATGGGGCCTGAGAGTCGAAATGACGAACGTGCAGAATTGCAACCCTGTATGGATCGATACAAACGAGCGAGGCTTGCAGATCAGCAAGGCTGTCCAGACCGAGGTGTTCGGCAAGCCGCCGCAGATTCTCTATGTGGGGGGCGGAGTCGGTCCGGCCTCTTTCATTGCAGACGCCGGTGGCCCGAAGCTCATCTCTTTCGGCTTTCAGCAGGCGGATGAGAACTTTCATGGTAACAATGAATACATGCGTCTCACCAGTTGGGAGAGAGCCCTGCGCGCCTATCCGGCGCTGCTATATGCCGTGGTAGGCCAACCTCTGAGGGATAGGGCAGTCAATTGAGATAACTCGTCCCATGACGCTGCAGCCGCCCAGTTTTACATCATCTAGGAGAGAAGAAAATGTGCTCACGCATTCAGTGGAAGGCAGACGGACAGCCCGTCATCGTCGGACGGAACATGGACTGGACGGCGAGAATGGGAACCAAGCTCATGGCGATGCCGAGGGGTATCGAGCGTGACGGGCTGACAGACGTGAACCCGCTCCAGTGGACCTCGAAATACGGCAGCGTGGTATCCGCGGTCTGGGACTGCGCAACGGCCGACGGGCTTAACGACGCAGGGCTGAACGTCAATCTCCTGTATCTGGCAGAGTCGAAGTACGGTGAGAGGGATCCGTCCCGCCCCGGCCTTTCGGTCGCTCTTTGGGTCCAGTATTTCCTCGACACCTGCGCGACGGTAGCCGAGGCGGTGGAGGCCGCGAAGTCATTTCAGATCCAGCCGATCGAACTGATCCACAAGGGGGAAAAGGCGGACGCCCCGGTTCACCTGTCGTTTTCGGATCCAAGCGGCGACTCCGCAATCGTCGAGGTTCTCGATGGTGAAACGCAGATTCACCACGGCCCCCAGTACAACGTGATGACAAATTCGCCGCCATTCGACGAGCAACTGGTGCTGTTGAAGCAGTACGAGGGCCTGGGCGGGAAAAAACCCATTCCCGGCACGATGGAGGCCGAAGACCGCTTCGCACGCGGTGCCTTCTACCTGACGAAACTGCCCGATGACCCCGGGTCGTATCAGGCGGCGGTGGCCGGCGTGCTGAGCGTGATCCGGAACATGGCCACACCCTTCGGCGCAAACGATCCCGTCCGCCCCAACATCTCGGCGACCATCTGGCGCTCGATCAGCGATTGCACCAACAAGCGCTACTACTTCGAGTTCTGCGACATGCCCAACGTCGTATGGGTCGATCTGGCCAACCTGAATCTCGACGCAGGCGCCCCGACCCTGATCTTCGACCTGGCTGCGGATCTCGAAGCCTCGGGCGAGGTCTCAGGGAAGTTCAAGCCCACGGACCCGCTGGTGTTCCAGAAGGCCGGCACCGTCGTCACCTGGAGGCCGGCGGCCTGATCCGGGGCGCCGGACAGCAGTCCTTGCCGAAACGCAGCGCGGGATCGCCTTGTTCGCGGAACTCACGATGCATTCGGCAGGGACATGTCCGACGCAGAACTCGGCAATGAGACGCATGGAGCATGCCATCCTCGATGAGATGATGAACGTCGTTATGTGGGGCCGGAGTGTCAACATGTGCTCCCGCCTGGCCTGCTGGGGTGAACATAGCCGCGAGGGGGCGCTCTACACCGGTCGCAACCACGACTTCAGCATGAGTTGGCGGGACAACCTCGAAGCGGCCGGCGTGTGGGTGGTGATGAACCCCACCGGCGCGATTCTTTCGCACAGTATTGCCGCCCGCGCCGGCCAGATCACCTTTTCGGTCGACGCCATGAACAGCGCCGGGCTCTACATCGAATGCAACAACGCCTGGAACGTCATCTCCTACGTGTATTCGAAGGAACGTTCCATGGGCAACTGGATGGTGCAGCTCATCGAGGACTACACCAGCGTCGACGAACTCGACTACGTCATGCCGAACATCAGTTCCTCAGCCGGGCTCAACGTCATGGGAGCCGATCCCACGCAAGCGCGCTACTACGAGGTGTCGCACTTCAGGACGGTCAAGACCGAGCCGGAATTTGGCACGATGACCAGCCGTTCGAACCTCGCGCTCAACGACGAGTGGCAGTTGCCGGATTCGTACCCCACACGCACGGCCGAATACTCGAAGCCGCGCCGCGAGAATTTCGTAGCCCATTTCCAGAAGGATCCGAAGACCAACGACGACGCGAAGCACCGGGCCTACCTCAGCAAGGAGTTATTCCAGAACCGGGAGCTGCACGACGGCTCGGCGTTTTTCCTCAACAATACCTTGGGACTTGATAGTTGGACGGCCTACCAGGTGGCGACCAAGCCGGCCGAGCGCAAGGTGTGGTGGCGGATTCCCACCCGCGGCCCCTGGCAGGAGATCGATCTGCGAAAATACTTCACCAATGCATGACACCGGAAATGACCAAAAAAAAGGACTTGAACATGAAACGTACTGGAGCCGCACTTTTGGTGTCGACAATCCTTGCGGGGACAATCGCGGCCAGCACCCAAGGACATGCAAACGACGCCTCCTCTGAACAACTCGATCACCCGGTCGTATCGACCGACACACCGTTGCAGACCATCCGCGACATCTTCAGCTATTTCCACACTCCAGCGAACGTGGTGCAGATTCAGGTCCCCAGCGACAAGACGCACTATGCCTGGCAGAACATGTCCGGGTTCCAGTACACCATGCAGATCGAGCGGGATGGGCCGATCAGCGAACTGCCCGCCAGGATCGACCCGGCAATCGGCGAGATTTCATTCACCCGCCCGGGTATGTCGCCGGAAACCGTGAACCAGCATCTCGATACCGCCACGATGGATGGGCTGTTGGTGCTGCATAAGGGCGATGTCGTGTTCGAGCGCTACACCTCGATGCGCCCCTTTGACAAACACCAGTGGTTCTCGAGCGGCAAGGTGATTGCCGGCACCATGGTCGAATTGCTCGCCAGCGAGGGCAAGATCGACGTCAAGAAGCCGGTGTCGGACTATGTCAAGGAACTCAAGGGCTCGGATTGGGACAAGGTTACGGTTGAGGAAACTCTCGACATGGCGACCGGTCTCGATTCCACCGAGCACGAGGAACCCAATGACGATGCCCGCACCAATCCCGAGCGCGGGTGGTACAAATGGGCCGTCAGCATCGGCCTCTTCGAGGACAAGGACAACCTTAACCAGTCGCCCTTCGACGTGCTTCGCGGCATGAAGAAGGTCAAGCCTGGCCATACCGCCTTCGAGTACAATTCGATCAACACCTTCGTGCTCGAACTGATCGTCAACGAAGTCACGGGCAAGACGATCAATGAGGTGTTCGGCGACAGGGTCTGGCGCAAGATGGGCGCACAGAACGATGCCTTTGTAGGCGTGACCAAATACGGGCTGGGCAATTCATGGGGCTTCACGAACAGCACCCTGCGCGACATGGGCCGGTTCGCCATGCTGTTCTCGCCCAGCTGGAACAAGGTCAGCAAGGAACAGATCATTCCGGATTCACTGATCGATACGATCCAGAACGGCGGCAAGCCGGAAATCTATCTCAATGGCTTCGTCGGCAGGGAAATGCAGGCGTCCTTCCCCGACATCAAGGGGCTCGCCAATCGTTATCAGTGGGACATCGTCTTCCCCGATGGCGATTTCTACAAGGGCGGTGTCGGCGGTCAGGGCATCTATATCTCGCCTTCGACCGACACGGTGGTCGTGTGGTTCAGCACCGGCAAGCAGCAGGAAGAGATCATGGCGCGCGCGATCGTCCAGACGCTTGCAAAGAAATGAACGCATCGAACTCAGCGCCTGCCAAGGCGTGCCGACGCAAGAGTGAAAGCAACGAACGGGGTGGGACCTCAAACAGCCCATCGCTGTCGATTTCTGACAGCGGCTGTTGAAACTGTTCCGGAACATGGCCGCGATGTCGGGATGGTCTTTGATCCGCCAACTTGCGGCCTCTGGTTCCCTGACGGTCAGTGGACAGATGATGCGCCGTGCCTTCAGATAGCCCCCGATCACCGAAGCAAAGCAAGCTCCTCTGCCGATACAGGAAGCCCCCGATCATGCAGGAAATCAGTCCGGCCCTGAATGCGTTCGTGGTGTGGATCGCCATGGGCGGCACAGTGGCCTTTGCCGTGACCGCCGTTCTGGCTGTCGCGCCCAAAGGCATCGACCTGTTCGGCGCCTGCATCATGGGAATCATTACCGCCGTGGGTGGCGGGACGATCCGAGACGTGATCCTCGACGTTCCCGTCTTCTGGGCCAGCGACCTGAGCTATATTTGGGTTGCGCTCGGCGCCAGCGTGATCGCCTATTACGCCCAGCAAATGATGGCGAGCAAGCATGTCTACGGCCTCATGCTCTATCTCGACGGCATTGCGGTCGCGATGTTTGCAATCCAGGCGGCGTCCAAGGTGGTCGCGCAGGAGTTCGGCGTACCGCTCGCCCCGATCCTTCTCGGTATCGTCACCGCCATCGGTGGCGGGCTCATTCGGGATGTGCTGTCGGGCAACGAAACCCTGCTGATGAAGAAGGAGCTTTACGCCGTGCCCGTTACGCTCGGCACCGTGATCTATGTCGTGGCACTGCCATACTTCCCGGAAAGCGAGGTCGCCCTCGGCACCGTTTGCGCCCTGATCATTTTTGCAATTCGAGCTGCCGCAATTCGATGGAACCTCAGCGTGCCGGATTGGGCAATAATCAAACTTGGTGGAAATTGACCGAACACCCGACAAGGTTGTCCTGAGGAGCGATCCGAACCGACAGGGATCGAGAAACCCTTCAAACCTGAGTTGCCTGTGCGTTGCGAGATCCTTCGTGAATGATGGTAGCACCTGACCTGCGGCCCGTTTCTTCCTCCCTCTTGAGGTAGAGTCCGCCCCAACCAGGAGACGGACGATGAAGCGACCAAGGGTCACGGAAGAGCAGATCATCGGGATGCCGAAGGAGCATGAGGCGGGCATGCGACGGCCGATGTCTGCCGCAAGCACGGGGTCAGCACGGCGACGTTCGACAAATACAAGGCTCGGTTCGGCGGGCTTGAGGTCTCGGATGCCAGACGTCTCAAGGCGATCGAGGAAACCTCGAACTTCAGGCGCTCCAGTTTCCAGGGGCAGAGCAACGGCCGCCGCCCGACGTGAATCTCTTTTGTCGACGCGGCTGTGGGGAATGCAGGCTGCACTCCAATCTGTATCATTGTCGGGCGCTAACGGAACAATTAGAGTACGGGACGGCAGTCCTGTTATGGATGAATTTCTGCATTGCCCGAGAATGACGACCGCGCGCGGCGAGAATGACGACCGCGCGCTGCATGGTTTTGCCGGAAGCGTCCGGGTTTAATGCGGTCTAAATCGGTTCAAATCGGAGCGTAATACGTAGAGGCTGAAAAACGGCGATCTTTTAACCTGGCATAAGGAGGGGCGGCACATGACGGAATCCGGTGGGGGCAATCGACCCAAGGGGCCAAATTCACGGCCTGCGAAGGTGATTCGGTCCTTGCCGAACGTTGAGAGAACGCGATTCTGGGGTGGAAAAAAACGCTATGACCAGTTCGACCAGAGCATCGTCGGCGTGGTCATAGTCCGCAGTGACAGCACCATCGTCCATATCAACACCTATTTCGCCAACCTGATCGGCGGTTCGCCGGAGGACCTGCTAGGGAAGCGTCTTTTCGATTTCGTTTCGGATCGCAACAAGGTGGCCGATGCCAGAATCCTGCAGACCCTGGTATCCGGCGAGCGCCGTTCCGTTCAGTTCGAGAGCGCGATCGTTGACCAAAACGGCAAGACCGTCGACCTTCTCGTCAATGCCTTCGTCGGAAATTTTCAAGGAGACCCTGCCGTCGTCGGTGTGATGATCGACATCAGCGACCGTAAGCAGGTGGAAAACGACCTGCGCGCCAGCGAGGCCAAATACGCGATTGCGCTCGAAATCATGGGGGCCGGCGGCTGGGAATATGACGTTGCGACGGACCGCTTCACCTTGAACGACATGTTCTACGACGTATACCGCACGACCGCTGCGGCGGTCGGCGGCTATACATTGAGTTCCGCCGACTTCGACCGAAGGTTCATTCATCCTGAAGACGTGGACTATGTGGACTCTGAAGTGAAGGCAGCTTTCGAGGCAACCGTTCCCGACGGCGCCCGCACGTTCGAGCACCGCATGTCCTACGGTGACGGAACGCCGGGCTTTGTTGCGGTACGTCTCGTCATCGTCAAGGACGCGGAAGGGCGGGCGATAAAGACGTATGGCGTCAATCAGGACATAACCAGGCAGAAGTCGGTGGAGCAGGCCCTCCTGGCCTCGAAAGCGAACCTCAGGACCACGCTGGCAAACATGTCGCATGGCCTCATGACGATTGATTCAGAGGCCAAGCTGGTGCTGTTCAATCCTCGCTACATCGAGATTTACGGCCTGCCCCCCGAGCAGGTTGTGCTGGGCATGACAGCGCAGGATCTCATGGCGATCTCGGTTTCACACTCTGGCCTGGACGATCTGGACGGCGAGGGCACGCTCACCAAGATCAGGACTGCCCGCATTCAGCAAACCGAAGGATCCCACATCCAGAATCTGAGCGACGGCCGGAGCATTGCCATTTCCTATCGGCCGATTGCCGGCGGCGGACTCGTGCTAACGTTCGAGGACATTACCGAGCGGCTCGCCGCCGAGGCAAAGATCCGGCACATGGCCAATTTCGATGCCCTGACCAACCTGCCGAACCGCGCGAGCTTTTACGAACAGATAGACGTCACCATGAAGCACCGGCGGCGCGCAGAATCCGTCGCCGTGCTGAGCCTGGATCTGGATAAGTTCAAGGCTGTCAACGATATATTCGGGCATCCCGTCGGCGACCGGCTTTTGCAGGAAGCGGCCGCGCGGATTCGAAGCTGTCTGCGCAAGGGGGACATTGCCGCAAGGCTGGGCGGCGACGAGTTCGCCATCCTCCAGATCCCGGCTGGGGACGCATCGGATATCACCGCACTTGCAAATCGGGTGATAGAGACTGTCGGGGCGCCTTATGATTTCGACGGCCGTCAGGTAATCATAGGGGTCAGCGTCGGTGTTGCCGTCGCGCCCGTTGACGGCACGGCGCCCGATATCCTGATGAAGCACGCCGATCTGTCGCTCTATCGCGCAAAGGCCGACGGGGGCAGTGTCTGCCGCTTCTTCGAGGCGGAAATGGATGCGCGCATGCAGGCCCGGCTCGGGATCGAGCTCGACCTGCGCAGGGCGCTCCATGCCGGCGGCGAATTCGAATTGCTCTACCAGCCGGTGGTCAATGTCAAAACCGGCAAGGTCGTCAGTTGCGAGGCATTGCTGCGCTGGCGCAGCCCCGAGCGGGGAATGGTAATGCCGGACGTCTTCATTCCGGTGGCAGAGGCCACAGGGCTGATCGTGCCTTTGGGCGATTGGGTATTGCGGCAAGCCTGTGCCGACGCCGCGCGGTGGCCAAAGCATTTCTCGGTCGCAGTCAATCTTTCGCCGGTTCAATTCAAAAACAGGAACCTCGTGCAATCTGTCGAGGACGCGCTTGCGGAATCGGGGCTTTCGGCCAGCAGGCTTGAACTCGAAATAACCGAACTTGTGCTGATCGACGAACGCGACGGCGCCTTTGCCACGCTGCATCGGTTCCGCGATCTGGGGATCCGAATCTCGATGGACGATTTCGGCACGGGCTATTCTTCGCTGGGCTACCTGCAGAGTTTCCCGTTCAGCACAATCAAGATCGATCAATCCTTCATACATGATCTGCCGCGCAAGGAAGACAGCCTCGCCATTGTGCGGGCGGTCGTCGGGCTGAGCGGCAGCCTGGGCATCGCGACCATCGCCGAGGGCGTCGAAACCGAGGAGCAACGCGCCATCATCGCCAGCGAAGGCTGCAACCTGTACCAGGGGCTCTTGTTCAGCAAACCCCGCCCGAACAGCGAGGTCGAAAAGATCTTCAAGGCGCAGGACGCTGCTGGCGTGGCGGCCTTCGGTCGGGGCGGCAATGTGGTGGGGATTTGAGAGCGTCGAATTTTCTGGCTGAGGGAAACCCACCGGGACCGACGACAACAACCGCAACCGGCTCGAAGGTCGGCCCGAGCGCGTCGACCGCGAATATGACCCGTCCCGGGGCTCCGGGGACTTCAGCGTTCGAGCCTTTTGCGGCATACCCGGCGGCCCGATCCGAGCGGACGAGGCAGACCCCACGTGCAAGTATGGGCGCCCCACTGCGGGAACTCCGGTCAGGTCCCATGCCTGACCCTTCCTGCCCGGATCTGAACGCGGTGTCGAAACCGGAACCCTGTGATCTCGCCTGGAGGCGTCATTGGACAAAGGACTGACCGAGGCTGCACGGAACGTCGCCTGGCGGATGCGACGGTCATCGCTTGCGCCGGTGCGCATCGCGCTTCTGGCGGCGGGGGCAGAGGCGTCGGCGATCGTGCTGGCCGCGTGGTTCGCGCAATATGCTGTGGTGTATGAGTTCTCCGGCGGTCATGGTCTTCTCCTGGCGCTGCTGGTCGCGGGGTGCGCCGTGCCGCTGACCGCGGTGCTCAGGGGCTACCGGCTGGACAGGATGCTGCATGTCCGGCGGGGCGTGCTGTCCGCACTCGCAGGGCTTGCGGCGGGCACGGCGCTTGTTTGGTTCGCGGACGGGCCGGGGGTCGTCATTGCGGTGGCCTGTGTGCCCGCACTGGTTGTGCTTCGACTGGCGCTGGCCAGTGCAACGAAATGGGCGGTGCAGCAAGGCCTGACGGAACGGCGGGCAGTGCTGGTCGGCGGCGGAGCGGGGGCCACGGCGTTGATCCGGGGGCTCGCACAGCGGCCCGGCAACGACATCCGGATCTGCGGGATCTTCGACGACCGCGGTCGCGACCGGTCGCCCGACCTAGTGCTCGACGTGCCGAAGATCGGCCGCTTTGCCGAGTTGGTCGGCTTTTGTCGGCAGGCGGAGGTCGATTTGATCATCGTGACGCTCCCGCCCGAGGCAGCGACCCGGATCGCTCAGTTGCTGGCACGGTTTCGGGTTCTGCCGGTGCCGGTGCACCTGTCGGCCTTCAGTCAGGACTTCCGGTTCGAAGACGGACCGGAGGGCCTGAGCGCGCTGTTGCCCGCAAGTTTCCAGCCGGAGCGGCGGGCGGTGAAGCGGGCGTTCGATCTCTGCCTTGGGGCTGTCCTGTTGGTGCTGCTCTCGCCGGTGATGCTGGTTGCTGCGCTGGCGGTGCGGCTGGACAGCCCCGGTCCGGTCTTTTTCAGGCAGGAGCGGTACGGGTTCAACAACCATCCGGTCCGGGTATGGAAGTTCCGCAGCATGCGCGCCGACCAGACCGACCCGACGGCAGCGCAGGTGGTGGTCAGGGGCGACGCGCGGGTGACGCGGGTCGGGCGGTTTCTGCGCAAGACCTCGATCGACGAGCTGCCGCAGCTCTTCAACGTGATGGGCGGGACGCTGTCGCTGGTGGGGCCGCGCCCGCATGCCGTGGCGGCGCGGTCCTCGCGGCAGGAGGCGTTCGACCGGATCGTGGACGGGTATTCGGCGCGCCACCGGATGCCGCCGGGGATCACCGGCTGGGCGCAGATCAATGGCTGGCGGGGGGAGGTGGACGATCCCGACAGCCTCCGCGCGCGATTTGCCCATGATATCTATTACATCGAGAACTGGTCGCTGTGGTTTGACCTGATGATCCTGCTGCGAACGCCGATCAGCCTGCTCGACACGCGTCGCGCCTATTAGGTATTTGATCCCGGTCTGAGGATGCAATTCTGTATCGGCCCAGCGGACTCCGCGCGGGTTAAGCCGCCAATCTGAATGCCCGGGCAGGCCTGCGCATGGCAAGAGCCTGATGAGGGCGGCGGTTGTTGAGGAAACTGATCCAGTCGCCGTTGATGCGGGTTGCGTGTCGGATGCTCTCGAAGCGATGACGGTGGATGCGTTGTTCCTTGAGGGTCCGGATCACGCGCTCGACCATGCCATTCTGCCGGGGGCAGTGCAGCGTGATGAACGCCTGCTTCAGGCCATGGCTGCGGACGATGGCCGTGAAGTGGCGACTTGCGAAGACCAGCCCATTGCCCGACCTCAGAAGGAACTCTTCCGCGACCCGGCGGAGAGCGCCGACCCTGGCATTCAGGGCATGCTCGAGGGCTGCGCTTGCCGCGGTTGCCTTTCCGGACCGCGACAGGTGCCGGCCCAGAAGCTTGCCTGTGTGGCAGTCGATCACCAGAGCCGGCGAGGCCAAGCCATCCTTTCCGGTCCAGACGCGCGCCAGATCAGTGGACCAACGTTCATTCGGCGGTCGCCATGATTGTGCCATTGGTCCGAGCGACAGTGGCGACGCGACAGAAGGCACGGCCTGGATACCTGGGCGCATGCCGACAGCCCGTTTCCTGACCTGCCAGCCCTTGATCTGGAATAGTCGCGGCACCGTATTTTTGTTCAGCCCGAGCAGCCATGCGGTCGTCCCGAAACCAAGACGGCTCCGCCTCGATCATTGCCTTGATAGGGTCTGCGAAGCGGGGATCGACCTTCGCCGCCGCCTTGCTCGGCCTGTAGTAGACCGTCCGACACGGAACACCGAACCACGCGCAGAGCTTGGTCAGCGGCACCGCGATTGCGTCCGCCAGAAGGCCCTCATGAAGCGATCGGATCAATTCCTCACCATGGTCGCTCGGACCCGTGGCGCGTCCATGGCTCGCCGGATCGCCCGGGACCAGTCCTCGGGCAGGCCCATCCCGGCAGCGACTGCGCCGCGCAGGGGGTTCTTCAGGAACGGTGCCTAGCTGTCGCTCTCTGTCGGGGATGAAGAACGGATGAGCGTGCAGGCCCCGCCAATCGTGTGCCCGCCTTCGAACGAAACCGCGGCCGAGCCGTCTTCATGGACTGTGATGGTAGCGGTGTCCTTCTTGCGGGTCGCCTCATAGGTGGTATCGCCCGTCATCTCGACCTCGGCCGCGCGGCCGTCGAAGGTGACCGGGCCACCGGCCTCGGCACGCACGTTGACGCCGCCCGGGCACTGGGCATCGAAGGCGGGAACCTCGGCATGGGCGCCGGTTGTCAGAACGGCAATGGCGGTGGCGGTGGCGGCGAGGATCATTCGCATTTCGGGGAGGCTCCTTGTTTCACTCCGGGGTACAGGCGACCCCGCAGGGCGATCCAAGACCCCGCATGTGAAACGGATATGACGAAACCGGACAAAACCCGTCGCACCGGCCCGGTCGGCCGGGAAAAATCGCCGTTTGGGGGAGGGGCGGAGACGGTGGCGTCAGGCGGCCTTCTCGGCCTCGGCCATCGCCTCTGCGGTCGCATCGAAGGCCAGCAGGATCGAGCCGTGACGATTGCGGAACTCGCGGGCCGGCAGCAGCACCTCAAGGTCTTCGAACGGCGCGTCGGGCACGGGGCCTTCGGCGGTCAGCATGGCGTGCAACTGGTCGCGCGCCGCCTCGACCTCGGCCCGGCTGCGCCCGATCACATGGGCACCCAGCACCGAGGCTGCCGCCTGGCCCAGGGCACAGGCCTTCACGTCCTGAGCGAAATCGGCGATCCGGCCGTCGCGTATGACCAGGTCCACCGTCACGGTCGACCCGCACATCGGTGCGCGGCGGCGCGCTGTGGCCGAGGGCCGCTCGATCCGTCCGAGATGCGGAATCTCGGCCGCAAGCGCAAGGATCCGCCCGGAATAAAGCTTGACGAGGTCGATATCGCTGGCCATTTGCTGTCCGTCCTCAGACTGTCTTCAGAGACAATAGCGACAAACATAGTAGCGCCTTCCGGCAAAGAAAAGGAGCAGCCATGGCCTTCGATCCGCAAAGCCTGTGCTTTGATGCACAGGGGCTGATCCCAGCCATCGCCCAGGACGCCGAGTCCGGCGAGGTGCTGATGATGGCCTGGATGAACGCCGCGGCCGTTCAGAAAACGCATGAAGAAGGCCGTGTAACATATTGGTCTAGATCAAGACAATCGTTCTGGGTCAAGGGCGAGACTTCGGGGCATGTGCAGGAGCTGGTCGAAATGCGCGTCGATTGCGACCGCGACTGCCTGCTGGTTCTGGTGCATCAGAGCGGTCCGGCCTGCCACACCAATCGCCGCAGCTGCTTCTATACTGCGATCCGTCAGGGCGACGAAGTCGAGATCCTTTCACCCATGGAATGAGCCCGGGATAGCGCGCCTTATCCCGCCTTTGTGGGTCTGACAGGAACGATTTGCGGGCTGTGCCGCTCAGGCGGCGTCGCGCAGCGGGCGGGCGCAGGGAAGCAGGCGCATCTCGACAGCTTCGAGCCCTTCGCGGAACGTCAGATCATGGGTGTCGGCGATATATTCGGCAAGCAGCAGCTTGTTGCCGCGAAACCGTGCCAAAGCGGCAGCGTCGGCATGGGGAAAGATCTGACCGAGTTGCGCGAGGTGGTCGGTCCATTCCGTCAGGATATCGCTCCAGGTCATCCGTATGATCCTCTGTTCTGGCCGGCACCTGCGCCGCCACAAAACGGGGCGCGATCCGGCGGGGTCGCACGACACACTGGCAAACAAAGAACTCAACTGAGTGACAGCGTGGCGATTCTGGCGAAGTTCTTCCAGTAAAAACAGCCGCCCGGGCCGTCAGAATTGCTGCATTTGAGCGGAATTTTGCCGGTGTCTGGGGGCGGATTGGATGAATGCCGATGTGTTGCGCATTTGCCCACGCGGGCGGCGCCGATCAGTCGTCGGGAGGCAGCAGGCCGAGGCCGCGCAGGTAGATGCCGATGCCGCTTTCCAGCAGATCCTCGGGCGGAAAGGGGGTGCGGCGGCCGGGGCTGCCACGGGCATAAAGCTCGACCACGCCGTGGCACATTGCCCAGATATGCGCCGCGACCATCTGTGCGGGCGGCCGCTTGTCGGCCGGGATATGGGCCGACAGCTCGCGCGCGGCACGTTCAAGCACCCCCATCGCACGGTCGGCGACCGAGGCAAGCTCGGGCGTGGCGCGGATCGGGATGCCGCTTTCGAACATCGCCTGATAATGACCGGGATATTTTTCGGCGAAGGCCAGATAGGCGCGCCCCGTGGCCTCGAAACTGGCAAGCGCCGAGGGCTGTCCCTTTTGAAAGGCGTATTCCATCAGGTCGCCGAAGATCTCGAATCCCTGGTGCGCCGCCTCGGCGATCAGCTCTTCGCGGCCCTGAAAATGGCGATATACCGCAGCGGGCGTGACGCCCGCCGCCTTGGCGGCTTCGGTCAGCGTGAAGCCCTGCGGGCCCTTGCTCTCGATCAGGATGAGCGCGGCATCGACCAGCGCCTGGCGCAGGTTGCCGTGATGATAGCCGCGCTTAGGCATGAAGCAGGGCAGGACCCCCGCAGATCAGCGGATCGATCTCGCCCACGACCTTGTCGATCTTGCCCTTGTAGTCGATCTGGCTCAGCACCTGTTTCATGGCCTGGATCCGGGCCCGGCGCTTGTCGTCCGAGCGGATGACCGTCCAGGGGGCGTATATTTCGTGGCTCAGGTGCAGCGTTTCGGTGATGGCCTGGGTGTATTCCTCCCACAGACTCAGCCCTTCGACGTCGATACGGCTCAGCTTCCATTGCTTGAGCGGATCGCTTTCGCGTGCCAGCATCCGGTTGAGCTGTTCGGCCTGGCCGACGTTCAGCCAGATCTTGAACAGGGTGATCCCGTCCTCGACCAGCAGCTTTTCGAAATCCGGAAGCTGCTTGAAGAACGCCTGGCGTTCCGGCTTGGTGCAGAATCCGAACACCGGTTCGACCACGCCGCGGTTGTACCAGGACCGGTCGAACATGACGATCTCGCCGCCTGCCGGCATGTGTTCGATATAGCGCTGGAAATACCATTGCGAGGCCTCGCGGTCCGAGGGTGCGGGCAGGGCGACCACGCGCGCGCTGCGCGGGTTCAGATGTTCGCGGAACCGCTTGATCGTGCCGCCCTTGCCGGCCGCATCGCGACCCTCGAACAGGATCGCGATTCTGGCGCCGGACTCGCGTGCCCAGGCCTGCAGCTTGACCAGTTCGATCTGCAGCAAAAGCAGCGTCTTTTCATAGTCGTCAGCATCCATCCGCGTCTTGTAGGGATAGCTGCCGTTCAGGATCGTGTGCCCCTTGGCCTCATCTATGGCCTCGCGGACATCCTTCGGTGCCTTTTTCTTGTAGAAGGTGCTGATCGCACCATCGAATGGCATATTCATCGTAGGTACCTCCGGTATCGGACCGATCTTGGCAGGAGGACCCGGTCAGTTCAATCCGCCCCGTCGTGCCGCATTGTCGATTGCCGCGACCGTGGCCGCAGGATCGACATGGTGAAGCATGTGGCCGACCCCGGGCAGTTCGGTCAGCCGGGCATCGGGAGCGATCTCGCGCAGCGGCCGGGCATGGACAACGGCGGGCACGATCGTGTCGGCCGTGCCCTGCAGGATCTCGATCGGCAGCCGCAGCGTGGGGTATCGCGGCGCCATGACGGCAAGGTGGTCCTTGAGCGTGCCGACCTGACGGACATTCGCGCGCAGCACGTCGGGCTGCAGGCTCAGATCGACGCCGACATGGTCGGCATAGCCGGCGGGCGCATCCTGCGGCGAAAAGATCTTGCCGATCAGCCGGCGCACAACCACGGATGGCAGCAATGCCGCGACCATGGGAACCAGCGTCGCCCCGCCCATCCCGGTCGAGGCGACGCGGTACCAGGGGCCAAGCTCGCCCGGCCAGGGCATTGCGGCGCCGGCCAGCGAGACGACGGCGGCGACGCGGTCCGGATGGTCGAGCGCCCAGGACAGGGCCACCGCCCCGCCATAGGAATGGCCGACGACAACGGCGCGTTCGACGCCCAGCATCGCCGCGGCACGGTCGAGCACTGCGGCCTGTTCGGCGGGGCTTTCGCCGTCGTCGTGCAACCGGTCGGAATGTCCCAGTCCCGGCCGGTCGACGGCGATCACCCGGTACCGCGGTACCAGCCGGTCCACGAGGTCATAGGTGAAATCGCGCAGGTTGCCCGAGGCGCCGTGGATCAGCACCACGTCGGGGCCGCTGCCCTGCACCAGAACATGCAGCCGCCGGCCGTCGATGGTCAGGAATTCGCCCTCGGGCGGATAGTCCTGTTCGGCCTTCGATCCGGTCACGGGCGGTGCCTCGTGGTGCGCGCCGTGCGTCGTCCCATCACACCCTCACATCGATTCGAGCCCGATCCGTTCCATGTCGAACGGCGTGCTCTGATAGATCTGGTTGATCCAGTTGCCATAGAAAAGGTGAGCGTGGCTGCGCCAGCGGTTGGTCGGCGGCAGTTCGGGATCGTCGTCGGGATAGTAGTTCACCGGCACGGAGATCGCCTTTCCCTCGACAACGTCGCGGTCGTATTCTTCCTTCAACGTGTTGCTGTCGTATTCGAAGTGGTTGAAAACATAGAGCGCACGGCGCCCCGGATCCGAGACCAGCGCCGGGCCGGTCTCGTCCGAGCCGATCAGCGGGATCAGGTCGGCGACCGCGTCGACCTCGTGCTGGCGCACCTCGGTCCAGCGGCTGACCGGCATCAGCAGGTCGTCCGAAAAGCCGCTGAGATAGGGCGAGGCCGGGGCAAGATTGCGGTGCCGGAAACAGCCGAACGCCTTCTGGTCCAGCAGATGTTTCGGCACACCGTGAAAATAGTTGATCATCGCCATGCCGCCCCAGCAGACACCGACGGTCGAATGCACGTTGGTCTGGGTCCAGTCGAAGATCTGCTTCATCTCGTCCCAGTAGGTGACCTCTTCGTAGGGCAGGTGTTCGATCGGGGCGCCGGTGATGATCAGCCCGTCAAGCTTCTCGTCGGCGACCTCGGTCCAGGGCCGATAGAATTCTTCCATGTGCTCGGCTGCGGTGTTCCGGGTCTCGTGGCTCGAGATCCGGATCAGTTTCAGGTCGATCTGCAGCGGCGTCGCGCCGATCAGCCGGGCAAACTGGGTCTCGGTCTGGATTTTCTTGGGCATCAGGTTCAGCAGCCCGATGCGCAGGGGGCGGATGTCCTGGCGCGCGGCACGACCCTCGCCCATGACCATCACGCCTTCGTTCTGCAGAACGTCGAAGGCGGGCAGGTTTTCAGGCAGGGTTATCGGCATCGTCAAGGTCCTTTTGAACAGATCGCAGACATAGGTCAGTCACGAACGGTTCTCAAGCGCAAGCGCATGTGCGGGAATCGACAGCGGTCCGTGCCAGGACTGCGCAGGCGACAGTCGCAGCACCATTGCCTCCCGACGTCAGCGGACGCGGGCGATCACAACCGGTCGAGGGCCTCGCCGATCAGGTCGAGGAAGGCCCCGGCGGTTTGTGCGGCCGCGACCTCGTCGGCGCGCAGGCTGACCCCCCAGTTGCGCGCCATGGCGGCATAGGCGGGCTGGCGGGCGGCAAGCGCGCGGCCATAGGCGAAGCGCACGAAGGCATTGGGGTCGACGGCCTCCGGCTCGGAGCCGCTTTCCTTCAGGTAGTCCTGCCAGCAGGCGTCGGTGAACTCGGGGCGATAGCACATCGGTTTCGGCGCCCGGTCGAAACGGCGGATCAGCTCCTGCCGGTGCGCTTCGGAGCCTTCGATCCAGACCATCAGCATCGAGCCCGCAAGCGCGCGCAGCACCGGGTCCTCGGGATCGTCGGGGTTGACCACCTCGCAGATCGAGCCGCCGGAATCGCAGACGAAATGCGGATAGCCATAGATCGTGTCGGCGCGCTCGATAAAGCGCGGGGCGTCGAGCAGGGCCGCAACCTCGGCCGTGTGGTGCTGATCCTGGCGCTTACGGTATTCGTCGATCGGCAACCCGCCCAGGGCCGGATCGCCGGGCTTGCCCAGATAGTTGGACAGCGGCGTGAGGTTGTTGAAAGTGATGTTGGAGCCGATGAAGATCGAATCCGACAGCAACAACTCGCGCAGGCGCGGCACTTTCATCGCCTCGCGCTTGAAATCGTCCGCGATCAGCTCGCCCATGTAGCGGGTGCCGATCCGGTAATCGACGGAATAGTGGAACCAGTCGCCACCAGCCCGCAGCATGGTTGACGCGTGTGTCTTGCCAAGGCCGGACATGCCGAACAGCAGGATCCGTTTCTCGGGCGCGGCATGCCAGGAGGCCGCATCGGGGTAAAGGCGTGGGACGAAGCTCATGCCCCGGTGGTAGCCGGGCCACGCGGGATTCACTAGGGGGGTTGCGACACCTGCCGCACTGCAGCGGCGAAATCCCGCGGCTCGCGGGCGGGCGCCACAGCGCAGGATCCGGAAGGATCGCAGGCCGCTGAAGGACAAGGCGACGACCGGACGCCGCGCCTAGAAATTATAGCCGACGCGGAAACCGAAGGAGGTGGCGGTATTGTCCTCGAACACCGCGCGGGCGACCAGGGGATCGCCGGTCGAGGGCTTGGCGTCGCCAAGCCAGGCGTGCCGGACCCCGGCCGAGATAACGAAATCCCCGACGTCATAAGAGGCGCCGAGCGCCAGCGCGAAAAACCCGGTGTAGGGCTGCAGCGGCGAGATCATCTCGTCGGCGCTGGCCTCGTAGCTGGCCGAGACCGAGGCGGCGAGTTTGTCGGTGAACTGCCGCCCGACGCCGAGCGTGTAGGTGGTGGTATCCTCGATCTCGACCAGGCCAACGCCTGTGACAGAGGTGAACAGCACCGGGTCGACCAGGAACTGGCTCCAGTCCACCCAGCGGACCGAGCCGAACAGCAGCGTGTCGCGGGCGACACCGGTTTGAAAGTCGAGGTTGATCGATTGTGGCGTCTTGACCTCGGTAACGGACGATCCGTTCAGCAGATCGGCCATCACGACGCCGTAGCCCGGAATTGCGACCGGGATGTCGGGGCCCGATTCGGTCGTGTTCATGCTGTGCGTGATCGCCGAGTTGTAGGTCAGCGCGATCC
Source organism: Tropicimonas sp. IMCC34043 (assembly GCF_003390845.1). Classification (GTDB taxonomy): domain Bacteria; phylum Pseudomonadota; class Alphaproteobacteria; order Rhodobacterales; family Rhodobacteraceae; genus Tropicimonas. The sequence goes on along the minus strand of NZ_QMEK01000001.1, from coordinate 1,250,939 downwards.
GGAGCGCGATCTCGGGGATCTCGTAGGCGCCGCCTATGACGTAACCGGCCGCCGTGCTGCCATCGAGATCGACGTTGTAGCCGTTGACATAGCCATAGGCCTGGCCGCCAAGCGAGATCTGGCCCTTGATCCGCTGGATCCGCACCCCGCCATAGGCGCTCCAGTTGTCGGAGAACTTGTAGCGCAACAGGGCGGTGAGGGTCGAGGTTTCGGCGTCGGCCTTGGTGCCGCCAAGGTCGGTGGTCGCGGGATTGCCGTTGTAAAGCAGGTCGGTACCGAAGGGCTCTTCAAAGATCAGCGCGCCTGACCACGCGTCGCTGAACCTGAATTTCAGCGCAACGCCGGCAGTGTAGAAATCGTTGACCATGTCGTCATAGTCGAAGCCCGCCTCGTTGCCCGGCAGAAACGGCGGGGTCGCTGGCACGCCCTCGCCGGTTCCGGAAACGCTGGGGTTGGTGAAGGACAACGAGATCTCGGCATATCCGCCCGTCGCCCCGCCATCCTCGAAAAGAACACCGATAGGTTGTCCGGTCCGGTCGAGTCCGCCGGCAGATGCTGCACCTGCCGTCACTAGGGCCGCTGACACGCTGGCGATAATGATCTTCATGGTATTCTGTCCCCCGCAAAATGCGCAGCCGTCTCTTTGTGCCCCTGAATACCTGATTTTGTGTTCCGAAATGTTGGAAACACTCATCATCGGGATTATTTTCTACGCAGAGACACTTTGGCACGGGGAGGTGATTTGCTGTCAAGTTATGTTTTGCCAACATGACCTTGCGGCATATCCTCCGGACTCCGAGATCGCAAATTGAGCGCATTCGCCCCGAAGATGATCGCGGCGCCGATCAGGACGGTGATCTGCAGCGGTTCGTGGAAAAACAGCGCGCCGATCAGCGCCATTACCGGTAGCCGCAGGAAATCCATCGGCATGACGACGGCGGCCGGGGCGAGCGCCAGCGCCGAGGACAGGCAGACATGGGCCGAAAGTCCGGTCGCTCCGATGATCAGGAACCAGGGCAGGGCCCAGGCGGGAGGCAGCGCGATCTGTCCGTCGGCGCCCGCGCAGATCAGCGCCATGACAGCCTGCATCGAGGTCAGCCAGAACATGATGCAGGTGACGGTCTCGGTCCGTGTCAGCTTGCGTGTGAACAGGGCCGAGGCCGCAAAGCCGACGGCGGCCAAGGCTGCGGCCAACATCGGCGGGCTGATGCCACCGACATCGGGGCGGACGATTATCAGGACCCCGGCAAAGCCGATGACGGCAGCCAGCGCCCGCACCCGGGTCAGCCGTTCGCCCAGCACCAGCGGCGCCATCAGCGCCACCCAGATCGGCGAGGTGAATTCGAGCGCGATGACCTGCGCCAGCGGGATCAGCGCCAGCGCCAGGAACCACAGGTTCTGGGCCACGAAGTGAAACAGGTTGCGGGTCAGCTGCAGCCCCATCTTGCGCGTCGTGACCTGGCCGAGCGAGCCAAGGACCCGCGCCGCAACCAGCAGGATCACGAAGCTGACGACCGAGCGATAGAGCATGATCTCGAACGTGTCGTGCGCCGAGGACAGCACCCGGCCAGCGACCGCCATCAACGAAAACGAGGCGATGCCGCCGACCATCCAGAGCGCGGCGCGCAGGGTCGCGCTCATGCCCGGTCCTCCTCGATCCGGTAGCTGCGGGGCAGGCCCTCGGTGATCTTTCCCCAGTCCGATGCACCTACGCGGGCCTGGTGCGCCTCGAAGGCAGCCCTGTCGACAAAACGTTCCGAGACGTTGAAACGTCCCGGTCGGGCCGGATCGGGCGTGACATCGAACAGCAGGCATCCCGGTTCCGCACGGCTCAGCCGGATATGATCGGGCAGCGCGGCCGTTACGGCCGCAAGCCGCGCCGCAGGCACATCGATGTGGCCGCTCAGGCGCAGGCCGCGGGGGCTGTGTTGGGCTGTCTCGATCATGGTGGTCTCCTCACGGCTCCGCGATCCTTGCCTTGATGCGCCGCGGGCTGCAACCCCGGCAGGTACTGTCGAGAGACCGCCTTGGCGGTTGGTGCGGAGGGTCCAGCGGATGCCGGGAAGCCGGACAGCGACCGCAATCGTGATCGGATGGCCGGCAATGACATGCTGCCTGGGGCGGCGGCTTGCGGGCACGTCGACGCCGCCGGGGTGCGGTGACGGGATCAGAGCCCGCGGCGAACGGACGTCTTCTGAGTTCGGTGCGAAAAACCCGCATGTCCCGCGTGAAGGGTCTGAGGTAGCGTCGCCGGCATGACACCTTCACCCAGATCGGTGCTGTTGCTCGGGGCTACCGGAACGATTGGCCGCGCCACAGCCAAGGCCCTGACGGCGGCTGGCCACCGGGTCATCGCGCCGGTGCGTCCGGGCGCTGACACCAGCGCCCTGCCGTCATCTGTCCCCAGCGCGCTGACACAACCCGTCCTTGCGACCTTGATGAAAGAGCATGCTTGCGATGCCGTGATCTCTTGCCTGGCGTCGCGTAGCGGCGCCCCGGCCGAGGCGCGCGCCGTCGACCACCACCTCAACAGCGCAGCCCTGCGCGCGGCCCAAGGCGCCGGGGTCGCGCAGTTTGTCCTTCTGTCCGCGATCTGCGTGCAGAAACCTGCGCTGGCCTTCCAGCACGCCAAGCTCGCCTTCGAGGCCGAGCTGCAGGCCGCGCCGATTGTCTGGTCCATCGTGCGCCCCACCGCCTACTTCAAGTCGCTCTCGGGCCAGTTGAACCGTCTGCGTGCGGGCAAGCCGTTTCTGCTGTTCGGCAATGGCGCGTTGACCGCCTGCAAGCCGATCGGCGACGACGATCTGGCACGCTATCTGGTGCAATGCCTGGCCGATCCCGATCTGCAGAACCGCATCCTGCCGATCGGTGGTCCGGGGCCTGCCATCACCCCGCGCGCGCAGGGCGAAATGCTGTTTCAGGCCCTGGGTCTGACGCCGCGGTTCAAACATGTGCCCGTCGCGATGATGTCGGCGATCATCGCCGGCCTCTCGGTTTTGGGGACGTTTTCTCCGCGGCTTCGCGACAAGGCCGAACTGGCGCGCATCGGCCGCTACTATGCCACCGAATCCATGTTGGTCTGGAACGAGGCGACCGGAAGATACGATGCCGATGCAACTCCCGAGTTCGGCAGCGAAACGCTCGCCGATCACTACAGGCGACTTGCCACCGAAGATCTCCCGGACGACCGGGGCGCACATGCGGTCTTCTAACGTCCCCGCGGGACAGGTGCGGGGCAGGGGTCACCGGCCCTTCGCGGCCAGCCCGTCCAGAACCTTGCTGGCGATGCTCGATTGCTGGGCCCAGTCCGGGGCCTTGGCGGCGGCACGAAGGGCCGCATCGGACATGAACTGACGCAGGTCCCCATCCCCAAGCAGGCGTGCCATGGCGTCGGCGAATGCCACGGGATTGTCAGACGGTACCAGCAGCCCCGCGTCGCGCGGCACGGTGTCGGGAACGGCGCCGGTCCGGCAGGAGACGATGGGCAGGCCGTAGCTCACGGCCTCGTCGAACACCATGCCATAGCCCTCGTAGCGCGTGGCCAGCGCGAAGATGCTCGCGGCGCGATAGAGGCCCTGCAAATCCTCTGTCGAGATCCGGCCGGCAAGGTGCACCCTGTCGCCAAGGGTCAAGCGGGCCACCTCGCGCGCCAGATCCTCGGCATGTGCGGCATCCCAGGCGCTGCCGACGATGACCGCAGTCCAGTCGAGGTGCCGGATCCGGCCGAGCGCCTCGATCAGGATGTCGTGCCCCTTGCGCGGATGTAGGATGCCGACCGACAGGATCAGCGGCGGTTCGACGGGGATCGAGGGCCCCGACGGCGGCACCACGCCGGGCCGGACGATGGTGATTTTTCCCGGTTCCACGTTGTACCGGCCGATCAGGATCGAGCGGGTGTGGGCGCTTGGCACCAGGACATGGTCTGCGAGGCGAAGGTTGTTCCATTCGGTTCGGAACAGATGGTCGCGCAGGTCCTCGGACAGTCCGCTTTCGAGCGCGAGCGGGTGGTGGATCATGGCGACAATCGGTGCCGTCACCTTCGCCAGCCCGGCCGTGTCGATTGCGCCAAAGACAAGCCCGTCGAGGATCAGCGGGCAGTCCTTGTCCACGGCGGCGAGGGCCGCAACGGCCTCTGCCATGTCCGCGTCCGAGGGTTCGGGGAAGCTGGCGCCAAGCGGCAGGTGCAGCACATCATGGCCGACAGCCCTCAGCCCTTCCAGAAGGGACCGCTCATAGATGTAGCCGCCCGTCAGCGTATCGATGTCGCCCGGTATCGCAAAGGCCGCAGGCGCCCTCATCGCGTGACCTGCTCGGCCGCGTAGACCGCCAGAATACGCCGTTCCATGACGCCGATCCCGGCATAGCCGAGGACCGACAGCAGCGCGACGATCACCACCGAGCTCCACAGCAGGTCATAATCGGACAGCGAGGCCGAAAGGGCCATCAGGCTGCCGATGCCGCGGCCGGTGGCGAGCCATTCGACCACGGTCACTGCCAGCACCGAGGCGGGCACGCTCATCCGCGCCGCCGCGAAGAAGGCGGGCAGCATCGCCGGGATCTGGACATGCCAAAGCCGCAGAACGGGGCCGGCCGCATAGCTGTCGAAAACGTCGAGCACCTGGCCCGGCGCCTGCCGCAGCCCATGGCGGCAGGCGACGAAGGTCGGGAAGAAGACCATGACTGCAACGAGCGTAATGGTCCCGACGGCTCCGCGCCCGAACGCCAGCACGACAAGGGGGGCGGTTGCGACGATGGGGACAGATCGCAGCGCCACGGCGACAAAGGTCGCGCCCGCGCCAAGTGCCGGGGCCAGCATCAGCGCGATTGCAAGGCCCGCGCCAAGCGCAAGCCCCGCGGCGACCCCCGGCAGCAGGAACACCGATGTCTCGCCAAGCGCGACGGCCAGCCTTACCCGGGTTTCGGCCGCGTCCGGCGCTGTCACAAGCGCCTGCCAGACATCGACGGGGCGCTTGGCGAAGAACGCGCTGAGGTGAAACGCCTCCATCGCGCCCCACCAGATCAGCAGGGCGAACAGGAGGACCAGTGCCGCATTTCCGAATGGCACATGGCGCCCGGTCAGCCGGGGCTGCGGCGGCGGCGCAAGGATCACCGGCGGGCTTTCGGTCAGGGTCAGGCGCGCCAGCAGACCGACCGCGGCATAGGCCAGAATCGACACGGCGGCTGCAACGCTCGCCAGCGCCCAGATTGCGCTGACATCGAGCGCGCGCATGGCCCGGATGGTCAGAACGCCCATACCGCGTTCGGCCCCGGTGAACTCGCCAACCATGGCGCCCAGAAATGCGGCGGGCGCGGCGATCTGCAGACCGGCGAATAGATAGGGCAGCGAGGCCCGCGCCCGGACAAAACGAAGCTCGGCGATCCGGCCGCGGCCATAGCTGCGGACAAGATCGAACCAGACCGCGGGCGCGGCGCGCAGCCCGACAAGCAGCGGCACGAAGGTCGTGTAATAGACCGCAAGCGCCGCCAGCGTGATCTGCGGCCCGTTGCCGGGCCCATAGAGAACCCGCAGGATCGGACCCGTCGCCACCAGCGGCAGGCAAAAGACCAGCAGCGCAAGGCCCGAGACGACGGGCTCGCTTCGCGGCCAGGCAAGTGCGGCCGATGCGAGCAGGATCGCCACGGCATTGCCGGCGGCAAATCCGATTGCGGCATTGCCCAGCGTCTCGCGCAGCGCGCGGCCGATCAGGCCGGCGTTCTGCAGGATATGAGCCAGAACGTCCAAGGGCGTGGCGAGGATATAGGCACCCGCCAGCGCCCGCCCGGCCAGTTCCCAGACCAGCAGCACAGCGGCGACGCCAAGAAGCCCTGTGTAGTCGGGGCGCGACACCGGCCGCTTCGCGGTCGGGATCATTGCGCGGCCAGCGGCTTTGCCGCGGCCATCCCCCGGGCCAGAGCCGCCGACACGGCCTGGACGATTGCATTGAATTCCGGCGTCGCGGCAACGCCGGGCGCATGCGGGTGCGGCAGCGGCACCGCAAGGTCTGCAACGATCCTGGCGGGCCGGGGCGACAGCACCAGGATCCGGTCGGCCAGAAGCACGGCCTCGGGGATCGAATGGGTCACTAGGAGTGTTGTGGTCCGACGCTGCTCCCAGATCCGGGGCAGATCGTCTGCCAATTGCCGGCGGGTCATCTCGTCGACCGCACCGAACGGTTCATCGAGCAAAAGCAGCCGCGGTTCGGTCACCATGGCGCGCGCGATGGCCGCGCGCTGCCGCATCCCGCCCGACAGCGCGCCGGGGCGGGTTTCGGCAAAGCCGTCGAGGCCGACGAGCCGGACAAGGTCCCTGACCGCGCGCGGATCGGCAGGCTTGCGGGCAAGTTTCAGCGCCAGTTCGATATTGCCGCGCACGGTCCGCCACGGCAGCAGCGAATGGTCCTGAAACGCCATCGAAAGACCGGCCTTGCGCAGGATCTCGGCGGGCGGGGCACCGCCGATCAGAACCTCGCCAGCGCTTGGCGCCTCCAACCCCGCGATCAGGCGCAAAAGCGTGGACTTGCCACAGCCAGACGGACCGACCAGCGCCGTCGTCCGCCCGCCCTCGAGCGTCAGATCGAGTGGCCGTATAACCTCCACGCCCCCCGGAAACGCCTTGCTCAGGCCGATGCACTGTATGCCGGGGGACTCCGTTATATCCGCCTCAGATCCCATGAACCTCTTCGAGTATGGAACGGTCCCAGAGATCGGGTGTCACGTTATGGCCGAGCAGCGCCAGGGTCGCGATGTTGTTTGCCACCGCTTCGTCCGTCCACCAGCCAAAGCCGTAGGTGTCGGTCAGATCCGAGAACATCAGCGGCACCTGCCGCACCGCCTGCAGCTTCTGGGTCGCAAGGTCGAGGCCGGCATCGGGGAACATCTCGACCGCCAGCGCGGCGGCGGCGTCGGTGTCCTCGCGATAGGCGTCCCAGCCACGCGCCTCGCCCGCCATGAGAGCGACCAGTTCATCCCGGCGATTGGCCAGACTGTCCTCGGTTGCGATATAGGTCTGGGAATGCAGCGCATAGCCGAAATCGGCCATCAGCATGGTGACGCTTTCGATGCCCTGCATTGCCATCGCGACCGGCAGATCGGTCTCCCAGCAAAGCAGGCAATCGACGTCCCCCGCCACCAGCGGCTGCGCGGAGTATTGGGTCGGCACGACCTCGATCCGGTCGATGTCGACATCGTTGAGCGTGCACAGCGCCTGCAGGACCGGCATGTTGGCCAGCGCCATGCCGATCCGTTTGCCCTCCAGATCGGCCGGGACATTGACCGGGTTGGCAGGCAGCGAGGCGATGACGAAGGGGTTTTTCTGCATCGCGACGCCGATGATCCGGAACGGTGCCCCCTGTTCGACGGCGGCCGCGGTATAGTCTGCGGCCGAGATCCCCACCAGTGCCGCACCCGAGACCACCGGCGGTTCGACTGGGGCGTTCGGTCCGCCTTGCTGGAGCGAGACGTCGAGGCCCGCGTCCTGCCACCAGCCGCGCGACAGCGCGATATAGCTTCCGGCGAACTGAACCGAGTGCAGCCAGGACAGTTGCAGGCCGACGGCGGTCTGTGCGCGGGCGCGCGGGGCGGAAAGGGCCAGGCCGAGCGCGGCCAGACCGGCGCTGCCCCCGGCGATAACTCTGCGGCGGGAAAGATGTACTGGGGCCATGGGTGTCCTCGGTCTCCTCTGCACAGTCTTTACCTTAGTGGCTGATCCGTGGACGGCAAGCTGGTGGCGGCGGCTGTGCCGGGAATTTCGGCGTGATCTCGGCCCGGCCCCGGACCAGAAGGCCCGCAAGACCGGGCAGCGTGCTTATCAGGAACACGAGCCCGAAGGCCGTGCTGGCGGCAAGCCCGGCTGCGGCCGTGGCGCCGGCGATCGGAAACAGGGTGGCGGCGACGCCTTCCCGGATGCCCCAGCCGCTGACCGACAGCGGAATGACCATCGAATACAGGATCAGCGGTACCAGAACCATGACCTCGGCGGGGGAAAGCGCGGTTCCGATTGCGCGGGCGCAGAACGCGAATGCCAGAAGGTTGCAGATCGTCGCGGAAAGGCTCAGCCCGATCTGGCGTGTCAGCACGCGCGGGCCCGAGAACGCCATGACGACGGAACCCCGAAGGGCGCGTAGGACCCGTCCCGCAGGTCCGGGCAAGACGGGGGCGCCCCAGACCAGCGCGAGAGCGAGCGCGACGGTCGCCGCGGCCGGTATCGCAAGGAAGACCGTCCAGCCGGGCAGATCGATGGCATCCGGCCTAAGGGCGGCCCAGGCGAAACCCAGGGTCATCACGACAAACAGCATCGCCTGCCCGGCGAGCCGTTCGAAGATGACCGCCTGGCCCGAAACGACCAGCCCGGCGCTCTGGCGGGAGCGATAGGCGCGGCCCGCATCGCCGGCCATGCCTCCGGGCAGGGTCTGGTTCACCATCTGCGAGAGGTAATATTCGCGCAGTGCCGGGCCGAACGGCAGGGCAAGGCCAAGCTGCCGGGCGGTCAGACGCCAGCGCAGCGTCGTCAGGACGGTCTGTGCCGTCAGCGCGACAAGGGCCGCCAGAAGCCAGCGCTTGTCGGCCTCGGCCAGAAGGCCAAGCGCGGCGTCGCCATCGACGATCCGCCACAGCAGCACCAGCAGGACAGAGGCGAACACGACCTGCACCACATGGATCAGGCGGCTTTGGCGGAACCGATCCCAAAACCTCATCCCGCGCCCCCGGTGCCCGTGTCGGTCGTGAAGGCGCGCAGGATCATGTCGCGCATCCGGCTCATCGGGATCACCGGTTCCGGCGCCGGGATCAGCCCCTCGCTCCATCCCCAGGCCGCGGTTCGATCGATCAGTGACGGCGGTCCGATCAGATGGACCGGAACCTGCGCCCGTTCGTCCATTGCAATCGAGCCCGCCGTCTGGTGGTCGCCAAGGATTATCATCAGCGGCGGATCCTTGGCATGGCGGGCGGCGTAGTCGAAGACAGTCGTCAGCGCATAATCGATTGCCATCCGGTATTGCGCGCGCACCCGCTCAGGGTCGCTCCAGACCACCTTCGGCGGATCGCCCGATGTCGCCATCTCGTCAAAGACGTGCCCGTCGCCAAGCCTGTCCCAGTCGAGCAGCACCGGCACCGGCACCCAGGGGGCGTGGGACGAGACAAGGACCACTTCGGCAAACAGCGGCCGCGGGTCCTGACCGGACCTGAGATTGCGGTCCAGCGCGGCCAGCGTGAACTGGTCGGGCATCGTCACCCAGTTGAACGGCTTGCCTCGATAGCCGAGGTCCTTCGCGGCCAGCACGGTGTCGAAGCCCATCGACTGCGATTCGGGCCAGGGCATGGTGATCGCCGGCTCGACGGCAGCGGTGCGGAAGCCGCTGCGCGACGCGATATGAAACAGGGATTGGCGACCGCTTGCCAGCACGGCGCGATAGCGCGACTGGTCGTCGACCCAAAGACCATTCGCAAGGCTCGCATGGGCAAGCCAGCTTTGCCCTCCGCTGGTCGGCGACGCGAGGTAGGCCGAGCGCATGGCAAGACCCAGCCCCGACAGCCGCGCGGCGGCGGCATCGAGCGTGGCCCGGTGCAGTTCCGCGTAATAGGGCGTGTCGATGCTGGTGCGGCCATAGCTTTCGATGAAGACGATCAGCACGTCGCGGTCGATGGCATCGAGCAAGCCCTCCGCCCCCGCGAATCTGTCCTGCGCCGCGGCCGTGGCGAACTCCCTGAGCCCGGCCATGGTGTCCCGGGCCTGCACGATGGTTTTTGCCGCGAACCTCGTCGTGCCGGCAGTCCCGAGAAACTCTGGTGTCTTCCAGCCTCCGGGCATCAGCCCGGCACCTGCGACGGTCGCGATCATGGCGAGCGCAAGGCCTGCGGCGGCGATACGGCGGCCGGGAAAGGGCAGATCGATGCGCGCCCAGACACCGGTCGCCCACCAGATTGCCGCCGCGACCGCAGCGATCAGAAGGGTTGCGCAGATCGCGACGGCTACCGCCGCAAGGCGGCCGAACGACCCGTCGATGAACCGAAATGCGGCATCGATCAGCGGCAAGTCCGAGACCGGATCGAAGCCGCGTCCAAGCGCCAGAGTCATTGCGATATCGGCGCTCCGCAGAACGAAGATCGCGGTCAGCGCCACGACGACCCCGGCCCGGACCATCCGGCCTGACCGCCTGTCCCCAAACACCATCATCGCAAAAAGGATCACCGGCAGCTCGAGCGGAAACTGCAGCAAAAGCCCCATGTTGATGGCCGAAGCGCGGTCCGGCTGGATCAGCACGAGCACCAGCAGGGCCGCGGCCAGCGCCGGGCGCAGCCAGCTTCGCGGCGGCGATCCCGTCACCTCGGCTGCGTCCACAGCCAGACGATGTCGCGCCCGAAGGATGCCAGAACGGCCGTGGCGGCCGCGGCGGCCAGCCAGACCGCCGGCCAGCCGGAAACCGGGGGGGCCTGCAGGGCGACCAGAACCGACAACTGGAACACGCAAACGACCTTTCGGCCAAAACGCTGGGGCAGCGGGCGGCCAAGCCAGGGCGCGAGCATGGCTGCGCCGAGAAAGATGAAGCGCGACGCCCCGAGTATCATCGCCAAGGGCCAGGCCAGGCCGTCCGCAAGGGCGTGCAGCGCAAGGACGAGGGCGAGAAAGGAGTCCGTCTCCATATCGAACCGCGCACCGAAGCCGGACACAAGACCGCTCTGCCGCGCCAGCCTGCCGTCCACGCCATCGAGCAGCACGGCAACGAACGCCACGGCAAAAACCGCCCAGCTCTGCGGTGTTCCCGCGACCAGCGGGGTGACGAGCGCCACCGCAAGGACACCGCGGATCAGCGTCACGGCGTTACAGGCCCCGAAGGCATCGTGCGGATATCGCGACGGCATCAGCCGGTCGATGACGGCAAGACCGCCGAGAAGGACGATCAGACCGGGCATCCAGTGGATCGGGGAGACCTTGCCGAACAGGGCAACATGCAGGGCGAGCCAGATCACCAGCCCGGCAATGCCAGCGATCCGCAGACCGCGCCGCACCGACCCGATCGGCGAGCCCGGTTCGAGACGGTCCGCGACGCGCGAGATGTCTTGCTGCATCATTTTCATTCCGGCAGTGTTTCGGTTCGGGGTCAGGAGATCGGGCTGTATAAGGCAAACATGGAAATCGATCTCGCCGGTTCCGTCCAGCCAAAAAGGGGGCGTTGAAATGAACCATTCGTCAACGGGGTACTCTGGAACCGCCAGGGCACTGCACTGGATCATTGCGGTGCTGGTCCTGCTGATGATCCCCGCGGGAATCGTCATGGTGCAGCAGGGGCTCAGCCGGCCGCTTCAGAACACGCTGTTCGTGTTCCACAAGAATACCGGCGTGATCGTGTTTCTGCTTATGGTCCTGAGGCTGACCTATCGGCAGATCAACCGGCCGCCGGACCTTCCCGACCACCTGCCGGGCTGGCAACGCCGGGCTGCAAACCTGTCCCACCGCGCCCTCTATGTGTTGCTCTTCATCATGCCGATCTCGGGCTATGTCCGCGTCAAGGCCGGGCGTTTTCCGATCGAGGGGCTGGATGCGCTGGGGATCGGCACCTTTGTGCCAGCCTCAAAGGCCCTGGCCTCGGTTGCTCAAACGGTGCATTTCGTCACCGCCTTCGCGCTTGTCGCCGTGCTGCTGCTTCATGTCGGCGCAGCGCTTCAGCACGCTGTCCTGCGCCGCGACGGTGTCTTCTCCCGGATGTGGCCGCCGTTCGGGCACTGAGCGCCAGACCGCGCGGTTTGCGGGCCGACCCCGACAGGCCCCCCCCGGCCTGACCCATACTCGCGCGGCGCATGACCCGTTGGCTCGACCGCGCCTTCGGACGCGGGCGATGCGCGATGGCGCAGCGACGAGAGGCAATCGGAGCCTCTCAATCGGTGACCGTCATCAGCGGTCATGGGACGGGGTTGCGCCGGGGCTGCCGTCCGGGCCGGTCAGGCCGACCGGAAGTGCTTTGACAGCTTCAGCCCCTGGCCCTGATAATTCGAGGAAATATCGGCGCCATAGAGCCGCTCTGGCCGCTCGGCCATCCTCTCATAGACCAATCGCCCGACGATCTGCCCGTGTTCGAGCGCAAAGGGCGCCTCGTGGCAGCGCACCTCCAGCACCCCGCGCGCGCCGGTGCCACCGGTCAGGGCGTGGCCGAATCCGGGATCGAAAAAGCCTGCGTAATGCACCCGGAACTCGCCCACCATCGCCAGATAGGGCGCCATTTCCGCGGCATAGTCGGGCGGGATATGCACCGCCTCGCGGCTGACCAGAATATAGAAGGCGCCGGGGTCGAGGATGATCCGGCCGTCGCTGGTTTCGACCCGCTCCCAGAAATCGGCGGGGTCATAATATCCGATCCGGTCAAGGTCGATCACCCGCGTGTGCGGCTTCGCGCGCCACCCGGCAAGCCGCCCGGACGTCGGCCGCAGATCGACCGAAAAGCCCAGACCCTCCGAGATCACCGCCTCGCCGCTGACGAGCCCGACCTCGGTGTGGAGCGCGCGCAGCGCGTCGTCGTTCAGCGTCACCTTGCCCTCGCGCAGACGCATCTGGTTCAGCCGCATTCCGGGCCGCACCAGCACCGAAAACGACCGCGGGCAGATCTCGGCATAGAGCGGGCCGCTGTAGCCGCTGCCGATCCGGTCGAATTCGACCCCGCCATCGGTGATGACGCGGGTCAGCAGATCGAGCCGGCCGGTCGAGGATTTTGCGTTGGCGACCGCATTGACGCCGGCGGGCAGATCGAGCTGCTCCATCAACGGCACCAGATAGACGCAGTTCTTTTCCAGAACCGCGCCGCCGGTAAGGTCGATCCGGTGCATTTCGAAATCGCTCAGCCGGTCGGCAACCGCATTGCCGGCGCCGGCAAGAAACGAGGCACGGATCCGGTAAGCCGTATTGCCGAGCCGCAGATCGAGGCTTGCCGGTTGCACCTGACCCGCCTCGAGGGGGGCCGCAGCCGCAATGCGTCCGGCAGCGATCATGCGGTGCAGCGACTGGCAGGGCAACACACCCGTCATCGACATCTCTCCGGCAGCCAAGGCCCGCGCAGGTCCGGGCGCAGAAAAACAAAACGCCCGCACTCCCGAAGGGGGCGGGCGGTTTTGCATATGGTCGGGCTAGCAGGACTCGAACCTGCGACCTTCCGTCCCCCAGACGGACGCGCTACCAGGCTGCGCCATAGCCCGACGTTCGGGCTTAATACCGGATTTTCCGGCGAGGGCAAGCGGCAAACCGACAGGCTTTTCAACCTCACTCCGGGGTGCCTGTCGGGGGGGGCGTCGATGCGTTCATCCGTGCGCGCAGGGCGACCAGCCGATCGAGGATCGGACGCAGGGCAGAGGGGTCGACCTGTTGCGGAACAAGCTGGTCGACCGCTTCGGACACCGTCAGATGGGCAGCCGGCAGCTGCGGCATTTCGGGTGCCGGGTCGGGGTCGGCCGCGCCCTCGAACGGAACCGCTTCGGCCGGGTCTGGCGGCGGCAGATCGACGGGGGCCGCAGGCGACGGCGCCGGTTCCTGGCGGTGGGCTGCGGACAGCGCAAAGGCCGGCTCGGGGCTCGCGTGGCCCCGCGGCGCGGCGGCAGCAGGCTCCGGGGTCGGCTCATCGTCCGTCACGGCGCCGAACAGCGGCATCGGCGTCGGCACCGGGGCTGCCCTGGCCGGAGCCGGGGCTGGCCTGACCGGAGCCGCGACAGGCGCCCGGACCGGAGCCGCCTGCGGCGTCGCGTCGGCCTCGACCGCGTGGATATCCATCTCGATCGGTCGCGAATGGGCGGCGACCGCCCGGATCCCCTGTTCGCGCAGGATCTTCTGCACGCCGCGGATCGTCATTCCGTCCTCGTGCAGAAGCTTCTGGATCCCGCCCAGAAGTTCCATGTCCGAAGGACGGTAATAGCGCCGCCCGCCGGCCCGTTTCACGGGGCGGATCTGGGTGAACTTGCTCTCCCAGAATCGCAGCACATGGGGATTTACGCCCAGCCATTCCGCGACCTCGCTGATCGTGCGGAAGGCATCGGGGGACTTGCCGTTCATGGTGCCGGCCCCCTCAGTCCCGGTTGCCTGCCGCAACCCGTTCCTTCATCAGATGCGAGGGGCGGAAGGTCAGGACCCGACGCGGGTGGATCGGCACTTCTTCGCCCGTCTTGGGGTTGCGACCGACGCGGGCTGCCTTGTCGCGCACCGAGAACGTGCCGAACGAGCTGATCTTGACCTGTTCGCCACGGACCAGCGCGTCCGAAATATGGCCGAGCACGCTTTCCACCAGCTGCGCCGATTCGTTCCTGGACAGGCCGACCTCGCGGAACACCGCTTCGCTCAGGTCCATACGGGTCAAGGTCTTTGCGTTCATGAAGGTACATCCCTGTTTTCCGCGAGCCTAGGCCCGGGCGGGATTTCTGTCAATAATCAATGACTTGAATGGAGGTTCTGAGACGCCGCCGGAAGCGTCCGGGGCGACAGGGCAGGGGAGGCGTCAAGTTTTGTGCCCAAGGGTTTGATCTGGAACGAATTTCCGGAGATCACGCCCGCAGCACAACCGATCCCCAGGCCAGTCCGCCGCCGATCGCCTCGGTCACCACCAGGTCGCCGGGCTTGATCTTGCCTTCGGCCTTGGCAACCGAAAGCGCCAGAGGAATCGACGCGGCCGAGGTGTTGCCGTGGTCCTGTACGGTCAGGATCACCCGCTCCATCGGCAACTTCATGCGCTGCGCGGTGGCCTTGATGATCCGCAGGTTTGCCTGGTGCGGCACGATCCAGTCCACATCGTCGCCGCAGAGGCCGACCTTGTCGAGCGCGGAGTGGGCGGTTTCGGCAAGCTTTTCCACCGCATGGCGGAAAACTTCCTTGCCCTCCATCCGCAGCACACCGGTGGTGCCGGTCGACACCCCGCCGTCGACATAAAGGATCTCGCGGAAGCGGCCGTCAGAGTGCAGATCGACGGACAGGATGCCACGGTCGGATGTGGTGCCGCTGCCCTCCTGCGCCTCGAAGATCGCAGCGCCCGCGCCGTCGCCGAACAGCACGCAGGTGCCGCGGTCGGTCATGTCGAGGATCCGGCTGAAGGTCTCGGCGCCGATCACCATGACTCGTTTGGCCTGACCCGACAGGATCAGCGCATTGGCGTTGGCAAGCCCGAACACGAAGCCGGCGCAGACCGCCTGGATGTCATAGGCAAATCCGCCCGTCATGCCGATCCGGTGCTGAACCATGGTCGCGGCAGAGGGAAATGTCAGATCGGCGGTCGAGGTTGCCATGACCAGCACGTCGATGTCGTCGGCAACCAGTCCGGCATCCGCGAGCGCTGCCTCGGCAGCCCGTGTGGCCAGATCCGATGTGGTCTCGCCCGGAGCAGCAAAATGGCGGCGTTCGATGCCGGAGCGGCTGCGGATCCATTCGTCCGAGGTGTCGAGGGAAGCCTCGAACTCGGCGTTCTCGACGATCCGCTCCGGCAGGTAATGTCCCACGCCGCGCAGCACCGCTCTGATAGTCATCACTTCCCGCCTCGCCGTTTCTTCTCTCTGTTTCGCCACCTTTGAACCAGTGGCGCTATCCGAGCGGCATATCTTGTCGTGGGTGCGCCGTCGAGGCCACCCGGGCGGCGAGCCGGTCGGAAAAGCCGGCCTGCGCCAGTTGGAACGCAAGCTTGATCGCCGCCGAGACACTGGTCGCATCGGCCGAGCCGTGCGATTTCACGATGGTCCCGTTGAGACCGAGGAACACGCCGCCGTTGACGCGCCGCGGGTCGATCCGTTTCTGCAGCCGCCGCAGCGATGTCAGCGCCAGAAGCGCGGCAAGGCGGCTCAGGATCGAATAGCGGAAGGCCTCGCCCAGCAGTTCGCGGATCAGCGAAGCCGTGCCCTCGGCCGTCTTCAGCGCCACGTTGCCGGTGAACCCGTCGGTCACGATCACGTCGACCTTGCCACGCGGGATGTCACCGCCCTCGACAAAACCGACGAAGTCGTAGTCAGACCCCGGCGCTGCCTCGGCAATCATGCCATGCGCGGCTTTCAGCTCGGCCCGGCCCTTGTGCTCTTCGGTGCCGACGTTCAGCAACCCGACCCGCGGCCGATCGAGCCCAAGGCCGTTGCGGGCATAGGAGGCGCCCATCATGGCGTATTGCAGCAGATCTTCCGCATCGGCCCTGATATCGGCGCCGACGTC
Organism: Tropicimonas sp. IMCC34043; assembly: GCF_003390845.1. Classification (GTDB taxonomy): domain Bacteria; phylum Pseudomonadota; class Alphaproteobacteria; order Rhodobacterales; family Rhodobacteraceae; genus Tropicimonas. Next base: position 1,234,786 of record NZ_QMEK01000001.1, on the reverse strand, counting down.
GAGCATGACCGCATAGCCGTTCGTGTTGCGTGAGGGCCAGAGGCAGGCAATCGCCGGGCGGTTCACGCCGGGCAGCTTGCGCAGCCGCACCATCGACAGCACCATCAGCGCGCCGGTGTTGCCACAGCTTACCGCCACGGTTGCCTCGTGGTTGCGGACGCTGTCGACCGCCGACCACATCGATGTGCCCTGACCATGACGCAGGACCGCCGAAGGCTTTGCATCCATCGTCACCACGCCATCGGCATGGCGGATGACGCAGCGGCCGTCCAGATGCCGACGCGCAACCAAAGGCGCCAGCACCGGCTCGGGGCCGTGCAGGATGAAGCCGATATCGGGGTTCTTCTTTGCCGAAAGGGCGCAGCCGGCAACCACGGCGGTCGGGCCGTGATCGCCCCCCATCGTATCGACGGAAATCACGATCTTGCCGGCCAGAACGGACGGAGCCGCGGCCACAAGATCGCCCTGCGCCCGTGATGTCATCGCTGAATGTCCCGTGGTCCGGGCGTCGCGGTCACGCGGCGTCTTCGTCGATGTCTACCTCTTCGACCATGGCGACCACTTCACGGTCGTCGTAATGGCCGCAGGCACCACAAACGTGATGCGGGCGCTTCAGCTCGCCGCAGTTGGGGCATTCGGCGGGGTTACCGGACACCAGCGCATCATGCGCACGACGCATGTTGCGGCGCGACCGGGTGACTCTATTCTGAGGGACAGCCATGTCCATACCTCGAAGTTGCTGGCCGGTCGGGGCGCACCCGTCGGCAATGTGTCCAATATCGGCGCCTCATACGCCGGCTTCGCGTCCCGTTCAAGGGTGTGTGGAAGAGCGGCGACCATACGTATTTTCGGACCGAGTGCAAGTCCTGCAAGGGAACTCCGCCGCGGAACGCCATGCCGGTGCCCGGGGAGATCCCGTCCGGGCAGACGAAAGCGCCGCGGCAGCGCCAGGATCCGCGTCTGCGGACCATTTGCGGCGCGTCAACTCTCGAGCTTCTTCTTCAACTCGGCCAGTCCGGCAAACGGCTTGACCTCGTCGTCGGCCATAGGCGTCACTCCGGGGGCTGCAAAAACTGTCTGCTCCAGTTCGACCCCTTCGGCGCGGGGAAAGTCGGGCAGGGCAAGCGCCAGTTCCTCGCGCAGCACATCCCACAGATCGACGACATTGGGCATCGGTTCGGCGCTGTCGTCCTCGGGCATTTCCGCCTCGGAATCGGCCGGCGGCGCGTAATCGGCAAGGTATCGACGTCGCACAGGGGTATCGATCCGGGTCGTGACAGGTGCCAGCGTCACCGAACAGGGCTGCACGGCGGTGGCCCCAAGGGTGGCCTCAAGCCGCCAGTCGGTCTGACCTTCGGGAAGCAATGTGCCCTCGAACCGCAGCTTGCGCAGGTCGAGAAGGTCGAATTCCTGTTTCAACGCCGCCAGTTCGGCCGCCGTAGGCTCGATCCGGAATGGCAGCGGCCGGAATGACGACAGCCGTGCCAGCGGCACGGATCGGGTGGATGGGTCGAAGTTGGGGTCGGGGACTGACATGGCGGACTTCCTTCACTTGTAGAAAACATTGCCATTGTTATAAGCCGGAAGGCAATTCAATCGACAGGCAACGAGCGAGGACAGCTATGGGCAGGCAGAGCCGCAGGCAATTGGGCCGCTGGATCCGCGCGCTCGGTTTCGGGCTGGCGCTGGCCGCACCCGTTGCCTGCTCGCCGATATACCGCACGCATGGCTATGCGCCGACCGATGCGGAACTGGCCGCGATCACCCCGGGTGTCGATACCCGCGAGACCGTGGCCGACGCGGTGGGAACCCCGTCCTCGGGCGGCGTACTGCGGGATTCGGGGTATTATTATGTCTCGCAGCGGATGCGGACCTATACCTATCACGAACCCGAAGTGGTAGAGCGCGAGGTCGTGGCGATCAGCTTTGACAAGAATGGCGTCGTGACCAACATCGAGCGCTATGGGTTGAAGGACGGCAATGTCGTCGCCCTGTCGCGGCGCACCACTGCCGCCAGCGTCGAGAACCTCGGCTTCCTGCGTCAGCTTCTGGGCAACATCGGCGCGCTCGATATCGGCTCCACCCTCTGATCCGGCGGGCCGCAGGGCCCGGCCGGAAGGTGGGCTCTGGCGTCTCGGGCTACGAATCGTCCGGCTCGAAGTCCAACGCCACGCCGTTGATGCAGTACCGCAACCCGTTCGGCCCCGGGCCGTCGGGAAAGACATGCCCGAGATGGCCGCCGCAGCCGGTGCAATGCACCTCGGTCCGGCGCATGCCATAGCGGGTGTCGCTGCGTTCGCCGATAGAGGCTGTCTCGGCGGGCTGTACAAAGCTCGGCCAGCCGCAGCCGGAATCGAACTTGTCGTCCTGCACGAATAGCTCTGCCCCGCAGCCGGCACAGCGATAGAGCCCGGGCCCTTCGGGAAAGTCGTCATTGGTGAAAGGCCGTTCGGTGCCGTGGTTGCGCATCACCTCAAAGCCGAGAGGGCCGAGTTCCGCCCTCCATTCGGCATCGCTCTTCTTCACCGTTCCGGGGGCTTTCTCCGTCGGGTCGCTCATCGGTCGCTCCTGTCTCTGGTTTCCTCGAGCAAAAGTGGTGGCGGCATGCGGACTTGACCAGTGCCTTCACGCTGCCGTGACGTCGCGGCGCCCCGGAAGATGTCAAGCAACCGTTACATCTTGTATGCTAGGCCACTTTGAACCAGACGGTGCTGCGGGGCCAACAAAACGGCCTGCCAGAAGAGGGATGCGCGCGATGATCAGCCTGCGCCGGGGTCGCCATGCGGCACGCCTTGCCGAAACCCCCGAGGATCTTGCCGCCGCGCTGGAGTTGCGCTCGATTGCCTTTCGCGACGGGCTGCGCCCGGATGGCGACAGTTTCGACCCGGTCTGCCGCCATGTTCTGGTCGAGGATGTCCGCAACGGCGCCCTGGCCTGCACCTTCCGGCTGCTGCCACTGGCTGCGGGGCGCGACATCGGCCAAAGCTATTCCGCACAATTCTACGAGCTTGCGGCGCTTGAGGATTTCACCGGCAAGATTGTCGAGATGGGCCGGTTCTGCATCCGCCCGGGCCTGCGCGACCCCGACATCCTGCGGGTTGCCTGGGGTGCGATGACCAGTTTCGTCGACGAACAGGGGATCGAGCTGCTGTTCGGCTGCTCGTCCTTCCAGGGCACCGAGGCCGAGGCCTATCGCGATGCCTTCGCGTTGCTCAAGGAACGGCATCTCGCGCCCAAGCGCTGGCTGCCGCGGGTCAAGGCGCCCAACGTCTTTCGGTTCGCGCAGAAGTTGCGGCGCACGCCCGATGCCCGGCGCGCGATGCTGGGGATGCCGCCCTTGCTGCGGACCTATCTGGCGATGGGCGGCTGGGTCAGCGACCACGCGGTCGTGGACCGCGATCTTGGCACCATGCATGTCTTCACCGGGCTCGAGATCGGGGCGATCCCGGCGGCAAGAAAACGTCTTCTGCGCGCCGTCGCGGGCTGAATGGCCGCTCTCACAGGCGCGCCCATTGTCTTCGCGAGCGTGCCCGGCGCGGGTCGTTCCCCTGACCCTTCGTCGTCGTGGGTGCGAACGAGACCTGAGACGCGGGTTCCGGCCCGACGGCGGACGCGCGGCGCTCGCGCAGGGCGCCGACCTAGCGCAGCGTGTCGCAGAATGCCCCGGTGTTGCTCCAGCCCTTAACCCTGCCGTCGCCGTCATACCGGAAACTCCAGGTGCAGCTTTCGGTCTGCCGGCTGGCCCCGACCCGGGTGGCGTTGCCCTCGCCGCCGAGCGAAACAATCGCCCCGAAGCCGAGCCTGGCCGGCTGTCGATGCCGGGTCCGGTAGGTCACGACATTGTTGGCGGCATGGTCGGGCTGCCCGAAGGTTTCGATCAGGGCGCTGACCGAAAGCCCGACCGCCGCGTCCGCTGTGGTGGCGGTCAGGGGCGCCGAATGGCCGGTTTGGATACGGCCGCAACCGGTCAACGCCACGATCCCCGCCAGGGCAAGCGGGACAAAGGCAGAGCGGCGGCAGCGTGATGTCATGTTCAGGGCCTCTTTGCGCGGCGGCCAGGCTCGGGCCTGCCGCGCGTCCCGTGAGTGATAGCGCGGGCCGGCGGACGGGTCCAACGCCCGTGGTCCGGATCGCGGTCAAAATCCCTTGCGGACGGTAGCGTGCAGAGCCTGGCCAGCACCTTGCACTCTGCGCACGGCTGGCATAGCTGGCGGATATGGCACGCGCACCCCTTCTTCAGCTCTCCGATGTTTCCCTCAATTTCGGGGGCGATCCGCTTTTCGATGCGCTCTCGCTCGCCGTCCAGCAGGGCGACCGGGTGGCGCTGGTTGGCCGCAACGGATCGGGCAAATCGACCCTGTTGAAGGTCATGGCGGGCCTTGTGGAGCCTGACCGGGGCGAGCGGATCGTGCCGCCCGGCATTCATGTCGGCTATATGGAACAGGACCCGACCATGGACGGCTTCGCCACGCTCGGCGATTTTGCCGCCAGCGGTCTGGACGAGGGCGAAGGTTATCGGGTCGAGATGGCGGGCGAGGGGCTCAAGCTCGATCTCGACCGCGCCGTTGAAACCGCATCGGGCGGGGAACGGCGGCGCGCGGCGCTGGCCAAGCTGCTGGCCGAGGCGCCCGAACTGATGCTTCTCGACGAGCCGACCAACCACCTCGACATTCAGGCGATCGGCTGGCTTGAACAGCAACTGGTCGAAACCCGCACCGCCTTCGTTCTGATCTCGCACGACCGCGCTTTTCTGAACCGGCTGACCCGGGCGACGCTGTGGCTCGACCGCGGAATCGTGCGGCGGCAGGAACACGGGTTCACCAGCTTCGAGGAATGGCGCGACAAGGTCTGGGCCGAAGAAGACGAGGCGCGCCACAAGCTGAACCGCAAGATCAAGGCCGAGGCACGCTGGGCGGTCGAGGGGATCTCGGCGCGGCGCACCCGCAATCAGGGCAGGTTGCGCGCGCTGCAGGCGCTGCGCGACGAACGTGCCTCGCAGATCCGCCGCCAGGGCACCGCCGATCTGGCGATCGACTCGGGGCGCTCCTCGGGCAAGCTGGTGGTCGAGGCGCGCGGCATTTCGAAGACATTTGGCGACAAGACGATCCTGCGCAATTTCTCGATCCGCATCCAGCGCGGCGAACGCATTGCCTTTGTCGGTCCGAACGGCGTCGGCAAGACCACCCTGCTGCGGATGCTGGTCGGCGAGGTCGCGCCCGATGCGGGCGAGATCCGGCTTGGCACCAATCTCGACCTCGCCGTCTTCGATCAGGCCCGGGCACAGCTCGACCCCGCAGCGACGCTGTGGGAGAGCCTGACGGGCGACAAGGCGTTGCGCGTGCCGGGCCGTGGCGGCGATCAGGTGATGGTGCGTGGCACGCCCAAACATGTCGTCGCCTATCTGAGGGACTTCCTGTTTTCCGAACAACAGGCCCGCTCGCCGGTCTCGGCACTGTCGGGCGGCGAAAAGGCACGGCTGCTGCTGGCCCGGATCCTGGCCCAGCCGGCGAACCTTCTGGTTCTCGACGAGCCGACCAACGATCTCGACCTCGAAACGCTCGACCTGCTGGAAGAGCTTGTGGACGATTATGACGGCACCGTGCTGCTGGTCAGCCACGACCGCGATTTCATCGACCGGGTCGCCACCACCACGATCGCGATGGAAGGCGACGGGCGCGTCGTCGCCTATGCCGGCGGATGGAGCGACTATCAAGCCCAGAAGGCCGCGGCGGAAACCGAGAAAAACGACGAAGTTTCAACTGGAAACGATGCGAAGGCGAAGCAGGGCATGAGCCCTGCGGCCGGTCAGCCCGCACGTCAGGGCAAGCTGACCTTTACCGAACGGCACAGGCTCGAATCGCTTCCGGCCGACATCGAGCGGTTGGAGGCCGAGATCAACAGGCTCACCGACCTGCTCTCTGACGCGGCGCTGTTCACCCGCGAGCCGGTGAAGTTTCGCAAGGCAAGCGAGGCGCTGACCGAGCGTCAGGCGGCCCTTGCGGCGGCAGAAGAGGAATGGCTGGCGCTGGAGGAAAAGGCGGCCGACCGCTGAGGCGCAGGCCTGGCCGCCGCGCGACACTGCGCGGGCGCAGCCGTCAGTTCAGCGTCCGGTCGACCCAGTATTTCGTGCCCCCTGCGGTGGCCGACAGTCGCCAGCCCTGATCGGTCAGCAGGAATATGGCGCGGCCGTCGATAAAACTCAGTCCCACATTGGTACTCTTGTCTCCGAACCCGGCCTTGGCCTCGGCCGCGGCATCGACCCCGTCGGTGATGAACAGATCGAAGTCCTCAGGATCCTGGAACAGGATCACGACCTGACTCTCCAGTCCCGCACCCCCGACCGCGACGCCGACGCCGGCGGTGCCCATCTTCATGTAGATCCGCCGGTCGTCGTTGCGCGACACCGCAACACCGCGTCCGACCCCGCCAGAGACCGCCGCCAGCATCAGCTTGCGGGTGTCGAAGACAGCATAGCCGGCGCTGCGGTCGAAGAGATCCGAGGCGTCGGGCTGTTCGATGAACAGCCGCGACAGGGCGGCACCAGCCATCAGGTCGATCTCGTCCCGGGATTCCGCGACCGTCGCTTCGTTGGTCATCAGATCGACCGAGGAATCGACGCTGTCCTCGATCCGCTCGACCGTCGCCGCGGCCCCGCGCTGTACTGCCGCAGCCCCCTGCTGAACGACCGAGGTGCCCTTCTGCACCCCCTGCTGCAGCTTGTCGCGCAGTGTCTGGGCCTGCGATCCGGTCGCGGCAACCAGAAGGGCGAGGGCCGCGACAAGGATCGGGCGGGGTTTCGGCATGACAGGCTCCTTGCTGGCATTGATCGGGGTCCGCGGTCGGCGCCACAATCCGCCGCAGTCCGTTCTTGCGGCCGATCTAGCAATCCTGCCCGCGCGGTTGAAGGGGGGTGGCGGCGAAGCCGCACCGCGGCCCCGCCCCGGGACCGCGGGCCGGAGCCTGCCGCGCTCACTGCATTCTCAGCGCGCCGTCGATCCGGATCGTGGTGCCGTTCAGGTATGGGCAGGTGACGATGAAGCGCACGAGGGCCGCGAATTCCTTTGGGTCGCCGAGGCGCTGCGGAAAGGGCACGTCGGCGGCCAGTTGCTGCTGAACCTCGGGCGGCAGTCCGGCCATCATCGGGGTGCGGAAGATCCCCGGTGCGATCGCCATGACCCGGATCCCCTCGCGCGCCAGATCCCGCGCCATCGGCAGGGTCAGCCCGGCAATTCCGGCCTTTGATGCGGCATAGGCGGCCTGGCCGCGCTGGCCCTCGAAGGCGGCGATGGAGGCGGTGTTGACGATCACGCCACGCTCGCCGTCCTCGTTCGGCGTGTTGCTCGCCATGACCTCGGCCGCCAGCCGCGAGATGTTGAAGGTGCCGGTCAGATTGACCCGCAATGTCCGCTCGAACGCGTCGAGGTCATGCGGGCCGTCGCGGCCGAGCGTCCGGGCACCGGCCACGATGCCGGCACAGTTCACCACCACGTCGACGCCGCCCATGCTCTCGACCGAGGCCGCAAGTGCGCCGCGCGCCGCCTCGGCATCGGTCACATCGACCTCGCGATAGCCGATCCCCTGCGGCGTGTCGCCATTCAGGTCGAAAACGCAGACCCGTGCCCCGGCGTCGCGAAATCCCTGCGCCGTGGCACGGCCCAGCCCCGAGGCGCCGCCGGTCACGACGACCCTTGTCCCGTGAAGTTCCATTATAAATTCCTCCCCGGGGAAGTTGTGACCGCTGATTTCGCGACTGTCCAGATAGGCGCGCGTGGACACTTCGCGATCGCCGCGCAACGTGCGAAACTGTCCGGCAGGGGAGTGAGGATGTCTGACATGATGCGCTGGAGCGCGACGAGTCTCTGTGCGGCGATGCTGGCCCTGCTGACGGGGTGCGCGCCACCCGATCCGGGGCTCGAGGCCGCGATGCTGTTGGCGCCGGCGGCAAACCCGGCGCCGCAAGGGCCTCAACAGGCTTCGGTTGCGCCGGACATTCCCGTCAATCCTGTGCCGCTGCGGCGCCAGACGCGGGTGCTGAACCTTGATCCGGTGCATGTGACCAACAACGTCTACGGACCCGGTCTGAGTTCGGATACCTATGGCAACGTGGTGCATCACCGGCCGGGGCAACAGATCAAGCGGGTGCCGGGCACCAGCCGGTCCTATGAGGACCAGTATGGCCATTCGGTCAGCTGCTATACCACCGGAATGGGGACCTATTGCCAGTGACGCCCTCGGCGGCGGATGCGTTGCCCGGACCGGGCAGCCCCCTCGGCCTGCGGCGGCTGGCGCCGCCTGCGGCCCTTGGGGCCGGGCGCGCCTGCGGCGCGCGGCTGCGCCCGAAGGGCTTCGAACGGCGTCAGGAGGCGAGCGTCGCCTGCAGCTTTTTCGGCAATGCCGCGCGAATGATCCGATAGGAGTCCCGCACCCGGTGTTCGATCTCAGTCGCCTTTGCGCTGTCGAAAGGGACCAGCACCCAGGAGCGGTGGAAATAGGGCGCCTTTTCGCAGCCGCCGAGCGTGCGCAGCATCTCGGCCGTCTCGACATCGGCGCATTTCACCGAGACGCCGCGTGCCTCGCTGCCGGTGGCGGCAAAGATCTTGCCGCCGACCTTCCAGATATCGTGCCCCGGCCCGAAGGGGGCCGTGAGTTCCGCCCCGGGCAGGGCGGCGCAGAGCGTGTTGACCTCGTCGCGATTCATGGCCGCAGGATGCCAGCCGCAGCCGGTGCTTGGCAAGCCGGCGTGGCGCGTGTATTGGGGCGCCATGAACCGTTGCACCATCATCTGCATCTGCATTACCGGCTGACATCGTCAGGCGGGCCGGTTCCTTCATTCCCTTTTCAGAGCGAAGTCGCCCCCCGCCGCCGCCGGTGACGGTACGCGAGAGGACATGACATGGCCGAGATCAGGCTCTGGAACACGCTGACGCGGGGCAAGGTCCCGCTGGAGCCCACCGTTACGCCGGGGCGGGTGTCGATGTATGTCTGCGGCCCCACGGTTTATGACCGGGCGCATATGGGCAATGCGCGGCCTGCGCTGGTCTTTGACGTGCTGTTCCGGCTGCTGCGGCACCGATACGGCGCCGAGAACGTCAGCTATGTCCGCAACCTGACCGACGTCGACGACAAGATCAACGCCGCCGCCCTGACGCGCAAGGAGGCGGGCGATCCGCGCAGTCTGGAAGAGCTGATCCATGAGCGCACCGAAGAGACCGTCGCCTGGTATCACGAGGACATGGATGCGCTTGGCATCCTGCGCCCGACCGAGGAGCCGCGGGCGACGGGCTATATCGCCGAGATGATCGCGATGATCGAGGGGCTGGTCGCCTCGGGGCATGCCTATGCGGCCGCGGGGCATGTGCTGTTCCGGGTGCGGTCCTATGCGGGCTATGGCGCGCTGTCGGGCCGTTCGGTCGACGACATGATCGCGGGTGCTCGAGTCGAGGTGGCGCCCTACAAGGAAGACCCGATGGACTTCGTGCTGTGGAAGCCCTCGACTGCGGATCTGCCCGGCTGGGACAGTCCCTGGGGACGCGGGCGGCCGGGCTGGCACATCGAATGCTCGGCCATGAGCGCGGCGCTGCTGGGGGCGAGCTTCGACATCCACGGCGGCGGCAATGATCTGATGTTCCCGCACCACGAGAACGAGATCGCCCAGTCGAAATGCGCCCACCCCGAGGGCGCGTTCGCGCGGATCTGGATGCACAACGAAATGCTGCAGGTCGAGGGCAAGAAGATGTCGAAGAGCCTCGGCAATTTCTTCACCGTGCAGGACGTGCTGGGGCAGGGGATACCGGGCGAGGTGATCCGGTTCGTCTATCTGTCGACACATTATCGCAAACCGATGGACTGGACGGCCGAGAAGGCGCGCGAGGCCGAGGCGACGTTGCGCAAGTGGCGTGGGCTCACGGCGGGCATCGCGCCCGCCCCGAGCCCCGCGCCCGAGGTGATGGCGGCGCTGAGCGACGACCTGAATACACCGGGCGCGATTGCGGCGTTGCACGCTTTGGCGAGTGCCGGGGATGCGGCGGGGCTGAAGGCGTCGGCCGGGGTGCTGGGGCTGCTGCAGGATGGACATGGCGATTGGGCGGCGGCGGTCGATCTGTCGGCTCATGCGGCGCGGCTGGCGGCGGCGCGCGTCGAGGCGATGGCGAGCAAGGACTTTGCCGAGGTCGACCGGTTGAAGGCGGCCTATCTGGCCGCCGGGGTGGAAGTACGGATGAGCAAGGCGGGGGTCGATCTGGTGCCGGGGCCAGGGTTCGATGCCGCTGCTTTGGAGGGGGTGCGGTGAAGCGATCTGTGAAAGTCCTGAGTGGATCAGAGGGCAGTGCCCGAACCGCGGGGTGGGCGAGAAGCGCCCGCCCCGGGGGGGCGGTTCGGGCGCTGCTCGGGACGCAAGCGTCCCGGGCAAGGCAGGCTCTGGTGATCGGGAGAGAGAGCCGGCCATGACCCGTGAACGCCTCTACCTTTTCGACACCACCCTCCGCGACGGTCAGCAGACCCAAGGGGTGCAGTTCTCGCTCGAGGACAAGCACCAGATCGCCGCCATGCTCGACCGGCTCGGCATCGACTATGTCGAGGGCGGTTGGCCCGGCGCGAACCCGACGGACAGCGAGTTCTTCGACGCGGCCCCGAAGCTTTCGAACGCCACCTTCCTTGCCTTCGGGATGACCAAGCGTGCCGGGCGCTCGGCTGCCAACGACGAAGTGCTGGCCGGCGTGCTGAATGCGGGCACACCGGCGGTGTGCCTTGTCGGCAAGAGCCACGATTTCCACGTCACCACTGCCCTTGGCGTGACGCTTGAGGAAAACGTCGCCGCCATCGCCGATTCGATCAGCCACGTGGTCGGGCAGGGGCGCGAGGCGCTTTATGATGCCGAACATTTCTTTGACGGCTACAAGGCGAACCCGGATTACGCCCTGGCGTGCCTGCATGCCGCGCTCGAATCCGGTGCCCGCTGGGTCGTGCTCTGCGACACCAATGGCGGCACCCTGCCGGCCGAGATCGGCGCGATCACCGCGAAGGTGGTCGCAAGCGGCGTGCCGGGGGACAGGCTCGGCATCCACACCCATGACGACACCGGCAACGCGGTGGCGGGGTCGCTTGCCGCAGTCGATGCCGGGGCGCGGCAGATCCAGGGCACGCTGAACGGGCTTGGCGAGCGCTGCGGCAACGCCAACCTCGTCTCGCTGATCCCGACGCTGCTGTTGAAGGAACCCTATGCCAGCCGGTTCGAGACCGGGGTCAGCCCCGAGGGGCTTGCCAGCCTGACCCGGGTCAGCCGGCGGATGGACGACATCCTGAACCGGGTGCCGCAGCGCGGCGCGCCCTATGTCGGCGCCTCGGCCTTCGCGCACAAGGCGGGGCTGCATGCCTCGGCGATGCTGAAGGATCCCTCGACCTACGAACACATCGACCCGGCGGTGGTCGGCAATTCCCGCATCATCCCGATGTCGAACCAGGCCGGCCAGTCGAACCTGCGGCAGCGTCTGGTCGAGGCCGGGCTTGAGGTGCCAAAGGGCGATCCGGCGCTCGCCCGCATCCTCGATCTGGTCAAGGCGCGGGAATCCGCGGGCTATTCATATGACACCGCGCAGGCGAGCTTCGAGCTGCTGGCGCGGCGCGAACTGGGCCAGCTTCCCAGCTATTTCCACATCGACCGCTATCGCGTCATCGTCGAGCGGCGCAAGAACCGGCTGGGCCAGACCATCAGCCTGTCCGAGGCGGTGGTGGTGATCTACATCGGCGGCGAAAAGCGGCTGTCGGTGTCGGATTCGATTGACGAGGCCAATTCCGACAGCGGTCCGGTCAATGCGCTGTCCCGCGCGCTGGCCAAGGATCTCGGGCCGCTTCAGCCCTATATCGAGGATATGCGGCTGGTCGACTTCAAGGTTCGCATCACCAATGGCGGGACCGAGGCGGTGACCCGTGTTATCATCGACAGCGAGGATGGCGAGGGGCGGCGCTGGTCCACGGTCGGTGTCTCGGCGAACCTCGTCGATGCCTCGTTCGAGGCGCTGCTCGAGGCGATCGAGTGGAAACTGGTGCGCGACGGCGCCCCGGTGCAATAACGGCCCGACCCGGATCCCGGATGGAACTGGCGCCTTCCTGACGCCTGGCACAGAGCCGGCGTGGCGCAGCGCCTGTCTGTTTTCGGTGGCAACCGAGGTATGAGTGACGACAGGATGGTAGAGGACAGGATGCCCGACGACACAGACGACCGGCGCATCGCCGCCTGCGCCGAGATTGTCGCGCGGGGCGATCCCGACCGCTTTCTTGCCACGATGGCAGCCCCGATTCCGGCGCGGGCTGTCCTGTTCCCGGTCTTCGCCTTCAATATCGAGGTGACGCGCGCGCCTTGGGTCAGCCAGGAGCCGCTGATCTGCGAGATGCGGCTGCAGTTCTGGCGCGACGTGCTGACCGAGATTTCCGAAGGCGTACCGCCACGAGCGCATGAGGTGGCAGCCCCGCTTGCGACAGTGCTGCGCGGCAGGCCGGATGCGATTGCCGCCCTCGACGCGCTGATCGAAGCCCGCCGTCATGACATCCTGCCAGAACGTTTCCCGGACACAGCCGAGCTTTCGGCCTATCTCGAGGCGACGGCCGCGGGACTGATGTGGGCCGCGGCACGCGTCCTTGGCGTCGGACCCGAGGGCGAGGCCGCGATCCGCGCCGTGGGGTGGGCAGGCGGACTTGCCGCCTATCTCCGCGCTGTCCCGGCGCTGACGGCGCGCGGCTATCCGGCGCTGCCGGATCAGGCGCCCGAGGCCGTCGCCGCGCTGGCGCGCACCGGGCTTGCCCGCCTGGCCGAGGCGCGCCGCGCCGGACCGCCCGCTGCGGCCGTCCCGGCCCTGCGCACCGCCTGGCGGGCAAAGGCGACACTGACACGGGCCGCGGCCCGGCCCGCGGACGTTGCGGCAGGCAGCCTCGATGAAAGCGAATTTCAACGCCGCGCAGGACTGCTGCGGCGAAGCTGGCTCGGGGACTGGTAAAGGGCGTCGTCGCCCGCCCTGTCGGCTCAATCCTCGGGGCGCAGGGTCAGCCAGATCAGCGCCCCGCCCGCCAGCGCCAGGAACGGCGCCATGGCGAGGTTGACCGACGACCAGCCTGCGACCGTGCCGCCGCCCGCGCAGTTCATCAACCCGCCCGAGACCAGCGAGGCGATGGCAACGCATCCGAAGACCAGCGTGTCGTTCATGCCCTGAACCCGGCCGCGTTCTTCCGGGGTGTGGGCTTGCGACAGCATCGCCGTTGCGCCGATGAAGCCGAAATTCCAGCCAATCCCGAGCAGGACGAGCGCGACAAAGAAGTTCGTCAGCTGCACGCCCTGAAGTGCGACCGCCCCGGCGCTGGCCAGAATGAAAAGGCCGATCGAGACGATGGTGCGGGCGCCGAACCGGGCGATCAGGTGGCCGGTCACGAACGAGGGCGCGAACATCGCCAGCACGTGGGCGGTGACGACCAGACCGGCGGTGTTGGTATCGAACCCGCAACCGACCACCGCGAGCGGGGTCGAGGTCATCACAAGGCTCATCAGCGCATAGGAAACCATGGCGCAGATGATCGCGACCAGCACCTTCGGATCGGCCAGCAACTCGCGCCGTGTGCGCCCGTTGGGGTCGCCCGGCTGCGGCAGCGGCGGTTTTGGAATGTCGAGGAACAGAAACAGGCTCATGCCGACGAGGTTGAGCGCGATCACCCCAAGGTAGGTGCCGAGGAAGGGAACCAGCATCGTATCCGCAAGCGAGGTTCCAAGCGTCGGTCCGATGATCGCCGCGACCAGCCCGCCCGCCAGCACATAGGAAATCGCCTTCGGGCGGAACGCGGCCGAGGCGGTGTCGGCGGCGGCAAAGCGATAGAACCCCTGCGCCGACTGATAGATCCCGGTCAGATAGGATCCGACGAGCATCAGCCAGAAGCTGCCGGTCCAGAGACCCCAGGCCGCGACCGAGGCCCCGGCAATGCCGCCAAGCGCCCCGATCACGAAGCCCGCGCGCCGACCCATCACCTGCATCAGCGAGGACAGCCAGGGCGCCGTGGTCATCGATCCGATCACGATCATCGAGATCGGCAGGGTCGCAAGGCAGGCGTTGGGCGCGAGCATCCCTCCGGCAAGCCCGCCGATGGTATAGATCATCGGCATCTGGGCGCCGAGGATCGCCTGGGCGGCGATCAGCACGGCCACGTTCTTCCGCGCGCGCGCGGCGTCGGGATCGGGGATCTTTATGGCGGGCACGTCGGTCATCGCACGGGCTTACCGCGGCCATCGCCTTGCAGGCAAGAGGCAGCGCCGGGATTGCGCAGGTTTCGGGTTTCTCGGACCTGCAGGCTGGCATAGGCTGGGCCAACGGCGCCGGGGCGGGGCCGGGCGTTCCCGGCTGGAGATTTCGCAAGCATATGAAATTGAACGAAAGCCCGGATCCGCAGCTGGTCGGCCGGATCATCGAGGGGCCCGATTGCGTGGCTGAGGGCGCGGCCTGGCTCGCCGCCCGCGATCCCCGTCTTGCCGCAGCCCTTGCCGCCACCGGGCCGCTGCCGCTGCGCCTCCGGCGGGACGGATTCGAGGCTCTGTTCAGCGCGATCGTCAGCCAGCAGGTGTCGGTCGCGGCGGCCAGTTCGATCTGGAACCGGCTGAAGGCGGCGCGCCTGACCGGGCCGCGCAAGGTCCTTTGGGCCAGCGAGGAGGAGCTGCGCGCCTGCGGGCTGAGCCGCCAGAAGGTGCGCTATGCCCGGGCGCTGGCCGAGGCGCGGATCGACTATGCCGCGCTGCGCACAGCCCCCGAGGCCGAGGTGGTCGCGACATTGGTCGCGGTGCCGGGGATCGGCCGCTGGACGGCCGAGATCTATGCCATGTTCTCGCTTGGCCGGGCCGATGTCTTCGCCCCCGGCGATCTGGCGCTGCAGGAGGCGGTGCGGATCCTGTTCGAACTGGAGGCGCGGCCAAGCGAGGCGGCGCTGCGCGAGATGGCCATGGACTGGACGCCCTGGCGCGGCGTCGCGGCACGGCTGCTGTGGGCCTATTTTCGGGTGTCCAAGCAGCGCGAGGGGATCGGCTGAGACCTGGATGGGTCCTGCGCCCCCCCGATCTGGCCCCGATCCTGCTGCGGCCGGGGCCTCGATCTTGCGGCCTTTGGCGCGCCGCGGGGCAGGGGGCGCGGGCTCTGTCGGCGATGGGGACCGCCGCTGCGCCGGCGTCTTGCATCGCGACGCGACCGTCCGGACCAGTGCCCGCGTTCGGGAATGGTTCAGTCCGCACGATTTATGCTCTAGGTGTGGGCGATATCTTGAAACGGAAGGACGGCGTGAATGGTTCGGGAACTGAATTCGGGACGACGCGGGGTGCCGAAGGGCAAGGCTTCGCAGGTGGTGATCTTCGTGCATGGCTATGGCGCGGACGGCAACGACCTGCTGGGGCTTGCCGAGGTGCTGGCGCCCTATCTGCCCGGGACAGCCTTCTACTCCCCCGATGCGCCCGAACGCTGCCCGGGCAATCCCATGGGGTATCAGTGGTTTCCGATCCCCTGGCTTGACGGCTCGTCCGAGGCGGCGGCGCGCGAAGGCATGGCGACGGCGGTCGAGGACCTCAATGCCTTCATCGACCGGGTTCTGTTGCAGGAGGGGCTTGCCCCCGACCGGCTGATCCTGTTCGGCTTCAGCCAGGGCTGCATGATGTGCCTGCAGATCGCCCCGCGACGCGACCAGGTCGTGGCGGGCGTCGTCGGCATCTCGGGCCGGCTGATCGAACCCGACAAGCTTGCCGCCGAGGTCCGGGTCAAGCCGCCGGTCCTGCTGATGCATGGTGACCGGGACGATGTCGTGCCCTTTCCTGCGCTGAAGGAGGCGGCCGACGCGCTGGTGGCTGCGGGCATCGACACCTACGTCCATGTCATGGAGGGCACCGGCCACGGCATTGCGCCCGACGGTCTGGGACAGGCTGCGGCCTTCATCCGGGCACGGCTGGGAATCGAGGGGCGCTGAAGCGGTGATCGCTGCCCGCCGATGTCGCCCTGGCGGCTCTTCGGGCCGCGATCCCCACAGGTTGACCCGGCCCCTGTCCGGGAAGGAGACGGCTTCGGTCGGCGCCTGAAGGCTGGGCGTCACAATCCTGTAACGCATGGGGTTTAGGCAAAACCCGAAGGCTACTGTATCACGGGGCTTGCAAGGATCAGAGCGCCACATATAGTCGTAGAAAATCCGGGGCGGGGTCGTCTCCGTCCCAGGTCTAAGACGGCCAGGCAGAGCGGAGCGGAGTCTCAGGCATGGACGGCGATTTCAGAACGCAGTTCGTTCGCGAACCGAACAACCTAAAGCATCACCCGGCGCTGGTGCTGAACGCGGATTACCGCCCGCTGTCCTATTACCCGCTGTCGCTCTGGCCCTGGCAGGAGGCGATCAAGGCGGCCTGGCTCGACCGTGTGGACATCGTTGCCGAATATGACGACGTGGTGCGAAGTCCGTCGACCCAGATCCGAATACCTTCGGTCGTCGTCCTGAAAGACTATGTTAAACCTCAGAAGCGCGTGGCTTTCACGCGCTTCAATTTGTTTTTGCGCGACGAGTTCTGTTGCCAGTATTGCGGCGCCAAGGGCGACCTGACGTTTGACCATGTGGTGCCGCGGGCGCGCGGCGGCGTCACCAGCTGGGAGAACGTTGTGGCGGCCTGTTCGGGCTGCAATCTCAAGAAGGGCTCGAAATCGCTGCGTCAGGTCGGCATGTCGCTGCGCAAGCCGCCGCGCCAGCCCGGTGCCGAAGAGATGCGCAACATGGGACGAAAGTTTCCACCGAACTTTCTGCACGACAGCTGGCTCGACTTCCTTTACTGGGACGCCGAACTGGATGCCTGACGGCGCTAATGGGTGCTGGATTTCGAGAACAGCTGAATCACCAGCACGCCCGCGATGATCAGGCCGAGGCCTGCGATGGCGGGCAGATCGAGCCGCTGGCCAAAGATGAAGCGCCCCGAAAGCGAGATCAGCACGATGCCAAGGCCGGACCAGATCGCATAGGCGATGCCGACCGGGATCGTCTGGATCGCAAGCCCGAGCAGATAGATCGAGACCGCATAGGCCGCAATCGCGGCCACCGCCGGCAGTGGCCGGCTGAGCCCCGCGCTCGCGGTCAGCGCCGAGGTGCCGATGACCTCGGTCACGATGGCGCCGATGAGTGCGAGAAGATGGGCGGGCATTGGGAGCTCTCGGTCGGTCTCAGGGCGCGATATAGCGGTCGCGGCGATGGTTGAAGGCGATGACGCCGTTCAGGATCACGGCGCCAAACAGCGAATAGGCGACGACGCGGCCGGGGAAAAGGAAGAACGCGACCGCAAACAGGATCGCGTCGACGATAAGCTGGACATAGCCCGCCTTGAACCCCAGCCGGTCCTGCGCCATCAGCGCCACGACGCCGAGGCCCCCAAGGCTGCCGCGGTGGCGGAACACGGCCAGCAGGCCAAGCCCGGTGAGCGCACCGAAGATCGCGGTGCCGACGACGGGATTGACCTCGCCCAGATGAACCCAGGTCGGCATTCTGTCGACAAGGGTCGAGAGCGCCGCGACACAGCCGAGCGACTTCAGCGTGAATTCCGTGCCCATGCGCCGCCAGGCCAGCCAGTAGAACGGCAGGTTGACCAGAAAGAACACGATGCCGAAGGACCACCCGGTCAGAAACCCCAGATGCGCCAGAAAGGTGATGCCGACCGCGCAGATGAACACCCCGAGCGACAGCCCCTGAATATCTTCGAGCGGCGTGTGACGGACCTTGTCGAGGTCGGGCGGGAGGATCGGTGCGGGCATGTCCGCCCCCTAGCACGGGGCTGGCGTCACAGGGAGCGGATAGTGCGGGCAGGTCGCCGGCAGTCGCGCCCATGCCGGGAATTGCAGCAGGGCGGAGGTGTCTGTGAACGCTCGGGGAGCCGGTCTGGACCGCTTCCTTGACGGGGATCGGCGCAGGGCCTGCGCTCGCCTGCCGGCAAGCAGGCCCGGCTCACTGCAGCGGCGCCAGCCCCCGCAGATAGGCGGCGATCGCCTGACGGTCCTCGTCCGGCAACTGGCTCAGCCCGGCGATGACGTCGTCCATGTCGCGGCCGACCTCCTCGTGGTCGGGGTTGAAGCCGCTTTCGAGGTAATAGACGATCTCGCGCTGGCTCCAGTCGAGCGCCGCCGGCGTGATGTTGGGCACCGCGCTCCGGCCCGAGACGGCGGGAACCCCGGCCATCCAGCGGCTGCGGTCGAGCCCGCCAAAGCGGGTGCGCGGGGTGTGGCAGTCGGCACAATGCCCCAGCGCCTCGACCAGATATCGGCCGCGCTCCATCTGCGGGCTGGGGGCGGCGGCGACGAACGAGGGATCGAGATTGGCAATCTTCCACAGGCCGACGGCCCGGCGGATCGAATAGGGAAACCGCAGATCGTTCGGCGCGTTCGGTGTCGCGCTGGCGGGCAGGGTGTCGAGATAGGCTTTCAGATCGGCAATGTCCTGCAGGGTCATGCGGACATATGACGGATAGGGCATCGCCGGATAGACGTGCCGCCCCTCGGGGGTGACGCCGCGCAGCATCACGCCCGCGAACCCGTCCAGGTCATAGCGCCCGATCCCCGCGGTCGGGTCGGGCGAGATGTTCGGGGCGACGAAGGTGCCGAATGGGGTCGCAAGCCGGGTTCCACCGGCGAGCACCGGGGACAAGACATGGGCCGAGCCCGCCTCGCCATGGCACGAGACGCAGCCGCCGGCGAGAAACACATCGCGCCCGTTGACCGGATCGCCCGTCAGCCCCGCCATCGTGCCCGCAGGCAGCGGCGTCGCCCGTGTCATCCACAGGCCAAGGCCAAGCGCCAGCGCACAGAACGCCAGGAGGAAAAGGAAGAACCGGCCCATGACATGCCTCCTGCGTCTGCGTGCTGCCCCGCGCGCCTCCGGAACGCCTCTGACGGGCGACTGCGGTTCGCGTCGATGCGCACACCCTAGGCAATTCCGCGCCAGGGCGCAAACGGGCTCGGCCGCGGACTAACGCCCGGTCAAGCGCGGCTCAGGGGTCGAGCGCGACCGGCGGCTCGTCGATAAAGCGCACGACGCCGATGAAGGGCAGGTTGCGATTGCGCTGCCCGAAATCGATGCCATAGCCCACGACGAAAGCATCGGGGATCTCGAAGCCGACCAGATCGGCCTTGTGGTCGACCTCGCGGCGGGCGGGCTTGTCGAGCAGGCAGATGGTTTTCAGCCGCCGCGGATTGCGGGCCGCAAGGAAGGCCACCACCCGTTCCAGCGTATGGCCGGTGTCGATGATGTCCTCCACCACCAGCACGTCGCGGCCCTCGATCTGGCCGCGCAGGTCCTTGAGGATGCGGACCTCACGGCTCGATTCCATCGCGTTGCCATAGGACGAGGCCTCGAGGAAATCGACCTCGACCGGCAGGTCGAGCTCGCGCACCAGATCGGCGATGAAGATGAAGGATCCGCGCAGCAGGCCGACGACGACCAGCTTTTCGGTGCCGGCAAACGTCTCCTCGATCTCGCGGGCGAGTTCCTCGATCCGCGCGGCGATGGACTTGGCCGAGATCAGTTGGTCGATGACGTATGGTCGCGACATCTCTCGCTTCCCTTGAACTTTCGGTCCCTTTCCATGACATCATCGTTTCGTCAACGGAGCAGAACCGACAGGGGCCAATCGCCGCACGATGATCACCTTCAGAGATAACCGCGTCATGCCTTTCACGGCCAAACAGATGTACGATCTGGTGGCCGACATCGAATCCTATCCCGAGTTCCTTCCCTGGACTGCGGCGGCGCGGGTGCGCGGCCGTCACGACGAGGGCGACTCGGTGGTCGAGGTGGCGGACATGGTGGTGTCCTTCAAGGTGTTCCGCGAAAAGTTCGCGACCCGGGTGACGCTGACCGAAAGCCTGTACCGGATCGTCAGCGAATATCTCGACGGACCGTTCAAGTTCCTGATCTCGACCTGGGGCTTTGTCGAGGCCGAGGGCGGCTGCGAGGTGCAGTATCACGTCGAGTTCGAATTCAAGAACAAGATCCTGCAGAAGGCGGCGGGGATGTTCTTTTCCGACGCGCAGCGGCAGGTCATGAACGCTTTCGAGACGCGGGCCAAAGAGCTTTACAGCTGACGCGCGGCCGCGCCGGCCGCCTGAAAGGCCGGTGCCAGCGGTGCGCCCGCATCACCGGTTCGGGCGGCTATGGTCCGACAGTGGGAGACGGTCGCGCGGGGGCGGGGCGTCCTGCATTGCGCCCAGCAGCAGATCGAGCGCGTGATTGACCGTGAACTGGCGTACCGCGACCCGGCCGCGGGCGCCGAACTCGACCGTCTTCGTGACGGTGACGTGGCCGCGGCGGGCAAGGCCGAAGCAGACCCGGCCCTCGGGCTTGTTCTCGCTGCCGCCCGGCCCCGCAATCCCGGTGACCGAGACGGCGATATCGGCATCCGACCGCGCGAGCGCCCCTTCGGCCATTTCACGCGCGACAGGTTCCGAGACAGCGCCGAAAGCCTCAAGGCTCGCGCGCGTCACGCCCAGCATCTGCTGCTTGGCAGCATTGGAATAGGTGACAAAGCCTCGGTCGAAGATGTCCGAGGAGCCCGCGATTTCGGTGATGGCGCCAGCGATCAGCCCGCCTGTGCAGCTTTCCGCCGTGGCGACGGTAAGCCGCTTCTGACGACCCACGGCCAGAAGCTGTTCGGCGCTGACCACTGCAATCTCGGTGGCGGCGTCGACCGGGGCATCGGCAGGAACGGGCAGGTCGGTCATTCGGCAGGTTCTCAGCGCATCAGCAGGCCATGCGAGATCGCGGCCGCGACCGAGACCACGACCGCCGCCATAAGCCCCGCGATCACATCGTCGAGCATGACCCCGAGCGGCGTGTGCCTGTTGTCGGCCCAGGAGACGGGCCAGGGCTTCCAGATGTCGAACAGCCGGAACAGTAGGAACGCCCCGATCCAGCCGGGATAGGGGAAGATCCAGCGATCGACGCCGGCATGCCAGAGCCCCGCCGACAGCGGCCAAAGCGCGATCCACTGGCCCGCCACTTCGTCGATCACGATCTCCGAAGGGTCGGAGACGCCCAGATCCGCAGTGTGGACCGCCGTCGCCCACCAGCCGAGACCGAAGACGAGACAGGTTGCCGCGAACAGCAGCGGAAAGCCGCCAGCGACGTGCAAAAGCCATGCCAGCGGCACGGCGGCGGCAGATCCCCAGGTGCCGGGGCCGGGGCGCAGAAGCCCGGCGCCGAGAAAGGTCGAGACGAGCCGCGCCGGGGTCATTGTGCCACCAGCGTTGCGGTCGCGATGGCCGCAATGCCCTCTTCGCGGCCGGTGAAGCCGAGCCTTTCGGAAGTGGTCGCCTTGACCGAGATCCGCGCCAGATCGAGCCCCATGATGGCAGCAAGCGCTGCGCGCATCCTGTCGGCGTGGGGGCCGATCTTGGGATGTTCGCAGACCAGCGTGCAATCGACGTTGGCGATGGCAAATCCCTGGGCGGCGGCAAGCCCTGTCGCATGGCGCAGGAAGATGTCGCTTGCCGCGCCCTTCCACTGCGGATCGCTGGGGGGGAAATGGCGGCCGATGTCGCCCATCGCCAGCGCGCCATAGATCGCGTCGGTAATCGCGTGCATGCCGACGTCGGCGTCCGAATGGCCCTGCAGCCCGCGGCCGTGCGGCACGGCGACCCCGCACAGCATCACGTGATCGCCCGGTCCGAACCGGTGCACGTCATAGCCGTTGCCCAGCCTCACATCCATCTGCCGCTCCTTCGTGCGCCGGCCTGCCAGAATCGCCTCGGCCCGGGCGAAGTCCCCGGGCAGGGTGATCTTGATATTGTCCTCGTGGCCCTCGACGATCGCAACCTCAAGCCCTGCGGCAAGTGCGACCTCGACATCGTCGGCGGCACCGCCCGGGTGGGCGGCGTGCGCGGCGCGGATTGCGGCAAGATCGAAACCTTGCGGGGTCTGGGCCCGGAACAGTCCGTCGCGACCGACGGGCGCCGCGACAAGGCCGGTCGCGCCGCGCCACAGCGCATCGGTCACGGCAAGGGCGGGGGCTGCGCCGGGTGTGGTTTCGAGGGCCTCGAGAACCCGGTCGATGACCGCCGCGGGCACCAGCGGGCGGGCGGCGTCGTGGATCAGGACATGCGTCGTGGCCTCTGGCAGGGCGGCAAGACCCGCCGCGACCGAAGCCGCCCGGCTGTCACCGCCCAGCACGCGGGCGATGCCTGCGGGAAGGGCAGCAGCGGCACAGTCAGCGTCGCGCGGACCGATCACCACCAGAACATGGGAAATCCGCGGGTGGGCGCGGAACAGATCGACCGTGCGCCGGAGGATCGCTATGCCATCAAGCAACTGATATTGCTTTGGAATGTCGCCACCAACACGGGTGCCGCGACCGGCCGCGACAATCACGGCGGCCACCGTTTCGATGCTGCGGTGCGGCTTGGGCTGATGGGCGGTCGGTATCATGGCTTTCGTCTACAGGGTGACTTAAGGGAGGGCAACTGGGGGCATGACAGGCAGCGCTAGCGCACAAATATCGGGCAGTCGTGGTTTCGTGACGGACCAGAACGAACACCGCCCTTGGACGTGGTGCCCGAGTAAGATACATCGGCCTGGATGCACAAGGATTAATCACTTGACGGTTTGCTTTGCAAACGTGACCCTCACACCGCCGGTCCTGCTGGCCCCGCTCGCCGGGATCACCGATCTGCCGTTCCGCCAGCTGGTGCTGGAGTACGGGGCAGGGCTTGTGGTGTCCGAGATGGTGGCGAGCCAGGAAATGGTTCAGGCCAAGCCCGGCGTCCGGGAAAAGGCCGAATTGGGCCTCGGCGAGGCGCGAACAGCGGTTCAACTGGCCGGGCGCGAGGCGCACTGGCTGGCCGAGGCCGCGCGCATGGTCGAGGCGAACGGCGCCGCGCTGATCGACATCAATATGGGCTGCCCGGCCAAGAAGGTGACCAGCGCCAGCGGCGCGGGGGCCTGCGGGGCGGCGTTGATGCGCGATCCGGACCATGCACTGCGGCTGATCGAGGCGGTGGTGCAGGCGGTCGCGATCCCTGTGACGCTGAAATGCCGGCTGGGCTGGGACGCGGACAGCCACAACGCAGCCACGCTTGCCCGCCGTGCCGAGGCCGCGGGGATCCGCATGATTACCGTTCACGGCCGCACGCGGGCGCAGTTCTACAAGGGGCGCGCCGACTGGGCGGCGATTGCCGAGGTCAGGGAGGCCGTTACCATTCCGGTCATTGCCAATGGCGACATCACCGGCACCGAGACGGCGCGCGCCGCACTTGCGGCCTCGGGCGCTGACGGGGTCATGGTGGGGCGGGCCGCCTGCGGTGCGCCCTGGCTGCTGGCCGGCATCGCGGCCGATCTGTTCGGCGCTGCCGCCCCCGTCGTGCCGCAGGGCCGTGCCCTCGCAGATCTCGTCTGCCGTCATCATGCGACCATGCTGTCATTCTATGGCAGGGATCTGGGCGTGAAGGTCGCGCGCAAGCACCTCGGCTGGTATCTCGACGGCGCGGGCGACCCTGTCGGGCTGCGCCGGCGCCTGCTGACCGAGACCGATCCGGCCGAGCTTGCCCGGCTGATCGACGCGGCCTTTGATGCCGACCCGGAGCGCTCGCTCGACCACGTAGAAGCGGAGGCTGCATGATGGCCGGAAACGGAAATATCTGGGCCTCCCTGCCGATCCCCGCTCTCATCCTCGATGGACAGAACCGGATCACCGAAATCAATCCGGCGGCCGAGATCTTCTTCAACAAGACCATAAAGTCGCTGGAAGGCGTTCCGGTCTTTGACAAGCTCGAAATCGATGCGCCGATCAAGGAAACGCTCGAGCGGGTGCGCAAGAACCGCTCGCCGATCTTCGTCAACGACGTCGACGTCGGATCGCACGACCGCGCGCCCGTGACCTGCGCGATCCAGATCGCACCGGTCAACGGCGAGACCGATCAATTGCTGTTTCTGGTCACGCCACGGGACCTGGCAGGCCGGCTGGGGCGGTCGATGTCGGCCGACAAGGCAGCGAAATCGGCGATCGGCATGGCCGAGATGCTGGCCCATGAGATCAAGAACCCGCTTGCGGGGATCACGGGGGCGGCGCAACTGCTGTCGATGAACCTCCCCAAGGAGGATCTGGAGCTTGCCGATCTGATCGTGGCCGAGACCCGGCGGATCGTGAAGCTGCTCGATCAGGTCGAACAGTTCGGCAACCTGCGGCCGCCGCATCGCCGGCCGGTCAACGTGCATGACGTTCTCGACCGGGCGCGCAAGTCCTCGATGCTGGGCTTTGCCGCCCACATGAAACTGGTCGAGGAATACGACCCGTCGTTGCCGGTGACCTATGCCGATGCCGACCAGTTGGTTCAGGTTTTCCAGAACCTGCTGAAAAATGCCGCCCAGGCGGCCGGCGACAAGGGCGGCAAGATCACCCTGCGCACCTTCTACGAACCCTCGCTGCGGGTGCGGCGCATGGGCGAGCCGCCCAGCCAGGTGCCGTTGCAGGTCGAGATCATCGACGACGGCCCGGGCCTGCCGCCGGCGATTGCCGAAGACATTTTCGAACCCTTCGTGTCGGGGCGCGAGAACGGCACCGGGCTTGGCCTGGCACTGGTCAGCAAGATCATCGCCGAACACAAGGGCTGGATATCGGTTGAATCAGTACCTGGCCGGACTGTTTTCCGGATCTCGTTGCCGGTGGCACCGAAAGAGGAAGATCAGATGAACATCGAGGAGATCTGACGATGGACGGCACCGTACTTGTGGCCGACGACGACCGCACCATTCGCACCGTGCTGACCCAGGCCCTGACCCGGGCTGGATGCAAGGTTCACGCCACCTCGTCGCTGGTGACGCTGATGCGCTGGGTGCAGGAGGGCAAGGGGGACCTGGTGATCTCGGACGTCATCATGCCCGATGGCAACGGGCTCGAAACCCTGCCGAAGATCCTTCAGGAACGGCCGGGCCTGCCGGTGATCGTGATCTCGGCGCAGAACACGATCATGACCGCGATCCAGGCCGCCGAGGCCGACGCCTATGACTATCTGCCAAAGCCCTTCGATCTGCCCGACCTGATGAAGCGCGCCTCGAAGGCGCTGGAAACCAAGCGGCGCACGACGATGGTGCGGCCAAAGGCCGAGCCGGGCAGCGGCTCTGAAACCGACGATCTGCCGCTGGTCGGGCGGACACCGGTGATGCAGGCGCTGTATCGGCTGGTGGCGCGGGTGATGAACACCGATCTTGCGGTGCTGATCACCGGCGAATCGGGCACCGGCAAATCGCTGATCGCGCGGGCGATCCACGATTTCTCGGATCGCCGCAGCCTGCCGTTCGTGGTTGCGGGCGCCGAGGAACTGGCGGCGACCGACGGTCCCTCGACGGTGCTGGCCAAGGCGCGCGGCGGATCCGTGCTGCTCGACGAGGTCGGCGATCTCGATCACGAGACCCAGGGCCGGATCGTGCGGATGCTCGATGCGTTGTCTGACACCTCACCGCGGATCATGGCGACCTGTCAGGGCAACCTGATGCAACGGATGGAGGCCGGCGAATTCCGGCAGGATCTGTTCTATCGCCTCGGTGGGGTCACGGTGAACGTGCCCGCCCTGCGCGAACGGGTCGACGACATTCCGCTGCTGGCCGAACATTTCCTGACCCGGGCCGAACGCGACGGTGCCGGCACGCGACGGGTCTCGACCGGGGCGATGGAGTTGATCCGCGCCTATTCCTGGCCCGGCAACGTGCGCCAGCTTGAAAATACCATCCGCCGGCTGGTCATCACCTCGTCCGAGGAAGAGATCGGGCGCGGCGATGTCGAGATGGTGCTGGGCAACCAGCCGGCGATCGAACCGCTCGTCGGTGGCAGCGAGGGCGAAAAGCTGTCGACCTCGATCGGCAAGCACCTGCGGCGCTATTTCGACCTGCATGGCGGCACGCTGCCGCCACCGGGCCTGTATCAGCGGATTCTCAAGGAAGTTGAGATCCCGCTGATCGAGATCGCGCTAGACGCGACTGGCGGAAATCAGGCGAAATGTGCCGATCTGCTGGGAATAAACCGCAATACCTTGCGCAAGAAGATCACAGACCTCGATATTCGCGTGACACGCCGCCGCAAGTTGATGTAAAACCGCAACAGAGCCGTGGCGCCGGAAGCACGCTTTCGGAAAATGACCACGGAAAATGGCGGTAGAGCTGACGGACCTTTCGAGGCCCGGAAGGCGGATTTAGGCGAGGCAAGGCGTGGCAGGCGCTTTCAGGCGTATGAACTGGGAAACCTTGGCGCGTTTGCGCCGGGGTCGACGGCTGCAGACAACGGCGACGCTGGCGCTGGTGCTGCTGGGGCCCGTGGTCGTCGTGGCGACCTTCCTGCTGATGGGGCCGCTGGGGCAGGGGGCGGGGTCGCCCGCGCTCCGGCTGATCCTGCTCGTGGATCTGGTCTATGTGCTGGTCATTGCGACCCTGGTGATGAGCCGGGTGATCGCCGTGATTGCCGCGCGCCGGCGCAAGTCGGCGGGATCGAAGCTGCACCTGCGGCTGGCGGCGACCTTCGCGCTGGTCGCGCTGGGGCCTGCGGTCATGGTCGCGATCTTCGCCGGGCTGACCATCAACATCGGGCTCGAGGGCTGGTTTTCGGACCGCGTGCGCAACGTTGTCGGCGCCTCCCTGTCGGCGGCCGAGGCCTATGAACAGGAACATGCCGACGGGCTGGAACAGGACGCGACGGTTCTGGCGCGCTATCTCGACGTTGCCCGTCAGGCCCGCTTTGCGCTGTCCGAGGGCGAGGTGCGCCAGGTCCTGACCCAGGGGCAGCAGCAGGTCCAGCGCGGGCTGCGCGAGGCCTTCGTGATCGATGGCGAGGGCGAGATCCGCGCCCGGGGCGAGCGCAGCTATCTGTTCGACTACGAACGACCGACCCAGGATCAGATCGACCGCGCCGAGACCGGCGAGGTGGTGCTGATCGAGGATTGGGAGGCCAACGAATTCCGCGCGCTGGTCAAGCTCGTGGCCTTTGCCGACCGCTATCTCTATGTCAGTCGCGAGGTCGATGGCGACATCTTCTCGCTGCTGGACGACACCCAGGAATCGATCCGCCTGTATCACCAGCTGGAAAGCGACCGCGGCCGGATTCTGTTCGAATTCTCGCTGCTCTACCTCGGCTTTGCGACGATCCTGATCCTGGCGGCGATCTGGCTGGGCCTGTGGATGGCCGAACGCCTGTCGCGGCCGATCGGGGCGCTTGCGGGTGCGGCTGTCAAGGTCGGCGAAGGCGATCTGGCGGTGCGCGTCCGCGAGGAGCGGGGCGACGACGAGATTGCGACGCTGGGGCGGGTGTTCAACAAGATGACCCGTCAGTTGAAGGCACAGCGCGACACGCTGCTCGAAACCAACTCCGAGGTCGAGGAGCGGCGGCGTCTGTTCGAGACCGTGCTGACCTCGATCACCGCCGGCGTGATCGGGCTCGATCCGCATGGGCGCGTCGATTTCATGAACCCGGCCGCGGTGCGGCTGTTGCACCTCGACACCGCCGCGGCCGACCATCATGCAGCTCTGGCCAAGGCGGTGCCGGAGTTTGCCGGCCTGCTGACGCGGCTGCGCGCCGAGGATCGCAGCGTCACCCAGGAGGAGATCCGGCTGACCCGCGACGGCAAGCAGGAGAACCTGCTGGTGCGGCTGGCCGAGCGGCGGTCGGCCGCCGGCGATCTCGAAGGCTATGTGGTTGCCTTCGACGACGTGACCGAGCTGGTGACGGCACAGCGGATGGCGGCCTGGGGCGACGTTGCCCGCCGCATCGCCCACGAAATCAAGAATCCGCTGACCCCGATCCAGCTGTCGGCCGAGCGGATCCAGCGCAAGTTCGGCCGCAAGCTCGACCCCGAGGACACCGAGGCGCTGACCAACATGACCGGCGTGATCGTGCGCCAGACAGACGATCTGCGCCGGATCGTCGACGAGTTCTCGAAATTCGCCCGGATGCCCGAACCCGACCGCCGCGACGCCGATCTGACGCGGCTGGTGCGCGATGCGGTCACGCTGCAGCGGCAGCAGTTGGGCGAGGCGCTGCACGACGAGATCCCCGAGGCGCCGATCCCGGTGCAGGTGGACCAGACCATGATCGGTCAGGCGTTGACAAACCTGATAAAGAATGCCGGAGAGGCCATTGAAAGCCTTAAGGAAAAGGGCGCGCCAGACGGCTTTTCCCCGGAGGTCCGTGTCAGCCTTCGGCGCGAGGGCAACCAGGCGGTCATCCGGGTTGCCGACAACGGCATCGGCCTGCCCGAAGATCGCGGGCGGCTGTTCGAACCTTACGTCACGACGCGGGCCAAGGGCACCGGCCTTGGCCTGCCGATCGTCAAGAAGATCATTGAGGAACATGGCGGGACGCTCGATCTGATCGACGCACCGCGGTTCGAAGGCAGTGCGCACCGCGGTGCGCTGGCGGAAATAAGGTTGCCCATGGCTGTCGAGCTGGGCCGGGCGGCCGAATAAAAGCACTGGAGAAACAGGACAATGGGCGACATTCTCATCACCGACGACGAACGCGACATCCGCGAGCTGATCGGCGACATCCTGCGCGATGAAGGCTATGCGGTGCGGCTGGCGGCAAGCTCCGACGAGTGCATGGCCTCGATCGAGCAGGAGCCGCCCTCGCTGATGATCCTCGATATCTGGCTCAAGGACAGCCAGATGGACGGGATCGATATTCTGAAGGCGGTCAAGCGTGACCGCCCCGAGATCCCCATCGTCATCATCTCGGGCCATGGCAATATCGAGATCGCGGTCGCCGCGATCAAGCAGGGCGCCTATGACTTCATCGAAAAGCCGTTCAATATCGAACAACTGCTGGTCGTGATCCGGCGGGCGATGGAGACGTCGCGGCTGCGCCGGGAAAATACCGAGCTGCGGCGCAAGGATGTCTCGATTGCCGAAATGATCGGATCAAGTGCGTCGTTCAAGGCATTGAAATCGCAGCTCGACAAGGTCACGAAGTCGAACGGGCGCGTGATGCTGACCGGGCCGGCGGGGGCGGGCAAGGAAGTGGCGGCACGCTATATCCATGCCCAGTCGAACCGTGCCGGCGGGCCGTTCATCAGCGTCAATTCGGCATCGATCGAGCCCGACCGCATGGAAGAGGTGCTGTTTGGCCGCGAGTCGCCCGAACGCGGCATCGAGCCCGGGCTGCTGGAAGAGGCGAACGGCGGCATTCTCTATTTCGACGAGATCGCGGACATGCCGCTTGGCACCCAGTCGAAGATCCTGCGCGTGCTGGTCGAGCAGCAGTTCCAGCGCGTCGGTGGCAGCGACAAGATCCGGGTCGATATCCGGGTGCTGTCGTCGACCAACCGCCACCTCGAGGACGAGATCGCCGACGGCAATTTCCGCCAGGAACTGTACCACCGGCTGAACGTGGTGCCGATCCGGGTACCGGGGCTGGAAGAACGGCGCGAGGATATTCCCGAACTGGCGAAGTATTTCATCCGCAACTTCAACGCGACCCAGGGCCTGCCGCTGCGGGAGCTCAGCGAGGATGCGGTGGCACTGCTGCAGACCATGCATCTGCCGGGCAATGTGCGCCAGTTGAAAAACGTCATCGAACGCGCTCTGATCCTTGGCGAAGGCACGGGGTCCATCGGGGTGCGCGAGCTTGAGGGCGCCGACACGACCGAGGGCGAGGAAGGCCGCGTGGTGCTGTCAGGGGCGCTGGCGACGCTGCCGCTGCGCGAGGCGCGCGAGTTGTTCGAGCGGGAATACCTGCTGACGCAGATCAACCGTTTTGGCGGCAATATCAGCCGGACGGCGAATTTTGTCGGCATGGAACGCTCGGCCCTGCATCGCAAGCTGAAGTCGCTCGGGGTGGTCACGACCTCGAAGGCGGGCACGCGGGTTGCGCATTTCGAGGAACCGGCCGCCGAGGCCGCCGAGGCCGCCGAATAGGTGCAGGTCCCGCGGTCGGGCGGACGCAGGCGCGGGTGGCACCGTTGACGCCCCCGCCGCGCTCTGCCATGGCTTGGTCTGTCCAGAATATCCGGGGCCCGGTACCATGAAGGTTATCATTTGCGGCGCGGGTCAGGTCGGCTGGCAAATCGCTCGCCATCTTTCCAACGAACAGAACGACGTGGTCGTCGTCGACAGCAACCCCGATCTGGTGCGGCGGGCGACCGATGCGCTGGACGTGCAGGGCATCGCGGGGTTCGCAAGCTATCCCGACGTGCTTGAACAGGCCGGGGCGCGGGACGCCGACATGGTGATCGCCGCGACCTATTCGGACGAGGTCAACATGGTCACCTGTCAGGTGGCCCATTCGATATTCGGCGTGACCCGCAAGATCGCGCGGCTGCGCGCCCAGTCCTATCTGGAGGCGATCTACCGCGACCTCTACAAACGCGATCACATGCCGATCGACGTGGTGATCAGCCCCGAACGCGAGGTTGCCGAGGCGGCGCTGCGGCGGATTGCGGCGCCGACGACATTCGACACCGAAAGCTTCCTGGACGGCAGGGTGCAGCTTCTGGGGCTGCATCTGGACGCCGACTGCCCGGTGCTGCACACGCCGCTGCGGCAGCTGACCGACCTGTTTTCCACCCTGCAGGCGGTGGTTGTCGGTGTGCGCCGCGAGGGCACGCTGTTTGCGCCCGATCCGCAGGACCAGCTGTTTGCCGACGACCAGATCTATATCATCGCGCGCACCGAGGACGTGGACCGCACGCTCGAGATCTATGGCAAGACCACGAAAAAGCCCGAGCGTGTCGTGATCATCGGGGCAGGCAACGTCGGGCTTGCGGTCGCCAAGCGGCTCGAGACCGGCAAGGTCCGGGCCCGGATGATCGAGCGCAACCGCGACAAGGCCGAGCGCGCCGCCGACGCGCTGGAACGCACCATCGTGCTGCATGGCGACGGGCTCGACAGCGATGTGCAGGCCGAGGCCAGCATCGACCGCGCCGATGCTGTGATCTGCGTGACCGACGACGACAAGGTGAACCTGCTGGCGGCGGTGCGGGCCAAGGCCTCGGGCTGTGCGATGACCATCGCGCTTGTCAACGATCCGACGCTGGTGTCGCTGATGGCGCCGCTCGACATCGACGCCTACATCAACCCGCGGGCGACCACGGTCAGTTCGATCCTGCGCCACATCCGGCACGGCCGGGTGCGCGGGGTCTATTCGATCGGCGACGCCGAGGCCGAGATCATCGAGGCGCAGGTGTTGTCGACCTCGCCGATCTCGGGGCGCCTGATCCGCGAGATCGAGTTTCCCGAAGGTGCGCTGCTGGGGGCGATCCGGCGCGGCGACGAGGTGTTGCGCCCGGTTGGCTCGACTCGCGTGCACGACGGCGACATCGTTCTGATCTTTGCGCTGTCCGACGACGTCCCCAGGGTCGAGCAGCTGCTGCAGGTCTCGATCGACTTCTTCTGAGCCATGCATCGTCTCATCAACCTGCCGCTGATCGTGTTGCTGATGGGAACGGCGGCCCTGGCCATGTTCATTCCGGCGTTGCATGCGATCAACATTGGCGACGCGCGGCTGGCGAAGGTGTTCGTTCAATCGGGGCTGCTGTTCGTGTTCATCACGGTCATCCTGGGGCTGGCGCTGCTGAACTATCGCCCGCGCAGCCTGGCGCGCAGCCACCTTGCGGGACTGGTTGCGGCCTATACGCTGCTGCCGCTGATGCTGGCGGTGCCGTTTCATCAGGGCGTGCAGACGACGACCTACATGAACGCCTGGTTCGAGATGGTGTCGTCCTTCACCACCACCGGCGCGACCTTGTTCGAGCCGGAACGTCTGGCGCCCAGCCTGCATCTGTGGCGGGCATTGGTTGGCTGGCTTGGCGGGTTCCTGGCCTGGGTGTCGGCCTTTGCGCTGATGGCGCCAATGAGCCTTGGCGGGTTCGAGGTAATCTCGACCGAGCGGGTCGGCATGGGCGCGCGGGCGGGCCGGCGGCCGGGGATCGCCGGTGCGGCCGGCGGCGCGGACCCGCGCGAGCGGCTGTTCGGTGTCGCGACCCGGCTGTTCCCGGTCTATCTCGGCCTGACCGTGATCCTGTGGATCGCCCTTCTGACCGCGGGCGAGACCCGGCTGACGGCCGTCTGCCACGCCATGTCGACGCTCTCGACCAGCGGGATCAGCCCGATCGGCGGGCTTGAGGGCAGCGCCAGCGGGCTGGTGGGCGAGGCGATGATCTTCCTCTTTTTCGCCTTTGCGATCAGCCGGTTGACGTTTTCCTGGGCGTTGCAGCGGCCGACGCGCGGCACGCTGCTGACCGACCCCGAGGTGCTGATCGGCGCCGGGCTGATCGTGTTGCTGCCGAGCCTGCTTTTCCTGCGGCACTGGATCGGTGCGCTCGAGGTCAACATGATGGAGGATTTCGGATCGGCGCTGAACGCACTCTGGGGGGCGGTGTTCACCGTCGCGTCGTTCCTGACGACGGCGGGCTTTGTCAGTTCGGAATGGGACGTGGCCAGCGCCTGGTCGGGGTTGCAGACGCCCGGAATGGTGCTGCTGGGCCTCGGCCTGATCGGCGGCGGGGTGGCGACCACCGCGGGCGGCGTGAAGCTGCTGCGGGTCTTCGCGCTTTACAAGCAGTCCTCGCGCGAGATGGAGCGGCTGATCTATCCCTCGTCGGTTGGCGGTGCGGGCCGTGCCGGGCGGCGGATCCGCAAACAGGGAGCCTATGTGGCCTGGATCTTCTTCATGCTGTTCGCGATCAGTATCGCGGTCGTCTCGTCGGTGCTGGCCTTTGTCGACGTGCCGTTCGACGAATCTCTGGTGATGACGATTGCGGCGCTGTCGACGACCGGGCCTGCTGCCAATGTGGCGCTCGACCATGCGGTGCCCTATGCCGGACTTGGCGATCCGGCAAAGGTGATCCTGGGACTTGCCATGGCGCTGGGGCGGCTCGAGACGCTGGTGGTGCTGGCGCTGTTCAATCCGCAGTTCTGGCGGCGCTGATCGGCACGGATGCTGCAATCGCGAGAATCCGACATGGCAAGGGCTTGTTCGGGCTGGAATCCCGGACGGAGTCCGACCATAGTGACGTGAATGTGTCCGCGCAGACCGTTTTGTCCGGATGAGACCCTCTAACTATAACAAAACAAGGCAAGAATAATGGCTGCAGATAAGCAGAACTTGCAAGATGCGTTCCTTAACCATGTGCGCAAGATCAAGGTGCCAGTGACGATCTTTCTGATAAACGGGGTCAAGCTGCAGGGGGTAATCACCTGGTTCGACAATTTCTGCGTACTTCTGCGCCGCGACGGACAGTCGCAGCTTGTTTACAAGCATGCGATCTCGACCATCATGCCGTCGCAGCCGATCAACCTGTACGAGGGTGACGACTGAGCGACCAGCATTCGCAGGACGGGCCGACCGAACGGGCGCTGGTCCTGCACCCTGATATCCTGAACGATCCCGACCGACGCCCTGCCGAGGCGGCGCTCGACGAGGCTGTGGCGCTGGCGGCGGCGCTGCCCGGCCTGACCATCGTCGGTGGCCAGATCGTCGGGCTGCGGACAATCCAGCCCGGCACGCTGTTCGGATCGGGAAAGCTTGACGAGTTGAAGGCGCGAATCGAGGCCGAGGAGGTCGGGCTGGTGCTGATCGACGGGCATGTGAGCCCGGTGCAGCAGCGCAACCTCGAGAAGGCCTGGGACGTCAAGCTGCTGGACCGCACCGGGCTGATCCTCGAGATATTCGCCGACCGGGCGGCGACCCGCGAAGGCGTGCTGCAGGTCGAACTGGCGGCGCTGTCCTATCAGCGCACGCGGCTGGTGCGGGCCTGGACCCACCTCGAACGCCAGCGCGGCGGTCTGGGATTTGTCGGCGGCCCCGGCGAAACCCAGATCGAGGCCGACAGGCGGGCGATCGACGAGGCGATCACCCGGATCAAGCGGCAGCTCGACAAGGTGGTGAAGACCCGGACGCTGCACCGTGCGGCGCGCGCCAAGGTGCCGTTCCCGGTGGTCGCACTGGTCGGATATACGAACGCCGGCAAGTCGACGCTGTTCAACCGCATGACCGGCGCCGAGGTGCTGGCCAAGGACATGCTGTTCGCGACGCTCGATCCGACCATGCGGGCGGTCGAACTGCCGACCGGGCAAAGCATCATCCTGTCCGATACCGTGGGCTTCATCTCGGACCTGCCGCCGCAGCTTGTCGCCGCGTTCCGTGCGACACTGGAAGAGGTGCTGTCGGCCGATCTGGTCGTGCATGTGCGCGATATCAGCCATGCCGACACCGAGGCCCAGGCGCGCGACGTGGAAACGATCCTGCACGATCTGGGCGTCGGCGAGGCTGTGCCGCGGATCGAGGTCTGGAACAAGATCGACCTGCTGCCCGAAGACAGCCGCGAGCGGCTGGCGGCCGTGGCGGCGCGGAGGCCCGAGGTGCTGGCGCTGTCGGCCTGGACCGGCGAGGGGATGGAGGCGCTGATCGGCGCGATCACCGGGACGCTTGACGCGGTGCGCAGCGAGGCGGTGCTGGAACTGGCATTCGCGGACGGACGCAAGCGCGCCTGGCTGCACGAGGCGCGGCTGGTCGAGACCGAGGACGAGATCGAGGGCGGCTGGCGGATCGTCGTTCACTGGACCGAGCGGCAGCGCGAGGACTTCGAGCGGCTGTAGCCGGGCGGGGAGCTGATGTCCTGGCCGGAAGGGGGCGCTGCCCCCGTCCCGCGATGCGGGACTCCCCCGGGATATTTTTGAACAGAAGAAGCTCGGGGAGTTTTCGGACCGGGAGCCTTTTCAGGCGATGGCGGCCGGTCGCGCGACGCCATCTTGCCGGGGCTATCTTGGCAGCAGCGTCGTCACGCCGACGTCGCCGGCGCGTGCAAGCTCGGGGTCGAGCGTCATCGGAATGTACTCGCCCTGCCGCCAGAGCTCGCCCAGGTCATCGTAGTGACGGCTGAGCGGGTGGCCGGACTGGCCGGTCGCGGTGACGAAGACCGAGGAATCCGGATCGGCGAAGTCATAGACGCCGCGATAGCCGGCGGCCTGGACATTGGCGAACGGATCGCTTGCCGTGCCGGCGGTCAGGCCGCGTTGCAGCGTGTTGTCGCCGCCGCTGGTCGATTGTTCGATGTTCACGAACCACTTCAGCACCGGCACGTCGCCCAGCACCGGATGTTTGTGCTTTGCAACATGCGCATCGCCCCAGCGCAGGCTTTCCAGCGCCGAGCCGTAATTGTCGGCAATCCACAGCAATGCCTCGTCGAGTGCGATCCGGGCAGTGTCGGTGCAGGTCTCGATCGCCGTTGTCTGGCGGATGTCGCACCAGGCGGCGGCACCGTCGGTGCTGCGGAACACGCGTTCGAGGAAGATCGGGTCGGGGCGCGGAAAGGCCTCGGCCAGCGGGCCGATGTCATCGACAATCAGCTTGTGCTGAAGCTGGCGCATCCAGGCTGCATAGATCAGCGGCTCGGGCAGGTGTTCGTTCATCTCGCCGTTCCAGTTGGCCAGCATTTCGAGCGCATGCTGGCGCTGGCGTTCGGGCGTGCCTTCGGGCGCGGCCTCGCCGGTGTACCACAGGTCGCGGGCGATCAGCGGCAAGAGGTTGCGCGCCGTGACCGAGACGGTGTCGAGCTGGGCGGCGATGAAGCTTTCGCGGGTGTGGACGTCGCGTTCGGCCATCAACTTGTTCCAGCGCTGGATCCGCTGCGTGTCGCCCCAGGCGTAGCTGACGTGATAGGGGAAGGGCTGGCGCGAGGTCGCATTGTTGGTATTGCCGATCACCCCCTGGGGTGGGTCGATCACCCGCGGGTTGGTGTCATAGGGCAGGATCCCGCGCCAGCGGTTCTGCGGCTGCCAGCCGAGCGACGGGATCCGGCCCCGGCCGACGTTGTCGGGGTCGCGGTCGGGCAGGGCGCCGAAGACCTGCAGCGCGACATGGGTGCCATCGGTCAGGATCATGTTCACGGCCGGAACGACGTAGCGGCGGCCGGCCTCGATCGCTTCGTCGACCGATCCTGCGCGCATCAGCTCCATGCCGGCGCTCAGCGTGGTGTCGTCGTGACGGAGTGCGGTCCAGGCGAGGGATGCGACATGGCCCGGCGGCGTGACGGCGTCGAGGTTGAAGTGGCTGCCAGACAGCACCGGGCCGTTCTCGGTCCAGCGCAGCGTGATCGTGACGGGGGCAGCATCGGCGACCTCGATGATCGTGCGTTCGGTTCGGAACGGTTTCCAGCCCTCGGGCGTGCGATAGCTTTGCCGGTCGGCCGGGTTCAGCTCCTCGATCATCAGGTCGAGGTTGTCGGCATAGGCGGCGGTCAGGCCCCAGCCGAGGCGCTCGGACCGGCCCGAGACGATCAGCGGCAGGCCCGGAACGGTCGCTCCGATCACGTCGCCGGTCGAGAGCTGCAGCCGCGCCAGATACCAGATTGTCGGCGCGGTCAGCTCGAGGTGCGGATCGTTGGCAAGCAGGCCGTGGCCGGAGGCGGCGCGCGCGGGTACGGCAGCCCAGGCGTTGGACGCGCCCGCGCGGCCTGGCGCCGCGAAGGGCGACAGCACGTCGCGGGTCATGTTCTGGGCGTGGGCGAGGCGCGGCAGGTCGGGGAACAGTGACCCGTAGTCAGGCAGCGGCCCGGCGTCGGTGCCGGGGGCATCGGGCAGAAGATCTGCGAGGCGGGCTGGATCGAGCAGCAGCGAGGCCTGGGCGCGCAGAACCTCGTCCTGCAACTGGGCGTCGAGCTGCAGTGCCATGAGTTTGCTGACGACAATCGAATCGGCGGGTTGCCAGGGCGCGATCTCGGGCCGGAACAGGAAGAATTCGGGGGCGCCGCGGCCAAGGGCATTCTCGTTGACGATCCTGATCCAGGCGTTGACCCCGGCGGCATAGGCGCGGAGTGCAGCCTGGGTCTGGGGGTCCTGCGCCGCGACCGAGTCGGTGGCGGCGCGGTAGAGGTCGAGCCGGCGCATCAACTCGTCGGTCTGAACGGTCGAGGCGCCGAAGATCTCGGACAGCCGGCCCTGCGCGGTGCGCCGCATCAACGTCATCTGCCAGAGCCGGTCCTGGGCATGGGCAAGGCCGAGGCCGAAGAACACGTCCTCGTCGGTGTCGCCGAAGATGTGCGGCACATCGGAGTTGTCGCGCACGATCTCGACCGGGCCGGTGATCCCCTCGACCGTCCAGGTGGCGTCGTAATCGGGAAGCGAACGCGCGGCAAAATAATAGCCGAGGCCGAGGGCCACGCCACCAAGTGCTGCCAGCACCATGAACAGCCGCAGCGACCAGCGGAATACCCGTTCCATCCTGCCCCTTCCTTTTGACCCCATTCTTCTTGACCCGGGTCGGGAGCCGGGTAGGTCTGGAGCGAGGTTATTGCAAGGCGAATGAAGGGGAAAGACATGGCGCGGGTTGCCTTTCTGGGGTTGGGGGTCATGGGATATCCGATGGCCGGACATCTGAAGCGGGCGGGTCACGAAGTCGTGGTCTATAACCGGACTGCGGCGAAGGCCGAAGCCTGGGTGGCCGAGCATGGGGGCACGATGGTGCCAAGCCCGGCGCAGGCGGCCGAAGGGGCGGAGTTCGTGCTGGCCTGTGTTGGCAACGACGATGATCTGCGTTCGGTCTGTGTCGGCCCCGCCGGGGCGCTGGACGCGATGGCCGAGGGCGCGATTTTCGTCGATCATACAACGGTTTCCGCGAAGGTGACGGGCGAAATGAACGCGGCGGCCGAAAGGCTCGGGCTCGGTTTTGTCGATGCGCCGGTGTCGGGCGGGCAGGCGGGCGCCGAGAACGGCCAGCTGTCCGTCATGTGCGGCGGGACCGAGGCGGCCTATGCAAGGGCCGAGCCGGTGATTGCCGCCTATGCCAAGATCTGTCGGCGGATGGGCGAGAGCGGCGCCGGGCAGATGACGAAGATGTGCAACCAGATTGCCATCGCGGGCCTCGTTCAGGCGCTGTCCGAGGCGCTTCACTTTGCCGAGAAGGCCGGGCTCGACGGCGCCGCGGTCGTCGAGGTGATCAGCCAGGGGGCGGCCGGGTCCTGGCAGATGTCGAACCGCTATCGGACCATGCTCGAGGATCATTTCGAACACGGTTTTGCGGTCGACTGGATGCGCAAGGATCTGGCGATCTGTCTGGCAACCGCGGACGAGACCGGGGCGAGCCTGCCGGTCACGGCGCTGGTCGATCAGTTCTACAAGGATGTGCAGAAGATGGGCGGCGGGCGTTGGGATACCTCGTCGCTGTTCAAGCGGCTGCGCGTGGCCGGATAGCGGGGTTGGGGGGCGCTGCCCCCCGCTGCCGCCCCGGGGGCGGCAGCGCCCCCCGGGATATTTTCGAACAGAAGAAGCCCGGTGCGGTGGATTCAACCGCAGAAGCCGGTGCCGTGGATTTGCGGTCAGGCGCTGTTCAGACGGTGCTGGAGATCCTTCAGCACGAACAGGCGGATGGCCGAGGCAAGGCCCATCTCGAGGCCGCGGTCGCGGTCGATCTGGGCGGCAAGCGCATTGATCGGCTGTTTGCGGGCGCGGGCGATGTCGCGAAAGGCGGTCCAGAATTCGTCTTCGAGCGAGACGCTGGTGCGGTG
The DNA here is from genome assembly GCF_003390845.1 of Tropicimonas sp. IMCC34043. Classification (GTDB taxonomy): domain Bacteria; phylum Pseudomonadota; class Alphaproteobacteria; order Rhodobacterales; family Rhodobacteraceae; genus Tropicimonas. Next base: position 1,196,291 of record NZ_QMEK01000001.1, on the reverse strand, counting down.
GCCGGACAGCGTGAGCGAGCGTTTGACCGGGCGGCTCATTCGGGTTTTTCTGCCGGGTCTTCGCGCCGCTTGGCGTCAAGGGTGCGGGCCGCGCGCTCGGCTTCGGCCTTGGCGCGGGATCTCTCGGCCTTGGGCAGGCCGTGGACGACGGCATTGCGGTCGGCCTGCAGGCGAGCCTGCTGACGGGCCCGGGCCTTGCGGAATCGGTTGAGGTTGACGGGCTCTGCCATGGTGGCAGGAGTATAGGCGGGCCGGGCGCCGGCGGAAAGCCGGGCGCCGCTGGCCGAATTCATGGCGCCGCGAGGAATTGACCGAAGCGCTGGAATGCGGGACCATTTCGCCATCCGATCCATTTGAGAGAGGCTTTTCCGATGCGACGTTTCAAGCTGGCTCTGCCAGTCGTGCTCTCGTTTCTTGCCGCGCCCGCTGTGGCAGAAGTGTGGGAATATGGTGAGGCTGAGTGCAACGAATTGTGGTTCACGCGGAACCTGATCATGGACCGCGCCGGGTATTGTTTTGGGTCGGCCTTGGGTCAGGCGCTGTTCGACAATCGCGACTGTCGGGGCAAGGACGTGCAACTGAGCGCGGCGCAGTCGGCGCAGGTCCGGAAGATCCAGGCGCTGGAGACGCAGATCGGCTGCAAGGTGAATACCAGCCGGCGCAGTCTCGATCTGCCGTTCATGGCAGAGCTTCGGCGGCTGCGGGATATGCCGCTCCCTGCCGATGGCGGCTGGGCCTGCATCGGTTGGCAGGGTGCTGCGGTGCCTCTTTACGATGGCTACAGCGCGGGTGCGCAGGTTGTCGGACAGATCCGGCCGGGCGACTGGGTCGGTTATGGCTACATTGGCGATGGTGGCCGGACCGTGGTGATGGTGCGCCGCGGCGGCGAGAGGGGCAACGGAATGCTGGGTTGGATGGACGATTCGGTCCGCGCATCCTGCGCCGAGGAAGCGGGCTGAACGGCGGACCGTTCCGGTGCAAGCCGACCGAAGGTCATGTTTTTTCGCCAACGGCAAATGACACAGGCGCCCCGGAGGGCGCCTGCGCGGATCTGAGGCGGCGCCTGGGGCCTATTTGGCCTTGGGGCCGACCATGTTCTCGGGGCGGACCACCGCGTCGAAGGTCGCCTCGTCGACGAAGCCGAGGGCGATCGCCTCGTGCTTCAGGGTCGTGCGGTGTTTGTGCGCGGTCTTGGCGACCTTGGTCGCGTTGTCATAGCCGATGGTGGGGGCAAGGGCGGTGACCAGCATCAGCGATTCGTGCATCAGCTTTTCGATCCGCTCGCGGTCGGCCTGCAGCCCGACCACGAGGTTGTCGGTGAAGGCCGAGCAGACATCGCCCAGAAGCTGCATCGACTGCAGCACGTTGTAGGCGATCATCGGCTTGTAGACGTTCAGCTCGAAATGCCCCTGCGAGCCCGCCATGCCGACGGCCATGTCGTTGCCCATCACGTGGCAGCAGACCTGGGTCATCGCCTCGCACTGGGTCGGGTTGACCTTGCCGGGCATGATCGAGGAGCCGGGTTCGTTTTCCGGCAGCAGCAGTTCGCCAAGGCCACAGCGCGGGCCCGACCCCAGCAGGCGGATGTCGCTGGCGATCTTGAACAGGCTGGCGGCGCAGGTCTTGAGCGTGCCCGACATCTGGACCATGGCATCGTGGGCGGCCAGCGCCTCGAACTTGTTCGGGGCGGAGACGAAGGGCAGGCCGGTGATCGCGGCCATGTTGGCGGCGACCTCCTCGCCCCAGCCCTCGACCGTGTTCAGCCCGGTGCCGACGGCGGTGCCGCCCTGCGCGAGTTCATAGATGTCGCCGAGCGCGGTTTCGACCCGCTGGATCGACTTCGCCACCTGGTGGACATAGCCCGAGAATTCCTGGCTGAGCGTTAGCGGCGTGGCGTCCTGGGTGTGGGTGCGGCCGATCTTGATGATGCCGTCGAATTCGACGACCTTCGCCTGCAGCGCATCATGCAGCTTGTGCAGCCCCGGCAGCAGCACGTCGCGCGCCTGCATGGCGGTCGCAATGTGCATGGCGGTCGGGAAGGTGTCGTTCGAGCTTTGCCCCATGTTGACGTGGTCGTTGGGGTGCACGGGCTTTTTCGAGCCGATCACGCCGCCGAGCAATTCGATCGCGCGGTTGGCGATGACCTCGTTGGCGTTCATGTTCGACTGGGTGCCGGAGCCGGTCTGCCAGACCACCAGCGGGAAGTTGTCGTCGAAGGTTCCGTCGATGACCTCCTGCGCGGCGGTCTGGATCGCCTCGCCGATTTCGGCGGGCATCTTGCCGGAGGCGGTGTTGGCCTGGGCGCAGGCCTTCTTGATCACCCCAAGCGCGCGGACGATCGGGATCGGCTGCTTTTCCCAGCCGATCGGGAAGTTGATGATCGAGCGCTGGGTCTGCGCACCCCAATATTTGTCGGCAGGTACTTCGAGGGGGCCGAAGCTGTCGGTTTCGGTGCGAGTCTGGGACATCACGTTGTTCCTCCGGGGTTCGTTTGGGCGGATTTACCGGGCCTGACGGCGGCCGGCAACACACCCCGGCAGACCTGGGGGCGGACCAATCGGCGCAGCGGCCGCGCCGGGCGCGGTTATTTCCGGAAGGTATCGAGGCGGACGATCTCGGCGTCCTGGTGGCTTTCCTCGGCGACGTCCTCTGCGAGGGGCGCCTCATCCTCCTCGACGCCGTCCTCGGCGTCCTCGTCGTCGTCGAGCTGGCTGGTTTCGAACCTCAGCCCGAACTCGACCGACGGATCGACGAAGGTCGAGATCGCGTCATAGGGGATATAGAGCGGTTCGGGCGCGTCGCCGAAATTCAGCGTGATCGAGAAGCCGCTGTCGCGAACCTCGAGATTCTCGAACCAGTGCTGGATCACCACCGTCATCTCTTCGGGATAGCGGTCGCGCAGCCAGTCCGCGATCCCGACATCGGGATGGTTGGTGTCGAATGTGATGAAGAAATGGTGGTCTCCCGGCAGACCATGCAGCGCGACCTGGTCCAGCACCTCCTGGATGAGGCTGCGCATGGCTCGATGCATTAACCTGCCATAGTCGATGCTTCGCGACATGTGCCCGGCGGTCCTTTCATTGCTTCTCGAAGGCAGCATAGGGGGAGTCGAAAGGGAATGACAGCCCCCCTCCAGCGGCTTTCGCGACCCTGCGTCAACCACGGCCGTCACAGCCCGCCGGCAAGCCCGCCTGCCACCGCCGAAACGGCCAGAACGGCCCCGAGCGGCCAGCCGCGGCCGATCAGCAGCAGGGCGGCGAGTGCTGCGAGCGCCAGTGCAAGGGGATCGATGCTGGAAAGCTGCGGCCAGGGCAGGCGGAGCGGGCCCGCGCCGTGCAGGCCGACTTCGGCAAAGACCACGTGCAATGCGAACCACAGCGACAGATTGGCGATCACGCCGACGACGGCGGCCATGATGCCGTGCAAGGCGCCCGCGAGCCGCGGCTGGTGGGTGATCCAGTCGACATAGGGCGCGCCGACGAAGATCCAGACAAAGCAGGGCACGAAGGTGACCCACAGCGTCATTGCCGCGCCGAGCAGCCCCGCGCCCCAGCCGCCCTGCTGGTACGCGGCAAGCGTGCCGACAAATTGCGTGACCAGGATCAGCGGCCCCGGCGTCGTTTCGGCAAGGCCGAGCCCGTCCATCATCTGCGCGGTTGTCAGCCAGCCTTCGGTCTGCACGACCTGCTGGGTCATGTAGGCCAGCACCGCATAGGCGCCACCGAAGGTGACGACCGCGAGACGGGAAAAGAACAGCCCGATGGCGGTCAGGCGTTCGGCCCCGAGCGCGGCGGCAAGTGCAACGGGCGCCGCCCAGAGCGCCAGCCCGGCGGCGAGGATCGTCAGGCTGTGCCGCGCAGGGGGCGGTGCGGGCCGGGCGGCTGCCGGCGCGGCGGAGGTCGCGACAGCACCCCAGAGCGCGGCGGCGAGGACGATCACCGGAAACGGCAGGCCAAGCGCGAAGATGCCGAGAAAGGCGAGAAGCGCCAGCACCCGGTCGGCGGGCCCTGCCAGCGCCCGTTTCGCGACCGCAATCAGGGCCTGAAGGACGATCACCACAACCGCCGCCTTCACGCCGAGAAACATGGACTGCACGATTTGTTGCGAGCCGAAATGTATGTAGATCGCGGTAAGGGCGAGGATCACCAGTGCGCCCGGCAGAACGAACAGCCCGCCCGCAACCAACCCGCCCGGAATGCCGCGAAGCCGCCAGCCGGCGAAGGTGGCAAGCTGCATCGCCTCGGGCCCCGGAAGGAACATGCAGAACGACAGCGCCGACAGGAACTGACGTTCATCGAGCCAGGGGCGCCGGTCCACCAGTTCGCGGTGCATCAGGCCGATCTGCGCCGCCGGTCCGCCGAAGGACAGCAGGCCGATGCGCCCGAAAACCGCGACCATCTCGGGATACGTCACGCGCATGTCCGCCTCCTGCCGGGACCTGCGCATATTGCGCACAGGTCTGGAACCCGGGACGAAGCGAAGGCGGAAACCGGCGCCGAGGCAAGTTGCGAGAATGGCGCAGGCGCGATGCCCGCGGACCGGCAGGAACGGCTATTGCAGCCGCTGTCCGGTCAGGCACAGCGCCAGCGCATCCGGTGGCACAAGCCCGAGACGTTCGAAGAAACCGAGAAAATCTATGCAGTTGAAAGCCTCGGCGATCTTGTTGCCTTCGATCCGCGCCATCAGCATACCGCTGCCGGTGATGGTCTGGCCGGTGGCGCGGACCATGGCCTCGAAACTTGCCATGACCGAGATCCAGTCGCCCTGTTCGACCGCATGTTCGAAGGTCACGCTCTGCACCTCGAGCATCTCGAGCATGGGGGCGACGAATTCATAGAATTCCTGCGGTCCGATCGCCAGGTCGGGCATTAGCCCGCTGGCCGCGGCCGAGGTATCGAAATAATCGCCGGCTTCCTCGATGGCGCCGCCGATCCAGACCCGGTCGTAGAAAGATTTGAGCAACTCGAGATTGGTCATGTCCGCTGTCCTCGCATTCGCGGAAAAGCTAGCGAAATGCTATGAACAAAGATTGAACGACATTCGCTGTTTCGGATCGCGAAACGTTGAAAATTCAACCTTCTCGCCAAAGGTGCATAGGGGCCGGAGCAGGGAGAGGGGAAAAGTGCAGGTTTCTGTTGCCAGGTACCTGCGAACCCCGCCAAACGCTGCTAGGCGTCAGGACTTAGTTTTCGGTTTGATTACTGCTTACGCAGCAACTGCCACCGGAGCACGGTTGTTATTGGCAACTATCATGCTTGGACCGATAACGGTGGTACCTCACCGAGCAAAAGCAAACCCCTTTAGACGTCCGTCGATCCTATTTCGGCCCCATTTTGCCCGCCAATGGGCATGATATGGTGGAGCCGCCGGGTACCGCCCCCGGGTCCGAGCCGTGTATTACGAGCGCGTTTATCGCCATAGTTCCCGAAGGAACGTTACGAAGATAAGGCCAAAATGCCGCCGATACAAGGTGGTTCAGGGGCTTGCGGCGGCGCGGCATCCTAATAGGTTAGAATGGTTCCAACCCTACGGATGCCAGCACATGCGCTCACTTCTCTCTGGCCGGAAACGGTTTCAGGACCTGACCGAAGCCGAAATCCTCGCACTCGCAATCTCCTCCGAGGAGGACGACGCCCAGATCTATCGCGGGTTTGCAGCCCGCCTGCGCGACGAATTCCCGGCGACCGCGGCGGTTTTCGACGGCATGGCAAGCGAAGAGGACGAGCATCGCCAGCGACTGATCGTGTTGTTCCGGCTGCGCTTTGGCGAGACGATCCCCTTGCTGCGCCGCGAGCATGTCGCCGGATACTACGCCCGCAAGCCGGTCTGGCTGATGGAGCAACTGCCGATCGAGAAGATTCGCCAGATCGTTTCGGACATGGAATACGACGCGCGCACCTTCTACGAGAACGCCGCCGCCAAGGTGACCGATGCCGACACCCGGCTGTTGCTGGGCGATCTTGCCGCCGCCGAGGGCGGGCACGAGGCCCGGGCCGAGGAACTGAGCGACGCCAACCTGACCGAAGCCGCGGTCGAGGCCGAGGATCACCACGCAAGGCGCAGGTTCCTTCTGACCTGGGTGCAGCCGGGGCTTGCGGGGCTGATGGACGGCTCTGTCTCGACGCTTGCGCCGATCTTCGCCACTGCCTTTGCCACCGGCGACACCCATTATACCTTCCGGGTCGGGCTTGCCGCCGCGGTCGGGGCCGGGATCTCGATGGGCTTCACCGAGGCGGCCTCGGACGACGGACAGCTTTCGGGGCGCGGAAGCCCGCTCAAGCGCGGCGTCGCCTCGGGGGTGATGACCATGGTCGGGGGGCTCGGCCACGCGCTGCCCTATCTGATCCCGCATTTCTGGACCGCCACCATCATCGCCTTCATCGTGGTCTTCATCGAGCTTTGGACCATCGCCTGGATTCAGGAGAAATACATGGACACCCCGTTCTGGCGTGCGGCCCTGCAGGTCGTGGTCGGCGGTGGGCTGGTGCTGGCCGCGGGCATCCTGATCGGCAGCAGCTGAGACCGGCAGGCCGAGGATGGCGTGCCGCGCCATCTTCGGATTGACAGCGGGGCGTTGCCGCGGCCTTGATGCGGCATGATCCCGTTGCAGGTCCCGAAAGGTGCGACCCGTTGATTTCGGTTGAATATGTGCAAGTGATGGCGCGCTATAACGCGTGGCAGAACGAGACGATGATCGGCCTGGCCGAGACGCTCGATCCCGCGGAACTGACCCGCGATTGCGGTGCGTTCTTCCGCTCGATCCTCGGGACGCTGAACCATCTGCTGTGGGTCGACCGGTTGTGGATGTCGCGACTGGCCGACTGGAAGCAACCCGAGGGGAGCCTTGCGGACAGTGCGCAATGCTATCCGACGCTTGCGGCGTGGAAATGCGACCGGATGCGGGCCGATGCGCGGATCCTGCTGTGGGCGCGCCAGTTGCGGCCGGCGCAGTTGCGCGGCACTCTGGCGTGGCGCTCGGCGTCGAAAGAGGTAGAGGTGACCTCGCCGATCGGGCTTTGCGTGGTGCACATGTTCAATCACCAGACCCACCATCGCGGTCAGATTCATGCGATGATGTCGGCGGCGGGCGCCGTGACCGGGCTGACGGATCTTGTCTTTATGCCCGAGCGGATCTGAGACTTGGCGCCGGGGCGCGCCGCAACAATCGAGACGGGGGGCGTGATGCGCGCACTTGTGGTGGAGAAATCCGCGGATGGAACGACCCGGGCTGCGGTCGAGGACATCGACGAGGGCCGGCTTCCGGTCGCTGCCGTGACGGTGCGGATCGAGTATTCCACCCTGAACTACAAGGATGGCCTTTGTATCGGGCCGGGGGCCGGGCTGGTCAAAAGCTATCCCCATGTTCCGGGCGTCGATTTCGCCGGCATCGTCGAGGCCAGCGAAGACAGCCGTTATCAGCCCGGCGATGCCGTGGTGCTGACCGGCTGGCGGGTGGGCGAGATCCATTGGGGCGGCTATGCCCAGAAGGCGCGGGTCGATGCCGACTGGCTGGTGCCGCTGCCCGAGGGGCTGACGACGCGCGAGGCGATGGCGGTGGGCACGGCGGGGCTGACCGCGATGCTGGCGATCATGGCGCTTGAGGATCACGGGCTGACCCCGGATCAGGGCGAGGTTCTGGTCACGGGTGCCACGGGGGGCGTGGGATCGGTCGCAACCGCGATCCTGTCGAACCTTGATTACGAGGTTGCCGCCGTCACCGGCCGGCCGGAGCAGGCGAGCTATCTGGGCAATCTGGGCGCCGGCAAGCTGATCACCCGCGACGAACTGGCCGAGACGACGCCAAAGCCGCTGGAGCGCGAGACCTGGGCCGGCTGCATCGACGCCGTCGGCGGGGCGATGCTGGCGCGTGTCCTCGGGCAGATGAAGCAGAACAGTTCCGTCGCAGCCGTCGGGCTGGCCGGCGGGGCGGAACTGCCGGCCAAGATCACGCCCTTCATCCTGCGGGGGGTCAACCTGCTGGGGATCAACAGCGTCACGCAGCCGTTCGAAAAGCGGCAGCGCGCCTGGGCCCGCATCGCGCGCGATCTGCCAAAGGACCGGCTGGAGGGCATGATCGTGCCCGCGACATTGCAGGATCTGCCCCGGCTGGGCGCCGAGATCCTGAAGGGCAAGGTGCGCGGCCGGGTCGTCGTCGACGTCAACGCCTGAGCGGGCTCGGGGCCGCCCTTTCCGTTCAGGGCAGGCGCGAGCGGACCGCCCAGGCGCGCGCCGTCATGGCGATAGACCCGCCCGGCGCCCGGGGAAGGCGGTCGCGCAGCCGGTCTTCCAGCCGCTGACGCTGGTCTGCCGCCAGGCTGGCGCAATAGCCCGGCGCCGGCCCGGTGCCGAGGGTGAACGGGCGCCAGAAATCGTCGAAATCGGCGAAGACGGTCGGCACTTCGAGCGCCGCTATCTCGACTTCGGGCAGCCCGGCGCGGGCGGCGAGCGCCGTCAGGCCCTCGGGCGTGCAGAAGGGAAACCGCCGCGCCTCGTCGAATTCCGCAGCGCCCGGATCGAGCGCGGCGGCGGCCTGCCAGAAGGCATCGAGAAAGCCGAGCCCATTGCCCGGATAGTCCCAGACATAGAAGCCGACCAGCCCGCCCGGTCGGGCGACCCGCCGCTGTTCGGCGAGCACCCTGTCGCGTTCGGGCAGGAAGTTGAGCACGAGGCCCGAGACGACGACGTCCCGGCTGGCGGCGGGCAGGTCCATCTGCGCGCCGTCGCCGACCCGGAACTCGGCCCGCGGATCGTCGGCATTTGCCCGTGCCGCCGCAAGAAAGCCCTCGGACAGGTCAATGCCGAGCAGGCTGCGCGGATTGCAGCGGTCCAGGATCGCAGCCGAAAGTGCGCCGGTGCCGCAACCGACGTCGAGCCAGTCCGCCTGTGGCGCGGCGCCGAGCCAATCGACGAACCTCTGCGCCACCGCCCGGCTCCAGCGCCCCATGTAGGCGTCATAGCTGCCCCCGGTCTGCCAGGCGTCGTGCCGTTCCGATTCGACCATACCGCGTTCCCCTCGCCGCGGGCGCGATCCCGTGCGGTGCAAGGATACACCCGCGCGGTCGATCTGCCAAACCCGCCCCGAGTGTCGTTGCGCCGTGACAGGGGCAGCGTAACGGGTCTTGTCGCGGCCGGCGTTTCGGTTACTCCATTACGCCATGAGACTCGATATCGATTTCGTCCGGGCCCAGTTCCCGGCCTTCTCCGAACCCCCCCTTCAGGGGCAGGGGTTCTTTGAAAATGCCGGCGGCTCCTATGCTTGCGGGCCCGTGATCGCGCGGCTCGACCGCTATTACCGGGAACGCAAAGTGCAGCCCTATGGCGCCTTCGCGGCCTCCGATGCCGCGGGGGGCGAGATGGACGAGGCCCGCGTGCGGATGGCCGCGATCCTCGGGGTCGAGGCGGACGAGCTGAGCTTCGGTCCCTCGACCAGCCAGAACACCTATGTCCTTGCGCAGGCGGTGCGGCGCTGGATGTCGCCCGGCGAGGCGATCGTGGTGACCAATCAGGATCACGAGGCCAATTCGGGCGTCTGGCGGCGGCTGGAGGGCGAGGGGATCGAGATCCGGGAATGGAAGATCGACCGCGATACCGGCCATCTCGACCCCGCGGATCTTGGCCCGCTGCTCGACGACGGCAACGTCCGGCTGGTCTGCTTCCCGCATTGCTCGAACGTGGTGGGCGAGATCAACGATGTCGCCGCGATCACCGCGCTTTGCCATGCCGCCGGGGCATTCGTCTGTGTCGACGGGGTGTCCTATGCGCCGCACGGCTGGCCCGACGTTGGCGCACTTGGGGCCGACATCTATCTGTTTTCGGCCTACAAGACCTATGGGCCGCATCAGGGGCTGATGGTGATCCGGCGCGGGCTGGCCGGCGAGCTGCCCAATCAGGCGCATTTTTTCAATGCAGGCTACCCGACCAAGCGATTCACGCCCGCGGGTCCTGACCACGCGCAGATCGCGGCCTCGGCCGGGATGGCGGACTATCTCGAGGCGCTCGCAGATCATCACGGGCTGAAGGGCACGCTGACCGAACGCGCGGTTGCGGTGCACGACCTGATGCGTGCCCACGAAGTCGCGTTGATGGCGCCGCTGCTCGACTATCTCGGCAACCGCAATGACGTGCGGCTGCTCGGTCCACGCCGGGCCGAGGATCGGGCGCCGACCATCGCGCTGGCGCTCGACCGTCCCGGGTTCGAGGTGGCAAAGGCGATGTCGGCGCACGGGATCATGGCGGGCGGTGGCGATTTCTATGCCGTGCGGCCGCTCGAGGCGCTTGGCGTCGACCTCGAAACGGGTGTGCTGCGGCTGAGCTTTGTCCACTACACCACAGCGGAAGAGGTCGACCAACTGGTCGCGGCCCTCGACACGGTGCTGTGACCCCTGAACCGACGAGCGGGTGATGAGCGCGGCCGGGCCGATCCTGCTGTGGCTGCGCCGGGATTTTCGGCTGGGTGACAACCCCGCGCTGGCGGCCGCCGCCGCAACCGGCCGCCCGGTGATCCCGGTCTTTGTCCGCGATCCGCTGGTCGATGCGCTGGGAGCGGCGCCGAAATGGCGGCTTGGCCGGGCGCTTGGGTGTTTCGATCACGCGCTGCAATCGGTCGGATCGCGGTTGATCCTGCGCAGCGGCCCGGCGTCCGAGGTGCTGACGGGCCTTGCCGCCGAAACCGGGGCCGACGCGATCTTCTGGAACCGTCTCTACGAGGCCGCGCCGCGCGACCGTGACACCGCGCTCAAGGCCGCGCTGAAACAACGGGGGCTGGAGGCGAAGAGCTTCGCCGGCACCCTGCTGGCCGAGCCATGGGAGATTGCGACCGGGCAGGGCGGCCCATACCGGGTGTTCACCCCGTTCTGGAAGGCGCTGCGCGCCCGTGGCGCCGCAGCCCCCGCCCCGACGCCTGCGACGCTTGCCGCGCCGCCGCGATGGCCCGGCTCCGAGGCGCTGGAGGACTGGCAGCTTGGCACGGCGATGCGACGTGGGGGCGAGGTGGTCGCGGCCCATGCCCGCATCGGCGAGGCGGCCGCCGAGGAGCGGCTGGCGGCCTTCCTCGACGGGCCGGTCGACGACTATGGCGCCGACCGCGACCGGATCGACCGCGACGGCACCTCGGGGCTCGGCGCCCATCTGGCACTGGGAGAGATCGGCATCCGCCGGCTGTGGCAGGCCGGGCTTGCCGCGCGCGCGCAGGGCCGTCAGGGCGCCGAGGCGTTCCTGCGCCAGCTCGCCTGGCGCGACTTTGCCCATCATCTGGCCTTTCATACGCCAGCGCTTCTGACCGGCAACTGGCGGGCAGACTGGGATGGGTTTCCCTGGGACGACACCCCCGACCGCCCCGAGGTTCTGGCCTGGAAACAGGGCCGCACCGGCGTGCCGCTGGTCGACGCGGGCATGCGCGAGATGCAGGTGACGGGCACCATGCACAATCGCGCCCGGATGGTGGCGGCGAGCTACCTTACCAAGCATCTGCTGGCGCATTGGCGGATCGGCCTGCACTGGTTCGAGGACCATCTGGTCGACTGGGACCCGGCCAACAACGCGATGGGCTGGCAATGGGTTGCGGGCAGCGGCCCCGACGCCGCGCCGTTCTTCCGGATCTTCAACCCCGAAACCCAGCGCGCCCGGTTCGATCCCGATGGCGCCTATGTCCGGCGCTGGATCGCCGAGGGTCAGGCCGATCCGCCCGAAACCGCGCTGGCGTTCTTCCGCGCCGTGCCACAGCGCTGGGGCCTCGGCCCCGGCGACAGCTATCCCGCGAAACCTGTGGTGGCGCTCGACGTTGGGCGCAAACGCGCGCTGGACGCTTATCAGCGGTTCAAGCAGGACGCTTGACGCAGACGGGGCCGGCGCCGTTTTATGAGTTGGAGCGACCAGTAGCCCGTTCTGCCGGAGGCGACATGGAGATCCTGACCACAACCGCGGGCGAGACCGGTCTGCCACGCTACTTCTCGCATGTCTTCGACAGTGCATGTCGCTTCGGGTGCGGTCGGCTCGACTTCGTGCTGCCGGACGGCCGGGTGTTTCGCGCCCTGGGGCCGGCGGCAGGGCCCGAGGCACGGATCGACATCGTCAATCCCGACGTTCTGGCGCGCCTCGTGCGCGAGGGCGATCTGGGATTCTGCGAGGCCTATGTCGACGGCTGGTGGACCACCCCCGACCTGCAGGCATTCCTCGACTATATCCACTTGGCCGGGGACGAGATCTATGACGGGTTTCCCGGCATGGCGCTGGTCCGGCTCTATGAGAACCTGCGGTTTCGCCTGCGCGACAACAGCCGGACCCAGGCGCGGCGCAACATTGCCAGCCACTATGACCTTGGCAACGAGTTCTATGCGCTCTGGCTCGACCGTACGATGACCTATTCCTCGGCCCGGTTCGATCACGGCGCCGAAAGCCTCGAAGCCGCCCAGACCCGCAAATACGACAGTCTGCTCGACCGGATGGAGGTTGGTCCGGGGGACCATCTGCTCGAAATCGGCTGCGGCTGGGGCGGGTTCGCCGAACATGCCGCAAAGGCCCGCGGGCTGAAGGTGACGGGGCTGACGATCAGCCGGGCCCAGCACGATTTCGCGCAGGCCCGGATTGCGCGGGAGGGTCTGCAGGACCGGGTCGAGATCCGGATGCAGGATTATCGCGACGAGGCGGGCCATTATGACGGCATCGCCTCGATCGAGATGTTCGAGGCGGTGGGCGAGAAGTATTGGCCCATCTATTTCAAGACTTTGAGAGACTGCCTTAAACCGGAACGCAAGGCGAGCCTGCAGATCATCACGGTGCAGGACCGCCGCTTTGAGATCTATCGAAAAGGCGTCGATTTCATTCAGAAATACATTTTTCCGGGTGGCATGTTGCCCAGTCCGTCCGTGCTGCGCGCCGAGGTCGAAAAGGCGGGGCTTTCGGTCATTGGGTCGGTCGAATTCGGCGACAGTTACAGCCGCACGCTGCGGCACTGGCACCGGACCTTTTCGGAACGTTGGGACGAGGTGGCCAGGCTTGGCTTTGACGAGCGGTTCCGGCGGATGTGGGAGTTCTATCTCTGCGCCTGTGCGGCGGCATTCGCGTCGGGCAATTGCGACGTGACCCAGATTACCCTCGGCCACGAAACAGGGAGCGGCAGCGCCTGATCCTGCGCGACCTGCGATGATCGGACACTTGCGGCGGGCCTGTGCCGGGTGTTACCCGATCTGGCGAAAGCGGCCGGAACGGCCGCGGGTCCGGGCAAGCCCCGTGGGCGGATGACATCATGAAACCGACAGCAATATTTCTTTATGGCACGCTCTGCCATGCCCCGCTGCTGAAGCTGGTGCTGGGCGGCGAGGACCCGATGCTGCGGCCCGCCGTTCTGAAGGATCACCGCGTGGTCTGGGCCAAGGGAGAGCCGTTTCCACTGATCCTGCAGGAATCGGGGGCCGATGCCGAGGGCCTGCTGCTGGAGGCGGCGGAAGAGGCGGCGCTTCGGCGGTTGGACTATTACGAGCAGAGCCTCGACTGCCGTCTGGAACCGGTCGAGGTCCTGACCGACGCAGGCACTGTTGCGGCGCAGATGTTCGTGCATGTCGAGGCCGGGCTGACCCCCGGCGCCCCTTGGGTGCTGCAGGACTGGGTGGACCGTTGGGGACCGCTGACTTGCCTGACCGCCGAAGAGATCATGGCCGACATGGATGCCCGCCCCGCAGCCGATGTCGCCCGCCGGTTCGGGCCGCTTCGCGCCCGGGCGCAGGCGCGGTTGAACGCCCGCATGGCCGCACCGACCACCCTGCGCCGCAGCGCCACGCCCGAGGATGTGCGGCTGGATCAGCGCTCGCTGGTCTATTCGCGGTTCTTCTCGGTCGAGGAATACGATTTTTCCCATCGCAAGTTCTCGGGCGAATACGGCGAACAGGTGAACCGTTCGGCGTTCATTTCTGCCGATGCGGTGACGGTGCTGCCCTATGATCCCGTGCGCGACCGCGTGCTGCTGGTCGAACAGTTCCGCGCCGGGCCCTATGCTCGCGGCGATGCTCAGCCCTGGCTTCTGGAGCCGATCGCAGGCCGCATCGACGGCGGCGAGACACCGGAACAGACGGCACGGCGGGAAGCGGTCGAAGAGGCGGGGCTGGAGTTGACGGCGCTGACGCTGGTCGGGAAGTATTATCCGACCCCCGGCGCCAAAAGCGAGTTCCTGTTTGCCTATGTCGCCACGGCCGATCTGCCCGACGAGGCGGCGGGGCATCTGGGCGGGCTCGAGGTCGAAGGCGAGGATATTCGCAGCCACGTCATCTCGTTTGACGCTGCGATGGCGCTGATCGACAGTGGCGAGATCAACGTCGGCCCGCTGATCCTGCTGCTGCTGCAGCTGGCACGAATGCGTGACGCGCTGCGGTCGGCGAGTTGACACCGGCGACCCCTCGGCTAGCAAGGACAGCATCAACCGAGGGAGAGCAGCAATGGACATCAGGACCGATCTTGCAGCGGCCGTGGGCAACACGCCGCTGATCCGGCTTCGTGCGGCAAGCGAGGCGACGGGCTGCGACATCCTCGGCAAGGCCGAATTCCTCAATCCCGGTCAATCGGTCAAGGATCGCGCGGCGCTTTATATCATCCGCGACGCAATCGAGCGCGGCACGCTGCTGCCGGGCGGCACGATTGTCGAGGGCACGGCCGGCAACACCGGCATCGGGCTTGCGCTGGTCGGCGCCTCGATGGGGTTTCGGACCGTGATCGTGATCCCCGATACGCAAAGCCAGGAAAAGAAGGACATGCTGCGGCTGGCGGGGGCCGAACTGGTCGAAGTGCCAGCGCGACCCTATCGCCACCCCGATAACTATGTGCGCTATTCCGGCCGTCTGGCCGCGGCGCTGGCGGCCACCGAGCCGAAGGGCGCGATCTGGGCCAACCAGTTCGACAACGTTGCCAACCGCCAAGCCCATGTCGAGACGACGGGGCCCGAGATCTGGACCCAGACGGACGGCAAGGTTGACGGGTTCATCTGTGCCGTGGGCTCTGGCGGAACGCTTGCGGGCGTCGCCATGGCGCTGCAGCCGAAGGGGGTCAAGATCGGGCTGGCCGATCCCGATGGCGCGGCGCTGCACAGCTTTTACACCACGGGCGAGATGAAGGCCGAGGGCAGTTCGATCACCGAAGGGATCGGGCAGGGGCGGATCACCGCGAACCTCGAGGGGTTCACGCCCGACATGTCCTTCAACATCCCCGATGCCGAGGCGCTGCCCGTGGTGTTCGATCTGCTGCAGACCGAAGGGCTGTGCCTGGGCGGTTCCTCGGGGATCAATGTTGCCGGCGCGATCCGCATGGCGCGCGCGATGGGGCCGGGCCACACCGTCGTCACCGTGCTTTGCGACTATGGCACGCGCTATCAGTCAAAGCTCTTCAACCCTGCCTTCCTGCACGACAAGGGACTGCCCGTGCCGCACTGGCTGGAACCCGGAGCCGGTCGCGACCTGCCAGACGTCTTCGAAGGCGCATGACAATGGCGCGGATCGCGGTCTGGCTACGCATCCTGCTGATTGCCGTTGCGGTCACGACGTCGGGCTTTTGCCTGCCGGTCCACGCCGCCGACGAACTGACCACAGGCCAGGACGAGCCGGCCGACTTCGACGCCTGGGAAAAGACGGCCATCCGGGCCGAGCAATCCCTGAGCGATGCCAAGGCATCGGACGCCGCCTTCGAGCAACTTCGCGCCGATCTGGTTGTCTGGCGGGCGAAGTTGCAGAAAGCCGAGCAGCAGAATGCCTCGCGCATCGCGACGCTTGAGGGTCAGATCGCGGCGCTTGGCCCGCCGCCGACCGATGGCGAGACCGAAGACGAGGAACTGGCCGCGCGGCGCGCGGAACTGCAGAAACAGTATCAGGACCTGATCGCCCCGGTGCGCATCGCAAACGAGGCGCTGGCGCGGGCGAACGGGATGATCTCCGATCTCGACACGCTGCTGCGCGAACGCCAGAGAAGCCAGCTTTTGCAACGCGGGCCCTCGCCGCTGAACCCGATGAACCTGCGCAAGGGGATCGGAGACCTGGCCGGACTGGCGCGGGTCCTGGTGAACGAGACGACCTCGGCCATGAATCTGCGCAGCGAGAGGGTCCTGCTGCGGCAGAACCTGCCGGTAATCGGCGTGCTGGTGTTTCTTGCGGTCCTGTTCCTGTGGCGGGGCCGGTTGTGGTTCGAGCGCGCAGCGCAGTGGATGATCAACCGCGGCCGCGGCAGCGAACGCGGTATCGTCGGCGCGATGCTGATGTCGCTCGGTCAGGTCGTGGTGCCCTTCATCGGGGTGTTCCTGTTGACCGCAGCGCTGCTGGCAACCTCGATGTTCGGCGCACGCGGGGTGGAGCTGGTGCAGCTTATCCCGAGCATGGGCCTGTCGGTCTTTCTGGCGCGCTGGCTTGGCGGCCAGACTTTCCCCTACGATTCCAACTGGCCCAGCATGTTCGATCTGACCTTCAAGGAAAGGCGGCGTGGCCGGTTCTACTTCATGGCGCTGGGGATCCTGTTCGCGCTGTTCCTGGTAGTCCAGAACCTGAGCAAACTGTTCATTCTCGAACACGCCACGGAGGTGATCCTGCGCATTCCGCTGGTCCTGCTGTCGGCGATCTGTCTTTGGGGGTTGTCCGGGCTTCTGATCTCGCATGCCGACAAGAGTCTGGTTCCCTCCGGTGCAACAGAGGAGGGCGCTCGCCCGACGGGCAGGGACGAGACCGTGCCGGTCAGTGCCGAGCGCAGCTTCATCGACGGCGTTTATCATTTGATTGGCCGGGCGGGCAGGATCTTTGCCATCGCCGGCCCGGTCGTGGCGATGCTCGGCTATTCGCAGGCCGGGATCTATCTGACGCTGTCCCCCGCGCTGTCGCTGGCACTGCTGGCGCTGATCAACTTCCTTCAACGCCTGTCGACCCGGCTGTTCAACCTGTTCCTGCCATCGTCCCGGGACGGCGACAGCCTGTGGCCGGTGCTGTTCAACGTGCTGATCGTGTTGTCCGCGGTGCCGCTTCTGGCGGTGATCTGGGGCGTGCGCCAGGCGGATCTGGCCGAGATCTGGCTGAAACTTCAGGACGGGGTGGAACTCGGCGGCACAAAGGTATCGCTTTCGGCGGCCTTCTCGCTGCTTGTGATCTTCCTGATCGGCTATTCCGTAACCAAGCTGCTTCAGGGCGTGATGCGAACCTCGATCCTTCCGCGCACGCGGCTCGACCCCGGGGCGCAAAGCGCGGTCAACTCGGGCGTCGGCTATCTCGGGATCTCGATTGCGGGGCTGGTGGCGGTTTCGGTCGCGGGGCTGAACCTGTCGAGCCTCGCCTTCGTCGCGGGCGCCCTGTCGGTCGGTGTCGGCTTCGGGCTGCAGAACATCGTATCGAACTTCGTCTCGGGGCTGATCCTGCTGATGGAGCGGCCGGTCAGCGAAGGCGACTGGGTCGAGGTCGGCGGCGTCATGGGGACGGTGCGCAAGATCTCGGTTCGCGCAACCACCGTCGAGACCTTCGACCGGACCGACGTCATCGTCCCGAACTCGGATTTCATCACCTCCCAGGTCACCAACTGGACCCGCGGCAACCTCACCGGCCGGCTGATCCTGACCGTCGGCGTGGCCTATGGTTCGGACACCCGAAAGGTGGCCGAGATCCTGCAAGAGATCGCCGAGGCCCATCCGCTGGTCATCGTCAACCCGCCGCCCCTGATCGTCTTCCAGGGCTTCGGGGACAATTCGCTCGATTTCGAGATGCGGGTGATCCTGCGCGACATCAACTTCGGCCTCGGCACGCGGACCGAACTGAACCATCGCATCGCCGAGCGCTTTGCCGAAGCCGGGATCGAGATCCCGTTCCCGCAGCGCGACATCTGGGTGCGCAACGCCGAAGCACTGCGGCCGCGCCCCGGCGTCGCCGCCCCGGCCGGCATCACGGCAACCGCGCCGGTCGCGCCCGATTCCATGCCCGAGCTGCCCGCATCGGGCGATGCCGTGGCAAATCTTTCGCCGGAGGATGAAACATGACCGAACCGCTGTTCCGCAACGACGCCTATGCCGCCGAGGCCGAGGGCCGCGTCGAGGCCGTGACCGCCGAGGGCGGCATCGTTCTCGACGCCACGATCTTCTATCCGCGCGGCGGCGGCCAGCCGGGCGACGCCGGCTGGCTCGACTGGGACGGGGGCAGCCTTGCGATCGCCGAGGCGGTGAAAGGCGAGGGTGAGGCGATCGTTCTTCTGCCCGAGCCGGGCACTGCGCTGCCACCTGTGGGCACGACGCTGCGCCAGCGGCTCGACTGGGATCGCCGCCATCGCCACATGCGCGTGCACACCGGGCTGCATCTGTTGTCGGTGGTGATCCCGCTGCCGGTCAGCGGCGGCGCCATCGCGACCGACAAGGGGCGGCTCGATTTCGACATGCCCGAGGCGCCCGACGACAAGGAGGCGCTGGAACGCGCGTTGCAGGACCTGATCGACCGCGATCTGCCGGTGACCGAGGACTGGATCACCGATGCCGACCTTGCCGCCAATCCGGGCCTCGTCAAGACCATGTCGGTCGCGCCGCCCAAAGGGCAGGGCAGGGTGCGGCTGGTCCGGATCGGCGAGGGCGAGGCGCAGATCGACCTGCAGCCCTGCGGCGGCACCCACGTCGCCCGCACCGCCGAAATCGGCCGCATCCGGCTCGGCAAGATCGAGAAGAAGGGCGCCCGAAACCGGCGCGTGAACATGCTGCTGCTCGACTGAGCTCCGCCGCGACGTCACCGCCCCCGTCGCCCGCGTATCACGGGCGGCGTTGCACCACCGAACCGCGCGGTTAGCCCCTTGCATATCCTCCCGGATTGCGGCTAAACCCCGCCGCACCGGAGAGGTGGCCGAGTGGTCGATGGCGCACGCCTGGAAAGTGTGTAGGCGGGAGACCGTCTCCAGGGTTCGAATCCCTGTCTCTCCGCCACATTCCCTTGATTTCATTGAGAAATCCGGCAGGTAGCCAATCCTACTAACGTTCTACTATTCTTTTCAGCCAGTGATTTTCGGCTCTATCTACGCTAGGACGGCACGATGCACATGCTTTCTGCTCATAACCGCGACGAGTTTTTGGCGGTCCCACAACTCATCCGGTTCGACTATTCCGCAGGGCGCGATGGCCAGGAACCGACTGTACTCATCAAGGGTAGCACCCTACTTATTAAATACATCGTCCTCGGGGCACGAATGCAACTTGCGTTTGCACCTTGCGAAGGACGACTTCTGTATGCGCTGCGCGTGTTTGATGATGACAACGACGGCGGCATACTTTGGTCGGTCGCTGAGCGCCAAGAAGAACTGGATGCCATTCGCGGCTTGGCCCAAGCGCAACCGTTAGTCGCGTTCTTATTCAATGAGATTGCCGTCAACGTAGCGTGGAACGATTGTCCCCCACTAGAAACTTCGGCGAGGCTAACCAACCTTGTTGAAGGTGCATCGCTAGGCGTTGTCGATCACAGAGCGATCAAGGGCAAAGCAACGAAACTCTTGGACAAGCTGGGCAGCAGTGACGGCGCAAGCGTTGATTGGATGATACTCGAAATCGGTGGCAGAAGCGATTGGAAGCCCCTCCGCAACCACTTCATAACGGCTGCGGCCAGTTCAAGTCTTATAGACGTGTTCGATCAAGACGAAGGCAACCAGCAAGAGCAAATCGGCATCTGGCTCACAGATAGTCTTCACCCTTCGGGTGCCTATCATAGTCCGCAGCGCCCCTACAAAGAGAACGAGACGCGTGAACTCACCGACATTTTGTTGAGCTACGACTTCGGTGCTACACTGATTGAATCCAAGACGCTTTCCATACTTGCCCGCGAACCGCTCCCTTCGCGGGCAAAACTTCAACGGGATGTTTCATCGCATATTGATAAGGCGTTCAAACAGCTTCGAGGCGGAATCAGGAAGCTAAAGGAAGGCGTAGAAATAACTGACCGCGATGGGAAAGTTATTTCCATCAGCCGCGACAAACCTGCTCACGCAATCGTGCTGGTTCCGGACTTGTACCTCATTGAAGACCCACAGAAATACGGCCTTGAGTTCATCAAGAGTTTTGTGGCTGAAACCGGCAGTTTTGCGCACTTGCTAGACATTTCGGAATTACTACGGGTGGTTCAGGCGGCGGAGATGTTGGCAGCACGCGGGGAAACAACGACACCTATGATGGCATTCGACTACTATCTAATTGAGCGTGCCAAGAAGGCCGCAAACGCTGGAACACTTTGCATCGAAGTTTTGCTACGATTCGTTGAAGAATAGACAGGTAAGAGAAACCCCGGCTGCGACGGTGAGCGCAAACCGGGGTCAGTTGCCATTGGCACTTAGGGAAAGCTTTTCAGGGATGTTCGCACAAGGCCGCGACATCGGTCAGTTTCAACCGGGTCACGGCGGGCACCTCGCGCCTGTAAACCAAGCGCTTGAGAATCCGCGTACGCCTGCAACTGCACGATCCGGGTCTGCTCCGCAGGGAACAGCTGACCCCAAACGTCCTCGAACGTCTGCAGCGCGGAAATCACGTCGGCCTCGGCAACGGCGTGACCCTCGCGCGCCAAATGGGCAATGACCTGTGCCGTGATCGACGGGGCGCGCATCGGCCGCTCATTGCGGCGCACGCTGCGCCGTGGCCGGGGGAGATCGCTGTGTTCCGCAGCCCCTCAAGGCCGCCGCGCGGCCGGCGGCGTTCCGGCGCCTGATGAGGGCTTGCGGTCTGTAAGTTCTTGTCGACCGAATAGATGTCATATGAGATAATCTGGGCGCGACGGGTTCGCCCCATGGTCGCGAGTTGGACAAACGGGAAAGCGAAACCTCAACGGAAATATTAGCCGCAGGATAGACCCCGGGAGGACAGGATGGGTCCAGGATCACGCAGGAACTCGGTTGTATCATGCATCGCGGTGATGGTGTCACTCCAAGCCAGCGCAGCGTTATCACAGGATGTGCATTCGATGCCGCCTCTGGATCGCAAGATCCAGTACGCGCCCTACCCGGAGGAGACGTTCCCCAACAACGTCTATTTCGGCGACACGCACCTGCACACCTCCTATTCGACTGACGCCGGCATGATCGGCAACACGCTGGGACCGGAGGACGCCTATCGCTTCGCTCGTGGCGAGACGGTGATCTCCAGTACGGGTCTGGAGGCGCGCCTGCGGCGGCCTCTGGATTTCCTCGTGGTCGCCGACCATTCCGAGAACCTCGGTCTGGCGCCCGCAATTGCAGAGTCAAACCCCGCGCTGCTCGCCAACGAGTGGGGCAAGATGGAGCACGACCTCGTCAAGTCCGGGCTCGAAGGTTCTTTGGAGGCCTACGAAAACTGGATGGCCAAGAACGCGACGCAGGACGACCCTCTCGCCGAGATGACCGATCTGAAGGCCGAGATGTGGAACAAGATCACGGCTGCCGCCGAAAGGTACAATGACCCGGGTCTGTTCACGGCGATGATCGGCTACGAGTGGACCTCGATGCCCAATGGCAACAACCTGCATCGCAACGTCATCTTCCGCGACGGAAAGGACAAGGCTGACCAGATCGTCCCGTTCTCGCAGTACGACAGCTTCGACCCGGAGGACCTTTGGAACTGGATGCAGATGTACGAGGAGACCACGGGCGGCCAGGTCCTCGCCATCCCGCACAACGGGAACCTCTCCAACGGCCTCATGTTCGACGACGTGACGTTCTCGGGCGATCCGCTGACCGAGGAGTATGCGGCGCGTCGTCAGCAATGGGAGCCTGTCTACGAGATCACGCAGCAGAAGGGCGACGGTGAGGCTCACCCGAATCTGTCACCCGAAGACGAGTTCGCCGACTTCGAGACATGGGACCTCGCGAGTTTCGGCCCCGAGCCGAAGACGCCGGAGATGATCCCGCGCGAGTACGCGCGCGAGGCGTTCAAGCGCGGGCTGGCCTATGAGGCGGCGCTCGGCGCCAACCCGTTCAAGTTCGGCGTCGTCGGGTCGACCGACGCGCACACCTCGCTTTCGACCTCGGAGGAGGACAACTACTTCGGCAAGGTTGTGATCCTTGAACCGTCGGCTGACCCGATCCGGTTCAACGAGGTGATCGCCGGACGCCCGGCGCCTGAAGGCCACCAGATTTACGCACGGCAGAATGGCGCCTCGGGTCTGGCGGCGATCTGGGCGCGAGAGAACACACGCGAAGCTCTTTGGGATTCGCTGAAGCGGAGGGAGGTCTTTGCAACCACCGGCACTCGGATGCGGGTTCGGGTCTTTGGCGGCTTCGACTTCACCGAGGACGATGTCGACAGGTCGGACTTTGCGAGGCACGGCTATGATGTCGGGGTCCCGATGGGCGGTGACCTGAGCGCGGCGCCCGACGGCGGAGCCCCGACGATGCTGGTTCGGGCGCTCCGTGACCCCGACGGGGCCAACCTCGACCGGATTCAGGTCGTCAAGGGCTGGACGACCGCGGACGGCGACCCGCAGGAGCGTGTCTACGACATCGCCTGGTCGGGGGATCGCGAGATTGGCGCCGACGGCAAGCTGCCCGCGGTGGGCAACACGGTCGACGTCGAGAACGCCAGCTATGACAACTCCATCGGAGCACCCTTCCTGCAAGCCTTCTGGACAGACCCGGAGTTCGACCCGTCACAGCGCGCCTTCTACTACGTGCGTGTGCTGGAAATCCCGACACCGCGCTGGACCACCTATGATGCCAAGATCTTTGGTGTCGACCTCCCTGACGACGTGCCGGCGTTTATTCAGGAGCGCGCCTACACCTCGCCGATCTGGTACACGCCGGCGATGTAGGTCCCTTTCAGGAGGAGCGGTCGAGCGGCGCCCTGCCTTCTCGGGCTGCGTAGTGGCTAGGAACCAGGGATTTGATGCCCATAAAAACATTGCTCAGATCGCCGCTGGTCCACTTTTTCGTCCTCGGGGCCTGCATTTTTTTGGCTTACCGACTGATCGCGCCAGAACCCGCCGCGCCGCCCGCCGATGCGATTGCGATGCGCCCGGACGAGGCAGTGCGTTTGGTCGCCCAGTTCACGGCGACATGGAGCCGTCCTCCCAGCGAGAGAGAACTGGAAGATCTGATGCAACGATGGGCCCTGGAAGAGGCCCTGACCCGCGAGGCGCTGGCCCTGGGCCTGGACCGCGGCGATCCGGTCATCCGGCAGCGGCTGGTCTTGAAGATGCAGTATCTGGCCGAATCCGGCGCCTCGGCTGAACAGCCCGATGACGCCGAGTTGCAGGCCTATGTCGACGCGAACCCCGGCAAGTTCGAACAGCCGGCAGAGGTCGCATTCTCGCAGGTCCTGCTGTCGCCGACCGAAGACCCCGTCGCGATCAGGGTCGCGCTCGATGGCGGCACCGATCCGGCGCAACTGGGCGAGGCCGGCTTGCTGCCGCTGTCCCTGCCGCTGACCCCGCTTCCGGTCATTGGCCGGATGTTCGGAACGGACTTTGCTGCGGCGATCACGGATCTGCCTGAGGATATCTGGCAGGGGCCGGTCAGGAGTGGCTATGGCCAGCATATGGTGCGTGTGACCGGACGCACCGCCGCCATGCTCCCGCCGCTTCCGAAGATTCGCGATCGCGTCGAAGGCGAGTGGAGGTCCGACCAGGCGAGGCAGATGCGGGAGGCGTTCGGAAAGGAATTGCTCGGCCGCCATACGGTCACTTTGCCGACCGTGGACGAGGTTCTGGGGAAATGATCCGCCTCGTCCTGGCCTTGTTCCTCATCTTCAACGCGTGGTCGCCCACGGCCGCATCCGCGCACGCGCTCGATCCCGGCTACCTCAACCTCGAAGCTCTGGGTCAGGATCGCTGGCGCGTCACCTGGCGCGTGCCCGATCTAGGCAACGGTCCCATGTCGCTCGCGGCGCGGTTGCCGCAGGCGTGCACGCAGGACGCCCCGCCTCCGTTGGCCTTCGACGGGCGCGCCTGGACGACCGGTTGGATCGCCAACTGCCCGGGCGGCCTTGCCGGCGGGATCATTGCTGTCGACGGGCTGGAGGCCACCAGCACCGACACCCTGGTCCGCTACGAACTGGAGCCAGGCAAAACGCAGGTCCACCGTCTGACCCCGGCCGAGACGGCGTTCACCGTGCCCGCCAACGCGGGGACAATCGAGGTGCTCACCAGCTACGTCGCGCTCGGCGTGACGCATATCCTCGAAGGCGTGGATCACCTGCTGTTCGTCTTCGCGCTGATCCTGCTGATCCGCGACCGGCGTCGGCTGTTCTGGGCCGTCACGGCCTTCACCGTGGCCCACAGCATCACCCTGGCCGCTGCCTCGTTCGGCTGGGTCAACGTTCCGCCGCCGCCGGTCGAGGCGTCGATCGCGTTGTCGATCGTCTTTCTCGCCTACGAGCTGACGCTGCCGCCCGCGCGCCGCGATCCCCTGACCGAGCGCTTCCCCTGGCTTGTGTCCTTCGCCTTCGGCCTGATCCACGGCCTGGGCTTCGCCGGCGCGCTGCGCGAGATCGGCCTGCCGCAAGGAGACATTCCGCTGGCCCTGTTCGCGTTCAACCTCGGCGTGGAAATCGGCCAGATCCTGTTCATCGCGCTGGTCCTTCTCACGGCATGGGCCGCCCGACAAATTTACCCACAGATCGGACGGATCGCGCCGAAGCTGACGCGACCGGCAAGCTATGCAATCGGCAGCGTCGCCGCCTTCTGGGTGATCGAGCGCATCGCGGCCTTCTGAAGACCATCGAAATGCTGCGCGCTGTCCGCGACCCGGCCCACTCCGGCTGTTCGCCCATGCGGGTCCGCTTTCCAGTGCTGTATTGAGCCGCACTCAGTCGCCGGCGGGTGCACAAGATAGCAAATGAAACTCAACGGCTTGAAGTGGAGAGGGTTGGGCGTCAGGCCCATCCCCTCTAAAGACGCTATTTCGCCGCCTGCGCTGCCATTACCGGAACGATGTTGTGGTTCAGCCGGAACATGTTGCAGGGGTCGTACTTCGCCTTGGTCTTGCGTAGCCGTTCCATGTTGGCGCCGTAGGCAGTTCCAACGCGCCCCGCCTCGTCCTGCGGCATGAAGTTCACATACGCGCTGCCTTCTGAGAACGGAGTCGTCTGTGCAAAGAGATCGCGCGCCCAGGTCAGGCAATCTGCGTCCTTCGCAGCGTCGCTCCACCGGGTATGCACGTTCATGACGAAGTGCGCCTTGCGCTGCGGGAACGCTGTCGCTCCTTCGGCCACGCGCGCCATTGCGCCGCCAACACGGGCGATGAAGACTTCGCATTGCGGATCGGGAAGGGCGCCCAAGGCCTGCAACAGGATGTCGATGGCTTTGTCGGGCAGATCCAGGAAGTCGTGGCTCTTCCAGTAGTTGCGCGCACCCGGTGTCAGCAGCGGATCGAAGGCCTGCTGCCAGCCCGCATAGGGGTGCGGTCCGATGACGTCGGCAATCGGCGTGCCGAGATCACGCAGCTCTTTCAGCGCCTTCTCACCTTCCTTCATGTCCCCGGCATAGCAGACGGCAAAGATCAGAACTTCCTTGCCGTGCCAGACCTCAGGGATGAAAGGCAATGGCGGTGCCTGCCGCATGACCGTCCAGATGGTCAACTCGTCCGGAGCGCGGGCACAGATCTTACGGTAGCCTTGCAACAGGCCCCGCGCGTCGGCCAGGGGATGCACGATCAGACCCGACAGGACTTCGGGACCGATCGGATGCAGGGCAAACTCGAACGACGCGATGACGCCGAAATTGCCGCCGCCGCCGCGAATGGCCCAGAACAGATCGGAATTCTCGGTGGCACTCGCCACACGCACCTGCCCATCGGCGCAAACGACCTGAGCGGAGCGAAGGTTGTCGATGGTCAGGCCATGTTTGGCGGTAATCCATCCAAAGCCACCCCCGAGGGTCAGGCCTGCGATCCCGGTTGTCGAGTTGATACCCAGAGGGACGGCAAGGCCGTAAAGCTGGGTTTCCTGATCCACATCGGAAAGCAGACAGCCCGGCTCGACCGTGGCCGTCGCCTTGTCGGCATCGACGTGAATGGCCTTCATCTGCGACAGATCAAGAAGCAGCGCGCCGTCGGCCACCGCATGGCCCGCAATCTGGTGGCCGCCGCCTTTGACCGCAATCAAGAGGTCGTATTCGCGGGCGAAGTTCACGGAAAGCCGGATGTCGTTCACGTCTTTCGCGCGAACGATCAAGCCGGGGCGACGGTCGATCATCCCGTTCCAGAGCGCGCGGGCGTCGTCGTAGCCGGCATCCTCCTTGTCGATCAGCCTGCCACGGAGCGAGGCCTTGAGGTCGGTGAGTATCGCGGTCGTGATCTCGACGGTCCCACCGTTCAGTTTCTTAAGAATCTGCGTCATGGCGATCGCTCCCTAAGGGTCCTGGTTCGTCATGAGCCTGAACGGTTGCGCGATGCCGGACTAGTCCTGGAACTGGACCGGCCCTTTTTCTGCCGGATCGGGGCGCGGTGTGCTAGGCTTGGACAAGGCGAATGCTGGCTTTCTCCGGAAGGGATTTGTGCCATGACACTTGGCAGTTACGGACAATTCTGTCCGGTCGCGATGGCGGCCGAGACCCTTTGCACACGGTGGACCATGGTTCTGGTGCGGGAAATGATCGCCGGTTCGACTCGGTTCAATGACCTCAGGCGTGGCGTTCCTCGCATGTCACCAACCCTTCTTTCGCAACGTCTGAAAGAGCTTGAAGCCGCCGGGATCGTCACCCGCACACCCGTGGCCGATGAGCCAGGCGTGCAGGAGTACCGACTGACTGAAGCAGGCCGGGACCTGGAGTCCGTCGTCAAGGCCTTCGGCCTTTGGGGGCAGAAGTGGATCGAGACACAAGCGACGCTGAAGAACCTCGATCCGTCGCTGCTGATGTGGGATATGCGCCGCAATCTCGATCCATCGCCCATGCCCGATCATCGGACGGTGGTCAAATTCGACTATCCGGAACTGGCGGTGGCCAAGCGCAGCTGGTGGCTGGTCGTCGATCCCACGGCTGAGGTCGACCTATGCTCGGCCGATCCGGGCTACGAGGTCGACTTGTGGGTGACGACAGACCTGCGCACCATGACCGCCATCTGGATGGGACTGACGCAAGTAAAGGATGTCCGCGACAAGATCCGGCTCGACGGTGACCCATTGATCGCGCGTACGATGCAGACTTGGTTGGGCCTTAGCCCGTTCTCGGTGCAGGCAAAGCTGGTGCACTGACGCGAAACCGCCCCTGCTGTCGGGTAGTCCAGTTTCCGGACTATCGGGACCAGGACTGTCGGCTCACCCTAAAGCGAGTTTCGTCACACCAATTCGGCCAGACGAATGATCTCTTGAGAGGAGATGCGACATGCGCACCCACATCCTGTCCGTTCAAAAATTCAAAGACCCCGAACAATCGAGGTTTGGCCGCACAATGATGAGCGGCCCGTGCAGCGCGGCCTGCTTGGCCGCAGTCTGCACAGCACTGGTGAGCCCGGCCATCGCGCAATCGACGCCCGATGCCGACGCAATGATTGCCGATGCCCTGCGCGCGGCCCCGGCCAGCATTCTCGATACGGCGCGGGTGTCCGATCTGGCGGGCAATATCCTGCGTGAAGGCACGAGCGATTATACATGTTTTCCGGCACCAGATGGGCTTGCCGGACCGATGTGCATGGATAGCGAATGGCGGCGCTGGATGGCCGCGTGGATGGGCGGGACACCCTTTACCGCAGAGCGCATGGCCATTGCCTACATGCTGTCAGGCGACGAGCCCGATGGCGGTGCCAGCAACATTGACCCGGCGGCCGGACAACCGACAGCCGACAACGATTGGATCGTCGAGGGGCCGCACATGATGGTCATAACGCCTGACCCTGCTGACTTTGCCGGCCTGCCGACGGTGATACAGACGGACGGTCCCTACGTGATGTGGACAGGCACGCCCTATGTTCACCTCATGGTGCCGGTCGCTGCCCGTCCCGAACAGCGCAGCATCCCCACCCAGTGAACTCTTGTCGGCCCCGGAAGAGCTTTGAGGACTCTGACCGGGGAACGAGATTAACCGTACGCCTTCAGCCATTTCCTGATACGTGCGCGTGCATTCGCGTAGGGCGACGAGGTGTTGAACTGAATCATTCGGCCCTTCGTCCATTTGCCATGCCAAGGGCGGCCATAGAGTTCATCGTCAGGTCGGGACGAAATGGTTTCAACAAGCCGCGCATTTGCCGCAGCAAGGCGGGTCAGCAAGTGTTTCCACTCAAGATGCTGATAGTCCGAATAGAACTTTTGGGCCAAAAGACCGAGCTGATTCCACTTGAATCCGGTTTCGGGAAACTCCACGACCTCGCCGCGGTCATCCCGATCCAGCCACTTCAGAACCAATTCGTTCCAGCCAAGAAGATAGGCCACCAGATCGGCGGGGCTCATCAGTGTCCCGGCGGCATGGCCTTCCAGAGAGGCCGTGCGGGCATGCTCCGGCGGCACCCGCGCGAGGTCAGGCATCAGTTTGCCGAATGTCTTTGAGATCGCATCCAGAAGTTCCGCTTTCGAGGCTGGCACGCTCATCGTGTTTCCTTTTGCATTTTGACCCGAAGATAGGCCCTGTGCGCGGTGTGGCCAATGTCCGGGTGCGAAAGCCAGACCCCTGCGGCGGATATGACAAGACGGCGCCTGGAACGTTCCGCCATTCCTTACGGCCGCGTGCGTCGTGCCTTATGAATTCAGGGTTGGTCACAAGACCGTGCGGCGGTAGCTGAAATCCCCATCTCGACCCGGATTCACGTTAAACTCGTGCGCGACGATGTACTCTGTCGAAGGGAGTGACACCAATGTCAAAGGTTCCAGTTGCCCGCCGAACGTTCTTGGCAGCAGGGGCTGCGGCGCTCTTGTCCACTGGGCCATACCTGATATCGCCTGCCCGTGCGCAGGGCTTCGCTCCGACAAAATCCATGCGCGGCGGGGCGAACAACTACCGCCCGGGGGCTCCCGTCGTGGACCGGATCGGTGGCGGTGGATTCATGATGTCCGGCACGGTTCGTCGCGCGGGGGACGGCGCACCCTTGAAGGGTATTCGCATCCAGATCTGGGCGCACACCACTGAGGGGCGCGAGAGCGAGTCTCGAAGCCACGGCGCGACCCTGACAAACGCGGATGGCATGTTCCAACTCGAGATGCCGCAGATTGTACCGATCTTCGGACAACCGCATGGGCACCTTGCCTATGACAGCGGCGACTTCGAGACGGTCTTTCTGCGCCCGGTCATGGCCAGTGCCCGTGACACCAGCCTGTCCGCACATTTCGTTCTACAACCTGCGTGATCTTGGCCGTCTTGCGCTCAATCCTCGTCTGGGGCGCGATCACGGCCGTCATCGCCACAGCCCTGTTTGTTGCCGCGGGGAGCGAGTACCTGCAGTATCGAACTCCCGTCTACGTGACGGCAGGCTTCGCAGGCGTGGTCGCGCTGTCGCTCCTGCTGGTGCAGCCTTTACTCGCCGCCGGGCTGCTACCCGGGGTTGCTCTGCGTGCCGGGCGACGGCTTCATCGCTGGACCGGCGTTGCGCTGATGCTTGCCATTGCCCTGCATGTCGCCGGTCTTTGGATCGCGAGCCCGCCCGACATGCTCGATGCTTTGACCTTCACGGCGCCGACTGCGTTCTCCGTCCTTGGTGTCGTGGCGATGTGGGCCCTTGTCGCCGCGGCGGTCCTTGCGGGCATCCGGAAAAGGCTACCGCTTCGCCCGCAGGTCTGGCGGCTTGCACACACCGTGGCGGCCTCGGTCGTGGTGTTGGCAAGTGTGGCACACGCGATCTTAATCGAAGGTACTATGGGAACCGTGTCGAAGACCTTGATGTGCGCGGTGGCGGTTGGGTCACTGGTACTGACGGTGGGACGGCTCAAACCCTGGATTGGAACGCGAAGAGGGTGGCGGAAACAGTTGACGAAATAGCCGATTGGCGCGGCCGGCGGGCGCTTCGACAACTTGGGCTTGCCGGTACAGACCCGAACCGCCGCTCCGGCGACACTGCGCAACAGCGACGGAATGATCCTTCGTTGTCGGCTCTGGGCCGTGAGCACCAAGAGGTCAGTTTCGCCGCAAGCTTCCGCACTCTGCGCCGCTGCATGACGACTCCGAACCCAAACTGACTGCAGCGCGTCGGGCCTCGTTTGCAAGGGCTGCAAGACGCACCTGTGGCGAACGGCTCATATTGGCCGGCCAACTGCCAGAAAACCTTGCGGTCGCCTGTTGGGAAGCTGCCTCCGCCGTAGGGGCCGACATCCACACTATCTCCACGAAACCTCGGCGGTTCGTCCACCGGTCGATCCCATTTGTCGGCGGTGTGAAAACAACAGGACGCACCATGACACGCCACAAGATCCTGATCCTCTCCTGCATCGGCCTGATCGCAGGGGCGCTGGCCGTCTTCCAGCTCGAGAACCGCCTCTATGTGGCTTCTGCGGAAGAGCACGCGGTCGAACCTGCGATCCGGCTGACCGTCGAGACAGTCGAGGCCGAGCGGGTCGTGCTCGAGTCCGAATATGCAGGCCGGGTCTCGGCCCGTCGACGCGTCGAGATTCGTCCGCAAGTCGGTGGGCTGATCCTGGAGCGGCACGTTGAGGAAGGCGCCCGGGTCTCGGCGGGGGACGTGCTGTTCCGCATCGACCCGGCGCCGCTGCAAGCCGACCTTGACGTGGCGGAGGCTGCGCTGGCGCGGGCCGAAACCGCCGTGGCCAATGCCCGGAGCGCCGTCGAACGTTCGGATTCCCTGCTGACGCGGAACGCCGTCAGCCAGCAGAGCAACGACACCGCCCACAACGACCTGCAAATGGCGAAAGCCGGCGTTGCGGAAGCGCGCGCCGCGGTGGAGCGCAAGCGCCTCGACCTCGACTTTGCGACGCTGCGCGCGCCGATCGATGGCTACGTCGCGGCGGGGCTCGCCGAGATCGGCGGGCTGGTCACGGTCGGAGGCGACAAGCCCCTCGCGGTCTTGCATGATCTTGAGACGGTGAATATCGACCTGCGCCTGCCGGCCGATGAACTGGACGCGGTCATGATGGCTGCGGAAGAGGGGCTGGGGCCGGTCAGGGTTCTCACGGACCGGGACAGGGCAGCGCCGCTGACGGGCACGCTGAAATCCTCTGACGTCATCGTCGACCAGGGAACGGGGTATGTTGGCGTCCGCATTGAGGCCGTGAATCCGAACCTTGCCTTGCTGCCGGGCATGTTCGTGCGCGCAAGGCTTCCGCACGGCGTCGTCGCGAATGCCCTTCTGGTGCCGGAGGACGCCGTCCTGCGCACCAGCGACGGCGGCGCACAGCTTGTCGTCGTCTCGCCCGAGGGCGAGGCCGCACGCCGCGATGTGCTGCTGGGCGAACGCGTCGGCAATCGCGTCATCGTCGCCTCCGGACTGAAGCCAGGGGAGATCGTGGCGGTGCGTGGGCAGAACCGCGTGCCCGAAGGCGTGACGATGCCGGTCGACGCCGGCCCCGCCGACACCCCTCAATCTGACACACAATCCTGAAAAGCGTACAAAATGGCCCAGTTCTTCATTCTGCGCCCGGTCTTTGCCTGGGTCATCGCGATCTTTATCGCGCTTGCCGGGATCGTCGCGATCCCGCAACTGCCGGTCGCAAGGTTTCCCGACATCGCGCCGCCCAGCGTCAGCATCTTCACGACCTACGCCGGGGCCGACGCGCAGACCGTCAGCAACAGCGTGATCAGCCCGATCGAGAAGGAACTCTCCAGCGTCAAGAACGTGCTTTACTACGAGTCCAGCGTGGACGCGACGGGCGGCGCGAACATTTCGGTCACGTTCAAGCCGGGGACCAATGCAGAGATGGCGCAGGTCGAGGTGCAGAACAGGCTGAAGAATGCCGAGGCCCTGCTGCCCGACCCTGTGCGCCGCGCGGGCCTGGGGGTCGAGGCGGCGGAATCGGGCTTTCTGATGGTCATCACGCTCAAGTCGCGATCCGGCGCGACCGATGAACTGAGCCTTGGCGAGTACCTGAACCGCAACCTCGGCGAAGAACTCAAACGCGTGCCCGGTGTCGGTCGCGTGCAGCAGTTCGGATCGGATCGAGCGCTGCGGGTCTGGGTCGATCCGGCGAAGCTCTCGGCCTACGGATTGACCATGAGCGATGTCACCGAGGCAATCGCGCGCGAGAATGCGCAGGCCGCGCCCGGCCGGGTGGGTGATGACCCGACCGTTCCGGGCACACGGATCTCGACCCCGCTTACCATCGAGGGACAGCTGACCTCGCCCGAGGCCTTCGCCGCGATCCCCCTGCGCGCCAAGACCGATGGCGCACGTCTCGTGCTGGGCGATGTCGCGCGGCTGGAGCTTGGCGCGCAAACCACGGCGTTCAGCGTCAGCAGCAATGGAAAGGCGGCGGCCGCCGCCGCGGTCCAGATGACGCCTGGTGGCAACGCCGTCCGAACCTCTGCCGCCATCGAGAAGCGGCTGGAGGAGTTGCGGCTCGCGATGCCCGAGGACATGGAGGTCTCGATCTCCTACAACACTGCGCCCTTCGTGAAGGTGTCGATCTCCAAGGTGATCCATACCCTGATCGAGGCAA
The DNA here is from genome assembly GCF_003390845.1 of Tropicimonas sp. IMCC34043. Lineage (GTDB taxonomy): Bacteria > Pseudomonadota > Alphaproteobacteria > Rhodobacterales > Rhodobacteraceae > Tropicimonas. The sequence continues at coordinate 1,163,836 of NZ_QMEK01000001.1, read as the reverse complement.
TGGTACTGGTCTTCGCGGTGATGCTCCTGTTTCTGCAGAACGTTCGCTTCACGCTGATCCCGGCCATCGTCGCGCCGATCGCTCTTCTGGGCACCTTCGCGGTGATGTGGCTGGCGGGATTCTCGATCAACGTTCTGACGATGTTCGGCATGGTTCTGGCCATCGGCATCATCGTCGACGACGCTATCGTCGTGGTCGAAGCCGTCGAAAGGATCATGTCGCGGCAGGGTTTGCCGCCGAAGGAAGCGACGCAACAGGCGATGCGCGAGATCACGGGCGCCATCGTCGGCACAACTCTGGTTCTGACCGCCGTCTTTCTCCCGATGGGGCTGGCCAGCGGATCGGTCGGTGCGATCTATCGCCAGTTCACGCTGTCGATGGCGGTGTCGATCCTGCTTTCCTCCGTTCTCGCCCTGACATTGACGCCCGCGCTCTGCGCCACGCTGCTGCGTCCCGTGACAGGCCATGGCAAGAAGGGCGGCGTCTTCGGCGGGTTCAACCGCGGATTCGATGCGCTGACACAGGCCTACACCGGCTGGGTGGGCTGGGGTCTGCGCAAAGGCGGGCGCATGTTCCTGCTCTACCTCGCGCTCATCGCGGTCATGGGCGTCGCCTATACGCGGATCCCGACCTCCTTCGTCCCCGAGGAGGACCAGGGTAACTTCATGGCGATGTTCGAACTGCCCGCGGGCGCCACGGCCGAGCGCACCCGCGACGTGATCGCCGCCTACGAGGCGCATACCGCAACCCGTCCCGACATCCTCGAGAACACGGTGATCCTCGGTTTCGGGTTCTCGGGTTCGGGGCCGAATGCCGCGCAGGCCTTCACCAGCATGAGGGACTGGGATAAGCGCACGACCAGCGTGGACGAGGAGATCGCCGCTGCCGAGGCCGCAATGGCGGATATACCCGAAGGGACGGCCATGATCATGAAACCGCCGGCGATCGAGTCGCTGGGCACGACATCGGGCTTTTCGCTGCGGCTGGAAGACAGAGCCAATGCAGGCCCAGCCGCGCTGAAAGCGGCGGAGGACCAGTTGGTCGCCGCGGCCGAGGCCAGCCCGCTTCTGTCAGGCGTGATGAGTGAGGGGCTGCCCGACGGCATGAGCATCGCGCTCAAGATCGACCGCGAGAAGGCACAGGTGCTCGGGCTGGGATTCGACGCGATCAGCGACACGATCGGGACCGCGGTGGGGTCAACCTACGTGAACGATTTCCCCTATCGGGGGCGGATGCAACAGGTGATCGTGCAGGCCGAGGCCGCGGCGCGGATGCATGCCGAGGACGTGCTGCGGCTCGAGGTGCGCAATGCCGACGGCGGCATGGTGCCGCTGTCGGAGGTCGTCACCCCGGTCTGGGAACCCAGGCCCTCGCAGCTCAACCGCTACAACGGCTACCCGGCCGCGCCCATCTCGGGCGAGGCGGCGAGCGGCGTGTCGAGCGGTGCGGCCATGGCCGAGATGGAGCATCTGGCCAAGGCGCTGCCGCAGGGATTCGCCGTGGAGTGGACCGGGCAGTCGCTGCAGGAAAAGCAATCGGCCAACCAGGCGCCGATGCTGATGGCGGCCTCGATGCTCATCGTGTTCCTCGTGCTGGCAGCACTTTACGAAAGCTGGTCGGTGCCCGTCGCGGTGATGCTGGTGGTGCCCATGGGTCTCCTTGGGGCCGTAATCGCCGTGCTGCTGCGGGGCACAGACAACGACGTGTTCTTCAAGGTCGGGCTTGTCACCATCATCGGGCTTTCGGCCAAGAACGCGATCCTCATGGTCGAATACGCGCGTCACCTGCGCGAGGGCGGAATGGGGCTCCATCGCGCGATTCTGCTGGCCGCGCGCATGCGGTTGCGGCCGATCGTGATGACCTCGATGGCCTTCATCCTCGGTGTAGTGCCGCTTGTGACCGCCAAGGGCGCGGCGGCGGAAATCCAGAATGCCATCGGCACCGGCGTCTTCGGCGGCATGGTATCGGCCACGGTGCTGGGCGTCTTCTTCGTGCCGCTGCTCTACGTCGCCGTCAGCCGCCTGAACTGCGGGGCGACGCTACCCGAGTTGCGAGAGGTAACCGCATGACTGATGCCCTGATCCTGGTCATCGAAGACGAGCCCGAGATCGCCGAGATCCTTGAAAGCTACTTCGCCCGCGAGGGCTTTCGCGTGATCTGTGCGCGCGACGGCACCACGGGCCTCGCGCATCACCAGCGCCTGCGGCCCGACCTGGTGGTCCTGGACATAAAGCTGCCCGGGCAGGACGGCTATGAGGTGCTGGCCGCGATCCGCCGGCGCGGCGACACGCCGGTCATCATGGTGACGGCCCTGGCCGAGGATCTCGACAAGCTGCAGGCGCTACGGATCGGGGCCGACGACTATGTCGTCAAGCCCTTCAACCCGCACGAGGTGGTGGCCCGCGCCCGCGCTGTTCTACGCCGCACCATGGGGCGGGTTCCGGACACGCTGTTGCGCGTGGGTCCCTTGACGGTCGATCCCGACGCCTACCGCGCCACGCTCGAGGGCGACGCCGGGCCTGTCTCACTCGACCTGACACCCACGGAATTCCGCATCCTCGCCCATATGGCGCGCTCTCAGGGGCGGGCCTTCAGCCGGGCCGACTTGGTGGATGCCTGTCTGCCGGAGGGATCCGCGCTCGACCGCACCGTCGACAGCCATGTCAGCAATCTGCGCCGCAAGCTCGCGGCGGCGGGCGCGGAGGGCATGCTCGAGGGCGTGCGCGGGGTCGGCTACCGTCTGGACGCGTCCCATGTCCGGTAATCTGAACGCACGGATCACAAAGACGATGGTCGCGCTGACGCTGATCGCGGCGCTCGTCGTCTCTCTGGGGCTGATGGCGTATTTCCTGTTCATCTACGACTGGCTCTATCCCGATCTCGACGAGGATGCAGGCTGGCGGACAGGCGACACCGTCATGGTTCTGCTGCTTCTGGGCTTCGGGTTGCTGACCGCCTCGGGGATCGGATGGCGCCTGGCCCGGCGGATCGTCGAGCCGCTGAAATCGGTGGCGGCCGCCGCGCGGCGGATCGCGACCGGCGACTTTTCCGCCCGCGCCGACCTGCCGGCCGGCAGTTTCCGCGAAGCGGCGGATCTGCTCGCGGATTTCAACGTTATGGCCGAGCGCCTGGAACGTGCCGAGGCAGAGCTTGCCTATTCCAACTCGGCCATCGCGCATGAATTGCGTACGCCGCTGACCATCCTGCGCGGCCGCCTTCAGGGCATGTCGGATGGCGTCTTCGATCCGACGCCGGAGCTTTATGCGCGGCTGATCGCGCATGTCGACCACCTCTCGGCCATCGTCGAGGAGTTGCGCACGCTCGCGCTCGGCAACGCCGGCCGGCTGGAGCTTACCTATGAAAGCTTCGATCTGGCGGAGGAGGTTGGAGCGGCCCTGAACGGGCTGGAGGCGGAACTGACCGCAGCGGGCATCGCCGTGACCCGCGAACTGGCCCCGGCGTGGGTCGTGGCGGACCGGACGCGGCTGCGCCAGGCCTTCGTCGCGGTGCTGGAGAACTGCCGCCGCTACTCGCCGCAAAGCCACGTTCACGTCGAGACCATGACACAGGGAGAACAGGTGATCGTCCGCTGTTCCGACACCGGTCCCGGCCTCTCTGCGGCGGATCGGGCCCGCGCCTTCGACCGGTTCTGGCGGGCGGACGCCTCGCGCGGGCGCAGCAATGGCGGCTCGGGCCTGGGCCTGTCCATCGTGCGCGCCATCGCTCGCGCCCATGGCGGCGAGGCACGGATCCTGCCGCACGACCCCACGGGTCTGGCTGTGGAGATCCGGCTGCCGAAAAAAGCCAAACAAGGCGGACAGACAGATGACTGACGATCCCGACGCCTACGGCGAGCTGGCCGCCCGGCATGTGTCGATGCGGCGTGTCCTGCAGCTCTTTGCCCCGTACCGGCCGCGGATCGCGGCGGTGGTGGCCCTGATGATCCTTGCCTCGGCCATCGGGCTTGCCGGGCCGTTCCTGCTGCGTGCGATCATCGACATCGCCCTGCCGCAACAGGATCTTTCGCTCCTGGTCTGGCTCGCGGGCGGCATGATCGCGGCGGCGATGGCCTCGGCCGGGATCGGCGCGCTTCAGATCGTTCTGAGTGCGCGCATCGGACAGGCGATCCTGCATGACCTGCGGGTCCGGCTCTACGCGCATCTGCAGACGCTGTCGTTGCGGTTCTTCACCGGCACCCGCACCGGCGAGGTGCAATCCCGGATCGCGGGCGACATTGCCGGGCTGCAATCGCTGATGACCGAGACCGCGAACGAGCTTGGCCGCTCGCTCAGCGCGGTGGCGATGACGGCGGTGGCGATTTTCATCCTGGACTGGCGGCTGGCGCTGTTTGTTCTCTTCATCGTCCCGCTGACCGTTCTGATCAGCGCCAAGGTTGCCCGTCTGCGCGAGGCGCTGACCTATAAACAACAGGCCCGCGCCGCGGACATGTCGGCCGCAGTGGAAGAGACGCTGTCGGCTTCCGGCATCATCCTTTCCCGCACCATGGGGCGCGGCCCCTGGCTGACGCAGCGCTTTGCCCGCATTTCGCGCGATCTGGCGCAGCTGGAGGTCCGCTCGCATACGGCAGGCGAATGGCAGTGGTCGCTGATCGGCTTTGCGCTGGCGACGCTGCCTGCGCTGACACTGCTGGCGGGCGGCCTGTTGATGGAAGGCGGCAATCCGGCCAGCATCGGCACGCTGGTTGCGATGATCGCGCTGCAGGAACAGCTTCTGTGGCCTTTCGAGCAACTGCTCGAGGTCAGTCGCGACGCGCGCAAGACCCGCGCGCTCTTTGCCCGCGTTTTCGAGTATCTCGACAAGCCGGTCGAGATCACCGAACGCGCCGATCCGGTGACCATCCCCCGCTCCGCGATGCGCGGCGAGGTGCAGCTCGACCATGTCCGTTTTGCCTATGCCGAGGGACGCGGCCCGGCGCTGAATGATGTGAGCCTGATCATCCCGGCGGGCAGCCATGTCGCCATCGTTGGTCCGACCGGCTCGGGCAAGACCACGCTCGGCTACCTGCTGGCGCGGCTTTACGATGTCGAGAGTGGCGCGATCCGCTTCGACGGGGTGGATGTGCGCGACCTCAGCTTCGAAACGCTGTCGCAAATGCTGGGGGTGGTCTCGCAGGAGCCCTATCTGCTGCATGCCTCGGTGGCCGAAAACCTGCGCTTCGCCCGACCGGAGGCGACCGAGGCCGAGTTGATCGCGGCGGCGCGGGTGGCGCAGATCCATGACCATATCGCGGCCTTGCCCGAGGGGTATGCGACGCTTGTCGGCGAGGGCGGTTTCCGGTTCTCGGGTGGCGAGAAACAGCGTCTGGCGCTGGCCCGCACCATCCTGCGCGACCCGCCGATCCTGCTTCTGGACGAGGCGACAAGCGCGCTCGACACAAGGACCGAACGCGCGATGTCGGAGGCCCTCGATGCGCTGGCGAAGGGGCGCACGACCATCACCATTGCGCACCGGCTTTCGACCATACGCGAGGCTGACCGGATAGTGGTACTGCAAGAGGGACGGGTGGTCGAAACCGGAACTCATGCGGCACTGGCGGCACAAGGCGGCGTCTATGCCGGGCTTCTGGCCGGCATGTGACACCCCTAGGGACAGTGCTGCAACACCGCGGCCCGGCGTTTCTCACCCAACTGGATGAAAACCGGCACCGCAAGCCGCCCCGGCAGGAGCGCCGCCGGAGCCAGAAGATCGAGCGGGTCGCGGGAAAAGCGGTTTTGCCGGCAAATATCAGCGCCGCGCCCCCTTTGGCGCCAAGCGGCGGAAAGGCCCGCACAGCGGGGCTCGACCTGCCGGCCGATACTGTGAGTTCGACGAAAGCCCGCTTCGGGGAAGCCGCGGCGCAGCGATGGCCATCCTTCTGAATATCCGCAACGGGCCGACGGCGACGCGGTGGTGCCGATCGACGCGGAAACTGCCGCTTCAATTGGAAACATATGAAGGTTCAGAGCAAAGACCAGGCGAGGACTTGAGGTGGTTGGCCCGGAACTCCGCCGGCGTCATTCCGGTCCAGTTGCGGAATGCTCGGCGGAAGCTGTTCACTTCCCGATACCCCAGAGAAGCTGCGATCTGCTGCTGTGAGAATTCGGTCTCGATCAGGAGCGCCTTGGCCCGTTCCGCGCGGAATAACGCAAGGAGATCAACGAAGTTGTGGCCTTCCGCTGCCAGGCGTCGCTGCAGCGTCCGTTTCCCAAGGCCCATTCGGGCGGCAACAGTCTCCTCGGAGAGGTCGCCGGAAACAGTTTGCAGGATCAGAACGTCGCGCAGGACCTGCGTCACACTCTCTGGTGGACGGCAGCGGATCATCGTCCTCAGGTCCGCAAACACGGTTGCGATCGCTGCGCCGTTGGACTTCGGATTGCGCGCGCCAAGCACGTTCTTGCGGATTGCTATTCCGGGAAGAGGGCGGCCGTATCGGATTGGAGTTTCGTAGACGTCGTCGAGCGTGGCATCGCCGTTGCATGGCCGATGCGGCAGTTCCACCCAGTCCGGGCGCCAGTCCGGACCGAGGAAGTGACGCACAAGGTCGATCAGAAGCAACGGCGTGCTTTCGTCGATATGGCGGGCCCCGACGACAGACTGGATGCCCGAACCGAATTGAAGGACGACGTTGTCGCCGGCATCGCGAACACGCACCAACGCTCCCGATTGCAGAAACCGGAGTGCCCGAATGCCGCGGGAGAAGGCCAAGTCCAGGCGGGGAGCGGCAAGGACGTATTTCGCATAGAGATCGAGATCTTCATACCCGCATCGGCAGACAATAAGGGCACCGAGATGTCGCTCGCCGGTCTGGCGGGCGACGCTTTCGGCGAATTCCGCCTGGAGCGCGTAGGGCACAAAGATCGGCGGCCCATCGAGGAGCGTCCGACTAAGGCCAACAGACCTCAAGCCACGGTCGATGACGCGTGGTGAGACCACTTCGGCGACGCCGCGCATGACCGGCTTCCAAGCCCGGATATTCTGGAGCGGAACGGACGACATTCCTCAGTCTGTCGCAAATTGATCAGTTTGTCTCCATTGCAACTTGACGCTGCGCAAGTTTGCTCGGCCCGGCCTTTGTTAACCTTGGTTCACAGGGCAGAGGGGAGAACATCCGATGGATATCCGTAGGCTCGCTCGGACGTTTGTGTTCGGCGCTTCGCTGGCCGCAGGTTCTGCGGGAGGTGCGGCGCAGGCGCAGTCGGACTGGGAATTCACCGTGACGCCCTATGGCTGGCTTGCGGGACTCGACGGAGACCTCGGCGCCCTGCCTGGATTGCCATCCCAGGACGTCTCACTGTCGTTCGGGGACATTCTCGACGATCTCGACTATGGCGTCTTCCTTTTCGCCAGCGCACGCAACGGCCCGTGGGTGCTCTTCTTCGACGGATCGGCGGTCCAGACGACCTCGACCGAGGGGATCGGAGGCGCTGTCGTGGACAGTATCGAGGTCCGAAGCCGGACATCCAATCTTGCCTTCGCTGTCGGCCGCACGATTGCACGGAGCGACATGCACAACATCGACGCCTATGTCGGTGTTCGTGCCTGGTGGCTCGACAACGAATTCACCGTCAAGACGCAGCCCGCCACCGGCCTCGGGAAGATCAGGGAAAACAGCGATGCAAGCTGGGTCGATCCTCTGATCGGAATTGCCGGCCAGTATACGGTCACTGATCGTTGGAACCTCTTCGGGAGCGCAGAGGTCGGCGGTTTTGGCGTCGGGGCCGATCTCGAATGGAGCCTGATGGCCGGCGCCACCTATTCCTACAACGAGCGGTTCGGCCTGACCGTCGGGTGGCGCTACCTCGCGGTCGACTACGAGGAGGATGGCCTCGTTTTCGACGTGAGCCAGACCGGTCCGCTTATCGGCGCGACGTTCAGGTTCTGAAAATAAGGGAGGGAGACCAATGCTACGGACTGCAATCGTCGTTACTTCGTTAATTCTCGCGGCGGGACCGATTGCGGCACAGGAAGTGCTGCCGTTCCCGCCGAAACCATCGGGCAGCACGGCGGCCCTGACCATGCAGGATTCGGTCTACAGTCCACTTCCGGTCGAGAGCCGACTTCCCGAGGACGCGCCGAATATCCTGATCGTTCTCATCGACGACGTCGGGCCGGCCCAGACGGACACGTTCGGCGGAGAGATCCACACGCCGACACTGAGCGAGATCGCCGAGGAGGGGATCGCGTTCACGCGCTTCCACACAACCGCGATGTGTTCGCCAACGCGGGCGGCGCTGTTGACGGGACGCAACCATCAGCGGGTTGCCAACGGCCAGATAACCGAACTCGCGAACGACTGGGATGGCTTCCGGGGGATGATTCCCAAGAGCAGTGCCACGGTGGCGGAGGTGCTGAAGGACTACGGCTACAGCACGGCGGCCTTCGGCAAGTGGCACAACACGCCCGCCAACGAGACGACGGCCGCTGGCCCGTTCGAGAACTGGCCCACGGGCTATGGCTTCGAGTATTTCTATGGTTTCCTTGCCGGCGAGGCATCCCAATACGAGCCGATGCTCGTCCGCAATACGACCTATGTGGAGACGCCGCATACCTCCGGCGGCCACGATTACTACCACTTGAGCGAGGACCTCGCGGACGACGCGATCGGTTGGCTCCGGACGCACAAAGCCCTTGTCCCGGACAAGCCCTTCTTCCTCTACTGGGCGAGCGGCGCGTCCCATGGTCCGCACCAGGTCCCCAAGGAATGGGCTGACAAATACAAGGGCAAGTTCGACGACGGCTGGGACAATTACCGGGAACGCGTGTTCCAGCGCCAAATGGAACAGGGATGGATTCCCGATGATGCCAAGCTGACGCCGCGGCCCGACACGCTGGCTTCCTGGGCGTCGATTCCGGACGAGCAGAAGCCGTTCCAGCGGCGCCTGATGGAAGTGTTCGCCGGGTTTACAGAGCATGTGGACGTCCAGATCGGCCGCATCGTCGACGAGATCGACCAACTCGGGTATGGCGACAACACGCTGATCTTCTACATCTGGGGTGACAATGGCGCCTCTGCCGAAGGCCAGAGCGGCACGATCAGCGAATTGCTGGCGCAAAACGGCATTCCCAGCACCACCGAGGAACAGATCCAGGCACTCGATACGCTGGGTGGCCTCGATGTGCTGGGCTCGGACAAGACCGACAACATGTATCACGCCGGCTGGGCCTGGGCGGGAAGCACGCCCTACCAGGCGACCAAGCTGATTGCCTCGCATTTTGGCGGCACACGAAATCCTCTCGCCATTCGCTGGCCTGCGAAGATCGCGCCTGACGCGGCGCCGCGGTCGCAGTTTCTGCATGTCATCGATGTGGTCCCGACCATCTACGACATCCTGGACATCACGCCGCCGCGCGTGGTCAACGGCGTTCCGCAGGAGACATTCGACGGCGTCAGCTTTGCCGAGACCTTCGACGACGCCACCGCGGAAGAGGTGCGGCACACCCAGTATTTCGATATCATGGGCAGTCGCGGGCTCTATCACGAGGGGTGGATGGCCTCTGCCTTTGGCCCACGCGCCCCCTGGGTTCCCGGAATTCCGGAAGGCATCCTCGAATGGAAACCGGATCAGGACAGGTGGGAGCTTTATGACCTCAGCAAGGACTGGTCTCAAGCCGAAGATCTGGCCGCAGCCATGCCCGAGAAGCTGGCCGCGCTCAAGGACCGGTTCCTGATCGAGCTCACCAGGAACAAGGGCCTGCCGGTCGGCGGTGGCCTGTGGATCCCGGTCCTGCACCCCGAGCTCAAGATCGCGCCTCCCTACACATCGTGGACCTTTCCCGGTGCGATCACGCGGATGCCGGAATTCGCGGCGCCGACATTGGGCAACAAGCACAACCTCGTGAGTGTCGTCGTGGATGTGCCGGAAAATGCCGATGGCGTCATCTACGCGCTCGGCGGCTTCTCGGCCGGTCTTGCCTTGTACGTCAAGGACGGGGTGCTGTCCTATGAATACAACCTGTTCGAGGTTCAGCGCACCCATATCAAGGCAGCCGAAAGACTTCCCGTCGGCAAAGTGACGATCGATGTCGAGACAAGCTACGTCGAACGCCGCCCGGCTGGCCCGCTGAACGTGGTGATGAAAGTCGACGGCCAGGACGTCGCTTCGGGCGTGGTGCCGGTCAGTGCGCCGCTCGGCTTCACGGCCAATGACGCTCTCGACTTCGGCATCGACCTCGGGTCGCCCGTCGGGATCGAGTATTACGACCAGGCGCCGTTCCAATTTAACGGCACGATCGAAGGGGCACGGGTCGAGTACCTCGGTGCCGACGCGACGTTGAACGGCCGGGCAGAACGGGAGGTGGAGGCCCCGTTCCCGGTGGCGGACAGAGCCCGGAGCGCAACCAAAGGGGTGCAGGTTCCTGGTGACGCCTGCATCCTGAATGCGCAACGCAGTCGCGCGGCCCGAAACGAATGGAGAAAGACGAATGGCCGCTCCGCACAAGCGGTCGGTTGGTTCGATGGTGGTTGCCGTATTGGACCTCCCGATCGCCGCCGAGGATTTCTGACTGAAGCGCCGCCACCCGAATCGCGGGTCGGCCCTCAGTTCGTCGATCACTGAGATTGCATTGTCAGGTTCGTCGCGTCCAATAGCTCACGCCCGCAGGGCCGCAGCACGACCTGTCGGCGTTGGCCGAAGGGGGCTTTGGGGATGAAATTGCACTACAGCCTCGTCGGGCACAGGCCGCGAAGGCACCAGTCGCAGTTGCGTTCGGTCGCGTTGTCCACGGCGAGCGCAACAGCTTCTCACGGTTCCGTAATCGAGTTACGGGCCGTTTGTCCGTCAAAATCCGGGGGCTGGATAGGTGCAGAGCATGGGGCAGAACTTCAAGCGCCCGGACCAATAAGCCCGTAACGCTTTGAAATTATATGGTATTATTTAGGTATTATGGCGGAGAGACAGGGATTCGAACCCTGGGTGGAGTCGCCCCCACAACGGTTTTCGAGACCGCCCCGTTCGACCGCTCCGGCACCTCTCCGCGCCACCCTTGGTCTGGGTTGCGGCGGTGTAGTGGCGAAGCCGGGGCGTTGCAAGTGCTTTTTCTCGGCGTTGTTGCGCCTGCACCGGGTGCGGCGGCCCAGCGGGGTTTTGTGCTTGCCGCGTTCTGACGCTAGCATCGGCCAAAAGGAGTCGCTCATGTCGCTTCGCGCCTTGTTTGCAACATTCGTGCTGGCGTTTTCGCCTCCCGTCCTCGCGGGACCCGGCGTGGCCGAGACCGCGCCTGTCGTGCGGTTGACCGAAGGGACGGTGGCCACGGCAGGGGTCTCGGATCTGATCGAGGCCATGCAGATTGCCCCGCTTCTCGCGGTCATGCGCGACGAGGGGCTGCGCTCGGGCGAGGATATCGGCAACGAGATGTTTCCCGGCCGTGGCGGCGCGGCCTGGTCGGATCAGGTGTCGGCGATCTACGACACCGACGGGATGCAGGCGGAGATTGCGTCGATCCTGTCCGACCGCCTGACGCCCGAGCAGATCGCGGACCTGGTCGCGTTCTACCGCACCGATCTCGGCCGGCGGGTGGTGACGCTCGAACTCGATGCGCGCCGCGCCATGCTGTCGCCTTCGGTCGTGGAGGCCAGCCGCGAGATGCTGGTCGGCCGGCAGGCCGACAGCGCGCCGCGGCTGGCGCTGATCGAGGATCTGGTGGCGGTGCTCGACCTGGTCGAGAACAACGTAACCGGCGCGCTCAATGCCAATTTCGCCTTCTATGCGGCGCTGAACGATGCTGGCGCCTTCGACGCGCCGCGCGCGCAGGCAGACATGCTGGAGGAGGTCTGGTCCGAGGAGCCGCAGATCCGCGAGGAATCGGACGCCTGGGTCTATTCCTATCTGTTCATGGCCTATGAGCCGTTGAGCGACACCGACATCGCGGAGTATATCGCATTTTCGGCCAGCGATGCGGGGCAGGCGTTGAATTCGGCGCTGTTCGCCGCCTTCGACACCGTCTTCACCGATGTCTCGCGCCAGCTTGGCCTCGCGGCGGCCCGCTACATGGGCGGCGAGGACCTCTGACAGCCGCCCGCACCGGGGCTGAACCGGGTTTGCGGCGGGCTGCACGGTCTTGACAGACCACGGGTTTCACGCCATATGCGGCGCTCCTGTCGGTTCACGATGGGGTGGATGAAGAAACAGTCCGCAAGGACGCGCTGTCCGAGGTGCCGGGAAACCGGCGTGAACGCCCGCAAGGGGACCAAGAAGGACGCGGAAGACGAAAAGGAACGACCCATGTTTGCGGTCCTCAAGACCGGCGGCAAGCAATATCGCGTGAAGTCGGGCGATATCCTGCGCGTCGAGAAGCTGGCAGCCACTGCCGGCGAAACCGTGCAATTCAACGAGATCCTGATGGTCGGCACCGCAATCGGCGCGCCGATGGTCGATGGTGCGGCCGTGCAGGCCGAGGTGATCGACCAGATCAAGGCCGACAAGGTCATCACCTTCGTCAAGCGGCGCCGCAAGCATGGCTCGCAGCGCACCCGTGGTCACCGCCAGCAGCTGACCCTGCTGCGGGTGACTGAAATCCTTGAATCGGGCGCAGATGCGACCGGCGTGAAGGCTGCCATCGGTGCCGCCAAGGCCCCCAAGCCCGCCGCCGTCGAGGCGGTCGAGGCCTGAGACAGGAGTAGAGCGATATGGCACACAAAAAAGCAGGCGGTTCATCCCGCAACGGTCGCGACTCCGACGGTCGCCGCCTCGGTGTAAAGATCTATGGCGGCCAGGCCGTCAATCCCGGCAACATCATCGTGCGTCAGCGCGGTAACAAGTGGTGGCCGGGCGAAGGCGTAGGCCAAGGCAAGGATCACACGATCTTCGCTACGGTCGAAGGCAACGTGGCCTTCCGCAAGGGCTTCAAGGGCCGCACATTCATTTCGGTGCTTCCGCTTGCAGAGGCCGCCGAGTAAGCCGGATCTCGCCCGTTAGGGAAATCGAAAAAGGGGATCGGCGACACTGCCGATCCCCTTCGGTGTTTCTGGCCCCCGACGGCCGGAAGCCATCGGGGATGGAAGGACAAGGGCATGGCCATTCAAGACGCAGCGGGCAGGGCGGGCATGGCGACCCGTCGCGGTGCCGTCCGGCGGTCCGGTTCGGTGGCGTGGCTGCAGGCGTTGCTGGCGCTGATCAGCCTTGCCGCATTCCGTGCGGCGCAGATCCGTTGGCAGCCCGATGCGCTCGCGACCTGCGTTCCGGGGCTGCTGTCGCGGCTTCTGCTGCGTCCGTTCGAGCTGCCGCTGGCAGGCCTCGCGGCGCAGCTCCACGGTCACGTCGGCTTGCAGGCCGGCACGGCCATTGCCATTCTAATCACGACGCTCGGTGCCGGTCGTTCCGGCGCAGCGGCCTTTGGGAGGAGGCGGCAACTCGCCCGGAACGCTTCGGCGGCACCGGCTGTATTGCCGAATTGGAGGGAAAAATCTTGGAACTGAAAAGCATTTCCGGACAGCCGGTCATACCTGCGGCGCGGGTCACACTTCGGCCGCTGCAAAAATCCGACAAGGGTCTGCTCGACCTCTATGCGGGCGACCAGCGCGTCGCCCGCGCCACCCGTTCGATCCCGCATCCGCTGCCGCCGGGCACGGCCGAGGCCTATATCGCCCGCAGTCTGGCTGAAAACCGGCGCGAGGATGTCTGGGCGCTCGACGGCACGCCTTCGGGGCTGGGCGAACTGGTGGGTGTCATCAGCCTGACCCGGATGGAAGATGCCAAGGCAAAGTCCGAGATCAGCTATTGGGTGGCGCCGATCCTGTGGAATACCGGCCTCGCCTCCGAGGCGGTGCGCGCCTTGCTTGCCGCCAATCCGCAGAACAGCGACACGATCTTTGCCGAGGTCTTTCAGGATAACCAGATCTCGGCCCGGGTGCTGACCAATGCAGGCTTCACCTATCTCGGCGATGCCGAGGCATTTTCTGTCGCCCGCAACAGTTCCGTGCCGACCTGGACCTACTTGAAGAAGCTCAGATAAATGTTTGATCAGCGGGACGAATACAGGATTGTGACGCCCCGCTTGACGCTCAGGGCCCTGCGCGGGTCCGACGCGTCCGACGTGATCGCGGGCGTCGGCAATCTTGAGGTGTCGCGCTGGCTGACGGCGGTGCCGCACCCCTATGAGGCGTCGGACGCCGACGCGTTTCTGAGCCATGCCAGCGGGCGCCCCGACCATTGGGCGATCTGCCGGGAGGGCGCATTGATCGGCGTCATCTCCTGCGATGGCGAGCTTGGCTATTGGCTGCGCCGCGATGCCTGGGGCCATGGCTATGCGACCGAGGCAGCCGCGGCCGTGGTCGATCACTGGTTCGCGGATCCGTCCCGGAACGATCTGGAGGCCGGGCACGACATTGAAAACACGGCCTCTGCCGCGGTGCTGGCCAAACTCGGCTTCACCGAGGTCGGGTCCCGCCGCCGCCTGTCGCGCGCCCGCGGGATCGAGGTCGACGGTCGTCTGCTGCGGCTCTGCCGCGCCGGATGGGAGGCACGCCGCCGGCTACCCAACCTTGTGACCGCGCGCACCCGCAGCCGGCCACTGACGGCCGCCGACGCACCGCGGCTGATCGCGATTGCCGGCAACCCCGATATCGCCCCGATGATGGGCTCGATCCCCTGTCCCTGGCCCGAGGACGCAGCCGAGGCCTGGATCGCCCACCGCGCCTGGCAGGGCCGACCCGGGTTCTGCCTTGGTCTGTGCCGCCCCGACGGCACGCTGATCGGCCTGACCGGGATTTCACCGATGGACGAAGAAAGCACTTCAAGTATCATGTTTCTGCTAGATAAATCATGCTGGAATGCAGGACTGGTCAGCGAGGCGCTGTCGGCCCTCGTCGCCGCCGTCTTCCGCAGCTTCCCGCTTGAAATCCTGACCGCCGACCACTTCGAGGATAACCCGGTCTCGGGCCGGGTGCTGGAAAAGCTCGGGTTCGAGAAGATCGGCGAGGGCATGGCGAGCTCTGCCGCCAGACTTGAGCCTGCGCCGGTTTCGATCTATCGCCTGACACGTTACAATTTCGAGGCACGCCGATGAAATTTCTCGATCTTACCAAGGTCTTCATCCGTTCGGGCAGTGGCGGCGGCGGGGCTGTTGCGTTCCGGCGCGAGAAATACATCGAGTTCGGCGGGCCGAACGGCGGCGATGGCGGCCGCGGCGGCGATGTCGTGGCCGAGGCGGTGGACGGGCTGAACACGCTGATCGACTTCCGCTATCAGCAGCATTTCTTTGCCAAGAACGGCCAGGGCGGCATGGGCAAGCAGCGCACCGGTGCCGATGGCGCAAGCATCGTGCTGAAGGTGCCGGCGGGGACCGAGATCCTTGACGAGGACGAGGAAACCGTGATCGCCGATCTGGCGAATGTGGGCGACCGCGTCGTGCTTGCGCACGGCGGCAACGGCGGCTTCGGAAACCTGCATTTCAAGACCTCGACCAACCAGGCGCCGCGCCGCGCGAATCCGGGCCAGCCGGGCGTCGAACGCACGATCTGGCTGCGGCTGAAGCTGATCGCCGATGCCGGCCTGCTGGGTCTGCCCAATGCCGGCAAGTCGACCTTTCTGGCGGCCACCTCGAACGCGCGTCCGAAGATCGCCGACTACCCGTTCACGACCCTGCACCCGAACCTCGGCGTGGTCGGCATCGACAATGCCGAATACGTTGTCGCCGACATCCCGGGCCTGATCGAGGGCGCGCATGAAGGCCGCGGCATCGGCGACCGGTTCCTCAGCCATGTCGAACGCTGTGCGGTGCTGTTGCATCTGGTGGACGGAACGTCCGAGGACGTGGCCGCCGACTACAGGACCATTATCGGCGAGCTCGAGGCCTATGGCGCCGGGCTGTCCACCAAGCCGCGGATCACCGCGCTGAACAAGATCGACGCGCTTGACGACGAGGAACGCGCCGAACGGATCGCGGCGCTCGAGGAGGCGTCGGGCGGCCGGGTCTGGCCGATGTCGGGCGTGACCCGCGAGGGTCTCACCCCGGTGCTGCGCGCCGTCCGATCCGAGATCGACGCCCGTCGCGCCGCCGAACGCGCCGCCGTGCTGCGCGAAAATGGGGATGAAAACGAGGACACGTCGTGGAAACCCTGACCTGCGTGTTGCCGTCGGTCGATACCGCCCGACGTCTGGTGGTCAAGATCGGCTCGGCGCTGTTGGTGGATCGTGCGACGGGCCTGCTGCGCGCCGACTGGCTGCGCGCCCTTGCCAGCGATGTCGCGGCGGCGCGCGCGCGCGGCACCGACGTGATCCTGGTCTCGTCTGGCTCCATCGCGCTCGGGCGCTCGACGTTGCGGCTTGCCCCCGGACCGCTGCCGCTGGAACAATCGCAGGCCGCGGCGGCCGTGGGGCAGATCAGCCTCGCGCATGCCTATCAGGCGGCACTGGCGCCGCATGGCATTACCGCCGCGCAGATCCTGCTGACGCTCGACGATTCCGAGGATCGCCGACGCTACCTCAACACCCGCGCCACGCTGGCGACGCTGCTGTCGATGGGCACGATCCCGATCGTCAACGAAAACGACACCATCGCCACGGACGAGATCCGGTTTGGCGACAATGACCGGCTGGCCGCGCAGGTGGCCGTGACCGTTGGCGCCGATCTGCTGGTGCTGCTGTCGGATGTCGATGGATTCTACACCGCCAATCCGCTCGAGGACCCCGCCGCGCGCCGCTATGACGTGATCGAGGCAATCACGCCCGAGATCGAGGCGCAGGCCGGCGACGCCGCCTCGGGGCTGTCGAAGGGCGGCATGAAGACCAAACTGATGGCCGGCAAGACTGCGACCGCGGCAGGCTGCGCCATGATCATCTCCGAAGGCTCGGTGCTGCATCCGCTGTCGGCATTGGGGCAGGGGGCGGCCTGCACCCGGTTCGTCGCCCAGGGCGACCCGCAGGCCGCGCGCAAGGGTTGGATCGCCTCGATGAAACCGCATGGCGAGATTCGTGTCGACGCAGGGGCTGCGCAGGCGCTGGCGGCGGGCAAGTCGCTGCTGCCGGCCGGGATCACCGCGGTTGCGGGCGACTTCGGCCGTGGCGAGCCGGTGACGATCCGCGGCCCCCATGGCCAGTTGGGGCAGGGGCTGTCGCGCTATACCAGCGCCGAGGCACGCGCCATTGCCGGGCATCGCTCCGGTGACATTGCCGCGATCCTGGGCTATCCAGGACGGGCCGTTCTGATCCATCGCGACGACATGGTGCTCTAGCCGCCGCTTGCCGCCGCGTTTGGGAAACCACGCCCCAGTTCCGACCGTTCAACCTGTGGGAAATGCCGCCATGAAGGACCTCGCCGACAACATTCCCGCCCTGATGGCCAACATCGGCGCCCGCGCCCGCACGGCGGCGGCCGAACTGGCCTTTGCGACGCCCGAGCAGAAGCGCGCCGCGCTGCTTGCTGCGGCCGATGCACTGTGGGACCGCCGCGCCGAGGTGCTGGCTGCCAACGCCAAGGATATGGAGTTCGGCCGCACCAAGGCGCTGTCACCGGCGATGCTGGACCGGCTGATGCTGGACGAGACCCGCATCCGCGGCACCGCCGACGGGCTGCGCGCGGTTGCGGCTCAGAAGGACCCGGTGGGCGAGACCATCGCCGAATGGGACATGCCGTCCGGGCTGCACATTCGCAGGGTGCGCACGCCGCTTGGCGTCGTGGGCGTGATCTATGAAAGCCGGCCCAACGTGACCGCCGACGCCGGAGCGTTGTGCCTGAAATCCGGCAATGCCGTGATCCTGCGCGGCGGGTCCGAGAGCTTTCATTCCTCGGCCGCGATCCATGCCTGCCTTGTGCAGGGTCTTGCCACCGCAGGCCTGCCCGCAGATGCGATCCAGCGCGTGCCGACCCGGGATCGCGCTGCGGTCTCGGAGATGCTGCACATGGTCGGCACCATCGACGTGATCGTGCCCCGCGGCGGAAAGGGGCTTGTCGGGCTTGTCCAGGCCGAGGCACGGGTCCCGGTCTTTGCCCATCTCGAGGGCATCTGCCATGTCTATGTCGACAAGGCCGCCGACCCCGAGAAAGCCCGCCGCGTGGTGATGAATGCCAAGACCCGCCGCACCGGCATCTGCGGTGCCGCCGAATGCCTGCTGGTGCATCGCGATCTGGCCGACAGCCTCGGCCAGCAGATCGTCGATGACCTGATTGCCGCCGGGGTCGAGGTGCGGGCCCGCGGGATGACCGGTTCCGTTCCCGCCGGGGATGATGATTTCGGCAAGGAATTCATGGATATGGTGATCGCAGCGAAGGTTGTGGATGATGTTGACGAGGCAATCGCGCACATCCGCACTTTCGGGTCGGGCCATACCGAGGCGATCCTGACCGAGGATGACGCTACGGCAGAGCGGTTCTTCCAGCGGCTCGACAGTGCCATCCTGATGCGCAATGCCTCGACCCAGTTTGCCGATGGCGGCGAATTCGGCATGGGGGCCGAGATCGGCATCGCCACCGGCAAGATGCACGCCCGCGGACCCGTGGGGGCCGAGCAACTGACGAGCTTCAAGTACCTTGTCGACGGCGACGGCACGATCCGCAGGTGACCGCCCCCATGCCCGGGCCGCGATGGGCCGGGGGTGGGTCAGAACCCGATGACGATCCCGCCCTCTGTCCGCTGCACGTCCAGCCGCCGGCCGAGGTTTTCGACCGCCTCGGGCAGCAGCGCGAAATGCACCCGCGCCGGGGTCAGTTCGGCCCGCGGTCCGGCACCGAGCCAGTTCCAGACCTCGTCCTCGATCCGCAACTTTTCGGAGGTTGCCTCGACCTGCCAGTGCACGCCGCTGCGGCCAACCCGGATCTGGCCGCCGAACGGCACGCCTGTTTCAAGGCAGAGCAGCGCCAGGAATGCGGCCTTGGCCTCACTGCGCCGACAGTCGACGGGCACTTCCCAGGCCACCTTTACCCGGCCTTGGCCATAATAGGCCTTCAGGATCGACAGTATCTCGGATCGCGCCAGACCCGCGTCGCCAGAGGCATGGCCAAAGGCCACCCGATAGAACCGGATCCTTGCGTTGGCATTGGCCACACTCTCGGCGATCAGGGCCAGTTCCGGCCCCACCTGACCGTCCATGGTCAACAGCTCGACCCCGTTGCCGATCGCGCCAATCGGGCTGATCAGATCGTGGCAGATCCGAGAACCGATCAGGTCGCCAAGATCGGTGTCGCTCGTCATCCTGTCATTGGACATGCGCGGCCTTCCGGGTCACAATGGGTCCATGATGGACCTGAACGCATTTCTCGAACCCGGCATGCTTGTGCGCCACCCCAATCAGCCCGATTGGGGGCTGGGACAGGTACAGTCGCGCATCGACCAACGGATCACCGTCAATTTCGAACACGCCGGCAAGGTCACGATCGACGGGCGTGTTATTGCCCTTCGACCGGAATTGCCCTGATCCCCGCAACAACGCAGAACCATTGCCAGATTCACCATCACACTACCGGGACCGCGACACAGGTCAAGCCGCGGCTCAGGCGAATGCTTGCCAAGCTGCCGGCAAGCCCCTAAAGACCCGCGGGACATGATGACAGGTTCCCAGCCCGTAGCCCGCGCGGCCGCCGCCCCGCAGTTCGAGGTCCGACTGGCCGAGTCCGAGGCCGATCTTCTGGCTGCGCATCGCCTACGCTATCAGGTCTTCGTGGCCGAGCTGGGCGGTGACGGGCCGCTGGTCGACCACGAGGCGCGGCTGGAGCGTGACCGCTTTGATCCGTTCTATGACCATCTGGTGCTGGTAGATCCGGCGCGCGATGCCGCGGCGCTCGACCATGTGGTGGGCGTCTATCGCCTGATGCCCGGAGAACGGGCGGTCGAGGCGGGGGGGTTCTATTCCGCCGGCGAATACGACCTGACCCCGCTGCTCGACTCTGGCCGGCGCCTGCTGGAACTCGGCCGCTCCTGCGTGCATCCCGAGTGTCGGGGCGGCACGGCGATGTACCACCTCTGGAACGGGCTTGCGCGTTATATCCTCGACCGCCAGATCGAGGTGCTGTTCGGCGTGGCGAGCTTCCATGGCACCGACGTCGCGGCGCTGGCACAGCCGCTGTCGTTTCTGCACCATGGCCATCTGGCGCCGCCCGAGCTGCGGGTGCGGGCGCTGCCCGAGCACAGCGCACCGATGGATATCCTGCCCGAGGACCGGGTGGTGCGGGCGCAGGCGGTTCGCCAGATCCCGGCGCTGATCAAGGGCTATCTCCGGCTTGGCGGCTGCGTCGGCGACGGAGCCTTCATCGATCACGAATTCAATACCACCGATGTCTGCCTGGTGATGGACACCGCGCGGATGAACGTGCGGCAACGGGCGCTCTATTCCGGCTATTCCGGCACCGGGACACGGGGATGAGCGCCACCTGGCGGTCCGAGGCGCCACCCGAGGCGGCGCGCCGCCTGAGCGTGGGCGACTGGGTGCGGGTGGTTCGGCGCGGCCTGCCGCTGGCGATCGTCACCTTTGGCTGCCTTGCGATCATGCTGATCCTGCGGCTGCTGGAACGGCCGCTGTTCGGGCTGCGCCGCCCGGTCACGCCCTGGCTGACCCGCTTCGTCTGTACCGCCGCCTTCGTCCTTTTGGGTATCCAACGCCGCGTGCGCGGCACCCCGATTCTGGGCGGCGGGGCGGTGGTCTCGAACCACTCGAGCTGGCTCGACATCTTTTCGCTCAATGCCGCGCAGCGGATCTATTTCGTCTCGAAGGCCGAAGTCGCGGCCTGGCCCGGCATCGGCTGGCTTGCCCGGGCGACCGGAACGGTATTCATCAACCGCGACCGACGCGAGGCAAGGGACCACACGAGCGTTCTGGAGACCCGGCTCATGGCGGGGCATAAGCTGCTGTTCTTTCCCGAAGGGACCAGCACCGACGGGCGCCGCATTCTGCCCTTCAAGACAACGCTGTTTCAGGCGTTCTTTACCGAGCACCTGAGGCCGGGCCTGCAGGTTCAGCCGGTAACCGTGGTCTATACCGCCCCAGAGGGCGAGGATCCGCGATTCTATGGCTGGTGGGGCGACATGGATTTCGGGCCGCATCTGCTGAAGATCCTCGCGGCGCCCCGGCAGGGCTCGGTCGAGGTGATCTATCACCCGGCGCTCCGCGTTGCAGATTTCGCGGGCCGAAAGGCGCTTGCCGCCGCCTGTGAGACGGCGGTGCGGTCCGGGATCCCGGGTCCCGTGCAGATCTCGGACAGCTGAGCCCGTCTTCCCTGCATCGGTCTGGCTGTGTTGAGAGGCCCGCCCTCAGCCCAGCCGCGGCACCAGCCGGTCGAGCGCCGCCACCGGATCTTCCGCCGACCAGATCTCGTCGCCGATGGCGAGGAAATCGGTGACCGGCGACAGGGCCTCTACCAGGGCGGGGCTTAGCCCGCCTTCGGCCACGACCGGAACTTCGATCATCTCGGACCACCACTCGAACAGGTCGCGGTCGGCCACCGTGCCGTCGCCAAGAGCCGTGTCCGAAACCGGCCCGAAGGCGGCATAGTCGGCTCCGGCCTCGGCTGCGGTGATCCCTTCGTGCCGCGAGGCGCCGCAGAAGGCGCCGACGATGGCGTCCTCTCCCAAGGCCTTGCGGGCGTCGCGGATGCCCCTGGAATTGCCAAGGTGCACCCCGTCGAGCCCGTGGCGTTCGACCAGCAGCAGGTGATCGGCGATCACCAGCGCCACGTCGCGGCCATGGCAGACCTCGCGGCAGGCATCGGCAGCCCGCGCGATGGCGTCCTCGTCGCGCCCGGCCAGCGCCAGCCGCACGCAGGCGACGGGGCGCGAATCCAGCACCCGCGCAAGACGGGCAGGAAAGATCGATAATTCGATCTCGGGGGGGGTGATCAGATAGATCTGCGGCTGTTCGGGCTCGGCCATGGCTCAGTTCCGGCTTCTGGATTGGTTTTGCGCCCTATAGCGCTCTTTCAGGCGGGGCACCATGCCCCATGCAGCCCCGGGACCGCGCCTTGAAGGCCGGCCGGGGGCGGCGTATCACCTCGGGGCCTGACAGACAAAGCGAGAGCCAATGCCCGATCCCGTCTTCATCCTCGTGCGCCCCCAGATGGGCGAGAACATCGGTGGTGCGGCGCGGGCCATGTGGAATTTCGGGCTGAACCGGATGCGGATGGTCGATCCGCGCGACGGCTGGCCGAACCCGCGCGCGGCCGCCCTGGCAAGCGGTGCGGGCCGGGTACTGGACCATGCCGGGATCTTTGCCACCACGGCCGAGGCGATTGCCGATTGCACCCATGTCTATGCCACCACGGCGCGTGGCCGCGGGCTGAGCAAGCGGGTGCTGACGCCGGAGGCCGCCATGGCCGAGGCGCGGGCGGCGACGGCTGCGGGCGGCCGGGTCGGCATCATGTTCGGGCCCGAGCGTGCAGGTCTGGAAAACGAGGACATCGCCCGGGCCGAAGCGATCATCACGGTGCCGGTGAATCCCGAATTCTTCTCGCTCAACCTCGCACAATGCGTGCTGCTGACGGCCTATGAGTGGCGCCGCCAGGCCGTTGACTTGCCCGAGGGCGACGAGATCGAGCGGGCCCCCGCGATCGAGGTCGAACGGCTGGCCGATCATTTCGAGACCCGGCTCGATCAGGCCGGGTTCTTCTTTCCGCCGACCAAGGCACCGGGGATGAAGGTTACGGTGCGCAACATGCTGTCGCGTCTGGCGCTGAGCCCAAGCGACGTGCAGATCTTTCACGGCATGTTGCGGCAATTGACCCGCCGCAAGCTCGCCCCGAACGGAACCGACGACGGCGAAGGTTGAGCCTCCCGCGACAGGAGTTATCTGATATGGCCGCAAAACGCAGCATTTTCGAAGACGTGGGCACGGAAAAGCGCGAGGCACCGCCGGTTGCCCGAACCGGTGTGATCGACCGCGCCCATGCCGGCGCCCGCGGCGCGATCCGGCTGTGGCTGATCGTGCTTTTCGCGCTGGTCGTCGCCATGATCGCCGTCGGCGGGCTGACCCGTCTGACCGATGCCGGGCTTTCGATCACCGAATGGGCCCCGGTGACGGGTGCGATCCCGCCGATGTCCGACGAAGCCTGGCAGGGCGAGTTCGCGAAATACCAGCAGATCCCGGAATTCGCCTTGCAGAACTCCCAGATGACGCTCGACGAGTTCAGGGGGATCTACTGGTGGGAATGGGGCCACCGGCAGCTTGGCCGTCTTGTGGGGCTGGTCTGGGCGCTGGGGCTTGGCTATTTCCTGCTGCGCCGTCAGGTGCCGACGGGCTGGACCTGGCGTCTGGTCCTGCCGGGGCTGCTTGGGGGTCTGCAGGGCGCCGTCGGCTGGTGGATGGTCTCTTCGGGGCTGGGGGCCGGCATGGTCGATGTCGCGCCCTATCGGCTGGCGATCCACCTTGAACTTGCCTTCGTGATCCTCGGGGTGCTGGCCTGGCATGTCATGCAGCTGTCCCGCCCCGACCGGGTGCTGATGCAGGCGCGGCGGCTGCGCGAGGCGCGGCTTTGGCGGCTGACGGCGGGTCTGGCTGGCGCGCTGCTGGTGCAGGTGCTGCTCGGCGCACTGGTGGCCGGCAACGATGCCGGGCGAAATTTCAACGACTGGCCGCTGATGGCCGGCGGCTTCTTTCCGCCCGATCCGTTCCAGCTGAGCCCCATCTGGCGCAACTTCTTCGAGGATCCGGGGCTGGTGCAGTTCGTCCACCGTATGGTCGGCTATGGCGTGTTCCTGTTCGGGCTTTTCGTCTGGTGGCAGAGCCGCAGCAGCGCGCATCTGCGCACAAGGCGCGCCTTTGACTGGATGATGGTGATGATTTTCGGGCAGGCGGTCCTGGGCGTCGTGGCGGTTCTGACTCAGGCGCAGGCACATGTGGCGCTGACCCATCAGCTGGTCGCGGTGGCGGTCTGGGTGCTGGTGCTGCGGGCACGGCACATGGCGGGCTATCCAGTGGTGCAATCGGTGCGGGAAAGGAAATAGCGCATGACGGCCTATGACGCGTTGCTTGCCTTCACCCGTGACACTCACGCCCTGGCCGAAGTTCTCGGGCGGCTGAGCTGGGATCAGGAGACGGTGATGCCGCGGGGCGCCGCGCCGCAACGCGCCGAGGAAATGGCAGCGCTTGAAAAGGTGCTGCACGGCCGCCGCAGCGACCCGCGTGTCGGCGAATGGCTGGCCGCGGCAGAGCCCTCGGATGACGTCGCCCGCGCCCAGATCCGGCTGATCCGGCGTGCCTATGACCGCGCCATGAAGGTGCCGGTCGATCTGGCCTCCGAGATCGCGCGCGTCACCAGCCTGTCGCAGGGGATCTGGGCCGAGGCGCGCGCCGCCGACGACGTGGCGGCCTTCCTGCCGACGCTGGCGCAGGTGGTCGATCTGGCCCGCGCCGAGGCCGCCGCGCTGGCCGATGGCGGCGATCCCTATGACGCCCTTCTGGACGGCCACGAACCCGGGATGTCGGGGGCGGCGATTGCGGCGCTGTTCGACAGCCTGCGTCCCGGTCTGGTCGATCTGCGCCAGCGCATCCTTGGCAGCGGGCGTGACATGGCCATCCTGCAGGGGCCGTTCGACGAGGCGGCGCAGCTGCGGCTGACCACGGAGTGCGCGCGCGCCTTCGGCTATGACCTTGACCGCGGACGGATCGACAAGGCGGTGCATCCGTTCAGTTCGGGCAGCGGGCTTGACGTACGGATCACCACGCGCACCAGCCCCGACGAGATCTTCGGCTGTCTTTATTCGACGATCCACGAGACCGGCCATGGCTGTTACGAACAGGGGATCGACAGGGCCTATCTGCTGACCCCGCTCGGCACCGGGGTGTCGATGGGCGTGCACGAAAGCCAGAGCCGGATCTATGAAAACCAGCTTGGCCGCAGCCGGGCCTTTGCGGGCTGGCTGCACGGGCGCTGCGTCGAGGCCTTCGGTGACATGGGGGTCGCAGGGGCGGACGCCTTCTATGGCGCGATGAACCGGGTCGAAGCGGGCTATATCCGCACCGAAGCCGACGAGGTGCACTACAACCTGCACATCATGCTGCGCTTCGATCTGGAACGGGCGCTGATCCGGGGCGCGCTGGAGGTGGCCGACCTCGAGGCGGCCTGGAACGACCGGTTCAAGGCCGATTTCGGGGTGGCGGTCGACCGGCCCTCGAACGGGGTGCTGCAGGACGTTCACTGGCCGGTCGGGTTGTTCGGCTATTTCCCGACCTACACGCTTGGCAACGTCTATGCGGGCTGCCTGTTCGAGGCATTGCAGCGCGACGTGCCGGAATGGGAGCCTGCGCTTGCCACGGGCGATGCCGGGCCGGCGACGGGCTGGCTGCGCGAGAGGGTGCAGCAATATGGCGGGCTTTACGAGGCGCCGGCGCTGATCGCGCAGGCGACCGGTGCCGCGGTTTCGGCCCAGCCGCTGCTGCGCTATCTCGAAACGAAGTTCGCGGATCTCTACGATCTGTGAGTCGGCGCGGGGCGCGGCCTCCGAGGGCCGCTCATTATGGCGATGAGCACGACCAGCGCGGCGCTGAACACCGCCAGCAGGTCGCCGATATCGCGGATGCCGAAGGGCGGGCTGACCAGCCGCATCGCCAAGGAATAACCGGCGTCGACGATTGCGGCCACGCTTTGACCGGCCGCGTGCCGGCAGGGCAATGAGTTTGCCCCGCCGAACGCCTTATTTCTCGGGGATCAGGCCGCGGGGACTGAATCGCAGCACCAGCAGCAGCACGACACCCATGGTCAGCAGGCGGATGTGCTGGACACTGTCGAGCAGATGCAGCCGCAGCCCCGAGTCCTCGGGCAGCGGCATGGTGATCAGGTTCATCACGAAACCGCCGATCGGTTCGACCTGAATCCACAGCCACCAGATCAGGAAGCCGCCCAGCACCGAGCCCCAGTTGTTGCCCGACCCGCCGACGATCACCATCACCCAGATCAGGAAGGTATAGCGCAGCGGCTGATAGGTTCCTGGCGTCAACTGCCCGTCGAGCGTGGTCATCATCGCCCCGGCCATGCCGCAGATCGCAGAGCCGAGGATGAAGATCTGCAGATGCCTGCGGGTGACGTTCTTGCCCATCGCCTCGGCCGCGACCTCATTGTCGCGGATCGCCCGCATCATCCGGCCCCAGGGCGATTTCAACGCCAGTTGCGTCAGCAGGATCAACGCCAGCAGCACGGCGGCGAAGAGGCCGGTATAGCACAGCTTGACCCAGAGCGAGGAGGCCGTGGCCGGGTCGAGCCCAAGCTCGGTGGCGCGGGCGACGAATTCGGGGGTGTCCTGCAGGTCGATCTCGTAGGGGACGGGACGGGGCAGGCCGACGACGTTCTTGACCCCGCGGCCGAGCCAGTCCTCGTTCTTCAGGACCGCGATGATGATCTCGGCGATGCCGAGCGTCGCGATGGCAAGGTAGTCCGAGCGCAGGCCAAGCGCTGTCTTGCCGATGCCCCAGGCCGCCGCCGCGGCCAGCAACCCGCCGACCGGCCAGGCGATCAGGATCGGCAGGCCAAGCCCGCCGAGATAGCCGGTGGAGGCCGGATCGATCGCCTCGATCGCGTCGCGCGCGGGATCGAAGGCCCAGCGGTAGAGCACGAAGCCAACGGCAAAGATCGCGGCGACCGCGAGTGCGCGTCGGCGCCCCGGTTGCATCCGGCGGAAGGTCGCGATGCCCGCAGCGATCGTGCCGGCGCCGAAGGCGAGGGCGGCCAGCATGCGCGCACCGCCCGCGGCCCAGGCCTCGGTCACCGGCGGCATCGAGACGAGGACTGTCGCCAGCCCGCCAAGTGCCACGAAGCCCATGATACCGACGTTGAAAAGCCCCGCGTATCCCCACTGGATATTGACGCCGAGCGCCATGACCGCCGAGATCAGGCCCATGTTGAAGATCGCCAGCGCCGTGTTCCAGCTTTGCATCATGCCGGTCGCGATATAAAGCGCCGCAACGAGGGCGAAGAGGGCTGCGTTTCTCATACCGCTTTTCCCCGGAACAGGCCGTATGGCTTGAAGATCAGCACGATCACCAGGATCGTGAACGAGACCGCATATTTGTAGTCGGTCGACAGCAGCTGCATCAGGCTGTCAGGCGCCAGGCTGGCCGGCAGGAAGTAGGTCGCGACCTTCTTCCAGGCATAGGTCAGCGTGACCTCGGAGAAGGCGATGATATAGCCGCCGACAATCGCGCCGAGCGGATTGCCAAGCCCGCCGACGATGGCGGCTGCGAACATCGGCAGCAGCAGCTGAAAATAGGTGAAGGGCTTGAACGACTTGTCGAGGCCATAGAGCACGCCCGCGGTGGTGGCGAGGATCGCAGCGAGGATCCAGGTGATCCGCACCACCCGTTCGGGGTTGATCCCCGACAGCAGCGCGAGATCCTCGTTGTCGGAATAGGCGCGCATCGACTTGCCCATCTTGGTGCGGTCGAGAAACCAGAACAGCGCCGCGACCGCGATGATCGTGACGACGATGGTCAGCCCCTGCGATGCCTTGAAGGCCAGCCCCTCCTCAAGACCCGTCATCTCCTTGAACTGGCGCGCATTGATGATGAACCGCGCGCCGTCCTCGAACCGTTGCTCGCCCGGGCCGATGATGACGCGGACGATGCCGTTGAGGATGAACATGACGCCGAGCGACACCATGACAAGGATGATCGGCTTGGCCTTTTGCTGGCGGTAGAAGCGATAGACCACGCGGTCGGTCGCCAGCAGCAGGGCGGCCGTGACCACGATGCCGAAGGGCAGGGCCAGCAGCGCCGTCGGCAGCGGCGCGATCGAGATCCCCATGTTTTGAAAGGCCCAGGTGAACAGGATCGTCACCATGGCGCCAAAGGCCATGGTGTCGCCATGGGCGAAGTTCGAGAACCGCAGGATGCCATAGATCAGCGTCACCCCGAGCGCGCCGAGCGCAAGCTGGCTGCCATAGGACAGCGCCGGGATCAGCACGAAATTGGCGAGCACCACGACGGCGTTGAGAATATCCATGTCAGCCGTTCCTTCTGGGGCGGTTGCGGCCGGGTCGGGCCGGGGCGGCGGGCTGGCCGGGTGCCATCATTCCGTCCCCCCGAGGAAGCTTTTTCGCACCTGCGGATCGGCCAGCAGCGCCTTGCCGGATCCTGTGTGGGCATTGCTGCCCTGCACCAGCACATAGCCCTTGTCGGCAATCTCGAGCGCCTGCCGGGCATTTTGTTCGACCATCAGGATCGAGATGCCGGTGCGGGCGACCTCGATGATCCGGTCGAAAAGCTCGTCCATGACGATGGGCGAGACACCGGCGGTCGGTTCGTCGAGCATCAGAAGCGAGGGACGCGTCATCAACGCCCGGCCGACTGCGACCTGCTGGCGCTGGCCGCCCGAAAGCTCTCCGGCGGCCTGACGGCGTTTGTCCTTCAGGATCGGGAACAGCTCATAGACCTGCTCCATGGTGCCGCGAATGTCGTCCTGGCGCAGGAAGGCGCCCATCTCGAGGTTTTCCTCGACCGTCATCGAGGTGAAGATATTGTGGGTCTGGGGCACGAAGCCCATGCCCATGGCGACCCGGGCCTGCGGGGTCAGCGCGGTGATGTCCTGTCCGTCGAGCCGCACCGCGCCAAGCCGCAGATCGACCATGCCGAACACCGCCTTCATCGCCGTCGACTTGCCGGCGCCGTTCGGGCCGACGATCACCGCGATCTGGCCCTTGTCGACGGCAATGGTGCAGTCGTGCAGGATGTCCGCGCCGCGGCCATAGCCGCCGGTCATCGCCTCGCCGATCAGGAAAGGCTCGGGTTTGCCCGCCATCTGCGGGTCGGCGCCGCTCATGCCTGGCTCTCCGCCTTGACGCGGTTTTTCAGCCCGGTGCCCAGATAGGCCTCGATCACTGCCTCGTTCTCCATGATGTGCTGGGCCTTGCCCACTGCTAGCACCTTGCCCTCGGCCATGCAGATCACCGGATCGCAAAGCCGGGCGATGAAATCCATGTCGTGCTCGATCAGGCAAAAGGTATAGCCGCGTTCCTGGTTCAGGCGCAGAATGGCGTCGCCGATGGTGCGCAAAAGCGTCCGGTTCACCCCGGCGCCGACCTCGTCGAGGAAGACGATCTTCGCATCGACCATCATGGTGCGGCCCAGTTCCAGCAGCTTTTTCTGCCCGCCCGAAAGATTGCCGGCCTTCTCGTCGGCCAGATGGTCGATGGTCAGGAAGGCCAGCACCTCGTCGGCCTTGGCGCGCAGCGCCTTTTCCTCGCGCGCGATCCGGCGGCGCTGGGTCCAGGTGTTCCACAGGGTTTCGCCGGCCTGGTCGCCCGGCACCATCATCAGGTTCTCGCGCACCGTCATCGATCCGAACTCGTGCGCGATCTGGAAGGTCCGCAGCAGGCCCTTGTGGAACAGCTCGTGCGGCGGCAGCCCGGTAATGTCGTGATCGCCCATGAAGACCCGCCCCGAAGTCGGCGGCAGCACACCCGCGATGACGTTGAACAGGGTCGACTTGCCGGCGCCGTTGGGGCCGATCAGCCCGGTGATGGAGCCTTCGGCGATCTCGATGCTGGCCCCGTCGACGGCATGGAAACCGCCGAAATGCCGGTGCAGGTTCTCGACCCGTATCATTCGCGTTCCTTCGTGCTGGCGCGTCGTCTTAGGACAGACGAACGGCCCGGGAAAGATCCGGGCCGCTCGACACTGCGCAAATTGTGGCCGGAACGGCACTAGTTGCCGTTCGGACGGCTGCTCAGCGATAGCCGAGCGTCACGAACTTGCCGTCCTCGACATCGACCACGCGATAGCTGCCAGCCGATTCGCCGACCGGCAGGAACTCGACCGCGGTCGCGCCGACGTAGTCGACGTCACCGCCCGCGGCGAGGATATCGAGCGCCTTCACAAGCTCGCCGGGGAAGATCTGCTCGCCCGGCGCGTTGGCGACATCCATCACCTTGTCCTTGTAGACCGAGGGGTCGGCCGAGCCCGCCGCCTGCATCGCCAGCAGGATCAGCGCCGCCGCGTCATAGCTTTCGCCCGAGAAGATCGCGGTCGCGTCGAAGGCGCCGTTGACAAGCTCGGCGTATTTCTCGGCGCCCGGCGTGTCGTTGCCCGGCATCTGCCCGGTCGAACCGTCGATCGCGTCGCCGAACTTGGCGGTCAGCGAATCCGACACCATGCCGTCGGGGAAGTGGAACGTGTCGAACCCGCCGGTATCGAGCGAGGCCTGCACGATGCCGGCGCCGCCGCGGTCGGCATAGCCTGCGACCACCAGCAGGTCACCGCCGGCAGAGGCCAGCGCGCCGACCTCGGCCGAATAGTCGCCCTTGTCGTCCTCGTGCGCGGCCGAAATGGTGATCTCGCCGCCCGCGGCCGTGAACGCCTGTTCAAAGCTGTCGGCGAGGCCCTTGCCGTAGTCGTTGTTGGTATAGGTCAGGGCAACCGACTTGATGCCGTTGCCGATCAGGATGTCGGCCATCACTTCGCCCTGACGGGCATCGGACGGCGCGGTGCGGAAAAACAGGCCGTTGTCCTCGGCGGTCGACAGCGACGGCGAGGTGGCCGAGGGCGAGATCATGACCATGCCGTTCGGCATCGCGACATTGGCCAGAACCGCGCCGGTGACGCCCGAGCAGGCCGCGCCGACAATGCCCTTGACCCCATCCGAGGTGATCAGCCGTTCGGCCGCTGCGGTGGCCGCTGCGGCGTCGACGCAGGTCGAGTCGGCACGCACCGGCACGACGGTATCGCCGCCCAGAAGCTTGCCGCTGTCGCTGACTTCCTTGAGGGCGAGTTCGGCGCCAGCCCCCATCGGAACCGCCATGGATTCGATCGGACCGGTGAAGCCCAGCAGAACACCGATCTTTACCTCTTCGGCGGTCGCGGCGGTGGCGAGCATTGTCGCTGCACTTGCCAGCAGAAGTTTCCTCATACGTAATCTCCCTGTTTCAGGTCGTCCCGGGGCGGAGGTTAGGCGTCATTTTGCCGATTGAAAAGCGTTCCCAATGGCTAAAGCCGGTGCCATCCCCCGTGGCGGTGCAGGGGTTTGGGCCGGTCGTGCGGGTTCTGAACAAGGTCGCGACACGGCATCCAGAGAGCCTTCGGCGACCGTGCCGCGACAAAAGTCGCCAATACGAGCGCTCTTGACCGCATTGCAGGGAAATGGCGCAATCTGCAGGGTCCGTCGGCTGACACCGGCGGGTGACGGATCGGGCCTCTGCCCGGTGCCTGTCAGCGACAGTGTGCAGCATAGGGGACCGCGATGACCCGAACGATCAAGTTTGCCGCAGCCCTTTTCCTTCTCGCCTCGGGCGCTTTGGCAGGACCCGACATGGAATGTCCCGGCAGCAGCCAGATAGAGATCGGCGCTTGCGTGCACGAGACGCTCGGCCGGGTCGATGCGGCCGTCGACGCCGCGCTGGGATTTGCGATGACCTCGGCGGTCGAGCTTGACCGGATAACCGGGCGGTCGGTCGCGGAACCGGCGCTGACGGCCGGGCAGGCGGCCTGGGCGGGTTATCGCGATGCCCATTGCGCCTTTGTCGGCGCGACCTATGGCGGCGGCTCGGGAACCGGGATTGCCATCGAATCCTGCCGCATCATGCTGGGTCGGGCGCGGGTCGAGGATCTGCTGACCTA
Organism: Tropicimonas sp. IMCC34043; assembly: GCF_003390845.1. Classification (GTDB taxonomy): domain Bacteria; phylum Pseudomonadota; class Alphaproteobacteria; order Rhodobacterales; family Rhodobacteraceae; genus Tropicimonas. The sequence continues at coordinate 1,132,376 of NZ_QMEK01000001.1, read as the reverse complement.
CGCCCGCTGAGCCCGCGGCCGCTCGGCCGGGCCGATGCGCCTCGGGTCGCGACCGCGCGGGTCGGCCGCAAGTGTCGACCATCCCGGCAAAGCCGCCGAGGATTGCCGGAATATTGTCGTTTCCAAGGTCTGCCCGAGCGGATATACACCCTGCACCCCGAGAAACCGATTGGCGGAGGATGACATGACACGGGTCTGGAGCAAGTCCGACTGGCGCGCGAAGCCGCGGGTTCAGATGCCCGACTATCCCGATCAGGCCGCGCTTGCGGCGGTCGAGGCGCGTCTGTCGAAATATCCGCCGCTGGTCTTTGCCGGCGAGGCGCGTCGGCTGCGCAGCGAGCTTGCCAAGGCGAGCCGCGGCGAGGCCTTCATGCTGCAGGGGGGCGACTGCGCCGAGAGCTTTGCCGATTTCTCGGCCGACGCGATCCGCGAGACCTTCAAGATCATGCTGCAGATGGCGGTGGTGCTGACCTATGGCGCCAAGGTGCCGGTGGTAAAGGTCGGCCGGATGGCCGGCCAGTTCGCCAAGCCGCGCTCGGCCCCGACCGAGTCGAAGGATGGGCTGGAACTGCCGTCCTATCGCGGCGACATCATCAACGACCTCGACTTCACCCCCGAGGCGCGGATCCCCGACCCTCAGAAGATGCTGCAGGCCTACACCCAGGCTGCGGGCACGCTGAACCTGTTGCGCGCCTTCTCGACCGGCGGCTTTGCCGACATCCACCGGGTGCACGCCTGGACCACGGGCTTTGCCGACGTCGACAAGGCCGACCGCTATCGCGAGCTGTCGAACCGGATCTCGGACGCGCTGGCGTTCATGAGTGCGGCGGGCCTCGATTCGGCCAAGATCGAATCGATGAGCACGGTCAGCTTCTACACCAGCCACGAGGCGCTGCTGCTCGAGTACGAAGAGGCGATGACCCGGGTCGATTCGACCACCGGCCAGACCGTTGCCGGATCCGGCCACATGATCTGGATCGGCGACCGCACCCGGCAGCCGGACGGTGCCCATGTGGAATTCTGCAAGGGCGTGATCAACCCGATCGGTCTGAAGTGCGGTCCCACGATGACGGCGGCGGACCTGAAGGCGCTGATGACCGCGCTGAACCCCGCCAACGAACCCGGTCGGTTGACGCTGATCACACGGTTCGGCGCCGGCAAGGTGGCCGAGAACCTGCCACGGCTGATCGAGGCGGTGCAGGAAGAGGGTGCCAACGTGCTGTGGGTCTGCGATCCGATGCACGGCAATACGATCAAGTCGTCCTCGGGCTACAAGACCCGGCCGTTCGACCGGGTGCTGTCCGAGGTCCGCGAGTTCTTTGCCGCGCATCGTCAGGCGGGAACGATCCCGGGCGGCGTGCATTTCGAGATGACCGGCGCGGACGTCACCGAATGCACTGGCGGCGTCCGTGCGGTGAAGGACGAGGATCTCTCGGACCGCTACCACACGGCCTGCGATCCGCGTCTGAATGCCAGCCAGTCGCTGGAACTGGCGTTCCTGGTCGCCGAGGAACTGTCGAACCGGCGCGATTCGGTTCAGATGGCGCAGAACGGCAATTGAATCGCCGACTTGCAGGCAATACCTGATGCAGACACCCGCCGGTTTCCGGCGGGTGTTTTCATATCGGCCGGAGCCAGACTTCGCCCGGATACTCCCGATAAAATTTAATTTTAACAATTACTTACAGTTCTAATCTAACGTCACGTGTTAACAAGATAAAGATGCGGGCGCTGTCCCGGTTCGACCCGGGCCGGGCGCGGTGCTGCGCAGGCGGCCGGACCCTCGATCAGGTCAGGTGCGGCACGATCCCGGATCCCCGGGGCGCGATCCATCCAGCCGCTTTCGATCGGGTGCTCGCGGCCATTGCCTTCGGACAGCGGCGTGATCTGAACATCGCGCAGATCGAACCGGCGCGGCGCCCGGCCGACCGGGCCGAGGGTTGCAAGGCAGCCGATGATCCGATCGATTGCGCCGGTGTCGCTTTGCATCGGTAAAAGAAGCATCGCGCCGTCCATCGGCGGCTTGCCAAGGCCGCGGGCGGCCGACAGCGTGATCCAGGCCTTGGCCGGGGTATCGAACACGCGTTGCAGCGCGGCCGCCACAATGTGCCGGGCCTGCGGCAGAAAGAAGGTGGTCAGCGGCATGCCCCGTGCGTCCATACCCTGCAAGGCGTTCAGATGGCTGCCGGCAAGGCGAAATCTGGCGACGCCGGGCGCAAGGCGTTCGAGGACGAAGCAGCGATCCAGCATCCGGCCGATCCCGCGCGGATCGACCTCGCTGCGCAGCGGCATCTGCCGCGGCCCGCGCAGATTGTCCCAATAGGTTTCAACGGTCTTCATCTCGGGGAAGCGCAGGGTGGCCCGTCCTGCATCGGCAAACGCCACGATATTCCTGAAATCGGTCAACTCGTCCAGCATTTGAAAACTCCATCACACAAAGCCAGCTTCGGGCGCGAAGGCACCGCCGCTGTGAGTTCGCCATCCTGCGGGTGTCCGTTAACCCTTGACGGCACAATGATTACCTGTGTGTAAACTTGGCATATTTCCGAGAAATTGTCTGGAAAAAGATCGCAAATGGTTAAATCTATGACCGCCTATGCAGGGCACTCGGACCAGGGCGCGGATTTCAGCTGGATATGGGACCTGCGCAGCCTGAACGGCAAGGGTCAGGACCTGCGGCTGCGGGTGCCGGACTGGATCGAGGGGCTGGAGGCCGGCCTGCGCGCCCGCCTTGCCGGGGTTGTCCGTCGCGGCAGCGTCACCCTGACTCTCCGGCTTGCGCGGCTTGACGACACGGCCGAGGAGGCGCTGGATCCCGCGGGGCTCGACCGGGCGCTGGCGCTGTTGGCACGGGTTGCGGACCGGGCCGACAGGCGCGGGCTTGCCCTGACCCCGCCGACGGCGGTCGACGTTCTGGCGATGAAGGGGGTGCTGGCGCCAGCGGGAGAGGTGGCGGCGACCGACAGTCTGCGCGAGAAGTTGCTGGCCGATCTCGACCGTCTGCTGGTGGATTTTGCGGCCATGCGGGCCGCCGAAGGTGCAGCGCTGGCCACGGTGCTTGCCGACCAGCTGGACCAGATCGAGGCGCTGACCCGCGCGGCGAGCGCGGCCGCCATGGCGCGGACGGAGCAGGCGCGGGAGAGTCTGCGCGCGGCCCTTGCCCGTGTTCTCGACGCCGCCGAGGGGCTGGACGAAACGCGCCTGACCCAGGAACTGGCGTTGATCGCGGTCAAGGCCGACATCACCGAAGAGCTCGACCGGCTGGCCGCGCATGTCGATGCGGCGCGCGCGCTGTTGGCCGAGCCCGGCCCGATCGGGCGCAAGCTCGAGTTCCTGACCCAGGAATTCAACCGCGAGGCCAATACGCTCTGCTCGAAATCCCAGGATGTCGCGCTGACCCGCATCGGCCTTGACCTCAAGGCAGTGATCGATCAGATGCGCGAGCAGGTCCAGAATGTGGAGTAACGCCAGATGCTTGCCGAACGCCGGGGATTGCTGATCATCCTGTCTTCGCCCTCGGGGGCCGGGAAGTCGACGCTGGCGCGGCGGCTGATGGAATGGGATCCGAGCCTGTCGTTTTCGATCTCGGCGACGACGCGAACGCCACGGCCCGGCGAGACAGACGGCAAGGAATACCATTTCCTCGGCGTCGATGCCTTCAAGAAGATGGTCGCGAACGGCGAGATGCTGGAACACGCGCATGTCTTTGGCAACTTCTATGGCTCGCCGGTGGGCCCGGTGCGCGAAGCGATCGAGGCCGGCCGCGACGTCCTGTTCGACGTCGACTGGCAAGGCGCGCAGCAGATCCGCACCTCGGAACTTGGCGGCCACACGCTGTCGATCTTCATCCTGCCGCCGTCGATCACCGAGTTGCGCCGGCGGCTGATCAGCCGCGGCCAGGATGCGCCCGAGGTGATCAGCAAGCGGATGCAGAAAAGCTGGGACGAGATCAGCCATTGGGACAGCTATGACTATGTCCTGATCAACGAGGATCTCGAGGCCACGTTCGAACGGCTGGTGAGCATCGTGAAGGCCGAGCGGATGCGACGGCCGCAGCAGCCACGGCTGCGCGATCACGTTCGCGCCCTGCAGTCGGAATTCGAAGAGGAGGGAGAGGCATGATCTATGCACTCGACGGAATCGCGCCCGAGATCGACCCGAGCGCCTGGGTGGCGGCGGACGCCAACCTGATCGGCAAGGTGACACTTGCGGCCGATGCCTCGGTCTGGTTCGGCTGCACGCTCCGGGGCGACAACGAACGGATCACGGTCGGCGAGGGCAGCAATGTGCAGGAGAACTGCGTGCTGCATACCGACATCGGCTATCCGCTTGAAATCGGACGGAACTGCACCATCGGCCACAAGGCGATGCTGCATGGATGCATCGTTGGCGAGCAAAGCCTGATCGGCATGGGGGCGACGGTGCTGAACGGGGCGGTGATCGGCCGAAACTGCCTGATCGGGGCCGGCGCGCTGATAACCGAAGGCAAGACGATCCCGGACGGCAGTCTGGTCATGGGCGCGCCCGGCAAGGTGGTGCGCATGCTTGACGAGGCGGCGATCGCGGGGCTTCTGGGGTCGGCCCGGCACTATCAGGACAATGCCCGGCGTTATCGTGCCGGGTTGGTGGCGCTCTGAGGTCCGGGGTCTATGCCACGGCGTCGGGGCAGGCGGGTTCTGGTGTCAGGCGAAGGGTGTGCAGCGCAGATGTCGCTCCCCGAGCTCGAGCACGTTGAAATCGACGTTCGGCCAGGATGCGGCGACTTCGGCCACGATCAGACTTGCGTTGGGCAGTGGCGGGGTGAGCGCACGATAGGGGCCGCGATAGCCGACGGCGGACAGCACCCGCGCGGCGTCAAGGACATCGCCGGACGACCACATCAGGGTCGAGAGGATGCCGCAGGGTGTGATTCGCGATATCAGGTCACTGTTGATCGACTGAAGCGGTCTTTGCAGCAGGGGCGCTGTTTTGCAGTCGAACGCGTGGCGCAGATCATTCTGCAACGACAGCGGAAGAATTGCTCGCCCAATCCAGAGAATGGCCCCATTTTCGGCCTGATGCCCACTCGCTTCGGGGAAAGTCTGGATTTCCTTGAATCGGCGCTGCACATTCACTTCGCCCGGATCCCTTCGTCGTTTACACCGCAAGGTCAATACCTTGATGCCTTGCGATATTTCGCATCGAATCGACTTGTTACCCGCACAAACGCACAACCATGGAAGGTGGTCATACCACTCCATGCGTAGGCAGTTCTTCCGGCGCTCGCAAGCGCTTTTCGAATAATTTGCTAAGCATCGGTGAAACGCGACGGGTGCGCCTCAGGTGACCGATCGCCACCTTGCCCGGACGCCGCGGCACGCCCATCTTTGCCGCGCCCACCTCGCCACGGTTTCCGGATTGGCAATGAACTCCGAACTCTCCGCCTCGCTACTTGCAGTCATTCCGATGCCGCTGGTCCTGATCGGACCGGACGAGCGGATCTCGGCGATGAATCCGGCAGCCACCGACATTTTCGGCAAGGCCGGGGCCGGGCGGCACCATGTCACCGTTCTGCGGCAACCGGCGTTGCTGAACTGTATCGAGGAGGTGATGCGGACACGGCAGCCGGCCAGCGCGCGCTATATCGAGAAGACCCTCAACCGCGAGGCCACCTACAAGGTGCTGGCCGCACCGGTCGAGGGCGAGGGGATACTTGGCGTCCTGGTCTCGTTCGAGGATCTGACCGAGCTGGAACAGGCGGGCCAGATGCGGCGCGATTTCGTCGCCAACGTCAGCCACGAACTGAAGACCCCGCTGACCGCATTGCTGGGGTTTATCGAGACCCTGCGGGGGGCGGCGCGCGACGATGCCGAGGCGCGGGAACGGTTCCTGTCGATCATGGCGCGCGAGGCCGAACGGATGAACCGTCTGGTGTCGGACCTGCTGTCGCTCAGCCGGGTCGAATCGGCCGAACGACAGCGCCCGACCGGCCGGGTGAGGGTCGACGAACTGGTCGAATCGACGATTCTGACGCTGCGGCCACTGGCCGAGGGCGTCGGTGTGGCGCTGGAGATCGAGCGCGAGGGAACGGGTGGCTTTGACGTTCCGGGCGACGTCGACCAGTTGCAGCAGGTTCTGACCAATCTGGTCGAGAATGCGATCAAATACGGCGCCAGCGGCGGCCGGGTCACGATCCGGGTCATCCGCAGGGAGCGCGAACTGGCGTTTCGCGGCCCCGGAGTTCAGATCGAGGTCGTGGATTATGGCGAGGGCTTTGACGCGATCCACATTCCGCGCCTCACCGAAAGGTTCTATCGCGTCGACAGCCATCGCTCGCGGGCGGTCGGCGGCACCGGGCTGGGGCTGGCAATTGCCAAGCACATCGTGAATCGCCATCGCGGCCGGTTCCGAATCGAAAGCGCACCGGGGGCAGGGGCGAAGTTCACTGTCTTGCTGCCGGCCATCGCGTGAGGCGGCGGCACCCGCCCGGCGAATTGCAACCATCTGAAACCGGATTGATTTCAACGGCGGCGGATCCGGGTCACTTGGCGTCAATTCGTTAACGAACTGCGGCTTTTCCGGACATTGTCATAAAGTCGTTACAAAACTGACACAAAAGGCAAACGTGCGGCGCCTACGACGCCCCCAAGGCCGTCGGGATGGCGGTCTCTTAACCACTGCCATGGAGAACACTCATGTCTCTCGTCAAGCTGACCGCCTCCGCCCTGGCGGTCGCTGCCGTTTCGGCCACCGCCGCCGCCGCCCGCGACAACGTTCAGGTCGCCGGCTCCTCGACCGTGCTTCCCTATGCATCGATCGTCGCCGAAGCCTTCGGCGAAAACTTCGATTTCCCGACCCCCGTGGTCGAATCCGGCGGCTCCTCGGCCGGTCTGAAGCGCTTCTGTGAGGGCGTGGGCGAAAACACCATCGACATCGCCAATGCCTCGCGCAAGATCAAGGACTCGGAAGTCAAGGCCTGTGCCGACGCCGGCGTGACCGATATCGTCGAAGTCCGCATCGGCTATGACGGGATCGTCTTTGCCTCGGACATCAAGGGCGCGAAATTCGTCTTCACCCCGGAAGACTGGTACAAGGCCCTGGCCGCCGAGCTGCCCGACGCCGACGGCAAGCTGGTCGCCAACCCGAACACCAGCTGGTCGGAGGTCAATGCCGATCTTCCCAACCAGAAGATCCTCGCGTTCATCCCCGGCACCAAGCACGGCACCCGTGAAGTCTTCGAAGAGAAGGTTCTGCTGGCGGGCTGCGAGGAAGCGGGCGCGTTCGAGGCCATGACCGCTGCCGGCATGGACAAGAAGGAAGCCACCTCGAAGTGCGTCGGCGTGCGCACCGACGGCGTGTCGACCGACATCGACGGCGACTACACCGAGACGCTCGCCCGGATCGCTGCCAACCCCGAAGGGCTCGGCGTCTTCGGCCTGGCCTTCTATGAAAACAACATGGACAAGCTGCAGGTCGCGACCATGTCGGGGGTCCTGCCTTCGACCGAGTCGATCGCCACTGGCGAATACCCGGTGTCGCGTCCGCTGTATTTCTACATCAAGAAGGCCCATGTCGGCGTGATCCCCGGCCTGCAGGAATATGCCGAGTTCTTCGTCTCCGACGAGATCGCCGGTCCTGACGGCCCGCTCGCGGCCTATGGCCTCGTGTCGGATCCGCAGCTGGCCGAGACCCAGGCCCTGGTTGCCGCCGATAAGGTAATGGGCGAGTAACCGGACAACCGGTCGAGGGGGAGGCGCGAGCCTCCCCTTCTTTCTGCCGCAAGGGCAGGCCCGAAATCATGCAGCCGGCCCCTTCGGGGGCCCTGCGGCCTTCACAGTGCCGGGGCGCGCGTCCGCACCCCCCACGCGAAACCGACCTTTGATTGAGGTGGCCCGATGCCGGTTCTCTGGATCGTCCTAGCAGTCCTCGGACTCGGACTGATCGGATATTTTGTCGGGCGTTCCCGCGCCCTTGGATCCGCCGGAGGTGACATCCGTCAGCTCCATTCCCTGCCCAGCTACTATGGCTGGAACGCCTTCATGTTCACGGTCGTCCCGTCCCTGATCGTGCTGGCGCTCTGGCTGCTGTTCGCCCCGACGCTGATCGAGAACCGGATCGCGGCGACCCTTCCGCAGGCCACGCTCGAGCAATCGGGCAGCACCAGCCTGTTGATGTCCGAGGTGCGGCGGGCTGCGGACGCGCTCGATCTTGCGGTGCAACAGGGCACCATGGACGATGCGTTCTCGCGCAATCTGCGCGCCGAGTTCACCGATGTCACCGGGCGGCTGAAGGCCACCGGATCGATCATCACCCAGGATGTGACCCAGCCGGTGCTGCGCGCCGCGCAGCAATACCGGGTCATGTCGAGCACATCGAACCTGATCATGAGCGTGCTGGTGGTGGTTCTGGCCGTGGTCGGTCTGATCTATGCCTTGCTACGCACGAACCGCGATTTCCGCGCCCGCAACACGGTCGAGATCGGCATCAAGTCGATCCTGATCCTTGCCTCGTCGATCGCGATCCTGACGACGCTTGGCATCGTGCTGTCGATGCTGTTCGAGACCGCGAACTTCTTTGACCAATATCCCTGGCAGAGCTTCTTCTTCGGCACGAAATGGGCGCCAGACTTCCGCGGCAACTCGGCCCTCGGGATGCTGCCGCTGCTGTGGGGCACGCTATATATCTCGACCGTGGCGCTGCTGGTCGCGGTGCCGATCGGTCTGTTCGCCGCGATCTATCTGTCGGAATACGCCGGACCGCGCCTGCGGGCCGTCGCCAAGCCGATGATCGAGATCCTCGCCGGCATCCCGACCATCGTCTACGGTCTGTTCGCCCTGATCACCGTCGGCCCGTTCCTGCGCGATGCCATCGCAAGCCCGCTGGGGCTTGGCAACAACACCAACTCGGTGATGACCGCGGGCCTTGTGATGGGGGTCATGCTCATCCCCTTCGTCTCGTCGCTGTCCGACGACATCATCAATGCGGTGCCGCAATCCATGCGGGACGGCTCGTTCGGGCTGGGCGCGACCCAATCCGAGACCATTCGTCAGGTCGTCCTGCCGGCCGCGCTGCCGGGTGTCGTCGGGGCCATTCTGCTGGCCGCCTCGCGGGCCATCGGCGAGACCATGATCGTGGTCATGGGGGCAGGGGCCGCGGCGGCCCAGATGGATCAGGGGCTGGGGGCGATCATCAACCCGTTCCAGGCCATGACCACCGTCACCGTCAAGATCGTCAGCCAGTTGACCGGCGATACCGATTTCGCGAGCCCTGAGACGCTGGTCGCCTTCGCGCTTGGCCTGACGCTTTTCGTCATCACGCTGGGTCTGAACGTCCTGGCCCTGATTATCGTGCGCAAGTACCGGGAGCAGTACGAATGACCGACGCAACCGCCAACAGCCCCGCGCTGCCGGATCGCAAGCATTCCGGCTCGCTCATGGAGCACACCGCGCGTACCCGCCGGCGCAACAATGCTGAAAAACGCTTCCGGGCCTATGGTCTGGCGGCAATCGGTATCGGCCTTGCCGCATTGATCGTGCTGCTGGTCTCGATCCTCAGCCAGGGCCTGCCGGCCTTTTCCCAGACCTTCGTCACCATGAAGGTCTATCTCGACCCCGCCAAGCTCGACAAATCCGGCACCCGCGACATCGAGCAGATCAAGAAGGTCTCGACCTTCGGGTATGCCCCGCTGATCCGGGCGGCGATGCAGGAAACGATGACGGCGAACGGGATCGACCCCGAGAAATTCGGCCTGTCCGAGAAGGCCGCCGAGGAGATGATCTCGAAGGAAGGCGCCGCGCAGCTTCGGAACTTCGTCATCGCTCACCCCGACCAGATCGGCCAGACGGTAGAGTTCAAGTTCCTCGCCGACAGCCGCATCGACGGTTACTTCAAGGGCCGGGTCTCGATGGCCTCGGCAAAGCTCGACAGCAACGTGTCGCCGGCGCAGCTGCAACTTGCGGACGCGCTGAAAAAGGCGGGCGTGCTGAAGGTCGGCTTCAACTGGGGCTTCATCACGAACCCCGACGCTTCCGAGAACCGGCCCGAGGCCGCGGGCATCGGGGTCGCGATCATCGGCTCGCTTTACATGATGATCATCGTGCTGTGCCTGGCGCTGCCGATTGGCGTCGCGGCCTCGATCTATCTGGAGGAGTTCGCACCGCAGAACTGGTTCACCGACCTGATCGAGGTCAATATCTCGAACCTCGCCGCGGTGCCCTCGATCGTTTTCGGTATCCTCGGCCTTGCGATCTTCATCAACTGGGCCGGGTTGCCGCAGTCGGCGCCGATTGTCGGTGGCCTCGTGCTGACGCTGATGACGCTGCCGACGATTATCATCTCGACCCGTGCCTCGCTGAAATCGGTGCCGCCAAGCATCCGCGATGCGGCGCTGGGGGTAGGGGCCTCGAAAATGCAGTCGGTGTTCCATCACGTGCTGCCGCTGGCGATGCCCGGTATCCTGACCGGAACCATCATCGGTCTGGCGCAGGCACTGGGTGAAACCGCCCCGCTGATGCTGATCGGCATGGTGGCTTTCGTGCGCGAATTCCCGGCAGCCCCGCCCGAAGGCTTCTTCGATCCCGCCTCGGCGTTGCCGGTGCAGGTCTATAACTGGACCCAGCGCGCCGACCCGGCCTTTACTGAACGTGCCTCGGGCGCGATCATCGTTTTGCTGATTTTCCTGCTCAGCATGAACTTCCTTGCAATCATCTTGCGCCGCCGCTTCGAGCGCCGTTGGTAATGGTGGGACCCGAAAAATGAACGATATGCGACCTCTGGAGCGAGCCGTGGATACCAAGGAAATCAAGTTCGAGTGCCGCGACTGCCAAGTCTATTACGGTGACAAGCACGCGATCAAGGATGTGAGCGTCGACATCGAGGACAAGACCGTCACCGCCTTCATCGGCCCATCGGGCTGCGGCAAGTCAACGTTCCTGCGCTGTCTCAACCGCATGAACGACACCATCGACGCGGCCCGCGTCATGGGCGGCTTCCTGCTCGACGGCGAGGATATCTATGACCGTCGCGTCGATCCGGTGCAGCTGCGCGCCAAGGTCGGCATGGTGTTCCAGCGTCCGAACCCGTTCCCCAAGTCGATCTACGACAACGTCGCCTATGGGCCGAAGATCCACGGCCTGGCCAAGAACAAGGCGGAACTGGACGAGATCGTCGAAAGGTCCCTGCGCCGCGGAGCGATCTGGGACGAGGTCAAGGACCGGCTCGATTCGCCGGGCACCGGGCTTTCGGGCGGTCAGCAGCAGCGCCTGTGCATTGCGCGCGCTGTTGCCACGGAACCGGAAGTTCTGTTGATGGACGAACCGTGCTCGGCGCTCGACCCGATTGCGACCGCACAGGTCGAGGAACTGATCGACGAGCTGCGCGCGAACTATTCGGTGGTCATCGTGACCCACTCGATGCAGCAGGCCGCCCGCGTCAGCCAGAAAACAGCCTTCTTCCATCTCGGCAATCTGGTGGAATTCGGCGAGACCGGGGAGATCTTCACCAATCCGAAGGATCCCCGGACCGAAAGCTACATCACCGGCCGCATTGGCTGATCCAAAACGGCGAACCGGAGAGAACCGACATGGATATCAACGAACAGCATATCGCGACGGCCTATGATCGCGACCTTGAAGCGATCCAGGCCCGCATTATGAAGATGGGCGGGCTGGTCGAAGCCGCGATCCTCGACGCCTCGGAGAGCCTCGCCGAGCGCGACGAGGAGATGGCCGAGAAGGTGCGCGCCGGCGACCGGGCGATCGATGAACTCGACTCGCTGATAAACGACGAATGCGCCCGCGCCATCGCCATGCGCCAGCCCGCGGCGTTCGATCTGCGCACGCTTCTGGCGGTGATGAAGATCTCGACCAATCTCGAGCGGATTGGCGACTATGCCAAGAACATGGCAAAGCGGACCGGCGTGCTGGTGCAGATGAGCGAGATCGAAGGCGGCAACGCGGCGATCCGGCGGATGGCCAAGGCGGTCGAGGTGATGCTGAAGGACGCGCTCGATGCCTTCGTGCAGCGCGATGCCGAACTGGCCGAAGATGTGCGCCAGCGCGATCACGAAGTCGATCTTATGTACAACACGCTGTTTCGCGAGTTCCTGACCTACATGATGGAGGATCCGCGCAACATCACCGCCTGCATGCACCTGCATTTCATCGCCAAGAACATCGAGCGGATGGGCGATCACGTGACGGCAATCGCGGAACAGGTTATCTATCTCTCCACCGGCGAGAAGCCCGGCAGCCCAAGGCCCAAGGCAGACCGCACCTCGGTCGAGCCGATCGGGGAAATGTAATGTCACCGTCGGAACAACCGAGCGTACTTGTGGTCGAGGACGAACCCGCGCAGCGCGAGGTTCTGGCCTATAACCTCGAGGCCGAGGGCTTCCGGGTCTCGAGGGCCGAGAACGGCGAGGAGGCGTTGCTTCTGGTCGACGAAGATGCGCCGGACGTGATCGTTCTGGACTGGATGCTGCCCAATGTCTCGGGGATCGAGATCTGCCGGCGGCTGAAGATGCGGCCCGACACGCGCAATGTTCCGATCATCATGCTGAGCGCCCGGTCCGAGGAAGTGGACCGGGTGCGCGGCCTCGAAACCGGGGCCGACGACTATGTCGTGAAACCCTATTCGGTGGTCGAGCTGATGGCGCGGATCCGCGCCCAGCTGCGCCGCACGCGGCCCGCCAGCGTTGGTGAGCGGCTGGAGTTCAGCGACATCGTTCTGGATGCCGAAACCCACAAGGTGTTCCGCGGCGAAAACCTGTTGAAGCTGGGGCCGACGGAATTTCGGTTGCTGACGACCTTCATGGAAAAACCGGGCCGGGTCTGGAGCCGCGAGCAGTTGCTTGATCGGGTCTGGGGGCGTGACATCTATGTCGATACCCGCACGGTCGACGTGCACATCGGCCGACTGCGCAAGGCGCTGTGCCAGCACGGCGGTGACGATCCGGTGCGTACCGTGCGCGGCGCGGGATATGCGCTCGGCTGACGGCTGACGATGCGAGCAGGAAGGCGGCCACGTGACGTAGGCGTGCTGTGAGGGTGTTCGGTCGAACACCCTCAGGCGTCCTGACCTTTGGCGTGTAATCGGTATTATGTAATTATTGTAACCACGGGGAACGGCGACCCTGTGGCTACATATCAGCATGATTTCAAGGCCATACGGCCGAAGGCTGCGGTGACGTCTCAGGGTGCCCCGTTGTCCGGCGCACCCTGGGCGCGCCTCAGGCCTTCTTCACCCCAACGACCTTCTGGTAGAGCCCACCGAAGATGGTCTTTTTCCGCCAGGTGAAAGCGTCGCTGTCATCGAGGTAGTCTTTCAACTCGTTGCTCCAGAGCGCCTTGGCAAAGGGCTCGAGCCATTTGAACACCAACCAGATCACCGGCCGCATGGGATGCAGCAGCGCCGGCTCGTGATAGTCCACGAACATCAGCTTTCCGCCCGGCTTCACATGCGCAGCCAGGTTGTTGGCGATATCGCGTTTATAATCCTCGGGCACTTCGTGCATCAGGAAGTAGCAGCAGACCGTGTCATAGAGGCCGTCTCCGGTGGTGCGCGCGTCCGACAGTCCGGTGCGGACCTGTTTGAGGCCGCGGGTCTTGCGCCCGACATGCTCGATCTGGATCGGCTGGATGTCGGTCACGTGGTATTCGCCATCAGGGCCGATGTGTTCGGCGATCTGGGTGCAGAGCTTGCCGTAGACCGCCGCGGGCTGCAGCACCCGCTCGCCGGGCTCGATCTCGTCGCGGGCGGCGCGCATCAGACGGTTCTGCTGGCCCCAGAGGATCAGCGCGACAACCGGTTCGCGGTCAAGAAATTCGACGTTCGGACGGGCGACATAGGCCCATGTGTAGACATCGACCAGATAGTCCGGCAACTTCGGAACCTCAGGCTCGATGGCGGTTGGCGTCCGCGCCAGATTTTCATTGGGTTTAATTCTGACGTCGATACTGGCCGTCATCGCCTAACCTTTCCATTCGTGTGCGATGCTGATTCGGTTCATGCGAAACAGCGGGACTGAAGCTTGGGATATGCGTTACCGGCGACACCCTGGTGTTTCCGACTGGCGCGGATTGCTCCATCCCTTTCCATCAGGCAAGACCCTAATCCGGCCGCGCAACAAGTGAAATGCGGCAAACCCGCGAATTGCCACTTGTTTCCGCATGTCCGTCAGGCTGTGGCTGCAACGCTGCACTTTTTCGGCGCCAGCGCCCGAAACTCGGTCATGGTCTGCGGCCGGCTTTTCCGGCATCCTATTGAAAACCAGACTTGACTGACCGCATCGAGGCTCGACAGAGCCGATTCAGCCGATTAGGATCGTACGAGACAATGGCGCACATGATGACCTCTATACTCATTCTTAACGGTCCAAATCTGAACCTCCTGGGAAGCCGGCAACCCGAGGTCTATGGCGTGACAACGCTGGCCGAAGTCGAATCTCTTTGCCGCGCGACGGCCGGGGAACTCGGGGTGGCGCTGGAGTTCGAGCAATCGAACCACGAAGGCGTGCTGATCGACCTGATCCATGGCGCCAAAGGGGTGCATGACGGCATCGTCCTGAACGCCGGCGCCTATACGCACAGCTCGATCGCGCTGATGGACGCCATTGCATCGGTCGAGATCCCGACGATCGAACTGCATCTGTCGAACGTTCACGCCCGCGAACCGTTCCGGCATCGGTCCTACATCTCCAAGGTTGCCATCGGCCTGATCTGCGGTTTCGGGCCGGCCGGCTATCCGCTGGCGATACGGGCGATGGTGGAGAAACTCGAGGTGTCTCCTTGATCCTGGACTACGTCGAAAAGGTCACCTCGATGACCGAGATGCAGGATCTGTGGGAATACCACAAGGATGTGATGGCTAAATTTGGGTTCAACCGGGTGCTTTACGGCTTCACCCGGTTTCGGACGGCAAATTCGCTGGGCGACCTGCAGGACATGCTGATCCTGACCAACCACGACCGGGCCTATATCCGACCATTCCTGGACGACGGGCTTTACCTGAACGCTCCCATGACGCTGTGGGCGCTGAACAACGTCGGCGCCCGATCCTGGCGCGACACTGCCATAATGGCGCAAGAGGGTACCCTGCCCCCGGCCGCGCGCCGGATCTGGGAGTTCAACAAGTCCCAGGGTTTTGGCGCCGGATACACCATCAGTTTCCTGACCAACTCGGTCCGCGCCAAGGGTGCGATGGCGCTGACCTCGGTCCCGGGGATGTCCTATGACGAGGCTGACGCGATCTGGGCCGAACACGGCCGCGTGATCGAGGCGATGAACAACGTTCTCCACCTGCGGTTGATTTCAATGCCGAATCCTGGAGAACGCAGGCCGCTGACACCGCGCCAGCGCGAAGCGCTGGAATGGGTTGGCGACGGCAAGACCACCGCCGACATTGCCGAAATCATGGGGCTGACCGTCGCAACGGTGGAAAAACACCTGCGTCTGGCCCGCGAAGTCCTGGACGTTTCGACCACAGCCCAAGCCGTACTGAAGGCTTCGTTTCTGAACCAGATTTATGCGCTGCGGGACTGACGTTCACAGATTGCGCAGATCCCGGGCGTGACGATCCCAATTCTCGGAGAATTCACGAAAATTTCCCGATAAATGCTGGCAAGGTCAGGGATTCCCGACTTACCTTTCCCCCTCGTTTTGGAGGATGTTCAGGTTGTTCCGTGAGTGGTGGCAATTAGCCTAGGAACAGCAAACCGGCTGACCCTGCGATTTCAGGTGGTCCGGAATGCACCGGGAGACCGGAATTGTCGGTTCGGAGGCGTATTTTAAGCTCTCCGGACCGGCGCCACAGTCCTCGCGCGGACATCCCAAAAGCGCGCGTGGTACATATGGCAGGAACGGCGCAGTGGTGGTGGCTGCGCCGTTTCTGACTCATAGTGCCGGCAAACGGCGTTGCAGGTCTCACAACATTACAACCTTCGCGAATCTCGACCTTTTTCAATCGTCGCTCGATGATTTTGCTTCCAGCGTCGCAAGGCAGCACGGAAGCAGGCACCCTGCCCTTTGCGGATATCAGCAGCCGGCGGGTTTCGCCGAACTCGCGACGATGTTTCTGTGCCCCCTTTGCACCGGCGATCTCGGGGGCTGTGCGCCCTCGCCGCCGCTGGGGTTCGTCCCTGCAATTGACTGCACCAACGCCACGACATGCGCTTGCCTGTCACGGCCGGTTGCGACCCCGTGTGGGGGCCCGTTTCAGACCGCTGGCCCGCAGGTGCCATCCGTCTTCAGGCAACGGGATCCAGCAAGAAAAGTGCGAGGTCCAAATGAAAAGCGCCGCTCCGAAGAGCGGCGCTTTCCTGAATTTGGTCTGCCTTAACGGCAAAACACCAAAAATTACTCTTTCATGCCGAGGATCTTGGCAATCGCGGCTTTTTTGGTCATGTCCAGGCTGCCCGACTGGTTGAGGATGTTGTCGATCGAGGCCAGTTGCTCGTCGGACAGGGTATCCACATCGTAGTCGATGTTTTGCTGGGTCAGGTAGGTGGAGATTTTCGCTTTGAGTGCGGTATTGTGCGACGCAGCGAAGGCCGTGGTAGCGGTCAGCGCAACGATGGCAACGGCGGAAAGAAGACGGGTCATTGGGTAAACTCCCTAGAAGGTTTTGTTTCAACACCTTGCCACTTTAGTGGCTGGTTGCAACCCTATTCCGAGATCCTACACGGTACAAGCGACGCGAAGCTGCAAACCGGTTGTTGCGATGGTGCGGGGCAAAAAGGTCGCACAATTTCAAGGGGGATAGAAAACGACCTCAACGCAGTGCGAACGCAAACGGGGCGCCCGACTCGGACGCCCCGCAAGTTCTTATCGTTTTCGGTCTGCGGCCTCGGAATGCAGGCCGCAGCACTCAGGCCTGAACCACCTTGGCAACTTCGGCCGCGAAATCCTCTTTCTCGACCTCGATGCCTTCGCCCACTTCCATGCGGACGAACCCTGTGATCTCGGCGCCGGCTTCCTTGGCGGCGGCCTCGACGGTCAGGTCGGGGTTGACCACGAAGGCCTGACCCAGCAGCGTGACATCGGCCAGAAACTTCTTCATCCGGCCTTCGATCATCTTCTCGATCACCGCGTCGGGCTTGCCGGATTCGCGGGCGATGTCGATCTGGACCTGGCGCTCATGCGCAAGGATGGCGGGGTCAAGGTCGGCTGCTCCCAGCGATGCCGGGTTGGCGGCGGCGATGTGCATCGCGACCTGCTTGCCAAAGCCCTCGTCAGCGCCCGTCAGCGCGACCAGCACGCCGATCTTGCCAAGGCCGGGTGCGGCGGCGTTGTGGACATAGGAAACGACCGTGTCGCCCTCGACCCGGGCCATGCGGCGCAGCGTCAGGTTCTCGCCGATGGTGGAGATCTTGTCGGTAATGGTGTCGGCAACGCTCTTGCCGCCCAGATCGGCTGCAGCCAGCGCCTCGACATCCGCGACGTTTGCGGCGGCTTCGGCAATCGCGGCAACCATCTTCTGGAAGTCGGCGTTCTTGGCGACAAAATCGGTTTCCGAGTTCACCTCGACCACAACACCCTTGCCGTCCTCGACCCGTACACCCACGAGCCCTTCAGCGGCGGTGCGGCCCGATTTCTTGGCGGCCTTGGCCAGACCCTTCGTGCGCAGCCAGTCGACGGCTGCTTCCATGTCGCCTTCGACTTCGGTCAGCGCCTTCTTGGCATCCATCATGCCTGCGCCGGTCATGTCGCGCAGCTCTTTCACGAGTTTCGCGGTGATCGCCATTGTCGGCTCTCCTCAGGTTTGCGTCGTACTGCGGCAGGCAATAGCCTGCCGCACATGTCGGGTCCGTGACAAAGCCACGGACCTGAGGCTTCAGGCCTCTTCGGTAACTTCTTCCGCGGCAGGCGCCTCGCCCGCATCGCCGATGACTTCCTCGAGGAAGCCCTCTTCCATCTCGCCAACGTCGATGCCGGCGGCGTCCATTTGTGCCGACATCCCGTCAAGCGCGGCGCGGCTGACCAGATCGCAATAAAGCGCAATGGCGCGGGCGGCGTCATCGTTGCCGGGGATGATATAGTCGACACCATCGGGCGAGGCGTTCGAGTCGACGATGGCCACGACCGGGATGCCAAGCTTCTTGGCCTCGAGGATGGCAAGGTCTTCCTTGGTCACGTCGATGATGAACAGCAGATCGGGCACGCCGCCCATTTCACGGATCCCGCCCAGGCTGGCTTGCAGCTTGGCCTGATCGCGTTCCATGTGAAGGCGTTCCTTCTTGGTCAGGCCCTCGGCCCCGTTCAACATCGCCTCGTCGATCGAACGCAGGCGGTTGATCGACTGCGACACGGTCTTCCAGTTGGTGAGCGTGCCGCCCAGCCAGCGGTGGTTCATGTAATATTGCGCGCAGCGCTCGGCGGCGTCGGCAATCGGCTTTTGTGCCTGCCGCTTGGTGCCGACAAACAGGATGCGGCCGCCCTTGGCGACGGTGTCGCGCACGACCTGCAGCGCCTGGTCCAGCATCGGAACGGTCTGGGTCAGATCGAGAATGTGGATGCCGTTGCGGTCCCCATAGATGTAGGGGCCCATCCGCGGGTTCCAACGCTGGGTCTGGTGACCAAAGTGAACACCAGCCTCAAGCAGCTGACGAAGAGTAAACTCAGGAAGCGCCATGTCATATCCTTTCCGGTTTCGCGTCCTCGGCAGAGCGTTCAGGATCATTCCCAACCGGCGGACCACACGGGGATTTCTCCCCCGAGAGGCCCAGGCCCTGCCTGTGAAGTGGGGCGCACATAGTGCATTTGCACCCCGCTGGCAACCCCCGGGGTCGGAATAGGCACGGAAGTCGAGGCCTCATTTTCGGTGTCTGGCACCGCAGGCCTCGCGTCCGCCGCGCCCATGCTACGCGATGCCCGTTCCGATGGCATCGGCAAAACGGCCGGCAAGGCGATTGCGACGCGGCGGCATGCCATTGACGGCCCATTGACGGCCGCGCGGGCCTTGCGCAGGCGCGCGGATCGCCCCAGAAGGTTGTCATGACATATGTGCCCGACATTCTTTGTATCGGATCGGCCCTGTGGGACACGATCGGTCGGACCGACCGGCGCATGGACATAGGTCACGACGTCCCGGGCCAGATCACCAGGACGCCCGGCGGGGTGGCCATGAACATCGCCATGGCGCTGGCGCGCGAGGGGCTGCGCCCGGCCCTTTTGACCCTGCTCGGCACCGACGAGGAAGGCCGCGCGCTTGCCGCGCAGGCCGAGTCCCTTGGGCTCGACACCGGCTTCGTAACCTGGTCGGACAGCCTGCCGACGGACAGCTACATGGCAATCGAGGGCGCAGGCGGGCTGGTCGCGGCCGTCGCCGATGCCCGGTCGCTGGAACACGCGGGCGCGCAGATCCTGGCGCCGCTCGCCGACGGTCGGCTTGGCAGCGATGCCGCGCCCTTTCCCGGCATGATCGCGCTCGACGGCAATCTGACGACCGCGCTGTTGACAGACATTGCCGGCAACCCGCTGTTTGCGCAGGCCGATCTGCGCATCGCGCCGGCTTCGCCCGGCAAGGCGCGGCGCCTGTTGCCGCTGCTGCCGCATCCCCGCGCCACCGTCTATGTGAACGCAATCGAGGCCGGTCTGATCTGTGGCACCACCTTTGCCTCGGCCGAACAGGCCGCGCTGGCGCTCGTCGCGCAGGGCGCACGACGGGTGATCGTCACCGACGGCGCAGCCCCGCTTGCCCATGCGACGCCTGATGGCGTCCTCAGCGCCACGCCCCCACCGGTGGTCGTCGCCCGGGTCACCGGCGCCGGCGACACCTTCATGGCCGCCCATATCGCAGCCGAAAGCCGCGGTCTCGCGGGGATCTTCGCACTCGAGGCTGCACTCGGGATCACGGCGGCCTATGTTGCGGCGGGGTCGGCGGCTGCGGCCCTTGCCACCGGCCCTATCCCGAAGGAAACCGCCAAATGACCACCCTGCCCCTTGTCTTCTCGCCCGAGGTCGCGGCCGCCCGCCGCGATGGCCAGCCGCTGGTGGCGCTTGAAAGCACCATCATCACCCATGGCATGCCCTGGCCACAGAACCTCGACACCGCGCGGGCGGTCGAAGCCGAGGTGCGCGCCAGTGGCGCCGTCCCGGCCACCATTGCGGTCATCGCGGGCAAGCTGCATGTCGGGCTGTCCGATGCAGCGCTGGAAGCCCTCGCCAGGGCCGAGAATGTTGCAAAGCTCAGCCGCGCCGATTTTGCGGTCTGCCTCGCCACCGGCGGGACCGGCGCGACGACGGTTGCCGCGACCATGATCGCCGCCCGCCTCGCCGGCATCGAGGTCTTTGCGACCGGCGGCGTCGGCGGCGTGCACAAGGGCGCGGAACACAGCTTTGACATCTCGGCCGACCTGCAGGAACTGGCCGCCTCGCCGGTCACGGTGGTTGCCGCCGGCGCCAAGGCGATCCTCGATCTGCCAAAGACGCTCGAAGTTCTCGAAACCCTCGGCGTGCCGGTCATCGCATTCGGTCAGGATACGCTGCCGGCCTTCTGGTCGCGCGATTCTGGCCTGCGCGCGCCGCTGCGGCTCGACTCTGCGGCCGAGATCGCCGCGGCCCACCGGATGCGCGCGGCCCTTGGTCTGCCGGGGGGGCAGCTTGTCGCCAACCCGGTGCCGGTCGAGGACGAGATTGCGCCCCGCACGCTCGCCCCGATCATTGCCCGCGCCCAGAACGAGGCCGAAGCCCAGGGGATCGCCGCCAAGGCGGTCACGCCCTTCCTGCTGAACCGGATCTTCGAGCTGACCGAGGGCCAGTCGCTTGCCACCAATATCGCACTCGTCCTCAACAATGCGCGGCTTGCGGCGGCAATCGCCACCGAAATCGCCGCGCAGTCCCGAAACACACGGCAAAGCGCTTGACAGACTTGCGCAACGCCGGCCCGCTGAATAGCTAGCCAGAAACCGGTCTGCATCCCCAACATCATGTCACATAAGCGCTCGAAGAACCTCCTTCCCCCCGATACGTCCGGCCAAAGCCCGCGCCGTGGGCCAGGGATCATGGCCAACCTCAGGGCCTCGTTCCTGACCGGACTTGTCGTCATCGCGCCGGTCGGGCTGACGGTCTGGCTGATCTGGACCGTGGTCGGCTGGGTCGATGCCTTTGTGCTGCCCTTCGTACCGGCAGCCTACCAGCCCGAGACCTATATCAAGGAGGTCTTCGGCGAGGACACCACGATCAACGTCCGCGGCGTCGGCGTTGTCTTCTTCCTCGGGTTCACCGTGGTCATCGGCTGGATTGCCAAGGGGGTGATCGGCCGGTCGCTGATCGCCTGGGGCGAACGTCAGGTCGACCGGATGCCGATCGTGCGGTCGATCTACAACGGCGTGAAGCAGCTGGCCGAGACCGTCTTCGCCCAGACCGAAAGCAATTTCGACCGCGCCTGCCTCGTGCAATACCCGCGCCCCGGGCTCTGGGCCATCGCCTTCGTCTCGACCTCGGCCAAGGGCGAGATCCGCCGCCAGATCGAAAACGACGTGCCGGTGATGTCGGTGTTCCTTCCGACCACACCCAACCCGACCTCGGGCTTCCTGCTGTTCGTTCCGGAGAACGAACTGGTCTATCTCGACATGACGGTCGAGGACGCGGCAAAGCTCGTGATCTCGGCAGGTCTCGTCTATCCCAGCGACCGCGCGGCAGCGCTTGCAGCCACCCCCCGGCCCGAACCGGCACCAGACACCACGGCGTCGCAGGACCGCGCCCACGGCTAAGCTCCGGGCGCACTTGCCCGGCTTGATCGGCAACGGGCCTGTGGGCCTAGCCGAACAGCGCCTTCAGGTCGACCGAACCGCGCTGGTTCAGATCGTCCTTGTGCGCCTGCAGGAAGCCATCGGCCGCGGCGCGGCCCGCGGCCTTCAATCGGGTCAGGATCACCGGCGACGGCACCATCTTGGTCGAAACGCTCAGCTCCCGCATCAGCTCGTCGTCGGCGATCATGTGGACCAGGACGTCGCGCATTTCACCGCGGCCGATCCGGCCGTCGGCGATCAGCTCGCGCACGAACTGGATCGCACGAAGTTCACTCAACAGTGAAGAGTTGAAGCTTATCTCGTTGACCCGATTATTTATTTCAGCTGCAAGCTTCGGCACGTCCGGGCGAAACAACGGGTTGATGTTGATGATCACGACATCGGGCGGCAGACCCTCGCAGAATAGCGGAAAGATCGCCGGATTGCCGGTATAGCCGCCGTCCCAGAACGCCTCCACCTGCCCGGTCGCCGGATCCTCGAACTCGATCGCCTGGAAGACCGAGGGCAGACAGCCCGAAGCCAGGATGACATCGGTCGAGATCTCTGCGCCCCCGAAGACCCGGATCTTTCCGGTGCGCACGTTGGTGGCCGAGATATACAGCGCCGGCCCGCGATGGGCGCAGACCCGATCGAAGGCAAAGGCGCTGACAATGCGCTCCAGCGGATTGCGGTAGAACGGACCATAGGAATAGGGACTGACGACCAGGCTGGCCGCATCGGCCATCAGCATGGCGGGCGATTTGTCGAGCATCTCGACATAGACCTGCGTCGGCGGCGCGAAGGGCGCAAACCAGCTGGTCAGGCGCAGGTCCTGCACCCCCGCAACCTGCTGCCAAAGCCAGTCCAGATTGGCCCGCGCCATGGCCCGGTTGTGGTCCTGACCCTCGGCCACCAGCCCCGCCTTCAGTGCCGCCGCATTCAGCGCCCCCGCCGAGGTGCCCGAGATCCCGGCGATCTCGATGTCCTCGTCCTCGAGCAGCCGGTCAAGCACGCCCCAGGTGAAGGCACCATGGGCGCCGCCGCCCTGCAGGGCCAGATTGATCCGCTTCACGCCCATGCTCGCCCCAGCCTTCTTCTGTTCGAAAATATCCCGGGGGAGTCCCGGGCCCCGGCCCGGGACGGGGGCTGGCCCCCGCCCCCTGTACTATCCTCGCGCGCTCAGAGTGCCGTCCAGCCGCCATCGACGCTGATCGTCGTCCCGGTGATCTGGTCGGCCGCCGACGAGCAGAGAAACTCGACAACACCGCCCAGTTGCTCGACGGTCGCGAACTGCTTGCTGGGCTGGCGTTCCAGCAGCACGTTGCGAATGACCTCCTCGCGGGACATCTTGTATTCTTTCATCGTGTCGGGGATCTGCGCCTCGACCAGCGGTGTCAGCACATAGCCCGGACAGATCGCATTGGCCGTGATCGGCTCTTCGGCCGTCTCGAGGGCCACCACCTTGGTCATGCCGACAAGCCCGTGCTTGGCCGAGACATAGGCCGACTTGAAGGGCGAGGCGGTCAGCCCGTGCGCCGAGGCGATGTTGACCACCCGGCCCCAGCCCGCCTTGCGCATCATCGGCAGCGCCACAGCGGTGGTGTGAAAGGCCGAGGTCAGGTTGATGGCGATGATCGCATCCCATTTCGCCACCGGAAACTGATCGATCGGCGCCACGTGCTGGATGCCCGCATTGTTGACCAGAATATCGCAGACACCGGCCTTTTCGATCAGTGCCCGGCATTGGTCGCCCTTGGACATGTCGGCCTGAATGTACTTCGCCTCGGTGCCGGTTTCCTTGGCGATCTTTTCGGCCAGGGCATGGTCCTCGTCGTTGTCCGTGAAAGAGTTCAGCACCACATGGGCGCCGGCGCGGGCCATTTCCCAGGCGATCCCCAGGCCGATGCCGGAATTCGATCCGGTGATGATCGCGGTCTTACCTTTGAGCGACATGTCGTGCTTCCTCGATGATGTTTCGACGTCCATCCTAGATAGGGGCTTCTACAGCGTCATGAAGATTGCGCGATGCCGCGGGCAGGATCCGGCGCCGGTTTCTTCCGGTATGCGCTTCGGTTGGTCGCAGGGGCGCGGAATGGATCGGCGCCCGCCTGAACTCTTGCCAAAAAAAACGCCCGCACAAGGCGGGCGTCAAGTCATTGAGGCAGGTTTCATACAGGCAAGAAACCTATCGAGCAGTAAGGTCTTTATACGCGTTGGCACTGCCGCCGCCAAGTTAAAAGTTTGAAATGGTTGACATCGACGACTACGGTTCGGCCGAGCAAATCAACGGCGAAGAAGGATTGTTGCCAGAATGCTACGTGGTTTTCACCCTGTCTGCCGTGCCCTGACACTTGCCGTCGCAACCATGATTCCCTGCGCGGGATCCGTTGCCGCCGATCCCGCGCATGGCATAGCTATGTATGGGGACCCGGCCCTGCCACCGGATTTTGTGTCTTTGCCCTATGTCAATGCAGATGCACCGAAGGGCGGGCGAATCGTGCTTCCCGAGATCGGCAGCTTTGACAGCCTCAACCCCTTCATCCTCAAGGGCCGCTCGGTCTTTGGCCAGCGTATGTATGGGTACGAGACGCTTATGGGCCGAAGCTGGGATGAACCTTTCACGCTTTACGGGCTTCTGGCCGAAACGGTCGAGACCGGCCCGAATCGAGAATGGGTAGAATTCTCCCTGCGCCCCGAGGCCCGATTCTCGGACGGCTCGCCGGTGACTGTCGAAGACGTGATCTGGTCGATGGAAACGCTCGGCACCGACGGCCACCCCCGCTATCAG
The DNA here is from genome assembly GCF_003390845.1 of Tropicimonas sp. IMCC34043. Classification (GTDB taxonomy): domain Bacteria; phylum Pseudomonadota; class Alphaproteobacteria; order Rhodobacterales; family Rhodobacteraceae; genus Tropicimonas. Next base: position 1,107,882 of record NZ_QMEK01000001.1, on the reverse strand, counting down.
GGCGCCTGGAAAAAGGTCGCCTCGGTCGAACAGACCGGGCCGCGCTCGGTGCGCTTCAATTTCAACGTTGAAGACCGTGAATTGCCGCTGATTCTCGGGCTGCGTCCGATCATGAAAAAACAGGATTTCGGCGGCCGGCCGTTCGACGAGGTTTCGGATGTCGCGCCAATCGGCTCCGGCCCCTACGGGATCGGTGATTTCGAATACGGCCGCTACATGACGCTGAAGAAGAATCCCGACTGGTGGGGCGTCGATCTGCCGTTCAACCGCGGCCAGCACAATTTCGACGAGATACGGTACGAATGGTATGGCGATGCCGGCGTCGCCTTCGAGGCGTTTCGCGCCGGCGCCCTGTCGTCCTATCGCGAATCGAATCTCAGCAAATGGTTTTCGTCCTACAACTTTCCCGCCGTCAAATCCGGCGATGTGGTGCTGTCGACAATCCCCAACCAGCGGCCATCGGGGATTCGCGGACTGGTGATGAATACCCGCCGCGCGCCATTCGACGATTGGCGGGTGCGCGACGCGTTGATCCACGCCTTCAACTTCGAATTCATCAATGCCGCACTGACCGGCGGCACCGAACCGCGCATTACCTCGTATTTCTCCAACTCGGATCTGTCGATGGATCACGGGCCGGCGACGGGACGGGTGCGCGAGTTGCTTGAACCCTATGCCGACACGCTGCTGCCGGGCGCGCTCGACGGCTATGACCTGCCGGTCTCGGACGGCTCGGCGGCCAACCGCAAGAATGTGCGCGCCGCATTGAAACTGCTGGCCGACGCCGGATGGCAGGTGCAGCCCGATGGTATAATGCAGAACGCCGACGGCGAGCCGCTTGCCTTCGACATCCTGTTGCGCTCGGGCGGGAATTCTCTGGTGCCCTCCGCCGACAGCATCGCCGAGCTTTATTCCGAACAACTCAAACGGATCGGCGTGACCGCCAATCTGGTGACGGTCGATTCAGCCCAGTATCAGCAGCGTACCGGCGACTATGACTTTGACATGGCGTTCTACGTCCGGACCATGTCGCTGAGCCCCGGCAACGAGCAGATGCTCTATTGGGGTCACGATGGCGTCGACGCCCCCGGCACCCTCAACTGGATGGGCATGGACAGCCCCGCCGCCGAGGCGATGATCGACACCATGCTGAACAGCAAGGACAAGGAAGACTTCACGTCGGCGGTCCACGCGCTCGACCGGGTGCTGACGACCGGGCGCTATGTCATCCCGGTGTGGTACTCGCCGGTCGGCCGAATCGCCCACTGGCTCCCCTATCGGTACCCCGAGCGTCACACCCAGATCTATGGCGACTGGGACGGGTTCCAGCCCGACGTCTGGTGGTACGAGGACTGAGCCCACGAAAAAACGGTGCCAGATCTCTCTGGCACCGTCCTGGCAGCGGGTCTGTCCCGGCGTCGCGGCCCTTGGCAGATGCAACGTAGGCCGTCGGCCGGGGGCCGCTGCCAGCGTTCAGGCGGCCTTGCGGCGGCCGCGGGCGATCCCGAGGGCACCGAGGGCCGAGGCCATCAGCACGATGCCTGCCGGAAGCGGCACAGGCGCCACCGGAACAGACGCGCCGAAGAAGGTCATGTGCGACAGCTCGTAATGCTTGTTCGACGTTTGACCCACATTCTTGACCGGGGTGAACCACTCGCCCGAATAGGCAACGCCATCGAACCCCGTGATTGAAAAGAGGTTGAAGCCCTTGCCACCCTTGACCGCAATATAGCTCAAGATCGGGTCGCCTTCGCCGGGGGTATAGCGAAACGACCCGGTCCCCTTGCCGGTCTCCTCGATCTCGAATTCCGAGCCGTCGAGCGTACCGAAAGAGGAATTGAACTCCGTTCCTTTTTTGTCGTCTCCTGGTTCCAGCTTGATCAGCGCATCGGCGCCATCATAGCTGCACGTCGGGAATTTCCCCAAAACGCCGGAGCAATCGTTTCCGCTCACGTTACTTTCCACCAGAGTCGAAAGGGCGGAAGCGGGAACACTCAATGCAAGTCCGATGGCAAGAGCAACGAAGGGTACTTTGTACATGATATCTCACTAAAATGAGGAACTTGTTCTACAGTTCGTTGCAATAGCATGGACTTTGTGCGCCTACAACAAAATTCTTAATGGTAGTTAATAACGGTCTCGCGAGGCGACGGAGTCCTCTGCGGCGGCAGCGGTCGCCGGTCTCCGGCGCGCCGTGCCCGTCGTGCCCAGAGGTCTAGGGCGTTGGCCCAAAAGGAAAGGGACCGCAAAAGCGGTCCCTTTCGGTCTTTGATCCTGAACTGGAAGGCCCGGCCGAAGCCGAAGCGATCAGCGCTTCGAGAACTGGAAGCTGCGGCGTGCCTTGCGGCGGCCAAACTTCTTGCGTTCCACGACGCGGGAGTCGCGGGTCAGGAAGCCCGCGGCCTTCAGCGGTGCACGCAGGCTGGGATCGTAAAGCTGCAGCGCCTTCGAGATGCCGTGCTTGACCGCACCGGCCTGACCCGAAAGTCCACCACCCTTGACGGTGGCGATGACGTCGAACTGGTCTTCGACACCGGCAACCTGGAACGGCTGACGCAGGATGAGCTGCTGCACGGGGCGGGCGAAGTAGACGGCCATTTCCTTGCCGTTCACGACCACCTTGCCCGAACCGGGGCGGATCCAGACCCGGGCAACCGCGTCCTTGCGCTTGCCGGTGGCATAGGAGCGACCAAGTTCGTCGCGCTGAGGTTCCCGCGGGGCCTCGAGTTCGATCACGGCGACGACGCTTGCATCGGCGACCGTGTTCAGCTCGGAGAGCGTTTTGATTTCTTCGACCATGTCCTCAGATCCGGGTGTTCTTCTTGTTCATGGACTTCACATCGAGCACTTCAGGCTGCTGTGCCTCGTGCGGATGTGCGGTCCCGGCGTAGACGCGCAGATTGGTCATCTGCTGGCGGCTCAACCGGTTGCCGGGAAGCATGCGCTTGACTGCCTGGGTGAGCACCCGCTCGGGATACTTGCCATCGAGGATCTGTCCGGTGGTGCGGAACTTGATGCCGCCCGGATAGCCAGTGTGCCAGTAGTTCTTCTCGGTGCGCTTGTTGCCGGTGATCTGTACCTTGTCGGCGTTGATCACGATGACATTGTCGCCCATGTCCATATGCGGGGTGAAAGTCGCCTTGTGCTTGCCGCGCAGGCGAGATGCGATGATCGAGGCCAAACGGCCCAGAACGATGCCGTCGGCGTCGATCAGGATCCATTTCTTGTCGATCTCCGCCGGAGTAGCGGTGTAGGTCTTCATGTTTGTTGCTCTTGTAATGACAAATTCGGGGCGACGGGCGCACCCGGCATGTTTGATGGCGTGTTTCTAAGGATTTGCGGCGCGCAGTCAAGCCGGTTAAGCGGCATTTAGCATTGTAATTTCAATGCCTTGCAATTTGGGTATAATGATACCCCAAAAATCAGACGGACATTCGGCAGGGCGGATCGTCCAGCAGGTCGCGCAGCCGGCCCATCGCCTCCTCGAACCGGGCAAGCGGGATGCGGCCGTTCACGGCGATCCGCACGGCATGGGGTGCGCGGCCCTCGCGCAGCGCGAATTCCTCGGCCGAACGCAACTGGACCCCGACCCGCTCTGCCGCCAGGGTGAAATCGGACGCCCGCCAGCCCAGCGGCAGCGCGAGCCACAGGAACGGAACATCGGCATTCCAGCGCAGGTCATAGCGCCCGAGGATGTTGACCGCAGCCTGGATGTATTCCTGCAACCGGGCGCTGACCCGCACCACCGTGGCCTTGGTCTCGGGATCGCTCATCACGATGCGGGCAACCTCGGCCAACGGCCGGGCAAGCCCGAAAAATCCGTATTCGGCGGCGCGGCGCAACGCGCCGGTGTGGCCCTCGGCGGCAATCGCGAAACCGATGCGCAGGGCAGGCGTTATGGTCTTGGAAATCGACGAGACATACCAGCCCCCCTCCGGCCAGAGCGCGCGATAGCTGGGCGCCCGGGCGGGCCCGATGCGATAGCAGTCGTCCTCGAGGATCTGCACGCCTGCGTCCTTGCAAATGGCCGCCAGCGCCTGGCGCCGCGGCATCGGCGTGTGGCAGCCGGTGGGGTTGTGGACCTCGGGCGAGGTGCACAAAAGGCTTGCCCCCGTGCGCCGGGCGATCCGCTCCAGTTCCTCCGGGATGATGCCGTCAGCGTCCGAGGGAACGCCCGCCACCTCGATCCGCAGCATCTCGGCCGCACGGCGGAACCCGGCATAGCTGAGATCTTCGACCAGGATCACCGGGCGCGGCGCCCGCACGGCCGCCTGCAGCACCAGCGAAATGGCGTTCTGGCCGCCATGCGCCAGCACCACGTCCTGTTCGTCGACCCGCCCCAGCATGACATCGGACAGCCAGGTAACGACCGCCTCGCGCGCCGGGCGAAACCCGTCGCGGGTGGGGTATTCGGTCAGATCGCACTCGGGGCCCCGGGCGACCGCCTCGAACGCCCGGCGGATGGCGGCCACCTGCCCCATGTCGGGCAACCGCGGACTGTAGAGGTTGACGCTGCCGGTTTCCTCGGGCGGCACCGGACGCTGCCAGACATCGTCGACCACGGGCCTGCGCCTGGCGGCGACAAAGGTGCCGCGGCCAACCACCGCTTCGAGCCGTCCGGCATCGGTCAGCAGCGCATAGGCGCGCGCCACGGTGCCGGGCGTGATACCGATCTGCCAGGCAAGTTCCCGCACCGGCGGAAGCCGGTCGCCCACCGTCAGCGTGCCATCTTCGATTGCCGCCTCAAGCCGGTCGGCCAGGACCTTGTATTTTGTCCCGCCTTCAAGCTGCAGGTCTTCCATCCACTTTGTATCGAGCACAATACTTTCCTAGACCGGGCACATTTTGGAATGTATCAATTTATTGCGCACAATGCGCGCTTGTGTCAATACAATGTTGGAACACCCCATGGAGCAGCTTCGCACCTCCCCTGCCCGCCAGATCGAGCACCTGCTTGGCCTGAAACCGTTGCCGCCCGCGGCCGCGCTGGCCCTGCGACTTGCGGTGATTCTTGCCACATGGGACCAGCGCCGCCGCTCGCGAATTGCGTTGTCGCATCTGACGCCGCACCAGTTGCGCGATGTCGGGATCAGTCCCGAAATGGCACGCACGGAATCCTCGCTGCCGTTCTGGCGCATCTAGCAGGCACCCCGCCGGCTCCCTGATGGCGGCACCGCTCGCCTATCCCGCCGCGGCCTCGCGCCGTGGCGGTCGCGAATAGGTCAGGCTGGCGCGGGCGACCGGCGCGGCCTCGTCGCCTTCGGAAAAGATCAGCGCGTCACCCACGACCAGAGCGCGCCCGAGCTTCAGCAGCCGCGTCTCGCACAACAGATCCCGCCCTGCCTCGGGTCTGCGCAGAAAGTCGATGGCGCAACTCGTCGTCACGGCCAGCGCCTCGGGCCCGACCCGGGCCAGGATCGTCAGGTAAAAGGCGCAATCGGCCAGCGCAAACATCGACGGCCCCGAAACCGTGCCGCCGGGCCTGAGGTGGCGATCTTCGACCCTCAGCCGCAGCAACAGCCCCTGTTCCGCCAGCCGTTCGATGACGAAATCGGCCGCAAGCTGGGGAAATTCCCGCTCCATGAACTGTGCCAGGGCCGTGCCATCCATCGCCAGGGTCATGCATATTTCCTTTCCGTCCGATTTCGATAAGCTGCCGCAGCATCGAAGGGGGAGGCCATGGAAGACGACATTCTTTTGCGTCAGGATCGTAATTACGTTGCGGAACTGACACTGAACCGGCCCGCGGCGCTGAACGCGCTGTCCGACGACATGCTTGCCGCGATGACCCGTCAGATCGTGGCACTTTCAGCGGATCGCGATATCCGGGTGGTGATTCTGCGCGGGGCGGGCAAGGCGTTCTGCGCCGGCCATGACCTGCGCGAGATGCAGGCCGGCCGTCAGGCCGAGGATCGGGGGGCAGACTATTTCGCCGATCTCTTCGCCCGGTGTGCGGCGGTAATGTCGGGGCTGACCCGCCTGCCCCAGCCTGTCATCGCCGAGGTTCACGGGATCGCCACGGCCGCGGGCTGCCAGCTTGTGGCGTCCTGCGACATGGCGGTGGCGGCAGAGGGCACGCGATTTGGCGTCAACGGCGTCAATATCGGGCTGTTCTGCTCCACCCCCATGGTGGCGCTGTCCCGCAATGTGCCGCGCAAACATGCCTTCGAAATGCTGACCACCGGCGGCTTTATCGACGCGGCGCGCGCCGAACAGATCGGGCTCGTGAACCACGTCGTCCCCGCCGAGGACCTGACCGACCGGACCCGGGCGCTTGCAGATGTCGTTGCGGGCAAGCTTGGCGCCGCGGTCAAGATCGGCAAGCGGGCGTTTTACGACCAGATCGACATGGACCTCGACGATGCCTATGCCCATGCCGCGACGGTGATGACCGAGAACATGCTGTGGCGCGACACGGACGAGGGCATCGCGGCGTTTCTGGAAAAGCGAAAGCCCGACTGGGCCGAGTGACTGGTTTCCGGTTGGCGACAGTCTCGCATGCCACCGGCCGCCCCCGGGCACACGTCAGTGCGGGCGAATGCCGGACGCCGGCGCCGACAGGTGCAGACGTCCGTCGTGGGGCGACACCCGGCCCGCCACCGGAACCGCCTTTTCCGGCACGCTCGATCCGACGGGCTGGCCCACGATCACCCGGACCACGGCGCGATGCCCCGCGGGACCGAAATCGTCGCATTCCGTGGCCGAAAAAACGGTCATGCCGCCGCTTTGACCCGACAGCAGCCGGTCGCCGGGCTGCAACTCGTCGGCGCGGATTTCTCCTCGCGTGGTGCGGATCTGCCGCCCGGCGGCAAAGGTCAGGATCATCGTTCGGGGATGACCCCCGCGCCCCGGCCGCGCCGGAACGGATTTGAACTGCTCGGTCATCGCTGCCTCTCTCGTCCGCTTTCGCGCGGAAACCTTTTGTTAAGCCAGATTACCCGAGGCCGATTCGCAGACGAAGCGACCCGGCGAATCGTTGCAGAGATTGTGGATAACTGAGTCATTTCCGCCACGTCGCCTTGGCCGGATGCCCCCGTTACGTCAGGGTATTGCGGCGCCGGCGGGGATGTCGATGCCGGGCAACCAGGGCTTCAAGTCGACCACCGGCGTGCCATCGAAGCAATCGATGGCGTCGATTTCAACCCGGCCGGCTGCGGCATCGATCGCGGTGATTGTCACCGCCGACAAGGTGATCGGATTGGGCCGGTTGGGCGAGCGCAGGGCGAAGGTGCCGCGCGGCGCGCTGACATGGCCCGGGGCCTGCACGATCAGGTCGCGCCGGGCGTGATTCATCCAGTAGAGCACCAGCAACCCCTGCCCCACCGCAAGACCGCCAAGCCCGCGTACATAGCCCGGCGCCAGTTCGATTGTGGCGCCGCGCCCGTCCTCGCGGGCGCCTGCAATGTTTCTGGGGCAGTTTCCCGGCCCCCAGGGCGAACGGATCCGGCCGATGAAGGTGACGCTGGCGTCCTGAGCCGGTGCGAAATCGAGGGTTTCTTCCCCCTCACGGATCTCGGGGATATGGGTCGTGTCCATCAAACACCTCAATTGTTGCATTACCGAGATCCTAGACTTGCGGCCCCCATGGCACCATGGGACGAATTCCCCGGCCGATCGGAATGGCTCTGTCACAGCCCCGGTGCAGGATCGCCCCCGTCAATCGCCCAACATCCCGCGCGATCCCGGAAAGCCAAACCCTCCGCAAAAGCCACGCCATCCTCAGGCCCGCCGGTTTGCCGAACACGGTCTTCCCGAAAAATTGCGTTATATGTGTGCATAAATGGATTCTTGCCGCAACGGAAACTCGCGCATAGGCAGTTTTTGCTTCCAAAGCAACGGACTACCCGCTTTCGAAAGTCCTTCCATTCGGCTATGTCTAATTGCAGATCGCTGGAAAATCGGCCGGCGGCGGTTCTTGCGGCTTTAAGGTTCGTGATAGTGCGCTATCATCGATCTGGCTGGATTTAACCCGTCGCAGATTTGTCCGTGCGGATTACGGTGAGGTGGATTGGATGAATGACACGCCGATTGGTTCCGAGTCCCCCGATACCTCTCCGGGCGAGTTGCATCTGGCCGAGGCGCGCGACTTTCTCAGTCGCACCGGATGGCTGGCGGAATGTGCGCCTGCGGTACAGAAACTTCTGCTTCATGACATGCAATTGCGGCGATATCCGTCGCACGAGGCGGTTTTCCGGATCGGCGATGAACCCGACGGGCTTTACGGCTTCGTGACCGGGGGCCTGCGGATTCTGGCGCCGGACGGCGGCGGCGAGGCTGTCTGGCTTCATCGCACCGAACCCGGCTACTGGATCGGCGAAATGACCAGCCTCTCCGGTGGCCCGCGGCTGATCTCTCTGGTGACCACCCAGCCGACCGTGGCGCTGCACTTGACGCGCGACGACCTTGTCCGGGTCGTCGAGTCGAATCCGACGCTCCATGACGACCTCTATGCGCTGTCGCGTCGAAACTGGGTTACCGCGGTTCGGCTTCTGGTCAATCTGACGATCCGCGGGTCGGAACGCCGCCTTGCAATGCGGCTGCTGCATTACGACGAAATTGCCGGCTCTGACGGCGACTGGATCCCCCTCAATCAGGAAGCCCTCGCCGATCTGATCGCCGTCTCGCTGCCGACGCTGCAGCGGGCGTTGCGGAACCTGGTGGCAACGGGCTGCATCGAGGTCGGATATGGCAAGATCCGCGTCAACGACCGAGCCGGGCTGATCGCCCGATGCAACCGCTAGTCACAGAATATCCGGCCGAAGAAAATCCGGTGTGACCCGGGCCACCCGGACGCTATGGTCGGTCAATTCCAGCAATCCGGACAAAGCCATGAATCGCCCAAGTTGCACCCTCATTGCCCTCTGGGTGTTCGCGGCTGTCGGATCGGCCGCGGCGGCCGACGTACCTGTTCCGGCCTATGTCGGGACAGACGCCTGCGTTGCCTGCCACACCGCCGAGGCCGAGGCCTGGACCGGATCGCACCACGACCTTGCCTGGACCGAGCCGACACCCGACAATATCCTTGGCGATTTCAACGATGTAACCTTCAGCCATCGCGGTGTGACCACGCGGTTCACGCGCGAGGGCGACACATCCTACATCGAAAGCGACGGACCCGACGGGAAGATCACGAAATGGCCCGTGGCGGGCGTGATCGGCATCACCCCGCTGCAGCAGTATTTCGTCGAGACCGAACCCGGCAGATACCAGAGCTTCGACATCCCCTGGGATACCAAGCTCGATCGCTGGTATCACATGTATCCCGACCAGCATTTGCCGGCCTCGGACGCCTTTCACTGGACCGGCCCCTACAAGACCTGGAACAACCGCTGCGCCGAATGCCATTCGACGGATTTCAAGCGCAACTACGATCCTGCGACTCGCGCCTATCACAGCACCCAGTCCGAGATCGGCGTCGGCTGCGAGGCGTGTCACGGTCCCGGTGCCGCGCATCTGGCCTGGGCAGAGGCCGGCGGCACAGGTGCAGGCGACGTGGTCCGGCCCGAAGGCTGGGACTGGGCGGTGCTGTCTCCGACCGGGCTGACCATAGATTACGCCAGCGGGACTGCCGAGACCCAGATCCAGCAATGTGCCGGCTGCCATTCCCGCCGCGGCATCCTCGAGGAGGGCTCGCCGCTGCCCGGCACCCCCTATCACGACGCCTACCGGCTCTCGACCTTGCGCAACCCGCTCTACTGGCCGGACGGACAAATTCGCGACGAAGTATACGTTTACGGCTCGTTCCTTCAGTCAAAGATGAACGCGAACGGGGTGCGCTGTTCGGATTGCCACGACGTGCACAGCGGCCAGCGCTATGCCGAGGGCAACGGCATCTGCCTCGCTTGCCACTCGCCCGCCGGCAACCCCCGGTTCCCATCGCTCCGGCTGGCCGATTACGACACGCCCGAGCATCACTTTCACGAGCAGGGCAGCGAGGGCGCGCAATGCGTTTCCTGCCACATGATCAAGCGCACCTATATGGGCATCGACGGGCGGCGCGACCATTCGTTCCGGATCCCGCGGCCCGACCTGACGATCGCGACCGGGGCGCCGAACGCCTGCACCGATTGCCATGCCACCGAAGGCCCCTATTGGGCGGCGGCCGAGATCGAAAAGCGGTTCCCCGACCCGATCCACCGCGGCGCAAGCTTTGCCACCACCTTCCACGCCGCCGAACAGGGCGACCCGCGCGCCGATGCGGGCCTGGCCGAGATCGCCACGACCGCGGCACAGCCCGGCATCGTGCGCGCCACCGCGCTCGAGATGCTGGCGGCCTCGGCGACGGCCGAAACTGCGGCACGGATGGCACCCTTGCTGCGCGACCCGGATCCGCTGGTGCGGGCGAATGCCGCCGGGGTGCAGCGCGCTGCCCCGCCCAAGGATCGCGCGCCGCGGCTGGCCCCGCTGCTGGTCGATCCGATGCGCAGCGTAAGGATTGCCGCGGCGCGCGAGATGCTGACCGTCCCGCCCGCCGACGTTCCGGCGGACGAGACCGCGGCACTGGCGGCGGCGATGGCCGAATGGCAGACCTCGCTGTCGAGTCAACTCGACTTTCCCGAGGCCCAGATGGTGCTTGGCGGCATCGCGCTGACCGACCGCGACCTGCAGGGCGCGCTGACGGCCTTTCACGAGGCGGTGCGGCTCGACCCCCAGTTGACGCAGGCCTGGTCGATGGTCGTGCGGCTCCAGATGATCGCGGGCGGCGCCCCGGCGGCGCGCGCCGCCCTGGCCGAGGGACTGGCGGCAAACCCGAACGATCCCGGCCTGTTGCAGTTGCAAGGCCAGCTTCGTTGAAGCCGGGGCGTTTCCGTGCGGCGAGATGCGTTGAACCCCGCCGCGTCCGGTGCCATCTGTGGCCGAGGAAGCCGTCCGCGCCGATGCCGGGCGGCCAAAGCACCTGACCAGAGAGGATTGCCGCAATGACCGACCTGCCCCTGAAGGATCCAAGCCTGCTGCGCCATGCGGCCTATGTCGCCGGGCGCTGGATCGAAGCCGACCCGGGCACCGGAATCGCGGTCACCGATCCCGCGACCGGCAAGGTGTTGGCCCATGTGCCAAGGCTTGGCGCCACCGAGACCCGCGAGGCGATCGCCGCCGCCGAGGTCGCACGCCACCCCTGGGCTGCCCGCACGGCCAAGGAACGCTCGGCGATCCTGCGCCGCTGGTTCGAGTTGATGATGGAGAACCAGGATGACCTCGGCCGCATCCTGACCGCCGAACAGGGCAAGCCGCTGCCCGAGGCGAAGGGCGAGATCGCCTATGGCGCCAGCTTCATCGAATGGTTCGCCGAGGAAGCCCGCCGCGCCTATGGCGAGACCATCCCGGGCCACATGGCCGACAAGCGGCTGGTGGTGATTTCGCAGCCGATCGGGGTCGTCGCCGCGATCACGCCCTGGAACTTCCCCAATGCCATGATCACCCGCAAGGCCGGTCCGGCGCTGGCCGCGGGCTGCGCGATGGTTCTGAAACCCGCCTCGCAGACCCCGCTTTCGGCGCTGGCACTTGCGGTTCTGGCCGAACGCGCCGGCATTCCCGCCGGGCTGTTTTCGGTCCTGACCGGTTCGGCCGGCGACATCGGCGGCGAGATGACGGCCAATCCGCTGGTACGCAAGCTGACCTTCACCGGCTCGACCGAGGTGGGCGCGATGCTCTATGCCCAATGCGCGCCGACGATCAAGAAACTGGGGCTGGAGCTGGGCGGCAATGCGCCCTTCATCGTCTTTGACGATGCCGACCTCGATGCCGCCGTCGACGGCGCGCTGATCGCGAAGTTCCGCAACAATGGCCAGACCTGCGTCTGCGCCAACCGGATCTATATCCAGTCCGGGGTCTATGACGCCTTTGCCGAACGCCTGTCGGCACGGCTGGCCGAGTTGCGCACCGGCAATGGGTTCGACGAAGGCGTCACCTTCGGCCCGCTGATCGACGACAAGGCCGTGGCGAAGGTCGAAGAGCATATCGCCGACGCCAAGGCCAAGGGGGCGCAGGTGGCCATGGGCGGGCATCGTCATGCGCTTGGCGGCACCTTCTTTGAACCGACGATCCTGACCGGGGTTACCGCGGACATGGCTGTGGCCAGTGAAGAGACCTTTGGCCCCGTCGCGCCGCTGTTCCGGTTCGAGACCGAGGCCGAGGCGGTAAAAGCCGCCAACGACACCGAATTCGGCCTCGCCGCCTATTTCTATTCCCGCGATCTGGCGCGGGTCTGGCGCGTCGGCGAGGCGCTCGACTATGGCATGGTCGGCATCAACACAGGGCTCATCTCGACCGCCGAGGTGCCCTTCGGCGGCGTGAAGCTGTCCGGCCTCGGCCGCGAGGGATCTCGCCACGGGCTCGACGAGTTCATGGAGCTGAAATACCTGTGCATGGGTGGGATAACGCCTGCGACAGGGGCCTGATCGGGGCGGTCGGTTCCGGGTCGCCGCGACCGACCCGCAGAACGCAAAACGCGGGGGGCCTTGCAGCCCCCCGCGTTTCATTTTGTGCAACGTTCAGATCTAGTTGGCGTACCAGGCGATGAAATACCCGGCGACGACCGCGGTGCCGATCACGCCTGCCACGTTCGGACCCATGGCGTGCATCAGCAGAAAGTTGCCCGGGTCTGCGCGCTGGCCTTCGACCTGGCTGACCCGTGCTGCCATGGGCACGGCCGAGACCCCGGCCGAACCGATCAACGGGTTGATCTTGTTCTTGCTGAACACGTTCATGACCTTTGCCATCAAGACCCCGGCTGCCGTGGCGACGCCAAAGGCAACGACGCCAAGTCCAAGGATCTCGATCGTCTGCGCATTCAGGAACCGCTCGCCGGTCATCGTGATGCCGACCGAGGTGCCAAGGAAGATCGTCACCACGTTGACGACCTCGTTCTGGGCCGCCTTGGTCAGGCGCTCGGTGACAAGGCTTTCGCGCAGGAAGTTGCCCAGCATCAGCATGCCGATCAACGCCGAGGCTGCCGGGACCAGCAGGATCACAACGATCGTGACCATGCCGCAGAAGATCAGCTTTTCAAGCCGCGATACCTGCCGCAGCGATTTCATGCGGATCTTGCGCTCTTTTTCGGTCGTCAGGGCGCGCATGATCGGCGGTTGCAGCATCGGAACCAGCGCCATGTAGCTGTAGGCCGCCACGGCGATGGGGGCGAGCAGATGCGGCGCGAGCTTGTTCGCAAGGAAGATCGAGGTCGGACCGTCGGCGCCGCCGATGATGCCGATTGCCCCCGCTTCCATCGGCGAGAAGCCGAGCAGGTTCGCGCCGAGGAACGTCGCGAAGACCCCGAACTGGGCCGCGGCGCCAAGCAGCAGCGTGCGCGGGTTGGCGATCAGCGGACCGAAGTCGGTCAGCGCTCCCACTCCGAGGAAGATCAGGGGCGGAAAGATCTCAAGCTTCACGCCCATGGAGATATAGTAGTAAAGCCCGCCGCTCTCCTCGCCCATTGGCGGGTTGACCAGACCTTCGGTCGGAAGGTTCGCAAGCAGCGCACCGAACGCGATCGGGATCAGCAGCAGCGGTTCGAACTTCTTAAAGACCCCAAGATACAGCAGCAGGGCGATAACCACCCACATCACCATCATCTGCAGTGTTACATCGTTGATGGCGGTCAGATTCCAGAGCTGCAGGAGCTTGGAGGGTTCCGTGATGGTGCCTTCCATGGAAGGGCCCCCTTGTCAGGAAAGGGTGATAAGGACCTGTCCCTCGGTCACTGTCGTGCCGGGGGTCACGTTGATGGCGGCGACGGTGCCGTCCTGGGGCGCACCGATCGAGGTGTTCATCTTCATGGCCTCCAGAACCAGCAGCTCGTCGCCGATGCTGACCTTCTGGCCAACAGCGACCGCGACGCTGATCACGGTGCCGGCCAGAGGGCTCGGAACACCGCCCGGACCGGCAGCGGCGGCAGGCGCCGCAGCCGGGGCTGCCGCAGCAACCGCTGCAGCGGGACGGGCTGCGGGGGCGGGGCTTGCCGCGACGGGCGCGGCGGCGGCGGGGGCAGAGGTCGCGTCGAGATCTTCCACCGTCACGTCGTAGGCGATGCCTTCTACGGTGATCCGCAAACGTTTCATTGATTTTTTCCTCTCAGAATATTGGGGGTCTCACCACCCAGCGTGGGCCGGGTCGGACCCCAGTCGGTTCGGATACGGTGGCCCGTAAAGGTCTGAATTCGGCCTTCCAGCGGCCACTCACTGACCTTGTGGCCGGGTGCGGCAACGCGGGTCACGCGGTAGCCTGCACCAAGTGTATGGGCAACGGCTGCGGCGATGGCGGCCAGATGATGGGCCGGCACCCCTGCGGCGGCGGTACTCGCCGCCGCAGGTGAGGCCACAGGTTGGGCTGCTGCCGCTGCGGCAGCGGCCGCGGCCCTGTCGGCGATGCGGATGAAGACGCTGCCCACCAGTGCGCAGGCCCCCCAGATCGAGGCCAAAACCAGCATCACAACCGCAAAGCCCGTGCCGATCAGTTCCAGATTGTCGAGCATGGAGAAGAACCTTCTCTTACAGCGGGATGTTGCCGTGTTTCTTGGGCGGCCGGGTCTCGCGCTTGGACATCAGGCCGCGGAGCGTCAGAGCGATCGCACTGCGCGTCTCGCGCGGCTGGATGACGTCCGCCACGAACAGCATTCCCGCCGAAAGATAGGGCGATGCAAATTCGGCGCGATAGTCGTCTGCCAGTTCCTTTGCCTTGGCTTGCTTGTCCTCGGTCTCGGCCAGTTCCTTACGGTAAAGGATGTTGACCGCCCCGTCCGCCCCCATCACGGCGATCTCGGCAGATGGCCATGCCAGCACCCTGTCGGCGCCCATGTCCTGGCTGCACATCGCCAGATAGGCTCCGCCATAGGCCTTGCGCATGATCACCGTGATCTTCGGCACGGTGGCCGAGGCATAGGCAAACAGCATCTTGGCGCCGTGCCGGATGATGCCACGGCGCTCCTCGTTGACGCCGGGCAGGAAGCCCGGGACATCGACAAGGGTGACAAGCGGGATGTTGAACACGTTGCAGAACCGCACGAAGCGCGCCGCCTTGTCGGAGGCATCGATGTCGAGCGTGCCGGCCTTCACCGTCGGCTGGTTCGACACGAAGCCCACCACCATGCCGCCGATCCGGCCAAAGCCGATGACGATGTTGGCGGCGAAGGATTCCATCACCTCCAGGAAATCCCCGTCGTCGGCCAGACGCTCGATCACCCTGCGGCAATCGAACGGGGTCTTCGAATCTTCCGGCACCAGATCGTCGATGACCGGATCGTCGGCAATCGACAGGTCGGGTTCGATCCGGTGCGGCGGGTCCATCATGTTGTTCGACGGCAGGAACGACAGCAGCCGATGCACGATGGCGACGGCATGGGCGTCGTTCTCGGCGATGAAGTGGATGTTGCCCGAGACCGAGGCATGGGCCTGAGCCGAGCCGATCTCTTCCATCGTGGTGACCTGCCCGGTGACGGCGCGGATCACTTCGGGCCCGCAGATGAACATCTGTGCATGTTCGCGGGTCATGATCAGGAAGTCGGTCAGCGCCGGGCTGTAGGCCGCGCCGCCGGCGCAGGGCCCCGCGATCACCGAGATCTGCGGCACCACACCCGAAAGCTGGACGTTGCGATAGAACACCTGGCCATAGGCCGACAGCGCGCCGACGCCTTCCTGAATGCGCGCCCCGCCCGAATCGTTGAAGCCGATGACAGGAATGCCCGCCTTCACCGCATGATCGAGCGTGTGGCAGATTTTCTTCGAGTGGATCTCGCCCAGCGAGCCGCCCGCCACGTCAAAGTCCTGGCTGAATGCCGCGACCGGGCGGCCGTCGACAAATCCGGTACCGGTGATGACTGCGTCGGTGGGGATGGATTTCTTTTCCATCCCGAAGTGGCGGGTCTTGTGTTGGGCATGCAGACCGAATTCCTGAAACGTGCCCTGCGAGAACAGCGCGTCGAGCCGTTCACGGGCCGTCAAGCGCCCCTTGGCATGCCGGGCCTCGACCTTGCTTTTGCCGCCGCCTTCCAGTGCGACAGCGCGCCGCTTCTCCAACTCGTCCGCGAGAGCCTTCGAGATCGCCATGATAAAACCGCTTTGCTAGGGCCGCATCCAGCTGGATACGGCGTTTTCCGGAGAGTGGCGGGGCCATTCCCCGCGTGGAGGCCGTCCTCTTGGGCGTTCCGAAGCTGCCGTTACGGCGCTGGGGTCACTGGCCCGCGAGAAGATGCTCCCTTCTGGCGGGGTGCTTATTGCGCTCTTCTGGACGAGAGATAAAGGGAAACCGCCGTCGCAGGCCCGCGACCAGCCGACGCGCTTTGGTTGTAGCCGACGGCATACCGTTTCGGCAGGGACTGTGCTGCGTCCGACCGCCCCGGCACGCGGCAGCGCTTCGGGGCCGATTTCGCGGACGCCTGCCGCATTTCCTGTCGCACTTCTTCGGCACAGCCTCGGGGCGCCGCCGCACCGAACCCGCACCCGCCCAAGTATAGTCCTTCAAAAACAGATACTTCCAGGCCATGCCAATGTGATTACCAGCACTCTTGCGGCCCCGCCCCGGCGGCCTTACCTTCAGAGGGGAAAAGAACCAGCAGGGACGCCCTCCATGGCCATGCAGGCCCACGAAATCGAAAATCTTCTTCGCGAAGCCTTCCCACAGGCCAGTATCACCGTCACAGACATGGCCGGCGACGGAAACCACTTCGCTGCCGAAGTGCAGGACGAAAGCTTCCGTGGCATGAACCGAGTCCAGCAGCAGCGCGCCGTCTATGCCGCACTCAAGGGCAAGATGGATGGCGCCGACGGCGAGCTTCATGCCCTGGCCCTGACCACGAAGGCCCCCGACTGACCAGCCCTCCGGGGCCGTTAACCGAACCCTCTCAAAGGACGCGACCATGAGCGCACAGGACCAGATCAAGCAGACCGTCACCGACAACGATGTCGTTCTTTTCATGAAGGGCACCAAGATGGCGCCGCAATGCGGGTTTTCGCAGCGAGTCGCCGGGGTGCTGAACTACATGGGCGTCGAGTTTCTCGACGTGAACGTTCTGGCCGACGACGACGTCCGCCAGGGCGTGAAGGAATTCTCCGACTGGCCGACGATCCCGCAGCTCTACGTCAAGGGCGAATTCGTCGGCGGCTGCGACATCATCACCGAGATGACCATGTCGGGCGAACTCGACAAGCTGTTCGAAGACAACGGCGTGACCTACAACAAGGACGCCGCTGAAAAGATCCGCGCCGCCAACGCCTGAGTTTTTCACACCCGATCCGGCAGGTCCGCGAAGGGTCAGGGATGGCCACTGCAGCGGCCACCGCCGGAGACGGCGCCGAGCGTCGTTCAGGCTTTGGGGACGCCCCACAATCGAAATGGCGCTTGAGGCGCAAGTCTGCGCCTCAAGCGCCTCTCGGCAAAACGATCCCTGTCCGAAACAGCATCCGGGCCCGGGATTTGCGCGCCCCGCCAGACAGGCAGCCGGCACGCGGAACGCGTGCCACGCCCAAGGCGCGAAGGTGCCGTAAGGCTTTGACAAGGGGCGGGAGCGTCTGGCGCGGGGCCTGACGACTCACCCCTGCCACCTCAGCCAGGCATCTTCTCCTCGGCAAGGTCGGCCAGCGCTTCGGCCCGGACCACCATGTCTGCAAGACTGCGGGTCAGTCCGGCGGGCACAACCTCGATCCGCTCGGGCTCGGGCCTCGGCATCGACTTCATCTCCTCGATCAGCCGTTCCTGCCGGGCAAGCTTTTCTTCGGCCGCCTCGGCCCGTTCCTCATAAGCCGCCGTGCGGTCGGCCAGCATCAGCCCGGCCATCAAGAGCATCCGCACCTCGGGCATCCGCCCGATCTGGCTCATGACGGTCTGGGCCTCGCGGTCGAGCATGGCGGCGGCGGATTGCAGGAACGGCTCTTCGCCTTCCTGGCAGGCAACGGCGAAATCCTTGCCGCCGATCGTGATCTTGACCTCAGGCATCGATCCCCTCCTTTACCAGCGGCTCCAGTGCCGCGATCAGCTCGTCAAGCTCGGCGCGATCGGCGTTGCGGGCGTCGAGCACGGCTTCAAGCTCGGCCTCAAGGCCCACAAGCCGTTCTTGCAGCCGTACCTTGGTTGCGTCGAGCGTCTCGATCCGCTGGCGCAGATCGGATTCGGTCCGTGCCTGCGCCTCGAGCGTCTCCTGCAGGCGGGCAAGCTCTGCATCACTGGCAGCGCCACGCGCACGTTCGGCCTCTGCTTCGGCCCGCGCGGACGCGGCCTCTGCCTGTGCTTCGTCAAGCGCTGTCGCTGCGGGGGCCGCGACAAGCCCGTCCATGGCGCGGCCGATCCGCGTCATGGCCATTGCCAGCCGTGCCTCCAAATCGGCGAATTCGTTCATGCTGCCTTCCCCATCGTCTTTGATTTATCATTCGGCACCGGCCCGCCTGTCGCCGCGAATCGGCATGCCGTTGCGTAGGGACAAGTTTACCCAACACGCGCCCGGAATGCTCGCCTCTTGTGCTCAGGCACTTAGCCAACATACTTCAAGTCGGTCACGGCGGCTTGACCCCTTCGCCGCCGCTGTTACACCGGCCCTCGGTCCCGACCCCCGCCAAACCGGCCCGGCGCGGCGAAAAAGTAAAGGAAAACGCAATGGATATTGCAGCCTTGAGAGAAGCTCACCCCGATCATTGGCAGAAAGCCTGTGCCATCCGAGCTCTGACACTCGACGCCGTCGCCGCGGCGAATTCGGGCCATTCCGGCATGCCGATGGGCATGGCCGACGTTGCCACGGTTCTGTTCGAAAAGCACCTGAAGTTCGATGCCACCAACCCCGAATGGCCCGACCGCGACCGGTTCATCCTGTCGGCGGGCCATGGCTCGATGCTGCTTTATTCGCTGCTCCACCTGACCGGCTCGCCCGACATGACGCTGGAACAGATCAAGAATTTTCGCCAGCTTGGCGCGATCACGGCCGGTCATCCGGAATATGGCCACGCCCGCGGCGTCGAAACCACGACCGGCCCGCTGGGCCAGGGCATCGCCAATTCGGTCGGCTTTGCCATCGCCGAGGCGCATCTGCGCGCGACCTGGGGCAAGGCGGTCTGCGACCACTATACCTATGTGATCGCCGGCGACGGCTGCCTGATGGAGGGCGTGAGCCAGGAAGCCATCGCACTCGCCGGCCGCCAGGAGCTGAACCGGCTGATCGTGCTGTGGGACAACAACGGCATCACCATCGACGGCAAGGTCGATATCGCCGACCGCACCGACCAGAAGATGCGCTTCAAGGCGTCGGGCTGGGAGGTGCTGGAATGCGACGGCCACGATCCTGACGCGATCGACGCGGCCCTGACCGCCGCCAAGGCCTCGAACCGGCCGACCATGATCGCCTGCAAGACCCATATCGCGCTTGGCTCGTCGGCGCAGGACACCTCGAAGGGCCACGGCGCGCTGAGCGATCCCAAGCTCGTCGCCGATACCAAGGCCGCCTATGGCTGGCCCTATGGTGCGTTCGAGATTCCGGCCGAGATCAAGCAGGCATGGGAGGCAATCGGCGCCCGCGGCAGCGCAACCCGCGCCGAATGGGAGGCCCATTTTGCCGCCCTGCCCGGCGCCAAGAAGGCGCGGATCGAACGCGCGATTGCGGGCGAGGCTCCGGCGCGGCTGGCGAGTGCGCTGCGCAGCTATCGCAAGAAGCTTGTCGCGGACGCCCCCAAGGTCGCGACCCGCAAGGCCAGCGAAATGGCGCTCGAGGTCATCAACCCGCTGATGCCCGAAACGCTCGGCGGGTCTGCGGACCTGACGGGGTCGAACAACACCAAATCCTCGGGCATGGAGGATTTCGGGCCCGCCAACCGCAAGGGCCGCTATATCCGCTATGGCATCCGCGAGCATGGGATGGCCGCGGCGATGAACGGCATGGTGCTGCACGGCGGTGTGCGCCCCTATGGCGGCACCTTCATGTGCTTCACCGACTATGCCCGCCCCGCGATGCGTCTGTCGGCGCTGATGGCGGTGCCGGTGGTCTATGTCATGACCCACGACAGCATCGGTCTGGGCGAGGACGGGCCGACGCACCAGCCGGTCGAACATCTGGCAATGCTACGCGCGACGCCCAACATGCGGGTGTTCCGCCCGGCCGATGCGGTCGAGACCGCCGAGGCCTGGGAACTTGCGCTGACGCTGACCGACGCACCGTCGGTTCTGGCATTGTCGCGGCAGAACCTGCCCACGGTCCGGTTGGTGCACAAGACGGCCAACCAGAGCGCCCAGGGCGGCTATGTGCTGGCCGAAGCCGAGGGCAAGCGTCAGGCTGTGCTGATGGCGACCGGATCCGAGATCCAGATCGCGCTTGCCGCCCGCGACCTGCTGCAGGCCGAAGGGATCGGCACCCGCGTCGTCTCGATGCCCTGCATGGAGCTGTTTTCGGACATGGACGACAGCTATCGCCGCCGTGTTCTTGGCGGCGCCGGTCCGGTACGGGTGGCCATCGAGGCCGGTGTCGAACAGGGCTGGGAGCGCTGGCTGTGTGGCGACGGCGGCAAATCCGCCAAGGCAGCCTTTGTCGGCATGAAGACCTTCGGCGCATCGGCGCCGGACAAGGCGCTGTACGAGCTGTTCGGGATCACGCCGGAAGCCACCGCCGAAAAGGTCAAGGCGCTGCTCTGATCGACACGCGACCGGGCGGGGGCCAGCGGCTCCCGCCCGGCCGGACCTCGCCGGGTCGACCGGCCCGCCGAAACGGTCAGTGTCGGGTCGCCGGGCGGAACAGGCCCGCAAACGGGACCAGCACATAGGTTGCCACGGGCACCAGAACCGCCCCCAAGACGATCCCGAACACCCCGCTGGCAAAGGCAGAGACCGACCAGGCGACAGCCCCGGCCAATTCCGGCGGAACGGCCTTTGCCGCAGTCTGGGCGGTTTCGTGGATCCAGTGGGCAGGCGCGGCAAAGCCCAGACCCTCTGCCCCGTGGATCACGATGCTGCCGCCGACCCACAGCATCGCCGCCGTGCCGACCAGCATCAGAAGACGCATGAATACCGGCATGAAGCGGACGACGCCGCGCCCGAACGCCCGGGTCGGCGCAAAATGGCCGCGCCGGGCCAGAAACAGCCCGACATCGTCAGCCTTCACGATCAGCGCGACCGAGCCATAAACCAACGCGGTGATGCCGATGCCGACAATGGCGAGGGTCAGCGCCTCTTCCAGCAGGCTCGAATCTGGGATCGCGGCAAGCGCGATGGTCATGATCTCGGCCGACAGGATGAAGTCGGTCTTGATCGCCCCGGCGACGCGGCTTTCTTCGAGCGAGGGGCCATCGGCGGTCTCAGCCAGATTCTCGCCGCTGTGATGGCCGGGACTGAGCGAGTGCAGCACCTTCTCGGCGCCCTCGAAACACAGATAGGACCCGCCCAACATCAGCAGCGGCGTAACCAGCCATGGCGCGAAGGCACCAAGCAGCAGCGCCGCGGGCAGCAGCACCAGAAGCTTGTTGCGGATAGACCCGAGCGCTATCCGCCCGACGATGGGCAACTCGCGCGCAGCCGGGAATCCGTGGGTGTATTTCGGCGTCACCGCGGCATCGTCGATCAGCGCCCCCGCGGCCTTGGCCCCGGCCTTTGCCGCGTCGTCGACAACCCCGCCGGCAAGCTTGACGGTGGTCCGGGCCGCCTGCCCGGCCACATCGTCGATCGAGGCCGCGGCCACCTTGGCCAGTGCGGCCACATCGTCCAGAAGGGCGAGCAAACCGCTCATCATGACCTCGTGCGCTGACAGGTTTCGCTTGTGACCCTAAGGGGCCGAGGCGCCGGCGCCAAGGGGAGCCGGGCGCGGCACCGCTTTTACCCTGCGGCTCAGACCCCGGGCAGGCTGTCGAGCCCAAAGTCGCGGCGGATTGCGGCAACCTCGGCCTCGGGCACCAGATGGCGCTGCATGTAGTCGAGCTTGCCGCCAAGGTTGCCGCGGCGTTCGACCATGTTCTCGCCGTGATTGACCAGATAGATCGCGGCCGCAAACGGCACCGGATCCATCGCCAAGCCATGCGCCGCCATCTGCGCCGGGATCCGGCCATGGGCGCGCAGCTTGGTCAGAAGCTTGGCCGAGCCACGGGCGCCGGCACGGAAATCGACCCGGATCGCGTTGCTCGACCCGCAATAGCGGTTGAAGGGGATATTGCTGGCGGCGTCCGGGGATTTCGGTGCCAGACGCGCGAACAGCCCCGCTGCCAGATCGGCCATATAGCCCGTGTCGATCAGATAGCCGCGGCCGTTGTCGTCAGACAGCACGTGTTCGACAAAGCGCGGGTGCAGGATGTCGTCGGCGTCGAACTGCATGTAATAGCCGTCGGCCGCCACGGTCCGCGAGATATGGCGCAGCAGTGCCACGCGCTTGTCGCCCTTGTCATAGAACTTGTCCGAGCCGTCGAACGGCAGAAAGCTGACCCTGTCGTCGAAAAGGCCCGCATCGGGCCGGTCCTGGCCGCAGACCACGGCCTGCCAGTCGCCACGGCTCTGGGCGCGGAACGAGGCAAGGGTGCGCGCGAGGTTCGCCTCGACCATCCCCCAGTCACCGGCACGCCGGCGCGAGACCAGCGGGACCGCGAAGAACATCTGTGGCCGGTCCGAGGGTGGCAGGGCCTGCGCCCATTGCCGCCACAGCCAGCCGCCGGCCCGCATCTGCGGCCCGGTCTTGCCTTTCAGCAGGTTGGAGATCTGTTTTCCGAAGGCTTCGGCCATCGCGCCGCCTCGTCCTTGTTCGACGGGTCGAGCCCTAGCCTCTTGCGCCACGCTCTGCAATCACCACCTCGGGGCGGTGACTGACGCTGTTCTTGGGCTGTCCGAAACGGTCGCAGAGGGCCGCATAGACATGGGGTGTCACGAATTTCGAGGCATTGCCGCCAAGCCGGGCGATTTCCTTGACCAGCCGCGAGGCGATCGCCTGATGCTGCGCCTCGGCCATCAGGAACACGGTCTCGACGGAATCGTCGAGCTTGCGGTTCATGCCAACCATCTGGAATTCATATTCGAAATCGGCCACCGCGCGGAGACCGCGGATAATCATCTGCGCCCCGACATCGTGTGCGCAGTTGATCAGCAGATTCTCGAACGGATGCACAACGATCTCGCAGCCGGTCTCTTCGGACACGCGGCGGCATTCGATCTCGATCATCGCGACCCGTTCCTCGAGGCTGAACAGCGGGCCCTTGTCGCGGTTGATGGCAACCCCCAGAACCAGTCGGTCGACCAGTACGGTGGCGCGACGGATGATATCCAGATGCCCCAGCGTGACCGGATCAAAGGTTCCGGGATAAAGTCCGATACGCATCAACTGCGCTCCCTGCTCTCCTCCACAAGGATACGACACCCTCGCCCTGCTATTGCCGCTGCAGGTGCCATATCCTCTTTCCCGGAGGAACATCTAGCATGCCGCGATGCAGCACTCCATATCGGATTTCAGGCCCAGCCACGATCTGCCGCAGGCATCGGCCGGCCGCATCCGATGTCACGGCCGGAAATGCGCTGCTGACCCGGGTTCAATGGCCCATGATCATCCCTTCCAGGGCGTCCTTTTCCATCGCGAGTTCGAGAAGCCGCGCCTTCACCACGTCGCCGATGGTGATGATGCCGACCATTTCGCCGCCTTCGATCACCGGCATGTGGCGGAACCGGCCCTCGGTCATCCGGATCAGTACGGATTCGGCCTGTTCGCTCAGGTCGCAGGTTTCGATCTTGCGGGTCATCATGTCGTCGACCTTGTCGGCCATGCAGGCGGACCCGCGCCGGCCAAGCTCGCGCACGATGTCACGTTCGGACAGGATACCGGCACAATCCTTGCCGTCCTTCGAGATCACGACCGAGCCGATCCGCTTTTCCGAAAGGATCCTTGCCGCTTCTTCCACCGACAGCCCCGGGGCGACGGTGATCACCCCTTCGGCCGCTTTGCCCTTGAGAATGTCTCTCACAATCATTTCTGCATTTCCTCCATACCTGCCGCAGGTTGTTCCCTTCACGCAGCGTCATCGCTGGTGCGTACCCTTGTCAACAGTCTCGAACGCGAACCATGGCTTGGCGGATGCCGACGAGCAGAAGTTCGGCAAATCGGGTCAGACGGCGCACGCCTGCATCGTCGGCATGGCGGATCAGGAAAAAACTGCGGTCGAGCGAAAATTCCTCGGGCAGGACCGGAACCAGCACATCGTCGCCGACCAGGGCAAAATCGTGGACGACCGCCACCCCGGCCCCCTGGCGCGCCATGTGGAACTGCACGGCGACCGAATTCGAGGCGAGCCGCGGACGGTCGGCGCCGATCTTGCCGAGATAGTCGAGTTCCTTGTCAAAGATCATCTCGGGGATATAGCCGATCAGGCGGTGCTGCTTGAGATCCTCGAGACAGCCGATTACCGGCGTCTCGGCGAGATAATCGCGCGAGGCGGCAAGGATCAGGCGATAGTCGACGATCTTCTGAACCGTCAGCCGGCCGGCCGTCGGAACGCTGACCGCGATTGCCATGTCGGCCTCGCGCCGGTTCAGATTGAAGACCCGCGGCAGCGCGACAAGCTGGACCTCCAGTTCGGGGTGGTCTGACACGATGCGCGCGAGAACCTTTGGCAGAAGGAAGTTGGCGCAACCGTCGGGGGCGCCGATCCGCACCGTGCCGGACAGCCGGTCGCCCTGCCCGCGCACCGCATCCTCGGCATAGGCCATGGCCTGCGCCGCCTCTTCGGCGCGCGGCAACAGCCGCTCGCCTGCCTCGGTCAGGGCATAGCCCTGCGGCGATTTCAGGAACAAGGGCACACCTAGCGCGGCCTCCAGCCGCCCGACGCGCCGCCCTACGGTCGCGGGATCGAGTTTCAGCGTTGCGCCTGCCCCTGACAGGCTGCCGTTGTTGGCCACCGCCAGGTACACGCGCAGATCGTCCCAACTTGGCCCCATCGTATCCATCCTGCAATTCTGCAAACTCTTTTTGGCAACCTGCCACTTCTCAGGGCATTCCCGCAAGGCTAGGGTCTGGGCGAAACATGCAGGAGGAGCACATGCAGGAAATTGGTCATTACATTGGTGGCAAGCAGGTCGCCGGAACGTCCGGCCGCTTTGCCGATGTCTTCAATCCGGCGACGGGCGAAGTGCAGGCCAAGGTTGCGCTCGCCTCGAAAGCCGAACTCGACGCGGCGATCGCCGCCGCAGCCGAAGCCCAGGTCGCCTGGGGTGCCACCAACCCGCAGCGTCGCGCCCGGGTGATGATGAAGCTCGTGTCGCTGTTGAACCGCGACATGGACAAGCTGGCCGAAGCGCTGAGCCGCGAACACGGCAAGACCCTTCCCGATGCCAAGGGCGACGTGCAGCGCGGGCTCGAGGTGATCGAATACTGCATCGGCGCGCCGCAGATGCTGAAGGGCGAGTTCACCGATTCGGCCGGTCCCGGCATCGACATGTATTCGATGCGCCAGCCGCTGGGGGTCGTTGCAGGCATCACGCCGTTCAACTTTCCGGCGATGATTCCGCTGTGGAAGATGGGTCCGGCGTTGTCTGCGGGCAACGCGATGATCCTCAAGCCCTCGGAACGCGACCCCTCCGTGCCGATGATGCTGGCTGCGCTTTGCACCGAAGCCGGCCTGCCCGATGGCATCCTGCAAGTCATCAACGGCGACAAGGAGGCGGTCGACGCCATCCTCGACAACCCGACCGTCCAGGCCGTGGGCTTCGTCGGCTCGACCCCGATTGCGCATTACATCTATCATCGCGCAGCCGAGAACGGCAAACGCGCCCAGTGCTTTGGCGGCGCGAAGAACCACATGATCATCATGCCCGACGCTGACATGGATCAGGCGGCCGATGCGCTGGTCGGCGCGGGCTTTGGCGCGGCGGGCGAACGCTGCATGGCGATTTCGGTCGCGGTGCCGGTGGGCGATGAAACCGCCGACCGGCTGATCGAAAAGCTTCTGCCGCGGATCGAGAAGCTGAAGGTCGGGCCCTATACCGCTGGAGACGACGTCGATTACGGCCCCGTGGTAACCGCCGCGGCCAAGGCCAACATCCTGCGTCTGGTCGATTCAGGCGTCGAACAAGGCGCCGAACTGGTGGTCGACGGCCGCGACTTCTCGCTGCAAGGCTATGAAGACGGCTATTTCGTCGGCCCCTGCCTGTTCGACAAGGTCACGCCGGACATGGAGATTTATCGCAAGGAGATCTTCGGCCCGGTCTTGTCGACGGTTCGCGCCGGGTCCTACGAGGAAGCGCTCGGGCTGGCCATGGACCACGAATATGGCAACGGCACCGCGATCTTCACCCGCGACGGCGACACCGCCCGCGATTTCGCCAGCCGGATCAACATCGGCATGGTGGGCATCAACGTGCCGATCCCGGTGCCGCTGGCCTATCACACCTTCGGCGGCTGGAAGAAATCGGGCTTTGGCGACCTGAATCAGCACGGGCCGGACGCCTTCCGGTTCTACACCAGGACCAAGACCGTGACGTCGCGCTGGCCCTCGGGCCTCAAGGAAGGCGGCGAGTTCCACTTCAAGGCGATGGACTGATCCCATCGACGGCGCCGCCGGCCATTTCGGCCGGCGGTTCCATTTTGCGGGTTTCGGCTCAGGCCGGCTGCAACGCGGCAAAGGCCGTTGCAACCGCGTCACGCCAGGGCGTTGTCGGACGTCCGATCAGGCGTGACAGCGCCTTGCCGTTGTCCTTGAGCGATCCGTCTGCCGCCTGCCGGTCACTGTCGGCCAGGATATCGGCAAACCCGGCCGGAAGGCCCGCGCCCACCAGAAGCTCGCGATAGGCATCCTCGCTCATGTCGGCATAGACGACGGGCCGGCCGGCGAGTTGCGACAGCTCGGCCGCGAACTCGGCCAGGGTGAATCCTTCGTCGGCGGCAAGTTCCAGCACCGCACCGGCGTCGAACTCCGTGGCCGCCAGCACCTTGACCGCCGCGGCGGCGTAATCTGCCCGCGTCGCGGCAGAAATGCGCCCCTCGCCCGCGGCCCCGGCATGGGCGCCATGGGCCAGTGCGGTCGGGATCGACCCGGTGTAATTCTCGACATACCAGCCGTTGCGCAAAAGCACATGGGGCAGGCCCGAGGCGGCAAGAAGGGCCTCGGTCTCGCGGTGCTCGACGGCCAGTTTCATGGCCGATGTGTCGGCGCGCAGGATGCTGGTATAGGCCAGCCCCTTGACGCCGGCACGAACGGCCGCCTTGATGACATTGCGGTGCTGCGGCACGCGCTTGCCGATCTCGCTGCCGGAAATCAGCAGCACGCGCTCAATGCCGGTCATGGCGGCATCGAGGCTGGCCGGATCATCATAGCTGCCGATCCGGGCCGCGACACCCTTGGCCTGCAGTGCCTTTGCCGCGGCTTCGCTGCGCACGAGCCCGGCAATATCTGCGGCGGGAAGCTCGGCCAGCAGGCCGTCGATCACAAGCGTGCCAAGCTGACCGCTGGCACCGGTGACGAGAATTCTGGGGGTGGTCATGGGGTCGTCCTTTTCTGTTCTATAAAGTCTCGAATCGGGATATGGTCTCTTACGTAGACCATACGATCGGGATCGGTAAGGAGGCAGTTTCACATGACCAGGGAACCCGAGAGTAACCTCGCGACCCGCTTCGCCCCCTATCTGAGCTATCCCGCCGACGGCGCCGGACCTTCGGCCTGCCCGGTGCGCGACGTGCTGGACCGGCTGGGCGAGAAATGGACGACGCTGATCGTGATGAACCTGTCCGAGGGGCCACGGCGGTTCAGCGCCCTGCACCGCAGCGTCCCCGACATCTCGAAACGGATGCTGACCCAGACCCTGCGCCTGCTGGAGCGCGACGGCATCGCCGCGCGAACGGTCTTTCCGACCAAGCCGCCCAGCGTCGAATACAGCCTGACGCCGCTTGGCCAGTCTTTGCTGGAGCCGATTGCGCAGCTTGTCGCCTGGGCCGAAGACAGCCACGACCGGATCCGCGCGGCGCGTCAGGATTTCGACCAGACCTTGACCTGAGATCGGCCAGCCAATTGCTGTCGGCTTTACACGAACAAAAACGCCCCGCCGGATCCCGGCGGGGCGTCTGTCATTGCAGGGTCGATCATTCGCGCCGATCGACCGGCGGCGACCGGGGCCGGCAGCACCGGCCCGGACCGCGAGCTTACTGGGTGCAGGCGCGGATCTTTTCGATATCCGGACCGTTCGGCGTGCGGCCAAGGTTGAACGGCGCCGAGGCGTCGCGCCAATTGGCATAATCCTGCAGATATTCGAGCTGGCTGAGATAGACCTTGGCCGAATTCGGGTTCTCGCAGGCCGTCTGCTCGATCACCGCGTTCGCCATTTCCTGGATCTTCGCCAGGGTTTCGTCGTCATAGCGCGTGATCTCGATTCCGGCCTCCTTGAACTCCTTGTAGGCGTCGGTGGCGCGTTTTTCGGTGAAGGCGAGCGACCAGACCAGAGTCGCGTCGGCGGCAATCTGAAGCTTCTCTTGCGTTTCCGGGGACAGCGCATCCCAGGCCTGCTTGTTGATCATCACGCCAAAGACCGACGCCGACTGGTGCCAGCCGGGCGTGGCCCAGGCCTTGGTCACCTGCTGAAAGCCGGCCGACCAGTCCACGTTCGGGGTCGAGAACTCGGCGCCGTCGATCACGCCGCGTTCGAGCGCCTGATAGATCTCGCCACCGGCCATGGAGACCTGGCTGCCGCCCAGCTGTTCCAGAAGCCGGCCCTGTTCGAGGCCCGAAACCCGCAGCCGCTTGCCCTTGAGGTCTTCGAGGGTGCGGATCGGCTCGTTGGTGCGGAAACCCGACTCGTTGTTGGTCACGCCATAGGGCAGATAGACCATGCCGAACTGGCCGTAGATGTCGTTATACATCTGCGCCCCGCCCCATTCCTCGATCCAGTTCACGTAATCGACGGCGTTGAACAGGCTCGCGGTGGTGGCAAGCGGCGAGAACGCGGAATCGCGGCCGGCCCAGTACCCGGGCCAGTCCGCGCCGGCCTGGATCGTGCCGGATTCGACCGCCCCGAACACTTCGCCCGCAGGCACCAGCGACCCGCCCTCGTAGAAGTCGATCGACAGCTCGCCCGCGGTCAGCTTGTTGGCAAGCTCCACGAAATGCTGGTCGGTCGCGATCAGTTCCAGAGACGACGGCCAGGTCGTGGTCATCGTCCAGCTTTCCGCTGCCATCGCCTGCGATGCAAACACCGTGGCAAGGGCCGCACCGGAAAGGTAAAGCGTCTTGATATTCATGGGGAACTCCTCCTCAGTTTCCTCAATTCGTGCCATAAAGCGCGTGCGGCAACCAGGTCACCAGGGCCGGGAAGACCGCCACGCAAATGCACATCAGCACAATCAGAACAATGAACGGCACGACGCCCACGATGATATCCCGGGTGCGCACCGATTTTGGTGCGATGGCCCGCAGATAGAACAGCGCATAGCCGAAAGGCGGTGTCAGGAACGAGGTCTGCAGCACCACCGCCATCAGCACCACGAACCACAACAGGTTGATATCGAGCTCCTGCACGATCGGCAGGAAGATCGGGAACGACAGCAGCACGATCCCGGTCCAGTCGAGGAAGGCGCCAAGAATGAACACGATCCCCATCATCACGGTGATCAGCAGCCAGGGCTCCATGTCGAGGCCGCGAATGATCTCCTGCGTGGCGCGCAGACCGCCGGTGATGTTGAACACCCCGGTGAAGGCCGTGGCACCGACGACAATGAACAGGATCATCGCCGAGGTTCGCCCGGTCTCGATCAGTGCGCCATAGAAGGTCTGCCATTCGAACCGCCCGCGCAGCAGCACGATGGCAAGCGCCAGGAACGCGCCGATGGCAGAGGCCTCGGTCGCCGTCGCGATACCCGCCAGCAGCGAGCCGAGGATCCCGAGGATCAACACCAGCGGCGGCATCGCTTCCAGCGCCAGCAACCGCAGCAGCGTTCCGCGGCTGACCTGTTCGTCGGGCTGGACCGAGGGCGCCATGTCGGGCCGCACCATCGCCACGACGGCGACCCAGACCCCATAGAGCAGGCCGAGCAGGACCCCCGGCACCATCGAGCCGGCAAAAAGCTCGCCCACCGAAAGCGGCGAATAGCTGGCCATCAGGATCAGCATGATCGAGGGCGGGATCAGGATGCCAAGGCACCCCGAGGCCGCGATCACGCCGGTCGTCAGGGTGGGTGAATAGCCGTATTGCAGCATCGGGCGCAGCGCCATGACGCCCATCACGGTGATCGAGGCGCCGATGATGCCGGTTGTCGCCGCCAGCAGGATCGAGATGAAAACGACGGCCAGCGCCAGCCCGCCGCGGACGTTCGACAGCAGCAGGCGCAGGGTCTCGAACATTCGGTCGGTGACGCCGGAATCCGACAGGAACCGCGCCATCAACACGAAAAGCGGGATCGCGATCAGCGTGTAATTGTCGAGAACGTCGCCGAAGATCCGGTTGATGACGATGCCGAGCGCCATCGGCTTGCCGGCGATCAGCGCGCCCAGAACCGCGGTGCTGCCCAGAACAAAGGCAAGCGGATGGCCCATGAACAGGCCCAGCAGCAGCAGGCCGAACATGCAAAGCGCAACGATTTCAGGCGTCATTGAGGTGCACCGGATAGCGAAGGACAAGTTTCAGGAACTCGGAAATGCCCTGCAACAGCAAAAGTCCGGCGGCGACGCACATCGCCATCTTCAGCGGATAGACCGGCAACTGGACCGAACCATACGTGGTCTCGCCCTGTGACCAGGACCGCAGGGCGAAGTCGTAGGAGCGGGTGAAGAACACCCAGGCAAACGGAAAGAAGAAGATCACGTAGCCGATGATCTCGACCCAGCGGCGCGGATTGGGGGCAAGCATTTCCGTCACCAGATCGACGCGGACATGGGCCTGATGCCGGAGCGCATAGCCACCGAGCATGACGAAATAGAACCCGTACATCTGCTTGGTGACATCGAATGCCCAGCGTGTCGGCGCATTGAACACGTACCGCATGATGACGTCATAGATGATGATTGCTGCAAAGACGATTGCCACCACGGACACGACGCGGCCAACCGCCTCATTCACAGCATCAATGATGCGAATGATCAAATCCTCTCCCCCTTTGCGCTGCCAGCGCGGCGCCTTGATACGGTGCCGCGTCCTCCTCGCGCTTGCGGGCATGGAAGCATCGCGACGGCCATGGGGCAAGGTAATTTTTGGCCATTTGACAGAACATTACGTTACAGAGCCAAAGAGCCGAGCCAGTTGCCGGTGGCAACGTTTTCACGCCGTCTTGCGGGCTGGCCAGCCTCGCCGAACCTGCAGCGTCGTCGCCGTTCCGCAGCGATCTGTCCGTCGGAAACCGGCCTTCTCCGGCCATCGACGCCCATGAACCGCCATCCGGTCGACTAGTCCGAGGGCAGCGTGGCGTCCCCTGCCCCAAGGGCAAGCTGCATGACCACCACGTCGATCCAGCGGCCATGCTTGAACCCGACCGAGCGCAGCACGCCGACATCGGCAAAGCCGAGGCTGCGGTGCAGCCCGACCGAGCCTGCATTGCCCGAATTGCCGATGATCGCCAACATCTGGCGCGCCCCACCGGAACCGCAGAGCGCGATCAACCGGCGCAGCAGCGCCTTGCCAACCCCGGCCCCCCGCGCCTCGGGGGCGATATAGACCGAATCCTCGAGCGTGAAGCGATAGGCCGACCGGGCGTGATAGCGTCCGGCATAGGCATAGCCCACGACCGCACCGGCACGCTCGGCCACCAGCCACGGCAGTCCGGCGTCGCAAACCGCCTGCCAGCGCCGCGTCATTTCCGACAGGTCTGGCGGCACTTCCTCGAAGGTGGCGATGCCGTGCAGCACCTCGTGGGTATAGATCCTGTGGATCGCGGCCATATCGGCCGGCTCTGCCGCGCGCACTATCAGGTCGCTCATCCCTTGCCCCCCTTCCGTTCATCCCGGGCGGCGGCAACGAAGCAGGCTTGTCCGGAAAAGGGAATGCTCCGCATGCCTCTGCCGTTGCGGCAACACGGCGAATGCGGAAGACCTGCCCGCATTTGGGCATCTCTGCCCGGCCCGCGAGCAAACCGTTATAGACCGTCGCTACAGCGGCCCGCGGCGCTTTCCCGGCTCCACCATCCGATCAAAAATCGAATATTTTCATTAGAATGGCGATTGATGGCAATGCAGCACGCGAACTGCGGCTCAGCCAAGCCGATCCTTTATCATCGGCCCGACGACCCCGAAATCCATCCGTCCGGTATATTCGGCCTTCAGCGCGGCCATGACCTTGCCCATGTCGCGGATGCTCGTGGCCTTGGTCGCGGCGATCGTCGATCCGACAGCCTTTTCAATCTCTTCTGCGGTCAACTTGCGGGGCAGGAATTCCTCCAGCACTGCGATCTCGGCGCGTTCCTTCTCGGCCAGTTCCAGCCTTCCGCCTTCCTCATAGGCGCGGACGCTTTCCTGCCGCTGCTTGACCATCTTGCCGAGGATCTGCAGCACTTCGGTATCCGGCACGCCATCCACCACGCCCTCGCTCCGGGTTGCGATGTCGCGATCCTTGATCGCTGCCGTGATCAGTCGCAGGGTCGACAGACGGTCGGCCTGCTTGTTGCGCATCGCGTCCTTCAGGCCGGCGCTTACCCGATCTCTCAACAGTGTCATCGTCATCCTCGAGCGTTCCAATCCAGAACGCGAGATTTAGTTAATATCGTCTGCCATCGCAAGCGGCCCGATCCGGCACGTCATGGTGAAGGCCGGTGGCGAC
This sequence comes from Tropicimonas sp. IMCC34043, assembly GCF_003390845.1. Classification (GTDB taxonomy): domain Bacteria; phylum Pseudomonadota; class Alphaproteobacteria; order Rhodobacterales; family Rhodobacteraceae; genus Tropicimonas. The sequence goes on along the minus strand of NZ_QMEK01000001.1, from coordinate 1,075,230 downwards.
GCGGGCGCCTTGACGGGCTGCGCCTGCGCTCATAGGGTGCGGCCGATTTGCCCGCAGGAGTTCGTCGATGCCCCACCCCAGACCCACCGCTTGCCTCGCTCTGGCCGACGGCACGCTGTTTTTCGGTCAGGGCTTCGGCGCCCATGGCCAGACGGTGGCCGAGCTGTGCTTCAACACCGCCATGACCGGCTATCAGGAGATCATGACGGATCCCTCCTATGCCGGTCAGGTCGTGACCTTCACCTTCCCCCACATCGGCAATGTCGGTGTGACCGACGAGGATGACGAGGCCGCAGAACCTGTCGCCGCCGGCATGGTGGTGAAATGGGATCCGACCCTGCCGTCCAACTGGCGCGCCACCGGGCCGCTGACCGAATGGCTGGCGCGTCGCGGCCGGATCGGCATCGGCGGGATCGATACCCGCCGGCTGACCCGGGCGATCCGGCAGCAGGGCGCCCCGCATGTCGCCCTTGCGCATAACCCCGAGGGTGTTTTCGACATCGAGGCGCTGGTCGCCGCAGCCCGCGGGTTTTCGGGTCTGGTCGGGCTCGATCTTGCCCGTGAAGTCACCTGCGCCCAGTCCTATCGCTGGGACGAGATGCGGTGGGCCTGGCCCGAAGGCTACCTGCCGCGCGCGACCCCGGGCCACCGGGTCGTCGCCATCGACTATGGCGCCAAGCGCAACATCCTGCGCTGCCTCGCCTCGGCCGGATGCGACGTGACGGTTCTGCCCGCCACCGCCACCGCCGACGATATCCTCGCCCATTCTCCCGAAGGCCTGTTCCTGTCGAACGGCCCCGGGGATCCGGCGGCGACCGGTGCCTATGCCGTGCCGATGATCCGCGAGGTCCTCGACCGCTCTGCCATGCCGGTGTTCGGGATCTGCCTTGGCCACCAGATGCTGGCGCTCGCACTTGGCGCGCGCACGATCAAGATGAACCACGGCCACCACGGTGCCAATCATCCGGTGAAGGATCTCGAGACCGGCAAGGTCGAGATCACCTCGATGAACCACGGCTTCACCGTCGACAGCCAGAGCCTGCCTGCCGGCGTGGTCGAGACCCACATCTCGCTGTTCGACGGGTCGAACTGTGGCATTCGTCTGGCCGACCGGCCGGTGTTTTCGGTGCAGTACCACCCCGAAGCCAGCCCCGGACCGCAGGACAGCTATTACCTGTTCGAACGCTTCGTGGCGGCGATGCAACAACAAGCGGCCTTTGCCTGACGGCACGGGTCCGCAAAGTCGTCTCAGTTAATACAATCTTAACCATGTCGTCGCAAATTTCCGTTGTATTAACGGTAGTTACGTGACGTAAATGTCCACCACAAGCCCGCTTCACACTCCCAACGTCTCGCGCTGGCGGGATCGAGATCCGCATTTTGCATCGGCAGCGCCGGGCCGGCTCATTGCCGGTGGCCGCGGCAATGGCGAACTGCTTGGGCAGCGCCTGGTCGAGAACGGGGCGATCGATCCCGGCGATCTGGTCAAGGCGCTTGCCCTGCAGGCCCGGCAGGACACGCGGCTCGGCAATATCCTGCTGTCGAACAACATGGTTTCGGAACGGGCGCTGATGGACGCGCTCTGCGACCAATGGGGGACGGGCGAGGTCGACCTCGATTTGCGGCCGGCCGATCCGCGCCTTGTCGACGCCTATGGCGCCACCCGGTGCCTGCGCGAGGGGTTGCTGCCCTGGCGACGCGAAGGGAGCACGGTCGTCGTCGCCACCAGTCGCCCCGAGAAATTCCTCAACCACCGGTCCGAACTCGAACAGGCGCTGGGGTCTGTCAGCATGGCGTTGACCAGCGAGGCCACCCTGCATCGCGCGTTGACCCGCGTGCGCAACCCCGCGCTGGCGCAGATGGCCGAAACCCGGGTTCCCGCGGCCTTCTCGTGCCGGAACTGGGACCGCCAGTTGCTGGCCCGCCGCATGGTGGCCGCGACACTGGTTGGGTCGCTGATCGCCGCAGTGTTCCCGGTGGCGGTCTTCTCGCTGCTGGCAATCTGGGCCATCGTCACCCTTGCGGCGACCGCCGGGCTGAAGCTGATTGCCGCGGGCTATGCCGTTCACCAGTCGATGCGCAAATCGGCGCGGATGTTCCAGACGATCCGGCGGCGCGGACCGGACATCGCGCGTCTGCCCACGGTCTCGATCCTGGTTCCGCTGCTGCAGGAGGAAGACATCGCCGACAAGCTGATCGGGCGGCTGTCGCGTCAGGCCTATCCCAAGGAACTGATGGATGTGCTGCTGGTGGTCGAGGAGCACGACGAACGCACCGCCGAGGCGCTGTCGCGCACACGGCTGCCGCATTGGATCCGGGTCGTGACGGTGCCCGAAGGCGGCGTCAAGACCAAGCCGCGGGCGCTGAACTATGCGCTCGAATTCTGCCGCGGCCAGATCGTCGGTGTCTGGGATGCCGAGGATGCGCCCGATGCCGACCAGCTTCACAAGGTGGTGCGCCGGTTCCACGAACGCGGGCCCGAGGTCGCCTGCCTTCAGGGCGTGCTCGACTATTACAATGCGCGAACGAACTGGCTGAGCCGGTGCTTCACCATCGAATACGCCAGTTGGTTCCGGGTCCTGCTGCCGGGGCTGCAACGGATGGGAATGCCGGTGCCGCTGGGCGGAACGACGCTGTTCTTCCGCCGCGCCGCGCTGGAAAAGATTGGCGGCTGGGATGCCCACAACGTCACCGAGGATGCCGATCTGGGCATGCGGCTGGTGCGCATGGGCTACCGGACCGAGATCATCGATACCGTGACGAAGGAAGAGGCAAACTGCCGGGTGCGGCCCTGGATCACGCAACGCTCGCGCTGGCTCAAGGGCTATGCCATGACCTGGAGCGTGCATATGCGCGACCCCGGCAGGCTTTGGCGCGAACTTGGTCCGCGCGGCTTTCTCGGGTTCCAGATCCTGTTCCTCGGCACGCTGACGCAGTTCATCCTGGCCCCGGTGCTGTGGTCGTTCTGGCTGCTGGCGCTTGGTCTGCCGCATCCGCTGGCAAGCCTGATCCCGGGGTCCCTCCTGCTGCCGTTGATGGGTCTGTTTGCCCTGTCGGAACTGGTAAACCTCGGCACCGCCGCCTTTGCGGTCCGCGGCCGCGAACACCGGTTCCTGACCCCCTGGGTGCTGACCCTCGGCCTGTATTTCCCGCTGGCAGCGCTGGCCTCCTACAAGGCGTTCTACGAGCTGTCATTCAGGCCGTTCCACTGGCACAAGACCTGCCACGGTCTCTACGACGAGGCCGAGATCCCGGTATTTGCCGAACTTGCCATCGCCTGAGCCGCGCCCCGGCGGCCAGGCCAGCGCGACCCCGGCCCGCAAGCCAGCGCAGCGATCTAGCCGGTCGCGCCGCTGTCCTGGGTCAGGCGCTGGATGAAGGCGTTCGAAATATGCGCCCTCAGCGCTTCCTGGGCCGCCTGTTCGTCGCGGGCGCGGATCGCCGCCACGATCCCCTCGTGTTCGGCAAGGGCGGTCTCGCCACGCCCTTCGGCGGCAAGCGAGGTGGTCGCCATCAGGGCCATCGAGCGATAGACGAGGTCCAGTTGCTGCACCAGATAGCGGTTGTGCGACGCCAGATGGATCTGGCGGTGAAAGCGCCGGTTCGAACGGGCAAGGGCGGAGGGTTCGTTCAGCAACCGCCGGTCGCTGGCAATCATGTTCTCCAGCACCCGCACCTCTTCGGGCGCGGCATGGCGCGCGGCGAGCCGGGCGGCCAGCGCCTCGAGCTCGGAGCGCACGACGTACAGTTCGGCCAACTGGTTGTGATCGAGCGAGGCGACGATCAGGCTGCGCCCGTCGCGGGCCAGCAGCGACTGGGTTTCGAGCCGCTGCAGCGCCTCGCGGATCGGCGTGCGCGACACCCCGAAGCGCTCGGCCAGTTCGGATTCGACCAATCGGTCGCCCGGACGATAAAGCCCCATGTCGATCGCATCGAGGATCAACTCGTATGCGTCCTTCTGGGCGGGCCTGTCACTCGGCATCTGGCTGTCCTCTGCGGCGGAGGGCTACAAGCTAGCGAAATCGCTCGGGACTTCAAGAAACTGTCCCGAAGAAACATCGAAACCGGCCAGATTGTCCCAGGCGACGGGCCTGAAGTCGCCGCCCGGCGCGGGGCACAGGCCTCGAGCGGGGCCGCAACCGTGACCGAGCCATCGACGGAACCCATATCCTCGCGGGTCCCGCGCGGCTTGGCTGACCCGTGGCGTGCGATGGCGGTCTGGCGCGGGACGCATTTCGGGGCATCCGCGAACAGCCATATCGCGGTCACGAGCGGGTCGGGCACGGGTTTTCGGTCATTGGCATGGGCGTCTGCGAAGACAGACCTTCCGCGTTCGATCAACTCACTCCAGACGCCGGTATTCTCCCCTTCCGTGTCCTCGATCTCGAACGGCGCATCGAACCCTCCGTCGGCCCGCAGGTAGATCCCGCAGGCGGCGACCCTGCGCGGCTTTGGCGCGGGGACAGGTGGTTTGTGGACGGCGCCGGCGACAATGCCGGGTCGGCCAGAGCGAGCCGCCTTGCCGACGCTCCCGCCCGCACCTACCGTCCGCGCCATGGTGGCTGATCGATTCTCTCATGTGACGACCTGGGTCTTCGACCTCGACAATACGCTTTACCCGCCCGAGGTCCGGCTGTTCGACCAGATCGAGCGCCGGATGACCGCCTGGGTGATGCGCGTGCTCGGGGTCGATCATGCCGAAGCCGACCGGCTGCGGCTCGACTACTGGCAGCGCTATGGCACGACGCTGGCGGGGCTGATGGCCGAACATGGTGCCGACCCCAGCCCCTATCTGTCCGAGGTTCACGACATCGACTTCGGCGCGCTGACACCGGACCCCGGCCTCAACGCCGCTATTGCGGCGCTGCCCGGACGCCGGATCGTGTTCACCAATGGCTCGCAGCCCTATGCCGAGAACGTTCTCGAGGCGCGCGGGCTGCGGCACCTCTTCGATGCGGTCTATGGCGTCGAGCACGCCGGGTTCCGCCCCAAGCCTGAGCGCGCCGCCTTCGAGGCGGTGTTCGCGGCAGACCGGCTCGACCCCGGCCATGCCGCAATGTTCGAGGACGACCCGCGCAATCTGGCCGTGCCCCATGCCATGGGGATGCGAACGGTGCACGTGGCCCCGCATGCGGTTGTGGCCCCGCATATCGAGCACCACACCGACGACCTAGCAGGCTTTCTCGCGCGGCTGCTTGCTCGCTGAACCGGTCGTGCCGGCCGGGACCCCCTGATCCGGGGCCAGGTTGCGGCTGCGGCATGTTGTGCGCGGCGCACCGGAACTTTATGGGATAGACTGAGCGAGATGACGAGCCTGGAGACAACGATGACCGAAACAGATCACCACGGCACTCCGCAGGAGAGCCTTACCCCCTTTGCCGGCGACCGCGGCTGGAGGGGGCTGGCCCGCACCGAGGGCGAAGGCGTTGCCTACGGGATCGTGGCAGCCCTGGTGGCGCTGATCCTGATCGTTGGGTTCACTGCCGGAATCGCCGGCGTCCTGCTGATCTTTGTCGCGCTGACCTTCTTGTCGCTCGCGATCCTCGTCATCATCTCCTACGGCGGCTAGGCGACGCGGCCTTTGCCGCTTGCACCTTCCCGGGCCGAGGTCCTAGACCTTGGCAGGGTCCCGGCCGGCTGCCGGGGCGGTTCAAAGCCAGGAGGCATCGGCAATGGCACGTATCGACACCGAGGTCCTGATCGTCGGCGGCGGAATCGCCGGACTCTGCGCCGCGCAGGCGTTCGGACGCGCCGGATATCAGACACTTGTGGTCTCTCCCCGGCCGCCGGTCATTGCCGGCGACGCCGATGGATCGGACCTGCGCTCGACCGCATTCCTGCAGCCTGCAAAGCAGTTGTTCGAAGAGATCGGCCTGTGGGAGTCGCTTGCGCCCGAGGCGATGCCGCTCAACGTGCTGCGGGTGGTCGACACGGTCGGCTGGCCGCCACGGGTGAGGGATTCGCGCGATTTCCATGCATCCGACGTCGGTCAGCGCAGCTTTGGCTGGAACCTGCTGAACTGGCGCGTGCTCGCCGGCCTCAGCGCGGCGCTTGAGGGCAACGACCGGGTGACCCAGCGCTATGGCGCGGGCTTCGCCTCGATGGTCGCCCGCCAGAGCGGCGCACTGGTGCGGCTGAGCGACGGGACCTCGGTTCGCGCGGAACTGGTAGTCGGTGCAGACGGACGCGATTCGGCGGTGCGCGAGGCCGCGGGAATTGCCGCGCACACGATCCACTATGGCCAGAAGACGCTGGCCTTCGTGGTCAGTCACCCCAAACCCCACGCCAGCATCTCGACCGAAATCTACAACGAGGGCGGTCCCTTCACTCTGGTCCCCCTGCCCGACCTCGATGGCGAGCCTGCCTCGGCGGTGGTCTGGATGAACCCCGGCCCCCGTGCCGAGGAGCTGGCCACGATGGAGGTCGGCGCGTTCGAGGCCCGGATGTCGGAACGCTCGTGTTATATCCTCGGGCCGCTGAAGCTGCGCTCGGAACGCAGGCTGTGGCCGATCGTCGGCCGCCGGGCCGAGCGGCTGACGTCACAGCGTGTGGCGCTGATGGCCGAGGCCGCGCATGTGATCCCCCCGATCGGCGCGCAGGGACTGAACACTTCGATGGGCGATCTGATCCTGCTGCGCGATCTGGCGCTGATGGCGGGCCGTGCGGGCCTTGGTAACGAGAAGATGCTGGCCGAGTATGACCGCACCCGCGGCGCCGATATTCGCAGGCGGGTTGCCGCCATCGACATCTTCAACCGCGTCACCCGCTCGCCCAACCCGCAGGTCCAGATGCTGCGGCTGATGGGGATGAAGGCGGTGCACGATCTGGGCGGTCTGCGCCAGATGGTGATGCGGGCGGGCATGGGCCAATAAGGCTCGTCGGGGGGGCCAGCCCCCCGTCGCGGCAGGGCCGCGACTCCCCCCGGGATATTTCCGAACAGAAGAAGATCGGGGCGGGCGCGCCGATGTGGGCTGTCGCGATCAGAGTGGCCCGGGCAGGCGTTCTTCGCTGAGCAGGACGTTGGCCTCGACATTGCCGGCGCCAGGCAGGGTCATCACCCGGCGCCGCAGGATGCGTTCGAAATCGGACAGGTCGCGGGCGACGACGCGCAGGCGGTAGTCGAACAGACCCAGCACATGGTCGATGCTGAGCACCTCGGGGATGGCACGGGCGGCGCGTTCGAATTCGTCGAGGCTGACACGGCCCTTGGTGGCAAGCTTGACGCCGAGAAAGACGGTAACCCCGAAGCCGAGCGCCTCGCGGTCGAGCACCACGCGACGGCCGGAAATGACGCCGGCCGCGGTCAGGCGCCGGATCCGGCGCCAGGTTGCCGGTTGCGACAGGCCGAGGCGGCGGCCAAGGGCGCCGGTGCTGGCAGTCGCGTCGGCGCGCAGCGCGGCCAGCAACTGGCGGTCGACCTGGTCGAGGTCGATGGCAGGATCGGTCACAGCGGCAGCACCTCTTCGTCCTTGATCGTGGCGACATGCACCAAGGCCTCGATATCGGCGATATGCGGCAGGGTCAGGATGCGGCTGCGATAGAGGTGCTGGTAATGCGCCATGTCGCGGGCAATGACCACGAGGCGGATATCGACGCGGCCGAGAAATGTCTGGATCTCAAGCACTTCCGGAACCTTCCTTGCCTCGCGGATGAATACGTCGAAGGCGTTGGTCTGGGTCTTGTCGAGGGTGAAGCGCAACGAGACCCGCACCGAATAGCCGAGCGCTGCCCAATTGATCACCGCCTCCTGCCCCTTGAGGATGCCGCGCGCGCGCAGCCGGGCGATCCGGCGCGAGCAGACCGCGGGCGTGGTGCCGGCGGCCTCGGCAAGGTCCGCCATGGCGCCGTCGGGCGCGTGTTGCAGATGGCGCAGCAGGCGCCGGTCGAGATCGTCGAGCATGAATTCTTGCAGTCTTGGAGATTTGGCGAATTGACCTGCGCATATCTAGCGAAATTCTTGCAAGACTGAAACGTCTATTCGCTGAAAGTACCTAGAATGCACCCATCAACACCGCTGCAGAAAAGGAAGAACATCATGCGCGTGTATTATGATCGCGATTGCGACATCAACCTGATCAAGGACAAGAAGGTTGCGATTCTGGGCTATGGCAGCCAGGGCCACGCCCATGCGCTGAACCTGCGCGACAGCGGTGCCCGCAACGTCGTCGTCGCCCTGCGCGAGGGATCGCCCTCGACCGCCAAGGCCGAAGGCGAAGGGCTGAAGGTGATGGGCATTGCCGAGGCCGCTGCCTGGTGCGACCTGATCATGTTCACCATGCCCGACGAACTGCAGGCCGAAACCTATCGCAAATACGTGCACGACAACCTGAAGGACGGTGCGGCCATCGCCTTTGCGCACGGCCTCAACATCCACTTCGGTCTGATCGAGACGAAGCCTGGCGTCGACGTGATCATGATGGCGCCCAAGGGTCCGGGCCACACGGTGCGCGGCGAATACACCAAGGGCGGCGGCGTCCCCTGCCTCGTTGCGGTCGACAACGACGCCTCGGGCAAGGCGCTGGAACTCGGGCTCTCCTATTGCTCGGCCATTGGCGGCGGCCGTTCGGGCATCATCGAGACCACGTTCAAGGAAGAATGCGAGACCGACCTGTTCGGCGAGCAGGCGGTGCTGTGCGGCGGGCTGGTCGAGCTGATCCGCATGGGCTTCGAGACCCTGGTCGAGGCGGGCTATGCCCCCGAAATGGCCTATTTCGAATGCCTGCACGAGGTGAAGCTGATCGTCGATCTGATCTATGAAGGCGGCATCGCCAACATGAACTACTCGATCTCGAACACGGCGGAATACGGCGAATACGTGTCGGGCCCGCGGGTTCTGCCCTATAACGAGACCAAGGCGAACATGAAGGCGGTCCTGACCGACATCCAGAACGGCAAGTTCGTGCGTGACTTCATGCAGGAAAACGCCGTCGGCAAGCCGTTCTTCAAGGCGACGCGCCGCAATAACGACGCCCACCAGATCGAATCGGTCGGCGAGAAGCTGCGCGCCATGATGCCGTGGATCACCGCGGGCAAGATGGTCGACAAGTCGCGGAACTGATTGCGACCCTGATCACGGGCCCGGGCGGACATCGGTTCGGCCGGGCGCGGGGCCGGAAGGCCCCGAAAGGATCTGTGAAAAGCCCCCATGTCGTCCCTGACATGGGGGTCGCGCGGCGGCGATCCGTTCAGCGTTCGGACCGGGCGGCGCGGCGGCGCAACGAGGTATAGATCGGATGATCGCCAAGCGCCTCGCTCACCAGCATCGACCCGAAACAGCCCGACAGCAGCGGCAGAAGCAGGCTGGAACTGCCCGTCATCTCGGTCACCAGCACGATGCCGGTGAGCGGCGCACGCACCACACCGGCAAAGAACGCGCCCATTCCGACGACAGCGAAGGCCTCGGGATCGATCGAGAGGCCTGGAAATATCTGATCGGCGATCATGCCGAAGCCGAGCCCCGCGACCGAGCCGAGCACCAGCATCGGCGCAAACAGCCCGCCCGGCGTCGCGGCGGCATAGGAGATCGCGCCAAGGAGCAGCCGCAGCAGGAAGATCATCGGCAGGGTCATCAGCAAAAGCTCGCCGTTCAGCGCGCTCTGCGTGATGTGATCGCCGCCGCCAAGCATCTCGGGCGCGACGAAGGCGACGACGCCTATGACGGCGCCGATGGCCGCAGCGCGAAGCTCCATCGGGCCGCCGATGCGTTCGAACAGGTTCAACGTGGCGAGCAGGCTGCGACTGTAGAAGACCGACAGAACGCCAAGCAGCAGACCGAGCAACAGATACAGCGGCTGGATGGCTGCGCTTCCGACCGGCAGCTCTGGCGCCAGCAGCACCGGCTCGGACCCGACCATGATGTTCGAAACCGTGATCGCGCCGACCGAGGCGCCAAGCGCCACGACGGCAACCCGCGGTTCGAACCGGCCGACGAGTTCCTCGATGACAAAGATTGCGCCGGCACCCGGTGCGTTGAAGGCGGTGGCAAGCCCTGCCCCCGCGCCGCCGGCCATCAGCGCCCGGTTGTCCTGCCAGCTGCGGCGAAACAACCGGCTGATCGCATCGGCGATGTTCGCGCCCATCTGGACGCTCGGCCCCTCGCGGCCAAGGGCCAGGCCGGCACTGATCGCAAGAAAGCCGCCGACGAACTTGATCGGGGCAAGATAGGCAGGTGCTGCCTTGATCTCGCCGTCGAGCACCGCCTCGACCCGGGGAATGCCGCTGCCGGAGGCTTCGGGCACGATCCGCCGAACCAGGCTTGCGGCAACCGCCGTTGCCGCCGCGCAGCCCGCGACCAGGAGCGCAAGCCCCTGCCAGGCGCGTCCCTGGGCCCAGTCGACGGCCGCGTGGCGCAGCCCCTCGCCCGATTCGAGCGCCAGCCGAAAGCCGACGCAGACGACACCCGCGATCAACCCGACCAGCGTTGCCAGCACGGCAAGCGCGACCAGATCGCGCAACTCGCGCACGTTTGTAGCCTTTAGCGGTCGTTCGCCCTGCATCCGATATCGCGGTCCTTTGTGGGGCCGTCGTCCCATTTCCTGGCGCGGTGTCAGGCCCGCGCGATGGTTGTTGGTCGGTCCGGATCCTGCCGGTTGTTCCCGCTAACGGATGCACCCTTGCAGCGGCAATTGCACGGCATTCCGATGCATGCAGGACATCTGGTCGCGGTCCCGGGCCTGCGTTGCCCGCGCGGAAGCTGTCTGCGCGGGTCTGTAGTTGCCGCAAAGGCACTTTGCGGGAGGCACGGGCCGGTGCCCGGTCAGGCTGCGGCCTCTTCGACCGCCGCGACGACCGACTCGACGACATGCTCGAGCAGCACGGGATCGACGCTTTCCGCCATCACCCGGATCAGCGGCTCGGTCCCCGACTTGCGGATCAGCAGCCGGCCGTTGCCGTTCAGCCGTGTCTCGGCCGCGGCGATTGCGGCCCGCACCGCCGTGCTGTCGAGCGGTGTCGCGCCGGCGTCATAGCGGACGTTTTTCAAAAGCTGCGGCACTGTCTCGAAACTCCGTGCCAGCGTCGAGGCGGGCTGGCCGCTTTGCGCCATCGCGGCCAGAAACTGCAGCCCTGCCATCAGCCCGTCGCCGGTGGTGGCGTAATCGGTCATCACGATGTGCCCCGATTGTTCGCCACCGAGGTTGAAGCCGCCCTGCCGCATCCGTTCGACCACATAGCGGTCGCCGACCGCGGTGCGTTCGAGCCTGAGCCCGCGCGCCCCCAGGAACCGTTCGAGCCCGAGGTTCGACATCACGGTCGCAACCAGCGCCCCGCCCCGCAGCCGTCCGGACGCCGCCCAGCGATCGGCAAGCAGCGCCATGATCTGATCGCCATCGGCGACATTGCCGGCCTCGTCGATGATCATCACCCGATCTGCATCGCCATCGAGGCAGATCCCGACGTCGGCGCCCTGCTCCACCACCGCCGCGGCCGCCGTCTCGACATGGGTCGAGCCGCATTCCTTGTTGATATTGAGCCCGTTCGGCGTGACGCCAAGCGGCACCACTTCGGCGCCCAGTTCCCACAGCACGTCGGGCGCCGTGCGATAGGCCGCGCCATTGGCACAGTCGATGACCACCTTCAGCCCGGTCAGCCTGAGGCCGAGGGGAAAGCTCGCCTTGGCGCGCTCGACATAGCGGAAGCGGCCATCGTCGATGCGGCGCGCCCGGCCGATGTTGTCGGCCTGCGCGGGTTCGGTGCCGGCAAATACCAGCGCCTCGATCTCGGCTTCGGCCTCGTCGCTCAGCTTGAAGCCATCGGGGCCGAAGAACTTGATGCCATTGTCCTGGTGCGGATTGTGGCTGGCCGAAATCATGATCCCCAGATCGGCGCGCAGCGAGGTCGTGAGATATCCCACCGCGGGCGTCGGTATCGGGCCGAGCAGCAAAACGTTCATTCCCGTCGAGGTCAGCCCCGCGGTCAGCGCGTTCTCGAACATGTAGCCCGACAGCCGCGTGTCCTTGCCGATCACCACCCGGTGGGCGGGCGAACCGTCCTGCCGGAAATAGCGCCCGGCGGCGGCGCCAAGCCTCAGCGCCATCTCGGCGGTCATCGGGTGGGTGTTGGCGCGGCCGCGCACACCATCGGTTCCGAACAGCGTCCTGGTCATACTGCCTCCTCCGGCCCTTTTCCTGTTGTTGACGCCTGAAACAGGCGCAGGGCCTGCGCCGTCTCGGCGGTATCGTGGATACGCAGAATCTGCGCCCCTTGCGCCATTGCCGCAAGGGCCACTGCAGCCGATCCCGGCATCCGGTCGCGCGGCGGCTCGGCCCCGCCGATGGCGCCGATGAAGCGCTTGCGCGAAGCGCCCAGAAGGATCGGGCAGCCAAGCGCGTGAAACAGCGACAGCCGCGACAGCAGGGCAAGGTTGTGAGCCGTGGTCTTGCCAAAACCGATGCCCGGATCGACGATGATCCGCCCCCGCGCAATACCCGCAGCCTCGGCCACCGCGATCTGCGCCTCGAGGAAGTCGTAGACGTCAAGCAGCACGTCGTCATAACGCGGGTCGGCCTGCATGGTCGCCGGGGTGGCGACCGAATGCATCAGGCACAGCGGCACCCCGGCGGCCCCGGTCAACGGCGCTAGGTCAGGGTCATGGCGCAGTCCCGAGACATCGTTGACGATATCGGCGCCTGCAGCCAGCGCCGCCATTGCGACCGATGCCTTACGGGTGTCGATCGAGACCGGCAGGGCAATCCCCGCCTCGCGGATCGCGGCGATCACGGGGGCGGTGCGCGCAATCTCTTCGTCCTCGGAGACATCGGCGGCACCGGGCCGGGTCGATTCCCCGCCGATGTCGATCACATCGACATCCCCCGCCATCGCCCGGGCACGGGCGAGTGCCGCGGCAAGCCCGAGATGTGCGCCGCCGTCCGAGAAACTGTCGGGCGTGACGTTGAGGATCCCCATCAGCCGCGGCCGGTCCATCGACAGTCCTGCCACTGCCGGGCGCGGTGCCGTCAGCGCGCGCAGCACGCCCTCCGGCACCGCGCGTGCGGGCAGGATCTGTGGCAGGGCACCGCGGCTCAGGCACTCGACCCGGTCGAACCATGCCCAGCCGCCGGCCAGCGACACTGCCTCTGGCGGTCGGGCGGGATCGAGGCTGGGAATGGGGCGGAAATATTTGCGCATCGCGTCGCTGCCTTTGTCAGTTGCGGGCGCTTGCGGCCTGCCCGCTGCCGTCTAGAGCGCCAGCCGGTCGGCAAGCTGCAGCCGTTCGCCCCCCGGCAGCTCGGTGCCCAGCCCGATCAGGCGCGCGGCGTCGAGTGTGGCGGCGAACCAGGCGGCAAGCCCGCCGGGGTCGCGCGGCCCCGCCTCGGGCGCGCGCACGGCGTCGAGCACGATCTTCGAGGGCGCCCAGACCACGATGCGGCCGGCGTGGATCGCATGGGTAATCTCGGTCCGCGTGCCGACCACCAGACAGCGGCGGTCGCGCGCGGCCAGAACCCAGGCATTCTGCTCGAGCGCCAGCAGGTCGATCCGGCGCTGCGGCAGCGCCATGCCGGCCTCGGGCAGCGGCGTGTCGGGCAGGCCCACGGTCAGCACCACGGGTCGGTGCAAAGCCTCGAGCTGGTCGAGCCAGCCGGGCAGCCGGGGATCGGTTATGGCGGCATTCGCAAGATAGAGAACCAGCGGCTGCGGCATCGGCTCGGCTGCGGGCTCTGCCGCCGGCTGACCCTCGCGGCGGCGCTCGATCTCGACCCCCAGCGCAAAGGGACCGCGGTCGAGCTTTTCGATCCGCACAAAGACCCGCAGCGCCCGCGGTTCGGCCAGCAGGATCTCGGCGATGCGTTCGGCCAGGGTCTCGAGCAGGCTCAGGCGTTCCTCGGACAGCGCCCGGTCGACCGCGCCGACGATGCTGTCATAGCTCAGGATCCGGTCCACATCGTCGGCTAGCGGCGCCGCGGCGGCGCGCACCTCGACCACGATGTTGAACCGCAGCCGCTGGCGGATGCCGCGTTCTTCCTGAAAGGCGCCGATCTCGACCGGGCAAACATAATCGCGCAGAGAGATCCGGTCCTGCGAGATCGCCTCGGGCGAGGTCGCAGCGGCGCGGGCATCAGGGTGCGCAAAGGCAAGCTGGGAATCGGATGTCATGGCCGCTTCATGCCACAGCAGGCGCGAAAAGCCACGCGCGCTTTCCACGCTGTCCGGCCGCAGGCGGCCGGATCAGGACCGGGAGTTGCGATAGAAATGGTGCGCGCCGATTGTCGCCGTCAGGGCGAATTTCCGCGACCACGAGGGACGGACACCCAGCGTGTGATAGAAGGTTGCGCCCTCGGTCAGCGCCCGCGGCGCCCCGTCGAGCATCACCCGGGCGATCTTGCCCACCCGCGCATAGGCCTTGGGTTCGGAAATCGTCTCGGCCCGGCCGTCGCAGGTATAGGTGAACTGGCACTGATAGCGCTTGCCCGTGCCCTGTTTGACCACGCCGCAGACCGAATTTGGAAACGCCGGGCTCGACACCCGGTTCAGGATCACCTCGGCCACCGCGAACTGGCCCTTCACGCTTTCGCCGCGGGCCTCGAAATACAGCGCCTCGGCCAGGCATTGCCATTGCGCGCCGCCGTTTGCCTTCGGCAACTGGTCGAGCCAGGAGCGGTCGTATCTGACGAAATGGGCGGCCAACCCCTCGGGCCGCGGTTTTGCCCGTTCGCTGAACGCCGGGCTCAAGGCGCTCAGATGCTCGGGCCCGAGCATCTCGATCGCCCGGTTCTCCGAGCCGATCATCGCCTCGAGCTGTTCATCGGCGCCGGCCGGACCCTCGACGATCGAGGTCGGATCGGTGGAGGTCGAAAGCCGACTCTCCGCACCGGCCAGCCCGGGGTTCGACAGCACGCCAAACGCGAGCAGAACAGCGAGGATCCTGAGTTCCGGCATGGGTCCTTAATCGTTAAGACGCGTTAACCGCGCCGACCCAACGCCGATAAACCGAGTCACGCGGCGGTGTAAATCCTCGGACCATGAACAAAACCGCTCGCATCCCCACAGATGCGACGAAAAGTTCGCAAAATTGAACAGAACTCAGCGGATTTTTGCCACCCCGGCGGATTTTCGCAAATTTCCGGGCAGCGACCTCACTCGGTGGCGGCAGCGGCCGCGCGGGCGGTAAGGGTCAGCCGGGCGGCGGCAAGCCGCGCCACCGGCACCCGGAATGGCGAGCACGACACATAATCGAAGCCCGCCTCGCGGCAGAAGGCGATGGTCTCGGGATGGCCGCCGTGTTCGCCGCAGACCGACAACGTGATCCCGGGATCGGTGCGGCGCCCGCGTTCGGCACCAATCAGCAGCAGCTCGCCGACGCCGTCGCGGTCGAGCGTATGGAACGGGTCTTCGGGGAAGACACCCTCGCGCACATAGATCGACATGAACCGCCCGGCGTCGTCGCGCGACAGCCCATAGGTCATCTGGGTCAGGTCGTTGGTTCCGAAACTGAGGAAGTCCGCATATTCGGCGATCTCGCCGGCGCGCAGCGCGGCGCGCGGCGTCTCGACCATGACGCCCAGCCGATAGGTCACCTTGGCGCCGGACTCGACCTGCACCGCCGCAGCGACCCGGTCGATCCGGGTCTTGACCAGTTCGACCTCGCGCCGGGCCGAGACCAGCGGGATCATGATCTCGGGCACGACGGGAGCCGCCGCATCGCGGTTTGCCACCACCGCCGCCTCGAAGATCGCGCGCACCTGCATGTCGTAGATCTCGGGGAAGGTCACGCCAAGGCGTACCCCCCGCAGCCCCAGCATCGGGTTGAACTCTGTCATCGCCTCGACCCGTTCCATCACCCGGCTGATCGGCAGGTCGAGCGCCTCGGCCATCGCCATCTGGCCGTCACGGTCGTTCGGCAGGAACTCGTGCAGCGGCGGGTCGAACAGGCGGATGCAGACCGGCAGGCCGGCCATGATGCGGAACAGATCGACAAAATCCGCCCGCTGCATCGGCAGCAGGCGTTCGAGCGCCACCTCGCGGTCGACCGCGGTGTCGGCAAAGATCATCTCGCGCATGACCGTCAGGCGCGCGGGTTCAAAGAACATGTGTTCGGTCCGGCACAGCCCGATGCCGTCGGCCGCAAAGCGGTGCGCCACGCGGGCGTCGTCGGGCGTGTCGGCGTTGGCGCGGATGCCGATGTCGCGCACCTCGTCGGCCCAGCCCATCAGGGTCTGGAATGGCGCGTCGAGGGCGGGTTCCAGCATCGGCATGGTGCCGGCCAGCGCCTGGCCGGTGGTGCCATCGACCGTGACCATGTCGCCTTCGCTGAACACGCGGCCATCGGCGGTGGTCAGCGTCCGCTTGCGTGTCGACAGGTGCAGCCCGGCGGCGCCGACGATGCAGGGCAGCCCGAGGCCGCGGGCGATCACCGCGGCGTGGCTGACCATGCCGCCGCGTTCGGTAATGATCGCCTCGGCCGCGTGCATCCCGCGCACGTCCTCGGGCGTCGTCTCGCGCCGGATCAGCACGCAGGGGATCTCCTGCGCCGCGCAGGTCTGGGCGGCACGGGACGAGAACACCAGCTGACCCGAGGCCGCGCCGGGACTGGCCCCGATGCCGGTCAGGATCACGTCCCGCTCTGCGGTCGGGTCGATCTGATGGTGCAGCATCTCGCCCAGCGAATGCGGATCGACGCGCAACAGCGCCTCCTCGCGGCTGATGATCCCGTCTGCCTGCAGCCGGACCGCAGCGGTCAGGTTGGCCTGGGCATTCATCCCCGCCACCACGGCGTCGAGCACCGCGAGTTCGCCGTTGGTCACGGTGAACTTCAGATCCATCTCCTGGCGCAGGCGGGCACGGCAGGTTTCGGCGAATTCCACCAGCCGGGCGAAGTGTTCGGGCGCCCAGTCCTGCAGCGACCGCCCGTCGGGCGCCGAGATCAGCGGCAGCACCTCGGCCAGATGCCCGGCATAGCCGCGGTCGAGCGACTTGCATTTATAAAGCCCGCCGACCTGGCGGGTGCCGATCACTCCGTCGACCAGCCGGATCCGGCCCGAGCCGCTTTCGCCATGGCCGATCCCCGGCGCCATTTCCTGCACCACGAAGCCGAGGCCCGCATCGACCGGCGCACCGCGGGCCTGACGCAGCAGCCGGGCCGAGACGCCCTCCCAGGCCCGCGCCATCGAGCGCAGCACTTCCAGAAGCTGGCGGTCGGGTTCTTGCGGGAACGGCTCGTCGGTTTCGGCCTCGAAGGCGGTCAGCGATGCCTCGACCGGATCGGCCGCTTCGGCCGCCTCGTCAAAGGGCTCGGGGTCGAGCCGCGCGACCTCGATCGCGAAACGGTGGATATAGCGGACATAAAGCCGGCGCGCGACCTCATCGCCAAGGCGCCCCGCAAGCTCGGCGCAGAGCGCATCGTTCATCCCGATGTTCAGGATCGCCCCCGGCCCGCCCCAGTCGGGATCGCCGCTGGAGGGCCGGACCGAGACCCGCGGCGTGGGTCCGAAGACCGCCAGCAGCCGGGCGCAATCGGGACGATAGCCGTCGGCGATGCGATGCACGGTGTCGAACGAGACGGCAGCCGAGCGCGGCACCGGAAGGCCAAGCCGGATCAGCCTTTGCAGGCATTTCGCCCGGCCGCCGTGGGTCGCATCTGCGATCTCGGCGGTCGGCGTGATCAGCGTGAAATCGCGGAACTCCCCGGCATGCTGCACTGCGGCATTCCTCTCATGGCCGGCGAGATCATACGTCAGTCCTGCAGTCCGGCAAGCGCGACGTTGGTGCTATGCTACACCGTACCCTAACTGCCACAGGCCCGGCAATAGTCGGCTCAGCCCTCGATCCGGGTCAGATCGGCCGCGGACAGACAGATCTGGCGGATCCTGTGCAGCAGGTTCAAGCGGTTGCGCCGCACGATCTGATTTTCGGCATTGACCTGCACCGCCTCGAAGAAGGCATCGATCGGCGCGCGCAACGACGCCATGGCTGCCATGGCCGAGGCGAAATCCTCGGCCGCGATGGCGCCCTCGATCGCCACTTCGGCCGAATCAAGGGCGGCGAACAGCGCCTTTTCCTCGTCGCTCTCGGCGAACTTGATGTCGGGCCCGAACTCATAGGCCACCCCGTCCTCGGCCTCGGCCTGGGTCAGGATGTTGTTGGACCGCTTGAAGCCCTGCAACAGGTTGCCGCCATCCTCGGTCCTCAGGAACGCCGAAAGCGCCCGGGCACGGGTGACCAGCAGCGTCAGGTCGTCGTTGCCGGGCAAGGCGAGGCAGGCGTCGATCACGTCGTGGCGGATACCCTCGTCGCGGAGGAAGACCTTGAGGCGGTCGTGGAAGAAGGAGAGGAGGTCGGAAACGACGCTCTCTTCGGGCTCTTTTGGTCGATAGTTGATAAGGTTGCCGCGGTCGTCCGATTCCGCGATGGCGGTGTTGCAGTAGGCCGCCGTAAAGCAGCCAGCGTACCCGCGGGCAGCCACCTTGGCGAGCGATAGGCGGCGCCCATTTTCCAGCAACAACCGGATCACCCCCAACGCCGCCCGCCGCAGCGCAAACGGGTCCTTCGATCCGGTCGGCTTCTCGTCAATGGCCCAGAAGCCGGTGAGCGTATCGAGCTTGTCGGCCAGCGCCACGGCGACCGACACCGGGGCGGTCGGCACGTCGTCCGAGGGGCCGAGTGGCGAGTAATGTTCCTTGCAGGCCGCAGCGACCTCGGGCGCAAGGCCCGCGGCGCGGGCGTAGTAGCTGCCCATGGTGCCCTGCAGTTCAGGGAACTCATAGACCATTTCCGAACTGAGGTCGGCCTTGGCCACCTGTGCGGCTTGCTCGGCCAGCTCGGGATCGGCCCCGACCAGCGGCGCAATCTCGCTGGCCAGTGCCGCGATCCGGTCGATCCGCGCCTTCTGTGACCCGAGCTTGTTGTGGAAGGTGACGTTTTCGAGGCTGTCCAGCCACGGCGCCATCCCGGCATTGGCGACCCGCAGGTCGTTTTCCCAGAAGAACTTGGCGTCCGACAGCCGCGCCGCCAGCACCTTGCGGTTGCCGGAAAGGATCGTCGCGCCATGGTCCGCGGTCTCAACATTGGCGACGGTGACGAATTTCTCGATCCGACCCGACTTGGGGTTCTTCACCGAGAAGAACTTCTGATGCTCGCGCATCGAGGTTTGCAGCACCTCGGGTGGCAGATTGAGGAATTCCTCGCCGATCGGGCCCATCAGAACCACCGGCCATTCGACCAGCCCCGCCACTTCGGCCAGCAGGCCTGCGTCCTCGACGACATCGAGCCCCTGGGCAAAGGCCATGTTGGCCGCGTCGTGCCGGATGTGGTTCGCCCGCTCGGCGGGGTCGAGCATGACGCGGGCGCGCTTCAGCGCGGCCACATAGTCATCGAAACCGCTGACGGCAAAGCCGTCGGGTGCCATGAACCGGTGTCCCACGGTCGCGTCCCCCGCAACCAGCCCGTCGATCTGCAGCGGCACCACCGCGGTCCCGCTGGCTGTGTCGGTCAGGATGCACAGGATCCCGTGCAACGGCCGCACCCAGCGCAGCGTGCCCGCACCCCACCGCATCGACTTTGGCCAGGGGAAGGTCCGGATGGCGGTTTCGAGCACCTCGGCCACGATCTCGGCCGCCGGACGGCCCGGTTTGGTGATCTTGGCGAACCAGACCTGCCCCTTCTTGTCGTCGCGCGCCTCAAGCTGGTCCTTGCTGAGCCCCGTCGCACGCAGAAAACCGTCCAGCGCCTTTTCCGGCGCGTCGACCCGGGGGCCTTTGCGTTCCTCGATCAGCGTCGGGCTTTCGGCGGTCAGCCCCTCGACCGTCAGGGTCAGGCGCCGCGGCGTCGCGAAGGCCTCGGCCGAGGCATAGGTCAGCCCCGCCTCGACCAGCCCGTCTGTCACCAGCTTCTTCAGGTCGGCGCCGGCGCGTCCCTGCATCCGGGCAGGAATTTCTTCGGACAGGAGTTCGATCAGCAGATCGGGCATGACGGCACCTCAGAACGGGAGGAAGAACTGGATCGCGAAAGAGTCACGATGTCGATGAAGAAGGCCGAGACCAGCGGCAGCACCCCGAAGGCCATCGGCGACGGGCCATAGCGCTTGGTCACTGCGGTGGTGACCGACGCGAAGGCGTCGAGCGCAAGAGGTTCGGTCAATGCGCGATCTCCCCGTTGACCTGATGCCAGACAAAGCCGCGGCCATCCGGCAGCACGGCCACCACGCGGTCGACGCCGCGGTGGATGTCGGCGGTACCGAGGAATGCCCTGGCCTGCCCGGACTCGAGCGCCGCGCCGACCATCTTGGCGTCGAAACATTCGAACCAGAACGGGGCGTTCAGCGGCTCGGCCGCGGGATAGGGCCGATAGCTTGCTTCCAGATCCGCCAGGGCGAGCTGCGTCGTGAAACAGGCCCGATAACGGATCGGCGAGGAACTGGCGTCGATGGCCTGAACCCCGGCCGCCGGGATCGGCGCGACGCCGCCCGCAAGGGCGGTCAGCGCGATCTCGTCCGCAGCCGGTTCGACCCTGCGGTAATAGTAGAATTCCTGAAAATAATAGACCGCCACCCCGAACAGCAGCGCAATGACGACGATGCCGCCGGCGATGATCTTGCCGCTCATGCGCAGGTCCTCGGCAGTTGTCCGGCAAGCGGGCTCCGAATGGGGGAATTGCTGACGGTTGTCACGACGGCTGCCAGCCCCCGGCCTCGGTCGTCACGAAAGCGTCGGCGCAAAGCTTTGCCAGCGTCCGCACCCGGCCGATATAGGCCTGCCGTTCGGTGACCGAGATCACGCCGCGCGCGTCGAGCAGGTTGAAGATGTGGCTGGCCTTGATGCACTGGTCATAGGCGGGATGCGCCATGACGATGCGCTTGCCGGTCTTCGGGTCGACCTCGGGCTGGCCGAGGATGAAGGCGCAATGCGCCTCGGCCTCTTCGAACTGTTTCAGCAGCACCTCGGTATTGGCCACGTCAAAGTTCCAGCGGCTGTATTCGGCCTCGGTCTGGCGGAAGATATCGCCGTAGGTCAGCGGGATCGGCGCGTCGGGAGCGTTGAACGGCATGTCCATGACGTGATCGACGCCAAGCACATACATCGCCAGCCGTTCCAGCCCATAGGTCAGTTCGCCCGAAACCGGGTGACAGTCATGCCCGCCGACCTGCTGGAAATAGGTGAACTGGCTGACCTCCATGCCGTCGCACCAGACCTCCCAGCCCAGCCCCCAGGCCCCCAGTGTCGGGCTTTCCCAGTCATCCTCGACAAAGCGGATGTCGTGCAGCGCCATGTCGATGCCGATGGCCTGAAGGCTGCCCAGATAGAGCGTCTGCAGCTCGGGCGGGCTGGGTTTGATCAGCACCTGGTACTGATAGTAATGCTGCATACGGTTCGGGTTTTCGCCATAGCGGCCGTCGGTCGGCCGCCGCGAGGGCTGGACATAGGCCGCGGCCCAGGGGGTCGAGCCGAGCGAGCGCAGCGTTGTCGCCGGGTGAAAGGTCCCTGCCCCGACTTCCATGTCATAGGGCTGCAGGATCGCACAGCCCTTCGACGCCCAATAGGACTGAAGCCGCAGGATCACGTCCTGAAAACAGGTGGGTCGGGTCGTCTGGGTCATGGCGCTGCCCCCGGGGTCTTGGTGTTGCCGCGCCTCAATAGGCGCGGGCCGCGAGCGGGTCAATCAAGCCGAGGGGCATTGCGACGGGCCTGACATGCCCCGACGCGATGCAACCGGGTCACGTTGCGGCGAAACCGGGTCCCGGAATGGTGGATTGGCACTGCGGCGGCGGGCCTGTCTGGTATCGTTGCCTCTGCGTCCGTTGCGACGCATCCCCGAACTGCATCCGGACCCATAATTTGCCGATCCCCCGCCGTTTCCCGACGCCCCCCACCCTGCTTTCAACCGCCCTTGCCTTGATCTGGCTTTGCACCCCGGCCGGGGCCCAGCAGACCGTCTGGGTTCAACTCGAATCCGCGCGCACGCTGGCGCTGGCGCAGTCGCGTGCCCGCGATTATGCCGGCGAGTTCCGCAATATCGGCGGCTTTCGGGTCGACAACGGCTGGTACGCCATCGCGCTTGGTCCCTACGAGCCCGAGACCGCGGCCGAACAACTCGCAGCGCTTCGGGGCGCGGGACGGATCCCGTCTGACGCCTTCGTCGCCGAGCCCGATGCCTATGGTCTGCAGTTCTGGCCGGTCGGCGCCAATAGTCTGAACGCCCCGCCCGTCGTCCCCGAGCGCCAGTCGGCCGCCCTGCCCGCGGCGCCCGACGCTGCCGCGGGCCTGCCGGACAGAGCCGCCATGGAGGCCGCCGTAAACGCCGCGATGAAGAACGGCCCCGACGCAGCAAAGCAGGACGAAACCGTGCGCGAGGCCCAGGCCAGCGAGGCGCTGCTCGACCTTGCGGGGCGCCAGCAGATCCAGGAAGCGCTGAAATGGGCCGGGGTCTATGACGGTCAGATCGACGGCGCCTTTGGCCCCGGCACCCGCCGCGCCATGGTCGACTGGCAGAACGCGCAGGGTCACACCCCGACCGGTATCCTGACCACGTCGCAACGCGCTGAACTGATCGACCAGTATCAGGCCGTGTTCCGCGAATTCGGCCTGACCGAGCTGCGCGACGACGCCGCCGGGATCGAGATCCTGGCGCCGATGGCCAAGCTTGCCCAAGCCGGCACCGAGGCGCCCTTCGTCCGCTATGACGGCAAGGACGGGCTGCAACTGGTCCTGATCAGCCAGAGCGGCAGCGCAAAAACGCTCGCAGCGCTCTACGATGTGCTGCAGACGCTGGAAATCGTGCCGACCGAGGGCTTTCGCGAATTGAAGGACGACAGCTTCGTGTTGACCGGACAATCCGCCGATCTGAACTCCTACACCTATGCGGTGGTCTCGGATGGCGCGGTCAAGGGATTCACGCTGGCCTGGACCCCGCGGCGCGATGCAGCGATGCAGCGCATCGCCGAGGCCATGCAGGCCTCGTTCCGCCCCGTTCCCGGGGTCGTGCTGCCCGACAATGCCGGCCTCGGCAATGGCGAAGGTCAGAGCATCGACCTTCTGTCGGGGCTCGAGATCCGCCGCCCCGAACGGACCCGCAGCGGGTTCTATGTCGACGCAACGGGCACGGTGCTGACCACGACCGATCTGCTTGCCGGGTGCAGCAAGCTGACCATCGGCCCCGAGACCGAGGCGCAGGTGACGGCCGTGGACAAGACGCTGGGTCTGGCCCTGCTGGTCCCCGTCGAGCCGCTGGTGCCGATCGATGTGGCGCGGTTCCGCGCCAAGGTTCCGCGGCTCGGGACCGACGTGACGGTGGCGGGGTTTTCCTATGGCGACGTGCTCGACCTGCCGGTGATGAGCTATGGCCAGCTTCAGGACATCCGCGGACTGAACGGCGAAACCTCGCTTGACCGGCTGCATCTGGTGGCGATGGAAAGCGACGCCGGCGGGCCGGTCTTCGGCCCCGAGGGCGCGGTGCTGGGGATGCTGCAGGCACGCCCGGACGCGGCTGAACGACAGCTACCGGCGGACGTGAACTTTGCCGTCGATGTTCTTGCAATCGCCGATTTTCTGGACCGCTCCGGGCTGACGCCGATGGCCTCGGACAGCATTGATGCAATGGCCCCCGAAGACATCGCGGCGCTTGCTGGAAACGTCACTGTTTCGCTCAGCTGCTGGAAGTGACGGGTTGCCGGCGGGCGCCGGCAACGCATGACCTTGCGCGGACACTGCATCCGCGCGTCCCGTCACGGACGGTCCACGTGGACGCCCCTGAGCCGCTCGGGGCCGTGACGCCGCCGCGCCGTTTCCGCTCGGCTGGCGCGCCGGGTCAGGGCACGCCCTCGGGCCGGGCGCGCCATTTGCTGGGATCAGCTTACCACTCGCCGACGCGCTGCATCGTCGTCCGGGCCATCCTCGGATCCGAAGTCCTCATCGAAGTCGTCGGTATCGTCGGCCAGCGTGTCTTCGTCTTCGGTCTCGTCGATGTCGTTTGACAAACCGCCTTCGGCTTCGGCCAGGTTGAACAGGCTGCGATAGATCGGATAGTTCGCCAGCAGGTTCTCGTGGGTGTCGAGCGCCACCAGACGGCCGCCTTCCAGGAGCATGATCCGGTCGACCCAGTTCAGCGTTGCAGGCCGGTGGGTGACGAACAGCATCGTCCGGTCGGGCCGCGAGGCGATCACCTTCTGCACGATTTCACGCTCGTTCTCGCCGTCGAGCGCGCTTGTGGCCTCGTCGAAGATATAGACCTTGGCTTCCTTCAGCAGCGCCCGGGCAATGCCGACGCGCTGTTTCTGCCCGCCCGACAACTGGTTGCCCTTCGGTCCGACCTCGGAGTCGAGCCCCTTGGGCAGTGCCGCCGCCAGTTCATCGAGCATGGCCAGATGCGCGGCCAGTTCGACCGCTTCGCGGCTGGCGTCGCGATTGCCATCGAGGATGTTCTCGCGGATCGAACCTTCGAACAGGAACACCTCCTGCGACAGCAGCGCCACGCTTTCGCGCAGGGACTCCACCGTGACATCGCGCAGGTCGACCCCGCCGATCATCACCCGCCCGGCGGTCGGGTCGAAGAAGCGCTGTACAAGGTCGATGGTTGTCGTCTTGCCGGCACCGGACCGCCCGACAATCGCGATCTTCTCGCCCGGCTTCAGCTCGAAGTCGACGTTGATCAAGGCCGGGATCTTGTGGCCGTAGTGGAACGAAACATTGTCGAAGCGCAGCGTCGCGGGCCGGTCCGCCAGGCTTTCGGTGCCGTCGAGCTTGCGCGCCGGCGGGGCATCGACCAACCGGTACATGTTTTCGACCTGCACGAGTTGCTGCTGGATGTCGACAAACGCCTTCGACAGGCGCTCGGCCGGCTGATAGGCCAGCAGAAAGGCGGTGATGAAGGCGGTGAACTCGCCCGGGGTCTTGCCGTTCGCGACGGTCTGCCAGCTTGCATACATTACGAACATGCCGATGACGACGCCGCCCAGAAGCTGCATCGACGGCACGGTCGCAGCGGTCCACCGTGCAATGCTGAGCACCCGGTTCTCGAGGTCCATGACCGCATCGGCGAAGCGAAGACGCGAGCGATCCTCGAGCCCATAGCTCTTGACCGTCTTGATCCCCTCGAAGGTCTCGGAGCCGATCGAATACATCGCCCCCGAAAGCTCTGTTTCCGACTTGGCCACCTTCTTGATCTGCCGCGACAGCCAGCCCACCAGCAGGAAGATCACCGGGAACAGCGTGGCCGAGAAGATCGACATGCCGGGATCCTGCATCACCATGACACTGACAAGGCCGATCAGGATGAGCGCATCGCTCAGCATGTTGTTCGAGACCCGCAGCACGATCGTCGCAGCCGCGCGCCCGAACATCAGGACCTGGTTCATCATCTTGGCGGGATGGACGCCGGTGAAGGTGGCAACATCCCTTCCGATCAGCGTCTCGAACACAAGACGTGTATAATGAGAGGCAATGGAGCGGTTCAGCATCTTGCCGACCACGGTGTTGCCATAGTCCGACAGGGCGGCGCCGAACGACACCCCGATCACCAACAACGACACACTCCAGGCCCGCGACAGGTTGCCCGCCACGAAGACCTCGTTGACGATCAGCTTGGTGGAATAGGCAAGCGCCGAGGTAAAGCTCGCGACCCCGATCATGAAGGCCAGCGACAGCAGATAGAGCCGCCAACGCGGCGGGATCGATTCTGTCAGCAGCCGTCGTATCAGCTTGGCGTCTTCGGGCTCGATTTTCGATTTGGCTTTTTTCTTGGCCATGCGTCCTTGTCCGATCTCCGGATGGAATCATCGCGCGACATCAGGTGCGGCAGCGGCAATTGCCGGGAAGTCTCACGCCATCCATTCGCCATCCCGTTCGTTCACCGGGTTTAGTGGAGCCTCCGAGTGGGGGCAAACGCTTTCTCGCGTCTGCGAGGCTCGCCCGCGTCCCGGCGGACGCAAGGGTCGGGCACAACCGCCGGCGCCACTTTCTACGCTGCCTTATGGCGACACGCGCGACCGTCGCTCTTGAAAGGCATGCCGATTTCGGCGTATCTGGCGCCAAATGCCCCTATAGCTCAGCTGGTAGAGCATCTGATTTGTAATCAGAGGGTCGGGAGTTCGAGTCTCTCTGGGGGCACCATCTCGCTTTTTGGCATTGAAATTCCTGCTAACGCCCAGAATTAAAAGGCGAATTGTGGAGCCCCATACACTCCATTCGGGTGGCAGCTCGGAGGCTCCGCGAAAGCCAAACGAGGCACTGTCAACACTCCCCAAAGGACCAATTCCCGAACAGAGCGAAAAAACTGCGAACTCCGAGGCAAGCGGGTCGGGCCAAAAGCGAGGGGCTGCCCCCTCGCCTCCGGTTCCCGCGACCGCGCCGGAACTCAATAGATCTTCGGCACATAGAGCTCGTCGGGCAGCACCTTGCGTTCGTAGTCGGGGTTATACTCCCGCTCGGGCAGCACCACCTTCTCGGCCTCGACCGGTTCATAGGGGATCTTTGTCAGGATGTGTTCGATGCAGTTCAGCCGCTCGCGTTTCTTGTCGTTGCCCTCGACGATGTACCAGGGCGCCTCGGGGATGTTCGTGCGCGCGAACATGTCCTCCTTGGCCATGGTATACTGCTCCCAGCGGACGCGGGATTGCAGGTCCATCGGGCTCAGCTTCCACTGCTTCATCGGGTCGTGGATCCGCACCAGGAAGCGAAGCTGCTGTTCGGCATCGGTGATCGAGAACCAGTATTTCAGCAAGATGATGCCATTGCGCACCAGCATCCGCTCGAACTCCGGCACGTCCTGGAAGAACTGCTCGACCTGCGGTTCGGTGGCAAACCCCATCACCCGCTCGACCCCGGCGCGGTTGTACCACGAGCGGTCGAACAGCACGATCTCGCCGCCCGCCGGCAGGTGCGGAACATAGCGCTGGAAATACCACTGGCTCTGCTCGCGCCGGTTCGGGGCGGGCAGCGCCACGGCCCGGCAGGTCCGCGGGTTCAGCCGCTGGGTGATCCGCTTGATCACCCCGCCCTTGCCGGCCGAATCGCGGCCCTCGAACAGGATGCAGACCTTGGCGCCGGTATGTTCGACCCAGTCCTGCATCTTGATCAGTTCGGCCTGCAGGCGCAGCAGGTTGGAGAAATAGACCCGGCGGTCGAGCGATTCCGGATGCGCCTTGAGATAGATCTTGCGGATCTCCCGGCTCAGCATCGGTTCGCTGAATTCCATCTCGAAGGTCTCGTCCAGAGTCTCTTCAAGCTCGGATTCGAGCCAGTCGCGGTGCAGGTCATCGAGCGGCAGATCGCTGACGGCCTCGGATATGTCCTCGATCGCGGCGACCAGATCGTTGCGGGGGTCTGCGGGTTTCTCGGGGCTGTCGTTCATGAATCCGTTTCCGTCTCGGGGGCCGCAGCGGCCCGGTCCTGTGATCGTAGATACATGATCATGACCCTACCAGATGTCGGATTCATGTCAGTGCCCGCGAATTGCCGCCGCAGAAGGCCGCCGGTTCAGTGCTCGACCGCCACCCTTTGGCGCAATGCGCCGCTGGCCGCGTCGAAGATCAGGATCTCGTCGCCATTTGTCACCACCGCCCACCAGCCGTCGCCCTGCGTGAAGGCGGTGACGGTTGCGCCCGCCGGCAGTTCCAGCGTATCGGGCAGGACGATGCGCTGTGCGCTGACCGCAGGCCGGGACTTGACCCCGGGAAAGCGGGTTGCGAACAGCACCACCAGAACGCCGATCCCGATGATCATCGTCGCGGTCAGTACCAGAACGAGGCCGCGCAGGAACGCAAGCGTCCGCGCATCCTCCTTGCTGAGGGAAGGGTCATCCATGTCGGGTCCGCTCCGGCTGATCCGGGTCGTGATCGCCGCCGATCCGCCCGCACGTCTTGATAAGGCACTGGCGCGCGACGTGCCAGAGCAAGCCGCGCTCAGCCGCTCGCGGCTGGCCCGGCTGATTGCCGAGGGCTGCGTGCGCCGCGGCGCCGAGGTTCTGCGCGATCAGACCGCCCGCGTCGACGAGGGCGAGGTGATCGAGATTGACCTGCCCGAGACGGTCGCGACCGAAACGCTGTCGCAGGAAATCGCACTCGACATCGTTTTCGAGGATGACGACCTGATCGTCATCGACAAACCGGCCGGCATGGTCGTCCACCCTGCCCCGGGATCGGCCGATGGCACCCTTGTGAATGCGCTGCTGCACCATTGCGGCGAGGCGCTGTCGGGCATCGGCGGCGAACGCCGGCCGGGCATCGTCCACCGGATCGACAAGGAGACTTCGGGCCTGCTCGTGGTCGCCAAGAACGACGCCGCCCACCACGGGCTTGCCGCCCAGTTCGAGGCGCATTCGGTCGACCGCCGCTATCTGGCGCTGGTCCACGGCTGCCCCGACCCGGCCGACCCGCGGCTTGCCGGCCTGCGCGGCATCGCATGGGAGCCGGGCGCCGTGCTGCGCATCACCACCCAGCTCGCCCGCCACCGCCATGACCGGCAGCGCCAGGCGGTGCTGTGGTCGGGCGGCCGCCATGCCGTCACCCGGGCGCGGGTAATCGAGCCATTGGGCTCGCCCACCGCCGCGTCCCTGGTCGAATGCAGGCTGGAAACCGGGCGCACCCATCAGATCCGCGTCCACATGGCCTATGCCGGTCACGGGCTGATCGGCGATCCGACCTATGGCGGCAAGCGAAGGCTGTCGGCAAAGGCGCTTGGGGACGCCGCGGCGGCCGCCGCACAGGCGTTTCCACGTCAGGCGCTGCACGCCGCCACGCTCGGTTTTGTCCATCCGCTCAGCGGCGCGCCGATGGCATTTGAAAGCCCCCTGCCCGACGATCTGGCAACGCTGCTTGCTGCGATGCGGACCCAGCGCGGGTCCGGCTGATCGCAAGCCACTGGGACCCCGTCACATTTCTGAAATGTCCCGCACAACTGCGCGACCGGCCGCGATAGGACTTGCTCCCTGCAAGGGATGCGCTGCAACTGAAGCAGACGATCTTCAAGGGCCGCCTCGGCGCATCCCGCCCAGGACATGGTTGAAAGACCTTGAACCGAACGGTTCAGTTTCTAAATCATATCTTGAGTTCTATGCACCATGGACGTGCCAGGACCCCAACAGGACTGGAGGGACGAAATGTCGACCTATGCCAACCTTCCTGCCCCGTCTCCGGAACAGGGGCTTAACCGGTATCTGCAGGAAATCCGCAAGTTTCCGATGCTGGAGCCGGAACAGGAATACATGCTGGCCAAGCGCTGGGTGGATCATCAGGATGCCGAAGCGGCCCACAAGATGGTCACCAGCCACCTGCGCCTCGCCGCCAAGATCGCCATGGGCTATCGCGGCTATGGTCTGCCGCAGGCCGAGGTAATTTCCGAGGCCAATGTCGGCCTCATGCAGGCGGTCAAGCGTTTTGACCCTGAAAAAGGTTTCCGGCTGGCGACCTATGCCATGTGGTGGATCCGCGCCGCGATCCAGGAATACATCCTGCGGTCGTGGAGCCTTGTGAAACTCGGCACCACCTCGGCGCAGAAAAAGCTGTTCTTCAACCTGCGCAAGGCCAAGAACCGGATCGGCGCGCTGGAGGAAGGCGACCTGCGGCCCGAGAACGTCGAGCGGATCGCCAACGACCTTGGTGTGACCAAGGAAGAAGTAATCTCGATGAACCGCCGGCTTTCGGGCGGCGATGCCTCGCTCAACGCGACCGTTGGCAGCGACGGCGATTCCTCCACCCAGTGGCAGGACTGGCTCGAGGATACCGATGCCAACCAGGCCGAGGCCTATGCCGAAAACAACGAGATGTCGGTGCGCCGCGAACTGCTGCTCGAGGCGATGGATGTCCTGAATGACCGCGAGAAGGACATTCTGACCCAGCGCCGGCTGGCAGAGCCGCCCGTCACGCTCGAGGAGCTCAGCGGCACCTATGATGTCAGCCGCGAGCGGATCCGCCAGATCGAGGTGCGCGCCTTCGAGAAACTTCAGAAACGGATGAAGGATCTGGCCCGGGAAAAGGGCCTGCTGACGCCGGCCTGAACCAGCGCGGCCGGAGTGACGCAAGGAAATTCACGCGCCGCTCCGGCCCATGACCTATATCAATGCAAATTCGCACATGATGTTGTAGTGTCTACAATGATTCGGTTGGTGGCCGGATCAGTGCCGCGGGTCGTTGAAATTTTTGCCTCGCCTCGCGGCACATCCTATCGCGAGGGCATCATGGAAAATGTGGAGCGTAGCCACCTTCCGACCGGCAAGCCGGTCGGGCAACATCCGGACGGACATCGTGTGCATCTGTCCGGCAGGGCCGTGGCAGCCTTTGGGGTCGGGACCGCCTTTGCGATAATGCTGGCCAGCGGGGTGGCTCTTTATCTGGCGCCGGGCGGGCGTGTCGCCCAGGATCTCGACTGGCGCTGGCTCGGCCTCGACCGCCAGGGCTGGGAGGCGCTGCACCTCGGAATGGCCCTGCTCTTCACCGCCTGTGTCGCCTGGCACTTCCTCCTCCATCTCAGGGTCTACAAGACCCTTCTGACGGCCACGCCCGCCCATCCGGCGGGGCACCGGGTCGAGGCCCTGATTGCGTTTCTGGCGGTGCTGCTGATCGCGGCCACGGCGCTGTTTGCCTTGCCCCCGACAAGCTGGCTGATGGACGGGCACAGTTACTTCAAGCAGACCGAAGGCCTTGGCACCGGTGGCCGGGCCTGGCGCAGGCCATAACAGCGACCGGGGCCAGACGGCCGATGCGCCGATCACACCGCGCGCGGCCATGATGGATGAGGCCGGAGAGCCTTTGCCCCCGGCCCCACTGTCTTCCGGCACCCCCAACGCCGATCTAGGGCAAGGATCGCCGCCGCGGGGTCGGACCATCGCGCACCAGACCAGCCTGCGCGGTCCTGGCTATTCCTGAAACACGTAGGTCCCGGGCGCGTCGCAGATTGCGGCAAACCCCTGATCGGGCGCGCCCATGGCAGGCGCGGCAACGGTTTCGGGGCTGCTCTGGGCCTTCAGGAAATCCACCCAGACCGGCCACCACGAGCCGTTCTGAAACGGGTGGTTCTCCATCCAGCTTATCGGATCCTCATAGCGGTCCTCGGGGCTGCGGAAACCGACGCGAAATCCGCGGCCGCGGTGGCCGGGCTCGGACAGGATGCCCGAGTTGTGGCCGCCCTTGGTCAGAACGAAGGTCATCTCGGCCTCGCTGAACAGCGCGATCTTGTAGACCGACCGCCACGGCGCGATATGGTCCTTCTCGGTGCCCAGCACGAAGAACGGCGCCTCGATATCCTTAAGCGCAATCACCCGGCCCTCGACAGAGAACCGCCCGGCGGTCAGCCGGTTTTCCAGAAACAGCCCGCGCAGGTATTCCGAATGCATGCGATAGGGCATCCGCGTCGCGTCCGCGTTCCAGGCAGCGATGTCGAACGGCTTTTCCTGCAGACCCAGCAGATAGCGGCGCACCGCCTTGGTCCAGATCAGGTCCTCTGCGCGCAGCGCCTGAAACGCGCCCGCCATCTGCTTCTGGTCCAGATAGCCCTGATCCCACATCATGTCCTCGAGATAGGCGATCTGGCTTTCGTCGAGGAACATCATCACTTCGCCCGCCTCGGTGAAGTCGGTCTGCGCCGCCAGCAGCGTGATCGAGGCGAGGCGGTCGTCCTCATCGCGGGCCATGGTCGCCGCGGCAATCGACAGGATCGTGCCGCCGAGGCAATAGCCGCAGGCGTGAACCCGGGGTCCCGGCACGATCGCCGAGATCGCGTCAAGCGCATCCATCACCCCGAGCTTGCGATAATCATCGAGCCCCATGTTGGCATAAGAGGCGTCGGGGTTGACCCAGGAGATGCAGAATACGGTAAAGCCCTGATCGACCAGGTACTTTATCAGCGAGTTTGTCTGGCTGAGATCAAGGATGTAGTACTTCATGATCCAGGCGGGCACGATCAGCACCGGCTCGGCCTGCACCTTGTCGGTGGTCGGCGTGTACTGGATCAGCTCCATCAACGCATTGCGATGAACGACCTTGCCGGGTGTGCAGGCGATATTCTGACCGACGCTGAAGCCCTCGGGCATCGGGTCGGGCTCGCCCATCAGGGTGCGCGAGACATCCTCGGCAAGGCTGTGGGCGCCGGCAACAAAGTTCTTGCCGCCGGTTTCAAGCGCCGCGTCGACGACCTCGGGGTTGGTCAGCGGGAAATTCGATGGCGCGCAGGCGTCAAGGACCTGCCGCACCTGAAAGGCGACGCGCTCGGTGCTTTTGTGGCGCATGCCGCGAACCTCGGTCGTGGCGTGTTCCCACCAGTCCTCGATCGCCAGATAGCCCTGTTTCCAGAAAGCGAATGGCGGGTTCTCCCATCCCTTGTGAGCGAAGCGGCTATCGCCCGCCTTGGCCTCGAATCCGGTTTCCAACCCGAAGGCGCCAAGCCAGAACCGGGTCGCATTGTGCGCCGCAAGCTCCATCAGCTCCTGCCGCCGGCCGGGGGCGCGGGACATGTGGGTGGCCCAGTCGACCCAGGCCGCGCGCGAGGCATTGGGGGAAATACCGTTGGTCAACTGCGCGCTGCGGGCGCGGATCGCCCGGTCGAGGTTTTCATAGCGTCGATGGAGGTTCGCCTCCGCCGCAGTGGGTTGCTGAAGGGCATTGCCCTCCGCCAACGGCCGGGCAAGAACGGTCTTTGGCACCGCTCCTGCGTCGTCCACCGCAGTCTTGGGGGCGTGTTGGACTGCAAAACCGCTCGTCATCGTCGCTACCTCGTTCATCGTACTGACGGCCGGCTTCATGCCGCACCGCAACATCGATCTGTTCTTACCCGTCGGGAGGTCGATGTAACTGCGACCATCCCGCACCGTCAGCGCTCACCGTTAGCGCCCGCAGGATACGCCTGCGCCCGGCAGGTGAAGTATATATGCAATTATTGGGATTTGTTGAAGACAAGGCGCCGGATCGGCAGAATCGATTGCCCTGTGCACCCGCGCGGCCACGTCTCTTTGACACGCGTGCCGTCCTGCCCGAGGATCGCAGCGACCGCGAGGGGCATCGTGCCTCTGGCAGAGGTGGTCTTGCCACAAAACAGCCGGGAGGGTCGGATGGACGTTATCCGTTGGGGAATTCTTGGGGCGGCGAACTTCGCACGCCGGGAGATGGCGCCGGCGATCCATGCCGCAAAGGGCGCGCGGCTGCAGGCGCTGGCGACCTCCGATCTGGCAAAGGCGGCGCCGTTTCTGGATTTCTGCCCGGATCTGCGGCTGCACGCCAGCTATGAGGCGCTGCTGGCCGACCCAGAGATCGACGCGGTCTATCTGCCGTTGCCGAACCATCTGCATGTGGAATGGTCGCTGAAGGCACTGGCCGCCGGCAAGGCGGTTCTGTGCGAAAAACCGATGGCGCTGAAGGCGTCCGATTTCGACCGGCTGATTGCGGCGCGCGACGCCTCGGGGCTGCTGGCGGCCGAGGCCTATATGGTCGTGCATCACCCGCAATGGCAACGCGCCCGGCGGCTTGTCGGCGACGGCGCCATCGGCCAGCTCGAAAATGTGCGCGGGGCGTTTTGCTACAACAACCCCGACCCCGCCAACATCCGCAACCGGCCCGAGACCGGCGGCGGGGCGATGCGCGACATCGGGGTCTATCCGATCGGCACCATGCGGTTTGTCACCGGCGCGATGCCGGAGGTCATCGACTGGGATGTCACCTGGGAGAACGAGGTCGACGTGACCTCGCGCGCGCGGGCGCGATCCGACAGCTTCGCCTTCGACATGCTGCTGTCGATGCGGCTCTGCCCGTTCCAGGAGATGGTCTTCCACGGCGACAAGGGCGTGCTGCGGGTTCCGGTCCCGTTCAACGCCAATTCCGCCGGTGAGGCACGGATCGAACTGCTGGCCCCCGATGGCACGATCACCATCGAACGCTGGCCCGCGGTGAACCAGTACGTCCTGCAAGTCGAGGCCTTCGGCGAAAGCCTGCGCAACGGCACGCCCTATCCCTGCCCGCTCGAATTCAGCCGCGGCACAGAGGAGATGATCGACGCCTTCTTCGCCGCTGCCGGCAAGGGTTAAGCGGGCCGGGCGTCATTCCAGCGCTCGGATCTCCTCGTTGGCGGCGCGCAGGCGCGCGGTCAGGATGCGGGCCAGATTGGCAAGGATCGTGGCGTGGATCTCGGGATGCGCCTGCGAGATCTCGCGGATCTGTTCGACCGAGAAGCCATAGCACACGACCTGACCGTCGGCATGGACATCGGCCGAACGTGTGCCGCCATCAAGCAACGCCATCTCGCCAAAGCACTCGCCGGGACCGACCGAGTCGATCCGCTTGCGCCCGGTCCCCGGCAGCGCGATCGAGATCGTGGCGCTGCCGCGGGCGAGGATGAAGAACAGGTTGGCCGCGTCGCCCTCGGCCAGGATCTGTTCGCCCGGATCGAACTGGAAGGTCTCGGCCACCGACTGCAATTGCCGGATCGCGTCCGAGCCGAGCCCGGCGAACAGTTCCAGATCGCTCAGCGCATATTTCTCGGATGCGCGGTGGCCCGGCATGTCGGCAAGCAGCCTGTCCTCGAAGGTCTCGAGTGCGGCATCGCAATCCTCGACCGCGCGCTGGCCGGAACAGCCCGGTGCGTGCAGGAACTCCTCGCGCAGCCGTTCCTTCGAGGCATCGCCCGTCAACCCGGAGAACGTGATCTCGCAGCCCCGCGCGGCGGCCGAGTTGACCGCTTGCAACAGCAGCCGCCGCGCGGCCGGATCGCAATAGCCGACGCGGCGGAAATCGACGATCAGGAAGCGGCAGCGCCGTGACGTGTCCGAGATCGCCCGGATCAACCGCTCGGCCGACCCGAAATAGAGCGCGCCCTGCGCCTCGATCACGCTGATGCAGCCCGAGGAATCGGCCAGAAAATCGCGCTGGCGCCTCGACCGGGCGCGTTTTGACGGCAGGCTCGCCCCGGTATATCGCCGACGGATGACCGTGCCGCCGCCATCATGGCCGGAATAGCCGTGCAACGAGAAATCGTGCGAAATCGCCTGGCAGGCGCGCACGCCGCGGATCGAGTTGCCATGGGCATCGAGCCGGGGCGAATAGACCGCCAGACCAAGCTGCCCCGGCACCACCGCGACGATCCCGCCCGAAACCCCGCTTTTCGCCGGGATGCCGACGTCAAAGGCCCATTGCCCGGCATAATTGTACATCCCGCAGGTGCTCATCACCGTCAGCATGTCGCGCACCGCAGCCGAGCTATAGATCTTGGCGCCGGTCAGCGGGTTGCGGCCGAAATTGGCCAGCGTCGCGCCCATCACCGCCATGTCGCGGGCCGTGACCAGCACCGAACACTGGCGGAAATACAGGTCCAGCACCTCTTCGGGCGGGCGGGTGATCATGCCGGTGTTCAGCATCAGATAGGCGATGGCGCGGTTGCGATGCCCGGTCTCGCGCTCGGAGACATAGACCGTTTCGTCGAGGACCAGCGGCCGCCCGGCAAGCCGCGAGAACAACCCCAGCATCGCCGCCTCGCGTTGCTCTGCCGTCTCGCCCTGGATCAGTTCGGCCACGGCAATGGCACCGGCGTTGACCATCGGGTTGAACGGGCGGTTGCCCTTGTCGTCGAGCACGATCGAATTGAACGCCTCGCCGGTCGGCTCGACCCCGACCTGGTCCATCACCCGTTCGCGGCCCAACTCGTTCAGCGCATGGCCATAGGTGAAGGGCTTTGACATCGACTGGATGGTAAAGGGCTTGTCGGCAGCGCCCACGGCATAGATCGTGCCATCGACCGTTGCGATGCAGATGCCGAAGTCCTCGGGGTCGGCCAACCCGAGTTCGGGGATATAGTCGGCGACCGCGCCGCGGCGATCCTCGGTCAGGCGTTCCAGCAGATCCCGCAGATAGGCGTCGATGGGCGAGGCTCCGGCGTCCTCGGCGGCGTTGCTGGTCTCGCCTGCGTCGCGCATGTTTCGGGCCGCTCCCTGTTTCGTTACGTCACCTATCCTGCCTAGCAGCTTTGCCAAGAAAAGCGAGCAACCGACTGCGTGGCCATCGCCGCGCACGATAGGACGCGCGCCCGTCGGCTTTGCTCTGCCCTGCCCAAAAAAACGGCGCGCCGCGCCTGATGCACCACGGCCGCAGCTGGCGTGGCCGCGTCCCGGCATCGCACATTCAGCCCCGCAGGGGCGTTGCATGGCCCGCTGCGACGGGTACACTCTGCCCCGAACCCGCCCGGAGGCCGCCATGCGCAACGAAGACATCGATGGACGCCTGCACGGGCCACAGCCAGATCCCGGCGCAACCGAGCCTCTGCTGCTGCGGCTCGTCTATATGGTCATCATCGCCTTCATGATCAGCATCGCCAACACGATCCTGGGCGTTGCGACCGTCATCCAGTTCGTGATCATGGTCCTGAACCGGCGGCAGCCAAACGAACGGCTGGCCGATTTCGGCACCGACCTCGGCGTCTGGATCGCCAAGGCCGCGCGCTTCCAGACCGGCGGCAGCGAGGTCAAGCCCTGGCCCTGGACAGAGCTGGACTGAACCGCGTCCCGACCGATGCGACAGGCCGACCCTGCCCCGCAGACGGCCCCATGGCGGAGATCAGGCTACAGAACGTCCAGCGCGCGACAGCCGCTTTCACCGCTGCCATCCGAGGCCGGCTGCCAAGGATGCGTAGAGAACTGCACCTCGGTCGGGATCGCGTTGGCGCAGGGCGGAAATGGCGCGGGGATCGCGC
The DNA here is from genome assembly GCF_003390845.1 of Tropicimonas sp. IMCC34043. Classification (GTDB taxonomy): domain Bacteria; phylum Pseudomonadota; class Alphaproteobacteria; order Rhodobacterales; family Rhodobacteraceae; genus Tropicimonas. Next base: position 1,038,646 of record NZ_QMEK01000001.1, on the reverse strand, counting down.
CGATCCTGGGATCTCATGGATCCGCCGCGCTGCCCTGACGGACTTCTCCCGCCAAGAGCCTGATGAGGGCGGGGGTTGTTGTGAAAACTGATCCAGTCGCCGTCGATGCGGGTTTCAGGTCGATCGCGACAAATCAGCAGGCCAGGTGCCTCACCGCGCTCAACAAGAACTCGTCCTGATAATGGCCTGCGGCGAATGACAGGCCAACCGGACAACCTTCCACAGTCAACAGCGGCGCAGAGATTTCCGGCAGCCGCGCAACGCCGGAAAACGCGGTGATTGTCATTGTCGGGTCGTAGAAGTCCATTACCGCATCGAGCGTGTTCAGAGACCCTTTGAGGGGAGCGATCTTCGGTGTCGTGGGAAAGCAGATCACTGTTTCCGGGGCGAAGAAGGCATTGATCTGCCTGAAAAGGCGTTCACACCTCGCCATGTTGTCCAGCGCTGCGATGCGGTCGAACGTCTGGACATTTCCATAGGCCATCGAGAACGTGGCGCCGAGGTCCGGCTTGCAGGCTTCGATCCAATTGCCGACAGTGCTTTGAAATTCGGCCGTTTGCAGATCGCGCAGTCCATCCAGATTGCACGCTTTCAGCTCGCACTGCCGGCCGACGATCTCGGAAAATCCTACCTGCTCGACAGCGACGCCGGTGCTTTCTGCAATTCGATCCAATGCGATGGTGACTTGATCCTGGACGGAGGGATCGGCGATCTCCAGCGCGTCCTTCAGCACAAGGATGCGCCTTGGCGACGGAACTGGTGATGTCGGGCTGTCAAGCAAGACGCGCATCGTGGCATCGAGCACATGGAAACGATCCGCCAGCACACCGACGGTGCTGACGCTTGGTTGAAACGGCAAGACTCCAGCCTCGGAAATCCGATGCAGGGAAGGACGCATCCCCCAAAGGCCGCAAAGGCTTGCCGGGAAACGGGTCGAACCTCCTGCATCCGTGCAAAGCGAGAAATCCGCAAGACCATTGGCGACCGACGCCGCAGAACCGCTGGATGAGCCGCCCGGGACCCGATCTGGCGCTTTCGCGTTGCGGGGGGTGCCGAAATAGAAGCTCTCCCCGTCGAGGCTATATGTGAACTCGTCCGCGACGACCTTCCCGACGCACCGGGCACCAGCGCCAAGCAGCTGATCCACACAAAGGGCGTTGTAGACCGGGGCCGGATGCGCGTCTCGCCACGCCGGACTGCCATAGGACGTCCGATATCCCGCGAGGTCGATGTTGTCTTTTGCCGTGAACTCCAGCCCATCAAGCGGTCCTTTGCGCAATGGGGCGAGATCCAGCCGTTCGATCAGTCCACCGGACGGGTCTGCTGCGGGGTCAAGCATGCAGTCTTTTTCTGGTGCGAATCTGAACAGCATATCGCGTGGCCCTACTCCACTGAATGGCCGTAGACACGTTCACATGTGTCGGAAAAATCCCGAAACCCGTGGCAGGTCTTGCTGTCGTTCCCTGTCTGGCTATGAGACGCCTCCATCGAACCCGGGAACGACTGGTGGTGTCGCAGACAGTCCTCGCCGATCTTCGAGATACAGCGGGCTCTCGCACAGAAGCGGCGGTGCATTACCACATCTCGAAACACGGCGTTTTTTTCGTTCGCGCGCAACTCGACACTAAAGGGGTATAACATGTTGATCAGAAACGAAATCGACATCGATGTTTCTGCGATCCGTACCGTCGTTACCGAGGCCATGAAGCTTCTGCCGCAGGCCAGCGGAGCCGAGGCTGACATTATCGACAGGCTCAGGGCTGACGACGCGCTCAGCCTGTCGCTCGTTGCCGAGGACAGAGGAGACGTGGTCGGCTATCTGGCAGCGTCGGGTGCCCGGATCGGTGCCGTATCCGGCTGGGGATTGATCGGACCGCTTGCCGTCCTTCCCGCGCGGCATGGGCAAGGGATCGGTAGCGCCCTCATGGCCGAGGCGCTCCTGCAGTTGCGGGCTCGCTGCAAAGGTGCCGCACTTGTCGGCGACCCCGGCTATTATGGCCGCTTTGGGTTCAGGGCCTATCCGCAACTGCAGGTGGACGGCTGCCCACCTCGGTTCGTTCAGGCACTGCCGTTCGATGGCAGCGAACCGAAGGGCGAACTGATCCATCATTCCGCGTTCGGCTTGACACAAGAGCGGTAGTCTCAGCCCCGGCCACACAGCCGACACTGTGGCCGGGGCATTCCCTTTGACAGAAATTGCCCGCTATGGACGACTGCGCGCCGCCTAGCATCAGAAATGAACTCGCGGACGCACTTCAATACGGACGAGAGTCGGGTCTCAGGTCAAGAGATCGGAACGGTTGCGAGATAGTTTCATGCCGTTTTCTCGTCTCCGGTAGAAACCATCCGGAAGCGATTGACCTTGTTGAAGAAATTCTCGACGAGGTTTCGTTTTAGGATCATGAAAGAACTGCACGGCACTCATCTCCAGCATGCGCAGGATTAGACAGGTGAAGCTGGTCAGTCTGCACCAAGGTTATTCTCAACCCAATAAGAACATGTCGATCTAGCTTGCTGCCTGAGTTCATAAGGAGCGAAGCTAGATAATACGTTTGAGACCTCCCTGCACCTTCAAGAGTCGCGGCAAAAAGGTTGCGACCATCTCTTGTGAATGTTCGGAGGTGGCCGCCATGCCGGTGTTGAGCGCCGCGACGACGCGATCGCGCCCGTCGAGCAGCGGCACCGCGATCGAGCGCAGCCCGATCTCGATCTCCTGGTCGATAATCGCGTAGCCTAGGCTGCGCACCGCATCGACGCGCGCCATGATCTCGTCCGGATCGGAGATCGTGAAGGCGGTGCGCGGCGACAGGTCGGAAGCCTCGATCCGTGCCCGTGCCTCTTCGCGTGGCAGCGCCGCCAGCAGCACCCGGCCCATCGAGCTGCTACAAGCCGGCAGCCGCGAGCCGGGCATCAGCGCGATGGACATCACCCGCTTTTGCGCCGCTCGGGCGATATAGACGATCTCGGTCTCGTCCAGCAGCGCGACCGAGCAGCTTTGCCCAATCTGTTCCGAGAGCTGATCAAGCCAGGGCTGCACGACCTGCGACAGCGGCAGCGAAGCCAGCGCCGCCACGCCCAGGCGCAGGATGCGTGGCGTCAGGGTGAAGAACTTGCCGTCGTAATCGGCATAGCCCTCGCGGTGCAGCGTCAGCAGCACTCTCCGCGCGGTGGCACGGTCGAGCCCGCTTGCGGCGGAGGCCTCGGCGATAGAGAGGCGAGGCGTGTCACTGCCAAAGGCCTCGATCACCCGGAGTCCCTTGGCCAGCGAGGCGATGAAATCGGTTGGCTTGTTCGACATGTGAACAAGGCTATCCACGATATGAACAAATATCAATATATGAACAAATCGACTCGCCCGCCTGCCCGCTGCGGAAGTACTCCAGCGGCAGAAATGGAGGGCCTCATATGAACAAAGTCACGTCCACCACGGCCGAGGCGGTCGCGTCGATCCCCGACGGCGCCCGGGTGATGATCGGCGGTTTCGGCGGCTCCGGCGCGCCGATCGAGCTGATCCACGCGCTGATCGACCGCTTTCGCGCCACCGGCCGCCCCGGGAACCTCACCGTCATCAACAACAATGCCGGCAACGGCGACATCGGCATCGCCGCGATGATCAAGTCGGGCATGGTGGCCAAGATGGTCTGTTCCTTCCCGCGCTCCTCCAATGCCGAGGCGTTCAACGAGAAATACCTCGCCGGCGAGATCGAGCTGTCGCTGGTGCCGCAAGGCACGCTGGCCGAACGCATCCGCGCCGCCGGCGCCGGCATCCCGGCCTTCTACACGCCGTCGAGCTACGGCACCGAGCTGGCCGAAGGCAAACCGACTGAGGAATTCGACGGCAAGATGTATGTGCGCGAGCGCTGGCTCAAGGCCGATGTCGCGCTGATCAAGGGCCAGAAGGGCGACCCGATGGGCAACCTCACCTACCGTCTGGCCGGACGCAACTTCAACCCGCTCATGGCGATGGCCGCCGACCGGACCATCGCGCAGGTGGCCGAGCTCGGCGCGCCCGGCAGCATCGACCCCGAGCAGGTCATCACCCCCGGCATCTTTGTCGACACCCTCGTCGAGGTGCCAGAACCGCAGCAGGAAGAAGTGCTCGTGCGCACGGGAGTGGTTTACTGATGTCCGATTTCAACCTGATGGACGACAAGCTCTCGAACGCCCGGATCGCCTGGCGCGCGGCGCAGGATATCGAGGACGGCTCCTATGTGAACCTCGGCATCGGCTTTCCCGAGCTCATCGCCAAGTTCCAGCCCGAGGGTCGCGACGTGACCTATCACACCGAAAACGGCGTGCTGGGCTTTGGTGCAGCCCCCGAGCCGGGGCAGGAAGACTGGGATCTGATCAATGCCGGCAAGAAGGCGATCACGCTGAAACCCGGCGCATCCTTCTTTCACCATGCCGACAGCTTCTCGATGGTGCGCGGCGGGCATCTCGATCTTGCGGTTCTGGGCGCCTATCAGGTCGCACAAAACGGCGATCTGGCCAACTGGCGCGTCGGCTCCAAGGGCGTGCCCGCCGTGGGCGGCGCGATGGATCTGGTGCATGGCGCCAAGCGCGTGGCGGTGATCACCGACCATGTCACCAAGGATGGCGGCCCCAAGCTGGTCGAGGCCTGCACCTTTCCGCTGACCGGCGTCGGCTGTGTCACCCGCGTCTATACCTCGCTCGCGGTGGTCGATGTGCAGGACGGCCATTTCGTGCTGCGCGAAAAGCTGCCCGCCATCTCCATGGAGGCGCTTCAGGCGGTGACCGGCGCCACGCTGCATACCGACGGCCCCGTCGGCGACCTGATCGTACCGGAGGATCTCTGATGACCGACGTCTATATCTGCGACTATATCCGCACCCCCGTGGGCCGCTATGGCGGCGCTCTTTCCTCGGTGCGGGCCGACGATCTGGCGGCGATCCCGCTGCGCACGCTGGCCGAACGCAACCCGGGAATGGACCTCGCCGCCATCGACGAGGTGATCATGGGCTGCGCCAACCAGGCGGGCGAGGACAACCGCAACGTGGCGCGCATGGCGCTGCTGCTCGCGGGCTATCCCGAAACCGTGCCCGGCACGACGATGAACCGGCTTTGCGGCTCGGGCATGGATGCGGTGATCACCGCCGCCCGCGCCATCAAGGCCGGCGAGGCCGAGCTGATCGTCGCCGGTGGTGCCGAAAGCATGAGCCGCGCGCCCTTCGTCATGCCCAAGGCCACCGCCGCCTTCACGCGCGCCAACAGCGTCGAGGACACCACTATCGGCTGGCGCTTCGTCAACCCGCTGATGAAGGCGCAATACGGCGTCGACAGCATGCCCGAGACGGCCGAGAATGTGGCCGAGGATTTCGGCGTCTCGCGCGCCGATCAGGATGCCTTTGCCCTGCGCTCGCAGCAAAAGGCGGGCGCAGCGATGGAGAATGGCCGCCTCGCGCAGGAGATCGTCGCGGTGACCATCCCGCGCCGAAAGGGCGACCCTCTGGTGGTGGATCGCGACGAGCATCCGCGCCCCGAAACCACGCTCGAAGCGCTGCAGAATCTCAAGACCTTCGTGAAGGCCGACGGCACGGTGACGGCGGGCAACTCCTCGGGCGTCAATGACGGCGCGGCGGCGCTTGTGCTGGCCAGCAAGGCGGCGGCGGAAAAGCACGGGCTGCGCCCCATCGCCCGCGTTCTGGGCGGCGCCACCGCCGGCGTCGCACCGCGCATCATGGGCTTTGGCCCCGCACCCGCCTCGAAAAAGCTGATGGCGCGGCTCGGGCTGACGCAGGAGGATTTCGCGGTGATCGAGCTCAACGAGGCCTTTGCCTCGCAGGGTCTCGCCACGCTGCGCGATCTGGGCATCGCCGATGACGACCCGCGCGTGAACCGGAATGGCGGCGCGATCTCCATCGGCCACCCGCTCGGCATGTCGGGCGCCCGCATCACCGGCACCGCCATGCTCGACCTGAAGCCGTGCGAGAAATCTCTCTCGACCATGTGCATCGGCGTCGGCCAGGGCATCTCCATCGCGCTCGAAGCGCTCTGAACCTCTCACCGGCGGGCGAAATCCTCTTTCGCTCTTCGGTGCAGCCGCCGCCCCGGTTCCAGGACAAGTCGAAACAGCAGAGCGCCCCGACGACCGGAGCGCTCTGCCAGCAACCTTCGCAGGTCCCACAGGCCGGGACTATCGGCATCGTCGTGGGATGACCTGTCTCATCCCATCTAGGCTGAAGCTCCCCCGTTCCGGGCCGGGACCATCACGAAGTCGTAGTCAGAGCGCCATTCGGTGGTGCCGGTCTCGTTCCGGATGAACGGAGCGACCAGCGACGCCTTGACGCCGAACACCGTGTCATCTCCGATATAGTCGTCATCGCCGACAAAGGTATGCGTGACGATGGTGTCATACCCCTCCGCCGTGACCAGAAAATGCATATGCGCCGGCCGGTAGGGATGCCGCCCCAGCGAAGTCAGCAGCTTGCCGACCGGGCCGTCGTCGGGGATGGGATAGCTGACCGGCTTGATCCCGACAAAGCTGTAGCTGCCGTCCTCGCGGCTCATGAACCGGCCCCGGTTGTTCCATTTCGGCTGAATATCCGGCTGCTGGACATCGTAGTAACCGTCCGAATTGTCGCTCCAGACATCGACGCAGGCCCCGGCAATCGGGTTACCCTCCAGATCCAGCACCCGCCCGGCGAAGAGACAGGACTCGCCCTTGCCGTCGAGCGAGATGGTATCGCCGAACTCACGCATCGGCGCATTGGCGACGTGGAACGGGCCGAAGACCGTGTTTTCGGTCGCCCCATCGGGCCTTCGATTGCAGATCGCATCCACCAGCATCGAAAGGCCCAGCACATCCGAAAGCAGAATGAACTCCTGCCGTTCCTCGGTACAGATCTGGCCGGTCCTTGTGAGGAAATCGATGGCCAGATCCCATTCCGCCTGGGTCAGCTCTACCTCCTTGGCGAAGGCGTGCAGGTGGCTGACGAGGCTCGTCACTACCTCGCGCAGGCGGGGATTGATCTCCCCGCCCATGCGGGCGTTCACAACGTCGACCGACCGGTCTTCCGAAAAATACTTCGTCATGCGTGCGTCCTTTCCCGGCTTAGCTTCCGATATCGAGCGATCCGGTCCGGCGGCGGCGCAGCTGGGCGGAGAGCGCGATTGCCAGCACCACGGCGGCGCCGTTGAACACATCGGTGATCCAGGGCTGAATGCCAACCAGCGACAAGCCGCTGATCGTGGTGCCGAGGAAGAAGATGCCGATGATCGTGCCCTGCACGGTGAAGCGGCCCGGCTGCCAGGTGGTCGCCCCGAGGAAGGCGGCGGCCAGGGCGGGCAGGATAAAGGTGATGCCCACGAGCTGCGGTCCGGCATTGCCCTGCGCACCGATCTGAAGCACGCCCGCGATGCCCGCCAGCGCACCGGCGATGACAAAGCTCCGCATCACCACGCTTTTGCTGCGGATGCCGGCCAGTCGGGCAGAATCCGCGTTCGCACCGACAGCGGCCAGGTTGCGGCCATAGGGCGTCTGGGTCAGCACGAACCAGACCGCTACAGCGATCACCGCCATGAGGAGGAAAAGCACCGGGATGCCCAGCACCGACTGGATCGAGATATCCGTCAGGATGGGCGACAGGCCGCTGCTGATCGGAATGCCGTTGGTATAGCCGGTCACGACGCCGCCGAGGATGGTGGCGATGCCCAGCGTACCGATGATCGAGTTCACCCCGAGATAGGCGACGATGGTGCCGTTGATCGTGCCGATCAGCGCGCCGGCCAGAACGCCGAGGCCAATGGCCGCCGCCAGCGGAAGCTGGAAATGGCTCATGGCCGAGGCCGTCACGATGGCCGACAGGCCCAGCGTCGCCCCCACCGACACATCGAACCGCCCGCCGATCAGCGGCACGATAAGCGCAATGGCGGTGACTGCCATGACCGGCTGCACCGTCGCAATGCTGCGAAAATTCGCGTAGGTGGCAAAGGTGTTCGGCCGCAGGATGGCGAAGACGACGATCACCAGCAGCAGCAGCAGGATCAGCCCCGAGCGTTCGAAGAACTCGGTCCAGTTGACCGAGCCGCTGCCCTTGGGCGCGTTTGCGAAATGTTTGGCTTCTTTGACCATGGTCATGCGGCATCCTTTCCGCTGGCGAGTACCAGATGTGTCATTTGCTGGCGGGTGATGTCCTTGCCCCGCAATTCGGCGGTGATGCAGCCGTCGCGCAGCACGACCACGCGGTCGCAGATCTGCGCCAGCTCGTCGAAATCCGAGCTGACGGCGATGACGGACATGCCGTCGCTCAGGCTGGCGCGGATCGCGGCGTAAAGATCCTCGCGCGCGCCCACGTCGACGCCTTGGGTCGGCTCGTCGAGCAGCAGCAGCCGGGGCTTGCGCCGCAGCCACCGGGCCATCACCACCTTTTGCTGATTGCCCCCCGAGAGCGACGAAATGAGCGCCGCGTCGTCGGCGGTCTTGATCCGGTAATCGTTGATCGACTGCCGAACCTCCTGCCGCTCGCGGGTGCCATTGATACGGCCCGCGCGGGTGAAGCGCCCGAGATCGGCAATTGACAGGTTTTGCCGGACAGAGAGCCCTTGAAACACGCCCTCGCGGTTGCGGTCCTCGGGCACCAGCGCGACGCCTGTCCCCATCGCCTCGCGCACCTCGGCGAATTCCACCGCGTTGCCGTCGAGCGTCATCGTCCCTCCCTCGCGGTCGAGATCGCCGAAGAGCATCCGCAGCAGTTCCGTGCGGCCCGAGCCGAGCAGCCCGGCGATGCCCAGCACCTCGCCGCGCCCGACATCGAAGGACACGTCGCGCAACGGACCGCCCGAGAGGTTGCGCACCTCCAGCCGGGGCGCGCCCAGCGGGGCGGGAGCCGCCTGCGCCGAGGCATAGGATTTTTCAAGACTGTGGCCCACGATCAGCTCGATCAGCCCGCTTTCCGAAAGCCCCTCGGACGGGCGCGTCACCACATGGCGCCCGTCGCGCAGGACGGTCACGTCGTCGGTGAGCTGGATCACCTCGTCCAGCCGGTGGCTGACATAGACGATCGTGTGTCCGGCGGCGGCAAAGCGGCGCACCGCATCCAGCAGAATCTCGACCTCATGGTCGGGCAGCGAGGCGGTGGGCTCGTCCAGTACCAGCGCCGAGACGGCGTTTTCATCGGCGTCCTGAAGCGCCCGCGCGATGGCGATCATCGTCTGTTCGGCCTGCCGCAGATCGCCCACCATGTCGCCCGCCCGCGCATGGATCTCGAACCTGTCGAGAAGCTCCTGCGTGTGGCGCCGCAGCGCCTTCCAGCGGATCTTGCCCGCCGTGGTGGGAAAGCTGGCGCCGATGGCGACGTTCTCGGCCACGGTCATCGACGGGAAGACCGCCGGGTTCTGGTGTACGAAGCGCAGCCCCAGCGCGCGCGACAGCTCGGGCGTCATGTGGTCGGCGCTGACCGTGGTGCCGAGAAACTCGAAACTGCCGCCATGATCCGCCGGCTGCACCCCGGCCAGCGCCTTGATCAGCGTCGACTTGCCCGAGCCGTTGCCGCCCAGCAGCCCGTGAATGGTCCCCGGCCGGATCTCGAAGCTCACCTTGTCCAGCGCCTGCGTCTGGCCAAAGGATTTCGACAGGTTTCTTATCCGCAGTGCAGAGGTCACCTCTGCCCGCTCTGTCATCTTTTGCATTGGGTCCTCCCTCTTCCGCAGCGGGTGTGGAACGGCGATCAGGGGCATCCTGCGCCTGCCAGACCGCGCCCGGATCCTCTCCGGGCGCGGCGTGGGCTTATCCGTTCCAGACCGACAGATAGGCCGCGCGGAAATCGAGCTTCGGCTCCAGCATCTCGCCCGGTTCCGGCAGGTTGTGCTCGGCATCGACAAAGATGAATCCGGTGCCCTGGTTCGGCATCTCGGCGGGATCTTCCCCCGCCAGCACGCGGTTCATCGTGTCGGCCACGGCCCAGCCGAACCACTTGAACGGCAGCGCGACAGAGAAGGTCTGCGTGCCCCGGCGGATGAGGTCGAAATTGTTCGGGAACCCCTCGCCCCCGCCGACCACGAGATCGGTGCGGCCCGATTGCCGAACGGCGGTTTGCAGCCCCAGCTCCATCAGCGCGTCGATGCCGTATTCCACCGCAACCGCGTCGGGGTTTTGCAGCAGCGCCGATTGCCAGATCTGCGTCGCGGGGCTTGGCACCTGACCGAAGTTGAACGTCGATTCCGCGACCTCGCAGCCTTCGCATTTGGCGATGGTGTCCATGAAGCCCTTGTGGTTTATCTGCTGAACCTGCTGGCTGGTCTCGGCGATGGAGATCACCTTGCCCTGCCCTTCGGTCCTGGCGATCACGTAGTTGGCGCGCAGTTCGCCGAAGCGATAGTAGAAATCGCGCGCATCGGTGGAGCCCAGCATATTGACGGACGCGGTAAAAAGCGGCTCTTCGCTGCCGAACACGTCGGCGCTGCAGTCAATCGACTGGACCGAGACCACCGGCACGCCCTCGGCCTTGGCCTGCAACAGCGCGCTTTTCACGCCCGGACAGTCGAAGGCGGAAATCGCGATGCCATCGGCCTTGGCGGCGACCGCCTGACGGATGATATCGCTGGCGACCGAAGGGGTCGCCTTGCCGTCCTGAACGCTGACCTGCCAGCCCAGATGCTCCGCCGCTTCGGCAAAGCCCTCGGCCTGCTGGGCGCAAAGCACAAAAGCCTGACCGCAGGAAATATACCAGATCGTCTTGCCGCTGACGGCGGCGGGGCCGGTTTCCGGCGGCGCCTCGTAGAGCCCGGCATAACCCTGCTCGACCATGGCTTTCGCCTCGGCCAGCATGTCATCGGCCAGCGCCGGCTGCGCCAGAGCCGCGCCCGCGAGCATCGCGGTCAGCGAGACAGTGCGCAGAGCTGTCCTGTTGAAATAAGTCATAACTTTCCCTCCCTGATGGCCCCCCCAAGGACCCTCGATTGCGGCAGGGCCACATCCCGTGGCCCCGGTGTCCCTCAGCGTGGCGCCCGGTTGTCGACGCGCATGCTGAAGGGGTGAATGTTGATCTCTTTCCAGACGCCGGCCTTGTTGAACGGGTCGGCGGAGTTGAACGCCCGCACGTCCTCGATGTGCTCGGCCTCGACGATGAAAAGCGAGCCGATCATGGTTTCATGGTCCCCGGCCAGCAGCGGGCCGGAGATCACCGAGGCCACCGGCGCCGACGCCAGATAGGCCTTGTGGGCGTCGTAATGGGCCAGCCGGTCCTCGACTTTCCCCGGATGATCGACACAGTGGATCGCGAACAGCATGGTCTCTCCTCTTCCCGCCGCAGCTCCCTCCCGGAGCCCGATGCGGCGCGATCCGAAGCCCGGACCGTTTGGTTCAAAACATCATGGCATTTCCCCAAACGCGGGATAATTCGGCATTTTCGGGAAATATTTTTGCGATATCCGCAAGATACTCGCGGCAGACACACGCCGGGCACCCGATGTGCGCAAGGGTCTGCGCGCATCGTTGAATGAGGCGGCCCGCCTTGGTCATGCGGGCCGCAGCTTGACCGGATCAGGCTTCGTAAAGCGGCAGCGGCACCGGCGGCTGCGGGATGAACCCGCCTTTTTCCGCCATGATTTCATTGAGGAAATCATGCGAGCTTTCCAGCGTCGCCACAGCGGCCTTGGGATCGACATGCAGCAGCGGCCCGCCCTGCTTGACGATCTTCCCATCCACCATAACCGTGTGCACGTTGCGGCTGTTGGCTTGCGACACGACCATGCTGCACGGATCCTTGCGGTTCCAGCCCGCAAAGGCGATGCCGCGCATGTCGAGCAGCACGATATCGGCGCGTTTGCCCGGCGTCAGCGAGCCGGTGATATCGTCCACCCCCGCCGCGCGGGCGCCGTTGATCGTGACCCAGGCCAGCGCGTCGCGCGTCGTCCAGTGGATCTTTTTCGGGTGGCTGAAATTCTCGTAATGCGGGGCATCGCCCAACCAGCGGGTGCATTGCAGCACCAGCCGCGCATGGGCCAGCATGTCGCCGCTGGTGCTGCTGGTGCAGTCCATACCAAGGCTCGGGCCTGCCTCGGTGTAGCGGGTAGCCTCGATGGCCACGGGAAAGCCCATGCCCATTTGCATCTCGGTCTCGGCGCACAGTGTGATCGAGGCACCGGACCCCTCCACGATGTCCCATTCATCCGGGTTGGTGAAGGTCATGTGCACGAGGTTCACATCCGGCCCCAGCAGCCCGTGTTCCGACAGGGTGTGCATGTCGCACATCCCGCCATTCGGCACCGCGACCTGGTTGCTGTGGAAGGTGATCCGTGCATTCAGTTCGCGCGCCAGTTCGAACTCCTGCGCCACCTCGGCGGCGGGCGCAATCGCCAGCTCCTGCGGCGCGATGCCGAAGCGCAGCAGGCTGTCGTCGGAGAAATATTCGCTGCGGATCTTGCGGGCCAGCACATAGCGCCAGTTGTGGCTGAGATCCGACAGCTCGTTGCCCTCGGCCAGCCCCTTGCCATCGGCAAAGGTGTTCTCGGTCACCGGCACCATGCCATGGCCGTAAAGCCCACGTACGCCCGACGCCATAAGCCCCTCGACCGAGGCGCGCGCATACGCCTCGTCGATGATGTTGTGGCAGTAATCGACAAGGCCGGTCACGCCGTTCTCAAGACAGTCGAGCCCGCCGGCATAGTTCGCCGCATACATGTCTTCGGGACGGTAGAGCGTCGCCATCTGGAGGCGGAAACCGCGCAGATAGTCGGGGATGCGGCCATCGGCGAGGATGCCGCGCAGCCCCGTCTGCCAGGTGTGGCGATGCGCGTCCCACAGGCCGGGAATGGCGATCATGCCCTCGGCGTCGATCACCTCTGCGTCGATGCTCGCATCGGCATCCATATCGGGGCGGATCTCCTTGATCGCGCCGTCCTCGATCAGAATATCCGCCTTCTCGAAATCGCCGAGCGCGTCATCCATGGTGACGGTGGCGGCATTCTTGATCAGAAGTCTTGTCATGGTCTCTCTCCCTTGAACATTCGGCCCCTCCTCCGTGGGCGTGCGCGCAGGCGCATAGCGCGGCAAAGGCCGGCCGGTCTCTTTCACATGAAGCGGTGCGGCGGCGCCTAGGCGCTGGCCAGATGCGGGGGCAGTCCGGCGAGATTGCCCAGCTCCGGGTAATGCTCGGCCAGCGCCGCCGCCATCGCGTCACGATTGGTTTCGTCGAAGGGCAGCTCGCCGCGCTCGATGCGGCGGGCCATCTCGACGGTAAAGATATTGAGCGGTGCCTTCAGCCCGTTGGCGCGGGCAATCCCGGCGACAAAGCCGTTCAGCTCCTCGACCTCGTTGCGCCGCCCCTTGCGCCAGTCCTGCAAACAGGTGGTTTCGGTGTCGGGCAGGCAGAACGACGACAGCACCTTGCCGAAAAGCGCATCGGCAAAAGCACCGGGATCGGTGGTATCCACATCCTCGGGCATGCCCAGGATCGGCATCAGAACCGCCCCGTCCGCCGCCGCCGCCGCGACCGCCTCGCGGCCCGTGGCCAGCATGAAGTTCAGCAGCGCGGGGTCTTTCGCCGCGTGCATCAGCGGTAGCCCGACCAGCGCCGAGGTCACCAGCTCGGCGGCATTCACCGCGAGCTTCATCCATTTCGCCGAGTGGATATCGGCCACCAGGTCGACACGCCCCGCCGCGCGCAATACCTCGGCGGCAAGCGCCACGCGCTCGGCTCCGACGGCAACACTGTCTTCCAGAGCGAACCAGCTTTCCTCGCGCGGGCTCTGCCGGTCGACCCGGCCCGGCGTGTACATGTTCGCGGTGACCTCGATCACCGCACCAAGGCAGCGCTCCGGCCCGACGATGGACGCAATGGTGCCCCGGGTCATGCCGTTCTGCATGCCGATCACCACACCGTCCTCGGCCAGCATCGGCTTGATCAGCTCGACCGCCCATTTTGTGTCGTAGGCTTTCATCCCGAGATAGACGAGATCGAAAGGCTGGCGCATCTCGGCCACTTCGCAGAGATGCCGGACATGCACCTCGGTGGTCTCCGAGCGCCCGCCCGGCAGAGCGACGATGATGCCCGCGCGGCGCATCGCCTCCACATGGTCGGGCCATTGCTCGATCAGGGTCACGTCATGGCCCGCGCGCGTCATGTCGGCGGCGATCCCGGCGCCGTTCGCGCCGGTGCCCAGATAGGCGATCCGCGGTTTGTTCATAGTTCGTCCTCCCTGCCCCGGCGGTTGTGTCGGCCCGCGTCGGCTGCGTCTCCCCGAAAGGCGCCGCCAGGCCTTGCCAGGCTGGCGTGGCGCCCCTCCAATTGCCGGTGATCCTAGGAGCGCGATCCTTGCGCTGTCCAGACGTCCGGCCCGCCACAAATCCGGTCGGACGCGCCATTCACCCGGATTTCGCACAAGTCGGGGGACGGCAGGATATGCGGCGAAGCCGGCGAAAGACTTCACCGGAGAAAGAGGGTTTTTATAATTTAATATCAATTTACTAATGGGATTACCTGGATCATCACGCCCCACACTGGCGCACCGGATTTCTGCCCGGCTCCATCCATCAAAAGACCTCTCAAAGCGGCATACTTGCAGAATTCGCAAAGATGTTTCCCACCCACCCGGCGTTCCCAGGGCCATGCGCAACTGCCAAGTTTCCCGCCGAACGACACAGAACTCGCCCCCGGAGATCCGGCAGGAGTCCGGCGCGAGATCGGGGAGGAAGACATGCAGAATTTCACCTACACCGCGAATCCCGGACGCATCCTGTTCGGCTTTGGCACGCTCGAGAAACTGGCCGGGGAAATCCGCGCCGCCGGCATGACCCGCGTGCTGCTGCTCTCGACGCCGCATCAGGCAGATCAGGTGCAGGCTGTTGCCAAGAGCCTCGGCGATCTCAGCGCCGGGGTATTCAGCGACGCCCGCATGCACACGCCCGCCGAGGTCACCGAACGGGCGCTGAAATCGCTGAAATCGCTCCGCGCGGATGGCATCGTCTCGCTTGGCGGCGGGTCGACCATCGGGCTCGGCAAGGCGCTGGCGCTGCGCACGAACCTGCCGCAGATCGTGATTCCCACCACCTATGCCGGGTCCGAGATGACCCCAATTCTGGGCGAGACCACGGATGGTGTAAAACGCACCCTGCGCAGCGACGAGGTGCTGCCCGAAACCGTGCTTTATGATGTCGAGCTGACCATGGGCCTGCCGGTCGAGATGTCGGGACTGAGCGGCATGAATGCCGTCGCCCACGCGGTCGAGGCGCTTTACTGCAAGGAGGCCAACCCGATCACCTCGCTGATCGCGGCGGAGGGCATTCGCGCGCTGACCGGCGCTCTGCCCCGGATCGCGCAGGACGGCGCGGACCGCGAGGCGCGGTCGGATGCGCTTTACGGTGCCTGGCTCTGCGGCACCTGCCTCGGCACGGTCGGCATGGCGCTGCACCACAAGCTCTGCCACGCGATCGGCGGCGCCTTCGACACGCCGCATGCGGCCACCCATGCCATCGTCCTGCCGCATGCGCTGGCCTATACCGCGCCCGCCATCCCCGAGGTCATGACCCGGCTGGGCGAGACGCTGGGCTGCGACGACCCGGCGCTGCGCCTTTACGAGATCGGGCACGAGATCGGCGCGCCGGACGGACTGAAGGCCCTCGGAATGCCCGAGGACGGGATCGCGCGCATCGTCGAGCTGAGCCTCAGGGATCCCTACTGGAACCCGCGTCCGCTGGAACGCGACGCGCTGACCAGGCTGCTGGAGGACGCCTATCACGGGCACCCGCCGCAGCGCCACTGAGCCGTCTTGGGCGGGTCAAGCAGGGCCCGCCCCAGCCCCCCCGTCAGGCGGGGTCTGCCGGGATGTAATCCACCTGGTAGCGGGCGATGCGGATATTTCCGAGCTGCTCGCGCACCTTGAGGTGAAGCGGATGTGCCGCATAGGCGTCGAGCGCCTCGCGCGACTGAAAGACGGAATAAAGCACCACGTCGCAGGCATAATCGACCTTGCTTTCGTCGATGCCGATTTCCAGCTCGATCAGCCCCGGCACCGCGCCGCGCAGCCCTTCGAACTGCTCCCGGACGAAGCGCGCGGCGTCGTCCCGTTCCGCCGCCGTGTCACCGGACATGTTCCACATGACGATATGCTTGATCATGATGTTCCCTCCGTTGCGGTCCCGGCCGTCCCGCAGCCGCATCCGCCTCTTCCCAAACTGTCCCGCCCAAACTACCTTTCCGAATTCCGAAAGAAATCGCCCCCGCAGGCAAAAGATATTTGCACCTGACGCAATAATGAACTGAACTCAGCTTGCTCCCACCCGTGTCCCACAAGGGTGGCGGACAGGCGAAAGAGGGGAAAATGGACCGTTTCACCGAAATCGAGGTGCTTGTTCAGATCGTCGAACAGGGCAGCATCAGCAAGGCGGCCGAGGTGCTGGGCCAGTCCGTCTCGGCCACCAGCCGCTACCTCGCCTCGCTGGAGGAACGGCTGGGCGTGCGTCTGGTCAACCGCACCACGAGGCGCATCTCCTTCACCGAGGAGGGCGAGCTCTTCTGTTCCTACGGCAAATCCATCCTTGCCGAGCTTCAGGACGCCGAGTCGCTGATCGGCAGTGTGTCGCATTCGCCCTCGGGCACGCTGAAGCTGACCGCCTCGACCTCTTTCTCGCTGCTGCACCTCATGCCGCTGATCCCGGAATTCACCCGGAAATACCCGCGTATTCAGGTCGATGTTTCCGCCTCCAACCGCTATCACGACATCATCGAGACCGGTGTCGATCTCGCGATCCGCACCCGCCGGGTCGAAGAGGACAGCTCCATCACCATGCGCAAGCTGGCCCGGACGCGCCGCCGTCTTGTCGCCTCGCCGGACTATATCGACGAGATGGGGATGCCGCGCCACCCGGAGGATCTCGAACGTCACCGGCTGCTGATCTACATGCTGGCCGACGACCCGCTGCGGCTGCACATGCACAAGGGCAACTCGCGCACGACGATCAACGTGACGCCGGTGCTGACCAGTAATGAGGGCCAGCTTCTTATGGCGGCCGCCCGCGACGGCATGGGCATCATCGCGCAGCCGTCCTACATCGTGCAGAAGGATCTGGAAGCAGGCCGTCTGGTCCGCGTCCTCGACGATTGGGATCTCCCGCAGCTTACCATCAACATGGCCTTCCCCGCACGCCGACACATGCCCGCCAAGACCCGGCTGTTCATCGAGTTCCTCTCCGATCACTTCAAAGCGAACGGATATGAGGACATTTGGATGTCCTAGAAGGGTGCTGAAATAGTCGTGCGAGCGGAGCGGTTTCCGCCTTGCTTGGCGCGGGAATACGATTTTCCGGCCTGTCTTGGCCGCTCGGCGTGAATTGCGCGGCGGTCCTCGCCTTCAGACAGCCAACAACGCGGCAGCCGCGCAAGGTTTGCCGCCGCCAGCGTGAGGATGAAGCGCGACCGCACCCGCTCGAGGCCGCGACAGACCGTCTGCGCCGCACCACCGACCGTCTTTGACCGGACGAAAAGCTCCTCGATGCGTTTCCGGTGCTTCTGCGACGTCGCATAGCCCTTGTGCCGCGTGGTGCGTCCGTCGATGCCGAGAACCGCGCCCTCTGAGCGACATGTGGGATGATGCAGGCCTGACGGCAATCGGCCACGAACCCGGCAGCGTCATATGTCTTGTCTGCGCCCAGCGTCAGCCGTCTCGTCGATCCCGGCGATTGCCGGTGCATCATGTCGAGCGCTGCCTTGCGTTCAGCCCGGCCGTCGGCCAGGGTCAGGTCGCCCTCGACCGCAGGCACGCTGCGGTTCTCCATCAGCGCATGCCCCATGAAGCACAGCATCGCGCCGGTGCCAGGCGACTTCCTGTAGGGCGAGAACCGCATGAGCACGCTCCGAATCTGTCTCGACGCGGCCCCTGATTTCTCGATCAAGGAGGATGACGCCATGGCCATCATTGCAGACCAGCTGGCAACGATCGCGGGCGAATGGACCGGGGTCTGTGAGGCAGCCATATTGACCGAGACCGACAGGAAGCTTTTTGCCGGCCGGCAGTTCTTGAACCGCGATTGCGTCGATGGCCTTGGCGCCGATCATGATGATCTACGTGAGCGGTTTGAAGCGGCACGCGCACGGCTTGTCGGCTAAGACACAGGAGCCGGTATCGAGAGACGGATGCTCCTGTTGCGGGCCACTGAATGCTCCTGGCGAACGGGGGCGTTTCAGCGACGGGCACCAGAGGCTTATGCTCCGGTCCTTGATCCGATGTGGGAACTGGTCCCCCTATGTCTCGTCCGGCATTGTTCGACGATCTCGCGAGCCTTCAGAACGGCACCACTGAGCTTTGCCGCCAATATGTGGTGATGCGGCTGAATGGCGTGCCTGCGCCGGACCCAAGGCGCACAGGGGCTCGGCTTGGAGGTCAGACCAACCCAACGTCTTGGAAGTTCGAGGGTAATGGTGCACCGCGCCGGGTGATGATGAGAACTATGTCTACGCCATAGCCCTCTAAGCCCCCTTTTATGTCCGCATTCGTAGAAAATCGTGCAGATCCGCGTCTCAAAGGCCGCTCTGGGGTCTGTTGAGTGCATCGCTCACAGTCGCGGTCCTCCGAGTGTGAAGCCGCCATCAATCAGAATATCCTGACCTGTAATGAACTGGGCATCGTCGGAGAGCAGCCATGCGACGGTGCCGGCAATGTCGACGGGAGTTCCGTTTCGCCCCAAGGGCGTGTGGGCGGCAAGCTTGGCGGAGAATGCCGGGTCCAGAACCTCGTCGGCCATCGGCGTCAGGATGATGCCGGGACTGATGCTGTTGACGCGAACGTTGCGGGCTCCTTGTTCCATGGCAAGCGTGTGCATCATGGCGATCAACGCCCCCTTGGTCGCCGCATAGGCACCCGCGCCGGGCATGACGCTGTTGACGGTCCATGAGGCGTTGATGACGACGGCGCCGCCCTCAAGATGTGGCAGAGAGTGCTTGATCGATAGGAAGGTTCCCAGGAGGTTCGTACTGACAAGCTCCTCGAAGTCGGCAGTCTCCGTCTCGGCGAGAGGCTTGAACGCGCCCAAGACGCCAGCATTCGCAAAAAGGCCGTCGATGCGACCGTTGGCGCTCTTCGCCAACCGTACCATCGCCTCAACCGCAGCGGCGTTTCCAATATCGCAGGCAATTGCCAAGGCTTTACCGCCTTCAGCAACGATCTCGGCTGCAACCTCTTCAAGGGGTGCCTGACGGCGGCCGACGAGAACGCACTGTGCGCCTTCCTTCGAGAGGCGGATCGCCGCCGCCCGCCCCATGCCTGTTCCCGCACCCGTGATGACAATCGTTTTTCCCGCAAATCGCGTCAGTGTCATATCCAACTCCTTCAAGGACGACTTTCGGAGCTGTTGTAACTGATGGGAAATTTGATGATAATCGGCATCATTAAGCTATCATTATAAAGGAATGCCATTGAATGGACGTCGTGCGCTGTATGCAAGCCTTCGTCACAACGGTTCAGTCGGGTTCGATGAGTGCTGCGGCCGCGGCGCTGGGCCAATCTGCAGCCATGGTCGGTCAGCAGATCGCGGCTTTGGAGAACCGTCTCGGAACGCGCCTTCTCAATCGCACGACACGGCGACAAAGCCTGACGGATTTCGGGGCGAGCTACGTTGAGCAGTGTCGCGATATTCTGGGCCGTATCGCGCTTGCAGAAGAGGCTGCAGAGCTTGAGCAGACGCGGGTGCAAGGTCGATTGCGTATCACCGCGCCCACCACCTTCGGCTCGGAGGCGTTGATGCCGGCACTCGCCGCCTACCGACTGTCCGCGCCCGATGTAGAACTCGACATCGCCTTGTCCGATCGTACCGTCGACTTGGTGGAGGAAGGCTTCGATATCGCCTTCCGCATCGGCGTGATGCAGGACAGCGCGATGATTGCCAGACCTTTGGCCCCTTACCGCATGGCCGTCTGCGCCGCCCCCGACTATCTCTCCCGCCGAGGAGTCCCGATTCACCCCGATGAGCTGTCTGGCCATGATACCATCGCCTTCACGCCGTCAGCGAGGTCGCCATGGAAGTTCGCCAGGGAGGGCGAAGAGAAGGCGGTTACACCTCCACGGATGATCACCGTTAATAACGGCCAAGCTGTCCGTGCCGCAGCACGCGCAGGTCTTGGTATCATCATGCAGCCGGAAATCCTCGTGAAACGCGACCTTGAGACCGGCTGCCTGGTTCGGCTCTTCCCGGATTGGCGACTGGGTGAAAGACCCATGTGGCTTCTCTACCAACGCGATCGGCGCATGACGCCACGCTTGCGTAGTTTTATTGCTTTTTCCATGACCGCATTTGGATCATCATCGAGCACGGACAATAGAAGGTAGTTCGCCCAAGAACGCTGCGTTTCAAAATTTGGTGCACCCAGTAGGATTCGAACCTACGACCTTCGCCTTCGGAGGGCGACACTCTATCCAGCTGAGCTATGGGTGCGTGCCGCAGGGCTATACCGGCATTGCTGGCCCTCTGCAACATCAAGCTGCACCAGGCCGCACGGGAAATCCTTGGGACGTCCAGGGCCCTGGTCTTTCGCCACGGTACCAGATCGCGCCCGATTGCCATCTCGCAGGGAGTCGTGTTCTGCTTGGGAACGGCAGAATTTTCGCCGGCGCGCTGTGGGGTCCTTGATGCGCAGGTTGATCTTCGTGTTTGTCCTCACCCTGACGACGCTTCAGGGTGCGCCTGCCCTGCGCGCCCAGGCCATGGCAGAGCTCGATACCCTCGCCGACAGCGTGGCGCCCGAGACCCCGCTTGACGTCGGGATCGGGGTGATGGTGACCCAGTTGACGTCGGTCGACCAGAAGGCCGAGAACTTCGGCGTCGTGGCCCGGATCCGCATGGTCTGGAACGATCCTGCGCTGGCCTTCGATGCCGAGGCCACGGGGCGCAAGTACCGGACCCTCGATTCTGCCGGTTTCCTGCGCATGGCCCGCGAACAGGGGCTGAACGTTCCGGCCATGACGATCGAGAACCAGCAGGCCCGCAGCTTTGACAAATCCGCCCGGGTGACGTGGTTCGCCGACGGGACGGCGACCTATGCCGGCGAGGTGATCGTCACCCTGCAGGCGCCCGACTTCGACTTTCGCGCGTTTCCCTTCGACAGCCAGAAATTCTATGTCCGGATCCTCGCCAATGCGCCGTCCGATTTCATCGATTTCACCGCCCTGCCCGAGGCCAGCGGAATGGGCACGAAGCTTGGCGAGGAGGAGTGGGTGGTGCGCAGGGTCTGGACCGAGACCGACGAGGTCCCGGGCCTGACCGGCCTGGCCTCGGCACGGTATTCGATGGGATTCGAGGCCAGCCGCCATATGCTGTATTACTGGGCGCGGATCTTTACGCCGCTGATCCTGTTGATGGGCGTGGCCTGGGCAAACCTGTTCATCCAGGATTACCGGCGCCGCATCGACGTCGCCAGCGGCAACCTGCTGGCCTTCATCGCCTTCAACTTCACCATTGCGGGCGAGTTGCCGCGGCTGGGATATCTGACCTTCATCGACGTGCTGATGCTGGCGACCTTCCTGATCTCGGCTGGCGCGGTGGCCTATAACGTGGCGCTGCACCGGGCGGCGACATCGGGTCGCGAGGCGCGCGCGAAGGCCGTCGACTGGCACGTCACCTATTGGGGGTTCCCGCTCATGCTGCTTGGCGCGGTAGCCATCGCTTATGGCTATGCCCACTAGAGGGCGGCGCGAACCCGTCATTTCCCCGGGGCCGATGCCCTCCCCCCGCGTCAAGACAAGGCAACCGGCCTTGGCAAAGTTGTTCAGGCGAACAACTCGTGGCAGAACTCCAGCGCCTCGATCAGGCTGTCGACCTCGCCCAGGGTGTTGTAGAGGCCGAACGAGGCGCGGCAGGTTGCAGTGACGCCCAGGTGATCCATCAGCGGCCCGGCGCAGTGGTGGCCCGCCCGTACCGCGATGCCCTTCTTGTCGAGCACGGTCGAGATGTCGTGGGGATGCGCCCCGCCGTCGAGCGTGAAGGAAAAGATCGCCCCCTTGTCCGGCGCCCTGCCCTGCAATTGCAGCCAGTTCAGGCCACCGAGACGGTCCATGGCATAGTCGCGCAACACGCGCTCGTGGGCGGCCACATTCTCCATCCCCAGATCCATCAGGTAGTCGATCGCAACGCCCAGCCCGATCTGCTGTACGATCCCCGGGGTGCCGGCCTCGAATTTCATCGGCGGATCGGCATAGGTCACGCTGTCGCGATGCACCTCGCGGATCATGTCGCCGCCGCCAAGGAAGGGGCGCATCTCGGCCAGCCGCTCGGCGCGGATATGGATCGCCCCCGAGCCCGAGGGGCCGTAAAGCTTGTGGCCGGTGATGGCATAGAAATCGGCGCCGATGTCGGTCAGATCGACCGGGGCATGCACCGCCGCCTGACTGCCGTCGATCAGCACCGGCACACCCAGGGCATGGGCGCCGGCCACAATCGCCTTTACGTCAACGAGCGTGCCGAGCACGTTCGACATGTGGGTGACGGCGACCAGTTTGGTCTTCGGTCCGATGGCGTCGATCACCGCCTGTGGATCGAGCGATCCGTCCGGCGCCGTCTCGACCCATTTCAGCACTGCCCCCTGACGTTCGCGCAGGAAATGCCAGGGCACGATGTTGGCGTGATGCTCCATGACGCTCAGCACGATCTCGTCTCCCGGTTCGATCCGCGGCGCGGCCCAGCCATAGGAGACGAGGTTGATACCTTCCGTGCTGCCCGAGGTCATGACGATCTCGTCCTCGGAAGGCACGTTCAGGAACCGCGCAATCTTGCTCCGCACCGCCTCGTAGCGTTCGGTCGAAAGATTAGACAGAAAGTGCAACCCACGGTGAACATTGGCGTATTCTTCGGCATAGCCGCGGGTCATCGCGTCGATGACCGCCTGCGGTTTTTGCGCCGAGGCGCCGTTGTCGAGATAGATCAGCGGCCGCCCGTTCACCTGCCGCGACAGGATCGGAAAGTCGCGCCGTATCGTGTTCACATCATAGGACATTGGTATCCCCGATCGTGCCGGACAGGACGATGCTTACCAGCATTCCCAGCGCAAGAAGTATGAGTACCGTGGTGGCGACAATGCCAAGAAGTACCAGAAACGGCTCGCGAAAGCCGTGCAGCTCGCAGGTGAAGACGGTGGCAAGCCAGCCGTTCACCACCACGATCGCAAGCACCGCCATCAGCCCCACGACCGGCACCACCATGACCAGGATGGACGAGACGAGCAGCATCGCCAGATAGATGACCAGAAACCAGTTCATCGCGGTCAGCGACTGCTGCAATGTGCCGGTGCCGCCGAACATCCGGCCGACGCGGTACAGCGCCAGCACCCCCAGCGCGCAGAACAGGACCTGAAAGCTCGCGACCATCAGCGGGTTGCCAAGCACCGTCGACTGCAGGCTCCAGATCATCGCGGCGACCGGATCGGCCGCGGCATCGTCTGTCACAGGCGGCATGGTGCCGCCCGCAAGGTGCTGCAGGGTCTGTTCGAACAGCACGATCAGCACCGCCAGCAGGACAAGCGCCTGCCACAGCGCCGTCACGGGAACGGAGCGGTCCATCAGGAACCGCAACGTCCCGCGGGGGTTGCGGAATGTGGCAAGGACAAGGCCTGCAAGGGGCAGCGGACGCGAGGACATGGTCGTTTCTTTCACACGGTCGAGGGCGCTTCGGCCTCGATCAGCGATACGGCCCAGAGCGCACAGAAGGCAAGGGCGATCGCCCCGTCGAGGACGGCAAGCGCGCCACCCTGACCCGCCACGCTTTCAACGGCCCCGCGCAGCAGCATCAGGGGCGACACCGCCAGTACGGTCCAGAACAGCGCCACCCGGGCCCGGGAAAAGCTGCCCTTGCCGCCAAAGGCGCGCGCGATCAGGTGCACGATGGCCGCAAGCAGATAGAACAGCAGCGGCCAGACAAACATCCAGCTGAAGAACGTGACCCCAACCAGCGCCTCGACCGGCGGCGCATCCGCCGACACGGCGTGAAACGACACCAGGGACGGCAGTTGCGACAGGAAGATGATCAGGCAGCCCAGAAACAGATAGGCCAGCGCCCGCGCCTCGGGGCGGTCGTCCCGCTCGGCCGCGGCCAGCAGTCGCCGCATCACCTTGCGGGGCGCGCGATAGCTGCGCAGGATCTCGGACGTAACTGCCACGGTTCAGCCCCGATGCCGCGACAGCCAGGACTCGAGCCGTTCGAGCAACGCCGCCGCAATCGCCGGATCGTCGATCTCGTCGATCGCCTCGGCGACGAAAGCGAGGATCAGCAGGTCGGTCGCCGGCCCTTCGGGCACCCCGCGCGAGCGAAGATAGAACAGCGCGTCCTCGTCGATCGCACCCGAGGTGCTGCCATGCGAACAGGCGACATCGTCGGCATAGATCTCAAGCTCTGGCTTGGCCAGGAACTGGCTGTCGCCGTCGAGCAGCAGCGCCTGGCTGATCTGATAGCCGTCAGTCTTCTGCGCTCCCTTTCGGACCAGGATCTTGCCCTGAAACACCCCGGTCGCGCCGTTGCGCAGCACCTTCTTGAACACCTGTCGGCTTTCGCAATTCAGTGCGTCATGGGTGATGAAGATCGTGTCGTCGTGATGAAACCCGGTCCGGTCCGAGCCATCGCCAAGGGCGGCACCGGCGACATGGGCCAGCGCGTCGTCGCCGGTAAACTCGATCACTACATCGTTGCGGGTGAGCGCCCCGTTGGCGGTCAGCGTGAACGACTTGAACGCGCTTTCACGGCCGAGCCGGGCAAAGATATGGGTCGCCGCACGCCGTTCGTGGGTCCGGCCCTGGGCGCGAATGTGGTGGAAGGCCGCGCCATCGGCCACCTCGACCTCGATCACCTGGGTCAGCCGCGCCGC
This sequence comes from Tropicimonas sp. IMCC34043, assembly GCF_003390845.1. Lineage (GTDB taxonomy): Bacteria > Pseudomonadota > Alphaproteobacteria > Rhodobacterales > Rhodobacteraceae > Tropicimonas. The sequence continues at coordinate 1,013,849 of NZ_QMEK01000001.1, read as the reverse complement.
CGCCGGCCCGTTTTCCAGCACCGTCAATTCGGCTCCGGGCTCCAGCCGGATCACGTGGTGGATCATCGCGTCGCTGTCGGGCGCGCTTTGCAGATAGGTCAGCTGGATCGGTCGCGCCGCCTTTCCGGTCACCCGGATCGCCAGCCCCTCGGTCGCGACCGCGGTGTTCAGCGCCGCAAGCGGCCGTTCGACCGGGTCCTGCCCGCGGGCCTCGAGCACGCCATAGACCTCGCGCGCCCAGTGGATATCGGCGGCCGCAGCATCGGCCAGGGTCTGAATCTCAACCCCATCGAGCGCCCGGGGATCGGAGGCGGCAACGTCGAGCACGCCATCGACAAAGGTCAGGTGCAGCCGGTCGAGATCGGCAAAGATCGTCTTCTCGTCGGGCCGATACAACGCCGCCGCGACAGGCTCGGGCTGAACCAGAGTGTCGGGGCGGGTGTATTTCCAGTATTCGTCACGCGCATTCGGCAGGCCCGTGGTGCGCAGCCGCGCCAGCGCCTGATTGCGCGCCTCGGTGATCCAGACCCCGCCCTCGGGCAGGCTTGTCGCCGCCAGCCGCGCCTCGGCCGCGTCGAGCTTGGGTTGCAGTCGGTTCTGCCGCCGGACCGCCATCTCAGGCTTCCTCCGCCAGAATGTCGGCATAGCCGTTGTTCTCGACCTCGAGCGCCAGTTCGGGGCCGCCGGTCTTTACGATCCGGCCAGAGGCCATGATGTGGACGACGTCGGGCCGGATATGGTCGAGCAGCCGCTGGTAGTGGGTGATGACCAGAAACGCCCGGCCCGCGTCGCGCAGCGCGTTGACGCCGTCGGCGACCAGCTTCATCGCATCGACATCGAGGCCGGAGTCGGTCTCGTCAAGAATGCACATCTTCGGCTCCAGCATCGCCATCTGCAGGATCTCGTTGCGCTTCTTCTCGCCGCCCGAAAAGCCGACGTTGACGGGACGCTTCAGCATCTCGGCGTCGATCTTCAGGGTCTTGGCCTTGGCGCGAACCTCCTTGAGGAACTCGGTCGAGGACATCTCGGCCTCGCCGCGGGCCTTGCGCTGCGCGTTCACCGCGGTGCGCAGGAAGGTCATGTTGCCGACCCCGGGGATCTCGACCGGATACTGGAACGCGAGGAACAGGCCCGCCGCGGCACGCGCCTCGGGCTCCATCTCGAGCAGGTCGATCCCGTCAAGCGTGGCGCTGCCATCGGTCACGACATAGCCGCCGCGCCCCGACAGGACATAGGACAGCGTCGACTTGCCCGATCCGTTCGGCCCCATGATCGCATGCACCTTGCCCGACTCAACCGACAGGTCCACTCCCTTCAGGATCTGCTTGTCTTCTTCTTCAAGTTTGACGTGCAGGTTCTTGATCTCAAGCATATCTATTTTCCTCGTGAAGAGCCGATGTCAGCCCTTGAAAACCAGCGCCGCGCCGGCCACGATCAGCGCAAATCCGGCGAGAATGTTCCAGCTCAGGCTTTCCCGCAGATAGAAGACGGAAAAACCGGTGAAGATGGTCAGGGCCAGGACTTCCTGGATCGTCTTGAGCTGTGCCGCCGAATAAACCGAATGCCCGATCCGGTTCGCCGGCACGGCGAGGCTGTATTCCATCAGCGCGATCGACCAGCTGATCAGCACCACCGACCACAGCGCCATGGACTTGAACTTCAGGTGCCAGTACCAGGCGAAGGTCATGAAGACGTTCGATGCCAGCAACAGCAGGATCGGCGCCACATATGGCCATGTCCCCGGCCGCAGGACAGCGTTCAGCATCTGTTTGCATCCACCCGGACACTGGACCCCATCTACCCCACTGAGCCTTCAAGCGAGATCGCAACCAACTGCTGCGCCTCCATGGCGAATTCCATCGGCAGCGCCTGCAACACGTCCTTGCAGAACCCGTTGACCACCAGCGCCACCGCCTCTTCCTCGTCCATGCCGCGGCTGCGGCAATAGAACAACTGGTCGTCATCGACCTTCGAGGTTGTGGCCTCGTGCTCGACCCGGCTGCTGTTGTTCTTGACCTCGATATAGGGAACCGTGTGCGCCCCGCAGTCGCCGCCGATCAGCAGGCTGTCGCACTGGGTGTAGTTGCGACAGTTCTGCGCCTTCGGATGCACCGAGACGAGGCCGCGATAGGTATTCTGCGCCTTGCCGGCGCTGATCCCCTTCGACACGATCCGGCTTTTCGAATTCTTGCCCAGATGCACCATCTTGGTGCCGGTGTCGGCCTGCTGATAGTTGTTGGTGATTGCGATCGAATAGAACTCGCCCTGGCTCTCCTCGCCGCGCAACAGGCACGAGGGGTATTTCCAGGTGATCGCCGATCCGGTCTCGACCTGGGTCCACATGACCTTCGACCGGGCACCGCGGCAGTCCGCACGCTTGGTGACGAAGTTATAGATCCCGCCCTTGCCGTCCTCGTCGCCGGGGTACCAGTTCTGGACCGTCGAGTATTTCACCTCGGCATCGTCGAGGATCACGATCTCGACCACCGCGGCGTGCAACTGGGCAATATCGCGCTTGGGCGCGGTGCAGCCTTCGAGATAGGACACATAGGCGCCCTTGTCGGCAATGATCAGGGTGCGCTCGAACTGGCCGGTATTCTCGGCATTGATCCGGAAATAGGTCGACAGCTCCATCGGGCAGCGCACGCCTTCGGGCACATAGACGAAGGAACCGTCGGAAAACACCGCCGAGTTCAGCGTCGCGAAGAAATTGTCTGACTGCGGCACAACCGATCCGAGGTACTTCCGGACCAGGTCGGGATGATCCTGAATGGCCTCCGAAATCGAACAGAAGATCACGCCCGCCTCGGCCAGTTCCTTCTTGAACGTGGTGCCGACCGAGACCGAGTCGAAGACCGCATCGACCGCGACCTTGCGCGCGGTGCCCGCCGTCGCCGCCAGATCGTCGATCCCGGACAGCCCTTCGGATTGCGCGCTCGCCGGGGCGCCGGTCTCGACGCCCGCCAGGATCAACTGTTCCTTCAACGGGATCCCGAGCTTGGCATAGGTCTCCAGAAGCTTCGGGTCGACATCGTCGAGCGACTTCGGCTTCTCGTGCATCGAGACCGGCTTCGCATAGTAATACTGGTCCTGATAGTCGATCTCGGGGATCTTCAGCATCGCCCATTCGGGCGATTCCATCTGCTGCCAGCGCCGGAACGCCTGCAGCCGCCATTCGGTCATCCAGTCGGGCTCGTTGTTGCGCGCCGAGATCAGCCGGACGATGTCCTCGTTGACGCCCTTGGGAGCGTACTCCATCTCGATCTCGGTTTCCCAACCGTACTTATAGGTGCCCATGGACTTGACGGTCTCGACCGTCTCGCGATCCACCCCGTCCCGAACGTCGCTGTCCTTGTCCAGTGCCGTCATCCTGTGATCCAATCCGTTGCGCCAGACCGCGGCGGCCCGACTGGCGGCTCAGGCCGCTTTCGCCTTGAACTTGCGGTACTGCGCCAACCAGGTTTCGGCAAAGCGCAGCACCTCGTCTTCTGTCGTCTCGGGGCCGATTGAAACCCGGATCGCGCTGCCCGCGACCCTGTCGTCATGCCCCATCGCCTTCAGTACCCGGCTGACGCGGACCTTGCCGCTCGAACAGGCAGATCCGGCCGAAATGGCAAAGCCTGCAAGATCCATCTGCATCACCTGGGTCTCGCCGCGCCACCCCGCCACCGCGATACACGAGGTGTTGGGGAGTCGGCGCTCCGAGTTCCCGACAAAAATAATCTCTTTTTCCGAAGTTGCCAGTGCTTTTTCTAGAATGCTTCTAAGTTTTTCCACCCGCTCCCAGACGCCATCGGCCAGATCCCGCTGTGCAGCGGTGGCAGCGGCGGCAAAACCGGCAATCCCGATCAGGTTTTCCGTGCCCGCGCGGCGCCCCATTTCCTGCCCGCCGCCGCGCAGCCGCGCCGTCAGGTTCCGTCCGCGCCGCAGCACCAATGCGCCCACCCCTTTCGGGCCGCCGACCTTGTGGGCCGAAACGAACCCCATCTCGCACCCGAGCCAGTTAAAGGCAAAGGGCACCTTGCCAAAGCCCTGGGTCAGATCGCTCACCGCGAGCCCCTTGGGCAGGTCCTGCACGACGCCGGTTTCGGAATTGGCCAGTTGCAGCGTCGCGCGGCCGGGGTCGGGCACGGCGACCCGGCCCGCGGCGTCGCAAGCCAGCCGTTCGACACACCAGGCGCCGACCGCATCATGCTCGACCCCGGAACAGCCCAGATCGCGCCCTTCCAGCGCCAGGGCTGCCGCCTCGGTTGCGCTCGACGTGAAGACGATGTCGGCGCCCTCGGCGCCAAGGGCTGCCGCAATCTCGCTCCGCGAGCGTTCCAGCAATGCCTTGGCCGCCCGTCCCTCGGCATGAACCGACGAGGGATTGCCGACCAGATCCATCGCTGCCGCCATTGCCGCCCGCGCCTCGGGCCGCAAGGGCGTCGTGGCGTTCCAGTCCAGATAGGCGCGACTCATCGGCCCCGTTCCCGCTCTTCTTCTTGGTTGAAATACCTCCGCCGGAGGCGTTCCGGGGCGTCCGCAGGGCGCCCCGCCTTCAGGCGGCGCACCGCCTCAGGCATCGCTCGGCTCGCGCTCCGGGACCTCGCCCGCCTCATCCACCACATGAAACAGCGAGGGCACCGCCGGGCATGGCGCCATGTCGTTCCGGGCCACGTCCGACAGCCGCGCCTGATGCAGGAAGACATAGACATGGGCCGACAGCCCTTCCCACAGCCGATTGGTCAACGACTGTGCCCGGCTGCCCGAAATTCCGCCCTTGGCACCCGCCCCGGTGTGCAGCGCGCTCACCGTCTCGTCGACCGCCGACAGAACCTCGGAAACCCGGATCTGCTCGGCCGGCCGCGCCAGCCGATAGCCACCGCCCGGGCCGCGCACCGACTCGACCAGACCCGACCGGCGCAGCTTCACAAACAGCTGTTCCAGATAGGGAAGCGAGATATCCTGGCGTTCGCTGATCTCCGACAGGGTCACAAGCTCCCCCTCCGCGACCAATGCCAGATCGATCAGCGCGACCATGGCATAGCGGCCCTTGGTACTCAGTTTCATCGCCTGCACTCCGACAAGGCCGTGACAAGGTTGACGCCGGGCGCCGGGACGCTTAACTGCCTCCTAGCCGGCCGCGAGGCGCCGAAAAAACAAAGATTAGAAACTTTCTAGATTGCCTGACGGAAAGCGTCAACAGCGCCAGCGCCGCAGGCCCAAGACAGGAAAGAGGCAGGCATGCCCGAGGTCATATTCCCCGGCCCCGAAGGACGGCTGGAAGGCCGCTACCATTCGCAGAAGGAACGGGACGCCCCGATCGCCATCATCCTGCATCCGCATCCGCAATTCGGCGGAACGATGAACAACAAGGTGGTCTACAACCTCCATTATACCTTCCACAAGATGGGCTTCACGGTGCTGCGGTTCAATTTCCGCGGCGTCGGGCGCAGCCAGGGCGAATACGATCAGGGCATCGGCGAATTGTCGGATGCGGCGTCGGCGCTCGACTACCTGCAGTCGATGAACCAGAACAGCAAGCATTGCTGGGTCGCGGGCTTCTCCTTCGGCGCCTGGATCGGCATGCAGCTGCTGATGCGGCGCCCCGAGATCACCGGGTTCATCTCGGTCTCGCCGCCGGCCAACATGTACGACTTCTCGTTCCTCGCCCCCTGCCCGGCCTCGGGTCTGGTGATCAACGGCACCGCCGATCGCGTGGCACCGCCGCGCGACACCCAGGCCCTGGTCGCCAAGCTGCACGAACAGCGCGGCATCACCATCACGCACGAGGAGATGGAGGGCGCCGGGCATTTCTTCGAGGATCCCTACATGCAGCCGATGCTGGCCTCCGTCGACAGCTATGTGCGCCGCCGGCTGACCGAAACCAGCCGCTGACGTCATGCAACTCCCGGCAAGCACATGCCCCGACGACGGGGCCGAGACGCGTCTCTCGGCCCAGATCGCCTTTCTGCAGGAAATCGACCGGCTCAAGACCATTCTGCGCGCCTCGCCCATCGGCGACGCCTCGCGCCCCGAGAACTCGGCCGAGCATTCCTGGCACATTGCCATGTATGCACTGGTTCTGGTCGATCAGGCCGGCCCCGGCGTGCGGATCGACCGGGTGCTGCAAATGTTGATGTTGCACGACATCGTCGAAATCGATGCCGGCGACATGCCGATCCACGCCGTTTTCGACCCGGCCGAGCAAGAGGCCAAGGAACAGGCCGCCGCGACCCGCATCTTCGGGCTTCTGCCCGCCGATCAGGCCGTGGCCTTCCGGGCGCTCTGGGACGAATTCGAAGCAGCCGAAACCCCTGACGCGGTGTTTGCCAAATCGATCGATCGGGTTCAGCCGCTGTTGCAGAACCTCGCCTCGGGCGGCGGCAGCTGGCTCGACTATGACGTCACGCTGGATCAGATCGACAGCCGGGTCGGCGCCAAGGTCGAACGCGGCGCACCCGCGCTCTGGACCCATGTCCGGGCCCTCGTTGCGCCGTTCTTTTCCCGCTAAACTCGTTGTGGCCTGTGTCGCTGGCGTCGCTGCCTGTCATCGCCGCGCCGGCGCCACCCTGACAAAACGCCCGCCTCCCTGAATCAAACATCCCGGGCAGTATCAGTGCCCGGGATGCCTACTCATAAAATCGGATATCGAACCATACCACTCGCTCGCACCCAGTACCTCATAACGAAGGTACGCATCTCTGCGTGCGACAGACATTAGCTCTCGTGAATGAGTTTGCAATACTTAGCTGCAAATATCCGAAGATTTTCCTGTCTCCGACCGTATTTCATGCATGAATCGCGCGAAAAACCGGGACAATCCTGCTTTTTGTGAAATGCCCGTGTCGCGTGGTCTTGCGCTGCGGCACCAGGGTGAGTCGGGACGCTGCAGTCTACAATCCAAGCGGCCCACGTTCCTGCCAGATGCCAAGCGACCGCGTCGCTGCGGCAAAGCGGTATACCTTCGCATACCATCTTCTCGGAGCCAGTGCTTTGGGCTAAGACGCATTCAGCCCGATTCACCCGTATTCTGAGAGGACGGAAGCCATGACCAAGATCAAGGTCGAGAACCCGATTGTCGAGCTCGACGGCGACGAGATGACCCGCATCATCTGGGACTTCATCAAGAAGAAGCTGATCCTGCCCTATCTGGACGTCGACCTCCTGTACTACGACCTTGGGATCGAGGAACGGGACCGTACCGAGGACAAGATCACCGTCGATGCCGCCGAAAAGATCAAGGAAGTCGGTGTCGGCGTGAAATGCGCCACCATTACCCCCGATGAACAGCGGGTCGAGGAATTCGGCCTGAAGAAGATGTGGAAGTCGCCCAACGGCACGATCCGCAACATCCTCGGCGGCGTGATCTTCCGCGAGCCGATCATCTGCCGCAACGTGCCGCGGCTGGTGCCGGGCTGGACGCGGCCCGTCGTGGTCGGCCGCCACGCCTTTGGCGATCAGTACAAGGCGACCGACTTCCGCTTCCCCGGCAAGGGCACGCTTTCGATCAAGTTCGTCGGCGACGATGGCGAGGTGATCGAGCACGAGGTCTATCGCAGCCCCGGCGCCGGCGTCGCCCAGGCCCAGTACAACCTCGACGACTCGATCCGCGACTTTGCCCGCGCCTCGATGAACTACGCCCTGCACCGGGGCTGGCCGCTGTATCTGTCGACCAAGAACACAATCCTCAAGGCCTATGACGGCCGCTTCAAGGACATCTTCCAGGAGGTCTATGAGGCCGAGTTCGAAGATCAGTTCAAGAAGCTCGGGATCCATTACGAACACCGCCTGATCGACGATATGGTCGCCTGCTGCATGAAGTGGAACGGTGGATTCGTCTGGGCCTGCAAGAACTATGACGGCGACGTGCAATCCGACACCGTGGCCCAGGGCTTCGGCTCGCTCGGGCTCATGACCTCGGTGCTGATGACGCCGGACGGCAAGATCGTCGAGGCCGAGGCCGCCCACGGCACCGTGACCCGCCACTATCGCCAGCATCAGGCCGGTCACCAGACATCGACCAACTCGATTGCCTCGATCTTTGCCTGGACCGGCGGTCTGAAGCATCGCGCCAAGCTCGACGAGAACATCGCGCTGATGTCCTTTGCCACGACCCTCGAGAAGGTCATTGTCGAGACCGTGGAAAGCGGCTTCATGACCAAGGATCTGGCGCTGCTGGTCGGTCCCGATCAGGGCTGGCTGACCACGATGGGATTCCTCGAGAAGATCGACGAAAATCTCAACCACGCGCTGATGGGCTGATACCCGGTGGGCCACGGCGAAAGCGCGTGGCCCGCCCTTTCGGGATGAGTCTGGCGTCGCGGGCGTCGAGGGTGCGCAAAACACCAATGGCCCCGGCCCGCGGCAGCGCGTGACCATGGCCGTGGCGGCGATCCGCTCGATTCGGGATAGCTCCCCCGTGTCAGGCTTGGCTCACGGCCCAGGCAGCCTGGTCCTTCAATCGACCAACGGCCCTGCGCATCCCGTGCACCGCCCTGCCAAGCAAACGCGATCTCACCAAAAAAAACAGGGCGCCAAGGCGCCCTGTTCGAAACTGTCTGCGCGGGTGCCCGAAAGCACCGCCGCGTGTGAACTCAGGCCAGAGCCAGGTTCGAAGCAGATTCGCGACCGTCACGGCCGGCTTCGATGTCGAAGGTCACAGCTTGGCCATCGGCCAGCGTGGTCAGACCAGCGCGCTCGACTGCCGAGATGTGAACGAACACGTCGCGCTTGCCGCCTTCGGGCTCAATGAAGCCGAAACCCTTGGTTGCGTTGAACCATTTTACTTTGCCATTCGCCATTGGAATGTTCCTTCAGTCTAGATTGTCGCCCACGACATGCGGCGACCCGGCAGCCCAACGTCGAATGCTGGCCGGTAAGGAACAGGTTCGCGATATTCAGAGTGCCGGTTCCTTATCGGGTATTTGGGAACGGTTGGCAAGCAAATTGCGTATGCCCCCGGCGAATTATCGCCGCTGCAAGAGATCACGAAAGTGCTTTCAGACAAGCGAAGGCCACTGAACGGGGCCGACGGGCGGATTGAGTGTGTCCTGCGCCAAGAAGGCACCCGCAATTCGTTGCGGTCAAGGAACTTCGCAGCGCCCGGCCGTCGCGCCGATCCCGCGCCGGTCGCCCTTCGATCAGGGCCGCCCAGGTCATCGCCTGTCCGCCGACAGATTCGTCCGCCCGCAAACCCTGGCTCACGCACGCCCGAGCTTGGCCAGACGGGCCGTCCGCAGCCGGGCGAAATCGTCGCCTGCGTGATAGGAAGAGCGGGTCAGCGGCGTGGCCGAAACCGTCAGGAAGCCCTTGCCATAGGCCGCTTTCTCATAGGACTTGAACTCCTCGGGCGTCACGAAGCGCTCTACCGCGTGATGCTTGGGCGTTGGCTGCAGGTATTGCCCGATGGTCAGGAAATCCACCCCGGCCGAGCGCATGTCGTCCATCACCTGCAGAACGCCCTGGCGTTCTTCGCCAAGGCCCACCATGATTCCCGATTTGGTGAACATGGCCGGGTCGATCTCTTTCACCCGCTGCAACAGCCGCAGCGAGTGGAAATACCGCGCGCCCGGACGCACCGTGGGATAAAGCCCCGGCACGGTTTCGAGGTTGTGGTTGAAGACGTCCGGTTTGGCCGCGACCACGACCTCCAGCACCTCGGGGGCACATTTCAGGAAATCGGGCGTCAGGATCTCGATCGTCGAGTCGGGCGAGCGATGCCGAATCGCGCGGATCGTCTGGGCGAAATGCTCGGCCCCGCCGTCCTCAAGATCGTCGCGGTCGACCGATGTGATGACCACGTGTTTCAGGCCTAGCTTCTCGACCGCATGAGCGACCCGGCCGGGTTCGAACGCGTCAAGCACGTTTGGCCGGCCCGTCGCCACGTTGCAGAAGGTGCAGCCACGGGTGCAGATCTCGCCCATGATCATCATGGTGGCGTGACCCTGGCTCCAGCATTCGCCGACGTTCGGGCAACCGGCCTCTTCGCAGACCGTCGACATCCCGTGTTCGCGCATGATCTTGAACGTGTCGTTGTACCCCTTCCCGCCCGGCGCCCGGACACGGATCCAGTCCGGCTTCTTCGGCTGGGCATTGTCGGGACGATGGGCTTTTTCCGGGTGGCGTTGGTCGGGGATCTTCAGGTCGCGCATGTCACACCTCGCGTTTCCTCCTAGATACAGGTGCCGACGGGCAAAACCAATCCATCAATCTGTCCTGCAAGCCCGCCATGCAGCAGGTCGGATCCGGCGCCCGGTCAGCATCTGCTCAATTTCTGATCGCATCCTGCACGCGGCGCCGAATAACGCACCAAAACAGACGGATATTTGCTCCTGCGGCATCGCTGCCGCAGAATCGCGTTGTCTTTTAGAACCATTCCAATTATCTCGGCTTCGAGCCGGCGCTCGCCGGACCGAAATGCAACTCGAGGCAATATCACATGAAAGTCGGCTACAAGCTTCCCGAAATCACCTTCCACACCCGCGTCCGTGACGAAACCATCGGCGGCCCGAACCCGTTTCGCTGGCTGGATGTGACCACCGCGGACTACTTCGCCGGCAAGCGCGCGATCCTGTTCTCGCTGCCCGGCGCCTTCACGCCGACCTGCTCGACCTATCAGCTTCCGGGATTCGAGAACGGCTTTGCCGACTTCGCCGAGCACGGCATCGACGCGATCTATTGCATGTCGGTCAACGACAGCTTCGTGATGAACAAATGGGCCGAGGCCCAGGGCCTGAAGAACGTCACGGTGATCCCCGACGGTTCGGGCGAGTTCACCCGCCGCATGGGCATGCTGGTGCGCAAGGACAACCTCGGCTTCGGCCTGCGGTCCTGGCGCTATGCTGCCGTGGTCAAGGACGGCGAGATCGAAGCCTGGTTCGAAGAGCCGGGCCTGTGCGACAACCACGGCGAAGATCCCTATGGCGTTTCCTCGCCCGAGAACGTGCTGTCCTGGCTCAAGGATGCGGCCAAGGGTGCTGCGGCCTGATCGGCCGAACCCTGTCTTTGAGGCACTCGAACCCGGCGGATCCCGCCGGGTTTTTCTTTGGCCGCTGCCATCGCCGCCTGCGTCCGGTCCGTGATCGAACCGCCCCCTCCCGGCGGGTGTCACGAGACCAAAGTCGAATGTCGCGGCCGCCTCCGATTGCGTAACCTGCCTTCAGGAGAAGGAAACGCAAGCCCTCGGACGAGCATGGCGCACCAAGCGCCGGCGCTGATCCGCCGCCGCGGCCTCGATCTGCGCGCGTCCCTTGGCGGCTGCGACAATTGCCTGACCTGAAACTGTTCCGGCCGAGTTTCGGCCAATCCGGGAGGAAACCAATGAACGAGATGACCCAAACCACGGCAGCAGGCTTCGCCTCGCCGTTCAAGGCGCGCTATGACAACTATATCGGCGGCAAGTTCGTCGCCCCTGTGAACGGGCGTTATTTCGATAACATCACCCCGATCACCGGCGAGGTCGTCTGCGAGGTCGCCCGTTCGGATGCCGCCGACGTGGAGGCAGCACTCGACGCCGCCCATGCCGCCCGCGAGGCTTGGGGCCACACCTCGGCGGCCGAGCGTGCCATGACGCTGCTGAAGATCGCCGACGTGATCGAACAGAACCTCGAGTTGATCGCCACCGCCGAGACCTGGGACAACGGCAAGCCGATCCGCGAGACGATGGCCGCGGACATCCCGCTGTCGGTCGACCACTTCCGCTATTTCGCCGGTGTGCTGCGCGGCCAGGAAGGCACGATGTCGGAAATCGACGCCGACACGGTCGCCTATCACTATCACGAGCCGCTGGGCGTGGTGGGCCAGATCATTCCCTGGAACTTCTCGGTGCTGATGGCAGCCTGGAAGCTCGCCCCCGCACTTGCCGCCGGCAACTGCATCGTGCTGAAGCCGGCCGAACAGACCCCGGCCGCGATCCTCGTGCTGGCCGAACTGATCGGCCACTTGCTGCCGCCCGGCGTGCTGAACATCGTCAACGGCTATGGCGCCGAGGTCGGTGCGCCGCTGGCGAAGTCCCCGCGCATCGCCAAGATCGCCTTCACCGGCTCGACCTCGACCGGTCGGATGATCATGCAATACGCCACCGAGAACCTGATCCCTGTGACGCTCGAACTGGGTGGAAAATCGCCCAACATCTTCTTCTCGGACGTGATGCGCGAGGACGACGCCTTCCTCGACAAGGCGATCGAGGGCTTTGTGCTGTTCGCCTTCAACCAGGGCGAAGTCTGCACCTGCCCGTCGCGCGCGCTGATCCAGGAAGACATCTACGAGGCGTTCATCGAACGCGCCATCGCCCGGGTCAAGGCGATCAAGCAGGGCGACCCGCGGCTGATGGAAACAATGGTCGGCGCCCAGGCCAGCCAGGAGCAGCAGGACAAGATCCTGTCCTATCTGCAGATCGGCCGTGACGAGGGTGCCGAGGTGCTGACAGGGGGTGGTGCGGCCGAATTCGACGGCGATCTGTCGAAGGGCTTCTACATCCAGCCGACGATCCTGAAGGGCCACAACAAGATGCGGGTCTTCCAGGAAGAGATCTTCGGCCCGGTCGTGTCGGTCACAACCTTCAAGGACGAAGACGAGGCGCTGCATATCGCGAATGACACGATGTACGGCCTTGGCGCCGGCGTCTGGTCGCGCGACATGAACACCTGCTATCGCTTTGGCCGCCACATCCAGGCAGGCCGGGTCTGGGTCAACAACTATCACGCCTATCCTGCCCATGCTGCCTTCGGCGGCTACAAGCAGTCGGGTATCGGGCGCGAGAATCACAAGATGATGCTCGATAGCTATCAGCAAACCAAGAACATGCTGGTCAGCTACAACCCCAACAAGCTCGGCTTCTTCTGATCCGAAGCCGGGATCGCGCAGGGTCCTCACGATGACCTTGTGACAAGGCTGACGGGTTCGCCCCCCTCCCCGGTCGCCCGTCAGCCGCCTCGTCTCACTCGCGGAGCGCCGACGGTCATTTCCGACCAACAGTGCGCAGACGAAAGGGCGTCACCGACAGGTGGCGCCCTCAGCACTTCGCGGTTGTCCCCGGCAGGCCTGCGCTGTCCCGGACCAGTGCCGGCCGATCCCTCTGCAAGACGGTCCCGCCCGGTCGTCCCGTGGGTCCGCGCCCTGCCGCCGCCTTCCTGCTGGCGCGACCTTGCACAACGGCCGGTGCGCCACCGTCGCCATGCAAGCGCCTCACCGGATGTAACAGGGGCGCCCCTTTCCGGGCGCCCCTCACTGCCGGGCCTGCCTGTATTGGCCTTCTCGTTGACCCTTTTATCCGATCATCCCGCGTCCGGGGCCGTATTCCTCTTCATAGTGGCGCACGAGCCGCGTCAGGGCGATGCGCAGCACGATCTTGCCGGACCGGGCCGACCAGCCCATCCGCCGTTCGGTCGCCTCGAGCCCCTCGAGAAAGCAGCAGCAGCGCAGCACCATGTCGCCGAGCCCGGGTCCAAGTTCGTGCAGCGCCCGCGCCACCCGGTCGCGCGCCACCTCGGGCCCGCTCGGCCGGTCGCCGGCGCCAAACCCGCCCCGGCCGCCGCCGGTCAGGAAGCGTTCCCAGTTCTGCGCCACCCGCGGCCCCATCTGGGCCAGTTCGAAATCCTCGCGCAGGCGCTCGGCCGCGGCAACCTGATCGGCCGTCAGAAACGCCGTGCCGTCCTTTTCGCGCCGCCGTGCCAGCGTCATCACCGGGCTTTCGGCGGTGTTGTAGCGCACCCGCCGGGGTCGCTGGTCGTCGTCGATCACGACCTTTTCGCCCCAGTCGCGATGCTGGTCGCCAAAGGGCGCGGCGGCTTCGGCAAAGCCGGCCTCGGTGCCGCGATCCTCGGACAGCAACCGCTTGAGCGCCGAGCGCCCGGTCGCAGTGATCGTATAGCTCGCCACCCGACCTGCGGTGCGGCAGGCAATCCACTCCTTCAGCGCAAAGGCCTGCGCGACGGCACGGTCCACGACCGCAATCCGCGTCGTGGTGCCGTCGGGCATGTTGCGCAGCACCGCCGCCTTGTCCATCTCGCCGGCGACAGCCAGCACAGCGCCCGTTTCCGACAGCCGGCGCAGGATCCGCCGCGCCTCACGGATGACGGTCTGTTCGTCGCAGACGGTGGAATTGGACATCAGGCGGGGCGCAAAATGGGAACTCATCGGATCGGCATCCTCGTTGCAAGACATCTGGGGGTCGCCGGTTCCGAAATGTTTCGCGCCGATCAAGGCAAGCGCCTCGTCGACCAGAGGGTCGTCGCGGCGCTGTTCGAATCGCCGGACCCGCCGCAGGATTGTCGAGGCATGGCAGCCCTCTGCCCGGGCAACCTCGCGGATCGACATGCCAAGCTCGGTATGCCGTAGATAGTCCATCGCCGCTTCCGGAACCCAGCTGGGCAGTTCGTCCTGTCCTGCCTTTGTCCGATACACAGCCATGTCTGTCCCGCCCTCTCCCTCAAGCGAAGTCATTGCACGCGAAACAATTCCTAGGGTTGAATTGGTTACGCGTTCGTTAACTTCGGAACCTGTCGCCATATTTCTTTAAAATTCGCAAACATTTCTGAGCGTTGCGTGCGCTGATCGCTGCGTTGACGCAACGCCGCCGGATTTGTGCCACGTTTTGGTCACAATCTGGAGACCTGAAATGACCGACTTTCTGCAGACTCTGACCAATCTTCGCCGCCCGCGGCTTTTGATCCGCGCCGCCCGCTACGGACTGTCCGATTACAACCGCCGGCGCGACCTGAAGCGGATCACCCTCGGCACCGAGCTGCCAGCGCCAGAGAAGGCGCTGCGCCAACTGCTCGACCTCGAGGCCGATCTGGAGATCTGCCGGCGCGAGGGGCTTGCGACCTATTCGGTCGTCCGTCACGTCGACATCCTGATCGCCCTGATGGCCGAGGCCCGGCTGATCCTGCGCAGACCCGCCACGGCCTGAGGCGCGGCCTCCGGGGGGCGGCGGCCCCTGCTGCCGCGCCGCTGCCCCGAACCGGACGATTTCCCTCCATTCCCTGACCGGCCCCGCCTGCCGCCCTCTTGCGCAGGCCGCGCGGGCGCCCTAGTCAGACGCCATGACCAGCCCCATCGCGACGCCCGGCCACGACCGGCTTTTGATCATCGACTTCGGCTCCCAGGTGACGCAGCTGATTGCACGGCGTCTGCGCGAGCTGAACGTCTATTGCGAAATCCACCCCTATCAGACCGTCGACGAGGCCTTCCTGAAAGAGATGGCCCCGAAGGCCGTAGTCCTTTCGGGCGGTCCCGACAGTGTGACCCGAGAGGGCAGCCCGCGCGCGCCGCAGGCATTGTTCGAGATGGGCCTTCCCGTGCTCGGGATCTGTTATGGCCAGCAGGTGATGATGCACCAGCTTGGCGGCAAGGTCGAAAGCGGGCACGGCACTGCCGAATTCGGCCGCGCCTATGTGACCCCGACCGAGGCCCGGCTCGACATCCTCAAGGGCTGGTTCAATGAGGGCCGCGAACAGGTCTGGATGAGCCACGGCGACCACGTTTCGGTCATCGCCCCCGGCTTTGAGGTTTTCGGAACCTCGCCCAACGCGCCCTTTGCCATTACCGCCGACCCGGCGCGCCATTTCTATGCCGTGCAGTTCCACCCCGAAGTGCACCACACCCCGAACGGCGCGAAGATCTACGAGAACTTCGTCCGGCTTGCGGGCTTCACCGGCGACTGGACCATGGGCGCCTATCGCGAAGAGGCCATCGCAAAGATCCAGGCCCAGGTCGGCGATGCCAAGGTGATCTGCGCGCTTTCGGGCGGGGTCGACAGCTCGGTCGCGGCGGCGCTGATCCACGAGGCCGTGGGCGATCAGCTCACTTGCGTGTTCGTCGATCACGGTCTGCTGCGGCTGAACGAGGCCGAAGAGGTCGTGGGGATGTTCCGCGACCACATGAACCTGCATGTCATTCACGCCGAAGAGCAGGAACTGTTCCTCGGCGCGCTCGACGGTGTCTCGGACCCCGAGACCAAGCGCAAGATCATCGGCAAGCTCTTCATCGACGTGTTCCAGAAATATGCCGACCAGATCGAGGGCGCGCGGTTCCTGGCGCAGGGAACGCTCTATCCCGACGTGATCGAATCCGTCAGCTTCTCGGGCGGTCCCTCGGTCACCATCAAGTCGCACCACAATGTGGGCGGCCTGCCCGAGAAGATGGGCCTGAAGCTGATCGAGCCGCTGCGCGAGCTTTTCAAGGACGAGGTCCGCGCGCTTGGCCGCGAACTTGGCCTGCCCGCTAGCTTTATCGGCCGCCACCCATTCCCCGGCCCCGGCCTTGCCATTCGCTGTCCGGGCGAGATCACCCGCGAAAAGCTCGCGATCCTGCGCGAGGCCGATGCCGTCTATATCGACCAGATCCGCAAGCATGGGCTTTACGACGAGATCTGGCAGGCCTTTGTCGCCCTGCTTCCCGTGCGCACCGTCGGCGTGATGGGCGACGGGCGGACCTATGACTATGCCTGCGCGCTGCGCGCGGTGACCAGCGTCGATGGCATGACCGCCGATTACTATCCCTTTGACCACACATTCCTTGGTGAGACCGCGACCCGGATCATCAACGAGGTGCAAGGGATCAACCGGGTGACCTATGACATCACCTCGAAACCGCCGGGAACCATCGAGTGGGAATGATTTTGGGCTATCCCAGGCTGTCCGAAACGACGTCTCGGTGCGATCCAAACCACTGAAAAGCGAACGTCTTCAAATCAACACCTGTCGGCATCGGCAGTGTTGAGAACTCTCCAAGTTTCTGGATTCACTGGGTGAAACCGGCGGGTCCACAGCTTGCCATGCGCAGGCCAGAACCTGCCGACTGCCGCAGGACGAACCGGAAGTCCGACAATGACGCCCTCAAGCGGCGAGAGCTGGACCTGCCCATCAAGCAGCCGCAGCGCCTCGTCGTGGGCGACGGGCTTCCGGGCCCGCGCCGCGAGGATGTAGGGCAGCAGCCGACGGGCCGTGGCCTCGGACATGGGATGGCCTTCAGACAGTGAGGGTGACGGTCTCGGAATTGCCCCGCCCCATGAGGACGGACAACAGGAAGACGCGGATCGTGAGGTTGTCGCCGGGCTTGAGCGGGCTGTCGTCAGCCCCGGTATCTCGGTTCCGATGAGGTGGGCGTCGACCCCGCCCGCCGCCGCGCAGAGATGGGCCTGGTGCAGCACCGTGCGCCGCAGGCCCCAGTCGCCACGAAGCCGACTGGCCCGAGACACTGAAGCCGGCAGGCGTGGCCGCGCCGAGCGCCGCCCCGTCGCTGCGGCGTCAGCTTGCCTTGGCGCGGATGCCCTCGTCCGACGCCGCAGAGGGCACAAGCGCGCGGACCAGCTTCTTCACCGACAGGATGCCGACCGGCTCGCCCTCTTTCGTCACGCGGTAGGAAAGGTTGGTGTCGCCACCCGACATGGCAATGACGGTTTCGAGATTTTCGTTGAGATCGACTTCCCCGGCCAGCCCCGATCGCGGCCCGGATTCCGGCTCCATGACCGAGCGCACCCGCAATACCCGGGCGCGGTTGATGTCCGAAATGAAGTCCGTGATATAGGGATCGTTGGGGTGCATCAGGATCTTCTGCGGCTCGCCCTGCTGAATCACCATGCCATCCTTCAGGATCACCAGATGGTCGGCCAGTTTCAGCGCCTCGTCCAGATCGTGGGTGATGAAGATGATGGTCTTGTGCAGTTCTTCCTGCAGTGCCAGCAGCAGGTTCTGCATGTCGGTGCGGATCAGCGGATCGAGCGCCGAGAACGCCTCGTCCATCAGCATGATGTCGGAATTCGACGTCAGCGCCCGTGCAATCCCGACCCGCTGCTGCATCCCGCCCGAAAGCTGGTGGGGATGCTGGTTGTCCTGACCCTCGAGCCCGACACGTTCGAGCCACTTGCGGGCCTCGTCCTCCCATTCGCTGCGCGGAACCCCCACGACATCGAGAGGCGTTGCGGCATTTTCCAGAACCGTGCGGTGCGGCAGCAGGGCGAAATGCTGGAAGACCATCGACATCTTCTCGCGCCGAAGCTCGCGAAGCTGGGTTTCGTCATAGGCAAGAACATCCTCGCCATCGACGATGACCTCGCCCGCCGTGGGTTCGATCAGCCGGTTGAGGTGGCGGATCAGGGTGGACTTGCCCGATCCTGATAGCCCCATGATGACTGTGATCTTGCCGGCGAGCATGTCGATGCTGATGTCCTTCAGGCCCAGAACGTGGCCGTGGGCCTCCAGCAACTCGGTCTTGTCCATGTCGTCGCGGACATGTTCCAGCGCCTGTTCGGGCTCGGGGCCGAAGATCTTGTAGAGATTCCGGATCGAGATCTTGATTTCGTCGCTCATGTTCCGTTCCTCATTGTTGATGCGCCACGTTCACGCGGGCCAGGGCCGCCTTTGTCACCCGGTCGAGGATGACAGCGAGCAGCACGATCCCGAGGCCCGCAACCAGACCGACCCCCAGTTCGAGATTTCGGATGCCGCGCAGAACCAGCACGCCAAGTCCCGGCGCCGAGACCAGCGAGGCGATGACGACCATGGCGAGGCTCATCATGATGGTCTGGTTGACGCCGGCCATGATGTTGGGCAGGGCCAGCGGGATCTGCACGCGCAGCAGCTTTTGCCGTGACGTCATGCCGAAGGCGTCCGCCGCCTCGATCACGCGCTCGTCGACCAGCCGGATGCCAAGGTTGGTCAGCCGGATCACCGGGACGATGGCATAAAGAATGATCGCGATGCCGTAGAGCTTGGGCTCCGTCACCGAGAACAGGAAGATCAGCGGGATCAGATAGACGAAGGTTGGCAAGGTCTGCAGCATGTCGAGGATTGGAATGGCAATTCTCTGGAATTTGTCGCTGCGCGACATGGCAATCCCGATCGGCACACCGATCACCACGCAGATCGTGGCGCAGACGAAGATGATCGCCAGCGTCTGCATGGCATATTCATAATAGTCGATGAAGGCGAGCAGCGCGATGCAGCCACCGACGAACGAGGTCAGCGCCACCGAGCGCGCGACAAGCTGAACCACCAGCATCATCAGCGGGATCATGATCCACCAGGGCGTTGTTGCAAACAGCCACAGCGCACCTTCGAGAAACCAACTCAGCGGCTGGGTGATCGGGTCGAGCACCACGCTCATCCCGTCCTTGATCGACAGGAATCCGTCCTCCAGCCCCTTTGTCACCGCGCGCGATTGCGGGAAGGAACCACAGGCGTGGTTGAGGGCGTCCATTGACGGGAACGGGAAATCCCAGAACGACGCGGCAGGAGCATCAGCGCCCTTGGTCTTGCCGATGAGGTCCGCCATGGACATCGGCGCCGTTGAGCTGCCGGCGTCGCACCAGTCACGCAGTCCGAGCGCGTTGAACAGGAAATCGTAGCTTGCCATGCTGGCTTGGTCTCCACTTTCGGGCCAAAGGCCATGTCATCCGACGGGGTGCGCCGGACGAAAGAAGTCGGGGTGGCGCGCACGCCACCCCGTTGAAGGAAGACTTCAGTTGAGAACCGCGGAGAGCCTCTCGCGCGCGTCGTCGCTCAGCCAGCTCGACCAGACATCCTTGTAATTGGTCAGGAAATAGACCGCCGCCTCTTCGCCCGAGGCGTTGTTTTCATCCATCCAGGCGATGACGGTGTTCATGTCGTTGACGTTGAAGGTGACGTTCCGCAGCAGTTCTGCGACCTCGGGCTGCCGTTCGGCGAAATCGGCGGTGACAACGGTGACCACGGGGGCAGCCGGGAATGACGATGCCTTCGGATCGGGGGTGTTCCGGTTCTGGTTGGCGGCATGGATTTCGGCGTCATACGGGCCGAGGTCGACCGCAACCATGTCGTATTTGCCAAGCAGCGGGGTCGGTGCCCAGTAGTACCCGAACCAGGGCTCTTTCTTTTCGTAGGCCGAGGCCATCGAGGTCGCCAGAGTCTCGCCCGACCCGTGGCTGAAGACCTCGATGCCGTGACCCTGCAGGTCGAAGGCCGGGATCAGGTTGTCATTGACGATGCGGCAGCCCCAGCCGTCGGGGCAATTGTTGAAGACACCGCCAACCAGCTCGGGATTGGCCAGAACGCCCTCGATCGTCTTCAGTTCAGGATGCGCTTCGGCCAGGTAGGACGGGATCCACCAGCCCTCGACCCCACCCGGATCGAGCACACTGCCAAGTTCCTCAACCTTGCCGCCCGCCTTGAGCTTGGCATAGGCGTCGCCGGCGGAATTGACCCAGAGTTCGGACACGGTATCGGGTTCGTTGTTTTCGGCAATCGAGGTGATCGCGGGAACGGTATCAGAGGGCACGACCGAAACCTCGCAGCCATACCCCTGTTCCATCAGGAATTTTTCGACATTGGTCACGACCTCGGACGAGGCCCAGTTCATTTCGGCGATCGACACCTCGCCGCAATCGGCATGTGCGGCGAGCGGAAGGCCCAGTGTGAGGACCGAGGCACAAAACAGTGTCTTGCGGTTCATAGGATGCTCCTTTGGCATTTTTTGGATGCCCCCACGTGCCCTCGTGACAGCGTTCGCTGTCAGGGCCGCCGGGACGGATGCGTCATTTGTGAATGATCTGCGATGGTGGCCGCAGCGGTCATGTCCGGATCGGTTTCAACCCGAACGATAAAAGGATCTGCAGAGATCCGCAGCGCCGGTCTCACCAGCACTTGAACGGTCTGTCGCAGCATTCATCAAGATCACATGACATGTCTTTATTCGACTATGTCCGAGATTCCAACCCGACATTGCCGAAATACGACAGGATACGTCGCGTTTCCTCGACTCGACCGGGTTGAGAGGTGGAGATTTTTTCGCTCGAACCCGTCCCGCGCATCGGACTTGCCGCAGCGTTCGACGCCGTATGGCAAGGGCGCGATGGCCCTTTACCGCATGGCGGACGCACCCGATCCAAGAAGCCGGGAGTTGGCAAAAACTGCTTCAATGGCAGCAGGATAGCGGGCTGAACTCCGGTGGCACCTCAGCCGCGCCAGAAGGCGACGGTGAAGATTGCGTAGACCGTCAGCACCTCGAGCCGTCCAATCAGCATCGCCGCCGACAGCAGCCATTTTGCGGTCGAATTCAGCGGCCCGAAATTCCCCGAGGGTCCGATCACGTCGCCAAGCCCCGGACCGATGTTCGCCAGCGCCGTCGCCGCCCCCGAGATCGAGGTGGTGAAATCGAGCCCGGTCATGGCCAGCAGGACCGACAGGATCCCGAGCGAGACCGTGAACAACAGGAAGAACGACATGACCGAACTGACCACATCCTCGCCGACCCGCCGCCCGTCATAGCGCAGCGGGAACACCCCGCGCGGCGAATGCAGCGCGCGGATCTGGGTCATGATCGCGCCGAACAGGATCTGATAGCGAAAGATCTTGACCGAACAGGCAGTCGAGCCCGCGCAGCCGCCGACGAGCCCGGCAAAGAAAATCAGGATCATCGGGAACGGACCCCAAAGCTGATAGTCGACGCTGGCATAGCCTGTGCCCGAGATGATCGAGACCGAGTTGAACAGCGCCTCGCGAAAGCTCTCCTCGAACCCGCGTTCGTCAAAGGCGACCTGAAACAGCGCCAGCACCAGCGCCACCGTGAAGATGAACCCCAGATAGGTCCGGATCTGGGTATCGCGCCAGAGCGGCTGCGCCTGCCCGGCCAGCAGCTGGATGAAGCGCACGAACGGGATGCTGGCAAGGATCATGATCAGCGTGGCAAAGTATTCGGGCGCGCCCTGATAGGGCCCGAACGAGGCATCGGTGGACGAAAACCCCCCCGTCGAGATCGACGTCATCGCGTGATAGAAGGCGTTGTAGGTGTCCATCCCCAGCGCCACATAGCCGACGGTCGCAAAGATCGTCAGCCCGATATAGATCCAGGTAATGCGCCCCGCGATCTCGGCCGCACGCGGCAGGATCTTGCCCATGGTCTCGAAGGCCTCGGTGCGAAAGATCTGCATGCCGCCGACCCGAAGCTCTGGCAGAAACACCATCGCGACGACGATGATCCCGATACCGCCCAGCCACTGCAGCAGCGCACGCCACAGCAACAGCCCTTTCGGCAGCGACTCGAGGTCCACGAACACGGTCGCGCCGGTCGTTGTCACGCCCGACATCGCCTCGAAATAGGCATCGGTAAAGCTTGCCTCGGTCGCGCCGAAGATGAAGGGCAGCGCCCCGAACAGCGGCAGCGCCGCCCAGACGCTGGTGGCGACAAAGAAGGTCTGCTGGATCGTCAGCCCCGCGCTGACCACATTGCGGCAGGCGATTGCCATGATCGTGCCGCACATGATGGTGATGACGGAGGATTCGAAGAACACCGTCCAGTGGCCGTTGCCGGAATACAGATCCACCGCCAGCGGCACCAGCATAACCACCCCAAGCGTGGCGACCAGAAGGCCCACGACGTATCCCACCGGACGCAAGTCGATCATGCGCGCAGCGTTGGCGGTCGGCGCGCCGGCTGTCAAGCGGACCCGCGGCGTCAGCCGACGTGGGAAAGGGTCTGGAACAGCCGCGGATCGAGGCTTTGCGCGTCGAACGTCGTTCCCTCGACCAGAAGCCCGATCGCGTCATGGCTGTGCAGGCTTTCCTGATGGCTGGCAACCACGCGGAAATCGCCGATCCGCGGATCGGCCTGCAGTTCTGCCGCGAACAACCGGGCCGCATCCTCGACAAAGATCGGATTGGCGGCGTTCAGCTCGGCAAAGGCCTGTTCGTCCTCGCGTTTGACCATGACCTGGGTTTCGGTCGGCACCGCGCGGCGGCAGAGTTCGATCAGGTCCTCGAACCACAGGCACCCCGCATCAGGCGCAATCACAGCCGAGATCCGCGCGACCGAGCGCTGGGAATGCGGCGTGGCCAACTGGCCGCGCTGCTGGCGCGCGTGTTCCGACAGTTCCAGCGAACAGGGGCAGGTCGAGGAATAGACATAATCGAGATGCAGGATTTTCAGCCGAACGCCGTCCCGGTCCACCATTTCCAGCGCGATGTCGTAGTACTGATAGCCCTCGAGCCCCGAGCGCAGCGAACCGACCTTCATCGGGAACGAGACCCGCATCAGGATCCGGGCGTCGAAACTGTCGAGGTCGCGCTTGTAGTCCTCGAGCGCCCGCTCGATCACCTCGAAGCTGAAGGTATCTTCTGCCGAGCGATAGAAGCTGCGCATGATGCGCGACATGTTGATACCCTTGCGCCCGGCCTCGAGGCTGACCGTGCCTGTGACCGAAGTCTCGAGCGTCCACTCGCCGCCATCGCGACGGCGATAGCGGATCGGCAGGCGAAAGTTCGAGATCCCGACATGCTCGATGCGCCGCTTGTCGCCACGGATCAGGCTCTCGGGGCCATTCTGCAGATCGGGCATGGTCGCACGATAGTCGTCGTCGGCATCGAATGCCTCGGGATAGGCGCGGCTGAGCGCCGGATAGAGATTGCCGCTGCCCTGCGCGACAAGTCCGGCCACGGCCGGGTCGAGATCGGTGATCTCGACGTCGCTTGCGGCCGCAGCCCAGCTGCGCAGCAACTCCAGCGCCTGGCGCGCCTCCTCCCGGGTCGGATCCCGGAACATGTCGGTCAGGTGCAGATTCATTGCAAACCTCGTCAGTCAGCCTGGCGCCCGACCAAAGTCGGGACTGGGGGCCGATTTGTCCAGTGTCAGATAGACTTTTATACGGGCGTTGGCACGGATCGGATCAGTCTGGGGGCACGGTGCGCGCAGGACGTCGGGGAAATTGCCTTGGATGCCTGCGCGCCCCGGGGAGATACCCGGCCGCCCTGCCCATGGTCCCTGCCCTCGTCCGTCCGGCCATTCGCGTGACACAGGGGCGATGGCCCTTCCGCCCTCAGCCATACCGCGCCACGAAGTTCCGCAGGATCCGTGGCGCGTGGGAGGTGTCGCTGGCCAGCACGGCGGCTGTCAGCGCCGCGGCCTCGTCGGGGTGGAAATAGCCCTTGTGCTTATAGATCTCGATCCTCAGCGCAAACACCGGTCCGTCGGCTTCGGGGTGGAACTGGGTGGCATAGACGTTCTGGCCGTGGCGGATCATCTGGAACGGGCATGGCTCTGAACCGAGGATCTGCACACAACCGCGCGGCAGCGCCTGCACCGCCTCCTTGTGGCCCACGAGCGCCTCGAACCGGTCGGGCAGACCGGCAAGGATCGGATCGGATCGGCCGGCCGCTGTCACATTGCAGGCCACGGCGCCTACCGGCTCGCCATATCGCGCCTTGGAAACTTCGGCGCCGAGATGATGCGCAAGGATCCCGATGCCATAGCAGCAGCCGAGGAACGGAATGTCCTGCGCGGTGATCTGCGGCATCAGGCCGAGGATCCCGGCCTCGATCCGCTTCTCGACCGCAGGTTTGCCCTCGTCAGGGTCCGAGACGCAGCCCGGCCCCCCGCCGACGATCACCCCGGCATAGTCCGTCAGGTCCAGATCGTCCGGGATCGCCTCGCGTTCGAGCCGCAGCCTGCGAGTCTGATCGTCGCGCAGCCCGCCCTTGTCCAGAATCGCCTCGAACTCGTTGTCCGATGCCTCAGGTTCGGGGCGCAACTGCAGGATAAGGAAGGGTTTCGTCATCGCATCCTCCTTGACGCCGCGACTGTTGTCGCAAGCTGCCGCCAAAGATCAGGCACCCCGCCCCAGAGCCCCCACATCAGCACCCGGCCGGTCACGACAGGCATCCGCTCAGACCGCGTCGAGCGCCTGCTTGACGTCGGCGATCAGGTCGTCCGTATCCTCTATCCCAAGGCTCAGCCGCACCAGACCGGGCGTGATCCCCAGTTCGGCCTTCTGCGCATCGGACAGCCGCTGATGGGTCGTGGTCGCGGGATGGGTGATGATCGACTTGGCGTCGCCGAGGTTGTTCGAGATCAGCACGATCTTCAGCGCGTTCAGGAACCGGAACGCCGCCGCCTGCCCGCCCTTGAGGTCGAGCGCCAGCACCGTGCCGCCCTTTTCGAGCAGACGGCCCGCCAGTGCGTGCTGGGGATGGGTTTCGAGCCCCGGATAAATCACCCGATCGAGCCGGCCGTCCCATTGCAGCGCCTCGGCCATGGCCTGCGCCGTGGCGGCCTGTGCCCTGACCCGCAGGTCCATGGTTTCGAGCCCCTTGAGCATGATCCAGGCGGTAAAGGGGCTCATCGATCCGCCGGTATGCTTGAGATAGGGCTCGACGATCTTGCGGATGAACGCCTTGCTGCCAAGGATCACGCCTCCCAGCGCCCGGCCCTGCCCGTCGATATGCTTGGTCGCCGAATAGATCACCACATCGGCGCCCTGATCGAGCACCCGCGACAGGACCGGCGTGGCAAAGACGTTGTCGACAATCACTGTGGCGCCGACCTTGTGGGCGATCTCGGCCACCGCCGGCAGGTCGATGACCTCGAGCGTCGGGTTCGAAATGGTCTCGCAGAACACCGCCTTGGTGTCGGGCCGGATTGCCGCGGCCCAGGCGTCAAGATCGGTGCCGTCGACGAAGCTGACCTCGACCCCGAAGCGGCCGAGAATGTCCTCGAGGATATACAGGCACGACCCGAACAGCGCGCGCGCCGCGACCACATGATCGCCCGCCTTCAGCAGTGCCGTCAGCGCCCCGTTCACGGCCGCCATGCCGCTTGCCGTGGCAAAGGCATCCTCGGCGCCTTCAAGTGCTGCGATCCGGTCCTCGAACATCCGCACCGTCGGGTTGCCATAGCGGGCATAGATGAACTCGTCGGGGCCCGCCTCGATAAACCGCGCCTCGGCCTGTTCGGCGCTGTCATAGACGAAGCCCTGGGTCATGAAGATCGCTTCGGCCACTTCGCCGTACTGGCTACGGCGGGTGCCGGAGTGAACGAGTTTCGTGCGCGCTTTCCAGTCGTCCATCGGAGGACCTCCAAACAAAGAACCCCACCGCAAGCCAGCGGCGGGGTATCCCACGTCTCTGACCTCTTTAGCGGATTGTTTAACGTGGTCCGCAAGCCGGTGCCCAAATCGCCACGTGGCTCCCCGTAGCCCCGGAACGGTGGTGGCGTCAAGCAACCGAAGGCCACCGATTGCCGATCCGTTACCCCGCCGTCACGATGCTGTAACACCAGCTTCACCGGACTGAAGCAGTCTCGCGGTATTGTTACCACAAGATGTTGTGGAACCCGTGTCATGCCACTGTTCAAGGTCAATGCCACCGCAGGCCAGCTTGCCAACCTCGCAGAGCTCGATGCAGGGCTGCGGGCAGCGCTTGCCGCCACCAGTCCCGAGGCGCCGGTGGTGGTGCTGATCCATGGCTACAAGTTCTCGCCCGCCCGGGCCAAGACCAGCCCCCACACGCATATCCTGTCCCTCGATCCCGTGCGGTCCGACTGGAAGACCCTGTCCTGGCCGCGCGCGCTGGGGATCGGCCATGACGCGCCGGACGAACCGCTCTGCATCGCGTTCGGATGGGAGGCGCGCGGCACGCTTTGGCAGGCCTATGGACGGGCCGCCGAAACCGGACAGGCGCTGGCCCGTCTGATCGCGCTGATCCGGCAGATCTGTCCGGGCCGGCCGGTCGATGTGCTGGCGCATTCCTTCGGGGCCCGTGTCGCCCTTGCCGCCCTGCCGCACCTGCCCGCCGGCGCGATGGGTCGCGCCGTGTTGCTGGCACCGGCCGAGATGTGTTCGCCTGCCGCGGCCTGGCTTGCCACGCCCGCCGGCCGCACGGTCGAGATCCTCGCGGTGCGGACCGGCGAGAACGGCCTTTATGACCGCGCGCTCGGCTGGCTGGTGGCGCCGCACCGGATCGGCGACAGGGCGCTCGGTCTTGCCGCCGCCCCGGCGCCGAACTGGACCAGCCTCGACATCGACCGGCCTGAGGTGCGCCGCACGCTCGCCGCCCATGGCCACCGGATCGCGCCGCGCAAATCCTGGGTCTGCCACTGGTCGGTCTATCTGAGGCCCGGTCTTTTCCCGTTCTATCGCGCCGTGCTGGACCGCCGGCTGCCGCTTTCGGCACTGCGCCAGCCGGCGCCGCCATCCGCACCGTCGCTGCGCGCGCGGCTGGGACAGGCAGCGCTTCGCCCCCTGCTGCTGGCACGGGGTCAGGCATCCTGACACTGCCGGACGGGGACGACGGTCGCCTCGGTCGACACGGGACGGCGCGCCAGCCGCGTCGCCCGGGGCTGTGCCGCCCCGATCCCGCCTCCCGTGACATGCCCTGGAACAGAACCCCCGCCACCGCGTTGTGACCCCATGTCTTGACCGACTTGCACTCCGGGTCCCCTGTTCCAACCGAAGGCCGACGCCCTTGCTGATCCATGCCGAGACCGCCAGTTCCGCTCCCGTCGCCATCCCGTTCGCCGCCGGCGACGACCGGCCGATCCATGTCATCGCCAACCCGCGGTCGGGCACCAATGCCCGCGATCGCGGTGCGCTTGACGCCGCGCTGCAGGTCTTGGGCGAGCGTGTGCATCTTGCCCGCTTCGGCCCCGGCAAAAGCATCGAAACGCTGGTCGAGGATGCCTGCCAGCAGGGTGCGGGGCTGATCGTGGCGGCTGGCGGCGACGGGACCGCGAACGGGGTTGCCGCGGCAATGCTGGGGCGCGAGGTGCCGATGGCGGTGCTACCGCTTGGCACCTTCAACTATTTTGCCCGCGGACTGGGATTTTCCGAGGATCCGGCCGAAGCGGCGCAGCAGATCCTTGCCGGTGGCGTGCACCCGATCCGGATCGGGGTCGTGAACGGCCAGGTCTTTCTCAACAATGCCAGCATCGGGCTGTATCCGCGGATCCTGCGCGAGCGGGAAAGCATCTATGCCACCTGGGGCCGCAGCCGGCTGGCGGCACATTGGTCGGTGATCCGGTGCTTCCTGCGGTTCCGCAAGCCGATGCGACTGCGGCTGCGCATCGACGGCGCCGAAACGATCCACCGCACCGCGCTGGTGTTCATCGCCCGCTCGACGTTCCAGCTCGACCGCTTCGGACTGGCGGGAGAGGCGGCCATCTCGGACGATCGGTTCGCCGTGCTGGTGGCACGGGCCGACCGCCGCCGCGATCTGTGGCGCACCGCCGCCAAGCTTGCCGCGCGGGTGGCCGAACCGGGCAGCGATTATGACTTTCACAGCGCGTCCGAACTGGTGATCGAGGCACCGTCGCGGCGTCACCTCTATCTTGCCTATGACGGCGAGAAGCGGCGCGCGCCAACGCCGTTCACGTTCCGGATGTCCGAGGACCGGCTGCAGATCGTGCTACCGCCACAACATGCGGCCCTGTCCGGGGGAACGGCCAGCACATGAGCCGGATCCTGCACCTGTCCGACCTGCATTTCGGTCGCGAAAGGCCCGAGCTTGAGGCGCCGTTGCTGGCGGAGATCGACCGGCTGGCGCCCGATCTGGTCGCAATCTCGGGCGATTTTACCCAGCGGGCGCGGATCTCGCAGTTCGAACGCGCCCGCGCCTTCCTCGGCCGGATCGGGGCCAGGGTGCTGGCGGTACCCGGCAACCACGATACGCCGCTCGACAATCTGTTCGTGCGGATGCTCTGGCCCTGGGCGCGCTATCGCGCCGCCATCGCGCGGGATCTGGAGCCGCGCTATTGCGACGACAGGATCGCGGTTGTGGGCGTCAACACCGTGAACCGCTTCGCCTGGCAGCGCGGGCGGATCTCTTCCCGTGCCGTTGGCCGGGTCTGTGCGGCCTTTGAGGACGCGGGCGACAGGGTGCGGATCCTGGTGCTGCACCACCCGCTGGAGCATGGTCCCGACATCGACAAGCGGTTGATGCGGGGCGCGCGCGGGGCGCTGGCCGAGTTCGAGTCCTGCGGCGCGGATCTGGTGCTGTCGGGGCATCTGCACAATCTGCGCACCACCCCCTTTGCCGCGGCGCCGGGGCTGCTGTTCGTGCAGGCAGGCACCGGATTGTCGACCCGGCTGCGCGGCGAGCCCAACACCTTCAACCTGCTCGACGTCTCGCGCCAGTCGGTACGGATCACCACCTTCGGGGCCGAGTCGGACGCGTTCGAAACTGTGGGCGAGATCGGCTTTTACCGCGAGGGCCGCGCGTGGCGTCAGGCGCCGTCGCCTTGACGGCCCTGTCCGGCCACCGCGGCGCCGGACGCTATTTCGCGTCCTCTTCCTGATCGACCTCGAGGTATTTCTGCAGTCCCAGGATCTGCAGCCAGAGAAAGACCATCAGCGCGATCGGAAAGCCGAAGGTCTCGATCTTGACCCAGGCGTCGGTCGACATGGTGCGCCACACCACCTCGTTGGCGATGGCCAGCACGGCAAAGCCAAGGGCAAGGCGACGGGTCAGCTTCATCCAGCCTTCCTGTGCCATGGGCAGGAAATCTCCCAGCACCCAGGCGAGGTAGCTTTTGCCCTGCAACAGCCCGATGCCGAGCATGATCGCGAAGATGCCATAGACGATGGTCGTCTTCATCTTGAAGAAGGTTTCGTCGTTGAACCACACCGTCAGCCCGCCGAACACGATCACCAGCACTGCCGTCATTGCCTGCAGTCGCGACAATTGCCCGGTCAGCTTCCACAGCACTGCCATCGCGACGAGCAGGATCGGCACGAAGGCGGCAGCCGCGACGATGAAACCGTCGTAGTCGCGCCCCATGATGTGGAAGGTGCTGTCGCGCATCCACAGGTAGGCAACGAAGAACGCCAGCGGCGGTCCGAGTTCGAGCGCCTGCCGCAGGATCGGGTTCACGGTCTTTTCTTGCATGTCGTCCTCTCGGGGCGGGAAATGCCTTGGCCGCTGACACCGCGTTTTCGGGGCCGTGTCAACCATCCTGTCAACCGCCGAACTCCACGATCACGGCACCGAGCGCGATGACGATCATCAGGGCCAGCCGCCGCGGGCCGACGGTTTCCTTCAGAAACAGCCAGCCGATTGCCGCGGCGAAGACGGTCGAGGTCTCGCGCAGCACCGCCGCCTCGCCGACCTTGTCGAGCCGCGTCGCCAGCATGATCGAACCGAAGCTGCCCCAGGCGACGAAGGCGCCGATCAGCCCGCGCCAGATCAATGGACGAGGATCGGGGCGGTGGCGCAGGTTCTTCCAGCGCAGTGCTGCAATCACCGGCATGTCGAGTGCCGTCATCATGAAGAACCAGGCAAGGAAGGTGAAGGGATCGGGGGTGAAGCGAATGCCATAGGCGTCGTAGGTGGTATAAAGTGCCACCAGCGCGCCGGTTCCGACCGCCAGCATCAGCGCATGAACCAGCGTGTCGCGGTCGACCTCGACATGGATCAGGTTATAGACGGCAAGTCCGAAGATCCCCGACAGCAGCACTGCCATGCCAAGCCACTGCAAGGGCGCGAAGGTCTCGCCAAAGATCAGCCAGGCGCCGATCACGGCAAACAGCGGCCCCGAACCGCGCACGACCGGATAAACCACGGTGAAGGCCCCGCGCGAGAACGCCAGCGCCATCCCGACCTTGTAGGCGAAATGGATCACCATGGCGCCGCCGAGAATCAGCCAGGCCCCGCCCTCGGGCCAGGGCACCAGAAACAGCGCGATCGGCGCCGACAGCACCGCCAGCCAGGCATCGATCATGCCGCGGCTCAGCCAGGGATCGAACCGGCCCTTCTGCAATGCACCGAAAATGGCGTGCAGCAGGGCCGCCGAAAGCGCCAACACCATCGCCATCTGGCGTCCGGCGTCTGTCCCTTCGAGGGACTGGATCCAGTCGGCCGGATTGCTGACCATCAGGCGCGGCCCGTGCTAGGGTCACAGGCGATGCAACAGATCCTCGATCTCCTCTCCGCCGAACTGGCGGGGTCGTTCGCCGGCACCGACTGGCGGGTGGCGACGCTGCGGCTGGTGATGGCAAGCCTGATGGGGGCTGTGATCGGCTTTGAACGCGAGGTGACGGGCAAACCCGCGGGGATGCGCACCCATATCCTCGTCGCACTGGCCGCCTGTCTTTTCGCGCTGATTGCCCAGCACATCACCGTCACAATGTCCGCGACGGGGCCTGACATGCGATTCGATCCGCTGCGCCTGGTCGCGGCGATCACCAACGGTGTCGCGTTCCTCGGTGCCGGCACGATCATCGTCGCGCTCCACCGGGTGAAGGGTCTGACCACGGCGGCCGGCATGTGGCTGGCGGGGGCGGTCGGACTGGCCACTGGCATCGGCAGCCTCGGCCTCGCGCTGATCGCGACGGCGTTGGCAGTCGTCATACTGGGTCCGTTGAAATGGCTGGAAAGGCCGCCGCACGACAAGTGATCACGCAGCAGCACCGGTCAGCGCGCGGGCGAAGTCGTCGGGGTCGAAGGCCTGCAGATCGTCGATCTGCTCGCCGACGCCGATGGCGTGGATCGGCAGGCCGAAACGGTCGGCAAGCGCCACCAGCACGCCGCCCTTTGCGGTGCCGTCAAGCTTGGTCATGACAAGGCCCGAGACATCGGCGAGTTTGCAGAAGGTCTCGACCTGGCTCAGCGCGTTCTGGCCGGTGGTGGCGTCAAGCACGAGCAGCGTGTTGTGCGGGGCGTCGGGATCCTTCTTGCGGATCACGCGGACGATCTTGGCAAGCTCTTCCATCAGATCGGCGCGGTTCTGCAGCCGGCCGGCGGTATCGATCATCAAAAGGTCGGCGCCGTCGCGCTGCGCCTTTTCCATCGCGTCCCAGGCAAGGCTGGCGGGGTCCGAGCCCTCGGGCGCGGTCAGCACCGGCACCCCGGCGCGCTCACCCCAGATCTGCAGCTGTTCGACGGCAGCGGCCCGAAAGGTATCGCCCGCTGCAATGACCACGGTCTTGCCGGCGGCGCGGAACTGGCTGGCGAGCTTGCCGATGGTGGTGGTCTTGCCCGATCCGTTGACGCCGACGACCAGCACCACCTGCGGTTTTTTCGGATAGATCGGCATCGGGCGCGCCACAGGCTCCATGATGCGCGCCACTTCGGTTGCTAGCAGGTCCTTGATTTCGTCGGTCGAAAGCTTCTTGCCGAAGCGGCCCTCGGCAATGTTCGCCGTCACCCTCAGCGCGGTGTCGACCCCCATGTCCGAGGCGATCAGAAGCTCTTCGAGGCTTTCCAGCATCGTGTCGTCCAGCACCCGCCGCATGACCGTGCGCGGCTCGGCGCCGCCCCGGCCGAGCAATCGGCCGAGGAACCCCGGCCGATACTCCGGCGGCACCTCTTGCGGCGGGCTCTCGGGCGGCAGGTCGGGACCGGGCCCGCCCGGATCGATGGGCTCGGGGTCGGTCGGCTGCGGGTTGCCGGGAGGCGGCTGGTCGGGCATCGGATCGGGGATGTCGGGCACCTCGACGGGCGGGTCAGACCAGTCTGGATCGTCGCTTGCCCCGACGCGCGCGGTTTCGAGCACCCGATCGGGGATCGCTCCGTCCTCGTCGTCACCCGCTTCGGTCCCGGCCGGCGCACCGACGCGGGCGCGAAGCTCGTCCTCGATCTCGGGAACCGGGTCTGCTGCGGACAGAAGTTCTGCCTTGCCGCCATCCTGAACGATGGCGTCGAGCCCCTCCCCGATCTTCGAGGAGGACTTGAACATCCTGTCCTTGAGTTTCTTGAAGAATGCCATGGTCGTGTCCTTCCGCTAGGCATGAGATCACCTAATCACACGCGGGAGAATATGGAAGCCTCCGGTTTGGCAGGATCTGGGTCCGGGCGGGTCGGGTCCCTGCAAGGTGACTGGATCGTGCGTTCCCGATCTGCCATGCTGGGGGTGCAGTCAACACCCGGTCCGACATGAATCCAGCCCTTGCCCTCGTCTTGGCGCCCGCGCTTCTGCTGATCTCCCTGCCCGAGGCCCGGGCGGCTGAACCGCCGATGACCGCGGAAGAGTTCGATGCCCATACCCAGGGAAGGACGCTTTACTTCTATGCCGAGGGTCAGGCCTATGGCATCGAACGCTATCGTCCCGACCACCGCGTGACCTGGTCGTTCCTCGATGGCCGCTGCAAGGACGGCCGCTGGTATCAACAGGGGCGGTTCATCTGTTTCGCCTATGACGACGTTCCCGAGCCCCAATGCTGGACCTTCTATGCCGAGGGCGACCGGCTGCGCGCCCTGTTCGAGGATCGCCCGGGCGAAACCGAGCTTTACGAGGCAGGCGAGGCTGACCAGCCGATGATGTGCCTCGGTCCCGAAGTCGGCGCCTGAGGCCGCGGGCCTCACGGGCCGCAGCCCGAACCTCAAGGCTCAGAACAGGCTTCCCTGCTCGGGCTTGGGTTTCTTACGCCGCGGCGCAGGCTTTTGCCCCCCGGCATCGGTTTCCGGCGCGGCCGTGGGGCTTCCGCCCGTTGAAACCGTGACCCGCCCGTCCTGGAACTGGATCTCCAGCGCCGCTGCGGCTTCGGCGGCGGCGGCCGTTGCAATCACCCGCCCCTCGGCGCGCACGACGGCAAACCCGCGCTTCAGCGTCTCTTCATAGTTCAGGCTCTGCAGAACCCGGTCGAGCCCCGCCAGCCGGTCGCGCCATTGTCCGGTGCGGCGCGCGCCGTCGGCGGCCAGCCGCCGCGCAATATCCTCCATCTCGCGGCGGCGGCGGCGGTTTTCACGTTCGATCATCGCCGGCACCAGACGCGCGGCAAGCTGGTCGACCTCGCGCCGGGCCAGCCCCTGCCGCCGGGCCAGCGCCGGAAGCCTGCGGGCGTCGAGCCCGGCGACCCGCTCGGACAGGTCCCTAAGCCGCGCGCGCAAGGTGCCCGGCCGCAACACCGCCGACACCTGCGCCAGCCGCGCCTGACGCCGCAACACCCAGGCCTGCAGCGCGGCAGGCAGCCGGGAGGCCGCCATGTCGAGCCGCTGTCGCGGGCCGGCCAGCAGGCTCTCGGCCCCGGGCAGCGCAAGGCTCAGGTCGCGCAGCCGTTCGCCGCGCCGCCCCATTCCCCGCGCCAGCGCCCCCGACAGCCGCGCCCCCAGCGCATCGCTTTGCGCGATCAGTTCGAGCCGCACCGGCACCGCAATCTCGGCCGCCGCGGTCGGCGTCGGAGCCCGGCGGTCCGAGACATAGTCGATCAGCGTCGTATCGGTTTCGTGCCCCACAGCCGAAATCAGCGGGATCTGCGAGGCCGCCGCCGCCCTGGCCACGATCTCCTCGTTGAAGCCCCACAGATCCTCGATCGAGCCGCCGCCGCGGGCGACGATCAGCACATCGGGCCGCGGGATCGCCCCGCCAGGGGCCAGCGCATTGAAGCCACGGATCGCGGCCGCGACCTGGGGCGCGCAGTCCCGGCCCTGCACCGCCACCGGCCAGATCAGCACCTTGCGGGGAAACCGGTCGCGCAGGCGATGCAGGATGTCGCGAATGACAGCGCCCGAGGGCGAGGTGACAACCCCGATGACCTCGGGCAGATAGGGCAAGGGGCGCTTGAGTTCCGCCGCGAACAGTCCTTCGGCCTCGAGCTGCTTCTTGCGCTTCTCGAGCATTGCCATCAGCGCGCCGACGCCCGCAGGTTCGACCTGATCGACGGTCAGCTGATATTTCGACTGGCTACCGAAGGTGGTCAGCTTGCCGCTTGCCACCACCTCCATCCCTTCCTCGGGCATCACGGTCAGGCCGGGCAACTGCCCTTTCCAGGTCACCGAGGCGAGAACGTTCTGCGCATCCTTGATGTCGAAATAAAGATGCCCCGAGCGGGCGCGAAACACGCGGCCGACCTCGCCCCTGACCCGAATCCGGCCAAAGGCGCCCTCGAGCGTCTTGCGCACCGCGCCCGAGATTTCGGACACGGTGTATTCCGGCGCGTTCGATCCCGGGCCCTGACCGCCCGCATCCTCGAAATCGTCGTCAAGAAGATCGGACATGCTCAGCGCAACTCCGGTTGCTGCAATTCCGGCACCGCAATGCCGCGTTCTTCCATCAGCGCCAGGATCGTGCCCGGGATCCCGCGGCAGCCGCAATGGGCGGCATGATCGAGATGCCAGGCAAGACGCTGCTCTTCGGTCGGGTTCTTCGGCATCGGATGGTCCCCGTGCCAGTCCTTGTTGGTCTTGCCCATGGCAGGCCTCCCTCGAAACGCGCGCTTGCCGATCTTTCCCATGGATCGGCACGGGGTTCCAGCGCTTGTCCGCGCGGGCCGCGTTCGGTATCGGGAACCGACGAGCATACCGGGGAAAGCCATGAACATCCTGATCCTTGGCGGCGGCGGCCGCGAACATGCCCTCGCCTGGGCCATCCTGCAGAACCCGAAATGCGACCGACTGATCGTCGCGCCGGGCAATGCCGGGATCGAACAGATCGCCGAATGCGCCTCGTTCGACATCTGCGATGGCGGCGCTGTGGTCGAATTCGCCGAGGCCGAGGCAATCGACTTTGTCGTCGTCGGCCCCGAGGCGCCGCTTGCCGCGGGCGTCGCCGACCGGCTGGCCGAGGCCGGTATCCCGGTCTTCGGTCCCTCGGCCGCGGCCGCGCGGCTCGAAGCGTCGAAGCGCTTCACCAAGGAAATTTGCGACGCCGCCGGCGCCCCAACCGCTGCCTGGGCGCGGTTCGACGCGGCCGGCCCTGCAAAGGCCTATGTGAGGGACCAGGGCGCCCCGATCGTGGTCAAGGCCGACGGGCTTGCCGCCGGCAAGGGCGTGATCGTGGCGATGACCGAGGACGAGGCACTGGCGGCGATTGACGAGATGTTCTCGGGCGCCTTCGGCGCGGCCGGCGCCGAAGTGGTGATCGAGGAATTCATGGAGGGCGAAGAGGCAAGCTTCTTCGTTCTTTGCGACGGTGAAACCGTGCTGCCCGTCGGCACAGCGCAGGATCACAAGCGCGTCGGCGAGGGCGACACCGGCCCCAATACCGGCGGCATGGGCGCCTATTCCCCGGCCCCGGTGATGACGCCCGAAGTGACCGAACGCGCGCTCGAGCGTATCGTGAAGCCGACGATGGCCGAGATGGCGCGCCGCGGCACGCCTTACAAGGGCGTGCTCTACGTCGGGCTGATGATCGAGGACGGCGAACCGCGGCTTGTCGAATACAACGTCCGCTTCGGCGATCCCGAATGTCAGGCGCTGATGATGCGGCTTGGCGCGCAGGCGCTCGATCTGTTGCTTGCTGCGGCCGAGGGCCGGCTCGGCGCGCGCAAGGTCAACTGGGCGGAAGATTTTGCCCTGACGGTCGTTCTGGCAACCAAGGGCTATCCCGGCGACTATCCGAAGGGCAGCGTGATCGGCGGGCTCGACGGCCTGCCCGAGACGAGCTGGGAAAAGGTGTTTCACGCCGGCACGACGCTGGTCGATGGCAAGGTCACCGCAACCGGAGGCCGGGTGCTGAACGCCACGGCGCGCGGCCGGACGCTCGCCGAGGCACGCGAGCGCGCCTATGCGCTGGCCGAGGCGGTGGACTGGCCCGAGGGCTTTTTCCGCCGCGACATCGGCTGGCGCGCGCTTGAGCGCAAGGACTGAGCCTGCGCGGCCGCGTGCCGGTCGTGCCTGTCTGTGCCACCTGAGGGCTGCACGGGCCCTTTGGCGGCAGCCCTGCCGCCCGTCGTCCGGCGCCTTGCTGCGCCGCCTCCGGTTGGGCCGGGCGCGTGCTGGCGCACGCGCTCGCACCCGTTGCGGCATCAGTCCATCGCGCCCGGCAGGCTTGCCAGCATCGAATTGGCCAGCCCGGTCATGGTCTCGTCCATGTCGAAATCGAACTTGTTGATTGCCATGAACACCGCCGCCTGCTTTTCGGGGGCAAAGGCGACATAGGCCATGTAACCCGCATGTGCGCCCGCCTTCTGCATCGTGGCGGGGGTGTGATCGGTGCCGTCCATGAACACCCAGCCCATCCCCATCGCATCGAGCGCACCGGATTCGTCCATCAACGACACCGACTTGTAGTCGGACCGCCGGCCATGCGGCGCATGGTAGATCTTTCGCACCCGGTCATCGCCGGTGCCGTCGCCGCTCGCAAGGTTCCAGCGCATCCAGGTCTGCAGATCCTGCGCGGTGGTGAAGATCCCGCCCGAGGCCCCGACCAGATCGCTTCCCGGCACCATCGGCAGTTCCGACCCGTCGAAGAAATAGGACGGCAGCAGCCGGTCCATCGCCGCGGGCGCAACCTCGTTCGCGGTGTCGACCATTCCGAGCGGTCCAGTCACGTATTCGGCCAGCGCCTCGGTATAGCTGGTGCCGTTCGCCGCGCCGAGCGCCGCGCCGAGGATCTGGAAGCCGAAGTTCGAATAGAGGATCCGCGACCCCGGTTCGAACATCAGATCGTGCGCGCCCATCCAGGCTTCGATGGCGGGCAGCGTCCTGGCCATATCCGGGTTGCCATCCGGCCCCGGTTCCACCGGCAGGTCCCGCGGCAGCCCCGAAGCCTGACCCACCAGATCGATCAGCCGCAGCGGCACACCATTCAGCTCTGCGCCGGGCAGATCGGGCAGATACGTCGTCACCGGATCCTCGGCCGCAATCTTGCCCGCGGCGATCATCGCCGCCATCACCTGCCCCGTCAGCACCTTTGTGACGGACCCGATGCGAAAGATGCTGTCTGCAGCCGGCGGCTCGCCGCCCGGGCCACTGCCGACCGTGCCGATGTAGGACGCATCGCCCATGACGGCGACAAGGACGCCCGCCGGCGGATCGACCTGATATTCGAGCAAAATCTCGTACATCTGCGCGATGTCGTCCAGCATCGCCTGTTCTGCGCCTTCGGCGGCCGCAAGACCGGGCGTGGTGGCAACGCACAGGGCGAGGGCCGCCTGTCTCCAGGTGGGGGTTGCGGACAGAAATGTCATGCGGGGGTCCTTTCGGGTGGTGGCCGATCGCGACAAATGGGCCGTTGGCAATGCCCGCAGACTGGCACTGCCGCGCAAGAGCGATCAAGCTGCGCACCAATAAGAATGCAGAAATTCTCCGCAAATACACCCATTCGGTGCAAATTTGCCGGAAAGTCCCTGCCAGCCCCGGTGGGAGCCATGCCGGGCTGCGACATCGCCCGGACCGCACCGCTGTAGGCGGTGCCATGCCCAACTGTCACGGCCGCATGGGCAATGCGGCCGGAACTGGCGGGAGCAGCCCCCGTCCCCTACTCCGGGGCGTGCTCGGGGCTGTTGAGATCCTTCAGCAGCCGGCCATGTTTGCGCACCGCCGCAATCACATCGCCAAAGGTGCGGCAGCCCTTGCCCTCCAGCATCGGGATCATCTTTTCCAGCGCGGCCGCGGTCGCAATCGTGTCGCCCATCGCGGTGTGCCGCGCCTCGGCCGGAATCACGATCCCCAGCCGCTCGGTCAGCGCGTCGAGCGTATGGGTCTCGGACTGCCCGAACACCACGGCCGACAGCAGCACGGTGTCGAGCACCGGGTTGTCGAACTGCACGCCGATATCCGCCTCATGCCGGCGCAGGAACTCCAGATCGAAGGGCGCGTTGTGGGCGACCAGCACCGCCCCCTTGGCAAAGGCATGAAACCTGCGCCCGGCGACGGCAATCGGCGGTGCATCGGCCACCATCGCGTCTGTGATGTGATGCACCTCGGTCGAGGCCGCGGGGATCGTCCGGCCGGGGTTGACCAGGCTCTCGAATTCCTCGCCCGGCACGCGTTTGCCGCCAAGCAGCCGCAGCGCCGCGATCTGAACGATCTCGTCGCCCGAGGATGGCAGAAGCCCGGTGGTCTCGGTGTCGAAGACCACGCAGGTCAGATCGCGCAACGGGGTCTTTGCCAGTTCTCCGCTCGGCTCGCGGTCGAGCAGGTCGAAGTCATAGACCGCCGAACGCCGTGCCGGAGCCACCGCCGCCTTGGCCGGCCGTGCCACCGGCAGCGGCATGCGCAGGATCGCGCGCCCCGCCATCCCGGGCTCCGGCCAGGCCTCGGTGCCATGCGCCTCGAGCACGCTGCGCCCGGTGACATTTGCAAGCCCCACTTCGAGCGGCACGTCGAGCCAGCCCTCCAGCAGCCCGATCTGCAACACCGGCCCCTGCCAGCCGAGCGTCAGCAACGCTCCGGCCCCGTCGTCGTCAACAGCGATCCTGAGCGACAGCGCGCGGGCGCCGAGAACGGTGACCAGCCGCTCGCACAGGTGGGTCAGCAGCGCGCCGATCTGGAAGGCATCGCAATGCAACACGAGCGGTTCCGCCTCTGCGATCAGCGTGACGCGGTCGCGTGCCATCAGCGCCACGACGCTCTCGACCAGTTCCGACGCCTGCACGTCCTCCATGGGCCACCAGTTGCCGTGTTCGGTGTCATAGCGTTGCGCCAGATCGGTAATCGCTTGGCTCAAAGACCCCACCTCGCTCATCAGCGCCGCCCTCCCCTCGCCCGCCTCGCCCGCCCCCGAGGCGAGAACGGTCTGCAAATTTGCCGCCGGCCGACGCACCCGGTCGAACAACTCCTCCAGCAGTGCCTCGCGGCCCGCGTGCAGTGCAAGATCGGCGGTAACGTCCCGCAGCGTCAAGACATATCCCGGCGCCTCGGCGCTGCGGCCGGGCAACGTGACCAGGCGCATGCGCCCCGCGAGCATCTGGCCCGACTGCACCGCCACGCACAGCACATCGCAGGCCGCATCGCGCTGCTGGCTCTGCACAAGCCGGTCATAGGCGTTGCAGATCGGTCCCTGGCTCAGATAATCCAGCACCGACCGGTCGAGCCCCGGCGTCATCTCGCCCGACAACAGCCCGTGGGCTGTGCCGTTGTAGAACACGATCTGGTGGTCGGACGAGCACAGCATGACGCCCGCCGGCACATCGGCCAACAGCACCTGCAACCGGGCGTTTTCGATCGCGAGCCGCGTGGTTTCGCGCTCGACCGCCTCGGCAAGCGCATTGCGGGTCTCGGCCAGGGTGCCGGTAATCGCCTGTGCGGCCGGCGCCAGATCGCCCAGATAGCGTACGTGTTTCAGATCGATATCGCCCGCCACCTCGGCGTGGGCCCGCGCCCGCAACAGCCCGGCAAGCTTCAGGATTGCCTTTGCGACATGTTCGTCGAACATCAGCCAGATCCAGACGATCAGCCCCAGCAGACCGAAGATCGCCACCAGACCGGCGTCGATGAAGGCTGGCGCTGCCTCGACCCCCGGCGGCACCTTGTTGTATCCGATCCAGAGACCGGCAAGGATCACCCCGACGCCGCCCAATGCCAGCACGACGAAAAACAGGAACACCCTGAGGCGCAGGCTCAGCCGTTCCATTCGGTCAAGCATCGCTTTCCTCCGTTGCACCCGACAGCAGGCGGCGCGCCTCGGCCATCAGATCCGACAGGTTGAAGGGCTTGGCGACAAACCCGTCGGCCCCGAGTGCCAGCCCCTTGCGCCGCTCCATCGCATTGCCGCGCGCCGTCATCATCAGGATCTTCACGCTCGCAAGCTCGGGATCGAGGCGGATCTGCTGGCAGACCTCATAGCCCGAGATCCCCGGCAGCATGACATCGAGCAGCACCAGATCCGGTCGCTCGGTCGCGATCTCGGTCATCGCCGCCTCGCCGGCGTCGACCCGCCTGACCGCCCATCCCTCGCGCCCCATCACATGGATCAGCGCAAGCGCGATATTGTCCTCGTCCTCGACAATCAGGATGCGGGCGGGACGGGTCTCTGCATGCATCTCATTGCTCCTCCTTGCACAGAGCTTCTGCTGCGGTGTCATCCTCGGCAAGCGGCACCCAGACCGCACCGGTCACCGCGCCGCTCTCCTCCAGCGTCACGGTCTCGACCAGCGGCGCGACGCGGCGCCCCTCGCAATCCCAGATCATGGTCACCTTCCGCACCGGCGCCCAGCGACCGAACGCCAGCAGATCGGCGATCCGCAGCCCCGGCGCACCGGGATGGCGGCGCACCGACCCGGCATCGACGGCAACGAAGCGGTCGACGATCGGATAGCCATAGGTCCAGGGCCGCCAGGCCTGACGCAGGCCATGGGTCGCCGTGACCACGAAGGTCTCGGGCAGATCGGCCTTGGTGCGTTCGAACCAGGTGTATTCCAGTACCATGGCGACAAAGATCATCCCCAAGCCGGCCGCCACAGGTGTCAGCCAGCGCGGCAGGCGCCCACCGCTCAGCCGCGACAGCCCCATCACGATGCCGGCGGTCATGATCCCGGCAACGACGGCGGCAATCAATTCCAGAAACATGTCCCCTCCCACGATACGCGCGTCCGCCCCGGGCGGCGCGCTCCGGTCCGCTCCGGGGGCAAACCCCGGACGGACCCTTTCAACTCAGCATACCCTTGCCTTGCCCGATTGCCGACTGCATCGTGCGCACCACGACGAAGGCATCGCGCAGGTGGCTGCGTTCCAGATCGCTCAGATCCGAGGGCGGCATGAAGTTGTCGGGCTTCAGGCCATTGCGGATCTCGCTTGCCTGATTGCGCAGCCGGGTCTCGGCGATCAGGTCGTAGGCGTCAATCAGATCATGCGCGCCCGAGCGCGAGATGACCCCCTGCGCCTCGGCTGCCTCCAGCCGCGCCCGGGTGTTGACCTGGGTCAGCGTGCCCCGCAGCGAATAGATCCGCCCCAGATCGACGACCGGCACGACGCCGTTCATCTTCAGGTCCAGTTCGTTCTTGTGTTCGCCCGACTTGACCGTGGCAAAGCCGCGAAACAGGCCCAGAGGCGGCGTGTGCTTCAGCGAATTGGCGATCATATGGCTGACGAAGATCGAATTGGCGCGGGCGAGCCTGAGCGTGTCGAGCTGCAGGTCCTGAAACAGCCGGGTCGCGCCGCCGATCGGGCGCAGGTCGAACATGACCGAGGCCAGCATCTGGGCCATCGGGTCGGGCGTTTCGATCCAGCTGCGGAAATAGCTGCGCCAGGTCGCGGCGCGCTGCCGCCAGCGCGGCGTCGTCGCCATCATCTCGCCCGGGCAATAGAAGTATCCGCAGGCGTCGAGCCCGTCGGACACGAACTTTGCCAGCCTGTCGAAATAGACCAGATCGTCGTCGGTCGCCGCATCGTCGAGGATCAGGCAGTTGTCCTGGTCGGACACGCCCGTCTGTTCCTGCCGGCCCTGCGATCCGCAGGCCAGCCACAGATAGCCGACCGGCGCCGCACCGAGCTCTGCCTCGGCCAGTGCCAGCAGCCGGCGGGTGCAGGCATCGGCGATGTCGGTCATCAGCCGGGTGACAACCTCGTGCCGGCTGCTGGCGCCAACCAGATGCATGAGAAGTTGCGGCAACCGGGCGGTCACCGCAGCCATCTGCTGCGGTGTCTCGGCCATGGCGATGTCGCTGACCATCGAGGCCGAACTGACGGCCTGAAACCGGGTCAGGTCGGTCTGGGTCAGAATGCCGACAATGCGGTCGCCCTCGGTCACGGTGACATGGCCGACCCGGCGTTCCAGCATCACGTGCAACAGGTCCGAACCGAGCGCCGATGGCGAAAGGCTGACCGGATCGGTGGTCATGATCCGGCTGACCGGAATATCGCCCGGCAGGCCCGAGGCGACCGCCCGTGTGGCCATGTCCCGCAACGTGACGATGCCCAGAAGCCGCCCCTCGTCCACCGTGATGGCAAGGCTCGACACATGGTTGTCGCGCATCAGTTCCGCCGCCCGGCGGATCGGGGTTTCAGGCGGAACGGTGATCGGGTCGCGCGCCATCAGGTCGCCGACCCGCTGTGTCGCCAGCTCGCCGCGGCGTTCGCGCAGCACGGTGCGGCCGCGGTCGAAAAACCGGGCAAAGACCGGGCTCGACTGCATCAGGCGGCGAAATTCCTCGACCGGCAACAGCAGCAGCCGGGTCTCCTCGATCGCGCGCGCATTGGTCATCGCCGCGCCCTCGCGCACCAGCCCACGTTCGCCAAAGGAATTGCGCCCGCGCAGCAACGACACCGGCGCGTCGTTTTCGTCGGTGATCTCGATCCCGCCGGTCTCGATCAGGAAAAGACCTTCGAGCACGTCGCCGATCCGATAGACCAC
Source organism: Tropicimonas sp. IMCC34043 (assembly GCF_003390845.1). Lineage (GTDB taxonomy): Bacteria > Pseudomonadota > Alphaproteobacteria > Rhodobacterales > Rhodobacteraceae > Tropicimonas. The sequence goes on along the minus strand of NZ_QMEK01000001.1, from coordinate 971,174 downwards.
CTCGCCCGGTCCAACCTCGCGCTGCCGGAAGATGCCGGCAAGCCGACGCAATTCCTCGCGTTCGAGACTGTCATAGGGATGGACGCCTTCGAGAAACCGCATGACGCGCTTGTGGTCGGCAGAGACCGGGTCTGACATCGGATCACCATCGCAATTGGGGACTGAAAGACATCGGCGCGCCCCCTCGGGAAAGGAGACGCGCCGGTCATTGTGCAAGCGGCGGCCCGGATGCTTGCGTCAGCCGGACCGCTGCCAACCGATCAGTGATCCGTCGCAGCCCCGGCGCCGCGCGGAATGCGGACGCTTTCGACCAGATCCTGGATCTCCTTCGGCGGTGCGGCCGTCATGCTCGACACCACGAACGCGGCGACGAAGTTGAGCAGCGCCCCGACCGCACCGATGGCGGTCGACTGGATCCCGAACAGCGAGCCCTCGACAGTGTCGGGGAAGCTTGCGGTGCCGGGGATGAAGAACCAGCCCTTGTGCAGGAAGATGTACACCATGGTGAACAGCAGGCCGACGAGCATGCCGACAACCGCACCCACGTTGTTGATCCGCTTGGTGAAGATCCCCATCATCAGCGCCGGGAAGATCGACGCGGCGGCCAGACCGAAGGCGAGTGCAACCGTCTGGGCGGCAAAGCCCGGGGGGTTGAGCCCGAGATAGGTCGCAACCGCGATGGCAACCGCCATGGCAACCCGCGCCGACATCAGTTCCGAGGATTCCGACATGTTCGGCGTCAGTTGCCCCTTCATCAGGTCGTGCGACACGGCCGACGAGATCGCCAGCAGCAGACCCGCAGCCGTGGACAGCGCGGCGGCAAGGCCACCGGCAGCCACCAGACCGATCACCCAGCCCGGCAGGTTTGCAATTTCCGGGTTCGCAAGAACCAGAATGTCGTTGTCGAACTTCGTCAGCTCGTTCCCGACCCAGCCGTTCGCCGTGGCACGGGCTTCCATGTCGGGGTTCTTGTCATTGTAGTACTGGATCTTGCCGTCGTCGTTCTTGTCTTCCCATTTCAGAAGACCGGTCTTCTCCCAGGTCGCCATCCAGTGATAGGCCGGATCGTTGGCAATGGTTTCGAGAGACACCGCTTCGCCTTCGGTCCCGTTCGGCCAGAACTGGTTGGTGATGTTGAACCGCGCCATCGCGCCCACGGCCGGGGCCGTCAGATAGAGCAGCGCGATGAAGACCAGCGCCCAGCCCGCGGACCAGCGTGCATCGGCCACGCGCGGCACCGTAAAGAACCGCATGATAACGTGCGGCAATCCGGCGGTGCCGATCATCAGCGACAGGGTGAACAGAACCATGTTCAGCGTGTCGGTGTGGTGACCGGTGTAGGACTTGAAGCCGAGGTCGGTGACGATCTGGTCAAGCTTGAGCAGCAGCGGCTCGCCCGACGACATGTCGGTGCCAAAGAGGCCAAGCCCGGGGATCACCTTGCCGGTCAGTTGCAGCGAGATGAAGACTGCGGGGATCGTGTAGGCCAGGATCAGCACGCAGTATTGCGCCACCTGGGTATAGGTCACCCCCTTCATGCCGCCGAACACCGCATAGGCGAAAACGACGACTGCACCGATCAGCAGGCCAGTGGTGTTGGAGACTTCGAGAAAGCGGCCAAAGGCCACGCCGACGCCGGTCATCTGGCCGATCACGTACGTGACCGAGGCGATGATCAGGCACAGCACCGCCACCATGCGGGCGGTCGGGCTGTAGAACCGGTCGCCGATGAACTCGGGCACGGTGTATTTGCCGAACTTGCGCAGATAGGGTGCAAGCAGCAGCGCCAGCAGCACATAGCCGCCGGTCCAGCCCATCAGATAGGTGGAGTTGTCATAGCCCACGAAGGCGATGAGGCCCGCCATCGAGATGAACGAGGCCGCCGACATCCAATCGGCACCGGTGGCCATGCCGTTCAGAACCGGGTGAACGCCGCGGCCGGCGGCATAGAACTCGCTGGTCGAACCCGCGCGGGCCCAGATCGCGATGCCGATGTAGAGCGCAAAAGAGGCCCCCACAAACAGCAGGTTGATTGTAAACTGATCCATTTGTCCCTGTTCCCCTGATCTTATTGCTCGTCCACGCCGTACTGGGCGTCGAGCCTGTTCATCCGCCAGGCGTAGAAGAAGATGATCGCAAGGAAGACGAGGATCGAGCCTTGCTGCGCGACCCAGAAGCCCAGGTCCGCACCGCCGATCATCACTCCGGAGAACATCGACCTCAGCAGAATGCCGAAGCCGAAAGGCACAATTGCCCAGATCACAAGGCACCAGGTGACGATACGAATATTCGCCGACCAGTACGTGTTATTTTCAGGATTGTCCGACATGCGGCCCTCCCCCCTAATGGGTTGCAACTCCCACCCCGAGCCTCCCGCTCGCGGCGTTCCCTTTGCCCGGACCTGTCGGTCCGGAAGCGGCCGGGGACCATCGGCCCCCGACCAGCCGATCAGGCCTGAACCTTCTCGACGATACCTGCGAGGGCGTCCGAGATCGCGTCGATCTCACCCATCGCATCCACTTCTTTCAACTGCCCGCGGCTTTTGTAGAAATCGATCAGCGGTGCAGTCTGTTCATGATAGGCCGACAGCCGCGACCGCACGGTCTCGGCATTGTCGTCGGCCCGACGCTTGAATTCGGTGCCGCCGCACTTGTCGCAGACGCCGTCGACCTCGGGCTTCTTGAACGTGTCGTGATAGCCCTCGCCGCAGTTGGCGCAGGTGTAGCGGCCCGAAACCCGCTCGACCATCGCCTCATCCTCGACCTCGAGGCTGATCGCGGCGTTGATCTTCTGGCCGGTGTCGGCCAGCATCGTGTCAAGCGCCTCGGCCTGGCCGGTGGTGCGGGGAAATCCGTCAAGGATCACCCCCTTGCCGACGTCGGGCTCGGCCAGACGATCGTGCAGAACCGCAAGAACGATCTCGTCGCTCACCAGCTCCCCGGCTTCCATCACTGCCTTGGCCTTCTTGCCAGCCTCGGTCCCCGCGGCCACAGCACCACGCAGCAGATCGCCGGTGGATAGCTGGACCAACCCGAATCTCTCTTCGAGAATGCGCGCCTGGGTGCCTTTGCCGGCGCCCGGAGGCCCCAACAGGATCAATACGGGAGGCGTGTTCGCTTCGCTCATTGCTCAGCCCTTGTTCATGCGGTTGTTGATCAGATCCTCGACGACGGAAGGGTCGGCGAGCGTGGAGGTATCTCCAAGCGTGCCGTAGTCGTTTTCGGCAATCTTCCGCAAGATGCGGCGCATGATCTTGCCCGATCGTGTCTTTGGCAGCCCGGGCGACCACTGGATCAGGTCGGGTGTCGCAATCGGGCCGATCTCGTGACGGACCCAGGTCCGCAATTCCTTGTAGAGCTCGTCGCTGGGTTCGACGTCGTTCATCAGCGTGACATAGCAATAGATGCCCTGCCCCTTCAGCTGATGCGGATAACCGACCACCGCGGCCTCGGCGACTTTCGGGTGCGCGACCAGCGCGCTTTCCACTTCCGCCGTGCCCATCCGGTGACCCGAGACGTTGATGACGTCATCGACCCGGCCGGTGATCCAGTAATAGCCGTCGGCATCGCGCCGGCAGCCGTCACCCGAGAAGTAATAGTTCTTGTAATCGGCAAAATAGGTCTTTTCGAACCGGCCATGGTCGTCCCAGACGCCGCGCATCTGGCCCGGCCAGCTGTCCTTCAGGCACAGCACGCCCTCGGCTTCGGTCTGCTGGATCTCCTCGCCGGTCTGCGGGTCGAGAACCACCGGCTGCACGCCGAAGAACGGCACCGTGGCCGAGCCGGGCTTGGTCGGGATCGCACCCGGCAGCGGCGTGATCAGGTGGCCGCCGGTTTCGGTCTGCCACCAGGTGTCGACGATCGGGCATCTGCCCTTGCCGACTTTCTCGTTGTACCAGTGCCATGCCTCGGGGTTGATCGGCTCGCCGACCGAGCCGAGCAGCCGCAGCGAGCTGAGGTCGTGCTTGGCGACCCACTCGTCGCCATGCCCCATCAGGGCCCGGATTGCGGTCGGCGCGGTATAGAACTGGTTGACCTTGTGCTTCTCGCAGACCTCCCAGAACCGGCCGGCATCGGGGAATGTCGGCACGCCCTCGAACATCACCGTCGTCGCGCCGTTCGCCAGCGGGCCATAGACGATATAGCTGTGCCCGGTTACCCAGCCCACGTCCGCCGTGCACCAGAACACGTCGCCCGGGTGATAGTCGAACACGTATTCATGGGTGAGCGCGGCATAAAGCAGGTAGCCGCCAGAGGTGTGAACCACACCCTTCGGGTGGCCGGTCGACCCCGAGGTGTAGAGGATGAACAGCGGATCCTCGGCACCGATCTCGGCCGGCGTGTTGACGTCGCTGGCCTCCAGCATCATCTCGCCATAGTCGAAGTCGCGGCCCTCGACCCAGGTGGTCTGCTCGCGGGTGCGGCGGACAACCAGAACGCTCGGGTCGTGGATCACGTGCAGCATCGCGGCGTCGGTGTTTGCCTTCAGCGCGGTCTTGCGGCCGCCGCGGGGGGCATAGTCGGCGGTGATGACGAGCTTGGCGTCGCAGCCGTTGACACGGGCGGCCAGTGCCTCGGGCGAGAAACCGGCGAAGACGATCGAATGGATCGCGCCGATCCGCGCGCAGGCCAGCATCGCATAGGCCGCTTCGGGGATCATCGGAAGATACAGGACCACCCGGTCGCCCTTGCGAATGCCCAGGGTCTCGAGCACGTTGGCGAACTTGCAGACCTGATTGTGCAACTGGCGATAGGTGATGTATTGCGCCGGCTCGTGCACGTCATCGGGTTCGAAGATAATGGCGGTCTGATTGCCGCGCTTGGCCAAATGGCGATCGATGCAGTTGGCGGCAACGTTCAGCGTGCCGTCCTCGAACCACTTGATCGACACATTGCCGGGCGCGAAGCTGGTATCTTTCACTTTGGTATAGGGTTTGATCCAGTCCAGGCGCTTGCCCTGTTCCCCCCAGAACTTTTCAGGATCATTGATCGATTCTGCATACATCTTTTCATAGCCGGCCGCGTCCAGATGGGCCTTGGCCAGAAAATCGGCCGGAATCGCGCCCGTTTCCGGAGCGCCCTTCGATTTAGCAGACATTGAGAATTCCTCCCTTGTGACTCTCTCCGCAATTGCTGAGGGAATCACGCGGTGCAATCAATTGCACCCCTCGACGCGCCTCCCCCAGCCGCGGCTTGGGGAGATCATACTCTATTCGTCAAAAAAGTCGTAACCCTTTTTTCAGGAAAGGTTTTTTTGTAAACTCATTGACGGAAAAAACAGTCAATCGGTCAATACGCTTCAGCCATCGAGGACAAAATCTTTTCGACTCAGGCATTTGACTCGGACCGAATCGGTAAAGTTTCGAGTGGTACAGGCAGCCCCCCGGGTGATCGGGCCACGGTGCGGCGAACCGGGCGCGCGCGACAAATCGGCATGTTGAGGCGAAGGCCGTCCCTGCACCGTCCCCGATCCTGCGCCGAACGGCCCGCCGCGACTCGCGCCGCGGCGCCTGTCACCAGGTCTTCCAGCGGCCTTCGAAATCCTCTGGCACCAGCAACATGTCGCGCCCCAGATCCGCGATCCGCCGCCGCCCGCAGAGCGCCATCGACACGTCGAGCTCTCGCTGGATCACCTCCAGCGACCGGGTCACGCCGGCCTGTCCCATCGCCCCCAGCCCATAGACAAAGGCGCGGCCGATCATCGTTGCCTTCGCCCCCAGCGCCAGCGCCTTCAGCACGTCCTGTCCCGACCGGATCCCGCTGTCCATCCAGACTTCGGTGGTGTCGCCGACTGCATCGACGATCTGCGGCAGCATCCGGATTGCGCTCAGCGCGCCGTCGAGCTGCCGGCCGCCGTGATTCGACACGACAATCGCATCGGCACCCAGTTCGGCCGCACGGCGTGCGTCCTCGGGGTCGAGGATCCCTTTCAGAATGACCTTGCCGCCCCACATCTCCATCAGTTCAGCCACACGCTTCCAGTCGAGCGCATGGTCGAATGCCTCGGCGGTCCAGGAGGTCAGCGAGGACGGGTCGCTCACCCCCTTGGCGTGGCCGATCACATTGCCGAAGCTGCGCCGCTTAGTTTGCAGCATGTCGATGCCCCAGGCCCATTTGGTGGCAAGGTTCGCCCAGGTCTTCAGCGTCGGTTTCGGCGGCGCCGACAGGCCGTTCTTCAGATCCTTGTGGCGCTGCCCCTGCACCTGCAGATCGAGCGTGATGACGATGGCCGAACAGCCGGCCGCCCGCGCCCGTTCCATCAGCCGGCGCATGAAATCGTCGTCCTTTAGGGTGTAGACCTGAAACCAGAACGGCTTTGTCGTGTTCTCGGCCACATCCTCGATCGAACAGATCGAGAGCGTCGACAGCGTGAACGGCACGCCGAATGCCTCGGCCGCCTTCGCGGCAAGAATTTCACCATCCGCATGCTGCATCCCGAGCAGACCGACGGGTGCCAGCGCCACCGGCATCGCCACCTCCTGCCCCAGCATGGTCGTGGCGGTCGAGCGCCCGGTCATGTCCACCGCCACCCGCTGCTTCAGCCGGATCTGGTCGAAGTCGGTGACGTTCTCGCGAAAGGTCTGCTCGGTCCAGCTTCCGGATTCGGCATAGTCATAGAACATCTTCGGCACCCGCCGCCGATAGATCGGCTTCAGATCGTCGATGCAGGTGATGACAGGCATGGCTTACCCCTTGCGCACAGTGTCCGTCGCCAAGGGGTAGCAAGCGGGAGGCAGTCGGGCAATCTTGTCGGCAAGGATGCGGGGTCGGTGCCGGACGGGAATGATCCCGTCCGCGCCCCCGCCCTGCCGTTCAGGCGCTGCGTTGCCGCCGGCGCGTCAGCGCCAGCACGCCAAAGCCGCCAAGCGCCAGGGGAAGACCCGCGGGCAGCGGAACCGCCGGAACGCTCGCCGCGGTCAATGCGTTCAGGATGAAGGTCTGGCTGTACCCGCTCGTTGCGTCATTCAGATACAGGAAATCGCCGTCCCCCGTGGCATAGACATGGCCGGACCCGAAGGCCTTGCCCACGACGGCCGCATCGCCATTCAGCGTCGCATAGATGTCGTAACTGCCCGACGCGAAGGTCGATCCCGAATAGTACCCCAGATCCGATCCCGAAACGCCGCCGCTCAGCAGCGGGTCGACGGACGTCTCCCATGTTCCGCCCCAAAGGTATTGATTGCTCGCAAGGGCCAGCCCGAAGGGAGCGAGCCAGGTGTTGGTGTTGGCATCGAACTGGCCGTTCTCGCCGAGAATCAAGGCAATCCCGCCGCCAGACACGAAATTCGCAAGCGCCAGGGCCTCCTCGGCCGAAGCCGCCCCGTTCGTTTCAAAGTCTGAGCTCGTCACGCCGATGAAGACCGCATCGAGGCCGGAAAGATAGGATGCCGTCAGGGTTGCGACAGGGGCGACGACCGTATGCCCGTCCGCCAAGATCATGGATTTCAGGTCAGCCAGATCGGAGCCTTCAAGAAAGCTCCCGCCATAGCTGCGGCTTGCGTCAAGCGATCCGATGGCAAGGGCCGAAGCCGAACAAGGCGCGATCGCCAGAAAGGCGCAGAGCGCGGAAATTTGCGTCTTCATGTGTCTCAAGTTCCAAAATGATAATGCTCCACTCCAGGCTGCTGCGGCGGCGGCGGCGAAAATTACGTATAGGGTCCCGGTGCAATGCCGACACTGTCCTGAAATGAAATCCGTGGGTGGACAGGACCTTGGGGAAAGATAATTCGCGTTTAAAGATTCTTGCAACTGTTTTAGGTAGACTTTCGGTTGTTCATCCGCTTGACGCGGAATGAAGCACCCCTGCCTCTACCAAGGTCGGCCACGGGACGTTCCGGTATCCGTTGAACCCTTGCAGGTCGCGGAGCCAAATCGGGTCACCCGGTGGCCGAACCGCGCCTGCCCTTGCCAGTCGTGTCAGGGCAAGCGCCTGCAGGACAGGCTCCGTGACAGTGCCATCGGGCTCACGCCCGGTGCGCGCCCTCGGCCAGCCGCTTGACGAAGGCATGGATCTCGTCGACCGCCCGCCCCTCGGCGATCTGGCCGACGATGGCCGAGCCGACGACGGCGCCATCCGCAACGGCGGCAATCGCTTCGGCCGCCTCGGGCGTGCGGATTCCGAAGCCCACGATCACGGGAAGGTCGGTCATGGCCTTGATCCGCGCCACCTCGGGTCCGACATCGCCGGCCTCGGCCGCCGCCGACCCGGTGATTCCGGTGATCGAGACGTAATAGACAAAGCCCGAAGTATTCTGCAGCACCTTCGGCAGCCGCTTGTCGTCGGTCGTCGGCGTCGCCAGCCGGATGAAGTTCAGCCCTGCCGCCTGCGCCGGAATGCACAGCTCGGCATCTTCCTCGGGCGGCAGATCGACCACGATCAGCCCGTCGACCCCGGCCAGCACGGCATCTTTCAGAAATCGCGCCACGCCCCGGTTATAGATCGGGTTGTAATAGCCCATCAGCACGATCGGGGTCGTCGCATCGCCCTCGCGGAACGCCGCAATCATCGCCAGCGTCTTCTCCAGCGTCTGGCCGCCGTCAAGCGCCCGCTGACCGGCAAGCTGGATGGTCGGCCCGTCGGCCATCGGATCGGTGAAGGGCACGCCAAGCTCGATGATGTCGACGCCAGCGGCAGGCAGCCCCTTCACGATCTCAAGGGACGTCTCGTAATCGGGATCGCCCGCCATGACATAGGCCACGAAGGCCTTCTTTCCCTCGGCTTTCAGGCGGGTGAACGTGTCGTCGATCCGGGTCATGTCGGGAGTCCTCGCGAGTGATCCGCTCTCTCCTGCAGACAATCGGCAGGAAGATCAAGGCGGAACCCTGGCGACAATCGATGCGGATGGCCGATCAGGCGGCGGTCTCGTCCGTTCCCACCATCCACAACTGGCCCCAGCGGTCCCGCAAAACACCAAAGCCCGCAGACCACGAGGTCGGCGCAAACGGCATCCTGACTTCGCCGCCCTCCGCAAGCCGGTCGAATACCTCGTGCGCGGCATCGAGATCTGCCAGCGAGACCATGACATGGCTCGAGGCCGGCACCTTGTTGCGCCCCGGCATGTCGTCCGAGGCCATCAGGTACTGGCCGTGGAAGCCGAGGCCGGCGTGCATGATCAGATCCCCCGGCACATCGGGCATCCCCTCGCCCTCGGGGGCTTCCGAAAACGGGATCATGGACAGGATCTCGGCGTCGAGGATCTCGGCATAGGCGGTCATCGCCTCCCGGCAGGTGCCGTCGAAGAACAGATAGGGGCTGATGGATGGCATGGATGTCCTCCCTGATGTTCGCCCGCGCAGTCTATCCCGAATCCGCCATCCCGGACAGCCCGGCTTGCGGCGCCTGCCCCCAGGCACTAGAAGGCGCCAAGTTTTCCCGAAGGATCTGACGATGGGCTTCAAGACCGGTATCGTGGGCCTGCCGAACGTCGGCAAATCCACCCTGTTCAACGCACTGACCCGCACCGCCGCGGCGCAGGCCGCGAACTTTCCCTTCTGCACCATCGAACCGAACGTCGGCGATGTCGCCGTTCCCGACCCGCGGCTCGAGAAACTCGCCGCCATCGCCGGATCGAAACAGATCATTCCGACCCGCATGACATTTGTCGACATTGCGGGTCTGGTGAAGGGCGCCAGCCGCGGCGAAGGCCTCGGCAACCAGTTCCTCGCCAACATCCGCGAATGCGACGCCATCGCCCATGTGCTGCGCTGTTTCGAGGACGACGACGTGACCCATGTCGACGGCCGCGTCGATCCGGTCGCGGACGCCCAGACCATCGAGACCGAACTGATGCTCGCGGACATGGAATCGATCGAGAAGCGGCTGCAGAACCTGTCGCGCAAGGTGCGTGGCGGCGACAAGGAAGCCCTGCAGCAGGAGCGCCTGCTGAAGGCGGCACTTGCGGCGCTGGAAGACGGCCGCCCGGCACGCACTGTCGCCGTCGATGCCGAGGATGCCCGGGTCTGGGCCACGCTGCAGCTCATGACCTCCAAGCCCATCCTCTATGTCTGCAACGTCGCCGAGGAGGACGCCGCCAGCGGCAACGATCTGTCGCGTGCCGTTCAGGAGATGGCCGCGGCCGAGGGTGCGGCGGCGGTGGTGATCTCGGCCCGGATCGAGGAAGAGATCGCGCAGCTCGACCCCGAAGAGGCGGGGATGTTCCTGTCGGAACTCGGTCTCGAAGAGGCCGGGCTCGACCAGTTGATCCGTGTCGGTCACACCTTGCTGGGGCTTCAGACCTATTTCACGGTCGGGCCGAAAGAGGCGCGCGCCTGGACGATCCACAAGGGCGATCTGGCGCCAAAGGCGGCGGGCGTCATCCATGGCGATTTCGAACGCGGCTTCATCCGCGCCGAGACCATCAGCTATGACGACTTCGTTACCCTTGGCGGCGAACAGGGCGCCAAGGATGCGGGCAAGATGCGCGTCGAGGGCAAGACCTATGCGGTCAAGGACGGCGACGTCCTGCACTTCCTGTTCAACGCCTGACATCTGTGTCGCGCGGGGCCGCGCCGCGCCAGCGGCGCCACCGCCGCTCGGGCCCTGCCCGGCGGCAGCCCCGCCCCAGATGCGCCGGCCCAGACGCCTGAGCCGGCGAGGACGCCTCAGTTCCTATAGACGATCAGTTCGGGCAGCCCGGTCAGCGGCAATTCAAGCACCCGCATCGCCGGCAGGCTGACCCGCGTTCCCGCCCCCGGCGCCGCGCCGGAGGGGCGCAGTTCCACCTGCACCGATTCGCCCGTGATCGGGTTCTGAAGCCGCCCGGATACGCGCTCCGTGACCAGCCCGGTCTCGGCCCAGAACCCCGGATCGGCCGGATCGCCGAGCGAGGCGATGGTGGTGCCAAGCCGCCTTTCGCCGGTCGCCGCGGGGGCCGTCGCGGCAGCGGCGCGCTGCGCCTCGGTCGTGGTGTCGAACTGTTCGGGGGTCACGGCCGCTTTCGGTGGCGGCGGCGCCTGCATTGCGGCGGGGGTGACGCTGGCACCACCGTTTCCGCCGGCAACGGTCTGCATCGGCGCACCGAGCGGTTTTCCAGGCCCGCCGAATTGTGACAGCTCGCTGCAGCCGGCCAGCAAGGCCACCGCAGCAAGGGCAGTCCAGACATTCGGATTCATTCTCTCGCTCCCGCCTGTTGCCTTTGCGGCAAGTTTACCCGGTCCCTCACCATTCCGACAATCGCCAAGCCGCCCCTTGCAAGCATTGCCGCCTCTGCGTAGCGTCGCTGCCATGAACGCGCCCCTTGCCATGCCTGTTGCCGCCCCGCTTGTCGACCCGTTCCGGCGTAGCGTCAGCTATCTGAGGGTTTCGGTGACCGACCGCTGCGATTTCCGCTGCAGTTATTGCATGGCCGAGAACATGACCTTTCTGCCCAAGAAGGACCTGCTGACGCTTGAGGAGCTCGACATCCTCTCGTCGGCCTTCATCCGGCTCGGGGTGCAAAAGCTGCGGATTACCGGGGGCGAGCCCTTGGTCCGGCGCGGGATCATGACCTATTTCGAGGCGATGGCCCGGCATCTCGACAGCGGTGCGCTGGACGAGTTGACGCTGACCACCAACGCCAGCCAGTTGACGCGCTTTGCCGCGCCGTTGGCCGAGGTCGGGGTGCGCCGGATCAACGTCTCTCTCGACACCCTCCAGCCCGAGAAATTCGCCCGCATCACCCGATGGGGCCGGTTCGACCAGGTGCAGCGCGGCATCGATGCGGCGCTTGCCGCGGGGCTGCGGGTCAAGATCAATACCGTGGCGCTGAAAGGCTTCAACGAGGACGAGCTGTTCGACCTGACGGCGTGGTGCGCGGCCCGCGACATGGACCTGACCTTTATCGAGGTCATGCCGATGGGCGATCTTGGCGCCGAGGACCGGCGCGATCAATACTGGCCGCTGAAGGATCTGCGCGCGCGCCTGGCCGGGCGCTTTACCCTGATCGATCTCGACGAATCCAGCGGTGGACCCGCCCGCTATGTGCGCCTGCAGGAAACCGGGCAAAAGATCGGCTTCATCACGCCTCTGACCCACAACTTCTGCGAAAGCTGCAATCGCGTGCGGCTGACCTGCACCGGCGAGCTTTTCATGTGCCTCGGGCAAGAGGACTGCGCCGACCTTCGCGCGCCCCTGCGCAACGCGCCGGGCGATCCCGAGGCGCTCGAGTCTGCGATCCGCGCCGCCATCGCCCGCAAGCCGAAGGGCCACGATTTCGATTACTCGCGGCAAGAGATCGCCGGCGAGATGAGCCGGCACATGAGCCACACCGGCGGCTGAGGCGGCTGGTCCAGCCGCGCCACCCGCCGGGCCATGGCACCCGTCCGCAGCATTATCGAGCAACCGCCGCAGGGCGGCTTGCCTTACCGCCGCGACAAGGCACCGATCAGAAGGCCCGCGCCCACCGCAAGGCCAATGACAAGAAGGGGGTGCGCGGCGACCGTGCCCTCAAGTCGGGCCTCTGCCGACCTGCCCGTCTTCACGGCATAGTTCCTGGCCTCGCCGAACCCCTCCGCGAGGTCCGCAGCCATGCCGCTGCCGCGGCGTCCGGCAATCCCGGTGACGGATTGTGCAAGCTTCGCCATATCCTCCCGCAGCGCCGCCATCTGACGGCTTACCTCTTCGAGATCACTGTCGACCGAAGCGCCTTTGGTGGTCTTGCTGTCATGTATCATCGTGAACTCCATGTTTGTGGGGGACCAAAGCCGGTGTTCTCGTCGCTCAGAACCCTGAGGTCGGTGGCCCAACCGATCTCTGCGCGGCCCTGATCGTAGCATCGTCCGCGACTTCGACAACGGTCTGTCTGCGGTCTGTCTGCGGTCTGCGTGGGGTCTGTCTGCCGCAATTACCTCCCGCCCGCACTGATCGGGGTTAGCGACCCTTGGCGGCAGGTCCCGTCCCGGCGCCGCCGCATTGCAGCAACGGCTGATTCAGATCAACCAACTCCGCCCGGACCAAGCGTAGGCTGGATACGTCAGGCGCGAGCGAATCGTCCATTCTGGGGAGATCTCGAAGCCATGCAGACGGAACAGGCGACATCGGACACACCGCGGCAGGCGGCTGGCATCGTCCATGCCGTCAGAGGCGCGGTCGTCGATGTCGTCTTTCCAGACGCCGATTTGCCGCCGATCGACTCTGCGCTGGTGGTCGAATGGCACCGGCCATCGCCGCTCATCCTCGAAGTTCACAGCCATCTGGACCGGACCACCCTGCGCGCCGTGGCGTTTCAATCAACCTCGGGCCTTGCGCGCGGGGTCTCGGTGCGCGCGACCGGCGCGCCGGTGGCGGTGCCCGTGGGCAAGGCCGTGCTCGGGCGGCTTCTCGATGTCGTTGGCGATCCGCAGGACAACGGGCCGGCGCTGCCCGAAAACACGCCGCGGCGGTCGATCCACGCCCTGCCGCCACCGCTGAAGTCCCAGACCGGTGCCATCGACATGTTCGAGACCGGCATCAAGGTGATCGACCTGCTGACGCCGATGGCACAGGGCGGCAAGGCTGCGATGTTCGGCGGCGCCGGGGTTGGCAAGACGGTTCTGGTGATGGAACTGATCCGCGCCATGGTCGAAAAATACGAAGGCATCTCGGTCTTTGCCGGCATTGGCGAGCGCTCGCGCGAGGGCCACGAGCTTCTGACCGAGATGCAAGGCTCCGGCGTGCTGGAACGCACCGTGCTGGTCTATGGCCAGATGAACGAGCCGCCCGGCGCGCGCTGGCGGGCGGCACTGACGGCGCTGACGATCTCGGAGCATTTTCGCGACCAGCAGCACCGGAACGTGCTTTTGCTGATGGACAACGTGTTCCGCTTTGTCCAGGCGGGCGCAGAGGTATCGAGCCTTCTCGGACGGCTGCCGTCGCGCGTCGGATACCAGCCAACGCTCGCGACCGAGGTTGCGGGGCTGCAGGAACGGATCGCGTCGGTCGCCGGCTCTGCGGTGACCGCCATTCAGGCCGTCTATGTCCCCGCCGACGATTTCACCGATCCCGCCGTCACGACGATCTCGAGCCATATGGACTGTGTCATCGTGCTGTCGCGCGCGCAGGCGGCCGAGGGGTTTTATCCGGCGATCGATCCGCTGTCGTCGTCCTCGATGCTGCTCGACCCGCTGGTCGTCGGCGAGGCGCATTACCGGACCGCCGAAGCCGTCCGTCAGGCGCTGGCGCGGTTTCGCGAACTGACCGACATCATTTCGCTGCTCGGGATCGAGGAACTGGGGGCCGCCGACCGCCAGATCGTCAGGCGCGCGCGACGGCTGCAACGCTTCCTGACCCAGCCCTTCATGGTGACCGAGGCCTTTACCGGCACACCGGGCGCCAGCGTCCCGCTGGCCGACACGCTGGCGGGGTGCCGCGCCATTCTGGATGGCGAGGCCGACGACTGGTCGGAGCGCTCGCTCTACATGATCGGCACTTTCGAGGATGCGCGCAGGAAAGAGGCCGAGGCAAAGGCAGCGGAGACTTCGGACGCGGGGGCTGCGGCATGAGGCTGAGGATCGTGACACCGTTGTCGGTCGTGATCGATGAGGACATCGACAGCCTGCGTGCCGAGGACGCCAGCGGCAGCTTCGGCATCCTGTCCGGCCACGCCCCGTTCCTGACGGCGCTTGCGATCTCGATCGTCAGCTGGCGCAGGGCCGGCGCGGAGCGGTTCTGCGCCGTGCGCGGCGGGGTGCTGACCGTGACGGCCGGGACCGCCATCGCCATTGCAACGCGCGAGGCCGTGGCGGGCACGGACCTCGCCACGCTCGATGCCGAGGTGCTGGCCCGGTTCCAGAGCGACGCCGACGAGGAACGCGTCGAACATGTCGAGACGGTGCGCCTGCAACTGCACGCGATCCGCCGGATGATCAGCCGGTTGCGGCCGGGGTCGAGCGCGGGAGAGTTCCGATGAGCGATGACCGGCCAGACCCGCCCGAGGAAGATCCCCTTGTCCGCGAAACCCGCCTGCGCCGCGACCGGCGCGACCGGTGGCTGCGCGAGGGCGACATGTCGGTCGGCCGCCGTCTGGCGCAGATCGGTGTGTTGGGTTGGATCTTTGTGGTTCCGACGCTCGGCGGGATGTTCTTTGGCCGCTGGCTCGACGCGCGGCTCGGCACCGGCATCTTCTGGACTGCGCCCTTCCTGGTGCTGGGGCTGTGCCTTGGCGGCTGGATCGCCTGGAAATGGATGAACGCACCATGATCGATCTCGCTGCCCTGCCCTTGTCTGTCGTCCTGCCGGTCTGCCTTCTCGGCGGGCTTGTTCTGGGCTACACCTATTTCCGCGCCTTGCGCATGACCGCGGATCTGATCGTTGGCCAGGGTCGCCCCCTGCTCGGGCTGGCGCTGACGCTGGGGCGTCTGACGCTGCTGGCTGCGGGGTTCTATCTGGCCGTGCAGGCCGGGGCCTTTGCGCTTCTCGCGGCGCTCGCGGGCGTGCTTGGTGCCAAGGCCCTGATGCTGCGCCGGGTGCGGAGGCATGACACATGAACTCGCCGCTTGAATCGGTCGCATTGTTCTACATCGGACCGGTGCCGATCACGCAGGCAATCCTCACGACCTGGGCGATCATGGCGGTGCTGGTGCTTGGGGCCAAGCTGCTGACCCGTCGGCTTGCGCTGATCGCGGACAAGCGTCAGGCCGCGCTCGAGCTTTTGGTCGCGATGCTCGACACCCAGATCCGCGAGACGACGGGGGCCGCACCCGCGCCCTATCGCGACTTCATCGGCACGCTGTTTCTGTTCATCCTCGTGGCGAACTGGAGTTCGCTGGTGCCGGGGGTCGACCCGCCGACCGCAAAACTCGAAACCGATGCGGCCCTCGCGCTCCTCGTTTTCCTGTCGGTAATCTGGTTCGGCGTGCGCGGCGCAGGCCTGCGCGGCTACCTCAAATCCTTCGCCGCGCCCAACGTGGTGATGATCCCGCTCAACATGCTGGAAAGCGTGACCCGGGTCTTTTCGATGTTCGTCCGTCTCTTCGGCAACGTGATGAGCGGCGTCTTCGTGATCGGCATCGTCGCCTCGCTGGCGGGGCTTCTGGTGCCGATCCCGCTTATCGCGCTCGATCTGCTGACCGGGCTGGTGCAGGCCTACATCTTCGCGGTTCTGGCGATGGTCTTCATCACCTCGGCGGTCGAGGACGGCCAGCCGAGGCGGGCCGAAGCCGGGCCGGTCCCTTCCCCAAAGCAAAAGGATCCATGATGGACTATCTTCCCCTTGCCAGCATCGTCTGCGCGGCATTTACCGTCGCGTTCGGGGCGATCGGTCCCGCCCTTGCCGAGGGTCGTGCCGTCGCCGCCGCGATGGACGCCATCGCGCGACAACCCGAGGCCGCAAACACGATCTCTCGCACGCTGTTCGTCGGTCTCGCGATGATCGAGACGACGGCGATCTATTGTCTGGTGATTGCGCTGCTGCTGCTGTTCGCCAACCCGCTGCTGGCGTGATGCCATGACCATCGACTTCTGGGGACTGGGGTTGCAGGCGGTCAATGTCCTGATCCTGGTCTGGCTTCTGTCGCGGGTATTCTGGCGCCCGGTCGCAGGGGCCATTGCCCGGCGTCAGGAAACCACGCAGGCGATGCTCGCCGCGGCAAAGGCGGCGGAGGTCAAGGCCGGTGCCGCACTGGCCGAGGTTGGCAAGGCCCGCGACGGCATTGCAGCAGAACGCAGGGCGCTGCTCGCCGAGGCCGCAGCAAAGGCCGAGGCCGCGGCGCAGGCATCCCTGGCCGAGGCGCGGGCCAAGGCCGAGACGCTGCTGGCAGACGCGCAAACCGCCATCGACCGCGACAGGGCGGCGGCGCGCAGGGAAACCGCAGCCGAGGCCTCGGCGCTGTCGGTGGACATTGCCGCAAGGCTATTGGGTCAGTTGAACGGCCCCGCGGTCCAGACGGCCTTCCTTGCCCGGTTGCTGAAGGCCATTGCCGGCATGTCGGCTGCGGAGCGCGCTTCGCTTGTCGCCTCTGCCGCCGAGATCGAGATCGTGACCGCCGCCGCCCTGACCGACGCCGAGTGGGCAGAGATCGGGACGGCGATCAGCGCTGCGCTTGGCGGGGCGCCGAGGCTGACTTTCGCCACCGACCCCGATCTGATCGCGGGCCTCGAACTGCGCAGCGCGCATTTCGTGCTGCGCAACAGCTGGCAGGCGGACCTTGCCGCGATCCTGAAGGAGATGAAGGATGCGGCCTGACGATACTTCGGACTGGCTTGCCGCCGCACAAGGGGCGCTGCGCGCCGCCCCACTGGGGCCGCGCGCCGAACACCGTGGCCGGGTCGAGGAAATCGGCGACGGGGTCGCGATAATCTCGGGGCTGCGCGACGTACGGCTCGACGAGGTGCTGCGGTTCCAGGGCGGTCAGGTCGGCTTCGCGCGCGTGCTCGACGCCGACAGGATCGGCTGTGTCCTGCTTGACGCCGCAACCGATGTCGAGGCAGGCGACGCGGTGTTCGGCACCGGCGCGGTGGTGCAGGTTCCCGTCGGCGAGGTCCTTCTGGGGCGGATCGTCGACCCGCTCGGCCGACCGCTCGACAGCAAAGGCGACATCGTGGCCGAGACCCAGCTGCCGATCGAACGCCCTGCCCCCGCGATCATCGAACGCGATCTGGTGACCGAACCGATGCAGACCGGGATCGTCGCCATGGACACGCTGTTCGCGCTGGGCCGCGGTCAGCGCGAGTTGATCGTCGGCGACCATTCGACCGGCAAGACGACGCTGGCCATCGACGCGCTGGTTGCGCAGCGCGACAGCGATGTGATCTGCATCTATGTCGCCGTCGGGCAAAAGACGTCGAGCGTGCGCCGCGCCATCGACGCGCTGCAGGCCAAGGGCGATTTCGCGCGCTGCATCGTGCTGGTGGCAGGTGCCGCCAGCGCGCCCGGGTTGCAGTGGATCGCCCCCTATGCCGGGATGACGATGGCCGAGTATTTTCGCGACAAGGGCCAGCACGCCCTGATCGTGATCGACGATCTGTCCAAGCACGCC
Source organism: Tropicimonas sp. IMCC34043 (assembly GCF_003390845.1). Lineage (GTDB taxonomy): Bacteria > Pseudomonadota > Alphaproteobacteria > Rhodobacterales > Rhodobacteraceae > Tropicimonas. The sequence goes on along the minus strand of NZ_QMEK01000001.1, from coordinate 953,244 downwards.
GCCACACACCGCGAGATCGCGCTGCTGACCCGGCAATCGCCGGGGCGCGAGGCCTATCCCGGCGATGTCTTCTATATTCACGCCCGGCTGCTGGAACGGGCGGCAAAGCTGTCGCCGGATCGCGGCGGCGGGTCGCTGACCGCCCTGCCGATTGCCGAGACGGATTCAGGCAACCTGTCGGCCTATATCCCGACCAACCTGATCTCGATCACCGACGGGCAGATCGTGCTGGACGCCGCGTTGTTCCAGCAGGGCCAGAAGCCGGCCATAGATGTGGGGCTGAGCGTCAGCCGGGTTGGCGGCAAGACCCAGGCGCCCGGTCTGCGAGATGCGGCAGGCACGCTGCGGCTCGACTATGCGCAGTTTCTGGAGCTTGAGGTTTTCACCCGCTTCGGTGGCATGCCCGATGGCCGGGTGCGCCAGCAACTGACCCGTGGCGCAAGGATCCGCGAGGCCCTGCGCCAGCCTCAGCATATGCCGTTCCGGCTTGTCGACGAGGTTGCGCTGATGCTGGCCGTTCAGTCCGGTCTGCTCGATCCGTTGCCGCTGACCGCCGTCACGGCGTTCTGCGCGGGCCTGCCTGCGGCGCTCGACAGTGATGCGGGCGGGGTCCTGCGGGCGCTGGCCGAGACGGGCAAACTCGACCCGAAGGCGCGCGAGGATCTGACAGGCGTGCTCGCCCGCCTTGCCGCATCCCTGGCGGACGGCAAGGCAGACGCGCGCGAAGCCGCCGCAGTGCCATGACCGAACGGCTGGCCGATATCAGCGCCCGGATCGACGGCATCCGACAACTGGGGGCGGTCGTGAACGCCATGAAGGGCATCGCCGCGGCACGCGCCCGTGTGGCCCGGACCCAGATCGATGCCGTCGACAGTTATGCCGCGACCATTGCGGCTGCGATGGCGAGCGCGCTTGGCCCGGGAACCAAGCCCTCTGAAGACCCCGGGCCGGACCCGGGCAAGACCGGTCTGCTGGCGTTCTGCGCCGAACAGGGGTTTGCCGGCGCCTTCAGCGAACGCGTGCTCGACAGCATCGGCGCAAAGCCCGATCCCGAGACCCTGTTTCTGATCGGAACCCGCGGCATTGGCATTGCCGCGGCCCGCGGCCTATTGCCGGTCTGGAGCGCTGCCATGCCATCGCACACAGCCGGCATCCCCAAGCTCGCCGACAGGGCGACGCGCGCGATCTATCATGCGGTCGGCACAGGCCGCATCGACCGCCTCGATGTCGTTTTCACCAGCCTGGTTGCCGGGCGACCGACGGTCGCGCGCCAGACCCTTTTCCCGATCGATCTGTCCGATCTTCCGGCGCCCGTGGGCGAACGCCCGCTGATGCAAATCCCCGTCGACGCGTTGATCGACCGTCTGGGGGCAGATTATTTTCACGCGCTTGTCTGCAGAACCGCGCTTCACGCCTTCGCGGCCGAGAACGAAGCGCGGATGGAGGCCATGGCCGCCGCGGGCAGCCAGATTGCGCGCGAGCTTGAAACCTTCGAGGCCACGCTGCGCCGGGTCAGGCAGGAAGCAATCACCGAAGAGATCATCGAACTCGGCACAGGTGCCGCCGCGGCGCACGACGCGCGGTAGTGCCGGCAAACCACGCCCCGTGCTTCGGCCCGGAATGGCCCTGACCTGCCACTGCCATTTGACCGGACAGTCCGGCCCGGCAGGCGCCACGTCGAACGTCCATATCAGCCCGACCGCGAGTCGCCCGCAGAAACCCATCTATGCCAGCGACGGACCATTCGAGTGCAGAATTCAGAAGTCCGCTTGCCCGCATTGAGACGTCGCTATTTTCTGAGACCCTCCGACGGTTTCAATAGATCGGCACACGGCTCGCAGTTGTTTGCGCCATTCGGGAGGCAATTACACTTACCAGGTCCAACGGAAAAATTTCAATCCATGCACGCGCGGCAAGGTTCGACGGATCTGCAGACCGTGAAATATCGAGCTTCCGGCGGACGAAGGTTGCGGCGCGGATCTGCCGAGACATCAGTCATGTGATGCCTGTTCCCGCAATATCGTCACCACGCCGCTTAAGATGATGATGGCCGCGCCGACGAATGTCAGGCTGTCCGGGATCTCGTTCCAGACAAGCCAGCCCAAAGCCGTCGCCCAGATCAGACCCGTATAGTCCAGCGGCGCCACAACGACGGCAGGGGCAAGTCGAAATGCTTGCGTGATCAGCGTTATGCCGGCTGTTCCGAACAGCGCGATGGCGGCAAAAAGCCAGAGATCGCCTGCCCCGACAGGAATCCAGACGAACGGCACGATGATTGCGCTCAGGATGGCACCCGCCCCGGTCAGATAAAGCAGCAGCGTCCAGACGCTCTCGCGCGGATCGACCCACCGCGCGCTGAGCATCAGCAGCGCATAAAGGAGCGCCGTCGCGACCGGCAACAGCGAGACAAGCTGAAACGCCGCTGTGCCGGGCCTGATAACGATCAGGACCCCCAGAAAGCCTGCAACTACCGCCACCCAGCGCCGCCAGCCCACATGCTCGCCAAGAAAGATGGCCGAGAGTACGGTGATGAAAAACGGCGCGACAAAGATCAGCGCTGTCGCCTCTGCCAGCCCGAGGTGCATGAGGCTTGTGAAAAACAGGATAGCCGCGCCGATCGACAGCCCCCCGCGCAGAAGATGTGCAACAGGCCGATGAGACCGCAGTGCCGCCGTCCCGCCCATCGTCAGCGCGATAAGCAGCGTGAAGGGCAGAGCGATCAGATTTCGCAGGAACAGGATCTGGAGCGGTGAATAGCCCGCGGTCAGAGTTTTCGCGAGGGCGTCATTGACGCTGAGACATGCAACGCCGGCGCACATCATCACGATCCCTGCGGTCTTGTCCTTTTGCGATCCAAGCAAAGCGATTTGCACTATCTTCTCCCGACGTCATTGACGCCAAACTGGTCTACTTCGCGATTTGTCACGCCCGGGCCGGGTTGCCGGCCCAGCACGCGAACGGCGGCTCCGGGACGTCAGGTCCCGTTTCGAACGGCGGTCCAGATCGTGTGCCGGGGGCCGCGTCTGGTGCGGCCGGCGCGAACCGTTTGCTCCCTGACATCGAACCCGCCTTGAGACAGCCGCTTTGAAAAGCTCTGGTCCGGCGCGGCGGACCAGACGGCAAGGACGCCGCCCGCGGTCAGCGCCCGGCGCGCGGATTGCAGCCCCACAAGCCCATAGAGAGCGTCGTTGCCCGCACGCGTCAGGCCATCGGGGCCATTGTCGACGTCAAGCAGGATGGCGTCGAACGCCCCGGTCGCCTCTGCAATCGCCATGGCGACGTCGCCTTGTCTCACCTCGACCCGCGGGTCCGAAAGGCACGCCCCGAACACCGCTCCCATGTGCAGCGAGGCCCAGTCGATCAGCTCTGGCACGATTTCCGAAACGATCAGGCGGGCATCGGACGGCACGACCGACAGCGCGGCGCGCAGCGTGAATCCCATGCCGAGGCCGCCGATCAGCACGCGTGGCGCGCGCCGGTCCGCCAGACGATCCAGCGCAAGCCTGGCCAACGCCTCTTCCGATCCGCCGAGGCGGCTGTTCATCAGTTCGTTTCCGCCTTCGAGCCGGATCGAGAATTCCTCGCCCCGCCGAAAAAGCCTGAGCGCCCCTCCCTGCGGGGCGGTCGCTGTCGCCAGTTGCGTCCATGGCAGCATGTTGCAGTCCCGTCATCGATTCTGACCTTTGGCCTATCCGATCGCGGCAGGCAGGTGAAGGATCGGGCGTCTCCCGGCCTCGTTGGATACTGCCCGTCCCTGCCCGTTCGCGGCCGCAGGCCTTGCCTTGACCCGCGCCCCGCGCCCCGCGCCGGAACGCGGGCGCATCGCCCTGGTCGGATCCTCGATCAACTGGCCTGCTGACATCTTTCGGGTCGGTGCAGAGAATTGCCCAACACGACGCAGCGCGGTGTCATTGTCGCCGACCGCGCCGGCGAGGTCGGGCATACCTGACCCCGGCCTCCGCAGCGGAACGAAAGGGCGTCGGACCGCAAAAGATCGCACAAAATACCCAAAGCCCGAATTGGAACCTGCATCTGTCCCATTTTCGACCTATATAGTGGCAGATGCCATGAAAACCCGCACACGGAAACAATGGCGTAGCGCACCTGCCTTTTTCAGCGGCGTGTGGCATTCCGATCCGCAAAAAAATGGAACATCGTCATCATTGCAGCGTTGAATTATACATGCCTATATTCATGCCGCGATTGTCGGGACGAGCGGCCACAACTCATGATTGGCAAAATCCGTTCCAACCGGCCAAGGGCCGAAAAGGCATTCGATGAACATTGCGCAAAGTCCACTGATCCGTAAACTTGGAAACTTCGTCGTCCTTTCAGATGGCGATCTGAAGGTCCTCGAAGGTCTGCACCGGCGGCGACGCACCTTTGCCGCGGGCCGCGATCTGGTTCACGAGGGCCAGGTAAGTGCCGCCGCATACATCCTCGCCGAAGGCTGGGTCTGTTCCTACAAGCTGTTGCGCGACGGCTCCCGGCAGATTGTCGACTTCCAGATCCCGGGCGATTTTCTGGGCCTGCGGTCGGTACTTTTCCGCACGGCCGACCACAATATCGAACCGGTGACCGAGGTCGAGGCCTCGGAAGTGCAGGAAAGCGACCTTCTGAACGCGTTCAATACAACCCCGCGCCTGGCGACGGCAGTGCTGTGGGCCGCGTCGCGGGACGAGGCGATGGTGGTCGAACATCTGGTCAGCATCGGACGGCGCGACGCATTGGAGCGCACGGCGCATTTCCTGCTTGAACTCAGCGCGCGGCTGATCCTGGTGGGACGCGGCACGCGCGCCGGGTTCGCCTGCCCGCTTACGCAATACCACCTGGCCGATGCGCTGGGTCTGAGCCCGGTGCACGTCAATCGTGTTTTGCGCGAACTGCGCGAATGCGAGTTGCTGACGTTCCAGAAAGGCCAAGTGATCATCCACAACTTCGAGGCGCTGGTCGATCTGGCCGAGTTCGACCACGCCTATCTGGATCAGGACGGTCCACTGCTGCGGTAGCGCGCCCCGCGCCTCGCCGATGCGCTTGCACATTTCGAGCGTCATGGTGCGCGACAGATCCTCGACCCGTTCGTGCAACAGCCTTGCGGCCCTGTTTATGATCGCGGCGCGATCGGGTTGGCCGGCCGACCCCCTTCGGGCGTCGCCTCAAAAGGTCATTGCCGGACCGGTTGCAAGGATACCGGCCGGGTCCGGGCCTACCCCCAGTCGCTTCCCAGATCGTCCCGGGTCCGGTCGATCCAGTGATCCCTCAACCAGCCACAGGGCAGGCTGTGGCGCAGGATCGAGCCGTGATAGCCTTCGACCGCCTCGCTCATTTTCGGCCGTCCGTGAAAGCAGACGATACGCGCATTCGCAGGCAACCGCGGTTCGGCCAGATAGTTCATCGGCGGAAGCCTGAGGCAACCGTGCTTGAAGCTGACCACCTGATCGGGCGGCAGATAGGCGAAGGCTCCCTTGGCCTGCGCCAGTGTCGAGGTATAGCGCTGCTCGGAGCCGCGCGCCCGCTCGACCTCGCCCTTCGGATCGGCGGCGAGCGTGTCATAAAGCCAGCCGTGCAGCGCCGGATCATAGCGGAAGACCGAACCATGGCCTGTCGGGCGGCCGCGCCGCGCCTCGACCCAGTCGGCACGCATGGCAACCTTGCCCGGCGCAAAGTGCAGGATCTCGTCCAGCGAGCCCGTGATTACCGCGTCGAGGTCGAAGCCCAAAAGCGGCCCGTCGAGATCGGGGATCAGCCCGGGGCGGAACAGGCTGACCTTGCGCATCGCGCCCTGGCGGTTGGCAACGGCAAGGGCTGCGTCCATCTCGTCAAGATAGGGTTCGCGCGCCAGCTCCAGCACTTCGATATCCGGGTGCAGCCCGTCCGCATCCTCGGTCATGCAGAAAAACCGCACCGGTCCCGACAAGTTGCGCCGCGCCCCGGAATAGAGCCGGTTCACGTATTCCGGCCCGAAGAGGTCGCCCCATTTGATGCAGATGACGTTGGCAATGGACATGCGGGCCTCCTTTGCCATCCATTAGCCCGCGTCGTCCGGAACCGCCAGCCCCGGCCCCGTCGGCGGGACGCTTCAGGCAGCAGGCATCCGACGTTCGACAATCTCGGCCAGCCAGGAACAGCCCGCCGGGATCGCCTCGTCCGAGAAATCATAGGCCGGATGATGCACCGCGGCGGTATCGCCGTTGCCAAGCAGGATATAGGCCCCCGGCCGCTCCTGAAGCATATAGGAGAAATCCTCGCCGCCCATGACCAGGGGCGCCTCGGCGCAACTGCCCGCCACCGCCGCCGCGACCTCGGCCGCGAATTCGGTCTGGACATCGGCGTTCACCATCACCGGATAGCCGCGCTGATAGTCGATTGTCGCGGTGCCGCCGAACATCGCCGCGGTTCCGCTGACGATCTGCGTCAGCCGCGCCTCGGCCATGTCGCGCATCGCGGGCGTCAGCGACCGCACGGTGCCGCGCAGCGACACTTTCTGCGGGATCACGTTGTGGGCGTTGCTCGATGTCTGAAACGAGGTGACAGAAACCACCAGTTGCTCGACCGGATCGGCGTTGCGGGCAACGATGCTTTGCAGCGCGACCACCGCATGGGCCGCCATCACCGTGGCGTCGACCGTCTCGTGCGGCTTCGCGGCATGGCCGCCCCTGCCCTCCATCACGATCCGGAACTCGTCGGTCGCGGCAAAGAACGGGCCCGGACGGATCGCGAAGCTGCCGGTGGGCATTCCGGGCCAGTTGTGCAGGCCATAGACTTCGTCGATACCGAAGCGGTCCATCAGACCTTCGTCGCACATCACCTTGGCGCCGGCACCGCCCTCTTCGGCGGGCTGGAAGACGACCACGACGGTTCCATCGAAGTTCCGGGTTTCGGCCAGATATTTCGCAGCGCCAAGCAGCATCGCCGTGTGGCCGTCATGGCCGCAGGCGTGCATCACGCCGGGGGTGTTCGAGGCATAGGGCAGCCCCGTCGCCTCGGCGATCGGCAGCGCGTCCATGTCGGCGCGCAGCCCGATCACCCGGCCCGAGCGCTTGGTCCGGCCATGGATCACGCCCACGACGCCGGTCCGCGCAAGCCCGGTAACGACCTCGTTGCAGCCAAAGGACTGCAGCCTTTCGGCGACCAGGGCGCCGGTGCGATGCGTGTCGAACAGAAGCTCGGGATGCGTGTGAATGTCCCGCCGCCAGGCGCTGATCTCGTCCAGCATTTCGGCAAAGCGGTTCTTCACGGGCATGGCAAGCTCCTATTCGAGGGGAAAGGTATCGTTCGGCAGCCTTTCCTCCTGAGCCAGGCTTGGCAAGGGGTGATCATGGACGGTCAGGAAGCGCACCAGGAGGCTGTTCAGCCGATCCCAGTCACGCGCACCCATCCTTTGGCGGAAGATGTCGCCCATGTTTGCAAGCTCGTCTTCGGTTGCCTCCAGCGCTTCGAGTCCCGTGGGTGTCAGGCTCAGGCATACGGCGCGCCGGTCCTCGGTAGGGACCGAACGTTCCGCATAGCCATCGCGCACCATACGGTCCACGTAACGGCCAAAGGTCGTGGCATCAAACCCCAGGGCAGAGGCACAAAGCCCCTGCCGTATACCGGGATTGGCCTTTATCAATGCAAGAACCCCCAGAAACGGGGGCCTCAGCGGAGCAGTTCGACTGGCCTCGACACAAAGATCCTGCGCAAGACGCGCAGCCACCTGCATGAACAGGCCGGGTATGATCTCGAGAGGCGCCGCCGACGGTGGGGGATCGGTGGGGATATCGGCACACATGATATACGTCGTATGAGGGTTTTGAGGGAATTACAATCGTCTTAGCCTGTTGAATGCGTGACAGCCTACCGCAAGATGCAAATAAGTGGAATTTTTTGGCCGAGGCATTCGCTTACGTGATAGATACCCCAAAGGTGCATCGCCCCAGGGCAAAGTCGCAGGAACGTTTCGGGCAATCGTGACATGGTCACCAACGCCGCCAACGTGTATACACGCTTACCTCTGAAGCCAGCCCAATGCCAGTTATTTCAGGACATGGGCTTCGGGCGGCAATGCCTCAGGCTGGCGGCTCGCCGTCGTTGCCATCCTCGGGATCGGGCGTGAACATCTCGGACTGCCCCTGATCCCCGTCTTCGCCGTCGTCGGTACCGGGCGGCGGGCGGTTCTCCAGCAATCCGGCAGCGCGCAGATCCCGCAGGCCCGGCAGATCGCGGGCGCTTTCAAGCCCGAAATGATCGAGGAACTCCGACGTCACCACGAAGGTGACGGGCCGGCCCGGGGTCATGCGGCGGCGGCCGAACCGGATCCATTCCATCTCCAGCAATTGATCGACAGTACCGCGGCTGACCGCGACGCCGCGGATTTCCTCGATCTCGGCGCGGGTGACCGGCTGGTGATAGGCGATGATCGCCAGCGTCTCGATGGCCGCGCGGGAAAGCTTGCGGGTCTCGACGACTTCTTTCTGCATCAGAAAGCCAAGGTCGGGGGCGGTGCGAATGGCCCAGGCGGTGTCGATCCGCACGACCTGCACACCGCGGCCGTCGTAGCGGCGGCGCAGCGATTCAAGCGCGCGGGCCGCATCGGCGCCATGCGGCATCCGGGCATTCAGTTCGGCGACCGTCACAGGTTCGGCTGCGGCAAACAGGATCGCCTCGACCATGCGCTCCTGCTCGGCCTCGGGCGGCGCCTCGAACAGGCTTTGCTCGGGCTCCCGGCCGTCGTGCTCAGCCATCATCCCGTTCCACCGCGCGGATCTGGATCGGGGCAAAGCTCTCGGGCTGGCGAATGTGGATGCGGCCGGCCTTCACCAGTTCCAGCGAGGCCGCAAATGTGGCAGCGGTCGCGGTGCGCCGCCGCATCGGGTCAAGCTCCCAGCCCTCGGGGAGATAGGACATGAGGTCGGTCCATTCGCCGGCATAGCCGACCAGCGGCCTCAGCCGCGCCAACGCCTCCTCCATCGTGTAAAGATCCTTGCGGTCCATCACGAAGGGGCGGAATTCGTCCTTGGTGCGAATGCGGGCATAGGCCTGCATCAGGTCGAGAAGTGTCGCGGTGAAGGTCACGCGCCGGGTGCGCTCGACCGTCTCGGTGGCACCGCGCACAAAGAAATCGCGCCCTTTCTGGTCGCGCGCCATCAACCTTGCTGCGACGTCGCGCATCGCCTGCAGGCGTTCAAGCTGAAACGCGAGATGCGCGGCCAGCTCGTCGCCCGTCGGGCCATCCTCGGTCGGATCGGGCGGCAGCAGCAGGCGGGACTTGAGATAGGCAAGCCAGGCCGCCATCACCAGATAATCGGCGGCAAGCTCGATCCGGAGCGACTTTGCCTGATTGACGAAAGCGAGGTACTGCTCGGCGAGTTTCAGCACCGAGATCTTGCGCAGATCGACCTTCTGGGTTCGCGACAGCATCAAGAGCAGGTCGAGCGGCCCCTCGAACCCGTCGACATCGATGATGAACGCCTCGGCTGCCAGCCGCTCGGCCACCGCCTCGTCGGCGGCTACGCGAAATCCGTCCTCAGCCATGTGGGTCTCCCTCCAGCAGGGCGGCAAGCTCGGCGTCCGCGGCTGCCACATCGATCGGTTGCGCGGCCCCGCGGCGGGCAAGCGCGACCCTGGCGCGGCGTTCGGCGGACGGGGTCAACCTGCCCGCGGCCGCAACCACCTCCGCCGCCTCTGCCATCACGCCATTGCAATGCAGCACCAGATCGCAGCCCGCGGCAATCGTCGCCTCTGCCCTTTCGGCCGGTCCGCCGCGGAGCGCCTGCATCGACAGATCGTCGGACATCAGCAACCCGTCAAAGCCGATCTCGTCGCGGATCAACCCGACCATGCGCGCCGACTGGGTGGCCGGGCGATCGGGGTCGAACGCCGTGAATGTCAGGTGCGCGGTCATCGCCATCGGCAGGTCGGCAAGCCCGGCAAAGGCGGCGAAATCCTCGGCGCGGAGCAGATCCGCGGGCGCGTCGATCACGGGCAGGTCGAGATGACTGTCGAGCCGCGACAAGCCATGGCCGGGGACGTGCTTCAGAACCGGCAGCACCCCGCCCGCCATCAGCCCCTCGGCCGCGGCACGGGCGCCGGCAACCACAGTCGCGACATCCTCGCCAAAGCAACGGTTTCTCAGAAACGGATGGGTGTCAGGGCGGGCAATGTCGGCCATCGGGGCGCAATCGGTGTCGATGCCGACCGCGCGCAGTTCTTCGGCAATCAGGCGATAGCGCAGGAACATCGCACGCGCCGCCCGTTCAGGGTCGGGCGTCCGGGCCATCTGGTCGAGCGGCGGCAGCCATTCGCGCCAGTGCGGCGCGCGCATCCGCTGGACCCGCCCGCCCTCCTGATCGACCAGCACCGGGGCGTCGCGCCCGACAGCCGCGCGCAGATCGCCGGTCAGGCGGCGGATCTGGTCGGGCGTCTCGACGTTGCGGGCAAACAGGATGAATCCCCAGGGCTGCGCCTCGGCAAAGAAGTCGCGTTCATCAGCGGAAAGCGCTGTCCCCGCGCAGCCGAGGATTGTGGCGCTTGCAGCCCTCACCGGACGACGACCGGAATGCAGTCGGCACGCTCGGCGACAAGTGCGGCGCAGAACCGCCGCGCCGCCGACAGATCGTCAAAGCCAAGCGCCCGCAGCCGCCAGAAGCTGCGGCCACCGGCCTGCGCCTCGACAATCACACGCGACTTGTCCTGCATCAGCCCGGCAAACCGGCCGGCAAGCGTGTTCCAGGCCGCCCGCGCATCGTCGGGCGTGTCGAAGGCCCCAAGCTGAACCAATCGTGTCCCGGGGTCGATCGAGGCGGCATCGACCTCTTTCGCCGGGCTCGGCGGGACAAGCGCCAGCATCTCGGGCGAGATGCCGGCGGCAGCGGCGGATCCGGGGCGCGGCTCCGGGCGGGGGATGTCGGGGGTGTCGGCCGCGGCGGTCTCGTCCTCGATGCCTGCAGTCGTTTCTTCCTCGACCTGGGGTTCGAGGAATTCGTCGAAGACACCGGCATCGGCCAGCGCCTGGGCAATCGGGTCGTCGGCGCGGATCGCGGCCTGCAGCCGTTCGGCGCGTTCGGCCGGGTCGATCAGCGGACCATCGCCCGCCTCGGCGTCCGCGGTCGGTGAATTCAACACCGAACCGGCAAGGTCCTCGTCTGTCAGCGGCACCGGATCGGGCGCCAGCACAAGTTCGGATTCGGGGGCGGCCGCGCTGCCGCTGGCCTGCACTTCGTTGACGGAAAGCCCGGCGTGATCGGTGATCTGCCCGCCCGGATTGTCGGGGGCAACCCGCATCGGGCCTTCGAGCGCGCGCACCACCGGCACCCCGTGCAGGTCGCGCATGGTCTGCTTGTAGCCCCAGTAACCACCGAACCCCAGCACCACCAGCGACAGAACCGCACCCAGAATGTGCAGGGTGCCGCGCAGGCCGTTTCCCGGGGTCGTCGTGCGATAGACCTCGACCGGCGCAATACCACCGTCGTCGAAATCCTGGATATCCGGATCAGGCGCCGGATTGCCCGTTCGGATCCCGTGCTGCGTTGCCGGGTTCGTCATGCTCCGCCTCGTTATCCTTCCGCGCCATCTGCGCCGCCGGATGCGGAGACGCTGCGCGAGGTCTTGCCTGCCTGACCCCGCCTGCGCCTGTTCTTCAGCGCATTTCCTCGACCGGGGTCACCCCCAGGATACCAAGACCGGCAGAAATCACAACGGAGACAGCACGTGCCAGGGCGATTTTCGCCTGAGACGTGACCGGATCGCCCTCCTGCAGGAACCGCAGCCCGGACTCGTCGTTGCCACGGTTCCACAGCGCATGAAGAAGACCCGCCAACTCGTAGAGATAGAAGGCAATTCTATGCGGCTCATTGGTGCGCGCAGCGATCTCGATCAACCGCGGCCATTCGGCAAGTTTCGCCGCCATGGCGATTTCGGCGGGATGGGTCATGCCGGAAAGGTCGGTCGCGGCGAGGCTCGCGTCGTCAACCGCGATCCCGGCCTCGATTGCCTTGCGCAGCACCGAATTCACCCGGGCATGGGCATATTGCACATAAAAGACCGGGTTTTCCTTGGATTGCTCCTGCACCTTGTCGAAATCGAAGTCGAGCGGCGCGTCATTCTTGCGCGTCAGCATGACAAAGCGGGTCACGTCCGGGCCGACCTGTTCGACCACATCGCGCAGGGTAACAAAGGTCCCTGCCCGCTTGCTCATCTTGAACGGTTCGCCGTTCTTGTAGAGCTTGACCAGCTGCGTCAGCTTGATGTCGAGCGGCACGCGGCCGTCCGACAGCGCCGAGACCGCCGCCTTCATCCGTTTGACATAGCCACCGTGATCGGCGCCGAAGACGTCGATCAGCCCGTCGTAGCCGCGTTCGATCTTGTCGAAGTGATAGGCGATGTCGGGGGCGAAATAGGTCCAGGCGCCGTCCGATTTCTTCACCGGCCGGTCGACGTCGTCGCCATGATCGGTCGACTTGAACAGGGTCTGCTCGCGCGGTTCCCAATCCTCAGGCAGCTTGCCTTTCGGCGGTTCGAGCACGCCTTGATAGATCAGCCCCTTGGCGTCGAGCGCCTTCAGCGCCGCCTCGATCCGGCCCGTGCCATAGAGCGATTTCTCCGAAAAGAACCGGTCCATGGTGACGCCGAGCGAGGCCAGATCGGCGCGGATCAGCACCATCATCCGGTCGGTCGAAAAATCGCGCACCGGCGCCAGCCAGACATCCTCGGGCTGGCCGACATAGGCGTCGCCCACCTCGGCCTTCAGCGCCTCGCCGACTTCGATCAGATAATCGCCCGGATAGGTGCCGGCCGGGAAATCGACCGTCTCGCCGAAGGCTTCGAGATAGCGCAGATAGACCGAGCGTGCCAGCGTATCGACCTGTGCGCCGCCATCGTTGATGTAATATTCCCGGGTGACGTCAAAGCCGGCAAAGTCGAGCACCGAGGCCAGCGCATCGCCAAAGACGGCACCGCGGGTATGGCCGACATGCAGCGGCCCGGTCGGGTTGGCCGAGACGAATTCGACGTTGATCCGCCGGCCCTGCCCCAGTGTGGATCGGCCATAATCGCCGCCAAGCGTCAGCACGGCGCGCGTCACGGCGGCCCAGACCTCGCCCGCGAGCCGCAGGTTCAGGAACCCCGGCCCCGCAACCTCGGCGGTGGCAATGCGCGGATCGCTTGCAAGTTCGGCGGCCAGACGGTCGGCAATGTCGCGCGGTTTCATCCCGGCGGGCTTGGCCAGCACCATCGCGGCGTTGGTGGCCATGTCGCCATGGGCGGGGTCGCGCGGCGGTTCGACCGAGACGTTGGACAGATCGAGCCCGGCGGGCAGACCGCCCTCGGCGGTGATCCGCTGCAACGCCCCGACGACCAGGGCGTGAATGTCGGTATAGATGTTCATGGCCGGGGTGTATCACGGGATTGTCCGGCGTCAATCCGCCTCAACCGGCACCACGGATGTCGGCGCCGCCATGATGCGGACCGGCGGCCTCGGGCGGCACCATGGCCACGATCTTCGCGCCCGGCCCGACCTTCGGTTCGGCCTCGTCGGTGCGCAGCCGCAGCCCGGCCGAGCCGATGGTTCCCAGCACCACCGCTTCGGGATGGGTCCGGCGCCATTCCGCGACCGGAAATTCCTCGCTGATCGGGGTCACCTTGACCTCCCAGCCCTCGGCCATCTTGCGGTCGAGGTCGAAAAATCCCTCGCCCTGCCCCACCGCCTGACCACCCAGCGAGGCAGGCAGCGCATGGCGCCGGCTCTGTTCGCCGGCGCGCTTCAACTGGAACACGTTCTCGCGGCCGAATTCCGGGGCAAGGTCGGTGGCGACAAGCGTGTTGTAGGCGTCGTTTTCGGTCGCGGCCAGAAGCAGGCCGAAGCTGACCATTTCCACCCCGTGCTCGGCGCTTTCCGACAGGATGTCGCCGTAATAGTTGGCCAGCCCCGCCTCGCGCGCGCTTCGCAGACGGGTGTAGTTTCGGTCCGTCACCAGCACCGGGATGCCCGCGGCCTTCAGCGCCACCCCGAGGGCGGTCGCAAAGCGCGATCCACCCGCGATCATCAGCCCCGGCGCCTCGTGCCCCGCAAGGCCGAGCGCCCGCGCAAGCGGGGCGAGCGTGAAGCCATGCAGCACGACGGTTGCGACAACGAGCGCAAAGGCCAGCGGAACCAGCCGCGCGCCATCCTCGATCCCGACCCGCACCAGCCGCTCGGCGAACAATCCGGCAACCGCGACCAGAACGACGCCGCGCGGACCGGTGAAGGCGATCAGCAGCCGTTCGTTGCGCGGCAGCCCGGATCCGGCCAGCGCCGCTAGCACGCTGAGCGGCCGCGCGACCAGGATCACCACGACGATGAAGGCCGCGGCATGCCAGTCGAGTGCGGCGAGCGTTTTCAGATCCATCCCCGCCGCCAGCAGGATGAACACGCCCGAGACCAGTAGGATCGTCGCCTGCTCCTTGAACCGGCGCAATTCGACGAACGAGGGCAGATCGGAATTGGCGATGACAAGGCCCATCAACGTGACGGTCAGCAGCCCGGTTTCGTGGGTGATCGTCTCGGCCAGCACGAAGGCGGCGAGCACGGCCACGAACAGCACCGGCACCTTCATGTATTCGGGCACCAGCGCGCGCCGGAACGCCAGCACGATGGCCTTGCCCGCGGCCCAGCCGATAATGGCGGCGAGCGTCACCCGCACCAACATCAGCAGCAGCGATTCCGACAATTGCAGGTCGTTGTGCCAGACCTCGGCCAGCTTGAAGGCGGCAAGGGCGGCAAGGGCGCCAATCGGGTCGTTGACGATTGCCTCCCACTGCAGCATCACCGCCGGCCGGCGCGCCAGCCGCGCCTGGCGCAGCAGCGGCGCGATCACCGTGGGGCCGGTCACGATCATGATGCCGCCGAAGACGGCCGAGGATTCCCACCCCAGCCCGGCGATAAAATGCAGGCTCAGCGCCGACAGCAGCCAGCCGAGCGGCGCCCCGATCAGCACCAGCCGACGCACCCCCGCCGCGGCATCGCTGAGCCCGCCAAGGCGCAGCGTCAACCCGCCCTCGAACAGGATCACCGCCACGGCAATCGAAATCAGCGGGCTGACCAGCGGGCCGATGTCGCGCGCGGGCACCATGACGCCGGTGACCGGCCCGATCAGAAGCCCCGTGGCCAGCATCAGCACGATTGCCGGCAACTGCAGCCGCCAGGCCAGCCATTGCGACCCGACCCCCAGAAGGCCGATCAGGGCAAAGGCAATCTCGGGCGAAAGCCCGGATCCGTGGGGCATGGTCAACCGGCTCCTTGTGCGCGTCACGAGATGTCGACGACGCCAACCCTAGTCCGAGGGGCAGACGGTCTGAAGCCTCGATAGCGGAAAATCGCGCTGCAACCCGAGCGGCATCAGCGTCAGCATTCCCTCGTCCGAGGCAAGGTTGGCAAAGACCGCGATCTGCCCGGCGGTCGCCGTGACGCGTACGGCCGCCGCCTCGGGGTCGGGTTCGCCATGGGCAAAGTCCATCGGCGTGTCGGCCATCCGCCGGGCCAGCGCCGCCATGCGCCCGGGCGAGACCGGATGGGTGCTGGCCGCGGCCGCAGGCCCCACCGGATCGCGCCACCAGGCCGCGATATAGTAAAACAGGATCCCGACCGGCATGGTGCCCACCCGCGCGAAATGGTCCATCGCAAAGGCGTCGGCTGCGATCTCCTGCGCCTGACTTGCGGGTCCGGTCAGGCCGACCTCGTGGCCCAGCACCAGATGGCCGACCTCGTGGGCAAGGATGAACAGCAGCCCCGCCGAATAGATCTTGGACGACAGATCATAGGTATATTCATCGTCAAAGGCCGCGTCGCGGTCGATGCCGAAGGCCACGAGCGGCGGCGGCAGTGGCTGATGCTCGCGCAACAGCGCGTGCAGATAGCTCTGGGTCGGCTCGAAGGCGC
The DNA here is from genome assembly GCF_003390845.1 of Tropicimonas sp. IMCC34043. Lineage (GTDB taxonomy): Bacteria > Pseudomonadota > Alphaproteobacteria > Rhodobacterales > Rhodobacteraceae > Tropicimonas. Next base: position 937,352 of record NZ_QMEK01000001.1, on the reverse strand, counting down.
AGCCCTTGCTTTGAAACCACGCGAAGAGTGTCGCGATGTCGTCGAAGAAGCGGATCGATTCGAGCGGCATGGTGATGGTCAGCCGGTCGGGCTCGGCATAGAAGGCGAGCGGATCGGGGCCTTTGGCGGGAAACTCCAGCGCGATCCGGGCGGCAAGCGGGCGCTCGGCCCGCGGCAGCAGGCCGACGATGTCCTCGTGCAGCACCAGTTCGAGCTTTGGCACCGCGCGGTCCTGCACCCGCTGCAATTCGGCGTCGGTATAGAACTGGGCCGAAGCCGGCGTGGCGGAAAGCGCAAGCAGCGTCAGCGCCCGCATCAGCATGCCAGATGTTCCTTGTCGAAGGCCGTTCGGGCGCCCGCGTCGGGGGCGGCCGTGCTGCGCCCCGTCGCCCAGTCGGCGAAGGCGCCGAAGCCGCCCCAGGCCGCCGGCCAGACCGGCTCCAGCAACCCCAGCTTGACCTGCACCAGATCGTCCTCGACCTGCGGGCTCAGGTCTTGACCGCGCGCAAGGCAATTGAGGCTGCGGACCTTGAGTTCGGCCTGGTGCAGCGCAAAGTCGGGATCGCGCGCGGGCGCCCCGCCCGGCGCCGCACCGATGAAGGCCCCCGCGCCGGCCGAAGCGGTTTGCAGCGCCTCCTCCCCGCCCGCCGCCGGGCCGACCTGGATCGGGTGTTCGAGCGACACCCAGGCATAGCCGATGATCGCCAGCAGCACGAAGACTGGGGTCGAGAACACGAAGCTGCCGCCGATGCCGCCGGTGTTCTGCACATCGAGCTTCTGCACCGTGCGCCAGAAGCCGACCATGACCACCGACGCGACGATCAGAACGACGAGGGTCAGCGTCATCCGCTCGGCGATCCGAAAAAGTATGATCTGGTCCATGTTTGCCCCCCGCTTCTCCGTTCAGATTTCCCCAACGGCAGAAACAGATCAAGCGCCGAGTATGGACAAGCTCGCGCCCCTGCCCCACCTTCGCCGCGAAACAGTGGCCCCGGGAGTCCCCATGAAGATCGCGACCTTCAACATCAACGGCATCAAGGCACGCGGGCCCGCGCTCTGCGACTGGCTGGACGAGGCGCAGCCCGATGTGGCGTTGCTGCAGGAGATCAAGTCGGTCGACGAGGGCTTCCCGGCCGAGCCGTTCGAGGAGCGTGGCTATAACGTCGCGACCCATGGCCAGAAGGGGTTCAACGGGGTCGCGATCCTGTCGAAACTGCCGCTCGAGGATGTGACGCGCGGCCTGCCCGGCGACGCGGCCGACGAACAGGCGCGCTGGATCGAGGCGACGGTGGTGGGCGAGAAGGCGGCGGTGCGGCTCTGCGGGCTTTATCTGCCCAACGGCAACCCGGCGCCGGGGCCGAAGTTCGACTACAAACTCGCCTGGATGAACCGGCTGAAGGCGCGCGCCACGGCGTTGTTGAGCGCGGAGGCGCCGGCGCTGATGGCGGGCGACTACAACGTGATCCCGCAGGACGAGGATGCCGCGCGCCCCGAGGCCTGGCGCGAGGATGCGCTGGCACGGCCCGAAAGCCGCCGCGCGTTCCGCGAGATCGTGAACCTCGGTTTCACCGAAGCCTTCCGCGCGTGCAGTCAGGGGCCGGGCCACTACACGTTCTGGGATTATCAGGCCGGCGCATGGGAGCGCAATAACGGCATCCGCATCGATCATTTGCTGCTGACCCCGCAGGCGGCCGACCTGATGACCGACTGCCGGATCGACAAGGACGTGCGGGCGCGGGAGAAGCCGTCGGACCACGTGCCGGTCTGGGTCGAGCTCGACGCCTGAGGCAGCGAACCGCGCTGGCGCGCGGTGCCTCCGGCGGGGATATTTTCGAACAGAAGAAGGGCCGGGTTTCGGGTGCAGCAGCGGCGGGGGTGCCTGTGGCGGCGGTCAGGGGGCACTTGACAGTGGCGCCGGGCGCCGGACACTTCGGCAATGGCAATCCAACGCGGGCGGGAGTTCGGAATGTTGCGGCACATCGTCTTGCTGAGTTTCAAGCCCGAGGCGACTGCGGAGGACCGTGCCGCGGTGCGGGCGGCGGTCGAGGGATTTCGCGATCAGGTGCCAGAGCTGCGTGCGCTGGTCTGCGGCGACAACATCGGTAGCAGCCCGAACCACCACGATTTTGCCGTGGTTGCCGATTTCGACGACATGGAGGCATTCCGCCGCTATATCGCCAGCCCCGCCCACAAGGCCTATGTCGAGGGTCCCGCGAAGGCCGTGGCGAAGATTGCTGCGATCCAGCACGAATTTTGAACGGTCTCGGCGGCAGAGGCCGGATTCTTGCGGCCTTTGACGCGGGTCAGATCATCGCGTGGTGCCCTGCCGAATGAAACGGGGCGCCCAAGGGCGCCCCGGTCTGGCTGATCCGGCGCGTTCGGAGACATCGCCCGGTTTGTTTGCCTCTGGCCCGATCCGTCTGGCCTGAGGCATCACCCTTGCCTGGCGCAGCCCCTTGGAACGCCGGTGCCGCGTGCAACGGTCAGCTACACCCGCTCGTCGCGCCGCAGGTGTTGCACTTCATGCAGGTGCCATTGCGGACCAGCGTGTAGTTGCCGCATTCGCCGCAGGCCTCGCCTTCATAGCCCTGCATCCGCGCCTTGGTGCGGTCGTCGAGTGCCGTGACGGTGGCGATGGCGGTCTGGGCCGCGCCGATGCCGCGCAGGTTGGCGGCACGGTCGAGCGCGCCGCCGGGCGCAATGCCGGCCGCCATCGCCTCGACCCCGCCGTTCAGCACCACCAGTTCCTGCGGCAGGCGCTTGCGCAGGTAGCCGGTCGAACTGATTTGCTTCAAGACTTCCAGCGATCGGCTGGCGGCGGTCTCGCTCAGTTCCTGGATGTTCGACAGGCCCTCGTGGGGATCGCCATGGCCGAGGTCGTCAAAGCTGTGGCCAGCCGGCTTGACGTGGGCAAGATCGGTGCGGTCGAGATAGCTGACCGCCAGTTCGCGGAAGATGTAATCGAGGATCGAGGTCGCGGACTTGATCGTCTCGTTGCCCTGCACCATCCCGGCCGGCTCGAACTTGGTGAAGGTGAAGGCGTCGACGAATTCCTCAAGCGGAACACCGTATTGCAGCCCGACGCTCACCGCGATTGCGAAGTTGTTCATCATCGCCCGGAAGCCCGCGCCTTCCTTGTGCATGTCGATGAAGATCTCGCCCAGGGTGCCGTCGGCATATTCGCCAGTGCGCAGATAGACCTTGTGGCCGCCGACCGTCGCCTTCTGGGTATAGCCCTTGCGGCGTTGCGGCATCTTCTCGCGGTGCGAGCGCACGATCTCCTTGACGATCACCTTCTCGATGATCTTCTCGGCCAGCACCTTGGCCTTTTCGGTGGGCGTGCCGGATTCGAGCACGTCGGCCGCCTCGTCGTCGTCCTCGACCAGGGCCGCGGCCAGCGGCTGGCTGAGTTTCGAGCCGTCGCGGTACAGCGCGTTCGCCTTGGTGCCCAGCGACCACGAGAGTTCATAGGCCTTCTGGCAATCCGCGATCGTGGCGTCGTTGGGCATGTTGATCGTCTTGCTGATCGCGCCCGAGATGAAGCTTTGCGCCGCCGCCATCATGCGGATGTGGCTGTCGACGGACAGGAAGCGTTTGCCCTTGCGGCCACAGGGATTGGCGCAATCGAAGATGGCGTAGTGCTCGGGCTTCAGGTGCGGCGCGCCTTCCAGGGTCATGGTCCCGCAGACGTGGTCGTTGGCGGCCTCGATCTGCGCCTTGGTGAAGCCGAGATCGCCGAGCAGGTCATAGCTCGGGTCGTTCAGCTTGGCCGCCGGGATCCCCAGCACGTCGGTGCAGAACTCCGTCCCCAGCGTCCACTGGTTGAAGACAAAGCGGATGTCGAACGCCGACGGCAGCGCTGCCTCGATCTTGTCGATCTCGGTCTGGCTGAAGCCGTTGCCGGCAAGCGAGGTGTGGTTGATCCCGGGCGCATTGCCGAGGCTGCCGTGACCGACCGCGTGGGCCACGATCTCGCCGATCTGCGAGGGCGCATAGCCGAGCTTTTCCAGCGCGCCGGGGACCGAGCGGTTGATGATCTTGAAATAGCCGCCGCCTGCAAGCTTCTTGAACTTCACCAGCGCGAAGTCGGGTTCGATGCCGGTGGTGTCGCAATCCATCACGAGGCCAATGGTGCCCGTGGGCGCGATCACCGTGGCCTGCGCGTTGCGATACCCGTTCAGCTCGCCCAGACGCAGCGCCTCGTCCCAGGCCTTGCGGGCCAGATCGCCAAGCGCCGCGTCGGGGTTCGATGCGTGGTCGAGCGGCACCGGGGTGACCGCCAGATCCTCATAGCCCTCGGCATGGCCATAGGCGGCGTTGCGGTGGTTGCGGATGACGCGCAGCATGTGGTGCGCGTTGCGCTCATAGCCCGCGAAGGGGCCAAGCTCGCCCGCGATCTCGGCCGAGGTGGCATAGGCGACACCGGTCATGACAGCGGTCAGCGCACCGCAGAGCGCCCGTCCCTCGGCCGAGTCGTAGCTGTAGCCCATGTTCATCAGCAGCCCGCCGATATTGGCATAGCCAAGACCAAGGGTGCGGAAATCATAGGAAAGCTGCGCGATCTCCTTCGAGGGGAACTGCGCCATGGTCACCGAGATTTCCAGCGTCAGCGTCCAGAGCCGCGTTGCATGGGTGTATTCATCGGCCTGGAACTGCCCGTCGCGCAGGAAGGTCAGCAGGTTCAACGAGGCGAGGTTGCAGGCCGTATCGTCGAGGAACATGTATTCCGAACACGGGTTCGAGCCCCGGATCGCCCCGTCTTCCGGGCAGGTGTGCCAGGCATTGACGGTATCGTGGAACTGGATGCCCGGGTCGGCGCAGGCCCAGGCGGCGTGGCCGATCTGTTCCCACAGGTCGCGCGCCTTGATGGTCTTGGCGGTCTTGCCGTCGGTGCGGCGGATCAGTTCCCAGTCACCATCCTCGCGCACAGCTTGCAGGAAGGCATCGGTCACGCGGACCGAGTTGTTGGAGTTCTGGCCCGAGACAGAGGCATAGGCCTCGCTGTCCCAATCGGTGTCATAGGTCTGGAATTCGATCGAGGCATAGCCCTGGGCCGCGTATTGCAGCACGCGCTTGATATAGGTCTCGGGAATGGCGACCTTCTTGGCGTCGCGGATCGCGGCCTTCAGTTGCGGGTTCGCGGACGGATCGGCCGCCTGCCCCTCGAGGCCGTCGAAGCCGCGGATGGCGGCGAAGATCGCGTTCAGCTTCGCCTCGTGCATCTTCGATCCGGCAACGATGGAGGCGACCTTCTGCTCCTCCTTCACCTTCCAGTTGATGAATTCCTCGATATCGGGGTGATCGGCATCGCAGATTACCATCTTGGCCGCGCGCCGCGTGGTGCCGCCCGACTTGATCGCCCCCGCCGCGCGGTCGCCGATCTTGAGAAACCCCATCAGGCCCGAGGACTTGCCACCGCCCGACAGCTTTTCGCCCTCGGCGCGCAAGCTGGAGAAGTTGGTGCCGGTGCCCGAGCCGTATTTGAACAGCCGCGCCTCGCGGACCCAGAGGTCCATGATGCCGCCCTCGTTCACCAGATCGTCCTTCACCGACTGGATGAAGCAAGCGTGGGGCTGGGGATGTTCATAGGCCGATGCGGACTTCACCAGCTCGCCGGTCTTGAAATCGACATAGAAATGGCCCTGGCTCGGCCCGTCGATGCCATAGGCCCAGTGCAGCCCGGTGTTGAACCACTGCGGGCTGTTCGGTGCCGCCCGCTGGGTGGCGAGCATATGGCGCATTTCGTCGAAATAGGCGCGGGCGTCGTCCTCGGAGGTGAAATAGCCGCCCTTCCAGCCCCAGTAGGCCCAGGCACCCGCCAGCCGGTCGAATACCTGGCGCGCCGAGGTCTCGCCGGTAAAACGCTCGTCCTCGGGCAGGTCGGCCAGCGCCTTGTTATCGGGGACCGAGCGCCACAGGAACGACGGCACGCCCTTTTCCCGCACTGGCTTCAGATGGCGGGCAATACCGGCCTTGCGGAAGTATTTCTGGGCAATGACGTCCGAGGCGACCTGGCTCCAGCCCGCGGGCACGTCGATATCGTCGAGGCGGAACACGATGGTGCCGTCGGGATTGCGAATCTCGGAGTTGGTGGTCGTGAACGCCACCCCCGCATAGGCATCCTCATTGGCCTTGGTGAATTTCCGCTCGATTTTCATTGCGCCTGTCCCCTTGCCGCGGTCCGGTCCGCCTTTGTGGCGGTCTTGTGAAACTGGTCGGGCGGTTCGGCAGCGGAGGGGACGCATCAGGGCCAACTGTCCTCTTGGCCGACCCTGCGATCCTCCTCCGCTGCGTGATCCAGTCCATGTCGTTTCGGCTACAACATATTGTGGATCTCTCGCCCGCCAACACAAACTGACGTATATGGGCACCGATGGTCAACGGAAATATCCGTCTCCCGACCCAGATTTTTCGCTTGACCTACCGACCCGTATCAGGCGCGTGGCCCCTGCCCGATTCTTGGAAAATTCGTTAACAATCCGCAAGTTAAGGTATTCTGCGTGGCAGCATCAACAAAATATGGGATTCTGAGGGGGAGGCGCGGGATAGTCTGCGCGAGAAGCCGCAAATGCTGCACCCGCAGCATGGCCCGGCGCAGTAGCGGAATGGACACACCACATCTGGTGCCTGGCTGGCTCGAACCGCGAGAGGGCGAGCGCATCCGACCCGTTGGCCCGCACCGGGCCTGTGCCTCTTAGTCCGATGCTCATAGGAAAATGGTCGGGGCGATAGGATTCGAACCTACGACCTACGGTACCCAAAACCGTCGCGCTACCAAGCTGCGCCACGCCCCGACACCGGCCTTCCTACGCAAGGAGCGCACCCTTGGGAAGCCCCCTCGTTCGCCGATCTGGGCCCAAAGGCACTCTGCCGGAAGCCGGCGCAATCGCACGCGCAGCGTGCCTGGCCGAACCGGCGTGGCGCATCCGACGGGCAGGAGCCCCGCGGCTTCGGCCCCGTGCCACGGGCAGGAGCATCGGCAATTTGACGAGGAGACGAGTCTCACGCTGCGACTGGCCTGCTGGTGCGCCAGTCGCCACCCAGCCGAGGCATTCAGTCGGCCGGGATTTTCACTCGGTGCAGGGCCAGGCCGCCGAGTCACCGAAGGCCGGGTGACGCAACTCGGTCCCCGGGCCGATTCCCATCGCCCTGGCGAGGCCGGCGTTGATCTCGACCACTGCGAGCACGCCGGAACCGCCGTCAATCGGGGTCAAATCGCCCGGCACAGCCCCGGAGTGAACGCGGGTCACCACGCCCCGGGCATCGACAAAGATCATGTCGAGCGGGATCAGTGTGTTCTTCATCCAGAAACTGGCATGCTGCGGCGCCTCGTAGACGAACAGCATACCGGCCGACTTTGGCATGTCTTCCCGAAACATCAGCCCCTGGGCCCGTTCGGCGTTGTCGTCAGCGATCTCGACGGCAAAGCGGGCGCGGCCCCAATCGCCGCGCATTGCGACCTCGCCGGGATCGCAGGCCGCCTGTGCCGCCCCGCAGGACGCCCCGACCAGCAATGCCAGAAACCCGATCCGGCCGCCGCGGACCAAGGCCGCGCGCGCCGCGGCGATGCGCCCCGTGACCAACCGACCCCGCACCAGGCGGCGACTCATCGCTCGCCGTTCCGGATCGCCTTTTCCCAGGCCGCGACCTCGAACGCCATGCGGCCGCGCGGTCCCTGCACCACGCGCAAGGCCACAGCCTCGCCCGGCTGCAGGTCGGCCAGCCCGGACCGGCGCAAGACCTCGACATGCAGGAACACATCCTCGTCGCGGCCAAAGACATTGGCAAAGCCAAAGCCCTTGCCCTTGTCGAACCACTTCACACGCGAAGGCTCCAGCGGCAGCGCAGCAAGTTCTTCAGGCGAAATCGCCGCCATGTCCTCGAGCGGCAGCGCACCGGATTCTTCCGGCGGCAGTATCCGCAGCACCTCGATCGCCTGCATTCCGCGCAGGGTCTGCAGCACCATCACCTCGACCTCGGCCCCGTCCGCAACCGAAGACTGGCCGAAGTTTCGCAGGACATTCGCATGCAACAGGATATCCGGTCCGCCCAGATCGGCTACCACGAACCCAAACCCCTTGCCGGGATCGAACCACTTCACGCGCCCGACAACCGGCAGCGCGCTTCCAATGTCATCCTTGTCGGTTCCCAATTGGCCACCATTTCCATGCCCTGTTTCCAGGGCGAGCTACTGAGCGGACTTTTGTACGAAACAAAGCCTATTAAGGAACATTACCGGAGAAAACCTCGGTCTGTCTATCGATCCCGACTGTAGTGTGGTCGCCTTGCCGCATCAAGGCGCCCCGATACTTTTACCTAAGGTCAGACCAACACCCCCCGCGGATCTGCGAGTTTCCGCCGATTCACGGTGAAAGTCGGGTCGCCTGCCACCCGGTTTCCCCCGCGCGGCACCAGCGGAACCGGTCATGCAGACGAAACGCACCATCGGCCCAGAACTCGATTTCCACCGGTCGCAGCCGGTAGCCGCCCCAGAATGGCGGCCGCGGCGGGCTTATCCCCTTGTCGGCTGTCACCCGCGCCACCTCGGCCAACAGCGCCGCGCGCGAGGCCAGAGGCTGGCTCTGGTGCGAGGCCCAGGCGCCGAGCCGGGATTTCAGCGACCGCGAGGCATAATAGGCGTCAGCCTTTGCACCGTCTTCGCGGGTCAGGGTGCCGCGCACCCGAATCTGACGGCGCAGGCTTTTCCAGTGCATCACGAACGCGGCCTTGCCCGACTGATCGATCTCGACCGCCTTCACGCTGCCGTAGTTGGTATAGAAGAGGAAGGCGCCGTCGGTCCCCTGCCCCTCGATTTCCTTCAACAGCACCATGCGGACGTTCGGCAGGCCCTCGGCATCGACCGTGGCGAGCGCGATCGCGTTCGGGTCGTTGGGTTCGCTCGCTTCGGCCTCGGCAAGCCAGGCGCGTGCCAGATCGAAAGGATCGTCTCCTGCAAAGATGCCGCTGCGGTCGCTCATGTCCTGCCTTTTCCCGTTGCCTCTACTGGCTACACCCGGTGTGCCGCGCAGGCCAGAGCCAACCTGCCACCGACCCGCGCGGTTGCGCGTCCTCTTGCCTCTGACCCGTCGCTTGCCCTAAAGGACCCCAAAGGCGAACCCAGCGGCGGAGGATCGGATGACAACAGGGCTGATGGCCGGAAAGCGCGGCCTGATCATGGGTCTGGCGAATGACAAATCCATCGCCTGGGGGATCGCCAAGGCCTGCGCCGGTGCCGGCGCGGAACTTGCGCTGACCTATCAGGGCGAGGCGTTCAAGAAGCGCGTGCTGCCGCTGGCCGAACAACTGGGCGTGACCCAGATGGCCGATTGCGACGTCACCGACGAGGCATCGCTCGATGCCGTGTTCGACCAGCTCGGGAAGGCCTGGGGCAGTCTCGACTTCATCGTCCACGCCATCGGATTTTCCGACAAGAACGAACTTCGCGGCCGCTATGTCGATACCAGCCGCGGCAACTTTTCGATGTCGATGGACATCTCGGTCTATTCCTTCACCGCGATGTGCCAGCGGGCCGAGAAGCTGATGACCAACGGCGGTTCGTGCCTGACGCTGACCTATTTCGGCGCCGAGAAGGTGATGCCTCACTATAACGTGATGGGCGTAGCCAAGGCGGCGCTCGAGGCAAGCGTGCGCTATCTGGCCGAGGACCTCGGCAAGGACGGCATCCGCGTCAACGCGATCTCGGCCGGGCCGATCAAGACGCTGGCGGCGAGCGGCATCGGCGATTTCCGCTATATCCTGCGCTGGAACGAGTTGAATTCGCCGCTGCGGCGCAACGTGACGATCGACGACGTGGGCAAGTCGGCGCTGTATCTGCTGTCCGATCTTGGCGCCGGCGTGACCGGCGAGGTCCACCATGTGGATGCAGGGTATCATGCGGTCGGGATGAAGGCCGTCGACGCGCCCGACATCGACGCCACCGCCCCCCGCAAGTAAGCCCGCTGACGCAAGCGCGCCCGAGCACGGGCGGCAAGCCAAGGAACGCGCCATGACCGACCGCCTGCCTCATGAAAAAGGGTTCCACATCAGCTGGGACCAGATCCACCGCGACAGCCGGGCGCTGGCCTGGCGCCTCGACGGGCACGGGCCGATCGAGGGCGGTTCCTGGAAGGCGGTGGTCGCGATCACCCGCGGCGGCATGGCGCCGGCAATGATTGTCGCGCGCGAACTCGACATTCGCATCGTCGATACGATTTCAGTGAAATCCTACAACCACCAGACCCGGATGGACGCGATCGTGTTGAAGGCCCCCGATGCCGCGACAATGGGCGACGGCGAGGGGATCCTGATCGTTGACGACCTCGTTGACAGTGGGCGGACACTGGAACTGGTGCGCCGGCTGTATCCCAAGGCGCATTTCGCGACCGTCTATGCCAAGCCGAAGGGCCGGCCGATGGTCGATACCTTCATCACCGAGGTCAGCCAGGACACCTGGATCTTCTTCCCCTGGGACATGGCATTGCAATACGTCGAGCCCTATCGCGGAACCGAGTGACCGGCAGCGGCGACGGACCGGTGGTAGGGATTGCGGCACGGTCGCCTGGGGGCGCTGCCCCCGTCGCGGCAGGCCGCGACTCCCCCGGGATATTTTCGAACAGAAGAAGTGGCGGCTGCCGCACCGGTCGGGCGGCGGGACAAAGATCGGCGAGATCGGCCTGTTGACGAGACGGACCTGACGGTCTGTCGCGGTGGCGTACCTTGCGCCCGCGCTAGACCGGCACCACCCGTCGTTGCCGGTGCGGCGGCGCCATTTCCGAGACCTCGTAGCGCAGCTTCATCTCCATGTTGCGCACGAAATCTTCTGGCGAGTTGGCCGACCACGAGCGTCCGGCGGTGACAGGATCGCCCCACTGGCTGCCCGGCGAGACATATTCGAACCCCGCGGGGGTATCGACCCGTTCCTGATAATAGGCCAGCACATCGAGATCGTCGTCGGGGCTCTGGATGGCCATTCCGTTGACCACGATGCCATGTTGCACCGCAAGTTGCTGAATCACGGTCGGCAGCGCCTGATACCAGTAGTCGGCGCTCTGGCGGCCATCGCCACTGATGTCGATCACGGCACGGGAATACTCGTAGCCGAGGACGGTATGCACCTGCCGGATCTTGGCGCCGCTGAGGCTGAGACCGCGGGCAATCGAGGTTCCGCCGCGCGGCAGGACCGCGGGGCTCGTGCGGATCAGATCGGCATATCGGGCGATGTCTGCCTCGCTTCGCAGTACGGCAAAGCCAACCGATTGTGCGGCCCGGTCGGAAAACTGGGTGCAGAGCACCCCGACCCCGCCCGGGTTGGCCAGGATGGCGTCGCGGACCGACGGCGTCTCGAGCGCGGTCGCGGTGCCTTCCAGTTGCAGCCGGAACTCGTCGGGTTCGCCATTGGTGCCGCGCTTGACCGAATGGCTGACGTCCATGCACAGGCACAGCACCAGATCGAGCGGTCCGTCGAGGTCAGGGGTCATTCCGTCGACGGTGACCAGCATCGGGCTTTGACTGGCTTCATAGCCGACACCACCGACAACGCCGCTGTCCTGATCGGTATCCGTGTCGGCCCGGAGCGGGCCCATTGCCAGGGCCGCCCCACCCCCGGCCAGCCAGCCAAGAACATTTCGTCTGCTTGTCTCCCGGCTCCTTCGCATCGCTATGCCTTTCGTTGCTACGCCTGTGGCGCTGTTTCCATGGTCTCCCTGTCTTCTGCCGCATTGGCCCGAGGCCTGGTTCGGGCGGCGGATCTGTCATTGGCAGGTCCCGGCGGGCTCGTGCCGTGGCAAGGTCGATGGCGCGGTCCGGACATTCAGGCGCGGTCCGGATCTTTCCCGGCGCGCGGATGCCTGACACGATGTCGCACACGACCATGGTTGGCGTAAATTCGGTGTCTGCGTCACAAATCTATCATCTGGCACCGAATGGACCGCTCGAATTGCTGCGGCGCAGCAAGCCGATTCCATCCGTTGTTGACCTTTTGGGCAGGCAAAGCCGGCTATGCCTGCCGCAAGGGCACCGCCATGGCGGCGCCTCGGCATGGGCGCTTGCCTCCCCGCGCAGGGCGTCCTAGACAAACGCCACTGAAATCGCAGGAGGCTGAGTGCGACCATGAGCAGGAAAAAGCCCGGACATATCCTCGTCTACGGGCTGATGGCCCTGCTGTTTGCAGGCCTCGGCGGCTTCGGTATCCGGAATTTCGGCGGGACCGCCACCACGGTTGCGACCGTGGGCGACCGGGATATCACGGCACAGCAGTATTTCCGCGCCCTGAATCAGGCGGTGCGGGCCCAACAGGCCGCCGGTGCCGGCGACGTCAGCCTTGCCGCAATGGAGGCAAAGGGCCTGCCTGCGCAGATCCGCGGCCAGTTGGTGGCCGAGGCCGCGCTGGACAACGAGGCGTCGCATATGGGCATTTCGGTCGGCGACGAGGAAGTCGCGCGCCGGATCACCGCCCTGCCCGCCTTTGCCGGCCCGACCGGCAAGTTCGACAAGGCAACCTATGAGGACGCGATCGGCCGTGCCGGATTCAAGGTGCCCGAGTTCGAAAGCAATGTGCGCGAAGAAGCCGCGCGCCAGATCCTGCAGACCTCGGTCGCCGCGGGTCTTGCGCCGCCGCGGGGCGGGCTCGAACTGATTTTTGCCTGGCTTGGCGAGCGCCGCGGGTTCAGCGCGATCCGGTTCGATACCGACAGCCGTCTGGCGGCAATCGGCACGCCCACCGACGCCGAGCTTTCCGCCTTTTTCGACGAGACCAAGGCCGCCTACATTCTGCCCGAGATGAAGCGCGTGACCTATGCGGTACTGACCCCGGACATGGTGCTGGACAGCGTCGATATCGACGAGGCGGCGCTGCGCACGCTTTATGCCGATAGGATGGACCAATATGCGATCCCCGAACGGCGGCTGGTCGAACGGCTGGTGTTCGGCACGGCCGACGAGGCCGCGGCCGCCAAGGCCCAGCTTGATGCCGGCAACACCGATTTCGCGGCGCTTGTCGCAGGCCGCGGACTGACACTTCAGGATGTGGACGAGGGTGCGGTCAGCCGCGAGGACCTTGGCCAGGCGGGCGATGCGGTCTTCGGGCTGACGGACCCCGGCGTCGTTGGCCCCTATCCCTCCGACCTCGGCCCGGCGCTGTATCGCATGAACGGGGTGCTGCCGGCACGCGAGATCTCGTTCGAGGCTGCCGCGCCCGAGCTGCGGGCCGAACTGGGCGAGGATGCGGCCAAGCGCAAGATCGCCGACATGGCGAGCGATTTCGACGACCGTCTCGCGGGCGGCGCGACGCTCGAGGATCTTGCCGCCGAGACGCCGATGCAGATTGCCACCGTCGATGTCTGGGACGGTTCGACCGACCCGATCCTTGAGGACGCTGCCTTCCGCAGTGCCGCCGAGGCCCTGGGCGACGGCGATTTCCCGCAGATTGATCAACTTGACGGCGGCGGGGTGTTTGCGCTGCGGCTCGACGAAGTACTGCCGCCGCGTCAGCAGGACCTGGGCGAGGTCCGTGAAGAGGTCGTCGCAGCCTGGAGGCAGACGCAGGCCGCTGCCGCGGCCGTGGCCGATGCCGAGGCCGCCAAGGCGCAGCTCGACGCCGGAACACCGATTGCCGATCTTGGCGCCGAGGTCGAAACCTCGGACGGCACCACCCGCATGCAACTGGCCGAGGCCAGCGAAACGGTAATGTCGGATGCGCTGTTCAGCCTTTCAGAGGGCGAAAGCAAGGTCGTTGGCCTGCCCGACGGCGCGGTGCTGGTCCAGCTCGAGTCGATTGCCGAACCCGACGCCTCCGATCCGCGCACGGCCCAGCTGCAGGCGGCCATTGGCAACCAGATCACCCAAGGGATCGCCTCGGACGCCTTCCTCTATTACGTGCAGGCGCTGGTCGGTCAGGCCGGGGTCTCGGTCAACGATGCCGGAGTGAACTCCGTGCACAGTCAGGTCTTCCGCTGATCGCCATGGCCCAGCTTTTCCCCGACTTCGAGACCTTTGCCTCCCGGTTTGATGCCGGGCACAATCAGGTCGTCTATGCCCGCCTCGCGGCCGATCTCGACACCCCGGTGTCGTTGATGCTGAAACTCGCCGCCGCGGGCACCGACAGTTTCATGCTCGAATCCGTCACTGGCGGAGAATCGCGCGGCCGCTATTCCATCGTCGGACTGAAGCCCGACCTGATCTGGCGCTGCGACGGAACGCGGGCGCGGATCAATCGCAAGGCGCGGTTCGACTCCGACGCCTTTCTGGACGAGGCCGTACCGCCGCTCGACTCGCTAAGGGCGTTGATCGCCGAAAGCCGGATCGAGCTGCCCGACGGCCTGCCCTCGTCCGCGGCGGGGCTGTTTGGCTATCTCGGCTACGACATGATCCGGCTGGTCGAACACTTGCCCAACGTCAATCCGGATCCGCTCGGCCTGCCAGATGCGGTGCTGATGCGGCCCTCGGTCGTTGCGGTGCTGGACGGGGTCAAGGGCGAGGTGATCGTGGTTGCGCCCGCGTTTGCCGGCGCCGGGATTCCGGCGCGCGCGGCCTATGCCCAGGCGGCCGAGCGGGTGATGGACGCAGTGCGCAGCCTTGAATGCCCGCTGTCGGACGGCACCCGGACCTTGTCCGAGGCGGCTGTGGTCGGCGAACCCGTTTCGAACTTTACCAAACCGGGCTACAAGGCCGCGGTCGAGAAGGCCAAGGACTATATCCGCGCCGGCGACATCTTTCAGGTCGTGCCCTCGCAGCGCTGGACGGTGGATTTCCCGCTGCCGCCCTTCGCGCTTTACCGCAGCCTGCGCCGCACCAACCCGTCGCCTTTCATGTTCTTCTTCAACTTCGGCGGGTTCCAGGTGATCGGCGCCAGCCCCGAGATCCTCGTGCGGCTGCGCGACGGCACGGTGACGATCCGCCCGATCGCCGGCACACGGCCGCGCGGCGAGACCGAGGCCGAGGATCGCGCGCTCGAGGCGGACCTGCTGAGCGACGAGAAGGAGATGGCCGAGCATCTGATGCTGCTCGATCTGGGGCGCAACGACGTCGGAAGGGTCGCCCGGATCGGCACCGTGCGCCCGACCGAGGAATTCGTGATCGAGCGCTATTCCCATGTCATGCACATCGTCTCGAACGTCGAGGGCGCGTTGAAACCGGACGAGGATGCGCTGTCGGCGCTTCTGGCCGGCCTGCCCGCCGGCACCGTTTCGGGCGCCCCCAAGGTGCGCGCGATGGAGATCATCGACGAACTCGAACCCGAAAAGCGCGGCGTCTATGGCGGCGGGGTGGGTTATTTCGCGGCCGATGGCGACATGGACATGTGCATCGCCCTGCGCACGGCAGTGCTGCAGGATGCCAAGCTCTATATCCAGGCCGGTGGCGGCGTCGTCTATGACAGCGACCCCGAAGCCGAGTGGCAGGAGACCGTGAACAAGTCGCGCGCGATCCGCGCCGCGGCACAGGATGCAGGGCGGTTCGTGCGCGGCGGCAACAGCTGATCAGATCCGCTTTTCCATGAAGACGCGATAGCCCTCGCGCCCGGTCTCGACCCAGCCGTCCCTGAGATAGAACTGCAGCGTCGGCGTCATGTCGCGGTGGCTGGACAGCGTCATGCGGTGCTGGCCTTGTGCCAGCGCATGGGCCTCGGCCGCGGCCATCAGGCCGCGCCCGATCCCCCTGCCGCCGCAATCGGGATCGACCGCAAGGTTCGCGATCACGGCCGCCTCCTCCCCCTCGTGCAGGACCAGACCACCAAGGATACGGCCCGTGTCGGGGTCTTCGGCAACCCAGACCGGGTGGCGCGCGATTTCCTCGGCGACCCCGGCATCGACATCGGGCAAGCCCTGCAACCGGCCGATCCAGGGGCCATAGGCGGCGCGGATCACTCGGACAAAGTCTGTGGCATCCCTAGCCTCGGCGGGCCGTATCAGCGTGTTTTCCATGCGGGGAATGTGGCGATCCGCCCGCCCGGGTACAAGCGCTGCAGGTGCAGCGAGCGGTCGGCTTTTTCTTGCAAGCCGCTGGGCGGCGTGTGTTATTGGCCCAAACCCGTCATCAGGAGCAGTGCCATGTCGCGCCAAACCGACAGTCACGCGATCGACCTTGCCATCCGCTTCGGAATTCTCGCGCTGTTTCTCTATTCCGTGCTGGTGCTGGTCCGCCCCTTGATCGGGCTCGTGCTGTGGGCCGTGATCCTGTGCGTTGCGGTGTTTCCGATTCACGCCTGGCTGACCCGGATGCTTGGCGGCGCGGCGCGGCTGTCGGCGGGGCTGCTGACCTTCGCCGGGCTGGCGATCACGCTCGGACCGGTCGCGTTGCTGGCCACCGGGATCGTCGAGGCGAGCCAGATCGTGACCGCGGGGTTCAAGACCGGGTCGTTCCATGTGCCGCTGCCGCCCGAAACGATCCGCGGCTGGCCGGTGATCGGGCCGCAGCTGCATGCGCTCTGGACGGGTGCCCACGGCAACCTCGAATCGATGACATCGCAGTTCGGCCCGACGTTGGTGAAGACCGCCACCGTGCTGCTGGAGCGCGCGGCAGGTGTCGGGCTCGGGCTGCTGACCATGCTGCTGGCGGTGTTGCTGATGGGGATCCTGCTGATCGTCGGGCCGGGACTGCTCGACACCGCGCGCCGCTTTGCCGACCGGGTCTTCGAGGGCAACGGCCCGGCGCTGGTCGACATGGCCGGCGCCACGGTGCGCAACGTCTCGCGCGGGGTGATCGGGGTGGCGGTGATTCAGGCGTTGATGGCGGGCATCGTCATGGGCGCCTTCGGGATCGCCGCGGCGGGGCCGCTCGCGCTCGCGGTGCTGCTGCTGGCGGTCATCCAGATCGGTGCCGGACCGGTCCTGATCCCGGTGGTGATCTGGGCATGGGTAACGATGGACACCCGCGAGGCGCTGCTGTTCACGGTGCTGATTGCGCCGGTCACCATCGTCGACAATATCCTGAAACCGATCTTCATGTCGCGCGGGCTGCAGACCCCGATGCTGGTCATCATCGTCGGCGTCCTCGGCGGTCTGATCGCCTATGGTGTGGTGGGCATTTTCATCGGCCCGGTGATCCTGTCGGTGTTTCACCGGCTGTTTGCCTACTGGATCGACAACAAGCCGGGCGCGGATCTGCTGCTGCCCGACCAGAAGGACCTCTAGCGCGTCAGGCAACAGGCCCGGCATCGTCACCGGGTCCTGATCGGCCTGGCGCTGGTTGCGATGCTTCCAGTTCGACATCACCCCAGATAGGCAAGTGATCCGAGGCGCGGCTTGCCAGCGGCCCGGTCTCGACCCCGGCATCAAGCAGCGCCAGATCGCGCCCGAGCGCGAAACGGTCGAGCCCGGCAATCGGCCGCGCCGCGTGAAACGACTTCCCCGGGCTTACCACGTCGAAGTCCTCGTCAAAGGCTTCCAGCCCGCGATCCTGCGACCATTCGTTGAAATCGCCCATCACCACCGCCCGCCGTGGCGCCGCGCCCAGACGCACCCGGATCGCCTCCAGTTGCAGCCGCCGCCAGTACCGGACCAGCCCCAGATGCACGCCGACCACTGACAGCGCGCCCGATCCGGTCTCGATCTCGACCCGCACCGCGCCGCGCGGCTCGAGCCCCGGCAGGTCGATCCGGTCGGTCGCGGTGACCCGCAGCCCGCGCCGAACCAGCACCGCATTGCCGTGCCAGCCAAGGCTCACCTCGTTGGTGGAAAGTGGCGCGATCTCGAAATCCGTCTCCGCCGCGATCTGGCGGCGGCACAGCACCGAGGGCCGCTCGCCCAACCGCTTGTCGACCTCCTGCAGCGCCACGACATCGGCGTCCATCGCGTTCACCACCTCGACAATGCGCATGGGATCGCGGCGAAAGTCGATGCCGACCGCCTTCTGGATATTGTAGCTGACAAGTCTCAGGCGTGTGACCATCGGGTTCCCCGGTTGTCCCTCAGAGTATCGGCGCAAGCAGCCGGGCAAAGGGCGCGCCGACCCGCCGCGACCAGGGCTGGCCGGACAGATCGGTCTCCAACAGATAGGCACGGGTGAAATCGTCTTCCAGCATCCGCGCCACTTCGGCTGCAACCGCCTTGTCGAAAACCAGCACGGTCTGTTCGAAATTCAGCCTGCAGGAGCGGTTGTCCATGTTCGTGGTGCCGATCGAGGCCAGTTCGTCGTCCACGAGCACGATCTTTTGATGCAGAAAGCCCGGCGTATAGCGCCAGATCTGCACCCCGGCTGCGCGCACCTCGTCGAAATAGGCGAACGCGGCAAGCCAAGTCACCTTGTGGTCGATGATCTCGGGCACCAGAATCCGCACGTCGACCCCGCGCAGCGCGGCGATCTTCAGCGCACTCAGGATGTCGATGTCGGGCACGAAATAGGGGCTCGCGATCCACAGCCGCTTGCGCGCCCGGGTGATGCAGGCACAGAAATACAGGCTGCCGGTCTCCATCGGATCGCCGGGGCCAGAGGCCAGCACCAGCGCATCGGCGGCCCCTTCGGTCGGGGAGACCTCCCAGTTCAGCCCGCCTGACGGCCGCGTCTTGGTCGCCCAGTGCCAGTCCTCCAGAAAGACCAGCTGCAACTGCTGCACCGCCGGCCCGCGCAGCCGGCAGAAGGTGTCGCGCCAGTCGCCGTATTTCGCCACCAGCCCGCGGTATTCGTCGCCGATGTTCATGCCGCCGGTATAGGCCTCGCGGCCATCGACGATCACCGACTTGCGGTGGTTGCGAAAGTTCATCTGCAGCCGGTTCTTCGGGCCATAGATCCGGTTGGCATCGACTACCTCGACCCCGCCGGCCTTCAGATCGTCGAGATAGCGTTGCGACAGCCCCGCACAGCCCACCGAATCGTAGAGAAGCCGCACCGAGACCCCGCGCGTGACCGCAGCCTTCAGGCTATCGGCAAAGATCCGGCCGGTCTCGTCGTCGCGCAGGATGTAGAACTGGGACAGCACATAGGATTCGGCAGCGTCGATGCCGCGGCAGAGTGCATCGAGGATGGTCTCGCCGTCTATCAGCAGATCGATCGTGTTTCCCGAGACCACAGGCAGCCGGGCAAGCCCTTCGAACGCGGAAAGGCCGAAGGGGCCGCCGTCGCCCTTGGCCGGGCAATGCCGGCCGATCACGTCCATCTCGGCGATGGCCTCGGCCGAATCCCGGCGCGCTATGACATACCCCGGATAGTTGAAGTGACCGAGCACAAGGAACGCCGGGACCGCCAGCACCGGTGTCAGGATCAGGAACAGAATCCAGGCGATCGATCCCTGCGGCGTGCGTGCCCGCGCCACCGCGCGATAGGCAAACCAGATCGCCGTGACCTCCAGCAGGAAATACCCCAGTGCGTAAAGCGTGATCCACATGACTCGTCCGATCCTCCCGGTTGCCGTCTCGTTGTTCCGCCCGCTGTCCGCGGGCCTATCCTGTGCCCGCAACCCCTCGTCATGGGATCGCGGCGCTTCGCGTCATTTCGGCGGCAGGCTGCGGGCATGGCGCAGCGCCATCACCAGCCATTCGCCCAGAACCCGGTCGCCGCAATCGCTCTCGGCGACGCGAAAAAAGCCCGGCATCGGCCGGCGGCCCTGCATCATCGGTTCGGCTTCGGCACGGCCTGCAACTTCGCGCGCCTGATCCCGGCCGATGCGAAACATGAAATAGCCGATCCCGGTGCTGCGATCGCGATGTGTGCAGCCCAGCATGTTGCCGTCGACGAAGATGCAGATCGCGCCCATCATCCGCTTTTCCGACAGACCCGCCTGCCCGGCCAAGCCGTCTCGCATCCGGGCCGCGAGCGTCTCGTCAATTGCCATGTTCACCGTCTCCACCGGCCGCGCAGCGGCACCGCTTCGGGCAAACCTGCCTGATCTGGCGGCGGCTGTCATGCGATGGGACGTCCCGGCGCCCCGATCCGGCGTCATTGCGCGGTAAACTGCGCAGACACCGGGGCCGGCGCCACAAGACCACGCAGGCCCGGCGTCGCGGCCCATCCACTCAGCGCCGCAAGCGTCCCGGGCCGCGTGTGACCGACGACCAGCGTTCGGCCCGTCGCCACCGCGCTGTCCGTCGCCTGATCGAGCGCGCGCCGTATCGCCGCCGCGTCCTCGCCGCCTGCATCGAGCGGCGCGAAGATGCGGGCAAGCGGACGGTCGGCCAGCGCCGCCGCCGGGCCGATCCGGTCGTGCGCGTCGGGCCAGACGACAATGCCGTGGCCGTTCCGGGCAGCGGCCTCTGTCACCGCGACCGCCTGCGCCGGACTTCCGGAAAAATCGCCCGCGTCGGGCTCCATCAGCGCAAGCGCCCCGGGCAGCGCATTGAGATCGGCCACGATCCGGGCTTCGGCATCGGCGGCATAGAGATCGGGAGCGAGCGCCGGGCCGAGCGCCAGCACCTCTATCCCCGCGCTGCGCAGGCTGGCGGCGGCCGCAGCAGCCCCGGGATCGGCGGGGTCGAGCGCCACCGCAACCGGCACCCCGACCGCGCGCAAGTCCTGCAACGGCAACGCCGCGCCCGCGGGCCTGTGGATCAGCACCACCGAGACCAGTGGCTTGTCCTTCGGCGGATCGAAGGGCGCCGCGTTGCGGGTCAGGGCATCGCCCAGCGGCACCGCGAATGTTGCAGCCGGGATCGCCCTGGGCCGTGCCGGCGACGGACCCCGCAAGGCGGTCGGGGCAGTGCGCGGCAACCGCTCGTCCGAAGAGAGTTGCGGGCGCGATCTGTCCGGCTCCGGGTCGGCGGCATGCGCGGATGCGGCGGGTTCGTCGTCCGGAGGGGCCGCGCCGGGGCGGCCTGGCGCAGCAACGTCGGGCTCCTTCGCGGCGGCAATGACGACAGGCTGCAGCGCCGGGTCCTCTGCCACCGAATCCGCGGCGAGCACACGGCCGGCGGCGGCGGCGCGCGGCACCTCGGCGTCGCCCAAAGGCGCCACGGCGGGCAGCGCCCCTCCCGGCTCGGGAGGGGCAAGCTTCGGGGCCTCGGCATCCTCGCCCGAAAGCGGTGCCGACGCTGGCAGGTCGGCTGCGGCAGCCGGGGCTTCGGGCGTGATCTCGGGCAGATCAGGTTCGGCGGGGCTGACCACCGCAGGGGCCGTCGTTTCGTGATCGGCAGGCGCGATCTCGGCCGCGGTCGGCGCGGCCTCGTCGGCGTCGGGCGCCGAGGGGGCATCGATCCCCATCCCGGGCGTCGCCGGTCGCGCGGGCTGGCCTGCCGCTGGCAGCGAGGCGCCTGCGGCCGCAGGCTTTGTCACCGCCGCGGGCGCGACAGGCAGTTCGGGATTGGCCAGCGGGTCGGTCGCCGCGGGCAACCGCGCTTCGGTGTCGGGCAGCGCCCGGCGAAACTCTGACCCCGCCGGAACCGCCACTTCCGAGGCGACGGCCCCCGGGGCGGAGACTGCGTCGGACTGCGCGGCGGATCCTGACGGCAAACGTGAGTTGGGCAACGGCGCCCCACGGTCGACCTTCGCCGCATCGGTTGTTGCGCCGGTTTCTACGGGTCTCGTGGTGGCTGTCGTCGTCCCTGACACCGAAGCGGACACTGGGGCCTGCCCGGACGTTGCATCACCCGAGGCAAGCGAACTCGCAGCCTCGGGGAGTGTGTCGGCCTCGGGCTGCGCCAGCCGTGCCATCGGCGCAGAACCCGGCGCCTCGCGCAGCGCCGGTACCGGCAGCCGCGGCACGGCCGGATCCTCGGGGCCGACCGGGGCGGTGACGGCATCGGTCGCCTTTGCCGGAGCCATGCCAGATCCCGGCGCCGGGTCAGACACGGCATCGCCTGAGGTGTCCGGGCCCGCCGCATCGCGGCCCTGCCGGTCGGGCAACGGCGCCATCTGCGAGGCGACGCCAAGCACCAGAACCGAGAGAATGCTGCCCCAGACCAGGCCCGCCAGGATCCCGCGTCCCATGTTCCTCTCGCCCCTCGCGTCGTTGCTCTGTCGCCTCGGGCGCCCTGTCGCGGGGGCGGATGCGCTTGACCCCGGCGGATGCCTCTGAACATGTATAACGCGACCGCTACGCCGGTTCACCCCCAATTGATCGGCCCATTTGCCCGGAAATTCTGCCATGCTGCTCCTGATCGACAACTACGACAGCTTTACCTACAACCTCGTCCACTACCTGGGCGAGCTGGGGGCTGAGGTCGATGTCTGGCGCAACGATGCACTCGACGTTCAGCAGGCGATGGGGCTGCGCCCCGAGGCGATCGTGCTGTCTCCCGGGCCCTGCGACCCGCCGTCCGCCGGCATCTGCATGCCGCTTGCGACGGCTGCGGCCGAAACCGGGATCCCGCTGCTTGGGGTGTGCCTTGGCCATCAGACCATCGGCGCGGCCTTTGGCGGCAAGGTCGTGCGCTGCCACGAGATCGTGCACGGCAAGATGGGCCATATCCACCACGACGGCAAAGGGCTGTTTCAGGGCATCGACGGCCCGTTCGAGGCGACGCGCTATCACTCGCTGGTGGTCGACCGCGACAGCCTTCCCGACTGCCTTGAGGTTTCGGCCTGGCTCGACGACGGCACGATCATGGGGCTGCGCCACCGGACCTTGCCTTTCGAGGGCGTGCAATTCCACCCCGAAAGCATCCGCTCGCAACATGGCCGCCTGATGCTGAAGAATTTCCTCGAGATGGTGAGGGTGCCGGCATGAGCGAGATCCTGAAGCCCCTGATCGGTATCGCCGCCAGCCGCCCGTTGACCGCGGCCGAGGCCGAAGCGGCCTTTGACGCGCTGTTCGAGGGCGCCGCGACCCCCAGCCAGATTGGCGGCTTCCTGATGGCGCTGCGCACCCGTGGCGAAACGGTCGAGGAAATCGCCGCCGCCGCCCGCGTGATGCGCGCCAAGTGCAACAAGGTGAACGCCCCCGCCGGCGCCATCGACATCGTCGGCACCGGGGGCGACGGCAAGGGCACACTCAACATCTCGACCGCCGCCGCCTTTGTGGTCGCAGGCGCCGGCGTTCCGGTCGCCAAGCACGGCAACCGCAACCTGTCCTCCAAGTCGGGCTCGGCGGACGCACTTGGCGCCATGGGGATCGACGTCATGGTCGGCCCGAATGTGGTCGAACGTGCCCTGGTCGAGATCGGCATCGGTTTCATGATGGCGCCGATGCATCACCCGGCGATGCGCCACGTCATGCCGACGCGAACCGAGCTTGGCACCCGCACGATCTTCAACATCCTCGGCCCGCTGACCAACCCCGCCGGGGTCAAACGCCAGTTGACCGGCACCTACAGCGCCGCGCTGGTTCGTCCCATGGCCGAGACGCTGCAGGCGCTGGGATCGGACGCGGCGTGGCTTGTCCATGGCGCGGACGGCACCGACGAGCTGTCGATCGCCGGGCCGTCCATCGTCGCCGAACTCAACCGCGGCCGGATCTCGGAATTCGAGGTCGGCCCCGAGGATGCGGGCCTGCCGGTGCATCCGTTCGAGGCAATTCTCGGTGGCACGCCCGAGGAAAACGGCCGCGCCTTTGCCGCGCTGCTGGCAGGCGAGCCCGGAGCCTATCGCGATGCGGTGCTGCTGAATGCCGCGGGCGCGCTGATCGTGGCTGGCATGGCGGCGGATCTGAAGGCCGGGGTCGAGATCGCGCGGACCAGCATCGACAGCGGTGCCGCAAAGGCCAGGGTCGAGGGGTTGGCACGGATGACGTCCAGCGCGACATGAGATTGCCAACCGAGTCCATAGGCAGTTGGGGCGAGCTTCCGTTCTTTCGCGAGGATCTTCCGGCGATCGAGGCCGCGCTGAGCGCCGAGACCCGGCCCGTGCTGCCGCCCGCGGGCCAAGTCTTTGCCGCGCTGTCGCTGACGGCGCCCGAGGCGGTTCGGGTCGTGATCCTGGGGCAAGACCCCTATCCGACGCCGGGTCATGCCCATGGGTTGGCGTTTTCGGCCGAGCCGCAGGTGCGGCCCCTGCCCCGGTCGCTGGCCAATATCTATGCCGAACTGACCGAGGATCTTGGCGCCGCACCGCCGAATGGCGACCTGCGGTTCTGGGCCGCGCAGGGCGTGCTGCTGCTCAACGCCGTGCTGACCGTTCCGGCCGGGGCCGCCCACGGCCACAAGGCCCTTGGCTGGCAGCGGCTGACCATGCAGATGCTGCAGCATCTGTCGAGCGCGCCGCGCGCCTTCCTGCTCTGGGGCCGCGAGGCTCAGGCCACGGCCGCCCGCGCGGTCACCGGCACCGATCATCTGAGGATCGAGACCGCCCACCCCTCGCCATTGTCGGCGCGGCGCGGCTTTTTCGGCTCGCGCCCCTTTTCGCGCATCAATACCTGGCTCACCGACCGCGGTCAGGCCCCCATCAACTGGACGACTCCGGAGGCGGCATGACGACCCCAACCATCCTGGACCAAATCAGAACCTACAAGCTCGAGGACGTTGCCGCCCGAAAGGCCGCGCGCCCGCTGGAGGATGTCGAGGCCGCGGCCCGTGCCGCCCCCGCCGTGCGGCCCTTTGCCGATGCGCTCGCCCGGGCAACCAAGACCGGCTATGGCCTGATCGCCGAAATCAAGAAGGCCAGTCCCTCGAAGGGATTGATCCGCGAGGATTTCGATGTGCCAAGCCTTGCGCACGCCTATCAGGACGGCGGCGCGACCTGCCTGTCGGTGCTGACCGACGGGCCGTCCTTCATGGGCGAGGACAGTTTCCTTGGCGCCGCGCGCGATGCAACCGACCTGCCGGTGCTGCGCAAGGATTTCTTGTTCGAGCCCTATCAGGTGCCCGAATCCCGCGCCCTTGGCGCCGACTGCATCCTGATCATCATGGCGGCCGTCTCGGACGCGCAGGCGGCCGAACTTGAATCGGCGGCGGCGGCCTGGGGGATGGACGCGCTGATCGAGGTCCATGACCTTGAGGAGCTTGAACGCGCCAGCGCGCTGAAATCGCGTCTGATCGGTATCAACAACCGCAACCTGCACACCTTCGAGACCTCGCTCGACGTGACCCGCAGCCTGATCAAGCACGTCCCGGCAGACCGGCTGATCGTCTCGGAATCCGGGCTTTCCGGACCGAAGGAGCTGGCCGAGCTTGCCATGTATGGCGCCCGCTGCTTCCTGATCGGCGAAAGCCTGATGCGCGAGGCCGACGTCAAGGAAGCAACCCGCAAGATGCTCGCCAATCCGCTGACCGCCGCCCATGGCGGGGGCATGTGAGTCCGGGACCGGAGGCCGGGATGCCGCTGACCCATTTCGATGCCTCGGGCAAGGCCCATATGGTCGACGTCTCGGACAAGGCCGAGACCGCCCGCACCGCCGTGGCCGAGGGCCATGTGCGGATGTCCGCAGCGACCCTGTCGCTGGTCGAGGACGGCACCGCCGCCAAGGGCGATGTGCTGGGCGTTGCGCGGCTGGCCGGTATCATGGGGGCAAAGCGCACCGCCGATCTGATCCCGCTGTGCCATCCGCTTCCGGTGACGCGGGTGTCTGTCGAACTGACCCCAGACGCCGATCTGCCGGGGGTCCGGATCGTCGCGACGGTCAAGACGACCGGCCGCACCGGCGTCGAGATGGAGGCGCTGACCGCCGTCTCGGTCGCCGCCCTGACGATCTATGACATGCTGAAAGCCGCGGAACGCGGCATGGAAATCGGCGGCATCCGCGTCACCTTCAAGGATGGCGGCAAGTCGGGCCGTTTCGAGGCTGAGCCATGATATCAGTGACCGAAGCGCTGACGCGCCTGTTCACACTGACCCGACCGCTCGGGACCGAGCGCGTGCCGCTTGCCCGGGCAGCCGGCAGGGTTCTGGCAGAGCCTGTGGTCGCAACCCGCGCCCAGCCGCCCTTCGCTGCCTCGGCCATGGATGGCTATGCGATCCGCGCCGCCGATCATGTGGCAGGCGCCCGGCTGCGGGTGATCGGAGAGGCACCGGCCGGCCGTGCCTTTGACGGCAAGGTGGACCCCGGCGAGGCGGTGCGGATCTTCACCGGCGCCCCGGTGCCCGCCGGCGCCGACGCCGTGGCGATCCAGGAAGACGCCGTTCGCGACGGCGATTGGGTAACGCTGACCGCCGCGCCGGGCGGTCACGGCGACAACATCCGTCCCGCAGGCGGCGATTTTCGCCCCGGCGACACGCTGCCGGCCCCGCGCCGGCTGCGAGCTGCGGATCTGGCGCTGGCCGCGGCGATGAACGCCCCCGACCTTGTCGTGTTCCGCCGCCCCGTGGTCGCGATCCTGGCAACCGGCGACGAGCTGGTGATGCCCGGAGAGACGCCGGGACCCGATCAGATCATCGCCTCGAACGGCGTCGGGCTGAAGGCGATCTGCGAGGCCGAGGGCGCCGAGGTCCGGCTGCTGCCGATCGCGCGCGACACCGAGGCAAGCCTCGGGACGGCCTTTGCGCTCTCGGGCGACGCCGATCTTCTGGTGACGATCGGCGGCGCCTCGGTCGGCGAGCATGACCTTGTCGGCAAGGTCGCGGAAACGCTTGGAATGGCGCGCGCCTTCTACAAGGTTGCGATGCGGCCCGGCAAGCCGCTGATGGCCGGCATGCTGGCCGGAAAGATGGTCATTGGACTTCCCGGAAATCCCGTTTCGTCAATGATCTGCGGGCACATCTTCATCCTTCCGCTGCTGCGCGCGATGCAGGGTCTTCCGGCTGAGGCAGCACAGCGCCGCAGCGCCCCGCTGGGGGTCAACCTGCCTGCGAACGGAAACCGCGAACACTACATGCGTGCCACGCTGGCCCCCGACGGAACCGTGACACCGTTCAATCGCCAGGACAGTGCGCTGCTGACGGTTCTGGCCAATGCCGATGCGCTGCTGATCCGGCCCGTGGCCGACGGGCCGCGTCGGATCGGCGAAATGGTCGATATTCTGCCCATTTGAGCCGTCCCTTGCCCGCTGTTTCGCCCCGGGGCATTGACACAAAACGTGAACACTGGCAGAACACCGATGCAGGCGCGACGCTCTTCGCGCGGTCCAAGGGGGTGCCATGCTGACCAAGAAGCAACTCGACCTTCTGGAATTCATCCACAGGCGGGTGCAGCGCGACGGCGTTCCTCCGTCCTTCGACGAGATGAAGGAGGCGTTGGACCTGCGCTCGAAATCCGGCATCCACCGGCTGATCACGGCGCTCGAGGAACGCGGATTCATCCGCCGCCTCGCCCACCGCGCCCGTGCCATCGAGATCGTGAAGCTGCCCGATGCGCTGCAGGCCAAGACCGTGTTCCGCCCCGTGGTGGTCGACGGCAAGGCGCCGCCCCCGACCCGCCACAAGGTTGCATCGCGCCCCGCCGCCAGCCCTGCGGGCGCCCGGGATATCACTATCCATGCGATCGAGCTTCCGGTGATGGGCCGGATCGCCGCCGGTGTGCCGATCGAGGCAATCAGCGAGGTCAGCCACACCGTCGCCGTGCCCGGACAGATGATCGGCAAGGGCCATCACTATGCGCTCGAGGTTCAGGGCGATTCGATGATCGAGGCCGGGATCAACAATGGCGATGTCGTGGTGATCCGCGAACAGGACACCGCAGATGACGGCGACATCGTGGTGGCGCTGGTCGGCGGGCAGGAGGCGACGCTGAAGCGTTTCCGCCGCCGCGGTCGGACCATCGCGCTCGAAGCCGCCAACCCGGCCTATGAAACCCGGCTGTTCCGCGACGATCAGGTCAAGGTGCAGGGCCGTCTGGTCGGGCTGATCCGAACCTATTGAAGCGCTGCGCGGTTTCCGCGCAACGGCGGCAGACAGGCGCGGTTGGCGGGCCGACCGACAGCACCGCCACGGGAACGGCGGTGCTAGCGTTGCCGTGAAGTCCACAATCGCTGTCCCGCCCGCTCGGCGACGGTGACGATGCGAAGCGCCTCGGGCCCGTTGAACAGCGCCACTGCGCCGGTCTTTCGCAAAGCCTCGGGATCGAAGATCACGCAAGGTCCATCGGGCCGGCGGTCCGGCGGCTGGCTCATCACGACGATCTCTGGCCCGCAAGTCGCGCCAAGCCGCGTGCGCACCCCCCGCCCGCCAAGCACGCGCAAGGTCACCCCGCCGAGCGATGCGCGCAGATCGCCCTTTTCGCCGCTGAATCCGGGCCGGGCGAAGGCCACTTCCTGATCCGCGCCGTCGCCGTCATTCTCGAGCCAGGCAAGCGCTGCATAGCTGTCGCCGCGCGGTTTTGACAGCGCCCGCCCCTCCGGGCCGAGCACCCCGACCAGACCGCCGGTATCGGCGATCAACCCCGCCGGCCGCTCGGCCATCGGCCAAAGCGCCAGACCGGCCAGAATGCCCAAGACACCGAGCCAGCGCCAACGCCCCTGCCAGAGGATCACGACGAGGAACCCCGCCGCAATCGCCGGCAGCACCGCGGGACCGGGCGCCGGCACATGGCTGACCGCGCCCTCGATCGCTGCGACCCGCGCGGCCACTGTCAGGATCCAGTCGAGACCGAGCTGCAGCACCCAAAGCCCGATCCCGGCCAGCCCGAAGGGCCACAGCAGCGCCGTCGCCACCGCCGCGGGCATCACCACCGCGCCCATGACCGGCACCGACAGCAGATTGGCCAACAGGCCATAGTCGGCAAGCCGGTTGAAATGCGCGGCCGAAAACGGCGCCGTGGCGGCCCCGGCGACGGCGGACGAGATCACCACCGCCAGCACCGGCGCCAGCCAGCGCGGCGGCTGTGGCAGGCCCTCGCGCCGGTCGCGAAGCCACCCGAAGGCCGCAACCAGCGCCGTGGTGGCGGCAAATGACATCTGAAACCCCGCGCCCAGCAGCGCCTCGGGGCGGAACAGCAGCAGAAGCAGTGCGGCGATCGCGACCGAGCGCAGCGAGACCGCACGTTTTTCCAGCAGCACCGCGCCGAACATCACCGCGATCATGACAAAGGCCCGCTGGGTCGAAACCGATCCGCCCGACAGCGCCAGATAGCCCGCCCCGACCGTCAGCGCGCCAAGCGCCGCGATCTTCTTGATCGGAAACCGCAGTGCGAGCCATGGGATCAGCGCCATCCCGGCGCGCAGCGTGGCAAAGACCACGCCGGTCAGCAGCCCCATATGCAGCCCCGAGATCGCCAGCAGATGCGCGAGGTTCGAGTTGCGCAGCGTGTCGATGGTCGGCCGGTCGAGCCCCGAACGGTCGCCTGCCAGGATCGCCGCGGCAAGGGCGCCGGCCTGACCCGCGATCCGGCGCTGCAACCACGCGCTGAACGCCATGCGCAGCCGGAACACCTGCAACCCCGCCTGCCCGTCGCGCGCCGGGATCAGCGCCAGCACCGGCGTGGTGACATAGCCGACGGCGCCAAGCCGGTCGAACCAGGCGAGCCGGCGAAAATCGAAACCGCCGGGTTCCACCGGCCCGTTTGGCGGCGACAGATGCCCGGTCAGGATCACCGTCAGGCCCGGTTCGAGCGCGACATAATCCTGATCGCCATGCAACGAGACCCGGACCAGCGCCGGGGTCCGCGCGGGCGACATATCCTCCATCACCACACGGTCGAGCGTCAGCCGCGGCGCGTCCGAGGCCGAGCGATCGATATCGACGACCCGGCCCTCGATCGCCCCGTAATAGCGAAAGCCGAGGACCGGGGCGGCCACCGAATGCGCGCGCAGCCCGGCGAGCAACGATCCGGCAAGCACTAGCGACAGCGCCCAGACAAGCGGCGCCCAGGCCTCGCCCGCGCGACGCCCGGCAAACCCGAGCCCAATCGTCGCGGCGGCCGCCGCGGCATAGAAGGCAGCGCCCGGTTCGACCGGAAGGGAAAACCAGATCCCGATGCCGACGCCCAGGAACACCGGCACCCAGGGCAGCAGAAAGCCGCGCTGCGCCAACATCGCCCCGGTCATGCGCTGCCATGCTGCGCCCGCCCGGGACCCGGGACGCAGGGCGACCGACCCGTCCACCATCGCGCCAGAGGCTAGCGCCAGCGTGGTTGACGGTTCGTTAACACGGCCCCTCGGTCGCCGGACCGGAAGCTTGCAGCAACGTGCCAAAACGGCCAGACTGCGGGCGGTTCCGACCGGACTGGGAGTGCCCGGGAATGCCGATGCCCTGGACCTATCGCCACGCCAGCAAGGAGTTCCGCGCCTTTCTCGACGACGCGAAGGAGCGGATGAACCTGACCTCGGACAACATGACATATACCGCGGTCGATGCGGTGTTTCAGGTGTTCCGGCGCCGGTTGACCGCCGAACAGGGGCTGCGCTTCGCCGATCATCTGCCTTGCGTGCTGCGCGCGATTTTCCTTGCCCATTGGACCCCGTCCGAGGCGCCGCTTCCCTTCGGCCCGCGCGAGGCGTTGGCGCTGGAGGTCCGCCAGATCCGGCCCCACCACAACCTGACACCGGCGACCGCCATCGAGGATGTGGCCTGGGCGCTGCGTCGGCACCTTCGGCAATCCGATATGGACCGGCTGCTGGCGACCTTTCCGGACGGGGCTGCGGCGTTCTGGCAGGTCTCTGTCGCAGATCCGTCGGAACTGGAACAGCGCATTATATGATCCCGGCGCCGGCTGGCGACGGGGGCGGGCTTGCCACCGTTCCATCCCCGGTTCCCATCGCGCGGAGGCTTCTCTATACCGGCGCAGACAGGCCGGCTGACCGGGGCCGGCAGAGCCGCTCTCTGCCCCCTCCAGTCACTGCCGCAAGACTTCGAAAGGCCCAAGGATCCATGCCCGACGCGACCCCCGTCGTCACCCGTATCGCCCCCTCGCCAACCGGCTTCATGCACATCGGCACCGCCCGCACGGCCTTGTTCAACTGGCTCTATGCCCGCGGCCGTGGCGGCAAGTTCCTGCTCAGGATCGAGGATACCGACCGCGAACGGTCGACCCCCGAGGCGACGGAGGCGATCCTGAAGGGCATGCGCTGGCTTGGGCTCGACTGGGACGGCGACGCGGTCAGCCAGTTCGAACGCGCCGCCCGCCACGCCGAGGTTGCCCACGCGCTTCTGGCCCGCGGCGCGGCCTACAAGTGCTTTTCAACGCCCGAGGAAATCACGGCTTTTCGCGAAGCGGCCCGCGCCGAAGGCCGCAACACCAACTTCCAAAGCCCCTGGCGCGACGCCGATCCCGCCAGCCACCCCGATCTGCCCTATGTGATCCGCATCCGTGCCCCGCGCGAGGGCGAGACCGTGATCGACGACGCGGTGCAGGGCAGCGTGCGCTGGAAGAATGCCGATCTTGACGACATGATCCTGCTGCGCTCGGACGGCACGCCGACCTACATGCTGGCGGTTGTGGTCGACGACGTCGACATGGGGGTGACCCACGTGATCCGCGGCGACGACCATCTGGCAAATGCCGCCCGCCAGTCGCTGATCTACAAGGCGATGGACTGGCCGCTGCCGGTCTATGCCCATATCCCGCTGATCCTTGGCCCTGATGGCAAGAAGTTGTCGAAACGCCACGGCGCGACCGGGGTCGATGAGTACCAGAAGATGGGCTATCCCGCCGCCGCCATGCGCAACTATCTGGCGCGGCTTGGCTGGAGCCACGGCGATGCCGAATTTTTCAGCGACGCGCAGGCACTTGAATGGTTCGATCTTGACGGAATTAACAAATCGGCGGCACGTTTCGATTTCAAGAAGCTGGAGAATCTGTGTGGTCAGCACATCGCCGCGGCGGAGGATGCAGATCTGATGGGCGAGATTGTGGCGTATCTTTCGGCCACAGATGCCGCACCCCTGACAGATACTCAGGCCGACCTTCTGTCGTCGGCCATGTACTGCCTGAAGGAACGCGCGAAGACATTCGGAGAACTTCTTGAAAATGCACACTTTGCCTTGGGACAGCGCCCATTCGAGCCGGACGAGAAGGCAGCCAAGGCCCTCGATCCAGTATCCCGTGGTATACTGACAGAATTGACGCCGCACCTGCGAAGTGCTAGCTGGACGCGCGAAGGGCTGGAGATGGCAATCTCCAACTTCGCCGAAGGGGAGAATATCAAGCTTGGCAAGATCGCACCGCCGCTGCGCGCGGCGCTTGCCGGGCGTAGTGTTACGCCGAGCATTTTCGACATGATGCTCGTGATCGGTCGCGAGGAGACCATCGACCGAGTAAGGGACGCCGCGGGGCGAAACGGGGACTGACCCCGCCGGCCCGCAAGTTACAGCTGTTTTCCGGTTCGGCCCTGCCGGACCTCAGGGAATAAGTCAGAAAGGGATGCCCATGTCAGATTCGCCCAAGAAAGCGACGATCACGCTTGACGACAAGACGATCGATTTGCCGATTCTTTCTCCCACGGCCGGACCCGACGTGGTCGATATCCGCAAGCTCTATGGCCAGGCCAACGTCTTTACCTACGACCCCGGATACACCTCGACCGCCTCCTGCCAGTCGACGATCACGTTCATCGACGGCGACAAGGGCGAGTTGCTGCACCGCGGCTATCCGATCGACCAGCTGGCCGAGAAGTCGCATTTCCTCGAGGTCTGCTACCTGCTGCTCTACGGCGAACTGCCGACCGCCGATCAGCTCGAATGGTTCGAAAGCACGATCACCCGCCACACCATGCTGCACGAGCAAATGCAGTATTTCTTCCGCGGGTTCCGGCGTGACTCTCACCCGATGGCGACCATGGTCGGCGTCGTCGGTGCCATGTCGGCGTTCTATCACGACTCGACCGACATCACGGACGTGCGCCACCGCGAGATTGCCTCGCACCGGCTGATCGCCAAGATGCCGACGATCGCGGCCTGGGCCTACAAGTATTCGATCGGCCAGCCCTTCGTCTATCCGCGCAACGACCTGTCCTTCGCGGCGAACTTCATCCACATGTGCTTCTCGGTGCCGGCCGAACCCTACGAGGTCGACCCGATCATCGCGCGCGCGATGGACCGGATCTTCACGCTGCACGCCGATCACGAACAGAACGCCTCGACATCGACGGTGCGTCTGGCCTCGTCCTCGGGCGCGAACCCCTTTGCCTGCATCGCGGCCGGCATCGCCTGCCTCTGGGGCCCGGCCCACGGCGGCGCCAACCAGGCCTGCCTCGAGATGCTGCGCGAGATCGGCACCCCCGACCGGATCCCCGAGTTCATCGCCCGGGCGAAGGACAAGAACGATCCGTTCCGCCTGATGGGCTTTGGCCATCGGGTCTACAAGAACTTCGATCCGCGCGCGAAGGTGATGAAGCAATCCGCCGACGAAGTGCTGGACCTGCTCGGCGTGCACGACAACCCGGTGCTGCAGACCGCCAAGGAACTGGAAAAGCTGGCGCTGGAAGATCCCTACTTCGCCGAGAAGAAGCTCTATCCCAACGTCGATTTCTACTCCGGCATCATCCTCGATGCGCTTGGCTTCCCGACCTCGATGTTCACCCCGATCTTCGCGCTGGCGCGGACCGTGGGCTGGATCTCGCAGTGGAAGGAACAGCTGGCAGATCCAGAGCACAAGATCGGCCGCCCGCGTCAGCTTTATATCGGCGAGCCCTTCCGCGACTACGTCGATATCGAAAAGCGCTGAGGCGCATGTCGTGCGGGGCAAGGCCCCGCGCGCGCAACGATCTGCCAGGCGGCGCCCGATGGGCGCCGTTTTTTCGTGGCTTTGCACCGCCATTCCGGTGCGGGGCAGCCGGACCCGAAGGCGGCGCTTGTCGCGCGGCACGCGCCCGGGTACGAACGAAGCGACGAGGGCAAGAGGCGACGACACGATGCCGCTGGCACAGTTCCGGACCGGATTGGGGCGCATGGCCGCAGCGGCCGTGTTCTGCCTTGTGGCCGGCGCGGCCCCGGCTGCCGAGGATCCGTCCGCAGCGCTGCCGGCGGCGGCACCCCGATATGCTGTCAGTTCCGATCCGACCGCCGCAGCCCCTGCCCGACCGGACTCGCTGCCCGCTAAAGCGCTCGGCTCCGCCCCACCATCGCCCGCCGCCGCGACAGCCGATCTGCCGGGACAGACCACGGAGACGCCGCTGCAGGACAGCGCCACGCCGGGCGCCGCGGATGCCGCCCCCGAAGCCACGGCCGATACGACGCCAGAAGCTCCCGCAGATTCGGAGACAGCGGAATTCCGCATCGATCCCGATATCGAGATCGTTGTCGCAACCGCGACCGAAGCGACCCCGCATCCCCGGCCGCGGCCGTCGCTGGCCAGCCGCACAGGGGTTCGGTGCACGGCCGACGGCAGCCACTGCATCTCGCAG
This sequence comes from Tropicimonas sp. IMCC34043, assembly GCF_003390845.1. Lineage (GTDB taxonomy): Bacteria > Pseudomonadota > Alphaproteobacteria > Rhodobacterales > Rhodobacteraceae > Tropicimonas. The sequence goes on along the minus strand of NZ_QMEK01000001.1, from coordinate 903,345 downwards.
GCCAATTATATCCCCGACGTCTGCCGCACCATCGAGGAGACCGCGACCGAGGCCGGGCTCGACGTGCATTTCTTCGCCCGGCTGCTGTGGAAAGAAAGCCTCTATGACCCCGCCGCGATCAGCCCGGTCGGCGCCCAGGGCATCGCCCAGTTCATGCCCTATACGGCGCAGCTGCGCGGGCTGGACGATCCGTTCAACCCGGCCAAGGCCCTGCGCGCCTCGGCCCACTACCTTGCCGAATTGCGCGATTTCTATGGCAACCTCGGGCTTGCGGCGGCGGCCTATAACGCGGGCGAGGCGCGGGTCGACGATTTTGTCCGGAGCCGCCGCAGCCTGCCGCCCGAAACCCGCGACTACGTGCGCTCGATCACTGGGTTCTCGGGCGAGGCCTGGCGCGACGAGCCGCCCAAGGGCATCGATCTGAGGCTCGACAAGGCGCGCCCGTTTCAGGACGCCTGCGTGACCCTCGCCGGCACCCGCAGCATTCGCGAATACCACAGCCCGGTCCGGCTGGGCGCCTGGGGTGTGATCGTGGCCGCCAATCCCAGCCGGGCCGGCGTCGAGCAGAAATATGCCGCACTCAGTCGTGCCCACCCGGTGCTGCGCGGCCAGAAGGTCAGCTATGTCCGCATGACCTTGCCCGCCCGCTCCAGCCGGCAGTACATCGCCCAGATCGGTGCCGGGACCCGGAAGGCGGCCGACGGGATCTGCTGGAAACTGCGCAAGTCGGGCGTCGGCTGCTTCGTGCTGCGGAACTGAGCTGACGGCGCGACGTGCAGTCGTTGCGCCGCCACGGTGCAACGCCCCGATCCAGCCGCCCCTTGAAATCCCCGTGCCGATCCCCGATCTTTGGCCACGGTCAGGGACGCCGGCCGCTCGCACGCCACAGGCGCAAGGTGAAGTCCCGAGGTAGAACGATCATCCAGCCCCAGGTCGACCCCGGCAGGATGGCAACGCGAGCCCCCGCCGAACGCCCTTGTCGACATTGGACTGACAGGATGACACCGAACGATACCCCCGCACTGCCCTCGGTCGAGACGCTGAAGGCGCAGGCGCGCCGCCTGCGCGAAACGCTGACCGAGGCGGGTTCAGCCATGAGCCACAGCCGCAGCCTCGAGGTTCTGGCGCGGCAACTCGGCTATCGCGATTGGAACACGCTGCGCGCCGCAGCCGACCGGCCTGCCCTGCCCGAACCGACCGCCCGGCCCAACCGGCCGCTGCCGCCGGTGCAGACCGGCGACCGGATCGCCGGGCGCTACCTCGGCCAGCCCTTCACCGGCGAGGTCCTCGGGATCGCGCAGATGAACGGCGGCAGCCACTATCGCATCACCGTGCAGTTCGACGAGCCGGTCGATGTGGTCAAGTTCGAAAGCTTCTCGTCGCTGCGGCGGCGGGTCAACGCGACGATCGACACGACCGGCGTCTCGCCACAGCAAACCTCGGATGGCGCGCCGCATTTCCGTCTGGAGAACGTGCTCTGAGCCATCGCGCGCGGGCGCCCCGCAAGGGGTGCCCGCCCTGCCCAACGCCGCAGCAAGGGCGCAAGCCCTGTCGAAGGGGGCGGGAGATGCCCTGCCCTAGCCTGCGCCATCCTGTGCCGGGCCCCGGCCCGACTTCGAAAATACGCGCGTGATTCAGCGCCCTTCGAAATGTGCCGGCCGCTTTTCCAGAAAGGCGACCACTCCTTCCTTGAAGTCCCGCGTCAGGCCACAGCGCCCCTGCAGCTGCGCCTCAAGCTCCATCTGGGTCTGCAGATCGGTTTGCGAGCTCGCCCGCAGCGCCTCGCGCGCGGCCGCATAGGCGCGCGTCGGCCCCTTTGCCAGATGCAGCGCCCGGTGCCACCACTGCGCGGCGAAATCGGCGTCTGCCACCGCCTCCCAGATCATCCCCCAGGCCTCGGCCTTGCGCGCCGGAACCGGTTCGGCGAACAATGCCGCCCCCATCGCCCGGGCAAGCCCGATCTGGCGCGGCAGGAAATGGCTGCCCCCGGCGTCGGGGATCAGCCCGATGCGTGCAAAGGCCTGCAGGAACACGGCACTTTCGGTCGCGATCACCACGTCGCAGGCCAGCGCGAGGTTCGCACCCGCACCGGCCGCGGCGCCATTGACGGCGGCGATGGTCGGCACCGGACTGTCGACGATCATCCGGATCATCGGCAGGTATTCGTCGCGCAGCGTGCGTTCGAGGTCGATGTTCGCGACATTCGCGCGGTCGCCCAGATCCTGCCCCGAGCAGAACGCATTGCCCGCCCCGGTCAACACCGCGACGCGCGCCTCGGTCCCGGCGCGCTGCACCGCATGGGTGATCTCGGCCCGCATCTGGGTGTTGAGCGCGTTCTTCACCGCCGGACGATTCAGGGTGACAATCGCCACGCCCTCCCGCACCTCGTAGCCGATGGTCTCGTAGTGCATCCTGCAGATCCCCCCGTTGACGCGCCGCCAGCATAGTCTGCGCCCCGCCAGAGGGAAGTCGGCGCAATCGCGACGGAACGTCATTGGCGGGCGCATTCTCCCCGACCCGATCTGCCCTGCGACCCGAGAGGACCGCCCAGTCAGCCTGAGGGCTACCGGTCGAGGATTTCCTTCAACTGAACCTCTTCCTCAGGGCTCAGCGCACGTTCCGACTCGGCCGATGCGTTGCGGCGCGACCGCACGAACCGCCATCCGATCAGCCCGCCGAGGATCAGCATCGCAGGCCCCGCCAGCCACAGTGCCAGGTTTGCCCCGGTCGCCGTCGGCTTCAGCAGCACGTATTCGCCATAGCGCCCGACGATATAGCCGACCACCGCCTCATCGCTGTCGCCGGCGACAAGGCGTTCGCGCACCAGCACCCGCAGGTCGGCCGCCAGATCGGCATTGCTTTCGTCGATGTTCTCGTTGCGGCAGACCAGACAGCGCAGCCCCTTCGAGATGTCGCGCGCCCGCGCCTCCAGCGCCGGATCGCTCAGCATCTCGGAGGGCGTGACAGCCAGCACCGGCGCGGCCAGAACCGACGCCAGCAGCATCAAAATGACCAGTGCGCGTTTCATTCTGCGGGCACCCCGGCCGAGGGCGCCGTGCGTTGCCGCCGTGCGCCTGCCGCGACGCGATAGCGCCGGTCAGACAACGAGAACAGACCGCCAATCGCCATGATGATACATCCCGACCAGATCCAGTTCGCCAGCGGCTTGATATAGGTCCTGACAGCCCAGCCGCCGCCATCCTGCGGATCGCCGATCACCAGATAGATGTCGCGGAAGATGCCGTTGTCGATTGCCGCCTCGGTCGTCGGCATCTGTGCCACCGGATAGACCCGCTTCTCGGGGTGCATCAAGGCGATCTCGCGACCGTCGCGATAGACCGCCATGGTGGCCATGGTCGAGGAATAGTTCGGCCCCTGCACCTGATTCACATCCTGCAGCTCGATCTCGTAACCGGCATGAGAAAACCGCTCACCCACCTGAACGACACGAATGTCCTCGGTCTGCCAGGATGTCATTGCCGCGATCCCGATCACGGCGACCGCCAGACCCGAATGCGCAATCGCCTTGCCCCAGTCGGCGCCCGGCAGGTTGCGCAGCCGTCTGATCCGGCTGGCCGCCCCGCCGCTGCGACCGGTGCGCGACCAGAGGTCGACCAGCGAACCGCCAATCACCCAGGTCGCGAGGATAAAGCCCATAGGCGCCAGCATCGAGCCGCCGGTCTGCAACACCCAGACCAGCGCGCCGCCCGACATGCTCAGCGCCAGCACGCCCCAAAGCGGCTGCATGGTGCGCGCGATACTGCCCCGTTTCCAGGGCAGCATGGCCCCGATCGGCAGGATTGCCGCCAGCGCCACCATGAAGGGGGTAAAGGCCGCGTCGAAATAAGGCGCACCAACGCTCAGCTTGCGGCCAAAGAAGATCTCGGCGGCCAGCGGCCAGACCGTGCCGAAGAAGACGACAAAGGCCGAGACGGCCAGCAGGATGTTGTTGACGACGAGCGCGCTTTCGCGGCTGACAATCCCGAAAATGCCCTTAGCCTGCATCGCGCCCGAACGCGCCGCAAACAGCGTCAGTGCGCCGCCCATGAAGACCGCCAGCATCGCGAGGATATAGATCCCGCGCTCGGGATCGTTGGCAAAGGCATGCACCGAGGTGATGACACCCGAGCGCACCAGGAACGTGCCGATCCAGGAAAACCCGAAGCCCATGATTGCCAGAAGGATGGTCCAGCTTTTCAGCGCCTCGCGCTTTTCCACCACGACCGCCGAATGGACCAGCGCGGTTGCCAGCAGCCAGGGCATGAACGAGGCATTCTCGACCGGATCCCAGAACCAGAAGCCGCCCCAGCCCAGCTCGTAATAGGCCCACCAGGAGCCAAGCGCGATACCGATGGTCAGGAAGACCCAGGCAGCCAGCGTCCAGGGTCGCACCCAACGGCCCCAGGCGGCGTCGACGCGGCCCTCGATCAGCGCCGCCATGGCAAAGGAGAAGGCCATCGAAAGCCCGACATAGCCGAGGTAGAGGAAGGGAGGGTGAAAGGCGAGCCCGGGGTCCTGCAGCAGCGGGTTCAGATCCTCGCCGTTCATCGGCGGCGTCGCCAGTCGCCAGAACGGGTTCGAGGTGAACAGGATGAAGCCATAGAACGCGACCCCGATCGAGGCCTGCACCGCCAGCACCCGCGCCTTGAACGAGGGCCGCAGGTTCCGCCCGAAGGCCGCCGCCGCCGCGCCGAACATCGACAGGATCAGTACCCACAGCAACATCGAGCCTTCGTGGTTTCCCCAGACCCCTGCCACCTTGTAAAGCATGGGCTTTGCCGTGTGCGAATTCAGCACCACGAGCCGCAGCGAAAAGTCCGAGGTCACGAAGGAATAGGTCAGCGCCCCGAAGGCCGTTGCGACGAGGGCAAACTGCAGGATCGCCGCCGGCACCGCCACGGCCATCCACCCCGGCCATAGCCGGTGCGCACCGATCAACGGCACGATCATCTGCACGAGGGCGACAAGCCCGGCGAGGATAAGGGCGAAATGGCCGAGTTCTGCGATCATGCCCGGACACTACTGCAGCCCCCGTTCGCGGGCAACGGGGCCGAAAGGTCGCGGGCTCACGAAGCTGCGAGCCCGTGGCGCCGCCCCGGCGCGCCGGGGCGGCGGCTCAGCGCCCCAGCATCTCCTTCAGCGTCCGGTCGAGGCAATCTGCCGCCTCGCGATGGCGTTCGAGGCTGCGGGCGAATTCACGCCCGAGCAGCAGACCACGCCAGCCCCGGCGCAGCGCCGGTGCCTGCGCCAGCAGCCACCGGACCAGAGCGGCCGCACACGAAAGTCCCATCCCCCGCCTCACCCGACCAGCGCCAGCACAAGCGCCGAGACGATCACCGCGGCCACCACCGGCGCCAGATAAGCGCGGCCGCGAAAGCCGAAGGTCCCGCCGAGCACCTGCATGTGCAACACGGCTCCCGTCATCAACAGGGCCGCCAGCACCAGCAGCGCCTCGCTGCGCAGCATCCGTTCGGGGGCGTCGAGCAGGCTGAACAGCCACCACCAGCCCGCCACCATCGCCGCCCCCGCCCAGGCGAACGCCAGCCCCAGCGCCAAGGGTGACATCTTCATGGCCCAGAGCCAAAGAAAGGTCGCCGCAATCATCACGCCCATGATGGTCAGCGCGCCATAGAGGATCCCGGCAGCCCCGTCATATCCCTGAACCAGAAAGGCGCTGTGCATCGCGGCCAGAACCACGACATGGATGGTCAATGCCTGTCTCAAAATCGTCTCTCTCCCCCGCCCCAGGCGCGGTCGCGCGGCAGGCGTTCGCGGATCATCGTGGTGATCTCGACGATGATCTCGGTATTGCGGTTCAGGATGATCCGGGTCGCCTCGTCCTTCTGATGGTCCCGGAACAGCAGATAGAAGGTCAGGACCACCCAGGGCCCGTGCTCCGAGACGAGGGTGAGCCAGAAATTCTCAGGCACGCGCCTGCCTCCATTCGACCAGCGCCGGATTGTCACCGATCCCGGGGGCCTCGGGCCGGGCAGAGCGGCTGGTCCCATCGGCCTCGGCGACCGCTGCGGCATCGGGCCGCCCGCCCGATCCGCTTTCCAGCGCCTGCAGCGCGGCGATCCCCTCGGTCACCTCGCCGGCGCGGGCAAGCGTTGTCGCAATCGAGCGCTGGAACTCCTGCCCCTTGGCCTGGTGGCGCGCGCCGAAATAGAACCCGACGATCGCCCCCAGCAGCCACCACATCGGTTCGGGCACCAGCGCGATGCCCTGCATCCGCGAGGCGAACCAGATCGGATCGACCATCGCCGCGACAAACAGCGCCAGTGTGCCAAGCGCCATTGCCGGCCGCGGGATCCGGTTCAGCCCGTCAATGAGGCGGTCAAAGGCCGATGGACGCGATCCGGCGAATTCGGCCGAGAACTGGGTCAGCGCCGCCGCCGCCCTTGCATGGTCGCGCTCGGCGCCCTTTTCGGTGTTCTCGCGAAACACCTCCACCGCTTCGACCACAGCATTTCGCCCCGGGCCGAACAGGGTCGAGACGATCTGACCGATCACGCCCATGCCGCCACCCGGGCCCGATGCTGGGCCTCCGTCAGGTGAAACCGCGGCGAAATGAACTCCTCCGCCCGAACGATCCAGCCGCCCTTGCCGCCATCGCGGCGACGGGCGTACTTGCGGCTGGCCGGGCGCCGGTCGGCCAGCGCGTAGTAGTAATTTCGGCGCTCGATCCCGTAGGCATCGGCCAGAAGATCCGGCGCGCGGCCCGCGACACGGGCAACGGCGGCCACCGTCTGCGGCCCGATCACCCCGTCGACCGCAACCGCCTCGCCCATCTGGCCCAGCAACCGCTGCAGCACCTTCACCGCATTGGTGCCGGCGTTGACATACATGTCAAAAACGCTCGGTTGCAGCGGCTCTGGCAGGGCGTCGATCCGCGGCGCCCGGAAATAATGGTCGACAAAGATCTTTTCGGCCCGCCCGCGGTCCAGCCGCTTCACATCCTCGGCGGTGATCTTTCCGTCGCCGTCCAGATCCACGCCGAGACGCCGCAGCGTCTCCAGCGTCACCCCGTATTTGGTCGCCCCCCCGGGGTCGTCGGGGTCGTTCACATAGCCGCCCTCGCGCGCAATGATCTCGCGCGCGATCGTTTGAATGTCCTTCATGGAGCCAATCCTCCGGTCAAAATCCCGTCCGGAAGGCTCCGCGAAATGGTTTAAGGAAGGTAAAGCAGGGCGCGCGCCCCGGGCAGCGGGCAGCGCTTGGCGAACGTGCCTGCGCAGCCCGATTGAACAGCCGAACGACAGCCCTGGCAGCAAGGACAGCAGCGAGCGCACCATCCCCGGCGCGCCCTATCCCTGTCAGAATGGATGGCTCTCAGATGCCGCCTGGCCGGGATGGTCCCGGCCAGTGGTCTCAGCGGTCGGGAAGCGGAATGAACTCCGCGTTGTCGCCCGGCGGAAGCTGAAAGCGCCCATGCTCCCAGTCGCCAGCCCGCCAGGCTTCCTTGGCGGCCTCGATACGTTCCTTCGAAGAGGCGACAAAATTCCACCAGATATAGCGCGGCCCACCCATCGTCGCGCCGCCAAGCAGCATCAGCCGCGCGCCCTGTGGCCCCGCCTTCAGCGACACACGGTCGCCTGGGCGGAACACCATCATCCGGCCGGCGGCATGGGTCTCGCCCGCGACCGCGACCTCGCCCGACACCACATAGACGCCGCGATCCTCGTGATTGTCGGGCAGCGGGATCGACGCACCGGGCTGCAGCACCGCATCGGCATAGAACATCTCGGAACTGGTCGGGACCGGCGCCCGCTCGCCCCAGGCATCGCCCAGAATCAGCCGCACCTCCTTGCCCTCGCCTTCCAGCAGCGGCAATTCGGCCTTGCCGACATGGACGAAATCCGCGGGCTTGTCCTCGGCTTCCTCGGGCAGCGCGAGCCACGTCTGGATCCCGAACAGGCCCGAGGGCCGGGTGCGCATCTCGCCGTCGGTGCGTTCGGAATGGGTCACGCCATGGCCGGCGGTCATCAGGTTGACGGCGCCGGGCTCGATCCACTGATCGACCCCCAGGCTGTCGCGGTGATGCATCCGTCCGCTGTAAAGATAGCTCACGGTCGCGAGGCCCACATGCGGGTGCGGCCGCACGTCGAGCCCCTGCCCGGTCAGAAACTCTGCCGGACCCATCTGGTCAAAGAAGATGAAGGGGCCGACCATCTGGCGTTTCGGTGCCGGCAGCGCACGCCGTACCTCGAACCCGCCAAGGTCGCGGGCCCGGGGAACAATCAGGGTCTCGATCGCATCGACAGCGTCGCCGACCGGGATTTCGGGATCAAGGGCGGGGTTCCAGCTCATTGTCGCGCTCCTGTGTTGACATGATCCCAAGATAGACCTGGGCACACTTGCACAAAACTCGCATCAGGGCGCAGGATCGGTGCGCCAAAGAACAGAGGTCCGAGTCAGGAGCCGCCCGTCTCGGCCGGATCGCGATAGACACCCTGTTCCTTCAGCGCATCCATGACTTCCTTGGGCATATAGGTCTCGTCGTGCTTGGCGAGAATCTGGGTCGCGATGAACGTCCCGTCGACCAGATGGCCGGTCCCGACCATGCCCTGGCCTTCGCCGAACAGGTCAGGCAGCACGCCGGTATAGCTGACGGGAACCGAGGCGCCGCCGTCGGTGACAACGAATGTCACAGACTTGCCCTGACCGCGCACGATACTGCCGTCCTCGACCAACCCGCCGATCCGGAACGTCTCGTTCGGTGAGGGCGGATCCTGAACCACGGCCGAGGGCGCGCGGAAATAGTTGATCCCGTCGCGCATTGCATAACCGATCAGGGCCGTGCTGCCCGCCAGCGCCACGAAGGCCAGCACGATGATCTGTACCCGCCGCCGCTTCTTAAGTCCCTTCATTCCGGCCATCGTCGTCTTTCCCCCCTCGCCACCGCTCCGAGAAACATTCACAAAGCCAAATGTAACATCACGGATACAGCGGCGCCAGCATCAGACCCGTCGTCTCGGGTTCTCCTAGCATCAGATTGGCATTCTGCAGCGCCTGACCCGAAGACCCCTTGGTCAAATTATCGAGAACGGCATAAACGGTCGCCCGACGCGAGGCGCGTTCTTCCACCACGCCGACATGAACGAAGTTCGATCCGCGCACATGCTTGGTCTGCGGCACGGCACCAACCGGCAGCACTTCGATGAAGGGCTCGTCGGCATAGGCCGCGACCAGCACATCGTGGATCTCGCGTGCATCGCCGCTGAGGTAGCTCGACGAAAAGATGCCGCGGTTTCCGGGCACCAGATGCGGCGTGAACTGCACCCGAACGTCGCGCCCGGCCGCCTTCGAGAACTCCTGGTCGAACTCGCCGAGGTGCCGGTGGCTGCCGCCGGTGCCATAGGCGTACCAGCCCTCCGACAACTCGGCATGCAGCAGGTTTTCCTTCAACGACCGGCCCGCCCCCGATACCCCGCATTTCATGTCGATGATGATATCGTCGAGCCCGATCACGCCCGCCCGGATCAGCGGGATCAGCGAAAACTGACCTGTGGCCGCGTTGCACCCGGTTCCGGCGACCAGCCGGGCGCCGCGGATTTCGTCGCGGTAGAACTCGGTCAGCCCATAGACCGCCTGCTTTTGCAGCTCGGGCGCCGCATGCGGCTTGCCGTACCAGATTTCATAGACCTTGGGGTCGCGCAGCCGGAAATCGGCGCTCAGATCGACGATCTTCAGATCCTCGGGCAACTCGGAGATCACCGCCTGGCTGGTGGCATGGGGCAAGGCGCAGAAACACAGATCGATGCCGTCGAAATTGATGTCCTCGATCCGCACCAGTTCCGGAAGATCGAGATGCCGCAGATGCGGGAACACCTCGGCCATCGCCATTCCCGCCTTTCGGTCCGCAGACAGCGCCCGCACCTCGATGCCCGGGTGGGTGGCGATCAGGCGGATCAGTTCGGCCCCGGTATAGCCCGAGGCACCGAGAATTGCGATCGAATGGGTCATGGATCAGTCCGTTGACGAGGTTTAGCATGGGCTAATGCCAACCGCCGACAGGGTCAACGGATGGTGGTGTGCCGCGACTTCACGGACGGTCGCCCTGAAAGCCCCTCAGGCCGCGGTAAACTCGATCCGTCGGCGCAGGAACTGGGTCGCCCGGTCCGAGACCTTGCGCGGATTGCCTGTGGTCAGGAACGCGGGCCGGGTGCCCGTCCCGATCATGGCGGGGTGGCGTGTCAGATAATCCGACAGGCTGTCGGCCACCAGCCGGGCTTGGGAATAGACCGCGACCTCTGGCCCCAGTGCTTCCTGAAACACCTCTTCCATCAGCGGATAATGGGTGCAGCCAAGGATCGCCGCCTCGGGCGAGGGCATCTTGCGCTTCAGCGCCTCGACATGCGACCGCACCAGCGCCTCGGCGAGGATCATGTCGCCTTCCTCGATCGCATCGACAACGCCGCCGCAGGCCTGCGCCTCGACATCGACACCGATGGCGCGAAACGCCAACTCGCGCTGGAACGCGCGGCTCGCCACGGTTGTCGGCGTGGCAAACAGCGCCACATGCTTGACCGCAACCTCGCGCGGCGGGGAGTTGTCGCCCCACTGCCGCTCGGTCAGCGCCTCGATCAGCGGCACGAAGACCCCGAGCACCCGCTTGTCGTGGGGCACCCAGCTTTCCTGCATCCGACGCAGCGCCGCGGCACTTGCCGTGTTGCAGGCGAGGATCACCAGATCGCAGCCTTCCTCCCACATCCGCTCGACCGACCGCGTGGTCAGACCGAAGATGTCGTCCGAGGTCCGCACCCCATAGGGCGTATGGGCATTGTCGCCGAAATAGACGAACGGCACCTCGGGCAGGCGTTTGGTTACGGCGTCCAGCACCGTCAGGCCGCCCAGCCCGCTATCGAAGATTCCCACCGACATCAGTAAATCCGGTGCCCCTTTGCGTCCCGTTTCCTGTCCTCGAACTCGAAGCCGTAATCGAGCGACTTCAGAGGTCTTGGGGACAGCGCATATGTCTCGGCCCGCAGGAAGTCCATCATCGCCCGGGCATCGCCCGCGCGCGCGGCCAGCTTGTCGCGGTCAATCGGCTCGCCGATCACCACGCGCACCGGTTCGTCCACCCGCTGCCGGAATTCGTTGATCAACAGCGCCAGCCGCAGGGTCGAATGCAGATGGCTGGCGAACTGGAACAACCGGCTGTTGTGGCCGACAAAGAACATCGGAACGACCGTGGCGACCGACTTCGCGACCATCTTGGCGGTAAAACTCCGCCAGCCCGGGTCCATCGGCGGCGACAGCGGACGCGCCGAGGTCGAAACGGTGCCGCCGGGAAAGACCCCTATCGCGCCGCCAGCAGACAGATAGCGCAGCGCCTCCTTGCGGGTGGCCAGATTCTCGCGCATCGCCTCCTTCGATTCGTCGAAGGAAATCGGCAGGATGACCCGGTTCAGGTCCTCGGCCCGGCGGAACACGCTGTTGGCGAGAATGCGGAAATCGCCGCGCACGGCACTCAGCACATGGCCCATCATCAACCCGTCGAGGATGCCATAGGGGTGGTTGGCAATCATCACCAACGGCCCTTCGGTCGGGATGTTGTCGATACTGCCACCGACGACGTCGAGGCTGAGCCCATAGCGCGCCACCATCACGCCCCAGAAATCCTTGCCCGCGGCGACCTCGCTCTCGTAACCCTCGGCGCGCCGGATCAGCGAGATCCGCCCGGTCGCATTCTCGAGCACGCGCACGATGGCCCGGCCGCCCCGCGACCGCACGCTGGTCGCGTAGGTAATGTCGCGGGCGACATGACGGCCGGCGTGACGGTCACGCATCGAAAATATCTCCCTGCCCGAACGTGAAACAGCGCGACTCTGCGAGTTTTTCCATCATATATGAAGATCAAGTGACAGTGAAATCACGTAGGAAGAGATCGGGATCCGGATGCCAGCGCCTGGCGTGGCGCTCCAGCGTTCCCGTTTCGGACCTCTAAGCGACAAAACCCGGCGTCATCGCGCCACAATTCCGATTTTTCGGACGATACCGATAGGAACCCGCTTCAGGCCGTGGCATGTACCTCCCCGCGACTGGCTAAAGCGCTTTGAACTGGGAATACCGGATGGACTGGGACAAACTGAGAATATTCCACGCGGTGGCGTCGGCGGGCAGCCTGACCCATGCCGGCGACTCCCTGCATCTGTCCCAGTCTGCGGTCTCGCGCCAGATCCGCGCGCTCGAGGAAAGCCTCAACACCACGCTGTTTCACCGCCACGCCCGCGGCCTGATTCTGACCGAACAGGGCGAGCTTCTGTTCGATGCGACCCGCAGCATGAGCAAACGGCTCGAAGCGGCCTCGGCACGGATCCGCGACAGCGAGGAAGAGGTCTTCGGCGATCTGCGGGTGACGACCGCCCACGGCTTCGGCTCGCTCTGGCTCGCGCCCCGGCTTGCCAAGCTTTACGAACGCTATCCCGACCTCAACATCGACCTGATGCTCGAAGAGCGCGTCCTCGATCTGCCGATGCGCGAGGCCGACGTTGCGATCCGGATGAAGGAACCCTCTCAGGCCGACCTGATTCGCAAGCGCCTGATGACGGTGCGGATGCGGCTCTACGCGTCGCCCGTCTATCTCGACAAGTTCGGCACGCCCACGGCCGCCGACGACATGCGCAGCCATCGGCTGATCTGCCAGGGCACCTCGTCGACTCAGGTCGCGGCCGGGGCTGCCATGGTGCAATGGCTGCTGGCCCACGACATCACCTCGACCCTGAACGTCAATAACTACTTCGGGGTGCTGCAATGCGTCATCAACCATCTCGGGATCGGCGTGCTGCCGAACTATGTGATCGAGACTGCGCCACAACTTGTGCGTGTCCTGCCCGAGGTGGAAAGCGCCGAGGTCCCGGTCTTCCTCGCCTACCCCGAAGAACTGCGTCAATCCCGCCGGATCGGCGCCTTTCGGGACTTCGTGGTCGAAGAAATCATGGAATCGCGCCGCAAGCCCGAGGTTCCCGACGTTTGATCCCGCGCGCCAATCCGCCGTTGCCAATCTGACACAGCGCTGGCGCCCATTTGCATCTGCAGCACAAAACAGTTGAGTTGACCGGCCCGGTTGCCTAGATTTGACGCATGGGCAACTGCATGTTGCAATTGTTCATACCTCCCTGTTGGACTTGGGCCGAGACTTGTTCTCGGCCTCTTCTTTTTCGGGACCCCAACACCCCCTTCCACCCGCCTTTGACGCCGCCTGTGGCATCGTTTCATTTCGAAACGATTCAATCGTCCCTTTCTGGCTCCGGTGGAGTGAAGTATGTTTCCGGTGATTTTTCCGGAGGATATAGAAATGTTTCGCCGTCTGTTCGCCATGACCATCGGTTGCGCCATCGGGCTCGCCAGCCCGAGCCTTGCGGCAGATTGCGGCAACTCGGCCGCCGGCTTCGACGCGTGGAAGCAGCAGTTCGCCACCACCGCCGCGCAGGCCGGCGTCGGCCAGCGCGGGTTGCAGGCGCTGGCCGGCACCAGCTATTCGCAATCCACCATCAACGCCGATCGCGGTCAGAAAAGCTTCAAGCTCAGCTACAACCAGTTCTGCCAGAAGCGCGGCTGCGACGTGATCGTGTCCCAGGCCAGAAAGCGCAAGGCCAAGGATCCCGCCTTCTACAACTCGCTTGAAAACACCTATGGCGTGTCCTCGGGCGTGGTTCTGGCAATCCACGGAATGGAGACCGGGTTCGGCAACTACATGGGCGACTCGAACGTGCTGAACGCCACCGCGACTCTGGCCTACGACTGCCGGCGGCCGGATTTCTTCCGCCCCCACCTGATCGGCGCGCTGGTGATGATCGACCGCGGCATGATGTCCCCGGGCGCGATCGGCGCCAAGCACGGCGAACTTGGCCATACCCAGTTCCTGCCCGGCAACGCACTGCGCTATGGCCGCGACGGCAACGGCGACGGCCGGGTCGACTTCAACAACCAGGCCGACGCGCTCGCCTCGACCGCCAATTACCTGCGCCAAAAGGGCTGGACCCCGGGCGCGAGCTACCAGCCCGGCACGCACAACTACGAAGTGCTGAAGGAATGGAACGCGGCAACCGTCTATCAGCAGTCGCTGGCCTCGATGGGATCCCAGATCGACGGCTAGTCCTGGCGGCTGCCCTTGGGACAGAACTGAAGCGGCTCGGCCCCACCGCACATTGGGCCAGCATTCGGTCTTTCGTGCCGCCGCCCTCCCCGACCGGGCTGCAGCGACGCGGGTTCGAACCTTGGCGTGTACGATCCCTTCACAATCCCCCGCGTCGCGGCTAGAGCCGGTGTATGTTCTTTGCCTCTGACAACACCGGTCCCGCCCACCCCAAGGTTCTTGCCGCGCTCGCTGACGCCAACGAGGGGCACGTCCCCTCCTATGGCGAAGATCCGCTGACCGCGCGCGCCACGGCCCTAATCCGCGAGGCATTCGATGCCCCAGACGCTGCCGTGCATCTGGTCGCCACCGGCACCGCGGCGAATGCGCTGCTGCTCGCCTCGCTGTGCCAACCCTGGCAGACGGTGTTTTGCAGCGACGTCGCCCATGTTCATCAGGACGAATGCGCGGCGCCCGAGTTTTACACCGGCGGCGCCAAGCTGACACTGGTGCCCCACGACGGCGGCAAGATCCGGCCCGACCGCCTGCGTGCCCGGATCGAGGGCGAGGAAAACCGCGGCGTCCACGGGCCGCAGCGCGGGCCTGTCACCGTCACGCAGGCGACCGAAAAGGGCACGATCTATACGCATGCCGAACTGGCCGCGATCACGCAACTTGCCCACGGCTTCGACCTGCCCGTCCACATGGACGGCTCGCGTTTTGCCAATGCACTGGCGGCAGGGGGCGGCACGCCGGCAGACATGACATGGCGCGCCGGCATCGACGCGCTCAGCTTTGGCGGCACCAAGAACGGGTTGCTGGGGGTCGAGGCGGCGGTTCAGTTCGACCCGGCGCGGTCGTGGGAGTTCGAGCTGCGGCGCAAGCGCGGCGCGCATCTGTTCTCGAAGCACCGCTTCCTCGCCGCCCAGATGGTCGCCTATCTGGAAGACGGGCTCTGGCTGCAGATGGCGGCGGACGCGAATGCCGCCTGTGCTGCGCTCGCCCGGGGGCTGTCACGGCATCCGGACGTCCGGCTGCTCTATCCGGCCGACGCCAATATCGTCTTCGCGGCCTGGCCGCGGGGTCTGCACCGCCAGCTTCTGGCCGCGGGCGCAGACTATCACTTGTGGGAAGGCGAACTGGACGATGGCCCCGAGGACGAACCCCTGACCGCGCGGCTGGTCTGTGGGTTTGACACCACCGACTCGGAAATCGACCGATTCCTTGCTCTGCTTGCGGCCGGCTGATCCGGCCTAAAGCTTGCCCGAAAGATGCGCGTCCAGATCGTCGAGCCGGTCGTGACCCCAGAACCGTTCGTCTCCGTCGGTGATATAGAACGGCGAACCGAAGACGCCGCGGCGCACCGCCTCTTCGAGGTTCGAGGCATAGACCTCTGCCCCCAGCAGCAACCCGCTGTCGGCAAGACCCGGATCGAACCCCGCCGCGCCAAGGCAATCGCGGATCACCGCATCCTCGGCGATGTCCTTCTCCTCGGCCCAGCAGGCCCGCAGCAAGCCGTGGGTCAACGCCGCCAGATCGCCACCACCCGCCTTTTGCGCGGCGATGATCGCATAGGAGGCCGGCGCCATGTTGGTGGGGAAATGCGCCGGGCGCAGATTGATCGGCATCCCGGCCTTCAGCCCACCGCGACGCAGTTCCTGCAGGCGATACTCCTGTCTTGCCGGCGGCCGATCCTTCAGCGGCACGCCACCGGTGAGAGCAGAAAGACCGATCAGATCGAAGGGCTTGTAGGCGACGGTCGCGCCGTGGCGGCCCGCGATCTCTTCGAGCCTCGTGCCGGCAAGATAGGTGAAGGGCGAAATGATGGCGAAGAAATAATCGATATGCGGCATGCGGCGGCTCCTTGGCTTGGCGCGACGGTACCCGCACGGGACGGCGAGACAAGGGCTTTCTGCCGCGCGGAGGCTCGGCGATGTCGCGGGTCCTTGCGCCGGGCGTGTGGGCCGTCGATCGGCCGTCAGGGTTGCGCATCCGGGTCGAACGGGTATCACCAAGTTGGGTGAGGCTGGTCGGCATGGGGCCAGTGGCGTCGAAGATCGCGCAAGAAACGGACTGCCGATTGCGATGGAAGCTGAACTGAAACTGCAGATGCGCCAGGTGCTGCTTGTCGGTCTGCTCGCCTTTGCCGCAGCGCTGGCCGCCCGTCTGATCGGGTTGGACAGTCGCGTCGTCTGGCTGGACGAGGCCTATACCCAGTTTGCAATCTCGCGCGACTGGGCGGGACTTGTGAAGGAGCGGGTCGACCATGGCCACACACCGACCTATTTCGCGTTCCTGAAAGCCCTGCGGTTCGACGTGCATGATCTGCTGGAGCTTCGGCTAGCAACCGCCGTGCTCGATGCGCTCGGCTGCGCCATCCTGGCCGCGGCGCTGGCCGTTCACGCGGGTCTGCGGTCTGCCCTGTTCTTCGGCCTTCTCTATGCCTTTTCGCCGGTCATGATCCAGTGGGGCGGACAGAACGCCCGTCCCTACGGCTTGATGATGCTGTTTCTCTCGATCGGCCTCGCTGGCGCCTTCGGCCTCTTTGCCACGGCCGAACGGCCCGCCCGCCATGCTGACCTGCGACGCGACAGGGTGTTGTTTGCGTTCGGCTTTGGCGGCGCGGCGGCCACAATGACGGCGGGTGTCTTTGCCTTTGTTGCCGTCGCCCTGACGCCCTATGCACTCCCCGCGCTTCGCCGGAACCGCGCCTTCCGTCAGGTCTGGCAACGGGCGCTGATCGCTCCGGGTCTGATCGCGTTTCTGAGCTACATGCTGGTCAGCCGCCGAAACGTCGTCGGCAACATTGGCGACTACTGGGCCGATCGTTTGCGTCCCTTCGGTCTGGAAAGCCTCAAGGAACTGTGGCTGTCGTTGCTGCAGGGCAGCGCGCTTCAGAGCCTGCCCTATCACAGGCGACTTCCCGATCTGTGGAGTTCGGGCATCGAGGTCGTGCTGTCCGTCCTGCTGGTCTTCTTCATCGTCCATGGCGCCCGCAGGCCCGGTCTGCGCCACCTCTGCCGTCCCCTCGTTGGCCTGGCCGCGGGATATGCAGGGCTGCTGGTGGTGTCGAGCATCTCGACCAGCGTGTTGATCGAGCGTTATTTCCTGCCGGCCTGGCAACCCGCCCTTGCTCTCGCGGCGCTTGGAATGGCCGACCTTTCGCGGCAGTGGCGCGGCGCGATTGCCGTCGCGGCCCTCGCAGTGTTTCAGGTGGCGGCCGGGCTCAACCAGTCCCTGTCTCCCGACGCTGGCTCCGGCGATGAGGTTGTCGTCTTCGCCCCCATCGTATCTCGTTCGCCGGTAAGGGCGCGCGAGGTTCTGGCCTGGGAACCGTGGTCCACCAGACTGAAGGTCGAACTGGTGTTGGCGATGCTCGACACGCCGCACGAGCGGACCCGGCCCGGGGTGCTCGATGCGACGCCAGAGCGGCTGCGACGCGCGATCGGATCGTCCAAACAGGTTTATGCCGCAATGCCCGCGGCTGAATGGCATAGGACTTTCGCGCCGGCTGTTCCGGCACCCGATTGCCTGATCTACCAAGGCGTGAACCTGCTCGCCCTCTGGGGTCCGGACATCTGGCCCGAATGCGAGGATCCCGCTGACGGCGACACGGCCGCACGCCCGGATTGATCCGCGCGGCGAAAGAAACCTCGTTTTCCACTTCACGCGACCGAAAGTCTTTGCCGCAGACAGCCTTCGCGGTTTCCATCCTGCCGCCCGTAGGCTAGGCCGAAGATGTCATATCCCCGTCAAGAATCCGCCACCCGGAGCTCCACCAAATGCAACACCAGATCCAGCCCAAGCTGATCTCTGGCAACGCCAACAAGACGCTGGCCAATGCCATCTCCCGCCGCGTTTCGATGGCCCGCGGAACCAGCGTCAGTCTTGTCGAAGCACGCGTCGAACGCTTCAACGACCAGGAGATATTCGTCGAGGTCTACGAGAACGTCCGGGGCGAGGACATGTTCATCATCCAGCCGACCTCGAACCCTGCGAACGACAACCTTATGGAGCTGCTGATCATGGCCGACGCGCTGCGCCGGTCTTCGGCCCAGCGGATCACCGGCGTGATCCCCTATTTCGGCTATGCCCGGCAGGACCGGCGCACCAAGGCCCGCACCCCGATCACCGCCAAGCTGGTCGCCAACATGATCACGGCAAGCGGCATCGACCGGGTGCTGACGCTCGATCTGCACGCCACGCAGATCCAGGGTTTCTTCGATATCCCGGTGGATAACCTCTATGCCGCCCCGGTCTTTGCGCTCGATATCAAGCACGAGTTCCGCAAGAAGCTCGACAAGGTGACCGTGGTCAGCCCCGACGTCGGCGGCGTCGCGCGGGCGCGCGAGCTTGCCCAGCGGATCGGCTGTGCGCTGGCCATCGTCGACAAGCGGCGCGAACGGGCGGGCGAAGTGGCCGAGATGACGGTGATCGGCGACGTGAAGGGCGAGACCTGCATCATTGTCGACGACATCTGCGACACTGCGGGAACGCTCTGCAAGGCGGCCGACGTGCTGCTGAAGGCCGGCGCCAAGGAAGTGCATTCCTACATCACCCATGGCGTGCTGAGCGGCCCGGCGGTCGAGCGGATCACCAAGTCGTCGATGAAATCGCTGGTCATCACCGACTCGATAGAGCCGACAGAAGCGGTGCTGAAGGCCGACAACATCCGCATCGTTCCGGTGGCACCGATGTTCGCGCAGGCGATCCTGAACATCTGGAACGGCACCTCGGTGTCCTCGCTGTTCGACCATGCCCATCTGGCGGCGATCTACGAAGGCACCTACTGAGCCACGGGGGCGCATTCCGAACACATACGGGCGCCCCTTCGGGCGCCCGGTTGCTTTTGGGGCCGCTTTCCCGACCGGGATCACCCCCCGCGGTTGCCATCCTCTTCGGCACCATCGTCGCCAGCGGCATATCCCGCGGCCGCCTTCGCAGCTATCGGTGCCGTCGGCGCCTGCATCATCGCTCCGGGAACCGCCTCGCCCTCGCGCACACGAATGTGCATGTCGGTTTGCGGGAACGGGATCGAGATGCCGCGGGCGTCGAAGGCTTCCTTCACGCTGCGGGTCAGGTCCCATAGAACCGCGAAGTAATCCTCGCGCCGAACCCAGGGCCGGACGACGAAGTTGACCGAGCTGTCGGCCAGTTCGTTCACCCGGATGACGGGCGCGGGATCCTTCAACACCATGGGATGGGCGTTCACGAGGTCTTCGAGTACGGCCTGCGCCTCTTCGATCGAATCGTCGTAGCCGATGCCAAAGACCATATCGACCCGACGGGTGGTCGAGGCATTGGTGTTGATGATGACGTCGCCCCAGACCTTGCTGTTGGGGACAACGATCACCTGATTGTCCGGCGTCGCCACCGTGGTGGAAAAGACCGACACCGACTTCACCGTCCCCGACGTCCCTGCAGCGGTGATATAGTCGCCTTCGTCAAACGGCCGATTGAACATGATCATCAATCCGGCGGCGAGGTTGCCGAGCGTGTCCTGCATGGCAAAGGCCAGAATGAAGGAGGCACCGCCGACAATCGCGAACATTGGCGAGACGTCGATCCCGAGTGCCGAGAGCACGACCATGAGCCCCACGGCAATCGTGATCCAGTAGACCACCATCGCAAGGAATGCCTGCAGCAGCCGCGACAGGTTCGGAACCCGGTTGAACGCCCGTCTGGCATAGGCGCGCACGATCCGCGCCACCAGCAGCAGTGCAATGAAGGACCCGACGATCACGCCCGTCCGTACCACCATGCGTTGCCCGCCCTCTTTCGACAGGGCCCAGTTCTGTGCCTGACGCAGCAGCGTCTTCCAGTCCGCGCGCTGCTTTTCCTCGACGAGGATCGCACTGCGATAGGCCCGCAGGGCCGCGATGGTCGCTTCGTCGCCACCCTTCTTTTCGAGGTTGTCGACCACCGATTTCAGCCGCGCGAAGGACGTGCCCCTTGTGGTGGTCAGCTCGACGACCTTTTCGACCGCATCGGGTTGCGCCGCGACGCCATCGGTCCCTTTGGCCGCAATCGTCGCTTCGACCACAGCCTGGGTCTGATCGCGGGCCACGGCCTGCCAGTGTTCGGCCAGCGCCGAAAGCTGATCGGCCGTCAGCGGCAGCAGCCGAAGCTGAAACTCCTCGATCGGCATGGACGCATTGTCGAGTTCCGGCGGATAGGCCGGGCCGGCATCCGCCTCTTGGGCAGCGGTCGCCGTTGAGTCGGCCGGTGGCACGCCGGTGGCGTCCTGCGCCAGAGCCGGCACGAGAGACAACCAGATTGCGGCAAAACTTGCCAGAATGACCGCCCCGATACCGGGCGGCCTCGCGAGTGGATATGACATCAGTCCTCCTGTCCGGGACCCACCCGCCGATGGCGATGGCGGGCATGCGATCCGGATCCTGTTGCGCAGAGTAACCAGACAAAAAGAAAACCCCCGGGGGTGCAACCCCGGGGGCTCTTTTCCTGTGCGTGAACCGGGGGCCGGTTCGGGCGCTATTCCATCGCTTCCATCAGGTGCACGAGGTCGGCGACGAATTTCTCGGCGACGTCCTTGTGTTCGCCCTCGGCGTCCGCGGCCCGCTTTCTTGCATCTTCGACAAAGCCGGAGAGTGCCGTGCGGCTTGCCACTTCACCGACAAAGGCGTGCTCCGCCAGCACCGAGGTCGACTCGGCGTTGATCTCGGCAAAGCCACCGGTCACCGCGAACTGGGCCGTCGACCCGTCGGCACCCGAGACAATCACCAGTCCGGGCCGAAGCGTGGTGATGACCGGCGCGTGGTCGGGCATCACCGTCATGTCGCCTTCGGCGCCGGGGATCTGGACCTGGGTGGCCACCAGCGACGCGAGCCGCTTTTCCGGGCTGACCAGATCGAACTGCATCGTGTTGGCCATGGGCCCTCCTTATGCGGCGGCTGCCGCCATCTTTTCGGCCTTGGCAACCGCCTCTTCGATGTCGCCGACCATGTAGAAGGCAGCTTCGGGAAGGTGGTCGTATTCGCCGGCAACCACAGCCTTGAAGGACGCGATCGTCTTCTCGAGCGGCACCTGCACGCCCGGAGAGCCGGTGAACACCTGGGCCACGTCGAACGGCTGGCTGAGGAAACGCTGGATCTTCCGGGCGCGGGCCACGACCAGCTTGTCCTCTTCCGACAGTTCGTCCATGCCGAGGATGGCGATGATATCCTGCAGCGACTTGTAGCGCTGGAGGATCCCCTGCACGTCACGGGCAACCTGATAGTGCTCTTCGCCCAGAACCTTCGGGTCCATCAGACGCGAGGTCGAGTCGAGCGGGTCCACGGCCGGATAGATGCCAAGCTCGGAGATTGCACGCGACAGAACCGTCGTGGCATCGAGGTGGGCAAACGAGGTCGCAGGCGCAGGGTCGGTAAGGTCATCGGCGGGCACATAGACGGCCTGCACCGAGGTGATCGACCCGGCCTTGGTCGAAGTGATGCGTTCCTGCATCGCGCCCATGTCGGTCGCCAGCGTCGGCTGATAGCCCACGGCCGAGGGAATACGGCCAAGAAGCGCCGACACTTCCGAACCCGCCTGCGTGAAGCGGAAGATGTTGTCGACGAAGAACAGCACGTCGGCACCGGTCTCGTCGCGGAACTGCTCGGCCAGGGTCAGACCCGACAGGGCGATCCGCATGCGGGCTCCCGGCGGCTCGTTCATCTGACCGTAGACCAGGGCGATCTTCGATTCCTCGAGGTTGTCGGGGACGATAACGCCCGACTCGATCATCTCGTGGTAAAGGTCGTTGCCCTCACGGGTCCGCTCGCCGACACCGGCGAACACCGACACGCCCGAGTGCACCTTGGCGATGTTGTTGATCAGTTCCATGATCAGAACCGTCTTGCCAACGCCGGCGCCGCCGAACAGGCCGATCTTGCCGCCCTTGGCGTAGGGGGCCAGCAGGTCGACGACCTTGATGCCGGTGACAAGCACTTCGGATTCGGTTGCCTGATCCGCGAAGTCCGGCGCTTCCTGATGGATGGAGCGACGGGTCTCGGAAAGGACCGGGCCCTTTTCGTCAACCGGCTCGCCGATCACGTTCATGATCCGGCCCAGCGTCGCACGGCCCACCGGCACCGAGATCGGCTCGCCGAGGTCGGTCACTTCGGCGCCACGTACCAGACCTTCGGTGGCGTCCATGGCGACGGCGCGTACGGTGCTTTCGCCAAGGTGCTGGGCGACTTCCAGAACCAGGCGTTTGCCGTTGTTTTCGGTTTCGAGCGCGTTGAGGATTTCGGGCAGTTCGTCGTCGAACTGAACGTCGACAACGGCGCCGATGACCTGGGTCACTTTGCCTTTGTTAGCCATTGATTATGTGTCTCCGGTGTCTCAGAGCGCCTCGGCGCCCGAAATGATTTCGATGAGCTCGTTGGTGATGACGGCCTGACGCGTGCGGTTGAACTGGATCGTCAGCTTGTCGATCATCTCGCCCGCGTTGCGCGTCGCGTTGTCCATGGCCGACATCCGGGACCCCTCCTCCGAGGCCGCGTTTTCGAGCAATGCGGTGAAGATCTGCGTCGCCACCGCGCGTGGCAGCAGGTCGGCCAGCACGCCTTCCTCGCTCGGCTCATAGTCATAGGGCGCGCCCGAATCCGATTGCTCGGGATCCGCGTCGAACACGGCCGGGATCACCTGCAGAACCGTCGGCTCCTGGGTGACGACCGATACGAACCGGTTGTAGAAGATCGTGCAGACGTCGAATTCGCCGTCCGCGAAGCGATCTCTCAGGTTCTGCGCGATCGAGGCCGCACGGTCATAGCCAACCCGCTTCACATCGCTCATGTCGACATGGGCCACGAAGTACTGGCCAAACTCACGCTTGAGCTGTTCGCGACCCTTCTTGCCGACGGTCAGAATCTTGACCGTCTTTCCGGCCGCCAGCAACTCTTCGATCTTGTGGCGGGCTGCCCGCACGATCGTCGTGTTGAAGCCGCCGCAAAGGCCGCGTTCCGAACTCATCACGACCAGAAGATGCACCTGGTCCCTGCCCGTCCCGGCCAGAAGCCGGGGCGCGTTGTCGGTGGCGCCGACGGAGGCGGCAAGACCGCTCATCACCGCCTGCATACGCTCGGCATAGGGCCGTGCGTTTTCTGCCGCATCCTGTGCCCGCCGCAGTTTTGCGGCGGCCACCATCTGCATGGCCTTCGTGATCTTTCGCGTCGACTTGACGCTTTCGATCCGGTTTTTGAGATCCTTGAGGCTTGGCATCTAGCTGTCCTCGCGGCTCACGCAAAGCCCTTGGCGTAGTCTTGCACCACGGCCTTGATACGGTCGGCAGCATCGCCCTTCACCTTCGGATCCTCGTTGGTGATCCATTCCAGCAATTCGGGATGCCGGGAGCGCACGAAGGTCAGCAGCCCTGCCTCGAACCGGCTGACGTCCTTGACCGCGATCTTGTCGAGGAAGCCGTTCACACCGGCAAAGATCACCAGAACGATCTCGGCGTTGGTCAGCGGCGAATACTGCGCCTGCTTCATCAGTTCGGTCAGACGCGAGCCGCGGTTCAGCAACTGCTGGGTGGCCGCATCGAGGTCCGAGCCGAACTGCGCAAACGCCGCCATTTCGCGGTATTGTGCCAGTTCCAGCTTCACCGGGCCTGCGACCGACTTCATCGCGTTGGTCTGCGCCGAGGAGCCGACCCGCGACACCGACAGACCGGTGTTCACTGCCGGGCGGATGCCCTGATAGAACAGCTCGGTTTCCAGGAAGATCTGGCCGTCGGTGATCGAGATCACGTTGGTGGGGATGAACGCCGAAACGTCGCCGCCCTGGGTTTCGATGATCGGCAGCGCCGTCAGCGAGCCCGAGCCGTGTTCGTCGTTCAGCTTCGCCGAACGCTCCAGCAGGCGGGAGTGCAGATAGAACACGTCCCCCGGATAGGCTTCACGCCCCGGCGGACGACGCAGCAGCAGCGACATCTGGCGATAGGACACGGCCTGTTTGGAGAGGTCATCATAGATGATCAGGGCGTGGCGGCCGTTGTCACGATAGAATTCTGCCATCGCGGTTGCCGAATAGGGTGCCAGATACTGCATCGGCGCCGGATCCGACGCTGTTGCCGCGACGATGGTCGTGTATTCGATCGCACCCGATTCCTCGAGCCGCTTCACCAGCTGCGCGACGGTCGAACGCTTTTGGCCGATGGCGACATAGATACAATAGAGCTTCTTGCTCTCGTCGCTGCCAGCGGCCTCGTTGTAGGATTTCTGGTTCAGGATGGTGTCGAGCGCGACCGCGGTCTTGCCGGTCTGACGGTCGCCGATGATCAGCTCGCGCTGGCCGCGGCCGATCGGGATCATCGCGTCGACGGCCTTCAGGCCGGTCGCCATCGGCTCGTGCACCGACTTCCGCGGGATGATGCCCGGGGCCTTCACGTCCGCGACGCGGCGTTCGGTGGCCTCGATCGGGCCCTTGCCGTCGATCGGATTGCCGAGCGCATCGACCACGCGGCCAAGCAGCACGTCGCCCACGGGCACGTCCACGATGGACTTGGTGCGCTTGACGACGTCGCCTTCCTTGATGTCGCGGTCAGAGCCGAAGATCACGATGCCGACGTTGTCGACCTCGAGGTTCAGCGCCATGCCGCGGATCCCGCCGGGGAATTCCACCATTTCGCCGGCCTGGACGTTATCGAGCCCGTGGACACGGGCGATGCCGTCCCCGACAGACAGCACCCGGCCAACCTCCGCAACTTCGGCTTCCTGACCGAAGTTCTTGATCTGGTCCTTCAGGATCGCGGAAATTTCCGCAGCTTGCAGTGCCATTTACCCGACCTCTTTCATAGCATTCTGGAGTGCGGCGAGCTTCGCTCGGACCGACGTGTCGATCATCTTGGAGCCTACCTTTACAACGAGGCCGCCGATGAGGCTCTCATCGACGGAAGTGTTCAATTTGATTTCCTTGCCGAACCGCGACTTCAGCATTTCTGCAACGGCCGTGGCCTGGGCCGGGGAAAGCGCGACGGCGGAGGTCACGTCGGCGCTGACCTCACCCTTCTCTTCGGCAATCCGTGTACGCAGCTTTTCAAGCACGGCCGGAAGGGCGAAGAGCCGGCGTTTCGACGCCATCAGGCCCAGACCGTTGCGGGCGACAGAAGACAGCCCCATGCGGGTCGCAAGCTCGGTGATCGCAGCCGCCTGGTCGCTGCGGGTGTAGACCGGCGAATGGATCATAGCAGTCAGATCCCGCGACGCCGCGAGCGCATCCGAGAGCGCGTCGATGTCGGCTTCGAGGGCATCGAGCCCGCCCTCGTCCTTGGCCAGTTCAAACAAGGCCGACGCGTAACGCGTGGCAATGCTGGATGTGATTGAAGCCGTTTCTGACACGTCCACCCCCTTTTATCTTGTGCGCAATCCGGACCCGGCGACGCGGAACGCAACCTACTTTTGGGCGGCAACCGCGGCTGCCCCCACAAATCGCCTGCGATGTAACAGACCCGTTTCCACCCCGCAACTCTCTTGGACCGCGCAATTTCATTGCCGAAATTCCTACCATAGAAGGCCTCTAACAATCCGGTGAACCGATGCGACCGTTTGAAGCTGCTGCATTGCGGCAGAATCTCGAGGATTTCGGCGTGCGATTGTATACCAAAACGCCTTGCGGATCGAGGCTAGCGCTAACAAGACGCCGCGCATCTTTGTCGCCCCGACCCCGCCGCCGACCCGCAAACCGCGACCGCGGGGCCTGCGTCAGATGCCCGCGGGGTTAGACGCCGGCGGGTTCGCCCCCCGGACTGGGGATCCCCTCGAGGATGCGCAGCGGATAGCGGGCTGATTCCCGAACCGTCGTGCCCCGCGGGGTCTGCTGTGTCTTGGTGAATTCAACCATGAGAACACCGCCCGCCAGTGACGTGACCTTGCGCCCGACATTCTCCCACAGCCCGGAGCTGCGCAGCCAGAACCGCCGCGTCGACGGCGGACCGTAGAGCGCCGCCCCATGGCGTTCGAGACGGAAGTTCTGCCGCAGCAGTTGTTCTTCAAGCTGACCGACGGAATAGGGCCGACCATAGCCGAAGGGAGTCACATCGCGCCGCGCCCACAACCCGCTGCGGTTCGGCACCACCACGGTCAACCGCCCGCCGGGACCGAGCACGCGATAGCATTCCTCCAGCACCGCCCCGGGATGGTCGGTCGTGTCGAGCCCGTGCATCAACACCAGCCTGTCGACGCTGCCGGTATCGAGCGGCCACTGCATCTCCTCGCAGAGCGCCGAGATGTTCGGCCGGCCGCCGGGCCAGGGCATCACGCCCTGCGGGGCCGGCATCAGGGCGACGACCCGACGCGATTCCGCCAGGTAGGGCCGCAAAAGCGGCACGGCAAAGCCGAAGCCGACCACGGTCTGCCCCCGCGACTCGGCCGGCGGCCAGAACCGGACCAACTGTTCACGGATCGCCCGCTGCGCCACTCGGCCCAGCCTGGTCTTGTAGTAGAAATTTCTTAGGTCCAGCACATCGAGATGCATTGCGCCCGGCCGGCTCCCCATTCATCGTGTTGCGCAACCATAGCCGGTCACCCGGAAAAGGAAACGCCATGTCCCCTGAAATCGTCACAGTCCCCTGTCGGACCGACAACTATGCGTTCCTGTTGCACAATGCGGAAACCGGCGCCACTGCCGTGATCGACGTTCCCGAGGCTGCGCCGATCAAGGCCGCTCTCGACGCGCGCGGCTGGACGCTGTCCGACATATTGATCACCCACCACCACTCGGACCATATCGACGGCGTCGAGGAACTGCGCGCCGCGACCGGCGCCAAGGTGACCGGCGCCAAGGCAGACGCCCATCGCCTGCCCCGCCTCGACCGGGCCGTGGCCGAGGGCGACGCGGTCTCGGTCGGCGGGATCACCGGCCGGGTGCTTGACGTCTCGGGCCATACCATGGGCCATATCGCCTTTGCCTTCCCGGGCGCCGTCTTTACCGGCGACAGCCTGATGGCGCTTGGCTGCGGCCGGCTGTTCGAGGGCGACGCCGCCACCATGTGGGGGTCGTTGTCAAAGCTCGCCGCCCTGCCGCCCGAGACGCTGGTCTGTTCGGGCCACGAATATACCGCATCGAACGGCGCCTTCGCGCTGACCGTCGATCCCGACAATGCCGCCCTTCTGGCGCGGGTCGCGGATGTGAAACGGGCGCGCGCGGCAGGGCAGCCGACCGTTCCCTCGACGCTGCAACTCGAACTTGCCACGAACCCGTTCCTGCGGGCTTCCGATCCGTCAATTCGACACCATATAGGCATGGCCTCTGCCGCGGATGTCGAAGTCTTCGCCGAGGTGCGTCGACGAAAGGACAGCTTCTGAAAACCGCCCGACGAAGGACCGGACGGCCGTTCTCACCGCCCTGCAGCGATCACAATTTGTGCATTCGCAAAACACAACGGCGCTCATTGTAAAAAAACACTTGAAGCTGAGCCTCGCCTACCAAACCTTAGAACTTAGGGCCCACACTCGCGACCGGGGGGTCCCCAACCCGGTCCGACAGGAAAAGGAGCGCGTCCGTGCCATCGTTTTCTAATACTCTCGAGCAAGCCATTCACGCTGCACTGGGCTTCGCCAACGCGCGCCGCCATGAACTCGCCACCCTCGAACACCTGCTGCTGGCCCTGATCGACGAACCCGATGCCGCCAAGGTCATGCAGGCATGCGATGTCAATCTCGAGGAGTTGCGCCGCACGCTTCTCGAATTCATCGAAGAGGATCTGGCGACGCTTGTGACCGAGGTCGAAGGCTCCGAAGCCGTGCCGACCGCCGCCTTCCAGCGGGTGATCCAGCGCGCCGCGATCCATGTCCAGTCTTCGGGCCGGACCGAGGTCACTGGCGCCAACGTTCTGGTCGCGATCTTCGCCGAACGCGAATCGAACGCCGCCTATTTCCTGCAGGAACAGGACATGACCCGCTATGACGCGGTCAACTTCATCGCCCATGGTGTGGCCAAGAATCCGACCTTTGGCGAAAGCCGCCCGGTCACAGGCGCGGGCGAGAACGAGGAGGAGAGTTCCCACAGCGAAGAAGCAAGCTCCGGCCCGTCCGCGAGCGACCAGAAGGAATCGGCCTTGTCGAAATTTTGTGTCGATCTGAATGCGAAGGCCCGCCGCGGCGATGTCGATCCGCTGATCGGGCGCGATTCCGAAGTTGAACGCTGCGTGCAGGTCCTCTGCCGCCGGCGCAAGAACAACCCGCTTCTGGTGGGCGACCCGGGCGTTGGCAAGACCGCCATCGCCGAGGGGCTGGCGCGCAAGATCGTCTCGGGCGAGACCCCGGACGTTCTATCCGGCGCCACGATCTTCTCGCTCGACATGGGCGCGCTGCTGGCCGGCACCCGCTATCGCGGCGATTTCGAGGAACGGCTGAAAGCCGTTGTCACCGAACTCGAAGATCACCCCGATGCCGTGCTCTTCATCGACGAGATCCACACCGTGATCGGCGCCGGTGCCACCTCGGGCGGGGCGATGGATGCCTCGAACCTGCTCAAGCCTGCCCTGCAGGGCGGCAAGCTGCGCTGCATGGGCTCGACCACCTACAAGGAGTTCCGCCAGCACTTCGAAAAGGACCGCGCGCTCAGCCGCCGGTTCCAGAAGATCGATGTCAACGAACCTTCGGTCGAGGACAGCGTCAAGATCCTGACGGGCCTCAAGCCCTATTTCGAGGAGCATCACGACATCCGCTACACCGCCGACGCGATCCGCACCGCGGTCGAATTGTCGGCGCGCTACATGAACGACCGCAAGCTGCCCGACAAGGCGATCGACGTGATCGACGAGGCCGGTGCCGCCCAGCACCTGGTGCCGGAAAGCCGCCGCCGCAAGACCATCGGCACCAAGGAGATCGAGGCCGTGGTGGCCAAGATCGCCCGCATCCCGCCGAAGAATGTCTCCAAGGACGATGCGGCGACGCTCAAGGATCTCGAAGCCACGCTCAAGCGCGTTGTCTTCGGTCAGGATGCTGCAATCGGCGCTTTGACCGCCTCGATCAAGCTCGCTCGCGCCGGCCTGCGCGAACCGGAAAAGCCGATCGGCAACTACCTGTTCGCGGGTCCGACCGGCGTCGGCAAGACCGAGGTCGCCAAGCAGCTCGCCAGTTCGCTGGGGGTCGAGTTGATCCGTTTCGACATGTCGGAATACATGGAGAAACACGCGGTCAGCCGGCTGATCGGTGCGCCTCCGGGCTATGTCGGCTTCGATCAGGGCGGGCTTCTGACCGACGGGATCGACCAGCACCCGCATTGCGTTCTGCTGCTCGACGAGATCGAAAAGGCGCACCCGGATGTTTTCAACATCCTGCTGCAGGTGATGGACCACGGCACGCTGACCGACCACAACGGCCGGTCGGTCGACTTCCGCAACGTGATCCTGATCATGACTTCGAACGCCGGGGCCTCGGAACTGGCAAAATCGGCCATCGGTTTCGGCCGCGAGACCCGCGAGGGCGAGGACACGGCGGCAATCGAGCGGACCTTCACGCCCGAGTTTCGCAACCGTCTGGATGCGGTGATCTCCTTCGCGCCGCTCGGAGAGGATGTGATCCTGAAAGTGGTCGAGAAGTTCGTGCTGCAGCTCGAGGCCCAGTTGATGGACCGCAACGTGACGATCGAGTTGACCGATCCGGCCGCCGCCTGGCTTGCCGACAAGGGCTATGACAGCCGCATGGGCGCCCGCCCGCTCGGCCGGGTGATCCAGGAATATATCAAGAAGCCGCTCGCCGAAGAACTTCTGTTCGGCAAGCTGACCAAGGGTGGCATCGTCAAGGTCACCTTGAAGGACGGCAAGATCGACCTCATCGTCGAAGAACCGGTCAAGCTGCGGCTCGCCAGCCGCAAGCCGCCGCTTCTTACCGCCGACTGAGACAGATGGTGGCTGGAAGAAAACGGGGGCGCCTTGCGGCGCCCCTTCTTTTTGCCCTGACGGCAGCGCCCGTCTCCGCGGATGGTCCGCCGCGACTGATGCTGCCAATTGACTGCGTGCCGGGCACGAGCTGCCGAATCCAGCAATACGTCGACCGCGACCCGGGCCCCGGCAGCCGCGATGTCGGCTGCGGCGCGCTTGCCAACGACGGCCACAAAGGCACCGATTTCGCATTGCCGGACCTTCAGGCGATGCGCGCGGGTGTCGAGGTTCGTGCCGCAGCAGGCGGCCTGGTGCAGGGGCTGCGCGACGGGATGCCCGACATCGACGCCTCGCTGCCCGCCGCCCCCAACCTCGACGGTCGGGAATGCGGCAATGGCGTGACGCTCGATCACGGTGACGGCTGGCAGACCCAGTATTGCCACATGCGCCAGGGCAGTATCGCTGTCGCCATGGGCCAGCGGGTCGAAGCCGGCGCAACGCTCGGCCGTGTCGGAATGAGCGGGCGCGCGACCTTCCCGCACCTGCATCTGTCGCTGCGACAGGACAACCGGGTCGTCGACCCTTTCGGACCCGACATGTCGGTGCCCTGCGGCATGGATGCAGGCGCGCCGTTGTGGGATCCTCCCATCCCCTACCGCGATGGCGGGCTGGTGTCGGCGGGCGTTCTGGACCGCGTGCCGGATTTCGCCGAGATCAAGGAGGGGTTGGCCACCGTCGCCCTGCCCGATGACCCGCCCGATGCGCTGGTGGTCTGGGCGCTGGCCTTTGCCGGCCACAGCGGCGACGTGATCGATCTCGCGCTCGACGGCCCCGAAGGTTCGGTTGGTCATCAGGTGATGACACTGGAAAAGGACCAGCCGCTGCTCTACCGCGCCTGGGGCCTGCGCGCGCCCGCGGCGGGATTTCCGGCCGGCGCCTATCGGGCCCGCATCCGTCACCTGCGCGGCGGAATCGAGATCGACCGGCGCAGCGTGAGCTTCACCCTGCCCTGACGCGCCGCCTTGCCTGCAGCCAGGGCCCCGCCGTATCCCTCGCCGCCCGGACCCGCATTACCGCTCGGTCAACTTCAACTCGATGCGCCGGTTGCGCGCCCGCGCCTCGGGCGTGTCGCCGGGGTCGAGCGGCTGGTATTCGCCAAATCCGTTCGCCGAAAGCCGGTTTGGCGGGAACCCCAGATCCTGGGTCATGTAGCGTACGACCGAAAGCGCGCGGGCCTGGCTCAGTTCCCAGTTGTCGGCATAGGACCCCTGACCGCTCAGCGGCGCATTGTCGGTATGGCCGTCAACCCGGATCACCCAGTCGATCTCGGGCGGGATCTCGCCCGCGATTTCGGTCAGGATATCGGCGACCCGCGCGATCTGGTCCTTGCCCTCGGGCGAAAGCCGCGCCGAGGCGGATTCGAACAGAACTTCCGAGGAAAACACAAACCGGTCGCCCTCGATCCGCACGCCTTCGCGGCCACCGAGGATATCGCGCAAACGCCCGAAGAACTCCGAACGATAGTTCTTCAGATCCCGCGCTTCCGCCTCCAGCCGGGTCTTGTCCTGCTCCAGCCGCTTGCGTTCGGCCTCTTCCAGCGCCGCCCGCGCCCTTTCCTTGGACGCGACCTGCGCCAGCGCCACGTTCAGCCGCTCTCCCAGATCCTCGATCCTGCCCTGCGCATCGCCTTCGCGGCTCTCCGAGGCATCGAGCAGGCTCTGGATCGAACTCAGCTGCTTGCGCAATTCGGCGACCTGGGCGTTCAACAGCGCGACCCGGCGCTGTTGCGCCTCGGACTGACCCTCGACCTGCGACAGTTGCGCCTTGGCCGCGGCCAGCAGCGCCGCGCGCTCCTCGGCGGCCGTCATCTGCGCGACCTTGGCCTGTTCGGCAGCCTGTTGTGCCGTCTCCGCCTGCGCACGCGCGGCCTCGGCGGCGGCCAGAAGCGTCAGCGTCTCCTCGGCCTTGCGGCGTTGTTCTTCCAGCGCGAGGGTCATCGCCGTGCGTTCGGTATCGGCCGACGCCAGCTTGTCGCGCAAGGCCGCAACCGCCGCCGCTTCGGCCAAGCGCCCGGCCTCTTCCTCGGACAATTGCTGCTGCAGACCCGCCGCAGTCTGTTTCTGGTTCTCCAGCGCCGTCGCCGTCTCGTCCGCGCGCTGGCGCAGATCGGCAACCAGTGCCTCGAGCGCCGTACGCCGGGCCGCGGCCAGCCGGGCAGTCTCGACCTGCGCGTCGATCTCCTCGCGGGCGCCGGCAAGGGCCGCCTTCAAGGCTTCGCGATCCTGGGCAAGTTCGGCACGTTCGGCTGCCAGCGCATCGCGCGCCTTGGCCAGTTCCGCCGCTTCGGCCTTGACCTGGTCGATCCGGGCCGAGGCGATTTCGAGCTCTCCGGCGCGCTTGTCGCGCTCGGCCGCCAGGGCCTCGATCCGGTCCGATTGCTGCGCCGTGGTCTCGCGCGCCTCGGCCAGCGCTGCGGTCAATGTGCCGACTTGCCCGCCCAGATCGGTGGCCCGGCCGCGTTCCAGCCCCAGCGCATTGGACAGTTGCACAACCTCGGCCGACAGCGCGTCAAGCTCGGTTTCCTGCCCCGAGATCGTCTCGCGCAGCATGAACTGCACGATCATGAAGATCGACAGGACAAACATCAGCACCAGCAGCAGGGCCGTCATCGCGTCGACGAACCCGGGCCAGATCGAGGCCGAGAACCGGTCGCCGCTCCTGCGCCGTGACAACCCCATGGGCCTAGTCCCTCGGGCCGACGACGGTGCCTGTCGAGCCCTGCGGCAGCGCCGGCGCCCGGCCCTTGCGAACTTCGCGCGCAAGCCCGGCAATCTCGGCACGGATCTCGGCCACCGTTTCCTGACGGCCGGCGGCAAGCTCCTCGAGCACCCGCAACAGCTGCACGTCGATCGACCGCAGCCGCATCCGCGCCTCGTGATCGGCACCTTCTTCGGCCGCGGCCGGCGGCGCCGACAGCCGCTCGACCAGCGCTTCCTGGCCCTCGGCGATGCGCGCCTGCCCGTCAGCGATCCGCAACTGGACATCCGCCACCCGGTCCTGGCCCTCGGCGATCCGGTCCTGCCCCTCGGCGATCCGTTCCAGCACCGCGGTAGACCGGTCGCCATGCTGCAAGGTCCGGGTCAGCGCCGTCACCGCGGTTGCGACCTCCGACAGCCGGTCGTCGATCACCGCCCGGCCCAGATCCGACTGCGCCATGATCTCACGCAGCGACGACATCTGTTCGGCCATGTGGTCGAGCACCAGCAGCACCGGCCCGGCGTCACCTGCCCCCTCGACCTCGGCGCCGGCAAAGCCGAGCCGCGTGATCGTCGACAGCCATTCCTCAAGCTCGCGATAGAACCGGTTCTGCCCGCGCGAGGCGAAGAGTTCGAGCAGCCCCACCACCAGCGACCCGGTCAGGCCGAGCAGCGAGGATCCAAAGGCCGTGCCCATGCCGCCAAGTTGCGCCTCGAGCCCGTTCATCAGCTTGGCGAAGATATCGACGCCGCTTTCGCCCTCTTGCGGGGCGAGCGAGCGGATCGTGTCGACCACCGCCGGCACGGTCGTCGCGAGGCCATAGAAGGTGCCGAGAAGACCGAGGAAGATCAACAGGTTGCCGATATAGCGGGTGATATCCCGCGCCTCTTCGATCCGGGTGCCGACCGAATCGAGGATCGAGCTTGCCGAGGTGGAACTAATCTGGCGGTTGACCCCGCGCGAACGCAGCAGACCAGCAAGCGGCGCCAGCATCCGTGGCGGCCGCGCGGTTTCGGCAGCGCGGTGATCGCGGGCGAAGGCTTCGATCCAGCGCACCGAGGAGCTGAGCTGTGCCACCTGCAGGAAGCAGTTCAGGACCCCGAAGACAAACACCAGCCCGATCGCGCCGTTGAGATAGGGGTTGGCGAAGAACACCGGCTTGACGCTGGGATAGATCATCCAGCCGCCGACGCCCGCGAGGGCGACAACGATCAGCATCTGCACCGTTTGCCGGATCGGCTGCGAGAATTGCGGTTCGGCCTCGACTGCGCTCATTGGGTCCCGGCACTGGTGGTCAGAATATGCCGCAACGATAGGCACCAAGCGCGAGAAAGCAATGTCCAAACAAGACTTAGCTGGAATCCGATGCGCTCAGGGCACGCACCCTCGCCGCCAACCAGTCGAGGTCGGGATCGGCAAGGCCAAGCTCGGCCAGATGGGCGGCGGTGTTGAACAGGTATTCGGCATTCGGCCCGCGCCCGCCGCGGGCACGGGCGATGATCTGCGCCTGCTGTTCAAGCGTCGTGTCGCCGCAATACTGGGCATGGGCACGGTCCATCACATAGGTCAGCGCCATCACCCGCCGGCCGTCGCACAACGCGACCTCGACCCGTTCCTCCAGATAGGCCGCCGAGATCAGCTCGCGTTCGCGCAGGCCCTGCAGCGCCAGGGCGGCACCTTCGGGCGCGACGCGAAAGGCAACACCGTCGCAATGGGCGCCTTCGGCAGCATCGAGCGCCAGCACCAGACCCGGAGCATCGACCGTGCCGCGATAGTGGATCGACGTCATACAAAAGGCGCGGCGAAATCCGATCAGCCGCGCCACCGCCCGCTCAGCCACCTCGAAGCCCGGATGCCAGATCAGGCTGCCATAGCCGAACACCCACAAGGGCTTGGAAATATCGATGTCCTGCATATGTTGGCCCTCGCGCACTGGGGCCCTATTACCCCCGAAACCGTGCAGGGCGAAAGGGGCCGACATGAAACCGATGCGATTGCTGTGGCTCGTCCTGCTGGTGGCTGTGGCCTGGGGGCTGTGGTGGGGTTGGGGTGTCTGGACCACCTCGCGCAACGTCCATGCCTGGCTGAACGAACGCCGCGCCGCCGGTTGGCAGGCCGAGTGGTCCGATATCTCGATCCAGGGCTTTCCCACCCGGATCGACACCACGATCAGCGATCTGACGCTCGCGAATACCGAAGCCGGCTGGGTCTGGAGCACACCGTTCCTGCAGATCCTCGGGCTGAACTATGAAAACAACCACTATGTTCTGGTCTCGGCCGATACCATGACGCTGCAGACCCCCTATGAGCGGATCGAGATGACCGGCGAGGATCTGCGCGGCAGCGTCAACTTCCTGCCGGGGCAAGCCCGCGCGATCGACGAGGCGGTGGCGATCTTCAAGGACCTGTCGCTTGTCTCGGACGCCGGATGGGCCGGGACGGTCGCGGAGACGCGGCTCGCCGTGCGGCCGACCGCGGGGCGCGACGGCTGGTACGACCTCGGGGTCGAGGTGAGCGGGCTGACGCCGGGCTCGGGGCCTCTGGCACGGCTGGCGGGTATGGGCATGGCGCCGGGCACGATCGAGCGGCTGAACGCCGATCTGGCGCTGCGGCTCGACCGCCCGCTCGACCGCACGGCGCTGGAAGGCCTGACGCCGCAGCCCCGCGAGATCGACATCCGCGATCTCGGCGCCCGGTGGGGCCAGCTCGATCTGCGGGTGGCGGGCGATCTGACGCTCGACGCGGCAGGTCAGGTCAGCGGCGAGATCCTGGTGAAGGCCACGAACTGGCGCGACATGCTGGAATTGCTGCGCGAAAGCGGCAGCGTCCCGGGCGCCGTGGTCAGTGGCCTCGAATCGGCGCTGCAGATCGCCAGCGGATTTGCCGGCAGCAAGAAGACGCTCGATATCCCGGTGACCTTCCGCAACGGCCGCACGAGGATCGGCATCCTGCCGGTCGGGCCGGCGCCGGTGCTGCGGCTGCGGTGAGCTGGCGGCGACGGCAAGAAGGGGGCTCTGCCCCCGTCCCGCCTTGCGGGACACCCCCGGGATATTTTCGAACAGAAGAAGGTGTAGGGGCGGCTCTGCGGCTGTCGGCGGGGCGGTCGTTCGACGGTTTTGCCGCTGTGCGGTGGTCTATTGGCAGAAGGGACCGCTGCGATACTGCGCGGTGTCGAGGTGGAAATGGTTGCGGTGGTACTTGTCCGCCTTCGGGCCGAGCACGGTGCCAAAGGGGCCGCAGGCCGCGGCGTGGGCCTTGCGCAGAGGTGCGCCGTACTTGCGGCTGCGCCAGTGGTCGAGGACCGTCACCTTGGTCCCGTCCTTCAGGGTAAGGCCGCCGACATCGACCGCGTGGCCGCGGCCATGTTCCGACAGCTTGCCGCCCGGGATGTTGTTGCGGCTCCGGCAGGCATAGCTTGCAAAGATGGTCAGTTCGACGACCCCGCCGCCGCGCCGTCCGATCGCCGGCTTCAGCCCCTTTTCGACCCAGCTGTTCAGCGCCCTGGCGGTCGGGCAGTCGATCGTCACCGAGGTCGACAGCGACACGCCGGCCACTTCGGTCACCTTCACCGGATCGTCGATACCGCAGCCGCGTGCCGGGTTGCCGATGTCGGCAAGCTCGGTGCCGCGGATCGTCCGAACGCCGCAGACCGCGCCTTTGGCCGGAGCAGTGTTTGCCCCACCGGGGAGCATATTCTTCAGAAATCCGGTCGGCCGGGCCTCGGGGCGCGGGGCCTCGGGGAATGCGATCTGCGGCACCGCCACGGGCACGGCCACAGCGACCGCCTCGGGCGGAACGGAAGGGCGCGGTTCGGGCTGTGGCACGCCGCGTTCGCCATCGGCCATCACCGCGACCAGCACACCAACCGGCACAACGACCTGATGCAGGTCGGGTTGCGCCTGAGCCGCGGTCATGGCGTTTCTGGGTACCGGGCGGGGCGAGACATCGGGCGGGTCGGCCAGAGCGGCTCCCGCAGCCAGGGCGACCGTTGCCGCCGGCATCCAGATGGCTCTCACGTGGTCTCGCCCTCTCCGCTCTCGCCTGTCCTTTGGCCGGGCCTGCCGCCGCGGCCGAAATCGGGGGCGGCAGTGTCCTGCCCCGCCTCGATGATACTACGCCGGATCGCCCGTGTCCGGGTGAAATAGTCGAACAGCAGATCGCCATCGCCCTTGCGGATCGCCCGCTGCAGCCGCATCAGTTCCTCGATGAACCGGCCGAGGATCTCCATCGTGGCTTCGCGGTTGTTCAGGAACACATCGCGCCACATGGTCGGGTCCGACGCGGCGATGCGGGTGAAGTCGCGAAACCCGGCCGCGGAATACTTGATCACTTCGCTGTCGGTCACGCGGCGCAGATCGTCGGCGACGCCCACCATCGTATAGGCGATCAGGTGCGGCGCGTGGCTTGTCACCATCAGCACCAGATCGTGGTGCTCGGGCTCCATCACCTCGACATGGGCGCCCATGCCCTCCCAGAACCGGGTCAGCCGGTCGAGCGCATCGGCATCGACCGCGCCATCGGGCACGACGAGCGTGTAGCGGTTGTCGAAAAGCTCGGCAAAGCCCGACCGCGGCCCGGAATGTTCGGTCCCGGCCAGCGGGTGGGCGGGGATGAAATGCACGCCGTCGGGCAGGTGCGGCCGGACAGCCTCGATCACCGCCCGCTTGACCGAGCCGACGTCGCTGAGCGTGCAGCCCGGTTTCAGGTGCGGCCCGATTTCCTCGGCCACGGCCGCCATCGCGCCGACCGGCACGCAAAGAACCACCAGATCGGCATCAGCGACCGCTTCGGCCGCGGTCTCGGTCACCAGATCGCAGAGCCCGTCCTCGCGGGCGATGGCGCGGGTCTCGGCCGAGCGCGCGGTGCCGACGATCATCCGTTGCAGCCCGGCGCGCCGACCGGCATGGATCATCGACGAGGCGATCAGCCCCAGCCCGATATAGGCCACACGATCATAGATCGCGGTCATCGCGGCCGTGCCCGGAACGACTTCACGCCCTCGACCACCCGCCGGCAGCCGGCCTCGTCGCCCACCGTGATGCGCAGGCAGTTCGGCAGCTTGTAGCCCGCCACACGGCGCACGATCACGCCCAGAGATTTCAGATGCGCATCCGCCGCCTCGGCCTCGGCCGCGTCGGCAAAGCGCGCCAGCACGAAATTGGCAAGGCTCGTGTCCGAGGCCACGCCGAGGGCGGCCAGTTCCTCGGCCAGCCACACCCGCATCCGTGCATTCTCGATCCGGCAGCGTTCGGCCCAGTCCCGGTCCTGTACCGCGGCAATGGCGGCGGCCATCTGCAGCTCGGACAGGTTGAAGGGCTGACGGATCCGGTTCAGCACGTCGATGATCGCGCGCGGACCATAGCCCCAGCCGATCCGCAAACCGCCAAGCCCGTAGAGCTTGGAGAAGGTCCGGGTCATGAAGACATTGTCGCGCGCATCGACCAGGGCCGCGCCGCCGTCGAAGCCCTCGACGAACTCGGCATAGGCACCGTCTAGCACGAGGATCGCGCCCTCGGGCAGGCCTGCCGCCAGCCGCGCCACCTCGTTGCCGCCGATCATCGTGCCGGTGGGGTTGTTCGGATTGGCGATGAAAACGAGCCTTGTCTGCGGCGTCACGGCGTCAAGCAGCGCATCGACATCGGTGACCCGCTCGCGCTCTCTCACCTCGACCGGCGTCGCGCCGGCCGCCAGCGCCGAGATCCGGTACATCGCAAACCCGTGTTCGGTGTGCAGAACCTCGTCCCCCGGCCCGGCATAGGCCTGGCACAGGAACTGGATCACCTCATCGCTGCCCACACCACAAATGATCCGGTCGGGGTCGAGCCCGTGCACCTCGCCGATCGCCTGGCGCAAGGGACCATGGTCGGTGTTGGGATAGCGGTGCACCTCGGCGATAGCGTCGGCGATGGCCTGTTTGGTCTTCGGGCTGGCGCCAAAGGGGTTTTCGTTCGACGACAGCTTCAGCACGTCCTCGACCCCCTCGATGCGGCTCTGGCCGCCCTGATAGAGCGCGATCTCGAGAATGCCGGGCTGGGGTTTGATGGCGGTCATTGGACTCTCCTTGCGGGCCCGATATAGCGGCAGGCCCGCGGCTGCGCCAGTGCGACGGGGCGGCGGCAAGGCCGCGCCCGCACCCTGCCCAAAAGTCTGTATCGCCGAGTTCGCCCTGCAGGTTCCGGCCCAAGAATTCGTGACAATTCGATCCAGAGCCGCAAGACCGCTTGCGGGACCAGCGGCGCATTCGGTACCACCCCCGCATGTCTCGATTTCCTTTCACCCTCTCGCGCCGGGCGGTTCTTGCTGGTCTGCTGACCAGCGGTGCAAGTCTGGCCATTGCCGAAGCTCCCGAGGTTTCGCATCGCCCGCCGCCGCGGCCGAGCGAACGCGGCGTGGCAGTCGCACCCGCAAAGCCCGCCGGCCCATCCGCCCCTTCCGCGGAATCGCTGGTTGAAAAGGCGCGGCTTGGCGAGGCGTCGCAGGTCGGCTTTGTCGTGGCCGATGCCGCGACCGGCGAGGTGCTGGAGGTCATGAACCCGGACCTCGGCCTGCCGCCGGCGAGCACGATGAAGACGATCACCTCGCTCTATGCGCTGAAAACGCTTGGCCCGAGCTATCGCTTCAAGACCCGGCTCATTGCCACAGGACCGATCGAGGACGGCGTGCTCAAGGGCGATCTGGCGCTGGTGGGCTCGGGCGACCCGACGCTCGACACCAACCGTCTGGCAGAGCTTGCCGTGGGGCTGAAGGCCGCTGGCGTGACCGCGGTCGAGGGTCTGTTCCTGACCTGGAGCCAGGCGCTGCCGCAGATCAACGCCATCGACCCCGACCAGCCGGTGCAGGTCGGCTATAACCCTGGCATTTCGGGGCTGAACCTCAATTTCAACCGGGTGCATTTCGAATGGCATCGCGCCGGCAAGGGCTGGGACACGACGATGGATGCCCGATCGGACAGCTATCGCCCCGCGGTCACGACCGCACGGATGAGCGTCGATCCCCGCAAGATGCCGATCTATACCTATGCCGACAACGGCGATGCCGAGGTCTGGTCCGTGGCCTCCTGGGCGCTTGGCGAGAGTGGCAGCCGCTGGCTGCCGGTGCGCCGGCCTTCCGCCTATACCGCCGAGGTGCTGCAGGATTTCGCCAAGCTTCACGGAATCGTCCTGCCCACCGCCGAAGAGGCCGCCTCCGCCCCCCAAGGCACCGTTCTGGCCGAGGTTGAAAGCGAGGATCTGCGCGAGATCCTGCGCGACATGCTGAAATATTCCACCAACATGACCGCCGAGGCGGTGGGGCTGACGACGACCGCCGCCCGTGCCGGAAGGCCCGAGCCGCTGCCGGTGTCGGCGGCACAGATGGGCGACTGGCTTGGCGAGCGCATCACGCTGCCGCCGCCCACGCTGGTCGATCATTCCGGGCTTGGCGGGACCAGCCGGATCACCGCCAACGACATGGTGCAGGCGCTGGTCCAGATCGGCCCCGAGGTCGATCTTGAGCCGATTCTGAAGCCGATCCGGATGAAGGACGACCACGGAAGGCCGGACCCGGGTTATCCGGTGACGATTCAGGGCAAGACCGGGACACTGAATTTTGTCAGTGCGCTGGCGGGCTATGCCACCCTGCCCGAGGGCAGGAAGCTTGCCTTCACCATCTTCACCGCCGACGTGCCCCGGCGTGACGCCCTCACCATCGACCAGCGCGAGGGCCCCGAGGGCCTGCAGCCCTGGCTCGGCCGTTCGCGCAATCTGCAGCTTCGCCTGATCGACCGCTGGTGCAAGGTCCACGCGCCACAAGCGTTGTAGCGGCACCGCGAACCGAATCCCGCGCCGTCCTGCGCGGGCAACACGTGTCGGGTCACCCTGTCGTCAAGCGACCCATCGGCCCAGACACAATCGGCCCAGACACAGATCTGTCGCCCGATTCCTCAGATCGTCCGATGCCGAACCCGCGCGCCCCACTCGATCGACGCCGCATGCAGCCGCGGGATATTGAAGGCATAACGAATCTCGGCAAGCAACTGAAGTTCCTGGTCCGAAAGCCGCCCGTCGGATGCCGCCACGTCGCAACACAGTGCATAGGCGGTCTCGTACAACTCTTCGGGCAGCGCCTTGCTGCAAAGCCCGAGAAGCGCGTCGACCCCGTCCTCCTCCTCGAAAAGATCGAACACCAGTTCGCCCATGGAGCGGATGTGGTCGGCATCGTACTCGCCAAAGATGGGCAGGTGATTCACGATCCGCTCGATGGTGACAAGCTCCGAGGTCCGGATGTTCTCGTCCGAGACCGAGGTGGCAATCATGACCGCGACCAGCGCGTCCTGGGGCGAAATCGGGTTCGGGTCGTGGGCCATTTTCGGTTCCTTCTTGGGTCTTGGTCGCTGCAGATTTATTGACGCGAAGCCCACCCCGCAATAGGGAGTGCGGCGGTCGGACCAACGGGTCCGTCCGCTTTTGCGCGGCATGGGGCCGCGTCAGACCAGGAAAGACCGTTTCAGATGCCCGAATTCCGCGACGCCGCGATGACCTCCAAGGCCTGGCCCTTCGAAGAGGCACGCCGGGTGCTGAAACGGTACGAAACAACGCCCCCCGAGAAGGGATATGTCCTGTTCGAGACCGGCTATGGCCCCTCTGGCCTGCCCCATATCGGCACCTTCGGCGAGGTCGCGCGCACCACGATGATCCGCCACGCCTTCACCCAGATCAGCGACATCCCGACCCGGCTGTTCTGTTTCTCGGACGACCTCGACGGGATGCGCAAGGTCCCCGACAACGTGCCGAACCAGGAGATGCTGCGCGAACACCTGCAGCGGCCGCTGACCTCGGTCCCCGACCCGTTCGGCGAGTTCGACAGCTTCGGACACCACAACAACGCCATGCTGCGGCGGTTCCTCGACACCTTCGGGTTCGAATACGAATTCATCTCGGCCACCGACTTCTATCGCTCGGGCCAGTTCGACGAGATCCTGCTGCGCTGCGCCGAACGCTATGACGCGCTGATGCAGGTGATGCTGAAATCGCTGCGCGAGGAGCGTCAGCAGACCTATTCGATCTTCCTGCCGATCCACCCCGAGACCGGCCGGGTTCTCTATGTGCCGTTGAAGCATGTCGATGCCAAGGACGGCACCATCACCTTCGACGACGAGACGGGGCGCGAATGGACCCTGCCGGTGACGGGCGGCAACGTGAAGCTGCAGTGGAAGCCCGATTTCGGCGCCCGCTGGGCCGCACTCGGTGTCGATTTCGAGATGTACGGCAAGGACCATTCGACCAACACGCCGATCTATGACGCGATCTGCAAGATCCTCGGCACGCCTGCACCCGAGCATTTCACCTATGAACTGTTCCTCGACGAGAACGGCGAAAAGATCTCGAAGTCGAAGGGCAACGGGCTGTCGATCGACGAATGGCTGACCTATGCCTCGACCGAAAGCCTTGCCTATTTCATGTTCCAAAAGCCGAAGACCGCCAAGCGGATGTATTTCGACGTGATCCCGAAGGCGGTCGACGAATATCATCAGCAATTGCAGGCCTATGCGGGGCAGGACGCCAAGGCGCGGCTCGCCAATCCGGTCTGGCATATCCATGGCGGCGAGGTGCCGGCCTCGGACATGGTGGTCAGCTTTGCCATGCTGCTGAACCTCGCCTCTGTCGCCGGCGCCGACGACAAGGAAACGCTCTGGGGCTTCATCCGCCGCTACGCGCCCGATGCCGCGCCCGAAACCCATCCCGGTCTCGATCAGGCGGCGGGATTTGCGGTGCGCTATTACAACGACTTCGTGAAGCCCGAGAAGGTGTTCCGGGCACCGACCGACATGGAACGCGCAGCCCTTGCCGATCTGGCCGAGCGGCTTCGCAGCTGGGATGGCGGGCTCGATGCCGAGGCGCTGCAGGGCCTCGTCTTTGCCGTCGGCAAGGAGCATGGTTTCGATCCGCTCAGGGACTGGTTCAAGGCGATCTACGAAGTGCTGATGGGGGCAAGCCAAGGGCCGCGGTTCGGCGGGTTCATCGCGCTGTTT
Organism: Tropicimonas sp. IMCC34043; assembly: GCF_003390845.1. Taxonomy (GTDB): domain Bacteria; phylum Pseudomonadota; class Alphaproteobacteria; order Rhodobacterales; family Rhodobacteraceae; genus Tropicimonas. The sequence goes on along the minus strand of NZ_QMEK01000001.1, from coordinate 860,673 downwards.
GGTGTCGACGAGACCGTGGCGCTGATCGACGCGGCGCTGGCGGGTAATCTGGTCACGGCGTGAAGGTTCTGCATTAGGTTTCCGCCTCAAGTGTCAGAAATTTCATATATCTGACACAAGATTCAGAGACGATGGAATACGGTTGCGCCGCATCAGGCGCGGCCGGTGAAAACGGGGAACGGTGCCATGCCTTATGATCCGCTCGATCTGCCGAAACCGGTGGCGCCGGACATCTGGGTGGTGGACGGCCCCGAGATTTCCTTCCTGCACCTGCCGTTCCCGACCCGGATGACCGTGATCCGGCTGCGCGATGGCAGCCTCTGGGTCCATTCGCCGATCCGGCTGAATGCGGCGGTACGGGAGGCCGTGACCGCACTCGGGCCGGTCGCGCATCTGGTGGCGCCGAACTGGATCCACTATGCGGCCCTGGGCGACTGGGCCACGGCATTCCCCGAGGCGACGGTCTGGGCCGCCCCCGGCGTGGCCGAGCGCGCGGCGAGCCACGGCACAACGCCGCGGATCGATCACCTGCTGGAACCCGGCACGGCGACGCCATGGGAGCCCGAGATCGCCTGGATGCTGGTCGAGGGCAGCGAGGTCCATCGCGAGGCGGTGTTCTTTCATGCCGCAAGCCGAACCCTGATCCTGACCGACCTGATCGAGAATTTCGAGCGCGCGAAAGTGGCGTGGTGGGTCTGGCCGCTGCTGCGGCTGGCCGGCAATCGCGATCCGGACGGAAAGATGCCGCGGGACATGGCCTGGACCTTCCGCAAGGGGCGTAAACGCCTTCGCGCCGCCGTGGAACAGATGATCGGCTGGGGGCCCGAGCGGGTGATCCTGGCCCATGGCCGCTGGTACGAGACGAACGGCGTGGCCGAACTGCGGCGGGCGTTTCGCGACCTGCTGCGCTGATCCGCCCCCCGCGCATGCCCCTGCCCGCCAACCGGGGGCGCATCCGCCCTGCCCGGCATCAGCGGCAAATCGCCAAGCGGCCCCCGAGGCCCCACACCCGCACCCGCACCCGCACGGTCAATAATGAGGCGGGCGTTCGTCGGCAAAGACGGCGCCGCCCGTCTGTTCCTGTTCGGACCTTGCGGCACGGTCCATCAACATCGCAACCCGGCGGGTCAGCAGATCGATCTCGGCCGACTGGCGGGCGACGATGTCCGACAACTCGTCGCCCAGCCGGTGCAGATGCGCCAGTTCTTCCTCGATCCGCCGAAGCTCTGTTGTAGAGTCCATCATCATTCCCTTGTCTTGCCCACACCCATCGGGGGTCCGGCCCGGCTTGCGGGTCAGCCCCCCTTGGGCTAGACGCAGCCCCGACACGCCGACCCGAGGATCGCCCCCCATGGCCAAGGATACAAAGCCCCGCCGCCCCAAGGCCGAGACGCCGAAGGGCTTCCGCGACTATCTTGGCGCGGAAGTGGCCGAGCGCAACCGGATGCTGGGCAAGATTGCCGAAGTCTATCATCTTTACGGCTTCGAGCCGCTGGAAACCTCGGCAGTCGAGACGGTCGAGGCGCTTGGCAAGTTCCTGCCCGATGTCGACCGCCCGAACGAGGGCGTCTTTGCCTGGGAGGAGGACGGCGACTGGCTGGCGCTGCGCTATGACCTGACGGCCCCGCTCGCCCGGGTCGCCGCACAATATCGCAACGACCTGCCAAGCCCCTATCGGCGCTATGCCATGGGGCCGGTCTGGCGCAACGAGAAGCCGGGACCAGGGCGGTTCCGCCAGTTCTATCAATGCGATGCCGATACCGTGGGGGCGCCGTCCGTCGCCGCCGATGCCGAGGTTTGCGCCATGCTCTGCGACACGCTCGAGGCGGTCGGGATCCCGCGCGGCGACTACATCGTGCGGATCAACAACCGCAAGGTGCTGAACGGGGTGATGGAAGCCGCCGGCGTGCTCGACCCCGCCGATCCCGAGAAATTCGCGCACGAACGCGGCATCGTGCTGCGCGCCATCGACAAGCTTGACCGGCTGGGCACTGCGGGCGTCCGCGCCCTGCTGGGCGAGGGGCGCAAGGACGAAAGCGGCGATTTCACCGATGGCGCCGGGCTGTCCGACGAGCAGGCCGAGATCGTGATATCGTTTGTCGAGGCTGGCGAGGCTGGCGGAATCTCCCCGGACGAACTGACCGCGCTGATGGCCGAGTCATCGGAATTCGCACTGGAAGCGGCCGAGCAGATCGGCGTGCCGCAGAATGTGCTGCTGACCCGGTTGCGTCATCTGGTCGGCGCCTCGGCGACCGGCCAGGCTGGCGTCGACGAACTCGAAGAGATCGCGGGATTGCTGCGCGCCCAGGGCATCGGTCCCGACCGCGCGGTCATCGACCCCTCCGTGGTGCGTGGCCTTGGCTACTACACCGGGCCCGTGTTCGAGGCCGAACTGACCTTCGAGGTGCTGGACGAGAAAGGCCGCCCGCGGTCCTTCGGGTCTGTCGCCGGTGGCGGGCGCTACGACGATCTGGTCAAGCGCTTCACCGGGCAGGCCGTGCCGGCGACGGGGATCTCGATCGGGGTCGACCGGCTGCTGGCGGCGCTGCGCGCCAAGGGGCGGCTTGACGGCGCCTCGGCCGGGCCGGTGATCGTGACGGTGATGGATCGCGCCCGGATGGCCGATTATCAGGCGATGGTGGGCGAGTTGCGCCACGCCGGGATCCGGGCCGAGGTCTATCTCGGCAATCCGAAGAACTTTGGCAACCAGCTCAAATACGCCGACAAACGGGCCTCGCCCATCGCGGTAATCCAGGGCGAGGACGAGGCGGCGCGCGGCGTGGTGCAGATCAAGGATCTGGTGCTGGGGGCGAAGATCGCCTCCGAGGCGAGCCTTGAGGAATGGAAAAGCCAGCCGGCGCAGCGCGAGATTGCGCGCGCCGATCTTGTGGCCGAAGTGGCCGCGATGCTGGCACGGGAGCGCTGAGATGCCAAGCAAGGATCAGGTCCGCGCCGAGGCCGCAAGGCTGAAGGCGGCCTTTGTGGCGGCCGGCGCCACAGCCGTCGACCCCGACGTGCTGCAACCTGCCGACACGCTGCTTGACCTTTATGGCGAGGATATTCGCGCGCGCGCCTATGTCACCGCCGATCCGCTGCGCGGCGAACAGATGCTGCGCCCCGATTTCACGGTTCCGGTGGTGCAGATGCATGTGGCGCGCGGCAACGGACCGGCGCGCTATACCTATGCGGGCGAGGTCTTCCGCCGCCAGGAAGTGGCCGAACCGGGCCGGTCCAACGAATATTTCCAGGCCGGATTCGAGGTCTTTGACGCCCCCGACCCGGCCGCGGCCGAGGCCGAGGTCTTTGCCCGTTTCGCCGAGCTGATGTCGCCGCTCGGTCTGCGCGCGGCGATGGGGGACATGGGGCTTCTGACGGCGGTTGTCAGGGGGCTCGATACCACCGCGGCGCGGCGCGCGGCGCTGATGCGCCACATCTGGCGCCCGAAACGGTTCCGCGCCCTGCTCGACCGCTATGCCGGGCGCCGGCCGGTGGCGGCAAGCCGGACCGCACTGCTCGAACGGATGCGCAAAGAGGTGCCGGCGCAGGCGATCGCGGCCACAGGACCTGTGATCGGGCTGCGCACGCCGGCCGAGATCGCGCACCGGATCGAGACCCTGCAGGAAGAGGCGCGCACGCCGCCGCTGGCCGCCCGTCAGGTGGCGCTGATCGACGATCTGCTGTCGATCCGCGAGACGCCGGCGAATGCGCTGGCGCGGCTGCGCGACATCGCGGTCGATCTGGCGGCGCTCGACCCCGCGCTCGACCGGCTGGAACGGCGGCTCGACGCGATGCGCGCCCATGGCGTCGATCTGGATCGGGTGGAGTTCGAGGCAAGCTATGGCCGCACCTCGATGGAATATTACGACGGCTTCGTGTTTGGCTTCTATGCGCCGGGGCGGCCACACCTGCCCCCCGTCGCCTCGGGCGGGCGCTATGACGCGCTGACCCGGATCCTCGGCCGTGGCCGCGAGATCCCGGCGGTGGGCGGCATGATCCGGCCCGGGCTGGCGCTGGAGCTTGGCGCAGAGATCGCGGGAGGCGCGACATGGACGTGACGACGACGAGCGCGGCACTGCGCAAAACCGACGGCGGGCTGAAACTTGGCGTGCCCTCGAAGGGCCGGCTGATGGAAAAGACTTTCGACTGGTTCGGGGCACGCGGGCTCGACATTCGCCGCACCGGGTCGGAGCGGGAATATTCAGGCGCCGTCGGCGGCATCGAGGGCGTCGATCTGGTCCTGCTGTCCGCAGGCGAGATCCCGCGCGAGCTGGAGGCGGGGCGGATCCATCTGGGCGTCACCGGCACCGATCTGGTGCGCGAAAGGATCGCGGGCTGGGACGACACGGTCAAGGAAGTCGCCGCCATGGGATTCGGGCAGGCCGATCTGGTGATCGCAGTGCCGAAATGCTGGATCGACGTCGACACGCTCGAAGACCTCGACGCGGCGGCGGCGGCGTTCCGCAAGGTCCATGGCCACCGGCTGCGGGTCGCGACCAAGTACCACCGGCTGGTGCGGGAATTCCTGCGCGGCGCCGGGGTGGCCGATTATCAACTGGTCGACAGTCAGGGTGCAACCGAGGGCACGGTCAAGAACCTGACCGCCGAGGCAGTGGCCGACATCACCTCGACTGGCGAGACGCTGCGCGCAAACCACCTGAAGGTTCTGTCGGACGGGATGATCCACCGCAGCCAGGCAACGCTGTTCCGATCCCTGCGCGCGCCCTGGGGCGCGGCCGAACGGGCAGCGCTGGCCGAGATCATGAATCGTCTCGCCGCCCGGGTCTGAGCCGCAGCCCGTATTCGAACTTTTCCACACATTGTCCCGGTCCCTGCCATCCCCTAGGGTTCCGGCCGAAACAGGAGGAACGCCCCATGACCGACGCCCGCACACCCGGATTCGACACGCTGCAGATCCATGCGGGGGCCAGCCCCGATCCTGCAACCGGTGCCCGCCAGACACCGATCTATCAGACCACCGCCTATGTCTTTCGGGACGCCGACCACGCCGCGGCACTCTTCAACCTGCAGGAGGTGGGCTATATCTATTCCCGCCTGACCAACCCGACGGTGTCGGTCCTTGCCGAACGGATCGCGACGCTCGAGGGTGGCGCGGGCGCTGTGTGCTGCTCGTCCGGGCATGCGGCCCAGATCATGGCGCTGTTCCCGCTGATGGGGCCCGGTCTGAACATCGTCGCCTCGACCCGGCTTTATGGCGGCACGATCACCCAGTTCAGCCAGACCATCAAACGCTTTGGCTGGTCGGCACGGTTCGTCGACACCGACGATCTCGACGCCGTCGCGGCGGCCATCGACGACAACACGCGGGCGGTCTTTTGCGAGACCATCGCCAACCCCGGCGGCTATGTCAGCGACATCCCCGCGCTTGCCGCGATTGCCGATGCGGCCGGCGTGCCGTTGATCGTCGACAACACCTCGGCCTCGCCCTACCTCTGCAACCCGATCGCGATGGGTGCGACGCTGGTCGTCCATTCGACCACCAAATACCTGACCGGCAACGGCACCGTCACCGGCGGCGCGGTGGTCGATTCGGGCAAGTTCGACTGGTCGGCCAGCGACAAGTTCCCCTCGCTCAGTGCGCCCGAACCCGCCTATCACGGGCTGAAGTTCCACGAGGCGCTGGGGCCGATGGCCTTCACCTTCCATTCGATCGCGGTCGGGCTGCGCGATCTCGGCATGACCATGAACCCGCAGGGCGCGCACTATACGCTGATGGGGATCGAGACCTTGAGCCTGCGCATGCAGAAACATGTCGCGAACGCCGTCAAGGTTGCGGAATGGCTCGAGAACGATCCCCGGATCGACTCGGTCACTTATGCCGGTCTGCCCTCCTCGCCCTATCACGACCGCGCCGCCCGGATCTGCCCGAGGGGTGCCGGGGCGCTGTTCACCTTTGCGGTCAAGGGCGGCTACGAGGCCTGCGTCAAGCTGGTCGATTCGCTCGAACTGTTCAGCCATGTGGCCAACCTTGGCGACACGCGGTCGCTGATCATCCACTCGGCCTCGACCACCCACCGCCAGCTGTCGCCCGAACAACTGGTGGCCGCGGGGGCCGCGCCGAACATGGTGCGCGTCTCGATCGGGATCGAGGATGCCGATGACATCATCGCCGATCTCGACCAGGGGCTTGCCAAGGCCACTGCCTGATCGCGGGGTCCGGGGGCCGGCAACAATCGCCCGGCCCCCGGATCTGCACCGGAACGGCGCGCCTTGTGCGCCGCAAAGGGTCATCACTCGGCGGGCAGAAGGCTCCAGGTGATGGCGACGGTCGAACTTATCGACAACTCGCCCGAGGCGACGGGAATGCTTGCCGCGGCACCGCGGAACTCCGCCATGTCGGACTTGAACATCATCGGGCTTGAGCCGCCGATCTCGTCGATGGTCAGGATCGGGCCAAGCCGCACCCCCGCCGCCCCGGCATAAAGCTCGGCGCGCCGCCGCGCCTCGGCCACCGCGGCCAGACGCGCCGCATCTTCCGCCTCCTGCGGTTCTTGCAGATCAAAGCTGAGACCGCGGAAGCTGTTGGCACCGCCCTTCACGACCTGGTCCAGCAGCGCCCCGAGCCCGTCGAGGTCGCGCTGCCGCAGCGTGACCTGCATCGAGGCGACGAAGCTTTCGATCTTTGGCGGCGTGGCATCGTCATCGCGCCGCTCGCTCCAGCGCGGCGACAGCGTCAGGCTGCTGGTCTGGACATCGCGCGGCGCGATCCCGGCGGCTTCGACCACCGACATGACGCCTTCCATGCCCTCTGTCATCCGGGCAATCGCGACCTCGGCGTCGGGATCCTCGGCCACAACGCCAAGCGTCACCACCGCCATGTCGGGCGCGACCTCGACCCTGCCCTCGGCGGTTACCGTCAGCCGGCCCGGGTCCTGTTGCGCGACGCCATCCTGTGCCGATGCCCCGGTGACCGGGGCGATCAGCGCCAGTATCAGGGCCAGCGTGGGTATTCTTCGCATCCTGCTTTCCTCTTCGGAGTCTCTGTGATCGGGGCCTCGTCATTCCGGCCCGATTCTGTTTCTTTTAGAAAAATGCTGCTATACGAAACGAAGATATCAACGGGCGGCCTGCGAGGCCAACCCAACGGGACCGGAACTCCGCGATGACCCCGAAATTTGCCCTCACCCTCAGCCACGAGGAAATCGCCCTGCTGCAACGCACGCCGGGCGGCTGGCAGGTATTGGGGCGAATTGGGCTCGACACACAGGATCTTGCGGCTGCATTGGAAGATCTGCGCGCGCTCGGGCTGGCCCATGCCGGCGATGCGCCGCTGGTCACCGAACTCGTGGTCCCCAATTCCCAGATCCTCTACAGCACGCTTCCGGCCGGCGGCGACGGCGATATCGCCGATGGCCAGCTGGTGGCCGATGCGCTCGACGGGGCGACCCCCTATGCGCTGGTCGATCTGGTCTATGACTGGGTTCGGCTGGATGGCCAGCTTCATGTCGCGGCGGTCGCGCGCGAAACGCTGGACGAGGCCGAGGATTTCGCCAGCGAGCATGGGTTCAACCCGGTGGCCTTCGTCGCCCGCCCCGATCCGGGCGATTATCCGGGCGAACCCTGGTTCGGCGCGACCCTGATGGCCGAAGAACTGCTGGACGACGACGAGGCCGTCGAACACGAAGGCACCGAGCCCGAGCCAATCGTGGAAGGCCCCGAACCGGAGGTGGCAGCGCCGGACACTGATGCGGGGCCGGCCGAAGCCGACGTGGTCCTCTCTGGCTCCGGGATGCAGGCGCCCGTTGCCGCGGATTCTGACGCCCGCGGCGATCTGCCCGGCCACATTGCGCCAGGACCCGGCAACGTCGCCAACGCTGAAACCGATGCAGGCGCGGCGGCCGAATCCCCGGCCCCTCTGCCCCCCTTGCCAGAGCCTGACCCGGTGCCGGCGGCGGCTGTGGCGCCGGGTCTTCCGGCGGGCGACGCGCCGTTTCTTGACGGCGCGCCTGCCGAGGCTCCGTCCCGGTCCACGCCCCCTGTGCCGACCCCGACCTTTGCCTCGATCCGGCGGGGATCGCCGCTGCCTTCCACCGCCGAGGCGTCGCAGGACCGGCCGCTGTCGGCCGCACCGCCGGTGACGGCCACCGGCCCCGTGGTCCGGCCCGGTGTGCCGACGCTCGGCCCTCAGAGCCGGACGGCCAATGAAAAGGTCAAGGGTGCGGCCATGGTCGCCCAGCGGCCCGGCAGCACGATGCCCGTCGCCGAGACGGATCCCGCCGCCGCATCGGTTCCGGTTTCCTCTCCCCCCACCCCGTCTGCCAGCCTCGCGCGCACGACCGCCGGTTCCGCAGCGGCTGCAGCCCAGACTTTCGCCGCGTCCCAAACCGTCGCCGCGGCCCCCGCAAGACCCGCGGTCAACACCAAGGTTGCAAGCAAGGCCACCGGCCCCGCCGCCCCAAGTGCCGCCACGCTGCGGGCCGAGCGTCGCAGCGAGGCCGAGGCGCTGACCATCTTCGGCGCCCGCGGCGCCCCGCGCCGTCCAAGCCTTTCGCGCCGGATCATTCCAGCCGCCGTCGCCATGATCGTCCTTGCCCTTGGTGTCTGGGCGCTGCGCGGCCTTGTCTTTGACGGCAAAAGCGATCTGACCACGGACAGCGCACTGACCGAGCCGGGCGGAACCTCGGCCGCGGAGCTGTCCGCCGACCCCGCCTTTGACCCGGATGCTGACCAGACCGTGACCGATCTGGCCGAATACGGGGCGTCCTCGACGACCGACGAGGGGATCGACCCCGAGGCGCTGGCCGACCTGCCGCTGGCAGCCGAAGACGCGTCGGCGGCATTGCTCAATCCGATCGAGGCCCAGGCCGCCTATGCCACCAGCGGCATCTGGCAGCGTGCGCCCGATCAGGGCTATGTCCCCGGCGACGACCAGATCGACGATGTGTATATCGCCTCGATCGACCCCGACGTGCCCGAACACGACGCCTTCCTGCTGCCCGACGACCTGCCGGCGGTCGACAGCCGGCCGCGGATCCCCGCCGCTCCGCCGCATCCGGCGCAGAAACCCGCGCTCGGCCCCGACGGACGTGTCGTTCCGACCGAGGCGGGCAGCGTGACGCCCGACGGGATCCGGATCTACAGCGGCGCGCCGGTGGTGGTGCCCCCCGCCCGGCCGCAATCGCTGCAACCCGAGGAGACGCCCCTTGTCGGCAAGGCGGACGATCCGCTTGCCGGTATCCGGCCCAAGGGTCGGCCCGGAGATCTGGTCGAAACCAACGAGAAGGCGGTGCTGGGCGGACTGACCAAGGTCGAGCTGGCGCAGCTGCGGCCCAAGGTCCGGCCGCCGTCGATCCAGGAAACCGCCGCCGCCCTGAGCAAGACGCAGAGCGACGCCACCGAACAGGCCCAGAGAGCGGCCGATGCGGCCTCGGCTGCGGCCATTGACAGGCTCGCGACCGACGATGCCGTGCGCCAGGCGGCAGCTCCGGTGCCGAACCCGCAGAAACTGGCCGCGGCGTCGCTTGCGGCAGCCGTGGCCGCCCAGAAGGAGGCCCTTGCCGCCGACCTCGCCGGTGCCACACGGCGCGCGATCCCTGTCTCGCCGGTGCCGCAGGATCGTCCGTCGAACATGGCGCAACTGGCCGACCGGGCCGAGCGGCTGAACGAGCGCGACGAACGCCGCGAGGCAAAAGCCGCAGAGGCCGCCGCCAGGGCGCAGGCCGACGCCGAGGCGAAGGCGGCAGCCGAACTGGCGCGACAGAAAAAGGTCGCCGCAGCAGCCGCGGCATCGACAGCAACCGCCGAGGAACTGTCCGATGACGAGGGCGAATCGAAGGGGCCGGCGGTCTCGCGCGCCCAGCGGGTTTCGCCTGCCGTCCCGACCTCGGCCTCGGTGGCGCGGCGGGCGACGCTGAACAACGCGATTGCGTTGAACAAGGTGGCGCTGATTGGCGTCTACGGCGGATCGAACGACCGGCGGGCGCTGGTCCGCCTGCCCTCGGGCAAATACATCAAGGTCAAGATCGGCGACAGGATCGACGGCGGCCGGGTCGCCGCAATCGGCGACAGCGAGTTGATCTATTCCAAGAGCGGGCGGAACGTCACGCTGAACATGCCCAAGGGCTAGGCCGCCAGACCCCAATGGCGCCGCCGCGACCGTCACGGCCCCTGGCCTGTCGATGATTGCCCGTCCTGTGCGTGGACATCGGCCCCGGCAAGCGGGTAGGAGAATCTGGATCGCCTTGAGCGCGCCGGCCCCGCCCGGCGACGGAAAGTCGGACGACAAAGCGGACGCAGGCCCCGCCGCGACGGGCAGAGGACGGGCAATGGAAGGATTCTTCGACCAGGCGACGTTGCTGTTGGTGGCAGCCGTGGTGGGCGTTCCGATTGCCGCGCGGCTCAGGCTCGGCTCGGTTCTGGGCTATCTTCTGGCCGGGATTGCGATCGGTCCGCTGCTGGGCCTGATCGGGGCCGAGACCGAAACCTTGCAGCACTACGGCGAATTCGGCGTGGTGATGATGCTGTTCCTGATCGGGCTCGAACTGGAGCCGCGGGTGCTGTGGGCGATGCGCGACAAGCTGCTGGGGCTCGGCGGCATGCAGATCGCACTGACGACGGCCGCGGTGACGGGTTTGGCCTTTGCCTTCGGCCAGACCTTCAACGTCGCGCTGGTCCTGGGGATGATCCTGTCGCTGTCCTCGACAGCAATCGTGCTGCAGACGCTGTCGGAAAAGGGGCTGATGCGGACCACGGGCGGCAAGGCGACGTTCTCGGTTCTGCTGACCCAGGACATCGCCGTGATCCCGATGCTGGCGCTGATGCCGCTGCTGGCGCTGCCCGCGGCGCCCTATCTGGACGCCTCGGGGGCGATTGTGCGCAGCTCGCCAATCGCCGGGGCGGCCGAGGCGCATGCCCCTGCCACGCTGATCCACGGCCTGCCGGGCTGGCAGGCGACTCTGGTCATCCTGTCGACCATCGTCGCGGTGATCCTCGCCGGAACCTATCTGTCGCGGCCGATCTTCCGGTACATTCATATGGCCAAGCTGCGCGAGATCCACACCGCCGCGGCCCTGCTGATCGTGATCTCGATCGCGCTTCTGATGACGATGATCGGGCTGTCGCCCGCGCTTGGCGCCTTCCTTGCCGGCGTCGTGCTGGCCTCGTCGGAGTTCCGCCACGAGCTCGAGGCCAATATCGAACCCTTCAAGGGCCTGCTGCTCGGCCTGTTCTTCATGACCGTCGGGGCCGGGATCGATTTTCAGGTGATGGCGGACAATGCCGGCATCGTGGTCGGGGTGACGCTGGCACTGGTGCTGATCAAGGGCGGCGTTCTCTATCTTCTGGCCCGCACCTTCAGGCTCAAGCGGCGCGACAAATGGCTGTTCACCCTCGGGCTTGCGCAGGCCGGCGAATTCGGTTTCGTGATGACGTCCTTCGCGCGGGTCGAGAACGTGCTGCCGCCCCGGCTCAGCCAGATCATGCTGCTGGTGATCGCGCTGTCGATGCTGCTGACCCCGCTGCTGTTCATTCTGTACGACTGGCTTGCCCACCGGATCGGCGAACACAAGGACGCCACCGACACCCACAGCCCGGATCAGATCGACCACACGGGCCCGGTCATCATCGCCGGGATCGGCCGGTTCGGGCAGATCGTCAACAGGATGCTGCAAATGGGCGGGGTGAAGCCGACCGTGCTCGACCACGATCTGGCGGCGGTCGAATTGATGCGCCAGTTCGGGTTCAAGGCATTCTATGGTGATCCGACGCGGCCGGTGCTTCTGCATGCAGCCGGGCTGAAGGAGGCGCGCGTGCTGGTCGCGGCGCTCGACGACCCCCATGCCACCACCCGGCTGGTCAAATATGCCCGCTCTCAGCGGCCCGACCTGCATATCGTCGCCCGCGCCCATGACCGGGTGCATGTCTATGAACTGTTCCAGGCAGGGGCCGACGACATCGTCCGCGAGATGTTCGACTCATCCCTTCGTGCCGCCCGGTATGTTCTGGAAAACATGGATTTTTCAGAATTCGAGGCAAGCGAGATCGAACATGCTTTCTATAAGCACGACCGGATGACGATGCGCGAGCTTGCGCCGCTCTGGAAACCGAACCTGCCACTGCGGCAGAACGCCGCCTACATGGCGCGGGCCCGAGAACTGAACAAGGAACTCGAAACCGCGTTTGTCTCTGTGATGGAGGAAGAGGAGCAGGCCACCCGCGCCGAAACCGTCCCGAAGACGGTGGCGTGAGCGGCCCTGCGGCTTAGCCCGCCGAAACGCCCGCCTCTGCAAACGTCGCCATGCCGGTCTGGCAGGCGACAGCCCCCTTCAGGATACCGATGGCAAGGGCCGCGCCCGTCCCCTCGCCCAGCCGCAGCCCGAGCGACAGCAACGGCTGTTTGCCCAGCCGTTCCAGCAGCACCGGATGCGCGGTCTCGGCCGAGACATGCCCGGCAATCGCGTGATCGAGCGCGCCCGGGCAGGCGGATTCGAGAACCGCGGCCGCGGCGGTGCAGATGAAGCCGTCGAGGATCACCGGAATGCGCAGATGGCGCGCGGCCAGGATTGCACCCGACATCGCCGCAATCTCGCGTCCGCCAAGCCGGCGCAGCACCTCGAGCGGATCGCCAAGCGCGGCGCTGTGGGTGGCAAGCCCGGCCGCGACGACCGCGCATTTGCGCGCGATGCCGTCATCGTCGACACCGGTGCCGCGGCCGACCCAGGTTGCGACATCGCCACCATAGAGCGCCGCCGCGATTGCCGCCGCCGCGGTTGTATTGCCGATCCCCATTTCGCCCACGACCAGCAGGTCGGCCTCGGGATCGACCGCGGCGCTGCCGGCGTTGAGGGCCGCGGCCAGATCCGCCTCGGTCATCGCGGCGGTTTCGGTGAAATCCGCCGTCGGGCGGTCGAGGTCGAGCGCGACCACATCGATTCGTGCCCCGGCAAGCCCCGCCAACTGGTTGATCGCGGCACCACCGGCCCGGAAATTGGCCACCATCTGCGCCGTCACGTCGGCCGGAAAGGCCGAGACACCGCGCGCAGCGACGCCATGGTTGCCGGCAAAGACGATGACCTGGGGCCGGGCGATCACCGGCGTGGCACTTCCGCGCCAGCCCGCATACCACTGCGCCAGATCCTCCAGCCGCCCGAGAGAGCCCGCGGGCTTGGTCAGCATCGCGTTACGCTCGGACGCTGCCGCCATCGCGGCCGCATCGGGCGCCGGAAGATCGCTCAACGCGGCCCGCACAGCGGCAAGATCGGAAAGGGGGGGACGTTCTGACATGATCAGCCTCACTCTTGTTTCGGCGTGTCTGGGCTTCTATGCCCGTGAAGACAAGGGGTTATCCCCGATGAAGGAGCCGGCCCATGCAGACACCCACAGCCCTCGTCGCGCGGCGCGATATCCCATTGGCATTGGGGCTTCTGACCCGGTTGCCGGTGCCGGTCGATGCCGGTTTCGCGCAGGCCCGCGGCGCGGGGGCGGCCTGGGCCTATCCGCTGGCGGGCCTGGCCGCGGCCATGATTGCGGGCGGGATCGGTTGGGGCGCCGCCGCATTGGGGCTGCCCGCCGGGGTTGCCGCCGGACTGGCGCTGACTGCGCAGATCGTGCTGACGGGCGCGATGCACGAGGACGGGTTGGCCGACGCCGCCGACGGACTCTGGGGCGGCTGGAGCCGCGAGCGGCGGCTCGAGATCATGAAGGACAGCCGGATGGGTGCCTATGGCACGCTGGCGCTGATCCTGTCGGTCGGGTTGCGGTGGGCGGCGCTGGCCGCGCTTGACCCGGCGATGCTGCTGCCGGCGATGGTGGCGGCCGCCCTGCTGAGCCGGGCGGTCATGGTCGGGGTCATGGCCGCGCTGCCGAATGCGCGCGACGGCGGATTGTCGCGCGGGATCGGCCGCCCGCGCACCGCAACGGCAGTGCTGGCGGCGATGCTGGCGCTCGGGCTCTCGGTGGCGGTGGCGGGGCCTGCGGCGCTGGCACTGGCGCTGGTGGCCGTTGCGGCGGCTGCGGGCTCTGCGGCCATCGCGCGCGCCAAAATCGGCGGACAGACCGGCGACATCCTGGGCGCCACGCAACAGATGGCCGAGATCGCCTGCCTGACGCTTGCGACCGCGTTGCCGGGTTGAGCCCCGAAACGACGAAGGCCGCGGCGGATGCCACGGCCTCGATCTGCAGTGCTTTGGAAAGGATCAGGCGGCGCGGTTGACCAGAACCTCGTCGACTTCCTTCTGGGCATCGCCCTCGCCAAGGCCCGAAACGGCGGCGATCTCGCGGGTCAGCCGTTCGAGAGCGGCCTCATAGAGTTGCCGCTCGGAATAGGATTGCTCGCGCTGGTCATCGGTGCGATGCAGGTCGCGGACAACCTCGGCGATCGAGATCAGGTCGCCCGAGTTGATCTTCTGTTCGTATTCCTGGGCCCGGCGCGACCACATCGCGCGCTTTACCTTGGCCTTGCCCTTGAGCGTCTTCATCGCCCGGGATACGACGTCGGGCGAGCTGAGGCTGCGCATCCCGATTTCGGTGGCCTTGTGGGTCGGCACGCGAAGCGTCATCTTGTCCTTCTCGAAGGAGATGACGAACAGTTCGAGCGAGAGGCCAGCAATCTCTTGCTCCTCAATGGAAATGATCCTGCCGACGCCGTGGGCAGGATAGACCACGAAGTCATTGGGGCGAAACTCGGGTTTCTTGGTCTTTGTCATGTCGTCCTCTTGCAAGGCAGCCACCAAACCGGCAAAAACCCCGCCGGAAAACAGATGTTACCGGTGAGGTTCAGGTCTCGGGGCAAACGAAACCGCCACAGAGGCGGATACCCCTGCTGCGGGTGTCAGTCGTGATCTTTCATCGTGAGATGTGTATACCACATTTTTCGACGGAATGAAAGCGCCGCGCTGCGGCACATCACGCAGCCGCGATATCCCCGGAGAACCGGGGCCCAGGGCGCATCGGCCCCGCGCAGGGAATTGCGGCCGCCCTGCAGGCCAGTGGCTCTGTCAGCCGCCCTCGCCCGGGGTTTCGGACAGCAGATCCATCTTGCCGGGCTTGCCATCCATGTCGTCGGCGGTCGGCAGCGGGTCCTTCTTTGTCACGATCACGGGCCAAAGCTCGGCGTACTTGCGGTTCAACTCGACCCACTTCTCCATCTCGGGCTCGGTGTCGGGCCGAATCGCGTCAGCGGGGCATTCCGGTTCGCAGACGCCACAGTCGATGCACTCGTCCGGATGGATCACCAGAAAGTTCTCGCCCTCATAGAAGCAATCGACGGGGCAGACCTCGACACAATCCGTATATTTGCAGGCGATGCAATTTTCCGTGACGACATAGGTCATGGCAGGCTCCGAACAACGTTTGGTGTGACCTAGTCCAACGGTCCGGGCTATTCAAGCAGGTCGCCCCGGGAAATGGTAAATCTGCGGCGTTCTTTTTTCGTCGGCCTGGGACCGGGAATGGCAACCGGCGCGCCGGACATCGACGCCGCCTCTGCGGCCTCTGCACGGGTCGGTGGCGGGGCCAGATCCTCGTAAAGCAGGCGTGCCTCGGCGGCCGGACCGCGACGAGCGCCAAGCGCCAGCACCCGCACGACGCGGATATCGTCGCCCATCACAAAGGTAAGCACATCCCCCGGGCCGACCGTGCGGGCGGGTTTGGTGATGCGAACCGCATTGACCCGGACCTTGCCGTCCGAGACCTGCTTTGCCGCCAGGCTGCGGGTCTTGAAGAACCGCGCCTGCCAGAGCCACTTGTCGATCCGCAGGCTTGGGGCGGGCAAGGTCATGGCGTTGCCATCCTCGTCCGCCCGGTCGCTGTCACTTCTTGTCTCTCAACCCCATCAGCGCGGCGGCGAAGGGGTTGTCGGGATCGATCGGCTTTTCCTTGCGGGGCGGGCGGGCCTCATAGCTCCGGGGCTCCTGGCCGCGGTCGCCCTTGGGCTTGCCCTTGGGTCCGCCCTGACCGTGCTTGCCGCCGTCCTGGCCCCGCGGCGGACGTTTGCCACCCTTGCCGCGCGGCTTGCCCTCGTGCCGTTCGCCCTGCCCCTCGGGCTTCGCGCCGTCGGCCGCGGCACCGCGCCCGCCGTGCCCGTGATCGCGACGCGGCCGGCCACCACCCTGGCGCCGCGGCGCCCAGGTGAAGGTGTAGAACACTTCAAGTTCGGGAGCCGGGGCGGGTTCCTGGTCTGCAACAGCTTCGGGGTCGGTCACGGCTTCGGCGACAGCTTCATCTGCGGGCTCTGCGGCAACGTCGGACGAGGCCTCGGCCGGGGCCTCGGCGACCGGATCGGTCTCGACCGGCTCTGCGACCTCTGCCGTTGCAACGTCAGGGGCTTCGGGCGTCTCCAGTGCTTCGACAGGGGCCTTCGACGCCTCGGAATCGCTGTCTGCGTCGGGCGTGGCACCCTCGGTCTCGACGGCGGGGGCATCTGCCCCCTCCCCGGTCGCGTCGGCGGCCGCCTCTGGTGCGGCACCCTCGGGCGGGTTCTTGACCTTTGGCCGTTCACCGCGCTCGGCACGATAGCCGAGCCCCTGCATCAGCTCGGAGAATTGTTCGAGCGTCATTCCGGTGATCGAGAGCATGTCGGGCTTGGCTTCGAACCCGGCACGGCTGTCCTCGGCGCGAAGCTGGTCGGCCAGACGTTCGAGCATGTCGATGCGGATCGCGCGCAGGCCCGAGATCCGATAGCCCGCCATGGTCGCGTGCGCGTCGGGCGTGCCTTCGGGCACGGGCACCGTCACCAGCCCCGGCGGCGGCGCCTCGGGGAAGGTATCGAGCCCGTTCCAGAGCGACCACAACACCAGCCGCAGCCGGGTTGGCGCCGGCTTCAGCAGCAGCGGCAGGAAGATCGTGTATTGCCCGAAGCGGACACCATGCTTGCGCAGCGCGCCGCGGGATTCCTGATCGAGCGCCTTGACGTCGGTGGCCACCCGGTCGCGGGTCAGGACACCGAACGACTCGGCAAGCTGGAAGGCAAAGCCGCGCGACAGCCCGGACAGGCCCTCGTCACGCTCCATCGCCAGCAGCGGTTCAAAGAGGGTTGCGACCTTGCGGTCGATGAAGTGCTGCAACCGGCGCGCCACCTTGGCGGCGACATCGGGGCCGGCCTCTTCATCGACGAAGGGCTGGACCTGCGGCTTCAGCGCATCGCTGCCCTTCACGAGCTTGCCGACAGCATTCTGGCCCCACATCAGGCCGCCCTGCTCGGTAAAGTCGATCTCGGTGTCCGGCGCGTTGTAGAAGCGATCCGCACGCAGGTTGAATTCCGGAGCCAGCGCCTGCAACGCAGCCTGGCGCAGGGTCTTGGCTTCCTCGGGGGTGGCGTTCGGGTCCTGGTGGAACCGGAACCCCTGCAGACGGCCGACGAACTGCTCTTCGATCGTCACTTCGCCCTTGTCGTTCACCTCGGCCACAAGGCCCTCCTTCTGCTTCAACCGCCGCAACAGAACCGAAGTGCGCCGGTCAACAAATCTTTGTGTCAGCGCGCCGTGAAGGGCATCTGACAGGCGGTCTTCTATCGCGCGAGTCTCGCCGCGCCAATGGCTTTCGTCATCGACCCAGCCATGGCGCTGCGCGACATATGTCCATGTGCGAATATAGGCCAATCTCTTGGAAAGTGTGTCAATGTCGCCTTCCGTCCGGTCGATCCTGCGCACCTGATCGGCCAGCCAATCGTCGGGCACCCGCCCCCATTCGTGCAGGAAGCCGAAAATCCGTTCGAGAAGCGAAGCATGTTCCGAGTGGCTGATGCCGCGGAAATCGGGGATCCGGCAGACATCCCACAGCTTGCGCACATCCTGCGGCCCGCGCAGCCGGATCGTCACTTCGGGCAGGCGCGACAGGGTGCGCAGCGCCATAATATCGTCGTTATCGCGGGTTCGGGTCAGCAATTCATCGGTTGCGGGCGCCTCGAGCGAGGCCATCAGCCGGTCGATCGAGCCGAAGCTCAGATCGGAATTGCGCCACTGCAGCTTGCGCACCGGGGTGAAGCGGTGGTTCTCGATTGCCTCGACCACCTCGTCGTCAAGCGGGCTTGCCTCGCCCGTGACCCCGAAGGTGCCATCGGTCTTGTAGCGCCCGGCGCGCCCGGCGATCTGCGCGAGTTCGTTCGGCGAAAGTTCGCGCATGCGGTGGCCGTCGAACTTCCGCAGCGCCGAAAAGGCGACATGGGTGACATCGAGGTTCAGGCCCATGCCGATCGCGTCTGTCGCCACCAGATAATCGACATCGCCGTTCTGATAAAGCTCGACCTGGGCGTTTCGGGTGCGCGGGCTGAGCGCCCCCATCACCACGGCCGCCCCGCCCTTGAGCCGGCGCAGCAGTTCGGCGATGGCATAGACGTTCTCGACCGAGAACCCGACAATGGCCGCGCGCGGCGGCATCCGGCTGATCTTGCGCGATCCCGAATAGGTCAGTTCCGAGAATCGCTCGCGCCACAGGAACTGGACGTTCGGCACCAGCGTCGCGATGGCGCCCCGCATGGTGTCGGCGCCAAGGAACAGCGTCTCGTGCAGGCCGCGAGCATGCAACAGCCGGTCGGTAAAGATATGGCCACGCTCGGGGTCGGCACAGAGCTGGATCTCGTCCACGGCAAGGAAATCGGCGCCGATATCGGTCGGCATCGATTCGACCGTGCAGACCCAGTACTGGGTGCGCTCGGGCACGATGCGTTCCTCGCCGGTGACCAGCGCCACCACCGAGGGGCCGCGCAGGGCGACGATCCGGTCATAGACCTCGCGCGCCAGCAGACGCAGCGGCAGGCCGATCACGCCGGTGCGGTGCGCCAGCATCCGGTCGATGGCATAGTGGGTCTTGCCCGTGTTGGTGGGACCCAGCACCGCGGTCACGGTGGTGTTGCGCAACATCCGGGGTCCCTTCAGGCCGGGGCGGCGACGTCAGAGCCGCTCGCCCTCGACGGTTTTCTCAAGCCGCTCTATCGCGTCTATTACTTCCGGCCGGTGCGGATGTATAGCTTCGACCGCCCGCAGCGCCTCGAGCGCCTCGCTCTCGTAGCCAAGCGTATCGAGCATGAAGCCAAGCCCCGAGAGCGCGCCGAAATGCCTGGGGTTCAGCATCAGCGCGTGCTGGATGTCGGAGATCGAAAGACCGTAGTAGCCGGCATAGAAATAGGCGGTCGCGCGGGCGTTCCAGCCCTCGGCAAAGTCCGGGGCGTGATCGGTCAGCGCCGTGAAATGTTCGATTGCGGCGTCGAGATCGCCTTCGGCCATGGCTTTTCTGCCCCGCAGCAGCAGCAGATCCATCGAGGCCGAGCCGGAATGCGACCATTCCCGCAGGATGCTCTGTTCGATCTGCTCCCATCCCGGCTGATCGGGTCGTGCCAGTTCCGCCAGAAGATGATCGATCTCGGCCGGCGCCGCGATGTCAGGTTCCGGCTCGACCGGCCGCTGCATCTCGAGCGGGGTCTGCAGATCCGACGGCGCGGCGCCGTCAGGACCTTGCTGGGCCACGCAGGGAAATGACCCCACGGCAATGCCTGCGGATGCGGCAACAAGTGCGGCAAAGACTTTGTTGTGGCGAGTGGCGCGTGCAATCATAACGTCGCAAGACTAGCGCATATCCGGGGAAAGCCAATCTTTCCCGCAATCACAACAAGCGGAGAACCAGCGATGAGCGACATGATCGACAAGGCCGTTACGGCCCTCGGCGAACGGATCGATGGCAAAATCGATGGGACGGCGAAGTTCGTGATCCCCGGCGAAGGCACGATCATGATCGACGGCGCGGGCGTTCGGGCCGGCGACGACGAGGCCGACGTCGTTCTGACCGCCGATGCCGACACGTTCCGCTCGATCCTCGATGGCGACCTGAACCCGACGGCGGCCTTCATGATGGGCAAGCTGACCGTCGAGGGCGATATGGGCATGGCGATGCAACTGGGATCCGTGCTGTCCTGAGCCCAATCCGGATGCAACCTGCCCCTTTTCACGGCGAGATCACAACAGCGCCCGAGGGCGCAATGGCGGTCTGGACCGAATCGGCGGATGGCGTCCGGCTCAGGCTGGCGGTACTGGGGCCAGCGACCGGGGCGCGTTGCCTCGGCACTGTATTGCTGTTTCCCGGGCGCACCGAATTCGTCGAGAAATACGGCCCCGCCGCGACCGATCTGGCCCGGCGGGGTTTTGCCTGCGTCAGCATCGACTGGCGCGGTCAGGGCCTGTCGGACCGGATGCTCGACGATCCGGCAACCGGCCATGTCGGCACGTTCGCGGAATATCAGCGCGACGTCGATGCCCTGATGGCGGCAGTCGAGGCCTGGAACCTGCCGCGCCCCTATTTTCTGATCGGCCATTCCATGGGGGGCGCAATCGGGTTGCGCGCCATTCATCAGGGGCTGCCGGTTGCGGCCGCGCTGTTCACCGCGCCGATGTGGGGGATCCGGCTGCATCCCGCGATACGCCCCGTCGCGCGTATCCTCTCGGCACTCAGCCACGCGACGGGCTATGGCCACACCTATGCGCCGGGCACGCGGCCGGCGAACTATATCTCGGTCACGCCCTTTGCGGACAACACCCTGACCACAGATCCCGAGATGTTCGACTGGATGCGCCAACAGATTGCGGCCCAGCCCGAGCTGTCTCTCGGCGGCCCGTCGATGAGCTGGCTGAATGCCGCCCTGCGCGAGATCCGCGAATTGCAGACCCTGCCGCCGCCCGCGATCCGCTGCGAGGCCTGGATCGGTTCGGGCGAACGCATCGTCGACAGCCAGTCGATTCGCGCCCTCGTGGCGCGCTGGCCCGATGGCCGGCTGGTCGAGGTCGCCGGCGCCGCGCACGAGATCATGATGGAACGGCCCGAGACCCGGCTGGCGCTCTATGATGCCGCCGCAGCCTTGTTCGCAACCGCTGCCGGCAGGGATGGCGGCGCGGCCGCCTGAGGGCCACACGACCCTGCCCCGGCACCCGCCCGGAGCGGCGCGGTTGCGGCGCTCGCCACGACGTGGCGCCGGGCCACTGGCCAAGCCCGCCGCCATGGTCTATCTCCCTGCGGAAAATCGGGAGAGCCGAAGTTGACCGACACCACGCCCACTACCTACAGCGACGCGATCTCGTCCATCGACGAAATCATTGAAGATGCACGCAACGGCCGGATGTTCATCCTGGTCGACCGCGAGGATCGCGAGAACGAGGGCGACCTCGTCATCCCCGCGCAGATGGCCACGCCAGATGCGATCAACTTCATGGCCACCCATGGCCGCGGGCTGATCTGTCTGTCGCTGACCGGCGAGCGGATCGACGCGCTGGGGCTGCCGCTGATGGCATCCTACAATTCCTCGCGCCACGAAACCGCCTTCACCGTCTCGATCGAGGCGCGCGAAGGGGTGACGACGGGGATCTCGGCGCATGACCGGGCGCGCAGCGTCGCGGTCGCCATCGACAGCCGCTCGACCGCGGCCGACATCGCCACGCCGGGCCACGTCTTTCCGCTGCGCGCCCGCGATGGCGGCGTGCTGGTGCGTGCCGGCCATACCGAAGCCGCGGTCGACGTTGCGCGCCTTGCCGGGCTGAACCCCTCGGGCGTGATCTGCGAGGTGATGAACGAGGACGGGACCATGGCCCGCCTGCCCGACCTGATCGCCTTCGGCCAGCGCCACGGCATCAAGATCGGCACGATCAGCGATCTGATCGCCTATCGCCGCCGCCACGACAATCTGGTGCGCGAAACCGCCAACCGGCAGATCACCTCGATCTTCGGCGGCGAATGGACGCTGCGGATCTTTACCGACGAGGCCGAGGGCACCGAACACATGGCGCTGGTCAAGGGCGACATCACCACGCCGGAACCGGTGCTGGTGCGCACCCATGCGCTCGATGTGCTGGGCGACCTGCTCGGGATCGGCGTTGCGCGCCCCGACACCCTTGGCCGGGCGATGGAGATCATCGCCGAAGAGGGCCGCGGCGTTGTCTGCCTGTTCCAGAACCCGGGCCAGCGGCTGCAACTCGACGAGGGCAAGGCGCCGCAGAAGATCCGCCATGTCGGCGCCGGTGCCCAGATCCTCGCCTCGCTCGGTCTGACCCGGCTGGTGCTGCTGACCGATTCGCCGGCAACCCGCTATGTCGGACTGGACGGATACGGGCTGACCATCGAAGGCACCCGCCCGATCACCACGGAGACCCGTTGATGGCACAGGCCGAAACCCACCACGTGCTGCCGCTGCCGGAATTCGACCGCCCCGTGAAGGTCCTGATCGTGGTCGCGCCCTACTACAAGGATATCGCCGATCAGCTCGTGGCCGGTGCCCAGGCCGAGCTCGACAAGGCCGGCGCAAGCCACGAACTGGTTGAGGTGCCGGGCGCGCTCGAGGTTCCGACCGCCATCAGCATCGCCTGGCGGCAGTCGAACTTCGACGGCTTCGTGGCGCTTGGCTGCGTGATCCGCGGCGAGACCACGCATTACGACACGGTCTGCAACGACAGCTCGCGGGCGCTGATGCTGATGGGGCTCGAGGGCGCCTGCATTGGCAACGGCATCCTGACGGTCGAGAACCGCGCGCAGGCAACAGCCCGCGCCGAGGCCGCCGGCCAGAACAAGGGCGGCGGCGCAGCCGCAGCCGCGCTGCATCTGATCGCCCTTTCCCGCCGTTTCGGATCCGAGAAAAAAGATATCGGGTTCAAACCACTGCGCGGCGAAGTTCAGATCGCAGGCGAGCCCGAAAGGCCGGCCACAGCATGAGCGCCGGGAAAAACGACAAGCGGCAGATGAAATCCGCCGCCCGGCTCTATGCCGTGCAGGCGCTGTTTCAGATGGAGGCCTCGGGCCAGACCATCGAGGCGATCACCTACGAGTTCGAGGATATCCGTTTCGGCGCCGTCTATGATGGCGACGAGATGGCCGAGGGCGATACCGATACCTTCCGCAAGCTCGTCTACACCGCGGTGAACGAGCAGTCCAAGATTGACCAGATGACCGACCGGGCGCTGGTCGCCAAGTGGCCGATCGCCCGGATCGACCCGACGCTCAGGGCGCTGTTTCGTGCCGCAGGCGCCGAACTGGTGATGACCCAAACCCCGCCCAAGGTGGTGATCAACGAATTTGTCGACATCGCGAAGGCCTTTTTCCCCGAAGGACGCGAGCCGAAGTTCGTCAATGCCGTACTCGACCACATGGCGCGCGAGGCTCAGCCCGAACGCTTCTGATCCGTCCGCTGAATGAAACTGCAGGGGCGGGAGGGTTCATCCGGCCCGCTCCGAGCAATCCCGGGGGGACACGCCCGCCCCGCCCCTCGCCCATCCGGGCGCCCGGCGACAGCGTTGGACCGGGCGTCGAGCCGCGGCGCCACCGCCGGTCGGGCCGCACCTGACGCACCCCCAACAAGCAGCCCCACACCGGGTACTGCGCGCTCAGTCGCCCTCGTATGCCACCTCGAACCCGCCATAGATCATGCGCTTCATATCGAAGGGCATCTTGTCGGGGTCCGAGAACTCCTTCCAGCGCGGGTCGGTCTGCATCGAGGCCATGCAGGCGTCATGTGCCGCCTTGTCCGCAAACCCGATCCAGGAAAACACCACCGTCTCCCCCTCTCTGGCCTTCACCGCCATCGGAAACGAGGTGAGCTCGCCATCGGGCACCGCATCGCCCCAGCATTCCCGGAATTCCACCGCGCCATGATCGCGGAACAACGCCCAGGAGCGGCGCGCAATTTCGAGATACTCGTCCTTCCTGGCGTCTTCGACCGCCGCAACGAAACCGGCAATATAGGTCATCGTGTCCTCCCTTCTGGTTTATCCGAACGCTGCCTCCAGCGCCGCGATGTCGATCTTGCGCATTTTCATCATGGCCTCCCGGGCCCGGCCCGCCGCGGCGCGATCCGTGTCGTTCAGCATCTTCGGCAGCACGTCTGGCACGATCTGCCACAGGATGCCGAAGCGGTCGGTCAGCCAGCCACAGCGGCGCTCCTCCCCGCCGCCATCGAGCAGCGCCGCCCAGAGCCGATCGGTCTCGGCCTGGTCCTCGGTGCGCACCGAGATCGAGGCCGCAATTCCATGGCGCACGGGCGATGCGCCTTCGGATGGGACCATGTTCAGGATCATGAAGGGGCTGCCCGCCAGCGTGAATTCGATCACCAGCGGCGGTGCACCGGGCAAGACCTGGCTGGTGGCCTCGATCCGGCTGTCGGGCAGCAGCGCGACATAGAACTGCGCCGCCGCCTCGCCATCGCCATTGCACCACAGGCAGGTGCAGACCTTTGCCGGGGCCGGCATGGCTCAGCCCTGGCCGACAGGTTGCAGCAGGCTCGCGCGATTGCCTTCGGTATCGGTGAAGGCAACGTAGAGCCCGACGCCCGGGATCTCCATCGGCTCGCCCAGCACCGTGCCGCCGGCCTCTGTCAGCCGGGTCATGGCGGCGGCAATGTCGCTGACACCGATCACAACCGATGGGTGCTGCGCCGGCAAGTCCGGCGTTTTCGCAAAAAACCCGCCGTTGATGACGCCGGGCGTCACCGACCGACCGTCGCGGCTCTCGGCCGTTTCGGCGGTCACATAGTCGCCCATCTCGGGGCCAAGCTGGTGCAGCTTCCAGCCAAAGGCGGTTTCGTAGAATCCGGCAATCCGCCCGGCATCCTCATAGGGCATTTCGAAATGCACGACGGGGCATTGTTCGGTCATCTTGGATCCTCCTGCAGATCGGTCAGGGCATCGACGTTCATCCAGAACGGCTCCCAGATATGGCCATCGGGGTCGGCAAAGGCGTGGCCATACATGAAGCCGTGATCCTCGGGCGGGCGCACCGTGGTCGCGCCATGCGCCATCGCGGTCGCCATCATCGCATCGACCGCTTCCCGGCTTTCAAGCTGCAGGGCAACCAGCACCTCGCTGACCTTTGTCGCATCCGCGAGCGTGCGCGGCGTGAAACCCGCGAACTTGTCAGCGGTCAGCAACATGGCAAAGCTCGTTTCGGAGATCACCATGCCAAGCGCGGTGTCGTCGCAGAAGCGTTCGTCGAAACCGAAGCCGAGCGCCTCGAAGAACGCGCGGCTGCGCGCCAGATCGGCAACGGCCAGATTGATAAAGGTGTTCATCGCCCCCTCCGCCGATTCCCCTCTCGGATCACGTTGGGTTCAGCTTTCTTGCCAATTAGGTTGATGTCAACTAATTTGACGCTCATGCGAGATGACCTGCCGTTGAGCACCACCCACGAGGTCCGCGACCGGTGCCTGTGCCTGCATCTGCAACGGGCAGCGCGCGCCGTCGGCCGGATGTTTGACGATGCGCTGCGCCCGCTCGGTCTGACCAACGGGCAATATTCGCTGCTGGTGTCGCTGAACCGGCCCGAACCGCCGCGGATCTCGGATGTGGCGCGGCTGCTTGCCATGGACCGCACCACACTGACCGCCGCGCTGAAGCCGCTGGAGCGGCGCGGTCTGCTGAATGTGCAGCCCGACCCGGACGACCGGCGCAGCCGCCGCCTCGTTCTGACAGCCGCCGGAGAGGCGCTGCTGGTGCGCGCGGTTCCGGTGTGGCGGCAGACCCACGACCGGATCGACACCCTGCTTGGCGAGGACAACGGTGCAGGCCTGCGGACCGACCTGCAACAGCTTGCATTCGGCACGCCCGCCTGATCCTCGACACGCGGCCCTGCGAACACATTCAGATTTTGTTTTTCTTAATGACCCGTCCGCGCTATGCTGGAATCTACCGCGCGACTGCCAAGCAAAGGACCGCACATGCCGCAACTCGTTCGCCTCTACATCCGACAGGTCGCTTTCGGATTTGCACTCTCGGCCGGATTCGTGACGCTGCTGCTGTCGCTGAACGTCGCCAACCTGTGGCATCTCGTCAGCCACACCCAGGGTGGCTGGATTGCGGTGGTGATGCTGGTTTTCTTCAATGGCGTCGTCTTTGCCGGCGTGCAGTTCGGCATTTCGATCATGCGGATGTCGGAAAATCCCCGCGACGCCGGCCGCGGCAAGCGAATCGGCTTTGACACACCGCGGGTTCCGTCGGACGGCCGGGTCGCAGTGCCGGCGAACGACAGCCGTCGCTGACGGCACACATGCAGGACTTGGCAGAAGGCGCCCCGCGGGGCGCCTTTTTCGTGCGGCAGGCTTTGGAATGGCTGTCCGGGACGACATCGCCAACGCCCTCCGCCCGACTGAAACGCCGGGCGGAAAGTGTCTTGCGACAGGACGAGGTACTCCAGAAGTGTGGCGGGGACCGTACGCAACCGTTGGGGCAACTAATTCCCGAGGACCTGTGTGTACAGGTGGGCGCCAGGTAACCGAACCAGGGTCCGGACAGAGCCAGCTCCCTCGGAATTGCTTAAGGCCACTGGAATTTGGCCCGTCGCGAGAAGGACAGATCCGCCACCCGACATAGCTAGGCCCTGTGGCCCTGCCCGGCAAGGGCCGTGACGGCCTCCCGCTGCGATTTCACGGCAATGTGGCGCCTTGGCGCACCAGCCGCACCGCCGCGCAACGGGCTTGAAAGATGTTCCCCCATTGTTCACATTGAGGCCATGATCTCGCCCTCTGCCATTCCACTCGCAACCCTGATGCCCGGGCAGCTTCTGGCCCGTGGCACCTGCCGCCATCTGGCCGGTCTGGGGTTTGTGACGGTCGAGGAACTGGTTCCCTGCCCCGGCCTGCGCGTCGATGTCATGGCGCTGGGTCCGAAGGGCGAGCTCTGGGTGGTCGAATGCAAATCGAGCCGGGCCGATTATGCCGCCGACCACAAGTGGCAGGGCTATCTGGAATGGTGCGACCGGTTCTTCTGGGCCGTCGATTCCGATTTCCCGGTCGATCTTCTGCCCGACGAGACCGGGCTGATCCTGGCCGACGCCTATGATGCCGAGATCCTGCGCATGGGACCCGAGACGCGGCTGGCCGGCGCCCGGCGCAAGGTCATGACCCAGAAATTCGCGCGCCACGCGGCACGGCGGCTGCAGGCCCTGCGCGACCCGGGCGTGGCCGGGCTTCTCGCGGACTGAGGCGCAACTGCCGCCCGCATGGTGCTATTTCTTCGTCATGCCGCGTGCACTGGCCGCCGCCATCCGCAGTTCCTCGGCGATTTCCTCGGCCTCTTCCGGCTCGAAATCCAGCGGCAGGTCGACGCCGTCGGCCTGGACATAGATTCGCACCATTCCAAGCGTCGTTGGCCCGATCTGCAGATTGGCAGAGATATCGCTTTCCGAATCGATGCCCATCGCGGCGTCACTCCATGATTGAAAGATACCGCGTAGCCCGCCGGCCAGTTGCGGACAAGTCGCCGCGCCGTGGAATTTACTTGCCCGACGCAAGTAAATGAGATTTGGTCGCCGTTGCAACCACCGGACAGGAACCGGAGACATGGACCAGATCGACCAGATCCGATCATTCAATCGTCGCTATACCCGCCGCATCGGCGTCCTCGACAGCAGCTTTCTGGGCTCTGAACTGACCCTGACAGAGGCGCGGATCCTGCACGACCTGCACTCTGGCGAAAGCGGATGGACGGCCCGCGAAATCAGCCGTGCGCTGGCGCTCGACGAGGGGCACGTCAGCCGCCTGATCGCGGGTCTGGAGGCCAGAGGCTGGGTTGCCCGTGTTCCCGACCCGGGCGACGCCCGGCGGCGCATTCTGGGCCTTACCGACGCCGGACGCGCCCGGCTTGCGCCGCTTGAAGCGACCTCGCGCGCGGCAATCGCCAATCAGATCGGCCACCTCGATGCCACTCAACGAACCCGGATGGTGACAGCCATGGAACAGATAGACGCCCTTCTCGACGCCTCGCCGACCCCACCGCAGGCCCCCGAAATCCGCCTTGAGGCCCCGCGCCCGGGCGATGCGGGCTGGATCATCCAGCGCCACGGCGAGCTCTATGCGCGGGACGAGGGCTTCGACACCGACTTCGAGGCGCTCGTGGCCGAGATTGTCGCTGACTTCCTCAGAAATCTCGACTCCGGGCGTGCCCGCTGCTGGATCGCAAGGGGCCTCGACGACCGCCGCCTTGGCTGCATTTTCTGTTTCCACCTCGACGACCGGACAGCCCAGCTTCGCCTGTTCCTTGTCGAACCCGAGGCGCGTGGCACCGGGCTTGGCCGCCGCCTGCTTGCCGAATGTCTCGACCACGCCCGTGCCTGCGGCTATGCCCGCATGAAGCTCTGGACCCATGAAAGTCACCGAGCCGCCTGTGCGCTCTATGCCGCGACCGGCTTTCGGCTGACCGATCGCCGCCCGGTCCAGCACTTTGGCCAATCGCTTGTGGAACTGTCCTGGGAAATCGACCTCTGACCTCGCCGGGGGTCTTGCACCGCGCTCGCTCCCAGAATATACGACCGCCCTGTGCCGCCTTAGCTCAGTTGGTTAGAGCGCTGGATTGTGGATCCAGAGGTCCCCTGTTCAAGCCAGGGAGGCGGTACCACAAGACCTACAGCTTATGTGCGTTTTGCCAGTCATTGACCCCACAGGTCATTGGCATCACCCAACAGACATCCGAGTCAGCTGACCGGCAGCGTCGCGCCGCGACGCCTTTTTGCATCGACGCGAAGGGGCAGACCGGTTGCTGAAGATAGGCGGTCGTCACTGACGTCGGTCCGGAAACGTGTGGCTTTCCTGCCGCCCTTCCGAGCCCACCGTTTCTCCTGCGGGACCGGGGCCGTCCTTGCACCGCCGGCAACCCCAAAGCCTTCTACGGCCCCCTGCTCACTGCGGCGACAGCGCTTTGGAGGGAATCCCGAAGGCTCGCGCGGCAACGCCGGACAGGGACGCTGGCAAGCGGGCGTCGACCGCGATTTTGCAACAGGCTTGCGGAAAGGCTGCGGGTCGCACGACCCGCAGTCAGAGTCCCAGCTCTCGCTTCCAGGTGAGCTGTCGTTGCGCCATGCATCCGAATTGCCGGCGGTTCCCGCCCTGATCCGAAACCTTGCGCGAAATCGCGCAAGGGCCGGAACGCACCATATCGAACTGGAATTGGACTATCCCAGCCGGTAGTTCGGACTCTCGCGCGTGATCTGCACGTCGTGGACGTGGCTTTCCTTCAACCCGGCGCCGGTGATGCGGACGAATTCGCAGCCCCGCCGCATGTCGGCGATGGTCGCCTTGCCGGTATACCCCATCGCGGCGCGCAGTCCGCCCACGAGCTGGTGCACCACCGCGCTCGCCGCGCCCTTGTAGGGAACCTGCCCCTCGATCCCCTCTGGCACCAGCTTGTCGCTGGCCGCATCCTGCTGGAAATAGCGGTCGGCAGAGCCGCGCGCCATGGCGCCAAGCGATCCCATGCCGCGATAGGATTTGAACGACCGGCCCTGATAGAGGATCACCTCGCCCGGGCTTTCGTCCGTGCCGGCCAGCATCGAACCGACCATGGCGCAGCTTGCCCCCGCCGCGATTGCCTTGGCGAAATCGCCCGAGAACTTGATGCCGCCATCGGCAATGATCGGCACCCCGGCGGCGTCCGCGGCCTCGGCGCAATCGGAGATCGCGGTCAGTTGCGGCACGCCCACGCCCGCGACCATACGGGTGGTGCAGATCGATCCCGGCCCGATCCCGACCTTGACCGCGTCGGCCCCGGCATCGATCAGCGCCCGGGTCGCTGTGCCGGTCGCAACGTTGCCGGCAACGATCTGGACAATGTTCGACAGCCGCTTGGCGCGTTCGACCGCCCGCGCCACGCCTTCGGAATGGCCATGTGCGGTGTCGATCACGATCATGTCGACGCCGGCATCGACCAGCGCCTGTGTGCGTTCGAACCCCGCATCGCCAACGGTCGAGGCGGCGGCGACGCGCAGCCGGCCAAGCTCGTCCTTGCAGGCCTGCGGGTTCAGCACCGCCTGTTCAAGGTCCTTCAGGGTCAACAGCCCGGTCAGCTTGCCCGACTTGTCGGTCACCAGAAGCTTTTCGATCCGGCGTTCCCGCATCATGTCGCGGGCGGTATCGAGGTCGGCAGGCTCGTTCAGGATCGCGAGGTTGTCGGCGGTCATCATCGCC
This sequence comes from Tropicimonas sp. IMCC34043, assembly GCF_003390845.1. Lineage (GTDB taxonomy): Bacteria > Pseudomonadota > Alphaproteobacteria > Rhodobacterales > Rhodobacteraceae > Tropicimonas. Next base: position 830,804 of record NZ_QMEK01000001.1, on the reverse strand, counting down.
TTGACCGGGGTCGCATCGTCGTTGGCAAAGCGCATGTCACGGTTGGTGACGATGCCGACGACAAGCCCGCGCTCGTCCACCACCGGGAAACCCGAGACGTTGTAGCGCGCCTGCAGTGCCTTGGCATCGGCGAGCGTCTGTTCGGGGGTCAGGGTGACCGGGCTGTAGACCACGCCGCTTTCGAACCGCTTGACCTTTCGGACCTGCGAGGCCTGCTCCTCGATACCGAGGTTGCGGTGCAGCACGCCGATGCCGCCTGCCTGCGCCATGGCAATCGCCATTCCGGACTCGGTCACCGTGTCCATTGCCGAACTAACGAGCGGGATGTTCATCCTGATCGTTCTGGTTACCCAGGTGGTCACATCCGCCTGGGACGGCAGTACCCGGCTTTCGGCGGGAACAAGCAGAACGTCATCGAAGGTCAGTGCCTCACGAATCTCCATCTCACTCTCCTTGTGGGGGTCGTTTGGCGCATCCCCTATACACGCTTTCCGGTTGCGTGAAACCCCGGATTATGGGCACGGCACCGGATCGCATCAATATTTTGTGTCGCGCCGCGCCCTATCACCGGCGGGACCCGAAAACGTTCTTCGTACTCGGCCTTGGTCTATGCCATAGCTGAGCCGAATACACCCAAACAGGAACCGCGAACATGACGGACATCACCGATCACGGCCGACGGACAATCGATGAGCTTTCCCGGGCGCACGGGCTGTCACAGGCCGCGGTCGAACAGATGGCGCGGTCGATCCAGCGCGGTGGCGGCAGCATGGCGCAGTTCAACATCCCCGAACTCGGCGGCTCCGGCCAGTGGATGGCGGGCGGCATGACGATGGTCGGGGACATGTTCAACAACGGTCTGAAAGCGCGGGTCGAATCGCTTTGCTACGATCTGACCTCGGCAATGGCGGCGGGGGCGATGTTCAGCTCTCCGCAGACGATGGGAGGCAGCGGCTGGTGGCCGGCAGACCTCGGCTCGCCGTCTTCGGTCGGTGGGCAGAACCAGATGCGCTATGCCTATTTTCCCCAGACCCGCCGCCTTGTCTATGATGCCGGCAATGGCAGCCCGCTTGTGGTGCTCGACACCACCGGTCACGATATCGGCGGCTTCAGCCAGCAGCAGTCCGGCAGCCAGGACGGGTTCCACGGGCTGACCTTCTCCAGCCAGGCGGGCCAGTTCGCGCTGTCCTCGCTGCCTCGGGTCGGGTCTGCGGCCACGCAGGGTCAGTTCCAAGGTCAGACGCCAGAGCCCGTGGCCCATAACCCCTCAGTCTACAGCGACCCGACATCCTCGGTCGAAAGCGACCCGGTGCGGCCGGCCGGGACCCCGGCCCCCCGCCCCGCCACGTCTGTGCCCGAGACCGCCCCGAAGGCACCGGATCGCGGCGCCGGCGACCCTATCGCGATGATCGAGAAGCTCGCTGCGCTGCACGACGCGGGCATTCTGACAGACGAGGAATTCGCGACCAAAAAGGCCGAACTTCTGGCGCGGATCTAGCCGCGCCCCGCGCCGGATCCGGCAAAGCGCCGGATCCGGGTTTGCGCAGACGAAGTACGGCACGGCCCGCTGGCCCGAAATCGGCAGGACGGTGTCAGCGATAGAGCAGCGACAGACCGTTCGAGAAGACGTGGACCTTTTCGGGCTTTGCCGTCAGATTCACCTTCTTGCCCTTCATGCCCAGATGGATACCCGGCAGCTTGGCGATCACGGGCTCGGCGCCCGGTGTCACCGGCACGAAGAACAGCAGCGTCACCTCGCCCAGATTCTCCTGCACGTCGACGGTGCCCGAGAATCCGGTGCCCGGATCCTCGGTCGGCATGAAATCCTCGGGCCGGATCCCGACCTTCACCTTCATCCCCATGTCGTCGTGGTTGGTGGGATAGGCCGATGCAAGGAACCCGCCGCCATCGAGCTTGATCGAGGTCTGCTGTCCGGTGCCCGCAATCTCGCCGGTGAACAGGTTCATCGCCGGCGAGCCGATGAAGGTCGCGACGAATTCGTTCTGCGGCTTTTCATAAAGTTCGAGCGGCGTGCCGACCTGACTGATCCCCTTGTTGGCCAGCACCACGATGCGGCTCGCCAGTGTCATCGCCTCGACCTGATCGTGGGTGACATAGATCATCGTGCGGTCAGGCATCGATTCCTTCAGCTGCGCGATCTCGAGCCGCGTCGCGACCCTGAGCGCCGCATCGAGGTTCGACAGCGGCTCGTCGAACAGGAACACCTTGGGGTCGCGCACGATGCAGCGGCCAATCGCCACCCGCTGGCGCTGCCCGCCTGACAGCGCCTTCGGGAGCCGGTCGAGATAGGGGGCAAGCTGCAGGATGTCGGCGGCCTTCTTCACCGCGGCCTCAATCTCGGATTTCGACTTCTTCGCAAGTTTCAGCGCGAAGGCCATGTTGTCGCGCACCGTCATATGCGGGTAGAGCGCATAGCTCTGGAACACCATGGCGATCCCGCGTTGCGCCGGTGGCACGTCGTTTACCACCAATCCGTCGATCTCGAGCGTGCCGCCAGTGATCTTTTCAAGCCCCGCGATCATCCTGAGCAGGGTTGATTTTCCGCAGCCCGAGGGGCCGACAAAGACGATCAGTTCGCCCGCCGACACGTCGAGGTTGATGTTCTTCAGCACTTCGACTTCGCCATAGCTCTTGGCAATATCGGTAAGTTTCAGTCCGGCCATATCCTGCTCCCCCTTGCCCTATGCGCTGCGCTCGACCGCAAACACCGCCTGATAAGGCGGGAGCGTGATGCCGTGTTCGGTCGGTGTCGAAACGAATGGCGCGGCTTCGTCCTTGATCCAGTTTCCCTCGGGCAGTGCCACATCGCGGGACTGGTCCGACATGTTGAAGGCACAGAACATCCGCTTGCCGTCATGTTCGCGCACGAAGGACAGGAAATCCTCCTCCGCCTCGACGGTCCGGAAGCTGCCCTTGGTCAATTCCGGATGGTGTTTCCGAAGTTCGATCATCCGGCGGTAAAAGACCAGAATACTGTCCTCGTCCGCTTCCTGCAGGTTCACCGCATGGTTCTGATGCTCGACCGAGACCGGCAACCAGGGCTTGCCTTCGGTGAAACCGCTGTTCTGGTTGTCGCGGTTCCATGGCATCGGCGTCCGGCAACCGTCGCGTCCGCGGAACTTGGGCCAGAACCGCTTGCCATAGGGATCCTGCAGATCCTCGTAGGCCACATAGACCTCGCCCAGGCCCAGCTCTTCCCCCTGATAAAGGCAGATCGAGCCGCGCATCGACAGCAGCAGCCCGGCCAGCACCCGCACCTTTTCCGGCGGCACGTTCCAGCGCGTGACCCATCGCACCACGTCGTGGTTCGAGAACGCCCAGCAGGCCCAACTGTCGGGCGCGATGCGGTCGAACGCCTCGAGCGTCTCGGCCACATGGGTTCCGGTCGGGCGCGCGTTCGACAGAAACGCGAAGTCGTAGCACATGTGCAGATAGTCGTCGCCAGCGGTATAGGCCGCCTGAACCTCCATACCGCGCTGGCTTTCCCCGACCTCGCCCACCGAGGTGATGGCGCCATAGCGATCCATCAACTCGCGCAGCCGGTGCAGGAACAGCAGGTTCTCGGGCTGGGTCTTGTCGTAGAGGTGGTCCTGGAAGTTGTAGGGGTTTACGGCCGGCGCCGTATTCTCGTTGCGCAGGCCGGGATCGAGCGGCGGGTTGTCGCGCAACTGCTTGTCGTGGACATAGAAATTGACCGTGTCGAGCCGGAAGCCGTCGACCCCGCGGTCAAGCCAGAAGCGCGCCACATCGAGCAGCGCATCCTGCACCGCGGGTTCGTGGAAGTTCAGGTCGGGCTGTTCCTTGAGGAAGTTGTGCAGATAATACTGCATCCGCTCGCCGTCCCATTCCCAGGCCGAACCGCCGAAGATCGACAGCCAGTTGTTGGGCGGCGAACCGTCGGGCTTGGCCTCGGCCCAGACATACCAGTTGGCCCGCGCGTTGTCGCGGCTCTGCCGGCTTTCCTGAAACCAGGGATGCTGTGCCGAGGTATGCGACAGCACCAGATCGATCAGCACCCGCAGCCCCAGTTCGTGGGCGTGCGAGATCAGCGCATCGAAATCCCCGAGCGTGCCGAACATCGCATCGACGTCGCAATAATCCGACACGTCATAGCCGAAATCCAGCATCGGCGAGCGGAAGAACGGCGAGATCCAGATTGCATCGACCCCGAGCGAGGCGATGTGCGGCAGCCGGTGGATGATGCCGGCAAGGTCCCCGACACCGTCACCGTTGGTGTCCTGAAACGACCGCGGATAGATCTGATAGATCACCGCGCCCCGCCACCAGTCGGAATCGACTGGCAGGGTCGTGGGTGCGGGCCCCGTATCGGGGTGGAGTTCGACAAAGCTCATGACGGTCTCTTATTTCACCGACCCGGCCAGCAGGCCGCGGACGAGATAGCGTTGCATTGCGAAGAAGACGGCAATTGGCACCGCCATCGAGATGAAGGCCGCAGTTGCGAGGATCTCCCAGTTGCCGCCGCGGGTGCCCAGCAATTCGACAATGGCCTTGGTCATGACCGTGGTCTCGCCGGTCGAGTCGACCAGGAACACCATGGCGACCAGCAGGTCGTTCCAGGTCCAAAGGAACTGGAAGATCGCGAAGCTGGCCAGCGCCGGGAACGACAGCGGCAGGATGATCTTGATGAAGATCTGGAAGTCGGTCGCACCATCGACCTTTGCGTTTTCGATGATGTCGCGCGGCAACCCGACCATGTAGTTGCGCAACAGATAGATCGCCAGCGGCAGGCCAAAGCCCGTGTGCGCCAGCCAGACCCCGAGGAACCCCTTGCCGATTCCGATGGCGTTGTGGAATTTCAGCAGCGGGATCAGGGCAAGCTGCAGTGGCACGACCAGCAGCCCGACAACGGCGGCAATCAGCAGCGCGCGGCCCGGAAACTCCATCCACGCCAGCGCATAGGCCGCAAAGGCCGCGATCACGATGGGGATGACGGTCGCAGGGATGGTGACGGTCAGGGTCGAGATGAAGGCCCGCGACATGCCCTCGCGGTTCGAGGGGTCGAACAGCATGTTGCGGTAATTGTCAAACGTGAACTCCGGCGGTGTCTTTGCGGTCACAAAAACCCGCTCGCCGCGGCCGCCCGTCATTTCCGTCGGGCTGACCATGCGATAGCTGCCGTCGGCCTCGACGGTCAGCATCTTGTCATCGCCCAGATCCGCGGTCTCGCCCGCCTTGTAGACGTCAATCGCCCGCGACGAGGTGCCCCAGCGCGAGATCCGACCCGCCGTACTGCCCTCGAACAGGTTGCCCGAGATCACGAAGTCGGTCCCCTCCTGCACCTGCGCCGAGGGCGCGGCCGCCCGCAGCACCAGGTTCTGTTCGGTCGGGAACATGCTGGCCCACCAGCCCGACGAGGCGATCTGGTCGCTTGTCCTGAACGACGACACGAACAGCCCCACGGTCGGGAACAGCCAGAGCACGACAAGGACGACCACCGAAAGGTGGACCGCCCATGTCAGACTGGATTTCGTACCAGCGATATTGTCCATCGTTTTCCCCCGGCCTCAGCGCATTTCCTTGCGCGCATTGCGCACGTTCCAGACAAGGATCGGCGTAACCAGCAGCATGATCACCATGGCGCTCGCCGATCCCACACCCCAGTCGTTGGCACGGAACAACTTGTCATACATGTAGTTTGCCAGGACCTGGGTGCCCCACTGGCCGTTGGTCATGGCGAAGACGATATCGAAGACCTTCAGCACCACCAGTGTGATCGTGGTCCAGACCACGACAATCGTGGGCATGATCTGCGGCACCATGATCTTGAAGAACACCTGGAACGGCCCTGCCCCGTCGACGATGGCGGCCTCGATCGTTTCCTCGGGGATACCGCGCAGCGCCGCCGACAGGATCACCATGGCAAAGCCGGTCTGGATCCAGATCAGCACCGCCATCAGGAAGAAGTTGTTCCAGAACGGCAGTGTCAGCCATTGCTGCGGATCGCCGCCGACCGCGACCCAGATCGCGTTCATGATCCCGATCTGGTCGAGATCGACCGGACGCGCGTCATAGACCAGCTTCCAGATCACCGAGGCGCCGACAAACGAGATCGCCATCGGCATGAAGATCAGCATCTTGGCAATGCTGCCCCAGGCGATCCGGTCGGTCAGTTGCGCCACCAGCAGGCCGAACAGCGTCGACATCGCCGGCACCACGACAAGCCAGACCATGTTGTTGCGCATCGCTTCCCAGAACTTCGGCTCGTCGGCCATCTGGATGTAGTTGGCGAGCCCGACCCAGCGCGAGCCGCCGCCGGGGACCCGTTCGGTCAGCGACAGCCTGAGGGTCTCGAACACCGGATAGGTCAGATAAAGCCCGAGGGCGATGATTGCAGGCAGCAGGAACAGCCAGGGCCGGATCATGTTGGCATGGCTGATATTGCGCCCTGCGGTCAGTTCGCCGTTCGCAAAGACATAGTCGCGCAGCCGCCACAGCCCGTAGATCAGCAGCGCGGTGACGGCCATCCAGAACAGCCCGGTGACGTTGAAAATGCCGCGCGGCAGGAAAAACGCCAGATAAAGCGCCGCCAGCAGCAGGCCCGGCACACCCAGCAGGAAGATCGTGCCCAGCCGCCGCCGCGTCGCCGCCTCCGCCGCGGTCAGCGCGCGCGCTGGCAGCAGGAAGCGGTCGAGCAAGAAATTCGAAAGATAGAAGTATCCCATACAACCGCCGACGCCGATCGCGATTGTAACAAGACCCTGCAAGGCCGGATGCATGGCGACTCCCCTTTCGACCGGATGCACTATGAAGATGCCTGGCCGCCTTCCTCGGGCGGCCAGACGCAGTATCGAGCCGGACCTTACTTCAGCGCGTCCCAGGAGCGCTGGATCTCGTCCGCCACATCTTGCGAGCTCTTGCCGCCCACATAATCGACCATCCCGGTCCAGAACGACCCGGCGCCCACGGCACCCGGCATTAGATCCGACCCGTCAAACCGGAACGTATCTGCATTCAGCAGGATCTGGTTCATCTTTTTCAGCGTCGGATCACCAAAGACCTCTTGATTGGCGCCCTTGAACGGGGTCAGGAAGCCGCGCTGCGCCATCCAGATCTCATGCGCGATCGGCGACTCGAGGAACTTGATCAGCTGTTCGGCACCCGGCGAATCGTTGGTGATGGCAAACATCGTGCCTGCGCCCAGCACCGGCTTGCCCAGACCAAGCTCGGCAGAGGCCGGGAAGTAGAAGAAATCCACGTCCTGACCAACGACGGTGCCTTCCGGGAAGAAGGTCGGGATGAACGACGCCATGTGGTGCATGTAGCACTGCGGCGGCGACGAGAAGAGCCCTTTGGGGCTGTCGCGGAAGTCGGTCGCCGCGACCGAATTGGCGCCACCGGCGACAAAGGCGTCGTTGCGGGCGAACCAGCCGAAATCGTCGATTGCCGCAACGATCCGCGGGTCGTTGAACTTGACCTCGTTGCTGACCCAGCCGTCATAGACCTCGGGCGGTTGGGTGCGCAGCACCATATCCTCGACCCAGTCGGTGGCAGGCCAGCCCGTGGCACCGCCCGAGCCGAGCCCGATGCACCACGGCGTTTCGCCGTCGGCCGCGATCTGTTCGGTCAGCGCCTTCAGTTCCTCCATGGTCTGCGGCACTTCATAGCCCGCGTCCTCGAAGTTCTCGGGCACGTACCACACAAGCGACTTCACATCGATCTTGAAGGGAAAGACATAGACTGCCTTGGTGCCGTCCGGCCCCGCGAAGGTCGCGAGATCGGCCCAGGACTGGCCGGCGGCGTAGTTCTCGGTCAGCCAGGCCGCGGTGTCGTCGCCAAGCGGCGTCAGAAATCCGCGGCGCGCCATGTCGGCGGCAAGCCCGGGCTGCGGGAAGATCGCGATATTGGGCGGCGAGCCGCCTTCGAGATCGACCACGATCTGCTGTTCGAAACTGTCCGAGCCGGTGTAGCGCACGTCAGCGCCGGTGGCGGCGCGGAAATAATCCAGCACGCTTTCGACAAGTTCCTGGTCGGGGCCGAGCCATGGGCCGAAGACGGTAATCTGCTGCCCGGACAGATCGACATCCTGCCAGGGCGTATAGCTGTCCCAGGTGAACTCGCCCTCGCCAGGGGCAAAGATAAGGTCCTGCGCAGAGGCAGCTCCGGCCAGCAGGGCAAGGCTCGCCACACCGACCATCAAGCGTTGTTTCATGAAATATCCTCCCGATTGTTCCCGCCGGGAACGCCCGCCCCCGAGCCTGTATAGAGCTCACGCGGGACTCACGTCCAAAGCGCTTTGAGCAACGCCACCATACTCCCGGTGCGATAGCTGTCAATGCATCCAGCTTAGGTGCGAGCTCTGCACAAAACCAGCGCGAAATTGCGCGGGTCTGCTCGATTCTTGTTTCCAAAGCCCTTTGACTGATCCCCTTCCCGAGCGTACGGTTCGGAACAACGACCGGAATCACCCATCATGAACCTCAAGGATCTGGCCGCCATGCTCGGCCTCAGTCAGACCACCGTCAGCCGCGCGCTGAACGGCTATCCCGAGGTCAGCGAAGCGACTCGCGTGCGTGTCCGCGACGCCGCCCAGCAGTATGGCTACCGCCCCGACAGCCGCGCCCGGTCGCTGGCCACTGGCCGCGCCATGGCGATCGGTCTGGTGATCCCGATGTCTGCCAAACAGGAAATGGTGAACCCGGTCTTCGCCGATTTCATCGCGGGCGCTGCCGAGACCTTTGCCGCGCGCGGCTATGACCTTGTGCTGTCGCTCGTCGCCAATGCCGACGAGGAACGGGCCTATCGCGCGCCGACGACGCGTGGCCGGGTCGACGGGCTGCTCATGCAGGCGCCGCTGACATCCGACCGGCGGATCGCGGTTCTGCAGCAGACCGGCCTGCCCTTTGTCGTCCACGGCCGGACATCGGATCATGACGACAGCTATTCCTGGCTCGACACCGACAACACGACCGCGTTCCGTGCCGCCACCCGCCATCTGCTGGAATTCGGCCACCGCCGGATCGCATTGTTGAACGGGGTCGAGGAGATGGACTTTGCCCGCCGCCGCCACCTCGGCTATTCGCAAGCGTTGTCCGAAAGCGGTATTGCCGAGGATCCGGCGCTGATCGCCTGCCAGTTCATGACCGAGACCTACGGCCATGCCGCAGCGGCACGAATGCTCGACCAGCCTGCCCCGCCCACCGCCTTCCTGTGTTCGTCGCTGCTTGTCGCGCTTGGCGCGCGGCGCGCGATCGAGGCGCGGGGATTGAAGATGGGCCGTGACGTCTCGGTCGTGACCCACGATGACGGCCTGTCCTATTTTCCCAACGGCGACCCCGGCGCGCCGATCTTCACCTCGACCCATTCCTCGGTGCGCGATGCCGGCCACCTTTCGGCCGACATGCTGATGCGGATCATCGACGACCCCGACTGCGCTCCATTGCAGACCCTTCTCACTTCCACCTTCGTCATCGGCCATTCCAGTGGACCGGCCCCCACAACCTGAGGTCCCACTTCATGCTGCAACGTAATGATTTCCCCGAAGACTTCGTTTTCGGAGTCTCCACCGCCGCCTATCAGATCGAGGGGCAGGCCTTCGGTGGTTCGGGACGCACCCATTGGGACGATTTCGCCGAAACCCCGGGAAACGTCGTACGGGCCGAGAACGGTTCGATTGCCTGCGACCACTACAACCGCTGGGCCGAAGACCTCGACCTGATCCGCGACGGCGGCTATGGCGCCTATCGTTTCTCGGCGTCCTGGGCGCGGGTTCTGCCCGAGGGCCGTGGCACCCTCAACCCCGAGGGGCTCGATTTCTACGACCGGCTGGTCGACGGGATGCTCGAGCGCGGGATCAAGCCGATGCTGACGCTCTATCACTGGGAACTGCCCTCGCCGCTGGCCGACCTCGGCGGCTGGCGCAACCGCGATGTCGCATCCTGGTTTGCCGATTATTCGGTGCTGCTGATGGACCGGCTCGGCGACCGGATCTGGAAGACCGCCACCATCAACGAGTTGTGGTGCGTCAGTTTCCTGAGCCATTTCTTTGGCGAACACGCCCCCGGTCTGCGCGACATCCGCGCCACCGCGCGATCTGTCCATCACGTGCTGCTGGCCCATGGCATGGCGACCGAGGCGTTGCGCGCCGCGGGCCACGGCGATATCGGCGCGGTCTGCAACTTTTCCTATGCAGAACCCGCCGACGACAGCCCCGAGGCGGCCGAGGCGGCAGCGACCTTCGATGCCCATTACAACCAGTTGTTCCTGTCGGCGTTCTTTCGCAAGAAATACCCCGACCGCATCCTGTCCGCGCTCGAACGCCACCTGCCCGACCGCTGGCAGGACGATTTCGACGTGATCGGCACGCCGGTCGACTGGCTTGGCGTGAACTACTACACCCGCGAGATCCTGGCGCCCGCACCCGGCCCCTGGCCTGCCAATAAATCGGTTCCCGGTCCGCTGCCGAAGACCCAGATGGGATGGGAGATCTATCCCGAGGGGCTGCACCACTTCCTGCATCTCGCGAACGACTACGCCGGCGGACTGCCGCTCTATGTCACCGAAAACGGCATGGCGAATGACGATACCGTGGTGAACGGCGCGGTCGATGACAGCGCACGCATCGACTATCTTGCCGCCCACTTTGCCGCCGCAAAACGTGCGATGGACGAGGGCGTACCGCTGGAGGGCTATTTCGTCTGGTCGCTGATGGACAACTTCGAATGGGCGCTCGGCTATGAAAAGCGCTTTGGCTTGGTCCATGTCGATTTCGACACGCTGGTGCGGACGCCAAAGGCCTCCTACCATGCCCTGAAAACCGCCCTGTCGCGTTGACCGGGGGCGAGCGGAGGAGCCCACCCATGTCCGATCTGTCTCTTCTTGCCGATATCGGCGGCACCAACACCCGCGTGGCCCTGTCGCGCGGCGGCAAGGTGGTCCACGGTTCGGTGCGCCATTATCCCAACGATCAGTTCGCGGCGCTCGAGCCGGTGCTGCATCGCTATCTCGAGGAAACCGGCACCGCGACCCCGGCCGCGGCCTGTCTGGCGATGGCGGGACCCGTGCGCGACGGGGTCGGCGCAATGACCAACCTCGACTGGACGATCGACAGCCACGTGCTGGCCGCCGCGACCGGGGCGGGCATGGTGACCTTGCTGAACGACCTGCAGGCGCAGGGCCATGCGCTGGGGCACATCCCGTCCTCGGCACTCGATCCCGTGATCCCCGGCACGCCGCCGCAGCTTGACGCGACCCAGCTTGTCGTCGGCATCGGCACCGGATTCAACGCAGCACCGGTGTTCCAGACTCCCGCGGGGCGGTTCGTGCCGCCGGCCGAAACCGGCCATACCGGCCTGCCGCTGCGCAGCGAACGCGACATGCGGCTTGGCGCCTTCCTCGAACGCGCCCACGGGTTCCCCTCGGTCGAGGATGCGCTGTCGGGACGCGGCCTTGTGGCGTTGCACCAGTTCCTCTGCGCCGAGGCCGGAGAACCCGGCAAGGCGGTGCTGAAAGGCAAGGAGATCATGGCCGAGGTCGCGCGCGGAGATGCGCGGGCGGTCGAGACCGCGGCCCTGTTCTCCCGGCTGCTGGGGGCTGTGGTCGGGGATCTGGCGCTGACCATGCTGCCGTTCGGCGGGATCTTCCTGATCGGCGGCGTCGCCCGCGCAATGGCGCCCTATCTGGTCGGCGGAGGCTTCGTCGAGGCGCTGCGCGACAAGGGGCGGTTTGGCACCTTCCTGCAGCAATTCCCGGTGACGGTCGTCTCGGACGACGACGCGGCCCTGACCGGGATGGCCCTGCATATCCAGACCCTGTTGACGCTTGGCTGAATTCGACCGGGTCGAAACCCGATCTTAAGGGCACGCGCGCTAGGCCAGAGTGAGGAAACCTTACTCAGGGGAAGGCCCGTGCCGCGATCTGCAGGCAGTCGATCCGCGCCCGCGGACACCACCACCCGAGCCATGCGGTGGGCAAGGAACCTGTGTTGGCCGCAGGATCCCCCCAACAGAACCGGGAGGTCCGGTCTGTCGCCGCCCTGCCGGCGAAAGCGCGGCACGGCGGGTTCGACATGCGAAACAGGGAAACCGCGGCCGCGCCAGCCCCAGCGCCACCAGATCGACGAAACGCGCTAGTCCGATGGCCCTGCGCGAAGTTCTCGAGATCATGGTTGTCGATGACATGTCGACCAGCCGCGGCATGCTGGTCCAGGCGCTCGACGTCATGGGCGTGCTGCACGTGCGCCACGCCCCGGACGGCAACGCGGCGCTTCGGGCATTGTGGCGCCGGCCCGCGCATCTGGTAATCTCGGACTTCTGCATGCCGGGGATGGACGGGCTGCAACTGCTGCAGGCCCTGCGTCAGGACCCGGGGCTCGGCGCCACAGCCTTCATCCTGATCTCGGGCCGCGCCGAACCGCATGTCATCGCGGCCGGCAGGGTGCTGGGCATGAACCAGTTTCTCGCCAAGCCCTTCGCTATCCTCGATCTGCAAAAGGTGATTGAATCGGTGGTGGGCCGGCTCTGACGCGCTGCCTTGACCCGCATCCGCACGCTGGGGTCGGCCCCGGACGGCCGAGCGCCCGCCGCTCAGCCCGCCAGCCCGTCGATCAGCGCCGCCAGTTCCTCTGGCGCCGTCAGCTGCGGCAGATGCCCCACGTCCAGTTCCAGCACCGGATCGCAGGGGCTGTCGGCAATCATGGCACGTTGCAGCGCGGGTGTGATGGTTCGGTCCTGCGCGCAGAGGATATAGGCCCGCGGCACCCGCCCGAAGCGTTCGGCACTCAACACCGCCTTGTCGGTCTGCGGCGCATTGGGTTGCACCCCAAGTTCCGCCATGGCGGCCTTCTTCTGCTCGGGGCTGGCATCGTGGAACAGAACCCCGGCCGCAAGTTCGGGGTCGAGCCGGGTTGTCCCCGGCACCGGGCCGGTCCGCACCGCCGCGGCAATGGTCAGCGGCTGGCGCCGCATCAGGTCGAGCAGGCTTTCCCCGGATCGCGGCAGGAAGGCGCAGACATAGACCAGCCGGGCGATCGCCTCGGGCGCCAGCTCTGCCGCGGCCGAAATCGCCATGCCGCCCATGGAATGGCCAACCAGCAGCGCGGGCTCCCCGGCCGACACCCGTTCCGCCACCGCACGCCCATAGCTGGCCAGCCCGACAGTCTCGACCGGGGTCGGGTCGGCGCCATGCCCGGGCAGGTCCATGACCTCGACCGCATGCCCCAGCGCGCGCAGCCGCGTGCGCACCCGCCCCCAGCTGCGCGCATTGCCCCAGGCCCCATGCACCAACACGATCCGCGCCATCGATTCCCCGCCTCGTTGCCTCGTCCTGGCCACAAGACCAAGACCGCGCCGCCGCGACAAGCCACCGCTGCGGCGCAGGTCGCGGCCTTTTCGCGACGGCATGGCCGTGCTATGCGAACCGCGGGCCCCGCCTGACCCGATTTCCACGGGAAGACCGATGCAGCTTGCCTATATCCTCACCGACCGTCCCGGAGAACGGAACGCCACCCTGCGGGCGCTGGCCGAAGCGCTGAAGGCTTCCGGGCTGCACGCGGTCGGTGCCGTGCAGCTTGAATGCGACCCCGATGCGACCTGCCAGATGGATCTGCTGCTGCTGCCGGATGGGCCGCAGGTCTGCATCTCGCAGGCGCTCGGCCCGGGATCGACCGGCTGCCGGCTTGACCCGGACCGGCTGGAACACGTGGTGCAGGCTGCCGATACCCGCCTTGCCGACGGCGCAGACGTGGTGATCGTCAACAAATTCGGTCACCACGAGGCCGAGGGCCACGGCTTTCGCCAACTCATCGCCGCCGCGGCAGAGCGCGAGGTGCCGGTGGTGGTGGGCCTTGCCGGGGCGCAACTGGCCGACTTCCTCGCCTTTGCCGGCGATCTTGCCACCCGCCTGCCCTGCGATCCCGCGGCGCTGGCCGAGTGGTGCCGGACCGAGGCCCGCATCGGGGGCTGACCGTTTGCGCCCGCTGCGATGTTGGGGTTAACACTGTCCTGACTGCGACCAGCACCAAAGGATTGACCATCGTGGACGAAATCGGCACCGCGCTGAACACAGTCAGCCACCGCGGATCCTGCAAGCCCAGGCTTCAGGCGCTGCCCCCCCTGAAGGTCGCGGCGCAATGAGCCTGACCCCCTATATCCGCGCCATGGGCCGCGGTCCGAGCCGTGCCCGGTCGCTGGAAGCGGACGAGGCGCAGGACGCCATGCGTCAGATCCTCGACGGCACGGCCGAGCCGGCGGCGGTCGGCGCGCTGCTGATGCTGATGCGCTATCGCGGCGAAAGCCCGGGCGAGATCGCGGGTTTTACCCGCGCGGTGCGCGACGCGCTGCCGGTCTGGTCCGGGCCGCAGCCGGCACTCGACTGGCCAAGTCTTGCGGCCGGACGCTCGCGCGGGTTGCCGTGGTTCCTGCTGTCGGCACGGCTGGTCGCCGAAGCCGGGCATCCGGTGCTGCTGCACGGCTGGAACTCGGCCCGGCATCAGGGCGAGGCCGCCTCGGTCGCGGCCGCCCTGCCCCATCTGGGCATCGCGATCGCCGCTGACATGGGATCGGCGGGCGAGCTGCTGGCGCGACGCGGGATCGTCTATCTGCCGCTTGAATCCTACGCGCCGAAGGTGCTTGAGGTGCTACAATTGCGCGACATCCTCGGGCTGCGCTCGGCGATGAACACGGTGGCGCGGATGGTGAACCCCGGCGCGGCCCCGACGCTGGTGCAGGGGGTGTTTCACCCGCCCTACCTGCAGCTTCAACAGGCGGCGGCGGCGATCCTCGGCCAGCCGAACCTTGCGATCATCAAGGGCGGCGGTGGCGAGTTCGAACGCAACCCCGCCAAGGATGTCCCGGTGAGCGGGCTGCGTGGCAATGCAGCCTTCGAGATTGTCGCGCCGGAACTTCTGGCCGAGACCTCTGTGCGGCTTGCCGAAGGGCCGGAACTGCCGCTCGCGGCGGCGTCCCTGACCGCGCTGTGGTCGGGGGCTGCACGCGACATCTTTGCCGAGGCAATCGTCTGCGGCACCGCAGGTCTTGCCCTGATGGCGCTTGGCGCGGCGCCCGATGTGGCCGCGGCGGATGCGCTTGCCCGCCAATTGTGGGAAACCCGCGACCGTCGCGTCGCGGCCTGAGGATCGTCCTTCGTGAAGACATTTCCGATGTTTCTGAAGATGACCGGGCGGCATGTGGTCGTTGTCGGTGGCGCCGAGCAGGCGGCCCAGAAGGCACGCCTCATCGCGCGGACCGAGGCGCGGCTGCTGATCCTTGCCCCAAGGCTCGAACCGGAACTCGCGGGCGTTGTTGCCGCGGGGCGCGCAGATCACGACGCCGGTCGGGTGGGGCCGGAAACCTTCGAGGGGGCGGTGCTGGTCTTCATCGCCACCGGGTGCCCCGGGGCCGACGCCGCAATGCAGGCCCTGGCGGTCGAGGCACGGGCGCTTGTCAACGTCGTCGATCAGCCCGCCCTTTGCGACGCCTTCACGCCCTCGATCGTCGACCGCGACCCGCTGGTGGTGGCAATCGGCACCGAAGGCAATGCGCCGGTGCTCGGCCGGATGGTGCGCGCCCGGATCGAGACGCTGCTTGAACCCAGCCTTGGCGCCTTTGCCGCCCTGGCCGGTCGCCTTCGCCCCGAGGTCGCGCAACACGTGCCCGAGGCAGCGCGGCGCCCGTTCTGGCGCTGGGTCTTTGGCGATGCGCCACGGCGGCTGCAGGCCGCGGGCGATCTTGCGGCCGCGCGCGCGCGCATCGACGCCGCCATCGCCGCAGGCGGCGCGCCGGGGCAATCGCGGAGCGGGTCGATCACGGTGATCGGCACAGGCACCGGCGCGGCCGACCTGCTGAGCCTGCGCGCCATGCGCCATCTGCAGGAGGCGGATATTCTGCTGGTCACGGACGGCACCGGCCCCGAGATCCTTGAGCTCGCCCGCCGTGATGCCGAACGGGTCAGCCTGGCGCCGGGCACGGATGGCTCGGTGCGGCTGCTGGACGAGGCGGCCGCCGGCCGCGTCACGGTCTGGCTGGTGCCGGGTTCGGCGGATCTGCCCTCTGGCGGCTGGCCGGCGTCGGCGCGCGCCCTCGGCATCGTCGTCAACGCCGTCTCTGCCGCCGTCGACCCGACGCCTGTCGGCTGAAGATGACCTTGCGGTAAGCACTTTGGGTAGTGCCAGTCTCGTGATATCATCGGCGGATCCTTGGACTGGAGACACCCGATGCAACTGAAAGCCATTCTCGCCACACTTGCCCTCGTTGCCCTGCCCGCCGTCGCCATGGCCGACTGCAGCTGGCACAACACGAACCAGAGCGCGAGCCAGTGCCCCCAGGGCCAGACCTTCGACAGCACAGCCGGCTCCTGCGTACCGCAGACCACAAGCTGACGCTGGCCAGCGACCTCGTCGTCGCTGCTTCAGCCCGACCACCGGCGTCAGGCTGAAGCCTTTTTGTGTCGTCTACGCAGATCGTTGCGGTCGGGTTGATGGAATGGATCACGCCGGACCGTCCGTCTTGCCAGCAGGTCCTGACCTGCCAAAGCGCTCCGGTCAGCTTGCACCGGCCTCAGTTCCGGCGCGCCGCCCAATGCGTCGCCCCTGTGATCCGCTCGCGCAAAAGATCCTGCGCGTTCCGGCACGGGCGGTGGACGCCCATCATTCCCACAGGGCCGTCGTCTTCCGGGCCGGAAGCAACCGCACGGGCCGCGTCGGTCCTCTTGCGAGGGCGTGGCTGCCCAACCGGTTCGAGGCCGGAACCGCGACTCTTCAGACGGCAATTGCCGAATTCGGGCGCCTCAGACCGTGGGAATGGACGCCTTCAGCATTCGTCCAAGCTCATGCATGCGCGCGCTGCTGATCCGGCTGGAGGGGCCCGACAGGCTGATTGCCGCGACCATCAGACCGTTGGCGTCGAAGACCGGTGCGGCCGCACAGCGAACGCCGGCAAACAGTTCCTCATCGTCCGTCGCGTACCCTTGTTCGCGGATGACGTTCAGGCCTTCGGCGTCTGGCAGCAGCGGATCGTCCTTTGGCAGACCGGCGACTCCGACACCGAAATGGGCCAGAAAGACCTTGCCGATGGCCGAGTTGTAGAGGCTGACCAATGTCCCGACGGGCCTGTCGACCAGCAGCGCCACGGACGGAACCGCGCGTTCGACAAAGACCACGCGGTCATCTGCCAGAACGCCCAGATGCGCGGATTCGCCCGAGCTTTCGCAAAGCTGCTGCAAAAGGCTGCGGGTAACGGTCCGAAGTGCCACTCCGGTACGGCGTTCGGTCATCGCGCTCGAAGGCCGCGTCGCGCGATAGCGGCGATCCGGCGTGCGTTCGGCAAAGCCTGTGGCGGTCAGGGTTTGCAGTATTCGCGAGGCCAGCCCCTTGTCGATGCCAAGCCGCTGCGCCAGATCCACCGTCCGCAACGTCCTCGCCTCGTCCAGCGCCTGCAGGGCGAGAAGCCCCCGGTGCAGGGACTTCATCGGCGTCTGTCTTTCGGCAACAAGCTCGGGTTGCTCTGATTGCGGAAGATCTTCAGCCATTTCACGCTCTCTCTGGTCCGTCGGGTTTCGCGATGTGCAGTCTTCGACCGGATTGGGTGCAACCTTAACCTGCAAGTTCCTCCTTGGGCCACATGCCAACTGTCCGGGCGGCCATTTCGGTCAAAGAATCTTGCCCGGATTCATGATGTTGCCCGGATCGACAGCAGCCTTGATCGCCGCCATTAGGTCAACGGCGGCGCCATGCTCTTTGCGCAGGTAGTCCCGCTTGCCGATCCCGATGCCGTGTTCGCCGGTCGCCGTGCCGCCGGCCGCCAAGGCACGTTCCAGCATCCGGTCGTTCACGGCATGGATCCGCGCCTGTTCCTCGGCATTGTCGGGATCATTCAGGAACAGGACATGAAAGTTGCCGTCCCCGACATGACCGATGATCGGAGCGACGAGGTTCTCGGCCAGGATGTCGCGCTGAACGTCCAGAATGCAATCAGCCAGCTGCGAGATCGGCACGCAGACATCCGAGATATACACCTCCGAGCCGGGGCGCAGCCCCTTGACCGCAAACAGCGTCTGATGCCGGGCGGTCCAGAGCGCCGTGCGGTCCTCCTCCTTGACGGCCCATGCAAAATCGCTGGCGCCGTTGGCCTGCGCCAGGGCGCGGAACAGGTCGGTCTGCTCGGCAACGCCGGTGGCGGTGCCATGGAATTCCAGAAACAGCGTCGTCTTCAACGGCAGCGTCATGCCGGAATGCCGGTTCACGGCATCCACCGCTCCCGCGTCCAGAAGCTCGATCCTCGCGATCGGCACACCGCTCTGGATGGTCTCGATCGCCGTTGTCACGGCCCCGTCGAGGGTTTCGAATGCGCAGGTCGCCGCAGAGACGCTGTCCGGTCGGCCATGCAGGCGCAAGGTCGCCGCGGTGACAATGCCGAGCGTTCCTTCGGAACCGACCATAAGGTGTGTGAGATCATAGCCTGAAGAGGATTTCCGCGCCCGGCTTCCGGTCCGGATCACCGAGCCGTCGGCCAGAACCACCTCGAGCGCCAGCACATTGTCGGACATCGTGCCATAGCGCACCGCATTGGTGCCCGAGGCGCGGGTTGCGATCATGCCGCCAAGGCTGGCATTGGCGCCCGGATCGATGGGAAAGAACAGGCCGGTATCGCGGAGATATGTGTTCAGGGCCTCGCGGGTCACGCCGGCCTCGACCGTCACATCCATATCCTCCGGACTGACCGCGCGAATCTGGTCCATTCCTGACAGGTTGATGGTCACGCCGCCGTAGGGTGCCGTGATATGACCCTCCAACGACGAGCCGGTGCCATAGGCGATCACCGGCACGCCATGGTCCGCGCAAATCGTCACCGCCGCTTGCACCTCTGCGGTGGATTTCGCGAAGACAACCGCATCGGGCGACTGGCCGGGATGGTGGGTGACATCCTTGCCGTGATGATCGCGTATCCCCTGCGCGGTGCTGAGACGATCACCGAAGACCTCGCGCAATGCCTCGACGGCCGGTGCGATCCTGCCGCGTCTGACCCGTGCGGGGCCGGTCTCGACCGGGGTCTCCGACCCGGCGCCCCACTCGGTCCAGGACCCGTCGTAGAGCGCGACTGCGGGATGACCGGCCAGATGCAGGCCAAGCGCCAGTGCCCCGGCCGTCACGCCAGAGCCGCACGTGGTGATGACCGGCTGATCCCAGGACAGCCCGGCCTCGGAAAAGAGCTGCCGCAGTGCCGAGGGACCCAGCATCCGACCTGTCTGCGCATCGCTGAGCTGATCGGACGGCAAGCTCAGACTTCCCGGAATATGCCCGCTGCGCAGCCCCTGTCTCGGTTCTGGAACCCTGGCCTGAAACCGATCCCCGCTGCGGGCATCGATGACCTGCTCAACCCCTGTGCCGACATTGGCCAGCATCTGGTCGCGGTTGCGAACCTTGCCCTGGTGCAACTGCGCGATAAAGCACGCGGCCACCGGAACCGGGAGCTCGGCGGTCACCGGGCGCCCTTCGGCAAGCCAGGCCTTGAGGCCGCCATCCAGAACCCGGACATTGTCATGGCCCATCACACGAAACATCCACCAGGCCCGGCCCGCCGACACCATGCCGGGGGTGTCGTAGACCACCACCAGGCTGTCGTTGGAGATCCCCATTGCACCGACCTGCGCCGCGAATTGTTCGGGCGATGGCAACATGTGGGGCAGGTCCGACGCTGTATCGGCCACGGCATCGATGTCGAAAAAGACCGCGCCGGGGATGTGGCGGGTGG
This sequence comes from Tropicimonas sp. IMCC34043, assembly GCF_003390845.1. Classification (GTDB taxonomy): domain Bacteria; phylum Pseudomonadota; class Alphaproteobacteria; order Rhodobacterales; family Rhodobacteraceae; genus Tropicimonas. Next base: position 811,080 of record NZ_QMEK01000001.1, on the reverse strand, counting down.
CATAAAGCTGTGCGGCGTCAGGCTGGACTCCGGGCATTGTGAAGGTGGCATCCAGCAAGACCACGGCATCGCGGTCCAGCAGCACAGCCAGTTCAGAGGTAGAGATCAACGTACGCATTGCGGCTCCTTTCTGCCCGATTGCGATCCGGGACCGCGAAGGGTGTGGTTTGGTGGTATTAGTTGTCACATATGCACTTGTTTGCCATAATCTGGCAATATTACCTTCACTTGTTTCTCATGTCACAATATATGGTGCATTTTTTGATGCGCACAACCTCAACCCGTGGTATTCGGATCGCGGAAGAACCGGGAGATCCGCGCGTGAAACGCCTGACCATTGCCAGCACGCTGCCCGAGGGCCAGAACATGGCGCTCCGGGGCCATTCCAGTCACCCCGAGGTGATCGCCATGACGGGCGATCCCTGGATGCCGCCACCGGAAGCGAATGCGCTGTTCACCTTTCAAAGCCACTGGAAACAGGCCCCCGCCGACCCTCCGCCGGGCTGGCCCTTCGGCCTCGAGTGGATTCAGATACCATCGGCCGGGGTAGATACCTTTCCACGCTGGGCGCTCGATGTGGCGCTGGTCACGCGCGGTCCCGGCATTCAGTCGCCGGCAATCGGCGAATTCGTCATCGGGACGATCTATGCCCATGAAAAGAGGTTCTGGGACGGTCCGGTGCGCCGGGTCGAGGACTGGAACCACAAGATGCTGGGCGGAGTTGCCGGCAAGACGCTCGGCATCGTCGGCATGGGCGGCATCGGGACCGAAGTGGCAAAAACCGCCCTTGCGATCGGCATGAAGGTCCTTGCCGTGACCCGGTCGGGCCGGATCGGCCTGGACGGGGTGCGCGCCGCCAATCTGGCGAGCGTCATGCGCGAGAGCGATCATGTCGCGCTCAGCCTGCCGCTGACCCCCGAGACCCGGCATTGCATCAATGCCGAGACGCTCGCCCTGGCGCAACCGCATCTGCATCTGATCAACGTCAGCCGCGGTGCAACCATCGATCAGGATGCGCTGATTGCAGCGCTGGACGCCGGACAGATTGGCGCCGCAACGCTCGACGTGACCGACCCCGAGCCGCTGCCCGCCGGCCACCCGCTGTTCACGCATCCCAAGGTCCGTCTGACGCCCCATGTGTGCGGGATGTCCGAGGCGACGGATGCGCGGATGTCCGACCTCCTGCTGCGCAACATATCCCTGTTTCTTGACGGCAAGGAGATCCCGGGCGCCGTGGACGTCACCCAGGGCTATTAAGACCCGGATGGCGAACCGATCATCGATCATGTCGCGACGTCGCCCAATCCGACCGGGACCGGCAAGACAAAGGTCTGGGTATCCTCGGCCGGATCGAGCCGCCACATCAGCATGACGAAATCGGCAGCATCCCCGTCCAGAACGGTCAGGGGCGCGTGCCAGACATTGCGGGGGAAGATCACCGCATCGCCCGGCCCGGCCACGGCGGCGCGCAGCCGGGACAGGTCGGGCTGCCCCTGCGCATCGTCCGGCGCGACAGCGATCAACCAGCGCACCGGAGCGAGCGGCAGGAAAGTCTGACCGCTGTGGGGGTGACGTTCGAGCGTCGAGACCATCGCGGCCCCGCTGCGACCGCGCGCGGCGGCAACCGACAGGACCGGCTTGTCAGCCCTGTCGCTGTGATCGACCGCCTGCGCAAAGGCAACCCGGCTTCCGTCCGTGGTGCGGATCGGCAGAACCAGAGGCACCAGCGCCGCAAGCTCCTGCGACACCGGGATCGACCGGGGCGTCATTGAACGCCGAGCGGCGCGCTATTGAGATGGCGTTCGAGAAAGTCGAGATTGTCCTGACCCCAGTAAAGCTCGCCGTCATAGGCAAAGGTCGGCATCCCGAAGACGCCCAGCCTTTTCGACATGGCAAGGTTTTCCTCCCAGCGGGCCATAACCTCGTCCGAGGATTCGAGCGCAAGCAGCGCCGCGCCGTCAAATCCGGCCTTGTCGGCCAAGGCACCGCGCACCTCCGGCTTGCCGATATCGGCCCTCTCCTCCGACCAGAACGCCGACTGCAAGGCGTCGGTCAACGTCAGCCAGTCGAGTCCCTGCAATGCGGCGGCGACGATCATCATCGAGGCCGGGGTCGGATCCGACAGGTGGCCGCGGTCGCTCATCACCAGGGTCTTGCCGCGCAGCTCCGCCCAGCGTGCGATTTCCTTCAACCAGTATTGCCGGCGCGGCTCGGGCCGGTCCCTGGAAAAGATGCCGCCGTTTTCGGGGATCAGCAGCGCCGGGCGCGCCTCGAGCAGTACGTCATGCCGACTGGCAAGCTCGGCAATCGGATCGAGGCCGAGATAGACATAGGGGGATCCAATGGCGAAGAAAAAGTCGATCGGTTTGGGCATTCCTGTATCCTTCGGCCGCGTCTTGCGGCGATTTTTGACCTGTCGGGCACCGGCCTGCGACGGGCACCCTTATTGCCGGTCAAGGCATCGTCGCACTGCACGGCATCCCATTGGGTCGCCACAAGTTGCTACATACACAACTATTGTTGATTATATTGTCAAGCATCCGTCGCGCTGTCAACCAAAGCCAATCGATCCTGCGGCCGCATCGCGGATCTGCGTCTCGGCCAACTGCCGTGAGAGAACTCCATACATGCCGGATCAGCGCCGTCCGGCGGGCCGCGCCGCATCGATCAGCGCCTCGCCGTCCCGCAGAATCCTTCGACATCCCGCAAAGTCACGCTGTTGGCCTTAAGTTGTATATTCAGCAACCACAAACGCAACTCAAGGCTTGATGGCGCCGGGATTTGGTGCAAATCTCCGCGTCGACACCCGTCGGCGCACTCCAGGACCCGCCGGCTTTCGCCCGCCCTCTGGTTCAAGGATCAGCCATGCCGTCCGTCTCGCTTGCACATCTGTCGATGATCGACGCCCGGCCGGACCAGCTGGTCGAGGCCGCTGCAGCCGGTGGCTTCGATGGCGTGGGCCTGCGCATCAACACGACACTCGGTCTGCCGGGCGAGGTCGATCTGGTGAACGATCGCAAGGCGCGTGCCGATCTCAGGCACCGGCTCGATGCGACCGGACTGAAGGTCCTCGACGTCGAAGCCTTCGGCCTGACGCCAACCGTGGATCTCGACGGCTTCGAACCGGCCCTGGATCTGGCGGCCGAACTGGGGGCGAAGAACCTGCTCTGCACCGGCCCCGACGAAGATCCGGTGCGGCTGCGCGACAGGTTCGCGGCCTTCTGCCAGCGGGCCGCGACCCGGAAAATCACCGTCGGGCTGGAGTTCATTCCCTATCTGGCGCTCAAGACGCTCGGCGCGGCGCGCGACCTGCTGTGGCAGGCCGATCAGCCCAATGCGGGCCTGCTGCTGGACACGCTCCATTTCAGCCGAAGTGGCGGCGCGCCCGAGCAACTGGCCGGCTTGACGTCTCGGGATTTTGCCTTCGTGCAGCTTTGCGATGCCCGCGCCCTGCGCCCGGCCTATGCGGATCTCGTCCGCGAGGCGCGGACCGACCGGCTCGCCCCGGGCGAGGGCAGTCTCTGGCTTGACCGGCTGATGCCGATGCTGCCTCGCGACCGGCATCTGAGCATCGAGGCGCCGGTGGCCGCCGATGCGGCGCTGCCGTTCAACGACCGGGCCCGCCATCTTGGCGCGGCAACGCGAAGCTTCCTCGCCAGCCAGGGCTGGCTTTGATCTGCCACGACATTCGGAAAGAGACCTGAAATGAACAAGATGGACATCGCTGGACATGTCGCCGTCATCACCGGCGGCTCGGGGGACGTCGGCCGCGCCGTCGCGGCCCGGATGCTGGCGGACGGTGCCACGGTCTATGCGTTCGACCTGAATGCCGCGGCGCTGGCCGCCGCCGCGGCGGACTTGCCGGGTCTGCGCCCCATAACCGTCGATTTGCTGGATGAGGCCCGGACCCGCGCGGCCTTTGCAACGGTGCAGCAGGACGCCGGGCGTCTGGACATCCTTGCCAACTGCGTCGGTATCGAGGGGCTCCGCACCAGCACCGAAGAACAAGATATCGCCGCTTGGCGCCGGGTGATGGAGATCAACGTGACCGCTCCGCTGATCGCGGCGAAATACGCGATTCCGGTGATGCGCCTGAACGGCTATGGCAAGATCGTTTTTCTGGGATCGACCGCCGGCAAGGACGGAAACGCCTTTGGCGCCGCCTATTCCGCGTCCAAATCGGCAATCATGACGGCGGCAAAATCGATCGGGAAGGAACTCGCGCAGACCGGCATACTGGTCAACTGCGTCACCCCGGCGGCGCTCGACAGCGCCCTGTTCGACCGCAGCGCAGGTCCGGCCGGGCGCCAGAATGCGCCGACGCGGATCCCGATGGGGCGGCTCGGCATGGTCGATGAAGTCGCGGCGATGGTCTGCTGGCTCTGCTCGCCGGATTGTTCGTTTTCGACCGGGGGGGTGTTCGATGTCTCGGGCGGACGTTCGACCTATTGACCGAAGCGCTATGTGCCATCGTGCTGAAAGAGCGCGAGAATGCCCGGTGGCTGGCTGCTCCGGGCCGGCGCCTGCACAGCCACGCCCGCTGCGGCCATCTGCGACCTCAGGCTCGCGTGGGCGGAGACACTTCCTGACAGGAGTTGCGCAAGATGAACTCGGTCGGCAGGGTCATGGTCCTGGCCTCGGCGCCCGGGTTCGCCATGCGATGCAAAAGCATGTCGACGGTCTGCCGGCCAAGTTGCCAGCGGTCCCACTGGATACAGGTAATGGACGGCGTCATGACTTTGGCCAGCTCGGTATCACCGAGGCAGATCACCGAAACGTCCTTCGGAATTTCGAGGCCCATTTCCCTGATCGCCCGGAGCGTCCCGCCCAGTGCCTGGCTTCCCAGCGAGATCAGCGCGGTCGGACGCTCGGGCATCCGCAGCAGCCGGGTCACTTCGGCAAAGGCCGCATCTGCGGTGATACAATCGGTCCGGATCAGCGCGTCGGGCGCGGCCAGTCCCGCCCGCCTGTGGGCCTCGCGGAAGCCGGCGATCCGATCGATTCCAGGACGGATGCGGGACGAGGCGATGATCATTCCGATGCGGCGGTGGCCCAGACCGACAAGATAGCTGCAGGCGTCCAGCGCGCCACCGCGGTGATCGACGTGGATGCTGTCGATGCCCGGCGGCGCGGTGCGATCCAGGATAACCACCGGCACCCCGGCGCTTTTCAGCTCTGCGCCCAGTCCGGGATGGGTTTCCTCGCCGAACGAGATGATCGCCCCGGTGACGCGACGTTCGCGCAGCAGCGACAGCAGCTTGTCCTGTCGTTGCAGGTCGTTGCCGGTGTTTGCGACGACAAGGACATAGCCGGATTGCGCCAGTCGTTCCTCGGCGGCGCTGACCACCTGGCCATAGAGCAGGTTCGAAATGTCAGAGACGAAGCAGCTTATCAGCTTCACGCCCGTATCAGCCAGGGGCGCGGGTCTGGTCCGCGACCGCGGCCGATAGTTGAGCCTGTCCACCGCCTCGACAACGCGCTGGCTCAGTTCCGCGCTGACCGGAATGGACCCGGAGACCACGCGCGAGACGGTGCCGATCGAGACCCCGGCTTGCGCGGCAACATCGCGGATCGTCGCTGGCTTGCTCGCAACCTTGTCGCTGCTGCGCTTTGTCGGCGGCTTGGTCACCAAACTCCTCCACTCTGACTTTCCCGACCGACCGTCCAGTGTGGATCCGTCCCCGTCACGCCGCCCCGCACGGCGGCTGATGGGCCAACATCGGTGGCAGCGGACCATCGTAGCATTCAATCTCGACCAGGCAAAGCTGACCAGTTGTCCCTTGGGCCAACCGCGATGTTCCGGCATCGCGCGTCACGGCATTGGGGTTGCCGTGACCGCACAGGACCGACCCGTCCTTGGTCGATTGCGGGTCGAACCAGGCTCCGGTCGCGATCTGGGCAACACCTTTGCGCAGGGCGTCACTGATGACCGCCGCGGCAAGAAAGGCGCCCCGGTCGTTGAAGACCCGGACGATGTCGCCATCCGCGATACCCCTCTCGGCCGCGTCGGCGGGCGAAAGGCGCATCGGCTCGCGCCCCCGGATCTTCGCGGCAAGGCTGGTGGCGCCAAAGTCGAGCTGGCTGTGCAGACGCGTCGCCGGCTGGTTCGCGATCAACTGGATCGGCCAGGATTTTGCACGCGCCGATCCGACGCCTTCGCTGGGCGGAAGCCAGACGGGATGGCCGGGGCAGTCGTCATACCCGAAGCCTGCGATGGTGGGCGAGAAGATCTCGATCCGCCCGCTGGGGGTCGCGAGCGGATGCCTGACCGGATCGGCGCGAAATCTGGCAAGCCGCCCGCCATCGAACCGCGCCAACGGGACCGGTGCGGAACCGGCCGCCCAGAAGCTGTCGAAATCCGGGAACCCGTGTCCTTTCGCGGCGCAGGCCGCAACGATCTCGGCGTGAAATGCGCGCAGCCAAGCGGCCGTGTCCCGGCCTTGCGTGAACGCCGCGCCAAGGTGCAGGCGATGGGCCAATGCGGCGAAGATGTCGTAGTCATCCTTGGCTTCACCGACCGGCTCGATCAGCTTGTGCATCGCGATCACATTCGGGTCGGCGCGCGAGGCGGCGATATCCTCGCGCTCGACCGTCATCGTCGCAGGCAGCACGATATCGGCGTGGCGGGCGCTGGCAGTCCAGGCGGTCTCGTGGACGATGATCGTTTCGGGGCGCTCGAAGGCACGGATCAGCTTTCCCAGATCCTGATGGTGGTGGAACGGATTGCCGCCTGCCCAATACACCAGCTTGATGTCGGGATAGGTCAGTCGCTGGCCATCATAGTCGAACGCTTCGCCCGGGTGCAGCAGCATATCCGCGATCCGCGCCACCGGGATGAAGCCGGTGACCGGGTTTGTGCCCTGAGCAAGCCGCGGCAACGCGATGCCAACCGTGCTGTTTCCGCAATCGGCCATCGAGCCGAGCCCATAGCAGAAACCGCCCCCCGGCAGACCGATCTGGCCCAGCATCGCCGCCAGAACGATCGCCATCCAGATCGGTTGCTCGCCATGCTCGGCGCGTTGAATCGACTGGCTGACCGAAATCAGCGTGCGACCTTCCGCAAGTTTCATGGCCAGGGCCCGGATCTGCCCGGCCGGAAGGCCGCAGATTGCCGACGCCCAGACAGCGTCTTTCGCCTGACCGTCGGCCCTTCCCGTCAGATAGGCCTCGAAAGCCGGGTAGCCGGTACAATATTCGTTCAGGAACGCGCGGTCATGCAGGTCATTGGCAACCAGCGCATGGGCCAGCCCCAGCATCAGCGCGGTGTCGGTCCCCGGGCGCGCTGCATGCCAATGCGCGCCGAGGTCAGCGTCGAAATCGTCCCTGAGCGCGCTGACGAGATGAAATTCGGTGCCCCTCTGTCGGGCCCTGGCCAAAATGTCCGGGATCACATGCCGGCTGGTGCCGCCACCGCAGATCATCTGGTTCTTCGCGGCCATGCCACCGAAGGACAATACCAGATCGGTGGCCTCGACGATCTCGTCCCAGCGCACGCTGTGCAGGTAGATTTCCTCGAAATCGCCCAGCACCCGGGGCAGGATGACCATCGCGGCCCCGGCGCTGTAGGTGTTTTGCGACCGCACATAGCCGCCAAGGGTATTCAGGAATCGGTGGATCTGACTTTGCGCGTGATGAAAGCGGCCCGCACTGGCCCAGCCATAGGAGCCGCCGAATACCGCCTCTGCACCATGGGCGTCATAGACGCGCTGCAACTCGGCGGCGACCCGTTCGGTGGCTTCGGGCCAGGACAGGCGAACGAACTCGTCCTTGCCGCGGCCGTTGCTGCGGCCGGGACCATGCTCGAGCCAGCCGCGCCGCGCCATCGGGTGGTGCACCCGCGCCGGATGGCGCACCGCGGTCGCGATATTTTGCAGGATCGGCGATGGACGCGGATCGTCTAAAGGCGGATCGACCACAAGGGTGTATTCCTCAATCCGGCCAAGGAACGCACCCCAGTGCGAACTGTGGTTGACCCTTTGCTGCACGTCCTTCTTCATCGAGCCCCCTACAGGAAGTTGCCCAGGAATCTCTCGACACGTTCGTTTCCGGTGCCGCCGAAGAATTCCGACGGCGGGACATCGACGACGATCTTGCCGCGTTCCATGAACCAGATCCGGTCGGCGACTTCGCGGGCAAAGTTCATCTCGTGCGTGGCACACATCATGGTCATGCCGGTGTCGGCCAGTTCGCGGATCAGCGACAGAACCTCCCCCACCATCTCGGCATCGAGTGCGCTTGTCGGCTCGTCAAACAGCATGATCTCGGGCTCGAACGCCAGCGCCCGGATGATCGCGATACGCTGCTGCTCGCCACCCGACAGCCGGGAGGGGTAGTTGCCCGCCCGCGCCGTCAGGTTGACCCGCTCCAGCAGTCTGGCTGCCCGGCTGCGAGCCTCGGCTTCCGGCATTCCGGCGGATTTCGTGAGGCCGATCACGATGTTGTCGAACGCCGTCAGATGCGGGAACAGGTTGTACTGCTGGAAGACAAAGCCGATGCGCAACCGCATCGCCTGAAGCGGCGTGTCCCGGGCGTTGATGTCGACGCCATTCACCGTCACCCGGCCGCTCGATATCCTTTCAAGCCGGTTGACGGTGCGCAAGAGCGTGGATTTTCCCGATCCGGAGGGTCCGCACAGGACGATGACCTGCCCCTTCGCGACCTCGCCATTGATGTCGGTCAGGGCCTGGAACGCGCCGTAACGCTTGTTCACCCGATCGAACCGGATGACCGGGTCCGATGCGGCGGCAGGCGATGAGGGGCTGAGCGCGGTCACTGGAGTGGCGAAAAGGCCGTCGGTTCCAGAAACGAGTTCACGATCTCCGAGATCAGTGGCCCGTTCTTTTCCGATTCTGCGCGCGGACCCAGCCAGTTGGGATCACGCATGAACTTGTTCCACTTCTCTTCCCGGTCGGCCATCGAGTCCCATTGCAGCATATAGTAGAGGCGGTTGTTGCTGTCGCCCACCGCAACGGTCCAGAAACCGATGGGCCGGATTCCGTGCTCTTTCCAGAGCGGCAAGGTCACCGTCCCGAACCGTTTCAGCAAATCCGGCAAGCGGCCGGGCATGGCGCTGTAGTTTCTGAGTTCGTAGATCATCTTCTCTCCTCGACCTGGGATCAGGCAGTTTCTGCAGATTGCTTGGTGGACAGTCCCGCCAACAGTTCCATGGTCACCGCGCCGGCGCGACGGATCTGCTCGGCCATGGGCGCGTGCGCATGGTTCCGGGTCGGGGCCTCGACGCTGACCGGCAGCTCCGGCGGCAGCGCCGACAAAAGCTCGACCAGCGGCAACCCGCCTTCGCCCGGATAGAGCCTGTGCCCGCGGGCCTCCTCGGCGAAACCGCCGGCGGACGGCGACTGCAGCGGCGCGTCGCACAGGTGCAGATATCCGACCGAAGCCGGGTCGAGTGCCGCCACCTCGGCAATGCTGCCGCCCGAGCGGAACAGATGCAGCGCGTCGATCAGGATCCTTGCGTTCGGTCGGGCCACGGCCGTCCAGACGCGCCGCGCCGAGGCCAGCGTCGCCATCGGGCGAAACGGCATGAATTCGATGCCGACGCTCAGCCCGAATCCGGCAGCCCGGTCGGCAAGCTGGCCAAAGCTGTCGATCATCCGCGGCTCGTCGTCGTCGATGCCCGCGCAGACCATCATCGACGCGCCCATCACGGCGCCAGCCTCGAGCCCCGGCAGCAGCTTTTCAATGTCGAAATCCGGCCAGATCGAGAATGTCTCGACCTCAAAGATGCGGATCCCCGCATCATCCGCTCTGGTCCTGAGCGCCCTCGCCCGACCGGGATCGCCCGCGACCGGCCAGCGATCTGCGGTATGGGCAGGCGGGTTGATCCGCAAACCGACAGCGTTGAAGCCCGCGGCGGCGGCATGGTCGATGAAATCCTCGGGCGACGCCTCGAGCGCCGTCAGATGCGAGACCGATACGATCCTGCTTTCCGCCTGCCCCGCCATCATGTTCCCGAACGCTCCGGGTCGCCGGAATATTCAAGCGAACAGAGCTTGGCGCCCATGAAGCGATCCGAGATCGGGTCGCTGTAGGCCGTCTTTTGCGATTCGGCCGCCTCGGCGGCAAAATCCTCGGCACGCCCGATCGGTGCATAGCCGAGTTCGCCGGCGCGCCTGTTGTCGTACCAGGACCGTTCGTTATGCGAGACCCCATAGACGATGTCGTAGTGAATGTCGGGATGCTCAAGGCCGATGCACATCAGCTGCGCCAGATCTTCGGGATGTATCCACAGGGCCAGCCGCCGCAAATCCTCGGGCTGGTCCGCGACCCGGCCGATCCGGATGCAAAGCGACCTGAGGCCATGCTTGTCGGCATAAAGCGCCGCCAGCGATTCGCCGAATGCCTTGGTGACGCCATAGCGGCTGCTCGGGCGCAGCGGAACGTCGACACCAAAACGTCGGTCGCGCGGATAGAACCCCACCACCTGGTTGGTCGAGGCAAACACCATGCGCCTGACCCCAGCCAGCCGGGCCGCCTCGAACACGTTGTAAGTGCCGATGATATTGGCCTCGAGCATCTTGTCCCATTCGTATTCGAACGGCAGCCCGCCAAGGTGGATAATGCCATCGCAGCCGTCGACGGCGCGCATCACCGCCTCGCTGTTCGACAGGTCGGCCTCGACAAAGGTTTCGCCAGGCAACAGGTCGGCTGGCTCCCGGATGTCGGACAGCACCAATGTCGGGAACCGTCCGGCCAGGATGCGTCTGAGGCGCGTCCCGACACCACCTGCCGCGCCAGTCAAAAGAACACGCTTCAAGACAGTTGCCCTCCACCAGGATTTCGTCGCGCCAGTCTGCGCCAGTTGGATCCTGCTCGCACATCGTCCGTATTGTTTCAAGAAATTATTTTTTGTTTCAGAAACAAAATTTGGATGAAACCACTCCTTCTTTCCATATTTTATAGGGATATAGGCGAAAAATTCGCTCGCATGGATGAAAATACAATGGAATTTTCTTGAAACGTTCCGAGAAGCGAGCTAGTCCCTTCCGCACGCCGGGAACGCGGCGTGCCGAGGGGGGATCAATGGACCAAAACGCAGCGTCGGCCGCATGGACACGGCGGCCCAGCCCGAAAATGGACGCGGTGGTCGCCGAGATCGGCTGCTGGGAGACTTCGGTGCCCCGCGATCTTGCAGCTTTCAAGCTGAGCGAAAACCGGGACGAGTATCAGGAGGGGCCGCATGCCGCCCTGATCGGACCGCTGCCCGAACGTGGCCCCGCGACGGGGCTCGTGGTGCAGGGGCAGGCGATCCTCGGACAATGGGGTAGGCCCGAACGTGCCGACATCGCCTTCAGTGTCACCAAGACCTGCCTTGCGACCCTCGCCGGCATCGCCCTCGGCGAGGGACTGATCCCTGCCCTCGATGCGCCGGTTTCGCAGACCGTCAAGGCGGCAGAGTTTTCCGGCGCTCCAAATAACAGCATCACCTGGCGTCATCTCCTGACGCTGACCAGCGAGTGGAAGGGAAGCCTCTGGGGCATCCCCGACAGCATCGACTTCAACCGCGCTGTCCCGAAGCGCCCCGACTCGCTTGCCAAGGGCACGCCGCGCGAACGTCAGGCTCCGGGGCGATACTGGGAATTCAACGATGTCCGGGTGAACGTGCTGGCGCTGGCGTTGACCCATGTCTTCGGCGACTCGCTTGAGACCGTGTTGCGGCAGCGGGTGATGGATCCTATCGGCGCCAGTTCCGACTGGCAATGGAACGGCTACAACGGCGCCGAGATCGAACTTGCGGGCCGCACCGTAACCGTGGTCGCGGGAGGCGCGCATTGGGGCGGCGGGATGATCGTCTCGGCGCTCGATCTGGCACGGCTCGGACAGCTGCAACTCAACCGCGGGCTATGGGACGGCAAAAGGCTGGTGCCCGAACTCTGGTTCGACGCAATGCGCGCACCCGGCTGGACCAACCCCGATTTCGGATTGATGTGGTGGAACAACCATGGCGGAACGATCCCTGCCCTGTCGCCGCAGGCTATATGGGGATCGGGCATCGCCAACTTCATCGCCATCGATCCCGGCCACGATCTGATCGTCGTGCTGCGCTGGTACGACGTGCCGCGCCGCGACGAGATGCTTGGCAGGATCGTTGCGGCCCTGCCCGGCTGATGTCCGGTTTTCTTGAACCATCGCGCCCTCGACGGTGTCCGCAGGGTTTGATCTGGCTGGCCGCAGGGCGCGCAGCGCCCTCAACCCTCCACTCCGCAAAGTCCTGAAAGGCCGTTCAAAGTGATCACGCCAAAGACCATCGTGACAGACAAGGCCCCCGCGTTGATCGGGCCCTATTCGCTGGCCCGTGTCCATCAGGGGGTCGCCTATCTGTCGGGACAATTGCCGATCGACCCCGCGACGGGCGCGCTTATCTCTGACGACGTGGTCGAGCAGACCGCCCAGTGTCTGAACAACCTCAACGCCATCGTCGAGGCCGCCGGGGCGACCCGCGACCAGATCCTTCGGGTGACCATGATGGTGACCGGTTTCGACCGCATGCAAGAGGTCAACGCGGTCTATGCGGATTTCTTCCGTGCCCCATACCCGGCCCGGGCGACATTTCAGGTAGCGGGCCTGCCAATGGCGGCAAGGATCGAAATGGATGCCGTCGTCGCCCTTGCCGGCGAGCGCGACGGGTAACCCGCCGGCCTGCCCCAAAACATCGGTCAGAGGTGACTGCACGACCCAAGACACGAGACGACATCTGAACAAACAGACAATAAGAGGAGGAGTTGTGATGTTTGGTGCTGGGAATTTTCGGGGCATGGTCCTTGCGGCAGCGGCTGCCGGGGTCGGCCTTTTCATGGTCCTTCCGGCCACGGCCGGAACACTTGACGAGGTGAAGGCCCGCGGCAAGTTGATCTGCGGCACACAAGGCACCTCGCCCCGCTACAGTTTCGAGGACCCGCTGAGCCGGAAGCTTGTCGGCTACGAAGTCGATCTCTGCGCCGGGCTCGCCAAGAGCATCGGCGTCGATGTCGAGTACAAGGTCGTCTCGTCGCGCAACCGGATCCCGGAACTGCAACAGGGCCGCGTCGACCTGCTGGCCGCCCTGATCACCTACTCGGAGGAGCGCAACGAAATCCTCGCGTTCAGCAATGCCTATTTCGTGGAACCGTTTGTGATCGCGGTGCGCAACGACTCCGGCATCACGGACTTCTCCGGCCTGACCAGCGCCCGGATCGGCGGTGTGAAGGGCTCGCTTCTCGAACCGGTGATCGCGTCGAAGTTTCCCGATGCGACGCAGATTTCGTTCGACGCGCCTGACCAGGAATACCTCGCCTTCGAGCAAGGCAAGGTGGTCGCCATGGCGGGCCGAAAGGGCAACCTGCGCGAGTTGCAGCTGAAGATCGGCGAAGATCAGATGACGCTCTTGCCGGAGCCGCTGTTTTCGGCCGCGGTCGGCTTTGCCTTCCGCAAGGACAGCGACGATCTGGTCGCGGCGGCCAATGCCTATCTTGCCGAGGCAGGCGCGTCGGGCGATGGCGCGAAGCTGTACGAGACCTACTTCGGCGATCTTGGTACCGAGCCCGGCTTTACCCTGGGCGATCCGATCAAATAATCGAACGGTGCGGACGAGAAGCGAGGAAACCCTGTTGTGAACTACCAATTCGACTTCTCGTCCGTACTGACCGGAGTCTACGGAAGCTACTTCCTGACCGGCGTGAGGACCACGTTCCTTCTGTTCGTGATCTGCTGGTTCCTGGCCTTCGCTCTGGGAATAGTGCTTGTGACGCTGGGACGGATCAAGTTCTGGCCGTTGAACTTTCTGGTGCGCTTCTATGTCGAGTACCATCGAAACGTGCCGCTGCTGGTGCAGCTTCTGTTCTGGTACTTCGCCATTCCGCAGATCTTCCCCTCGGTGATCACCGACTGGATCAACCTCAGGAATTCGGAGTTCGTTTATGCGATGATCGCGCTGTCGCTCTATTCCTCAAGCTACATCTCCGAGAATATCCGCAGCGGACTTCGGGCGATCCCGCCAGTGCAGTTCGAGGCAGCCGAGGCGATGGGTTTCAGCCAGTTCGGGACGATGATCTGGATCATCATTCCGCAGGCCTGGCGCCATGCGCTGCCGGCGCTGATCGGCGACTCGATCGGGTTGTTCAAGGGGACCGCCATTGCCAGCGTCATCGGCGTGGCCGAGTTGACCTATCAGACCGAGCAGATCGAAAGCGCGACGTTCCGCGTGTTCGAAGTCTTCACATTGGCCAGTCTGGTCTATCTGTCCGTGACGATCCCGATGATGATCCTGGGCGATTATGCCGGCCGGCGCTTTGCAATCAGGTCGTCACGATGATCGATATCATCCAGAAATTCTGGTCCTATCTCCTGATGGGGAGCTTCCCCGAAGGCCCGATCGGCGGACTGGCCATGACGATCATGATCTCGGTCGTCAGCCTGATCCTGGCGATTCCGGTCTCCCTGCTCATCGCGCTCTGCCGCACCTCGCGACACAAGGGGCTCATCTGGTTCGCCACGATCTATGTCTATGCGATGCGCGGACTGCCGCTGCTGTTCCTGCTGCTCTGGGTGTACCTGCTGGTGCCGCTGATCGTCGGGGCGCCGATCTCGCCGTTCTGGTCGGTGGTCATTGCCATCGTCGTCTATCAGGGCGCCTATCTGTCCGAGGTGATCCGCGGCGGCATCTTGGCCTTGCCGACCGGGCAAACCGACGCCGCATTGTCGCTGGGTCTGTCGCGCCGCCTGATCGTCTGGAAGGTGATCCTGCCGCAGGCGATCTACAACGTGGTGCCGGGGATCGTGAACCAGTTCACGATCATCGTTAAGGAATCGTCCCTTGGCTATGTCATCGCACTTGGCGAACTGACCTATGTTGCCGGCCGTGTGAACGCGCTGCTGATGACCGAGGCCCTGTCGGTCTATGCGATCCTGGCGCTGATCTACTTTATCCTCTGCTTCTCGTTGTCCCGGCTCGTTGCGCTGCTCGAACGGCGGATCCGGCTGCGGCGGACGCGTGACGCCGATCCGCTGCCAATTCCAAGCGAGGACAGCGTTGTCTTTGTCGAGAAAGATCGCCCCGACCCGCGCATCACGCCGAACTCGGCCTGAGCGCCGCACCACAGCGCATATGATGGAGGAGCAATAGATGGCCCACCTGGTGGAGAGCTTCACGCTGACAGTTCAGCCGGCACGAATTGTCTTTGGCGTCGGCACCCTGGCGCGGTTACCCGAGGAGCTGTCCCGGATGGGGGCAAGGCGGGTGCTGGTTCTGTCCTCGCCGTTTCAGACCGAACAGGCCGGGGCCGTGGCAGCCATGCTTGGGCCGCAATAGGATCGGCCGCCGGCAAATCTGGATCGAGGGCAAGGACACATGAACATCAGGTATTTCACGGAAGAAAAATCGGTCGAGGTGGTGAATTCCCGCATTGGTCCCGATGCAAGCCCGCGTATGGCCGAGGTCATGGCCTCGCTGGTCCGCCATCTGCACGCCTTTGCCAAGGAGACCGGGTTGACGCAGCAGGAATGGGATCTCGGCATCGAGTTCCTGACGCAGACCGGCAAGACGTGCAGCGACGAACGGCAGGAGTTCATTCTGCTTTCGGACGTACTTGGTCTTTCGATGCTGGTCGATGCGCTCGACACCCCCCGCTTTCCGGGTGCGACACCCCCGCTCCCCGGGTGCGACTGAGAATGCGGTTCTCGGGCCGTTCCACGTCGAAAAAGCCCCGCTGCGGGCAATGGGCGACACCATTACCCTCGATGGAAAAGGCGAAAGCTGCCTGTTCGAAGGCCGGGTCCTCGACCCAACCGGGGTGGCAATCGCCGATGCACGGGTGGAAGTCTGGTCTGACAATGCCGAGGGGTATTACGATGTTCAGCAGCCCGGCCGTCAGCCCAGATGGAACAACCGCGGCACTTTTCTGACGGACAAGGACGGGGCGTATGCCTTTGTCGGCATCAAGCCCACCTCGTACCCGATCCCGGACGATGGCCCGGTCGGCAGGATGCTGGACGCATTGGATCGTCATCCCTATCGCCCGGCGCATATGCATTTCCTGGTGACCGCGCCGGGATTTCAGAAACTGGTCACTCACACCTTCGTGGACGGCGACCAATATCTCGAATCTGATGCCGTTTTCGGTGTGAAAGCCTCGTTGGTCGCCCGGGTCGAGCCATCCCCCGGGGATGTGACCCAATGGCGTTCCCATTTCGACTTCATCCTCGATCCGGCGATCCAAAGTCAGGGAGCGGTGCATACCCGAAAATGCGGGCCATGATAAACGGGATCAGAAAACGGGGGCCACGAACGACAATGGGCAGGCGCGCGGGCCTGCCCATTAGACTTGGTTGATCGGGTCCGGTGTCCAAGGCGCCGGCACGCCGCCTGTGCGGGCCGTCATGCCCGTCAGGCGCCGTAGACGGCGCGATAGGCGATATTGGCAACGTCGTCACGGTTGATGCCAAGGTCGCGGGCCACGCCATTCGACATGCTGCGCAGTTCACGGATCGTGCGGGCATAATGGGCGCGTTTGGCGGCGAAGCTGCGGATCGTTTCGAAGAAGGTCATCTTTATCTCCATATGGTCGGTTGTGTGTTTCGTTTCCGACACCAGATAGATGGACCCTATGTTAGCGCTAAACAATCGCCGAACCGGCCAACCCGCCATGCACGGAATGCAATGCTTCGACACCAGTGAACCAGTCGCCGGCCGGCCCTGCGCTTTCACCACGCTGCAGAAGTGCTATGGCGCGAAACAGCCGGTCCCTGATCGCCGCACCGTCCCGTCTATGGCATACCGGGCCGCGCTGCCTTTGGCCGAGGTCAGGGTGTGCCCCGGCCTCGCGGACAACGGCCCCGACCCGATGGCGATTGCCCCCGCCCCGGCCCGTCGCTATATCGCGGCCATGCCCGACCGTGACACCAACCGCCCCGAATTGCCGCCCGAAATTGCCCGCCGCCGGACCTTTGCGATCATTTCGCATCCCGACGCCGGCAAGACCACGCTGACCGAAAAGTTCCTGCTGTTCGGCGGCGCGATCCAGATGGCCGGACAGGTCCGCGCGAAGGGCGAGGCGCGGCGCACCCGGTCGGATTTCATGCAGATGGAAAAGGACCGCGGGATCTCGGTCTCGGCCTCCGCGATGTCTTTCGATTACAATTCGTTCCGCTTCAATCTGGTCGACACGCCGGGCCACTCGGATTTTTCCGAAGACACCTATCGCACGCTGACCGCGGTCGATGCGGCGGTCATGGTGATCGATGGCGCCAAGGGGGTCGAAAGCCAGACCCGCAAGCTGTTCGAGGTCTGCCGCCTGCGCGACCTGCCGATCCTGACCTTCTGCAACAAGATGGACCGCGAAAGCCGCGATACCTTCGATATCATCGACGAGATCCAGGAGAACCTCGCCATCGACGTCACTCCGGCCTCCTGGCCGATCGGGCGCGGGCAGGATTTCATCGGCTGCTACGACATCCTGCGCGACCGGCTGGAACTGATGGACCGCGCCGACCGCAACCGGATCTCGGCCAGCATCCAGATCGACGGGCTCGACGACCCGAAGCTGAGCGAACATGTTCCCTTGCAGTTGCTGGAGCAGCTTCAGGAAGAGCTTGAGATGGCGCGCGAGCTTCTGCCCGCGCTCGACCCGCAATCGGTGCTCGAGGGCCACATGACGCCGATCTGGTTCGGCTCGGCGATCAACTCCTTCGGGGTGAAGGAACTGATGGACGGTATCGGCCGGTATGGCCCCGAGCCGCAGATCCAGCGCGCCGAACCGCGGCAGATTTCCCCCGAAGAAACAGCTGTTTCCGGCTTTGTCTTCAAGGTTCAGGCGAACATGGATCCAAAGCACCGAGACCGCGTTGCCTTTGTCCGCATGGCCTCGGGACACTTCCGGCGCGGGATGAAGCTCATGCATGTCCGCTCGAAGAAGCCGATGGCTGTCACCAACCCGGTGCTGTTCCTCGCCGCCGACCGCGAACTGGCCGAAGAGGCCTGGGCCGGCGACATCATCGGCATCCCGAACCACGGCCAACTGCGCATCGGCGACACCCTGACCGAGGGCGAGGCATTGCGGGTCACCGGCATCCCCTCGTTTGCGCCCGAATTGCTGCGCACCTGCCGCGCGGGCGACCCGATGAAAGCCAAGCATCTCGACAAGGCCCTGATGCAGTTCGCCGAGGAAGGCGCCGCCAAGGTCTTCAAGCCGGCGATCGGCTCGGGCTTTATCGTCGGTGTCGTCGGCGCACTGCAATTCGAGGTTCTGGCCAGCCGGATCGAGCTGGAATACGGCCTGCCCGTCCGGTTCGAACCCTCCCAGTTCACATCTGCGCGCTGGGTCCACGGCGCCGAAGACGCGGTCGAGGCCTTCGTCAAGGAAAACAGGGGCCATATGGCGCACGACAACGATGGCGATCTGGTCTACCTGACCCGGCTGCAATGGGACATCGACCGCATCGAACGCGATCACCCAAAGGTCCGGCTGTCGGCCACCAAGGAAATGATGGTCTGACCGCATGGTCTGACCGCGCCCGATCCGGAGCCGCCAGAGAGCTTAAGTCCACCGCTGTTCGGCCCGGCTCCGCCAGGAACATGCGAAACGAACCGCTTTCATTGACATTTTCAACGGTCTCGCCTGAGACAACAAACTTAAAGAACCCCTTAACACGGAATATTGATAAATTTTCCCGGTTCGGCAATTATCTGCCGAGGGAGCCAATTGATTCCCGAAAACTGACTTTTTGAAGCTAATCAAGGTAATAGACATGCGAAAAATGCTCCTTATGAGTGCTGCCGTTTTCTGTACGGCGGCGGGAACATCATCTACCTGGGCCGCAACTGTGCTTTTGACACAATTCGACTATGGCCCGTCCGGCTATTCCGACATCAAGACCGCTTTGGAGGCCAAAGGGCACACGGTCGATATCGTTAACGGCAAAACCGGAGGGTCGATCGCGACCGCGCTCACCTCCAGTAGTTACGACTTGCTCTTCTTCTACGATCTTACCTCTACGCGCTATGTGAACGATGCCGACATTTCGGCAATCGGCACGTTCTTTTCCAGTCATCAGAATATCGTTCAGGATGCGCGGTCCTATGGCTATAATTTCCAAGGCTCGAACGCGTCCGAAGTGGCGCTGATCCAGAATGTCGCCGAACAGCTCGATGTCCACGGCGGCGGCCTTTGGGTCGGCACCGACCATGCTCCTGGCTGGACGCAGAACGCAAACCCGGTGCTGACCGAGCTTGGGTTCAACCCGATCAGCGGCATGCACAGCCAGGCCGTCAACAGCTATGATCCGGCATCGGTTCTGCTTGACGGGGTTGTGGCGAGCGAGCTTTGGGCGGCCGGCCAGTCGGTGGGCCATGTCTCGCTCGGCATCCAGCCCAACGGGCTCGACATGCGGTTCCACTTCGGCCATTCCTCGCCGACTTCGGGCGCTATCCCCTACATTTCGGCCAGCTTTGGCAATTTCGTCGCCCCCGACGAGAATGTCGATCACACCGATCCCGACCCGGTCAGCGCGGTGCCGCTGCCGGCGGCAGCCTGGCTTTTGCTGGGCGGATTCGGGGCCATGGCCGGTCTGAACCGCCGCCGCTCGAAATCGGGCTGAACCCTGGCGACAGGTCGCAAAGCGGAACAGGCGTCGGTGGCGCCTGTTTTTTTTCATTCCACGCGGACATCCGCGCCGGGTGACGGCCGAAAAGGTCGGTCAACAATGCCCCAAACCGCAGGTCTGCCGCGACTTTTTGCGGCTTTGGTTGACGCCTTGGGTGGCCTGCGGTAAACGGCATCTGTCCGCGAACCGCGCGGGCCCGAGCCGTCGGGGCGTCGATCTGATGCGTCCCACCTACTGCAATCCTGACCGGGTTGCCAAAACTGGACGCATATGACCAACTTTTCCGAACTGAATCTGGACCCCAAGGTCCTGCAAGCCATCGAAGAAACGGGGTACCTGACCCCGACACCGATTCAGGCGCAGGCGATTCCGCCCGCCCTTCTTGGCAAGGATGTGCTTGGCATCGCCCAGACCGGCACCGGAAAGACCGCAAGTTTCACCCTGCCCATGGTAACGCTGCTCAGCAAGGGCCGCGCCCGGGCACGGATGCCGCGCAGCCTTGTGCTGGCGCCGACTCGCGAGCTTGCCGCCCAGGTCGCCGAGAACTTCGACACCTATTCCAAATACACCAAGCTGACAAAGGCGCTGCTGATCGGCGGGGTCTCGTTCAACGAACAGGACAAGCTGATCGACCGTGGCGTCGATGTTCTGATCGCAACGCCCGGCCGTCTGCTCGACCATTTCGAACGTGGCAAGCTGCTTCTGACCGGCGTGCAGATCATGGTGGTGGACGAGGCTGACCGGATGCTCGACATGGGCTTCATCCCGGACATCGAGCGGATCTTCCAGCTGACCCCGTTCACCCGGCAGACCCTGTTCTTCTCGGCCACCATGCCGCCCGAGATCGAACGCCTGACCAACACCTTCCTGAACGCGCCGGTAAAGATCGAAGTGGCGCGCCAGGCGACGACCTCCGAGACGATCTCGCAGCGGCTGGTGCATTTCCGTCCGTCGCGCAAGGATCGCACAGCCAGCGAAAAGCGCACCATGCTGCGGGCGCTGATCGAAGCCGAGGGCGACGCCTTCCGCAATGCGATCATCTTCTGCAACCGCAAGGTCGAGGTCGATGTCGTCGCGAAGTCGCTGAAGAAATACGGCTATAACGCCGAGCCGATCCACGGCGATCTCGACCAGTCGCATCGCACGCGCACGCTCGACGGGTTCCGCGACGGTTCGATCACCTTCCTTGTCGCGTCCGACGTCGCAGCCCGCGGGCTCGACATCCCGAATGTCAGCCACATCTTCAACTTCGACGTGCCAACCCACGCCGAAGACTATGTCCACCGCATCGGCCGCACCGGGCGCGCCGGAAAGACTGGCATCACCTACATGCTCGCCACGCCTGCAGACGACAAGTATCTGGCCGCAATCGAGGATCTGGTGAAGCAGCCGATCCCCCGGGTCGAGGCCCCCGCCGGCATGCCAGAAAACAGCCGGAAAGAGCCGAGCCGCCCCGAGCCAGAGACCGAACGCGAACCGACACGCCGCCGAAATCCGCGCAAGGTAAGGTCTTCGTCGGCACCGGCGGCAGAGGCACAGGCTGCCGAGGCCCCCGTCGTCGCAGCCCCCGTGGCGCAAGCGCCGGTTGCCGAAGTCAATGTCGTGGCGGCCCCTGCCGAAGTCGCTGAAAGGCCGGAACGGCCCGAGCGGAGACAATCGCGCCGCAGCTCCAGCCGAACTGGCCGAGGCGAGGCGCGCGATGGCGGCCGTGATGGCGGTGGTCCGGTTGTCGGCATGGGCGATCACGTCCCCGACTTCCTGCTCCGCTCCTTCGCGGCCGACCCGAAGGAAGTCTGACAGCCAGACGGCGCCGTCAAAGACAAATGAGGCCGCCCGGAACCTTTGCCAAAGGTTCCGGGCGGCCTCATTTTTGACGACAGGACTTCGGGCATCGCAACGCGCCACGGCGCCCGGCGCAGCGTGCCCCGGGTCAGACCGTCGGCGCCGCCAGTGCGACAGCCAGATCCACCAGAGTCTTGCGTTCTGCCTCTGACACCCGCTCACCGCCGATGCCAAGAAATCCGACTTCGGAGGCGGCCTCTGCGACCCGCGCGGCCGTTGCGTGCAGCCATTCCGCAAAGGCTGGTGCCTCGCCTGGGGCCTTCTGGCGCACCAGCGCCATGATCTCGGCAAGCCTCGCAATGGCCGCCGCACAGGCCTCGGCCGGCGCCTTGCCCTTGACCAGCGAGCGCAAACCATGGGTCGTCATCGACCGGCCGTCGCTGGTCCCGTAGGCCGCGACAACCTCGGCAATCAGAGATCCGTCGGCCGCGGCATCAAGACCCGATTTCAGCGAATGCGCCAACGCCGCACTTTCCCGTACCGCGCCGATCAGACCACCGGGATCTGCCGCCGTGATCGCCAGCCCCGCCAGCATGGGCGCCTGCAGAACGTCCGGCCAATCCGCGCCAAATGTTTCCTCGAATGCCATCTCATATCTCCCGGCCTTGCGCGGCGCGCGCCACATCCCTGCCCCGCCGCGGTGTCGAGCAAGCCTAGCATCAGGCTGCAGCGCCAACCACGGCGGATTTCGGCTTTGGTCAGACGAGGTTCCGGCCCGTCCGCTGGCCCCGGTTCCCCGGATCCGTCCGTCATGCGAGCCGCGAGATCACCACCGTCACTTCGGGCTTCTTGCCGATCTCCTCGACCGCAACCTGCCGCACGACCCGGCGCAGCGAGGTCTCGAGCTTCTCGTCGTCCCTCAGCACCTTCGCCCCGGCCCGCGCCATGAATTCCGCAGTTTCGGTCTCGATCATCTCAACGAGTGCCGTGCCGGTCCGACCCTTTTCGGCCAGGCCGCGGATCTCGGCCCAGGGATCGCCCAAGGGTTCGTCCTTTTCGTCGAAGATCACGTTCAGCATGACGAGCCCGTTCAGCGCCATCCGGATCCGGTCGCGAACCACCCCGCCGAGGGCCCCGATCTTGCGCGTGCCGTCCAGATAGACCCGGCCCGTCTCGATCCGGTCGACAACGACCGGGCGATCGCCGGTCAGATCGAGCATCGTGCCGTTGACCGCCACCATCGAGGCGATCCCCTTTGCCTCGCCGGCCTCGGCATGACGCCGCAACATGCGGTGTTCGCCATGCATCGGGATCAGCATCCGAGGCCGCATCAGATCGTGCACCGCCTCAAGGTCGGGGCGGTTTGCGTGACCCGAAACGTGATAGAGCCCGTAGTTGTCGTCGACCACATCGACGCCTCTTTCGGAAAAGGCATTCAGGATCTTCAGCACCGCGCGTTCGTTGCCCGGGATGGTCTTTGACGAAAACAGAAAGGTGTCGCCAGCGGCGAGTTCCAACCCAAGGTATTTGCCGCGGGAAAACTGCGCTGTCGCGGCGCGGCGTTCGCCCTGGCTGCCGGTGACGATCAGCATCACATGCTCGCGCGGCAGCTGTTCGGCTTCCTCGTGATTGATCATCGTCGGGAAATCGGTCAGCACGCCGGTCTCGATCGCCGCCGCCACCATCCGCTGCATCGCGCGGCCGAGCAGACAGACCGACCGACCGGCATCGCGCCCGGCTTCGGCCAGGGTCTTCACCCGGGCAACGTTCGAGGCGAAAGTCGTCGATATCACCATGCCCTTGGAGCTGGCGACAAGGGCGCGGATATTGTCGCTCAGCGTCGATTCAGACCGGCCCGGGGTTTCGACGAAGATATTGGTGCTGTCGCACACCAGCGCCCGGACACCGTCGCCGGCAACGCTGTGCCAAAGTTCGGCATCGAAGGGCTCGCCCACCCCCGGCGCACCGTCGAGCTTGAAATCGCCCGTATGGACGATCCGGCCCGCCGGCGTGTCGATCACCAACCCCGAGCTTTCGGGGATCGAATGCGACACCGGCAGGAAGCCGATCCTGAACGGCCCGGCCTCGGTCACTTCGGGCCAGGCACCGACCACACAGATCTGTTCGGGGTCAGCGCCATGTTCGTCCATCTTGCGCGCGGCCAGATTGCCGGTGAACTTCCGGCAATAGACCGGCACCCGCAGGTCGTTCCAGAAATGCCCGAGCGCACCAATGTGATCCTCGTGACCATGGGTGATGACGATCGCCTCCAGCCGGTCGGCGCGTTCAATCAGCCACGAAATATCGGGGAAAATCAGGTCGACGCCGGGGGTTGTGTCCATGTCGGGGAAGGTCACGCCCAGATCGACCAGGATCAGGCGTTCCTTCCCCGGTTTGCCATACCCATAGACATAGGCGTTCATCCCCACTTCACCGGCCCCGCCGAGGGGGAGATAGATCAGCCGTGCTTCATCGCTCATCCGCATTATTTTCCTTGTTGTAGCGATGGATGACCGTCAGGCCGTGCATCGTCAGATCGTCTTCAATTAGGTCGAACAGTACATCGCCCTGTGAGAAAAGCGGCGCAAGCCCTCCGGTGCCAATGATTTTCATCGGCCGGCCCCGTTCGGTGAGAATGCGCGAGCAGATCCCCTGCACCAGTCCGACATAGCCCCAGAATACACCCGACTGCATGCAGGCGATGGTATTTGTACCGATCACCTGCGCGGGCTTGGTCACATCGACGTGCGGCAGCGCCGCTGCGGCCAGATGCAACGCCTCGAGACTCAGATTTACCCCCGGCGCAATCACCCCGCCGATATAGGCGCCGTCCACATCCACCACGTCGAAATTCGTTGCCGTGCCAAAGTCTACCACAATCACGTCGCCGCCGTGGCGATCAAAGGCGCCGACGGTATTGGCCAGCCGGTCCGGCCCGACCTGCACGCCGGGATCGACCCGGGGTGGCCTCGGCAGCAGACATTCGGGTTTGCCCACCACCAGCGGCCGGCAATTGAAATAGCGATCGGCCAGCACCCGCAGGTTGAATACCACCCGCGGCGCGGTCGACGAGATGATGACCTCGTCGATGTCGACCGGGATGCGCGCATGGGCCATCAGGGTCGAGAACCAGACGAAGTACTGGTCGGCCGTCCGCTGGTGCTCGGTCGCGGTGCGCAAGGTGGTCAGGAATTTCTCGCCGTCCCAGACAGAGAAGACAGTGTTGGTATTGCCGGTGTCGATGCACAAAAGCATGCGGCCCGCGCCTCCCGGATCAGTTGAAATGGATCTCCGCCGCGGCGATCGCGCGGCGGCCTTGCGGAGTTTTCAGCACAAGGCTGCCCGACGTGTCGATGGTCTCGAAGATTCCGGTGACTTCTTCGCTTGGCATCCGGGCAGTCACTTCGGCGCCAAGGCGCGTGGCGCGGGCCAGCCAGGCGGCGCGGACCGGCGCGAACCCGAAGGTCGCAAGCTGCGCCTCGTGCCGGGCATAGGCGGGCGCGAGGGCGTCGAGAAACGCCTCGGGTGCAATCCGCACCCCCATCGCCCCGGCCAGCGACACCGGCGGCACCGCGCGGGGTTCGACCTCGCCGGCCGTCGGGGCCGCGGCAAGGTTCACCCCGATCCCGACCGACAGGTAGCTGAGCGCACCGCTGTGGCCGGAAGATTCGAGCAAGATGCCCGCCACCTTGCCACCGTTCAGCAGCACGTCGTTCGGCCATTTCAGCGCAAAGGATTCGGCCCGCCCGGTCACGGTCACGAACGCATCATACAGCGCAAGCGCGGCGACAAAGCTGCGCAGCGCCGCCTGCTGCGGCCCGTGCGACGGCCGCACGACCAGAGTCGCCGCGAAGTTGCCCGCAGGGTTGGTCCAGGGACGACCACGGCGGCCGCGGGCCGCCGTCTGTCTCAGTGCCAGTATCCAGGTCGGCCCGCTGAGCGCGGGCGCCCGCCGCGCCGCCTCGGCCATGGTGCTGTCAACCTCGGGCAGCACCAGCCGGTCATAGCCTGCAGGCCAGGCCTCAGTTGACAAGAGAGGCTGCTGCAGATGCGGCCATCCCGTCAAGACCGAACAGGTTCACAACCCCCAGCACCATCAGCGCCGCGGCCCCAACCAGGACGGTGACCTGAACGACGCTCATCGAGCCATCGATTGCCGGACCCTCGTCGCTGCCGAAATACATGTAATAGACGATCCGCAGATAGTAGAACGCCGCGATGACCGAGGCGATGGCGCCGAGAACCGCAAGCCAGACGAGGCCGGCGTCAAGCGCCGCGGTCAGCACCGCGAACTTCCCGAAGAAGCCGACCAGCGGCGGTACGCCCGCCAGGCTGAACAGCAGCACCAGCATCGCCATGGCCTTCACCGGCTCGCGTTTCGACAGCATGTTCAGCCCGTCGATCCGCGTCACGTGCTGGCCGTCGCGTTCCATCGACAGGATGAAGGCGAAGGTGCCGATGTTCATGGTGACATAGATCGCCATGTAGATCAGCATCGCCTGCACGCCCCGCTCGGTCCCGGCGGCAAGGCCCATCAGCGCAAAGCCCATGTGGGTGATCGAGGAATAGGCCATCAGCCGCTTGATGTCGCGCTGCCCGATCCCGGCAAGCGCGCCGAGATACATCGACAGCACCGCAAGCAGCGCCAGGATCTGTTGCCAGTCGGCCACCGCGGCGCCGAAGGCGTCATAGAGCGCGCGCGCGATCATCGCCATGGCAGCCATCTTGGGCGCCGTCGCAAAGAAGGCCGTGACCGGGGTCGGTGCGCCCTCGTAAACGTCGGGCGTCCACATGTGGAAGGGCACCGCCGAAACCTTGAAGGCCATGCCCGCAAGCATGAAGGTCAGGCCGAGCAACAGGCCGATGCCCACGTGCCCGTCGGTCGCCGCCGCATAGATCCCCGAGAACAACGTGGTGCCGGCATAGCCATAGGTCAGCGAAGCCCCATAGAGCAGCAGGCCCGAGCTGAGCGCCCCGAGGATGAAGTACTTCAGGCCGGCCTCGGTCGAGCGCACGCTGTCGCGGCGGATCGAGGCGACGACGTAAAGTGCCAGCGACTGCAACTCGAGCCCCATGTAGAGCGCGATCACATCGCCCGCCGAGATCATCATCATCATGCCGATCACCGACAGGACCACGAGGATCGGATATTCGAAGATCAACGAGCCCCGGCGCGAGAAGAACCCCTCGGACAGGATCAGCACGATGGCGGCGGCAAACAGCACCGTCACCTTGGCAAAGCGGGCAAAACCGTCGTCGACGAACATGCCGCCGAAGGCGACGCGCGTAAGGTCGCCCGATACCGAGATCCAGATCGCCACCGCGATCAGCACCGCGGCCGAGATCCAGCTGAGCAACGAGGCGACGCGGTCCTTGCCGGTGTAGACAGCCACCAGCAGCGCCACCATCGCGTATACCGCGAGGAAGATCTCGGGCAGGATCGTTGCAAGATCGGCAGAGGTCATCTCAGTTGTCTCCGGACTGGGCCAGCCGGACGTCCGGCTGATAGTCGTTCAGGGCGGTTTCGTACTGGCCGATCAGGGACGTGACAGAGGGGCCGATCACATTGGTCACCACCGACGGGTAAACGCCAAGCCAGAGCGTCATCACGACAAGCGGCGCAAAGATCGCCTTTTCGCGGGCGGACAGATCCTTGATCGTCTTCAGGCTTTCCTTGATCAGGTCGCCCAGCATCACCTTGCGATAAAGCCAGAGCCCGTAGCAGGCCGAGAATATCACGCCCGAGGTCGCCACGACCGCGACCCAGGTGTTGACCTGGAAGATCGCGACCAGGGTCAGGAACTCGCCGATGAAGCCCGAAGTGCCCGGCAGGCCGACGTTGGCCATGGTGAACACCATGAAGACCAGCGCATAGGCCGGCATCCGCACCATCAGACCGCCGTAAGCGGTGATGTCGCGGGTGTGCATCCGGTCATAGACCACGCCGACGACGAGAAAGAGCGCGCCGGCGACAAAGCCGTGGCTGAGCATCTGAAAGATCGCACCGTCGAGCCCCTGCTGGCTGACCGTGAAGATCCCCATGGTCACATAGCCCATGTGCGCGACCGAGCTGTAGGCGATCAGCTTCTTCATGTCCTCCTGCGCCAGCGCCACCAGCGCCGCATAGACGATCGCGATCGCGGACAGCCAGAACACGAAGGTGCTCATCACCTCGGACCCGACCGGGAACATCGGCAGGCTGAACCGCAGGAAGCCATAGCCGCCCATCTTCAGCAGGATCGCCGCCAGAACCACCGACCCCGCCGTCGGCGCCTGAACGTGGGCGTCAGGCAGCCAGGTATGGACCGGCCACATCGGCATCTTGACCGCAAAGCTGGCGAAGAAGGCGATGAACAGGATGGTCTGCATCCCCCCCACGACCTGGAACCCGAGCACAGACAGCGTGTCCGAGGCGAAGGTATGGGCCAGCAGCGTCGGAATGTCGGTGGTGCCGGCATCGACATACATCGCGATCATCGCCACCAGCATCAGCAGCGAGCCGAGGAAGGTATAGAGGAAGAACTTGAAGGTCGCGTAAATCCGGTTCGGACCGCCCCAGATGCCGATGATCAGGAACATCGGAATGAGGCCCGCCTCGAAGAACAGGTAGAACAGAACCAGATCGAGCGCGGTGAAGACGCCGAGCATCAGGGTTTCGAGCACCAGGAAGGCGATCATGTACTCCTTGACGCGCACCTCGACGTTCCAGCAGGCGCCGATGGTGATCGGCATCAGGAATGTGGTCAGCATCACGAACAGGACCGAGATGCCGTCCACCCCCATCTTGTAGTGCAGCCCCAGCAGCCAGTCGCGTTCCTCGACGAACTGGAAGCCGGTGTTCGAGGGATCGAAGCCGAACAGCAGGAACAGCGAGACAAGGAAGGTCGCCGAGGTCGCGATCAGCGCCAGCCACTTGGCATTCCGCCGGGCCGCCGCATCGTCTCCCTTCAGGAAGAAGGCGAGGATCAGCGCCGCAACCAGCGGCAGGAAGATGATGATCGAGATTAGGTTTTGCATCGCTCAATTCCCCACGATCGACATCCAGGTGACCAGGACCACGATCCCCACGACCATCGCGGCAGCATAGTGGAAGATGTATCCGCTCTGTGCCCGGCCGGCGAGCCGGGTGAAATAGGGGATGATCCCCATGGCGAGTCCGTTGATACCGCCGTCGATGATCGACACGTCGCCACGTTTCCACAGCAGGCGGCCAAGCGCTCGCACCGGCCGGACGAAGATCGCGTCATAGATCTCGTCGAAATACCACTTGTTCAGCAGGAAGCGGTAGAGAACCGGCTGGTTCTTGGCCAGTTGCGCCGGCAGTTGCGGCGAGCGGACATAGAACAGCCAGGACAGGCCAAAGCCAAGCAGCATGGCAATGAAGGGGCTGACCTTGACCCAGACCGGTGCCTCATGCGCGTTGGTCAGCACGTGGTTGTCCGGCCCGAAGAAGATCGCGCCCTGCCCCGGCGCACCGCCAAAGGCTTCGTGCTGGGCGCCGGCGTCGGCGCCATGGCCCTCGGTTGCGGCCTCGGCATGTTCCTCGGTGGCAACTGCGCCATTGGTTTCGGCCGTGGCCTCTGCGGCCAGCGGGATCTCGAAGAACCGCGCCACCTGCTCGGTGTGCCCAAAGAAGGATCCGTGCCAGATCATCCCCGAGAACGCCGCGCCGAAGGCGAGCGCGACCAGCGGGATCAGCATGACACGCGGGCTTTCATGGGCATGCTCGTGGGTGTGATGATCCCCCTTCGGCTTGCCGTAGAAGGTCATGAACATCAACCGCCAGGAATAGAAGCTCGTGAAGGCGGCCGCGATGACCAGCATCCAGAAGCCGAAGCTCGAGGCCGTGGTGCCGCCGGCCCAGGCGCTTTCGATGATCGCGTCCTTGCTGATGAACCCGGCAAAGCCGATGCCCGTCAGCGGGATGCCGACCCCGGTGATCGCAAGCGTGCCGATCATCATGATCCAGTAGGTCACCGGCAGCTTGGCCTTCAGCCCGCCATAGTTCCGCATGTCCTGTTCGTGGTGCATCCCGTGGATCACGGAACCGGCGCCAAGGAACAGCATCGCCTTGAAGAAGGCGTGGGTCAGCAGGTGGAACATCGCCGCCGAATACATCCCGACGCCGGCGGCCACGAACATGTAGCCAAGCTGCGAGCAGGTCGAATAGGCGATCACGCGCTTGATGTCGTTCTGCACCAGACCGATCGTCGCCGCGAAGAAGGCGGTGATGGCCCCGATATAGACAATGAAGGTCCGCGTATCGGCCGCATATTCCATCAGCGGCGACATCCGGCAGACCAGGAAAACGCCCGCCGTCACCATGGTGGCAGCGTGGATGAGCGCCGAGACCGGTGTCGGGCCTTCCATCGCGTCCGGCAGCCAGGTGTGCAGGAAGAACTGGGCCGACTTGCCCATGGCGCCGACGAACAGCAGGAAGGCGAGCAGGTTCGCGGCGTTCCAGTCGCGCCACAGGAAGCTGACGGTGCTTTCCGCAAGCGTCGGCGCGGCGGCAAAGACATCGTTCAGCTGCACCGAGTCGACCATGAAGAACAGGCCCGCAATGCCAAGCGCAAAGCCGAAGTCACCGACACGGTTGACGATGAAGGCCTTCATCGCAGCCTCGCCCGCGCTTTCCTTGCGATAATAGAAGCCGATCAGCAGGTAGGAGGCGAGGCCCACGCCCTCCCAGCCGAAGAACATCTGCACCAGGTTGTCTGCGGTCACGAGCGCCAGCATCGCGAAGGAGAACAGCGACAGGAAGGCGAAGAACCGCGCCTTGTAGGGCTCGCCCTCGGGGAAGTTGATGTCGTGATCCATGTAGCCGAAGCTGTAGAGATGCACGAAGGCAGACACCGTGGTGACGACCACAAGCATGATCGCGGTCAGACGGTCGAGCCGGATCGCCCAGTCGGCGACCAGACTGCCAGAGTCGATCCAGCGCAGCAGCGTGATGCTCTGCGGCTCGCCCACCGTGAAGAAGACGATCCAGCTGAGGAAGCAGGCCAGAAACAGCAGGCCCGTTGCGGTGATCATTCCGGCGCGTTCGCCGATCATCCGCCAGAACAGGCCGCAAATGATTGCGCCGACCAGCGGGGCAAAGAGTATGATCGCGGTCATGGACCCTTACCCCTTCATGTTGTTGACGTCTTCCACCGCGATCGTGCCGCGGTTTCGGAAGAAGCAGACCAGAATGGCGAGGCCAATGGCGGCCTCGGCGGCGGCGACTGTCAGGACGAACAGCGCGAATACCTGGCCGGTGAGATCGCCCAGATAGGCCGAGAAGGCGACGAGGTTGATGTTGACCGACAGAAGAACCAGCTCGATCGACATCAGGATGACGATGACATTCTTCCGGTTCAGGAAGATGCCAAAGATGCCGATGACGAAGAGTATCGCCGCGACACTCAGGTAATGTTCCAATCCGACCATGTGCGGTCCCTCGATCCTTAGTCCGCGCCCCTTGTCGGGCGGTTGGTTACGGCGCCGGTCGCGCCGCTGCCGTTATTCGCTATCCGACACGCCGGGTGCCGGGCTGGCTCAGTCGGTCACAGCCCCTGACCAGGCTTGATGTCATGCATGTCCAGCGCCTTGACCGGATCGCGGTACATCTGCGCCAGGATGTCCTGCCGCTTGATGTCCCGGCGATGGCGCAGGGTCAGCACGATGGCGCCGATCATCGAGACCAGCAGGATCAGGCCGGCAAGCTGGAACAGCAGGAAGTACTTGTCATAGAGCAGCAGCCCGATCGAGGCGGTATTGTGCGGCCCCGCACCGACCGAGTTGGGCAGGTCGTTCATGACGACGCCGGCGCCGGTCTGCCAGTTGCCGAACACCATGACGAGCTGGATCACCAGCACCAGCGCAATCACCAGCGCCAGCGGCAGGCTTTTCGCCATCTCGGCGCGAAGCACGGCAAAATCGACATCGAGCATCATGACGACGAACAGGAACAGCACCGCGACCGCGCCGACATAGACGATGATCAGCAGCATGGCGACGAACTCGGCGCCAAGCAGCACCATCAGACCGGCGCCGGACAGGAACGCGAGGATCAGCCACAGCACCGAATGCACCGGGCTGCGCGAGATTACGGTGAACAACCCGCCGCAGATCAGCGTGATAGAGAACAGGAGAAAGGTGAAATCGACTGCGGTCACTGGACTAGCCTTCCTTCTTCTCTGCGATCACGGATTGCGCAAGCTGCATGGCCTTGGTCATCGCCGGCACGCCGCCGAAGATCGACATCTGGCCGATCACCTCGGCGATCTCCTGCGGTGTCGCACCGGCCTGCATCGCATGGCGGACCGTGACCTTGATCTGCGGCTCCATCTGCGCGCCCTGCGCGACCAGCGCCCCCAGCGTCACGAACAGACGCGTCTTTGCGTCAAGCCCGCCGGGGTTGAAGGTCTTGCCGAAGGACATTTCCATGGCGTCCTTGGGCATCGTCGGCAGCATGGCGGTGAAGTCCGGCAGCTGCAGTTTTTCAAGCGCCGGATTCATGGCCTTGGCCATCTCCTGGCTTTGCTGGATCATCTGCTGGAAGAGCTTTGCAAAATCATTCATCGGTAGGGTGCATCCAGCTCGATGTTGCGGGCGATTTCGGCCTCCCAGCGGTCACCGTTGTCGAGCAGCTTCTGCTTGTCGAAGAACAGCTCTTCCCGGTTCTCGGCCGTGAACTCGAAGTTCGGCCCCTCGACGATGGCATCGACCGGGCAGGCCTCCTGACACAAGCCGCAATAGATGCACTTGGTCATGTCGATGTCATAGCGCGTGGTGCGGCGGCTGCCGTCGGCGCGCGGCTCGGCGTCGATCACGATGGCCTGGGCCGGACAGATCGCCTCGCACAACTTGCAGGCGATGCAGCGTTCCTCGCCGCTCGGATAGCGCCGCAGCGCATGTTCGCCGCGGAATCGCGGGCTGAGCGGTCCCTTCTCGTGCGGGTAGTTCAGCGTCGCCTTCGGCGCCATGAAATACTTCATCCCGAGCCTGAAGCCCTTGAAGATATCCACCAGCAGAAAGTACTTGCCGGCCCGGTTCCAGTCTATTGCCGTCATCGGTCAGCCTCCAATCGCCCAGCGGGCCCAAAAGCCGCCGAGAACCCCGAATTTCGCAAGGAACGCCACCAGCACGACCCAGCCGAGCGACATCGGCAGGAACACCTTCCAGCCAATCCGCATCAGCTGGTCATAGCGATACCGCGGCACGATCGCCTTGGTCATCGAGAAGATGAAGAAGAAGAAGCCCATCTTGGCAATCAGCCACAGGATCCCGTCGGGCAGACCGGGGATCGGCGACAGCCAGCCACCGAAGAACAGGATCGACATCAGCGCGCACATCAGCACGATCGCGATCAGCTCGCCCATCATGTAAAGCAGGAAGGGCGTCGAGGAATATTCCACCTGATAGCCCGCGACCAGTTCCGATTCAGCTTCGGGCAGGTCGAACGGCGGACGGTTGGTTTCGGCATGCGCCGAGATCAGGAACAGGAACACCATCGGCAGGTGCGGCAGCCAGTACCAGTTCAGCAACCCGAAATGGCCGCGCTGCGCCTCGACGATATCCGAGAAGTTCATGGACCCGGTCGAAATCACGACGCCGATGATGATCAGCCCGATCGAGACCTCGTAGGAAATCATCTGCGCCGCCGACCGCAGCGACCCGAGGAACGGGTATTTCGAGTTCGACGCCCAGCCGCCCATGATGACGCCATAGACCTCGAGCGAGGACATGGCGAAGACATAGAGGATCGCAACGTTCATGTTGGCGATCACCCAGCCGTCGTTGAACGGGATCACCACCCAGGCGATCAGCGCCAGGACGAACGAGATCATCGGTGCCAGGAAGAACACCACCTTGTCGGCGCCCGAGGGCACGACGATTTCCTTGGCGATGTACTTGATGAAGTCGGCAAAGCTTTGCAGCAGGCCGAAGACGCCCACCACGTTCGGGCCCTTGCGCTGCTGCACCGCGGCCCAGATCTTGCGGTCCGCATACATCAGGAAAGCCAGCGAGACGAAGAGGATGATCGTGAACAGGAGACATTCGAGTGCAATCAGCACGACAGTCCCCAGCCCCGTGTTCAGAAAGTCAGCCATGGTGCCTCATCTTCCTCAGACCGTAGGTATGTCCCGCGCGGCGCGCCAATCGGCGCCCCCGTTCCGGATCGGGCCGGCCGTCGCTGCGGAACGCTGGCGAGATCGTGTAAACCGCATCCCGAACCCAAACGCCAGCCTCTAGTGGGGGTCTTGTGCGCAGATGTCGCGCGATTCGAAGCATGTTTCTAGGGCTTTGTCCGAACCGGTCGCAACCTGCACAAATGACCGCCGCAAAGGCCGGGGCAGAGCGCCCCGGCGATGCGGGTTTCAGCCTGGCGACGTCGCTTGTCCGTGACACCGCGGCGTCGCACTGCCGCGCCACCACGCTACTCCGCCGCCAGCGAGGTTGCGCCCCGGGCCTTGGCCATGGCCGACAATTCGGCCATCAAAGCGCTCGCCCGGGCGATCGGGTTGGTCAGATAGTGGTCCCGGATCGCCAGCCGGAAATCGGCATCGCCGAGCGGCCCGGCATCCGGCACGGAGCCTTCGTTCTGTGGCACCTGATCGATCATCCCGAGGTGCGGCACAGCCGCAACCAGCGCGCGCCGAAGCTGTTCGATACTGTCCCAGGGCAAGGTCGCCTCCAGTTCGGCCGACAGCGCCCGCAGGATCGCCCAGTTCTCCTTGGCCTGCCCCGGGGGGAAGCCCGCGCGGATCGCCAGTTGCGGCCGACCCTCGGTATTGACGAACAGCCCGCGTTCCTCGGTCCAGGCAGCGCCGGGCAGGATCACGTCTGCGCGATGTGCGCCGCGGTCGCCATGGCTTCCCTGATAGATCACGAAGGGACCGGCGGCGACGTCAACCTCGTCGGCGCCCAGGTTATAGATCACCTCGGCACCCGCGATGCAGGCCTCGATCCCGCCTTCGGTGACGGCGCCCACATCCATCGCGCCGACCCGGCCCGCGGCGGTGTGCAGGATCAGCACCTTCGATTGTGCCACCTCGGCCATGCGCAGCACGGTGGCCAGCACCGCGGCGCCATCGGCCTCGTTCAGCGCGCCCTGCCCCAGGATGATCAGCCCGGCATCGCCGTGCTTGTCCGAGTGGTCCATGCCCGCCAGTTTCTCGAGCGCCGCACGATCGGTGCCAAGATGGGTATAGTCATAGGTCAGATCGACCGGCTGGCCGACCAGTCCGATATTGGCACCGGCAATCCAGGCCTTGCGGATGCGGGCGTTCAGCACCGGCGCCTCGTTGCGCGGGTCGGTACCGATCAGCAGGATCGTCTGCGCCGTGTCGATATCCTCGATCCGGGCATTGCCGACATAGCCAAGCCGGTTCCCCGCGGGCAGCCGGGCACCATCGGTGCGGCATTCGACCGTCCCGCCCAGGCTCTCGATCAACTGCTTCAGCGCAAAGCTCGCCTCGACCGGGGCAAGATCGCCGACAAGGCCAGCGACCTTCCTGCCCTTCATTGCGGTCGCAGCAGCGCCCATCGCCTCGGCCCAGGTCGCGGGCTTCAGCTTGCCGTCCACCCGCACATAGGGTGTATCGAGCCGTTGCCGGCGCAAGCCGTCCCAGA
This sequence comes from Tropicimonas sp. IMCC34043, assembly GCF_003390845.1. Classification (GTDB taxonomy): domain Bacteria; phylum Pseudomonadota; class Alphaproteobacteria; order Rhodobacterales; family Rhodobacteraceae; genus Tropicimonas. The sequence continues at coordinate 776,085 of NZ_QMEK01000001.1, read as the reverse complement.
CGAACCGGGATTTGTCCGACAGCCATTCCTCGTTCACCGCGTCGTTGTTGCGCGGCAGGATTCGCATGACCTCGGGGCCCTTGGTGTCGACACGGGTGTTCGACCCGAGCGCATCCATGACGTCGATGGTCTCGGTCTTGGTCAGTTCCCAAGGCCGGGCGGTAAAGGCATAGGGCTTCGAGACCAGCGCACCGACCGGGCAGAGGTCGATGATGTTGCCCTGCAGGTTGCTGTCGAGCGTCTGGTTCAGATAGCTGGTGATCTCGCTGTCCTCGCCGCGGCCGGTCTGGCCCATCTGGGAGATCCCGGCGACTTCGGAGGTGAATCGCACACAGCGGGTGCACGAGATGCAGCGGGTCATGTGGGTTTCGACCAGCGGGCCGAGGTTCAGGTCCTCGGCGGCGCGCTTCGGCTCGCGATAGCGGCTGAAGTCGACACCATAGGCCATCGCCTGGTCCTGAAGGTCGCATTCCCCGCCCTGATCGCAGATCGGGCAGTCGAGCGGGTGGTTGATGAGCAGAAACTCCATCACCCCCTCGCGGGCCTTCTTGACCATGGGCGAGTTGGTCCTGACCTCGGGCGGCTCGCCGTTGCGGCCGGGCCGCAGATCCTTGACCTGCATGGCGCAGGATGCCGCCGGCTTCGGCGGGCCACCGACCACTTCGACCAGACACATCCGGCAATTGCCGGCAATCGACAGCCGCTCGTGGTAGCAGAACCGCGGAACCTCGATCCCGGCCTGTTCGCAGGCCTGGATCAGGGTCAGGGCGGGGTCGCATTTCACTTCCCGACCGTCGATTATGATTGTGCGTAGGTCACTCATGCGCTGCCTCCAGCTCCTTCGCGGGATTGCTCCCATCAAGGCCACCGGAGATGTGAGCGCCCTCCGGAATCCTGTTTTCGGATTCTTCCTAGCGTCTTCTCGGGGGAAGTCCAATCTGCGATTTCGCCGCGATGGCCCTCTGCCGGTGGCAGTTTCGTCGCGGCTGTATCGTGGCGGGCGCCGAAATGGCGCGCCGCAATCAGGACGGTTGGTGAATCTGGCGGTGCAACGTATCGAGCGGGCCGACATGCAGCGTTTCGACATGCGCCTGTCGCACCGAAGGCGCAGCGTCGCGGTCGGCCACAGACTGGGTCAGGCTGAGCATCAGCGTGAACGCAGTCAATGCGGCGGCGGCAATCGTAATCTTGCGAAACATCGGTGGCTCCTGTCCTGCTGTCCGCGGCCCTGCGCAAAGGCGGCCGGCTCTGTCTTTCGACTTGGGGCCGTCGGGGAAGGGTTCAATGACCGTCCCGGTCACGGAGCTGTGCAGGGCTGCCAAACCGGCCAGAGACTGCCGGTAGACGCAGCGTCAATCGGCGCAATTTCGCATCCGCCGGCACTGCCGCGGAAAAATGTATCGCAATTGGGATGGCAAAAGGCGGGGCGGCCCCGACACGGCCGGGTCCGCCGCCCGGTCGGGATATCAGCCGAAAAGTGCGACGAGCGCCAGCAGCCCGATCAGGATCGTCATCAGCACGCCAAGCGCATAGAGCATGCTGCGCGGGCCATTCTCGGCGCGACCGATCCCGCGGACATGCACCACGACCATGCCGATGCGGGCCAGAACCGCGATCACTGCAAGCAGGTTGACCCAGAATGGCGGCGCCCCGGCAAGGATCGCCGCCATGACGACCGCCGTGAACGTGCCGACATTGTCGACGCTGTTCTGATAGGCACGGTGGATCCGGTAGACGACCGAGCCATAGTCGGGCGCGGGCGTCGCACCGGAGACCAGCCCCGACCGCGCCTTCGACATGCCCTCCATCGGGCTGAGCACCTGCACCAGCAGCGCGTAGATCACGAGTGCCGCAATGGAAAGCGAATAGGCTTGGGCCACCTGCAATGCTCCTGCCGCGGCAGCGCCGTCACTCGGCGGCGATGCCCTGCTTGTTCTTGATCCGCCATTCGATCTCGTCCCGGAAGTGCCGGATCAGACCCTGGATCGGCCAGGCCGCGGCATCGCCGAGCGCACAGATCGTGTGCCCCTCGACCTGCTTGGTGACGTCGAGCAGCATGTCGATTTCCTCGACCTCGGCCTCGCCCCGCACCAGCCGGTCCATGACCCGCATCATCCAGCCCGTACCCTCGCGGCAAGGCGTGCACTGGCCGCAGCTTTCGTGCTTGAAGAAGGCGGCAAGTCGCCAGATCGCCTTTACCACGTCAGTCGACTGATCCATCACGATCATGCAGCCGGTGCCAAGCGAGGACTTGTTCTCGCGCATCCAGTCGAAATCCATGATCGCATCGCCGCACATGCTGGCCGGCAGCACCGGGCAGGACGCGCCGCCGGGGATCACGGCCTTCAGGTTCGACCAGCCGCCGCGAACGCCGCCTCCGTGCTTTTCGATCATCTCGCGCATCGACATCGACATGCTTTCCTCGAACACGCAGGGCGTGTTCACATGCCCGGTGATCGCGAACAGCTTGGTGCCGGTGTTGTTTGCCCGCCCGAAGCTTGCGAACCAGCTGGCGCCGCGGCGCAGGATCGTCGGCACCACGGCAATCGATTCGACGTTGTTCACGGTGGTCGGACAGCCATAGAGCCCGGCCCCCGCGGGGAACGGCGGCTTCATCCGCGGCATTCCCTTCTTGCCTTCCAGGCTTTCCAGCAGCGCGGTTTCCTCGCCGCAGATATAGGCGCCGGCACCGTGGTGCAGGTAGAGATCGAAATCCCAGCCCGACCCGGCGGCATTGGGGCCGAGAAGCCCCGCGTCATAGGCCTCGTCGATCGCCGCCTGCAGCGCCTCGCGTTCGCGGATGAATTCGCCGCGGATATAGATATAGGCCTGATGCGCCCCCATCGCGAAGGACGCAATCAGAGCCCCTTCGATCAGCAGCTGCGGATCGTGGCGCATGATCTCGCGATCCTTGCAGGTCGCGGGCTCTGATTCGTCAGCGTTGATAACCAGATAGCTCGGCCTGCCATCGCTTTCCTTCGGCATGAAGGACCATTTGAGGCCGGTCGGAAACCCCGCACCGCCACGGCCGCGCAGGCCCGAGGCCTTCATCTCGTCCACGATCCAGTCGCGGCCCTTGCCAATGATCTCGGACGTGCCGTCCCATGCCCCGCGCGACTTTGCGCCGGCGAGGCTGCGGTCCTTCAGACCGTAGATATTGGTAAAGATCCTGTCTTTGTCCTGCAGCATCTCTCAAGTCCTCTCAACGCTTGTCGCCGGTCCGGGCCGCACGCAACATCCGGATCGCAACCACCAGCGCCCAGACGAAGCCGCCCAGGGCCACGAAATAAAACAGCATCTCATACCGCGCCGGCAAGCCGGAAACCGCGACGATAAATGGGGCGAGGATCGCCAGCAGACCGGACGCCGCAATGACCAGCGCCACGATCCGGCCCTGCCGGGCTTGCGCCTTGTCAGCCTCGCCCGGACCCTGCATCTGCGCCGCGCCCCCGGTCACCTAGCCCGCATCCCTGTCGGCCAGCATCGCCTTGGCCTGCCCGACCCAGTCGTCGCGGCTGACACGGCCCGGGAAGCCGGACATGTTCGCATCCATCCACGCCACCTCGGCCGGCGTCCAGGCCGCGATCTGCGATATGTGATAGATCCCAAGATAGTTCAGCACCGCAACCAGCTTCGGCCCGATACCCTTGATCGAGATCAGATCCTCGGGCGTATCCGCAAGCGGCGCGCCGATCCAGGGCGGGCGCACCGGCTCGGGCTTATCGTCGGCCACATCCGCGACCGGCGTATCAGGCTTTCCGACACTTTCGACCGGGGCCTCCTGCACCGTCACGCCGGTCTCGTCGACCGGATGATCCAGCGCCGGGGCCGGTTCGACACGCGCCGGCTCCGGTTGGGCCGACGCCGGTCGCGATTTGACGCCGACGGGGCGGCCGCCGCGGTCGGCCCAGGGGTGCAACAGCGGCACTTCGCTGCCGTCGATCCGGCGCACGGTATCGCCAAGCGCCAGCGCCAGCTCGACCGACGCATTCACCCGATCGGCCTCGTTGCCCTCGGTCAACACCTTCGGGCCGCCCAAGGGCTCTGCCCCCACCCGGCCGTTCTGCGGCCCGGGGGTCGGCACCTCGCCCGCGGCGAGCGCATCGAGGATCTCGGCCAGCCGTTCGCCCGTCAGATCCTCGTAGAAATCCTTGCCGATCTGGACCATCGGCGCGTTGGTGCAGGCGCCGAGGCATTCGACCTCTTCCCAGCTGAACTTGCCATCCGCCGACAGCGTGTGCGGCTTCTCGGCAATCTTCTCGCGGCAGACAGCCATCAGTTCGCCCGATCCGCAGATCATGCAGGTCGTGGTGCCGCAGATCTGGATATTGGCAACCGATCCAACGGGATGCAGCTGGAACATGAAGTAGAAGGTTGCGACCTCGAGCGCCCGGATATGGGCCAGCCCCAGCATGTCGGCCACGTATTCGATCGCCGGCCGCGACAGCCAACCCTCCTGCTCCTGGGCGCGCCACAGCAGCGGAATGATCGCGCTGGCCTGCCGGCCCTCGGGATATTTGGTGATCTGCGCTTCGGCCCAGGCCAGGTTGGCCGGGGTGAAGTCAAAGCTCTCGGGTTGTTCGTGGGAAAGGCGGCGAAGCATCAGGAACGCTCTTCTTGGCTTGGGTCGATGGCGCCGCGCACAGGGACGATCGTCGCGTGGCTGCCCTTCATCCATTCCGCCACGATCGGGCGGGGTTCAACCGGCACGAGCCCCGGCAAGGCCGCATCCGCGGCCACAGTCTGCACCAGACCGGCGCTTTCGCCGGTCAGCACGATCAGCAACTGCTTGCGCGGCGTATCCACCGGCTCGGCCGAGGCCGCGCCCGCGCCAAGCACGAGCGACAGACACAGCCATGATTTATCGGCGATCATCATGGTTCAGTTCCCCGCGCCCCGCGGATCGCCGGCCAGTTCATCGGTCGACCTCGCCGAACACCAGATCGAGCGTGGCGATCAGCGCCGTCATGTCGGCCAGCTGGTGGCCGCGGCCAAGGTGGTCGGCGGCCTGCAGGTGGGCGAAGCCGGTCGCCCGCAGCTTGCAGCGGTACGGCTTGTTGCTGCCGTCCGAAACAATATAGACCCCGAATTCACCCTTCGGCGCCTCAACCGGACAATAGAATTCGCCCGCCGGCACCTTGAAGCCCTCGGAATACAGCTTGAAGTGATGGATCAGCGCTTCCATCGAGGTCTTCATGTCGGCCCGCTTCGGCGGCGTCAGCTTGCCACGCGCCAGCACGTCGCCCTGGTTTTCGGGCAAGCGCAGCTTTTCGATCGCCTGCAGAACGATGCGGACGGATTGGCGCATCTCTTCCATGCGGATCAGATAGCGGTCATAGCAGTCGCCGTTGTTGCCGGTCGGCACGAGGAAGTCGAACTCGTCATAGCATTCATAGGGCTGCGTGCGGCGCAGGTCCCAGGCCAGCCCGGCCGACCGCGCCATCGGCCCGGTCAGGCCCCAGTCGTAAACGTCCTGTTCGGTGACGATGGCAATATCGACCACGCGCTGCTTGAAGATCCGGTTTTCGGTCAGCAGCCCGTCAAGATCGTCGAGCATCGACAGGAACCGCCCGCTCCACTCCTCGATATCGTCGAGAAGGCCCGGCGGCAGGTCCTGGTGCACCCCGCCGGGGCGGAAATAGTTGCAGTGCATCCGCGCACCCGAGGCCCGTTCGAAGAACACGAACAGCTCTTCGCGGCCGACCTCGAACCCCCAGAGCGGCGGCGTCAGCGCGCCGACGTCCATGGCCCCGGTGGTGACGTTCATCACATGGTTGCCGATGCGGGTCAGTTCCGACATCAGAACCCGGATCAGAGAGGCGCGGCGCGGGATCTCGACCCCGCACATCTTCTCGATCGCCATGCAATAGGCGTGTTCCTGCGCCATCGGCGAGGAATAATCGAGCCGGTCCATATAGGGCGCGTTCTGCAGATAGGTGCGGCTTTCCATCAGCTTTTCGGTACCGCGGTGCAGCAGGCCGATATGCGGGTCGGCGCGCTCCACGATCTCGCCGTCCAATTCGAGGACAAGCCTGAGAACCCCGTGCGCCGCAGGGTGTTGCGGCCCGAAGTTGATGTTGAAGTTGCGGATCTGCTGTTCGCCTGTCAGCGCGTCGGTCGAGCCGTCGTCGTACTTGTTGATCCGGGTATCGCCGTCCATAGCTCTGCCCCTATTGCTCGGCCGCCGCGGCCTTGGCGGCCACCTTGGCGTTGAATTTGTCCCAGGCCACGACCGCGCGGCGGTGGTGGCCCTCGCCGATCATGTCCTGCCCGTCATGGCCGCGCACCCTGAAGCGGATGAACCGGCCGTCGATCTCGTCTATTTCGGTCTCGACCGTCACGGTCAGCCCGGGCGGTGTCGGCGCCACATGGGTCAGATCGAACCCGATCCCAAGCGAGCCTTCGCCGGCCTCGTAATAAGGCGCGATCTGCTCGACGCAGGCCCATTCGAACAACCCGATCATGTAGGCGCTCGCCAGCACTTCGGGCATGTCGTCCATGATCCGGGCGTCCGGAAACAGCCGGCAGACGACCTCCTCGGGGCGCACCTTGCGGGCAAAGCTCGCCCGATCGCCGACGGCGAGACCGGGCTTCATCAGCCCTTCCCCTTCTCGTCGCCGGGCAGGATGTATTGCGCGCCCTCCCAGGGCGACATGAAGTCGAACAGACGATAGTCCTGCACCAGCTTCACCGGCTCATAGACCACCCGCTTTTGCAGATCGTCATAGCGAACTTCGGTATAGCCGGTGGTCGGGAAATCCTTGCGCAGCGGATAGCCGCGAAAGCCATAGTCGGTCAGGATCCGGCGCAGGTCGGGATGGCCCGAGAACAGGATCCCGAACATGTCGAAGACCTCGCGCTCGTACCAGTTGGCGCAGGGGAAGACACCGGTCAGCGAAACGACGGGCTCGTCCTCGCGTACCGCCGCCTTCAGCCGGATGCGCTGATTCTGGTGCATCGACAAGAAGTGATAGACCACGTCGAAGCGCTTCTCGCGCTCGGGCAGGTCGACCGCCGTGATGTCGATCAGCTGGTTGAACCGGCAGGAGGGATCGACCTTCAGGAACTCGACGAAATCCACCAAACCGGCCGGGGCGATCTCGACCGTAAGCTGGCCAAGCGCCACGTGCCAGTTCAAGACGTTATCGTCGCGGCGACCGGCGATGTACTCTCCCAGAACCTGCAGTGCTTCGCTCATCTCGGCGTCGTCCTCGTGGTTGGTCTCGTCGTGGCAGCGCGCGGAACCCGCGCGCGGCGTTCAGCGAACAATGGTGCCGGTGCGGCGGATCTTGCGCTGCATCTGCAGGATACCATACAGCAGCGCCTCGGCCGTCGGCGGGCAGCCCGGCACATAGACATCGACCGGCACGATGCGATCAACGCCGCGCACCACCGAATAGCTGTAGTGGTAATAGCCGCCGCCATTGGCACAGGAGCCCATGGACAGCACATAGCGCGGCTCGGGCATCTGGTCATAGACCTTGCGCAGCGCGGGCGCCATCTTGTTGGTCAGCGTGCCCGCGACGATCATCATGTCGGACTGGCGCGGGCTGGCGCGCGGCGCGGTGCCGAACCGTTCAAGGTCATAGCGCGGCATCGAGACGTGGATCATCTCGATGGCACAGCAGGCCAGACCGAAGGTCATCCAGTGCAGGCTGCCGGTACGGGCCCAGTTGATGACATCGGCGGTCGAGGTGACAAGGAACCCCTTGTCGCTCAATTCGCGGTTCAGCGCCTGGGTCGCGGCTTCCTTGTCGGGACCGGCGTCGAAGCGGGACGTGCTCACTCCCATTCCAGGGCTCCCTTTTTCCATTCATAGGCAAAGCCCACGGTCAGGACGATCAGGAAGATCATCATCGACCAGAAGGCGGCGACAGACAGCGCGCCGAACGCGACCGCCCAGGGAAACAGGAATGCAACCTCGAGGTCGAAGATGATGAACAGGATCGACACCAGATAGAACCGGATATCGAATTTCATCCGCGCGTCGTCGAAAGCGTTGAAACCGCATTCATAGGCGCTGAGTTTCTCGGGGTCGGGGTCGTGGGGTGCCACGACGACGGCAGCGAGAACCATGCCCGCGCCCATCACGACCGCAATGGCCAGAAAGATGAGAACGGGAAGATAGTTTCTGAGAAGGTCGTCCACAGTCGGCTCCTTGTCTGCCCGGCGCCCGGCCAGGTGGTCTGGGGCTATTTTGCGGTTTACGCGTGGCACCCGGCGGGGTCAACGGGCGGCATGCCGCGGCAATGCGCCCTGACCGGTCAAAACCTTGTACAGGATGCCGCGGCCCGGCCGGCCGAAACCGCTCGGATGCGCGCAAACCCCGGCAGATCGCCATGTCTTGCAGGTCCTGCGGCTGTCCGCAGGCTTTGCAGGCGCAGAGCCGCTCGGCACAGGCCGGGCAGAAAGCTGCGCCGCAGGGGCGCCTTTTTCTTGCTGTCCGGCCTGCAGACGCCGCAAAGTCAGGCGCGAACCCAGGATGCCGGGCGCTTTTCGAAAAAGGCCGCGATGCCTTCGGCGGCCTCGTCATGCTCCCAGCGTTTCACCAGCGCCGCGATCGAGGCGGCGATGGCGTCCTCGTCGACCCCCGGTGCAAGCCGGCGGATCAGCGCCTTGGCCTCGGCCACAGCGCCGGGTGCGGTCGCCAGATAGGGCACAACCTCGGCCTCGATGGCCGCATCGAGCGCCTCGGGCGCCACCGCGCGTGCCAGCAGCCCAAGCTCCACGGCCTCGGCGGCGTCGAACAGTCGCGCCGACATGAAGACCCGCCGCGCCCGTGCCTCGCCCATGCGCGCGACCACATAGGGACCGATGGTGGCAGGGATCAGCCCGAGCCGGGTCTCGGTCAGTCCAAAGCTGGCGCCGGTGGCACCGACCGCGACATCGCAGACCGCCATCATGCCGACGCCGCCGCCAAAGGCATTGCCGTGGATGCGGCCGATCACCGGCTTCGGACAGGTGTTGAGCGCCTGCAGCATCTGCGCCAGCCGCCCGGCCTCACCGGCGCGGGTGGCGGCGTCGGCCTCGATCTGGCGCTGCATCCAGCCAAGATCGCCGCCGGCGCAAAAGACCGGACCTTCGGCGGCAAGGATCACCACCCGCACCGCCGGATCGGCGCCAAGCTGCAGGATCGCGGCGTGGATCTCGTCCATCATCGCGGCCGACAGGGCGTTGCGCTTGTCAACCCGCGCAAGGCTCAGACGCGCCACGCCGCGCGCGTCCTGTTCGACAGTGATCGTTTCCATTGCGGCCATGATTTGAGCCCCCCTGCCAGTTCCCGCGTTCCGTGTCCGTTGCCCGCCGCCCCCGGGCCAGCCCCCGCCCCCAGGGGCGCAGCGGCGCGGCCGCCTTGTCAGGCGTTGGGCCGGGCAGCGCCCACGGCGCTGCGGTGGCGTCCGGATATGCCCGTCCGTTGTCTCCGCTCGCTCTCAGGCCGGCGCGTGCCGCATCGATTGCGCCATCGCCGCCGCGCGCGCCACGACATCGGCATCAAGCCCGGTCTCGATCCCCTGCCCGGTGAGCCAGCCGAGCAACCGCTCGGTCGCAACGTTGCCCTTCGCCCCCGGGGCATAGGGACACCCGCCGAGCCCGCCCACCGCCGCATCGAAGACCCGCAGGCCCTGTTCGAGTGCCACCGCGACGTTTTCGAGCGCCCGCCCCGAGGTGTCGTGAAAATGCCCGGCAAGCGCCGCGGCCGGCACCTCGGAGGTGACCGCCGCCAGCATCTGCCCGACCCTTTCGGGAAGGCCCCGACCAGTGGTTTCGCCAAGCGAGACCTCATAGACCCCAAGCGCGCGCAACCGGGCGACGACCGCCGCCACCGCGGCGGGCGCCACCGGCCCGTCATAGGGGCAGTCGGTCACGCAGGAGACATAGCCGCGAAGCGGCAGCCCGGCCGCGCGCGCTTCGGCTGCGACCGGGGCGAGCCGGTCAAAGCTCTCGTCGATCGAGCAGTTGAGGTTGGCCCGGCTGAAACCCTCGGAGGCGCTGACAAAGATCGCGCCCTCGCCGGCCCCCGCGGCCAGCGCCCGTTCAAGGCCCCGCAGATTGGGCACAAGCGCCATGTAGGACACGCCCGGGGCACGGGCAATGCCCGCCAGAACCTGCGCCGAGTCGGCCATCTGCGGCACCCATCTGGGGCTGACGAAGCTCGCCACCTCGATCCGGCGGAACCCGGCGGTGCCGAGGAGATCGACCAGCGCGATCTTCTCGGCCAAGGGGATCAGCCGCGTCTCGTTCTGCAACCCGTCGCGGGGGCCAACCTCGACAATCTCCACCCGGTCCGTCATTCACGTCTCCCCAGGGCAGCAAGACAGGCCCCCTGACCCGGCACGACCGCGCGCCAAAGGCGCGCCCGGCCCATCGGGACGCGCCCCATAAGGGGCAAAGCCGGGCGGGAGAGCCCCTTTGCCCGACCATAGTGCCCGTTCCGCGCAGTCACGACGCCACCGCCTGCTCCGGCACATCCTCGAACCGGATCAGCGCATCGTGGGCCGAGACCTGTCCGCCCACCCCGGCCAGCACTTCGGCGACCACCCCGTCGCGGAGGGCGGTCAGGACATGTTCCATCTTCATCGCCTCCAGCACCACCAGCCGGTCGCCAGCCGCGACGGCATCGCCGCGGGCGACACAGACCTCGCGCACTACGCCCGGCATCGGCGCCTCGACCAGATTGCCGGCCGCACCCGCCTCGTCCCAGTCGTCGCGCAGATCGGGCAGCGCAAACTCCCAGGGCCGCCCGGCAAAGACCGTGACCGTATCCGCCAGCGCCACCGCCGTCAGCATCGGTCCGGTCCCGCCGATCCGCCAGCCCGCACCGTCGCGCCGGCACAGATGCTCCTGCCCCTCGAACCCGGCCACCGCTTGCCCGGGTCCGGTCACGGCCAGCGACACCCGGAAATCGTCCTCGGCCCGCAACAGGTGGATCTGCCGTGTCAGCGGGTGCCACAGGCTGAAGCCCTCGAACCCCGTCCCCGGCGCGTCAAGACCGGCCGCCGCCAGTGCGGCGCGGATCACCACGGCGGGCGCTGGGGGTCCCTCTGCGACCAGATCCGCCACATCCCGGCCGATCAGCCCGGTGTCGACCTCTCCGGCGGCAAAGCCCGCGTGGCGCGACAACGCCGCCAGAAACCCGATGTTGGTGACCGTCCCCGCGACTTCGGTCCCGCTCAGTGCCTGCTGCAACCGGCTCAGCGCCACCGCCCGGCTCGGGCCATGGCTGACGATCTTGGCGATCATCGGGTCGTACCAAGGGCTGATCTCGTCGCCCTCGCGCACCCCGCTGTCGCAGCGCGCGCCCGGCGCGAACCGCAGATGGTCGAGCCGCCCGGTCGCGGGCAAAAAACCCGCCGGCACGTCCTCGGCATAAAGCCGCGCCTCGAAGGCATGGCCGTTCAGCGCGATCTGATCTTGGGCAAGCGGCAGCGGCTCGCCGCCTGCAACCCGCAACTGCCACGCGACCAGATCGAGCCCGGTCACAGCCTCGGTCACCGGATGTTCGACCTGCAGCCGCGTGTTCATCTCCATGAACCAGAACCCGTCAGGCCGCAGCCCCCGCGATCCGTCGACGATGAACTCGACGGTGCCCGCGCCGCGATAGCCGATCGCCAGCGCCGCCGTCACCGCCGCAGCCCCCATGGCGGCGCGCATCTCGTCGGTCATGCCAGGGGCCGGCGCCTCTTCGATCACCTTCTGGTGGCGGCGCTGCAGCGAACAGTCGCGTTCATACAGATGGACGGCATTGCCGTGGGCATCGCCGAACACCTGCACCTCGATATGCCGCGGCCGTTCGACATATTTCTCGATCAGAACGTCGGAATTGCCGAAAGCGCCCTGCGCCTCGGCCCGGGCCGAGGCCAGTGCCGCCGAGAATTCCAGCGCCTGTTCGACCCGGCGCATCCCCTTGCCGCCGCCGCCCGCAACCGCCTTGATCAACACCGGATAGCCGATGTGCGAGGCCTCCGCGGCCAGCCGCCCCGGGTCCTGATCGGCACCGTGATAGCCCGGCACCACCGGAACCCCGGCCTTTTCCATCAAGGCCTTGGCGGCATCCTTCAGCCCCATGGCCCGGATCGCATCGGAACTCGGCCCGACAAAGACCAGCCCCGCCGCCTCCACCGCATCGACAAAATCGGGGTTCTCGGACAGAAAGCCATAGCCCGGATGGATCGCATCCGCGCCGACCTGCAGCGCCGCGGCTATCATACGGCTTCCATCGAGATAGCTGTCGGCAGGCGCCGGCCCGCCGATCCGCACCGCCTCGTCGGCCATCTCGACATGCAGCGCCCCGGCATCGGCATCGGAATAGACCGCGACCGTCGCGATCCCCATGCCGCGCGCCGTGCGCATGATGCGGCAGGCAATCTCGCCGCGATTGGCGATCAGCAGCTTTTTGATCATCGGTCCCCTCCTCCCGTCACGAATTGCACCAGCCGGCGCGCCTGCCGCCGTCGTAGGCCCGCGCCAGCCCCGTCGCGATCATCCGCTCGGCGACCGGCACACCATCGACCGACATCACAGCCAGCCGCCGGCCATAGCGGTCGCTTCCGAGCGGCGTCAGCCCGATCTCTCCTGCGGTCCAGATCTGCCAGCGCAGCACATAGCTCGCCGCCATGGCCTTCATCCGCTCGCTGCCACACGCCCCCTTGAACTCGGGCGTGTCGAAGCCCGAAAGCCGCGTGCTCATGGCGCCATCCTTCGGGCAGCGGATCCAGACAGTGTCGCCATCGACGACCCACATCACCCGGCATCCCTGTTCGGTTGGCTTCAACAGCCCGACACCGAATGTGACCGCCGGCGGCAACAGCAGAACCGCGGCGACCGCTGCCGCAAGGATCCGTCCGAGCGAGGTCCTGCGCCAGATCCTGCCCCCGCGCCGCCGTCGCGGCGGCGTCCCCAGATCGTATTTCGGATGTCGGCGATCGTGCCGGCTGAACCTGACGACGCGTCGCTCTCTTCGTGCCACCTGCCCCGACCTTTCCGTGCCGACCCTCACCCTCTCGGTGCCGACCCCTGCCCTTCTTCTGTTCGGAAATATCCCGGGGAGCGCGAGGGGCTGGCCCCTCGCTGCCGCACGCCGCCACATGCCCCGACATTCCGCTCACATCCGGAACACGCCAAAGCGTGTCTCCTCGACCGGCGCATTCAGCGCCGCGCGCAGCGACAGGCCCAGCACATCGCGGCTCTTCCTCGGATCGATCACCCCGTCGTCCCACAGCCGCGCCGAGGCATAGAGCGGGTGCGCCTGGGTCTCGAACATCGCCTCGGTGGGGCGGCGGAACGCGGCCTCGTCCTCGGCCGACCATTCCCCACCGGCAGCCTCGATGCCCGCGCGCCGCACCTGCGCCAGAACGCCCGCGGCCTGCGGCCCGCCCATGACCGATATCCGGGAATTGGGCCAGGTCCACAGGAATCGCGGCTGATAGGCCCGGCCGGCCATGCCATAGTTTCCGGCCCCAAAGGACCCCCCGACCAGCATGGTGATCTTCGGCACCGCGGTCGTGGCGACCGCCGTCACCATCTTGGCGCCGTGCCGGGCGATCCCCTCGTTCTCGTATTTCTTGCCCACCATGAAGCCGGTGATGTTTTGCAGGAACACCAGCGGGATCCGCCGCTGCGAACACAGCTCGACGAAATGCGCGCCTTTCTGGGCGGCCTCGGAAAACAGCACGCCGTTGTTGGCAACGATCCCGACCGGGCAGCCATGGACATGGGCAAAGCCCGTCACCAGCGTATCTCCGAACCGCGCCTTGAACTCGTCCAGCCGCGAACCGTCGACGATCCGGGCGATCACCTCGCGGATGTCGTAGGGGGTCGAGAGCTTTGCCGGCACCACCGACAGGATCTCGTCGGGGTCATAGGCCGGCGGCTCGGGGCTGGCCCAGTCGCTGCCGACCGCCGGCGCGGGCCCGAGCGAGGCCACCGCCTGCCGTGCCAGCACCAGCGCATGGGCGTCATCGACCGCAAGATAATCGGCGACACCCGACAGCCGCGTGTGCACGTCGCCGCCGCCAAGCTCTTCGGCCGTTACCACCTCGCCCGTCGCCGCGCGCACCAGCGGCGGACCGGCCAGAAAGATCGTGCCCTGATCGCGGACGATGATGGTGACATCGGACATTGCCGGCACATAGGCGCCGCCCGCGGTGCACGACCCCATGACGACCGCGATCTGGGCGATGCCCTTGGCGCTCATCCGCGCCTGATTATAGAAGATCCGCCCGAAATGGTCGCGGTCGGGGAACACCTCGTCCTGCTGCGGCAGGTTGGCCCCGCCCGAATCGACCAGATAGACGCAGGGCAGATGGCATTCCTCGGCGATCTCCTGCGCGCGCAGATGCTTCTTGACCGTCATCGGATAGTAGGAGCCGCCCTTCACGGTGGCGTCGTTGCACACCACCATCACGTCGCGCCCCGCCACCCGGCCGATGCCGGCGACAACCCCGGCACCGGGGGCCGCACCATCGTAAAGCCCGTGCGCCGCTGTGGCCCCGATCTCGAGGAAGGGCGAGCCCGGATCGAGCAGCCCTGCCACTCGGTCCCGCGGCAGCATCTTGCCGCGCGAGACATGCCGGGTCCGCGCCCGTTCGCCGCCGCCTGCCGCCGCCAGCTCTGCCGCCGCCGCGATCTCGGCAAGGGCTGCCAGATGCGCGGCCCGGTTGGCGGCAGAAATTTCGCTGCCGGTCAGGACAGAGGAGTGGATCCGCATCAGACACGCCCCCCGCAGGCCGGGCGGACAGCGGCTATTGGCTCAGCGTGCGATAGAATTCCATCGCGCGTTCGGCCGTCATGTCCCGCACACAGGCAACGGGCGCGATCGACCGCATGGTTCCGCCGGCATACTCGTCGTATTCCTGCTGGCACCTGGCATCGCGATAGGCGATCCAGGCGCGCTGGGTTTTCAACTGGCTGTCCAGGATTTCCATCGCCTCGGCCCTGGCCTTCATCTGCGGCCACAACTGGTTCAGAAGCTGGTCCCACAAGGCACCGCCTTCCTGCATGCACGCGCCGATGTCGGGCGTCGTCTCGCTGCCCTTCAAATCGATGCAGGCATTGTAGAGCTGCTGGCTGCAGGCCTCGGCGGTCAGCGTGGGGGTGGCCACCCCGTTGCCGGCGATGCAGTCCTCGAGTATCGGCAGCGACTGGGCCGAGGCCTGAAACACCCCTGATCCCAAAACACCAAGGCTCAGAACTGCCCCGCAAACCTGCCCGTATCGACCGATACCCATCATGCCACCTCTTCTGTTTCACGGCTCTGCGCCGGGCGGCCCCAATGTGCGCCTCGACGCGCGAAAGGTAGCACGCCGGTGCCCTGTTCGCGACCCGCTGCCCCGCCCCTGTCCCGCTCCCACCGCTCATGCGCTCCCCCTCATGTGCTCTCGCCCTGTTCCGCGACACCCGCGATCATCCGCCGTTCCATCAGCCAGCGCTGGCGATAGGCATAGCGCGCGGCGCGGGCAACATCGGTCTGGAAACTGGCGTTGACGACGGCGGCGACCGCCCCGCCGATCACCGGCACCATCTGCCCGGCCTTGCGGCCCGCCAGGCTGAACCCAAGCTGGCGGGCAATGCGTTCGACCACCTTGTCCGATACCCATGTCCCGCCACGTTCCAGAACCAGCCGCCCCTCGGGACTGGCCAGAAAGGCCGCCATCGCGTTCAGGTTCTCGATACTGCGCCGCCGCCCGTCCTCGGCCGCGGTTGCCGCGACCTCCAGCACCATCAAGCGATAGAGCCGTTCTTCAGCGTCGTCGCCGTGAAAGCCGAAGGCTGCGCCGGTGGCGCGCACGTTGCGGGCGGCCAGCGCGATTGTCGCCGGAATGTCGGCCGTCATGCCCGCCGCGCCGAAAAAGCCCGAGGCGCCGCCGGTCGCGGCATTGGTGCCCGAGGCCCAGGCCTGCACCCGCATCGCCGCAGCCTCGCAGGCCGCAAGATCGTCGACCGAATGCGCCGTCGCCGCCCGCGGCACCGTCGGCCCCATCGCCCGGTCGGCCAGCGCCAGTCCGCGCCGGATCAGGGCCGGTGGCAACAGCCGCCCGAGCAGCCCGCCGATCGGGGCGGTCAAGCGCTCGGCGCCGCGGCCCATGCGGGTCTGGCGGCGCTGCTCGAACCTGCGCTGGCGCTCCAGCGCCTCGCGCAACATCTCTGCCGCCATCTGCGACGGGCTCCCCTCGGTCGGGCTCATCGGGCATCTCCTTCAGGCATGCGCCGGCGCAAGACGCGCCGGGCACTCGGACCCGATATGGTCACGATACGGTGCGCGAAAAAGCCCGGGCGGCGCGCCATTGGCGCCGCCGCATTACCGGGGCGGCCTAGCGATAGGCCAACGCCTTCTCGAGGAACAACGCCTGCTCTCCGGTCAGCTTCATCATGCAGCTTGCCGCGGCCGTCACCCCATAGGGCGTACCCCGGCGCAACATCGCCTCGACGGCGCAGGTCTTCTGGCGCCAGTCCTTCCAGGCGGCCATCTGCGCGGCAAGATCGTCGGTCAGCTTGAAGGGCGCCGCCGTGGTGTTCTTCGCCGTGTCGAATTGGGCATCGGCCTCGGCGGCCTTCCGTTGCATCGCGTCGTAGGCCTCTCCCATGCGCTTGTCCCAAAAGGCCGTTTCGCTGGTCATGCAGAGCGCGATATCGGCGGGCGCGTTGGATTTCAGCTTTACCCGGCAGGCCTCGGCCGAGGCGCCGACGCAGTCGCGCCGCTTTGCGCGGGTCGGTGACTTTTTCAGGCAGTCCGCGGTCTGCGACGGGCTGAAGGGGAGTGTCTGGGCATGGATCGGAACCGGCACGGCAAGGGTGACGGCGACGACAAGGCAGGTCAGTCGCATCAAGTATCTCCAGAGGCGCGCGCCCGCCTCTGTAGTATGTAATAACATACCGCATGTCCATGCCGGATGTCAGCTTATCGCCCCCATCAGCTCGCGCCCGATCAGCATGCGCCGGATCTCCGAGGTTCCGGCCCCGATCTCCATCAGCTTGGCATCGCGGAACAGCCGGCTGACGGTCGATTCATTCATGAATCCGGTTCCCCCCATTGCCTGCACCGCCTGATGCGCCTGGGTCATCGCAACCTCCGAGGCATAAAGCACGCAGGCCGCCGCATCCGCGCGCGTCACCTGCCCGCGATCACAGGCGCGCGCGACCTCATAGACATAGGCTCGCGCAGTGTTCAGCGCCGTGTACATATCGGCGATCTTGCCCTGCATCAGCTGGAACGAGCCAATCGGCTGGCCGAATTGCTTGCGGTCGCGCAGATAGGGCATGACCTCGTCCAGACAGGCCGCAATGATGCCGACCCCGATGCCCGCCAGCACGACCCGTTCGTAATCGAGCCCCGACATCAGCACCCGGACACCCCGGCCCTCCTCGCCCAGCACGTTCTCGAACGGCACCTCGACATTCTCGAAGATCAGTTCGGCCGTATTGGACCCGCGCATCCCGAGCTTGTCGAAATGCGGCGAGGTCGAAAACCCCGTCATGGTCTTCTCGACGATGAAGGCGGTGATGCCTTTTGCGCCCGCCTCGGGATCGGTCTTGGCATAGACCACCAGCGTGTCCGCGTCGGGGCCGTTGGTGATCCAGTACTTGGTGCCGTTCAGGACGTAGCGATCGTTCTTCTTCTCGGCACGCAGCTTCATCGACACCACGTCGGAGCCTGCGCCCGCCTCGGACATTGCCAGCGCACCGACATGCTCGCCCGAGAGCAGCCCGGGCAGATACCGGCGCTTTTGCGCCTCGTTGCCGTTCAGCTTGATCTGGTTGACGCAAAGATTCGAGTGGGCGCCATAGGACAGCGAGACCGAGGCCGAGGCCCGCGCGATTTCCTCGACCGCAATCGTATGGGCCAGATAGGACATGCCGGCGCCGCCGTATTCCTCGGGCACGGTGATACCGAGCAGCCCCAGATCGCCCATCTCGCGCCACAGCTCGGACGGAAATTCGTTGCTGCGGTCGACCTCGGCCGCGATCGGCTTGACCCGCTCCTGGGCCCAGCGATGCACCATGTCGCGCAAGGCGGCGACATCCTCATCCAGTCCAAACGACATCGTTGCGGTGAACATCGCCCAGGGCCTCCCCTCCCCCTTTATTGAACGATCGTTCAAATACTAGACACGGATCGCGCGGCCGGTCAATCGGGTGAATCCGGTGGGCCGTATTTTACACCGCGTCTTGAAAGGTCCGGATTGCGCCAGCGTTGGTCTGGCAGCGGTCGCCCCCCACCCGGGCGAAACCGGCTTTCCGGTCGGCGGCCAAGCGGCTAGAGTTCCCCCAAACACCGGACCCCGCATGGCCCAGCCGCCGACCCGCGCCTCTTTCCTGTCGCCTGAAACCCTGCGCCCGGTGGCGCTGGTTCTGGTGACTGTGCTGATCACGCTGATCTTCTTCGGCATGGTCAAGGGTTTCCTGATCTCGCTGCTGATGGCGGCTATCGTGGCCGAACTGACGCGGCCGGTATTTCGCCGGATCCGCGATGCGCTTGGCGGCCGCCGCAGTCTGGCAAGCGGGATCACGCTGTGTCTGATCCTGCTTCTGGTCGTGCTGCCGGTGTTTCTTGTCGCCACCATCGCCGGCCAGCAGGCCGTCTCGATGTCGCGCTCGGTCGTCGGCATCGTCAACACGCTGAGCGGCGCCGCCGCCGAATTCAAGCTGCCCCACTGGGTGCCCTATTACGACAGCATCGACGACCTCGGCCCCGATATCGCCTCGAAGGTCGCGGATCTGATCACGGCGGTCGCACGTTTCATGATCGGCACGCTGTCTTCGGTCACCCGCGGCACCGCGGTCTTCTTCCTCGACACCTTCATCTTCCTCTATGCGATGTTCTTCTTCCTGCAGATGGAGGAGCCGGTGATGACCCAGATCCTGCGCTTCACCGGGCTGGCACAGGAGACCCAGCACAAGATCGCCGAGCGGGCGGTTTCGGTCAGCCGGGCGACGATCAAGGGCACCCTGGTGATCGGCATCGTGCAGGGACTGCTTGGCGCCATCGGGTTCTGGGCGACGGGGATCGAGGGCGCGACCTTCTGGGGCGTGGTCATGGCCATCGTGTCCATCGTGCCGGGGATCGGGCCGGGGCTGGTGCTGGCCATCGGCGTGATCTTTCTGGCCGCCTCCGGCCAGACCACGGCGGCCATCGCGCTTGGCCTCTGGTCGGGGCTGGTCGTGACCACCATCGACAACATCCTGCGCCCGATCCTTGTCGGCCGCGACACCCAGATGCACGACATCCTGATCCTGATCTCGACCTTCGGCGGGCTTGGGATGTTCGGAGCCGTCGGGCTGGTGCTGGGTCCGGTGGTGGCGGCGCTGTTCGTCACCATATGGACGACGCTGGCCGAGGCGATGAAACAGGCCCCGACAGCTCAGGCCGTGGTAGAGGACAGGCCCGCGCAAAACGGCTGATCCCCCGCTCAGGGCGTCGTCGTCGCCTCCGCGCGCGCCGCACCCTCGGCCTGCGTCACCTCGGCCCGGATGATGCGGGCGATCTGCGCGCAGTCCTCAAGGCTGAAGGTCAGCGGCAGCCGCATGTCGACCAGCCCGGCCAGAACAAGGTCGGTCGCGGGCAAGGCCACAGGGTCGGCATAGCGCCAGTGCTCGTAGCGCGAGGTAAAGCCCGCCGGGCGGTCGGCGCCGAACCATTTCAGCTCGACCCCCCGGGCCGCCGCACGCGCAACCAGATCGCGGATCGCCGCGGCGGACCAGCCGGGCAACAGGAACTGGAACGAGGAGCCGACGAAATCCTCGGCCGCCGGCCGATCAATCAGCCGCAGACCGGGCGTACCCGCAAGCCCCGCCTCGACCACGCGATAGCGGTCGGTCCAGGCCGCGCATTGCGCCCCGAGGGCTGCCAGTTGCGGCCGCAGGATCGCCGCGCGCAGGTTGTCCATCCGCCCCGAGATGTTCGGCGTGTCAAACAGCAGCCCCTCGAAGGCCTCGACGGGCGGTGCCGCGAGATGCCGGTCATAGAGCATATAGCTGCCCGACAGCAGGACCGCGCGGGCCATCATCTTGGCATCGTCCGACACCAGCAGCCCGCCCTCGCCCGAGTTCATGTGCTTGTAGGTCTGGGTCGAATAGCAGCCGATTGCGCCATGCCGGCCCGAGGCGACGCCGTTCCACGCAGCTCCCATGGTGTGGGCGCAATCCTCGATCACGGTCACGCCAGCCGAATCGCAGATCGCCATCAGCCGCTCCATGTCGCAGAGATGGCCGCGCATGTGGCTCAGCAGCAGCACCTTCGCCTGCCCCGCCTTAGCTGCAAGGTCATGCAGATCGAGGGTCAGATCCCCGGTCACCTCGACGAATATCGCGCATGCACCGACCGCAGCGATGGCGCCGGGCACGGGCGCCAGAGTGAAGGCATTGGTCAACACCGGGTCGCCGGGGCCAACCCCCACCGCACGCAGCGCCGTTGCCAGCGCATAGCCCCCCGAGGCCACCGCAAGGCAATAGCGCGCACCCACGAACTCCGCGAAGTCCTGCTCCAGCAGTGCCACTTCGCCCGCCTCGCCCGACGCAACGTTATAGCGGTGCAGCCGGCCATGGCGCAGCACCTCGAGGGCCGCGGCAATCCCCGCCTCGGGGATCGGCTCCTGCTGGGTAAAGCTGCCTTCGAAGGTCTCGCGCGCGGTGTCTGTCATGGGCCGAGGTCTGCCGCGACGGGCCGCGCGGGTCAATGGCGCGCCCCGCCCCAATGGCGGCGACACGCCAGCGCAGGCTCAGTCGTCCGGCAGCGAAACGCGCCCGCCGGTCAGCGGCGCCGCAACCCCCGTGGTGGCCGGAAACGTCAGCGCCAGCCCCCGGGCCGAGCGCACCGCCAGATAGGCGAAGGCCTGCGCCTCGATCATGTCGCCATCGAGGCCCACCGCCTCGACCGCATCGACCGGAACGCCAAGGCCCTCGGCAATTCCTGCCATCAGCACCGGGTTCAGCCGCCCGCCGCCGGTTACCAGCACCCGCGCCACGGGGGCCGGAAAAAACTCGGCCCCGCGGCAGACCGACAGGGCCGCCGCTGCGGTCAGGGTCGCCGCCGCATCGGCATTGTCGAGCGGCGCAACCTGCGCCATCAGGGTCGCGAAATCGTCACGGTCGAGCGACTTTGGCGGCGCCACCTCGAACCACGGGTGGGCGGCAAACCGCGTCAGCACCGTGGCATCGGCCGTGCCCTGCGCCGCCAGCGCCCCGCCTTCGTCGAAGGCAAGGCCAAGCCGCGCCTGCATCAGATCGTTGAGCGGAGCATTCGCGGGGCCAGTGTCAAAGGCCAGCACCGCGCCCGCCTCCTCGACCCGGTCGAGCCGCGGATCGACCCAGGTCAGGTTCCCGACCCCGCCGAGATTCAGAAACGCCAGCGGCGCCTCGGCCCCCAGCCATTTGGCCAGCGCAAAGTGATAGGCCGGCGCCAGCGGCGCCCCCTGACCGCCCGCCGCCACATCGGCAGTCCGGAAATCCCACACGACGGGAAGCCCGAGCTCGCGCGCCAGCTTTGCCCCGTTGCCCGCCTGATAGGTGCCGCGCCCGCCCGGATCGTGGGCCAGGGTCTGGCCGTGAAACCCGGCCAGCTCGACCTTGCCGGCAAGGCCCGCCATCACTTCGGCATGGACGTCTTCCACGACCTCGGCGGCCTCGGCCTCGCGGGTTTCGCCGGGCCACCGGCCCAGGGCCGCACGCAGCAGTTCCCGTTCCTCGGGTTCATAGCGCCGATACGCGCTTTCACCGAAGCCCGCGATCGTGATCCCGTCGGTCTCGATCACCGCCACATCGACCCCGTCGAGCGAGGTGCCCGACATGGTGCCAAGCACCCGAACCGTGCCTTCCGTCAACATCCACTTTCCCTTGCCTGCCCGCGCCGCTAGAAACCCGCCCAAGACACACCCTGGTTGCGTCGGCGGTCACGACTTTCGCAGCCCGAGATATGGACCGAAGACGCATGACCTACCACCCGAAATCCGACTTCATCAACGTGATGATCGAACGGGGCTTCATGGCCGACTGCACCGATCTGCAGGGCCTCGACGATGCCATGATCGCGGGCGTGGTTCCGGCCTATATCGGCTTCGACGCGACGGCGAAATCGCTGCATGTCGGCTCGCTGATCCAGATCATGATGCTGCGCTGGCTGCAAAAGACCGGCCACAAGCCGATCACGTTGATGGGCGGCGGCACCACCAAGGTGGGCGATCCCTCGTTCCGCGCCGACGAACGCCCGCTGCTGACGCCCGCGCAGATCGACGCCAATATCGCCGGCATCAAGCAGGTGTTCTCGGCCTATGTCTCGTATGACGACAGCCCCACCGGCGCGCTGATGATCAACAACGCCGAATGGCTCGACGATCTGAACTATCTCGATTTCCTGCGCGACATCGGCCGGCATTTCTCGGTCAACCGCATGCTCGCCTTCGAATCGGTGAAGTCGCGGCTCGACCGCGAACAGTCGCTGAGCTTTCTCGAATTCAACTACATGATCCTGCAGGCCTACGATTTCCTCGAACTGAACCGCCGCTATGGCTGTGCGCTGCAGATGGGCGGATCGGACCAGTGGGGCAATATCGTCAACGGGATCGACCTGACCCGCCGGGTGCTGGATCAGGAGATCTTCGGCCTCACCTCGCCGCTGCTGACCACCTCGGACGGCAAGAAGATGGGCAAGAGCCAGAGCGGCGCCGTCTGGCTGAACAGCGCGATGCTGAGCCCCTATGAGTTCTGGCAGTTCTGGCGCAATACGACCGACGCCGATGTCGGCCGGTTCCTCAAGCTTTATACCGAGCTTGGCGTCGACGAATGCGACCGGCTCGGGGCGCTTGAAGGCTCCGAGATCAACGAGGCCAAGATCCTGCTGGCCAATCAGGTGACAGCCCTGCTGCACGGCGCCGAGGCGGCCGAGGCGGCCGAGGCGACCGCCCGCGAGGTGTTCGAAAAGGGGGGCGTCGGCGACGATCTGCCGACGCTCGAACTGTCTGCCGACGAGATTGGCGAGGGGATCTCGATCATCCAGCTCATTGTCCGCTCGGGCCTTGCCAAGACCGGCAAGGAAGCCAAGCGGCTGATCGCCGATCACGGCGCAAGGCTCGACGACGCGCCGCTGACCGATGCGGGCCTGATGCTGGACGCGACAGCGCTGGCCTCGCCGGTCAAGCTTTCGGCCGGCAGGAAGCGCCACGCGCTGGTCACGCTGATCCGCTGAGGCGGCGCAACCGGGCAATGCGCCGATCCCGGATTCGGAAGCTGCCCGGAATGGGCGGTCAGCGCGCCGACGGTGTCAGGCGCAACCGACCAGCCGCGCATGTTCCTGCAGCGCGAATCGGTCGGTCATGCCCGCGATGTAGTCGGCCACGATTCGCGCCAGCGCCGTCGTGCCCTCGGCCCGCTCAATGGCGCCCTGCCAATCCTCGGGCAACAGGCCCGGGTCCTGCATGTAGAGCGGGAACAGATCCGCGATCACGACCGAGACCTGCTCGCGTTCAAGCATCACCGACGGTGCGCGGTACATGTGTTTGAAAAGAAAGGCACGGATCTCGTCGATCTCTCGCATCACGGCCGGTGAGAAGGCGATGACCGGGTGGCCAAGCAGGCGCACCGCCTGTGCATCCTTTGGCGCGGCCCCGGCCAGCCGCGCCCGCGAGGTGTCGATCACATCGCAGACCATGACACCGAAGACCCGGCGCAGCGCCTCGTGGCGCCGCCGCTTTGTGTCGAGCCCGGGCCAGAGCCGGTCGACCGCGGCATAGGCCGGCCCGACGATCGGCAGCGCCGCGACCTCGGCATCGCTGAACAGCCCGGCGCGCAGCCCGTCCATAAGGTCATGATTGTTATAGGCAATGTCATCGGCCAGGGCCGCCACCTGCGCCTCTGCCCCGGCGTGGGTCGAAAGCTCCAGATCGTGGCGGGCATTGTAGTCCGCCAGTCCATAAGGCAGCGGATCCGACACCGGCCCGTTGTGCTTGGCGATGCCTTCAAGGGTCTCCCATGTCAGGTTCAGACCGTCGAAGTCCGCATAATGGCGTTCGAGGGTCGTGACGATCCGGATCGCCTGGGCATTGTGATCGAACCCGCCATGCGGCGCCATCAGCGCATCGAGGACCTCTTCGCCGGTGTGCCCGAAGGGCGTGTGGCCGAGATCATGCGCCAGGGCCACCGCCTCGGTCAGCTCGGAGTTCAGCCCAAGCGCCCCCGCGATGGTCCGCGCCACCTGGGCGACCTCGATCGAATGGGTCAGCCGGGTGCGGAAATAATCCCCCTCGTGTTCGACGAACACCTGGGTCTTGTGTTTCAGCCGCCGGAACGCCGAGGAATGGATGATACGGTCGCGATCGCGCTGGAACGGCGAGCGGAATGTGCTCGATTCCTCGGCGAAGAGTCGGCCGCGGCTTTGCGCCGGGTCGCAGGCATAGGGGGCCAGGTCCATGGGAATCCTTGTTGCAACGGGCTATCGCGCATATATCCCGGAAATCAAGGAAATGCGACCGACCGCAAGAGGCTGCCCATGGAACTGACCATTCCCCCCAAAGTGACCGAGCGCGCCTTTGCCCGTCTGGCCGAGATCGGCGCCGCGCCAAAGGCGCTGCGCATCGCGGTCGAGGGCGGCGGCTGCTCGGGGTTTCAATACGACATCACGCTCGACGAACCCGCGGACGACGATCTGGTGATCGAGGGACAGGGCCAGAAGGTCGTGGTCGATACCGTGTCGCTGCCGTTTCTTGCAGACGCCACGATTGATTTCGCCGACGAACTGATCGGTGCCCGCTTTGTGATCGAGAATCCGAACGCGACCTCATCCTGCGGCTGCGGCACCAGCTTTTCGATCTGAACCTCGCGGCCGGCCGTCCGAGTCCCGCGCCCCGCGGCGGCGTTTCGGGTCGGCCGGACGGGGGGCTTTCCGCCCCCCGCGCGCCGTGCCGGCGCCCCCCCGAGGATATTTTCGAACAGAAGAAGGGCCGGGTGGGCCGCGGGAAGCGTGTGTCTGCTTTCCCGCTGGCCTTTTCTGCGGTTGCACGCTATCGCCGCGCCAACACCAGAAGGACACCTCATGGATCTGCGCAACATCGCCATCATTGCCCACGTTGACCACGGCAAGACCACCCTCGTCGACGAGTTGCTGAAACAATCCGGCGCCTTTCGGGAAAATCAGGCCGTGGCCGAACGCGCCATGGACAGCAACGACATCGAACGCGAGCGCGGGATTACCATTCTTGCCAAGGCGACCTCGGTCGAATGGCGGGGCATGCGCATCAATATCGTCGACACCCCGGGCCACGCCGATTTCGGCGGCGAGGTCGAGCGGATCCTGTCGATGGTCGACGGCGTCGTGCTGCTGGTCGATGCCGCCGAAGGGCCGATGCCGCAAACGAAGTTCGTTACCTCGAAGGCGCTGGCGCTCGGTCTGCGCCCCATCGTGGTGCTCAACAAGGTCGACAAGCCGGATGCCGAACCCGACCGGGCGCTGAACGAGGTGTTCGACCTGTTCTCGAGCCTCGATGCCGACGAGGACCAGCTCGATTTCCCGCACCTCTATGCGTCGGGCCGCGCGGGTTGGGCTGACGCCGAACTCGACGGGCCGCGCAAGGATCTGACGGCGCTCTACCAGTTGATCGTCAACCACGTGCCACGGCCGCGCCAGATCGCCCACAAGAACGACGATTTCAGCATGCTGGCGACCACGCTCGGCGCCGATCCCTTCATCGGCCGCACCCTGACCGGTCGGGTCGAGTCGGGCCACCTGAGGGTCGGCGCCACCGTCCAGGCGCTGAGCCGCGTCGGGCAGAAGATCGAACAGTTCCGGGTGTCGAAGATCCAGGCCTTTCGCGGGCTTTCGATGCAGGAGATCGACGAGGCCTCTGCAGGCGATATCGTGACCCTTGCCGGCATGTCCAAGGCAACCGTTGCCGACACGATCTGCGCACTGGCCGTCGATGTACCGCTGCCGGCGCAGCCGATCGATCCGCCGACGATCTCGGTCAGCTTCGGGATCAACAATTCGCCGCTTGCCGGACGGGACGGCAAGAAGGTGCAAAGCCGCGTCATCCGCGAGCGGTTGATGCGCGAGGCCGAGACCAACGTCGCGATCCGCGTCACCGACACGCCGGGCGGCGAAGCCTTTGACGTTGCCGGCCGCGGCGAGCTGCAGATGGGCGTGCTGATCGAGAACATGCGCCGCGAGGGCTTCGAGCTTTCGATCTCGCGGCCTCGGGTTCTGCTGCGCGAGGAAGACGGCAAGACGCTGGAGCCGATCGAAGAGGTCACCATCGACGTCGACGACGAATATGCAGGTGCCGTGATCGAAAAGATCACCGGCCCCCGCAAGGGCGAAATGACGGACATGCGGCAGACCGCGGGCAAGACCCGGATCATCGCCCATGTCCCGTCGCGCGGGCTGATCGGCTATCACGGCGAGTTTCTGACCGACACCCGCGGCACCGGGGTGCTGAACCGGGTGTTCTATACCTGGGCACCGCACAAGGGGCCGATCCAGGGGCGCCGCGCCGGCGTGCTTATTTCAATCGAAGATGGCGAGGCAGTCGCCTATGCGTTGTGGAACCTCGAGGAACGCGGACGGCTTTTCATCGGCCCGCAGGAGAAGGTCTATCAGGGCATGATCATCGGCGAGCACAGCCGCGAGAACGACCTCGAGGTGAACCCGCTTAAGGGCAAGAAGCTGACGAACGTCCGCGCCTCGGGCACTGACGAGGCGGTGCGCCTGACCACGCATATCCAGTTCACGCTCGAAGAGGCGATCGCCTATATCGACGATGACGAGCTGGTCGAGGTCACGCCAAACGCAATTCGCCTGCGAAAGAGGCTTCTGGATCCGCATGAACGCAAGAGACAGGCACGTTCTTCGATCTGAAGCCGATTGTCGCTGCAAGCGTAATCAATCTGCCGCACTGCGGCAGAGTGTTTTGCCGCTATCGTGAAATTTCCGGGATTTCGTCATATCGGGCCGAATTCCTTCGTGGATTCCTCGCATTTCGACGCTAAAGCTGTCCATAGCAGGTGCCACCGCGGCATCTGCGAAATACTCAATCGGAAAGCTTTAAGCAGATGGTGTGTGAAATCCAGACGATGCCGAGCGATACCGACAGCAACTTCGACCTTCTGACGAGTCTGGCCAACGCTGCGGCACTTGATCAACGTAAATGGGCCTGGTTCCTGCAAGCGCTCTCGGATGCGGCGGGAGGGATCAAGCTTCACCTGTTCAGTCAGGACCAGACCACGCGTTCGGTCCTTAGCCATATTACCCATGGCTATGATTCAAAATATCTCGACAGTTTCGAGACCTACTACCGCACGATGGACGTTCGTTCGTCGAGGATTGCGCGGCTTCCCGTCGGACGGGCCGTGATCAACCGGGACGTGTTATCCGACGAGGAGATGATGAGGACCGAGTTCTATGCCGAATGGTTGCGGCCGCAGGAAGACATCCTCGGCGGCGGCGTCATGGTACTCGAACGCGGCGCTGGCCGGTTGACCGCGATCGGGGGCAGCATCCGTCGCTGCGACCGCAGCAGGCTGGAGGCACCCTTCGTCCGGCTGCTGCAGCGCCTTGCCCCGGCCCTGCAGAACGCAATGACGGTGTCGCGCACCCTCGGCGAGCTGGCGCTCGAGAACCGGGTCTTGCGTGACAGCCTCGACCCCGAGATCTCGGCCATCCTGGCACTCGACCGGAACGGCCGGCTTCATTATACAAACTCCCGCGGCGAAAAACTCTGCCGCGAGGGGCGCGTCGTTCAGGTCAACTGGAACGCACAGTTGCGATTCGTCGAACCTCAGGCGCAAGCGGCCCTGGCACGGGCCCTGCATGACAACAGGCTTCCGGAAATTCGGGTCAGCCCGCCGTTCTTTATGCCCGAGAGCCCGCGCATGCAGTACATCTGCCGCACGACGCCGCTTGGCCCGGACGACGGACCCCTGCCCTGGATCGCCCCAGCCGGCCGCCTGGCGTCGGATTTTCTGCTGCTGGCCCTGGCGCCAATGGCCCGTCCGACCCCACGCGTCTCGCGTCAGCCGATCATCGGCTGACCCCGCATGCAGGGGCGGCGTGCGCCGCCCTCACTCGCTGGTTTCGACGATCAGGAGATCACGCTCGGATGCGCCGCGGGCATGGCTCAGCGCTTCCTGATAGCGCGGCGAGCGATAGCAGGCTTCGGCCGCCTCGACGCTTGGAAACCGCGCGACCACGTTGCGCGGTCTGTCCCTGCCTTCGAGTTGCACATAGCGTCCACCACGGGCAATGAAGACCCCGCCATGTTCGGCGATCGCCTCGGTGGCGATGGCGGCGTATTTTCCATAGGCCACCTCGTCGGTGACGGCGACATGAGCGATCCATAGTGCCGGCATGGTCTATCCTCCGATCACGGCTTCGGCGGCCTTGATGGCGGCGCTTGCATTGGCAATGTCCTTGCCGCCGCCTTGCGCCATGTCGGGCCGGCCACCGCCGCCGACGCCGCCCAGTTCGGCCACAGCCGCTTTCACAAGCTCGATTGCCGACACCCGGGCGAGCATGTCTTCGGTCACACCGGCGGCCACGGCCGCCTTGCCGTCGCCATCGGCGATCAGCAGCACCGCGCCCGAGCCCATGCGGGACTTGTGTTCGTCGATCAGGCTGCGCAGGTCCTTGCCGGTCACGCCGTGCAGCACCTGGGCCAGAAACGGCACGCCGTTGATCTCGCGCGTTTCCGGGCCTGCCCCACTTTTGCCACCGCCCGCCATCGCCAGATCCCGACGCAGTTGGGCCACCTCGGCCTGCAGCGCCTTGCGTTCCTCGACCAGACTGCGGACGCGTTCGACCGCATCGGCCTGCGGCGCCTTCATGGCCGCGGCGATCTCGGCCAGATGGCGGGATTGCTCGGCCAGATGGCGGCGCGCGTCCTCGCCGGTCAGCGCCTCGATCCGGCGCACGCCCGAGCTCGACGCGCTGTCGCCCAGAAGCACGAAGAGGCCGATGTCGCCGGTCCGCTTGACATGAGTGCCGCCGCAAAGCTCCAGCGACCAGGTCTGGCCGTCCGCACCCTTGCCCGAGGGCGCGCGGCCCATCGAAACCACCCGCACCTCGTCGCCGTATTTCTCGCCGAACAGCGCCTGCGCCCCGATCGCGCGCGCGTCGTCAGGGCTCATCACCCGGGTTTCGACCGGCGCGTTCTGGCGAATGAAGGCATTGACCTCGGCACTGATCGCCTCGAGGTCCTCGGCCGTCAGCGCCGCGTTGTGCGAAAAGTCAAAGCGGAGACGGTCGGCGGCGTTGAGCGAGCCGCGCTGTGCGACATGGCTACCCAGCCGCTCGCGCAGCGCTTCGTTCAGCAGGTGAGTCGCCGAGTGATTGGCGCGGATCGCACTGCGGCGGTCGTGATCGACCTCCAGCATCGCCCCGATACCCTTCGCAATCTTGCCCTCGGTCACCTCGGCGACATGGATGAAGACACCCGCGGCCTTTCTGGTGTCGGTGACCCTTGCCTTGCCGTCCTCGCTGACGATCCAGCCAGTGTCGCCGACCTGACCGCCCGATTCCGCATAGAACGGGGTCTGGTTCAGCACGATCTGGACGGTTTCGCCCGGAACGGCCGCGTCGATCTCGGCGCCGTCGCGCACCAGCGCCAGGATCTGGCCCTCGGCGGTCTCGGTGTCATAGCCGAGGAAATCGGTGGCGCCATGGGCCTCGGCCAGATCGAACCAGATCGTGGCATCCTTGGTCTCGCCCGAGCCGGCCCAGGCCGCCCGCGCCATCGCCTTTTGCGCCGACATGGCGGCGTCGAACCCCTTGGTATCGACGGTTCGCTGCTTTTCGCGCAGCGCATCCTGGGTCAGGTCGAGCGGGAAGCCATAGGTGTCATAAAGCTTGAATGCCGTCTCGCCCGGCAATTCGGCATCGTCGGGCAGATGCGTCAGTTCTTCGTCGAGCAGCCGCAGGCCGCGTTCAAGGGTCTGGCGGAACCGGGTTTCCTCGGTCTTCAGGGTCTCGGCGATCATCGCCTGGGCCTGCTGCAGCTCGGGATAGGCGCCGCCCATCTGGCGCACCAGTTCCGGCACCAGACGGTGCATCAGCGGATCCTGCGCGCCCAGCAGATGGGCATGGCGCATGGCGCGGCGCATGATCCGGCGCAGCACATAGCCGCGGCCTTCGTTCGACGGCATGACCCCGTCGGCAATCAGGAACGAGGTCGAGCGCAGGTGGTCGGCGATCACCCGGTGATGGGTGCGGCCCGGCCCGTCAGGGTCGCTCGAAGTGGCGTTGGCACTGGCCTCGATCAGCGCCCGCATCAGATCGGTCGCATAGTTGTCATTGGTGCCCTGCAGCAGCGCCGCAACCCGTTCGATCCCCATGCCGGTGTCGATCGACTTCTTCGGCAGTTCGATGCGCGAGCCGTCCTCGAATTGCTCGAACTGCATGAAGACGAGGTTCCAGATCTCGACAAAGCGATCGCCATCCTCTTCGGGACTGCCCGGAGGGCCGCCCCAGATGTGATCGCCGTGATCATAGAAGATCTCGGTGCAGGGACCGCAGGGGCCGGTCGGGCCCATCTGCCAGAAATTGTCGTTGGTCGGGATGCGGATGATCCGGTCGTCGGGCAGGCCCGCGACCTTCTTCCACAGATCGGCCGCCTCGTCGTCGGTGTGAAACACCGTCACCAGAAGCCGCGCGGGGTCGATCCCCAGTTCCTTGGTGACAACTTCCCAGGCGAAGGGAATCGCCTGATCCTTGAAGTAATCCCCGAACGAGAAGTTGCCCATCATCTCGAAGAACGTGTGATGCCGGTTGGTATAGCCGACATTGTCGAGGTCGTTGTGCTTGCCGCCGGCGCGCACGCATTTCTGCGCCGTCGTGGCGCGCGTATAGTCCCGCTGTTCGACCCCGGTGAACAGGTTCTTGAACTGCACCATGCCGGAGTTCGCGAACATCAGCGTGGGATCGTTGCGCGGCACGAGCGGCGAACTTGCCACCACCTCGTGACCCTGGCGGCGGAAATAATCGAGATAGGTGGATCGGATATCGTTCAGCGTGGGCATTTGGGTCTCCGGCGGTGGGCCGCGAAGGTGTAGCCGAGCGTCCCTTGGGTGTCCACCGGGAGTGTGCGGCGCAGGCAGAGGCGACCCCGGCGCTCCCGCCCGCGAGCAGCGCATCGCAGATGCGCTCTCGCCGGTTGGGCCGGGCACCGCCTGCGGCGGTGCGGTTGCGCTGAATGGCGTGCGGGATCGCGGGCGCGAGGCCGCCGTCGTCGTGCCGCGCCCGCGCCACGAGACAGCGAGACAGCGAGACAGCGAGACTGACGGACAGAAAAAGGGCGGGAACCCTGTCGGTCCCCGCCCTTTCCGGTTCAGCCCATGGCAGCCGGCGCCGCGCGCCCTGCCCTCAAGGCAAAGGCCTCAGGCCTCGACGACATCCTCGTCGCCGCTGTCGTGCTCGTTCATGTGGAAATCAAGCCCGTGGGCGGCGCGGATCTTGTCCTCGATCTCGAGCGCCATGGCCTTGTTTTCCTTCAGAAAGGTCTTGGCATTTTCGCGGCCCTGACCGATCCGCTCGTCGCCATAGGAATACCAGGCGCCGGATTTCTCGACCACGCCGGCCTTGACGCCAAGGTCGATCAACTCGCCGGTCTTCGAGATCCCCTCGCCATACATGATGTCGAATTCGACCTGCTTGAACGGCGGCGCAACCTTGTTCTTGACCACCTTGACGCGGGTGGAATTGCCGACAACCTCGTCCCGATCCTTGATTGCGCCGATCCGGCGGATATCGAGCCGCACCGAGGAGTAGAATTTCAACGCGTTGCCGCCCGTCGTCGTCTCGGGGCTGCCGAACATCACGCCGATCTTCATCCGGATCTGGTTGATGAAGATCACCATGCAGTTCGAGCGCGAGATCGAACCCGTGAGCTTGCGCATGGCCTGGCTCATCAGGCGGGCGTGAACGCCAAGAGAGCTGTCGCCCATATCGCCTTCGAGTTCGGACTTCGGGGTAAGGGCCGCGACAGAATCGATGACCACCATGCTGATCGCACCGGACCGGACCAGCGTGTCGGTGATCTCGAGCGCCTGTTCGCCGGTATCGGGTTGCGAGATCAGCAATTCGCCAAGATCGATCCCGAGCTTCCTGGCATAGAGCGGATCAAGCGCGTGTTCGGCATCGACAAAGGCGCAGACCCCGCCCTTTTTCTGTTCTTCGGCAATGCAGTGCAGCGTCAGCGTCGTCTTGCCCGAGCTTTCGGGGCCATAGATCTCGATGATCCGTCCTTTGGGCAGGCCGCCGATGCCAAGCGCGATATCGAGCCCGAGCGAGCCGGTCGAGGTCGACTCGATCTCGGCCACCGGATTGTCGCTGCCCAGCCGCATGATCGAGCCCTTGCCGAACTGCCGTTCGATCTGCGCCAGCGCCGAGTCGAGCGCCTTCTCTTTGTCGGTGGGTCGCTTGTCAGCCATATCCAGAAGGTTCGCCGTCGCCATTATTTCCGTCCTTATTTCACAGGCCGCGCGCGGCGGCAATGACCGCTCATGTTCGCCTCTTGTTCTCACCCTCTATGAGGTCAAAAGGAGAACATTTCAAGTAAATTCGTGTGAAATCAACCTTGCCGGCGAGTGGTTAAGGAGTGGTGAATGGCTGTCTTCGGCTGGACCGGCGACAGCTATTGGATCTGGTCGCGCACCGTGGCCGTCAGTTCGTTGAGCGAGAACGGCTTCGGCAGGAAGACCGAGTTCGGGATCCGCGCCTGTTCGTTCGAGAAACTCTCCTCGGCATAGCCCGACACGAAGACCACCCTTGTATCGGGGCGTTTTTCCAGTGCCATCCGGACCCAGGTCGGCCCGTCGATGCCCGGCATCACCACGTCTGTGACAAAGACGTCGACCGCCAGGTCATCGTCTTCCAGTATGCGCAGCGCCTCTTCCGCATTCTCGGCCTCGAGCACGGTATAGCCGCGCAGGCGCAGCGCGCGCGAGGCAAAGGCCCTGACCGGCGCCTCGTCCTCGACCAGCAGGACAACGCCCTCGCCCTGATGGAAGGACTGGGCCTTCGCCGCCACCGTGGCCGCCGCAACGACGCTCGCCGGCGTCTCGTAGGCGGGGAAATAGAGAGAGAACGTCGTCCCTTCGCCCACCACCGAGTCGACGAAGATATAGCCGCCGGTCTGCTTGACGATGCCGTAGGCCGTCGACAGCCCCAGCCCCGTGCCCTCGCCGGTGCGCTTGGTGGTGAAGAACGGCTCGAAGATCTTGGTCAGCTTGTCGACGGGAATGCCAACACCCCTGTCGATGACGCGCACCACGGCATAATCGCCCGGCTGCACCTTGGCGCGGTCGCGTACCAGCGTCTCGGTGATCCGCACGGCCTCGGTCGCGATCCGGATCTGGCCGCCGTCGGGCATGGCGTCGCGGGCGTTGACCACGAGGTTCATCATCACCTGCTCGAGCTGGCGTTTGTCGGCCCGGATCGGTCGCATCGCGGGATCGTGCGTCAGCGTCAGCGTCACCTTCTCGCCCACCAGGCGGTTCAGAAGATGGGTCAGGTCGGACAGCGTATCGCGCAGGTCGAGCACCTCGGGCTGCAGGTTCTGCTTGCGCGAAAACGCCAGAAGCTGGCCAACGAGGCTCGCCGCACGATTGGCGTTCTGGTTGATCTGCACCAGATCGCCATAATCGGGGTCACCCTGGTCGTGCCGCAGCATCAGCAGGTCGCAATGCCCCGAGATCGCCGTCAGCAGATTGTTGAAGTCATGCGCCACGCCGCCCGCAAGCTGGCCGATCGCCTGCATCTTCTGGCTCTGCACGAACTGGGCCTCGAGCGTCTTGAGCTCGGTGGCATCGTTCAGCACCGCCACCAGATGGATCTCGCCGTCTTCGACCACCCGGCCGAGGGTGAATTGAAGATAGAGCTCCTTGTCGCCGGTGCTGGCGCGCACGAATTCCGGCCGGCCGAGGCCGCGCCCGGCGGCTGCCTCGCCCAGCCAGTCGGTCACCGAACGGCCAAGCCCTTCGACGATGGTATGCAATTCGCGCCCCGGCGTCGCCGCCGGTCCAAGAAGCGCCCGCGCCTGCCGGTTCGCTGCCTCCAGGCATCCTTCGCGGCTCAGCCGCAACAAGGCCACCGGAAGCCCGTCGAGGCTGGCATCGGTCGGCGCAGGGTCTGCGGTCGCCGCCAGTCCATCGAGCGGGACCACAAAGACCTCGCGGCGCCCGCCGGCGTCGTCGAGGGCAATCGCGCGCACACGCCGCTCACCCTCGGCGGTCACCACATCGATCACCCGGTCCGAGACCAGCGGGAGGTCGCGGAACACCTGGTCGAGCGTCTTCGCAGGGCGTCCGAGGAAGGACCGCATCGCACCGTTCATCGACAGGATCGCGCCGCTGCGGTTCGTCGTCAGCATCGGCAGGCGCAACTCGGCCGCGGTGTCTTCGGACCCGTCGGTATCGCTCAGGTCCTCAAGCCGCCACAGAAACCGGTCGCGGCCGATCTGGTGCACCGACAGGCGCGCATGACCCTGAGGGGTATGAAGATCCTCGCGCCCTGCGCCACCGGCTTCGACCATGTTCTGCAGCCGAGCGAGGACCGCGGCCGGATTGGCGAACAGATCGCGCAGGACCCGCGCCAGGGTATCACCGTCGCTGGCGCCGAACCGGGCCGTGGCGGCACGGTTTCGCACCAGAATTCGCCCCTCGCCATCGGTCGAAAAGCTCGGGCTGGTGTCGTTTTCCATGAAGGTCTCGATCGACCCGCCGATCGCGCGCTGCCGCGCCGTCATGCGTCGCGTCGCCCAGGAGATGATTACCGCCAGCGACGCCAGTGCCGCGCCGGCAGAGCGCAGCATCCACCTTGACACCTCGCCCTCGACCAGAATCGCCGCGCAGAACAGGACCAGAGCCCCGGCAATCAGGTGGGGCAGCCGCCCGCCATAGGCTTCGGCCAGCCGAATTGCCGGGTTAGACGCCATGGCAGAACTCGACACGTTTTCCTCCGTTGCGACTCGGGTGCGGCCATTGCGCCGAGAAATCGTTAACCGCCGCTTAAACTCCGTTTCATCCGGCGGATTCTGGATCATCCCACGGATTTCCTGCGGAAAACCGCCAAGAAGAAGCCGTCGCCGCCGGCCAGCGGGGACAGCCGCAGGCGGCTTTCCTCCTGCCACCCGGGATGCTCGGAAAGGAACCGATCCGCCTGATCCTCGTTCTCCTGGCGCAGCACCGAACAGGTGGCATAGGCAAGCGCTCCGCCCGGCGCCGTCAGCGCCGCCGCCTGCGCAAGGACCTGATGCTGCAGCCCGGCCAGTTCATCGAGCCGCTCGCGCGTCAGCCGCCAGCGCGCCTCCGCCTGCCGCCGCCAGGCGCCGCTGCCGGAACAGGGCACGTCGGCCACGACCAGCGCGTAAGGTCCCTGTTGCGCGGCCTCATGCGGGGCGAGAACCCGGATATCGGCGCCGGCCCGCCGGGCGCGCTCGGGCAGATCGCGCATTCGCCCGGGGTCGATGTCATGGGCGCGTATCGGCTGCCCCGAGCGAGCCGCAAGCGCCAGCGCCTTGCCGCCACCGCCGGCGCAATAATCGAGGATCGCCGCGCCGGGTCCGGGCAGCGGGATCGCCGCACAGACCGCCTGCGACGCGGCGTCCTGCAACTCGACCAGCCCGTCGCGCCAGGCGGCCGATCCCTGTACCCGTCGCGCACCCGCGGTGACGCGCAACGCGGTATCGGCCAGCGCATGTGGCTCGGCCTCGACGCCGTCGCGGGCAAGCGCCGCCTGCGCCGCCTCGCGGTCGCCGCGGGCGGTGTTGACGCGCAAAAACACCTCGGCCCGGCTCTGGAACAGCGCCATCACCGCGTCGAAATCCTCTCCGAGGCTGCCGCGCAGATCGGGCACGATCCAGTCGGGGCAATCGAGCGCCTCGGCCTCGGTCATCTGCGCCACATGATCCGCCTCGGCGGCAGTCAGCGGGGCAAGCGCATGGCCTATCCCGGTCAGAAGCGCCTCGGGCGCCGCGCCGCGCGCCCTGAGCAGCCCGATCATCAGGCCACGCCCGGTTTCGGCCCCGCCAAGCGCCGCGGCCGAGCGGCGCTGGCGGATTGCATCGTAGACCAGATCGCGCAGGGCAGCACGGTCGCTCGACCCCGCAAAGCGGCTGTGCCGCGCCCAGGTGGTCAGCACCTTTTCCGCCGGTTCTCCGGCGAGATAGCTGTCGAGGATCCCGGCCGCCGCGGCAACCCGCGCCTCGGGGGTCACAGCCGCGGCCGATCAATGAGAGAAAGCGCTGAGACCATTCCGAGCCCTCCCGTCCGCACCGGACATTGCCACGTTCGCGGTGTTCTAACGCAAGCGCCGATCGGAAGACAGCGCCGATCGGCATTGCACCGCCCAAAGCCCCGGAATCGCTGGACCTGCGGCCGCCCGGCAGCCATCCTGCCGGCAAGCATATCACACCGGGTTCGGCGGAGGGGCACGTGACACAGGTGGACATTGGCGGGCTGAGGCTGGGGCTTCGGATCTGGGGCGACGGGCCGGTGACCGTGGTGTTCATCCACGGCAATCTTGCCAGCAAGGACTGGATCAGCCTGGCCGCGCCGCATTTCCCGGCCGACCTGCGCGTGGTCGGAATCGACTGGCGCGGCTGTGGCGACAGCGACCGGCCGCCGGCGGGCGAGGATTGTGCCGATTATGCCATTGCCCGCCACGCCGAGGACATGCTGGCGGCGCTCGATGCGCTCGACATTCCGTTCTGCCACCTTCTCACGCATTCGACCGGCGGCATCATCTCGACCCGCATGCTGCTGGAAAAGCCCGCGCGCTTTGGCCGGGTGCTGGCGCTTGACCCCGTGGCTCCGATGGGCCTGCCATTCGCGTCCGGGACCATCGAGATCTTCCGCGCCATGGGACAGGATCGCGAGTTGATGCGGACCGTGCTGGGCAGCACCGCGGCGCCGACCCTGTTCCGGCCCGAAACCCTCGTCCCCGGCCAGCGGCCCGAATATGCACTGCCCGACAGCCCCGAGGCGGCGCTGTTCGAGGCCTGCGTCGATCAGGCACTCGGCGTATCCGAGGGTGTGCTGGTCGGCACCCCGATCAATCTGACGAAGGAACATGCCAGCGGCGAGCTTGTCCGCCGGATGGCCGAGATCGCCCATCCCCATCTCGTGTTGCTGGGCGCGCTCGACCGGATCATTCCGCTGGCGGACATGAAGCGCATGGCGGCCGAGATGCCCGATTGCCGGTTGGTGCAGGTGCCGGGCGTCGGCCACTCCATGAACATCGAGGATCCGTCCCTGTTTGCCGGATATGTCGGCGCATGGTTCGGCGGGCTCGGATGACCGCGCACCACGCCACGGCGCGGGCTGCGGCCGGTCCCGGGACCTGACTGTTGCGTCGGACGCGGAAGGCACGCCGCCCTGCGCGGATCGGAAATCTGCGGCGCGGATCGGAATGAAGGCGCCGGCTGCCTGGCGCCGCG
Organism: Tropicimonas sp. IMCC34043; assembly: GCF_003390845.1. Classification (GTDB taxonomy): domain Bacteria; phylum Pseudomonadota; class Alphaproteobacteria; order Rhodobacterales; family Rhodobacteraceae; genus Tropicimonas. The sequence goes on along the minus strand of NZ_QMEK01000001.1, from coordinate 738,679 downwards.
ACACTGGTCGCGACACGCTTGCGGTGCTTTTGGGGTTTTGGCCCGGCGCCTTACGGGGCAAAGATGCGCCACCCTGAACCTGCCCCGGACACCCAATGACGACCTTCGCCCTGACCGTCACCTGCTCCACGACCCGCGGGATCGTGGCCGCGATCTCGACCTTTCTCTCCGATCATGGCTGCAACATCACGGATTCCCACCAGTTCGACGATCAGGAGACCAACCGCTTCTTCATGCGCGTCGGCTTTGGCAGCGAGGAGGGCCGCACGCCCGACGAACTGAGCCATGAGTTTGCCGCCATCGCCGAACGGTTCGGTATGGACTTTGCCTTCCACGACATGACGCAGAAGATGAAGGTCCTGATCATGGTCTCGCACTTCGGCCACTGCCTGAACGACCTGCTCTATCGTTGGCGGATCGGGGCGCTGCCGATCGACATCGTCGGCGTGGTGTCGAACCATCTGGAATACCAGAAACTGGTCGTGAACCACGACATTCCGTTCTTCTATGTCAAGATCACCAAGGCCACCAAGGCCGCGGCCGAGGCCCAGCAAATGGCGATCATCGAGGAGACCGGCGCCGAACTTGTGGTGCTCGCCCGCTATATGCAGGTTCTGTCGGAACAGATGTGCAAGGCGATGTCGGGGCGGCTGATCAACATCCACCACTCCTTCCTGCCAAGCTTCAAGGGCGCGAACCCCTATCGTCAGGCCTATGAGCGGGGGGTGAAGCTGATCGGGGCGACCTCGCATTATGTCACCGCAGACCTCGACGAGGGGCCGATCATCGAACAGGACACGGTCCGGGTGACCCATGCCCAGTCTGCGGCCGACTATGTCTCGATCGGGCGCGACGTGGAATGCCTGGTGCTGGCGCGCGCGATCCATGCCCATATCCACCACCGGGTGTTCGTGAACGGGCACAAGACGGTGGTGTTTCCGGCCAGCCCCGGAAGCTATGCCTCGGAACGCATGGGCTGATCCCCGGCCGGGCCTTGCCGCCGGGCGGGGACCCGCGCGGCGATGGCGCCGCTGCGCGGCGCGGGCTGCGCCCGGCCCAGTCCGGTCCGGAAGGCGGCAGGCTCGGGGCCTGTCACGGCAGCCAGCGCTGCGCGAATGCCCTTCGGTCAATCGACTGTGATCCTGCGGCAACTTGTTGTCACACGGCCGATACAGTTGCGAGCTATCCACAGCAAACACTGTCAGTCGAGACAATCCCGAGACCGCGATGCACAAGCTGCTTCCGCCCATGCGCTTCACCGGCGCCCAGATCCTGCGCGACGGCGAATTGCAGCGTCGTTCCCTGGCCATTGCCGATGGCCGGATCACCAAGGGTCCGCTGCCCGAGGTCGACATGCACGGCTATCTGCTGCTGCCCGGGATCATCGATCTGCACAGCGACACGCTGGAACGCCACATCGCCCCGCACTCGCACGCCGACTTCGACCTTCGGCTTGCCCTGGCGGCCGTTGACCGCGAAGCCGCCGCCAACGGCGTGACGACCGCCTGGCTGGCGCAGGGCTGGTCCTGGGAGGGCGGGCCGCGCGATCCGGACTTTGCCGAACGGGTGCTGGCGGCACACGCGCTCTATCGTGCGCAGGCGGGCACCGACCTCAGGATCCAGTTGCGCTGCCAGACCCATCTGATCGATACCGCCGACCGGATGCTGGCGGCGATCCGGCGCCACGACGTCGGCTATGTCGTCTTCAACAACCATCTGGAACGGGCAATCGACCGTGCCCGCGACCGCCCGGGCGAGGCCGAGATCGACGCCGCGCGGGCCGGACGCAGCGGCGCCGAGCAGACCGCGCTGATCGCCGCGCTGAAGGCGCGCGACCGCGAGGTGCCGCGCCATCTCTGCCGGCTGGCCGATGCCTTCGACATTCTGGGCGTGCGCTATGGCTCGCACGACGATCCCGATGGCGAGACCCGCGAGACCTATTCGATGATCGGCGCCAGCATCGCGGAATTTCCGCTGAGCCGCCGTGCCGCCGCCGCCGCCAAGGCGATGAACGATCCGGTCTTGCTGAGCGCGCCCAATGTGGTCCGCGACGGCAGCCATGCCGGCAACCTGCGGGCCGCCGACATGATCGCCCAGGGTCTTTGCGACGCGCTGGTGTCGGACTTCTACTATCCCGCACTTGCGCAGGCGGCGTGGAAGCTGGCCGACAGCGGATTGCGCGACTTGCCGGCGGCCTGGGCCATGATCTCGTCGAAGCCGGCGCAAATCCTGCGCCTGCACGACCGCGGCACGCTCGATTTCGGCCGCCGCGCCGACCTGGTGGCGGTGAACGTCCATACACGTGCCGTCGAAATGACGATTGCGGGCGGTGTGCTGACCTATCTCGCCCAGGGCGCCGCGTGCCGTTTTACCCGCGCGCCGCAGATCCTCGACATCGCGGCAGAATAGCCGACAGACGGCACAGCGCGCCGTCACGAAAGGTTTACGGAAACCACATCCTTCCGTCACCAATCCCTTACCGGACTGACAATATCCCGCGTCATACCCGCCTCGAAACACCTGTCCGGGGATCGAGATGAAAAAGACAACTGCCGCTCTAGTCCTGCCCTTCGCGCTGCTTGCCGGCGCCGCCATGGCCAACGACGTGATCGAGGTGGGCGTTCGCCCGCTCTATCTGGTCGACCGCATGGAAGACGGCCCGCTCAAGGACAAGCTGACCGCCTGCATGGGCCAGCCGGTACACCGCACCCAGTTCTCGATCGGCCACCGCGGGGCACAGATGCAATTCCCCGAGCATTCCGCCGAGGCCAATATCGCGGCCGCCCGTCAGGGCGCCGGCGTGCTCGAATGCGACGTGACCTTCACCAAGGACAAGACCCTCGTCTGCCGTCACGCCCAGAACGACCTGCACACCACGACGAACATCCTGGCCACGCCGTTGGCCGAAACGTGCGTCACGCCCTTCACGCCGGCCTCGGGCGATCAGCCCGCGACGGCCGAATGCCGGACCTCGGAACTGACGGTCGACGAGTTCAAGTCGCTGACGCCGAAGATGGACGCCGCCGACAAGACCGCGACCAATGTCGCGGACTACATGAACGCCACGGCGGGCTGGCGCACCGATCTCTATGCCGTCGAGCCGACCACCATCATGACCCACGCCGAGTCGATTGCGCTGTTCAAGTCGCTCGGGGCCAAGTTTACCCCCGAGTTGAAAAGCGCCTCGGTCGATATGCCGTTCGACGGCATGACCCAGGCCGACTATGCCCAGAAGCTGATCGACGAATACAAGACCGCCGGCATCCCGGGCTCCGACGTCTTCGCGCAGTCGTTCAACCTCGACGACATCCTCTACTGGATCGCCAACGAACCGGAATACGGCGCCAACGCGGTCTATCTGGTCGAATGGGAAGACGGCGTGTTCGACGAGCAGGACCCGAGCACCTGGAACGAGGATTTCGCCGATCTGAAGGCCAAGGGCGTCAACTACCTTGCCCCCTCCATGAACATGCTCGTCACCGCCGACGGCGACAAGATCGCGGCGAGCGAGTATGCCAAGGCCGCCAAGGCCGCGGGCCTGAAGCTGATCACCTGGTCGCTCGAACGCTCCGGCCCGCTGTCTGCCCCCGGGGGCGGTGGCTGGTACTATCTGTCCACCAACGACATCATTCACAGCGACGGCCAGATGTACGAACTGGTCGACGTGCTGGCCCAGGACGTGGGCGTCGTCGGCATCTTCTCGGACTGGCCCGCGACCGTCAGCTACTATGCCTCCTGCATGGGTCTGAACTGAGTTTCATCCGTCCATTTTCCATAGCCGATCGGAGCACCCCAAGGGGTGCTCCATTTTTTTCGGCAAGCTCGTCACAAAACTGTGCCGGAACCGCCTTAACCACTGCTTTCCATTCCTGCCAACAACCTGCCCTGGCCGCCGCGCCAGCGGATACGAGGACATCATGAACCGCCATCTCCTTTGCACCGCCGCCCTTCTGACCCTGCCCTTTGCCGCAAGCCCTGCCCTCGCCTGCTCGGTCTCGGCGCTGTCCGTGACCTGTTCGGGCGTCAGTTCCGGTTTCGAGGATGACACCGACGGGCTGAGCATCCTGGTCGAGTCCGGCGCAACCGTGCAGGATAATGGCGATACGCTGAAGGGCGAAGGCAACGGGGTCACGATCACCAACGACGGCACGGTGATCAGCGACAGCAAGGACGCCATCGACTGGGGCGACATCGACAACGGCACCGGCACAGACCTTTCGATCACCAACAATGGCAAGCTCACCGCCGCAAAGGACGGGATCAACGCCGCCGACGATTTCCACATCGAGAACTTCGGGACCATCGAGGCGGGCGACGACGGAATTCAGGCCGGCAACGGCAAGGGATCGGGCACGATCGGCATTCTGAACGGCGCTTCCGGGCTGATCGACACCGAGGACAAGGCGATCACCGTCGGCGACGGCGTCTGGCTTTTTAACGAAGGCACGATCGATTCCGGCAACGAGGCCTTCGAGGCCGGCAATGACGCGCGGGTCACCAACAAGGGCACGATCACCGCGTTCGAGGACGGCGTACAGGTCGGCACCGGCGCCCGGATCGACAACTACGGAGCGATTGTCAGCACCGGGAATGACGGCGACGGCATCGACATCGACGACGGTACGATCATCAACTATGCGGGCGCCTCGATCACCGTCGCGGGGTCGGCCGGGATCGACTATGACGCGGGCGGCGACAGCAGCGTCGAGAACTATGGCCTGATCGAAGGCGTCGAGGGCATCATGGTCGAGACCGGCCTCGACGCAGCCGGCAACCCGAATGGCGAGGTCGGCAACGTCGCTGTCCAGAAGATCCTGAATGCCGGCACGATCCGCGGCACCGGCGGCACCGCGCTGCTGCTCGGTGAAGGCAACGACGTGCTCGAGCTGCTCGACGGCGCCATCGTCGATGGACTGTCGGACTTAGGCGACGATGACGACAGCCTGATCTTTTCCAGCCTGTCCTATGGCACGGACGGCTTCGACAGCCTGTTCGACGGCGGCGAGGGCACCGACACCGTCAGCTTTACCTTCGACATCTCGAACCTGGCCACGGCGACGCTCGACGCGGGCATCCTGACACTCGCCTTTGGCGATGCGGTCGGGCTGGGCGATCTGGACCTGACGAATTTCGAGGTCTTCGACTTCGCCGGCACCGCCTATACGATCAACGATCTGGTCCCGGCCGTGCCGCTGCCTGCAGGCGCGATCCTGCTTGGAACCGCCCTCGCGGGGTTCGGCGCGGTGCGCCGCCGCCGCTGAACCGGCCGCGGCAAGCAAACCTCCGATGGCCCCGGCACAGCCCGGGGCCGCAGGGCCGCGACGCCGCGGCCTAGCAGACAGCCTCGATCAGATAGGGGCCCGGCCGGTCCAGACCTTCGCGCAAGGCGGCAATGAACTGGCTCATGTCGACCGCCCGCGCCGCCGGCACCCCATGCCCGCGGGCAAGCGACACCCAGTCAAGCACCGGGTCTGTCAGATCGAACATCTGCGCCGCGGTTTCGCCCGGCTTTTCGACCCCGACATTGGCAAGCTCGCCCCAAAGGATCTTGTAGCCGCGGTTCGCCAGTACCACGACCGTCACGTCCAGTTCCTCGCGCGCCATCGTCCACAGCGCCTGCAGCGTGTACATGGCGGACCCGTCGCCCGTCAGCACCACCACCTTGCGGTCCGGGCAGCCGACCGCCGCCCCCACCGCCAGCGGCAACGCCTCGCCGATGGCGCCACCGGGATTGTTCAGCCAGTCGTGGCGCCGGGCATGGCGGGTGGCGTCGGCCAGCGGCTGACCGGCGGTCACGCTCTCATTGACCACGACCGCATCCTCGGGCAGCAGCGCGGCAAGGGCCTGCCCCAGATTTTCGATGCTCATCGCCCCCTGCGGCAGTTCGGGCAGGTCGAGCGACAGCAGCGCCGGTTCGACAGCCTCGGCGCCGGTCAAGTCAGCCAGCGCCTTCAGCGTCCAGGCGATATCCATGTCCGGCGCACAAAGATCGAGGATCGGGCAGCCCGCGGGTTCGGGCGTCGATGGCTTGTCGGGATAGGCGAAGAACGCCACCGGCCGGCCCGCCCCCAGCAGCACGATTTCGGAGACATCCTTCAGGATCGCGGCGTTCTCGAGCACCGGATAGTGCAGGCATTCGATATCGACCGCGCCGGCCCCGCGTTCGATCCGCGGCACGAAGTAGTCGCTCATCAGCCGGCATCCGGTCCGGGCGGCGATCTGTCCCGCCACCCTGGAAAGATCGCCATAAAGCGCCGCACCGCCGACGAACAACGCGGCCCCCGGGCGCCACAGCGCCGCGGCCGCCGCGGCAACCAGCGTCTTGCTCGGGCGCTGCGGCGGCACCGGCGCGCGCGAGGAGGCAATGCCCTTGGCCTTGTCCCAGGCTGCATTGGCCGGCAGCACCAGCGTCGCGATCCGGCCGTTCCCGGACATCGCGGCACGGATCGCGTCGGCGCCGTCCCAGGCGACCGACGCCGCATCGGTGGACGACCGCACCCAATGCGAGACCGACCGCGTCACGCCCGCAATGTCGCCCTTCAGCGGCGCGTCATAGCGCAGATGATAATCGGCATGGTCGCCGACGATGTTCAGCACCGCGCTGTGCGCCTTGCGCGCGTTGTGGAGGTTGGCATAGCCATTGCCGAAACCGGGTGCGAGGTGCAGAAGCGTCGCCGCCAGACGCCCGGTCATGCGGAAATAGCCATCCGCCGCCCCGGTCGCCCCGCCCTCGAACAGGGTCAGGATACAGCGCATCTCGGGATGCAGATCGAGGGCCGCCACAAAGTGCATCTCGGACGTGCCGGGGTTGGCAAAGCAGACATCGACATCCCCCGCCAGCAGTGTCTTCACCAGACTTTCCGCACCGTTCATGCCCGCTCTCCTGTTCGCACTCGTTCGCCAGGCGCCATGGCGGCTGCCGGCCCCGAAACCTACTGCGGGCCCGTCCGGCACCGGTGGCCTCGGGCATCCGCACATCGCCGCCTGTTTCCAGAGCCATAGTCCAGTCGCGCCGAAATGCCGATGGTGAAACCGTCGCAACGCCGCATCGATCCGGCGTCAGGGGCTTGTCCCCATGCACCCGGCGTGGTGGTGTGAGCGCGGGGTCGCCGGACGAGGGAGTGCACAGGATGGAACGGGTCGAACTGACGGTCGGGCTGGAGCTCAGCCGGATCGTCTATGGCATGTGGCGGCTTGCAGACGACCGCGACACCTCGCCAAGCCATATCCAGGCCAAGATCGAAGCCTGTCTGGAACAGGGCGTGACCAGCTTCGATCATGCCGACATCTATGGCCGCTATACCACCGAGGCACTGTTCGGCGCAGCGCTGAAGGCCGCGCCGCATCTGCGCGGGCAGATCGAGGTCATCACGAAATGCGGCATCGTGGCAAAGTCCGGTCCCTTTGCCGACCGGCGGGTCAACCACTATGACAGCAGCCCCGCGCACATCGCTGCGTCGATCGACCGGTCGTTGCGCAATCTCGCGGTCGAGCGGATCGACCTGCTGCTGATCCACCGCCCCGACCTTCTGATGGACCCGTTCGACACCGGCCGCGCCCTGGACGAGGCGGTGGCCTCGGGCAAGGTGCGGGCGGTCGGTGTCTCGAACTTCCGGCCCCACGACTGGCAACTGCTGGAAAGCGCGATGGACAACCCGCTGGTGACCAACCAGATCGAGATCAGCCTGCTGGCCCACACGCCACTGACCAACGGCGATGTCGCCTTCCTGCAGGAACGCGGGGTCGCGCCGATGGCCTGGTCGCCGCTTGCCGGCGGCTCGCTTCTGTCCTCGGGGCTGAGCCGGATGAACGAGACGCTCGAAGAGGTCGCCGCGCGCGACGGGGTCGATCCGACCGCGGTCGCCATCGCCTGGCTGCTGGCGCATCCGGCCTGCATCCTGCCCGTGCTCGGCACCAACACCCTGGCACGGATCAAGACATTTTCCGACGCCTTCCGGGTCACCATGGACCGCGAGACGTGGTACCTGCTCTATGCCGCGGCGCTTGGGCAGGACGTGCCCTGAGATGAGCGCGCCACAAGAGCGGCAAGTGCAGGAAACCGCGATGACCCAGACATTCATGCCCGGACCGGGCCAACAACGCGCCTATCGCACCGCACTTGCGGCCTTTGCGACCGGGGTCACGGTGGTGACCTGCCGCAGCGACGAGGGACCGCTCGGGTTTACCGCAAGTTCCTTCACCTCGGTCTCGCTCGATCCGCCGCTGGTTCTGTGGTGCCCGGCGGTGACCTCGCCCCGGCACGATGCCTTTGCCGCAGCCGAACATTTCTCGATCCACGTGCTCGGGGTTCATCAGCGGGCGCTGTCGGACCGCTTTGCCATGGACGCGCGGGATTTCACCGGCGTCGACTGGTCCGAGGGTCCGGCCGGCGTGCCGTTGCTTGCGGATTGCCCGAGCCGGCTCGATTGCCGGCTGTTCGCGACCTATCCGGGGGGCGATCATACCATCGTGCTGGGCCAGGTCGAACGGGTGGTGCACACCCCCGGCGCGCCGCTGGTGTTCGCACTGGGAAGTTACGGACGGTTCGACGAAGAAATCTGATCCCACAGCGAACCCGGACTCGCCCAGAACCTGTCGCATTCCGGGCTGGCGGGGCGAACGGCCCCCGCCACCCTGTCACCTCTGCTGTGCGCCGCGTTCCAGCCGTTCGGCCACCCGCTCCTGCAGCCGCCAGAGATAGCGGTCATGGATGCCGCGCTCCTCCAGATGCACGACCGTGCTGCGGAGGTATTCCGCCATCGAGCCGCGCTCGCCAGCCGCGGTCGCCAGGGCTTCGACAACCACATCTTCGGTCAGGTCCGGCAGATAGGCGGGGTGCGATCTGTCCATGACGACCACGAGCGCCCGGACCGTTCCGGCATCGGTGCGGGCGTTGACCCAGCGCATGTGCAGGCTCTTCCAGCGCACCGGATGTTCCCGCCGAACGATGGCCGTCAGGTTCTGTTCCATCGTTTCGGGCGCGAGGCGATAGACCACGCCGCGGCAGGACCCGCCCCGGTCGAGCGCCAGCATGACCCCGGGCCGTTCCGGCGTGCCGCGATAGATCCGCACCCAACCCACACAGAAGGACCGCCGCCACCCCGAGATCGTGCCAGGCCGTTCTTCGACAAAGTCGAAACCGGGCTCCCAGATCAGCGAGCCATAGGCAAAGATCCAGACATCCCCCGACGCCGGCGCCCCCGCCAGCAGGTCTGCCACCGCACCGGCATAATCTGCGTCCGAAGGCAGGTCGCCGCGCCCCGCCAGACCGCCGCTCTTGCCGTCATGCGGCGGCACGAGGGCGACCAGCTCTTCCGTCAGGCGCATTTTCCGTGGCAACATCACGCCTCCCCTTTTGGGATCTCGATGCGGACCTGCCAAGGCGCGCAACCGTTCCAAGACCCGTGAAAGCCCCCGATTGTTGCGCAGGAATGGTCCCTCCGGCAATTGAAACTTCCGCCCGACTGCACGGCCTGACCGGCTGCCTGAGCGATCGCAATACGCGGCTGACGCAGCATTGCTGGCCGGACAGCTCGGGATTTTCGGCGGAAATTCCATCTTTTGATGGCTATCGGGGGCACCCGTTTCCTGCCCCATTTCAGGCGATCCTGCACCGGGCGGGCGGCCGACGTCGCCACGGATCGCTCCTCCGACCCCGCATTCGCCGCCATTTTTCGGAATGTTTGCAGGCACCTGCGCGGCCATCCCTGGCCTGCCCGTTTCGCGGGCAGACTGCGTCACACCCTGCCCAGCCGACCGGCGCTACCCGATTGCTGCACTGCCGCGTCGATCCGTATCGATGCCCCCGACCGGCGGGGGCTTGCGTGCCCCTGCGGGCTCGGGAATAACCGGGGTGAAATGCGCCGCGCCCTCCTCCCCGTGGCTGAAACGAGGTTTCCCGACATGACACCAGCCGAAATGAAAGACGCGATCCTGCACCATCTGGTCTATACGCTTGGCAAGGACGCCGGTCATGCCAAGACCTATGACTGGCGCATGGCGCTGTCCTTTGCGGTGCGCGACCAGATCGTCGACAGCTGGTTTGCCGCAACGCGGCGCAGCTATGGCGGCGGCCTGAAGCGGGTCTATTACCTGTCGATGGAATTCCTGATCGGCCGGCTCCTGAAGGACGCGATCATCAATATGCGGCTGGAAGAAGCGGCAATCGATGCGCTGACGGAACTGAAGATCGACTATCGCGAACTGCTGGAGGACGAACCCGACGCAGCGCTTGGCAATGGCGGGCTCGGGCGTCTGGCCGCGTGTTTCATGGAATCGATGGCAACCATCGGCTGCCCGGCCATGGGCTATGGCATCCGCTATGAGAACGGGCTGTTCCGGCAGCGGTTCGAGAACGGCCGCCAGGTCGAGGAACCCGAGGACTGGCTGAACCAGCGCCACGCCTGGGAGTTCGAGCGCCCCGAGGTGTCGATCGACATCGGCTTTGGCGGCCATGTGCAGGAGATCGGCAGCCGGGCCAACTGGTATCCGTCGGAAATGCTGATCGCCATGGGCCACGACACGCCGATCATCGGCTGGGACGGCCGCTGGGCCAACACGCTGCGCCTGTGGGAGGCGCGGCCGATGCACGGGTTCGACCTGCAGCGGTTCAACCGCGGCGACTATGCGGCGGCCGCCGAACCCGAGGCTCTGGCGCGGACGCTGAGCCGGGTGCTCTATCCCGACGACACCACCGAACAGGGCAAGGAACTGCGGCTGAAGCAGGAGTTCTTCTTCACCTCGGCCTCGCTGCGCGACATCCTGCGCCGGTTCGAAAGCGAATACACCGATCTGAAACAGCTGCCGAAGAAGGCCGCGATCCAGATGAACGACACCCATCCGGCGATTGCGGGTCCCGAACTGGTGCGGATCCTGCACGACGAACGCGGGATGACCTTTGAAGAGGCGGTTCGGATCGCCCAGGCGACGCTGTCCTACACCAACCACACCCTGCTGCCCGAAGCGCTGGAGCGCTGGTCGGAGGGGCTGATGGGCCGGCTGCTGCCGCGGCATCTGCAACTGATCGGCCGGATCGACGAGTTGCACAAGCGCGAGACCGGCAGCCAGAACGTGCGGGTGCTGGAACACGGCCAGGTCAAGATGGGCGAGTTGAGCTTCATCATGGCGCACAACGTCAACGGGGTCTCGGCGCTGCATACCGACCTGATGAAAACCACGGTGTTCAAGGACCTGCACAACCTGCATCCGAAGCGGATCGTGAACGAGACCAACGGGGTGACGCCGCGGCGCTGGCTGCTGTCGTGCAACCCGCGCCTGTCGGGGCTGATCACCGAGGCAATCGGCGAGGGCTGGATCGACGATCTGGACCAGCTGGAGAAGCTCGAGCCTTTCGTCGAGGATGCGGGCTTTGTCGACCGCTACATGGCCGCCAAGCGCGCCAACAAGGTCGAGCTGACCTCGTGGATCGCCGAGAAGCTGCAGATCAGCGTCGATCCCGATGCGATCTTCGACATCCAGATCAAGCGGATCCACGAATACAAGCGCCAGCACCTGAACGTGCTGGAGACCATCGCCCACTGGCAGGCGATCCGCGACAACCCGAACGCCGGCTGGACGCCGCGGGTCAAGATATTCGGCGGCAAGGCGGCGCCGGGATACTTCTTTGCCAAGGACATCATCCGGCTGGTCAACGACGTCGCCCGCGTGCTGAACAGCGACCCGCTGACCAGCCGCTATCTGAAGGTGGTCTATCCGCCGAACTACAACGTCAGCCTTGCCGAACGGTTGATCCCGGCTGCAGATCTCAGCGAACAGATCTCGACGGCGGGCAAGGAGGCGTCGGGCACCGGCAACATGAAGCTGACGCTGAACGGCGCGCTGACGGTCGGCACGCTCGACGGCGCCAATGTCGAAATCCGCGAATGCGTGGGCGCCGAAAACTTCTTCTTGTTCGGGATGACCGCCGAAGAGGTGATGACACGGCGCCAGGTCGGGGGCCACGCGGCCGAGGCGATCGCCGCCGACGAACGGCTCGGCCGGGCGATCGAGGCGATCCGCTCGGGCCGGTTCAGCGCCGAGGAGCCGGGCCGCTATCACGGCATCGTCGACAACCTGACTCACCACGACTATTTCATGGTCTGCTCGGATTTCACCGATTACTACCGCACCCAGCGCGAAATCGACGGGGTCTTCCTGGACACCGCGAAATGGGGCCGGATGGCGGCGCTGAACACCGCGCGTTCGGGGTATTTCTCGTCGGACCGGACAATCCGCGGCTACATGGCCGACATCTGGAAGGCCGAGGCGGCATCAACGGGCGAAGACGCCGCACAATAGGAACAGACGCCGGGCTTGCGGCCTGACCACGAAAGAGTAGCCTGTGTACATGACCGACACACCTGCTCTGTACCCGCAATTGCCCCTCTCCCCGGAATCGGCTCAGCAGATTGCCGCAGGCGCTCTGCGTGATCCCTTTGCGATCCTCGGCCCCCACGACTCGGCGGGCAAGATCTGGGTCACGACCTTCGATCCGGGAGCGGTGTCGATGGATGCCATGATCGATGGCACCGCCTGGCCGTTGACCCCGGTGCGCGGCGCGCACGGGGTGTTCTGCGGCGAGATACCGGCGCGCGTCCCCTATCTGTTGCGCGGCACCTCGGCGGCCGGCCAGAGCTGGGAGAACGACGATCCCTATCGCTTTGGCCCGGTGATCGGCGAGATCGACGAATACCTGCTTGCCGAAGGCACGCACCAGCGGATCTGGACCGTTCTCGGCGCCCACGTGATGCAACACGAGGGCGTGGAGGGCACGCATTTCGCGGTCTGGGCGCCGAACGCACAGCGCGTGTCGGTGGTCTGCGACTACAATTCCTGGGACGGACGGCGCTCGCCGATGCGGCTGCGCGGGGCGACCGGCGTGTGGGAGATCTTCATCCCCGGCATTGCCGAGGGTGCGGCCTACAAATACGAGATCATCGGCGCGCAGGGCCAGTTGATGGCGCTGAAATCCGATCCGGTCGGCTTCGGCTCGCAGCATCCGCCCGAGACCGCGAGCGTCGTGCGCGACATCCGCGGCTATGGCTGGCACGACGACAACTGGATGCACGAGCGCGCCGCCAAGAACCGCTTTGACGCACCGATCTCGATCTACGAAGTGCATCTGGGGTCGTGGAAGCGCCTGCCGGAAGACGGAAATCGACCGCTGTCCTACAAGGAAGCGGCGGTCGAGCTGGTCGCCTATGCCAAGGACATGGGTTTCACCCATCTGGAGTTCCTGCCGCTCAGCGAATTTCCGTTCGATGGCTCCTGGGGCTATCAGCCGATCGGACTGTTCGCGCCGACGATTCGGCACGGGCCGCCGCACGAATTCCGCGACCTGATCGACGCCGCCCACGAGGCCGGTCTGGGGGTGATCCTCGACTGGGTGCCGGGGCATTTTCCGACCGACGTGCACGGGTTGGCGCAGTTCGACGGCACGGCGCTCTACGAACATGCCGATCCGCGCGAGGGGTTCCACCGCGACTGGAACACGCTGATCTACAACTACGGCCGCACCGAGGTTGCGAACTTCCTGATCTCGAACGCGCTCTACTGGCTCGAGGAATACCATATCGACGGTCTGCGCGTGGATGCGGTCGCCTCGATGCTCTATCGCGACTATTCCCGCGAGGACGGCCAGTGGATTCCCAACAGGGATGGCGGTCGCGAGAACTACGAAGCGATCTCGATGCTGCAGCGGACCAACTCGATCTGCTACGGTCAGGTACCGGGCATCATGACCGCGGCCGAGGAAAGCACGAGTTTTCCGGGCGTGTCGAAGCCCGTCGATGCCGGCGGGCTCGGCTTTGGGTTCAAGTGGAACATGGGGTGGATGAACGATACGCTCGATTACATCGAGCGCGATCCGATCCACCGCCAGCACCACCATCATCAGATGACCTTCGGCATCCACTATGCCTTCAGCGAGAACTTCATCCTGCCGATCAGCCATGACGAGGTGGTGCACGGCAAGGGCAGCATGCTCACCAAGATGCCGGGGCTCGAGGGCGAGAAGTTCGCCAACCTGCGCGCCTATTACGGCTTCATGTGGGGTCATCCCGGCAAGAAGCTGCTGTTCATGGGCTGCGAGATCGCCCAGTGGTCGGAGTGGAACCACAATGGCCAGATCGACTGGGCCGCGGCCGAATACCGGACCCACGCCGGGGTGCAGTCGCTGGTGCGCGACCTGAACCTGCTCTATCGCGCGACGCCGGCGCTTTATGTCAAGGATTGCGAGCCAGGCGGCTTCGAGTGGCTCGAATCGAACGACACCGACAATTCGGTCTATGCCTGGGTGCGTCGCGGCAAACCGAAGGACGGCGAAGTGGTCGTGGCCTGCAACATGACCCCGATCGAGCGCAACAGCTATCGCCTGGGCCTGCCCCGGGGCGGCCGCTGGCGCGAATTGATCAACACCGACGATACCAAATACGATGGACAGGGACGTGGCAACGGCAGCGGGATCGTCGCAGAGGACATTCCCTGGATGGGTCAGTCCCATTCGGCGTGCGTGACCCTGCCGCCGTTGAGCACACTCATGCTGGCCTGTGAAGGGGAGTGACAGTCCGGCGCCGAGGAGAGGAGAAACCCCATATGAAACCAGCACTCGTTCACACGCGGCTGTCTGGCCGGACCATGGCCTTCGTCCTGGCTGGCGGACGCGGCAGCCGGTTGAAGGAACTGACCGATACCCGCGCAAAGCCCGCGGTCTATTTCGGGGGCAAGACGCGGATCGTCGACTTCGCCCTGTCGAACGCGCTCAATTCCGGCATCCGCAAGATGGCGGTGGCGACCCAGTACAAGGCGCATTCGCTGATCCGCCATTGCCAGCGCGGCTGGAACTTCTTCCGGTCCGAACGCAACGAGTTCCTCGACATCCTGCCCGCCTCGCAGCGGGTCGATGACAGGTGGTACCGGGGCACTGCCGACGCGGTCAGCCAGAACATCGACATCATCGATGGCTACGAGATCGACTACCTGCTGGTTCTGGCGGGCGACCATATCTACAAGATGGACTATGAAATGATGCTCGAGCAGCACGTGGACAGCGGGGCCGATGTCACCATCGGCTGCCTGACCGTGCCGCGCGAAGAGGCCAGTGCCTTTGGCGTCATGGACGTGGACGAGACCGGGCGGATCATCGCCTTCATCGAAAAGCCGGCCGATCCTCCGGGGACCCCCGATGACCCCGATATGACGCTGGCATCCATGGGGATCTATGTCTTTTCCTGGCCCTTCCTGCGCGAACTGCTGCGCAAGGATGCCGAGGACCCCAATTCGAGCCACGATTTCGGCACCGACCTGATCCCGATGATCGTCAAGGGCGGCAAGGCGGTGGCGCACCGTTTCACCGACAGCTGCGTGAAGTCGACGCCCGAGGCCCCGGCCTACTGGCGCGACGTCGGCACCATCGACGCCTTCTGGAAGGCGAATATCGACCTGACCGATTTCGTGCCCGATCTCGACCTGTGGGATCACACCTGGCCGATCTGGACCTATTCCGAGTCGGTACCGCCGGCAAAGTTCATCCATGACGAGGAAGGCCGGCGCGGGACGGCCGTATCGTCGATGATCTCGGGCGGTTGCATCGTGTCGGGGACCGAGGTGCGCAATTCGCTGATGTTCACCATGGTGCGCACCAATTCCTATGCGGTGCTCGACCATGCGGTGATCCTGCCCTACGCCACGATCAACCGGTATGCCCAGTTGAAGAACGTCGTGATCGACCGCGGGGTGATCATTCCCGAACGGCTGGTCGTGGGCGAGGATCCCGAAGAGGATGCACGCTGGTTCCGGGTGTCATCGGGCGGGGTCACGCTGATTACCCAGGCAATGCTCGATCGGCGGGCGGCGGCGCTCTCATGAAGGTACTCTCGGTCGCGTCTGAATGCGCACCGCTGATCAAGACCGGCGGGCTTGCCGATGTGGCGGGCGCCCTGCCCGGCGCGCTGGCGCGGCAGGGGGTCGAGATGCGCACCTTGCTGCCGGGCTATCCGGCGGTGCATGACGCGCTGGAAGGCGGCACCCAGGTGATGACCGACAGCAACCTGTTCGGCGGCCCGGCACAGGTTCTGCACGGGACGGCGGCTGGGCTCGATGTCTATGTGCTCGATGCCGCGCACCTGTTCTATCGCGAGGGCGGGCCCTATGCCGCGCCCGACGGGTTCGACTGGTGGGACAATGCCGACCGGTTCGCGGCGCTCGACTGGGTGGCGGCGCAGCTCTGTACCTATGGCGCCGCGGGCTGGAAGCCCGATGTGCTGCAGGCGCACGACTGGCAGGGCGGGTTTGCCGCGGTCTATCTGCAGCGGCTGGGCGGCGCGCAAAGCGTCGGTTCGGTGCTGACGATCCACAATATCGCCTTCACCGGCTCGGTCGGCGCCGACAGGCTGGGCTGGCTTCGCCTGCCGGCCGAGGGCTACAACCCCGGCGGCTTCGAGTTCTTTGGCCGGATCAGCGCGCTGAAGGCCGGCATCGCCTATTCCGACAAGGTCAACACGGTCTCGCCGACCTATGGCCAGGAACTGATGACGCCCGAGTTCGGCATGGGCTTTGACGGGGCGCTGCGGGCGCGGGGTGCCGATTTCAGCGGCATCCTGAACGGCATCGACACCGATGTCTGGGATCCCGCGACCGACCCGGCAATCGAGACTTTCAAGTCCCCGCGCACCAAGACGAGGGCGCGGGCCGCACTGGTCGCGGAATTCGGGCTGCTGCCCGATCAGGGGCCGATCTGCGTGGTGGTCTCGCGGCTGACCGAACAGAAGGGGCTCGACCTGCTGCTCGATGCGCTGCCGGAGCTGCTGGATCGCGGCGGCCAACTGGTGCTGCTGGGCTCGGGCGATCCCGCGCTCGAACAGGGATATCTCGCGGCGGCGGCAGCAAACCCCGGCCGTGTCGCGGTGCGGATCGGCTATGACGAACCGATGTCACACCGGATCATCGCCGGGGGCGATGCGATCCTGGTGCCGTCGCGGTTCGAACCTTGCGGCCTGACACAGCTTTACGGGCTGCGCTATGGCACGATCCCCGTCGTCGCGACGACCGGCGGGCTGGTCGACACCGTGATCCCGCTGACCGTGGCAACCCGGCTTGCGGGGGCCGCCACCGGGATTCAGTTCCGCTCCGGCAACAGCGATGCATTGCGAGGCGCCATTGCCCAGCTCTGCACCGTCTATTCCGAGCCAGAGGTCTGGACACGGATGCAGCAGGCCGCCATGAAGCATCCGGTGGGCTGGGACGTTTCTGCTGCCGCCTATGCCGCGCTTTATGCGGAAGCTGCCAAAACTCCGTGAGGTGCTGTTGAGACATCCCGAATATGTCATGTCCGCCGGGCGGCCTAACCCGCTTGGGGCAACCTTCGATGGCGACGGCGTAAATTTCGGGGTCTTCTCCGAAAACGCCACATCGATGGAAGTGTGCCTGTTCTCGTCCGATGGCAAGACCGAGACACAGCGCCTGCGCCTGCCCGAGCGGGACGGGGATGTCTGGTACGGTTATGTCTCGGGCCTGCGGCCGGGGCAGTATTACGCCCTGCGCGCCCACGGACCCTATCGCCCCGACATCGGGCACCGGTTCAACCCCAACAAGCTGCTGCTCGACCCCTATGCGAAACGGCTGACCGGCATGCCGGTCTGGCACGATGCGGTCATGGGCTATCAGATCGGGTCGAACGCGCGGGACCTGTCGTTCGACACCCGTGACAGCGCCCCCTACATGCCGCGATGCGTGGTCGAGGACACGGCGTTCTCGTGGGGCTATGACCACCCGCCGCGCACACCCGTCGCCGAGAGCGTGATCTACGAGGCGCACGTCAAGGGGCTGACCAAGCTGCATCCGGACGTGGCACCCGAGGGCACGTTCCTTGGCATCGCCAACGATGCGATGCTGGATTATTTCACCAAGCTCGGGATCACGGCGATCGAACTGCTGCCGGTGCAGTCGTTCCTGACCGACCGGTTTCTCTATGACAAGGGGCTGACCAACTACTGGGGATACCAGACGCTGGGGTTCTTCGCGCCCGATCCGCGGTACCTGTCCGAAGACCGGATCAGCGAGTTCCAGCAGATGGTCGCCCGCCTGCACCATGCCGGCATCGAGGTCATCCTCGACGTGGTCTACAACCACACCTGCGAGGGCAACGAGCTTGGCCCGACGCTGTCCTTCCGCGGGCTCGACAACCGCAGTTATTACCGGCTGCTGCAGGACAAGCGGTACTACATCAACGACACCGGCACCGGCAACACGCTGAACCTCGACCATCCGATGGTGCTGCGGCTGGTGATGGACAGCCTGCGCTACTGGGTGCAGGTGATGCATGTGGACGGCTTCCGGTTCGACCTGTGTTCGACGCTGGGACGCACGGATTACGGCTTTGATTCCGGCGCGTCGTTCTTCGATGCGATCCGGCAGGATCCGGTGCTGACCCAGGTCAAGCTGATCGCCGAGCCCTGGGATATCGGCCCGGGCGGCTATCGGCTGGGCGGGTTCCCGCCGCCGTTTCACGAATGGAACGACCGGTTCCGCGACGGGGTGCGCCGGTTCTGGCGCGGCGATCCGGGGCGTGCCCCCGATCTGGCCGGCCGTCTGACGGGGTCTGCCGCCGAGTTCGACCATTCCGGCCGGCCCGCCACCGCCTCGGTCAACCTGGTCACCGCGCACGACGGCTTCACGCTGGAAGACGTGGTCAGCTTCAACGGCAAGCACAACAGCGCCAATGGCGAAGACAACCGGGATGGCCATTCCGAGAACTATTCGGACAATTTCGGCTGGGAAGGTCCGACCGACGACCCCGACATCCGCGCCGCCCGCGACCGCCGCAAGCGGGCGATCATGGCCACCCTGTTGATGAGTCAGGGCACGCCGATGATTCTTGCGGGCGACGAGATGGGCCACAGCCAGGGCGGCAACAACAACGCCTATTGCCAGGACAACGAGACCAGCTGGATCGACTGGGACAATGCGGACCACGAGTTCCAGGCCTTTACCGCGATGCTGATCAAGTTCCGCAAGGAACATCCGATCCTGCGCCAGAAGGTGTTCCTGCACGCCCGCGAACGCCGCATCGACGGCCGCGAGGACCTGTTCTGGTGGCGCGCCGACGGCAAGCCGATGTCAACGGCCGACTGGGTCGATCCGGCGCTGCGCATCGTCTGTGTCGAGATGCGCACCGCCTCTGGCACTCCGTTGTTTTCGGCCACGGAATCGGCGATTTTCGCCGTCTTCAACGCCGGCGGCGACGCAACCGTACGACTGCCGAGCCCGCCCAAGGGCCAGCGCTGGCTGTGGGAGATCGAATCCGCCGGGGTCGAACTGCCGCTTGGTCCGGTGCGCAAGACCGAGGTGAAGGTGCCCGCTCAGTCAGTCTCGGTCTTCGTGCTGGAGCCCTTTGCATGAGCGATCCGCTGCACGATCTGGCCCGGATCTCGGGGATCCACGAGGATTTCTGGGACCTTTCCGGCCGAAGGATCGAAACCGCACCGGACACGGCGCGGGCGCTTCTTGCTGCGATGGGCCGGCCGGCCGGCACCGATGCCGAGGCGGCCGCGACCCTTGCCGCCGTGCAGGCCGAGGCGGCCGCTCGCCCCCTGCCCTGGTGGCTGGTGCTGGAACCCGACACCCCGTCACACCACACCCTGCCCCGCACAGTCGCCTCTATGCGGCTGATCCATGAGGACGGCACGGAAATCGCGCTTGCCCCCGGCGCCGAGATCGGGCTGCCGGCGCTGCCGCTCGGCATCCACATCCTGGTCGTCGACGGCCATCAGACGACGTTGCTGGTCGCACCGGCGCGGCTGCCGCTGCCCGAACGCGACTGGGGCGTGACGCTGCCGCTCTATGGTCTGCGAACCGCGGACGAAGGCGGGATCGGGGATTATCGCGATCTGGCGGTGGCAGCCGCGGGTCTTGGCGCCGCGGGCGCGGCCTTTGTCGGGCTGAATCCGGTCCATGCCGGGTTTCCCGCCGATCCGAATGCCTTCAGCCCCTATTCGCCCAGCCACCGCCGCAGGCTCTCGACCAGCCACATCGCGGTGCCGGGGTTCCGGCTGAAATCCTCGGGCGCGCTGATCGATTATCCCGCAACGCTCGCCCATCAGCGCGAGGCGCTCGAGACCGTGTTCGACCTTGCCGAGGCCGATGGCCCCGACCCCGCGTTCGAGACCTTTCTCGAGACCGGCGGCGCCTCGCTTTTGCGGTTCGCCACCCATCAGGCGCTGTCGGACATCGACGGCTCCTATTGGTGTCATTGGCCCGCCGCCTATCAGAACGCCGCCTCGGCCGAAGTCGCCAAGTTCCGTGCCGCCAATCCGCGCCAGATCCGGTTTCATGCCTGGCTGCAGTATCTGGCCGATCGCCAGCTTCTGGCGGCGGCCGAGGCAGCAAAGGCTGCGGGGATGCGGTTCGGGCTTTACCTCGATCTTGCCGTCGGAACCCATCCCCATGGCGCCGAGACCTGGTCCGAACCCGAGGTCTTTGCCAAAGGCGTCTCGCTCGGCGCGCCGCCCGACGCGTTTTCCCCCGATGGTCAGGTCTGGGCGCTGTCGCCGTTCAATCCCCATGCGCTGGCGCGCATGAACTTTCGCCCGCTGGCCGAAACCTTGCGCCGGCAGCTTCGCTATGCCGGGCTGCTCAGGATCGACCACGTGCTGGGCTTCGAGCGTGCATTCTGGGCGCCGGACGACCGCAGCATTCCCGGAACCTATGTCGCCATGCCGCGCGACGCGATGCTGGCAGTGGTGCGGATCGAGGCGGCGCGCGCGGGCGCATCGGTCATCGGCGAGGATCTGGGCAATATCCCCGAAGGACTGCAAGGCGCGCTCGAGGATGCCGGGATCATGGGCTGCCGGGTGGCGATGTTCGAACAGCAGGGCCATGGTTCGTTTCGCCCCCCCGAAGAATATACCGAGATCGCGCTGGCCTCGTTCAGCACCCACGATCTTCCGACCTGGGCGGGCTGGCGCGAGGGGCGCGATATCGAGGCGCGCCACCGGATCGGCATCCTTGACGATGCCGAGGCAGAAAGCGCGCAGGACTGGCGCCGCGACGAGGTCGCAGGCTTCGACGCGCTCGCTGGCAGCAACGGCGACGGGCCCGACCCGATGCACCGGTTTCTCGGCCGGACCAAAAGCCGGCTGGTCGCGTTGCAGATCGAGGACTTGCTCGGCCTTGCCGATCAGGCAAATCTGCCCGGTACGATCGACAGCTATCCGAACTGGCGCCGCCGCCTGCCAGTGACGGCCGAGGCGCTGGCGGGGCTGCCGGAACTGGCGCACGCCGCCAAAATCATGAAAGAGACTGGCCGCAAGACCGGCCGACAGGAGTGAGCGATGGAAACCCTGACCGTTCAGACCCAGCCGATCGAAGGACAAAAGCCCGGAACCTCGGGCCTGCGAAAGAAGACCCGCGTCTTCATGGAACCGCGTTTCCTTGAGAATTTCATCCAGTCGATCTTTACCGGGATCGGCGGGGTCGCGGGCAAGACCCTGGTGCTTGGCGGCGACGGCCGCTATTTCAACGACCGAGCGGCGCAGGTGATCCTGCGGATGGCCGCGGCCCAGGGGGCGGTCCGGGTGATCGTCGGACAGAATGCGCTGCTGTCGACGCCTGCGGCCTCGAACGTGATCCGCAAGCGCAAGACCGACGGCGGGATCATCATGTCGGCCTCCCACAACCCGGGCGGCCCGGACGAGGATTTCGGGGTGAAGTTCAACACCCCGAACGGCGGCCCGGCGCCCGAGGAGGTGACCGACCGGATCTTCGAGGCGACCAAGGTGATCGAATGCTATGACATCGCGGTCACGGAGGATCTGGACCTGTCGACGGTCGGCGAGATCAAGCTTGGCGACATGGTGGTCGAAGTCGTGGACCCGGTCGCCGACTATGCCGAGCTGATGGAGAGCCTGTTCGATTTCGACGCCATTGCGGGTCTGCTGAAATCGGGCTTCCGGATCCGGTTCGATGCCATGCACGCCGTCACCGGCCCCTATGCCAGGGCAATCCTCGAAGACCGGCT
This sequence comes from Tropicimonas sp. IMCC34043, assembly GCF_003390845.1. Taxonomy (GTDB): domain Bacteria; phylum Pseudomonadota; class Alphaproteobacteria; order Rhodobacterales; family Rhodobacteraceae; genus Tropicimonas. Next base: position 716,667 of record NZ_QMEK01000001.1, on the reverse strand, counting down.
GGGGGCAGCCGCGGGGTCCGTGATCAACGCCGTTCCCTCGCCCGATTTCGGTGGCGGCCACCCGGATCCGAACCCGATCTGGGCCAAGGACCTGATGCGAGAGATGTTCCGCGCCGGCGCGCCCGACTTTGGCGCCGCCTCGGATGGCGATGGCGACCGCAACATGATCCTCGGCGCCGGGGCCTATGTCACACCTTCCGACTCGCTCGCGGTTCTGGCCGCCAACGCCCATCTCGCCCCGGGCTATGCCAGGGGGCTCGCCGGGGTCGCACGCTCGATGCCGACCTCGGGGGCTGTCGACCGGGTTGCTGCCGCCCGCGGGCTTGACTGCTACGAGACGCCGACGGGCTGGAAGTTCTTCGGCAACCTGCTCGATGCCGGGCGGGTGACGCTGTGTGGCGAGGAAAGTGCCGGCACCGGCTCGGACCACGTGCGCGAGAAGGACGGGCTATGGGCGGTGTTGCTGTGGCTGAACATCCTTGCCGTGACCGGCAGGTCGGTGTCGCAGATGCTGGCCGATCACTGGGCCGAGTTCGGCCGGAACTATTATTCGCGCCACGACTACGAGGGTGTCGACAAGGCCTCGGCCGAGGCGCTGATGAACAACCTCAGGTCGCAGTTCGCGACCCTGCCGGGCCGGAGCTTTGCCGGCAAGACCGTCGCCAGTGCCGACGAGTTCGCCTATGACGATCCGGTCGACGGATCGCATTCGGCCGGTCAGGGGATCCGCATCGGGTTCGAGGGTGGCGGACGGGCTGTGTTCCGCCTGTCGGGCACGGGCACCGTCGGAGCGACGCTGCGGGTCTATCTCGAAGACGTCTGCGAGGACCCCGAGGCGATGAACCGCGACCCGCAGGAGGCGCTGGCCGACATCATCGCCGCGGCCGATGCCATCGCCGGGATCCGCGAACGCACCGGGCGGCCGGAACCGGACGTGCGCACCTGATCGCATTCGGGGCGCAAAGCACCCGCCCGCAAGAAGGACGAAGGTTGCGGCGCGGGATGTCAAGCGTCGAGGGGGGCGCTGCCCCCGTCGCGGCAGGCCGCGACTCCCCCGGGATATTTTCGAACAGAAGAAGTGCGGCCAGGCCGGAGAGCCGAACCGGACGGGCGGCGGCCCGTCCGGTCAAGGTCGCGGGCTCAGGCGCCTTCGGTCATCATGTGGGCGCGGTATTCGCCCTGACGTTCCAGCATCCAGCCCGGGTATTCGGCCGGCAGTCTGCTGACCAGATCGAGGGCGGTCAGATCGTCCTCCGAGAGCAGGACATCGGTGGCACCGATATTGTCGGTCAGCTGGCCGATCCGCTTCGCGCCGACGATGACGCTGGTCACCACCGGCTGGTGCAGCAGCCAGGCGAGCGCCACCTGCGCGACCGTCGCCGCGTGTCTTTCGGCAATGCCGCGCATTACCTCGATCGCCTCATAGGCGCGGCCCTTGTCGAGCGGCGGGAAGTCGAAGTTCGCGCGGCGGCCGTCGGCGGCCTTGCCGTCGCGGTCGTACTTGCCCGACAGGAAGCCGCCGGCAAGCGGGCTCCAGACCATCAGGCCGACATTTTCCGATTGCAGCATCGGCACGACCTCGCGTTCGAGGTCGCGGCCGGCGAGCGTGTAATAGGCCTGCAGCGAGACGATGGGGGCAAGCCTGCGCGCCTCGGCGATGCCGATGGCCTTCATGATCTGCCAGGCGGCCCAGTTCGACAGCCCGATATAGCGGACGTGACCGTGGCGGACGAGGGTGTCGAGCGCCTCGAGCGTCTCGACCATCGGCGTTGCGGGATCAAAGCCGTGGATCTGGTAGAGGTCGATGTGGTCGGTGCCAAGCCGCGACAGGCTTGCCTTGACCTGATCCATGATATGGCCGCGCGAGGCGCCGCGCGCGTTCGGCCCCTTGCCCATCGGGCCGAGGACCTTGGTTGCGATCACCACATCCTCGCGGGCGATGCCGAGGTTCTTCAGGGACTGGCCGAGGATCTGCTCGCTTTTGCCATCGGCATAGATGTTGGCGGTGTCGATGAAATTGATGCCGGCGTCGAGCGCGGTGCGCAGGAGCTGATCGGCTTCGTCCTGCTGAAGCTGGCCGATCTGGCCCCACATCCCCTCCGAGCCGCCGAAGGTCATGGTGCCGAGGCAAAGCTCGGAAACGAAAAGGCCGCTGTGGCCGAGGCGACGGTAACGCATGGTGTCGTCCTTTGTCAGATTGGTGCCGGGGCCGGGTGGCCATGGCATGACTGGAAGATGGGCCGACGTGCCGCCCGGGGCCACGCCGATCCTCTCGAATTTCTGCACGATCCTCTCAAACCCGCCAGAACGGCACTGGTCAGCGCGGCGGTGTGGACTAGATTGGGGACATGGACAGAAGCAATCTTGACCACCTGAAAACCCAGGTGCTGAAGCTGTGGCAGCGCCATGGCCGCGAAACGCCGCTGCCCGGGCTGCGCCTGACGGTGGCAGACGGGCCGACGGGGCCGTTTCACGGTGTCTATACGCCCTCGCTCTGCGTCGTGCTGCAGGGGGCCAAGGTCAGCCGGCTGGGCGACCGGGTCTTCCGCTATGACGCGGGCAAATGCCTGATTGCCTCGCTCGACGTGCCGATCCGGGCCGAGATCACGCAAGCCGGACCCGCTGCGCCCTATGTCGCCTTTGCGCTCGGGATCGAGCCTGCGGTCGTGGCCGAACTGATGCTCGAGCAAGGCCCCGCGCAGGCGGTGCTGCGCGAGGGGCCGGCACTCGGGGTACAGTCGCTGCCCGACGAACTGTCCGGGCCGCTGCAACGGCTGCTCGCACTGCCCGACCGGCCGCGGGACATCCCGGTGCTGGCGCCGATGATCCGGCGCGAAATCGTGTGGCATCTGCTGAACGGGCCGCAGGGCGCGATGCTGCGCCAGATCGGTCTGGCCGACAGCCGGACGACGCGGCTGGGCCGCGCCATCGCCTGGATCCGCGAGAACTTTGACCAGACCTTGAGCGTGCCGCATCTGTCGGGTCTGGCCGGGATGAGCCCGGCCACCTTCCACCGCCATTTCAAGGCGGTGACGGCGATGACCCCGCTGCAGTTCCAGAAGACCCTGCGCCTGCAGGAGGCGCGCCGGCTGCTGCTGGCCGAAGGCGCCGATGTCTCGCGGATCGGATTTGCCATCGGCTATGAGAGCCCGTCGCAGTTCAGTCGCGAGTATCGCCGGCTGTTCGGCGCCCCGCCCGGCCGCGACGGTGCCGAGATCCGCCGCAGCGCAGCCGCCACACCCCCGGTCTGAGCCGCCGCCGGACAACGCGTCACCGGGCAGGCAGCCCCGACCCACACCGCCGATGCGGCGGGGTCGGGATGTGACCGCTATCATTCCAACTCCGCCCAAGCTCGCATCACCCGCTGCACGAATCGGCCATGTCTGTGGCAGAAACGTCCATTTACCCCCGTCCAAAAGTCATACTTATTGAGGACGGAGGACGTGTAACTTGGGAGGTTATCGTGAAACTCAGAACTACTCTTCTTGCCACTGCGGTGCTTTTGGCCCCGTTTGGCGCAATGGCAGCAGGCGCCCAGGGCAAGACCGTGGGCTTTTCTCAGATCGGCTCGGAATCGGGCTGGCGGGCAGCTGAAACCACAGTCACCAAACAGCAGGCCGAAGAACGCGGCATCGACCTGAAATTTGCCGATGCGCAGCAAAAGCAGGAAAACCAGATCAAGGCGCTGCGCGGCTTCATTGCCCAGGGTGTCGATGCGATCCTGCTCGCGCCCGTCGTGGCGACCGGCTGGGACGAAGTGCTGGAAGAAGCCAAGGACGCCGACATTCCGGTGATCTTGCTCGACCGCAAGGTCGACGCGCCTGACGACCTCTACATGACCGCCGTCACCTCGGACACGGTCTATGAAGGCGAAGTGGCAGGCAAGTGGCTGGTGGATCACGAAGCCGGCAAGGACTGCCGGGTCGTCGAGCTGCAGGGCACGACCGGCTCGTCGCCGGCCATCGACCGCAAGGCAGGCTTCGAAAAGGCCATCGCCGACGCGCCGAACATCACGATCGTCCGCAGCCAGACCGGCGACTTCACCCGTGCCCAGGGCAAGGTGGTGATGGAGAGCTTCCTGAAAGCCGAGGGCGCCGCGAATATCTGCGCGCTCTATGCCCACAATGACGACATGGCCGTGGGCGCCATCCAGGCGATCAAGGAAGCTGGCGTGAAGCCGGGCGAAGACATCGTTGTCGTCGCAATCGACGCCGTGCCCGACATGCATCTTGCGATGTCGAATGGCGAGGCCAACGCGACTGTCGAGCTGACCCCCAACATGGCCGGGCCCGCCTTTGACGCGCTGGAAGCCTACTGGACCGAGGGCACGATGCCGCCGAAGTGGATCCAGACCGAGTCGAAGCTCTACACCGTCGCCGATGACAACAAGGCCATCTACGACATGAAGAAGAGCCTCGGCTACTGATCGACTACTGCCCGGGCCGTCCTCCCCAACCTGACGGCCCGAAACGCCGCCGGCCTGCAAACTGGTCGGCGGCTGTTGTGACGCTCGGAGCACAAGATGATGAACACCACGAGCGCGCCCGTGCTGCATGCCGCGGGCATCAGCAAGTTTTTCCCGGGCTCGATTGCACTCGATGACGTGGAGCTGACGCTGTACAGCGGCGAGGTGCATGCCCTTCTGGGCGAGAACGGCGCCGGCAAGTCGACGCTGATCAAATGCCTTACCGGCGCCTATCGCCGCGATGCCGGCATGATCCGTCTGGACGGGCAAGAGATCGACCCGCGCGGACCGCTCGACAGCCAGTCGCTTGGCATCGGCACGGTCTATCAGGAGGTGAACCTCCTGCCCAACCTGACCGTCGCCGACAATCTGTTCCTCGGCTGGCAACCGACCCGGCACGGGCTGCTCGACCGCAAGACCATGGTCCGGCGCGCCGGCGAGATCCTGTCGGGCTTCGGGCTGGAGATCGACCCCAGTCTGTTGCTGTCGGCCTATCCCATCGCAATCCAGCAGGTCGTCGCCATCGCACGCGCCGTCGAACAATCGGGCAAGGTGCTGATCCTCGACGAACCGACGGCAAGCCTTGACCGCGACGAGATCGACCTGCTGTTTTCGGTTGTCCGCCAGTTGACCGCGCGCGGCATCGCCGTCGTCTTCATCACCCATTTCCTCGATCAGGTCTTCGAGATCGCGGACCGGGTCACCGTGCTGCGAAATGGCCGGCTGGTCGGCACACGGCAGATGGACGATGTCACCCAGTCCGACATCGTCGAGATGATGCTTGGCCGCCATCTCGAGACCCACCTGCGCCGACGCGACCGGTCTGCCCCGGGCAAATCCCTTCTGAAACTGAAGAATTTCGGCAAGCGCGGCATGATCGAGCCCTTCGATCTGGACCTGCACGAGGGCGAGGTCGTCGGGCTCGCGGGCCTGCTTGGCTCTGGCCGCACCGAGACGGTCAAGGTCATCTTCGGGGTCACGGCGGCCGATCAGGGCAACGCCGAACTGCGCGGCAAGCCGGTCAAGATGGCGAACCCGCGGGAGAGCATCGCCATGCGCTTTGGCATGTGTCCCGAAGATCGCAAGACCGACGGCATCGTCGGCGACCTGTCGGTGCGCGAGAACATCATCCTGTCGCTGCAGGCCCGACAGGGCTGGCACCGGCCGCTGACCCGCACGAAGATCAACGAGATCGTCGATCACTATGTCAAGGCGCTCGATATCCGGCTTGCCAGTCCCGACATGCCGATCCGGCTTCTGTCCGGCGGCAACCAGCAAAAGGCGCTGCTGGCCCGTGCGCTTGCGACCGAACCGGAGCTTCTGATCCTCGACGAGCCGACCCGCGGCATCGACGTCGGCGCGCATGCCGAGATCATCGAACTGATCGAGCATCTGCGCGCCCACGGCATGGCGCTGGTGGTTGCGTCCTCGGAAATGGCCGAGCTTGTGACCTATTCGAACCGGATCATCGTCCTGCGCGACCGCCACCATGTGCGCGAGCTCGAAGGCGACGCGATCAACACTGGCGCCATCGTCCGGGCGATCACGCAGCAGGAGGCGTTGGCATGATTTCGGCAACCCTGAAACGTGTGGCGCCACAGCTGGTGATCCTCGCTGTGGTGCTGTTGATGAACTTCGCGGTGTTCCCCGGGTTCTTCCATATCGAATTCCAGAACGGCCGACTGTTCGGCAACCTGATCGACGTGCTGAACCGTGGGGCGCCGGTCGCGTTGCTGTCGATCGGCATGACGCTGGTCATCGCCACCAAGGGGATCGACCTGTCGGTCGGCGCGGTGATGGCGATTGCGGGCGCGGTTGCGGCGGCCGTCGTTACCGGCGGCGGCGGCTGGCTGACCGCCCTTCTGGCCGCGATTGCGGCCGGGCTGCTCTGCGGTGCCTGGAACGGCATTCTGGTGGCCATCCTGCGGGTCCAGCCCATCGTCGCGACGCTGGTTCTGATGGTCGCCGGGCGCGGGATCGCCCAGTTGATCACCGAAGGCAAGATCATGACCTTCCTCAACCCCGGGCTGATCCACCTTGGCGCCGGTACCGTCGCGGGCATTCCGACACCGATCCTGATCTGGATCGCGGCGGGGATCATCGTCACTGCAATCGTGCGCGGCACGGCGCTGGGAATGCTGATCGAATCGATTGGCATCAACGAGACCGCCTCGCGGCTTGCCGGCATCAACTCGCGCGCGCTGCTGATCGCGGTCTATCTGATCTCGGGCCTCGGGGCGGCGATTGCCGGCGTGATCGTGGCCGCCGACATCAAGGGCGCGGACGCCAACAACGCCGGGTTGTGGATGGAGCTTGACGCGATCCTCGCGGTGGTGATCGGCGGCAACTCGTTGCTTGGCGGACGGTTTTCCATCGTCGCCTCGCTGATCGGGGCGCTGATCATCCAGTCGGTCAATTCGGTCATCCTGCTGTCGGGGATGCCGCCCGAGTTCAACCTGGTCATCAAGGCGCTGATCATCATCGTGATCCTCGTGATCCAGAGCCCCCGCATCAAGCACACGCTGTATCTGCTGCGTGCATCTGCCGGACCCGCCCCGCGCGAGACGACGCTGCACGACACAGACCCCGTGGCAAAGGAGAGCCGGCCATGATCCGTTCGCCCCGCCTGCCCCTCTATATCACCATCGCGACCTTCATCCTGGCCTTCGCGATCTGCGTCTCGCAGTATCCCGCGATGCTGTCCACACGGGTGGTCGCCAACCTGCTGACCGACAACGCCTTTCTGGGTATCGCCGCGGCCGGCATGACCTTTGTCATCATCTCGGGCGGCATCGATCTGTCGGTCGGCTCGGTCATCGCCTTCACCGGGGTGTTCCTGGCGGTCGTGATGCGCGATTTCCCGGTCCATCCGCTGGTCGCCTTCGCGATGGTGCTGGCAATCACCATCAGCTTCGGTGCCGCGATGGGTGCAATCATCCACTATCTCGAGATGCCGCCCTTCATCGTCACGCTGGCCGGCATGTTCCTGATGCGCGGCCTTGCCTATGTGATGTCGACGGATTCGGTGCCGGTCACCCACGACTTCTACAACACGCTGCAGGGGATCTACTGGAAGGCGCCGGGCGGCGGCCGGTTCCGGATGATCGGCGGGCTGATGATCCTGACCTATGTGGTGGCGATGATCGTGCTGCATCGCACCAAGTTCGGCCAGAACGTCTATGCCATCGGCGGCAGCCCGGTCACGGCCAAGCTGATGGGCGTGCCGATCGCCAAGACCACCATCGGCATCTACGCGGTCTCGGGCGGGCTCGCCGGGCTCGCCGGCATCGTCTATTCGCTTTACACCTCGGCAGGCTATTCGCTGGCCACCGTGGGGGTCGAGCTCGATGCGATTGCCGCGGTGGTGATCGGCGGCACGCTTCTGAGCGGTGGCAGCGGGTTCGTCGCGGGCACTTTCTTTGGCATCCTGATCATGGGACTGATACAGACCTACATCGTGTTTGACGGATCGCTGTCGAGCTGGTGGACCAAGATCGTGATCGGAGGCCTGTTGTTTGCCTTCATCATGCTGCAAAAGGGCTTGAGTTGGGCAACGACGATGCGCAGAAAACCCGCGGCCGAATTCGCCACGCGATCATGAGCCTCGCAGCGCCCGGGGCCACCGCGGACCGGGCGTTCACCCACACAGCCAATGTGGTCGAACAGATCGGGATCGCGATTGTCGCCGGTGAATACCCCGAACAGACGATGATTCCGCTCGACCCCGATCTTGAAGAGATGTTCGGGGTGTCGCGTACCGTGGTCCGCGAGGCGAAGAAGACTCTGATCGGCAAGGGGCTGCTCGAATCGAAGGCCAAGGTCGGCACAAGGGTGCGCGCCTCGACGGACTGGAACATGTTCGACCCCGACGTGCTGCGCTGGCATTCGCGCCTGCGCAATCCGCGCCGGTTCCTCGACGAATTGTTCGAAGTGCGGCTGATATTCGAACCCCCGGCGGCAGCGCGGGTGGCACGCCACGCGGGCCCTGCCGCGCAGGAGATCCTGACCCGCCACTGCGATGCCCTTGCGGGGGCGAACAGCCGGATGGCCTTTGCCATGGCCGATCTCGAATTCCACAAGGCGATTCTGCATCTGTCGGGCAACCGGTTCCTGCAGTCGCTGGGCGATCTGGTGCAGGTGGCGCTGATTGCGCTGCTGGAAACCGAGACCCGCGGCGGGGCGCCGAAAGGTCCCGAGGACCTGGCCCGCGTGGCGGCCGAACATCGCGAGATCGTGGCTGCAATTGCCGCCCGCGCCCCCACCCGCGCGTCCGAGGCGATGTCGCGGGTCATCGTTTCGGGCCGGCAGGATCTGATCCTGCCGGGCTGAGCGTGCGGTGCGCCCCGCCGCTTCGCTCAGATCGCATCCCGCCGATGGCGGTGCAGCCGGATCTTCCGCCCCGTGATGCCGCGATAGACGGCCTCGATCGCCAGCGAGGCCGCGATCATGCCGCCAAGGATCCACAGGTGATTGCGGCTGGCCGGGTTCTCGTCGACGCTGACGCACAGCACGACCAGCGCCCCGATTGTGGCAAGTGCCGCCAGCGCCGAAATCCAGGCCCGGCTGCCGGTCTGGCGGGCCAGCCGGACATTGGCGAGGTTCACCAGCGCGAACAGGATCAGGAACCCCGCGCTGCCCATGGTCGCAATCGCCTCGAGCGGCACGAAATTGGCCAGAACCAGCGCCAGCAACGCACAGAGGAACGTGCCCTCGCTGTGCTCGCCGCGGATCGACCGTTCAAGCTCGCGCGGCAGTTCGCCGGTCTTGGCCACCACATAGGCAAGCCGGCCGGTGCTGTAGAAGGTGGCGTTGATCGCCGAACTGGTGGCAAGCAGCGCCGCGAGCACGATTGCCAGGTATCCCGGCGGGCCAAGGATCGCCCGGCCTGCCGCCGACAAGGTGGTGTCGCTGTTCTGCCCGACCTGTTCCAGCGTCATGTGCCCCAGAACGACCGCGGTGATCAGCATGTAAAGCACGATCACGATCAACACCCCACCGATATAGGCGATGGGCAGCGACCGGCGCGGGTTTTTCACCTCGGCCGCGCTGTTGGCAATCAGTTCGAACCCCTCGTAATTCAGAAAGATCAGCATGGCGCCCGAGATCAGCGCCACCGGCGACACCGCATCGACCGGCCCAAGCCGCGACCAGTCGCCCGGCATCACGAGCCCGGCGACAATGAAGCCGCCGAGCAGCAGCATCTTGATCGCGTTGAAGGCATTCTCGGACCGGATCACGGCGCGCGCGGCCAGCACGTTCAGCGCCAGCAGGCCGAGGATCACGCCACTGGTCAGCCCATGCAGCCAGACGCCCTGATGCGCCTCGGGGAACAGGTCGGCGCCATAGCTGCCGAAGGCATAGGCATAGATCGCCAGCAGCACGACATAGCTGAGCAGCAGCAGGATATTGGCCGCCCCGGTCAGGATGCCGCCGCCAAAGGCGCGGTTGAGGAAATCGACCGTGCCGCCCTCGCCCGGGAAGGCGAGCGTCAGCTTGAGGTAGGAATAGCTTGTCAGCAGCGCCACGATCCCGGCAACCAGGAACGCCAGCGGCGCGGCTCCCTTCGTCATCTCTATGGTCAGGCCGGTCACGGCAAAGATGCCGCCGCCCACCATGCCACCGATGCCGATCGAGAGTGTCGAGAAGGTGCCAAGCCCGGGACCGCTGTCGTTCATCCTGCTGCCTCTTTGCGATGATCCCGGCCATTAGGCACAGGCAGCGCCCGGTCCCGCAATGCCACCGAAGCGGACAGCGGCGGCGGCGGGCATGGCCGCAACACCCGACGACGCGCTTCGGTCCCGGCGCTGGCCGCTCCACCGGCCGCGGTCGGCCAGCGCTGGCGGGTCTTTGCGCCCCTGTGACGGAATGCCGGGCGCCAGAGCCGGTGTATACAGTTGTTTGTACTTGGCTTCGTCGCTAGATTGCCCATGCAGGTGCTTTTAAGGAATTCCGTATGACCCCGCCCGAGGCCCACGAGGTTGTTCGGCGCGTCGGCTGGCTGTCGCTTCAGCCGCTGGCGTTTCAGGACCGGTTGCTGCGCGACGCTCGGCTGATCCGGGTGCGCGCCGGTGAGTCGCTCTATGGAAACGACGCACTACCGGACGGGATCTATGGCATTGCGGCCGGGATGATCGACGTGGTGGTGGCCCCGGGTCCCTTCCCTGCCCGTCTGGTGCAGGTCCTGCGTCCGGGCTGGTGGATTGGCGAAACGATGACCCCCGCGGGCACAAGGCGAGTTGCCGAACTGACGGTTCGCAGCGACGCCTCGGTCCTGCAGGTGAGCGCGCAGCATCTGGAACGGATCGTGTCCGAGAAACCGCAACTGCGGGCTGACCTCGCCTCGCTGATACTGCGGCACCTCGACGATGCGCTGTTCCATGCGGCCTGCCTGTCAACCGCCGATCCGACCCTGCGGCTGGCGGGAACGCTGGCGCGAATGATCGGCCGCGACCCGCGGGAGATCTGGGTCGCGCTGCATCTGACCCAGGACGAGTTGGCCACACTCGCCTGTGTTTCGCGCAACAGCGTCGGCCGGGCGCTCGGCCAGCTCGAGGCAGCGGGCTGCCTGGTTCGGCAATATGGGCGGATCGAGATCCGCAGCGCCCGGCTCTGGACCTATCTGGAGACAGCCGAGCTGTGATCCGCACGCCTGCGGCTTGCCGCCGGTGTCCTTTGCCCCTCCGTCAGGCCGCTTGCCCGGCGCCACGTTCTGTGCTGCATTGATGGGCAAGGGGAGGAATGATGGCGGAGAGCATCCAGAAGGAGGACTGGGAGCGATTCCGTGCGCTTGGAAAAGTACCGCCAAGCATAAGGGAGATCGTTCTCCAGTCCTGGAGACGCGCAGAGTCGCGGCGGGAGATTCCGTCGTTGAAACGTGCCCCCCGGGTCACGTCTAGGGAACTCGAGTCCCTGCGCGAGCAGAACCGGGTGCTGCGCAGCTCGGCCCGCCCTGTGCTGCAGAACACGTCCGAGTTGCTGCGCGAGGCCGGCTCGATCTTTCTGCTCTGCGATCCCTGCGGCATCGTGATGGAGGCGACGGGCGACCGGGCGATCCTTGAACGTGCCAACGAAAACCACCTGCATCTCGGCGGCCGATGGGACGAGGACGCAATCGGCACCAACGCCATCGGCACCGCGCTTCACACCCGGCGCCCCGTGCAGATCGCCGGGGTCGAACATTTCTGCGAGGAGATCCAGCGCTGGAGCTGTGCGGCGACGCCGATCCTGCACCCCGCGAACGGCGCGCTGCTGGGCGTGGTCGACATCTCGGGACCCGCGGGTGGTGACCAGCGGCATTCGGCGCTGCTGTCGGCGGCGCTGACGGCGCAGATCACCGGCGCGCTGCGTCAAAGCCACGAACAGGACCAGCGACGGCTGCTGGAACGGCTGCTGGCGCTGCGCCGGCAACTGGGAGAAGACGGCGTGCTGTTGCTCGACCGCTTTGGCGGCGAGGTGTTCGCGACCGGCAACTTCGCCCGGCTGATCGCACCTCTGGGCGAAGTGGTCGAACTGCGCAAGCGTGCCGGCAGCCTGTACAGCGAGCGGCCCGACCAGGTTGTGCAGGACCTGGCGCGCAGCCTGCCCGGTGCCGGGGTCGAACTGATCGAGGAGGGCGGCACGGCGCTGGGGCTGATGATCACCCTGCCCGCGCCCGACCGGCGGCGGCGGGCGCGCAACGATCCGGCGCTGGGGCTTGACTGGATCGCCGCCGGCGGGCCCGGGATGCGCAGGCTCTGCGAAGCGGCGGAGCGGCTGACGGCCAGCCGCCTGCCTTTGCTGATCGAGGGCGAGACCGGCGCCGGCAAGGAGCTGATGGCGCGGGCGATCCATCTGGCCGACCGGCCGGAGCGGCCGTTCGAGCTGGTCTATTGCGGCGAGTTGACGGCCGACGCGATGCGCCGGGATCTGGCCGGCGAGGGCCGGCTTGCGGCGCTGCTGCGCGCGGGCGGGACGCTGTGCCTCGACGAACCGGCCGCGACCCCGGCGCAGGCGCAACCGCTGCTGTTCCAGTTTCTCGAGGCCGAAGGCGCGGCACAGCCGGGCGGCAGCGGCGGCCGGGTGATTTCGCTTGCCGCCTCGGATCTGGCCGCCGCGCGCAGCCGTGGCGAGATCCGCAGCGACCTGTTCTTCCAGCTTTGCGGCGCGCGCCTCGAGGTGCCGGCGTTGCGCGACAGGCCGGCCGACGTGGCGCGGCTGGTCCGGCACTTTGCCGACCGCGCCGTCCTGGCCACCGATCGCCCGGCGCTGCGCTTTACCCCCGCCGTCATGCGCCGTCTGCAGGACTTCGACTGGCCGGGCAATGTGCGTCAGTTGCGAAACCTGATCGAACAGCTTTCGGCGCTGTCGCTGAGCCGGCTGATCGATCTGGGCGACCTGCCGCGCGAGATCACCGCCCGCCGCCCCGACCGGCCCGAGGCGACGCTGCGCGACAGCGAACGCGCGCGCATCCTCGATGCGATTGCCGAGGCGGAGGGCAACCTGACGACCGCCGCGCGCAAGCTCGGCATCGCGCGCTCGACGCTGTATCTGAAACTCGACGCCCACGGGATCAGTCGGCCGGCGCGACACTGAGGGTCTGCCACCGCCGGAACGGTCACGCCCGTACGCGGGCGCGGCGTTGCGCACCGTCCCTGTGTCACTTGCCGGCGCTGTCAGACCCCGCGCTCAACCGGCCCGCGCCGCCGCCTCGCCCGTCACCCCCGGCGCAAGCGGCATCAGCCGCAGCCGGCCCGTGCGGCGCTGGCGTTGCTGGCCCAGCATCCAGCCGGCCGGCGGGGCGGTGCGGGCGCGACGGCGCTCCAGCCACCAGCGGAACTCTCCGGACCCTGCCCCTGTCACGGTCCCGTCATGCCGGGGCGCCAGATGCCAGCGACTTTCGACCCCCTGCGCGCCACCATCGCCCGGGCCAAGCAACAGGCCGAGCGGCCGGGCCGCCCCCTCCAGCGCTGCAGCGGCGCCGGCCTCGGCCGCCAGATGCAGCCGCCGCACCGGGGTCAGCCCCGGCGGTTCTGGCAATTCGGCCACCACCAGCGGCACCTGACCCGACCGCAACGCCTCCTCCATCGACCACAAAAGGTCCTCGGGCCGCGGGGCCCGCAACAGCAACAGCCGGCCCGGGTCGATCCATTCGGTCACGCCCTCGCCGTTCAATCGCTCGGGCGCCCAGGCCGGCGCGATCCACAGAACCGGCCCGCTGCTGGCCGCGGCCACAGCCAGCGCCAGCAGCCGCCGCGCCGGGCCGCACAGCTCGTGCGCCCGCGCCAGCGTCAGCGTCATGCCCTCCGACACACTCAGGGCGGGGCGCCGGTCATGGCCGGCATGGGACAACAGGGCGGCTGCGTTCATCATGGCCGCAGCCTAGAATGTTCCGCAAATGTTCTCAACCCGCAAGGGTCAGGAATAGACGTTTTCGGGTCCCGGAAACGTCCGCGCCCGCACCTCCTCGGCATAGGTGCCGACGGCATCGTCGATCCGCGCCGCAAGGTCGTCATAGCGCCTGACGAACCGCGGCGCCCGCGGGGTCATCCCCAGCATGTCCTCCAGCACCAGGATCTGGCCGTCGCAGAGCGCGCTGGCGCCGATCCCGATGGTCGGGATCGCGATCTGGCCGGTAATGCGGGCGGCCAGCGGCTCGACCATGCCTTCGAGCACGACCGAAAAGGCGCCAGCCTCTGCCACCGCCTGCGCATCGGCCTCATGCGCGGGCCAGCTATCGCTGTCGCGTCCCTGAGTCTTGAATCCGCCGAAGGTGGCGCTCGATTGCGGCGTCAGCCCGGTGTGCGCCATGACCGGGATGCCGCGTTCGGTCAGAAACCGGATCGTCGGCGCCATCCGCGTGCCGCCTTCGAGCTTCACCGCACCGCAGCCGGTCTCGCGCATCACCCGCGCGGCATTGCGAAACGCCTGCTCGGGGGATTCCTCGTAGCTGCCAAAGGGCATGTCGACCACAACCAGCGCCCGGGACGAGCTGCGCACCACCGCGGCACCATGGGCGATCATCATCTCGAGCGTGACACCAAGCGTGCTGTCGAACCCGTAGAGTACCATCCCGAGGCTGTCGCCCACCAGGATCACGTCGGCATGGGCATCGACGAGGGCGGCAGCCGGGGCGTGATAGGCGGTCAGCGCCACAATCGGGACGGCGCCCTTTCGGGCGGCGATCTGCGGCACGGTGATCCGGCGGACCGTCTTGTGGACGCTCATGGCTGAACCTCGCGCTGGTCGATCAGAAGGATGCCGCCGAACTCGGCCGAGATCATCAGGGCAAGCCGCCCGGTGACGGGCCCCGAGACCGGGGCGAGCGTCTCGGCCTCGGTCACGTCGACGGCGCGCAGCGTGGCACGGGGTTCGGCGGCGATGGTCTCGGCCACCGCGGCGGCAAGCGCCTCGACCGTGGTGCCCCCGGCGACCAGCGCCTCGGCACGGCCCAGCGCCCGGTTCAGCACAAGGGCGGCCTGCCGGTCTTCGGGCGAAAGGCGCACATTGCGCGAGGACATGGCAAGCCCGTCAGGCTCGCGCACCGTCGGACAGCCGAGGATGCGGACCGGCACATGCAGGTCGCGCACCATGGTGCGGATCACCTGAAGCTGCTGATAATCCTTCTCGCCGAAACAGGCGAGGTCGGGCTGGACGATGTTGAAAAGCTTGGTGACGACGGTCGCGACGCCACGGAAATGGCCGGGCCGGACCGCACCATGCAGCATGTTGGCCAGCCGCGTCGTCTCGACGAATGTCTCGGCACCGGCGGGATAGATCTCGGCCACCTCGGGCAGGAACACGGCCGCGACGCCTGCGGCGCGCAGCATGGCAAGGTCATGGTCGGTGTCGCGCGGATAGAGGTCCAGATCCCGCGGATCGCCGAACTGGGTCGGGTTGACGAAGATCGAGACCACCACGCGGTCGGTCTCGCGCGCGGCGCGTTCGACAAGTTCCATGTGCCCGGCATGGAGATAGCCCATGGTGGGCACGAAGCCGACGCTCAGGCCACGGGACCGGAGCGCAGCGATGTGGCTGCGCAGGGCAGCCGAGGTTCTGCAGGTTTCCATGGCGGCGCGCCTAGCGCAAAGCGAGCGGCTTTTCAAATGTTACCGGAAGGGCCGCGCCCGCGTCATTCGGCATGACCAAGCGATGCTGCAGGATTGCATCTGTTGCGGCACCGACCCAGGGGATCGCCGGCCGGACCACTCCGGCCTTGGCCCGGCCTAGCCGCCCCAACGCTGCCAGGCCTCGGCCGATCCCGCAAAGGCGTTTATGTCGACCTTGCCCTGCACGCCCGGCACCAGCCCGGTGCTGGTATATTGCCAGAACGTCCAGTCCCGTCCCGGATAGACCTCGGACGGGTGACCGGCCACCGAGCGCAGCCACAGCCGCACGCCGGGCAGGCTGCCGATGCCGGTGTCACGTTCGAAATCCACCGTGGTGTAGAGCACCGGGGTGCGGTGATAGTGCTGCGTGAGCAGGTTGATGAAGTCCTGCGCCTCGCGCCGCACATCTGCCGCCGGCGGACGGATCGCGCAGGTCGGTGAAAACGGGTTCCATTCGATATCGAGCACCGGCGGCAGGCCGCCCGGATCGCGCGGCACGTTGCGGATGAACCAGCGCGCCTGGTCGGCCCCCGAGCGGCAGAAGTAGAACACGTGATAGGCGCCGCGCCGGACCCCGGCACGCCCTGCCCCCGCCCAATGCGCCTCGAATCTCGGGTCGAGGTCCTCGGCCCCTTCGGTCGCCTTGATGAAGGCGAAGGACACGCCCGACGCGCTGGCCCGGTGCCAGTCGACCTCGGGCTGCCAGCGCGACACATCGATGCCATGGACCGCATAGGCGCCCGGGTGGCGGCCGCTCCAGTCGTGCGGGCGGGCATCGCCGAAATCGGGCGAGCGCACCGCGCCCCGTGTCACCGCCACTTCGCCGCCGCCACGCCCGGCCGCAGGGCGATCACCGCCGCCGCAGCCCGAAAGCGCCGCAACGACACATGCCAGGGCCATCCACCGCATCGCCACACTCCCGTTCGATCAGCGGATTTTCCCGCCCTTGCCTGCCTCAGCACCCATTGATCCGCGGATCGGTGTTTCTGGCAAGGTATTTTCGCGGCTGTTCCGCCGTATCGGGCCGTGGGCTGCCCGAAACTCAGGCCTTCTCGCCGACCAGTTCGTCCCAGGCGGCGAGCGACTTGGCGGCATACATCAGCGACGGACCGCCGCCCATCTGGACCGCGACCGCCAGCACATCGGCCATCTCCTCGCGGGTGGCGCCGGTGCGGGCGAGGGATTTGATGTGAAAGCCGATGCAGGGCTCGCAGCGCATGGCGATCGCGATCCCGAGGGCGATGAGTTCCTTGACCTTGTGGTCGAGCACACCGTTATCCATCGCGCCGCGCGTCAGCGCGCTGAACCCCTTGGTGGTATCGGGAATGGTCTTGTTCAGCTCGCGCAAGTTGCCGCTCATGTCGTCGATGAAGTCTTTCCAGTCCATGGAATCCGGTCCTTATCAAAGGGGGCAGGAAACATGGGTCCGCACCCCGGGGAGGCAAGGCCGCGCGTCGGGTGGTGCCGGCAGCGCGGGCGCGGCACTGGTGCTGCACATATCGAGAAATCACAATGTGATAGACCGTCGCACAACCGAGACCGATCGCCCGCAAAACGGCCGTTTTCCGCAACCGCAGCCGCGGAACGGCGCGCCGCCGCAATTGCCGCAGCAAAAGCCTGCAGGGGATTGACAATCGACAGGCATACTTGGCCAAACGGGAAGAAACGATCCCGGAGCCGGAGTTCGAAATGCAGCCGATGAAGCTCCTTGGTGCCGCCGGCATCGCGATGGTCCTCGCGATGCCTTCGCTTGCCGCACCGCTGACATTCACCGAATTCCTGACGGTCCGGGGCCACCGCCTGCCGGTCTACCTCGAGGTCTATCTGGAGGCCGCGAGCCGCACCAAGATCGCGGTCAAGGTTGCAGGCAACCTCAAGACGATCCAGCTGAACATTCCGGGCCTTCTGTCCGCGGTCGTCGAGGACAGCTGCGAACGCACCATCACGTTGCAGATCGACGACGCCACCCCCGAGGTCGATCACATCCGCCTGACCGGCAAGGTGCAGGTCGTGACCTACGGCTGCAACAGGGCGGGCGATTTCGACCGGCGCTGGCGGCGGTTTTCCAACACCGCGGACATCAATGCCCTGCTTGACGGCCAGATTGCCGACAACTGCCTGACAGCACAGCTCGAAACCCTTTCAATCCAGCCCGGCGGCATCCCGGGCACCATCATGAACCTGCTCAATCTGACCGAGCGCGTTTCGGAACGCGTGCGCGGCGGCCTGAACGAGGCGCTCAACCGGCGTCAGATGTGCCTCGACATGCCCGATCCGCTGAAACAACTCGACGCCCGTGTCGACAGCGGCGGCTTCCGCGACTTTGGTGGCGGCGACCTGGGCTTTGTCATTCAAGGCACGATCGACCTCAACGCACAGGGCGTGATCAACATTCTCAGCGACTTGCCCGCGATGGGCGGCGGCGACTGCGGCTGCGACTGACGCGCCCGGACCGATTCGCAACCTGATCGCATCGGCCGATCCCCGCATTCGGTGCGGCAGGGCGGCGATTGCGCTGCCGGAGCCGTTGCACGGCGGCGCAGTTTTCGCGTCGCGCACCGCAGGGCATGATGGGGCCGGTCCTCACGCCCTGAGACGCATCTTGAACAGCCCGTCGCTTGCCCAGGCGTTCGGGTCGTTGCCGGTTTCAGTCGACGCGGGGCCGACCACAATCCGGTTCACTGCCGGCGATACCACCAGCCGGGTCGGGCTGACGGCAACCGCCTATGGCACCCTGTCGCCGGTGCCGCTTCCTGCCACTGGCGGGATGTTGCTGGCGCTGCTGGCGGGCGATGCGGCGCCTTTGCGAAAGAGCCGCAAATCGGCTGCCGCTGCGGCCGGATCCCACGGATACAACAAGACAATCCGAACGGCGCCGCATTTCGGCGCCGTCTATGCCTGCGCCACCTGCAATCCGCCAGCGACCCCGGGGAACGCGTCGCACCTCTGGCCCTTGCGCGCGCCATCGGCTAAGCCACGCGCAACTTGCAACCGGAGCTGCCAATGTCCCGCATCCTGATCACCTCGGCACTTCCCTACATCAACGGGATCAAGCATCTGGGCAATCTGGTGGGAAGCCAGCTCCCAGCCGACCTTTTTGCCCGCTATTGCCGCGCCCGCGGGCACGAGGTCCTGTTTCTCTGCGCCACCGACGAACACGGCACACCGGCCGAACTGGCCGCCGCCAAGGCCGAGATGCCGGTTGCCGAATATTGCGCCCAGATGCACCGGGTCCAGGCCCGGATGGCGGCGGGCTTCCGCCTGTCGTTCGACCACTTCGGGCGTTCGTCCTCGCCCCAGAACCACCGCCTGACCCAGTATTTCGCGGGCCGGCTGGCCGACAACGGCTATATCGACGAGGTGAGCGAACGGCAGGTCTATTCCCTCGCCGACGGCCGCTTCCTGCCCGACCGCTATATCGAGGGCACCTGCCCAAACTGCGGCTATGACAAGGCCCGCGGCGACCAGTGCGAGAACTGCACCAAACAGCTCGACCCGACCGACCTGATCAACCCGCGCTCGGCGATCTCGGGCTCGACCGACCTCGAGATCCGCGAGACAACCCACCTGTTCCTGCGGCAGCAAAGCCTGAAGTACGAACTCGACGCCTGGATCGACAGCAAGGCCGACTGGCCGATCCTGACCACCTCGATCGCCAAGAAATGGCTGCACGACGGCGACGGTCTGCAGGACCGCGGCATTACCCGCGATCTGAACTGGGGCATCCCGGTGAAACGCGGCGATCAGGACTGGCCGGGGATGGAGGGCAAGGTCTTCTATGTCTGGTTCGATGCGCCGATCGAATACATCGCCTGCGCCGCGGAATGGGCCGAGGCCCAGGGCAAGGACGAAGAAGACTGGTGGCGCTGGTGGCGCACGGATGCGGGCGCCGAGAACGTGCGCTATGTCCAGTTCATGGGCAAGGACAACGTGCCGTTCCACACATTGTCATTCCCCGCGACGATGCTCGGCAGCCGCGATCCGTGGAAGCTTGTCGACTACATCAAGTCGTTCAACTACCTCAACTATGACGGCGGCCAGTTTTCGACCAGCCAGGGACGCGGCATCTTTCAGGATCAGGCACTCGAGATCCTGCCGGCCGATTACTGGCGCTGGTGGCTGTTGTCGAACGCCCCCGAAAGCTCGGACAGCGAATTCACCTGGGAGAAATTCCAGACCGGCGTGAACAAGGATCTGGCCGATGTGCTGGGCAACTTCGTCAGCCGGGTGACCAAGTTCTGCCGCACGAAATTCGGCGAAGAGGTACCCGAGGGCGGCGAACTGACCGAGGGCGGCGCACGGCTTGTGGCCGATCTGACCGCGCGTCTGGCCGCCTACACCGGCCACCTCGAAGCAATCGAGGTCCGCAAGGCCGCGGCCGAGCTGCGCGCCATGTGGGTCGCCGGAAACGAGTTCCTGCAAACCGCCGCGCCCTGGAGCACGATCAAGACCGACCGCGACCGGGCCGCCGCCGACACCCGGCTCGCCCTGAACCTGATCCGGGTCTATGCGGTCATTTCGGCGCCGTTCCTGCCCGATGCCGCGGCCAAGCTGCTTGAGGCGATGCGCAGCGACGAGACCGGCTGGCCCGAGGATATCGGCCGGGCGCTGCAGGTCCTGCCCCCGCTCCACGGGTTTGTCGTGCCCGAGACGCTGTTTGCCAAGATCACCGACGAAGAACGCGAAGGCTGGGCCGAGAAGTTCTCGGGGCAGCGATAGCGGGCGGCACCACGCTCGAAGTCCCTTCGCAGTAGCAACCTGCCCAAGTCCGGGTTAGATCTGCGATGTGGATATTCGACTTTCCCAGCCCCTCGTTGCGCCCGGCGGCCACGCCGGGCCGCGCCCGCCATCCGCGGGGGGTTCCCTGCCCGACCGGGGCGATGGTCCGGCGGCGCTTTTGCGCCTCGTGCATGCGCAAGGCGAGAATGCCCGCCCTCAGCCCCGGCATCGGATCCCGTTCTCGATGTTGAGCCCATGCTGATCGACGCCACCGACATCCAAAAATCCTATGCGCCGGGACAAAGCCAGACGGCGGTGCTGCGCGGGGTTTCGCTGACGCTTTCCCCGGGCGAGACGCTGGCGCTGACCGGCGAATCGGGCAGCGGGAAAAGCACGCTGCTGCATCTGCTCGCGGCCCTCGACCAGCCCGACAGCGGCACCATCCGGCTCGACGGAACCGAGATCACGGCACTAGGCGACGCCGCCCGCGCCGCGATCCGGCGCAACACCATCGGTCTTGTCTTTCAACAGTTCAACCTGATCCCCTCGCTGACCGTCGGCGCCAATCTGGCCTTTCAGGCCCGGCTTGCGGGGCGCGAGGACCCGGACTGGACCGGGCGCCTGTCGGACCGCCTCGGTCTGGCCGAGCTGACCCACCGCTATCCCGAACAGCTTTCGGGCGGGCAACAGCAGCGGGTCGCAATCGGCCGGGCGCTGGCCGCGCGGCCACGGATCCTGCTGGCCGACGAACCGACCGGCAATCTGGACGAGGAAACCTCGGACCGGGTCTGTGCCCTGATGATCGCGCTTGCCACCGAAACCGGCGCGGGCCTGTTGATGGCCACCCATTCGCACCGGCTTGCAGCCCGGATGTCGCGGCAGCTGCACCTGTCCCGCGGCCAACTGGCATGAGGCGCGCAGCCCTTTCGGCCCTGCTCTCGCACTGGCGCCGCCAGCCGGGCCAGCTTTTGACCCTGATCGCCGGACTGGCGCTTGCGACAGCGCTCTGGTCGGCGGTGCAGGCGATCAATTCCGAGGCGCGGCGCAGCTATGACGCCGCGGCCTCTGCCATGGGGCAGGATCGCTACGCCTCGCTCGCCGTCCCCGAGGGCCGGATGCCGCTTGCCCGTTTCGTCACCCTGCGCCGCGCCGGATGGGCGGTCACGCCCCTGCTCGAAGGCACGGTGACGCTTGCCGGAGCGCCCATCGACGTCACAGGCTTCGATCTGCTTTCGGTGCCCCGCGATGCCCTGCCCGAGGGGCTCGACACCGGCACCGATGTGACCCCGGCCGAGCTGTTCGGCCAGCCCGGCGTCGGTTTCGCGGCGCCCGCGACCGCCGCAGCGATTGCGGGCCTGCCCGGTCTGCCGCTGATCCTTGCCAACCGTGCCATCCCGCCGGGCCGGATCGTCACCGACATCGGCGTGGCCGAACGCCTGCTCGATGCCCCGGGCCAGATCGACCGGCTGCTCATCCTGCCCGGCCAGTCGCGCGGCCTGCCGCCGCTCGACCGGATCGCCCCCGATCTGGTGCGGCGCGAGGGCCAGCAAACGGCGGACCTGTCCCGCCTGACACAGTCCTTCCACCTCAACCTCACGGCCTTCGGCCTGCTTGCCTTCGGCGTCGGCCTCTTCATCGTCCACGGCGCCATCGGCCTTGCCTTCGAGCAGCGGCGGGCGAGCTTTCGCACCCTGCGCGCGCTTGGCCTGGCGGCGCGCGACCTTCAGGCGCTGTTGCTGGCCGAGGTTCTGCTGCTTGCGCTTGTCGCCGGCGCGGCAGGGCTGGCGCTTGGCTATCTGGTGGCCGGGGCGCTGCTGCCCGATGTCGCCGCCACCCTGCGCGGGCTCTACGGCGCCGAGGTTCCGGGCAGCCTGCGCTTCGATCCGGCCTGGGCTGCGGCGGGGATGGCGGTCACGCTGATCGGGGCGCTCACTGCGGCGGCAAGCGCGCTGACCCGGGTGCGCCGCATGCCGCTGCTGGCAAGCGCCCAGCCGCGCGCCTGGGCCACGGTCTCGGCCCGCGCACTTGCCCGGCAGGCGGTCGCGGGCGTCGTGCTGATATTTCTCGGGCTGGTGGCGTTGCGCGTGTTCTCCGGGCTCGTCGCCGGCTTTGCCCTGCTCGGCGGGCTGCTGATGGGCGCAGCGCTGATCCTGCCCCTGCTGCTGGCAGGTCTGCTCGCACTGGCCGCCGCCCGCGCCCGCAGCCCCGTGGCGCAATGGTTCTGGGCCGACACCCGCCAGCAGCTTCCCGGGCTGTCGCTGGCGCTGATGGCGCTGCTGCTGGCGCTTTCAACCAATATCGGCGTCTCGACCATGGTCGGGTCGTTCCGGCTGAGCTTCACCCACTGGATCGACCAGCGCCTTGCCGCAGACCTCTATGTCAGCGCCAGGGACGAGGCCGAAGCCGCCCGCCTGCGCGCCTTCCTTGCCCCGCGCGCGACCGCGCTCCTGCCGATCCGGTCGCTCGATCTGCCGCTGAACGGAACCATGGGCGAGGTCCGGGGCCTCTCCGACAATGCCGCCGCCCGCGATGCCTGGCCGCTGCTGTCGGCCCGCCCCGGCGCCTGGGAGGCGCTGAACGCCGGCAAGGCCGCGCTGATCAGCGAACAGCTTGCCAACCGCGGCCACCTCGGCCTTGGCGACATGATCGAGATCGGGCCGGACTGGCGGCTGCCGGTGGCAGGCATCTATGCCGATTATGGCAATCCGGTCGGTCAGGCCGCAGTCTCGGCCACGGCACTGGCCGCGCGCCACCCCGACCTGCCCGGCCTGCGCATCGGCATCCTGACCGACGACCCGCAAGCCCTTTCCCGTGCCCTCGCCGAGGATTTCGGCCTGCCGCCCGACCACCTGATCGACCAGGCGTCGCTCAAGGCGCAGTCGCTCGCGATCTTCGAACGCACCTTCGCGGTCACCGCAGCCCTCGACGGGCTGACGCTTGCGGTTGCGGCCTTCGCGATGCTGACAGCGCTTCTGACGCTTTCGACCATGCGGCTGCCGCAACTTGCCCCGCTCTGGGCACTCGGCCTGACCCGGTCCCGGCTTGCCCGGCTCGAGGCCGCGCGCAGCCTTGCGCTTGCTGCCCTCACCTTCGTCTTCGCGCTGCCGCTCGGCCTGATCCTCGCCTGGTGCCTGCTTGCCGTCGTGAACGTCGCGGCCTTCGGCTGGCGGCTGCCGATGCACCTGTTTCCGGCGCAATGGATCTGGCTGCTGGCCGCGGCCCTGCTCGCCGCCCTCGCCGCGGCTGCCCTGCCGGCGCGAAGGCTCGCCCGCACCGCCCCCGCGGCCTTCCTCAAGGTGTTCGCCGATGAGCGCTGACCCCGCCCCTTCTTCTTGGCAAAAATACCTGATCGCCGCCTTCGCCGCCGCAGCGACGCTCGCCAGCCCGGGTGCTGTCCCGGCCCAGGGCTATGCCGGCATGGCCCAGACTGCGGCGGGTTTCGCCCTGCCCGATCCCGACCGTCGTTTCGGCTTTCCCGCCGATCACGGCCCGCATTACGACTTCCGGCTCGAATGGTGGTATCTGACCGCCAACCTGACCGGACCCGACGGAGCGCCTTACGGAGTTCAGTGGACGCTGTTTCGCTCGGCGCTTGCGCCGGGGGGGGAACGCGAGGGCTGGCTCAGCCCCGAGATCTGGATGGGACACGCCGCCGTCACGACTCCCGGGCGCCACGAGGCGGCACAGAAATTCGCCCGCGGCGGCATTGGCCAGGCTGGCGTTACGGCAGAGCCGTTCGAGGCCTGGATCGACCAGTGGCGCCTGGCCGCCCCCGGCGATGACAACGACGATGACAACGACGATGGCGATGGCCTCGACCGGCTCCGGCTGACTGCCTCGACCGCCGATTTCGCCTATGACCTCGCGCTCACCGCCACCGGCCCGATCGTGCCGCAGGGCAGGAATGGCTATTCGGTCAAGTCGCCCGAGGGTCAGGCGAGCCATTACTATTCGCAACCCTTCTACCGCATCGACGGCACGCTGACGCTCGAGGACACGACGGTCCCGGTTGCCGGGCAGGGCTGGCTCGACCGCGAATGGTCCTCGCAGCCGTTGAGCGAGACGCAGCAGGGCTGGGACTGGGTGTCGTTGCATTTCGAGAGCGGCGCGAAACTGATGGCCTACAGGCTGCGCGATGCGAAGGCCGCCCCCTTCACGCCGGCCACCTGGATCGCGGCCGATGGCACGCCGACCCCGCTGCCCGATGGTGCGGTCACCATGACCCCGGGCGCCACCACAAGGATCGGCCACGCGGAAATCCCGACCGAATGGGACATCGCACTGCCCGAGAAGGGCCTCGAGATCCACCTCCGCGCGCTCAACCCGCGGGCCTGGAACGACCTCGACTTTGCCTATTGGGAGGGGCCGGTGCGGGTGACGGGCAGCCATCCGGGTGTCGGATATCTGGAAATGACGGGGTACGGCGAGTAGCGCGGGGTTGCGCACCGAACCGGCCCCGGCGCCGGTGGAAGCGGCGGGAGCCTCCGGCGGGGATATTTTCCGAACAGAAGAAGTCACGGGGCTGCGCGCAAGGGCCGAATTTCGGGCAGGCTCGGCTTTTCCTCGGCGCCTGCATTCGCTAGAGCATCAGGCGACCGATCGAGGACCGACACATGCCGATGGAAAAGACATTCGACGCCGCCGAGGCCGAGGCCCGGATCTATGCCGCCTGGGAACAGGCCGGGGCCTTCCGGGCCGGGGCCAATGCCTCGCGCCCCGAGACCTTCTGCATCATGATCCCGCCGCCCAACGTGACCGGCGCGCTGCATGTGGGCCACGCCTTCAACAACACGCTGCAGGACATCCTGGTGCGCTGGCACCGGATGCGCGGCTTCGACACGCTGTGGCAGCCGGGTCAGGACCACGCCGGCATCGCGACCCAGCTGCAGGTCGAAAAGATGCTGGCAGCCCAGGGCAACGAAGGCCGGCGCGAGCTGGGGCGCGAGAAGTTCCTGGAGAAAGTCTGGGAATGGAAGGGCCAGTACGGCGGCACCATCATCAACCAGTTGAAGCGGCTCGGGTGTTCCTGCGACTGGGAACGCAACGCCTTCACGATGGCGGGCGCGCCGGGCGACCCGCGCAAGGGGCACGAGAATTCGCCGAACTTCCACGATGCGGTGATCAAGGTCTTCGTCGACCTGTACGAGAAGGGCCTGATCTATCGCGGCAAGCGGCTGGTCAACTGGGACCCGCATTTCGAGACCGCGATTTCCGACCTCGAGGTCGAGAACATCGAGGTCGCGGGCCATATGTGGCACTTCAAGTATCCGCTGGCGGGCGGCGAGACCTATACCTATGTCGAGAAGGACGAGGATGGGAACATCGTGTTCGAGGAGGAGCGCGACTATATCTCGATCGCGACGACGCGGCCCGAAACCATGCTGGGCGACGGGGCAGTCGCGGTTCATCCGTCGGATGAACGTTATGCGCCAATCGTCGGAAAGCTGTGTGAAATTCCGGTCGGACCGAAGGAACATCGGCGGCTGATCCCGATCATCACCGACGACTACCCCGACCCGACGTTCGGCTCGGGCGCGG
Organism: Tropicimonas sp. IMCC34043; assembly: GCF_003390845.1. GTDB lineage: Bacteria > Pseudomonadota > Alphaproteobacteria > Rhodobacterales > Rhodobacteraceae > Tropicimonas. Next base: position 690,861 of record NZ_QMEK01000001.1, on the reverse strand, counting down.
TCAAGATCACCGGCGCGCACGATTTCAACGACTATGGCGTCGCCTCGCGCGGCGGTATTCCGATGTACCGGCTGATGGACACGAGCGGCCACATGCGCGCCGACGGTGCCCCCTATGCCGACTGCGCCACCCGGGCGCAGGCGATCGCCGAGGGTGCGGCCTTTACCGGGGCCGAGGTCGATACGCTGAACCTCGTACCCGACGAGCTTCGCGGGCTCGACCGGTTCGAGGCGCGCAAGATCGTCGTGCAGCAGATCACCGACGAGGGGCTGGCGGTGATGCAGAGTATCACCCGCAAGGACGAGGAGCTCGGCATCGAGGTCACGGACCTCGTGCCGCTGGTCGAGAACAAGCCGATCATGCAGCCCTTTGGCGACCGCTCGAAGGTCGTGATCGAGCCGATGCTGACCGACCAGTGGTATGTCGATGCCGAGAAGGTCGTCGGTCCTGCGCTGGCCGCGGTGCGCAATGGCGACACCGTGATCCTGCCCGAGTCGGGCGAGAAGACCTATTATCACTGGCTGGAGAATATCGAGCCCTGGTGCATCAGCCGCCAGCTGTGGTGGGGCCATCAGATCCCGGTGTGGTACGGGCTCGATATCTGGCCGACGGGGTTCCGCGACGACGAGGGCGACAATGCGCTCGACGAGGTCGAGATCTTCCGCCTGCTCGAGGAAGGCGAATTCAATCAGGCCGACCCGACGTTTCACTGCGCCCCCGATCTCGACGCGGTTGGCGAGAAGTTCCGCGCCGATCTGGGTGCCCTGCCCGCGCCGCTTTATGCCGCGCGGATCGTCGAGGTCGCGGACAAGGCGGCGGCAATCGAGCTGCTGGCGTCGAGCCTTGCCGAATACAACCTCAGCCAGGATCCGACCGAACTGGTCTATCCGATATGGCGCGATCCCGACGTGCTCGACACCTGGTTCAGCTCGGGCCTCTGGCCGATCGGAACCCTTGGCTGGCCGGACCAGACGCCGGAACTGGCGCGGTATTTCCCGACCGACGTGCTGATCACGGGCTTTGACATCATCTTCTTCTGGATCGCCCGGATGATGATGATGCAGCTTGCCGTCATGGGCGAGGTGCCGTTCCACACCGTCTATCTGCACCAGCTTGTCCGCGACGAGAAGGGCAAGAAGATGTCGAAAACGACGGGCAATGTCATCGACCCGCTCGACATTGTCGACAAGTATGGCGCCGATGCGCTGCGCTTCACCAACACGGCCATGGCGGCCCTGGGGGGCGTGCTGAAGCTGTCCGAGGACCGCATCGCGGGCTATCGCAACTTTGGCACCAAGATCTGGAACGCGGCGCGCTTTGCCGAGATGAACGGTTGTTTCGAGGCCTCGGTCGCGCCCATCGACCCGGCCTCGACCCCCTCGGCGCCGGTCAACCGCTGGATCATCGGCGAGACCGCCAAGGTGCGCGAGGAGGTCGATGCAGCCTTCGAAAGCTATCGCTTCAACGATGCGGCGCTGGCGCTTTACGGCTTTGTCTGGGGCAAGGTCTGCGACTGGTACGTCGAATTCTCGAAACCGCTTCTGCAGGGCGAGGATGCCGCCGAGCAGGCCGAGACCCGCGCCACCATGCGCTGGGTGCTGGAGCAGTGCTTTACCATGCTGCACCCGATCATGCCCTTCATCACCGAAGAGCTGTGGCAAACGCTGGGCTGCGGCAGCAAGATGCTGGTCCACAGCGACTGGCCCGTCTATACCGCCGCGGATCTGGTCGATGCCGAGGCCGATGCCGAGATGAACTGGGTCATTGCGTTGATCGAGGGCGTGCGGTCGGCCCGCGCGCAGGTGCATGTGCCGGCGGGCCTGCAGGTGCCGATGGTGCACACGGGGCTTGCCCCGCTGGCGCAGCAGGCCTGGGCGCGCAACGAGGCGTTGATCACCCGCATCGCCCGGATTGCCAGCCTTCAGGGGTTCGATGCGATGCCCAAGGGCTGCATCACCGTGCCCGTGCCCGGCGCCACCTTTGGCCTGCCGGTCGCCGATATCATCGACGTCGGCGAGGAGCGGGCGCGGCTGGAGAAGAGCCTTGCCAAGCTCGACAAGGAGATCGGCGGGCTTGCAAAGAGGCTCGACAATCCAAAGTTCGCGGAAAGCGCCCCCGAGGAAGTGGTCGAGGAGGTGAAGGACAACCTCGCCGCGCGGCGGTCGGAGGCGGGCAAGCTGCAGCAGGCGCTCGACCGGCTGGCGGAACTGGCCTGACCCCTCACACCGTGGCCTGTGCCCTGACAGGGGTGCCGGCCACGGTGTGAGGGGTCCGAGCACCCGTCAGTGTGACAAGGCCGCCGACAGGCGCGCGCGCCGGCAAAGCCATCGTTGACATCCTCGCCCTGCGGGCGCACAGAGCCCGCGCACATATATCCTGCAACCGGGCGTTCCGTGGGCGCCAAACTGACGAGGAGCGCCGACATGGCCGACATTTCCCTCACATTCCCCGATGGCGCGAGCCGTGACTTCCCGCAGGGCGTGACGCCCGCCGAAGTTGCCGCCGCCATTTCCCCCTCGCTTGCCAAGAAGGCGATCTCTGCCAGCGTCGATGGCAAGCACTGGGATCTGCAATGGCCGATCGCCGCGGACGCCGCGATCGCCATCAACACGATGAAGGACGAGGCCCCGGCGCTCGAACTCATCCGGCACGACCTTGCCCATATCATGGCCCGCGCGGTGCAGGAGCTGTGGCCGAGCGTCAAGGTCACCATCGGTCCGGTCATCAAGGGCGGCTGGTACTATGACTTCGACCGCGCCGAGCCGTTCACGCCCGAGGATCTGGGCCTGATCGAGGCGCGGATGAAAGAGATCATCAACCGCCGCGATCCGGTGACGACCGAGGTCTGGGACCGCGACCGCGCCATCGCCTTCTACGAGGCGTCGAACGAACCCTACAAGGTCGAGCTGATCGAGGCGATTCCGGGCGACGAGCCGCTGCGGATGTACTGGCACGGCCATTGGCAGGATCTGTGCCGGGGGCCGCATCTGCAGAACACCGGTCAGGTCCCGGCGGACGCCTTCAAGCTGATGTCGGTCGCGGGCGCCTATTGGCGTGGCGACAGCGACCGCGCCATGTTGCAGCGGATCTATGGCGTTGCGTTCAAGAACCGCGAGGACCTCAAGGCGCACCTGCATATGCTGGAGGAAGCGGCCAAGCGCGACCATCGCCGGCTGGGCCGCGAGATGGACCTGTTTCACATGCAGGAGGAAGCGCCGGGCCAGGTCTTCTGGCATGCAAACGGCTGGACCATCTATACCACCCTGCAGGATTTCATGCGCCGCAAGCAGCGCGCCGGCGGCTATGTCGAGGTGAACACGCCGCAGGTGGTGAACCGGACCCTGTGGGAAAAATCCGGTCACTGGGCCAATTATCGTGAAAACATGTTCATTGTCGAAGTGGACGAAGAACACGCCCGAGAAAAGACGGTCAACGCGCTGAAGCCGATGAACTGCCCCGGCCACGTGCAGATCTTCAACGTCGGGATGAAATCCTATCGCGACCTGCCGCTGCGCATGGCCGAGTTCGGCTCGTGCAACCGCTATGAGCCATCGGGCGCCCTGCACGGCATCATGCGGGTGCGCGGCTTTACCCAGGACGATGCGCATATCTTCTGCCGCGAGGACCAGATCGAGGAGGAATGCGCGCGCTTCATCGAATTCCTGTCGTCGGTCTACAAGGATCTCGGCTTTGACACGTTCGAGATCATGTTCGCCACCCGGCCGGAAAAGCGTGTCGGCACCGAGGAAAGCTGGGACAAGATGGAGGCGGCGCTTGAGGGCGCCATCAGGAAGACCGGGCGCGCCTATACGCTCGATCCCGGCGAAGGCGCGTTCTATGCACCGAAGCTCGATTTCAAGCTGACCGATGCGATTGGCCGGGTCTGGCAATGCGGCACCTTCCAGGTCGATCCGAACCTGCCGGAACGGCTTGATGCCAATTACATCGGCGAAGACGGCGAAAAGCACCGCCCCTACATGCTGCACCGCGCCTGTCTGGGCAGCTTCGAGCGGTTCATCGGCATCCTGATCGAGAACTGGGCTGGCAAGCTGCCGTTTTGGCTGGCACCGCGGCAGGTCGTCGTGGCCTCGATCGTGTCGGACGCGGATGACTTCGTGCACGATACCGTGGCCCGGCTGGTCGCAGCCGGCGTGCGCGCCGAGGCCGACGTGCGCAACGAGAAGATCAACTACAAGGTTCGCGAGCATTCGGTCGGCAAGGTGCCGGTGATCCTCGCCATCGGCCAGCGCGAGGTCGCCGAAGGCACGGTCACCGTTCGCCGGCTGGGCGAGACCCGGACCGAAACGATGCCGCTTGACCAGATCTTGGCGCAATTGAGCTTGGAGGCGACGCCGCCGGATCTGGTCAAGGCCTGAGTTCGACCGTTGCGCGGGGGCCTCAGCCCCCGCACCCCGGAGTGATTTCGCCACGATAAAGGTGCAGGGGCAATGTTACAGCCCCTGCACCTTGCGTTACCGACAGGTGCGGACCCTGCCCGGACAGAGCGGCAGTGTTTCAATCCCGGACCGGGCGCAGGCTGCTCGCGGCGGATGCCGCGGCAAGCGCCAAATCCACGCCATGGGAACCGTCACCACAAAGCCATCCTGGCGCAGGCCCGGCACGTCCCGGCCGGGTTAGCGCAGGCATTTGAAATGGCGCGGTAAATTTCCATGATCGGCTGCTGACGCCATTTTCATTCAATCCCCCTGCCCCTGAAGACACATTCCCTCGCCGGAATGGGTCTCGGGGCGAGGTTTGTTTCACGCCCTGACGGGCCCGTGTTGCACACCCCTGTGACTGGCAGGTTATCGCCGACGCGGCCCAATCTCTGTCTGTGCCGCACGCAATGTGGGGCGCCCATTGAACAGAACCACAGGGAAAGGAAATATTCATGTCGAACCACATCAAGGCTTTCGCACTTGTCGGGTCCGTTGCCGCAGCCGTGTCGATGGCCAGCTTTGCCTCCGCCGAGGAGATGGCGAAAGAGAAATGCTTCGGCGTCGCGTTGGCCGGCCAGAACGATTGCGCCGCCGGCCCCGGCACCACCTGCGCCGGGACTTCGAAGGTCGATTATCAGGGAAATTCCTGGAAACTCGTTGATGCCGGCACCTGCGAGACGATGGAGCTGCCGGGCGGCCGCATGGGGGCGCTGGAGGCGCTGACCCGCGATCTGCCCGCGTGATCGTCGCGGGGTCCGGGCCGCCGCGCCCGGACCTCGTTCAGCCTCAAGGGAGCCTCCCCGATGTACGATGCAAGCCCGCGCCCCGATCTGCCGCCCGCCGTCGGCGTCGGATTCAAGCCCCAGCATTTTGCCGCAATCGCGGCCGACCCCGGCCCAGTGCAGTGGCTGGAGATCCATGCCGAGAACTACATGGGCGACGGCGGCCGCCCCATTGCCCAGCTTCGGCATCTGGCAGATCGGTTCCCGATCTCGGTGCATGGCGTCGGGCTGTCAATCGGCGGCGAGGCGCCGCTCGACCGCGACCACCTCGCGCGGTTGTCCCATCTTCTGGGCTGGTTGCAGCCGGCAAGCTTTTCCGAGCATCTCGCCTGGTCGAGCCACGACGCGGCCTTTCTGAACGACCTGCTGCCGCTGCCCTATACCGAGGCGACGCTCGCGCGCGTCGCCCGCCATATCGATCAGGTGCAAGAGACGCTGGGGCGGCAAATGCTGCTGGAGAACCCCGCGACCTATCTCGCCTTCGCCGAGACCGAGATGGCGGAAACGGCGTTCCTGCGCGAGATCGCCCGCAGGACCGGCTGCGGCCTGCTGCTCGACATCAACAACGTCTTTGTCGCCTGCACCAACGGGCAGACCGATCCGCGCGCCTATCTGGCCGACTTTCCGCTCGATCTGGTGGGCGAGCTGCATCTGGGCGGGCATGACGCGCAAGAGGACGACCATGGCGCGCCGCTTCTGATCGACAGCCACGCCACCGAAGTGGTCGATCCGGTCTGGGCGCTTTATGCCGAAACCCTGGCAGCAACGGGTCCGCGCCCGACCCTGATCGAATGGGACAACGACGTGCCCGACTGGCCCGCGCTGGCGGCCGAGGCAGATCGCGCTGCCCGCCTGATTGCGCGGGTCGCGTCATGAGGGTCGGTCAGGCCGAGTTCCGCGCGGCGCTGCTCGATCCTGCGGCAGCGGTGCCCGCGGGGCTGGTCGGCCCGCAGGGAGGCGACGCAGGTGTCCGGTTCGACGTCTATCGCAACAATGTGGTCGTGGGCCTTTCCCGTGCGCTGGCCGAGGCGTTCCCGGTCATCGCGACGCTTCTCGGGGACCACAATTTCGCCATTCTCGCCCGCGCCTTCCTGCGCCGACACCCGCCGCAGTCGCCGTTGCTGGCCGAATACGGCAGCGAATTTCCCGCCTTCCTCGCGGGGTTTCCGCAGGTCCGGTCATTTGGATACCTTGCCGATGTGGCACGGCTCGAGGTCGCACTGCGCCAGTCCTATCATGCCGCCGATGCCGACCCGATGGACCCGGCCCGGCTGACGGCGCTGCCGCCCGAACGCCTGGCTTTGGCGCGGCTGACGCTGGCGCCGTCGGTCCGTCTCGTCGCGTCCGACTGGCCCATTGTCGCGATCCGGCGGTTCCACCGCGAACCCGGCGCGCCAAAGCCCGCCATGCGCGCCGAGACCGCCCTGATCACCCGGCCGGGGTACGATCCGGTTGTCACCGACATCGGCCCCGCAGGCGGACAGTTTGCTTCGGCGCTGGCGGGTGGCGCCCCCCTTGGCGCGGCGCTTGAAGCTGCACACAGCCGCGACCCCGATTTCAACCCGACCGGGTGCCTCAGCGCCCTGATCGCCGGCAACGCCCTGATCGCGCTCGACGAGGAGGCACCGCGATGACCGCCGACCTTTCCCCTGCTCCGGCACCCAGGCCACGCCGTCGCGGTCCTGGCGCGGTGATCGCGCTGCACGACCGTATCTTCGGCTGGTGTGAACGATGGCTCGCCCCCTGGCTGCTGCCGACCCTCGCGCGGCTTGCCTTTGCCGCGGTGCTGCTGGGATATTACTGGTCTTCGGCGCGATCGAAGCTCGGCGAGGGCCTGTTCGGCGCTTTCCGCCCCTCGCCCGGTGCCTATGCGCAGATCCTGCCACAGAAGGCCGAGGCAGTGCTGTATGATCCCGGCCAGTTCTCGCTGCCCGAGACATTGCTGGTCGTCGCCGGCACCTGGGCAGAGTTCCTGCTGCCGCTGCTGATCGTCGTCGGCCTGTTCACCCGGCTTGCCGCAGCCGGCATGATCGGCTTCGTCACCCTGCAGTCGCTGACCGACATCCACGGCCACGGCGCCGACCCCATGACCATCGGCGCCTGGTTCGACCGGACCCCCGATTCGCTGATCCTGGACCAGCGCGCCTTCTGGGTATTTGTGCTTCTTACCCTCGTGTTGCGAGGGGGTGGCCCGATCTCGGTCGACCGGGCACTTGGCATGGACCGGCGTGCCGCTGGCTGAGTCGCAAAGAGGCTTGTTTTATTTCTGGCATGCGTCAGGCTGGGTTCGGCAACGATGCCATGACCGACTCGTTGGCTTTGCCCGAGCGCCTGGCCGTCTGCCCATGCCGTCGCGATTTCGCCGGCGTGACGACAAAGACCAGACGAAGGAGACGCGGGAATGCCGACTGGCACCGTGAAGTGGTTCAATACGACGAAGGGGTACGGGTTCATTGCGCCCGACGAGGGTGGCAAGGACGTGTTTGTGCACATCAGTGCCGTGGAACGCGCCGGTCTGACCGGACTCGCCGACAATATGAAAGTCGAATACGAATTGCGCGAAGGGCGCGATGGCCGGGCTTCGGCCACCGATCTCAGGGCCTTGTAGGATGCGAGCCCGGCGGCGTCTGGACTGACCGGCCGTCGCCTCACTGCAGCAATTCATTCTGCAGCGCAGCAAATCGATGGACTTGCAAGCGTCCGGCTGGTACCCTGTTCCTGTCGAAAAGGGGGAGGGTTCGAGGCGGACGGCCTTCCTTCCTCTGTCTCTTGCCTTCCCAAACCACAAGGCAGGTAGAGACGATGCCCGACTATGCTGCGATCTTCGCATATTATCAGGCCATGGCGGTCAGTGCCCTGACCGGGGCCATGCCCGGCGAATGCGCCATCTACGCAAAACCAGAGCTGGATGCCGTAATCGAAGGGTTTCTCGATCCAAAAGAGCGTCGGATCCTGTGCTGCAGGCTCGGCCCCGATCGCGCGGTGCGGCTTCAGAAGGGCCAGTTGCGGTTCACCTCCTGGCAGGCGGCAAACCCAGACATCGTCGCTGTGCTCAAGCGAAAGGCGCTTGTCGATGCCGTTGTCCGGCCGGATCAACTGGCCCGGGTCAACTGAGCCGACGGCAAAACCACTCACGGATTTATTGAGTGGCCCGTTCGATTTTACGCTGCGTCGCAGCATTTTCGTGCTATGATCAGTCAGCGCCGGGACCGACGGCGTGACAAGGGGAGGCAGGGGCGCAATCGCGCGGCTTCCCTCCCTGCGCGCGAATTCCCTCCGGATCGCGCCCCTGCCTCTTCTCCCCCTTGCCGCAATCCTCTGTCAGGCCGCCGGGCCGATCGGGCCTGCCATCGGTTCCCCGATCCCGACGAGCCGCGGAGTCGATGCGATATCGCCCTCGCCCCTATGCGCCCCAGCGTGCCCGCGTCGCAGCATCCCATCCGCAGGTCATCGCCGACCCGTCGATGACCACCGGGCGTTTCATCAAGGCCGGGTGCGCAGCCAGAAGCGTGACCGGGTCTTGTTGCCTGTCCGCCTCGGACAGGCCGCGCCAGGTGGTCGAGCGGCGGTTGACCAACTCGGTGCCAAAGGCCGCGAGCAGATCGGCCCATTCGGCAGAATCCGGAGGATCGGCCCGGAGATCGCGAAACTCCACGTCAAAACCGGCCGCCTCAAGCGCCTTTCTGGCCTTTCGGCAGGTGTCGCAGGTCGCAAGTCCGTAGATTTTCACGGCAGAAATCGCCTCCCAAGACTAATTTACGAGCATTTCACGGAGCGGCGCCTCGGTTCACACGCAATTCACGCCCGCCTCCGGCAAAGTGCGTTAATGTTTATGAACTTGGAAGAGGTGCGGTCATATTAAACGGTAGCATTACAGTGGTCATATTTCAGTAAAGTTGTTTCAGCCGTCAGGGTCGCCGCGATGCACCCAATCATTGACAGTGCGGCGTCCGCTTCTGCGGGCGCCGCACCTCGTGATCGAGGGCAGATATACGAGTGATTTCATTGTTCTAGCCACCAGGAACAGGATCGCCTAGTGCGCCTTCAGGAACTGGGAGAAGACGGAAGGCGAAGCTGCATTTGTCACCGCTGCAATCCCTGACCTAGCGCGGGGTCTGGCCCAGCAGCGCCTCGAACTCCCGCCATTCGCCCTTCGACATCCCCGAGGTCTCCTGGGTTACCGCTTCGCCCGCCAGCTTCCGCTTGACGCATTCGAGCGCCTTTCCTGACAGCGTTGCGCCGCCGAGGCGATAATCCTCGAAGGCGGCATAGGCCGCGGGCACCCAGTCGGCGACGATTCGGCAGATCGTTTCGGCATAGATCCGAATCTCGTACTGCGCATGAGCATCGGCGCGCAAACGCAGGAAATGAAACAGGTTGTGAAGATCGACCTTCCAGTACCACTGGGTATAGATGTTCGCGGGCAGGTTCATGCGCGCCAGTTCGCGCGCCAGACCCTGCTGGCCGTCCTGGCTGAGCATGGCCTCATAGCTGTCGTAGGCGCGGGTCGAATCCGCCTTGAGGATTTCCAGCACCCGGGCGGCCTCGTCGCCTTCCAGCACATCGCCGCGGCCCTGGTTGTTGACGGTCGACTGGGCAGCCAGATGTTCCGGCGCGGGAATATAGAATTCGCGGTCGAGGATCGAGTAGCGGGCCGAGTATTCGTTCACGTTGGCGGTGCGGTGACGGATCCACTGGCGGGCGACGAAGACCGGCAGCTTCACGTGCAGCTTGATCTCGCACATCTCGAACGGGGTCGAATGCCAGTGCCGCATCAGATAGCGGATCAGCCCTGAATCGTCGCGGCTCTTCTTGGTGCCGGCGCCATAGGAGACTCGCGCCGCCTGCACGATGGCACTGTCGTCGCCCATGTAATCGACGACCCGGACGAAACCGTGGTCGAGCACGTCATGTGCGAGGTAGAGATGCTTCTCCATTCCCGGCGCGGTGGCGCGCAGCGTCGGCTGCGGGTGCGCGCGCAGCTCCGCGATCTCGGCAATCTGGTCATCGGTCAGCGGCATGAGGTCCTCCAGCGGCACGGCGAGTCGTCCGAAACCATATCTGGTGCATTCGGATACTCCAACCACCATACCGACACCAAACGGACCAAAGATTGTCGGGGGCTTGCCACCCGAGGCCAGCGGGCTATGGTCCCGCGGATCTTAGGGAAGGGAACTGCGCAATGACGACCAAATATCTGCACACCATGGTCCGTGTGGCGGACCTCGAGAAATCCATGGCGTTCTACGAGTTGCTGGGGCTGCAGCAGACCCGGCGCACCGACAACGAGGCCGGCCGATTCTCGCTTGTCTTCATGGCCCCGCCCGACCAGCCCGACTGCCCGGTCGAGCTGACCTGGAACTGGGATGGCGACGAGGGGCTGCCCTCGGACAGCCGGCATTTCGGCCACCTCGCCTATGCGGTCGATGACATTTACGCGATGTGCCAGCATCTGATGGACAACGGCGTCACCATCAACCGTCCGCCGCGCGATGGCCACATGGCCTTTGTCCGCTCGCCCGACAATATCTCGATCGAGCTGCTGCAAGCCGGCGACCGGCTGCCGCCGCAAGAGCCCTGGGCCAGCATGGAAAACACTGGCCACTGGTAAGACTGGGCCACTGGTAAGACGGGGCCACTGGCAGCGCGCGCCACTGGGAGGATCGGGCCACTGACGGGACCGGGCCGCTTGCAGGACGCGAGGAACGCGAACGGGGGCGCCGTTGCCGACGCCCCCGCTGGTTCGGCGGTTCGACCGCCTGTTCGTCCGGGCGGCTTTGCCACCCCCGGGCCCGGCGGTTCGCCCGCCCGGCCATTCGGCGGTTCAACCGCCTAATAGATGTATCGGATCTGGTCGCTCCAGTAGCGCTCCATCCGGCGCAGCGAGCAGGTGATATCCTCGATGCCCTCGATCCCGATGATCTCGCGCTCGATCAGCCCGCTGGCGTGACGCTCGAACAATTCGGCCACGATACGGCGGATGTTGCGCCCTTTTTCGGTCAGCCGCACCCTGACGGCGCGGCGATCGATCTCGCAGCGCTGGTGGTGCATGTAGTCCATCTCGACCAGCTTCTTGAGATTGTAGGAGACGTTCGAGCCCTGGTAATAGCCGCGGGTCTTCAACTCGCCCGCCGTCACCTCGTTCTCGCCGATGTTGAACAGCAGCAGCGCCTGCACCGCGTTGATGTCGAGGATGCCGACACGTTCGAACTCGTCCTTGATGACATCCAGAAGCAGGCGATGCAGCCGTTCAAGCAGGGCAAGTGTTTCGAGATACCCCGCCATGAAGCCGTGGGTTTGTCCGGGAACGAGGCTACTGTGGATCGACATCTTGGGCTCCGCCTTGACTTGCTGGCGACAGTCCTAGGGCCGAATCTGCAAATAACCGGTTAAGTCGCTTCAATTTTTTCAGGCGCCGGAGGTTCCATGCGTCCGCGCGTGCTCGGCGATCTGCGCGAACAGGGCGTCATACTGTGCAGGAACCGGATCCTGGCCGGTGATCCAGCGCAGCATGTCCTGATCGTTCTCGTGCAGCAGCGCCTCGTAGAGGTCGAGCTCGCCTGCGGTCAGCGCCGCAAGCCGGTCGTCCGAAAAACGCCCCAGTACCAGGTCCATTTCCTTGATGCCACGCCGCCACGACCGCATGTGCAGCCGCTTCAAACGTGTCTCGCGCGATTCGTCCTGTGGGTCCATCGTCCTCGTTCCTTTCCGCCGCAACGGCGGTGCCCGCACCGGGCCGTCCGCCGTCGGGGCCTCACCCCCGCCGGTTAAACCTTGAACGGCCTCGGGCGCAAGCCTAAGAAACATGGCAGCGCAACCATAGATTCCCCTCCGGAGACCGAGAATGTCCTTCCTGTCCGAGACCCTTGCCCGGGTAAAACCCTCGCCGACGATCGCCGTGACCACCATGGCCAACGAGCTGAAGGCGGCCGGCAAGGACGTCATCGGTCTGGGAGCCGGAGAGCCCGATTTCGACACGCCCGAGAACATCAAGGCCGCCGCCAAGGCCGCAATCGACGCCGGCAAGACCAAATACACCGCCCCCGACGGGATGCCCGAGCTGAAGAAGGCGATCTGCGCCAAGTTCCAGCGCGAGAATGGCCTGAGCTATGAACCCGCGCAGATCAGCGTCGGCACCGGCGGCAAGCAGATCCTCTATAACGCGTTGATGGCAACGCTGAACCCGGGCGACGAGGTGGTGATCCCCGCGCCCTACTGGGTCAGCTATCCCGACATGGTGCTGCTGGCAGGCGGCGAGCCGGTGATTGCCGAGGCCTCCTCGCAGACCGCCTACAAGCTGACGGCCGAACAGCTCGAGGCCGCGATCACGCCGAAGACCAAGTGGTTCATCTTCAACTCGCCGTCGAACCCGACCGGTGCTGCCTATACCTGGGACGAGTTGAAGGCGCTGACCGACGTGCTGATGCGCCATCCCCATGTCTGGGTGATGTCCGACGACATGTACGAGCACCTCGTCTATGACGACTTCGAGTTCTGCACGCCCGCACAGGTCGAGCCCGCGCTCTATGACCGCACGCTGACCTGCAACGGCGTGTCGAAAGCCTATGCCATGACCGGCTGGCGGATCGGCTATGCCGGCGGTCCGAAAGAGCTGATCGGGGCGATGCGCAAGATCCAGTCGCAATCGACCTCGAACCCCTGCTCGATCAGCCAGTGGGCCGCGCTTGAGGCGCTGAACGGCAGCCAAGACTTCATCCCGATCAACAACGGCATCTTCAAGCGCCGCCGCGATCTGGTGGTCGAGATGCTGAACGCGGCCGAAGGCATCACCTGCCCGACGCCCGAGGGCGCCTTCTACGTCTATCCCTCGATCGGCGGCTGCATCGGCCTGACCAGCGCCGGCGGCACCCTGATCGACACCGACGAGACCTTCGCCAAGGCGCTGCTCGAGGAAACCGGCGTTGCCGTCGTCTTCGGTGCGGCCTTCGGCCTCTCGCCCTGTTTCCGGGTCAGCTATGCCACCTCGGATGAAAACCTGGTCGAGGCCTGCAAGCGCATCCAGACGTTCTGCGCCGGGCTGAGCTGAACCGGACTGAGCCGACACCGGGTCAGACCCGGGACCGAAATCGCGCAGCATCGGCCTCGGGGGAGTTCCCTCCGGGGCCGATTGCATGACAGGGTTGCGCCGCACCCTGCCCCATTGCTGGCCGACCTGCATGAAATCCGATCAGCGGGCAGCGGCACGCGGGCATCCCGTCATTGTGTTGGCGCTCCGCGGGGTTGGTCATTGCCGCATTTCCGCATCGGGCGTAGGCTGTTGGCATGTTGCCAATAGCATCCATCCGTCCGGCCTATAGCCGCGCAGAGCGCGTCTCCGATGGTGTCGTTCACCTTCTGGGCGTGTCGCTGGCGCTGATTGCGGTGCCGGTGCTGATCACCCTTACCGCCCTGTCGCGCACCGAGCCTGCCGCCATCGTTGGGGCCTCTGTCTATGGCGCGACGCTGATCCTGATGCTGCTCTTCTCGGCGCTTTACAACATGATCGACAGCGCCCGGTGGACCGGGCTGCTGCGGCGTCTCGATCACTCGGCGATCTACATCAAGATTGCCGGAACCTACACGCCGTTCCTGCTTTTGTCCGGCGGTCAGGTGCCGGGGCTTCTTGCCGGGCTTTGGGGCTCTGCGGCGCTTGGCTCGTGCATGAAGATCGTCGCGCCGGGGCGGTTCAAGTGGTTTGCGCTCTCGCTCTATCTCGGGATGGGCTGGGCGGCGCTCTATGCCGGCGGCTCGATGTTGGCAGAGCTTCCTCGCTCGGTGCTGACACTGATGATCGTCGGCGGTGTCGTCTATACCATCGGCGTCGCGTTTTTTCTGCTCAAACGGCTGCCGTTCCACAACACGATCTGGCATGTCTTCGTGCTGGCGGGCAGTGTCCTGTTCTTCATCGCCGTCTCCCTTTGCATCGCCGGGCTGCCGATTGCCGTTGCCTGAGGCTGCGCCGGGACCTGCCCCGAGTTGATTTCAGCGAATGCGCCCGCGCCGTCCCGACGGATCCGTTCAGGCCGCAATCTCCAGTGACCTGCGCGTCATCCGCGGCAGCGTCTGTGCCCAGAACCGGTACATCAGCCAGGCCGCGGCAACGACGAGCCCGATGACGAGCCCGGTCCAGACCCCGACCGCGCCATAGCCCGCGACAAAGCCCAGCATGTAGCCGCAGCTCATGCCGATCCCCCAATAGGCCAGCGCCGAGATCACCATCGGCACCCGGGTGTCCTGCACCCCGCGCAACAGCCCGTGCGCCATCACCTGCGCGCCGTCGGCCAACTGGAACAGGGCCGCCATGCCCAGAAGCGTGGTGCCAAGCAGCAAGATCGACGGCCGCTCGGGGTCCTCGGGCGACAGGAACAGGCCGATCAGCGGCTCGGGCCAGATCAGGAAGACGGTAATCCCCAGCAGCGCGAACATCCCCGACAGCGCGATTGCCACCAGCCCGCCCCGGCGCAGCATCACGATATCGCCCCGGCCCATCGCCTTGCCGGTCCGGATCGTGGTCGCGTTCGACAGCCCGAGGTGGACAAGGAACGTCGCCGAGGCCAGTTCCAGCGCGATGCCATGCGCGGCCAGCGGGATCGGCCCCAGCCAACCGATCATCACCGCCGAGGCGGCAAACAGCCCGACCTCGGTCAGGTTGGTCAGCCCGATCGGCCAGCCCAGCCGGAACACCTGTGCAAATGCGCCCCAATCCGGCCGCCAGAACCGCTGGAACAGCGCGTGTTCGGGAAACGCCCGCAGCGCATAGATCACCAGCCCGATGAAGGACACGACCTGCACCATGACCGAGGCAATGGCCGCGCCGCGGATCCCCATCTCGGGGAAGCCGAACTGGCCGAAGATCAGCACCCAGTTCACCGCCGCATTGACGACGGCGGCAAGGATCGTGACCCACAGCACCACCTGTGCCCGCTCCAGCGCCGCCAGATAGGACTTCAGCACCATGACCCCCAGCGCCGGAACCACCCCCCACCCCGCGATCTGCAGATAGGAGGACGCGGCCCGCGCGATCACGGGCGTCTGCCCCATTGCAAGCAGGATCGGTTCGGACAGCAGCATCGGCACGATCGCCAGCGCGGCAAAGATCAGCGACAGCCACAGCCCCATCCGGGTCACGCGCCGCACCTGCACCGCCCCCTCGTCGTTCGCGCTCGCCTCGGCGACAAGCGGCATCACGGCAAAGCCGAACCCGGCCCCGAGGATGAAGATCACGAAAAACAGCGAGCCTGCCAGCACCACCGCGGCCAGCGCCTCGACATCGTACCAGCCCAGCATGATCGTATCGGTCGCCTGGACCGCAAACTGCGCCAGGTGGCCACCGATCAGCGGAACGCCGAGGGTCAGAAGGGCACGCATGTGCCCTGGGTATGAAAGCGTCGCAGACATGCATGCCCAGTATCTTTGGCGCGCAGACTGCGCAAGTCGCACGACTTTGGGGCGGCGGACACCGGCCCTGCCGCCACCGCAGGGCTCGGCCATTGCCTGACACCGCTGCACCTGCTCTAATGCCCGCCAAACAAGAGAAACGAGCAGCACAAATGGCCGACGACCACCTTTTCGCGCAGAACCCTGCTGCGGTCTATGACGCCTCCTCGATTGAAGTCCTCGAAGGTCTGGAGCCGGTTCGCAAGCGCCCGGGCATGTATATCGGCGGCACCGACGAACGGGCGCTGCACCATCTGGTGGCCGAAGTTCTCGACAACTCGATGGACGAGGCGGTCGCAGGCCACGCCAACCGGATCGAGGTCGAACTGCACGCCGACAACTCGTTCACGGTGCGCGACAACGGCCGCGGCATCCCGGTCGATCCGCACCCGAAATTTCCCGGCAAGTCGGCGCTCGAAGTGATCTTCTGCACGCTGCATGCGGGCGGCAAGTTCTCGGGCAAGGCCTATCAGACCTCGGGCGGGTTGCACGGGGTCGGTGCCTCGGTGGTCAACGCGCTGTCCGATTCCCTCGTGGTGCAGGTCGCCCGCGACCGCCAGCTCTATGAACAGCGCTTCTCGCGCGGCATCCCGCTTGGCCCCATCGCCATTGTCGGAAACGCCCCGAACCGGCGCGGCTCTACCATCACCTTCCACCCCGACGAGGAAATCTTCGGCCATCACCGGTTCCGGCCCGCGCGGCTGTTCAAGACGATCCGCTCCAAGGCCTATCTGTTCTCGGGGGTCGAGATCCGCTGGAAGTCCGAGATCGACGATGGCGAGACCCCGACCGAGGCGACCTTCCACTTCCCCGGCGGCCTCGCCGATTATCTGAAAGAGGCGCTTGGCGGCGCCACGACCTATGCCGAGGCGCCCTTTGCCGGCAAGGTCGACTTCCGCGAGAAGTTCGGCGAGCCCGGCTCGGTCGAATGGGCGATCAACTGGACGCCGGCCAAGGACGGCTTCATCCAGTCCTACTGCAACACCGTCCCGACGCCCGAGGGCGGCACCCACGAGCAGGGATTCTGGGGCGCGATCCTGAAGGGCATCCGCGCCTATGGCGAGCTTTCGAACAATCGCAAGGCCACCCAGATCACCCGCGAGGACCTGACCTCGGGCGGCTGTGCGCTGGTCTCGTGCTTCATCGCCGACCCCTCCTTCGTCGGGCAGACCAAGGACCGGCTGTCGACCGAATCCGCGGCCCGGATGACCGAGAACGCGGTGCGCGACCATTTCGATCATTGGCTGGCGACCGACACCCGTTCGGCCGGTGCGATCCTCGACTTTCTGGTGCTGCGGGCCGAGGAACGCCTGCGCCGCCGGCAGGAGAAGGAGACCGCCCGCAAGACCGCAACGAAAAAGCTGCGCCTGCCCGGCAAGCTGGTCGATTGTTCGGCCACCGCCCGCGCCGGCACCGAGCTGTTCATTGTCGAGGGCGACAGCGCGGGCGGGTCCGCCAAGATGGCGCGCGACCGCAAGATCCAGGCGCTGCTGCCGCTGCGCGGCAAGATCCTGAACGTTCTGGGCGCGGCATCGGCCAAACTCGGCTCGAACGCCGAGATCAGCGACCTGACCCAGGCGCTTGGCACCGGCATGGGCACGAAATTCCGGCTCGACGATCTGCGCTATGACAAGGTCATCATCATGACCGACGCCGACGTCGACGGCGCCCATATCGCCTCGCTGCTGATGACGTTCTTCTTCACCCAGATGCGGCCGATGATCGACGCAGGCCACCTCTACCTCGCCTGCCCGCCGCTGTTCCGCCTGACCCAGGGCGCGCGCCGGGTCTATTGCCTCGATCAGGCCGAGCGCGACGACTGGCTGGCCAAGGGGCTTGGCGGCAAGGGCAAGATCGACGTCAGCCGCTTCAAGGGCCTCGGCGAGATGGACGCCAAGGACCTGAAGGAAACCACGATGGACCCGGCCAGCCGCAAGCTGATCCGCGTTACCGTCGGCGACGACGTGCCCGGAGAAACCGCCGATCTGGTCGAACGCCTGATGGGAAAAAAGCCCGAACTGCGGTTCCAGTATATTCAGGAGAACGCGCGGTTCGTGGAGGAGCTGGATGTGTGATGGAATCGCCGAAATTTAGCATTGGGACATTCGTCCCAGAGTTACTGAGGAAGCATTCAGATGAACGCTTTACTGCACGGGAAATTGCAAATTGGATTCTGAAAGAATACCCGTACTCTGTTGAACAGAAACGCCAACGTAGCAAGGCGAGCAAGACACCTCTGGAAAGTGATTCGGCAATGATTCAGCAAATCGTTGCGGAAATAGGCGCTCAACGACCCAGGCTCGAACAAAAGCACGGAATCCGCACGACGGAAGGGCGTCCACGGAAATACTACTACAGCCAAAAATCCGAAGAAGAAGAGGCCCAATCAGATTCGCTACCTGCAAGTGCGACCTTCGATGAAACTACTCCTACCATAGAAGCGAAAGCTATATCTGAAGCTGACACCTATCCACTTCTGGTAGAGTTTCTCAAGAAGGAACTTTCAGTACTAGCAAAACGCATAGATGAGCGCCGTTCATCCAATACCCGTGGGACCAATGGCAATAGGTGGCTGTTTCCCGACATTGTTGGCATGGAAGATCTTAGTGTGAGTTGGGATAGAGAAGTCACAGATTGTGCGCGGGAATACGCGGACAAACGCACCAAGCTTTGGTCGTTTGAGGTTAAACTTCGAATTAATAGCTCCAATGTTCGGGAAAGCTTCTTTCAAGCCGTTAGCAATTCAACTTGGGCAAATATTTCGTATCTTGTTACTACAGAGATTCAAAGCGCCCTAACTGAACTGAGAATACTTTCGGGTCTGCACGGGATTGGCGTCATAAAGCTTGACCCAGAAAATGTAAGCGAGAGCCAAATCCTCATTCCAGCATTTGAAAGACAAGATATTGATTGGGGTTCAGTGAATCGCCTAGTTCAACAAAACTCAGACTTTCGGGAGTTCATCCGTCTCGTGAGACAGTTTTATCAGACCGGAGACGCGCGAAGGGAACTTTGGGACTGACTTTGACTCTATCGGCAGCGGCATGGCCGCATTTGCATGCGCCGGATGCCGCGGACAAACAGCGGCTCTGAGGGCAGCGCCCGACCTTGGGTCGGCGCTTTCGCAACGCACATGCCGCGCGCCTTATCCCAAAGCCCGGAACGACTGCGAAACCGACATCGCCAAGGCGCCCTCCCCGAGGCGAGGGGTAGGCGACCATGTCGAAACGGTCCGGGGGACCGTTTCGCGGCCCGAAGGCGCGGCCCGGGCTGGTCGCCCGGGCCATGGCTCGAACGGCGTGCGGTGACGAGGCCGGTTCGAATATCCGCAGGGC
Source organism: Tropicimonas sp. IMCC34043 (assembly GCF_003390845.1). Classification (GTDB taxonomy): domain Bacteria; phylum Pseudomonadota; class Alphaproteobacteria; order Rhodobacterales; family Rhodobacteraceae; genus Tropicimonas. Next base: position 671,868 of record NZ_QMEK01000001.1, on the reverse strand, counting down.
GGGATCTGCATCCAGCCAGAACTCCGCATGGCGCGGCGCAAACGCCGGGCACCTGAACAGGAATCCCGCGCCGCACCAATACCTTCCGCTGCCTGCCACCGCGGGTTGCCCGCTTCGGCATCAGACCTCGCAGCCCCCCACGCCACGCTTGCGCAATTTCTTCGTGAAAAGATCGCCATGCCAGCGTTACCTGCATCGCAAATCGAATTTTTCCCCAAATAATTCAATCATTTGATTGCTCAACTCACAGCCCTGCCCGATTTGACACCCCTCCGGGCCACTGTCAGGATTTTTTGGACAGCGGCAGGTGCTCTGAAGGGACCCCGGAACAGCGTGACACAGGATTGCATGGGGCCTTGGCCACGAAACGCATTCCGGCGGGCCGGCAGCGATCCTGAGGATGCACCCGGCAGACCGCGGCATTCGAGGCTTGCAGAGCGGCGGGGCGACCCACGCCCACATTCAGAGAGGACCCCACCATGAAGGATCTCGTGACGCCCGAGTTGGTTCGTCCAACCCGGCCGGCCATCGAATCCGCAACCATCGACGCGCTCGGCCGCCTCAAGGGCGTCGATCTCGACGCGGCCCGGACCCTGCCGAAGACACTCGAGGCGTCAAGCGCCCCGGTGCTGCAGGCGACAGCCAACATCATTCACGTGGTGATTTACGGCGATCTGACCGTCCGGGTACAGACCGACCCCTACAAGCATTTCGAATATCACGTCAGCTCGTGGGGCCTTGGCACCGCTGGCGGCACGGCGCTCGGGTTCATGTATACCGCCTATAATTCCTGGGAAGCCTTCTTTGCCAACGTCACCTCCTACCACGTGCAGGGCATTGCCGAGGGCCGCGGGATCCTGCAGGTGACCTGGTTCACCCCGAACGGCAGCCCGGTGGGCCAGTTCAACGGCGCCATGCCCCGGGACGCCGGCATCGAGTGCGGGATCGAAGGCGGCGGCCCCGGCAAATGGAAGAACGTCTGAGCGGCCCTGGCACGGGCCGCTGACTTGGTCGTAGGGTCAGTTTCGCGACCCGATAATTCCGGAACCAGGTGTCGTCCACGCAAGGTCTGACGGATGGATCAGAACTGCAGCATCAGTTCCCGCGTGATGCCGAGCCTGAACTGGTACTGATCGGCGCTGCCGGTACCGGTGATCGGCGAATCCGCCGCGTCGTTCAGCAGCCGGTCGCCACGCACCGTCGCCTCGACCCCCCAGAGATCGGTGAAGCGATAGCGCGCCGATGCAACCAGACCCGCGCTCAACAGCCCGCCGCTGGCATCATAGACTTCAAGCCCGCTTTTCGCCGACTCGTCCGAGGTCACGCCGAAATAGGTCTGGGCAAAGCCGTCGGCGCCAAACCCAAGCCGCGGGCCAAAGCGGAATTCCCACCTGTTGGTCGGATAGATGATGCCATCGGCCCCAAGCTCGCCATAGAACGCCTCGCTGCCGACAAAGCCATAGCGCACGTCGGCGAAGGTTTCGAAGTTGCGGGTGCGATAGACCGCGCCAAGGCCCAGTTCGACCGTCGGGTCGATGTCATCAAGCCCCTTCAGATCGTCGTGTTGCGAGGCGTCGCGTCCGGGGATGTACCGCAGCGAGCCGCGCACACCGAAGGCGCGCGGCCGCGCGGTACCGGTCGGGTCGCCGTATTCGCCCAACCCCTTGAGCCGTGCATAATTGAAATGGATCGCGAAATCCGGGGCAGTGACATATTCGTCCGAACCCAGATAGGCCGGCCGGGTCACGGTGCCGACGCGGATGTCATAGGCCAGCACGAAGTTCTTCGAAGGGTCGATCAAATTGCTGTACTGGATCGGGACCGTCCGCGCCGGGCCGACCTCGGTCACGGTGGGTGTTTCCGTCTCCTGCGCGGCGAGCGGTGCGGCAGCAACCGCCAGCGCGGCAAAGAGCGCGGCATATCGTTTTTGCATCATGAACGTCCCGAATCAGTTTGGCAGCGGCAGAGATCCCGAATTAAACTAGCCTTGCAGCGCCATGAATCAAAGCATGGAAAAGTATAGGCTTTCGTCTGTCGTGATTGGGTCACGGATTCGTCATTTCGACGGCGCTAGCGCTGCAGCGTTTCGAGATATCTCACGATCGCCAGAACCGGCAACGTCACGAACATCTCACCCTCGTCGGTCGGGACCGGAACCTTGCGGCCGGCCTCGAAAAACGCACCATAGATCGGCATGGGGCTGCCATGGGCAAGCACCTCGTCGCGCCCGTCGATCCGCCGCAGGACCCGCGCGACGGGAAACACACCGCCGTTCGCCGCCGCCAGCCCGCCCAGATCGACGGGCGGGACCGATATCACCGCAGCGGTCGGTCCGTCGCCCCGTCCCTCAACGCCGTGGCAGGTCGCGCAGAAGCGGGAATAGAGCGCCGCCCCCGCCGCGGCATCCTGTGCAGGTGCGGGCAACGCCAGCAATATCCCGACCAACGCCGGGAGCCGATGAAGCCACCTAGTCACCCGGCACCTCCTGCAGGCTTTCGACCCACCGCACCACCGCAAGGATCGGCTCGGTAGTGGTGACCGGGCTGCCGTCGGGGGCATCGATCACCACAGAAGGTCCGACCAGCAGGCCGCCGAACATCGGCATCGGCCCGCCATGGGCACCGAGCCCTGCGGTCCCGTCGATCAGCCGCACCATGCGGAGCGTGTCGAACGCGCCGCGATTGCGCGCGGCAAACCGGGTAAGGTCGGGCACCGGCACCGTCAGCAGCGCTGCATTCGGCCCGTCACCATGGCCTGTCACGCCATGGCAACCGGCGCAGGCGTCAAGATAGGTCTGCTGCCCCAGGTCCGCCTCGCCCCAGACCAGTCCGGGCGACAGCAGCAAGATCGCGATGGCCGTGCGGATCATGTTCCCCTCCGATCGACACCGAAGTCTCACGCCAGGAACGCGCCCTGTCGTTGATCTCGGTCAGGGACAGGTGACGCTTTGACGAAACCGCCGCCGATGACGGGGGTGCCGTGCCACGCGCAAGGCGACCTCAGGCAGGAACGATGCGCCCGGCCTCCAGCCGCACAACGCGGTCCATCCGAGCGGCAAGCTGGGTGTTGTGGGTGGCAATCAGCGCCGCAAGGCCGGTCTCGCGCACCAGCCCCACCAGCACCCCGAACACGGTTTCCGAGGTGCCCGGGTCAAGATTGCCGGTCGGTTCGTCGGCAAGCAACAGCCGCGGCCGGTTGGCCAGCGCCCGGCAGAAGGCAACGCGCTGCTGTTCCCCGCCCGACAGCTGCGCCGGCCGGTGCGCCGCCCGCGCCTGAAGCCCGACGAGTTCCAGCAACTCCTCGGCGCGCGCCCGCGCCTCGGCTGTCGGCACCGAATTGGCAAGCTGCGGCAGCATGATGTTCTCGACCGCAGAGAATTCGGGCAGCAGGTGGTGGAACTGATAGACAAAGCCGATCTCGCGCCGCCGCGCCGCGGTCCTCGCACTGTCGGCCATGCCGGTCATGCGCAGGCCGCTCAACTGAACCTCGCCCGCGTCGGGCGTATCGAGCAGACCGGAGATGTGCAACAGCGTCGACTTGCCCGCCCCGGAGGGCGCGACCAGCGCCACGACTTCGCCCGCGACGACCTGCAGATCGACCTCGCTCAGTACCTTCACTGCGCCCGGCGTGCCGCGGTTGTAGGTCTTGGCGATGCCGCGCAGGCCCAGCACGGGCTCGCTCGCCGCCGGTGCCTGCATCCCGCCGACCTCGTTGTCGGTGCGCCGCGATACTGGCTCACTCATAGCGAAGCGCCTCCACCGGATCCATCCGCGCCGCCCGGCGCGCCGGGAACACCGTGACCACATAGGACAACACCAGCGACAGCGAGACCGCCGACATCACATCGCCCAGTTCCAGCTTTGCCGGCAGGGTATAGATCCCGCGGATCGACGGATCCCAGACCCCGCCGCCCATCACATAGTTCACGAAGCTGAAGACCGGGTCGATATAGATTGCAAACAGGCAGCCGAGGATCACGCCCGCAAGCGTTCCCACCGTGCCGACCCCGGCGCCGCACAGGAAGAATACCCGCATCACCGCCCCCTCGGTCAGCCCCATGGTGCGCAGGATGCCGATGTCGCGCCCCTTGTTCTTGACCAGCATGATCAGCCCCGAGACGATGTTCATCGCCGCGATCAGTACCAGGATCGAGAGGATCACGAACATCACGTTGTCCTCGACGTCGAGCGCGCGCAGGAAGGCGCCAGACGCATCGCGCCAGGTCCACAGAAGCGTCCGCTCGCCACCCGCGCGCAAAAGCTGCGGCACCATGCGGTCGACACTGTCGGGGTCGGCGACCATGACCTCCATTTCGTCCGCAACGCCTTCGCGGTTGAAATAGCTCTGCGCCTCGGTGAAGGGCATGTAGATCCGGGTGCGGTCGATATCCCAGCGTCCGGCCTGAAAGACATAGACCACGTCATAGGCCTTGACCCGCGGGGTCGAACCGAACGGCGTCTGCACCCCGTTGGGCGAGATCAGCCTGATCCGGTCGCCGACGCCCACATTCAGCGATTGTGCGACCCCCCAGCCGATGGCGATGCCATCGCCATTGCTGCCGAACTGGCTGAGATCGCCCATGGATTTCTCGGGCACGGCAATGCGCGGAATCGTCGCCAGATCCTCGGCCGAGATCCCGAAGACCTCGACACCGGCGTTCTGGCCGCCATGGCTGGCCATGACCTGACCCTTGATCAGCGGCGCGACCCGGGTCACGCCCGGCACCGCGCGCAGCCTGTCGACCATCGCGGCGTAATCGTCGATCACCCGGCTCGACTGGCCCTCCTCGGTGACCGCGACCGACTGATAGATCGTGACATGGGCGTTGGCGCCAAGGATCGTGTCGACGAACTCGGCCCGGAATCCCGAGCGGACCGAAAGCGTGGCGATCAGGGCGAAGACCGCCAGCGTGATCCCCAGCAGGCTGATCCAGGTCATGATCGAAACACCACCCTCGGCCCGCTTGGCGCGCAGATAGCGCCACGCGATCATCCATTCGTAAGCGGCAAAAGGTGGGGGCGTCTGCGCCAATGGTCCGGCTCCGATATTTTCGTCTCAATGGAACGCTGGCGGTCGGTCGTCAACCGGCCGTCGCGTCAATGCGGCGCGGCAAAGTCGATTGCCGGACCCGTCGCCGGGATTCGTGAAATACGAAATAACGACAGTATATTGGATATTTATGGCGATCGCGGTGCATTCTGGCGGGGCACAGATCACTGTATGGTCCGGTCTCATAGCGCGATCGTGACGCAACCCGCGCAATGGCCTGACTCTCCTGCCACCAGCGCCGTGCTGGCGCGAGGCTCGCACGGCGTCCACCACGTCAACGCCGCTCGGCCCGCTTCGCCGCTTCCCAAAGCGCCTCCATCTGCTCGGCCGAGGCCTCTGCCGGCGACGAACCAATTGCCCGAAGTTTTCCGTCCAGATCATTGAACCTGCGGGAGAATTTGTCGTTGGTCCGACGCAGCGCCTGCTCCGGGTCGACGCCAAGATGGCGGGCCAGATTGACGACCGAGAACAGCAGGTCGCCCATCTCGTCCTCGACCGCGTCGGGGCTGGCGGCGGCGGCAAGCTCTGCCACCTCCTCGACAACCTTCGCAGCCACGTCTTCCGGATTTTCCCAGTCAAATCCAACTCTTGACGCACGTTTCTGAAGCTTTGCGGCACGCATCAAAGCCGGCAGCCCCAGCGCCACACCATCAAGAACCCGCGCCTCGCCGCGCGCCTCGCGCTCGGCCGCCTTCTGCACCTCCCAGTCGCGGGTCTGTTGCTCGGCGGTCTTGTCGCGACTTTCCTCACCAAAAACATGAGGATGGCGGGCGATCATCTTGTCGGACACGGTATTGGCGATGGCAGAGAAATCGAACCGCCCCTCCTCGGTCCCGAACTGGGCGAAATAGACCACCTGCAGCAGCAGATCGCCCAATTCGCCCTGCAATTCGTCCCAGGCCCGGCGCTCGATGGCGTCGGCAACCTCATAGGCTTCCTCGATCGTATAGGGCGCGATCGTGTCCCAGGTCTGGTCGATGTCCCAGGGGCAGCCCCGCGCCGGATCGCGCAGTCGGGCCATGATCGCCAGCAGACGTTCGATCCCTCCCTTGGGGTCGAACACCGGATCTTGGGGCGCATCTTTCATGGTGGCTCCTTCGGGTATCGACTAGGTTGCGGCAAGTTCTCGACACTTTCAAAGGACATGTCCATGCCCGTTCTCAACCGGATCTCCAGCTATGCCGACGAGATGAAGGGATGGCGGCGCTGGTTGCACCGCAACCCGGAACTTGGCTTCGATCTGCCGAAAACGGCCGCCTTCGTGGCCGAACGGCTGCGCGAGATCGGGGTCGACGAGCTGCACGAGGGGATCGCCCGGACCGGCATGGTGGCACTGATCCGCGGTCAGGCCGCGGGGCCGGTGATCGGGCTGCGGGCCGACATGGATGCCCTGCCCATGTCCGAGGAGACCGGCGCCGACCATGCCAGCGAGACGCCGGAAACCATGCACGCCTGCGGTCATGACGGGCATACGGCAATGCTGCTTGGCGCCGCGAAATACCTGGTCGAGACCCGGCGTTTCGCGGGAACCGTCGCGCTGATCTTCCAGCCCGCCGAAGAGGCCGGGGGCGGCGGGCGGGTCATGTGCGAGGAGGGCATCATGGACCGCTTCGGGATCGAACAGGTCTATGGCATCCACACCGCGCCCGACCGCGAGGCGGGCCTTTTCGCCACCCGCGCCGGCCCGCTTCTGGCCGCGGTGGACGATTTCGACATCGTGCTGACTGGACGGGGCGGCCACGCGGCGCACCCGCACACGACGGTCGATCCGGTGGCGGCCGTGGTCCAGATCGCGACGGCGCTGAACACGATCCTGGCCCGCAATGTCGACCCGCTCGACAGCATTGTCGTCTCGGTGACCCGCATCAACGCCGGCAGCGCCTATAACGTGATCCCGGGCACCGCCACGCTGAGTGGCACCGTGCGCTGCTTTCGCAAGGACACGCAAAAGATGGTGCGCCGGCGGATCGAGGAAATTGTCGCCGGCATCGGGGCTGCCATGGGCTGCGAGGCCGTGCTCGACTATCGCGTCGATTATCCGGCCACCGTCAACCACGCCCGCGAGACCGAATTCGCCGCCAGCGTGGCACGCGAGATCGTCGGCGACGACCGGGTCGATATCGATGCCGCGCCCCGGATGGGCGCCGAGGATTTCTCGTTCATGCTCGAATCCCGGCCGGGCGCCTTCCTGTTCATCGGTCAGGGGGTCGGGCCCTACTGCCACCACCCGGAATTCGACTTCAACGACGAGATTGCCCCGATTGGTGCCAGCTTCTTTGCACGGCTCGTCGAACGGGCGCTGCCGCTGTCGGACTGAACGACGCAGCCGGCAGGACATTCGGCCATTGTCTGTGCCGGCCGGCGGATATATTCGCCTTGCATGATATGTAAGGCGAGAATGCCATGTTGTTGACCCTTCTGAACCCCTTCGCCCGGTCCCCCGATGCCATCGACGCCGCCGCGGCACAGACCCTGCTCGCGACCCGCGACGCGCTGTTGATCGATGTGCGCGGCCCGGACGAGATGGCGCAAGGCACGGCCCAGGGCGCGATCAACCTGCCGCTCGGCACGCTGGCGCACACCGCCGATCCGGCCAGCCCGAATGTCCACCCAGCGCTCAGAAAGGACCGGCCGCTGATCCTGTTCTGTGCCTCTGGCAGCCGCTCGGCGATGGCCGGCAAGCTGCTGCTGAAACTGGGGTATGGCGAGGTCTACAACCTCGGCTCGATCGCAGCCTGGCAATCGGCCGGCGGCAAGGTCGTCAAGGGCTAGGCCCGGCTGACGCAAACCCGGCCATGGCCGGTCAATCGGTGGCAAAGCCCTCGGCGGTCAGGCCCGAAAGGGTCGGCCGCTTGTCCGATCCACGGGCCTGTTCCACCCGAATGGCGGTACGTATCTTGTCGGCCAGTTGTTGGGTCAGCTGTACCCTGTGCACCTTCTGGGCGTGGGCGGCGGCCTTTTCCAGCAACGCCTCTTCGGTCCATGCCCGCACGACAAAGTCGCAACCCGGCATGATATCAGAGCATTTCAGTGTCTTGATCATGGCGTGTTCTCCCCGATCGCGCCCGATGAGGGGCGTCGATAGCACGTCATCCGCGTCGCGTCCACAATTCCCGACCGCCGCTTCCTTACCTAGGGGAAGGCACCGCGACGGCACGGTCACGTAACTCCGGGACTGCGATAGCGCAACCAGACCGCTTATCAGAACCTTCGCAGCGAACAGGACCTCGATATTGCGCGAGCGTCCCGCTGCGAATTGCACCACTCACGTGCGGGGGCGGGGCGCCAATCGGGCAACCGGAAGGCGCCTCGTCCTGACCGGTCTACAGTCGGGCGCACGCCGGATTGCAGGGGATCACACGCCCCCAGGACCACCGTCCCCTGCGAGATCGCGCTGGCGCAGCATCATGGTGTGGATCGAGAATACCACCGCGCGGCTTTCCGGCAGGCGCACCAGACACTGGCGCTCGGACCGTCGATATTGCGCGTCGGCCCCAAGCGGCGGCCGCTCGTCCTCTTCGCGTTTCGGGGCGAACAGGTCGGGCCGTATCGCCGGGTGCAGATTTGCACGCCAGAGCGGACGGCCCGGCTGGATCCCGTCGAACAACCGCTGCACCCGCTGTGCGACCCCCTCGTCATAGGGGGCGACCGGGCGATGGATGCGGACCAGCGGATGGCCCAGCTTCTGCGCCAGCGTCCATTGCGCGGGGAAACACAGCACCGCGGCGGTCAGGACATGCTCGTCGGCACCCTCGGGCTTTTGCAGCACGCAGAGATCCTCCTGCACAAGCCGGCCGAGTGTGGCAAGCGGCTGCGTCCGGTCGAGCGGCACGCAGCGCCCGTCGGGGCAGTGCATCATGGCGCCGCGCTCGCGGTGAAAGTCGGGCCGCGCGTCGAGCCGTTCGAGCACCGTGTCGAACAGTTCTGCCACCGCGGCCTCGGCACCGGCAAGCTGGCCCAGCACCAGGTCCGGGCTGGTCGCCAAGAGCCGTTCGCGTTCGTTCATCTGACCGGAGTAGCTGTCGAGCACCCAGATCCAGTCGTCGGGGTCAAGCGGCGCAACACCGGGCAAGGCTCCGAACCGCGCGCCGAGCCATGGCGCGTTCGGAACGTGGCGATTCAGGATCGGAGCGGACTGGCACACAGGCATTATCATGGGCGAAGTTAGTTGCGCGCGCGGCTCGATTGGGAAAGGCGGCGCAATGCCGCCCTCTGCCATTCCACGCCGGCGGACTCCGTCGTCGAGCCACGGCCCGCCGGGAAAGCGGCGTGTCCCGATCCGATGGCTTGCAGGTCCGGTGGCGGGACGACCCCTCAGAACCGGGCCACGAAGCCCAGATGGTCCGATCCGAGCATCGGCCGGGTCTCGGTCGCGCCGCGGCGGCCCGAAGGGACAAGGATCTGGTCGATGGCGATGCCGATCGCCCGCTTGATCCGGAACGTCGTACGCGCCCTGCCCGCCGGTTCGGCCCGGATAGCGCGCGCGATGCTTTGCACCGAGTACGACCAGCGCACCATGTTGAAATCCCCGGCCAGAACCACCGGACCGTCGAGCCCGTCCAGCACTTCGAGGATCTGCGGATGCTGGATCGGCTGGCGGTCGGGCCAGGGCCAGTGCAGGTGGAGCGAGACCAGCCACAGCGGCCCTTCGGGTGTGTCGAGTTGCGCGGCAGCCAGCCCGTGGGCGCAGCGCAGGCTGCCGGGCAGGATCGGCCAGCGCGAGGCGATGGCGATCCCGCCCACATGCTCGAACCGGCAGAGGTGGGTGTGGGGCAGGATGTCGGCAAGCTGCTGCAGCAAAACCGCATTGGCGGGCGTCACCTCCTGCAGTGTCAGCAGATCGGGGGCAACAGCGCGGATGTCGGCGGCGAGCGGTGCCACGTCGGGCATCTGATAGGACATGTTCTTTTGATAGAGCGTGACCGGCCCCGCGCGTTCCGGTCGAAGCCGCGCGGCCAGCACCGGCACCAACGCCAGTATCGGCAGGGCAACAGACCAGCCGGGCGCAAGCCCCAGCGCCGCACCGGCAAGAAACCAGACGATGCCAGCCAGACCAAGATGTCCGCGAAATACGGCCAGCGAGTCGCCCGCGGGATGCCAGCGCCCCAGATACCCGCCGGCCAGCGCCGCCAGACCGGCGAAGGCGAAGGTCCAATACACAAACGGCCAGAACTCCATTCCACTCTCCTCTCGGCCCGAGAATGTCACCTTCCCGTTACGCGGCTGACACAGGGCTTGGGTTTGATCTGCCCCGGGACCACTCTTGACGCAACACATCTTGCTCTTCCACCCAACGAGGCCGCGATGGAACGGATCGCTTTCCCGGGCGCCCACGGGTTTGACCTGGCCGCGCGCCTCGACATGCCCGAAGGTCCGCAGCTTGCCACCGCGATCTTCGCCCACTGCTTTTCCTGCTCGAAGGATATCGCCGCCGCCCGCCGGATCGCGCAGCGGCTGGCGGGCATGGGGATTGCCGTGTTGCGGTTCGATTTCACCGGACTTGGCCATTCGGGCGGCGAATTCGCCAACACGACCTTCAGTTCCAATGCCGAGGATCTGATTGCGGCTGCCCGCTATCTGAGCGGTCGCAACATGGCGCCCACCCTGATGATCGGCCATTCGCTGGGCGGGGCGGCGGTGCTGCAGGCGGCGGGCGCAATCGACGGTCTGCGCGCTGTGGTGACAATCGCAGCCCCCTTCGATCCGGGCCATGTCACCCACGCCTTCCGCGATGCCCTGCCCCGGATCGAGGCCGAAGGCATGGCGCCGGTCGATCTGGGCGGGCGTTCGTTCTGCATTGGCCGCGAATTCGTCCATGATGTGCTGGAAACCGACCTGACCCCGAAGATCGCCGGGCTGCGCAAGGCGCTGCTGGTGCTGCACGCCCCGCGCGACGCGGTGGTCGGGATCGACAATGCGACGCGGATCTTCGCCGCCGCCAAGCATCCGAAAAGCTTCGTGACCCTCGACGACGCCGATCACCTGATCACCCGTGCCGCGGATGCCGAATACGTCGCCGAGGTGATCGCCGCCTGGTCGGGCCGCTATCTCGATCTGCGCCCGCCCGCACCGCCGCCCGGTGCCCCCGAGGGCGTGGTGCGGGCCTCGGAATCCGACCGCCGAGGATACCTGCAGGACATCTCGGCCGGACCCTATCACCACATTCTTGCCGACGAGCCGCGCGCCTATGGCGGAAGCGACCGGGGGATGTCGCCCTACGGCCTGCTGGCGGCGGCGCTGGCGGCCTGCACCTCGATGACGATCCGCATGTATGCACGGCGCAAATCCTGGCCGCTGAGCCATGTCTCGGTCGACGTGACCCACGACAAGGTTCATGCCCAGGACAGCGACCTGACCGGCCCGAACCGGATCGACCGGTTCAGTCGCCTGATCCGGCTGGAAGGCACGCTCGACGCCGATCAGCGCGCCCGGCTGCTGGAGATCGCCGATCGCTGCCCGGTTCACCAGACGCTTGCCTCCGGGGCCAAGATCGAGACGCAGCTCGCAGACTGATCAGGTCCCTGCAATCGGTCGCCGCCATCTGGACATCCCGGGACGAGACCGCCAGTGTCCGCGCCGAATCCCCAGGAGCCCCGAAATGCCGCCGCGCAAGATCATCATCGACACCGACCCAGGCCAGGACGACGCCGTCGCGATCCTTCTGGCGCTTGCCAGCCCCGACGAGATCGAGGTGCTGGCAATCACGGCGGTCGCCGGCAACGTGCCGCTGGCGCTGACCCAGCGCAATGCGCGGGTGATCTGCGAACTGGCCGGGCGCAGCGATGTGCCGGTCCATGCAGGCTGCGACCGGCCGCTGATCCGCCAGCTGGTGACGGCCGAGAATGTCCACGGCAAGTCCGGGCTCGACGGTGTCGACCTGCCCGCGCCGACGATGGCGCTGGCCGCCATGGACGGGGTCGAGGCGATCCTGCACCATATCCGGCGCGAACCGCCGGGGACCGTGACGCTCTGCGCGCTCGGACCGCTGACCAACGTTGCCACGGCGCTGCGGCGCGACCCCGAGATCGCCAGCCGGCTTGCCGGGATCGTGCTGATGGGTGGCGCGTATTTCGAAGTTGGCAATGTCACCCCGGCTGCCGAGTTCAACATTTATGTCGACCCGGAAGCCGCAGAAATTGTGTTCAAATCCGGTATCGACATCACCGTTCTGCCGCTTGACGCGACCCACAAGGCGCTGATCACCGCGCCGCGGCTCGAGCGCATCGTCGCCCTTGGCACGCCGGTGTCCCGCACCGTCGCAAGCTGGCTGAATTTCTACGAACGCTTCGATGTCGAGAAATACGGCGGCGAGGGCGGGCCACTGCACGACCCCTGCGTGATTGCCTGGCTGCTCGACCCGACGCTGTTCAGCGGCCGGAAGATCAATGTCGAGATCGAGACCGGGAGCGATCTGACCCGTGGCATGACCGTCGCCGACTGGTGGCACGTCACCACACGCGAGGCCAATGCGCTGTTCATCGGCGATGTCGATGCCGAGCGGCTGTTCGCGCTGATCACCGAACGCCTGGGGCGGCTTTGAGATGGCAGCCACGCAGCCGACCAAGACCAGGCTTCATCTGGCCCAGCCCGACGACCTGCCCCGGCTGACCGCCATGGTCGTCGCCTTTCACGAAGAATTCGGCATCGCTCAGGATGACGAGACCCGCGCCGCGGCGCTGATCCCCTTGCTGGAGGGCAGCCCGCATGGTGCGGTCTATCTGATCGGGCCGCGCAATTCGCCGGTCGGCTATATCGCCATCAGCTTTGGCTGGTCGATCGAAATGGGCGGCATCGAAGGCTATGTCGACGAGTTCTGGATCCGTCGGGCGGTGCGCGCCCGCGGCATGGGCAGCGAGGCGTTGGCGGCCCTGCTGCCGGCGCTGCGCGAGGCGGGCGTCTGTGCGCTGCACCTCGAGGTCGACCGCGAAAGCCCGGTCGATGCGCTTTATGCAAGGCTCGGGTTCCGGATGCGCGAACGCTATGCGCTGATGACCGCGGTCCTGACCCGCGCCTGACCTGCCGTCCGGCAATGCGGCGGGCAGCGGTGCCGTCTAAGACAGTCTCGCGCGTGCAACGCTGCGCTGGCACAGGGCGGCGAGATGGGATATGCCCGAGGCCCTGAGCGCCCGCCTTGGAGGTATGGCCATGACGACACGTTGCGGATTTGTGGCCCTGATCGGCGAGCCCAATGCGGGCAAGTCCACGCTTCTGAATACCATGGTCGGGGCCAAGGTCTCGATCGTCACCCACAAGGTGCAGACGACCCGCGCCCGGATCCGTGGCGTGGCGCTGGAGGGCGAGACACAGATCGTCTTTGTCGACACGCCCGGCCTGTTCCGCCCGCGCCGCCGGCTCGACCGCGCCATGGTCGCGGCCGCCTGGGGCGGCGCGGCAGATGCCGATCTTGTCGTGCTGCTGGTCGAGGCGCACCGCGGCCTGACCCCGGGCGTGCAGGCGATCCTCGATGCACTTGGAGACCGGACCATGGGACGGCGGGTGGCGCTTGCCATCAACAAGATCGACCGGGTCAAGGCCGAGGTGCTGCTGGGGCTGTCCGAAAAGCTGAACGCCGCCTTCCCCTTCACCGAGACCTTCATGATCTCGGCCGAAAAGGGCTATGGCGTCGAGGGGCTGCGCACCTGGCTTGCCCGCTCGCTGCCCGAAGGCCCCTGGCTCTATCCCGAAGACCAGATCGCCGATCTGCCGATGCGGATGATCGCGGCCGAGATCACCCGCGAGAAGCTGACGCTGCGCCTGCATCAGGAACTGCCCTATCAGCTGACCGTCGAGACCGAGCACTGGGACGAGCGCAAGGACGGTTCGGCCCGGATCGACCAGATGATCTATGTCGCCCGCGACGGCCACAAGGGGATCCTGCTCGGCAAGGGCGGCGAGACGATCAAGGCGGTGTCGCAGGCCGCCCGCGCCGAGCTGGAAGAATTCCTCGGCCGCAGGATCCACCTGTTCCTGCAGGTCAAAGTCCGGCCCAACTGGCTGGAGGACGCCGAGCGCTATTCCGAGATGGGGCTGGAATTCAAGGACGGCAATACCGGGGGCCACGAGGGGTGAGCCGACTGGCTGCGGGATTCTGGGTGCAGGCCTATCTGATGCGGCTGCAGCTGGCCTGCATTCCGGCCTATGTCACGGCCCATGGCGATGAGACTGCGGGGGCAATACTGGTCAAGCTTTCGCGGCTCGACGGCACCGCACGGGTGTTCCAGCGCATCATGTCGATGGACGGCTCGCGGCCCTGGGACGTGCTGGCGGACGGCCCCGAGGCGGACGTCGATGCGCTGATCGCGCGTCAGCGCCGATCCGACCCCGACCTCTGGGTGATCGAGGTCGAGAGCCGCGACGGCCGCCATCTGCTGGACGAACCCGGGTTGGATTGAGGCGCCGCGCGACGGTGGACCGCTGCGGCGGCGGCGCGTGCCGGGGCGCTGCCCCGGACCCCGAGGTATTTTGGCCAAGAAGACGCCAAGGCCGGCTGGGTGCCGCTATTGCGGCGCCCCTTCCGGGATCCGGTACATCCGCCATAATGCCTCGACCGCCTCGGATGGCGACCGATCCTCGCCGAAATTGGCCGTGAAGCTGTCGGCAACCAGGGGCGAGCGGAACACCGAATAGAGGTTGCGGCGCAGCTCCTGCGACAGGCCGGGCAGCCGAGCCTCGCTGAGCGCGATCGCATAGGGTTCGTAGGTCAGGAATCCGCGGGCAGCGAAGACCGCGGGACAGGCGGCGCCGCTTTGCGCCTCATAGGCTGCGATCTGGGCGGCCAGGATATCGCCGTCGCCGAAGTAGAAGCTCAAATCGCCGTCGGACGAACAGAACCGCTCGATCCCGGCGCGGTGGTCGTCGACCGCGACCCCGCAGACCACGCGGTTGCGCCCGGGTCGTATCGCGCCGCTGTCGAGCGCGGCCTCGAGCAACCCCTCGGAGGTCGTGTCGCGCAGCCATCCGGCCCCGAGGATCTCTTCGCCCGCAGCCGCCGCGCAGCCCTCAAATCGGTCGGCCGGCATCGGCCGCGCCTGGGTCCGCTGGGCGAAGGTCGCGTTGGCGATGAAGACGATCTGGGTGAAATCCCAGCGTCCGGCGCGGGCCAGCGTGATCGTGGTCGGATCGCAGAGCATGTCGATCCCGCCCTCCTCGGCGCCGAGCCGGGCAAAGCGGTCGCGCGCCGTCACCTCGACCAGGTCGACCTTGTGCCCGCTTGCCGACACCGCCGCCATGCAGATGTCATATAGGAATCCGGTATAGCCCGCATCATCGCGAAACACGAAAGGCTTGGCATCGGCGCGCACCCCCATGCGCACCACATCGGCGAGCGCCGGCGGCATCCCGGCGACCGGTGCCATCAGGCCGAGAAACAGCATCACCAGGCCCCGGGCGATCATGATGCGGCTCCCGGCGCCGGCTCGGCCGCCGCGGCGTGTTCCGGGCGCTCGAGCGCAATCGCCCGCCGCATCGAGGAAAGCAGCGTCCAGCTTGATACCCAGCCAATGACGCCCGCAACCGGCGCCGCCAGCAGGAAGTCCCGCAGGCTCGCCTCGCCGCTGCTGGTCAGATCGACGACCAGCGCGCCCCAGGCCATCAGCGCCACCCCATGCAGCAGCAACAGACGCCAGCCCGGCGCGCCAAGCAGCGACTCGCGGTCCAGATCCAGCATCCGGGCGATGAAAACCCCCTGCAGCCCCCCCAGCACGCAATAGGGAAGCTCGCTGCGAAAGGCCCAGATCAGGACAGCGCGCAGGTTGTCCGCGACCTTTTCCAACCCCACCGCATTGATCGAATTTGCCACGTTCAGCACGACCAGGGCGGCCAGCGTGATCCCGGCAGATGCCAGAAACAGCGTCAGCAGCCGAAGTGCGGGAAACACCGGCGCCTCGCCGCTGCGCCGCGCCCGGCCGCCGCCGTCTTCGTGCGCCCCGCGCCACCAGATCGCTGACAGCGTCGCCGGACCATAGGTGAAGAACGCGGTCAGCGCGAACAGCAGGGCCGATTGCGAGGCGCCGTAGTTTGGCGCCGTTGTCGCAAGCCCGAGCGCCTGATCGTGGCGAAAGTCTATCCAAAGGTAGCGGCCCTGGGCATAGCCCCAGGCAAAGGCGATGCCGACCGCCGCCATCACCGACGTCAGCAGCATGTTGAGCTGGTCGACCACTGCATGTTCGGTGCGCAGCACGTCCTTGAGATAGTCCATGACGGCGCCATCGCCCGCCTTGCCGCGGGATTTCTCGAAATAGACGTACATCAGCGCGCAGACATCGTCGCTCAGATCGCCGGTGGCGCGGATCCGGCTTTCCCAGCGTTTGACGAGGGTCAGACGCTTTGCCTCGGCGATCGGTTGTGGCTCGGCGAGGGTCTGGCCGGCCAGATCGTCGAGATCCTCGAACATTCCCGCAAGTGCCGCGGTCACATCCTCCTCGATCAGCGCATAGCGCTCGCGCACGCCGGTATCGGGAAAAATCTCCTGGTCCAGCACCCAGACCCGGAAGGCGAGGATCTTCATCAGCGACTTTTCCAGCCGCGCCGACCACGCCCCCTTCCCCAGCGCCAGTTCCGCCGCATCGAGATAGCGCCGGATCTCCACCCGCTGCTCGTTCGCGACCCAGTCCTCGCCGATCTGCTGCAGGCTGAGCGGCGCGAGCGCAATGTCACGGCTGGCCGAGTTCAACGCCGAGGGGATCCCCATCAGCGCATGGGTCAAGGCGCGCAGCCGCTCTTCGCCACGGGCAAAGCCGGGGGTGCGGGGCGCGAGCCCGACCATGGCGAGGCTGATCGCAAGCGGCACCCAGGGCTCGGGCCGCGTGCCGCCGGCGGTTCCGCCAACTGCAGCCTTTTCGGCGCCGCCGGACGTGACCGTCGCGCCGCTGGCCGCGGGCGGCAGGTTGCCGCCACCTGTCGTGCCGGGCGCAAAGCCCCCGATCGCTGGGTCGAAGGCAATCACCCCCATCGACAGCAGGAAGACGGCGCCGGCATAGACCAGCGACAGGATCGTGGCATAGATCAGGAAGGCCCGGCGCAGCGCCGCGCCGCCGCGCAGGTCGGCCGGGTTCAACACCGACAGCATCAGCGCGAACTTCTTCTGGGCCTTCCAGGACTTCAGATTGAACTGGTCCCAGGCAAACAGGAAAATGACGATCAATCCGGCCGCGAAGGACCATGCAAAAGGAGACATCGCGCCGCTCCTCCAATGTCACGAATGACTGCTTCAGCAATGGCCGTCACTGCGGCGGCGATGGTCGTCCAGTTTGACCTGACCGAATTGTCACGTCCCGCACGCCGCTCGTGCCGTCAGCCGTCCATCAGGGGCAGGTTTGCACTGCCGGGTTGCACGGCGCATGCTGGGCAACCGCCGCAGGACCGATCCCGACCCAGATCGATGCGGAAAGCACGACAGCAACAGCCAGCGAAATCCAGTATCTCTGATCCACTTATTCCCTCCAAATTTTGGAACGAACGCAAAGCAAATTAAATGATACGATCAACAATAACTCTGAATTTATAGCATTCTTGCCCGATTCGTTAAAGAATTGAATTATCGCGGCCGCGCAACGATTGCCACCCGGGTCAAGCCGCGACTCGATCGGCACAATCGCCGCTTGCAACAGCCCGCCGATCCGCCACAAACGGACGAGGATGGCGCCCGGCCGCGCCCGGATCGCCCCGCCCAGGCGGCACGACTGCGAAAGGATGAAACTGCAGATGGACTGGCGCGACGAAGGCGCGCTTCTTTCGGCCCGCCCCCATGGCGAGACCTCGGCGATCGTCGAAGTCTTCACCGCCCTGCATGGACGCCACGCCGGTGTCGTCCGCGGCGGCAGCTCGCGCAAGCTCGCCGCGGTGCTGCAGCCCGGCACCCAGGTTGCCGTCGAATGGCACGCGAGACTCGAGGACCATATCGGCAGCTTCCGGGTGGAACCGCTGCGCGCGCGGACGAATGCCGCCTCCGACCGTCGGTCGCTGTTCGCGCTCGGATCGGCCTGCGCGCTGCTGGCCTTCAGCCTGCCGGAGCGAGAGCCTCAGCCGCCGCTTTACGCCGCGACCCAGTATCTGCTCGACGCGCTTGGCCAGGATCAGGGCTGGCCGGGTCTCTACCTGCTGTGGGAACTCGGCCTGCTCGAGACCCTCGGCTTCGGGCTCGACCTCTCGGCCTGCGCGGTCAGCGGCGCCACGGACGATCTCGTCCATGTCTCGCCGAAATCGGGCCGCGCGGTCAGCCGCGCCAGCGCCGGCATCTGGGCCGACAAGCTGTTGCCCCTGCCCCCCTGCCTGCGCGGCACGCCGCCGGGCTCGACCGCCGAATTGCTCGAAGGGCTGCAGACGACCGGGCATTTTCTGGAAAGACGGCTCGCCCCGGCGATGGGCAACCGCCCGCTGCCGGCAGCGCGCCGCCGCTTCGTGGAGGTGCTGGCACGCGAGGCCGCCCGCGAATAGGACCCGATGCAGCCCGAGCCCTCCCAGACAGCCGCGCGCCCCGAGCGCGTGTTTCCCGCTGCCTTCGGCTCCATCCGCCCCATTTCTTCTGTTTCCCAAATATCCCGGGGGAGTCGCGGCCTGCCGCGACGGGGGCAGCGCCCCCGTTTTCCCGAACCGGGACGAAACGCGCCATCGACGGCCGTCCTGCCACATCGCACCAAGGACCCGACCATCGAAAGGACCTCGACGTGGAAGACCTCTGGCTTGGGTATGCCAAACGCCTGCAGGCGCTTGCCGCCACCGGCCTGCATTATGGCACCAACGACTTCGATCTCGAACGCTTCGCCGAGATCGACCTTATCGCGCGCGAGATGATGGCCCGGCTCGGGCAGGTGCCGATTGCCCATCTCAAGGGGCTCGCCGAACCGCACGAGGGTTATGCCACCCCCAAGATCGACGTCCGCGCCGCGGTGTTCCGCGACGGCCGCGTCCTTCTGGTGCGCGAGAAGGTCGATGGCCGCTGGACCATGCCCGGCGGGTTCGCCGACATCGGGCTCAGCGCCGCGCAATGCGCCGTGAAGGAAACGCGGGAGGAGGCGAACCTGACCGTCCGCGCAAGCAAGCTCTATCAGGTCCGCCACCGCGCCCGCCAGAAGGACGAGCCCGACCACCGCGACTTCTACAAGTTCTTTTTTCTGGCCGACCCGAGCGACGACACGGCCCCCGGACCCGGACCCGAGACGCTCGATGCCGCCTTCTTCGATCCTGCGGACCTGCCCGAGATGTCGATGGGCCGTTCGACCCCCGATGACGTGGCCCGCGCGCTTGTCCATCACCACAGCCCTGCCCTGCCAACCGACTGGGACTGAGCGCGCGCCGAACGAGGCAATCTCCCGATGCCCCCGACCCCAACCCCGACCCCGACCGAACCGCCGAGCCACGACACGCTCGCCATCGTCATCCTCGGGGCCGCTGTCTGGCAGGACGGCCGTCCCAGCCCGACGCTCGCGCGGCGCATCGCACAGGGCGCGGCCGAGGCGGCGCGCCGCCCCGGGGCGCGGGTGATCGGCTCGGGCGGGCTCGGCCGCGAGCCACCGGCCGAGGCGCTGGTGATCGCCCGCGAGCTCGTCGCCCAGGGCGTCGCGGCCGAGCGCATCCTGACCGAACCGAGATCGACCGACACGTTCGAGAACGCCCGCTACAGCATTGCCCTGATGCGCGCCCACGGCCTGACCCGGGCGCTGGTCGTAAGCGATGCCTACCATCTGCCCCGCGCCATCCTGACGTTCCGCCGTCTTGGCGTCGAGGCGGGCGGAGCCGCCGCCCGATGGGACGGCAAGGCGCCGCTGCGCCGGGCGGGATACTGGCTGCGCGAGGCGGCGGCGCTTCCGGTCTATCTGATCCGCCTTGCCCGGTTGCCGCGGGACTGATTCCACGCCCCGATCCCGCCACCGAACGGTGGCCACGTCATTGCGGTCGGACGGGCCCCGAACCAAAAACGGATGGCGCAATCCCTGCGCCATCCGTCAAGTCCGTGTCATCAATCGGCATTCGTCGGCTTGCCCGCGACCGCCTCGCAGCTACCCCAGCAGACGGCGCGCAATCACCTGCGCCTGAATTTCGGCCGCGCCCTCGAAGATGTTCAGGATCCGGGCGTCGCAGAGCACCCGGCTGATGGTGTATTCGAGCGCAAAGCCATTGCCGCCGTGGATCTGAAGGCCGTTGTCGGCCGCAGCCCAGGCGACGCGTGCCCCCAGCAGCTTGGCCATCCCGGCCTCGAGATCGCAGCGCTGGTCGTGGTCCTTTTCCCAGGCGGCGAAATAGGTCAGCTGGCGCGCCACCATGATCTCGACCGCCATCATGGCAAGCTTGCCCGAGACCCGCGGAAACGCGATCAGCGCCTTGCCGAACTGCTTGCGATCCTCGGCATAGCGCGTCGCGATATCGAGTGCCGACTGCGCGACGCCGATCGCGCGCGCCGCGGTCTGGATCCGTGCCGCCTCGAAGGTCTTCATCAGCTGCTTGAAGCCCTGCCCCTCGACGCCGCCGAGCAGGTTTTCGCCCTTCACATGGAAATTGTCGAAGCCAAGCTCGTATTCCTTCATGCCGCGATAGCCCAGAACCTCGATCTCGCCGCCGGTCATGCCGGGCGTCGGGAACGGATCCTCCTCGGTGCCGGGGGTCTTCTCGGCCAGAAACATCGACAGGCCGCGATGATCGCTGCTGCCCGGATCGGTCCGCGCCAGCAGGGTCATCACATGGGTGCGGGCGGCGTGGGTGATCCAGGTCTTGTTGCCGGTCACGGCATAGTCGCCGGCCGCGTCCTTGACCGCGCGGGTCCGAAGCGAGCCCAGATCCGAACCGGTGTTCGGCTCGGTGAACACGGCCGTCGGCAGGATCTCGGCACTGGCGAGCTTCGGCAGCCAGTATTCCTTCTGCGCGTCGGTGCCGCCAGCGAGGATCAGTTCGGCCGCGATCTCGGAGCGCGTGCCAAGCGAGCCGACGCCGATATAGCCGCGCGACAATTCCTCGGAGACCACGACCATCGAAGCCTTCGTCAGGCCAAAGCCGCCGTATTCCTCGGGGATCGTCAGACCGAAGACACCCATCTCGGCCAGTTCCTCGATAATCTCGATCGGAATCAGCTGGTCCTTCAGATGCCATTCGTGCGCGTTTGGCTCTACCCGGTCGACGGCATAGCGGCGGAACTGCTCGCGGATCATCTCGAGCTCGTCTTCGAGCCCGGTCGCGCCGACGGTGATGTTGGCCGATTGCTCCTGCATCAGAACCACCAGACGGCTTCGCGCCGCCTGGCTGTTGCCCGCACGGGTCAGCGTCTCTATCGCAGGGGTCTGCAACCCGTTCAGGACGGCGCTGTCGAGACCCATGTCGGTGACCCGCACGATCTCGCCCTGGCTCATCGGGATGCCGCCGCGGATCTGGGCGAGGTATTCGCCAAAGGCGATCTGGTGGATCAGCTGCTCGATTTCGCCGAACCTGCCGGACTCGACCAACCGGCCGGCCCAGGCCTGCATCTGGCGCAGCGCCTGATCGTAGGTCGCAAGCCAGGCCAGCGCATGGGCCGCGGTCTGGTTCTGTTCGATCAGCGCACCCGAGACCTTGCCGCCGTCGCTGACCTGCGCACGCACCGCATCGGTCGCCAAGGCCAGAAGATCCCCGACCGGCGCAATCGCCGCCGCCGTCAACTCCAGCAAGTCGTTCAGAATCGGGCCGGCCGCCGCAGCCACGGCAGGCTCCTGTCCATCGTGCGCCATGTCTCTGTTCCTCGTTTCTCGATCTTGTCTGCACATAAGGCCTTTGCAGGTGCAGCGCAACATAGTTTCAAATTGCGCGGCCGTTTGCTCGGAATCTGTCCGACTCCCAAGCGGCTGTGCCATCGTGATTTTTCAGCTATGTCCCCGTCAGGACACTTGAGGACCGCCGCAATGACATCCGCCTTTCCTGCGCCGTTCGGTGCCCAGATTCTGCTGCTCGCCTGTGCTATCGCCTTTCTGGCAGGCTTCGTGAAAGGCACGGCCGGCTTTGCAATGCCGATGATCATGGTCTCGGGCCTGGCCTCGTTCCTGTCGCCGGAACTGGCGCTTGCCGGTCTGATCGTGCCGACGCTGGTCACCAACGGGTTGCAGGCGCTGCGCGACGGGCTGCCAGCAGCGCGCGGCTCGCTGCACCGCTATCGGTTGTTTCTGGGCATCGGCGCGATCTGCCTGATCGCATCGGGGCAACTGGTGCGCAGCATCGATCCGCGGGTCCTCTACGCCGTCATCGGCGGCATGATCATGTTGTTCGGGATCACCCAGCTTGCCGGGGTGAATATGCGAATCGCGCCGGGCCACCGGCGGCGGGCCGAGATCGGGCTTGGCGTGCTGTCGGGCACCGTGGGCGGGGTATCCGGGATATGGGGGCCGCCGCTGGTCGCCTATCTGACCGCAATCGACACGCCAAAGGCCGAACAGATGCGGGTTCAGGGCGTGGCCTTTGGCGCGGGCGCGGTGCTGCTGCTGGCGACGCACCTTCAGACCGGCGTGCTGAATGCCCGGACACTGCCGTTTTCGCTGCTGCTGCTCGGTCCGGCGCTGGCGGGCATGTGGCTCGGCCTGCGCGCCCACGACCGGCTGGATCAGGCCGGGTTCCGCCGCCTGACGCTGGCGGTGCTGGTGGTCGCGGGGCTGAACCTGCTGCGCCGGGCGCTGTTCTGAACTGGCGCCCTCCCCCGAAGACCCGAAGAGGCCCGCTGGAAAAGCAGACGGCCCGGGAAGATCCCGGGCCGCAAGATTGTGACTGGGCCGGACGCATCGCACCCGGCCATGTCCGCGGTCAGCCGATGGCGACGGCCTTCACCGCATCGGAGACGTAGGGCACATATTGTTCGAAGTTCTTCTGGAACATGCCGACCAGCTTCTGGGCCTGGGCGTCATAGGCTTCCTTGTCCTTCCAGGTGGTCTTCGGATGCAGCAGATCGGTATCGATCCCCGGCACTTCGACCGGAACGTCGAAGCCGAAGAACGGGTCCTTCTGGAAGGCAACAGTCTTCAGCGTGCCGTCGAGTGCGGCCGACAGCAGACCACGGGTCGCCTTGATCGGCATCCGCGAACCGACGCCATAGGCTCCGCCCGACCAGCCTGTGTTGACCAGCCAGCAGGTTGCACCCGAATCGTGGATCTTCTTCATCAGCAGATCGCCGTAGACTTCCGGACGACGCGGCATGAAGGGGGCGCCAAAGCAGGTCGAGAAGGTCGGCTGCGGCTCGGTCACGCCACGCTCGGTCCCGGCCACCTTCGAGGTGAAGCCCGACAGGAAGTGGTACATCGCCTGCTCGGGGCTCAGCTTTGCGATCGGCGGCAGAACGCCGAAGGCATCGCAGGTCAGCATGATGACGTTCTTCGGATGACCCGCAACGCCGGTCGGCGAGGCGTTGTCGATGTAGAACAGCGGATAGGCGCAGCGCATGTTCGGCGTCAGGCTGTCATCGTCGAAGTCGAGCTTCAACGTGTCTTCGTCATAGACCATGTTCTCGATGACGGTGCCGAACTTCGTGGTCGTGGCATAGATCTCGGGTTCTGCATCGGCCGACAGGTTGATCGTCTTGGCGTAGCAGCCACCTTCGAAGTTGAAGATGCCCTTGTCGTCCCAGCCATGTTCGTCGTCGCCGATCAGCACGCGGTTGGGGTCAGCCGACAGCGTCGTCTTGCCGGTGCCCGACAGACCGAAGAACACGGCCGCATCCTCGGGCTTGCCAACGGCATGGTTGGCCGAGCAGTGCATCGCCATCACGCCTTTGCCGGGCAGCAGGTAGTTCAGCCAGGTGAACACCGACTTCTTGTTTTCGCCAGCATATTCGGTGTTGGCGACAAGGATCAGCTTTTCCTTGATGTTGAGCGCGATGACCGTGTCGGTCCGGCAGCCGTGGCGGGCCGGATCGGCCTTGAACGACGGGATGTTGATGACGGTCAGTTCGGGCATGAAGGTATCAAGCTCGACCCGCGCCGGACGGCGCAGCATGTGGCGCATGAAGATCCCGTGCCAGGCCATCTCGGTGATCATCCGGCAGTTCAGACGGTGATCGAGGCTTGCGCCGCCGTAGAGATCCTCGACGAAATAGTCCTTGCCCTTCATGTATTCCAGCATGTCGGCCTTGAGGTTGGCAAATCCCTCGGGCGTCATCGGCCGGTTGTTTTCCCACCAGATGGTGTCTTCGGTGACCTCGTCGCGCACCACGTGTTTATCCTGGGGCGAGCGGCCGGTAAACTTGCCGGTATCAACCAGAATGGTGCCGCCGAGGCCGATCTTGCCCTCGTCGTTCTTAACGGCGTGTTCCATCAGTTGGGATACAAGCAGGTTGTAATAGACGTTGCCGAGTCCAGTGATGCCTTGGTCTTCCAGGCGTTGTGCCGGGTTCACACGTCCGATTGTCATATGATCGCTCCTGCGTCCGCTTTGCGGCGGTCGCTCCGTATCTTGTTCGATGGCGGGCGCAACGCCTGCCAGCCCGAACCACCCTGGCCCGGCGCCAACCGTATACCAACCTGACGCCCGGTTTGACACTGAGACACAAAGCGCATTTTAGCGCTACCAAGTCGCAGTTTCCCTGTCTGACTGTCGGGTTTTCTGTCACTGCATGGGTCCAAACCGATTTTGGACCGAATTTCGGCAAACGTTATTCATTCCTTTCCCATTTCAACATTCCCTAGGGGAACGATCCGGAATTGATTCGCTTCGCACGTTGATTCCGGTATCCGAACGCGGGAGAAGTTGCCGAAGCGCCCATTTCAAGCGGGATGAGGAAAGGCCCATGTCGCGCATCGCACTGGTGGATGACGATCGCAATATCCTGACCTCGGTCGCCATGACGCTCGAGGCCGAGGGCTTTGAGGTCGAGACCTACAATGACGGCCAGTCGGCGCTCGACGGTTTCAACCGGCAGATGCCGGACCTTGCCATCCTCGACATAAAGATGCCGCGCATGGACGGCATGGACCTGTTGCAGCGCCTGCGCCTGAAAAGCACGATGCCGGTCATTTTCCTGACCTCGAAGGACGACGAGATCGACGAGGTCCTGGGGCTGCGTCTGGGCGCTGACGACTATGTCAAGAAGCCGTTCTCGCAACGCCTGCTGGTCGAACGGATCCGCACCCTGCTGCGCCGGCAGGACCTGTGTGCCGCCGATCCCTTCGGCACGGCCGAGTCCGCCCAGACGATCGAACGCGGCCCGCTGCGGATGGACCCGCTGCGCCATTCGGTGACCTGGAAGGATCAGGTCGTGTCGCTGACAGTGACCGAATTCCTGCTGCTGCATGCGCTGGCCATCCACCCCGGCTTCGTCAAAAGCCGGGAGCAGCTGATGGACGTCGCCTATGACGAACGGGTCTATGTCGATGACCGCACCATCGACAGCCACATCAAGCGGCTGCGAAAGAAAATGCGCGCCATCGACTGCGGTTTCTCTGCAATCGAGACGCTCTATGGTATCGGCTACCGGTACAACGAGGACTGATCTCAGAATCGAAGGACACCCGGGCAGGTGCAGAGTTCCAGCAGCGACGCGGGATCGCGCCGGACGCCCGGCTGGGCGGCGCCGGAGGACGGCGCGCAAGAGCCGCTCGCCGGGCCCGGTCTGCGCCGTCGCGGGCATGCGCTGTTCAACGGCTCGCCGCTCGCCCGCAAGATCGTCGTCTTCAACCTTCTGGGACTGCTGATTCTCGTTGCCGGCATGCTTTATGCCAATCCGTTTCGCGAAAGCCTCGCGACCCTGCGGCTGCAGGGGCTGCACACCGAAGCGGCCCTGATCGCCGACATCCTCACGCTCCGGGGTTCCGATCCGCAGACAAACGGCACCGGCGATCCCGACCGGATCGTGGCGGAGACGCTGGAGGAACTGAGCCTGTCGCCCGGGGTCCAGGTCTTTGTCTATGCGCCGGGGGGTGGCCGGCTGGTGGCCACCACCGCCGCCACGACTGCGCCGCCGGACGCGTCGGGGCCGCGGCCCGCGACCGGTTGCACCGAGCCTTCGGGCGGACTTCGGCAACGCCTCTTGCACCGGCTCGTACCGGATCGGACGGATTTCTGCGACATCGACGCCACGAGCCTCGCCGGCCGGCTGGCCCCTCGCGTCGGCACCGGCGGTTTGGTCTCGGCAAGCGGCACCGACGCAACGGGCGAGATCCAGCTTGCCGTGGCGCAGCCGCTGCTGCGCGATGGCCGGGTCGCAGGCGTCGTAGCCGTCGTCTCGGCCGCGGGCGAGATCGACCGCCTGGTGCGGGAACAGCGTCAGGATGTGTTGAAGATGGTGATCTTTGCGATCCTGGTCTCGATCGGCCTCAGCCTGTTGCTGGCCTCGACCATCGCCAAACCGCTGTCGGATCTCGCCCGTGCCGCCGAGAACGGCCGCGAACCCGATGCCCGCCGGTTGCCGCCTGCGCGGGTGAGGATCCCCGACCTGACCGCCCGCCATGACGAGGTCGGCCGGCTCTCGGGGGCGCTGCGCGGCATGGTTGGCGCACTCTATGACCGGATCGACGCCAACGAACAATTTGCCGCCGATGTGGCCCATGAAATCAAGAATCCGCTCGCCTCTCTGCGCTCGGCCGTGGGCACGATGCGGGTGGCGCAGCGCGAGGACCAGCGTGAAAAGCTGCTGGAGGTGATCGAACACGACGTGCGCCGCCTCGACCGGCTGGTCAGCGACATCTCGAACGCCTCGCGGCTCGACAGCGAGCTGGTGAAGGAGGAAGAGGAGCGGTTCGATCTGCTGGCGCTGCTGGGCAATCTGGCCAGGCATCATGCCGAAGAGGCCTCCCGCCGCGGCATCCGGTTCATCACCGACCTGCCGGAGGGCCGGATCGAGATCCTCGGGCTCGAGGCGCGGCTGGCGCAGGTCTTCGTCAACCTGATCACCAATGCGCTCAGCCTCTGCGACGAGGGCGATGCGGTGCGGATCTGGGTCCGGCGCCGTGGCGCTCGGGTGCTGGCGGTTTTCGAAGACACCGGTCCCGGCATTCCCGAAGCGGCGCTGAGCAAGATCTTCGAGCGATTCTACTCAGAACGCCCGGCGGGCCAGTTCGGCGATCATTCGGGCCTCGGGCTTGCGATCTCGAAACAGATCGTCGAGGCCCATGGCGGCGTGATCTGGGCCGAGAACATTCGCCCGACCGACGCCGACATCACCTCGGAACCGCTCGGGGCGCGTTTTGTCGTCGGATTGCCGTTGTGACCCGGGGCCGGCCATGAGCCCGCCCGAGCCGGGGCCAGAGCGCAGCACGATCCTTCATGCCGGCTGTGTCGCTCTGCAGGGTCGCGGCCTGCTGATCCTTGGCCGGTCGGGCAGCGGGAAATCGGCGTTGGCGCTCGATCTGATCGCGCTCGGGGCAGTGCTTGTGGCCGACGACCGGACCCGGATCCGGTACCAGGGCGGCCAGCTCTGGGCCGAGCCCCCCGCGCCCATCGCCGGGCTGATCGAGGCACGCCACGTCGGGCTGCTGCGCCTGCCCTACCGGGCCCGCGCCGAAGTCACCCTCGCGCTCGACCTCGACCGGCCCGAACCCGACCGGCTGCCGCCGTTGCGCAACATCGACCTGCTCGGAAAGACGATTCCCGTGCTTTTTCGTCCTCCCGCTGGACATTCAACCGGCGCCATCCTTCAATGCCTGCTTCAACGGCGGGAGATTCCATGAACGACGACCGGCCCCTCACCGGCCGCCAGGCTCCGGCACCGCGGATCGTTTTGGTCACCGGCCCATCGGGCGCGGGACGCAGCACCGCGATCCGCGCGCTCGAGGATCTGGGCTATGAGGTCATCGACAACCTGCCGCTCAGCCTGATCCCGCGGCTGCTCGAGGGGCCTCAGCATGGCCCTGCGCTTGCCCTCGGAATCGATCCGCGCAATCGTGACTTCTCGACCGAGGCCTGCCTCAATCTGGTCGAGCGGCTGGCCGGCGACCGGGTCGATCTGCTCTATCTCGACTGCAGCGCCGATGTGCTGCTGCGGCGTTATTCCGAAACCCGGCGACGCCATCCGATGGCACCGGCCGAGGCGCCCGGCGTTGGCATCGCCCGCGAGTTCGACCTTCTGCAACCGATCCGGGGCCGCGCCGACATCGTCATCGACACCTCCGAGCTGACCGTCCACGAGTTGAAGGCCGCCATCACCGGCTGGTTCGATCTGTCGACCGGGCCGCGACTGGCCGTCTCGGTGCAATCGTTTTCCTACAAGCGCGGGCTGCCGCACGGCACCGACATGGTCTTCGACTGCCGGTTCCTGAGAAACCCCTATTGGGAGCCGGCGCTGCGCCCGCTGTCCGGCCTTTCGCCCGAGGTTGCAGCCTATGTCGCGGCCGACCCGCTCTACGACGCTTTCTTCGACAAGGTGCTCGATCTGACCCGACTGCTGCTGCCGGCCTATGTCGACGAAGGCAAATCGCACCTCTCGATCGGCTTCGGTTGTACCGGCGGGCAACACCGTTCGGTGACGTTGGCCGAGCGGCTGGGGAAGACACTTGCAGACGCCGGTTGGCAAGTGTCAACTAGGCACCGGGAACTTGAGCGACGCGCCGCCACCGACGGCGGCGCCAGCAGATCGGAGACGACGGGGTGATCGGGATCGTGATCGTCGCGCATGGCGGCCTGGCAAGGGAATACCTGGCCGCGGTCGAGCATGTCGTGGGGAAACAGGTGGGCATGCGGGCAATAGCGATCGCTCCCGAACACGACCGCAAGAGCAAGCAGGCCGAGATCTTCGAGGCCGCCAATTCGGTCGATACCGGTGACGGGGTGGTGGTGGTAACCGACATGTTCGGCGGCTCGCCCTCGAACCTCTCGCTCAGCGCCTGCAACAGCGGCGACCGCAAGATCCTGTACGGGGCGAACCTGCCGATGCTGATCAAGCTGGCAAAGTCACGTCAGATGTCGGTCCAGGATGCGGTCGACACCGCACTGCTCGCAGGGCGCAAGTACATCAACTGCTTTGACGGAATCCCCGGAAAGACCGACGCATGAGCAAGGCCATCGTGCAGCGGCTCGAGATCGTCAACGAAAAGGGCCTGCACGCCCGCGCCTCGGCCAAATTTGTCGAGACGGTCGAAGGCTTCGACGCCTCGGCCACCGTGACCAAGGACGGGCTTGACGCCTCGGGCGACAGCATCATGGGGCTTTTGATGTTGGCAGCCTCCCGCGGAACCACTATTGAGGTCGAGACCCGCGGGCCGCAAGCGCTGGAGCTTGCCAAGGCTCTGGCCGATCTTGTCGCGGACCGGTTCGGCGAGGGAATGTAGGACCAAGCGGCGAGGAGACCTGGAAACGTGGTGGACTCGACTCAGCCCCGGCCTGCGCTCCTGCACCGGCACCCAGGACATCTGCGCGGTCAGGGCGACGGGGCAAACCTGTCGGGCCAGAGCTATGACCGGCGCCGCCTGTCCTACGCCAACACGTTCGAGAACCCGCTTCAGGTCGCGACCATCCATGCGATGGAGTTTCTGACCGGCAAGATGCACCTGCTGCGGCTGATCCGCCGCTTTGAATCGATGGGCGTGCCTCAGGGCCAGCCGTTCTGGAACCAGGCGCTCGAGGTGATGGGGATCGCGCTTCAGACCCCGCCCGCCCAGATCGCCCGGATCCCGCGCGAGGGC
This sequence comes from Tropicimonas sp. IMCC34043, assembly GCF_003390845.1. GTDB lineage: Bacteria > Pseudomonadota > Alphaproteobacteria > Rhodobacterales > Rhodobacteraceae > Tropicimonas. The sequence continues at coordinate 642,265 of NZ_QMEK01000001.1, read as the reverse complement.
CCGCTCGTCGTCGTCGCCAACCATCCGCACGGCCTCGTCGACGGCATGGTGCTGGCCGAACTGATCGGCCGGCGGCGCACCGACTACAAAATCCTGACCCGCTCGCTGCTGACCGGCGTCGGCGAGATCGACCAGTTCATGATCCCGGTGCCCTTCGCCCATGAACAGGACGCGCAGAAACAGAACCTGGCGATGCGGCGCACCGCGATGGAGCATCTCGGCGACGGCGGCTGCGTCGTGCTGTTCCCCTCGGGCGTGGTCGCCGCCTCCGAAACCCTGTTCGGCCCGCCGGTCGAACGCGACTGGAACCCCTTCACCGCCAAGATGATCCAGCGCTCCGGCGCCGCCGTACTGCCGATCTTCTTTCCGGGACAGAATTCGCGCGCGTACCAGATCGCCAACCGGGTCTCGGCGACCCTGCGCCAGGGGCTGCTGCTCTACGAGGTGGTGCACGCCCTCAACAAACCGCAGGCGCCGGTGGTGGGACAGGTGTTCGACCCTGCCGAAATCCGCTCCTGGTCGAACAACCCGCGCGGCTTCATGGCCTGGCTGCGCGAGCGCACCCTGGCGCTCCGCGACGCCTGACAAGCCGCCCCCTCGAGGGAACCGGCGTGGCTCTGCACCCTCCGCGAACCATTTCTTCTGTTCGAAAATATCCCGGGGGAGTCGCGGCCCGCCGCGACGGGGGCGGCGCCCCCTGCCCCCCGATGGACCCGCGCGAGGCGTTCAGCGTGTCGGAACCGGGGTCTCGCCGCGATAGTCATAGAATCCGCGGCCGGACTTGCGGCCCAGCCAGCCGGCCTCGACATATTTGGTCAGCAGCGGACAGGGCCGGTACTTGGTGTCCGCCAGCCCGTCGTGCAGCACGTTCATGATCGCAAGGCAGGTGTCGAGCCCGATGAAATCGGCCAGTTCCAGCGGCCCCATCGGGTGACCGGCGCCGAGTTTCAGCGACAGGTCGATCGACTTCACGTTTCCGACCCCCTCGTAGAGCGTATAGACCGCCTCGTTGATCATCGGCAGCAGGATGCGGTTGACGATGAAGGCCGGAAAATCCTCGGCGCTTGCGGCGGTCTTGCCGATGCTGTCCACCACCTTCAGCATCAGTTGATAGGTCGGATCATCGGTCGCTATGCCGCGGATCAGCTCGACCAGCTTCATCACCGGAACCGGGTTCATGAAATGCAGCCCCATGAACTTCTCGGGCCGGTCGGTGCGGCTTGCCAGACGGGTGATCGAGATCGAGGAAGTGTTCGAGGTCAGGATCGTCGTCGGCTTCAGATGTGGCTGCAGATCCTCGAAGATCGCGGTCTTGATGGTTTCCCGCTCCGAGGCGGCCTCGATGATCAGATCCGAGGGTCCGATGTCGATCAGGCTCAGCGTGGTCGAGATCCGCCCCATGGTCGCGTCCCGCTCCTCGGCCGAGATCTTCTCGCGGCTGACCTGACGTTCGAGGTTCTTGAGGATCACGGCCAGACCGCGGTCGAGCGCGTCCTGGCTGATGTCGGTCAGCTTGACCTCATAGCCGGACATGGCAAAGACATGGGCAATGCCGTTGCCCATCTGTCCGGCGCCGACGATACCTACAGTCTTGATTTCCATGGTTCCCACCTCAGCGGACGCTTCATTCGCCAAGACCATATGCTGCAGCCGCGAGATATCCAAGTGAGAGCAGCTTTGGCCAACCGCTAAAAATCGTCTCGACCCGAGTGTTTAAAGACCGCGCCGATTAGGAAATTGGCAAGACGCCGCCGCCAGCATGTCCTTCGGGTGTGATGGGAATTATGGGTGGTGGGATGGCTTTCGAGCGTCGCTGGGGCGAGGCCCTCGACTATCGGCCCTGCCGGTATGGCAGCTCGAAACTGGTGTTGCGCGGTCCGCGCAAGGACCTGACCGGCCGATATGTGGCGTTTCTTGGCGGAACCGAGACCTATGGAAAGTTCCTGCGCCGTCCCTTTCCCGATCTGCTGGAACAGGCTTTGGGCTGCGAGACCGTGAACCTTGGCTGCATCAATGCCGGGACGGATGTCTACCTTGGCGATCCGACGATCCTTTCAATCGCAAGGCGCGGGCAGGCCGCGGTGATCCAGGTCATGGGCGCACATTATGGCTCGAACCGTTTCTATTCGGTTCATCCGCGCCGCAACGACCGATTTGTCGCGGCCTCGCCCGAAATGCGGGCGCGCTTCCCCGAGGTCGACTTCACCGACTTCGCCTTCACCGGGCATCTGGTCCGCGCGCTGCATGATCTGGCGCCCGAACGGTTCGCGGCGCTGGTGGAGGAGTTGCAGGCCCTCTGGGTCCGGCGGATGCGCCGGCTGTTGCGTCGGATCGAGGCGCCCAGGGTGGTGCTGTGGCTGTCGGACCACGCCCCTGAAACGGGATCGGCCGACAGGCTCGATGCCGATCCCCTGTTCGTGAGCCGTCCCATGCTCAAGGCGCTGCAGACCGAGATCGACGATCTTGTCGAGGTTGTGCCCGGCCCGACCACCTGCATCCGCTGCACGCGCTGCATGGTGTTTCCGGATCTCGACGCCCCGGCGGCGGCACAGACCCCGGGGGTCGCGGTTCACCAGATCGTGGCCAGGCGGCTCGCCCCGGTGATCGCGCGCCATCTGAGCTAGCCCCGGGGGCCGCCACGGACATTGCGCCAGCGTGACAGCAAAAGGCCCGGTCGCCTGGACCGGGCCTTTCGTATTCAGCGTCAAAGCAGGCTCAGAGCTTTTCGGTCAGTTCCGGCAGCACCTGGAACAGGTCCGCGACAAGGCCGTAATCGGCGACCTGGAAGATCGGGGCTTCCTCGTCTTTGTTGATCGCGACGATGACCTTGCTGTCCTTCATCCCCGCAAGATGCTGGATCGCACCCGAGATGCCGACGGCGATGTAAAGCTCGGGGGCCACCACCTTGCCGGTCTGCCCGACCTGCCAGTCGTTCGGGGCAAAGCCTGAATCGACGGCCGCGCGCGAGGCACCGACCGCGGCGCCAAGCTTGTCGGCCAGCGCCTCGATCAGTGCGAAGTTCTCTTCCGAACCGACACCGCGGCCGCCCGAGACCACCACCTTGGCGGCGGTCAGTTCGGGGCGGTCCGAAGCCGCGACCGTGTCCTCGACCCATTGGCTGAGCGCCTGGGCCGAGCTGCCCGCAATCGCCTCGACCGGGGCCGGCCCGCCCTCGCCCGCCGCCTCGAAGGTCGAGGTGCGGATGGTGGCGACCTTCACGCTGTCTGTCGAGCGCACGGTCTGGACCGCATTGCCGGCATAGATCGGGCGCTCGAACGTGTCGGCGTCGATCACGGCCGAAATGTCCGAGATCACCATGACATCGAGAAGCGCCGCAACCCGCGGCAGGATGTTCTTGGCATCCGTCGTCGCCGGCGCCACAATGTGGCTGTAATCGCCGGCAAGCCCGACGATCAACGCCGCGGTCGCCTCGGCCAGACGATGGCCCAGGGACGCATCCTCGGCCACCAGCACCTTCGAGACGCCCGCGATCTTCGCCGCGGCCTCGCCCGCTGCCGCCGCAGAGGCCCCGGCACAGAGAACCGTCACCTCGCCCAGTAGCGCCGCCGCCGTCACCGCCTTGGCGGTTGCATCGCGCGACAGTTCGCCATTCGTCACTTCGGCCAGAAGAAGAACCGCCATCAGAGCACCCCCGCCTCGTCCTTGAGTTTCGCGATCAGTTCGTCGACCGACCCGACCATGACGCCCGCCTTGCGCGTCGCGGGCTCTGCGGTCTTCACGACCTCGAGCCGCGGCGCGGTATCGACGCCGAAGTCGGCCGGCGTCTTGATATCGAGCGGCTTTTTCTTGGCCTTCATGATGTTCGGCAGGCTGGCATAGCGCGGTTCGTTCAGCCGCAGGTCCACCGTCACGATTGCCGGCAGCGCGACCTTGATGGTCTGCAGCCCGCCATCGACCTCGCGGGTGACAAGCGCGCTGTCGCCTTCGACGGTCAGCTCGCTGGCAAAGGTCGCCTGGGCCCAGCCAAGCAGCGCGGCCAGCATCTGGCCCGTCGCGTTCATGTCGTTGTCGATCGCCTGCTTGCCGCACAGCACCAGCCCCGGCGCCTCTGCCTCGACGATCCCCTTGAGGATCTTCGCCACCGCCAGCGGTTCGATATCGGTCGTCACATCGTCCGTCGCCTCGACCAGGATCGCCCGGTCCGCCCCCATGGCAAGCGCCGTGCGCAGTGTTTCCTGCGCTTGCTTGACGCCGATCGACACTGCAACGATTTCGGTCGCGACACCCTTTTCCTTCAGACGGATCGCCTCTTCGACGGCAATCTCGTCGAAGGGGTTCATCGACATCTTCACATTCGCAAGATCGACACCGCTCCCGTCCGACTTCACCCGGACCTTCACGTTGTAATCGATCACCCGCTTGACGGGCACAAGGATCTTCATACGTGAGCCTCCATTCATGCCGGCTTGCACCGTGTCGTCGGCGGCCGGCTGTTTCGTTCCTACTCCATCCGACCATGACTTATCGGAGCATGCCGCGCTGCAACAGAGCCAAAGCGACGCGCCGCAGCGTTCGGAACGCAGCGTTTTCTGACAGGCCTTGCGTTGGATGCGCGCCTAGCGATGCGCGCCCGGAACCCACAGGATATCGGCCGTTCCACCGCCATTGGCGACCCGACCGGCGACGAAGAACCAGTCGGACAGCCTGTTGAGGTAGGTCACCGCGACCGGGTTCACAGCCTCTTCGCCCGCCAGAGCCACCGCCAGCCGTTCGGCCCGCCGGCAGACCGTGCGGCACAGGTGCAGATGCGCCGCCAACGGGGTGCCGCCGGGCAGGATGAAGCTGCGCAGCGGGCTGAGGTCTGCATTCATCTCGTCGATCTCGGACTCGAGCCGCTCGACCTGGCTCGCGACCATGCGCAGCGGCGGATATTCGGCGTCGGCATCCTTTGCCATCTCGGGCCGGCAGAGATCGGCGCCCAGATCGAACAGATCGTTCTGGATCGCCGCCAGCCGCCCGGCCATCGACCCCGTCGCATGCAGCCGCGCAAGGCCCAGCGTGGCGTTGCATTCATCGACCGTGCCATAGGCCTCGACCCGCAGCGCCTGCTTCGGCACCCGGGCACCGTTGCCAAGGGCGGTCTGCCCGGCGTCGCCGGTACGGGTATAGATCTTGTTGAGGACGACCAAGGTCAGCTCCTTCCGCGCAGATAAACGAACAGCAGGATCAGCAGCACCGCAACGAACTGGGCCGCAATACGATAGCGCATGATCCGGTTGGCATGCTTGCGGTTGAAATCGCCGCCGCGGGCAAAACCCGTGATGCCGGTGAGCAGGATGAACAACACGACCAGAACGGCCGCCGCGACAAGGATGAACAGCGGATCGTGCAGCATGGTGTTCCCCCAGAATGCCCCGGACCGGGGCGTTGCCCGAGCCTACAGGCGGCGGGACAGAATGCGAAGCCCCCTTACCCCATCCGGATCAGCGCATCGAGTGCGCGCGTCGGCAGCAGCCGGCGCAGCGCCGCCATCACATGGGTCGGCGTGGTCACCAGATAGCGTGGCTGCGGATTGCGGGATTCGAGCGCATGGACGAGTTTCTTCACCACAGCCTCGGGTCCCTTTTCGAACCGGTCGCGCGCCGGATCGTCGTAGAGCCGCTTGAGCAAGGTCTCGCGGTATTGATCTGCGCGCGGCGAGGCCTGCCAGTCGATCCAGCGTTCGAAATGGACGATGGAGTTCTTGCGGATGTTGCTGCGGATCGGGCCCGGTTCGATCAGGATCACCTTGATCGGCGTATCCGACATCTCGAGCCGCAACGTGTCCGTCAGCCCTTCGAGCGCGTATTTGGTGGCGGTATAGGCCGCGCGCCACTTGTAGGGGACAAAGCCCAGCACCGACGAGCAGTTGACGATCCTGCCGTGCCCTTGCGCCCGCATCGCCGGGATCGCCGCCCGGGTCAGTTCGTGCCAGCCGAAAAAGTTCGCCTCGAAGGTGGCGCGCAGGGCGTCGGTCGGCAGATCCTCGACCGCCCCCGGCAGGCCATGGGCCCCGTTGTTGTAAAGCGCGTCCAGCGTCCCGCCGGTGCGCGACAGCACCTCGGCCAGCGCCGCATGGATGCTGGCTGTATCGGTATAATCGAGCCGCAGGCTTTCGAACCCCTCGCCGCGCAGACGCTCGGCGTCGGCCTCTTGCCGGCAACTGGCAAAGACCCGCCATCCGCGGTCGCGCAGCCCGTGGGCCGCGGCATTGCCGATCCCCGAGGAACAGCCTGTGATCAGAATGGAACGTTGCGCCACGTCGGAAACCTCCTGCAAGGGCGCCTTCTCTTCGCGCCTCGCCGTTCCGGGCGCAAGGGTCAGCCGCCGGTCAGATCCGCGGCCAGGAACCGGCGCGAGACATAGCCGCTTTCGCCGCCAGCAAAGCGGATCTGGACCCAGTTTCCACCCTCACGCGACAGGACATCGACCGGATCGCCATAGTCGATGGCCCCCACCACCTGGAAATCGGTCGAGGGGCCGGCGCGGACATTGACCCGCGTCGCGGTGACAAACATCCGTTCGCCCGCGGGATCGGCCACGGGGGCAGCCGTGGATCCGGCTTCGGTTTGCGGGGCGGCGGCAATCCCCGGCGCAAGGGTCGTGGCAAAGCTTGCCGGGTCTGCCAGCGACGGCACGGAATCGGCCATGTCGAGGCCCATGGCCTCGATCACTGCGGCCTCGACCGCGCTCTGGGTCCCGGTCTCCGGCAGCGGATCCGGCACGGCGTCCGGCACGTTTCGGGCGACAGGCGCCGCGGTCTCTGCCGATTGGGGCGCGGCCGGGGCGGAACTTGCGGTCTCGGGCACCGCCACGGGCGCGGGAAGCTTCTCTGCCGCCCTCTCCGCCACCTTCTCGGCGGCCGGGCGCGGCGCGGCCGGTTTTCCGGTCGATAGTCTGTCAGTCGGCGCGTCCGGTGCGAGCAGCATGGCCACACCGAGGATCAGCACCGTTCCCGCCACATAGCGTCCCAGCATCGAATCGTCTCCCGACGCAAACCCAGAAAGAATCGGCACCGTTTCATGAACTTTTCGAATGCTATCATGAACCCTACCGGTTTTGACCAGCCGCCGCTCGCCCGGAAGCGCTTGTTCCGGCACGGGTGCTTGGATAGACACGCTCCATGAACGACGATCCCGACACGCCTAAATCGGAGTCCGCAGAAACGCCCGAGCCGCTGCGCAAGGCGATCGGCGAACGCTATCTGACCTATGCGCTGTCGACGATCATGCACCGGGCGCTGCCCGATGCCCGCGACGGGCTGAAGCCGGTGCATCGCCGGATCCTTTTTGCGATGCGCGAACTCAGGCTCGGCGCCACCAGCGCCTTCCGCAAGTCGGCCAAGATCTCGGGCGACGTGATGGGCAACTATCACCCCCATGGCGATGCCGCGATCTATGACGCCATGGCGCGGCTGGCGCAGGATTTCGTGATCCGCTACCCGCTGGTCGACGGTCAGGGCAATTTCGGCAATATCGACGGCGACAACCCGGCCGCCAGCCGCTACACCGAGGCCCGCCTGACCGCGGCGGCCGAGGCGCTGATGGAGGGGCTGGCCGAGAACGCGGTCAATTTCCGCGACAACTACGACGGCACCCTGACCGAACCCGAGGTGATGCCGGCAGCCTACCCCAACCTGCTGGCCAACGGGTCGAGCGGCATCGCGGTGGGCATGGCGACCAATATCCCGCCCCACAACCTCGACGAGTTGATCGGCGCTTGCCTGCATCTGATCAAGTCGCCCGATGCCCGCGACGACACGCTGTTGCAGTTCGTGCCCGGCCCCGATTTTCCGACCGGCGGCGTGATCGTCGAACCGCCCGAGAACATCGCCGAGGCCTATCGCACCGGGCGCGGCAGCTTCCGCATCCGGGCCAAGTGGGAGATCGAGGATCTTGGCCGCGGCCAGTGGCAGGTCGTGGTGACCGAGATCCCCTATCAGGTGCCGAAATCGAAGCTGATCGAGAAGCTGGCCGAACTGATCCAGTTGAAGAAACTGCCGATTCTTGCTGATGTCCGCGACGAGAGCGCCGAGGACATCCGGATCGTGCTGGAGCCGCGGTCGCGCAATGTCGACGCCGAGGTGCTGATGGCCTCGATCTTCCGAAATTCCGACCTGGAAACCCGGTTCGCGATGAACATGAACGTGCTGATCGACGGGCGCACGCCCAAGGTCTGCTCGCTCAAGGAAGTGCTGCGCGCCTTCCTCGACCACCGGCGCGAGGTGCTGCGGCGCCGCTCCGAGCATCGGATGGAAAAGATCGACCATCGCCTTGAGGTGCTGGAAGGCTTCATCATTGCCTTCCTCAACCTCGACCGGGTGATCGACATCATCCGCTATGACGAGGCCCCGAAGGACGCGCTGATGCGCGAACGCTGGGGCGGCGACTTCGTAAGGGCGAATTCCGAGGCCGATTATGTGCCGCCCGCCCCGCTGCGCGATGGCGAGGATGGCTCGCTTTCGGATGTGCAGGCCGAGGCGATCCTGAACATGCGGCTGCGGTCGTTGCGACGGCTGGAGGAAATCGAGCTGCTGGCAGAACAGTCCGCACTGATGGAAGAGCGCGCCGGGCTGCAAGACCTGCTCGACGACGACGGGCTGCAATGGGACCGGATCGCCAGCGAGCTTCGCGAGATCCGCACGAAATTCGGCAAGAAGGCCGTGGGCGGAGCAAGGCGGACCGCATTTTCCGAAGCCCGCGAGGTGGCCGAGGTGCCGCTTGAGGCGATGATCGACCGCGAGCCCGTGACGATCGTCTGCTCGAAGATGGGCTGGATCCGGGCGATGAAGGGGCACCTGCCGCTCGACAGCGATCTCAAATACAAGGATGGCGACGAGGCGCGGTTCGTGTTCCACGGCGAAACGACCGACAAGCTGCTGATTTTCGGCTCGAACGGCCGGTTCTATACGCTGTCCGCGGCAACCCTGCCCGGCGGCCGCGGGATGGGCGAACCCGTGCGCCTGATCGTCGATCTGCCGAACGAGGCCGAGATCGTGACGCTGCGGATCCATCGGCCGGGCGACAGGCTGCTGGTCGCATCGAGCGCCGGCGACGGCTTTGTCGTGCCCGCCGACGAGGTGCTGGCACAGACCCGCTCGGGCAAGCAGGTGCTGAACGTCCGCGACAAGACCGTGGCGGCGGCCTGCATCCCGGTCGATGGCGACCATGTCGCGATCATCTCGAAGAACCGCAAGTTCCTGGTCTTCCCGCTGGAGGAACTGCCTGAGATGACCCGCGGCAAGGGCGTCCGGCTGCAGAAATACAACATGGCCCGCGGCAAGCAGGGCGTTCTCGAACTCGACGGCGGGCTGTCGGACATCCGCACCTTTGCCATGGAACAGGGGCTGAGCTGGCAGATGCCGAACGGCCAGACCCGGCGCGAGACCGACCTGAGCCCCTGGATCGGCAAGCGGGCGGGCGTCGGCAAGGCGCCGCCGCACGGGTTCCCGCGGGACAACAGGTTTACCTGATCAGAAGGTCCGACGCGGGCGAAGCCCATGCTAGCGCCAGCGACGTGTCCGGCTCGGCGCCTTGCGGCGCGCCGTGATTCAGTGTTCGGGCTTGGCGCGTTTCGCGACCGCGGCGGCGCGGATCTCGGCCAGCTTCTTCTCCAGCATCTTCTGCCGCCGGTTCTGATAAGCGGTAATGATCGGCAGGGCGATCTTGTAGGCGATGCAGCCGGCGATGAATCCGGGGATGATCCCGCCGACCAGAAACGGCAGGAAGACCTGATGATAGAAGATCTCGAGCCGCTGCCAATGTGCCGGATCGCCGGTAAAGACGGTGCCGAAATTGTGGTAGAGATCGCCAAAGGCGCCCGAGAACTTCTGGATCAGGCTGGTGTTCATCCCCTTTGGAAACTCGTTCTCGAGATGGTGGCGCACCAGCGGATCGGGTTCCAGCCCGAGGATCCAGTAGCCGGTCTTGAGGCTGATCGCGGCGATGAAGGGGAAGGTGATCGGGTTACCGACGAAGGTGGCGGTCAGGGCCGCAAGCAGATTGCCCCCGACGATCCGTGCCATGATGAACGCGGTCAGGAAATGCAGGCCATAGAACGGCGTGAACGAGACGAAGACCCCGGCGAAGATGCCGCGCGCAATCCGGTGCGGCCGGTCCGGCAGACGCCCCAGACGGTGCTTGAAATAGAGCGCCGCCCGCCCCCAACCGCCGCGCGGCCAGACGGATTCTACGATGATCCGCTTCCAGCTGCGCCTGTCTCTGCGTTTGAAGACCAAGGCCTGCGTTCCCCTGTCGATCCGCCCTGATCAGGGCCTGTGCACTGCGTTTCGCACTCGCGCGACTTCTGCAACATCGTTGTCCGCCTCGAGCGCGGTCATGACCATGTGCAGGTGCTCCATGTCCCGTAGCTCCACGTCGATCCGGAGCCGGAAGAAATCGGGCTTTCGGTCGACGAATTGCAGGTCCGCAATATTCGCCTTCTGTTCGCCAATCAATGTACAGATTCGCCCCAGGACACCGGCGTCGTTGCTGATCGTCAGTTCGAGCGTCACCGCATAAGCCGCCGCATGGCGACCCGAATGCCAGTGCAGATCGACCCAGCGCTCGGGCTGGTCTTCGTATTCGACGAGCGTCGGGCAGTCGATGGCGTGGACGATAACCCCTTGCCCTCGCTGGGTAATACCAATGATACGTTCGCCCGGCACCGGTTGGCAGCAGGCGCCGCGGGTGGAGGTCTGGTCGGCGTCGAGGCCAAGCACGGCGCGGGCGGCATCGACCTCTTCGCCCTCGCGCGCGGCAAGCTCGGGATAGAGCGTATTCACGACCTCGCGAGCCGACAGCTCGGCGCTGCCGAGACGCGCCAGCAGCTCGTCGGTATCCTCGACACCAAGCCGGCGTGCTGCGGTCCTCAGCGCCTTCTGCGACGAGCGTTTGCCAATGTGATCGAAGGCAACCCGCGCCAGTTCCTGACCGAGGCGGATGTAGCGTTCGCGATCCTCTTCGCGCAGTGACCGCCGGATCGCCGATTTCGCCCGCCCCGTGACCACGATGTCGAGCCAGGTCGCCTGCGGGCGCTGCCCCTCGGCGGTGATGATCTCGACCGACTGGCCGTTCTTGAGCCGGGTCCAGAGCGGCACCCGGACACCGTCGATCTTGGCCCCGACGCAGCTTTCGCCGATGCGGGTGTGGATGTTATAGGCATAATCGAGCGGGGTCGCGCCCTTGGGCAGCTTGACCACATCGCCCTTTGGCGTGAAGCAGAACACTTGGTCGGAGTACATCTCGAGCTTCATGTGCTCGAGAAATTCCGCGTTGTCGCTGTCGTTGAAGCGTTCCGACAGCGAACTGATCCAGCGCGCCGGATCGACCGCAAAGGGGTTTTCGGCCCGGACGCCGTCGCGATAGGACCAGTGTGCAGCGACGCCCGCCTCGGCCACCTCGTGCATCTGCCGGGTGCGGATCTGGATTTCGACCTGCTTGCCGTCGCGGCCCGAAACCGTGGTGTGGATCGAGCGATAGCCGTTCGACTTCGGCTGGCTGATATAATCCTTGAACCGGCCCGGCACCGCCTTCCAGCGCTGGTGCATGGCGCCGAGCACCAGATAGCAATCCAGCTCGTTTTCGGTGATGATGCGGAAGCCGTAGATGTCGGAAAGCCGCGAGAACCCCTGCCCCTTTTCCTGCATCTTGCGCCAGATCGAATAGGGCTTCTTGGCGCGGCCGAAAACCTCGGCCTCGATCCCCAGCCGGTCAAGCTCGGCGCGCACATCGGCGGTGATCTTGTGGATCACATCGCCGGTCTCGCGCTGCAGCGTGATGAAACGGCGGATGATCGAGGCGCGGCCCTCGGGGTTCAGCACCCGGAAGGCGAGGTCCTCGAGTTCCTCGCGCATCCATTGCATGCCCATGCGCCCGGCGAGCGGCGCAAAGATCTCCATCGTCTCGCGGGATTTCTTGGCCTGTTTGTCGGGGCTTTGGTACTTGATCGTCCGCATGTTGTGCAGACGGTCTGCAAGCTTGACCAGGATCACCCGAAGGTCGCGCGACATGGCGATGAAAAGCTTGCGGAAATTCTCCGCCTGCTTGGTCTCGGTCGAACCGAGTTGAAGATTGGTCAGCTTGGTGACGCCATCGACAAGCTCGGCCACGTCGGTGCCGAAGCGTTCGGCAATGTCGGTGTAGCTTGCGCGGGTATCCTCGACCGTGTCGTGCAGCAGTGCCGTGACGATTGTCGCATCGTCCAGCCGCATTTCGGTCAGAAGCGCCGCAACGGCCACCGGATGGGTGAAATAGGACTCACCCGAATGCCGCATCTGGCCTTCATGCATTTCGTTTCCGAAAGCATAGGCCTCGCGGATCTTGCCGGTGTCGCTGCGCGGATTATAGGCAGTGACCAGCGCGATAAGGTCTTCAACGTCGATCATTCGCGCCGGCTCTCTCTCGCTGTGGTCAGCGAGACTCCTGCGCTTCCATCAAGGCGCGCAACATCTTTTCCTCGTCCATATCGTCATCGGACGGTCGATCGGGCGTTTCGGCCCCCATCAACAGCGCCATCGAGTCCTCTTCAGGCTCGTCGACCTCGATCTGGGTCTGCAGAGACTCGATCATGCGTTCGCGCAGATCATCGGCGCTCTGGGTTTCCTCGGCGATCTCGCGCAGCGAAACTACCGGGTTCTTGTCGTTGTCTCGGTCGAGCGTGATTGCGGCACCCGATCCGATCTCGCGCGCCCGATGGGCGGCAAGCATGACCAGTTCGAACCGGTTCGGAACCTTGTCAACGCAATCTTCGACCGTTACGCGGGCCATTAGGAAACTCCAATCCTGGCAAGGGTGGGAGAGCGCTATTTATCGTCCTGCGCCGGGGAGTGCAAGGCTTGCGGGACTGTCAAGAGCATGAATGGCGGAAATGTCATCGGCGGGCAAGTCCTGCAGCATCTGCATGACGCTGCGTCCAAGGATCGGGTGTACCCAGTCCGGCGCGATATCGGCAAGCGGAACCAGCACGAAGGCACGGTCCTGAATGCGCGGATGGGGCAAAATCAAGCGATCCGGCGCCAGCCGCGCCTGTTCTTCGGGCGCGAGATCGTGCCAATAGGTCCATACTGCAAGATCGGGCTGGATTATTCCGCCAAAATCGAGCAAGTCGAGGTCGAGAGTTCGAGCCGACCACCGCCGGTTCCGCACCCTCGCGAAGCGCTGTTCGATTTTGTGCAAGCGTCCCAGCAGGTCTTCTGCGGGCAAACTCGTGGACAGGATCAATGCAGCATTAACGTAATCAGGTCCGGTTCCGGGCGGGAAAGATGGTGTGCTGAACAACCGACTTGCAGAAACAATTTGACCTATTTCTGCATGAATTTCATCACATGCGGCAACAACTATCGGCGTCAGTCCGCCGAAGTCTCCAGCCAGATTTGACCCAATGCCGAGTATGCACTTTGTATCGCAATTATGACGTGTTATATATTGGGACATGGGTGATTTTCCTTATTTTTCGCGCACTGCCCACTCGACAATCTGACCCAACCACTCACATCCGACCACTCTCAGCACGGGCAGTGAATACCGAAAGGTTAATTGATGTTCTACAGGGATGAGCGACTTGCGCTCTTTATCGATGGATCGAACCTATACGCGGCCGCAAAGGCCCTGGGTTTCGACATCGACTACAAGCTTCTTCGTCAGGAGTTCATGCGGCGCGGCAAGTTGCTGCGGGCATTTTACTATACGGCTCTTCTAGAGAATGACGACTATTCTCCGATTCGCCCGCTGGTGGACTGGCTGCACTACAACGGGTTCTCCATGGTGACCAAACCCGCCAAGGAATACATCGACAGCCAGGGCCGCCGAAAGGTGAAAGGCAACATGGACATCGAGCTGACGGTCGATGCCATGGAACTGGCGCCGCGGGTCGATCACATCGTGCTGTTCTCGGGCGATGGCGATTTCCGTCCGCTGGTCGAAAGCTTGCAGCGGTCGGGCGTGCGCGTCTCGGTGGTCTCGACCATTCGCAGCCAGCCTCCGATGATCGCCGACGAACTCCGCCGGCAAGCCGACAACTTCATCGAACTCGACGAGTTGAAGGACGTGATCGGCCGGCCGCCGCGCGAACCGCGTCCGGAACACCACGCCGAGACCGAGGCGCTTGTCCGCGACTGATCGCATCTGCTTGATCGCAATCGATACTGGCTCGCAGGCTCTGCGGGCCAGTTTTCTTTTCGGGGCAGCGCCGGCAGGGATCGGCGGTCGCTCGCGCGGTTAAGTCGAGCCGCCCGGACGCGGCGCCCTGCCCTATTTCCTTCGCCCAAATCCTGCTGGACCTCGCGGCATCGGCCCCTTACCTCTGGCTCCGGAGGCTGCCGATGACCAAACCACCCCTGATACTCTATCTTGCCGCGCCCCGCGGCTTTTGCGCCGGAGTCGACCGGGCCATCAAGATCGTCGAGATGGCGCTCGAAAAATGGGGCGCGCCGGTCTATGTCCGCCACGAGATCGTCCACAACCGCTTTGTCGTCGAAGGGCTCAAGGCCAAGGGTGCGGTATTCGTCGAGGAACTCGACGACTGCCCGCCGGACCGGCCGGTGATCTTTTCGGCACATGGCGTGCCAAAGGCGGTTCCGGCCGAGGCCGAGCGACGCCAGATGATCTATGTCGACGCCACCTGCCCGCTGGTCAGCAAGGTCCATATCGAGGCCGAGCGCCACGCCGAGGCGGGGCTGCAGATTGTCATGATCGGCCACGCCGGCCACCCCGAGACCATCGGCACCATGGGCCAACTGCCCCCCGGAGACGTGCTGCTGGTAGAACGGCCCGAGGATGTGGCGCGACTGGCCGTGCGCGATCCCGCGCGGCTTGCCTATGTCACCCAGACGACACTGTCGATCGACGACACCGCCGAGGTGGTGGCGGCCCTTGTCGCACGGTTTCCCGCAATCGTCGGTCCGCACAAGGAAGACATCTGCTATGCCACCACGAACCGCCAGGAAGCGGTGAAAGCGATGGCGCCACTGGTCGATGCGATCCTGGTGATCGGAGCGCCCAATTCCTCGAACTCCCGCCGGTTGGTCGAGGTCGGGGCGCGGGCCGGCTGCAGCTATTCCCAACTCGTCCAGCGCGCCGTCGACATCGACTGGCGGGCGCTTCAGGGTGCTGGGTCGGTCGGCATCACCGCCGGCGCCTCTGCCCCCGAGGTTCTGGTCCGCGAGGTGCTCGACGCCTTCGGCGCGCGTTTCGACGTGACGGTCGAACAGGTCGAGACCGCGGTGGAACGGGTCGAATTCAAGGTGCCGCGCGTGCTGCGCGAGCCGGTCTGAGGGGGAACGAATGCTGTCGCTGCAATTCTTGCTGACCTGCCTGGTCGTCGTCTTGGCGCCGGGGACCGGCGTGCTCTACACGCTCGCAATCGGGCTCGGGCGTGGCCGCCGCGCGGCGATCTCAGCGGTGCTCGGTTGTACCATCGGGATCCTGCCCCATATGGCGGCGGCAATCCTCGGGCTGGCGGCGGTGCTGCATGCCTCGGCGCTGCTGTTTCAGACCGTGAAGTTCCTGGGCGTCGCCTACCTTCTGTGGCTGGCCTGGCAGGCGGTCCGCGCCGACGGGGCACTTGCGCTCAGCGCCGCCGGAAAATCGGAAAGCGCGCTTGCGACCGCGCGCCGGGGCGTGCTGCTGAACCTGCTGAACCCCAAGCTGTCGATCTTCTTCCTGGCGCTGCTGCCGCCGTTCCTGTCGGGCAATCCGGCGACCGCAACGGCCGAGATGGTGACATTGTCCGCGGTCTTCGTCGCCATGACCTTTGTGGTATTCCTCGGCTATGGCCTGTTCGCCGCTTCGGCCCGCGAGCTGATCCTGTCCCGGCCGCGGATCATGCGCTGGCTCAACCGCTCCTTCGCGGCGGTCTTTGCCGCGCTCGGTGTCAGGCTGGCGCTGGAACGGGCGTGACCGACGCGCAGCCGATCCCCCGCACCGCACTGGCGCTGGGGCTTCTCGGGTTGTTGCCCTTCCTCTGGGGCGTCGTGACCCGCTATGTTCCGGCGGCGCAGGACCTGACGCTCGAGTGGGCAGGTCCCCGGTTCGTAGGGCCCTACGTGCAGCTTTACTTCGGCACCATCGTGCTGGCGTTCCAGTCCGGGGTGCTCTGGGGTCTGGCCGCGCAGCGCGACCGCGAGGTGGCAAGCCTCGGGTTCGCGCTGTCGGTCGTACCGGCGCTCTGGGCGTTCCTGTTCACCGGCAACGGCCCGGTCAGCAGCGCGCTCTACCTGATGGCAGGCTTCTGGGCGATATTGGGGATCGACTGGTTCTATTGGCGCAGCGGCATGGCGCCGGGCTGGTGGATCGGGTTCCGGGCGCCGCTGACCCTGGTGATCGTCGCCTGCCTTGCCGTCGTGGCGTTTGATTGATGCCGGACCACCCCACGCTCGCCGTCTATGATGCCGAGGCCGAGGCCTATGCCGCGATGGTCGGCTCGGACCGGCCCTATCCGGTGCTGGAGAGGTTTCTGCGAGATCTGCCGCCGGGCGGCCGCGTGCTGGATCTCGGCTGCGGCACCGGGCTCTGGGCGGCACGGATGATTGCACAGGGCTTCAGCGTCGATGCCATCGACGCCTCCGAGGGCATGGCCGCCGTGGCGCGCGCGCGCCATGGGATCACGGTGCGGGTCGGCACGTTCGATACGGTGACGGAGGTCTCACAGTATGACGGGGTCTGGGCGCATTACAGCCTGCTGCACGCCCCGCGGGACGCCTTCGCGGGGCATCTGGCCACCCTCGCCCGAGCGCTGAAACCGCAGGGGCGCCTGTTTCTGGCAATGAAGCTCGGGACCGGCGAGGGGCGCGACGGCAAGGGGCGGTTCTATACCTATTATGCGGCGACAGAGCTTGAGGCGCTGCTTGCAGCGGCGGGGTTCGTCGTGACAGCGGCGCGGTTTGGCACCGACCGCGGCTTTGACGGCTCGACCCATCGCTTTGCTATGTATCACGCGCGGCTCGTCTGACCGGCGCGCCTTGCACCCGGCCCCCGGCTGACGTATCCGGCGCCCATGTCCGAACTTCTCGCCTTCACCGACGGAGCCTGCTCCGGCAATCCCGGCCCCGGCGGCTGGGGCGTTCTGCTGCAGGCCCGCGACGGCGAGACCATCGTCAAGGAGCGGGAGTTGTCCGGCGGCGAGGCGCTGACCACCAACAACCGGATGGAGCTGTTGGCGGCGATCTCGGCGCTCGAAAGCCTGTCGCGGCCCTCCGAGATCACGATCATCACCGACTCGGCCTATGTGAAGAACGGCGTGACCGGCTGGATCCACGGCTGGAAGAAGAACGGCTGGAAGACTGCGGCGAAAAAACCGGTGAAGAACGAAGAGCTGTGGAAGCGGCTCGATGCCGTGCAGGCGCGCCATCAGGTGGTCTGGAAGTGGGTCAAGGGGCACGCAGGACACACAGAGAACGAGCGGGCCGACGCACTGGCCCGCAGCGGAATGGCGCCATTCAAGTGAGAGATCGCCCTTCGGGCGATGCCTCCGGCGGGGATACTTAGGAACAGAAGAAGCCGGAACGGCGCGCCCGACCCGATGAGGCAGGCCGGGCGACTTCTCCTGTTGCGGTCATCGGCGTCCCCGCCTGTACCGCCCTGCAAGGCTCGCATCCCAGGGTTAAAAGCCCGTTACTTCTTCTGTTCCTAAATATCCCCGCCGGAGGCAGAAGTCCTGACGCGACGCTCTCAGTCCAGCACCTCGGGCAGGATGGTGCCGCGCAGGAAGTCCTCGGTCGGCATCGGCCGCTTGCCCGGCCGCTGCGCCTCGAGCACCTCGACCGCACCGTCACCGCAGGCGATGGTGAGGCCGGCGATCACCTCGCCCGGGCGGCCCTGGCCGCTGGCGAGGCGCGAGCGCAGAAACTTCACCCGTTCGCCTTTGACCTCGCACCAGGCCCCCGGGAAGGGCGAAAGTGCGCGGATCTGGCGGTCGATCTCGACCGCGGGGCGGGTCCAGTCGATCCTCGCCTCGGATTTGTCGATCTTGTCGGCATAGCTCACGCCCTCGTCCGGCTGGGGATTGCGCGCAAGCGTGTCGAGCCGGCCGAGGGCCTCGGTGATCAGGCGGGCGCCCATGTCGGACAACCGGTCGTGAAGGGCGGCGGTCGTCTCCTCGCATCCGATCCGGGTCGCCTCGCGCAGCAGCACCGGGCCGGTGTCGAGCCCGGCCTCCATCTGCATGATGCAGACACCGGTCTCGGTGTCACCGGCTAAGATCGCGCGATGGATCGGTGCAGCGCCGCGCCAGCGCGGCAGCAGCGAGGCGTGGATGTTGAGGCAGCCCTTTGCCGGCACGTCGAGGATCGCCTGGGGCAGGATCAGGCCATAGGCGACCACCACCGCAACGTCGGGCTTCAGCGCCGCGAAATCGGCCAGGACCTCGGCCGGGCGCCGCAGCGAGACCGGGTGGCGGACCGGCAGACCCAACGCCTCGGCACGGGCCTGAACCGGGCTGGGGCGGTCCTTCTTGCCGCGTCCGGCGGGGCGCGGCGGCTGGGTATAGACGCAGGCGACATCGTGACCCGCCGCAACCAGCGCGTCGAGGGCCGGCACCGAAAACTCCGGCGTTCCCATGAAGACCAGTCTCATCCCCGCCCCTTTCGCGCCTTTTTCAGCAGCATCTCGCGTTTCGTCCGGCTGAGCCGATCAAAGTACATCCGCCCTGCGAGGTGGTCGATCTGGTGCTGGACCGAGGTCGACCAGAGATCCTCGAAGACCCGCATCACCCGCGCACCAGACTCGTCGGTATAGGCAACTTCTACCCGTGCCGGCCGCTGCAGGCTTGCCCAGACACCGGGCAGGTTGGGGCTTGCCTCGTCATGGCGGCGCAGGACATCCCCGGCCGAGACAATCTCGGGGTCGGCCATTCGCACCGCCTGCCCACGCCCGGTCGAACAATCGACGACGGCAAGACGCAGCATCACGCCGATCTGCGGGGCGGCAAGGCCGAGCCCCGGCATTGCCTCCATCGTGTCGATCATGTCGGTCCAGATCGCGTGCACCGCGTCCGTCACCTCGCCCACCGGCGCCGCAGGGCTCCTCAGCCGGCGATCGGGCCAGGGCACGAAGGGGCGCACCACCATCGCGCGCTCAGTCCCGCGCGCGTTCGCGCTTGAGCTTCTGCATCTTGCGGGTGATCAGCTGCCGTTTCAGCGGCGTCAGATAGTCGATGAACAGCACCCCGTTCAGATGGTCGATCTCGTGCTGCACGCAGGTCGCCCAGAGCCGGTCGAAATCTTCCTGCCGCTCGGTGCCGTCCCGGTCGATCCAGCGCACCGTCACCTCTGCCGGGCGGGTCACGTCGGCATATTGCTCGGGGATCGACAGGCAGCCCTCCTCGTAGGTGTTCTTTTCCTCCGAGGCGGCGATCACCTCGGGGTTGAACATGATCAGCGGGCGTGGCGCCGAGTCCGGGTCCTTGACGCAATCGAGCACGATCAGGCGGCTGATGACGCCGACCTGCGGCGCGGCAAGCCCGACGCCCGGCGCATCGTACATGGTCTGGAGCATGTCGTCGGCCAGCATCCGCAATTCGTCCGTCAGATCGGCCACAGGTTCGCAGACCTTCTTCAGGCGGGGATCAGGGTGAATCAGGATATTCTTCAGGGCCATGAGCGCCATTTAGGCGATGGTTCGGATTGTTGCAACCTGAGGTCTTTGCGGCCGCCGCATGGCAGGCTAGCGTGGGAGCGAATCTGCACGAAAGGCCCGTACTTCATGTCCCTCGACAATCCCTATTCGCCCTTCGACGAACTCATCGAGCGCCGTGGCACCCATTGTTCCAAGTGGGACATGATGGAACCGCTTTTCGGCGTGCCGGCGACTGACGGAATCGCGATGTGGGTGGCCGACATGGATTTCCGCCCACCTGCCTGTGTCAGCAATGCCCTCCAGGACATGATCGATCACGGGATCTTCGGCTATTTCGGCGACGACAGTGCCTATCGCGCCGCCATCGTCTGGTGGATGAAACAGCGTCACGGCTGGGAGGTCGACCCGGCCACGATCTTCACCACCGCAGGGATCGTCAACGCAGTCGGCCTCTGCCTTTCGACGTTCAGCGACCCGGGCGACGGCGTCGTGCTGTTCACCCCGGTCTATCACGCCTTTGCCAAGGTGATCCGTGCCGCCGGGCGCGAGGTGGTCGAATGCCCACTGGTCGAGGTCGATGGCCGCTATCAGATGGATTTCGATGCCTATGGCGCGTTGCTGACCGGGCGCGAGAAGATCGTGATCCTGTGTTCGCCGCACAATCCCGGCGGCCGGGTCTGGACCAAGGACGAACTGGAGGCAGTGGCAGAATTCGCGCGGCAGCATGATCTGCTGCTGATCTCGGACGAGATCCACCACGATCTGGTGTTTCCCGGCGCAACCCATATCCCGATGGCGCGGATCGAGGGGGTGGAGGATCGGCTGGTGATGCTGACCGCGCCCTCGAAGACCTTCAACATCGCGGGGGCCCACACCGGGCAGGTGACGATCCCCGACGCGGCGCTGCGGGCGCGGTTTGCGGCGACGATGGCGGGGCTTGGGCTGTCGCCAAACTCCTTTGGGCTGATCGCGACGACGGCTGCCTATTCGCCCGAAGGCGCGGCCTGGGTCGAGGATCTGGTCAGCTATCTCGACGGCAACCGCCGGCTGTTCGACGCCGGTATCGCCGCGATCCCCGGCTTGCGCGCCATGCCGCTGCAGTCCACCTATCTCGGCTGGGTCGACACCGCAGGAACCGGCATGACGCAGGACGAGGTTCTGGCCCGCGTCGAAGGCCGGGCCAGGATCGCGGTCAATCGCGGCCCGACCTTCGGTTCGGGTGGCGAGAGATTTCTGCGATTCAACTTCGGCACACCGCGTGCGCGGGTGGCCGAGGCGCTGGAACGGCTGTCTGCAGCCTTCGCGGATCTGCAATGACCGGTCTCATCCACATCCTGATGCTGGCGGGATTTCTGGCGCCGGGCGGCAGCGGGATCGCGGCGTGGGTGAAGTACGCGCCACAGGCGCCGTTTCCCCCACGCCCGATTGCCGAGCAGATCGATCTGGTGCTGATCGACAAGAGCGACCGGCGGATGACGCTGTTCAGCGACGGACGCCCGGTGAAATCCTATCCTGTCGCGCTCGGCTATGCGCCGCGGCGGGCGAAGATGCAGGAAGGCGACGGGCGCACGCCCGAGGGCGTCTATCGCATCGACCGGCGCAATCCGAAGAGCGCTTATCACCTGTCGCTGGGGATCAACTATCCCTTGCCCGAACACCGCAGACTTGCCCGGGCGGCCGGCGTGTCGCCGGGCGGCGACATCTTCATCCACGGCCAGCCGAACCGGCGCAAGGGCATGCCGGCACTGGCCGGCGACTGGACCGCCGGCTGCGTGGCCATCACCGATGAGGCGATCGAGGAATTGTGGCGCGTGATACCGACCGGAACCGACGTGGTGATCCGGCCCTGATCGCGGCCGCACGAAGGTTCACATCCGCACGCCACCAAAATGCTCGACCATCAGCGCCAGATCCTCGGGTGGCGTCGCGGTCCGCAGGTAGGCGCAGGCATTGGGCGCGATCTGAAAGATCGAGCCATCCGAGAAGAACGTCGTGTTGGTGACGAAGACGACCTTGGTGCGCGGGCTGTGATAGGACGCATAGTCGGCAATCGCGAAGGCGCTGCCTTCCTCGAGCACAACGTCGAGGATGATCACGTCGAGATCTGCACCACAGACCACATCGACCGCCTCTTCCTGGCTTTGCGCCAGCGTCACCGACTGGCCACTGCGTTCCAGATGACGCTTCCAGACCCAGCCAAGATCCTTGTTGCTCTCTACGATAAGAACCTGCATCGCTTGCCGACCTCCCCAAGTTGACCCAGCGTTATTTGAAGGACATTGGTCATAAATCGCTAACCAAGTGTTAACGATTTCATCATGTTCCTTAACGGCTTCCGTTCTCAGCGAAAATCCACTTATGTCGGCGCGCGCGGCGAGTCCCGGCAGGGAGTCTCGCAAGCAAACGAATCGGAGAGAACATGGCCAAGCAAACTTGCCCCAGCGGCAACGGACGCGATCATGGCGGCGGGGTCGATGCGGCCGCGGCCCGGTGGGGTGGGGCGCGGGACGAATGGCTCGACCTTTCGACCGGGATCAACCCCTGCCCCTGGCCGGTGCCAGATCTGCCCCATGATGCCTGGACCGCCCTGCCCGACCGCGCGGCCGGGGCCGCGCTGATCGCGGCAGCGCGGGATTTCTGGCAGGTCCCCGAGAGCCTGCAGATCCTGCCCGTGCCCGGCGCCTCTGCCGCGATTGCACGGATCCCCGCACTTGCGGCGGCGGGCCGGGTGCGGATCCCTGCCCCGACCTACAATGAACATGCCGCGGGCTTCCGTGCCGGGGGCTGGGAACTGACCGAAAGCACGGATGCCGAAGCGACGGTTCTGGTGCATCCGAACAATCCCGATGGCCGGCTGTGGCGCAGCGCGGATCTGCCCCGGTCCGGGCTTCTGATCCTCGACGAGAGCTTTTGCGACACCTGCCCCGAGGCCAGCCTGCTGCGGGCTGCGGCCGACCGGCCCGACACGCTGGTGCTGAAGAGTTTTGGCAAGTTCTGGGGGCTTGCCGGGCTGCGGCTCGGCTTCGTCATCGGCGCGCCCGAGCGGATCGCGCCGCTGGCCGAGATGATCGGGCCATGGGCAGTGTCGGGCCCGGCGCTGGCCATCGGTGCCGCGGCGCTGGCGGATTTCGGCTGGGCCGCGGCGACGCGGACACGGCTGAACCGCGATGCGGAAGAACTCGACGCCACGATGACCGCAGCCGGGGCAAGGGCGATCGGCGGCACAACGCTGTTCCGGCTCTATGACGTCGGGGATGCAGCGGCCTGGCAGGCGCGGCTGGCGGACGCCCGGATCTGGACCCGGACCTTTCCCTATTGCGCAGAATGGCTGCGGCTTGGCCTACCGGGGGACGACGCGGGTCGGGCACGGCTGACGGCGGCGCTGGCATGACCGGCTCTGCTGTGGTCCTGATCGCGGCGCTGCTGCTTGACGCGGCGCTGGGGGAACCCGGCTGGCTGTGGTCGCGCCTGCCCCATCCTGCGGTCCTGATGGGTCGTGCCGTGGGCTGGCTCGATAACCGCTTGAACCGCGGCAGCCACCGGCGCGCCAGAGGCGTGCTGGCGGTGGCACTGCTGGTCATCGGCGCGGGCGGCATCGGGCTTGCCCTGCAGGCGCTGCCCGGACACTGGGCCGATGTGGTCGTGGTGGCGATCCTGGTGGCGCAGCGCAGCCTGACCGACCACGTCGGCGCCGTCGCCAAGGGCCTGCGCCAGGGCCTCGCCGAAGGCCGGCTGGCGGTGGCAATGATCGTCGGGCGCGACGTGCAGGTGCTCGACGAGGCGGGCGTCGCGCGCGCGGCCATCGAAAGCGGGGCCGAGAACCTGTCGGACGGAGTGATCGCCCCGGCGCTGTGGTATCTGGCAGGCGGCTTGCCCGGCATCCTGATCTGCAAGGCGGTCAACACAGCCGACAGCATGATCGGCCACCGCACCCCCCGGCACGCAGAGTTCGGCTGGGCGGCGGCGCGGCTTGACGACGTGCTGATGTGGGTGCCGGCGCGGGTGACGGCCATGCTGATCGGGCTGGGGCTCGGCCGACCCGGCGGCTGGGGGCCAATCGTGCGTGATGCAAGACAGCACCGCTCGCCCAACGCGGGCTGGCCCGAGGCCGCGATGGCACGCGGCATCGATGTGGCCCTGTCGGGGCCGCGCAGCTATGGCGGACAGATGCAGAGCTTTGCCTTCGTTCACCCTCAGGGCTGCCGCACCCCCGGCCCGGCCGAGATCGCATCGAGCGTCCGGGCGCTGTGGCGGGCATGGGGTGTCCTGCTGGCTGCAACCGTCCTGCTGGCGCTGATGTGATCAATTCGCGGCGGTTTTTCGCGCCTGACTGTGGCGTCGCGGTTGCCCACCGCGCCCGCGACGCTAGAACGGGCGGCGAGCGGGGGCAAACCGGGACGAAGGAACATCAGGGATCGCGCCGGCCCTGTGGCGGGCCGGATGCGCCCCTGGCAAATCCCCAAACCGGCACCGCACCCGCACGACATAGTCCGCCCAAACGGAGACCCCGATGACACGCACATTCGCCCTTTCGGCCCTTCTGGCCGCCCTTGCCGCGCCGACTCTGGCGCAAGTGCCCTGCGGCGGGTCCTTCGGCGAATTCGTTGCGGCAATGCAGGCCGAGGCGGTGGCGCAGGGCCATGACCCGGCGGCGGCGCGACAGTTCTTCGCCCGCGCCTCCCAGGACCCCAAGGTGCTGAGAGCCGACCGTGCGCAAGGCGTGTTTCAACTGCCCTTCACCGATTTCTCGCGACGGCTGATCAGCCAGAACCGGATCGACCACGGCAAGGCGAACCTCGAGAAACACGCCGACACCTTCGCGCGGGTGCAGCAGACCTATGGCGTCAGCCCCGGCGTGCTGCTGGCCTTCTGGGCCTTCGAAACCGACTATGGCGGCTTTCAGGGCGACTTCAACACGCTGAACTCGCTGATGACGCTCAGCCACGATTGCCGCCGGCCCGAGCTGTTCCAGCCCCAGGTCATGGCCGCGCTGACGCTCTACGAGATGGGCGATTTCGACCCCGCCACCACCGGAGCTTGGGCGGGCGAGGTCGGCATGGTGCAGATGCTGCCCCAGGATATTCTGGAAAACGGCGTCGATGGCGACGGCGACGGGCTGATCGCGCTCAAGACCTCGGTGCCGGATGCACTGATGTCGGGGGGCGCAATGCTGCGTGCGCTCGGCTGGCGGCCGAA
Source organism: Tropicimonas sp. IMCC34043 (assembly GCF_003390845.1). GTDB lineage: Bacteria > Pseudomonadota > Alphaproteobacteria > Rhodobacterales > Rhodobacteraceae > Tropicimonas. Next base: position 617,498 of record NZ_QMEK01000001.1, on the reverse strand, counting down.
CGAACCCTGGCTGCAGGAAATCGTCGTGCCCGAGGGACTCGACTGGGCCGAGACCGGGCTGAACCACACCAAGACCGCCACGGACTGGCAGGCGCTTGGCGTGCGCGGGCGCAATGGCCCGCTGCTGCGCCCCGACCTGCCGGCCTCGATCCTGCTGCCACAGGGCCGGCACGGGCCCGCGTTCCTGACCTATCCGAACTTCGCGGTCTTCCTCGAATGGAACCAGTCGATGGTCTATGTCACCACCGCGGCCTATTTCGCGACCGAACTCGAAGGCGCACCGCCCTATGATCCCGGCACGCCCGACCCGGCGCTGTCGGGCGAACAGTTGATGGCGCTGCAGCAAAAGCTCTCTGACCGCGGATACGACGTCGGCGGGATCGACGGGATTCTGGGCGAGAGGACGCGCGAGGCGGTGCAGGCCGAACAGATCCGCCTTGGCCTTCCGGCGGACGCCTGGCCGACGGCCGATCTGCTCGGGCGTCTCTAGCCGCTTTCTGGACAAGCGGACCCCGGACGGCCTAGATGCCGGACGGGACCGGAGTCATGGGGGCGGCGCAATGGGATATTCGCTGGCAGAGCTGCGCAAGGATCTGTCCAACCGCGACCTGCGGGTGCAACGGTGGTGGCAGGGCCTCAGGTGGCGCCACGCCAATGCCGTGGCGCTGTCCGCACCGCCGCCTGACCCGGCCCTCGGCAAGGTCGTCTTCGCAATTCCGCTGATCTCGCGCCGCAAGGCCGCCGACTGGGACCAGGTGCAGGCAAACCTTGTGGCGACGCTCACCAGCCTGCGGCGGCAAGGTGACGGGCGGTGGCAGGCGATCGTCTGCTGTCAGGACCGCCCCGATGCCGTCGCGTTCGACGACCGGGTCCGGTTCCTGCCCTATGCGGGCAGCGACGCGCGCTATGACAATCACCAGAAATACGCCCAGATGCGCGCCACCCTGCTGCGCGAGGAGACGGGCGCAGGATACTACTTCCAACTCGATGCCGACGACCTTCTGCACCCGGGGCTCGTCGGCTACATGCTGTCGGACAACAACCGGCAGGGATATCTGATCGACCGCGGCTACATGCTCGATCACGCCAGCCTCGATCTGGCGGTGCTGCAACCGGCGGACAGCGAATTTCCCGAAGCGACCGAGTTCTATCGCAGTTGCGGATCGAGCTCCGCCCTATGGTTCGACCTGTCGCAGGGCGCGGATTTCGCCACCGTGCTGGCGCGGCGCGGCAACCACCGCAAGGTGGCACGCAACATGGGGTATTTCGGCTTCCGCATGGCCATGGTCCCGTTCCATGCCGCGATCTATGTGATGAACCACGGCGACAACCTGCGCCAGAAACGCGGCAAGATGGCCGGCAAGATGATGCACTTCGACGTCAACCCGGTGACGGATCCCGCGCGCCGCGCCGAAATCGCCGAGACCTTCGGCTTCGCCGAAATCTTCGGGGCACGCGCATCAGACTGACCGTAGGACAAGGCCGACAGCGGCCGCCCCGGCAAAACACCCCACCCGGCAAACCACGCCGCCCGCGGCGCATCCTCTGTTCAGAATGTCCCTGGGGAATAGCGGACCCGGCCGTCGTCCTTTCTTTCTACACCCGCCGTTTCAACAGGTTTGATTTCGGGCGGGCGAAACGTCTGAATGGCCTCGTTCAGCGCCTCGACACAGAGGCCGGCCTCCAGCGTGGTCTGGATACGCCGGGACAGAACACTCGCCTGTGCCAGTCCATGATGGCGACCGGCTGGAGGACCCCGCGCCACATCGGCAGGTCGGTGATGTCGGCGCACCAGACCTGGGCCGGCTGCTCTTCCCTCGGCCCCTTCAGCAGGCAGGGACAGGTCTTGCCCCGCTTCGCCGACCTGCTGGTGCTGGGCTTCCGGCAGATCGGCATCGGCCCCCAAGGCGCATCCACCGGCGGATCTGATGCGCGGATCGGTACCGCCATCCAGTGGAACGGCATCCACATCGCGATGATCACCCGCGACGTCGCGGCCCTTGCCACCACCGGCGAAGCCCTGCGCAAGCTGGCGCTGCGGATCGTCGAAAGCCGGGGCGAGTCAGGACATTCCGCCTGCCCGACCTCATCGACAGGTTCACCCGGGAGCGCCTGGCAATCCGGATCGACCGGCAATCACTCGTGTTCCCCGACTCTGCGCCATTCTGGCGCCGTCGCAGACATCGGTTGAAGGCCGCCGTTTCCATTTCCCCCGTCACATTGTTGCTGCGGCAACTGTGGCGACTGTACGGATATCGAGGCTCGCGCCCCGGCCTCCGCCCGAATGCAGCTTCGGCGCGATCAATTTGCTCGCACAAGATGCCTTGACTGCACCGGCCCCGCGACCGGCGTTCCGGCTCTGACAGGCGCGACGCGTGTCGAACAGGCTGACCGGCGTTCGCAGCTGCGGCACTCGTCAGGTGTCAGCTTGCTATTGCCAGGGCCACGGCATCCGCACCGGCCGGATAATGCAGCCTGTCCGTGATGTCGGTCGCAGCGTGAAAGACTGCCTGCGCCACATCGGTTTCCCGCGTTGACAGGCCGGGAGCTGCGTAGGAGTCAAAGACCGGCCCGGCAAAGGCGGCGTAGCTCTCGGGGATAAGATCTTCGATGCGGAACTGCGAGTTTTGCGCAAATCGGGTCGTCGGGCCATAGCCGGGCTCGACCAGTCGGACCCGCACTCCGAAATGCCCGAGTTCATGCGCCAGCGAGCCGGTGAACCCCTGAATGGCCTGCTTGCTGGCGGTATAGAGAGCGGCAAGCGGCATCGGCGTCAGGGTCACGCTGGAAGTGACGTTGATGATCACGCCCGACCTGCGTTCGCGCATTTGCGGGACCACCGCCTGGGTCATCGCGATCGTGCCAAAGGTGTTGGTCTCGAACACTTTCCGCACAAGGGCCATTGGAGTCGCTTCGACGGCGCCGACGAGGCCGATACCGGCATTGTTCACGAGAACGTCCACGGGCCCCGCCGCGTCTATCGTGGCTGCGATGCTGTCAGGGTCGGTGATGTCGAGGGGCAAGAGGCGGATGCGGTCCGATTCCGGCAGTCGGTTTGCGCTTGGGGAGCGCATGGTGGCAATGACGGACCAGCCTTGCGCGTGAAAGTGGCGCGCGGTCTCGAGCCCATAGCCGGAAGAGCAGCCAGTGATGAGGACGGTATTCATGTCGAACTCCTGTTTTTCGTGTTGACGCTTGAGGATTAACCGCCGATATCTGGATGATCCCCAACGAAAGTCCGGAAATTATTTGAAACAGTCCGAATGTCCGACCCGCTTGCCCAGGTGATCGAGCTTTTGCGCCCACGCGCCGTGTTCTCGAAAGGGATAACGGGCGCGGGCCGGTGGGCCGTGCGCTATGGCGCGTTCGGGCATCCGGGCTTTTGCGCGGTGACCGAAGGGCGGTGTCGGCTGGCGGTTGACGGCGAGACGCCGATCATCCTTGAGGAAGGGGACTTTGTCCTGCTGCCCGCAACCCCTGCCTTTACCATGTCGGGGATGGAGACCGCGCCGCCACAGATGATCGACCCTCGACAGGCCTCACCCGCCGATGAAGAGGTTCGCTATGGGCGGCGGACCGGACCACCCGACGTGCGGCAGTTCGGCGGGTATTTCACGTTCGAGTCTGAGGACGCGGCGCTGTTCGCGGGGCTGTTGCCGCGGATGATCCATATCCGTGGCGTGCCAAGACTGGCTCAGCTCATCAGAATGGTGGGCGAGGAAGCGTCCACGGAAAACGCGGGCCGGAACCTAATTCTGGCGCGGCTTGTCGAAATCCTGCTGATCGAAGCGCTGAGACATTCCCCGGAGAACGCCCTTCAGCCGGGACTGTTGCGCGGGCTGGCCGATGACCGGATTGCCATCGCCCTGCGGAAAATTCATGGCCCGACAGACCAGTCATGGACTGTCGAACGTCTTGCCCGAGAGGCCGGAATGTCCCGCTCGGTCTTCTTCGAGCGGTTCTCGCGTGCAGTCGGGATGCGGCCGATGGAGTATCTGCAGAAATGGCGGATGGCTGTTGCCAAAGAGATTATGAAGGCTGGCCCAATTGCGCTGGAGGAGGTCGCGCGGCGGGTCGGCTATGGCTCGGCCAGCACGTTCAGTACGGCTTTCAGCCGCCACGCCGGGATGCCACCGGGCCGGTTCATGCGGACCGAAGGGGCCAGAGAGGATAAGCGAACGAGGACTTGAGCCCAATCGAAGTGAGGCGGCAGCTTTGCCCGAGCCGCGCAGCTTCTGCATCTCGCCGAGCCTTGTCCGCACCGTGTCCGAAAACCGGCCGGTGACCTTGCTCATGCCCTTGACGGTCGCCGAATACTGATCGACCGCCGTCAGGATCAGCTTGGGTTCGATCCGCTTTCCCATATCGATCCCTTGATGGCAGGTGCAGAACGCCCCACGTCAGATCGATGTCGAACCTCATCCCGTTCGTTTGTGTGCTGGCCATGCCGACGACCGTCGCCGCCGCGGCTGTCGCGGGCTATGTCGCCTTCGGTGTGATTGGTGCCGTGGCCTTCGGTGTCATTGCCGCGGCCATCGTGCTGCTGCTCGGCCGCGAGACCGAGCGCCCGGGCGCCGCGCCGCGCTTTGGCGCCAACGCCTTTCAGCGCCATGCCGGGCGGCACGACGAGGTCTAGTGTTCGCCACCTGAAAACGTTCCCGTTCTGTCTCCGGGGACCCTCGGTTGCTCGGACGAAGGTCTAGGGGGCAGCTATGCGGACGAAGAAGGCGTTCCCCGGGTCAGCCCCAACTGACACGAACCGCCCTTCGTGTCAGTGCTTGGTGTCATGCTGCGTCTCGCACGAATGTCACTTTGGGCTGAGACCGGTCGTCCGCTGCGCCTGTCGTGAAGGTCGGCGAAGGGCCGGAAGTAACAGAGTGCCTGGCTAGAGCCGTTGGCCTGGACCGCCGCACCGCCGCATGTTTGCTTCTGAGCCCTGTCCAGTCACTCAGAATTGTGCGTAGCTTCGCCCTGAAAACGTCGTGGAAAGAGATGTAAGCCAATGCAATTGCACCGTGGTCGCCTGATTGATCATATTCAGCTTGTGGTGCGCGACCTGCACGCGAGCGAGAGCTTCTACAAAGCGGTGATGACCGTGTTGGAGATACCGGTTCTCAGCACGGATAATGGCTACTTCATTGCGGATGAACTTACCGTAGCCGCCGCCGACAGCCCAACCTCGACGGGCGAGTTGACCGGGCGGCACCACCTTGCATTTCAGGCCAAGGATCGCGAAACGGTTGATGCCTTCTACAGAGCGGCGCTAGCGCATGGTGGGCGCGACAATGGGGCACCCGGTATCCGGGCCTATCATCCGGGGTATTACGCCGCATTCGTGTTGGACCCCGATGGCAACAACATAGAAGCTGTCTATCAAGGCGAGGCAACGCGCAACACGCCGTCAGTCACCATCGATTTTTAAGGAAAGTTAGTGGCAATTCGCCATGACCGCTTTGTTCGCACTGGAGGCCTTGGGCTCCGAGACGATGCTGCGTGCTTCAATGGAAGTCTGGTATGGGGAAGCCGCGCTGTGGCAATGGTGATCCTTGCGAAGGGCAGGAAGAGCCGCGAAGCCCGGCATGGACCGGGCTGCAGCCAAATCCGCTTCCTGCGCATAGCCGACCTTGGTGCGCGGCGCAGCATGTAGATTTCGGTTGCTAGCGCTTGAATGGCCGCTTTTTCCTGTTTGGCATGGCGCCTTCGCAGAAGCAGCTAAGGACCGGTTTCCGCCCTTCGTGCACCACGTGAACAGTGCAGCATAGGGCAAATTGGGGCTCTGACCGTCATCTGAAAACTATGCCTGGGGATACTGGACCCGCGGCCGATATCCTGCTCCCTTCGGGGCTCCTGTATCATGTGCGAACCCTAGGCCATCGGGCCGGCACGGTTCATGGCCAGGATCTCTTGCGAGACCTTCAACCAGTCCCGGAACTCCGACATCGGCAGAGGGGAACCTCGTTCAGCGGGGTGCTGAGGGCATGCGCGACCAGACCGCATGCCCTGCGCAGATCATGAGACGTCACGCCGCCGCGGGATCCTCCGGGCCAGTCTGCTCCGGGCGGGTCTGCTCCGGGCGCGCCCTCGCCGTCGAGAACCATCCGAACCGCACGCTCGCGCACTTCAGGGGAAAACTTCTTCGTGGTCTCGCTCAGGATGCTCCATCCTGCTCAGGAGTTGGAGCCTCAAGCAAACCCGGCGCCGCCCTGCTATGGCCCGACCGGATCGACCAGATCGCGCAGCTTGTCCGAGGCGATGTCCATGATGCGCTGTTCGAGAACGGCGCGGCGGGTTGGTGTCGCAATACGGTGATCGAATTCGACCACGCGCGCGCTGGGTGGCCGAGCCGCCCCGCGCCAGAGCGCGGCCGAGGCGACGCCGTCGGCGACTGCACCGGCTGGCACGCCCAGGTGGTGACGCCACAGATCGACGCGATATGACTGAGCAAAGCTGAACCCGAGCGGCAGGACTTCGGCCGCCGCCTGTTCGCGCGATGCCGTGAAGACCGTGGGCGACGCCGCATCGTCAAAGACGAAGGCATCGACCTCGCTGTCGAAAGTATAGCCGCGACGATTGCAGTTTGCCGTGCCGATGACCGCAAGTTCATCGTCGAAGATCCAGCTTTTTGCGTGGACATAGGTATGATCGCCGAAGATCGGCGGCGGACGCCTGCTCCGCGACAGCTGAAACACCCCGAATTTGGCGCGCAGCGGCGCGGAAAGCCCCGACACCACACGTTCGACGAAATCGCGACGGTACTCCTTGGCGAAGGGCAGGTCCGAGATCGGTGTGCCCGGGATCAGGATCGTCACATGCGCCACCCGCCCCAGCGCCCGGCGCAGCGCATCGGCGGTGTCGAGGTCGATCAGATACTGATCCTCGCAATAGATGAACCGCCGCGCAGCCCCGATCGCGGCAAGCAGCAACGGCTTGATGTCGCGCTCGCGCTGCACCAGTGGCGGCAGGTTGCGGGTCGGGTTGAAGGTGCGCGCGACGATGACCGAGACCGGCCCGCCATGAGGCGCGTCGTTGGCTGAAGGATGGGTGATCGGGGCGGGCAGCGCCTGTGTTTCGCCGCGCAGCCGGCCCCTGGCCGCGCTTGCCGGATGGTGACGCCAGCGCGACAGGAAGGTCGAAAGCAGGTCGAAGGCGCTCGGCCCAATGACCCGGCAATGGTCGTCGTGGTGCGGCTGGCCGGTGTGCGGATCGACCACGCGCAGCCGATTGGGATTCATATCCAGCCCGCCGCAGTAGCCGACCAGCGTTTCGCCACGCCGCACCACCAACACCTTCTGATGGTGCGAGCCGCCGAGCCGGGCCAGATCGTCCTTGATCAGCCGCAGGATCACCGGGACCAGCAGCGGACTGACGCGCGCCGCCGCCAGCGCCGCAGCAAGCCGGGCCCGCGAAGCCAGCGTGTTGTTGGTGGTCAGGTCGTCCAGAATTGCCTTGCCGCCCGGCAAAGCCGAGATGTGCCGCACCACCTGCTCGGCGCTGATCCGCGCCGGATTGATCCCCGGCGGGGTGATCGAGGGCAGAGGTTGCTGCCATAGCATCGCTGCAACCTCGACCCCGCGCGCGGCCGCCGCGGTGAAGAGCGCGCGAAATGTCGATCCAGCATCGCCCGGCACCAGTTCGAAATCGTCGAAGTTGTCCCAGCCCAGCAGATAGACGAAGTCGCGCGTTCCCGAGGCAGCGCGGATGTCGGTCGTCATCATCCGGAAGGTCTGAGGCCCGTCGATCAGGGCATGCACCGCATTGCCGCTGCGCAGGACGGCGCGCGCCGACAGATGCGGCCGAAGGATCGGCCCCCACCGCGACGGATCGAGCGGCACATGGACCACGGGCAGGATCGGCAACGGCGGCACGATCGGAAGCGGCGGCTGCTCACGCAGGAAGGATTCGAGCGCGGCCCAGGTTCGTGCGCCGACAACCCCGTCCCATTCCGACGGCCGTTCGGGAAAGGCGAGGCGCTGGAACGCAATGACAGCACGGCGGGTATTGGTGCCGAATGCACCATCAAGGGTCAGCGGGCAGCGATCCAGACCAGGGCTTCCGGCCGACTGCCGACGTGCGTGAACCGCGTTCAGCCGGGCCTGCAACTCTGCGACCGCAGGACCGCGCGAGCCGTTGCGCAGCGTCGGCCGGTGCGTTTGCGGCAACTCTTCGGCCTCGGCGTCCGGGACGCGACGCACCAGCATCCGTCCCGGCAGCATCAGCCCGTCAGGCCCGGCAAGGCGCAATGCGACCGGCACCATCGCGCCCGCTCCGCTCTCGCGGACATGCACGTAGCGGCCCGGAAGATCGCCGGGCCGGCGCGGAACGCCGGCTTCTGGCCCAACCAGTATCGCGACCCGCGCGCGTCCGTCGCCGCCGAGGCGCAAAAGAAGGTCGCCGGTACGGGCCACGTCGCGCAGACGCTCCCCCGGCCGAGCCAGCACGAGAACGCCGCGATCGCCAGGATCGATCGCCCGGATATAGAGCGCGCCACCATCGATGGTTTCGGACAGGCCCAAAGCCTCGGCTGCCTCGGCGTGCATAAGGTCGTCGCTCTCCATTGCCTGTCCCCCCTCCCAAATCGCCATTCAGGGCGCCGTCGCCCCGGCGCGGCTGCGGCGCGGCGGCGCGGCGCTTCCCAACGGCGCGCCGCTGCCGAGCGCATAGGCCACACCGTCAAGCACACCGTCGAGAAATCCCGGATCCGAAAAGCATTCCGAATGCTCGACCCGCGAGAACACGCGGGCAAACAGCGGCCGTGTCAGCCCAGGACAGCTTGCGCTGGCCAGCGGCACGGTCCCGTCGCCTTCGCGCCGGATCGCGTTCGGTTCCAGCGCCACATCGGTGGTCAGTCCGCTCGATGCCAGAACGCCGGTACGGGGATGATAGCCAAGGCCGGCATGAAACCGCCCGGCGTCGGCGAACCGCGCGCGCAATGCGGACTTTTCCGCCGTGCTGAGGCCCGCATGCACCAGGCCGGCCGGTGCCGGGGCGGCATAGGCGTCATAGACCGATGCCGGCGCGCGGGGATGCGCGAGATGCCCCCACCAGCGCCGGCCGAGCGCGTTCGAGGGAAGAAGCTCCACGGCGCCCGGCAGGCGCGCCATAAGTCGCCCATAATAGAGCGGATTGGGGCGCAACAGCGAGTCGCTGAAGATCGCCGCGAAAAGCCGGGTGGTGATGAAATCTCCGATCCCCTCGTCCGCGTCATCGCGCTCCACCGGATCGAGCCCGAGCGCCTCGGCGGCCATTTCGGCCACCATCTCGCCCAGATTGCCGTCGATTGCGGGATCGAACCCGGTGCGCATGCGCCGCGCCGCAACGACCGCCCCGGCAGCCGGCATCACGCAATGCACCACCCCGCGCACCCGCGCCGCAATCAGCGGCAGCGCGCCGCGCACCACGAGCCCGCCCATCGAGTGGGTGACCAGCACCACCTCCTCGGCCCGTTCGCGTTCCAGCACGCTGTCGATGAAGCGTTCCAGCGCCCGTGCGTGGTTGCCGCAGGATTGTCGCCAGTCATATCCGAAGGCATAGACCGGAGAGCGCACGCCGGCCCTGCCCGATCTTCCCGGGTTGAACGTGCGCTCGAGCGCTGCAAGCAGCGGGCGATAGAAGCCGGAAGACAAATGATCCCAGCCCCGTGAATGTGCGACGACATCCGAAGTGTCGTCGATCCGCCGAGCCGTATTGCGGGCATCCAGTCCGGCCAGCTTGTCGGTGGCCGAGGCGCGGAACCAGCGCAGCATGGTGAGTCTGCTGTCGGGGTCCCAGTCGGGCAGCCTGCCTCCGGCCAGGCGCAGCCGCGTGCCCATGACCCCGGGCAGGGCAATGATCGGGATCGTGCGCGCCGCGGGCCGCGCTGCGACCTCGACCTCGGGCGGCAGCGTCGTCCCGGGCAGATCGTCGTGCCCACCGCCCCGGGTCGCGTCGAGCAACGCCGCCCAGCTGCGTCGTCCCAGAACGCCGTCCCACTGGTCCGGGGCGTCGGGGAACGCGACGCGCTGAAACGCCCTGGCAGCGGCCTCGGTACGCGCGCCATAGCGCCCGTCGATTGCCAACGGCGCGTCGAGCAGCGGCGCCTCACCCAGCAGGCGCCGCGCGGCGTCAAGCCGGTTCAGTCGGACCTGAGCCTCGCGCACCGCCGGCCCCGAGGCGCCGCGGCGCAGGGTCGGGCGGCCGTCGGGCGCATCGCCCGCCTCGCCGCTTCGCAGCACCAGAGTTCCGGGCAGAACCAGACCGTCAGGGCCCATGATCCGCCGCAGCGCGCCCTCGCCAGTCGTTTCGGCGACCCGGACATAGTATCCCGGATATCCCAGCGCGAGGTCCGCCGCGCTCTCGCCCGGCGCGACTGCGCTGCGCGGCCGCAATCTCGGGTCGAGGACGATCCGGCAGGTCGGTCGCGCGGCGCCCAGACCCTGCACCACCAGATCGCCCGGCATCAGCGGCCCGGCGGGGCGCAATCCCGGCCAGGCGACGACGGCAAGGCTCGGATCTTCGGGATCGATTGCCCGGTCGAGCACCTGCAGCGGATCGTCCGCAGCCACCGTCTCCGGATACCCTTCCGGCGCCGCCTCGCGTGTGACCGCAGCAACAAGCGGCGGACCTTCACCCAGAACCGCCTCAAGCTCGGCCTCGCTCATCGCGCCGAGCACGCGCTGCTGCACGGTCGGCTGGGTAAAGTCGCGCCCCACAGTCCAGGCCGTGCGCTGCACGGGCGCAGACGCGTCCTCGGCTTCGGCCATGATCCCTTCCTCCTCTGTTGCACCACCCTCCCCGCTCGCTGCCGTGCCGATCCTGCGGGCGCGGGCAACCGCCGCGGAAATGTCGAGCCGCCCGTATCCCCATCGCGGATCCGCCTCGGGCGGCGGCGCGAGCGTGGCGAAAAGCGCCGCACGCAGGATCGCGATCGGATGCGCACCGGCGGCCTGCAGCATCAGCGCCGCGGTCCCGGTGACATGCGGTGCGGCCATGCTGGTGCCGCTCATGCGCACATATCCCGGCTCGGCTGCGGCATCGCCGCGCGAGCGCACCGACAATACCCGCACCCCCGGCGCGACCAGCAACGGTTTCGGCCGCCCGTCCCGGGTCGGCCCGACGCTGGAGAAACGCGCGAGCCTCGGCCGGTCCGAATGGCCGTCATAGGCCCCGACCGCGATGGTGCGCAGCGCATTGCATATGCTGCCGGTGGAGCCGCTCGGCTCGGCCCGGTCGTCAGGGAAACGCACCTGGCAGGGCGGACAGCGCGGGTTGCGCTCGATCCAGGCGTGCCATCGGCCGTCCACCACGTCGATCCCGGTCAATTCCAGCCGCCAGTCGCCGGAAGGTGCCACCGGCCGCAGCACCAATTGAATCAGATGGTCGCCGTTGTTCGGATCGAAAGCGCGGTGATAGAGTGTGCCGAAGTCGCCGTCCGGCCCACGTAGCACCGCATTTTCGCCGCGAGGCGCCGCAGCCATTTGCCCATCGGGCGCGACGACCCGGGCATGAAAGGTGTCGGCCGCCTTGTACCAGACCTCGACCGTGATCGCGGTATCGTCGCGCTTTTCCAACCGGAACGGCACCGTATCGGTCTGGGTCTCGTGCAGCCGTCCCGCCATGTGAACGTCGCGGGCATAATAGTTGCCGGTGCTCTGGACCACGACGGTACCCGGGCGATTGGTGATCAGCCAGTCGATGGCCCGTTCGATCAGCAACGAGCCATCGTGGGGACCCGCATGCCGGCCGATGCTGAGATTGATCGCAACCGGCCGCCGACCGGCCACGCGGACTGCACAATCCACGGCCTCCATCAACCCGATCGAGTCGCCCAATTCGCCCAGACCCGGCCCGAGATGGCAAAAGAACAGATCCGCCTCGGGTGCGATCCCCTGCGGTCCGCCTGCCCGGCCGTTGCCCGCAGCGATGCCGAGGACATGGGAGCCGTGGGTCGGTGCATCGCCGATCGACGGCGCATAGCCCAGCGCCGCGAAAGGATCGCGCCCCGCCAGCGCCCGGTCGATGGCCGCCGGTCCGTGCAGGCGGCCATAGCCATAGGGCCGGGGCGAGGACCCCGAGGCACGCTGATCCCATAACCCGATCAGCCGCGTGCGCCCGTCACTGGCGCGAAAGTCGGGATGCGCGAAATCGCAGCCCCAGTCGATGACCGCGACCACCACGCCGCGTCCGGTCTCGGGCAGCCCCTCGGGTCGGCGGCGGTCCTCGTCGGTCGGCGTGGGGTCGGCTTCGCTCAGGCCGGGTTCGTCCGGACCCTCGGCCAGCCCCCCCCCAAGCTCGCCGGCATAGGTACGCGGTGCCTTGAGGCTTGCGACCGACGGATGATCGTGGATCGCCCGCAGTGCGCCGCGATCCGCCCGCCCGGTTGCGATGGTCCCGAAGCGCGCCACCAGATGGAGCCCCGGCGGCGGTTCCGCCCCCTCGTGCAGCCGGACGATGATCGCAACGTGATCCTCGGCGGCGCCTTCGGCGATCAGTTCCTCAAGCGCGGGGTCCATTCGCGATTGGGTCGATGTCATGGGAGTATCCCCATTCCGTTCCGGCGGGCTCAGGGCTGCTTGTTACCCGGCGAGGCGGTCGCGGCGGCCGCCTGCGCCTGTTTCATCCCCTCGACAACCGCGTCCCGGATGATCGGACCCAGTACCATCGCCAGCGCCTTTGGGTCGAGCTTGGCTCCGATCGTCCCGACCTCGGCCTGGATCAGCGGAACGGCCTTCTCGAACTCGGCATGGACCGTTTCCTCGACCAACGCGGCGAATGCGGCGTCGTCGATCACGTCCGGTCCGGCGTCGCCTGCGCCGGCCACATCGTCGCCCTTGTCGCCCTTGTCGCCACGATTGTTCTGTTCGAGTCTCAGTTGCTGGTCGATCACGACCTTGGTGGCGACGAAGCTCGCCGGTGTCGAGCCCATCACCCCCAGAAGGACGCCAGCCCTGCGCCGCGCCTCGACGCTCTCGACGCCGCGGCTCTCGGCCAACTTCTGGCCAAGGGCCAATCCCAGTGCCAGGTTCATACTCATGGTCCGGCTCCTTTCGGTTCGCTATTTGTTGCCGGAAAATGCGAGGACGAGCGCCAGCATCATCATGCTGCTGTTGTCGCCGCCAAACATCCCGCCGCCGGACCCGGACGAGCCGGAGCTGGAAAACAACAGGATGGGCAGTAACTTGGAGAAGGTGTCGCCCTCGTTCACCGGGATGGTATTGCCGCCGACCGTGACCGTGCCGGGGCTGCTGAGCAGCGGCATCAGAATCGAGATCTGCCGTGTCTCGTCCAGCGTGCGCTTCAGATCGTCGGTGGTCTTCTTGCGCGAAGCGATCTCGCGGCGCAGCGCCGTGCTCGTCCGCCCTGTCTCGACCTCAAGGCTGCGGGTCCGCGTGCCGAGGGTCTTGACCGAGGTCGACAGCACACCGATCCGGCCATCCAGCTTCTTCGCCGTGGCCGCCAGTTCGGCCTTGGTGGCAAAACCTCCGGGCGTCAGCCGGGCGACGGCATTTCCCCTGGGCGGGGTCTTGATTGGCGGGCGCAGTCGAATGCGGCGCCTTGGCCGGGCTTCAGCCCACATGTCGGCCTCGTCATCCGACTCGACCTCGTCGAAGACGTCCTCGGCGCTTTCGAACTCGTCCTCGTAGTCTGATTCATAGGAATAAGTATCAACCATGGTCTTCTACTCCCTTTCCGCATGGTTTCAGTGTGCCGCCGGTTCGTCGCTGCGCCCCGCGCGGGAGCGCTGTGGTCCGAAAAGCTGCTGACGCAGGTCCGGGTCGGGTCGGGTCATGCCGGGACGGCCGCGGCCCCGGCAACTCGGGCAGCCCGGATCCTCGCCCCAACACAGGCCGCAGGCGCCAAGCGCGGCGGCAAGCTCGGACAGACGTTCCTCGCTGGCGCGCGCCCGTTCCAGCAACCGCCGGCCGCTGGTCTTCAGCCGCAGGATCTGCGCCTCGGCGGCTTCCAGACGCTCGCTCAGATCGACGATGGTCTCGGTCCGGTCATCGACCGGTTCCGGCGCGGCGCCCTCCCTGGCGCGGCCGGACTGAAGAAGCTGCATCAACATCGCAAGCCGCGGATCGCTGCCGGCGAGTTGCGCCATGATCGACGCCGGATCGCCTGCAGGCTGGGACGGGTCGGGCTGTATCAGGTCCCTCGGCAGTTCAAGCATAGCGGATCTCCTCCATGGCGGCGTCACCGGGATCCCAATCCTCGGTTTCTTCATCCTCGTCCCAGCCGACCTCGGCCGGGTCCTCGTCCCATTCCCAATCCAGATCCTCGAGCGGATCGCCCTCCCAATCCTCGCCGAGGCCCCCGGCGTCCGCGCCGCCGAAGCCGAAATACGGATCGGGTGGCGCAAGCTGCACCGTAACCGGCGGGCGCTGCATCCAGATCGAGGGCGCCAGTGCCAGCAGCGTCAGCAGGGCATCGGTGCGGCCCTCGGCGTCCTCGGCATCGACGCCAAGCGCCGCCTCGGCGGCTTCGGCATAGGCCGGGGTCCGTTCGGCCCCGGGCTCGAACTCGGCCGCCTCGTGCGCGGCGCGCTGCGCCACCGTCGACAATGCCGCGAGCAACTGACTGACCGGCACCTGTTGTCCGGCAACCGAAGTCGTTTGCCGGGCATAGCGCCCCATCATCGCCGCGGTCAGCGATTGCAGCAGTTCGGGCCGCGCCAGCAGACCCGCCAGTGCGTTGGCGGCCCCGCTTGTGCCCGAAGAGCCGCGAGATTGCCCTCGCTGCATGGCCGCGGCCGCCTGACGGCCACCCGGCGTCGCACCGAGTGCCCCCGACCCGACCGACGTCAACGCCCCCAGTGCCCCGGTTGCACCGCCACCGCGCACGGTTGACACAAGACTTCCCGCGCCATGGATGGCACCGCCGATGTCACGCGCCGTGCGGTTGCGCGACTGCGAGAGTATTCCCCCCGTGGCACCCGCGGCAGCGCCGATCAGCGCCCCCCAGGGACCGAACGCCGATCCGGCCGCCGCGCCCTGCGCCACCGCAGGCAGCGCCCGCTGGATCACCGGAGCGGCCTGCTGGGCGAACCGGCCAACACCCCGGGCAGCATGGCTCAGGCCGCGGCCGATATCGTCGAACAGCCCCTCGACATCCTCGGCACTTGCCTCGGGGCCATAGATCTGGCGCACCAGCTGGTCGAGATCGGCAGCCGGAAGCCCGGCATATTCCGGCGCGAGGCTCGCGCGCAGGAGCGGGAAATCAGCGTCGCTCATGGTGGTCCCTCCGGATCGTTGTCGTTGCGGGTCTGCGGCTTGGCGCCGATAAGGCGGTGGAGCAAGGCGAACAGCCCCTGCTCCGTCTCGAAAGCGCCCAGCATGGCGCCGGACAAGTCGCGGATCGTCCCGCGCAGGCGCCCCGCACCGTGCGGTCCGACCTCGCGCCAGTAGCGCAGGAGCAGATTGCCCGCCGCCCGATCCCCGCGATTGTCCTCTGGTCTACCGCCATTCACGCCCCCGATTCCTTCGCGCTCGGCCGAATCGTTCCACGCTGCCATCACGGCATCACCGGGCCGTCACGCGTGGATCACCCGGGCGACACCGCGCCGGTTCAAGTCCGACACCGGCGCAGGCGCGGCCATGGCCCCGGCGGCGAGGACACAATGTCGGAACGGTGCGGTGTGGGAGGGTCAGATGGTCCCGAGCGTCCGCTCGATGGCCCAGAGCGCATCTACGAGGCTGTCGCGGGCATGGATCAACGTATCGCGATGTCCATCCGGCGGGATCGCCGTCGCTGGCGTCAAAGGCGCTTCGCCTCGCGCATCCAGAAGGCGGGCACGCAGCGCCAGTGTTTCCGGCATCGGCGGAACCTGCAATTCACGCGCCAAGGTCGCCTCGCAGATCTGGAACTGGCGCAGCGCAAGCCCGCGGTTTCCGCGACGCGAATAGGCTTCGATGAGCAGGCGTTGAGCATCCTCACGCAGCGGCTCGGCCGCACAGAGAACCCGGGCCGAGCGAATTGCCCCTGCCCATTCTTCCGCGTCGGCCTGTGCCCGGGAAAGTTCATAGAGCGCATCGAGATAGAGCGCCCGCAGCCGGGCGCGTTCGATGGCGATGTCCTCCTGATCGATATGGCCAAGAAATTCGCCGCAATGGGCGTGGAGCACCCGTGCGAGCCTTGCCCGGTTCCGCCGTTCGGAAAGCAGCGACGGCCGTTCGACCAGCGGCCTCGCGCGATGCTCGAAGGCCAGCGCATCGACCCAGATCGAGACCTTACGGGACAGTGCGACAAGGTTGCCGTCGGTCACCAAAGGGGTCGTGTCAGGATCAAGCCGCATCCGGATCCGCCACAGCGCGCTGGCCAGGCAATGACGCGCTGCCTCATGCTCCTTGTCTGGCCACAGCCGTTCCGCGATGCGCGCCCGGCTCAGACTTCGCCCTCGCACGGTCAGCAGGCAGCCGATCACGGACCAGAACAGGTCGGGCAGGTCCGGCACAGTGGAACCGCCTTTCACGAGGCGCTCCTGGCCGAGTACGTAGAGAGCCAAACGAGCCATGCTTTCATCGCTCAAGATGAGGCGAAGAGGAGGAACGGAAAGCGACCCTGAACTGCACGCGGTAATAAAAAATATCATCTGATCGGCTGCGAGTCATTGGATTTCGCGCCCGATCTGAAACGGCTCGAACCTCGCCCGGTTTTGTTGCGGTTGGAGTGCCCTCACGGAAATGGTCCACCAAGTGGGATGGCATGATCCGATTTCTGGAGGACCTGAAAATGGCCGGAAAGCGGGAGAAGCCGGAAAACGACGTCTTGAAGCTGCGGCAGGTTGAGGTGCTGCAGGGTCAGGGAAAATCGGTTCAGAAGGCGCTCCGTCAGATCGGCGTGACGGTTCAAACCTGTTGTCGCTGGCGCAAAGAGGACGGCGGAATGCACTGGACCGCCCCGCGCTTACCGGGGAATAGAACACTCAAAGGATGAGCCTGACGACGACTCGAAGCTTCACCCCGCCTTTCCAGCCGAACTGCGCGAACGCGGTGTTCGCTTTTTTCAAGAGCATCGCGCCGACTGCGCCAGCGCCACTGACGCCTGCACCAGGCCTCTTTCGTGCAACGGTGTGAATGGCATCGTGAACGCGCCTCCATACACGTTGTGAAGTTTTGTCACTCCTGAATTTCGCGTGCGAAGGGGCGGGATTTCGGAATGGCCAGACACGCTATCAAGACACGCCGGGCAAGATTTTCTCTCAACCCGGACCTCGCAAGACTCTAATTGGTGTCAGTTCACTGGCCGCAATCACGCCCTGCGCAACTGCCATGAACCAACGGCCGCAGTCGGTCAGCCCGCGGCAAGTCAATCAGCTCCGCCACGGCATTCCGAATGGGAGGGGAAGGGCTGTTCTTCCCCTCCCACGATGCTACTACGCGGGCTTGACCTCGATGCGCTTCAGCTTGGCCTGGGCCTCCTCGGTCTTCGGCACCTTGACCGTCAGCACACCGTTCTTGAACGAAGCCTCCGCCTTGTCGCTGTCGACGCCCGGAGGCAACGGCACGGTCCGATAGACCGACCCGTAGCTGCGCTCGGAGAGGTAGTAGCCCTTCTTTTCTTCCTTGCGCTCGACCTTCTTCTCGCCCTTCAGAGTGAGCAGATCGTCGCTCACGGTCAGGTCGATGTCTTTCATCTCCATACCCGGAAGCTCGATCGACAGTTCAACTGCATCGTCGGTCTCGACCACATCGGCTCGAGTCCCGCTCTTGTCCCAGGTCCAGTCGAAAGGACCTGTAGGCCTGTCGAGCCGACCCCAGAAGTCCTCGAAGACCCGGTTCATCTCGCGTTGCAGCGAGGTGATCGGGCTATCGTTTTCGGTTTTCCCCTCAGGGACCTTTTCCTTGTGTGCCCAGGGGACCAGATCCTTGATTTGCATCTCATCTCTCCTTTCTCGGCGTTGCTCACGCGGTCTTTACCGCGATCTTCTTGGGAAGTTTTTGCTCTGCGCGCGGCAGGCTGAGCGTCAGCACCCCGTTGCGCAGTTCGGCTTCGATCCGCTCGGGGTCGAGATCCTCCGAAAGGGTGAAGGCGCGCTCATAGTCACCTTCGCCATATTCCAGATGGGCCAGCTCCACATTCTCGGGTCGGAAAATCCGGACCGTGCCGCGGATCGTCAGAACCCGGCGCTCCAGCGAGATATCGAGATCGTCCGCGCCAACGCCCGGCATTTCGAGCATCAGCGACACGCCGTCGTCCGTCTCGACGATATCCGTCAGCGGCCTGTAAACTGGAACCCGAGCTCTGCTCTCGGCTGGCGTGGACTCGGCCTTGGTTTCTGGCTTGGTCAATTGGTCGTTCATCTCATGTACCTCCTCTCACTCGCCCCGGATCTCGATCCGCCGCGGCTTGTCGGCGTCCGGCCGGTGCAGCGCCACTTGCAGCACACCGTTCTTAAAGCGCGCCTCGACCTTGTCGGGATCGACCACGAAGGGCAGCTTCACCGCCCGGCTGAACTTGCCGTGGCTGCGCTCGCGCAGATGCCAGCGGGCGCCCTTGGGCGCGTCGGGCGCCTTGCGCTCGCCGGAGAGGGTGAAGGTGGTGTCCTTCACCGTGATCTCTATGTCTTCCAGTTCGACGCCGGGCAGCTCCGACGTGATCGCGACGGCCTCGTCGCCGCGCCAGACATTTACTGCCGGAAACCCCGGAGCATTCGACCAGTTGCCGGGGAACATGCGATCCATGTCGCGCGTCATGCGCTCCAGCTGCGCGAAGGGATCGTTTCTGAAAAAGGAAGAAGCGGGTGTCAGCATGTTGGCCTCCTCACGTTAGGGACGTTTCAGCGGCCGTGTGCCTCGGGCGCACGCGCCGCGGTCTGCCCGCGTGGAGACTGCAAACCTTTGTCCGCCCTGGCGGCGATCGCTCCGGATCGCCACTTCGACTTCGGAGGCCCCGTAAAACCGGCAAGCCATCCGCAGTCCGCCCTCGGGCCGGACCAGCCGTTTGCGACAGAACCCTTGGCAGGCATTCCATCGCTGATAAGGTAATTGGAACCTCTCAGTTCAAGACCCGAACCTTTGTGCCCGGTTTGAATTAATCGTCCCTGGAGAAGTCTGCGCGCCGTCCGCGTCGTGCTGGCGGGTTCCTGAGCCAACAGAAGATCCGCAAGCTCACCGCGGCGCCGGTTGCCGCCGAGGATCGTCGCGCCGCAGATATCATCCGGCTCTTGCCGCTTCGCCGGCCGGGCCGGCAACTGTCGCGACCAAAGGCGCGAATTCCTCGTGGTTCGCGGCGCAGACATGGGCAGAAGCAGCATGTAGGCATCGGTCGAAGTCAGCCTGCAGCCGAACCATGTCGAATTGCGTCCAAGTCGTTACAGCCTGAATGAGCGGCTGAAGGGCGCCTCTGGCGGGCTCAAAGGCCGGGTGGGTTGCTGTGTGCAGGAACGTCGCCGCCTCGAAATGCGCGGTATCGGGAAGGTCCATCGCGTCGTCGATGAACGCTGCGACCGCGCCGTCCAACTCCGTACCAACCAGTTTGGTCTGCCGACGCAACACGACGAGGAACTGGGCGGTCGCCTGGGACAGCGTCATCGACAGCCATTTCCAGGCGAGGTTCTCAGGCGCGGCCTCGTCCACTCCCTTGAAGGCCTTCGTGATCTTCTCGGCATGACCATAGGCCCGCGGAAGGAACTTCGCGAAACCATCGGGTGTGGCGGCACTCGAGGCCCCTAGTAGCAAGAAGACGGTCTCCCTGACCGCTGTGACCAGATCGCGGTGCCGTTCAGGCTTTCGAAACGCTATACTCAAGCCTCACCCCTTCGAAGGTCCCAAAATCTGTGGACCTCTCAGCAGATCATGGCGTCCTGAGGGATCTTCCTCTAGCCCATTCTGGATAGCTGAAGAAAATGGCGCACCTCGAAAACACTGCAGTGGCTTGGCAAGCCTTGCTTGCCGTGGAATGCCAAAATGGCCGATCTCTAAGGCTGGCCCACGACATTGGAAAAGTAGCGATGGGCGTGCCATTTCGAAGTGCCGGGGAGCCAGACGTGGCCAGATCGCCGCGTTGTTGCTTGACAAATTTTCGAACCTGGAGCCGGCATTCTCGATCCATGCGAATTGCCCCCCGCAAAGTGCTTGTGCGGAGCCCTGTCCGTCCACTAGCGAAGTTTCTTCAGCATCTGAACCGCCCCAGCCAGTCACGCAATGGCTGCTAAACCAACGCTAGGGTTTTCTAATGCTCAGACCAATATAATCTTTTATTTCCGAGATCGCCGTCCCAGCCCCCGTCGCCGACAAGATAGAATTAAGCAAAACATCGAGTGCATCGATTAAGCGACGCCAACCAAAAAAACTCCAGCCGCCTCGACCGGCAAGGTAGGCCTCATCTATAACCGCAAACTTGAACGTAAGTTCGGGCCCGGCCAGGCCATGCCTTTGGATTTGATCATCAGTCAACTCTAATATTTTCGTCTCGACTTCAGACGCATGCACCGGAAGCCGTTCCAATGCCGCGCGCATTGGATCGAGGAGCGCCTCGCTGAATGGGGGTTTCCAATTCTCCTCATCATTGTAAGCGATTAATCCAAGGAATCGAACCAAGTCGCCCAAGTATACTGCCAGCACATAACGCGGGTCTGTATATTCCTCACTTAAGAGCCGTCCAAGCATTCTAAAATACTCCTAGCCTTCAATTTTTACAAGCATAAGCGATTCGGCCGTCAAACCAAATATTTTTATCCGTTTGGGAATCTCAGATATCCAAAGTGTGCGAGGATCTTACGGATATTGTGGCCGCAGGCGCAGAGGACGGCAAAGACTGGATTGGCCTGCGACCAAGAGCAATAATGCCCCAATGGCCGCGCACACGAGGCAGGAATAGACACCCGATGACCTCTGTCGACCTGTCGCTTTCACCGCTCCGAGATGCGATCAACAGCACTGACAAGTCGTACCAGCTCGAGAGGATCAACTCCTGTGCTTCGGTCGCGGAACCGCATGAGACCGATTATCGGAGCCGCACCTGTGCGACGGTGGACCCGCCAAACAACTCGCAGACCTCTGTACAGTCGTTGATCGACAGCAGGCAAGGCCAAGCGCACCGCCATTCTCACGCGCCCCGTGCCAGAAGTTCCCTTGCGGCCTGCTCGAGCGCATCTGGGTCATGGGTCTCGGCAGTGCGATGCACGCTGCGCATCACGCTCGAGGCATGCACGCCAGAGCTGCCGGCGATCTCGCGATAGGACCGGCCCTCATAGACGTGCTGGACATACCACGACAGCGCGCGGTCCGAAGGGTCCGGGGCCCGCTCGACCAGGCAGAAACCGACGCCATGTTCGGTCCTGATCTGATAGGGCGAGCCTTCCAGCTTCTTGCGGATCTTGCTGACATAGACGTCGAGGATCTTGTGATCGGGCGGATCGTCGGGCCGGTCGGCATAGAGCCGCGCGAGCAGCGCGTCCTTCCCGATGCTGCGGTCGACCGAGCGTTGCAGGATCCGGAACAGCCGCGCCTCGCGCTGGCTGAACCCGAAGCGCTCCATCAGCGGGATCAGATCCCGGACATCGTCCGCCGAAAGATACTCGACCGTCTCGCGCGCGGTGGCGGCGTCCTCGTCGATCTCCTGATGGGTCGCGTTCATTTCCTGCAGGGCGTGAAGCGTCAGCCCGACGATGGCCTTTGCCGACCGGGCCGGCCAGCCGCGCCGCTTCTCCATCGCCTCGAGCGGTTCGTCCTGCAGGATTGCATCGTGCAACACCCGGTAGAGGGTCGGTGCGATCACGAAGGCATTCGGGTTCCTGTAGAACCTGTAGGCGGCAAGCACCTGCTGCTCGGTCAGCAGGCCCTTGCGCTTCAGCGACACGATCGTCTGCATCGGTTGCCGCCGCATCCTGACCGCGCCCCCAGCCTCGCTCCTGCCCCGCTGGTCCCGGCCGGTGGCCGGTGTCGTCCCGGCCGATTGTGAGTGTTCCGATGGGCGCGCCATGGCTTCAGGGCCTGCGCCAGGTGAAGCGATATTTCGCATCGCCGGTGACATGGACCCGAAGCGGTGGCGTGTTTTCCACGTCGATCTTGTAGACCCCGGCCTCCGAGAAGGTCAGGTCGCTGCCCGTCACCCAGGTACTTGCGGCATCCTGCAGCTGGATCTCGACCGTCCCGCTGCCGGGATCGACCTGCAGCGTCGCGACCCCGCCGTAAGGCCCGAAGCCCTTGCCGGACGCCGGGAAGACCGCGTCGACCTGTTTCCATTCCGTCATCTCTTGTTCCCGTCCTTTCGATCATCGCGCTTCACAGATCGCGCGCCATGCCGCGCGATTGCGGCCGATCTCCTGCTGTGTCCGCTCGGTGTCGGCGTGCGACCGGGTCGGCAGACTGTCGCGCCATGCATCGCAGAGCGCCGCCTCAGTCTCGGTAGCCGGACCCGTCATCGCGCAGTGCCCCGCCGGCAGCGCGACGGACAGCAACAGCGCGCTCCAGATCCTCGATCTGCATCTCACCTCGCACCTCCTTCCGCCCCGCCCTGCGCGCAGCACCGAGGGCCAGCAACAGCGCGCCTGCAGCCGCTGCCAGCCCGACAAGCGCCCCGACCGCGGCAAGAAACCCGCGGCCGAGGCGCGTTGAAAGCAGCCATGTCACCATGATGTCATCGGCCGAGATTCGCGCCGCTGCGGGCATCGTCGACCCGCGCCGCCTGAATGCGCCCGAACAGGCCCCAGATGACGAGGGCGGCCAGCGCCAGCGCGCCGATCCACCACAACTCGCCAAGGATGTCCGCCACCGAGGCGATCAGCCCGTGCTCGCCCGCGATCTGCGCCACGATCCGGCCGACGCTGGTATCGTCCCAATGCCGCGATCTGGTGGTCTTCATCTCGGCCCGGAAGTCCGCCGCATGGCCACTGACCGAGATCCTGTGCGGCAGGCAGGCGAACTCGACCTGATCGACGACATAGTCGCCGCGGAAGTCCTCGCCGCGAAAGCCGATCGAGACCTGCAGCACCGCGCCGCGCCGGGGCGAGATGAACCGCGGCTCGGAATCGTCGAACGCGATCGAGACCGCGTCAGAGCGGATCCCCTCGCGGTCGGTCACCTCGAGCCGCACCAGCCGCTCCCACGCGGCCCCGGCAACCGAGGTGCCATCGACGCTGACGGCGATCTGCGGTGTGTCCTGAACTCCGGCCATGGCTCAGTCCCACAGCTTCAGGCCGGTCGCTTCGGCCTGCGCATCGACAAGATCGGGCAGGATCACCAGCGCGCCCTGGGGCAGGCGCTGCGCCACGGCCCGAAGCCCCTGATTTGCCTCCAGCACCTGCTCGACCGCGCCCGAGGTATAGCCGTAGTGGCGCCAGCAGATCAGATCGAGCGCCTCGCCCTCCGAGGCGACATGGGTGGTCGCGGTCATATCGAGATCCCTGCGATGTTCAGAACCGCGCCGAGGCGCTTCAACTCGATCGAATAGGCATCGCGCCGCGGCGTGCCGTAGCGGTCATGCAGGCTCTGATCCTCGGATATCCGCTGCACGGCATGGCGGCCGAACACCTGCCCGCGGAGCGAGACCAGCATCAGCGGAATGCCGTTCTTCGCCGCGATCTGCAGCCCGCGCAGCGTCGTCAGCCCGCCATAGGCCGACGGGAACAGGACCCCGGTGATCGTGACCGAATCCGTCGAGGGCCCGGTCCATTGCTGGGCATGGTATTTCCCGGCGGTCTGAACCTCCGACCACGGGGTTTCGAGCGCGCGCGACAATCCGGTGTGGCCAAAGCCGATCGACCGGAACAGGAATGGCCCCAGCGCCATCGTGACGGGTCCAGACGACATGTCTTGTCCTTCCCTTAGTCCGAGAAACTGCCGCCGAACATCGCCGCGATCTCGCGGCCGAGGTCGTGGCGAACGGTGTCGACGACATCCGCGGCATTGCTGCCCGCGGGCATGGCGATCGGGATCGTGATGTTGAGCGTCCCGACCGCGGGGCGCATGCCGCCACCATGGCCGGCGGCCGCCGCCGGCAGCGCCGCCCCGATCGTGGCGGCAACCGAGGCATGGCGCGCCATTGCCAGCAACTGGCGGTTGTTGGCGATGAATCCCGAGCGCGAGGCAAACCATGCCTCGGGTCCGCGCTCGCCGACAATTACCGGCCCCGGGCCATACTGGCCGCCCGAGGCGCGGCGCTGCTCGCCCCTGCCCTTGCCGCGTGCGGGCGGTCGGGTGTGGCCGACATTGGCAATCGACTGGTATTGCTGGCTCAGCGCCCGCACCGCGGCCGCCGCCTCGTCGATCGACAGCGTGTCGATCTTCGGGGCAACCACGGTCTCTCCGACCGCATCGAGCGATCCTTTCAGACCATCGGCACTTTCGGCCGCGCTGTCGGCGCCAGCCTCGACTGCCCCCAGATCCTCGGTGACCTTCCCCATGCCGGCGCCCGGCGTGCCGTCCATCGGGTCCAGCCCGAACAGGCCGCGCAGCTTGTTCTGCGCCTCGACCAGTTGCTTCAGGCCCGGCAGGTTGCCCATCGCCCAGCCCATCTTCGCTTTGAAATCCTCGCCATTCGCGGCCATGAAGGCGGCCACCTCCGTCGGGTCGGTCGGGATGCGCGACGCGGCCTCGGCCATCAGGATCGAACTCATCACGCCCTTCCACCGGATCGCGCGGGTCGCGGCATTGATCCGCGTGCGGGTGCGCTCGGCGGCAAGGGCTGCCGCCTCCATCTCGCGTGCCATGCCGCTCGAGAACGCCTGCGCGCCGCTGATGGCCGGGCCAAAGTTCGGCACTGCCCCGCCAAGACCGCGCAGGCCGCTGGCCGCAAGACCCGCCTTGATCCCGATGCCGGTCAGCCCGAACCGGAACATCGCCAGCGTCGCGATTGCCCCTGCGGCCAACGCCAACAGGCTGCCGGCCGCCACAGCCGCGGCGCCGAGCGCCACGGTCCCCATGGCGATCGCCCGGGTCAGCCGCGGATGATCCTTGGCCCAATCGGCGAACCGCTTCGCGACTTTGCCGGTGATCGCCAGCAGATCGTTCAGCCCCGGCAACAGCGCATCGCCGAGCAGGATGCCGATGACCGACAGCTGGTTGTTCATCAGCTCGAGCGCGTTTACCGTCGTCTTCGAGCGTGTCTCGTATTCCTTCTGGGCGCTGCCGGCATAATCCGTCTCGTCGGCGACCAGTGCCAGCGCCTCGCGGAACAGGTCGGTGTTGGCGATCAGCATGTTGAGGCCCTGCGCCTCGTTACCGAACAGGTCCGACTGCACGCTCTTGCGCATGTAGTCGGGCAGCTTGTTCAGCCGCTCGATCACGTCGATCATGGTGCCGGTGCCGTCGACCATCATGCGCTTTGCGACATCGACGGAATTGAGCCCGATGGCCTTGAACGCGGTCTTCTGGGTCTTTGTCGCGGACTTGCCCCGAACCAGTGCCTGGCCCGCATTCTTGAACGAGGTATAGGCCACTTCCGGTGCGGCGCCGCCGGCGATCATCGCCGATCCCATCGCCATCGCCTCGGTCCGGGACATGCCAAAGCCCGTGCCCATGTCGCCCGCCCGCCGCATGAACTCCAGAACCTTCGGCGCCGAGGCGGCCGAGTTGTTCGACAGATGGTTCATGGCATCGAAGAGCTGGCCGGTTTCGTCGAGCGTCGCACTCAGCTGCGTCTTGATCTCGGCCATGGCACTGCCGGCGGTGTCCGCGGATATGTCGAAAGCAACGCCGATCTTCGCCGCCTTCTCGGCGAACGTGTCGAGATCGTCCTTCGCAATGCCCGATTGCCCGCCAGCCGCCACGATCTGCGCGATGCCTTCGGCCGACATCGGGATCCGCGTCGACATGTCGAGGATCTTGTTCTGCATCGCCCGCTGGTCGTCCGGCCCGGTGAAATCGACCACCTTGCGCACATCGGCCATGGCAGATTCAAACGCGACCGCCTTCCTGACCGGCGACATCACGCCGCCGATCACCCGCCGGCCGACCTGCCGCGTCGCCATGCCGGCGATGGCCATGTTGGCCGAACGCCCCATCCGTTCGTCGAACAGCCGCCGCGCCCCGGCCATCTTCTCCTGCGCCGCGGCCAGGCGCTGCATCTTGCCGATCTGCCGCTCGAACCCCTGCGTCGTGGCATCAAGGCTCGACACCAGCCGCCGTTCGTCACCGGCCAGATCGCGAACGTTCACGCCCGCGGCCGTCAGGCCCCGCTTCAGACCATTCAGCGCCGTCATGTTGGCGCGGTGCCTTTCCTCCATCTGCCCGGCGGCGCGGCGGGCGCCATCGAACTCGCGGCGCAGCGCAGCCGTCGGTTTGGCCGCCGAGGTCAGCTGCGTCTTCAGCTGCCGGACCCGCTCGCGTGCCTTGTCGAGATCTTTGGCGCTGGCGGCGACGGTCGTGCGCATCTTGCTGAAATCGCCGATCAGCTTGATCGGGCCGCGCAGCTTCTGCATCTCGCCGAGCTTTGTCCGCACCGTGTCCGAAAACCGGCCGGTGACCTTGCTCATGCCCTTGACGGTCGCCGAATACTGATCGACCGCCGTCAGGACCAGCTTGGTTTCGATCCGCTTGCCCATATCGATCCCTTGATGGCAGGTGCAGAACGCCCCACATCAGATCGATGTGGAACCTCATCCTGTTCGTTTGTGTGTTGGCCATGCTGGCGACCGTCGCTGCCGCGGCTGTCGCGGGCTATGTCGCCTTCGGTGTGATTGGTGCCGTGGCCTTCGGTGTCATTGCCGCGGCCATCGTGCTGCGACTCGGCCGCGAGACCGAGCAACCGGGCGCCGCGCCACGCTTTGGCACCAACGCGTTTCAGCGCCATGCCGGGCGGCACGACAAGATCTAGTGTTCGCTACCTGAAAAGGCTCCCGTTCTGTCTCCGGGGGCCCTCGGTTGTTCGGACGACGGTCTAGGGGGCAGCTATGCGGACAAAGAAGACGTTCCCCGGGTCATCCCCAACTGACACAAACGGCCCTTAGCCGACCTTTCAAGTGCCTCGCGACTTCCGTTGCCACCAGCCCCGAAACAGACATTCGTCCAATCTGATTGATGCAGGCGCTTCTGGCACATGGTTCAGGCGGGCAGTGCAAATGGGCGACGAGCGCAGCAGATCGAAGAATCAGCCTTCAGCGTCTTTGGCAATGATCCATATGGCGCTCGATCCTCGATTTAATCTGGCCGTCAGTCACGTCCTCCGTGCTACGCGAGACACACCGATCGGAAATCGCCCAGGAGGTGTAAATTTTCTGGTGGGCTGCGTGAATATTGCTGATGCAGCTCTGGAGGAATAGATGAGCAAGTTCGCGAGAAATATGAAGATCGACGGTCTCCTCGAATGGGACAAAGCCAATCCCGGAAATGCGGTCAGAGCGCTGTTCGACCGATGGTGCCTGCCCGGACACGAGCCGGACGACCAGCGTATGCTCCGCTTGTGTGTGCGCAACGGCTACCTAAGTTTCTATGCGAGGGGCCAATCGGTCGCGAAATTGGATTGCAGCGAGTCCGGCGTCAGTGCCAAGATCGCGGTCGCCTATCTCAAAGGCGTGGAGAAGCCGCCGCATGGGACGGGTACCCTTGGCAGTCAAACCTTGTCGATGGAGATGCTTGCCAACCCTGAGACAGCCGAAAGGGTCGACATCTGGACTCGGACCGCCCTAACCTATGCCGGAGCTGAAAAGTCGTTTGTCGATGACCTGATGTCGCGACATCCGAATACGATCGATCTGGAGATGGCGCTTCCCAGCCACGGCTCGAAGATGGATCTCGTCATCGCACAAGAGGGAGACGGTGGTCTCGAGATCGCCTTCTGGGAGGTCAAAACCGCGGCGAACGGCGAACTTCGTTGCAGCGAGGGCGCTGCCAAGGTCGTTTCCCAAGTCAGGAAATACCAACACTGGGTGAACATCGACGGCAATGTCGAAGCGGTTCAGGCCGCCTGTCGCTCCACGGCGTCGATCCTGTTGCGTTTCTACCAGCACTTTATTCCTGCTCCCGAAGCCCGCCCCGAATGCGTGGCGATCTGGGAAAGGATTACCGATGCGGATCCCGGAATCCTGGCATCCCCAGGCGTCGTGATCGGTGACTATTTCCCGCAGGGTGCCGCCGATATGACGAAGCGAAGAAAGATCGAAAACGCTCACAAAAGCTTTGGTCCGCACCGCAAGAAGCTCGAAGACCTCGGTATAACGGTTCATCAGGTCTCTTCTCCGAACGAGGCGATCCTTCCGCGCCTTCGTGCCGCAGAGGTCACCACTTGAGTCCATCCCTGACGGTCCACCGGGGGACCAGCGAGATCGGCGGATCCTGCACCGAGATCGGTTCGGCCGCCGGCCAGCGGCTCGTGCTTGGCGTAGGCCGGCCGCTCAATGCCGGGCGCGATGATGACCTGACAGAGGTCGAAGGCCGTAGGGATCCCACGGCCTCCATTGCCACGTCCACCCCTACGCCGCCTGTCATGCCCATGATGGCCTCTGCAGCGTTGCCCTCGGAGGCATCGATGGTGTCGGTCGCGCCGAACTGCCGCGCCAGGGCGAGGCGCTTGCGGTCCGAGTCGACCATGATGATCCGCGCCGGCGAATAGAACCCGGCGGTCGGAAGCGCGGCCATGCCGACCGGCCCGGCCCGACGATGACGACCGTAGCGCCCGGCGACACCTTACCCGTCAGCACGCCAATCTCGAAGCCGGTTGGCAGGATGTCGGACAGCATGACGAGCGCCTCCTCGTCCATGCCCTCGGGGATGCGGTGCAGGCTGAAGTCGCCGTGCGGGATGCGCACGTATTCGGCCTGCGTGCCGTCGATCAGGTGGTCCAATTGCCAGCCACCACCGTCGAGGCAATGCGAATGCACCCCCTTGCGACAGTTCCCGCAGGAGCCGCAGGCGGTGATGCAGGCGATCAGCACGCGGCCGCCGGGCTTGAGGCCCCGGATATCCGCACCAACCTCTTCGACAACGCCGACGCCTTCGTGACCCGCGTGATGCCGGGGGCGAGGGTGGGCACCTCGCCCTTCAGGACGTGCAGGTCGGTGCCGCAGATCGTGGTCGCCGTGATCTTCACGATAACATCCGTGGCCGCCTTGATGGTGGGCATGGACTTGTCCACCAAGGCCTTTTCCCCGACGCCTTTGTAGAGGAATGCCTTCATTCATCCGTCCTCCCTTGATCGGTCGGAGCGGGCTAGGCAGGCGTCTTGAACGTTTGCAACGCCGGTTTTGAAGGCTTCGGACGGCCATCCGTTTCGTTCAAAGCGCGAGGGTGAAACGTTCAATACGCGATCATTCCCCCCGGCTAGGCTCGATCCTCAGCACCGGACCCGCGGCACGAGAGACCGCCCCCGCTGCGATGAAACCCGAAGGGAGAGAGAGAGATGACGCGCAAGATTGATGCACTCGTGATCGGTGCCGGCGTGGCGGGGCTGTACCAGCTTCACCAGCTGCGCGAGACGGGAATGGCGGTCCATGGGGTCGAGGCAGGCTCCGACGTTGGGGGGACCTGGTACTGGAACCGCTACCCGGGCGCCAAGTTCGACAGCGAAAGCTATATCTACCAGTACCTGTTCGACGAAACGCTTTACAAGGACTGGACCTGGTCCGAGCGCTTCCCGGCCCAGCCCGAGATCGAGCGCTGGATGCACTACGTGACCGACAGGCTGGACCTGCGCAAGGACATCACCTTTTCGTCCAAAGTGACAAAGGCCGTCTATGGCGAGGACACCGGGCGCTGGACGGTCGAGACCGACACCGGCGACACCTACGACACGCAATTCCTCATCGGCTGCACGGGCATGCTGTCCGCGCCGCTGACCGATCGCTTTGCGGGGCAGAACACGTTCAAGGGTCAGATCGTCCATACCGGGCGCTATCCGAAAAGCGGGCTCGATCTTGAAGGCAAGCGCGTGGGCGTGATCGGCATCGGCGCGACGGGCATTCAGGTGATCCAGACCATCGCGCCCGTCGTCGGATCCATGACCGTCTTCGTGCGCACGCCGCAATACGTGCTGCCCATGAAGAACCCCAAGTACGGGCCGAGCGAGGCCGCCGCCTACAAGGCGCGCTGGGACGAGCTTCGCGCCAACCTGCCGCACAGCTTCACCGGGTTCGAATACGATTTTGAGCACACCTGGGCCGACTGCACCCCGGAGCAGCGCCGCGCGATCCTCGAAGAGACCCATGCCGACGGGTCGTTGAAGCTCTGGCTGGCATCCTTTGCCGAGATGTTCTTCGATGAGGCGGTCTCCGAGGAGATCAGCCAGTTCGTGCGCGAGAAGATGGCGGCCCGTCTCAAGGACCCGAAGCTGATCGACGTCCTCGTGCCCAAGAAGAGTGACTACGGTTTCGGAACCCACCGCGTGCCGCTGGAGACGAACTACCTCGAAGTTTACCTGCGGGACAATGTCGAGGCCGTCTCCGTGAAGGACAACCCCATCGCAGAGATCGTCCCCGAGGGGGTCAGGCTGGAGGACGGCACCGTCTATCCGCTCGATGTGATCATCATGGCGGTGGGCTTCGACGCAGGCAGCGGCGCGCTGTCGCGGATCGATATTCGCGGGCGCGATGGCATGACGCTGAAAGGCGAGTGGGAGAAGGACATCCGCACCACTCTCGGCATGCAGAAGTACGGCTTCCCGAACCTCTTCATGACCGGCGCACCGCTCGCACCCTCCGCGGCGCTGTGCAACATGACAACCTGCCTGCAGCAGCAGACCGAGTGGATCACAAACTGCATCAAGGCCATGCGTGCCGAGGGGGCTTCGGTCATCCAACCCACGGCGGAAGGCGAAGACGCCTGGGTGAAGCATCACGACGAGACGGCGAATGCCACGCTGATCGCGAAGACGAACAGCTGGTACACCGGATCGAACGTGCCGGGCAAACCGCGCCGTGTCCTGTCCTATACGGGCGGCGTCGGGACCTACCGGGCGAAGTGTCAGGAGGTCGCCGACAACGGGTACAAAGGGTTTGCCATGTCCGGTTCGACCGAGATGGCGGAACCGGCGGAGTGAGCCTCAATGCGGCGGGTCGCGCTCCCCGACCCGCCGCGTCCCGGTGATGGACCCCGCCGTCGCTGCGGGCGGTCTATTGCGCCTGTCGTCGGAAGACGGCAGGCGTTTTGCCGGTCGCTGCGCGAAACATCCGCGTCAGATGCGCCTGGTCGGAAAAGCTGCAATCGAGGGCGATGGTCTTGATCGGCGCATCGGTCCGGGCCAACAGGTACCGCGCCCGCTCCAAGCGCCGTGCGGTGACAAAGGCATAGGGCGGTTTGCCGAAGCTGCTGCGGAACTGACGGGCGAACAGGCAGGGCGTTAGCCCCAACACATCCGCCATGATCTTCAGGTCGAGGCTGCTCGTGAGATGCGCGTCGATGAACTCGACGATCCGGCGTTTCTGCGCGGTGGACAGCGTCCCGCCCCTGCCGCGGGCGGGACTTTGGATATTAGCGTAACGCCGCAGCAGATGTACGACCAGCGCCCGCGCCACGCTGTCGACATAGAGCGCGCCGCCAAGGCCCTTGGTCTCGGCTTCGCGCGCGATCTGCTCCATGGCCTGGGTCATGACGGGGTCGTCCGTTCGCAGCACGTCGGCAAGCGCCACCTCCGTGACGGCGCAGTCCATCACCTCGCTCGCCACGTCCGCCACCAGTGCGCCGGACAGATAGACGTGCGTGACGTCGATGGGCTTATTCCAGGTCCAGTTCACACGCTGCGCCCGTGTCAACAGGGACGCGGATCCGGGGCCGATGGTTTCCCGCGTCCAGCGCCCGTCATAGCGCCGCTGCATCGGCGTAACCCCGCCGCGGTACCCGACAAGCATGAAGTCCTTCATGCCCGGTACGATCACATCCTGCCCCTCGTAGTGATACGACCGGCAGGCCACGCTTTTCCAACCGAGCCCATCGCTCGCCAGCAGGACCCGGCCCGGCACCCAATCCGGCAGTTCCTCGTAATTGATGAATTCGCTCATCACGCATCCTCCTCCCAAAGACATGCGGAAACGAAGACGGGGGTGGCAAGGCCACCCCCGTCGAAGGGCGATCAGCCGTTGTGGATCGCCTTGTAGACCGCGGTCTCGAAATCGAGGTAGCCGGTGAAGGAGGTCGGGTCGCCAAAGGGGAGGATCTGCGTCGCCCAGTATCCGCCCACACCCGTCGCGCGGTCGATCCAGTAAAAACTGTTGGCCAGTCCTGCCCAGCCGATGGCCCCCGCGGGCCGGCCTGTGGGGGCTTCCTCGCGGTTCACCATGAAGGTATAGGACCAGTCCTTGCCTAGACCGGGGAAGAATTCGGCGTCGTTCGACAGGGACGGGATCACGCCGGGCAACATAGTGACCTTCTGCGGCGGTACCAGCGCACCCTTCACGGCCCAGTCCACCGTCTCGGGCTTGAGCACGCGGCCCTTCGGGCCGTTGCCGTCGTTGAGCCACATGCGGATGAACTTCATGTACTCGGGGACCGTGCCATAAAGACCGTGCCCGCCCATGTCGACCTCCGGGTCGTCCGGCAGGGCGAAATCGTCCATCGGCGTCAGAGCGTTGTTCGCCCCGCGCGCGTGGATCGTCGCCGAGCGGTCCTTCATGGCATCCGTGCGGGTGAAGGCGATCTCGTCCATGGCCAGCGGGTCGAAGACGCGCTCGCGCATGACCGCGCCCAGCCGCTTGCCCCGGATGCCCTCGACGACCTGACCGACCCAGTCGATGTTGGTTCCGTATTCCCACTTGGTGCCCGGATCGAACAGCAGCGGCGTCTCGATGGCGGCGCGGGTGCCGCTCACGACGGAGGGCTGGCCATGCTCCTCCGCCATGCGCTTGTACATCTCGTTGAAGAAGTCATAGCCG
This sequence comes from Tropicimonas sp. IMCC34043, assembly GCF_003390845.1. Classification (GTDB taxonomy): domain Bacteria; phylum Pseudomonadota; class Alphaproteobacteria; order Rhodobacterales; family Rhodobacteraceae; genus Tropicimonas. The sequence goes on along the minus strand of NZ_QMEK01000001.1, from coordinate 584,785 downwards.
AAGCCGCCCGTGTGCAGCATCAGTTGCCGGGTCGTAACATCCGATTTCGGCGCGCGCAGGCGCGGCCGGCCATCTGCGTCGAAGCCCTCTAGAACCTGCAGGTTGCCGATGGCGGGCGCGTAGTCCTTGGCTGGCGCGTCGAGGTCGAGCAGCCCTTCCTCCACGCATTGCAGCGCGCAGGTGCCGGTGATGGCCTTCGTGGTCGAGAAAATGGCAAAGACAGTGTCCTCGGTCATCGGCGTGCCGCCCACACGGCGCTCTCCCGCCGCACCGCTGTAGATGTCGCTCTCCCGGTCCGTGACCATGGCAACGACGCCCGGCACGCGGGCCGGTCCTTCGGTGACGCCGCGCAAGACGCTGTCCAGCGCCGTGGCAAGGTTTCCTGTGTGTATGTCCTTCATGGTGTCCTCCCTTGAATGGTGCATCGGATGATGCCCGTCCCGAGAAGGCCCTGCTGTCACTGATCGGCAGCCCCTGTCCTGAATCGGAAGCCGAATTACGCGCGTGAGGCGCGGGCGCGTGTTTGCGACGGCGTCTCGCCGAACCGTTCGCGGTAGCGCCCTGCCAATGCACCGAAATTGCTGAAGCCCCAGGCCGTCGCGATGGTGGTCACGGTCATTTCCTGCGTGAGGGTCTGGAGGTCGGCGCGGAACCCCTCCAGCCGCCGAGCCGCCAGGAACCCGCGCGGCGTCGTGCCCCGGAACGATTTGAAGCCGCCCGACAGGGTTCGCGCCGTGACCCCCACCCGCCGCGCGACGTCACCGATCGACGGCGCGTCTCGTGCCTCGGCCGTCATGATTTCCTCAGCGCGCCGCACGTATCCGGGCGCGGCACGGCGCGCGCCGGTTTCTAGCGAGATACCTGCCGCGCCTGCCCAGTGCCGCAGCAGTTCGACGCAGAGCAGCTCCTCGATGTGGCGGGCCAAGGCGGCATGGGCAGATCCTCCGCCCGCCTTCACAAGCGCTCTGGCCGCGTAATCGAGCAGCGCCAGCCAGGCCGAATCCGGCCCCCCGAACTTGACCCGCCTGGTCCATAAACCGTCATCCGGAACGAACCCGAACCAGCGTTCCGCCGTGTCGGCCATGACCTCGTGCGGTATGGTCAGGTTCAGTTGCATATGGTTGGGATCGCCTTCCAGCCAGTAATCCGTGCGCGAGCAATCCACAACGAAGCTTTCCCCCGCGCCCGTGGCAACGGATCCGCCATCGACCTGATGCTCCAGAGCGCCTTGCAGGGTGTTGAGCACAAGGATGTTTCCGGCCTGCGGATCGAACCGGTCGAGATGAATTCCCGTACCGTAGGAAAACCGCGTCATCGTCAGACGCCCGGCACGGGCGCTGATCATCGTGGCGTCCGGACGTGACAGCTTCACCAGGGGCCGGACCCGGAAGGGCATGTAGACCGATTGGCAGAAGGCCTCGACCTCATCCCAATCCGCAGACCGCGTTGTGCCCTCGTGGCGCACCCGCTGCCCCACGGCATCCCGCAAAAGAGCATTGTGCAACAAAACCCCGCTCCTCCTCGCGATCTTGGTGTAAAAGACACGATAGCATAGTTTCTGGGTGCGCCCACCTCTCAAACTTCCTGCGGAAATGCCTGTCGGCCCGAGCGTTTCTTCGCGGCAATTTATCAAAATGGTCCGCTTCCGGCGTATCCCTGCCGTTCGTGTCCAGCGCAGCGAACGACCGGAAACCGCTCACCGGGACTCCTGCGTCAGATGGCGAACCCTAGGCCATCAGGCCGGCACGGGTCTCATGGCCAGGATCTCTTGCGCGACCTTCAGCCAGTCCCGGAACTCCGACATCGGCAGATCGAGAACCTCGTTCAGCGGGGTGCTGAGGGCATGCGCGACCAGACCGCACGCCCTGCGCAGATCATGAGGCGTCACGCCGCCGCGGGATCCTCCGGGCCAGTCTGCTCCGGGCCATAGTACGCCTCGACTGCCGCCAGCGCCTCGGCCCGTGTCAGGCGGTCGAGTTGCAGCATGTCGGATTCAACGCCGACACTTGCGTAATAGGGCTCCAGCACCTCGCGCCGGACCCTGTCCATGTCGCTGTCGCGCAGATCGAGGATCGTATCCTTCGGCGCGCCCGCCATGCCGGCCAGCAGCGCGACCATCTGGTCGTAAAGCGTGTCGAGCTGCTGCACCTCGATATTCACGCGCAGCGTCGGTTCGTCGAAGACCAAGTGATCGACGACCGCGCCGTCGCGGGTCAGGGGCCGCTTCAGGGCAACCTTGATCGGATAGTTCATGTTGGCCCTCACACCATCAGCGCCGCGCGAATGCTCTCGCGCTGGCTTTCGCCGTTCACCGAATAGTCGAAATCGTCGATCTCCCAGATCTCGGCGCCGTCGATCTCGAACCGGGCATAGTTCTGGGTGATCTTGTATTCGCCCTCGGATTTCTGGCCCGGCGCCCAGGTCTCGTCGCTCGGGTCGATCAGCCGGCCGCGGCTGGTGTAGACGGCCTGGTGCACCGTGCCGTCCTCGTCGACCAGGGCGCCCGCGAACATGAAGGTGTTTTCGGTGCCGGGCTTGCCGGTCATCAGGCCCTGGGTGTGCGGATCGACGCCAGTCATCTTGACCGAGAGGTCGCTCAGCTCGTAGCCCATCGCGACCGTCCGCTCCTTGATCATCCCGCCATTGCGGAACTTCTCGGTGATCTCGCGCGGCTTGGCGATGGTCATCTCGGGGACCTGGCCGAGCTTTGAATCGTTGTCGAGCCACGCGGTGCAATCGCGCAGCACATAGGCGAGTGTGGTCTTCATCTGCCGTCTCCTGTCATGGCGATGCCGCCCGGCCAGTGTCGGCCGGGCAGAGGGTCAGGCCGCGCTCAGGCGGCGGCAGCGGCCTCGCGCACGAGGTCGAGGTAATAGTCGATGTCGCGATAGGCGATGAAGCGGATGTCCTCCATCGGAGCCGGCGGCTCGAACTTGATCGACAGGGTGATCTTGCCATCGGCCATCTGCGTCGGATCGTTCCGGGTCGCATCGAACCAGCACTTGCCGCCGATGATCGCCCCTTCGTTCTTGTAGTTCCACAGCGCGGAATTGGCGCTGGCGACCATCAGCCGGATGTTGGCGGCGCTGAACGGCCGGTCGACGAACTCGAGGAAGGCATCGCGGATCGCGCCGTTGATGAAGTCCATCGTGCGCCGGACCGAGAAGAACGCGGTCAGGCTTGCCGCCCCGCAGCCGCGGTTGCCCCAGGTGACATAGCCCGCCCCATGGTTGACGATGGTCGCGACCTCGTTTTCGTTCAGCAGATCGGCCTGAATGCCGCCGACCGGCGTGTCGGCGCCCATGATGCCGTTGATCGGCTTGTTCGATTCCGAAACCCAGAAGCCCCTGGTGCGATCGACATGGGCCATGACGCCGGCAAAATAGGGCGAGGTCGGCTTTTGCACCGCAAGGCTCGTCCCGGTGTCCCAGACCCGCACCGTGCCGGGCCAGAGCAACTTGATCCGCTCGGACGCGATATTGGCGCGGAACGCGATGGCGTCGGTCGCAATGGCGGAGGGCGCATCCATCAAGGCGACGGCCTCCAGATCCTGCAGGATCGCCGGCAGTTCGGCCAGCACGGCGGTATTGTCGGCCGTGGTGAAGCCCGGCGCGATGATGATCCGCGGCTGCACGCCAAGGAGTTCCCTGGCGAGCTTCAGCGCATGCAGCCCGGTGCCGCCGATCGAGGTGCCGACGATGGCGCTGATCGTCTCTGCGGTGTCGGCACCCTCCTCGACCCGCACCACGACGACATTGGTCGCGCCCTGATCGAAGATCGCCTCGATGGCGTCAAAGAGCGTGCCAGTCGCACCAAGGCTTTGGGCAAGCGTCGCATCGCCCGGCAGCAACACCGGCGTGTTTGCCGGAAAGTCCGTCTCATCCGCGTCCGGCGCAGTCCCGACCAGTCCGATGACCGACGAATCCGCGGTGCGCACCAGCACCGGGGTTTCGGCAGACTCCTCCAGCCGGGTGCCGTGATGGAACCCCGTGAATGCCATGATTGTCTCCTGCTTTGGGTGTGGTCCCGGTCCCCCGGGAAAGCTCGGCCTGCCCTGTCAGATCGGCAAGATCGGGCAGATCGGTCAGGCCGCGGGCATCGTTCCGAGGACGCCGTCATAGAGATCGTCGATCCAAGGATCGTCGACGCCGGTCGCGGCCGAGAACAGCGTCGCGGTGTCTTCGTCGCCGCGCACGAAGCGGGTCGCATATTCCCAGATCACCGCGGCCGGATCGTCGGCGGGCAGCGTTGCGACATGGCGCTGGACGAGGTCGAGCAGATTGCCGGCCTCGGGGAAGGCTGCGGCGAGCGGCGCCATCTCGGCAATGTCTGCACAGGCACGCAGGGCAAGCCGCAGCTGCACGGAAGACAGCTCGGCCGTGGTCCGCCAGCGCGCCAGCCGTTCGTCGTATGGATCGACGACTGGATCTTCGAGCACCGGAACGCCGCCCGCCCCGGCGACGATCCGTTGGCCCTGCGCAATCCCGGCCAGCAGCCCCCTGTAGGCGGCATCCTCGATATCGACCGCGTCCGAGGGGATATTCTTGCCGTGCACCTCGCGCTTGTAGAAGCCGCCCGTCGATGGCGCATACATCATCATGTCAGTGTCCTATCGCGATGATGCGCCAGCTGTTTACCGCAGGTGCCGGCTGTGCGCGTTTGAGGGAAAAAATCGTCCGGTACGTATCGATACCGACGATGTCGTCAGACAGGGCCACCGTTCCGGTGGAGCGTGTCGAGACCGCCTGAAGGGCGGCAATCGGAAACTCGATCGGCCAGGGGGCCGTGACCGTGCTCTGCGATTCCGTGAATGTGACGGAACACCATTGTATCACCAGCCCACCAAGCCAGGCCGGTGCAACGAGGAAGCCATTTGCCCCCCAGAACACCGAGAAGCCGGCCTTCACGGCCAGTGCGGCAAGCGCGTTATAAAGCCTGCCCGGCGACACCGCCTTCGCCGTTACAACCCCGGCATCGGCCTCGGCCTGCGTCGCAAAATCGACCGCGAGCGTCCGGTTCTGCGCGAGGCTGCCACCGCCGGTCAGGCCGGAGCCGGTGTCGACCAGGCGCTCGACCGGCACATAGGCGTCCGAGGACGGCACCACGATCACCAGATTGTCGAGATCCGAGAAGACGACGTTCATCCGCAGAACGACGGTCGCCAGATCGACGGGCTTGTAGACCGGCGTGTCATAGCAGGCGATCGCGAACAACTCGCCGTCGGCATCGAAGAGCCCCGCCTCGCGAATGGTAAACGGCCCCTCGCCCGCGGTCAGTTCGATCTCGAAGAACGTCGTGTCGGTATGGCCCGGCACAACGCCCTGCGCCTGCACCGCCTTGCGGCCAGTCTCGTTGGCAAGCGCCGTTTCCGCCCCCGACATCGGCGGAACGCCACTGCCCCAGGCGATCTCCGAGATCGCCAGCTCGGTGCCGTTTGCCAGTGCCGCCGCCTCCTTGTTGCGGCCGACATCCGTGATCAGTGCAGTCCAACCCATGTGCTCTCCTATGACCCTATGGTCGCGATCATCCTGACGATCGACACGACCGTGTGCCCCCGCGCGATCTCGACGACCGGCGCGGGTTCGATTCTGGTATTTGCGACCGTCCGGATGATCGCCGATGGCCAGGCGGCCCGGCGGGCGGGGGCATCGACGCGCACCCCGATGGCCAGATCCCAGCCCCGCGAGACCGGGGCCGCCGAGGCCAGCACCTGGCGCATCGCGCGCACCACGGGTCCGTTGACCTCGAGCTCGGCCTCGCCCGTCGTCGGGCTGCCCGCCACGGCGAGAACGCGATAGGTCGCCGGCACGCCGCTGCCGCCCTCCTGCCACCACTCGACCAGCTCGACCTCGACCCCGAAGACCGACATCGCCGTCTTCACCGCATGCGGCGGGCCCTTGTAGCGATGCACCTCGGCCGACACCGCGATCACATTGCGCTTGACGTCCTCGGGCCAGCCGTCGTCCCACATGTCGACGCTGTTCTCCCAGGCAAGGAAGTCGAGCAGCGAGGCCGGAACAGCCCACGGATCCTTGGTGACCATCTCGACCGGCAGCGCCAGCAGCCGCTCCTCGAGCAGGTCCATGGCCTTCGCAAGCCCGGTCGCGGTCTGCGGCAGCATCGGGATGCCGTCAGACATTCCACCAGCCTCCGGTGATCGCGGTGACCGTCAGCGCGATGTCGGTGCAATGCGGCGCCTCATAGGGCCCGATCGGGACGTCCTCCGGGGGCTCGGTGACGATCACGTCGACCACGCCATCGACCTTCAGGGCCGCGGCCAGCGTCGTGCGGTAGAGCTTGCGTCCGATCGCCAGCCGCTTTGACACGAAGGCCGCGACCGATGCCTGCGCCGCGGCAAGCACGATTGCCGCGGCTTCGGCACTCGTTACCTGCAGCTCGGCCTCGATCCGATAGGCGACAGGCGTCGCCGAGAGCACGGTCACCTTGTCGGCAACCGGCCGGCGCTTGTCCGGGATCAGGTTGGCATGGACCGCGTCGATCAGATCGGGGGGCGCCGATCCGTCGCCCTCGCGCGACAGGATGACGATCTCGGCATTGCCCGGCACGATGGCGGGCGTCACCTCGTGGTTCGGGCCATAGGCCGCCACGTCGCGCACCCGGTCGTCGGCATCGAGCGCCCAATAGACATAGGAGCCCTCGGTGCCGTGCGGCGAGTAGGATTCGATGACGAGCTGGATCCGCGCCCGGAACTCGTCATCGTCCTCGAGGACCGGATTGTCGGGATCGCTGTCGTCGAGGATCTTCCTGACGACGCCGCGATTGGCGCCGATCTGGTCGAGATCGCCCTCCCTGGCGCTTGCCAGAAAGATCGCGCGCACCGCCTCGTTCAGCCGGTTGGTCAGATAGATCTCGCGCGCCGCGGCGGCCTCGTTCAGATAGCGCATCGGGCTTGCCGCGATATTGCGCGCCAGCGCCATGATCTCGGCGACTTTGGTTGCGGTGAACCGCTCGGCCAGCCGCTGTTCAAGTTCGTCGAGGCGGGCTGCGAGCATCGCGTCGAAACTCAGGACCTCGATCGCCGTCATCTGCGGCAGCGTCGAGAGGTCGAGGGCGGCATAGCGGCTCATGCGTCACTCCATGATTTGACGGACCCCTCCGCCAGCGACACGGTGATCGACCCGTCGCTGGCGCGCGTCGTGTCGCCCAGGTGCCCGCGCGGCAGATAGCTGCCGTGGAGGCGGATCTCGGCCACCCCGTCGGCCGAGATCGCAAGCCCGACGTCGCTCAGATCGAACCGCGGCTCCCAGGTGTCGATTGCCTCGGCCACGGCGACATAGAGCGCCATAGTCCCGGCATCGTTCGCCGGGGCGTCGATCATCTGCGGCACGTCCGATCCGAAGTCGCGGCGAAACACCCGCGTCTCGAGCCGGGTCGCCAGCAGCGTCCGGATCGACTGCACGACATGCGGCCATCCTTCGACGGTGCCGCCGGTCTCGTCGTTCAGATCCACGATGCTCAGTCGCCGCTGTCGATCACGACCACGGGCGTGGCGTCGACAAGCGTCAGAGCGCCCAGCATCTGCATGTATTTGGCCTCGACCGGCAGCAGGTCGATCTCGTCGTCGATGGCGCGCAGCTTGCCCGCGATAGGGCGTGCCTCGTTGACGCGATAGCGCTGCGTTCCAGGCCGTTCGGTCACGGCCTTCGGTCCGGTGGCGGTCGCGGCCTTCGCCGTCTTTGCGGCCGTCTTCCGGGCCGAGACCGTGGTGTTCACCTTGATCATCTGTCTCTCCTGATTACCCGGCAAAGACGTTGCCGGAGCCTGTTGCAACTTTCGATCCGCAGGCGACCGCGTCGCCGACCCGCCCGCCCCCCTTGCCGTTGGCGAATACCGTCGATGACCCGCCGGCCAGCGCACTGGCGTGGCATTGCCCCGGCGGATTGCAATGCACCGCCCAGCCATCGCCATTGCGATGCACCGGGATGCCGTTGACGAAGACATCGCCACTGCCGCCGACCGATGCTCGTGCCGGCCAGTCCGCATGGCCTGTCCCCATGTCGCCGCGTCGCGTGACGGCGGGCATCAGTTCAGATCAATCCGCGGGGCAACGGCGACGATGCCCGCATCCGTGATCCGGAGCGCACTGGCGCCGACCTCGAACACGATCTCGTTGCCGCCGCCTGTCACCGCGATACGCGCCGCCCCGACCTGCAGGATCACATACTCGTTTCCCGCCGAGGCCGGACGCGCATTGGCCTCCGAATTGACCGATCCCTGCACCGTCGCGTCGGTCAGATCCCCCGATTCAGACCGCACCCGAACCTGTTGCCCGACCGATGGCGGGATATGGGTTTTGGCGGCGCCGGCGGCCGATTCCTCCCACGGAATCCAGCCGGTGATCAGGGGCGTGCCGCCGCCGGTGATCCGGACCCGGACCCGGCCGTCGGCTGCATTGATCGCGGTGATCACGCCGGTGCGGGTCAACCCGCGCTGCCGGCGCTCAAGCTCGCCGATGCGGCGGCGCATGTCGTCGAGAAGCGAGGCGAGATCCATGTCAGTCCGCTCCTGTCTCCAGCGCCGCGTCCGTCACCGCGACATCGCGGCCAACGCCGCCGAACTCATAGACGCCCATCGCCTCGACATTCCGAACCGGGGCGCCAAGCAGCCGCTCGACCTGCGGATAGAGTGCTGGCTCATGCTCCCCGAGCATCATCGCGAAGAGCGCCGCGTTGGGATGCTCTGCCGCCAGCATCAGTGCCAGCAACCGCCGCCAGGGGCTCGCCGGCGGCAGATCCTGCCCGAGGATCGGATCGGGCAGCGCCTCGACCGAGATCCGCAATTGTCCCGCCGCCAGCCGCAGCCGTTCAGCCCCGGAACTCGACCGTGCCTGCGACTTGCCGCGGATCTGGCCGAGCTCGAGGAATACCTGCGCCCAGGGGTTGCCGGGATCGCTCAGGACCCGCCAGATCTGGCAGGCCAGAATATCGAGGATCAGCTCGAGGCTGGCGTCGGTCGCGGGCAGCCCCTCGACGATCTCGCTCCGCCCGGTCTCGCGATCGGCGACAGCCATCGCCGCCGAAACGCCGGTGTTGAACACGACCTCGACCACCCCGTTGCCGCGCAGCCGTGTTGTGGCGTCCAACGTGTGATCGGCGGCATCGGTATAGACCGCGATGAACGGCTGCTTTCTATCCGTCGTCACGCGGCCGTCCGGCCCCAGATCGAGCGGCGCGATCTCGCTGTCGAGAACATTGTCCCCGACCAGCGTTGCGCCGCGCAGCGCCTCGACGGCCGCCGTGCGCAAGGCCCACATCGCCAGCGACATCAGATATCTCCAAGCCTGCAGATCAGGCGCAAATGACTTCTGGCATCGACGGACATCACCTCGAACATCGGCTGACCGGCCCGCGCCAGGGCAGCGATGCGGTCGCCTTGCCGGATGTCGAGATCGGCAAAGACCTCGCGATCGATCCGCAACTCGCCGCCGTCGGCCCATTGATCGGTGCGCCGTTGCCGACCCGCACCCGTCGCCGCGCGCTCCCCGCTGCGCAAGGTCGCCGCGATCTCGCGCGGGCTGCGGCCGGTGTCCGGCACGCCCGCCGCCATCGGCAGATGGCGCAGCGGTTCGGCGAACACCTCGTCGACCGCCCCTCGCAGCAGTCCCGCGAGATCCTCGATCATGTCGAGCCTCCTGTTCCTTCGACTGTCCCCGGCGCCGCGGCGCCGGGGCAGTCAGCCAACGTCAGCCGATGGTCAGATGGCGCAGCGCCGCCGGCCGCGTGCAGATCGACAGGCTGTTCGATTGCGCCTCGAGGTTGCGCCCCTTGCCGTTCGGCATCGGGTATTGGCGCATGTAGCGCGGCAGCGCGATGGTGTTCACCGTCTCCTCGTAATCGGCCGGCCCGAAGATCGTCATGAAGAGACCCGGCACACCGACCGGAACGATCCGCGCCGAGTCGGGCGCGATGAAATCGACCGCGCCCGCCTGCGCCCTCGCGCTCTTGCCGGTGCGATACCGCTCCCAGACGACGCCGCCGAAGGTGAAGGTATCGGGGGCGCCATTGCGCAGCGTGGCCGCGTCCGACCAGCCGATGAAGGTCTCGCGCACTTCCTTCTGATCCCAGAGCGCGGCATGAAACTCGGGCCCGCAATAGGCGTGCAGACCGCTGTAGGTGGCGTCGAGATCGTCCTCGAGCGGGAGGATCACCTCGGCCTTGAGGGCCGAGGCAAGGCCCGCCACATCGGCATCGATCCCGATCGCCACAGGCGCCGGTGCCGCAAGACCGAAGCGCGCGTAAAGGTCATGCAGCACCTTGCCGGACTTCGAGGTCACAAGCCCCTTGATGGCGCCGACGCGCTGATGCTCGAGCGTGGCGTCGAGCGAGCGCGCATAGCGGTCCATGCGGCTGTCGATGCGGGCCTGCAGCGTTTCCAGCTGGTTGACGCTGCCGAGCATCTTCACGCCCTGCACCTCTTCGGCAAAGATCGCGTCATCTATCTGGAAGTGGTGCATCTCGAACGGAACCAGCTCGCGGTCATCGCCACCGAAGGTCTCGCCCGGGCCGCCGCGCGGCGACGGTTCGACCAGGTTCAGGAACTTGCCCTCGCGCTCGATCTTGACGGTGGTCACCGCCTGGAAATCCTCCTCGAAGATCCCCGAGGCGCTGATCTGCCCGGGGGCATAGGGCCGTTCGTTCAGCGCCGCCGTCAGGGCGATGACGCTGAAGCTCAGGTCGTTGAATTGTTCCATCATGGGCCCTTTCAGCGCACGCGGATGCCGACGGCATCGAGTTCTGCCGCCTTCGCGGCGATCCTGGTCGTGTCATCGACCGATGCGTCATGGATCAGGCAAGCGGCCTTCACGACGGCATCGCGGTCCACGACGGTCACATCGACATCGGCGCCGGTCGCGTCGACGCCATAGGCGAGGATGGCGAGCGCAACCTCGGCCCCCTCGATCCCGGCGGTCTCGGCCGCGGGGCTTGCGGTGAACTTGCCGCTCGCCGCAATCTTGCCGAGCACGGTTCCCGCATCGAGCACGCCCGCGCCGCTCGCGATCGTCGCGACAGCCCGGCTGCGGTTGCCGTTCGCTTCCGACAGCAGGAAGGCCAGCGCCCGCGGCGCCATGGTCTCATTGGTCAGCATCACTTGCCCTCCATCGCGGCACGGCGGCTCGCCCGGATCTTGTTGTGGTTAATCGCGGCCGCGGGCTTCGCGCCGCCGCCGGCCGGGGCCGGCTCGGCCAGCGCGGCCGTCCGGCTCTGCCGATAGGTCTCGGGCGTCGGCGTCTCGACCGACGGATCCTTGGGCGCGCTTGCGGTGCCCGCCGGCAGATCCGCCGCCGCCTTCGCCAGAAGGCTTTCGGCCGCCGCGGCGGTCATCGCCGTTTCGAAGGCCAGATGTGCAGAGAGGCCCGGCAGCATCTTTGCGTTGTCCGATCCGAGGATCGCCTTGATCCGGCCGCGTTCATCCGAAGCGGTCGGCACGAGCGCCGCCGCCCCGGACCCCGGCACAGCGTCGTTGTCCGCCTCGGGGCGGGGGTGGTCTTTGTCATCGTTGTCTCCTGTGTCTGACGGTTGGATCGTGCGGGCGCGCTGGCCCCCTGGCGCCCGGGCCCGCCTGCCCAGCGTTTGGTGTCGGCCAGGGCGACCAGCCGCTCCGGCGCATGTGCATAGGCGCGGTAATTGAAGGCTGCGGCCTCGATCGCGTCGGTCGCGTCGGTCGCCGTGGCAAAGCCGCGTTCGACCGCTTCCGGGCCGGTCAGCCACAACTCGCCCTTCATCTCGGACCGGATCGCCGCCGCATCGCCGCCGGTGACATCGGCATAGATCCCGGCCATCAGGTTGCCCAACTTGTCGAGAACGGCGGCGGCCCTGACATGATCGGCCTCGGTCCCGTCGACCCAGCCCGCCGGGTCATGGATCATCATCAGCGCTCCGCTGCGCATGGTGATCGTGTCGCCGGCCATGGCGATGATGCTGGCGGAACTCACCGCTGCGCCATCGATCGACACCGCAACCTTGCCGCGGTGCGCCTGCAGCGCGTTGTAGATCGCGATCCCCTCGTCGGCGATGCCGCCGCCCGAGTTGATCCTGACCGTCACGTCGGTATCGCGGCCAAGCTCGGCCAGCGCCTCGAGCACCTCGCGCGCCGTGAACCCGTCCCAACAGGCGTCCCCGACGTATCCGTAGAGCACCAGCTCTCCGTCGACCAAAACCGGCATGCAAATCTCCTGTCTGATGTGCGCGCGCACGCGCTGCCGCCTGCGGGCTCTGCCCGGGCGTCCGAAGGTTCCCCTGTTCGGAAATGTCCGCGGGCGCCGCGGGCGCCCCTGCCTCAGCTGAACCTGACCTTCATGGCATAGCGCCGCCGCCGCCCGCCCGAGGCGCGCGCGCAGGCGTCCTCGTACTGCGCAATCATCTTCGCCAACCTTGCATCGTCTGCCCGGTTGAACGTGACCTCCTCGTCGTCGAGCCGCACGGTCTGTGCCACAGCGCCCGTGCCCAACCGCAGCTGCAGCTTCCGCAGCGCGGTCACCACATCGCAGGGGGCATTGATATCGACACTATCGGTGCCGATCCTGACCGTTGTCGTCACGCTCATGGTGCCACCATCTCGATCTGTTGCGACCCACCGGCGGTCGCGTCATAGGGCGATGCCATCCCGGCCTCGACATAGCGCCGATGCTCCTGCTGGCGCTGCTCGAAGAGCGTATCGGCATCGGTGCCAAGATCGCCGGTCTCGATCTCGATCGAGGATGTGCCGTTGCGCAGCCGCTCGCTCGCGGCCTGGGCCGTTTTCTTGTCGTCAGCGGTCGGCCGCGGCGGGCCTTGCCATTGCGCCCGCGTGATCGCGGCGCGATGCGCCCTGAAGGCCGCGTAGCCGCCGCGCAGCGGAATGCGCCCCTCGCCGATTTCCTCGTCGAGCCAGTTGGCATAGATCGGCTGGCAGATCGGCGCCGCGACCCGCTCGCGCCGCCGCATCACCACCGGCCAGATCGACGCCACATCCATCCGCACGCTCGAATAGGTCGCGTCCGAGTTGTTCATGGTGAAGGCGCCATAGGTGATGCCGATCGCACGCGCGACCTCGCGGTCCATCGACGAGCGGAACGGCAGGTACTCGGGCCCCGGAACGCTCGCCCCCTTCAGCGACAGGTCCTCGCCCGGGCCAAGGTGGCTGACCTGCGGATCGGCCCCGACGCTGATCCGGCTGCTCGCGGCGGCATCGAGCTTCGATCCCATATAGGCCACGAACTCTTCCGACAGCGCCCGGCCCTTGTCGCCGCTGTCGCTCAGCGCCTGCAGCGCCTCGAAGGCATCCTGGCTTGGCGCATCCGAGGTCAGCGTGATCGCGAATATCGTCTGCAGGATCGCCATCTGCAGCGTTGAATCGTCCAGGATCTCCGCCTGAAGATACTTGCGGAACGCCGACACCAGCTGGCTGATCCCGCGCACATCGTCGGCATCGACCGGATCGAAGACATGCACGACCGCCGGCCTTGCATCTGAATCAAACGCGGCAAAGTCCTTCACCGACCGGACGCCGCGGTCCCAGACCTCGAAGCGGTAGGACAGGCGCCGGCCGATCTCGTCGTGGCGCACCCCCTGGAACAGCCGCTCGGAATAATTGGTGTCCTGCACCAGCCGCGAGGGCGTGATCATCCTGACCTTGGTGCCGGTCTCGATCCCGTATCTGCGGCGCTGCGCGGTGCCGAAGAAATCGAACATCGCCAGCGCCTCGCCATAGGCGATGTTCCAGCGCAGCGAGATATCGACCATCTGGGCGACCGTCAGCCGCCCGCGCGCATCGCATTCCTCAGGGGTCCGCGACCAGCGCTCCCACCGCTGGCGCACATTGCGGATCCACTCGGCGGCCTGTTCCCTGCTGTAGCCGAGGGCCGCCAGATCCGGCATCGGCGTCAGGGTCAGGCCGACGCCGACGGTGTCGGCCATCACCTGGTCGACCGCCCCCTTCAGCTGGCCCGAGTTCTGGATCATGTCGAGCGCCAGCGTCGAGGTCCGCGACCACACCCGGCGGATCTCGTCCCGGCTCGGAACAAGGCTCGCCGCCCGCGAGGCGATCACACCCGAGCGGGTGTCGCGCAGATACTGCGCCCGCGGCCGGGGCGCTGGCGCCGCTGCGCGCAGCGGCCGTCCGTCCGGCCCGAGCAGGTTCGTCTGGTACGCCATCGAAGTCTCCGTAAACGTGATGCCGGCGCAGGTCTTCGAGCTGCCCGATCATCGCGACGACGTCCCCCAAGGACATCGCTGTGGCTGTGGCTGCGGCGTCCGAGGCCCCCAGCATCAGGCAGAGGGCAGATGTGCGGACGAAGCTGCCATCCCTCGGATGTCGGCTTCGCTCAAGGGACAGAAACGGTGGATTCCGCCGGTGACAAAAACGGATGAGTTTTGACCGTTGAGCGCGGCATAGCGGACCTTCACCGATGGGCTGGCCACTGTCCGCAGTGCGGACGGAACGGACTTTCGCCTAACCCATGAGAAGGTTGCCTTTCGGGCATGCAGAATCATAGCAAATGCTTGAACGAAGAGGCCCGGGCTGACTTCAGGCAAGATGCATCCGAAAAGGTCTTAGATGAAATATGCCCGTGTAAAATCGGAACTTATCACTTTGGTCTGTGCTCATCGAAGTCGATTTGAGCGGCTTCTATCGCTGATTTGGCTTGCGCACTCCAGCTAACCAGTGCCGCAACCTGCGAAGCAAAGGAACGACCGAGAAACGATAATTCGTAGGTGACGGTGGGTGGGATGGTCGGTGTGACGTGGCGCAAGACATGACCGTCTCGCTCGAGTCGCCGCAAGGTCAGGGTCATCATGCGCTGCGAGATGCCGACTAGTGACCTCTCCAACTCGCGATACCGCTGCGGACCCGCAGATAGCTCGGCCAAGGTCATGACGGTCCATTTTTCCCCCAAACGGTCGAGAACCAGCCCGAGACCGCAATCCACATGATCGGTGGATCCACAGGGCGTCAGAGCAGTATCATCGCGAACATCTGTGTGCGTGACGGACATGTTTGTGCCTTCTTATGCAGGAACCGCGACCTCCCTATGTTATTGGCGAACGTCGTAGGAAAGGAAGTTCAATGATACTCGTGACCGGGGCCTCGGGCCAGCTTGCATCAACACTGGTTGCAGCGGCAAGATCGGTCGACCTTGCGGTCATTACCGCCAGTCGATCTCCGGATGCCGACCGGCAGATGGATTTCGACAGCCCAGAAACGCTCGATTTCAGCGGGATCGAGACGCTGTTCCTGACCTCGGCAGGCTACGCCGAAGATGACGTCGTGATGCGCCGTCATGGTGCGGTAGTAGCCGCAGCGCGCGATCAAGGGGTCAGGCATATCGTCTACTCTAGCCTGAGTTGCCACAGCGATCATCTGGGCTTCGCACTGGCCCATCGCTGGACAGAGCGTGCCATAAAGGACAGCGGCTTGGCGTGGACCATCCTCCGCAACGGCCTCTACGCGGAACTGATTGGCAGCTTGGCCGTCTCCCGAGATGCTCGCATTACCGCTCCGTTCGGGCAGGGTCGTATCTCTACCGTAGCCCGGGCGGATCTGGCAGAGGCGGCTCTTGCGGTACTGAAGTCGCCCGCGTCTCACGCCGGACGTTGCTATGAGCTCTCGGGCGAATCCGCATTTGCCGTAAGCGACATCGCGCAATCTCTCGGCGTCTCCTATGCGCCACTGTCCTTCGCCGCAGAGCGGGAAAGGTTGTCGCACCTGCCCTTGCTGGCATTTCAGGCGCCCATGCTAATGTCGATATACGCCGCGGCGGCAGGTGGGTTTCTGTACGCCGACAAAACTGACCTGAAGGATCTTGTCTCTCAACCTCGGGACGCATTCTTAATTGCATGTGCCATCGCTCAGGGGGCGGTCCAGACCATTTAGGGCAGAATGAACCGAGCAAATTTAGCCATCGCTACTGAGAGAACACAGTCGGCCAATGTCAAAGAAGAGCTCGGACCCGGCATTCGCCGCGCGGGTCACGAATGGCCGCTGTCGGGCACCCCCCCTTCCCAGAACCTATGCGCCAAAAACGGTCGAAATAGCCGGTCACAGAGACGCTTGAGCTCTGGCCGCTGAGCGCGCCCCAGCGGACCTTCACCGACGAGCTGGTCGCTGTCCGCAGTGCGGGACGAAACAGACATAGACCTGCGCGATGCCTATGTCCGCTCAGCCGCAACCTACAGTTTGTTTACGGAATTTCCGCCATCTACGATCATTGCACTACCCGTCACGAAAGACGCCTGATCTGAAAGCAAAAAGAGGGCGGCTTGCGCGATTTCAGACGGTTCGGCCATGCGTTTCAACGCATGGAAACCGCGCACGACCTCATGGAGATTCGCATCATCTCCGGCCATAGGTGTCATCGTTCCGCCCGGGAGCAGGGCATTCACTCGGATTTTTTCGGCACCATTTTCAACCGCAAGCACTTGCGTCAGTCCGATCAGGCCCGCCTTGGCAGCCGCATACGCGCCCATTCCTGGCAACCCGATGGTGTGGCCCACGAAGGAAGATGTGAACACAATGGCCCCGCTACCGCGTCTGCGCATCGCTGGAACCTGATACTTCGCTGCGTAAAAGGCGCTGTTCAAATTGATGGCGATCACATCATGCCAATTGCCGCCGTCCATATCAGGGATAGGTCCCATATCGCCTGTCGTTCCGGCGTTGTTGAACGCCCCATCGACACCTCCGAACTCGTCCTCCGCAAGATCAACAAGATCTTTCGCAAATGTTTCCTCCCGGACATCGCCTGCAAGGTAAATCGCATTTCCACTACTCTGAATGATTTGGCCAACGATCGTTTTAAGCTCGGCCTCCCGCCGCGCGGCCAGAACGACATTCGCGCCCCTCGCAGCGAACAGCAATGCTGCCGCAGCACCGATGCCGCTACTTGCCCCAGTTATTATGATGGTCTTGCCTTTCAATTCCACGGTCATGCCTTTCTCTCTTTGCATGACCGTTGACTAAAGGGGTCGTCGTCTCTGGATCGACCCGTTTCTTGCGCAGATGGAATGCCTTGCACTGAAACAGCAAGATACGGGTCGCGGTAGGCTATGACGGAAAGCAGTCGTTCATGAGCCGCGCAGCATCGTTCAAAGTGCGCTCATTGCGGTAGTCCGAAAGATTGCCTCGGATGACCGCACCATCCCCGTCGAGCACCTTGCGCGTGATCCACTGGCTGACCGCCGGGCGCGAGACGTTCATGAACTCCGCGAACTCGCGCCTTGGTCATCACCCCCGCCGGGACAACGGCCGATCCCGCCACCTGCTCAACCTCCATCGAAACCCCCAACGCCGCCCGCGCCGGGCCGGTCTCAACCCGCAGGCCGATTTGCCTCCGCCAATGATTAGCCACAGCCGCCGGTCGTCACCGCGGATCACTCGGGGTCGCCTGGATCGGCAGGTGCGGACCCGCCAATGATTGGTGAGACCGGACGGCCACTTCGGTCACGTTGTGGATGCACGAACCACGCGGTCGTGGGAACCACGGTAAAAGCCCGGTCCGAGCTCAGTCCACTGAAATTCTGCGCCGCCGCTTATGTCTGACGCTCCAATAGAGGTAGAAAACTTCAATAGATTCTTAGGTTTAGAGTGGGGGTGTGGCGAACTCAGATGTAGCGGTTCGCGTATGGTCCAAAATGGGCATTTTGGGAGTGCTGCGCCACTCAACGAGCGTCCATTTTCCCAAAAAAGTCGGTGGTGAGATGGCTGTTCAGGAAAGGCTTGCAGCACATCAGCATTCGGCGTAACCGGCAGGCATCGCGAAAAACGATGGCTTGCCTGCTAAGATTTTAGACGGACAGGAAAGCACTTCGAATACACGCCGGTGCGCAGTCTTCTGCGTGGCTCGGTCAGCGTCTCCCTGAAATCGCCCGGCATCAACCGGGTCCTATCGCCACTCATTCGTGCCATCAGGTGCGGCTGTTTTGCGTGGATCGGAACGCATATGAACAGACCCCTCGTCCTTATTTTCATCACCATCAGCCTTGATGCCATCGGCATCGGCCTGATCTTCCCCATCCTGCCGGCGCTGCTGCGCGAGGTGACGAATTCCGAAAACGTAGCGCCCTATATTGGGACCATGATAGCCCTTTATGCCGTCATGCAGTTCGTCTTTGCGCCGGTTCTTGGCGCTTTGAGCGACCGGATCGGGCGCCGTCCCGTGTTGCTGATCTCGCTCGGCGGAGCGGCTATCAACTACCTCCTGATGGCGGTAGCACCCAGCCTTTGGCTGCTGTTTCTGGGCCGCGCCATTGCGGGGCTGACAAGCGCCAATGTCGCGGTCGCCATGGCCTATATCACCGACGTCTCGGCCGAGGATCAACGCGCGCGCCGCTTTGGCCTGTTCAGCGCCATGTTCGGCATGGGTTTTATTGTCGGGCCGGTCCTGGGCGGCGCCTTGGGCGACCACTGGCTGCGCCTGCCGTTCATCGTGGCGGCAATTTTGAACGCCGGCAACCTCGCCCTGACCTTTTTCCTGCTGCCAGAATCGCGCAAAACCGGCGGCAAGAAAATCGACCTTTCGGCACTTAACCCCCTGCGGCCGCTGGGCTGGGCGCTCGGGATGAAACACGTTCTCCCGATCCTGCTGTTGTTCTTTCTGTTCAGCGCGACAGGTGAGGCCTATGCGATTTGCTGGGCGCTTTGGGGCAGCGATACCTTCCAGTGGAGTGGCCTGATGATCGGTCTCTCGCTTGGCACTTTCGGGGCCTGTCAGGCCTTGGCGCAGGCCTTTCTGCCCGGCCCTGCGGTCAAACTGCTGGGCGAGCGGGGCGCAATTCTGACCGGCATTGCATGCGCCTGTACAGCCCTGATCACCATGGCTTTTGCCAGACACGGCTGGATCGTGTTTGCGATCTTGCCGCTTTTTGCTCTCGGCGGCATTGGTGTGCCTGCGCTGCAATCTCTGGCGACACGGCAGGTGGATCAATCTTTCCAAGGGCAACTCCAAGGCGTGTTGGCATCTGTGGTCAGCGTCGCCTCGATTGCCGCGCCATTGGGGTTTGCGAGCGTCTATTTCGCAGCGCAGCCCTATTGGCCGGGCGCAATCTGGTTGACCGTCGTCGCCATCTACGCGCTTAGCGTGCCTCTGGTCTTGCGACTTCGACAGAAAAGCCGGGCCGAGCCGTGACGATCCAACCAGATACCGTCATTGTTATGTTCACGCCGCAATTGCACATTCTACCACGAATGACTGATTCTGGAAGGCTGCCGCCGGCGCAGCCGAAGCGAAAGCTCACTTCGCCCGCACTGCTGACGTTGCCAGCTGTCAACCTGAATGCCAGCTTTCTCTCAATCGGCTCACACTCTTCCTGGCTACAGTGCCCGGCAGAACCGCCGGTCGGCCTCCTGCCATAACGGACGGCGGCGGGTTCAAGCGCAACGGCGACCACCCTCCGGACAGTTAACGGCCTGTCCGAGTTAAGACTTCACAACCCCGGACAAACTGGCGGAACCCCGGGCTGTACGGACACCGCTACCACCTTTCCGGGGTACGGTCCCTTTTCTCTCAGGGGGCAGGATTTCATGACAGATGGCGCGTGATTTCGTGATCGAGGCGGGTCTCGAGGTGGCTGGCGATGACCTCGTCGAACGCTCGCGACGCCGCGCCGTCGGCCATGTCCTCGGGATGAACACGCCCGACCTGACCTTCTTCAGATGAAAGCGCCGCTCGCTCAGCCGGTCATAGACATGCCCGCCCATGTCGATATCGACCCGGCTCGGGAACTTGCCACCGCGAAAGAACGTCCGCGGGAACAGCACCCGCCCGCGCAGCGCGCCAAGGTTTGCCACGACACCGGCCTTCGTCTCCCGCTTCCTGAAGTACTTCAGCGCCACGTCGCCGCCAGAGGACAGCATCTCATAGCGAAGATTGCGCCAGGACGACCGCTTGATCTTCACCGACCGCCGGATCAGCCGCCTGCGATCGGCCCCCTCCCGGCCGCCCCACCGCCGCATCAGATCGAGGATCACCCGGAGACCGACCCGCAGCGGCCGCCCGCCCGTTCCGATCACGCCCGCGACGACGCCGGTCGCCATCAGATCCGCCCACCGCGCCACGCCGCCATCGATCCCGACAAAGATCCAGCCCGGCACCAGCGGCATCCGGATCAGCACCTTCTCGGCCGATACCCGCGACTTGCGCCGCCAGACCTTCTTGACCGGCAGGAACACCTCGAACCCGGCGCGGCGCAGTACGACCTCGGGCAGGAACTCGCGATGCCCGGTGCCGCGCAATGGCCGCCGCGCGATGCCGCCTGTGCGGGTCCGGTAGGTCTCGCCCTCGGCGCCGACCAGAACGGTGCGCCGTCTTCGGCAATCGCCCTCTCATTGCATGGCCCGAAGTTATCCACAGCAGGCGCGCCGGTTTGGGCTGGTCCGTCCCGAATATCCTTTCCTTTCATTTCTTTTCCTCTCCTATCCTCTCATGCAGCGGACAGAAATTTCTGTCCGCGGACTGTCCCATTCTGTCCGTCGGACAAAACCGGGAAGGAATTGAATGGATCAGTACCGGCCGTTAAGCGACTGGATTGCCTTGAGAATACGGGCCTCTGTCCGGTTGCCTTCCGGGAACATCTCGGCCAGGACCTCGTCCAGCCGCGCGATATAAAGCCCCTTGGCCGCGAACTCGGGCCCGACGTGCTGGGCGGCGACCGCGCGCAATCTGTCCAGACGCTTTCGTTCGGAATCGGCCGACTTCCGGTCGGCGGACCGCGCCTTGCCGCTCAGCGCCGCCTGCGCGACCTCGGTCACCACCGGGTGCATCAGGCGCACCTCGCCACCCGCGCGGCATTGCGTCCAGCGATGCAGCGGGTTCGGATCCCGGCGCAGCATCCCGCGCCATTCGTCGGTCGAGATATGCAGCAGCGCCGCGATCATGCGATCGTCGTTCGGCAGCGTCCCGACCGGGTCTTGGTCCTGCGCCAGGCACCACAGCTCGACCGCCATGCCCTTGACGTCCCATTCCCCCAGCCGCCCGAGAACGGAGTTCAGCCAGCGGCGATGATGGAAGGCGAAATAGGAATGCGATTCCAGCCGTTCGCCGGGCGGTATCGGATATTCCGGCAACGCATCGACGTCGCGGATGTTGTGCGCGATCAGCGTCACTTCCTTGCCCACAGGCTGCACTCCCATGCCCGGCACAGCCCGCTGCGCCACCCGCCAAGCCGGCCGCAGGTCCCGGCACCGCGGATCGTCTCGCCGTCGAAATGCACGCAGACCCCGCAGATCCGGCGCAGGTGGATTGCACATTGCCCCGCGACCGGGTTGCGTTCGCCCGGCCGGCGCTGGATCGGAGGGCGGCTCATGCCGCGCGCCGATGCGGATCGGCCCTTGTGCGGCGCTGCTTTGACATGTTGATCGGGGCGCCGCTGGCGATCCGCGCTCGACTTCCTTCCAGACCCCGACCGACGCGCGCCAGCCGTCGATCGGCGGCACGATCACCCGGGCGCTGGCGAACAGCAGCGGCCGGCACCAGCGCACACAGAAGCCGTGATCCATCGGGTCCGGATGCGCCCCGCCGGCGAGGAACGATTCCACCACCATCGAATGCGCGCTCACGATCGGCGACACCGCGGTCACGCCCCGCTGCGCGAGATCCGACGCCCAGACCGCCGCCGCGGCGGCAGCGCGCTGCGACAGATCGGACGACCATCCGCCGTCGCCGCCCGCGAGCTTGCTGTAGGGCGTCGCCAGATAGCTGATGCCGGTCTGCGCCCGAAATCCGACAGTCTCGACGCTTTGGCCCAGGTGCAGATCCGGCCAGTCGCCGGCAGTCGCCTCGATCCGGTCCCAATCCGGCTCACGTCCGAACATCGTCACGCCTCCCCCATGAAAACGGTCGACCCGCAGGCGGCGGACGTCCCCAACGCCGCCTGCAGGCCCCACCGGGCGGGGAGGATCGCCCGGATTCCGTGAGTGTGCGACGCGCATCCCATCACGCGCCCTCCCGTTCCAACTGGCGGACGAGGATGCGGCTGTTCGTCGTCGCCCGCTGCGACGGCCGCCCCATCGTCTGGCCGAAGCAGACCCATGGCGATCCGAAATCGGACGCGGTGAAGCAGGGAAAGCTGAAGCCTTGGCGCACCGCGGCCGAATGCATCGACTGGTCGCTGCCCTGCCCGTCCATCTTCGACACCGCCGAGCAGATCATGGCGAGGCACGGCCTGCGCGCCATCCGGCCGCTGGCACCGGCGACGCTGGCGCGGATCGCCCGCGGCATGAGGCGCTATGTGCTCGAAGCCGAGCGTCCCTTCATCGTGAACCTGACCCACGGCTGCCGGACCGAAGATCTGGCCGATCCGTTCCGCACCATCACCGGCGCAAACCGCGGCGAAAAGGCCGTCATCGTCCCGGCGCTGGTCCAGACCGGCTATGGCGAACGCCCCGGGCAGGCGCCGCGGTCGCTCGACCCGCATGCCCCGCTCGGCACCGTCGTCGCAGGCGGCGTCAAGCATGCGGCCGCCGCGGCCTTTCTCGCCCAGCACCACACCAGCGTCACCGGCCACGATGCCCGCGCGCCGCTGTCGACCATCGCCGGCACCGGCAGCCATCAGATGCCGGTCGCGGCGTGGTTCGCGAAATACTACGGCACCGGCGACGGCGCGCGGCACGACGCGCCATGTCACACCACCACGACCAAAGACCGCTTCGCGCACATGCAGGCGGTGCTGGAGGCGCCCACCTTCGGCGCAGAGCACGCGGACCGCGCCCGCGAGGTCGCGGCCTTCCTGCGCACCCACGACGCCTGGGACGGCGGCGACCTCGTCACCCTCACCATCGCTGGCGCCGACTATGTCGTGGTCGATATCGGCATGTGGATGCTGACCCCGCGCGAGCTGTTCCGCGCCCAGGGCTTCCCCGACGACTACGTGATCGACGGGGTCTGGGAGACCCGGAACGGCGAATGGGAATGGCGCGCCTTCCCGAAGAACGTCCAGATCAGCTGCTGCGGAAACAGCGTCTGCCCGCCCGTCGCCGCCGCGCTGGTCGAGGCAAACTGCCACCACCTCGTGGAAAGGAAGATCGCCGCATGACTTGCAACCCTACCTTCGACTCTTCAGGGCGCGTCCCGCGTGCTGGAAAGCACCGACGAGAGCGTGCCGAGCCTCTAACCTGTTTGCTGATTAACCGAGGGCACCGTGATCGAAGTGGTGGAAAACGATGACAATAATCTGCGCCTCAGAACGAACTGCAGCCAGACTGCTCGACATGAAAACGACAGAATTCCGCAAGCTCGTCAACTTCGGCGCCCTGCCGCTACCAAAGCGCGTAGGCGGCATGGATCGATGGCGCGTTGCGGATCTTGAGGCTATCGTTTCAGGCAATGCCGCCATGCCAAGTGAAGATTTCGAACTGTGAGACCCCCGTCAAAGCCACGGATTTCGCGCCTGCACCTGACATGAAAATTGCAGGCCGGCAGGTGGGAGCCATACCATCTTGTGAGATCGACCGCGGACGGAAAGAGGAAACAACGCGCTATCAAGCTTGCATGGGGTGGCGACCCGCAAGAGCTTGATCGTCTGTATTGGATGTGTGAGGCGGGCAGGCACCAGCCGCAGGTGGCTCCACAGAAGCACACCTAGGGAGAGGCCATCAGGCAATGGCGCTCGGATCCGCGAATCCAGATGAAACTGGCACCCAGCACAAAGGCATCTTACCGTCGCGACATGGACCGCATCGCCGAAAAGAACGGCGGCAAGGACATGAGCAAGACGACCAGACAGGCCGTCCGCGCTGCACATTCCAAGATGGCCGACACGACACGCAAGGCAGACAAATACCTGTCCGTCGTATCCCTGATCTGGAACTATGCGGTGAACCAGCTTGACTGGCCCATCGGCCCAAACCCGGCGTCAGGGATAACACCCTATGGCAAGAAGCGAGTTCGAGCCGTGGCCAGACTGGATGATCGAGAAGCTCTCCGAAGCACCGGTTGCGGTTCGCACAGCAGCAGAACTGATCCTTGGAACCGGGCGGCGGCCCAATGCGGCAATCGGGATGCGCCGCAACCGGTTCGACGGCGAATGGATTCGCGTGACGGATGAAAAGGGCGCCGAGGAATTCGAGGGGTTTTGCCCGGAGAACCTTCGGTCCTATCTGGCCGCCCTGCCCGTTACCGGGGCCTACGTCCTGGCAAAGAACCTCACCGAACCTCTTGGCTACAGCGCGATCGAGAAGGCTTTCAGGAAATGGCGGTCCAAGCTTGGCGACGAAGCCAGGCGATTCTCGCTTCATGGTCTGCGGAAGCTGGCAATTGTCCGACTCGCCGAAGCCGGCCGTTCGGATGCACAGATCCAGGCCATCACAAACCAGAGCGCAGAGATGGTCGCCTATTACCGCAAGCGGGCCAGCCGGAAGGCACTGTCGAGACCCACGCAGGAGCGCGGGGACAGAACATGAACAGAACAGGACTGTTTGACTTCGATGTTTGACGTCACGCGCACCGTCGCCGGAACACGCCAGTCCGAACAGTCGTATCCCATTGAATAAATTGTGGTGCCCGAGGTCGGACTCGAACCGACACGCCTTGCGGCGGGGGATTTTGAGTCCCCTGCGTCTACCATTCCACCACTCGGGCCGCCGGACCCCTGTTTAGCCCTCGTCCGCGGGCTGCGCCACAGGAAAATGCCGCAATATCGCTCAGGCGGCGATTGAAACCAGCCAGAGCGTCAGCCCCGGAAAGGCGATCAGCAGACCGACCCGCACGAGATCCGAGACAACGAAGGGCAGCACGCCGGCATAGGTCTGCCGCAGCGGGATTTCCGGGGCGACACTTCTGAGGATGAACAGGTTCAATCCGACCGGCGGGGTGATCAGCCCGACCTCGACCGCGATCAGCGCCAGCACCCCGAACCAGATCGCGGTGTCGTCCGCAGGCATTCCGAAATCGAGCGCCACGATCACCGGCAAAAAGATCGGCACCGTCAGCAGGATCATCGACAGGCTTTCCATCGCGCAGCCGAGCAGCAGATAGAAGACGAGGATGACGAGCAGCACAAGCAGCGGCGCGATGCCCTGCGCCGTGACCCATCCGGCCAGCGCGTCAGGCGCGCGGGTCAGCGCGAGAAAGCCCTTGAAGACCTCGGCGCCAAGCAGGATGGCAAAGATCATGCCGGTCGCCCTCGCGGTCTCCAGAAATGCCTGTCCCAGCCCCGAGAAGGTCAGCCGCCCCACGGCAAAGCCATAAAGTGCCGTTGCGGTCGCCCCGAAAGCCGCCGCCTCGTTCGGCGTGAACAGCGCCTGCCCCCCGGGCTTTGCCCAGTTCCAGTCGAACGCAATGCCGCCAATGGTCAGACCGAAGATCGCGAGCGCCGGCCAGGTCGCCCAGAGGTTGCCCCAGCGAGCAGAGATCGGCACCCGCTCGGCCGCCGGCGCGGCCTCAGGCCGCAGCCGGACATAGACCGCGACGGTCAGCATGTATCCCGCCGCCGCCAGCAGCCCCGGCACCAGCGCCGCCATGAACATCTTGACGATGTTCTGCTCGGCCAGGATCGCATAGATCACCAGAATGACCGAGGGCGGGATCAGGATGCCCAGCGTGCCACCCGCGGCCAGCACGCCCGTCGACAGCGCATCCGAATAGCCGCGCGCGCGCATCTCGGGCAGCGCCACCTGCCCCATGGTCGAGGCGGTCGCGAGCGAGGAGCCGCAGATCGCCCCGAACCCGGCACAGGCCCCGACCGAGGCCAGCGCTATCCCGCCACGGCGATGGCCAAGCCAGTCCGAGGCCGCCCGGAACAGCGCCGCCGACAGGCCGGTACGGGTGGCGATCTGGCCCATCATCAGAAACAGCGGCACAACCGCCAGACCGGCGTTGGAGAAGGTCTCGTAGCCAAGCGTCCTGAGCTGCGCCATCGGCGCCGCGGCCGTTCCCGTCACCTGCCAGGTGCCGAAGAACCCGGCAAGCCCCAGCGCGACGGCCACCGGCACGCGCAGGAAGACCGCGACCAGCATCAGCCCGAAGCCGGTCAGGGCAAGGGTCGGGCCGCTCACACCCGGCCTTCCTGCCCGGCCCGCACCCAGATGGCGGCGCGCAGCACGGTGTAAAGCCCGACGACCACCATCATCGCCGCCCCCACCAGCGCCAGCGCATAGGGGATCCAGAGCGGCAGCTGCAATTCATAGGTCGTCTCGACATAGAACGGACGATGGCCGAGCCCCAGCGCCCCCCGCAGCGTGTCGGACCCGAAGGGGAATTTCTGTCCGAACGCAAACCAGAGCTGTCGCAGGATCACCACCGAGGCGAAGGTGATCAGCGCGTCGCCAAACAGACCGAACAGCGCCTGCACCCGCGGCGGGAAGCGTTCGGTCACGATGTCGACGGTGACATGGCCACGCTTCAGCTGGCACCAGGGCAGAAAGAAGAACACCGCAATGCCACAGCCGTGGGCCATCAACTCGTAATCGCCCGGTATGGCGCCAAGGCCCAGCCCGTCGAGCGCCCGCCCGAGGATCGAAACCACGGTCAGCACCGACAGCGCGGCCATGATCGCCCCGCCGCACCAGGCCAGCGCGCGGGCAGCGCCTTCGATCACGCGCCCGGCCCGGCTTGCCCCCATGGAGTCAGTGCCCGACTGGGCCCAGGATCGCGGGCTTGGCATTGATCTCCTCGACGCCAAGCCCGGTCGCCTGCTTGTAGCGTTCGGCAAGCTCGCGCCGCTCGGCCTCGGGCAGCACCGCGTCGATGTCATCGAACCCGTCAGGGGCCAGTTCGGCCACCGCGTCGAGCACCACATCGGGGCCCTGCTGGCGGTTTGCGAGGATGATCTCGTTGACCGGGTCGCGCCGCACCTCCTCGTAGGCCACCAGCGCTTCGGGCGTCTCGCCGTGGTCGCGCAGCTCGCGTGCCAGCACCCTTGCGTCGAGGATCCCCTGCGAGGCGCCGTTCGAGCCGATCGGATACATCGCATGCGCCGAATCGCCCATCAGCGCGATCCGCCCGTCGGTCCAGCGCGGCAGCGGATCGCGGTCGAGCATCGGATATTCCCAGACCGCTTCGGTCGACGCGATCAGCTCGGGGATGTCGAGCCAGTCGAAATGCCAGTCCGCGAATGTCGGCAGCACGTCCGAGACCTTGCCACGACGGCTCCAGTCCTGACGGGTGAAGTCGCGGTCCATCGGCTTGTCGATATCGGCAATCCAGTTGATCAGGCTGCCTTCCTTGCCGCTGTCGGCGACCGGATAGGCGACGAACTTGGCGCCCTTGGCCCCGCTGATCGTCATGGTGCGGCCGTCGAGAAAGCGTTTGCCCCGTACCAGCCCGCGCCACATCATCGATCGGCGCAGGTTGGCCTGGCCCTGTTCGGGAAAGATCGTGCTGCGGATCGTCGACTGCACGCCGTCGCAGGCCACCAGCACACTGCCCCGCTCGCGGCCGAGTTCCGCCCCGACCGCATGGTCGGTCAACACCACCTCGATCCCGTGCGGGGTCTCGTACCATTCGCTGACCTTGGCGCCGCCCAGGATCGCTTTCGGGCCGCAGCGCTTCAAAAGCGTATTGTGCAGCAGCATCTGCAGCGCACCACGGTGGATCGAATACTGCGGCCAGGCATAGCCGGCGGCGATGCCGCGCGGTTCGTCCCAGATCTTTTGCCCCTTGGCGTTGAAATAGGCGATCTCGGCGGTCGGAATGCCGGCGGCATCCAGCCCCGCCTCCAGCCCCAGATCGTACAATTCGCGCACCGCGTGGGGCTGCAGGTTGATGCCAAAGCCGAGCGGGCGCAGCTCAGCAATCGCCTCGATGATGCGAAACGGCACGCCGATCTGATGCAGGCTCAGTCCGAGGGTCAGGCCGGAAATCCCGGCACCACAAATGAGGACGGTCATGGACAGGGTTCTCCGATGTTCACGCTGGATGACCTCCTATGCGATGCGACGTCCCCGGTTTGCAACCCGAGATCACGGCATGGCCCCCATGCATGCTCCCCATGAAACGACCGCGTCGGCCGACTAGAGCGCACTTGCCCCGAAGGTGTCGCAACCTCCGATATCGCCGCTCTGATAGCCTTGGGCAAACCAGCGCTGGCGCTGCTCGGAACTGCCGTGGGTAAAGCTGTCGGGGCGCGGCACGCGGCCGGACTGGCGCTGCAGCGTGTCGTCTCCGATCCGTCCCGCGGCGTTCAGCGCTTCCTCCAGATCGCCGCGTTCCAGCGTGCCAAGCTGCGATTGCGCCGCCCGCGCCCAGACCCCGGACAGGCAATCGGCCTGCAATTCGACCATCACCGAGATGGCGTTCGAATCTGCCTCGCTGACCCGCTGGCGCAGGTCGGTTGTCTTGCCGAGGATGCCAAGCTCGTCCTGAACGTGATGCGCGACCTCGTGGGCCACCACATAAGCGGCGGCAAAGTCGCCGTTCGCACCGAACCGCTGACGCAGTTCGGCGAAAAAGGCGGTGTCGAGATAGACCTTCTGATCGACCGGGCAATAGAACGGCCCGGTCGCGCCCGAGGCATTGCCGCAGGCCGAGGGCGTCACCCCCGAGAACAGCACCAGCACCGGCGGGTCATAGCGCTGCCCGAGCTGGCTTTCGAAAATGCCCGACCAGACCTGTTCGGTATCGGCCAGCACCACCGAGACGAACTGCGCCGCGGCGTCGTCCTGGCCCGCGGGCTGGTATCCCGTCTGCGAAACCGGGGCCCCGCCCTGCGGGTCGGTCAGAAACGAGGTGTCGACCCCGAGGAACCAGCCGATCAGCACGATCACCAGAACACCGATTCCACCGGCGCCGCCAATGCGGGCAGCCCCACCGCGACTGCCGCGCCGATCCTCGATATTGCGGCTGCCGCGCCGTCCCTGCCATTTCATCGCATCCCCTTCCGCTTGACCCGGCGTGATTCCCGGTGATGTTTGCACCGCAAGCATGACAGAAAGAATATCGATGTTTCGACGACTTTATGACCGGACGATCTCTCTGGCCTCCGGTCCATATGCGCTCTGGACACTGGCAGCCGTCGCCTTCATCGAAAGCTCGGTGTTCCCGATCCCGCCCGACGTGCTGATGATACCGATGATCATCGCCCGGCGCGACCGCGCCTTCCTGATCGCAGGGGTCGCCATGGTCGCCTCGGTACTCGGCGGGATCCTCGGCTATTTCATCGGCGCCTTCGCCTTTGAACAGATCGGAAGGCCGATCCTCGAAAGCCTTGGCAAGGGCGACCAGATCGATGCCTTCAACCAGAAATTCAACGACTTCGGTTTCTGGGCGGTGCTGATCGCCGGGCTGACCCCCTTCCCCTACAAGGTCATCACGATCATGTCAGGCTGGACCGGGTTACCCTTTGCGACCTTCCTCATAACCTCTATCGTCGCCCGCGGCGGCCGCTTCTTCCTGGTGGCGGCGCTGCTGTGGAAATTCGGCGAACCGATCCGCGGCTTCATCGAAAAACGCCTCGGCCTGGTGCTCACTGTTTTCGTGATCGTTCTGGTCGGCGGCTTCGTGCTGGTGAAATACCTTTGACCCTGTCCCGCCGCTACCTGACCC
Source organism: Tropicimonas sp. IMCC34043 (assembly GCF_003390845.1). Classification (GTDB taxonomy): domain Bacteria; phylum Pseudomonadota; class Alphaproteobacteria; order Rhodobacterales; family Rhodobacteraceae; genus Tropicimonas. The sequence continues at coordinate 555,312 of NZ_QMEK01000001.1, read as the reverse complement.
TCGCCGCTGGCGCCGCCTCGGCGGCAACGCTTCTTGGCGCCTTCTACGTGCAATACGTGCTGGGTTTCCTGCCCTGTCATCTGTGCCTGCTGCAGCGATGGCCCCATGCCGTCCTGATCGTGCTCGCCGCGCTGGCCTTTGCCGTGCCCGGCCGGCTGCTGCCGCTCGCCGCGGCCGCAACCGCCCTCGTCGGCGCCGGCATTGCGCTCTATCACAGCGGGGTCGAACGCAAGTTCTGGGCCGGCCCGACCGACTGCACCGGCGGCCAGAACCTCAGCGGCCTTTCAGGGGCCGACCTGCTCGATTTCTCGACGCCCTCGCCGATCATCCGCTGCGACGAGGTCGGGCTGCAGGTCCTCGGCCTGTCGCTGGCCAACATCAACCTGATCCTGTGCCTCGGCCTCGTCTGGCTTTGGATTGCCATTGCCCGCCGCGGCTGAGGCCCGGCCTCAGTGCAGGGTGAACTCGCCCGTCACGTTGCGCCATTCCCCCGGCGCAATCTCGCGCCGGTGGACGAAGCGCACCGAATGCAGCGGACCTTCGATCTTTTCCTGCCAGAATTCGATGAACTGGAACAGTTTCGGGTGGTCCGGGGCAAGGTCATAGTCCTGCCAGATGAAAGTGTTCAGGACGTTGCGGAAATCGGGCATCCGATAGAAAATTTCGGCGGTCGTAAGCCCATAGCCGCGCAACATCAGTTCGGTTTCGCTCACTGCGGTTCTGCCTCCGTTGATACCGTACAGATGCAGGATGCCAGCTTGCAGTAACTTATCAATGAAAACAAACTGTTGTCACTCAAATCCAGCGGCTGCCAGAACGAGGCTCTCGGCGGCATTGCACCTGATCTCGCGGATCGGCTAGTATGCGCCAACAAGATATGGCGTTCGCCAAAAAAACAGGCCGAGAATGACTGACACCCCCGAGATTCCGGACGACGGCGACAACGGCGATGCAAACCGCCCAGATCGACCCAGCTACGACGGGCCCTCGATCTCGATCGCCGAAGAAATGAAGACGTCCTACCTCGATTACGCGATGAGCGTGATCGTGTCCCGCGCGATCCCCGATCTGCGCGACGGGCTCAAGCCCGTGCACCGGCGCATCCTCTATGCCATGTCCGAGACCGGCAACACCCACGACAAGCCCTATCGCAAGTCGGCCCGCCCCGTGGGCGACACGATGGGCAAATACCACCCGCACGGCGACAGCGCGATCTATGACGCGCTGGTGCGGATGGCGCAGCCGTTCTCGATGTCGCTGCCGCTGCTCGACGGTCAGGGCAACTTCGGCTCCATGGACGGCGACAACGCGGCGGCCATGCGTTACACCGAGGTCCGCATGGACAAGCCGGCGGCCTTCCTGCTGGCCGACATCGACAAGGACACGGTCGATTTTCAGGACAACTACGACGGCAAGGACCGCGAACCGACCGTCCTGCCCGCGCGTTTTCCCAACATGCTGGTCAATGGTGCGGGCGGTATCGCCGTCGGCATGGCGACCAATATTCCGCCGCACAACCTGGGCGAGGTGATCGACGCGACGCTGGCGCTGATCGAGACCCCGGATCTGACCTCGGAACAGCTGATCGAATACGTCCCCGGCCCCGATTTCCCGACCGGCGGCGTGATGCTGGGCCGTTCCGGCGCCCGCAAGGCCTATCTCGAAGGCCGCGGCAGCGTGATCCTGCGCGCCAAGACCCGGTTCGAGGAGCTTCGCAAGGACCGCTGGGCGATCATCCTCGACGAGATCCCCTATCAGGTCAACAAGGCGACCATGATCGAGAAGATCGCCGAGATGGTCCGCGACAAGCGGATCGAGGGCGTCGCCCACATTCAGGACGAATCCGACCGCATCGGCGTGCGCGTGGTGATCGAGCTGAAGCGCGACGCGACCCCCGACGTGGTCCTGAACCAGCTCTGGCGCTTTACGCCGATGCAGACCACGTTCGGCTGCAACATGCTGGCGCTGAACGGCGGCCGGCCGGTGCAGCTGACACTGCGCGACTTCCTGACCGCATTCCTCGATTTCCGCGAAGAGGTCGTGGCGCGGCGCACCGCCTTTGAACTGCGGCGCGCCCGCGAGCGCAGCCATATCCTCTGCGGCCTTGCCGTCGCGGTGTCGAACGTCGACGAGATCGTCGCCACGATCCGCAGTTCGGCCGACCCCGCCGAGGCCCGCGAACGGCTGATGACCCGGCGCTGGCCCGCCTCCGACATCGCCGACTATATCCGGCTAATCGACGACCCGAGCCACACGATGAACGAGGACGGGACCTACAACCTTTCCGAGGTTCAGGCCCGCGCCATCCTTGATCTGCGGCTGCAGCGGCTGACCGCGATGGGCGTCAAGGAAGTTACCGACGAACTGCAGGAACTGGCCGGAAAGATCCGCGACTATCTCGAGATCCTGCGCTCGCGCGAACGGATCCTTGCCATCATCGCCGAAGAACTTCGCGATATCCGCGCCCAATTCGCCGTCCCCCGCCGCACCGAGATCGCCGACTGGGCCGGTGACATGGAGGACGAGGACCTCATCGAGCGTGAGGACATGGTCGTCACCGTCACCCAGACGGGTTATATCAAGCGCACGCCGCTGACCGATTTCCGCGCCCAGCGGCGCGGCGGCAAGGGGCTGTCGGGTGGCGCGCTGAAAGACGACGACGTGGTGACCACGCTCTTCGTCGCCAATACCCATACCCAGCTTCTGTTCTTCACCACCGATGGCATGGCCTACAAGCTCAAGACCTGGCGCCTGCCTGCGGGCGGTCGCGGCGCGCGCGGCAAGGCCATCGTCAACATCCTGCCGATCCCGCCCGGCGTTTCGATTGCCGCAATAATGCCGGTCGACCGCGCCGAGGAGGATTGGGACGACCTGCAGATCGTCTTCGCCACCTCCGCCGGTACCGTGCGGCGCAACAAGCTGTCGGATTTCACCAACGTCATGCGCAACGGCAAGATCGCGATGAAGTTCGAGGATGAACATGCCGAGACCCGCCTGATCAACGCCCGCATCTGTTCCGAAGATGACGACGTGATGCTGGTGACCAAGGCAGGCCGGGCGATCCGTTTCCCCAGCACCGATGTCCGCGTGTTCAACAGCCGCAGTTCTGTCGGCGTGCGGGGCGTGCGGCTCGGCGCGGGCGACGAGGTGGTCTCGATGTCGGTGATCCGCCATTTCGAGGCCAGCCCGGGCGAACGTGCCGCCTATCTCAAGCAGCGCCGCCTGATGGCCGGCAATGTCGAGGAAGAGATCGAGGTCGAAGCCGAGATCGACGAGGAAGAGGACGCCGCCGCCGAAGGCCAGTTGAGCCAGGAACGCTATGCCGAGATGTCGGCAGCCGAGGACCTGATCCTGACCATCACCGCCAAGGGATCGGGCAAGATCTCGTCGAGCCACGATTATCCTGTGCGCGGACGCGGGGGCCAGGGTGTGGTCGCAATCGACCGCGCCATGCGCGGCGGGGCTCTGGTTGCCTGCTTCCCGGTCGAGATCGACGACCAGATCATGCTGGCCAGCTCGACCGGCCAGTCGATCCGCTGCCCGGTCGAAGGCATCTCGTTCCGCTCGCGCGGCGCAGGCGGGGTCAAGGTCTTCCATACCGCCGCGGGCGAAGAGGTCGTGACGGTCGCGAGGATTGTCGAAGACGGGACCGAAAACGGAACCGAGGACGACGAGGGCGAGCCCGCGTAAGCTCTGGTCTGTCACCTGTCTGGCGAACGACAACGGCATGGCAGAGTCCCGGTTCGATCCCGGCCGCACCTGTTCCGCCCGTGGCCGGGACCCCAGGTTTCACGTCCCGCGCCCACGGGCGCGCGCGTGAAACCTGCAATCCCGCGGCGCAGCCCGCTTCCCAATCGCCCACCGATCGCCTAGATCCCCGGAATGACACATCCCATTCATATCATCGGCGGCGGCTTGGCCGGATCCGAGGCCGCCTGGCAGATCGTCCGCATGGGCGTACCTGTCGTCCTGCATGAAATGCGCCCCCACACCGGCACCTTCGCCCACCGCACCGGCAATCTGGCCGAGATGGTCTGTTCCAATTCCTTCCGCTCGGACGACGACGAGAACAACGCCGTCGGACTGCTGCATTGGGAGATGCGGGTGGCAGACGGGCTGATCATGGCGACGGCCGACACCCACGCGCTGCCCGCAGGCGGCGCGCTGGCGGTCGACCGCGACCTGTTCTCGCAGGCCGTGACCGACCGGCTGCGCAGCCACCCGCTGGTCACCGTGGCCGAGGGCGAGGTGACGGCCCTGCCCGCAGACGGCCCCACGATCATCGCCACCGGCCCGCTGACCTCGGGCGCGCTGGCCGAGGCGATTGCGGCCGAGACCGGGCAGGATGCGCTCGCCTTTTTCGACGCCATTGCGCCCATCGTGCATTTCGAGTCGGTCGACATGGACGTGGCCTGGATGCAGTCGCGCTATGACAAGGGCGAGACCGAGGAGGAGCGCACAGCCTACCTCAACTGCCCGATGACGCGCGAGGAATACGAGGCCTTCATCGACGCGCTGCTCGCCGCCGAAAAGACCGAGTTTCACGATGGCGAGACGGCGCAGTATTTCGACGGCTGCCTGCCCATTGAGGTCATGGCCGAGCGCGGCCGCGAGACCCTGCGGTTCGGTCCGATGAAACCGATCGGGCTGACCAACAGCCACAAGCCGGATGAAAAGGCCTGTGCCGTGGTGCAGCTGCGCCGCGACAACGCGCTGGGAACGCTCTACAATATCGTCGGCTTCCAGACAAAGATGAAATACGGCTCGCAAACCTCTGTTTTCCGTATGATTCCAGGATTGACCGAGGCCCGGTTCGCGCGTCTTGGCGGCATCCACCGCAACACGTTCCTGAATTCGCCCCGACTGCTCGACAGCCAGATGCGGCTGAAATCGAAACCGCATCTGCGCTTTGCCGGCCAGATCACCGGGGTCGAGGGCTATGTCGAAAGTGCCGCCATGGGGCTGCTGGCGGGCCGGCTTGCCGCGGCCGAGGTGCTGGGCCTGTCGCTGCCGCCGGTGCCCGAGGACACCGCCATGGGCGCGCTGCTGAGCCACATCACCGGCGGCGCGGATGCAAAGACCTTCCAGCCGATGAACGTCAACTTCGGCCTGTTCCGCCCGATCGATGCCCGCGGCGGCCGGCGTGGCCGCAAGGAGCGCTACAAGGCCTATACCGACCGCGCCAAGGAGGCCTGGCAGGGCTGGCTCGCTGCCTGCGCCAAACCGGACGCATCGCGGCAACTGGCCGATCCCGCCGAAAGCTGACCCCGGCGTCCTCCTGCCCGTCCCGGCGGGCGGGTGGCCTGCCCCCTGTGCCGGCCAATCGCTTGACCGCCCGCCCACGGGCATCCGATAACCCCAGGAAAAGGGAGGACGATTGGATGCTGGACCCGGTGGAAATGATAGGCTGGGCCGGATCGGCCTTCACCCTGACAGCCTATGCCATGAAGACCATGCTGCCACTTCGGCTGGCGGCGATCGCCTCGGGCCTGTTCTTCATCGCCTACACCAGCCTGCTCGGTCTCTGGCCGCTTCTGGCGCTTGAACTCGTGCTGCTGCCCTTCAACCTGTGGCGGGTCGGGCAGATCCTGCAGCTTCGTCGCAAGGTCACGGCGGCACGGCGAGCTGATCCGCCGGATTTCTCGCTGATCAAGGCCTACAGCCGCGCGCAGGCGATGGTCCCGGGCGAGCGGATCTTTTCCCGCGGCGACCGCCCGGACAGGCTCTATTACATCGCCTCGGGCGAGGTCCTGCTCGATGAGCTTGGGATCCGGCTCGGCGCAGGCGAGATCTTCGGCGAAATCTCGTTCTTCACCGATGCCAAGGAACGCAGCGCCAGCGCCAGTTGTTCGCAGGCGGGCCGGATCCATTCGGTGGACGAGGCGACCTTCCTGCGGCTCTATTTCCAGGACCCGTCCTTCGGGCTGGCGGTGTTGAAGCTGATCACCCGGCGCCTGTCCGACGGCCGGTTGCAGTCGCTGCCCTCGATCCGCCCGGTCCTTGCCCCCGATGCCGCACCGGCATGAAGACCCGGTTCGCCCCATCTCCCACAGGTCCGCTGCACCTCGGCCATGCCTATTCGGCGCTGCTGGCCCACAGGCTGGCACGTGACGCCGGCGGGACGTTCCTGCTGCGGATCGAGGACATCGACCAAGGCCGCGCCCGCCCGGAATGGGATGCACAGATATTCGACGACCTGCGCTGGCTGGGGCTCGACTGGCCGAGGCCGGTGCTGCGCCAATCCGACCGCCTGCCGGCCTATCGCGCGGCGCTGTCCGCACTGTGGGACCGGGGCCTGCTGTTCCCCTGCACCTGCCGGCGCCGCGATATCGAGGCCGCGGCGAGCGCCCCGCAGGAAGGCGCGGGGCCTGTCCACGGTCCCGATGGGCTGGTCTATCCCGGCACCTGCCGCGGGGCGGACCGGCGTGGCCCGTTGCCTGCGGACGCGGTGCTGAGACTTGACATGAGAAAGGCGGCTGAAGCCGTTGGTGAGGTTGGATTTGTTGAGGAAGGATCCGGACCTGGCGCGGAACACGGGTCCATCGGCGTGCTGCCCGACACCCTGATCCACCAGATCGGCGACGTGGTTCTGGGACGCCGCGACATGGGCACGTCCTATCACCTGTCAGTCGTGGTCGATGACGCCCATCAAGGCATCACCCATGTGGTGCGCGGTCAGGACCTGTTTGACGCCACAGCGATCCACGTGTTGCTGCAGGCGCTGCTCGGCCTGCCGACGCCGCGATACCACCATCATGCGCTGATCCGCGATGCGGCCGGCCGCCGGCTGGCCAAGCGCGACGACGCGCGCGCGCTTGCCACATACCGGGCCGAGGGTCTGACGCCGCTCGACATTTACGCGAAGATCGCCGCCCAGATACCTGATTTTACGGTGTGATCCGCCTCAGACCATGCCGAGCGCGGCCTTGTACATCTCCAGCACCGCCTCTTCCTCGGCGATGTCGTCGGCGTCGCGCTTGCGCAGCGCGATGACCTTGCGCAGCACCTTGGTGTCATAGCCGCGCCCCTTGGCCTCGGCCATGACCTCTTTCTGGTCGTCGGCGATCTGCTTTTTCTCGACTTCCAGTTGCTCATAGCGCTCGATGAACTGGCGCAACTCTGCCGCAGCAACGCCGTAAGTCGCGTCGTCCGAGCCCTTGTTGCCAAAGTTGGTGGTCGTATCGCTCATGCACCCTGCCCCTTGCTTGCGGTTCGGCCCGGAACCCGGGCCGGGGCCACGTCCTAGCCAGACCGGGGCCGGCCCGCAAGAGCGGTTGCATCCCCGGCCGGTTGACGATAGCGCGAATGCGGGCGTTCGGCGGAGGCGACGATGGAGTATCTGATCTGGGCCGGGGCGGCAGTATCGGTTCTGGGATTGCTCGGTCTGATGGGCTGCATCCTGACCGTGGCGCGCGCCAAGGCGCAGGGCCTAGACGAGGCGGCGCTGAAGGCACGGCTGCAAAAGGTCGTCGCCCTCAACCTCGCCTCGCTGCTGGTCTCGGCGCTGGGGCTGATGATGGTGATCGTCGGCATTTTCCTGAGTTGAGACGGAACAGCCGACGACCCGAGGCTACTTCTCGACCGTGTGGGCGCAATCCGCGCAGAACGGGGTGAAGGGTAGCAGGTCGAGCCGCGGTTCCGAGATTGGCTCGCCGCATCGCACGCAGTCGCCATAGCTGCCGTTGTCGATCCGGTCGAGTGCGGCGCGGATCGCCAGGATCTCGGCCTTGCCGGCGCGACCCTCGCTTTCGAGCACCTCGTCGCCCTCGCGTTCCACGGCCAGCTCCTCCCAGTCGCGCGACTGGTGACTGTCGAGCTCGGCGTCGATCTCCAGCAGCCGTACCTGCAATGCTTCCAGACGGTCCTGCAGTTGGGCCTTGCGTGCCAGAATGTCCGTCATCGCCTGCTCCTCCCGGCTATTTCCTGATCGCTCAGGGTGGTTTGACACGCTAATCTGCCGAGTTTGCCGGCGTCTTTGACGCAAATCAAGCCATGGCTCTTGACGCTCTCGTTTGGTCGTCGTTCAAGGCGGAATGGACATGCGCAGCATTACCCCCGCCTATGCCGTTTCACCCCAGATCGCGCCCGAGGACATCCCGGCGATTGCGGCGGCCGGCATTCGAACCCTGATCTGCAACCGACCGGATATCGAGGTTCCGCCCGCCCTGCGCGCAGCGTCGATGCAGGCCGCGGCCGAGGCGGCCGGGCTGACCTTTGTCGTCAATCCGGTGCTGCCCGGCGACTTTACCGCCGACAATGTTGCCCGCCAGCATGCCGCGCTGGACCAGGCCGAGGGGCCGGTTCTGGCCTATTGCCAATCCGGCACGCGCTCGACCATCGTCTGGTTGCTGCTGATGGCGGGAACCGCCCCGGTGGACGAATTGATGGCGAAGGCTGGTCGTGCCGGCTATCAGCTCGACCACCTGCGTCCGATGATCGAGGCGGCAAGCCGCGGGTGACCGCTTTGGGGCCGCGCGCCCTGCCGCGCCGCCCGCGCCGTTGCGCCTGAAAGAATCCGCGCCGGATCACCTGTCGCCTTCCAGCGCGCCCGCGCCCTCCTCGGGCGCATTTCCGGGGCTTGCAGCGGTTGTAGCCTGCGCATCGGGGATGGCGCCTGCCCCATCGCTTCCGGCATTTGGCGCCGGACCGCCGCCCTGGGATACCGGGGTTGTGGATTTCGCGGCCCGGGCTGCCGGTGCGATCTGCGCATCCTCGGCCCCTCCCGGCGTGATGTCACGCAGCGGTACGGCATCCCGCGATGCTTCGGCGGCACAGCCATGGCCCACTCTGTCGTCGCGCGGCAGGTTGCCCTGCAGCGCCCCACCGTCCTGGCCAAGGCGCAGCGCCTTGTGGCCGTGGCTCTGTCCCAGCCGCCAGCGGCCAAACCCCTGGAGCCCCCCGGCGGTCAACTGGACGCGGTCGATGGCCGCAAACGGGATTGGCAGTTCGTCGCCCGGGCGCAGGTTGGCAATTGTCGAGATCGGCAGCCGGATCCGGTGCAACACCGCATCGAGGCGCACGTCGCCGTCCCGAACGCTGTCTTCCAGCGCCCTGCGCCACAGGCCCTCGTCAGGATCTTCCGCCGCTGTGCCCTCACCGGCATCGGGCGGCATCCGGATCGGCCCGCGGCCGCGTGCCGGCAAGGCCAGCACGAACTGCCCCTTGCGGCCGCCCGATTCGATATCGACCGACAGCCCGAAGATCCGGTAATCCACATCCTCCAGCATCAGCCCGAGCGGGCGCAGATCCTCGACATGGCTGGCATAGCCGAAATCCGAGGCCCATCGCGACTCCTCCCGCCCGAGCAGTGCGGTTTCGAACCCGATCAACACGGCGTCGATCAGGTCGGCCGCCAGTGCCGCATCGGTGCGCGTCACCCGGCGGGGCGGCGGCGTGCCGGGCGACAGGGCGCCGGTCATCTGCATCTCGACCACCGCCGACAGCAGGCCGAAATCGAAGACCGCGATCCCCTGGCCATCCTCCGGCCCCTCGAGCAGCGCCAGCAGACCGCGTTCGGGCAGCGTTTCAAGCAGGTCGGACAGCGAGGCGATGCGTTCCGAACAACTGGTCACCCGCACCGCGATGGACACGACCGACGATGCGGCCTTGGCCAGCGCGCTCGACAATGCCCGGGCCGGAAGGACGGCCCGCGCGTCGGGCGCCCGGTTGCGCCCCGCCCCGGCCATCCGCCGCAACACCGATTGTCCGGTCGCCTTGTCCATCTTGCCAATCCGTTGCCCGGCCCCGGACAGGGACCGGGACATGCCCCCACAGATCTTGCAGACTTGTCTTGGCAAAGCGTTAAGTCCGGTCGGGCATCGGCAGGGATGGTTACTGCGCCGCGCGCACCTGCGGCTTGCTCGATGCCAGCGGCACCTCGACCCGGAACGCGGCGCCGCCCTGACCCGGCAGGTATTCGATCGTCCCGCCAAGCCGTTGCGTGATCTCGCGGCAGATTGCCAGCCCGAGGCCCGCGCCGCCCGCCGCCGCCTGATCGGACAGCCGCGAGAACTTCTCGAAAATGATCGCCTGGCTGCGTTCGGGAATCCCCGAACCATTGTCGATGAAATCGACGATCACCCGGTCATCCGCCCGCCGCACCCCGATCCGCAGCACCGGCGCGGGCGCATCGCAGTATTTCCGCGCATTGCCGATCAGGTTGATGAAGACCTGGGTCAGCCGGTCGGCATCGGTCATCAGCTGCACGGCCTCTTCCGCGCTGCGGTCGCGCTCGATCGCGAGCGCGCGGGTGCGGCCGACCTCGGTCACCGCACCCGAGGCCGCCACCGCGCGGTCGAGCAGGTCGGAGAGCCGCACCAATCCGAGCGTCAGACTGACCTGCGCATTCTCGAGCACGCTGAGGTCGAGCAGGTCGTCGAGCAACCGGGTCAGGCGGATCGACTCGTCGTGGATGATGCCGGAATAGCGCGTGTGTTCGTCGCCCGAGAGCCCGCCCTCGCGCAAGATCTCGGCGAAAGCGCGGATCGAGGTCATGGGGGTGCGCAGCTCGTGGCTGATCTGGCTGAGAAACGCATCCTTCTGGATCGACAGCTCGGTCAGCTTCTGGTTGGCTTCGCGCAGTTGCCGTGCAGTGCGGGACAGCTCCTCGGACTGGCTTTCCAGCCGGTTCGAATATTCGAGGATCTGCTGCGCCTCGTCTGCGACCCGCATCAGGTCTTCGACCAGCACCGCCGAATTGCCGGCGATCTGGCCGACCATGGCATGTGCGGTGGCCCCGCCCACACTTGCCGACAGCTCGCGCTCCAGCCGGTCGAGGAAATCGGGCGTGGTGTCGGGCAGATAGCCCGCCTTGCCCTGGGCCATCGCCTCGGCATGGAACAGCGCCTGCGCCTCGGCCGAACCAAGAATGCGCTGCGCCATCATCAGCAGGTCTTCGGCCGCGGCATTGCCACGCGACCAGCCGCGGGCGCCGAGGGTGTGTTCGAAGACATTGACCACCTGCGCGCCCTGCAACCGCTCCAACGGGGTCGGGAAGGTCGCGATGGAAAAGAAGCAATAGGCGGCGGTGTTCAGCAGCATCGACCAGAACACCGTGTGCATCTGCGGGTCGATGCCCTCGATCCCGAACAGCGCCTGGGGCCGCAGCCAGGCGATCCCGAAGGGACCATGGGCAATCAGCTCGGGCCCGACCGGCCCGGCGGCGCCAAAGCTTGGCAGGAACAGGGTGTAAAGCCAGATCGCGAAGCCGACGATCAGCCCGGCCCCCGCCCCGGCCCGGTTGCCGCCGCGCCAGAACAGCCCGCCGAGCAGCGCCGGAAGCACCTGTATGACGCCGATGAACGAGATCAGCCCGATCGAAGCCAGCGCCTCGGTCCCGCCCGAGAAGCGGTAATAGAAATAGCCAAGTCCCAGCACGCCCCCGATGGCAAAGCGGCGCGCGCGCAGCACCAGCCCGCGCACGTCGCCCGCCATCGTCGGCCCGTCGCGCCGGGTCGACAGGTAGAGCGGCATCACGATGTGGTTCGACACCATCGTGGCCAGCGCCAGCGCCGCGACGATCACCATCGAGGTGGCCGAGGAGAAGCCGCCAAGAAAGGCCAGAACCGCCAGCCCGTTGCGCCCCTGCCCAAGCGGCAGCGTCAGCACGAAGAGGTCGGGGTTTGCGCCCGCCGGCAGCAGTTCGAGCCCGACGACGGCAATCGGCACAACGAACAGGCTCATCAGACACAGGTAGAGCGGGAAGGCCCAGGAGGCGACGGCCAGATGCGCCTCGTCGGCGTTCTCGACCACCATGATCTGGAACATCCTCGGCAGGCACAGGATCGCGGCGGCCGAGGTGAAGATCAGCCCGGCCCAGCGGGTCGGCTCGATCTGCCATTCGGCAATCGGCGATTGTTCGATCCGGGCGAGGATGTCGACCGGTCCGTCGGCCAGCCCCCAGACCACGAAAATCCCCACCGACAGCAGGGCGGCGAGCTTCACCACAGCCTCGACCGCAATCGCCATCACCACGCCATGGTGCTGTTCATTGCTGTTGAGGTTTCGGGTGCCGAACAGGATGGTAAAGAGCGCCAGCCCCCCCGCGACCCAAAGCCCGGTCGAGGCCGGATTTGCCGGCGACCAGAGCTCGTCTTCGCCCGAGGCGAAGACGCCGAAGGCCAGCGTCACCGATTGCAGTTGCAGCGCGATATAGGGTGTGGTGCCGACGACGGCGAGCGTGGTGACCAACACCCCGAGCCAGTTCGACTTGCCATAGCGCGACGAGATCATGTCGGCGATCGAGGTGATCCGCTGCGCCTGCCCGACCCGCACCAGCTTGCGCAGCAATAGCCACCAGCCGACGAAGACCAGCGTCGGGCCGAGGTAGATCGTCAGGTATTCAAGGCCAGAGCGCGCCGCATAGCCGACCGCACCATAGAAGGTCCAGGCCGTGCAATAGACCGACAGCGACAGGGTATAGACCAGCGGCCGGCGCAGCCAGCCGCCGCCAACGCGCCGGGCATGGGCATCGGCCATCGCCGCCACCAGAAACAGGAAGGCGACATAGGTCAGCGAGATCAGCAGCAGCACGTTGAAGGCCATTCAGCCGGCCTCCCCGCCACCGCCGTCCTCGTCAGGCGGCGCGCCATCCGCCGCCCCCGGCACCGGACCGGAGCGCAGATCGGTAACGCGTCCCGCTTGCCCGCGTTCGCGCAACGGTTCGGACAGCCGCCGCGCCAGGATCGCCGCTGCCAGCACCAGCACGGCCCATACGAGGAACAGATAGACCGCGCCATTCGCGGTCCCGTGTTCGCGCGCCCACAGGATCGGCAGCAACACCAGCACCGTGCCGAAGGCAGGCAGCAGGCGGGCCGCATCCATGATCCGCCGCCGGCGATAGAGATCGCGTGCAACAAACAGCGTCGGCGGCGACGTGCCATCGGCGGCGCCCGCCGCCACCCGCCCGGCGTCGGAAGCGACGCGTTGGCCCGCGCTTGCGCTGCCGCGCAGCGGCGCACGGGTCCGGGGATCCGCGCCGCCGGCCATCGCCGCTAGCGCCCGCCGGTCTGGAGCGCGTTCACCGCCTCGAGCACCTCGGCATTGGAAAACGGTTTGGTCATGTAGCGCGTCACGCCATAGCGTTCGGCCAGTTCGCGGTCACGCCCCTGCCCCTTGGCGGTCAGCATCAAGACCGGCAGGGCGGCCGTCGCAGACAGCGCGCGCAATTCCTTCAGGATCTCGAACCCCGACTTGCCGGGCAGCATGACATCGAGCACCAGCACATCGGGTGCGGCGGCTGTCACCATATCGACCGCGGTTGCCCCATCCAGATGGGTTTCGACCGTCCAGCCGTCGCGGGACAGGATAAAACGGATGGCCTCGATGATGTTCGGCTCATCTTCGACCAGCAACACACGCTTGTTCATTGAACTCCCCCACATCGAACCGCGCGCCCCCCGGACGATCCGTTGCAAACAGTACTATTGCCGGTTCGGGGAACCGAGTCAAAACGCCTCCGCCATGATCGAAGGTTCGCGCCGCGCGGCGCAGCCGGCCCGCGGGCAGATCCGGCACGAGGTGCCGATGCCCAGCAGCGGCTCGCTCGCGCCAAGTTCGGACAGACCCTCGGGCAGGATCAGCATCGCGGCCTCGAGCACCTGCGGCCCGTCGAACCCCGCGGGCTGGCTTGGCTGGCAGATCGCATAGGTCAGGTACCGGTGCAGCGACCGCCCGCCCATCTCGACCCGCCGCCGGACCGGCGCCATCGGACGTGCCAGCGCCTTGTAGAGCGGCCACAGCGGACAGGCGGCCGAGAACCGCGGCAACTGGAACCCCTCGACCGACTTGCGGAAGGTCAGTGTGCCCGACCCGTCGCAGATCGCCAGCCCGATCTGCCCGCCGACCTTCCCCGCCGGCAGGACCGCGAGCCTGCGAAACACCGCCCCCAGATCGACGCCGAAACGCGCCGACAGCGCCGCCGGATCGAACCCGGTCTGCAGCGCCGCTTCGAGAAACGCCGCCAGCGGCATGTGTTCGGCATCGCGGCGATAGCGGCGCAGGTAGCGCACTGCCAGCGAACGCGCGGCCGCGCTGCGCAGACGCGGCTGGTGCGCCACCAGCCGCTCTGGCTCGGGTGGCAGCGCGCGCTCCATTTCGGCGACGTGATAGCCCGACTCGCGCAGCCAGCCGTCCAGTTCTTCCTGCGGGGTCGACGCCTCGAACTCGACCGAACTCGCCTCGTCGAGATAGCGCACCAGCGCCTCGGCCGATTCGGCCAGCCGCGCGCTTTCCTCGGCCATGTTGCGGTGGAACCGGTCGCGCCATTGCGGGTCGATATCGCGGGTCTCGGCCAGGATCGTCGCGGTCGAGCGGATCGCGGTGACGGTCGAGATCACCTCGTGCAGCGAGGTCGACAGGAACGGATCGTGGGCCATCCGGTCCGACAGCACCTCGACCGAATGTTCCAGATCGCTGGCACGCCGCCGCGTTTCGACCAGAAGCCGCGCCCAGACGGGAAACCGGCCGACGAATTCCTCCAGTTGCGACAGCGCCTCGTCGGTCTTTTCTGTATCGGCCAGCACCTCGCGCAGACCGTCGAGCAGCGCCGCCTCGGCGCCCTCGGTCAGCGCGGCCGGCTCCACCCCCAGTTCATGGGCGATGTCGGTGATCAGCTTGCCGCCGATTCTGCGGCGGTTGTGTTCGATAAGATTGAGGTAGGACGGCGAGATGCCGACCGAACGCGCCAGATCCGCCTGCTTGCGGCCCTGCATCGTCCGCCTCTCGCGGATCCGGCTGCCGGTCAAAGACCCCCGCGCCATCAGCGTTCTTCCATCATTCCATGGGCTTCCCGTCGCAGCGCGGGTGAATTTACCGATCCCCGCCGCCATTTTGTAAACTATTTACCGAAATTGCCGTGCCGGAAAGAGGTTGTTGTCGTGTTTGCCTGGAGGCTCCGATAAAGTCTGGCCTCGATCACACCGGCATCGGGGCAGTTCCCCCGCAATGTCGGGCACTTGAGGGAGGATAGGATGTCGGCAAGCAACCTCACACGACGCGGTGCCCTCGGTCGCGGTGCGGCCGCCGCGGCAGGGCTGGCCCTGCCGACGATCTTCACCGGCACCGCCCGCGCCTTCACCAACGAACCGCGTGGCAAGACGGTGACGCTCGGGTTTGCCGTGCCACAGACCGGCCCCTATGCCGACGAAGGCGATGACGAGCTGCGCGCGCTGCAGCTTGCGGTCGAACATCTGAACGGCGGCGGCGATGGCGGCATGCTTGCGACCTTTTCATCGACCGCCCTCGACGGCAGCGGCATCCTCGGCCGCAAGGTCGACTTCGTTGCCGGCGACACCCGGACCGACCCGGACGCCGCGCGCGACGCGGTCAAGGGAATGATCGGCAAGGACGGCGCGGTCATGATCACCGGCGGGTCGTCCTCGGACGTCGCGATCACGGTGCAGGATCTGTGCCAGGACGCAGGCGTGATCTTCATGGCCGGGCTCAGCCATTCCAACGACACCACCGGGCGCAACAAGCGTGCGAACGGTTTCCGGCAGTTTTTCAACGCGTACATGTCGGGCGCCGCGCTGGCGCCTGTGCTGGTCAAGCAGTACGGCGCCGACCGCAAGGCCGTCCATCTGACCGCCGACTATACCTGGGGCTGGACCCAGCAGGCATCGATCCAGGCCGCGACAGAGGCGCTTGGCTGGCAGACCGTCGACAATATTCTGACACCTCTCGATACCAGCGATTTCTCGGACTTCGTCCAGCAGGCGATGGAGTCGGGCGCCGATGTGCTGATCCTGAACCATTACGGCGGCAACATGGTCAACTCGCTGACAAATGCCGTGCAATCGGGGCTGCGCGACCGTCAGGTCAACGGCAAGCAGGTCGAGATCGTGGTGCCGCTTTATTCGCGGCTGATGGCGAGCGGCGCGGGCGAGAACGTCAAGGGGATCCTCGGGACCACGAACTGGCACTGGTCGCTGCCCGATGCCGGATCGCAAGCCCTGACCAAGTCTTTCACCGCCCGCTATGGTGCCCCGCCCAGCCAGGCGGCCCATACCTGCTATGTCCAGACCCTGCTCTATGCCGATGCGGTGACGCGCGCCGGGTCATTCGCCCCCTGCGCGGTGGTCGAGGCGCTGGCCGGCGGCGACAGTTCCCTGCCCGGCATATCCTCGGGGGCCAACAAGGGCTTTCTGTTCGACGGGCTCGGCAATGGCCCGACGCTGTATCGCGGCGCCGACCATCAGTGTTTCAAGGACGTTCTGGTGGTGCGCGGCAAGGAACGCCCGAGTTCAGAGTTCGACCTGCTCGAGATTGTCGAGGTCACGCCGACAGCACAGATCTGGTACGAGCCGGACAATCCGATGTTCGCAGGCGGCGACCTTGGCACCTGCAACGACGGCAGTTGAGCCGGACCGGGGTGCCCCCGGCGAACCACCGGGGCCGCCCGAAACCAGCGCTCGGGCGGCGATTCGCACCCCCGAACATACTGGTCCGGGCACCCGTCACCCCGCGCGGGCTTTCCGGCAACGGATACTCCTGCGTGCGGATTCAGGCCTGATCCCTGGTTGCCCGCGTCGGTCGCACGCAGTTTGGCACCCTATCCTTCCCTTTCCTCCTCTGCCACCTTCAGCTAAGGGAAGACAGTTTTCGGACAACACGAGGCAAGGGCAATATGACCAACAAGAGTCAGGACGCGGACGTCGCCTTCATCGAGGCGCTCGCGGCGCTCCTTCGAGCCAACGATCTCACCGAGCTCGAGGTGAAGCGCGAATACGGTGACAACGACAATCTTACCGTCAAGGTCTCGCGCCAGTTTCCGGTCCCGCAATACTTCGCCGCCGCGCCTGCCGCTCCGGCGGCCCCGCAGATGATGGCCGCGCCCTCGGGCGCCCCGGCCCCGGCCCCTGTCGCCGCCCCTGCCCTCGAGGTCGAGGACCCGGCGCAACTGCCCGGTGCCGTCACATCGCCCATGGTCGGAACCGTCTATCTCTCGCCCGAACCCGGCACGCCGGTTTTCGTCGCCATCGGCGACCTGGTCGAGGAGGGCCAGACCCTGCTGATTATCGAGGCGATGAAGACCATGAACCAGATCCCCGCACCGCGGGCCGGCATGGTGAAACGCATCCTGATCGAAAACGGCGCCCCGGTCGAATTCGGCGCCCCCCTGATGATCATCGAGTGATGTTCCAGAAGATCCTGATCGCCAATCGGGGCGAAATCGCGCTCCGCGTCATCCGGGCCTGCCGAGAGATGGGCATCCGGTCGGTCGCGGTCCACTCCACCGCCGACAGCGATGCCATGCATGTCAGGCTTGCCGACGAAAGCGTCTGCATCGGCCCGCCGCCATCCTCGCAAAGCTATCTCGCCTTCCCCAACATCATCTCGGCCTGCGAGATTACCGGGGCCGACGCGATCCATCCGGGCTATGGGTTCCTGTCCGAGAATGCCAGCTTCGTCCAGATCGTCGAGGATCACGGTCTTGCCTTCATCGGCCCGACCGCCGAACACATCCGGGTCATGGGCGACAAGATTGCCGCCAAGGAGACGATGAAGGCCCTTGGCGTGCCCTGCGTCCCCGGCTCGGACGGCGGTGTGCCCGATGTCGAAACGGCAAGGATCGTGGCCGACCAGATCGGCTATCCGGTGATCGTCAAGGCAACCGCCGGCGGCGGCGGCCGCGGCATGAAACTTGCCCCGACAGCAGATGACCTTGAACACGCGTTCCAGACCGCCCGGTCCGAGGCCAAGGCCGCCTTCGGCAACGACGAAGTCTATCTCGAGAAATATCTGACCCGGCCGCGCCACATCGAGGTTCAGGTCTTTGGCGACGGCAAGGGACGCGCGGTGCATCTGGGCGAGCGTGACTGTTCGCTGCAGCGCCGCCACCAGAAGGTGATGGAGGAGGCCCCTGGCCCCGCGATCACCGCCGAAATGCGCGCGCACATCGGCAAGGTCTGTGCCGATGCGGTGGCCGGCATCAACTATATCGGCGCCGGCACCATCGAATTCCTCTATGAGGACGGCGAGTTCTTTTTCATCGAGATGAATACCCGCCTGCAGGTCGAACATCCGGTGACCGAAGCGGTCTTCGGCGTCGATCTGGTCCGCGAGCAGATCCGCGTCGCACAGGGCGAGCCGATGTCCTTCGTGCAGGACGAACTCGAGGTTCTGGGCCACGCCATCGAGGTGCGGATCAATGCCGAGAAACTGCCGAACTTCACCCCGAGCCCCGGCAACGTCGGCATGTACCATGCCCCGGGCGGGCTTGGCGTGCGGATGGATTCGGCGCTTTACAGCGGCTATACCATCCCGCCCTATTACGACAGTCTGGTCGCCAAGCTGATCGTGCGTGGCCGCGACCGGCCCGAGGCGCTGTCGCGGCTGCAGCGGGCGCTGAGCGAGCTGGTGATCGAAGGCATCGACACGACGCTGCCGCTGTTCGACGCGCTGTTGCGCGAGCCTGCGATCCAGACCGGAAGCTATGACATCCACTGGCTGGAGAAATGGCTGGCCGGAAATCTCGAATGAGCTGTCTGGACGTGCGGATCGTTCCGCCCGGCCGGACGCCGACAGGAAGCGGACCCCGGAGCTGGTGATCGGATGTCGTCAGGAACCGGGGATCGCGCAGGATTGCGTCGGTGAGCGCATGGCGCCCGTTTTCGGACGAACAAACCCGCCGCCAACGCCAGCTTCCCACCATCGCGCCACGCACCACTGCCGTCCTGCAGGGGTTGCTCAAACGGCCGATGCCGACACCTGCGGCACAGAAAGGTCAGCGCCATGTCGCAGGACCTGACCCCCGATCTGTTGCTGCGCGCCTATGCGGCGGGCGTTTTTCCGATGGCCGAAAGCCGCGAGGCCGAGGAGATCTTTTGGCTCGCCCCGGAACGTCGCGGCATCTTCCCGCTTGACGGCTTTCATATCTCGCGCTCGTTGCGCCGGGTGCTGCTGCGCGAGCCGTTCCGCATCACCACCAACCTGGATTTCATCGGTGTTGTCACCGGCTGCGCCGACCGGTCGGAAACCTGGATCAACGCCACGATATTCGCGCTCTATGTCGCGTTGCACGCGCGCGGCCGGGCCCATTCGATCGAGGTCTGGGAGGGCGACGCGCTGGTCGGCGGGGTCTATGGGGTGGCTTTGGGGGGTGCCTTCTTCGGCGAAAGCATGTTCTCGCGCCGGACCGATGCCTCGAAAATCGCGTTGGCCTATCTGACCGACCGGCTGTGGCAGGGCGGCTTCCGGCTGTTCGACACCCAGTTCCTGACCCCGCATCTGGCCAGTCTCGGCGCGGTCGAGATCAGTCGCGGCCGCTATGGGGCGATGCTGGAAAAGGCGTTGCGGCTCGATGCCGATTTCGACCGGGCGGGCGCGGTGCCGACGCCTCAGGAATTGTTGCAGCGCAAGACCCAGACGTCATAGCGCGGGTGGTCAAGCGCGCTCAGCGCCGGCGACGAGGCGACCATCCAGCCCGAAAACACCGTGCCTGTCAGCGAATCGTCACGGATCTCGAGCCAGGCATAGGCATCGGAATTGGGGTTGTTGGTGGGAAACCGACAATCGCCCAGAACGATCTGCAACCGGCCGACCATCCGCGTCTGGCCGCGCCCGATCTCAAGGTCGGTCGTATCGCCGGTGATCTTGTCGAGCACCCGCAAGGTCGCCGATGGCGCACTGGTTGCCGGCACCTGCAGCACCTGCTCGGCCGCAGCCCTGCCAGCAGGCAGAACCGATACTCCGGCTGCAGCGCCCGCCCCGACAGCCATCGCCAAGGCAATCGCCCGCACCGTGGTCATCAGTTGCTGTCCGAGGAGGAGACGAACTTCGCCAGCAGCGCCAGCAGACTGAGCGCGCCTTGCGTGTCCTCGATCTCGTCTCCGGCGTTGAGGTTGAACGGCGATCCGCCCGGCACCAGTTCGACGAAATTCCCGCCGAGCAGTCCCTCGGACGAAATCGAGATCGAACTGTCCTCGGGCAGCGTGATCGTGTCCTGCACGTTCACGGTCATGTCGGCGCGAAACGTCTCGGGGTTCAGGCTGACGTCGGTGACGGTCCCGACCTTGACGCCGGCGAGCCGCACGTCGGTGCCAACGCCCACGCCCTCGATCGACCGGAAGCTTGCGGTCAGGGGATAGCCATTGCCCTGCGTGCCGATCGAGCCCGCAATCTGGGTGGTATAGAACAGAAAACCGGCGGCCACGATCAGGGTGACGCCGCCGGCAATGATCTCGGCCGGGCTTTCAGACATGGATACTCCCGCCGCAGACACCTGCGGCCCGAATTGCGGTTTGGTCCGAACGGATCATTCCGGCGACCAGGCCTCGTATTCGCGATGCGCCTCGGGCGCGGCCTGACGCAGCGACCCCGGCGGCGCATAGGCCAGCGGCGTGCCGCTCAGGTTCTCGATATGCGGCTTTTCCCAGACCTTGTGCACCAGCGGCCGCAACGTCGGCGGCTCGTCAAAGGTCTTGTGCAGCCAGCCGTGCCAGTCGGGCGTGATCTTGCTCGCCTCGACCTCGCCGTTGAAGATTACCCAGCGTTTGCTGTCGTCCTTGGTCTGGTAATAGACGTTGCCGGACTCGTCCTCGCCAACCTTCACACCATGGCGCGAGGTGAAGATCTGAGTGCCATAGGTCTGCCCGTCCCACCATGTGATGGCGCGCAGCACCGATTTAAGGAAACTCATACATGCCTCCGATGCGTCTTTGCCTTCCGTCATGGCGCAGGCAGGCGCCGAGGTCCAGATCCAAATGGACGCGGGTCGTCCGGGATGCCGCTGCGGGCGACGCCCTGGCGTTCGACAGACGGTGAAGGCTTGGGCAGAGGTCCGCACATCGGCCCGAAATCCGGTCGCCCCCGCCCCGCCCCGGCGAAACCCCGTGCCAAGCAGCGGCGCCGTCTGGCCGAGGGACGGAGCACCCCGACATACCGTCCCGAGTGAACGCAGGCGCGAGGAATGCCATGATCGGGGTTACGGGAGCCACTGGCCAGTTCGGCCAGATTGTCATCGGATTGCTGAAGGAACGGATGCCGGCAGACCAGATCGTCGCCCTGGCGCGCGACCCGGCGAAGGCGGCAGCGCTGGACCTCGGGGTCGAGGTCCGCCCGTTCGACTATAACGACCCCGACCAGATCCTGGCGGGGCTGGAAGGCATCGACAGCCTGCTTCTGATCTCGGGCAGCGACATTGGCCTTCGCGAGGTGCAGCACCGCAACGTGATCTTCGGCGCGATGGAGCAAAACCTCGGGCGGATCGTCTATACCAGCCTGCTGCGGGCGAACACCTCGCCGCTCGGTCTGGCGCAGGAGCATCTGGCGACCGAACTGATCCTGGGCGAAAGCGGCATCGCCTGCACGATCCTGCGCAATGGCTGGTACATCGAAAACTATGTCGACACGGCAATCTCGGCGCTTGCGGCGGGCATACTGGCGGGTGCTGCGGGCGACGGGCGCATCTCGGCCGCGGCGCGGGCGGATTATGCCGCGGCTGCCGTGGCGGTCCTGACCGGCGAGGGCCACGAAGGCGCGACCTATGAGCTTTCCGGCGACACGGCCTTCACGCTGGCCGATCTGGCCGCCGAGCTTTCAAAGATCAGCGGCCAGCAGATCGGCTATCGGGACATGACCGAAGCGGATTATGCCGAGGCGCTGGCGGACTCGGGCCTGGCCGCGCCCTGGCCGAAGGTTCTGGCGCGGATCGACGCCCAGATCGCGGAGGGTGCGCTTTATGACGAGGGCACGACCCTGTCGACGCTGATCGGCCGCCCGACCACGCCGCTTGGCGACGTACTGGCCGAGCGGCTGTCCTGGACGGCCTGAGGGCCGCGGGCGCTGCCCGCCGGTCGCGCAAACGCGGCGCCATCGGCGGGAAGACCGGTTCGTTCTAGGGCTCGGCCGGAGGTTCGGGCAGCGCCGCGGGCCGGCCCTTGATCCGCTCGCGCAGCGACTGCATCACCACATAAAGCACCGGCACCAGCACCACGCCGACAAGCGTCGCGGCAAGCATCCCGCCAAAGACGGCGGTACCGATGGCACGCTGGCTGGCCGCCCCCGCCCCGGTCGCGACCAGCAACGGCACCACACCCAGCAGGAACGACAGTGCCGTCATCATCACCGCGCGAAACCGCTGCTGCGCCGCCTCGACCGCCGCCTCGCGGATGCTGAGACCCGCCGCCCGCCGCTCGACCGCGAACTCGACGATCAGGATCGCGTTCTTGGCGCCAAGCCCCACCAGCATGATCATCCCGATCTGGGTATAGAGATTGACGTCCGCGCCAGCGACGCCCACCGCCGCCACCGCCCCGAACAGCGCCACCGTGACCGACAGCAGGATCGCCACCGGCATGGTCCAGCTTTCGTACTGCGCCACCAGGAACAGATAGCCGAACAGGATCGCAAGTCCGAGGATGATCTGCACCATCCCGCCCGAGGCAAGCTGCTGTTGCGCCGTGCCGGTCCATTCATAGGCATACCCCGGCGGCAGCTTCGTTGCGGCCTCCTTGGCCAGCACGGCAATCGCGTCGCCGGTGGAAAAGCCCGGCGCCGGCACTGCGGTCACTGTCGCCGCCCGGAACAGGTTGTAGCGGTCGATCACCGTCGGCCCGAGGATATTCTCGACCGTCAGCAGCGTGCCAAGCGGCACCATCTGGCCACCGCGGCTGCGCACATGCAACCGCGCGATGTCGTCGGCTTCTGCGCGATAGTCGCCCTCGGCCTGAACCATCACCCGGAACACCCGTCCGAACAGGGTGAAGTCGTTGACATAGAAAGAGCCGAGATAGGCCTGCAGGGTCAGGAACACCTCAGATATCGGCACGCCGAGCGAGCGCGCCTTGTCGCGGTCGAGATCGACGAACAGTTGCGGAACGTTGGCGCGGAACGTGGTGAAGGCCCGCGCGATCTCGGGCCGCTGGTTGGCGGCATAGACGAGGCCCCCGAGCGCTGCCGACAATTCCTGCGCGGTTCCACCGCCGGTCTGCTGCACCTCCATCTCGACGCCCGAAGTCAGGCCGAGCCCGGGGATCGGCGGCGGGTTGAAGGCGATCACGCTTGCCGCCACTTCGCCGCCCGCGATCCGCATGACCTGCGAAAGGATCCCGTCGACCGACAGGTCGGGCGTGGTGCGCTCGTCCCATGGATCGAGGTTGACGATCACCATGGCGCCGTTCGCCCCTGCCCCGTTCATCAGGCTGAAGCCGTTCACCAGAACCGTGTTCGCCACACCCGGGATCGCCTCGATCTCGCGGTTCAGGCGCGCCGTTACCGTCTCGGTCCGGCCAAGCGAGGCGGCATCG
Organism: Tropicimonas sp. IMCC34043; assembly: GCF_003390845.1. GTDB lineage: Bacteria > Pseudomonadota > Alphaproteobacteria > Rhodobacterales > Rhodobacteraceae > Tropicimonas. Next base: position 532,066 of record NZ_QMEK01000001.1, on the reverse strand, counting down.
GGAAGCTGGATGTCGACAAAGAACCCCCCGTTGTCCTCCTGCGGCAGGAACCCTTTGGGAATGAACGACAAAAGCCCGCCGGTCGCCATGATCACACCGGCCAGCACGACAAGGCTCAGCAGCGCCACCCTGACAAAGCGACGAACGATAGCGACATAGGCGCCGCCGGCCGCAGCGACGCCTTTCTCGAACACCGCAAGGACCCCGCGCGGCGGCCCGCGGCGCGGCCGCAGCACCAGCGCACAGAGCGCCGGCGACAGCGTCAGCGCGTTGATCGACGAGATCACCACGGCGACCGAGATCGTGATCGCGAATTCGGAATAGAGCCTGCCGGCAATCCCGGGCATGAAGGTCACGGGCACGAAGACCGCCAGCAACACCAGCGTGGTCGCAATGACCGGCCCGGTGATCTGAACCATCGCCTTCGCAGTCGCCGCAGGTGGCGGCAGCCCTTCCTGCGCCATGAGCCGTTCGACGTTCTCGACCACCACGATGGCGTCGTCGACGACGATCCCGATCGCAAGCACCAGCGCGAACAGCGACACCGTGTTCAGCGTCATGCCGAAGGCAAGCAGCACCGCGAAGGTGCCGATCAGCGACACCGGGATCGCCACCATCGGGATCACGGTCGCCCGCCAGGACCCGAGGAAGACGAACACGACCGACATCACCAGCGCGAAGGTCAGCATCAGGGTGGTGATCACGTCGTTCAGCGACTGCCGCACGAAGTCGGTCGAGTTGAAGGGGATCGCATAGGCGATGTCATCGGGAAACAGCCGCGACAGCCGCTCGAGTTCGGCGCTCACCCGTTCGGAGACGGCAAGCGCGCTTTCCCCCGGCGCCTGATAGATCGCCATGACGGTCGAGGGGTTGCCCGCGAACCGGCCCGAGGCGCCGTAGAACGTGGCGCCAAGCTCGATCCGCGCAACGTCGCCCAGCCGGACGATGCTGCCGGCGTCGCCCGTGCGCACCACGATGTTGGCGAATTCCTCGGGCGAGGCCAGCCGGCCCTTGGCGCGCACCGTGTACTGGAACTGCTGGCCCTCGGGGGCGGGCGGCGCGCCGATCTGGCCTGCCGAAACCTCGAGGTTCTGCTCGCGGATCGCCGCGACCAGATCGCCGGGCGTCAGACCGAGGCTTGCCATCCGGTCGGGGTCCATCCAGATCCGCATCGCGTATTCAAGATTGGTCAGCACTTCGGCATCGCCAACGCCCGGTACCCGCGCCAGCGCATCGCGCAGGTTGATCGAGGCATAGTTCGACAGGAACACCTCGTCATAGGTGCCTTTGGGCGAATAGAGCGCCGCCACCATCAGGATGTTGGTCGCAGATTTCCGGGTCACCACGCCGCGGGCGGTCACCTCGGCGGGCAGCGAACCGGCGGCCTGGGCAACCCGGTTCTGCACATTGACCGCGGCCAGATCGGGGTCGGTGCCGACCTCGAAGGTGATGGCCAGCGAATAGCTGCCCGAATCCGAGGAACTCGACGCCATGTAGATCATGTTGTCGACGCCGTTCACCTGCGCCTCGATCGGGGCGGCCACGGTGTTTTCGACCACCTCGGCGCTGGCACCGGGGAAGCTTGCCGACACCCGCACGACGGGCGGGGTGATGTCGGGAAACTGTTCGACCGGCAGCACCATGTAGGCAAGCAGCCCCAGGATCGTCACCACCAGTGAAATCACGACAGCGGTCTTGGGCCGCCGGATGAAAATGGATGAAAACACGGGATTATTCCTCGCCCCGTCCGGCAAGGACCGCTTCGACCTGAACGCCCGGGCGCACCCGTTGCAGCCCCTCGACAATCACCAGCTCGCCCTCGCGCATCCCGTCCTCCACGACGACCGCGGTGCCGTTCTGGCGGCCGAGCGTCACATAGCGCTGTTCGACCCGGCCATCGGGGGTGACGACCAGGGCAAAGTCGCCGCGCTGGTCGCGCTGCATTGCCGCCTGCGGCACCAGCAGCCGCTCCACCGGCTCCAGCGACCGGATCCGGACGTCGAGGAAGGCGCCGTCGACAATCAGCCGGTCGGCATTGGGAAATTCGGCCATCAACGTGATCGTCCCGGTGGTCGGGTCGATCCGGTTGTCGATGAAGACGACCCTGCCCGCCTCGTCGAGCTGGCGGCCGTTCGGCAGGTTCAGGAACACTTCAGGGGTTAGCGCCGGGTCGGTCAGATCGGTGACATCGGCCTTCAGAACCTCGAGAACCCGGATCAGCTGTCGTTCCGACAGCGAGAACGCCACCCGCATCGGCCGTTCCCGCACCAGCCGAACCAGCGGAGCCGAGCCCGGCCCCACGAGATCGCCGACCGAGCGGGCGACGGCGCCGATCCGGCCCGGAAACGGCGCCGCAATCTGGGTGTAGCCGAGGTTCAGCTCGGCGGTGCGCAGCGCCGCGCGCGCGCCCTCGACCGCGGCGGACGCCACGGCCTCGTTGGCGCGGGCGATATCGACCTCGCGCTGCGGCGTCGTCCCGCGGCGCAGCAGTTCCTCGCGCCGCTCGCGTTCTATGATCGCGAGATCTAGGTTTGCCTGTGCCCCGGCAAGCTCGGCCTTTCTCGCATCGACAGCCGCCTGATAGGCATGGGGCTCGATCCGGAACAGCGGATCGCCCTCGGCGACCTCGGCCCCGTCGCGTACCAGCACCGCCTCGAGAAAGCCGCTGACCCGCGGCAGGATCTGCACCTCATCGATTGCCCGTGCCTGCCCGATGAACCGCGATTCGTCGATCAGCGGCTCGCTCCAGACTGCAGCAACCGCAACCGCAACAGCGGGCTGTGCCTGCTGGGCGGCAGCAGGCACAGCCACCGTCAGCGATCCGGCGCCAATGTAGAGAATGGGCATCAACACTGTGGCAGCAGTGGCAAAGGTCCGGGCGGCCCGGCGAATCGGCGGCATCGTGGAGGATCCTCCCTGCAGGCACTCAAAAGCTACTCTGCCACAGAATCGGATGGGATCACTCGATGACAAAATTTCATCGCATGGCCAGAGTGCCGCAGAGGCTCGGTCTACCCCTCGGGCGCTGGCCGGAATCCCGTGGCGACCACGAACTTTTCCGACGAATCCGACCGGCTTGCCGGCGGCTTCACGTTGAAGACCTTTTCGAACCGCTGCTTCAGAAGCGCCTGCAACCCGCCTTCAGCGCCGCCTGCCAGGACCTTTGCCACGAAGGTCCCGCCCGGTGCCAGAACATCGAAACCCAATTGGGCCGCCGCCTCGCAGAGCGCGATGATCCGGATGTGATCGGTCTGCTTGTGCCCGGAAGACGCCGCTGCCATGTCCGACATCACCACATCGGCCTGACCGCCCAGCCAGTCGCGGACCTGGGCATCGGCACCGTCCGCCAGAAAATCGAGCACATGGGTTTCGGCCCCCGAGATCGGCTCCACCTCCTTGAGATCGACGCCGATCACCCGGCCCACCGGTTTGCCTTTTGCCTCACCGAGCGCATTGACCCGCTTCGCCGCGACCTGGCACCAGCCCCCCGGTGCACAGCCAAGATCAACGACCCGAGCCCCTGGCACCAGGAACCGGAACCTGTCGTCGAGCTCGACGATCTTGAACGCCGCGCGCCCACGATAGCCCTCGCGCTTGGCCCGCACCACATAGGGGTCGTTCAACTGCCGCTCCAGCCAGAGCGTCGAACTCAGCTTGCGCCCCCGCGCAGTCTTGACCTTGACCTTCAGATCACGCTCGCCGCGCCCGCTCGTCTTCTTCGCCATACCGCGCCTCCAGCGTCATCCGTACAAGATTTCATGCCTCCGGCGGGGATATTTCCGAACAGAAGAAGAAGGCAAGCCCGGCCCCTTCTTCTGTTCACAAATATCCTCGCCGAAGGCAGCCGCCGCAGGCGGCTTCAGAACGGCCCGTCCTCGAGCACCCCGTCTGCCGACATCTGGGCATAAAGAAGCCCCTCGCGCAGCCCACGGTCGGCCACCGAAAGCCGGTCGGTCGGCCAGATCCGCATCAATGCCTGCAGGATCGCCGCGCCGGACATGATCAGCGCCTGACGGTCCTTTCCGATCCGCGGGTCGGCCTGGCGGCCGGCCTCGCCGAGGCTGAGATAGTCACGGATCACCGTGTCGATCTGGTCCGACGTCATGCGCAGCCCGTCGACCTTGGTCCGGTCATAGCGGCGCAGCCCGAGGTGGCTTGCCGCGACCGTCGTGACCGTTCCGCTGGTGCCGATGATCTGAAACCCCTCGCGGGCCTGCTCGCGAACATAGGGCGAAAAATTCGCCAGTTGCTCCTCGAAATACCAGCTCATCAGGGCAAAACGGCCGGAATCGTCGGCAACATCGCGAAACTGGTCCTTCAGCGTCGCCACTCCCAGCGGCACCGAGATCCAGTCCACCACCTTGGCGGTCGGAAACGGGTGGTCGCCGGTGTCGAACCCCTTGTGCAGCCGCATGATCGCCCGCGGCCGGTCCGGCCCCGGAACCCGGCTGAGGTCGATCCAGACAAGCTCGGTCGAGCCCCCGCCGATATCGACGACCAGCAGTTGCTCGGTCCGGACCGACACCAGCGGCGCGCAGGAGACCACGGCGAGCCGCGCTTCCTCCTCGGGCTCGATGATCTCGAGCCAGAGGCCGGTCTCCTTGCGAACCATACGGATGAAGTCACGGGAGTTGTGGGCGCGCCGGCAGGCTTCGGTCGCCACCAGACGCATCCGCCGGACCTTGTGCTTCTGGAACTTCGCGTTGCAGATCTTCAACGCCTGCACGGTGCGACGCATCGAGGCACGCGACAGCCGACCGGAGGCTTCCAGCCCGGCACCGAGTTGCACGGACTTCGAGAAGCTGTCCACGACATGGAACTGGGACCCCTTGGGTTGGGCCACCAGCATTCGACAAGAATTCGTTCCCAGATCCAGTGCCGCATAGGGCTCGACAGGATCGGGCGGTATCGGTGCAGGAGATTCTACCGGCTTCGGGAACGCGCCCGCACCGTCGGGACGCTTGGGCGCCATGTCACGCCCTCCAACTTCAGTTACCAACTAAGTAGCTACAGGTCTTCCTCGACGCAAGCCTTCCGCTAGGTGTTCGGTCCCGGCACCTGCCGAAACCAGTCTGTCCGCGACGGGGGCCGCACGCCCACCTCTCCGTCAGGCCACCAGCGACTCGGCCTTCTTCAGATCCACCGAGACAAGCTGGCTCACCCCCTGTTCCTGCATGGTCACACCGAACAGCCGGTCCATCCGGCTCATGGTGATCGCGTGGTGGGTGATGACCAGGAACCGGGTATCGGTGCGCTGGGTGATTTCGTCGAGCATGTCGCAGAACCGCGTCACGTTGGCATCATCGAGCGGCGCGTCGACCTCATCGAGCACGCAGATCGGAGCGGGGTTCGCCAGAAACACCGCAAAGATCAGCGCAAGGGCGGTCAGCGTCTGCTCGCCGCCCGACAACAACGACAGTGTCGCAAGCTTCTTGCCCGGCGGCATGCACATGATCTCGAGCCCGGCTTCCAGCGGATCGTCCGACTCGACCAGTTCCAGCCGCGCCTCGCCGCCGCCGAACAGGTGGGTGAACAGCGTGCGGAAGTTGTCGTTGACCTGCTCGAACGCGGTCAGCAACCGTTCGCGGCCCTCGCGGTTCAGGCTGTTGATCGCGGTGCGCAGGGTGCGGATCGCCTGTTCCAGATCGGCCTTCTCCGCGACCAGGCTGCCGTGTTCTTCCGCAACCTCGCGGGCATCCTCCTCGGCCCGCAGGTTGACGGCGCCAAGCGCATCGCGGCTGCGGCGCAGCCGGGCGATGTCGGCCTCGATGGTCTCGACGGGCGGCATGACGGCAGGATCGGTGTCGAGTTTCTGCAGCAGCGCTTCGGGTGTGGTTTCAAGCTCGTCCCGGATCCAGCCGGCCGCGGCGTGAAGCTGTTCTTCGGCTGCCTCGGCGCGCGCGGCCGAACCGGCGCGGGCCTCGCGGGCGTGACCCGCCTCTTTCTCCGCCTCGCGCCCGGCGGTATCGGCGGCGCGCCAGGCGGCTTCGCCCGCGGCCAGTGCATCGGCCGCCCGCTGGCGCCGCGCTTCGGCCACCTCGAGCCCTTCGGCCAGTTTCTCGCGCCGGATCGCGATGTCCTGCGGCGCGTCCATGGCAACTTCGAGGTCCTCCTCGGCCGCCATCCTGCGATGTTCCAGATCGCGGCTGCGCGCCTCGGCGGTCTCGAGCCGCTTTTGCCAGCTGGCGATGTCGCGGGCGATTTCCTCGAGCCTGCGGCGGCGCGCCTCGCCGATCCGGCGCAGGTCGTCCTGGGCACCGCGCGCGGCCATCATGTCGCTGCGCGAGCCCTCGACCAACGCACGCACCGCCTCGACCCCGGCGCGGGCGGCATCGAGATCGGCCAGTTCGGCGCGGGCCTCGCGGGCCTCTTCCAGCCGGATCCTTGCGTCGGCGGCCTCGTCCTCGTGGCGTTGTGCGGCCAGTTCGGCGGCCTCCAGCCGGGTCTCGGCCATCGCGCGTTCGTTCTCGGCCCGGCTGAGCGCGCGGCTTGCGTTGGCGACCGCGGTGTCGGCCTCTTTCCGCGCCTGACGGGCGCGGGCGTCGACTTCGGTCAGCGACCGCAGCCGTGCATCGAGCGTCTGATGGGCCTCGGAGGCAGCCGCGGCACGGGCGACCGAGGCTTCAAGATCGCGGGCCAGTTCGGACAGGCGGTTGATCTGTTGCAGACGCAGGGCCGCGGCCGAGGGCGCATCCTCGGCGCCGGCCCGGAACCCGTCCCAACGCCAGAGATCGCCCGCCAGACTGACCAGCCGCTGGCCCGGGCGCAGCAGCGGCTGCAGCCGCGCGCCCTCAGAGGCATCGACCACGCCCACCTGCGCCATGCGGCGGACCAGCACGCTCGGCACCTGCATATGGGCGGCAAGCGGTTCGACACCTTCGGGCAAGGGTTGCGGCGCGTCGTAATCGGGCAGATCGGCCCAGCCGGTCGCGGCCTCGGGCCCCACGGCGGGCACCCGCAGATCGTCGGCAAGTGCCGCACCCAGCGCCTTTTCATAGCCTGCCGCGACCGTCAGCGCATCGAGCACCTGCCCGCCATCGGCGCGGTCGCGGTCCACCAGGCGGGTCAGCGCCGCAACCTCGGCGCGCAGCGCCTGCGCCTCGCCTTCGGCCCCGGCGCGGTCGGCGCGGGCATCGGCCTCGCGCGCGGCGCAATCGGCGCGGGCGGCATCGGCGTCGTTCAATGCATCCTCGGCCGCTTCAGCGGCAGCGGTCGCAATCTCCAGCTCGGACTCGGCTGCGGCCAATGCCTCGTCGGAACGAGCCAGCACGCCACGCGCCTCGGCCGCGGTGGTGCTGGCCTTGCGCGTCTCTTCCTCGTGCCGGGTCACGGCGCGGGCGGCGTCGGCCTCCAGCCGTTCGGCCGACTGGTGACGGGCGGCAAGCCGGGCCGCATCCTCGGCGGCCTGGGTCATCTCGGTCTCGCGGCCCTCGAGGTTCGAGGCCGCGATCCGCGCCGCCTCGATGGCCGCGGCCAGCTTGTCGTCATGCCCGGCATGGGCCCGTTCCAGGTCGGCATGTTCGGCTTCGAGCCGCGCCATGGTCTCGCCTGCGTCGCGATTGAGCCCGCTCTCGCGGTCCATGTCCTTGGACATCTGGGCGATCTGGCGTTCCAGACCGACGATGGCGGCGGTGGCGCGCTTTTCCTCTTCGCCAAGCGTGCCAAGTTCGACCTGCAGCCGCTGCAGGATCGCGGCGGCGATGGCCTCCTCCTCGCGGAGCGGCGGCAGCCCGGCATCGGCCGCCTCGCGCGCCGCCTGCGCCTGCAGTGCCGCGCGCTCGGCAGCCGAGGCCTGCAGGGTGCGCTCGCGCAACTCGGCCCTTGCGGCCTCCAGCGCCTCCTCGGCCTCGCGCCAGCGGCGATAGAGCAGCATCCCCTCGGCCTGACGCAGTTCGGAGCCAATGGCGCGATAGCGCGCCGCCTGCTTGGCCTGACGGGACAACTGCGCCAGCTGGTTGGCGAGCTGTTCGACCACGTCATCGACCCGGGCAAGGTTCTGCTCGGCTCCGGTCAGTTTCAGCTCGGCCTCGTGGCGGCGCTGATAGAGCCCCGAGATCCCGGCGGCTTCCTCGAGGATGCGGCGACGGTTCTGCGGCCGGGCATTGATCAGTTCGCTGATCTGGCCCTGGCGGACCAGCGCCGGCGAATGGCTGCCGGTCGAGGCATCGGCGAACAGCATCTGGATGTCGCGCGCCCGCACGTCCCTGGCATTGGCCTTGTAGGCAGAGCCGACATCGCGGGTGATCCGGCGGATAACTTCCAGCGTGTCGAGATCGTTGAAGCCCGGAGGCGCCAGACGTTCCGCATTGTCGATCTGAAGCGAGACCTCGGCAAAGTTGCGCGCCGGCCGGCTCGAGGCGCCGGCGAAGATCACATCCTCCATGCCGCCGCCGCGCATGGCGGTGGGACGGTTTTCGCCCATCACCCAGCGCAGCGCCTCGAGCAGGTTCGACTTGCCACAGCCGTTCGGGCCGACGACGCCGGTCAGACCGTCGGCGATCACCAGGTCGGTCGGGTCGACAAAGCTTTTGAAGCCGTTGAGGCGAAGCCGGGTGAAACGCATGGCGCGATCCTGTGTGCTCGAATAGGACGTGCTAGTGTTGCACGGATCGGATCAGAGTCAAGGGATTGGCCCTGCATATGGCGTGACAGGACCCCTTATCCACAAGATATGCCGGTTCTTCAGGGACTTCCGGCCAGCCGAATGACACGCCCCGGACAAGGCCCGAGGCTCGCCCGGGGTGCTGCGGCCGCCATGCGGCGTGAAACCTGTCTCTAGCGATAAAGCCCGGGGTTCTTCGCGCGCTTCTCTTCCTTCTCGGTGTTCAGGCGGCGCAGCGTGTGTTCGATGTTCTCGGCCGCCTCGGGCACCCTCTCGTGCGGCGCCGGATCGGTTCCGGGCCTTGCGGCGGTGGGTCTGGCGACAGGCGCCTTGCGCAATTCGGTGGTCATGGATGTCCCTCCCCCGGACGCTCCTAAATGGTGGAATATGCCCCCGCGATGCGGCGGGCGTCGCCCTGCAGCCGGATGCGATGCGGCATGGTCTCTCCTCCCCAGGTTTCGACCGCAGATATGTTGGCACGTCATGGTGCGCTCAGACATGACCTGAATCAAGCGGCATCGGGCAGTGGCGATGTCCTGCGCGGCGGCCTGTCAGCGCCCATGTCCCGGGGCCGGACCGCGCGGGGTCAGGCGCGAGCGCAGCAGCGCCAGCGGATGCGCCCTGAGGGTCAGGCGCAGCGTGGCATAATCCTCCACCACCTGCTCGCCCAGGGTCATCGCAGGCAGGCTTGCCGCAGGCTCGCGGATCCCCTCGCCGTCGATATCGCCGGCAAACAGCGGCAGCGGGGCGGGTCCGCGCAGCGCCTTTGCCTCCCACAGCGCCTCGCGGCGGGACAGCCCGAGGCTTGCAAAGGCATCGGCCTCGGCCAGCACCTCGATCAGCGCGGGCGCCAGTCCGGCACGGCGCCAGACGTCCTCGACCCTGAGATAGCCGTTGCCGCGGGCGGCGGCGATCCAGCCCGCCTCCTCCTCGCGCATCGCCCTGATCTGGCGAAAGCCGAGCCGCAGCGCCAGCCCGCCGTTGCCATCGGGCTCCATCACATTGTCCCAGTACGAGGCGTTGATACACACGGGCCGCACCTTGACCCCGTGTTCGCGGACATCGCGCACGATCTGCGCCGGCGCATAGAACCCCATGGGCTGCGAGTTGAGCAGCGCGCAGGCGAAGATGCCGGGGTGATGGCGTTTCAGCCAAGCCGAGGCATAGACCAGCAGCGCGAACGAGGCGGCGTGGCTTTCAGGAAAGCCATAGCTGCCGAAGCCCTCGATCTGGCTGAAACAGCGGGCCGAGAAATCCGCGTCATGCCCGTTCGCACGCATGCCGTCCATGAACCGGTCGCGGAATTCGCTGACGTTGCCATGCTTCTTGAAGGTGGCAAGCGAGCGGCGCAGACGGTCGGCCTCCTCTGGGGAAAACCCAGCGCCGACAATGGCGATCTGCATCGCCTGTTCCTGAAACAGCGGCACGCCAAGGGTCTTGGCCAGCACCGCGCCGAGCGCGTCGGAGGGAAAGCTCACCGGCTCCTCGCCATTGCGGCGGCGCAGATAGGGGTGAACCATGTCGCCCTGGATCGGCCCGGGACGGATGATCGCCACCTCGATCACCAGATCATAGAAACAGCGCGGCTTCATCCTGGGCAGAAAGTTCATCTGCGCCCGGCTTTCGACCTGAAAGACGCCAAGCGCATCGGCGCGGGTCAGCATGTCATAGACCGCCGGGTCGCCGGGCGGCAGGGTGGCGAGCGTCAGCCGGGGTCCGTGGTGGGCCGCCACCAGATCGAAGGCCTTGCGGATGCAGGTCAACATGCCAAGCGCCAGGATATCGACCTTGAGGATGCCGAGCGCGTCGATGTCGTCCTTGTCCCAGGGAATGACCGTGCGGCCCTCCATGGTGGCGTTCTCGACCGGGCACAGCTCGTCCAACCGGCCCTCTGTGACGATGAAGCCGCCGACATGCTGTGACAAATGCCGCGGAAATCCCTGGATCTCGGCCACCAGTTCCATGGTGCGGGCAAGCCGCGGGTCGGCCGGATCGAGCCCCATCTCGCGCATCCGCGCATCCTCCATGCCCTTTGCCGCGCCCCAGCCCCAGATCTGGCTCGACAATGCCGCGACCGTGTCTTCGGAAAGCCCCATGGCGCGGCCGACTTCGCGCACCGCACGCTTGCCACGAAAGTGGATCACCGTGGCGCAAAGCCCGGCGCGGTGGCGGCCGTAGCGTTCATAGATGTGCTGGATCACCTCTTCGCGGCGTTCGTGTTCGAAATCGACGTCGATGTCGGGCGGCTCGCCGCGCGCCTCCGAGACGAAGCGCTCGAACACCATGGTGCCGACCTCGGGGCTGACCGAGGTGACGCCGAGACAATAGCAGACCACCGAATTGGCGGCAGAGCCACGGCCCTGGCACAGGATGCCGCGGGACCGGGCGAAGGCGACGATGTCGCGCACGGTGAGGAAATAGGGCGCATAGCCCAGCCGGGCGATCAGGTCGAGTTCGTGGGCCAGCATGGCGCGCACCCTCTCGGAGGCGCCGGCGGGATAGCGCCACCGGAGCCCTTCCTCTGCCAGCCGCGACAGACGGGCATCCGCGGTCTCGCCGTCCGCGACCTCGGAGGGATATTCGTAACGCAGCTCATCGAGACTGAAACGGCAGCGGTCGGCAATCCCGGCGACGCGGTCGACGGCCGCCTCATGGTCGCCGAGGATCTGGCGCATCTCGGCCTCCGACCGCAGCCGCTGCTCGCTGTTGGCAAGTGCCGCCCGCCCCAGGTCCTCGACCCGCGTGCCGGTCCGGATCGCGGTCAGCACGTCGGCCAGACGGCGGCGGCCGCCATGGTGCATCCGCGGCGCGGCAGCAGCAACGGTATCGATCCCGAGACCTTGCGCGAGACGGGCCAGGGCATCGAAGCGCGCACCATCGCGGCCGTCATAGCGGGGGCTGAGCACCAGATGCACCGATGCGCCAAAGCGGCGCGTCAACCGCTCGGCCTGTGCCCGCCATCGGCCCGCGCCGCCCTTGTATTGCGGCACCTCTGGCCCCGTCGCCCCGGGCGGGTGCAGCAGAAACTCCATCCCCTCGCCCCAGTCCAGCACGTCTTGGAAACGCAACAGGCAGCTGCCCTTCCCGGCCCGGAGCCGTCCGTCCGAGATCAACCGGCACAGCCGCCCCCAGGCAGCCCGGTCCCGCGGCAAGGCAGTCGCGGCAAAGCCGTCCTCGAGCACCAGACGCGCCGCGGGCAGAAGCCGCGGCACGCAGGCGAACCCCTGCGGCGCGCCCGACATCTCTGCCTCGGCCCGCTTGCGGGCGATCTCGCGGACCTCGACATGCGCCCGCACGATCCCCGCCACCGAATTCTCGTCGGCTATCGCCACCCCGCCAAGCCCGATTTCGGCCGCCCGGTCCATGTAGTCCTCGGGGTGCGAAGCCCCGTTCAGGAAGGTGAAATTCGAGGTGGCGGACAGCTCGACAAACCGCATGTCACGCTTCCGAAACAGGGGCTTCTTCTTGGAAGAAATACCTCCGCCGGAGGCCTGAAATTTCTGGCAGCAGGCTGATCACCCGCGGTGGCACCGCAGGTATTTTCACCAAGAAGAAGAGGACAAAAGGAATGGGGGGCGAGTCGCGCATGCCCCATGATATTCTCGTTTTGTTCTATATTGGAGTCCTGTCGGCCGGAGCCTTCCGGGGCCTTGACGCGCCTAGAGGTGGGGGACGAGGGCTGCCACGACCTGTTCGTAGACCGCACGCTTGAAGGGGACGATACTGGTCACGAGTTGATCCGCCGGAAGCCAGCACCATTCCGAGAATTCCGGGTGGTCCGTGTCGATCCGGATCTGGTCATCGTCGCCCCGGAACCGCAGCAGGATCCATTTCTGCTCCTGGCCGCGATACCTGCCCTTCCAGATCTTGCCGATCAGTTCGGCGGGCAGATCATAGCGGAACCAATCTCCGGTCTCGGCGACGAAGTCGACCAGATCGGCGGTCACACCCGTCTCTTCGCGAAGCTCGCGCAATGCCGCCTGGCGCGGTGTCTCGCCGGGATCGATGCCGCCCTGGGGCATCTGCCAGGCCAGGACATCGCTGTCGATGCGCTGGCCGACAAAGACCTTGCCCGCCGCATTGGCGAGCATCACGCCGACGCAGGGACGATAGGGAAGATGTGCGGGATCGTTGCTCATGGCGCCGTTATCGGGTGCGCGCGCGCGCCTTGCAAGAGCAGAGCCGATCCCGCGGTGCCGGGCGATTTGAAGCACCCCCGTCGCGCCGGAACGGTCCGGGGAAGGCACCACCGGGGACAGAAGGCGGTCGGGGCGGACACGCCGCCCCGACAGGTATCATTCCTGGGCGCCGGTATCGACCTCGAGCACCGACAGCCCGCGGAGGATGTCGAGCGCATAGGCGAGTTGGTAATCCTCCTCGCGCAGTGCGGCAGCCTCCTCGGCCTTGGCGCGGTCCTCCTCGGCCTGCTTGCGTTCATCCTCGGTCATGCTGTCGTTGTCGAGCGCACCGCGAAGATCGGCCTCGGTACGGCTGAAGCGCTTCAGCGCCGTGTTCTCTTCGGGTTCCTCGGCCGCGGCGGGTTTGGGCTGCGGCTGTTCGACGACGATGTCGGGCGACACGCCGAGCGCCTGGATCGACCGGCCCGAGGGGGTGTAATAGCGCGCGGTCGTCAGCCGCATTGCCCCGTCGCCGCGCAGCGGCACCACGGTCTGAACCGATCCCTTGCCAAAGCTCTTGGTCCCGACGACGACGGCGCGGTGGTGATCCTTCAGCGCACCGGCGACGATCTCGGAGGCCGAGGCAGAGCCGCCATTGATCAGCACGACCATCGGCTTGCCCATCGCCAGGTCGCCTTCGGTCGCGTTGTAACGGTCGCCGTCTACGGGGCTGCGGCCGCGGGTCGAGACGATCTCGCCCTTGTCGAGGAAGGCGTCCGAAACCTTGATCGCCTGGGTCAGAAGCCCGCCCGGGTTGTTGCGCAGATCGAGCACGAATCCGTTGACCTTGTCCATGCCGCCCAGTTCCTGAACCGCCTCGTTGAGACCGCTTTCGAGGTTGGGATAGGTCTGGTCGTTGAAAGTGGTGACCCGCAGCACGACCGAATCGCCTTCGGTCCGGGTCTTGACGGCGGTAAGCTTGATGATGTCGCGGGTGATGGTGACGTCGAAGGGCTCGTCGGTGCCTTCGCGCACCACGGTGATGACGATGTCCGACCCCACCGGGCCGCGCATCATGTCGACCGCCTGGTCGAGCGTCAGGCCAAGCACGCTTTCGCCGTCGACATGGGTGATGAAGTCGCCGGACTGGATCCCGGCTTCGGCCGCAGGCGTGCCATCGATCGGCGAGACCACCTTGACGAAGCCTTCTTCCTGCGTGACCTCGATGCCGAGGCCGCCGAATTCGCCGCGGGTCTGGACCCGCATGTCTTCGGCGTCATCGGGGGGAAGATAGCTCGAATGCGGATCGAGCGAGGTCAGCATGCCGTTGATGGCGGCCTCGATCAGTTTCTTCTCGTCCACCGGCTCGACATACTGGCCGCGGATCCGTTCGAAGATGTCGCCGAAAAGGTCGAGCTGCTCATAGATCGAGCCGCTTTTCTCCGCCTCCTGGGCAATCAGCGGGCCGGCGACCTGGGTGGTAAGCACGGCGCCTGCCAGAGTGCCGCCGATTGCGGCCCAAACCAGTTTCCTCATGCGATCCTCGTTCTTCCTCTCGTGCAGCGGCGCGGACATCACGTCGGCGGCTCGCCCTGTCTCGGCCCATCTAATCCGTCGGGGCCGGGTTGCGCCACCACCTTTGGCCGGATCGTGGCGGACCCCGGTCAACCGGGCTACGGCGCCAGAGCCTACCCGGCACCGATGCAGCGCACCATAGACATTGAAACGCTCGCCCGACACGCGGAAATTGTCCCGCTTCGGATCACCCGGGATCACGATTGCGTAGCCGGCCCGCACTTGTGTCGGGCGGGGCCGGCCGCCCAAGGATCAGTCGTCGATCAGGCTGACGCCGGTCATCTCGGCCGGTTGCGGCAGGCCCATGAGTTGCAAAAGCGTCGGGGCGACGTCGCACAGCTTGCCATCGTGGAGAGTCGCACCGGCGGGGCCGCCGAACAGGATCACCGGAACGAGGTTCGTGGTGTGCGCCGTGTGCGGCCCGCCATCGTCTGCAATCATGGTCTCGCAATTGCCGTGATCGGCAATCACCACCATGGCGCCGCCGGCCTTTTCGAGCGCCGCGACGACCTTGCCAAGCCCGCTGTCGACCGCCTCGCAAGCCTTCATCGCGGCCGAAAGAATGCCGGTGTGGCCGACCATGTCGGGGTTGGCGAAGTTGGTCACGATCAGGTCATAGCCCTTCTCGATCACCTCGACGAACTTCGCGGTCACCTCGGGCGCCGACATCTCGGGCTGCAGGTCATAGGTCGCGACCTTGGGCGATTGCGGCATGAAGCGGTCCTCGCCCGGATAGGGGGTTTCGACCCCGCCGTTGAGGAAGAAGGTGACATGGGGGTATTTCTCGGTCTCGGCGAGGCGGAACTGCCTCAGCCCCTGTTTCGACACCCATTCGCCCAGCGTGTTCACGATGTCCTGCGAGGGGAAGATCACGTCCATGTAGGTGTTGTGGCGTTCGGAATATTCGACCATGCCGCAGACCGCACCCCATTTCGGCCGCGCCGAAACATCAAAGGCGTCGAAGTCGGGATCGGCGAGGGCCGCGAGGATCTCGCGCGCACGGTCGGCGCGGAAGTTGAGAAACAGCAGGCCGTCGCCGTCCTTCGGTTGGACATAGCCGGCGATTTTCGTGGCCTTGACGAATTCGTCGTTCTCGCCGCGGCCATAGGCCTCTTCGCAGGCGGCCTTGGCGCTGGAGGACTCGTTCTCGGCCTTGCCGGCGACCACGAGATCAAAGGCTTGCGAGACACGCTCCCAGCGATTGTCGCGGTCCATGGCGAAATAGCGCCCGATGAGCGAGCCGATATGGGCGCCTTTCGGAAGCGCGGCCTCGAACCGGCCCACCTGCTCGGCGGCGGATTTCGGCGGCACGTCACGGCCGTCGGTGATGGCATGGATCTGAACAGGCACGCCGGCCGCGGCGACGATCTTCACCGTCTCGAGGATGTGGTTCTGGTGGGCGTGCACGCCGCCGGGCGAGGTCAGGCCCATCAGGTGGGCGGTGCCGCCGGTTTCCTTCAGCGTCGCGATGAAGCGCTGCAGGGCCTCACGCTTGGCAAAGCTGCCATCCTCGATGGCAAGGTCGATCTGGCCGAGATCCATGGCAACGACCCGGCCGGCGCCGATATTGGTGTGGCCGACCTCGGAATTGCCCATCTGTCCAGTCGGCAGGCCGACGGCGGGGCCAAAGGTCACCAGGGTGGCATGGGGGCAGGTCGCCATGAGCCGGTCGAAGGTCGGCGTGTTTGCCAGAACCGGCGAGTTGCCTTCGACTTCGGGCGGCTTGGTGCCGATCCCCCAGCCATCGAGAATGCACAGAACGACAGGTTTCGGAATGCTCATGGGGAGGTCTCCTTGATTGCCGTGTATCTAGACGCGGATGGCCCGAAAGGGAACCGAAACCGCGCTGACGGGCCGACAAGTCGCGCATTCGCGAAGCGCATGACGGGGCCGGTACAAGGCCGGGCGCGGCAGATCGGGGGGGCTCCCGCCCCCGAAGACGCATCAAAGATGCAGCCCACGGCGTTGGGCCGGGCCGCGCGTTTCACGCGCGGCGGTTGGGCCGTGGCAGCTTGCGTACCGCCTGCGCGGGAGCGAGGCGAGCGTTGATCGCAGCCACCTCCCCAAGGTCACAGATTGTCGATACGGCCGGGCAGATCGCAGCCTTGACAGGATATCCGTTCAACGGATGCCGGTTGCGATGCGGTCCGGCTTGCCGCACCGACAGGCGCGGCATGGCCCAAGCCTGCAGGCCCGCCCGCGGCGGGCGCCCCTGCCCCTGCGCAGACAAAACCGCCAGACGCCTTCTCAGACCCGATGATAGGGAGAGCCGGCGAGGATCGAGACTGCGCGGTAAATCTGTTCGGACAGCATCACCCGGGCCAGCATGTGCGGCCAGACCATCGGGCCGAACGACAGCGCCAGGTCGGCCTCGGCCACCAGGCTCGGGTCAAGCCCGTCGGCGCCGCCAATGACCAGCGCCAGATCCCGGGTCCCGCCGTCGCGCCATTTCGCCAGATGTTCCGCAAGCTCTGTCGAGGCGAGCAGCGTCCCGCGTTCGTCGAGCGCCACCACCACGGCGCCCTTGGGCAGGACGCCACGGATAAGCGCCGCTTCGCCGGACTTGCCCGCGCCTTTGCGATCGTCGACCTCGATCACCGAGACGTCGCTGAACCCGAACGCCCGCCCGGCACGGGCGGCGCGCGTCAGATAATCGGACACAAGCGCATGTTCCGGCCCCGTCCGCAACCGGCCGACGGCCACCACATGCAGGCGCATCAACTCATTGAGGGGGCGAGCCCCGCGGCGCCTGTCGGCATCCACATCTTCTCGAGTTGATAGAAGTCACGCACCTCGGGACGGAACACGTGGACGATCACGTCGCCCGCGTCGATCAGCACCCAGTCGCCAGTTTCCTTGCCCTCGACCTTGCAGGTCATGCCGAAATCGGCCTTCAGCCGCTCGATGAGCTTGTCCGAGATCGCCGCCACCTGGCGCGTGGACCGGCCAGAGCAGACCACCATGTGGTCGGCCATTTCCGACTTGCCGCGCAGGTCGATGGTAACCACGTCTTCGGCCTTGTCTTCGTCGAGGGAGAAAAGGATTCGCTCGAGCAGGGCATCGCCAAAGGCGCGCATCTCGTAGCTGACATCGGTCGGCACCGTCATCGGTGCAACTCGCGCCGCCGTTTGCGTGGCGGCCTCCGCTTGGTGAGACAGAACATTGTCCTCCTGATAACGCGCCGGTAACCCCCGGCACAGGGCGTAGAGCTAGGATAGCACCAAGCGGACGTCGGCTCAATGATGGCGGCATCCGGCCGCGCGACACGCTCCGGGCACGCGGAATTCTGCCGAAACCCGGCTCAATGCGAGAAAGCCAGAGCAGATTGCGACCCGATCACCGATGCCGCGTCGGCCACAGGGTGAAGGGCCGCAACCTCGCCGACGGTTGCGAAAAGCAGCAGCGCGAGTATCAGCGCAATATGAACGTCTCTATAAATCCGACGCATCGGAAGCCTCTTGCTTTCTCAACCATGCTGGGGTGTTAGCCCTAACAAAGGGTTTCAGTCGGAAAGTTCAAGCCCCGTGACACAAGAAAGGTTAAGATCCGCGACGTTCTGTCGTCATATTGCAGCAGAAGACGGGACAACCGCCGCTTCTTCGGTCAGCAAACGAACCTCGCGCTGCGGGAAGGGGATCGCGATTCCCGCCTCCTTGAACGCATCCCAGAGTGCCAGATAGACATCGCCGCGCACATTGGTCAGCCCCTTGGTCGGATCTATGATCCAGAATCGCAGGATATAGTCCACGGAACTGTCGCCAAAGCCGGTGATGTGGCAGACCGGGTTGCGGGTGGTCAATACCCGGGGCACGGTCTTTGCGGCCTCGATCGCCGTGCGGCGCACCAGATGGGGATCGTTGGCGTAAGCGGTGCCAAAGGTGATGTCGAGGCGGACGAACTGGTCGGAATGGCTCCAGTTCACCACCTGGCTGGTGATCAGATCCTCGTTCGGGATCAGGTATTCGCGCCCGTCGCGGGTGACGACCGACACATAGCGCGCGCCAAGCGACTGGATCCATCCGAAGGTCTCGCCAAGCGAGATCACGTCGCCGGGCTTAACCGACTCGTCCATCAGGATGATGATCCCCGAAACGATATTCGACACGATCTTCTGCAGCCCGAACCCGATGCCGACGCCGATGGCCCCCGACAGCACCGTCAGCCCGGTCGGATCGAACCCGACCGCCCGGAGCCCGAGGAACACCGCCAGCACATACAGCAGCGCCTGCAAGATCTTGGCCATCAAGACGCCGAGGGTCGGCGAGATGTATTCGCTGCTTCTTATCCGGCGGCTGGCCGAGTTCGACGCCGTGCGGGCGAGAAACACCAGCGCGCCGGTGATCACCACCGCCTTCAACACATCGAGGAGCGACAGCCGGAACATCTGGATCTGCAGCGCCACGGCGTCGAGCAGCGAGGCCGCCTCGTCGGTCAGACCAGTGAAATAGAGCGTGACATAGATCCATGCGCCCCAGGTCACGATCCGCCGCATCAGCGGATTGCGGATCAGCCGGGTTGCGAAGCCGACCACCAGCCAGGCCAACGCGATGGTGCCGACGACCACCAGCAGATAGCTGCGCGACGGCCACAGCCCCATGACCTGCCGCATGACGAAGATCGTCGCCCAGCACATGACCACAAAGCTGATCAACGCGATCCGCCGCTGGGTCATCACCAGCAACCGAAGCTGGCCCCTGGTGCGACCCTCGAGCCCACGGATCCAGTTGTGCATGCGCGGCGAGATCAGCCACTTTGTCAGTCGCGACAGCACCAGCAGGACAACGATCAGCGCGAGCTGAGCCTGCCGCGACGGCAGCAGCATCAGCCGGGCGGAAAGTTCGAGTTGCCTGCCCAGCGCCTGCAACTCGGCCAGAAACGCTTGGATATCCTGCTCCATATCCAAGACGTGCCCGCAAAACCCCGGTCGCGCAATACCTCGGGTCCCGCGACAGGGCTTGGGTGGCCGCGACGAGCATCCTGCGGCGGCGTCAATCTGGCCAGAGCAAGGGTCTCGCCGTCATCATCGGCCGACAGGGACTGGATGCCGCTGGGTCAAGTCTGCAGCGATCTTTGCCGGTGCATTCGCGGGTCTACCCGCATTGCGGCAATGGCCGTGCCCCCTGCCCCGGTCTCAGAACCGGTAGTTCCACATGATCATCGGCCCGGCCATGTAGTATTCGGTGACAAGGTCGTCGTCCGGCAGGTCCCAGTCCATGTAGCGATAGCCCACGACGATGTCGCTGCGACCGAGGCTGTAGCCGACGCCGGCCGCGGCCTGCCAGGTCAGGTCGGACTGGCCCGTGCCGACGTCGAGCACGAAGGGCACGAACCAGCGGTCGTTGATCGCCGCCCGGCCGTTCAGGCCGACCACCGCATCCCAGTAGCTGTCGCTGCTTTCAGCATCGAACGACCGCTTGTTGAGGTTCAGCGTCAGCTGCGAGTCGAGCTCCAGGTAACGCACCCCGAAGGTGCCATAGAGCCGATAGGTGGGGGTCTCGACCATCTTGTAGCCGGCGCCGAAATTGACCACCGTGGTCTGGATGTCGGCATCGGCCACGGCATCGACCTTGATGTCGAAATCGAGATCTTCTCGCGAGATCTTGTAGCTCTTTTCGCTGTCCTGTCGGATGTCGGCATAGATCAGTTCGCCGTACGTCATCCATTTGCCCTTGTAGGCAGACAGCCCGCCCATGAGCGCAAAGTTCAGGTTCTCGATGATGTCGTTGAAGCTGATGGTGAAATCGCGGCCGAGCGCCTCGCCGCCAGCCTCGGTGGCCCAGAGATAGAAGTGAAGCTCATAGCGCCACGGGTCGCCGGCGATCGCGGGGTTGAGCGTGGACAGGGTCGGCACCGGCTCCGGCGTTGCTGTCACTCGATTTTCCTCAGCCACCACGGCCGTCGCCAATGACGTGGCGATCATCCCAAATCCAGTGACTGCGCTGACGATCCGTTTCATGTCTGATCTCCCCGAACTCCGGGGGCCACCGTCCCATCGCATTCTGCGCGCCACCAGGGCAGCACCGGCGGTCAGGACCTAGGCCACACCAACAGCGTATTTCTACCACCTGATTGCAATCCGCCGGAGCGCCGAAACCGAGCGACCGCGAGAATTCCGACGACTGCGGCGCCGGGATCACGGCACGGCGGATCGACGGTCGGGGCCGGATCCACGTCCGACCCGGCGCCATACCGGGCGGAACACTTGCTCCCCGCATCGCCCCTCGGTCACAGGCCATATCAAGGCAACCGCCGCAGGCCCGATCCTCCGCACCACCAGAGGATCGGCGCCGGGGCGTTGAAGCGGCTGCTCACAGCCCATAGGTTGCCCGCAACGGCAAAGGAGCCAACAGAGATGAAGCAACCCGCCCCCCAGACCATTCACCTGTCAGACTATCGCCCCTTCACCCACGTTATCGAGTCGGTGCACCTGACCTTCCGCCTGGCGCCAAAGGCGACGCGGGTCCTGTCGCGCATCGTCTTTGCCCCCAACCCGGCTGCCGAACCGGGCGCATTGTTCCTGCACGGCGAGGATCTGACGCTGATCCGCGCCACCATCGACGGCGCCGAGGTCACGCCCGAGATCACCGACACCGGCCTGACCTGTGCCGTGCCCGAGGGGCGTTTCACCTGGGAGGCCGAGGTCGAGATCAGCCCCGCCACCAACACCGCGCTCGAAGGGCTCTACATGTCGAATGGCATGTATTGCACGCAGTGCGAGGCCGAGGGCTTTCGCAAGATCACCTATTACCCCGACCGTCCCGACGTGATGGCCCCCTTTACCGTGCGCATCGAGGGCGACCTGCCGGTCTTGCTGTCAAACGGCAATCCGACCGACCACGGCGCGGGCTGGGCCGAATGGACCGACCCCTGGCGGAAGCCTTCGTACCTGTTCGCGCTGGTCGCGGGCGATCTGGTGGCCCATCAAGACCGCTTCACCACCCGCTCGGGCCGCGAGGTCGCACTGAACATCTGGGTGCGGTCGGGCGACGAGGACAAATGCGCCTTTGCCATGGATGCGCTGAAGCGGTCGATGACGTGGGACGAGGATGTCTATGGCCGGGAATACGACCTCGACGTCTTCAACATCGTTGCGGTGGACGATTTCAACGCCGGAGCGATGGAAAACAAGGGGCTCAACGTCTTCAACGCCGCGCTGGTCCTTGCCAGCCCCGAAACCGCGACGGATGCCAACTACGAGCGGATCGAAAGCGTCATTGCGCACGAATATTTCCACAACTGGACCGGCAACCGGATCACCTGCCGCGACTGGTTCCAGCTGTGCCTGAAGGAAGGGCTGACGGTCTTCCGCGACCAGCAGTTCTCGGGCGACATGCGCAGCCACGCGGTCAAGCGGATCGACGACGTGCTGGCGTTGCGCGCGCGCCAGTTCCGCGAGGACAATGGCCCGCTGGCCCACCCGGTCCGGCCCGAGAGCTTTGTCGAGGTCAACAACTTCTATACCGCCACGGTCTATGACAAGGGCGCCGAACTGATCGGGATGCTGAAGACCCTTGTCGGCGACGAAGGGTATGCAAAGGCGCTCGATCTCTACTTCGAACGTCACGACGGCCATGCCGCGACCATCGAGGACTGGTTGAAGGTGTTCGAGGATGCGACCGGGCGCGACCTGAGCCAGTTCAAGCTCTGGTATTCCCAGGCCGGCACGCCACGGGTATCGGTCGAGGACTCCTTTGCCGATGGCACCTACACGCTGACGTTTTCCCAATCGACGCCCCCCACTCCGGGCCAGCCCGACAAGCGGCCGCTGCTGATCCCGATCGCGGTCGGCCTGCTGTCGCCCAACGGTGAAGAGGTCGTGCCGACCCGGGTACTGGAGCTGACAAAGCCGCGCCAGAGCTTCACCTTCGAAGGGCTCGGGGCAAGGCCCGTGCCCTCGATCCTGCGCAACTTCTCGGCCCCCGTGACCCTGCGGCGCGAAAGCTCGGCCGACGAACGCGCCTTCCTGCTGACCCATGACACCGACCCGTTCAACCGCTGGGAGGCCGGCCGGTCTCTTGCCAAGGACGTGCTGGTCGCGCTGGTCACCGAAGCGGCAGACCCCGCGCCGGCCTTCCTCGACGGGCTCGACACGCTTGTCCGCGACGACAGCCTCGATCCTGCGTTCCGGGCGCTTGCCCTCAGCCTGCCGGGGCAGGACGACATGGCCCAGACCCTGTTCGACGCCGGCACCACGCCCGACCCCGACCGGATCCATGCCGCCGAACGGCAGCTTGGCCGCGCCATCGCGGGCCGGCTCGGCACCACGCTCGCCGACCTCTATGATGCCCTCCATGTCCCCGACGAACGCTATTCGCCCGACGCCGAGGCCGCCGGCCGCCGGGCGCTGCGCCAGACCGCGCTGCGCTATCTCAGCCTGATCGACGATGGCGCCCGCGCCAAGGGTCAGTTCGAAGAGGCCGACAACATGACCGCCCAGGTCGGCGCCCTGACATGCCTGCTCGACATCGACCAGGCGGACGCCGCACTTGCCGACTTCCGCCATCAATGGCACGGCAAGCGTCTGGTCATGGACAAGTGGTTCGGCCTGCAGGCAAACCTCTCGCGGCCCGACAAGGCGGTGGCGGTGACACGTGCGCTGACCAACGATCCCGATTTCGACTGGAAGAACCCCAATCGCTTCCGTGCCGTGATCGGCGGGCTCTCGGCCAATGCCGCGGGCTTTCACGATCCCTCCGGCGCGGGCTATGCCCTGGTCGCCGACTGGCTGATCCGGCTCGATCCGGTCAACCCGCAGACCGCCGCCCGGATGACCACCGCGTTCGAGACATGGCGGCGCTACGATGCCGACCGCCAGGCGCTGATCGGCGAGACGCTCGAACGGATCGCGGCCACGCCGGGTCTCAGCCGCGATACCGCCGAAATGGTGGGGCGGATCCTCGGCCGTTAGGGGCGCGGACTTCTTGAAACGGTCGGGTCGCCGTCGCGGCGGCCTGACACAAATGTTCCATCCGGCTATCGCAAAAGCGTCTTCTTGACGATCTAGAAGCGCCCCACGGCACGTCTTTCAGCCAGATTGGGAACCACCACCATGATCCGAACCATTGTCACCGTCGCCGGTTTTGCGGCGTTTGCGGCCCCCGCTTTCGCGACTACCTACAACACGTTGAGCGGCGAAGCCCCGCTGGTCATCGCCCACCGTGGCGCCAGCGGTTATCTGCCCGAGCACACCCTCGCGGGCTATGAACTGGCGATCAAGCTTGGCGCCGATGTCGTCGAACCCGATGTCGCCATCACCTCCGACGGCCATCTCGTCATCATGCACGACGATTCGCTCGCCCGCACCACCAACGTCGAAGACCTGTTCGCGCCCCGTAACGGCGGCTACGCGACGACCGATTTCACCCTGGCCGAGATCAAGTCCCTGACGGTCGAGCCGACCGGCACCGCCTCGACCAGCTACCCGGGCTTCACCCCCAGCGTCTCCACCTTCGAAGTCCCGACCTTCGAGGAATTCCTGACCTTCGTGAACGACTACAACGAGACCAACGGCACCAATGTCGGCATCTATCCGGAATCGAAGCCGGTCTCCTCGACCGAAAAGAACCAGAAGATCGTCGAAGCGATGAAGACCTACGGCTTCACCGCCTCGACCCAGAACAGCTACCTCCAGACCTTCGATCACCTCGCCGCGCAGGAACTCTCGGCGATGGAAGACGACCTCGGCATGGACGTGGCGGTTGCGGCCCTTGGCTATGTCGGCACCGTGGACGGCGAATACGCCGTTTATGACTACATCCACGGCAGCTATTCGACGCTGTCCGAGATCGCGACCTACGCCGATGGCGTCGGCGTGTACAAGAACGCAAAGCTGACGGCCGAGTTCATCGCCGCGGCCCACGCCCTCGGTCTCGAGGTGCATGGCTGGACCTTCAACCTGACCGACCCGGATGCGGCGATGGAGCAGTATCTGACCTACATCGGCTGGGGCCTCGACGGGTTCTTCACAAACTACACCGACCTCGCAGTCGCAGCGATTGCAAAGTATGAGGCCGTCGCGCCGGTGCCGCTGCCGGCCGCCCTGCCGATGCTGCTCGCGGGCTTCGGTGCCTTTGGTGTCGCCCGCACCCGTCGCCGCGCCGCCTGAGCGACGCGCAGCCAATCGATCCCTGCCGGCGCCCCAGGGGCGCCGGTTTTTCCCGCGCATTTCCGCCGAGCTTTCGTCAAACTGTCACGGCAGACTGTTAGGTCGCTTTGACTGGACTTCCCCCGGAGGCTAAGCTCCACTAAATACGGGAGGAGAGGGTGGCATGACCACGGCTCGACAGCATGCGGCGGGTTTCGCCATTCGCGGCTTCGGTCGATGTGCCCTTCGACCCGAGGGATGTATCTAGAAGGCGCGTGCCATGCGAAGCAGAATCGATCCCCTCATCCAGGAACGTGCCGCTTGGCTGTTCGAAGACAATCTGTTTGCCCATGCCGCCCGACGGCTGCTGAACCGGATGCTCAGCTATGACCGCACGATCGAGGTCGGCTCGCTGCTGAAGGACGAGCCAACCGAAGTGATCATGGGCCATATGGCCAGCCTGATTGCCCGGGACCTGCAGATCTCGGGGCTCGAGAACCTGCCCCAGACCGGCCCGGCGCTGGTGGTTGCGAACCATCCGACCGGCATCGCCGACGGCATCATCATGTGGCACGCCGTCACCCAGCGCCGCGCCAACCCGTTCTTCTATGCCAATTCCGACATCCTGCGCGTCATGCCGCAGATGCACACGATGATCGCGCCGGTCGAATGGCGTCTCGACAAGCGCAGCCATGCCAAGACCCGCGAGACCATGGCCTATACCCGCAAGGCGATCGGCGAGGGCCGGATCGGCGTGATCTTCCCCTCGGGCCGCCTGGCCAAGCGGCGCTGGCTGCGGCTGCACGAACGCGACTGGATGGCATCGGCGGCGATGATCGCGCGCAAATACGACCTCGACGTGATCCCGGTCAACGTGCGGGCGCGCAACTCGGCGCTGTTCTATCTGTTCGACATGATCCATCCCAGCCTGCGCGACATCACGCTGTTCCACGAGACCTTCAACAAGGAAAGTCAGCCCTATCGCCTGACCTTCGGTCGACCGATCCCGGCAAAGTCGCTGTCTCCGAATTCCAACGAGGCGATCGAACAGCTCAGGGCCGAGACCCTGCGCCTTGGCGGGCGCAACGCGCCCACTGTCTCGCTGGCCGAAATGACCCGCCGCCCGAGCTGGGTCCGCTCGGCCCTGTCGGTGATCTGAGCAAGGCGGACGTCCGGCCCGCGACCAGACAAGGTCTGCCAGACAACGGCTGATCGTCCGGCGGCTGATCGTCCGGCCGGGGGCACCCGATCTTCTTCTTGGGGAAAATACCTCCGCCGGAGGCACCGCGCGCAGCGCGGTTCCCCGCGCTCACCAGGTCAGCCCCTGAGCCAGCGCAATCCACCCCCCCCAGATCAGCAGCAGCAGACCCGACACCAGATCGAGCCATCGCAGCGCCCTTCCGGTCATCCACCCGCGGACCAGCAGCGTGCCGTGCACGAGGATCAGCCACCACAGCGCCGAGCCAAGGAAGACCCCCAGCACCAGCCAGTAGGGCGCCGCAACACTCCCGCGCGCCGTCGCGCCAAGGGCAGCAATCATCCCGACGAAGGTCAGGATGGTTGCGGGATTCGATAGCGTCAGGGCGACGCCGGTCGCATAGGCCGCTGGCACCCCGGATACAGAAGGGGCGCCCGCTCCCGCCGATGTCGCCTCTGCGACCGCCGCGTCGCCGGATACCGCCCCCTGCCCTTGCAAGAACCGCTTGAGCGACAGCGCGCCAAGCATCGCAAGCAACAGCCCGCCGCCAAGCGCCATGATGCCCGCGTGCGTCACCAG
The DNA here is from genome assembly GCF_003390845.1 of Tropicimonas sp. IMCC34043. GTDB lineage: Bacteria > Pseudomonadota > Alphaproteobacteria > Rhodobacterales > Rhodobacteraceae > Tropicimonas. The sequence goes on along the minus strand of NZ_QMEK01000001.1, from coordinate 505,910 downwards.
AAGCCCGCTTGCCGCAAAGCCTGCCGCAGCAATCAGCCCATAGACCGCATCCGCAGTCGCCGCGCCAAGCCCGGTGGCAAGCCCCGTCGCCCGTCCCTGCAACGCGGTCCGGCGAATGCAGAGCAATCCGATGGGGCCGACCGGAGCCGCCACCGCCAATCCCGCGCCGATTCCTTTCACCAATACCTCGATCATCGTGCGATCCCGTCGCCGATCCGCACCGCAGCGCTTTCCTTCACCGCATCGAGAGAGATCAGCGTCTCGGTCCGATGCACCGCCGGCAGCGGTTTCACATGCGCCTGCAGGAACCCCTGCAGCGCCCGGGCATCGCGCAGCCGCACCTTCATCAGATAGGAATGCGACCCGCTGACGTGATGCAGCTCCATCACTTCTGGCCGCGCTGCCAGCACCGCGCAGGCCTCGGCCTCGCCTTCGAATGCCATGTCGATGAAGACAAAGGCGCACAGGGCTGCGTCCACCGCCTCCGGATCGAGCCGCGCATGCCACCCGGAAACCGTGCCCTGCGCCGCCAGACGGCGCACGCGTTCATTGGCGCTCGACACCGAAAGTCCGACGGCGGCGGCGATCTCGGCACTTGAGGCGCGCGCGTTATCCTGCAGGATTCCGCATATCATCCGGTCAATTTCATCCATGTCCGTAATTTTGCCGGAAACATTGGATCTTGTCAATAAACCAGATGGCAGAATCGAAAAAGCGCAAGCACCCGTACGGTACTTGCGCCTCTCGCTGCGAGTGGTTGCTTCTATCAGCTCTTGCTTCTTGCCAATGCCTTGAACGGCGCCAGTACCTTTGCCTCGGCCTTCGGTTGGCAGAACGGCTGCGACCGGGTCCAGGCAATCATGTCTGCCCGCTTTGACGAGGAATGGAACGGGCCCCAGTCCGCCGCGACGCCCCGCATACCCTGCGATACGACGCCGTCGCGCGGCACGGTCCGCGCCATGATCCGGATCGCGCAGCTGACATTGTCGGCGCCATTCTTCAGTGCCGAGCCGCTTTTCGCGCTGCAGCCATACGACCGCGCGGTGCCCGGAGCGATCTGGACCAGCCCGAACCACTTGCCGCCACCACCGACCGCGGCCGGGTTCCAGGTGCTCTCGTGCTTGGCCAGGGTCGAGATCAGCCCGACCCAGAACGCCTCGCGGTCATCCTGGCTGGCCGTGACATACCCCGGGCACCAGGTTTCGATGTCGCGCGGAACCATGTTGGGCAGCGTCGCACCATAGCTTTCAAGCGCCATGAAGGCGGTTTCGGTCCAGGCATCGGCCTCGGGCCGATGATCCCACCGCATGGAATAGGCCGACGCGTCGGCCGGTGCATGAAGCCTCGGGGTGGCGTTTCGTGTGGTTTCGACCCCCGCGCAGGCAGACAGCGCCAGCGGGATCAAAACGATGGCTGCCTTCAAAGCAGTCAGGCGAAATCGCATATAGTGTTCCTGGTCGATCATTCCCAATCGTCAGGGTTGTTGCCAATGCCAACCGATCGGGCAACCCATCAGGGCCGAAGCGGCGAAAACCAGCGAGTCGCCGCCGAATCGATGACGCGCTCGTGACGGATTCCCGCCGACGGCCCATGGTGGCCGAGTCTTTTTGCTTACGGCCCCGGTGCGAATCGTGCGCAGCCGCCGACCCGCCGCCATTCGCCGGCCATCTTGCCCTGCTGCCCGGGCTGAACTATCACCCTAGCCGACCAGCCGAAGGGATCCTCCGATGCTCGACCTGACTTACGAAACCCCGAAGCCCAAGGTGATCTCGGGTGCCACCGGCGACTGGGAACTGGTGATCGGGATGGAGGTCCACGCCCAGGTCTCGTCGAAGTCCAAGCTGTTCTCCGGCGCCTCGACCCGGTTCGGCGCCGAACCGAATTCGAACGTGTCCTTCATCGACGCCGGAATGCCGGGGATGCTGCCCGTCATCAACGAATTCTGCGTCGCCCAGGCGGTGCGCACCGGGCTGGGGCTGAAAGCCGGGATCAACCTTGTCTCGGCCTTCGACCGAAAGAACTACTTCTACCCCGACCTGCCGCAGGGCTATCAGATCAGCCAGCTTTATCACCCGATCGTGGGCGAGGGCGAAGTGCTGGTCGACATGGGGCCGGGCGTGGCGCGGCTGGTCCGGATCGAACGGATCCACCTGGAGCAGGACGCCGGCAAGTCGATCCACGACATGGACCCGGCTATGTCCTTCGTCGATCTCAACCGCACCGGCGTCGCGCTGATGGAAATCGTCAGCCGCCCCGACATCCGCGGGCCCGAGGAAGCGGCGGCCTATGTCGTCAAGCTGCGCCAGATCATGCGCTATCTCGGCACCTGCGACGGCAACATGCAAAACGGCAACCTGCGCGCCGACGTCAACGTTTCGGTCTGCCGTCCCGGCGATTACGAACGCTATCAGGCGACCCAGGATTTCAGCCATCTCGGCACCCGGTGCGAGATCAAGAACATGAACTCGATGCGGTTCATCCAGGCCGCCATCGAATTCGAGGCGCGCCGCCAGATCGCGCTGCTTGAGGACGGCGGCAAGGTCGATCAGGAAACCCGGCTCTACGACCCCGACAAGGGCGAAACCCGCTCGATGCGGTCCAAGGAAGAGGCGCACGACTACCGCTATTTCCCCTGCCCCGACCTGCTGCCGCTGGAGATCGAGCAGGATTGGGTCGACGACATCGCCGCCTCGCTGCCCGAACTGCCGGACGAGAAGAAGGCGCGATTCGTCGCCGACTTCGGCATGACCGAATATGACGCCGCAGTGCTGACTGCCGAAGTCGAGGCAGCGGACTACTTTGAGGCCGTTGCCGCGGGCCGCGACGGCAAGCTTGCCGCCAACTGGGTCATCAACGAGCTGTATGGCCGGCTGAAGAAGGACGACCGGGCCATCACCGACAGCCCGGTTTCGGCAGCCCAGCTCGGCGGGATCCTCGATCTGATTGCCTCGGACGCGATCTCGGGCAAGATCGCCAAGGATCTGTTCGAAATCGTCTATGTCGAGGGCGGCGACCCGGCCGAGATTGTCGAGGCCCGCGGCATGAAGCAGGTCACCGACACCGGCGCCATCGAAACCGTGGTCGACGAGATCATCGCCGCCAACCCCGCCCAGGTCGAGAAGGCCAAGGCCAACCCCAAGCTTGCCGGCTGGTTCGTGGGCCAGGTGATGAAGGCCACCGGCGGCAAGGCCAACCCGCAGGCGGTGAACGAGATCGTGGCGAAAAAGCTGGGCTGATCCGGCCACCCGACGCGCGCCATACCGCATTGTCAGCGACAAACACCCGTCCCACGGCCGTGGGGTGGGTGCTGTTACCTTGGCGCTTCCGGGTTGTGAGACAACGTGGAGGGGGCGCAACATCACGAACGCGGAAGCCCGACGCTGCACGCACCAAAACCACATGATCGGGTGAACTTCATGGCGCACTGCCACGACCCCCCCCTAACCAGAGCCAGCCCGCGCTGCTGATCCCGCGCGCGACGCCTTGAGTCGGGCAAGCCGGGTTGTTCGGGGTGTTGCTGCCGCCGAAATGCCGGATCTGACGGGCCGTTCTGCCGCGCCGGGGCAACACCTCGCACGACAGACGCGCACAGTTTGGACGACGCTGGCCGAATCGTATAGGTAAGGGGCCTCGAAACCGAACCTCTGGGGAACAGTGCAAAATGCCGGTCTATGAATACAAGGTGGTGCCCGCCCCCGAGAAGGGCATCAAGGCCAAGGGCCTCAAGGGGACGAAGGAACGCTTCGCCGCAGCGCTCGAGGCCGCGATGAACGAACTCGGGCTGCTGGGCTGGGACTATGTCCGCGCCGACGTGCTCCCGTGCGAGGAACGCACCGGGCTGACTGGGACCGCGACCAGCTATGTCAACATGCTGGTGTTCCGCCGCGTGCTGGCCGACCAGGAGGCATCGGGCACCTTCACCCCGGTCCGGGCCGCTGTTGAAACGCCTGCGGCCGTCGCGCCCGCGCCGCAGGCCATGGCCGCGCCGGTCGCCCCGGTCCGGATGCCGTCGGACACTGGCCCGGTGCCACATGTCGACGCCCCGACCCGGACCGCGCCCGCCGCGGTCGCATCCTTCCCGCCGCTCCATGCACCGCAGCCGCCCAAGGAAACCACCGAAGCCGCCGCGGCGGCCGCCGCCGCCGCGCTGTCGGCCTATCGCGGCACGAAACCGGGACCGAAGCTTGACGGATCGGACGATCCCGAGACCAGATAGGACCCGGGACTGTCGCTGCCCCACGCGATCCGGGCCGGCAGGATTCAGCGATGACGCCCTCGGGATCAGGCCGGCGCCGCGGCCGCCCCGGGCAACCGGCCTTTGCAGGCGCGATCCCCCGGGCGCGTCGGATCAGCCGCTGATATCGAGCGCCAGGGCGTGAATCTTGCTCGTGAGCTCCTTGCCCAACGCATCGTGAACCGCGCGGTGGCGTCCCAGACGGGTCATGTCGGCAAAGGCATCGGCCGCGATCTGGACGCGAAAATGGCTTTCACCGCTGCCGTCGTGGCCCTTGTGATGCGCGTGCTTGTCGCTTTCGTTCACGATCTCGAGCGTGCGCGGCGAGAAGGCGGCGGTCAGCCGTTCTCGGATGTCATCTGATACAGTCACTTTTTTCGCCAGCCCTCTGTTGCCCAATGCGGGGGACAGTTTAAACTCCCCCGTCCGAGTCGGAAACACCCGGCAGACGCGCAGATGTTTCGGAGATCCTGACCCATGGCAAAAAGCGATCCTTTCGGCTTTGATATACGTGTCAGCACCGACAAGAAGAAACGGACGCGTGGCAAACGGGGCATGTCCGGCGCCATCGAGACCTCGCAGCGGCAATGCGACCATCCGGGCTGCGAGGAGCCGGGCAAGTACCGGGCGCCGAAATCGCCCGACTCGCTCGATGACTTCTACTGGTTCTGCAAGCAGCACGTCCGCGAATACAACCTGAAGTGGAACTTCTTCGACGGTTCGACCGAGGACGATTTCCAGACCCAGATCGACAGCGACAGGGTCTGGGGGCGCGAGACCAAGCCCCTGCGTCAAAGCTCGGAGGAACGGGCCTGGGCGCGGCTCGGGATCGACGACGCTCATCAGGTGCTCGGCGAGAATTCGACGCGCAACCCCGGACGCGCAACCTCGGGGCGCAAGCTGCCGCCGACGGAACGCCGGGCGCTCGAGATCCTCGAGGCCCGGGAGACCTGGACCAAGATCGAGATCCGCAAGGCCTACAAGGCGCTGATCAAGGTGCTGCACCCCGACATGAACGGCGGCGACCGCAGCGACGAGGACCGCCTGCAGGAGGTGGTCTGGGCCTGGGACCAGATCAAGGAAAGCCGCAACTTCAAGGATTGAGCCCGGTACGGTTTGGGGGCACGGGCAATCCGTGATAAGACTCGTCCTCGCGATATTTCTGCGAGGTTTCAAATGGTCGGGTTCCTGGACCTGCTGTCTGACGAGGTTGGTGGGCTACGGGATTTCTCAACCCGGCTGATCGACGATGCGAGGCTGAGCGGCAGTCTCGGCGCCGACGACCTTCTGGCACCGATGACGGTCCGTACCTCGTACAGTGCCGGCACCGGGATTTCGGACGACTGGCTTATATCGCACATCGAAGCGCCGTCAGGGCGGTTCCGGGGGATCGGAATGGGCACCGGCGGCGGCGGTATGGCTGTCCAGACCGGCCCGCTCGTGCGGACCGGAACCGAGGCGGCGTCGCGCCTGCTGAGGATCGACCGCTTCGCGCAGACCAGCGATCTGGGAGGATTGCCGATTCTGGAAAACAGCCTCGGGCCGCTGATCCTTGACGTGTTCAACCCGGTCATCCAGGCGGAGCTTGCAGATCGCTCCGGCATCGCCCTGCCGGACGACGGGATCTTCGATACCGATACGGATCTTGCGGCGTGGCTGCACCGGATCGACGCGACCGGAATCCTGCACATCGGCGGCAACGACGATCTGCTGGCCGAAGCCATGCAATGGGAGATCGCCGCGCCGCTTGCCACGCTGCTGCGGCGCGGGGGCGGCCCGTCTGCTGGCGCCGTACCGCCGGGGCTTGTCCGGGTCGTGGTAACGTCGAAGGCCAGCGGATTGCAGGTTCTGTCGGCGGGCGTCAGCTATACCGGATCGGGACCGAGCCTGCTGTCGCCGCAGCATTTCGGCAATACGCTGTCGTCGCCGGTCACCGGCTATCTGCAGGCCTATCGCTATTATTACTTCTATGGCGTCGCCAGCACGGCTCAACCGCCGCAGCGCGACCCCACGCCGTTTCACTGCACACCGTTCCGGACCGCGACGGCGACGTCGTTCTGAAAACCGCATTCCATGAAGACCTTGGGGGGCCCATGCTGAGCTGGCTGCTGGATTTTCTGACCGGCGTCATGCCGAGCGTCGAGAAATGGATCGGGCCCTTCGAGTCGAGCCTCGGGCTTGGCATCGCGATCATTCTGTTTGCCATGGTTCTGGTGAATATCGCCGTCCAATTGCTGCCCGCGGTTCCCGACGAGCAGCGCGGCGAGATCTATGGCACTGCGAACCTGGTGGTCGCGGTTGCGGTCGCCGTGGTCTATTTCGCCATCACTGGCCCGCAATGGCAGATCCCGATCCTGCGGACGGCTTGCGGCATGTTGCTGCTTGCGGCCGCTCTGCGGATCTTCTGGTGCGTGTCGGTCCGCAACCGCTTCGTGTTCCGCTGCGGCGAGGAAGGCACGCATTTCCTGCGCGGCACGACGCTGACGCCGCAGGCGCGCCGGGCGATCGCGGACGCGCCTTTGCTGCCCCCACCCGCAACAGGGGCAGCGGCGGGGGATCCCGTGACCCCGCCACCGGCACCGCAGTCGGATGCCGATTTCTTCTGCAATCATGTCGGCCGCGAGCCGGGCCAGGTCTGGACCGCCGCGTCCTACCGATCCGCGCGCCGCCGGCTTCACGCCGTCTACGTCGCCACGGTCACGCTGTTTGCCGCGGGGCTGGCATTGGGCGCCGTGGCCGCGAACCTGCCCGCCTATACGGTGACGCAAACGCCCGAAGCCGTGAACATCGATCTGAGCGCCGAGGTCCTGTTCGACACCGCCAAGGCCGAGCTGCGTCCAGGCAGCCAGTATTACCTGCAGCAGGTCGCACAGGCGATCGCCGCGCGCAGGCCGGTCTCGGTCTCGATCGAGGGGCATACGGACTCGCGCGGGTCGGCCGAATTCAACCTCGAATTGTCGCAGGCCCGGGCCGAGGCGGTGCGGACCTGGCTGGTCGACGATCCGGGCGGGCCGCGGATTGCCGGGGTTCCGATAGCCGCGACCGGCTTTGGCGAGACCCGGCTGAAGGTGCCCGAGGAAAGTGGCGCGGATCGCGGCGGGCTCGATCCCGCGGCGCTTCAGGCCAATCGCCGGGTCGAGATCGTACTGCGGTACTGAGCCAACGCGCGCCCGGCCGCGCGCTTCAAGAGCAGACCGGGTCGGGTGCGGTCAGCGCCGCGCCAGCCACGCCAGCAGATGGGTCAGGATCACCGTCCCGCCCCAGGCCGCCCAGACCAGCGGACGGCCGGCCCCGGCCATGGGCACGATCAGCGATTCCATCCCCATCCGGATCAGAACCGGGGCGGCAAAGCCCTGACGCAATAGGCCGGGAATGCCGACCAGAACGCCGCCGATCAGCCCGGCGAGCAGGGTGACGAGAACACCCCCGATCAACGCAAGCGCCAGCCCCTGTATCCCGCGGCGCCCGAACAGCCCGGCCAGCAGCCAGCCCGCCGCCGCGCCGCCGATTGCCTGAAACAGCAGCCGGCCAAAGACGAAGCCCCAAAGCCCATCGACCGTCGAGAGATCCTCGGGGCGTTCCTGCAGCAGGAACAGAACCGCGAAACCCGCCATCGCAAGCGCCGAGACCAGCGCCACCGTGATCCGCGGCGCCGCACCGCGCGCCCGCCCTTGCCTGCCGTTCATCTGCCGTCCCCATACCACCTGTGATTGTGCCACCCTGCCCCGTAAGCCGCCGCGGGGAAAGCATAAGTCTTCGTCCGCCACGATATCTGCGGCGATGCCGCGCCCTGTCACGGCCCCGCGGCGGCGCGCGCGCCCATTCATGTCAACGCGCTGGCCCGGGCTGCATCCGGCCGCACCGAGGTTTGCGCGCGGACAGGGATGCGGGCGCCGGTCCCCCGGCCGCGCGCAGGCTCTGACACTTGCACCCCTGCCGGATATGGTGCATCCCGGACGGCGGCTGCGCCGGTGCCCGCGCCGGGCGGCGGCAGGAATCGAGGGACAGGACCATGGCTGAGACCGGCGAAAAGCTAAGCAAACCCACCGAGGAGATTTCGGTTCGCGATGTCTTCGGCATCGACACCGACATGGTGGTCAAGGGCTTTGCCGAGCGGACCGACCGGGTGCCGGAACTGGACACAACCTACAAGTTCGATCCCGACACCACACTGGCGATCCTTGCGGGCTTTACCCACAACCGTCGGGTGATGATCCAGGGCTATCACGGTACCGGCAAGTCGACCCATATCGAACAGGTCGCCGCGCGGCTGAACTGGCCGACGGCACGGGTGAACCTCGACAGCCACATCAGCCGGATCGACCTGATCGGCAAGGATGCGATCAGGCTGAAGGACGGCAAGCAGGTGACCGAGTTCCAGGAAGGCATCCTGCCCTGGGCGCTGCGCAACCCCGTCGCCATCGTCTTCGACGAATACGACGCCGGCCGCGCCGACGTGATGTTCGTGATCCAGCGGGTGCTGGAACATGACGGCAAGCTGACGCTTCTGGACCAGAACACGGTGATCACGCCGCATCCCTCTTTCCGGCTGTTCGCGACCGCGAATACGGTGGGTCTGGGCGACACAACCGGCCTCTATCACGGGGTGCAGCAGATCAACCAGGCGCAGATGGACCGCTGGTCGCTGGTCGCGACCCTGAACTATCTGAGCCACGATGCCGAGACCGCGATCGTGTTGTCGAAGGCGCCGACCTACAACACCGAAAAGGGCCGAAAGACCGTCAGCCACATGGTGACGGTTGCCGATCTGACGCGAACCGCCTTCATGAACGGCGAGCTTTCGACCGTGATGAGCCCGCGGACGGTGATCAACTGGGCACAGAACGCGCTGATCTTCCGCTCGGTCGGCTATGCCTTCCGACTGACGTTCCTGAACAAATGCGACGAGCTCGAGCGTCAGACCGTCGCCGAGTTCTATCAGCGCTGCTTCAACGAGGAACTGCCCGAAAGCGCGGTGAGCACGGCGCTGATCTGAGGGTCTGGGTGAGGCTTTGCAGGCGGAGGGGGCGCTGCCCCCGTCGCGGCAGGCCGCGACTCCCCCGGGATATTTTCGAACAGAAGAAATCAGGCGGACGGGATATCGGGGCGGCCGCGCTTGACACCCCCGCCCAAGGCTTCTAGGACGCTGCGACCCGGCCCTTGCGGCCGGGTGTTTCATTGGTGTTGGGGGCCCCCGCGAGGGGAGGCCTGTCGCCCGGCAACGGGAGAGGACAACGCCCTTCATGGCCGCCCGTCGGGGCGGTGCCCGAAAGAAGGAGATCAGACGGTGACCAAACGCACCTCTGCCAAATACAAGATCGACCGCCGCATGGGCGAAAATATCTGGGGCCGGCCGAAATCGCCGGTCAACCGCCGCGAATACGGCCCGGGCCAGCACGGCCAGCGCCGCAAGGGCAAGCTGTCCGACTTCGGCATCCAGCTGCGCGCCAAGCAGAAGCTGAAGGGCTATTACGGCGATCTGACCGAAAAGCAGTTCAAGCGGATCTATTCCGAAGCCGCGCGGGTCCGTGGCGACACCGGCGAAAACCTGATCGGCCTGCTGGAGCGCCGGCTGGATGCGGTGGTCTATCGCGCCAAGTTCGTGGCGACGATCTTTGCCGCCCGCCAGTTCGTCAACCACGGCCACGTGCTGGTGAACGGCGCGCGCGTCAACATCCCCTCCTACCGCGTGAAGGAAGGCGACGTCATCGAAGTCCGCGACCGGTCCAAGCAGATGGCAGCGGTTCTGGAAGCCGTCAGCCTCGCCGAGCGGGACGTGCCGGATTACCTCGAAGTCGATCATTCCAAGATGACCGCCGCCTTCGTGCGGACCCCGGGTCTGAGCGATGTGCCCTATCCGGTGCACATGGAACCGAACCTGGTCATCGAATACTACGCCCAGAACTGATCCCTCGTCAGTCGACGGCCGGAAATTCAGGAAAGCGCCGCCACGGGAAACCGGGCGGCGTTTTTGCTGTCGGCCGGACGTGCGATGTGCCGGGAACGGTTCGGCGCGCGGCGCGGATGCGCGTGCCGAAGGGCTGAGAGCCGGCCGGTCCGGGCAGGATGGTGCGCCGGATGTCGGTCAACAGTACAATGACGCGCATTGCGCCCGGCGTGGCCAGCGAGGGCCACCGCCCGCGGAAACACCCGGACCGTCCGGTCCAACGGGGCGCGCAGGCCCCCTTCGACCGCCTGGTCGAGATCGCGGTCGGGTTTTGATTGAAGATCATGGTCGGCGCAAACAGGAACAGCACGACCCCGCCGGCCACCTGGAACGCGTGCCTCCCGATCCCCAATGCCTCGATCAGAAGCTGGCCGAGCAGCAGGAAGACCGTCAGCCGCCAGCACGTACCGGGGCGGCCCGCATCGCCGTGTACCGAGGGTCGGCCGCGGTGAAGGTTGCGATGACGGCGGCAAGGACCGGCACGGTGCCGATCGGATCGATGCCCCCCACAGCCTCACGACGTGCTCGAACCCGTGGTCCAAATGGGTCAAGACCTGTTGCAAAGCTGGATCCCGTTTCAATATCACGTTTGCAGCGAGTGTCGCAGGGACAGCGCGGGGCGTCGCGGCCCGGCCCGCGGCGGGTGGTCGCGGCAGGCCTGCAACGCGTGTGGCCCTGGCCTCTCGGCCCTAGGATCTGGGGCGCGAGGGGCGCGCCCTCCCGGTGCCGCTGCCGCTCGCCTTTGGAAAGACGCAGGAGGATGCAATGAAAGCGGTTCGAGGCCCGGAGCTTCCGGCAATTCTGGCGGCCCTTGCCACCCTTGCAGCCGGCCCGGCGCTGGCGCAGCAATGGTACGGCGAGGCGGGTCAGGGATTGCACAGCGCCCGTATCGAACGCGGCGGCGACAGTCTTGGTGTCAGCTGCAATATCGGCTCGGCCGTGCTTCCGGACTCGGTTTCGATATCGCTGGGCGGAACGCCGGTCGACGGCCGGACGCGGCTCGAATTCGATGACCGTCGCGGCGGCGTGAACCTGATGCTGCGCGGTGGAATATTCCAGGCCGTTGACCCGGTCAGCGACGAACTTTTCGCGATCACCGTCCGGCTGTTGCGGGGCGGGAATGTCGTCAAGGTGATGACCGCCACCGGCGAAACGGCGACGTTTCCGCTGGCCGGATCGAGCCGGGCGCTGGGACCCTGCGGGCAGCAGCCCCCGGAGACCGCGCCAACGGATGCACCGTCCCTGGCCCCGTCCGAGCCGGAGGGTGCTGTGCCCGGCCTATCCCCAATCGCCGCGGGCGCGAATCTCGGATGACGAGATATCGACCATCGGCACGTTGACAAAGCACCATGCCGGCGGTTCGGCATGGGCGAGACGCTGGCTCGCGCGCGCGGGCAGGCGCCAGCGGGCATAGCGTTCGGCCGCCTTCGAGGTTCGCGCGGGCAGCCGTTCGCCGGGACGGGCCAGCACGCCCACCGGCACGGTCTCGATGATCCGGTCCCAGTCCTCCCAGCGGTGGAACTGGGCGAGGTTGTCCGCCCCCATCAGCCAGACGAAATCGACCCGCGGATATAGCTCTCTCAACACCGTCAGGGTGTGGGCGGTATAGCGGGTGCCGATCCGGGCCTCGATATCGGTGACGGTGACCCGGGGATGGCTGACGAGCGACCGCGCCGCCGCCAGCCGCCGTTCGATCGGGGCGGGACCGTTGGCCTTGAGCGGGTTGCCGGGGCTGACCAGCCACCAGACCCGGTCGAGACCGAACCGCTTGAGCGCCTCGCGCGTGATGTGGACATGGCCAGCGTGGGGCGGATCGAACGAGCCGCCAAGCAGCCCGATCGCCTGTCCGGGCCCGGCGTGGGGCAATGCGTGTCTCACTCGTCAAAGCTCCCGGTCAGGTCCCACTTCAGTGTGATGTTTCCGTTAACCGCCGGTGTCAATCTCGGGCTATGCTGAAATCACGGGAGAGATGGGAGGACATCATGCAAAGAAGGGATTTCCTGAGGGCCCTGCCAGCCGCGGCGCTGGCCGCGGGCGCGACCGGGCTGCGACCGCTGCGGCTTGGCGCACAGGTGGCGGCGGACGATGGCGGGCAGGTTCTGGGCGCCCAGCGGTTTCAGATTGGCGATGCCGTCGTGACCGCGTTGTCGGACGGGTTCCTGATGTTTCAGGCCGGGTTGCTGAACGGCGTCGATCCGGCAGAATTCGACACGCTGGTGGCGCAGAGCCATCAGGATCCGGCCGACCTGCACGGGCCGGTGAATGCCTATCTGGTCGAGACCGGCGGCGAGACCTGGCTGATCGACACCGGCACCGGGACGGTGTTCGGCCCGACGCTTGGCCATCTGGGCGAGGCGCTCGGCGCGCTCGGGGTCGATCCGGGGCGGGTCAGCCGGCTGGTCATCACGCATCTGCACGGCGATCACATCGGCGGGGCGACCGCTGCGGGCGTACCGGTCTTCGACACTGCCGAGATGATCGTGACCGAGGCGGAACGCGACTTCTGGACCTCGGAGGCGATACGCGCCGCGGCCCCGGAGGCGGCGCGCGGGTTCTTCGATCTGGCCGCGGGCGCGCTTGCGGCCTATGGCGACCGGGTGCGCTATGTCTCGGGCGAGGTCGAGGTGGCGCCGGGGCTGACGGCGGTTCCGCTGCCGGGGCACACGCCCGGGCATACCGGCTACCTGCTCGAGTCGGGCGGCGAGAGCCTGCTGTTCTGGGGCGATGCCGTGGTCGTCTGGCCGGTGCAACTCCCCCGGCCCGCGGTCAGCGCCATCTTCGACGTCGACCCCGCAATGGCCGCGACGACCCGGGCCGACCTGCTGGCAAGCGTCTCGGCCAGCGGCCAGATGGTGGCCGGAATGCACATGGGCTTTCCCGGCGTCGGCTATGTCGAGGCCGCGGCAGAAGGCTATCGCTTCGTTCCCGCGCCCTGGCAGTATTTCTAGGCAAGCGGTCGGGCAGCCCGGCCCCACGTTTTCATCATCCGGCCGGCGCATCCCTGCGCCGGCCCCACCGCGGCCGGGCGGCCCGGGGTATGGTCGCCAAGGACCAATCCTTGCGTGGCCGGGAGCTGCGGTTCGTGTCCGTTCCGGAATACCGGACCTGACATGCGCCGGGAATTCCGGCACCATTTCCGAATATTGTTCGTATATTGAGGATCAGATTAATGCCAAAGCCAGTTCGCCCGACTCCCTCCCGCAAACCCGCAAAGCCCGCGACACCGCCCTATCGGTTCACCGACTGGGCGATGATCTGAACGCTGCTCGCGTGGGGTCACCAAACGGCGACTTCGACCATTTTCAGACCTGCCGCGGGGCGCCCTGACCGGGTGCCCCGTAGCCGTTCCGCCGCCCGACCGGGCGCGGGGTTCGGATGCCGGCAATTGCAACCTGCCCGCCTCAGGGCTAGAACCCCCCGAAGCATCACATTCGGACCAGCGAGCGCACCACTATGGCAGCCTATCAATACGTTTATCACATGGACGGCGTCTCCAAGACCTATCCGGGCGGCAAGAAGTGTTTCGAGAACATCCGCCTGAACTTCCTGCCCGGGGTCAAGATCGGCGTCGTCGGCGTCAACGGCTCGGGCAAGTCGACGCTGATGCGGATCATGGCCGGGATCGACAAGGATTTCACCGGCGAGACCCGGGCCGCCGAAGGCGTGCACGTTGGCTATCTTCCGCAGGAGCCGCACCTCGACGAGACGCTGACGGTGCGCGAAAACGTCATGCTGGGGGTCAAGGAAAAGAAGGACATCCTCGACCGCTACAACGAACTTGCGATGAACTACACCGACGAGACCGCCGACGAGATGGCGGCGCTGCAGGACCAGATCGACGCCCAGAACCTGTGGGATCTGGACAGTCAGGTCGACGTGTCGCTCGAGGCGCTGCGCTGCCCGCCGGACGATGCGATGCCCGCGACCCTGTCGGGCGGCGAACGGCGCCGGGTGGCGCTGTGCAAGCTGCTGCTCGAAGAGCCGGAAATGCTGCTGCTCGACGAACCGACCAACCACCTCGACGCCGAAACCATCGCCTGGCTGCAAAAGCACTTGATGGAATACAAGGGCACGATCCTGATCGTCACCCACGACCGCTATTTCCTCGACGATATCACCAGCTGGATCCTCGAACTCGACCGCGGCCGCGGCATCCCCTACGAGGGCAATTATTCGGCCTGGCTGGAGCAAAAGGCCAAGCGGCTGGAGCAGGAAGCCAAGGAAGACAAGGCCAAGCAGAAGACGCTGTCGCGCGAACTGGAATGGATCCGCGCCGGTGCCAAGGCCCGTCAGGCCAAACAGAAGGCCCGGATCAGCGCCTATGAAAAGCTCGCCGACCAGTCCGAGCGCGAACGCGTCGGCAAGGCGCAGATCGTGATCCCGAACGGCCAGCGCCTGGGCCAGAAGGTGATCGAGGTCGAGGGCATCTCGAAGCATTACGGCGAACGGCAACTGATCGAGAACCTGTCGTTCTCGCTGCCGCCCGGCGGCATTGTCGGCGTGATCGGCCCGAACGGCGCCGGCAAATCGACGCTGTTCCGGATGCTGACTGGCCAGGAACAGCCCGACAAGGGCACGATCACGCTCGGCACCACGGTCGATCTGTCCTATGTCGACCAGTCCCGCGATACCCTCGACCCCGACAAGACGGTGTGGGAGGAAATCTCGGGCGGCGGCGAGATCATCGTGCTGGGCGACGCGCAGATCAACTCGCGCGCCTATTGCGGCGCCTTCAACTTCAAGGGCAGCGACCAGCAGAAGAAGGTCGGCCTGCTGTCGGGGGGCGAACGCAACCGGGTCCACATGGCCAAGCTGCTGAAGGAAGGCGGCAACGTCCTGCTGCTCGACGAACCGACCAACGACCTGGACGTCGAAACGCTGCGGGCACTGGAAGACGCCATCGACGATTTCGCCGGCTGCGCCGTCATCATCTCGCACGACCGCTTCTTCCTCGACCGGCTCTGTACCCACATCCTCGCCTTCGAGGGCGATGCCCATGTGGAATGGTTCGAGGGCAACTTCGAGGCCTATGAGGAAGACAAGGTGCGCCGTCTGGGGCCGGATTCCGTGGAGCCGAAGCGGGTGAAGTACAAGAAGTTCACGAGGTAGTTTAATGATGACGGAAGACGCCGACTTGGATCAAGTCGATCCGATGGAAGATGCTAGTCCATCTTCCGCTGGTTTCATGAAATTCTACGGATTGTACTGGAAGAAGGAGTTTCTATACGATCAAAAGAAAGATGAGGCTTTGGCGGGCTTTCCGGATGGGTGGACTGGAAAAGGAAAAATTGCCGAGAGTTTTGACCGATCGATAATGAGCGTCAACTTCTGGGGCCAAAAAGGCGTGTATGTCCTCTATGATCGAGATCTGATTCCTGTCTACACGGGACAGGCCGGATTGATTAAATCATCCGCAAAGAGCGACAATGGCGGCAAATGCCTTGGCGAGCGTTTGCGTGCTCACAAACATGGAAAATACAGAAACGGTTGGAGTTTCTTTTCGTGGTTCGGTTTTCTCGATGCCTTGGATGAAAAACAGATCAAGAGCACGATAAAATTCTTTGACGACAGATCAATACTTATGAAACGGCACCCAAATTGGAAGTTCGTTCCATACAAGCAAGGTCAAAAAGACAGCGAACTGAATCTTCTTTTGGACTCATTTGAAGCCATCCTAATTGAAGCCTTTACGCCCCGTTTCAACTCGCGCGGCGGAAATCTAAAGGGTGCCACTTACGTGAATCAATTGGAAGGTGAGCCCTTCTTTGTTAAACAGGATAACCTACCAGCTTAGGCAGCTCTTGAATTCAGCACTCTGGGAACCCCGACCCTTCTCTTCAGGCCCACCCTGACCACCGACTGGCCCCCCCTGACCACCGAAGCGCAGGTCCGGCGATTGCTCGTCGGCAAGTCCCTTGTCGATGACGGGATGGCGTTCGTTCTTCATGCCGACGGGCGGATGTCTGGCCGGATCGGCGGCGGGGATCTGACCGGCACGTGGTATTGGAGCGAGGGGTTTTTCTGCCGGACGGCGCAGCGCGACGGCGAGGACCTTGGCCTTGATTGCGAGGCAATCGAGGTGTTGGGCGACCGGATCCGGTACACAAGCGACAAGGGCACAGGGGATGCCTCTATCGTGCGGGTGATCTAGCGCGGACAGGCGGCGCTTGGCGCTCGAAGGCCGGTCAGGGCCTTCAATCCATGCCACCGCAGGCAGGAACGGTCCGGGCCGCACGGCATCGCGCCAACCTCTGCGAGCATCCGGGCGAGCGAACCCGCAAGGCCCTTCCCCGTCACATTCCCCAACTGTCCCGCGGCCCGGGGCATCGCACGCCAATCCCACAACGAAAAAGACCCGCCGCGAGGCTCGCGACGGGTCCGATCCGGGGTATGGCCCCGGCACGCGGGTTCCGGGGCCTCGAAAGACGCCCCGGAGTTTTCCGACGCGGCAGATTACATCATGCCGCCCATGCCGCCCATGCCGCCCATGTCGGGCATGCCGCCGCCCTGGCCTTTCGGCTCGGGCTTGTCGGCGACCATGGCTTCGGTGGTGATCAGCAGCGAGGCCACCGAGGCGGCGTCTTCCAGGGCGGTGCGAACCACCTTGGCCGGGTCGATCACGCCGAACTTGAACATGTCGCCATATTCTTCGGTCTGCGCGTTGAAGCCGAAGGACGGGTCGTTGCTTTCGCGGACCTTGCCGGCGACGACCGAGCCGTCGACGCCCGAGTTCTCGGCGATCTGACGCAGCGGTGCTTCCAGCGCCTTGCGGACGATGGCGATACCGGCGTTCTGGTCGGCATTGTCGCCGGTCAGGCCTTCGAGCACCTTGGCACCCTGGACCAGAGCGACACCGCCGCCAACGACGACACCTTCCTGAACCGCGGCGCGAGTGGCGTTCAGCGCGTCATCGACGCGATCCTTGCGCTCTTTCACCTCGACTTCGGTCATGCCGCCGACGCGGATGACGGCAACGCCGCCGGCCAGCTTGGCAACACGTTCCTGCAGTTTTTCCTTGTCATAGTCCGAGGTGGTGTCCTCGATCTGCTGACGGATCTGGGAAACGCGCGCCTCGATCTCGGCCTTGTCGCCGTGACCGTCGACGATGGTGGTCTCGTCCTTGGTGATCGACACTTTCTTGGCCGAGCCGAGCATGTCGATGGTGACGCTCTCGAGCTTCATGCCGAGGTCGTCCGAGATCACCTGGCCGCCGGTCAGGATCGCGATGTCCTGCAGCATGGCCTTGCGGCGATCGCCGAAGCCCGGTGCCTTGACGGCAGCGATCTTGAGGCCGCCGCGCAGCTTGTTGACGACGAGGGTCGCCAGCGCTTCGCCTTCGACGTCTTCGGCAACGATCAGCAGCGGCTTGCCCGACTGAATGACCGACTCGAGCAGCGGTACCATCGGCTGCAGCGACGAGAGTTTCTTCTCGTGCAGCAGGATCAGCACGTCTTCGAGCTCGGCGATCATCTTCTCGGGGTTGGTCACGAAATAGGGCGAGAGATAGCCGCGGTCGAACTGCATGCCTTCGACGACTTCGGTCTCGGTCTCGAGGCCCTTGTTCTCTTCGACGGTGATGACACCCTCGTTGCCGACCTTCTGCATCGCGTCGGCGATCTGGCGGCCGATTTCGACCTCGCCATTGGCCGAGATGGTGCCGACCTGGGCAACTTCATCGCTGTCGGTCACATCACGGGCCGAGGCCTTGATGCTGTCGACGACCTTCGACACGGCGATGTCGATGCCGCGCTTCAGATCCATCGGGTTCATGCCGGCGGCAACGGCCTTGAGGCCTTCGCGGATGATCGCCTGGGCCAGAACGGTGGCGGTGGTGGTGCCGTCGCCGGCTTCGTCGTTGGTGCGGGAAGCGACTTCCTTCACCATCTGCGCGCCCATGTTCTCGAACTTGTCTTCCAGTTCGATTTCCTTGGCGACCGTCACACCGTCCTTCGTGATGCGCGGGGCACCGAAGGATTTCTCGATGACGACGTTACGGCCTTTGGGGCCGAGAGTAACCTTGACCGCATCCGCAAGGATGTTGACACCCTTGAGCATCTTGTTGCGGGCATCCGTGTTGAACTTGACGTCCTTGGCAGGCATCTGTTCTTACTCCTGAATTTCTGTGTGCGTCGATGAAAGGGCGGCAGGGATCAGTTGATGATCCCGAGGATGTCGCTTTCCTTCATGATCAGCAGGTCCTTGCCGTCGAGTTTGATCTCGGTGCCGGACCACTTGCCGAAGAGGATCTTGTCCCCTTCCTTGACGTCCATCGCGATACGCTCGCCATCTTCGTCCTTGGCGCCGGAACCGACGGCCACGACGAGGCCTTCTGCCGGCTTTTCCTTGGCGCTGTCGGGGATGATCAGGCCGCCCGCGGTTTTTTCTTCGCCTTCGACTCGCTCGACCAGTACCCGGTCATGCAGCGGTGTGAATGCCATTTCGGAACGCTCCTACGCTTACGTTCTGTTTCTCCCTTTTATCACTCTACCGAAGTGAGTGATAACACGGGGAGATCTAGGCACTGTCCCCGGCGCTGTCAACGGTCAGGGCGACCTGGAAGCAACAGAAAATTCTCTGGCACATTTGACCTCCTCAAGGGGTGGAAATCGGCCGCGCCTCATGTTAAGGGGCCGCATCTCGCCTCCTGCGATGAGGATACCTGTATGCAGATAGTGACATTCCGACACCGCTGACGCGGCCTGCATCCGACCCGGCCGGGTAACGGCCCGGTACACCTTATCCCGCAAGACCCGAGCTTTCCATGACATGCCCCGTTCACGCGCAGCGCCCGCGCCTGCCGGATTTCATCGCCCGTTCCACGCGGCGCTGATCCGGCGTTCCGGTCCCTGCCCCAATCCGTCCCGCGACCGGCCGCCCAGCGACCGGCTGCGGCGCCCGCTTTCATTCACAGACCAGGTCCCGAAAGGACATTCTTCATGATCCGTCTCATCACCAGCCTCTTCCATCGCAGCGCCCGCTGCGGCGAGCGTCATTCGGCGCAAGCCCCGCTTCTTTTCGGCCCCAGGGCCGTCATTCTTGTCTTGTTGAATTCCGAGGCTTCCGATGCCCCATCCCATGTTTCTGCCGGCGCACCTCGCCCGGTCGCACCCTGACCCTCACGTCACGACCCACCCTGCCCTCCGGCACGTCGCGCTGCCCGAGGGATCGAACCTGCGCGCCGAAATCGAGGCGCGACTGCTCGACTCGGACGCACTGATGCCCGGGGCAGCCCCGCGCCGCGGTCCCCCGCATGTGCGGATCCGGATCTGGTGGCCTAGGTTCAGTCTGTGGCTGCGCACCATGCCGCTGCCCTGAAGCGTCGGTCGACGGCCGGCGCGCGGTGGCCCTGCGCCACCGCCGCCGGACCCGTTCGAATGATCCTGCCTGCAATCAGGCGGCGGCACGCATGCGATGCTGCCGACGCGCCGCGGATATGCGGCGCAATCTGTCCGGAATTTCGGAAGATGCGCCGCTGAAGCATCCGTTTCTGGCACTGCAACCGTGACCGGCGGCTTCCCGGCGCGATGCCGTTGCGCCCAAACGCCTCATGACAGCCCCGCTGCCGACACCTATAAGGGCGGCGATTTGCAATCCAGAATCGGACCATTCCCATGACCATCAAGGTTTTCGGCCACAAGGCCCCTGACACCGACTCCACCGGCTCGCCGATTATCTGGGCCTGGTATCTCTCGGAAATCAAAGGCACCCCGGCCGAAGCGAAGCTGCTGGGCGAGCCCAACACCGAGGCCGCCTTTGTGTTGAAGCGCTGGAACCTTGCGAAGCCCGCGATCATCACCGAGGCCGGCGCCGGCGAACCCTGCGTCGTCGTCGACACCAACAATCCCGCCGAACTGCCCGCCGACATCAACGCGGCGGACCTTTTGCAGATCATCGACCACCACAAGCTGACCGGCGGGATCGAGACCAAGTCGCCGATCGACATCACCATGCGTCCGCTCGCCTGCACCGCCACCATCCTCTACGAGTTGATGGGCGATGACGCGGCGAAGATGCCCGAGGCGATCAAGGGCGCCATGCTGTCGTGCATCCTGTCCGACACGCTGGAATTCCGCTCGCCCACCACGACGCCGACCGACCGGGCGCTGGCCGAGAAGCTGGCCGCCGAGCTTGGCATCGACGTCACCTCCTATGCCAACGAGCTGTTCGAGGCCAAGTCCGACGTCGGCGCCTTCTCGGACGCCGAGCTGCTGCGGATGGACTCGAAGGAATACAACGTCGACGGCACCGAACTGCGCGTCTCGGTTCTGGAAACCACGGCGCCGAAGCTGATCCTCGACCGCAAGGACTCGCTGATGGCCTCCATGGTCGATGTGGCAAAGGAAGACGGCGCCGATCAGGTGCTGCTGTTCGTCATCGACATCCTGAACGAGGAAGCGACGCTGCTCGTGCCCAACGATCTGGTCAAGGCCATTGCCGAGAAGAGCTTTGGCGCCACGGTCTCGGGCGACACTGTCGTTCTGCCGGGCGTGATGAGTCGCAAGAAGCAGATCATCCCCTCGTTGAAAATCTGAGGACTGGCGCCTGCCGGGGTCAGCCGCCCGGTTCTGTGCTGATCCCAGGACACATCGACGATTTCAAATGGCGCCGATCTTCCCTGAAGATCGGCGCTGTCGTTTCGGCATCGACCATGCGGGCGGCCATTCGGCCCGGCGACGTGATCCTCGATCTGGTGGCGGAGTCGCAGGAACCTGGCGCGCCCAGACTTGCCGCGGCGCCAGTCTCGTGCGAGGTCGGAACGACACCGAGCAGGAGGCCCCATGACCCGCATCATCGACAGCTTCGCCGAAATCTCGTCCATGTACGACGCCGCCTTTGTCGATCTGTGGGGCTGCATGCACAACGGCCTGCGCCCCTTCCCCGAGGCGGTGGCGGCCTGTCAGGCGTTTCGCCGTCAGGGCGGCAAGGTGGTTCTGGTGACCAATGCACCGCGGCCGCGGGCATCGGTCGAACAGCAACTGGCGAGGATCGGGGTGCCCGAGGATACCTGGGACACGATTGCTAGCTCGGGCGATTCCGCGCGTTTCGCGCTGTTTTCCGGCGCCGTCGGGCAAAAGGTCTTCCACATCGGGACCGAGGAAGACCTGCCGTTCTTTGCTCCGCTGAGGATCCACAACGATCCGGTTCCGATCAGCCGCGTGCCGCTGGACCAAGCCGAAGGCATCGTCTGCACCGGTCCCGAAGATCCCCACGCCGACCCGGCGGTCTATCGCCCGCAGTTCCTCTATGCCAAGACCAAGGGGTTGAAGCTGCTCTGCGCCAATCCCGACATCGTGGTCGACCGTGGCGAACGGCGCGAATGGTGTGCCGGCGCGCTTGCCGCGCTCTATACCGAGATGGGCGGCGAGAGCCTCTATTTCGGCAAGCCCCACCCGCCGATCTATGACCTCGCCCGACGCCGGCTGGCCGAATATGCGGTCGTCCCCGACGACCGAATCGTCTGTATCGGCGACGGCATCGGGACCGATGTCGCCGGCGCCGTGGGCGAGGCGCTGGACGTGATCTTCGTCACCGGCGGGCTGGCGCGGGACGAAACCTCGACGACACGTGATCCTGACCCGCAGGCCCTCGACACATTTCTGAAGAAGGCGCAGTTCGACCCGACCTATTCGATCGGCGCCTTCCGCTAGACCGGTTTCGGCCGCAGACTTTGCCCGGAAGGCCGGCATTTGCCCCCCGGTTCGGCAGTGTTTGCGCGCCGGTGCCGCAGATTTCAGGTGGCCAGGGCCGCCCCCAGCCCTCGCGACGCCGTGAAAGAATGTTGCGGCGCTAACACTAAAAATTGTTAATTCTTTCTTTCTGCATTGCAGCACGATCGATTTTCGGGTAGGACCATCGCCGATAAGGTTGAAGGATTGCCATGATGCTCGACAACATGCCCCGCGGTACGATCTGCATCGAGGATCTCGAGATCGGGATGAAGCGTGATCTGACCAAACAGATCACCGACGAAGACATCGAGAAGTTCGCCGAGATCTCGACCGACCACAACCCGGTGCACCTCGACGAGGACTATGCCAAGGACTCCATGTTCCACGGCCGCATCGCCCACGGGATGCTGGTCGCCGGGCTGATCTCGGCGGTCATCGGCGAACAGCTGCCCGGCCACGGCACGATCTATCTGGGTCAGACGCTGAAGTTCATGGCCCCCGTGCGCCCCGGCGACATCGTCCATGCCGAGGTCGAGGTCCTCGAAATCGACCACAAGAAGCGCCGGGTCAGGCTCGCGACCGTCGCCAAGGTCGGCGATCAGGTCGTACTGAAGGGCGAGGCCAACGTCCTTGCACCGTCGCGCAAGTTCGACTGAGCCAGGACCCTCTGCCCCGCTTGCGCTCCCCTGCCCTCGCGGCTAGGGGAAGCGCATGAAGCGTATCACGTCCCTTGCCGATATCTCCGAAGACGACCGTGGCGCCTGTGCCGCCATGGGCAATTTCGACGGCGTGCATCTGGGTCACCGGAGGGTGCTGGATCTTGCACGCGCCGAGGCCGACGCAAGGGGCGCACCGCTTGCCGTGCTGACCTTCGAGCCGCATCCGCGCGAGGTTTTCAACCCCGACGGCCCGCCATTCCGGCTGACGAACGCTGAATCGAAGGCGCACCGCCTGGCCAAGCTCGGTGTCGACATCCTGTTCGAGCTGCGCTTCGACCGGTCGCTTTTCAACCTGACCGACGGCGAATTCTGCACCCGCATGCTGGCCGAGGGGCTGGGCCTGTCGCATGTCGCGGTCGGCGGCGATTTTCACTATGGCAAGGGGCGATCGGGCAACGTGGACAGCTTGCGCGCGGCCGGTGAAACGCTGGGTTTCGGTGTAACCGTCGCCGATCTTGTGACGCTCTCAAGCGGCGAGCGGGTGTCGTCGACCGCGATCCGCGAGGCGCTGGCCAAGGGCGACCCGGTCAGGGCGCGCGAGATGCTGGGCCACTGGCACCGTATCGACGGCCCGGTCCTGCATGGCGAAAAACGCGGCCGCAAGCTTGGCTATCCCACGGCGAACATGTCGATCGAGGGGCTGCACCCGCCCCGTTTCGGGGTCTATGCCGTGCTGGTCGAGGTGCTGTGTGGGCCTCATGCCGGAAATTACCGCGGCGTCGGCTCGCTTGGCGTGCGGCCGATGTTCGGCGAGAACCGCCCCAACATCGAAAGCCATCTGTTCGACTTCACGGGCGATCTTTATGACAGCCATCTTTCGGTCGGGCTGGTGGAATACCTGCGGCCGGAGCAGAAATTCGACTCTCTCGACGCGCTGGTCGCGCAGATGGGCACCGACAGCGCCCGTGCCCGCGCCGCGCTGGCCGGTCTTGGCTGAGCTATTGCCATGGCCCGTCCCCTTGCTAGGCTGCCCAAAATGAGCAAATCAAAGGATCCCATCGTCCGTGACGGCCTGCGCCCGCGCTATTGGGAGCGGGTGTCGCTCGACCGCATGACCAAGCCCGAGTGGGAGGCGCTCTGCGACGGCTGCGGCAAGTGCTGTCTGAACAAGCTTGAAGACGAGGACACGGGCGAGGTTGCCTATACCCGCATTGCCTGCCGGCTGCTTGACGACGAGACCTGCCACTGTGGACATTATGACATCCGCCACTCATTCGTGCCGGAATGCGTGACGCTGACCCCCAAGAACATCGGCACCAACGCCTACTGGATGCCGCAGACCTGCGCCTATCGCCTGCTGGCCGAGGGACAACCGCTTTTCGACTGGCATCCGCTGATCTCGGGCCGGGCCGAAAGCGTGCACGAGGCCGGAATGTCGGTGCGCGGCCTCACCCTGTCGGAATTCGACGTGCCGGAAGAGGACTGGGAAGACTATACCGTCGAAGGTGAAATCTAGCGCCGTCCATTGCTGCGGCCACGGGGGCATGGCTATTCGGTAAAGGCGGCCCGCAACTGCTGCTGTAGCGCCGTGTCCAGTCCAAGTCCGTCGACGAGGTAGCTTTGCAGGAAGCCGAACCGCCGCTGCACCTCGTCAAACGCCGCTTGCAGATAGGCCGCGCGCACGCCGAGCACCGGCAGCAGCAGCGCGGGATCGCCGCCCTCGACCTCGAAGCGATCCATGACCGGTTGCAACGCCGGCAGCAACTGGTCGTTGGTCAACAGATAGTCGCGCAGCACATCCTCGCGCGACACACCCAGAACGGTCAGCATGATCGCGGCTGCCCAACCGGTGCGGTCCTTGCCGGTGGTGCAATGAAACAGCGCCGGCAGATAGCCGTCTTCCGCCAGGGTGGTGAACATCCGGCTGTAGCCCGCCATTGCGCTCGGCAGGGAAACGAAATCGCGATAGCCGCGCTCGAACAGGGTGGCGACCTTGCCGTCGCTCAGCAGGTCGAGAGATTCCTCGGGGTTTGCTATGATCTTCTGCAACTGGGTCGGGGCGGAATCCGCGGCGTCGGCCATCACGTCGCAGACAATCTGCGTCGCGCCGGTGGGCAGACGGTCGGGTTTGGCCTGACGTTCCGCGGCCGTCCGCAGGTCGATCACCGTGCGCAGGCTACGGCGTTCCAGTTCTTCCCGGCCGGCAACGTCCAGCCGGTCCAGATCGGTCGACCGGAACAGCAGACCCCGCCGAACGCGGCGGCCGTCCGTTGTCGGCCATCCGCCCAGATCTCGCATGTTGGGCAAGGCAGCAATCGGGATCTGCGCGCCCGGTTCAGTCTCCAAGGTCACCCTTGGTCTCCTTTCCTGCGTGCAGCCACGGCAAAAAGACCCAACTGAACTTTCTCACCTAGATCGGCGTTCGGCAACACCCTTGGCTTGCCCCAAGCGAGATCCGGGGACTGCCGCGCGCACCCGGCGGCGTTTTCGGTCGCGCGGCGGCCGGCCTCAGGGGCAGAACAGATCGTTGGTGACCGCAAACACCATCAGGCCCAGCATCAGCGACAGGCCGATCCCCATCAGAACCCGCAGCGCCCGGTCGCTCGGCGGGCGGCCGGTCAGCGCCTCGAAGGCATGAAACACCAGATGGCCGCCGTCCAGCACCGGGATCGGAAACAGGTTCAGCATCCCCACAGCCGTGCTGAGCACGGCGATGAACCAGATGAAGTTGTCGGCGCCCTGGCTTGCCGCCGCACCGCTGGTTTCGGCAATACCAATCGGCCCGCTGAGGTTGCAGGTCGAGATCGCCCCGGTGACCATGTGCCAAAGCCCCGACAGCGACGAGGTCACGATATAGACGATCTGATCCCCGCCAAGGCGCAGCGCCTCGAGCGGCCCGGGCGTCGCGGTCGCGGCCGTGAACATCATGCCGCCGGTCATGCCGATCAGCCAACGGGTCTCGAACCCGCCGTTCGAGGTGGGCAGGTCGGCGCGACGCGGCACCAGAACGAAATCGAGCGTCTCGCCGTCGCGCCAGATCTGCACCTTCATCGGCCTGCCGTCGGATCCGCCGACGATGTCCTGCACCTGGCGGAAGGCAATGACGGGCGTGCCGTCGATTGCCGTCACCACATCGCCGACCTCGATCCCTGCGTCCATCGCCGCGGAACCGGGCTGAAGCGCATCGACGATGGGCGGGAACGGATAGGGTGCCTCGACCTGCAACCGGCTGCCACCACGCTCGACCACGAATTCGGTCGTGGGCGTGACGGGCAGCGCGTTTACCACCTCGAAGAAGCCGGCATAGTCCACGGCCTCGTGCCCACCCACCGACAGGATCCGGTCGCCCGGTTGCAGGCCCTGGCTGACGTTCGGCATCGGTTTCAGCACACCGACCTCGACCGGACTCGTGGGCACGCCCTGGGCCATGATCACGGCGGCAAAGATCAGGATCGACAGGATGAAGTTGAACACCGGCCCCGCGGCAACCGTCGCCGCCCGCGCCCACAGCGGCGCGCCGTGCATGGTCTGGCGCAGGGTCGCGGCATCCATCCCCTCGATCTCGTCGCCCGCCTTGTCGCTGACCGCACTCGCATCGCCCAGAAACTTGACGTAGCCGCCGAAGGGCAGCACGGCGACCTGCCATCGGGTGCCGTGCCGGTCGACGCGCGACATCAGCACCGGCCCGAAGCCGATCGAGAACACCTCCGCCTTGATCCCCGACCAGCGCCCGACGATGTAGTGGCCGTATTCGTGCACGAAGACGATGACACTCAGCGCAATGACAAAGGCGGCAAGGGTCCAGAGGGCGCCCCCGAACTGGGGGATCAGCGAAGTCATGTCCA
The DNA here is from genome assembly GCF_003390845.1 of Tropicimonas sp. IMCC34043. Lineage (GTDB taxonomy): Bacteria > Pseudomonadota > Alphaproteobacteria > Rhodobacterales > Rhodobacteraceae > Tropicimonas. Next base: position 479,556 of record NZ_QMEK01000001.1, on the reverse strand, counting down.
TGAAATGTCAGGCATCCGTTTTGAGATGCGCGACAATTTCGGCCGCGCGTATCCGAGCCAGATGGTCGGTCTGCAGCACCGCATCAAGCGTCATCTGCTCACAATCGAGCATTCCATCGCGATCCATCGCCTCCAGAACCTCTTCCACCACGGCCACCATGTCGGTGAACCTGATGCGGCGGTCGAGAAAGGCGTCGAGCGCATGTTCCTTGGCGGCGTTGAAAACCGCCCCGGCAAGGCCGCGGGTCGCCATCACTTCGCGCGACAGCCGCAACGCCGGCCAACGTTCCTCGCAGGGCGCGCGAAACTCCAGCTTGCCGATTGCGACCAGATCCAGCCGTTCGACCGGCAGCGTGCGCCGTTCGGGGTAATGCAGGGCATAGCCGATGGCGTGGCGCATGTCGGCCGGGCCCATATGCGCCATCAGCGCCCCGTCCCGGAACCCGACCATCGCATGGATCAGCGACTGCGGATGCACCACAACCTCGATCTGCTCGGGGCTGAATCCGAAATATTCTCGGGTTTCAATAAGTTCCAGCGCCTTGTTGAACATGGAGGCCGAATCGACCGTGATCCGCTGCCCCATGGCCCAGTTCGGATGGGTGCTTGCCTGCTCGGGCGTCGCCTCGACCAGACGCTCCAGCGGCCAGTCGCGAAAGGCTCCGCCCGACGCCGTGATGATCACCCGCTCGACCGAGGAAATATCTTCCCCTACAAGGGCTTGCGCGACGGCGCTGTGCTCGCTGTCGACCGGCAGGATCGTCGCGGAATGCGCCCTGGCCGTGCGCATCAACAACTCTCCGGCGCAGACGAGGGATTCCTTGTTGGCGAGCGCAAGCGTCGTGCCCTGTTCCAGCGCGGCCAACCCAGGTGGCAGGCCGGCCGCCCCGACGATTGCCGACATCAGCCAGTCGGCCGGCCGGGCTGCTGCCTCGACAATCGCCTCCGGCCCGGCCGCGACAGCTATACCAGAACCTGAAAGACGGCTTTCAAGTTCCTGTTTCTTATCTGGATAACAGGTCACCGCCAGGTCTGCCCGCAGTGCGATTGCCTGCTCGGCCAAACGCACCACGTTGCGTCCGCCGGTCAGCACCACGACGTCATAGTCCTCTGGCGCGCGGGCGATCAGATCGACCGTGCTTTCGCCAATCGACCCCGTCGATCCGAAAATGGAAATCCGCTTCATATGCTCACCTCCGGCACATCGACGACCAAGGCCAACAGCAGCATGAACAGCACCGCGCCAAGAAGCCCGTCGAACCGGTCGAACAGGCCTCCGTGACCCGGGATCAGGGCCGAGCTGTCCTTGACCCCCACCCGCCGCTTCAGCGTGCTTTCGATGATGTCGCCGGCCTGACTGGCCATCGACAGCAGCATCGAGATCCAGACGAGGTCGCGCCCGGCATCGGTGAAGGTCAGAAACAGCGCCCCCACCAGACCGGCGCCAAGCCAGCCCGCAACCGTGCCCGACCAGGTCTTCTTGGGGCTGATCGCCGGCCAGAACTTTGGCCCGCCGATCATCCGCCCGGCGAAATAGCCCAGCACATCGGTGACGACGACGACAAGGACCATCCAGAACAGCCAGGTGCCGCCATAGAGCTCGCGGGTCACGACCAGCCCCCAGCCCGCCACGGTGATGCCAAGCGCATAGAGGAAAAAGGTCAGCCGCTCGCGCCGCATGAAGGGCGTGCCCAGAACCGCCGGCACGAACAGCAGAAAGACATGCCAGTCGATCCCCTGCGCCAGCAACCCCGACAGGACCGAGGCGGTCAGCGCCGCCAGCAGCATCGCGCCCACGTCCCACCCCGGGCGGATCATCCGCGCCAGTTCCCAGATCAGCACCCCGGTGACGAAGACGACGAGCATCTGAAACCAGATGCCGCCGAGCCGAATCGCGATCACGCCGACCAGGACCATCGACAGGCCCGACCACAGCCGCTGACGCAGGTCGGTCCAGCGACCGGCAGCCGCGTTGCCTTGCGGGGGGGAGGACAAGGGCTCAGCCACCGACAGCTCCATAGCGCCGTTCGCGCTTGCCGAAGCTGTCGAGGATCCTGGCGAAGTGGGCGGCGGTGAAATCGGGCCAGAGTGTGTCGATGAATTCATATTCGGAATAGGCCGACTGCCAGAGCAGGAAATTCGAGATCCGCGCCTCGCCCGAAGTGCGGATTACCAGATCGGGGTCGGGCAGCGTGTGGGTGTCGAGAAACCGCGACAGCGTCTCGGCGCTGACATCCTCGGGGTTCAGCTTGCCCTCGGCGACCTCGCGGGCAAGCCTGCGTGTGGCGCGGGTCACCTCGTCGCGCCCGCCATAGTTGAGCGCAATTGTCAGGTGGACGTGGTCATTGCCGCGGGTCAGCACCTCGAGATCGTCCATCAGGCGCACCAGCTTGGGATCCAGCCGGTCGCGGTCGCCGATGAAGCGCACCCTCACACCGCGGTCCAGCAGGCGCTGCGCCTCCTTCAGGATATAACGGCGGAACAGCGTCATCAGGCCAGTCACTTCGGACTGGGTCCGCCGCCAGTTCTCGGTCGAGAAGGCGAAGATCGTCAGATACCGCACCCCGAGCTCGGGACAGGCCTCGACGATTTCGCTGACCCGACGCGCGCCGGCATGATGGCCAAACAGGCGCGGACGGCCCCGCGCCTGTGCCCAGCGGCCGTTGCCATCCATGATGATGGCAACATGTTCGGCCCTTTGACCGGTCTTGGCGGCGGGCATGCACGGCCCCTTTCGTGGTTCGGCAGCGGGCGCAGGTCAGACCTGCATGATCTCTTCCTGCTTGCTTTCCAAGGCCGCGTCGACGGCAGCGATGTGCTTGTCGGTCAGCGCCTGAATCTCGTCTTGCCAGATCTTCTGATCGTCCTCGGGCATGCCGCCGCCCTTGGCCTTCTTCAGTTGATGCATGCCGTCCTGGCGCACGTTGCGAATGGCGATCCGGGCATTTTCGGCGTAATGGGCCGCGACCTTGGTCAGCTCCCGCCGGCGCTCCTCGTTCAGTTCGGGGATCGGCAGGCGGATGATCGTGCCATCGACCACCGGGTTGATCCCCAGCCCGCTTTCGCGCAGCGCCTTCTCGACCTTGTTCACCAGCGCCTTGTCCCAGACGTTCAGGGTGATCATCCGCGGCTCGGGCACGTTGACCGTGCCGACCTGGTTGACTGGCGTCATCTGCCCATAGGCATCGACCTGGACCGGCTCCAGCATCGAGGCCGATGCGCGTCCGGTGCGGAGCGAGAGAAATTCGCTCTTGAGCGAGTTCATGGCCCCTTCCATGCGCCGCGTCAGATCCTGGATGTCGGGATCTTCATAATCCGCTGCCATGTGCCTGTTCCTTTCCAAGCATCTTTTTCATTCGGGCCGTTTCTACAATCCGGACACGAAGATGTATAGGTCGCATGGCCCCACGCCGGCCAGCGCCGCAGGCGCCGGGACCGGCCACAGGACCGTTATTTCAGCCCTGAACGCGGGTATAGGTTCCCTGGCCGGCAAGAATGCCGCGGAACCCGCCCGGCTCGTCCAGCGAGAACACGATGATCGGCAGGTTGTTGTCGCGCGCCAGTGCAATCGCCGAGGCATCCATGACCTTCAGCCGCTTTTGCAGACACTCGTCATAGGTGACCTTGTCATAGCGGACCGCGTCGGCAAACTTCATCGGGTCCTTGTCATAGACACCATCGACCTTGGTGCCCTTGAAGATCGCCTCGCAGGCCATTTCGTTGGCGCGCAGGGTCGCGGCGGTATCGGTGGTGAAATAGGGGTTGCCGGTGCCGGCGGCAAAGATGCAGACCCGGCCTTTTTCCAGATGCCGGACGGCGCGGCGACGAATGTAGGGCTCGGCCACCTCGTCCATGCGGATCGCGCTGATCACCCGGGTGAAAACGCCGATCTCTTCCAGCGACGATTGCATGGCCAGCGCGTTCATCACCGTGGCGAGCATCCCCATGTAGTCGGCCGTGGTCCGCTCCATCCCCTGCGCCGATCCTGCGAGACCGCGAAAGATGTTGCCACCACCGATCACCATGCAGATCTCGACACCCATGTCCTGAACCGACTTGATCTCGTTGGCGATGCGCTGGACTGTGGGCGGATGCAGGCCATAGCCTTGGTCGCCCATCAGCGCCTCGCCGGAAATCTTCAGAAGAACCCTTCGATAGGTCGGCTTCGGTTGATCCTCGTTCGTGTCCAACATATCGGTATCTCCTGAGCTGCCTGAGCGCTTTCCTGTCCGAAATCCGCTCGCGCTTCAACCATCAAGGTCGGGGGGTCCGTTGATTTCGCTTCATGGGATACCCGATGCCCGGATCGACCGCGAGCGGCCGATCCTGATTGCCGGCCCGACGGCAAGCGGAAAGTCCGGGCTGGCGCTGAGGATCGCCGAAGCGATGGGCGGTGTCATCGTCAATGCCGACGCGCTGCAGGTGTTCGAGAACTGGCGGATCCTGACTGCCCGCCCCTCGCCCGAGGACGAGGCCCGCGCCGCCCACAGGCTTTACGGCCATGTCGCGCGCGATCAGGTCTATTCCGTGGGCCACTGGCTGCGCGACCTGACCCCGCTGTTGAACGGGCCAGACCGCCCGATCATCGTCGGCGGCACCGGGCTCTACTTCACCGCGCTGACATCGGGTCTGGTCGAGATCCCGCCGGTTCCGGCCAATGTGCGGGCCGAAGCCGATGCGATGACGTTGCACGACCTTCTGACCGGACTCGACCAGCCGACGCGGACCCGGATCGACACCGCCAACCGCGCCAGGGTGCAGCGCGCCTGGGAGGTGCAGCGCGCGACCGGCCGCGGGCTGGCCGACTGGCAGGCCGACACGCCCGCGCCGCTGCTGCCCGAGGCGGCGGCGCTGTGCCTGGTGATGGAGGCGCCGAAGGACTGGCTTTCGCCGCGGATTGACCGGCGATTCGACGCGATGATCACGGCTGGCGCGCTGGACGAGGCGCGGGCCAACCTGCCCGGCTGGTCGCCCGGCGCGCCATCGGCCAAGGCGATCGGGGCGCCCGAACTGATCGCCCACCTGAAGGGCGAGACAAGCCTTGAGGCTGCCGCGGCCGCGGCCAAGACCGCATCCCGGCAATATGCCAAGCGCCAGCGCACATGGTTCCGCGCCCGGATGGCCGGCTGGCAGCGGATCGCACCCGCAGATTGAGCCGTGGCAGCGCCCCGGCACCGCCACGGGGAACGGCGAAAGGTATCGGCCACGGGCTTTTGGGTTGCGTCCCGCGGCGTTGTCGCCTTTGCTTGGGAAGGACGTTGCTTTCGGGCCGCCTTGCAATGGCGCGGACCCGCCGCGCCGCGAACACAACGACGGGATGCGACACCGGGCCGGGACACTTTCACAAAGGGCAGTTGTACTGCCCCAGAGCATCGCCGGGGCGCCCTGCGTTGCGCCGTGCCACCCGGATCAGTTCGACACGATACCTGTCACAGGGAGACGAGAATGACCCATCCAACGATCTTCGGCCAACCGGTCCATCCGGCCGCCGAGATGTACGCCGAGGAATACCGGACCGGTCGTCTGAGCCGCCGCGAGTTCCTGACCCGTTCCACCGCGCTGGGGCTGACCGCCGCCGGAGCCTATGCGTTGATCGGCGCCCCGCAGCCCGCGCAGGCACAGCCCGCGATCCAGCAGGGCGGCACGCTGCGGCTTGAAACCTATGTCAAGGCGATGAAGGAACCGCGCGCCTACGACTGGTCCGAGGTCGCCAACCAGAGCCGCGGTTTCCTTGAATACCTCGTCGAATACCAGCCCGACGGCAGTTTCCGCCCGATGCTGCTGGAAAGCTGGGAGGTCAACGACGACGCCACCGAATACACGCTGCACGTCCGGCCCGGGGTGACGTGGAACAACGGCACCGCCTTCACTGCCGAGGACGTGGCGCGCAACATCGCAGGCTGGTGCGACACCTCGATGGAAGACAATTCCATGGCGGGCCGCATGACCGGGCTGATCGACGCCGAAACCGGCCAGCCCCGCGACGGCGCCATCGAGATCGTCGACGACCTGACCGTCAAGCTGCACCTGTCGGCGCCCGACATCACGGTGATCGCCAACATGTCGGACTATCCCGCCGCGATCACCGACGCGAGCTATCAGGGCGGCGACGTGTTCGACCACGGCATCGGCACCGGCCCGTTCAAACCCGTTTCGATAGAGGTCGGGGTGAAATGCGTGATCGAACGCGACACCGAGCACACATGGTGGGGCACCGAGGTCTATGGCGGCCCCTATGTCGACCGGGTCGAGATGATCGACTATGGCACCGACCCTGCCGCTTGGGTGGCGGCTGCCGAATCGGACGAGGTCGACCTGCTCTATGAAAGCCTCGGCGACTACCTCGAGATCCTCGATGCCATCGGCTGGACGCGGACCGAGGCGCTGACCGCGGCGACGGCGGTGTTCCGCACCAACCAGGTGGCCGAAGTCGACGGGTTCGTGCCCTATTCGGACCCGAACGTCCGCCGCGCGCTGGCGCTGGCGGTCGACAACAACGTCTGCCTCGAACTCGGCTATTCCGACCGCGGTCTGGTCGCGGCAAACCACCATGTCTGCCCGCTGCATCCCGCCTATGCCGACATCGGCCCGGCCCCCTTCGATCCCGCCGAGGCCAAGGCGCTGATGGACGCCTCGGAGGCCGCGGATTTCGAACACGAGCTGATCACCATCGACGACGACTGGATCAAGAACACCGGCGACGTGATCGCCGCCCAGTTGCGCGATGCCGGGATCAGCATCAAGCGCACCATCCTGCCCGGCGCGACGTTCTGGAACGACTGGCTGAAATACCCGTTCTCGGCCACCGACTGGAATCAGCGCCCGCTTGACGTGCAGGTGCTGGCGCTGGCCTATCGCTCGGGCGAGACCTGGAACGAGACCGGCTATGCCAACCCCGAATTCGACGCGCTGCTGAATGAGGCAATGGCGATTGCCGATGCCGACAAACGCCGCGAGGTCATGGCAGAAATCGAACAGAAGCTGCGCGACGACGGGGTCATCATCCAGCCGTTCTGGCGCAAGCTGTTCAACCACCATAACGGCACCCTGGTCGGCGCCGAGAAACATCCGGCGCACGAGATCCACTTCCACAAGATCGGCTTCGCCGCCTGAGCCCGCACCAGGCCGGAGGCGCACAGCTGCGCCCCCGGCCCCCGCCGGTCCAGCGACGATGCGAGACAGGGGTCAGTTCTGAATGGTGCCATTCCTTATCCGCCGGGTCGGCCTGATGCTGCTGACCGCGCTCTGCCTGACCTTCATCGTATTCTGGCTGACAAACCTGCCGCCGAACCTCGAGAAACTTGCCAAGACCCAGGGCACCGTGCGGATGACCGATGCACAGACGGCAAGCTGGCTGGAAACCCGCGGCTATGCGCGGCCGCTGCCGGTGAAATATGCCGAATGGCTGGGTCTGATCCCGGCCTGGACCTATGAAGACAGCTACGGCAATGCGGCCGGGCGCTGCATTGGCGACGGGATCGCCCCCGAAGACGCCCCGCGCCGCTGTGGCGTGCTGCAGGGCGACTGGGGCCAGTCGAGCGTGTTTCGCGAACCGGTGAGCGAAATCATCGGCAAGCGGCTGTGGCTGACCGGCAAGCTGATGTTCTGGGTGCTGCTGGTGATGGTGCCTTCAGCCCTGCTGATCGGCGTTCTGGCCGGCATGCGCGAGGGATCGCGGCTCGACCGCACGCTGTCGACGTTTTCGATCGCGACCACGGCGACCCCCGAATATGTCTCGGGCGTGATCCTGATCGCCGTCTTCGCCTCGTCGGCCGTCGGGCTGAAATGGTTCAACGGCACCGCGACGGGTGCCATGGAGGATGCGACATTTGCCAACTTCACCCTGCCGGTGGCAACCATCGCGCTGTTCGGCATGGGCTATGTCGCGCGGATGACGCGGGCGGCGATGGCCGAGGTGATGACGGCGCAATATATCCGCACCGCGCGCCTGAAGGGGCTGAGCTTTGGCGCCATCGTCTGGAAACACGCGCTGCGCAATGCGCTGATCGCGCCGTTCACGGTGATCATGCTGCAGATCCCCTGGCTGCTGAATGGCGTCGTGATCGTCGAGACGCTGTTCAACTACAAGGGCTTCGGCTGGACGCTGGTGCAGGCGGCTTCGAACAACGACGTCTCGCTGCTGCTTGGCTGTTCGGTCGTGGCAGTGGTGGTGGTGCTACTGACGCAGCTGATTTCGGACGTGGGCTATGTACTGCTGAACCCGCGGATCCGGATCGCCTGAGGAGTGCCCGCCATGGAAACCCTGTCCTGGGGCGCCATTGTCGCCCGCCTCCTGAGCCAGCTCCTGCCGGTCTGGATCGGCATGGCCGCGGTCTTCGCGCTGTCCTTCGGGTTCAAGCGGCGGCTTGGGCTGTACGGACAGCTGTTCGATTCGACAATCGGCATGATCGGCTTTGCCATCGTCCTGTTCTGGGCCCTGACCGGGATTTTCGCGGATACGATCATCACCTTCGATCCGCTGCAGCAGATCTCGGGGATGAAGAACAAGGTGCCCGGCACCCCGCTGCCCGAAGCGGTCGCGGGCTATCGCTATTACCTGCTCGGCGGCGACAACCTGGCGCGCGACGTGTTCAGCCGCATGGTGTCGGGCGCGACCATCGTGATGCAGATCGCGCCGCTGGCGACGCTGTTCGCCTTCATGGTGGGGATCACTCTGGGGCTGCCCGCGGCCTATTACGGCGGCCGGCTCGACACCTTCCTGTCGTTTCTGGCGAACCTGATCCTCGCCTTCCCGGTCATCCTGCTGTTCTATCTGCTGGTGACGCCCGAGATCGTGCAGACCGGCCTGCCGACCTATATGGCGGGGGTGCTGTTCCTGTTTCCGATCATCTTTCTGGTGGTGCTGTGGAACTCGCGCTATTTCACTCAAAGAGGCAAGCGCGCGGCCTATCTGGCGGTGACGCTGGTTCTGGGGCTCTGGCTCTATCTCGGGGTGGCGTGGAACGCCGATCCGCTCGGCCTGATTTCGGTGCCGCCAAACATTCTGATCGTCTTCGTCTCGGTCGTCTTCGTGAATTCGCCGACCGTGTTCCGGATCGTCCGCGGCCTCGCGCTCGACATCAAGACGCGGGATTATGTGGCCGCCGCGCAGACCCGCGGCGAGGGTCCCTGGTACACCATGCTGTGGGAAATCCTGCCCAACGCCCGCGGCCCGCTGATCGTCGATTTCTGCCTGAGGATCGGCTATACGACGATCCTTCTGGGGACGCTGGGTTTTTTCGGCCTCGGGCTTGCGCCCGAAAGCCCGGACTGGGGCACCACGATCAACGACGGGCGCAAGCTGCTGTCGATCTATCCCCACCCCGCGATTGCGCCGGCGCTGGCGCTGATGAGCCTGGTTCTGGGGCTGAACCTGCTGGCCGACGGGCTGCGCGAAGAAAGTCTGAGGGATTGAGCCTGCGGGTTTCGCCATACCGCCGGCCGGTTCCTCTGGACGACCGGCGCAGGGGGGCCAGCCCCCCGTCGCGGCAGGCCGCGACTCCCCCCGGGATATTTCTGAACAGAAGAAGGCGGGGCATGGCCTTTGGGGTATGGGGCGTGCGGCCGGCGGCGCCGCTTCGCGGTTCGCAGGGGCGTGCGGCAAGGGCGGTCGGGCGGGGCAGATGCGACGGGACAGGGAGCGCGCGATGATCGACCGCAACGATGATGGCCCGATCCTCGAGATCGAGAACCTCTCGATCTCGTTTTTCACACGGCGGCGCGAGATCCCGGCGGTGATGGATTTCTCGGCCGTGATCCGGCCCGGCGAGGCGCTGGGGCTGGTGGGCGAGTCGGGCTGTGGCAAGTCCACGGTGGCGCTTGGGATCATGCAGGATCTGGGCGTCAACGGCCGTGTCACCGGCGGTGCGATCCGCTTCAAGGGCCGCGATCTGACCGCCATGGACGAGGCCGGGTTGCGGCGCATCCGTGGCAGCGAGATTGCCATGATCTATCAGGAGCCGATGGCGAGCCTGAACCCGGCGATGACTGTCGGGCGCCAGTTGATGGAAGTGCCGATGATCCATGAGGGGATCTCGCGCCGCGCCGCGCGCGCCCGCGCGCTCGACGTCATCGGCGACGTCCGCCTGCCCGACCCCGGGCGCATCCTCGATGCCTATCCCCACCAGCTTTCGGGGGGCCAGCAACAGCGGATCGTCATTGCGATGGCACTGATGTCGAAGCCCGCGCTGCTGATCCTTGACGAGCCGACGACCGCGCTCGACGTCACGGTCGAGGCGGCGGTGGTCGATCTGGTGCGCGGACTGGGCGAGAAATACGGCACCTCGATGCTGTTCATCTCGCACAACCTGGGGCTCGTCATGGAGGTCTGCGACCGGCTTTGCGTGATGTATTCGGGCGAGGCGGTCGAGCGCGGCTCGATCGGCGATGTGTTCGACGAGATGCGCCATCCCTATACCCAGGCCCTTTTCCGGTCGATCCCGCTGCCGGGTGCGGACAAGAACACGCGCCCCCTGAAGGCGATCCCGGGCAACTTTCCGCTGCCCCACGAACGCCCGCCGGGCTGCAACTTTGGCCCGCGCTGCGATTATTTCAGACCCCGCCGCTGCGATGCCGGCGATATTCCCATGATGACCGTCCCGGGCAACGACCGCCATGGCAGCCGCTGCCTGAGGTTCGGCGAGATCGACTGGAACGCGCCGCTGCCGCGCGCCGAAACCCAGGCGTCGGCCGAGATCGGCGCGCCGGTGCTGCAGGTCGAGGCGTTGAAGAAATACTATGAGGTCGCGGCCAATGCGCTGTTTGGCGGCCACAGGCGTGTGGTCAAGGCCAACGAGACCCTCAGCTTTACCGCGCACGAGGGCGAGACGCTGGCCATCGTCGGCGAGTCGGGCTGTGGCAAGTCGACCTTCGCCAAGGTGCTGATGGGGCTTGAGACCGCGACGGGCGGCAGCATCCTGCTCGACGGCGCGGCGATCGAACGGCTGCCGATCGAAAAGCGCGGCACCGATCTGGTCTCCTCGGTGCAGATGGTGTTCCAGAACCCGTTCGACACGCTCAACCCGTCGATGAGCATCGGGCGGCAGATTTCCCGCGCGCTCGAGGTCTTCCGGGTCGGGAAGACCGAGGCCGGGCGCCGGGCACGAATGCTCGAGCTGCTCGATCTGGTCAAGCTGCCGCGCGAATTCGCGACCCGGATGCCGCGCCAGCTCTCGGGCGGGCAGAAGCAGCGGGTGGGGATTGCCCGCGCCTTCGCCGGCGGCGCCCGCATCGTGGTGGCCGACGAGCCTGTCTCGGCGCTCGACGTGTCGGTGCAGGCGGCGGTCACCGACCTGCTGATGGAGATCCAGCGCCAGAACCGCACGACGCTTTTGTTCATCTCCCACGATCTGTCGATCGTGCGCTATCTCTCGGACCGGGTGCTGGTGATGTATCTGGGCCATGTGGTCGAGATCGGGACCACCGATCAGGTCTTTGCCCCCCCCTATCACCCCTATACCGAGGCGCTGCTGTCGGCGGTGCCGATTGCCGACACGAACGTCACGAAGCGGCACATCGTGCTGGAAGGCGACGTGCCATCGGCGATGAACCCGCCGCCGGGCTGCCCGTTCCAGACCCGCTGCCGCTGGAAGCCGCAGGTGCCGGGGGACCTGTGCGAGACCGAATTGCCGCCGATGCGCGAACTGGGCGGCGGCCATCAGGTGAAATGCCATCTGGCGGAAGACATGCTGGCGCAGATGGAGCCGGTGATTACCCTGGCGGCGGAATAGCGACCGGGCTCATTCCGGCGGATGCGCCACGCATTCCCGCGCCGCGCGGCGGGCCTGGGAATAGACCCGCTTGATCGCCTCGACCACCGCGACTTCGGCCTGCATCTGGGCGATCTCGTCGTCGCGCAGCCGGTGGCCCAGCCCGGCAAGCCAACGGGTCTCGGCCGCCAACGTATCCTCGACCGCCTGGTCGACGATCGGTTTCAATTGCCAGACCGCCGCATCGCGGCCCGACTCGGGTGCTGTCAGCGCCTCGCGCAGATCGCCAAGTGCGGTCGAGACCGTTGCCGCCATCGCCTGCCCCCGGTCTGCCGTCGCCTTGGACGGGCCGCCATCGCGGGCACGGATCACCGCGGGCACCAGATCGGATTCGATGATCTCGGCGATGCGGGTCAGGTTGTGCGAGATTGCGACCTGCCGGCCAAGGTCGGCACTGTCCTCGGCACTCAGATCGCCACGGCCAAGCTCTGCCAGGTAGGTCAGCACCGCCCGGTGCAGCGCCCTGAGCCCCGCCATTGCCGGATGCACGACGCGCGCCGGATCGCGCCCCTCGGTCAGCAATACCTCGATCGCGGTATCAAACCCCTGCTGGGCGATCTCCGCCATCCGTTCGAGTTCATGCCGCGCGGCCATCAATGCCATCGCGGGCGTGGCCAGCAGCATCGGGTCGAGGTATTTCGGCCGCCCCGCCGCATCCGCGGGATCGGGCCGGTCGGGCACCAGCCGGAACGCGACCCAGACCAGCGCATTCGCCAAGGGCAGCGCCAGCAGGGCGTTGGCGAGGTTGAAGATCGTGTGGGCATTGGCGATCTGGCGCGGCAGCTCCAGCATCCGCGCGGCGGGCCCGGTCAGCCCCGGCACATGGGGCGATACGGCGCGGGTCAGTGCCGCAAGTTCGGGGATGAACGCGAGCCACAGCGCAACTCCCGCCAGATTGAACAGAACGTGGATCGTGGCCGCCCGCAGGGCGACGGGCGATCTGCCGACCGCGGCCAGAAGGGCTGTGACACAGGTGCCGATATTGGCGCCAAAGATCAGCGCGATCCCGGTGTCGAGCCCGATCAGCCCGCCCCCCGCCATGGCGATCACGATCCCCATGGTGGCGGCCGAGGACTGGATCAGCGCGGTGAAGGCGGCGGCGATCAGGATCGCCGGCAGCGGCCGGCGCATCCCCGCCATGGCATCGGTAAAGGGGGCATAGCTGCGCAAAGGCTCCATGCCCTCGCTCATTAGCTGCATGCCATAAAAGATCAGGCCAAGCCCCAGCACCATGCTGCCGATCTGGCGCGGCGCATCGCGGCGCGACATGAGCCGCAGCGCAAAGCCGCCGGCGATCATGAACAGCGCCGCCTGATCGACGTTGAAGGCAACGATCTGGGCGGTGACCGTCGAGCCGACGTTGGCGCCAATGATGACGCCGGCCGATTGCGCCACCGACATCAGCCCGGCAGTGACAAAGCCCACCACAAGTACCGTCGTGACCGAGGAGGACTGGATGATCGCCGTCACCACAGCCCCTGCAAGCGCGCCTGTGACGCGGTTCGTCGTGACCCGCGTCAGAAGCTGGCGCATCCGGCCACCGGCCGCGGCCCTCAGCGCGTCGGCCATCTGGTCGAGCCCGAACAGGAACAGCGCCAGCCCGCCCAGGAGCCCGCGCAACATCGTCCAGACCGGCAGCGTCCCGGCCCCGGCCCCCTGAGCCGCGGCGCCTGTCGCCAGAACCGCCGCCGCCAGCAGCGCCGCCACCCCGCAGACCCCCGGCACCAGCCGGCGCGGTCCCAGCCCCGTCATCCCCTGCCCCCTTGCAAAACCGTGCCGGTCAGCTTGTCACGGCAGCGTCGCAAGGAACAGGCGGCATAGACGCCTCTGGCCCGGCGAACCGGCCTTGTGCGGCCAAGGGACAGCAACGCGCGTTTTCCTCTCGACGCCTGCACGCCCGTTCAGAGACGGGAGCGACCGGGATCACTTCTCCAGCAGCGGCTCATAGCGGGCGTCCGTCAACGTCTTCAGGAACGCCACGATCGCATCGACCCTGGCATCGTCGAGACCCGGCCCGGTTTCGAGCTGCTCCATCGACAGCGTTCCGTCGACTTCGGGCGCGCCCCAGGGCGCGCCGGTCTCGGGGTTGATCTGACGGGCCGGTTTCTTGGAGTTGTACTTGTCATAGAACAGCACGACCGTCCGCAGGTCCTGAAACACGCCGTTGTGCATGTAGGGGCCGGTCACCGCGACATTGCGCAGCGTCGGCACCTTGAACTTGCCCGCCTCGGCCGGATCCTCGACGGCGGGGTTGTCCAGCAGGCCGCGGTCTACGAAATCCGCAGCGACCCCGTTCACCGCCCGGACGGCCGTGTTCTCGGGCACGCCGATATTGTGGTATTCATAGTTGCTGAAGGTCTCGGCCGGGTCCATCGCGCTGCGGCCAAGCTGGTGGCACAGGTTGCAGCTGGTGAACTGCTGCGAGAAAAACAGCACCCGCCCCAGTTCCTCCTGATCGGTGAAGGACTCCTCGCCCCGCAGATAGCGGTCATAGCGGGAATCGAAGGGCGCGAAGACCTCGGTGCCCTCGAAGGCGGCAATGGCCCCGGTCATCGCCTCGTACGCGCGGTCGGGGTCGTCGAAAACATCCGCACCATAAAGCGCCTGCATCGACAGCACGTAGTCCGGGTTTTCCTGCAGCCGTTCGACCACGGCGGCGCGATCGGGCATTCCCATCTCGATCGGGTTCAGCGGCGGTCCCCCCGCCTGCCCCGCCAGATCGGGCTCGCGCCCGTCCAGAAACTGCCCGCCCTTCCATTTTCCGGTCTCGGGATCGCGGTGGAATGGCGGCGAGAACATGGCATAGGCCGCTGTCGGCGTGTTGCGGTCGCCAATCGAGGCTCCGTCATCGCCAAGCGACACGGCGCGACCGACGCGCGTCTCGCGCGGGTCGACGAAGGCGGTTGCCGGATCGTGGCAGGTGGCGCAGGCCTCGGTCCGGTTCTTCGACAGCGCGGTGTCGAAGAACAGCGCCCCGCCAAGGGCCTCGGGCGTGTCATAGGCGGGGCCGGCAGTTGCGGCGGTTGTTGGCGGCACGACGACGGCCAGCAGGCAGAACAGGGTGCGAAGAGGCGATCTGAAGGCAGACATGGGCGGATCCGTTGGTGGCTCGGAGGCGTATTCGTCCCCGATACCCCGATTTCCATCCCTTGGAAATTGATCCATCGCAAATTTCCGAGTTTTTTAATCGGAAATAAGTCAGCTACCCCAAATCTTGCGCACATAGTTGGTGGTCTCGCGGTACGGCGGCACATCACCGTATTTGTCGACAGCCCCCGGTCCGGCGTTATAGGCCGCCAGCGCCAGCCGCCACGAACTGTAGCGTTCGTACATCATCCGAAGATAGCGCGCCCCGCCCTCGAGGTTTTCCTTCGGATCGAGAGGATCGACGCCAAGCCGCTGCGCGGTCTCGGGCATCAGCTGCGCCAGCCCGATCGCGCCCTTGTGCGACTTCGCGCCAAGGTTCCAGCCGCTCTCCTGCTGGACAAGCCGCAGAAACAGGCTTTCGGGGACGCCATGCTTGCGCGCCGCATCCTTGGCAACCTGCAGATAGGGCCCCTTGTAGCGTCCACGGTACTGTGGGACCGCAACCGCCGAGGTCACGATGGAATTGATCAGCGGCTTTGTGGCTGCGGGCTGATAGCGGGTAGAATTCGCGTATTGCGAGGCGGCGCGACTGTCGAGAAGCCGGGTCTGCGACGCGAAAAGCTGGGATTTGCTCTTGGAAGACAACACACTGTCAGCGACGCCGGGGCCCGCGCCCATAGAGATCGCACACGCCGCAACAAGCGACACGATCAGCCCTACCCTGAACCCACTGGCCATCCGACCTGCTCTGCCCCTGTATTATTGCGGCGGAGTATAGGCAAAAACGCCGAGATTTCCAGACCGGACACAGCCGCATCGGGAAAATGGCGGTTCTGTGCATTGCAAGGCTGGTGTAGCGTCTGGCTCCAAACCGGAATCGGTGCAAGACAGCAACAATCAACAGGACAGGAGAGCCGGCATGGCAGGATCGGTGAACAAGGTGATCCTTGTAGGCAATCTGGGCCGCGACCCCGAAGTGCGGACATTCCAGAACGGCGGCAAGGTCTGTAACCTGCGCATCGCCACATCGGAGAACTGGAAGGACCGCAACACCGGCGAGCGTCGGGAACGGACCGAGTGGCATTCTGTCGCGATCTTTTCCGAACCGCTCGCGCGCATCGCCGAGCAGTATCTGCGCAAGGGATCGAAGGTCTATATTGAGGGTCAGCTCGAAACCCGCAAATGGCAGGACCAGAGCGGACAGGACAAGTACACCACCGAGATCGTGCTACGCCCGTTCCGCGGCGAGCTGACGTTGCTCGACAGCCGGAGCGAGGGCGGCAGCGGCGGTGGCAGCGCCGGTGGCGGCGGATATGAGGACCGCGGCGGATATGGCGGGCCGTCGGGCGGCAGCGAAAGCGGCGGATATGGCGCCCCCTCGGGCGGCGGCGATATCGACGACGAAATCCCGTTCTGAACCGACGGACGGCGCCCGGAATGACCGGGCGCCGGTGTCACCTGCGGACAAGTCGCGTCGAGGCCCCTTGCAAGACGGTTGTCGGCGGCGTCAGGCCCGGCCTGCCAGTTCGCGCTCCAGCAGGCGCAGAACCTCGGCTTGCGGCACCGCAGCGCTGACAAAGGCCTGGCCAATCCCGCGCATCAGGACATAGCGCAACTGGCCGCCGTCCACCTTCTTGTCCTGTGCCATCAGCTCCATCAGCCCTCGGGCATCGGGCAGCCTGCCCTCGATGTCGGCGATGTCGACCTTCATCCCCATGTGCCGCAGATGTGCGCGGATCCGGCTCGGATCCTCCTGCGCGCACAGCCCGAGCCGCGAGGAAAGCTCTGCCGCCAGCGCGCAGCCGATTGCCACGCCCTCGCCATGCAAAAGCCGGTCGGAATAGCCGGTCGCGGCCTCAAGCGCGTGCCCAAAGGTATGACCAAGGTTCAGCAGTGCCCGGTCGCCCTGCTCGGTCTCGTCCCGCACCACGATGGCGGCCTTCATCTGACAGGCCCAGCGAACCGCGGCGATCCGTGCGCCGGGATCGCCCGCCGCAAGGCTGGGCCCATGTACCTCGAGCCATTCGAAAAAGCGCGCATCGCCCAGAAGCCCGTATTTCACCACCTCGCCATAGCCCGCCAGAAGATCGCGCTTCGGCAAGGTGCCAAGCAGCGTCACATCGGCCAGAACCAGGCTTGGCTGGTGAAAGGCGCCGATCAGGTTCTTGCCAGTCGGCGCGTTGATCCCGGTCTTGCCGCCGACCGAGCTGTCGACCTGCGCCAGCAAAGTCGTCGGCACCTGGATAAAGCGGACACCGCGGCGCACCACGGCGGCCGCAAAGCCGACGAGATCGCCGATCACACCGCCGCCAAAGGCAAGCACGACATCGTTGCGCTCGATCTTCTCTTCCAGAAGCCATTCGACGGTGCGCGAGAAATGCGCCCAGCTCTTGGTCGCCTCGCCTGCGGGCAACACCAGAACCGCGCTGTCGATCTTTTCCTTGCGAAGCGAACCCACAAGCGTGTCGAGGTGCAGCGCCGCGACCGTCGCATCGGTCACGATGGCAACCCGCGGCCGCCTCAGCAGCGGCGCGATCTGATGACCGGTTCGCGCCAGCAGTCCCTCTGCGATACGGATCTCATAGGCTCGTTCGCCCAGCGGCACTTGAACCAGTTCCATCCTGTCAGTTCTCCTCCAGCACATCGGGACGTGTCGCAAGCACCGCAATAACCCGGTCGACCATGTCCGAAATGGCGTATTCCGGTTTCGCCGTCACTGCGAGGTCCGCCATGCCATAGATGGGGGCGCGTTCGGAATAAATCACCTGAAGCGTCGCACGCGGATTGGCAGTTCGCAACAATGGCCGGGTATCCTTGTGCCGCACCCTTTGCCACAGCAAATCGACACTTGCGTCCAGCAGAACCGAAACCCCGCGCTCATGGATCATCCGGCGGTTGCGTTCGGCCAGGAACGCGCCACCACCGGTTGAAAGAATCCCGGGCACGCCGCCCAACAGACGCGAGATGACCTCGGTCTCGCGGTCGCGGAAGAACGCCTCGCCGTCGCGCTCGAAGATCTCGGCGATCGACATCTGGGCGGCGGCGGTAATCTCGGCGTCGCTGTCGAGGAAGGGAACCCCAAGACGCTGCGCCAGGGCCGTGCCCACAGCGGTCTTTCCGGCCCCCATCATGCCCACCAACGCGACCGTCTTCCGCAAATTCGTTGCCACCCTGCTACCCTTTCCCGGCAGTGTGTTGCCGAAGCGCCCATTCTGCACCTGAATGGCGTGAAATCGTCCGGGATGCCATGTATAAAAACCCTGGGCGCCCGTACGAAGGCGTCGGCAGAACGAAAGTCAGGCAGGAAATGTGGCGATTACTCAAGATGTTGCTGGTGCTTGTGAGTCTCGGTGCAATCGGGTTGGTGGGCTATGCCTATCTTGCCGATCTGGCGCCCGAACAGCAGCGGGTCAGCGCCCCCGTGACCCTGGACGTGGACTGAGGGCGCCGCGCATGAAGCTCGCCGCGCTCGTCGTCTGCCTGGTGATCGGCGCGCCGCAGGCCTGGGCCAAGGATCCGGGAAAGCCGCTGTCGTCGATCGACTGGCTGTCGCGCAGCCTGGCCGCCCCGCCGGTTCCGGCAGCAAAGCCGCAGGAGACCATCGCCTCGCTGGCCCCGGACGCGGCCACCGACGACACCATCACGATCGAGCCGCTGGAGCCGCCTTCGGCGGATGGCATCGGGCTGTTGCCGCAATCGGTCACCGGCCTGCCGGCCGATCTGTGGGGCGCGTCCGATGTGACGACGCTCAGCCGGATGCTGGCCGAATTCCCGGTGGAACCGCTGCCGGCGGTTCAGGTGGAGCTGCACCAATTGTTGCTGGCCGAACTGGTCCCGCCGCGCGGATCGACCGGCAGGGCACCGATGCTGCAGGCGCGGATTGACGCGCTGCTGGCGCGGGGCGCCGTGGAAGAAGCGGAGGCGCTGCTGGAGCGGTCGGGATCGAACGCGCCCGAACTGTTCCGCCGCGCCTTTGACGTCGGCCTGCTGACCGGGCGCGAACAGACGGCCTGTGCCCGGATGCGGGCTTTGCCCGGGATCTCGCCTTCCTATCCGGTGCGGATCTTCTGCCTGGCGCGAACCGGCGACTGGATGGCGGCGGCGCTGACGCTCGAATCCGCCAAGGCGCTGGGGCAGCTTACGCCAGAAGAGGATGCGCTGCTGGCGCAGTTCCTCGACGCCGATCTGGCCGAACTGCTGCCGCCGATCTCGGCGCCCGCGCGCCCGACGCCGCTGACCTTCCGGATGATGGAGGCAATCGGCGAGGCGATGCCCACAGGCTCGCTGCCGCTGGCCTTCGCCTATTCCGACCTGCGCCCCCTTGCCGGCTGGAAAGCCCGCGCCGAGGCCGCCGAACGGCTGGCCCGCGCCGGTGCGCTGCCGCCCGAAGTGCTGCTGGCGATCTATCGTGAAAGCAGCCCCGCGGCCTCTGGCGGGGTCTGGGACCGGATCGCTGCGGTGCAGGGCCTGTCGGACGCCATCGCAGCCAAGGACCGCGACGCGGTCGCACGCCAGTTGGAGCCCGCCTGGCAGTCGATGGCGGCGGTCGGACTTCAGATCCCCTTTGCCGAGTTGTTCGGATTGCCGCTTGTGCAGCTCGATCTCGGCGGGTCCGCCGGCGCGCTGGCAACCCGGATCGGGCTGTTGTCGCGAAGCTATGAAACCGTGGCACTGGCGCCGACGCCGCAGGACCCCGAGTTGCGGTTCCTGACCTCGCTCGCCCGCGGCATGCCGGCCGACATCCCCGGGGATGCCCGGTCTGCTGCCGTTGCCGCAGCTTTTGCCACCCCGATGCCGCCGCGTCCCGACGATCTCGCCCAACTGGCGATGGAGGGGCGCCTCGGCGAGGCGCTGCTGACCGCCCTGCGCGGCCTCGCCGACGGATCCGGCGCCGATCCGCGCAATATCACCGGCGATCTGGCTTTCCTGCGCTCCATCGGGCTCGAGGACACGGCGCGCCGTGCAGCCCTGCAGTTGCTGCTTCTGGAGCCACCGAGATGACGGGACCGGCAACCTCCGATCTCTGGATCTCGACATTCCTCGAGGCACAGGCGGCCGAACTGAACGCCGCGCGCAACACGCTTCTTGCCTATGGCCGCGACCTGCAGGACTTTGCCCGCTGGCTGGCCGCAAATCGGCTGAGCCTTCAGGATGCGTCCCGCGATGACGTCGAAAGATATCTGATCGGCTGCGATGCCGAGGGCCTGTCGCGGGCCACCCGGGCGCGCCGGTTGTCCTCGATCCGCCAGCTCTATCGATTCTCGTTCGACGAGGGCTGGCGGACGGACAACCCGGCAGTCCAGATCAAGGGTCCGGGACGCGAGGCGCGGCTGCCGCAGACGCTCAACCTTGGCGAGGTCGATGCGCTGATGGAGGCCGCGGCCACCAGCGGGCGCAACCACGGCGAGCGGGTTCGCAACAGCTGTCTGATGCAGATGCTTTATGCGACCGGGCTGCGGGTCAGCGAACTGGTGACGCTGCCCGCGGCGGCGGCCCGCGGCCTGCCCGAAATGCTGCTGGTGCGCGGCAAGGGCGGCCGCGAACGCATGGTGCCGCTGTCCGGGGGCGCACGCATCGCACTGGCCGCGTGGCTGGAGCTGCGCGATGCCCGCGAAGAGGCCGACCGCCTCAAGGGACGTGCGGCGTCGAAGTTCCTGTTTCCCTCGGGCGGCAAGAGCGGCCATCTGACCCGGCATCGGTTCTATGGCCTCGTGAAGGAACTGGCGGTCGCCGCGGGCATCAACCCCGACAAGGTGACGCCGCACACCCTGCGCCACGCCTTTGCCACCCATCTGCTGGAGGGCGGCGCCGACCTGCGGGTGATCCAGATGCTGCTTGGCCATGCCGACATCTCGACCACCGAGATCTATACCCATGTCCTCGAAGAACGGCTGAAGGATCTGGTGATGGAACACCACCCGTTGATGCGCGACGACTGAGCGTCGCCCCGTCAACGCGGCGCTGCCCGTCAGCTTTTGGTCACGTCGTGGGAATAAAGCCAGGCGAAGCGGTCGGGCATAAAGTCTGGCGCGACCCGGCCGATCATCCTCAGCCCGGCATGGGCGACACGCCGGACCGGCACCGAACGCAGGTGATAGTTGCGCGCATTGGCGGTTGCGGCCGCAACCGTCCGGCGGGCCCGTTCAATCCGTGCCGCCTGATAGGCGGCAAGCCCGGCGTCGACGCCGTCGTGCCCGGCAAGCGATTGCCCCAGAACCCAGGCATCTTCGAGCGCAAGGCAGGCGCCTTGGGCGAGAAACGGCAGCGTCGGATGTGCCGCATCGCCCAGCAGCGCGGCGCCCGGCGCAATCCAGCGCGGCGCGACCGGATGGCGAAACAGGCCCCAGACCCGAACGTCCTCGACCCGCGTCAGCCAGTCCTGCACCGGCCCGCCGAACCGGGCAAAGATCGCGCGCATCCGCTTGGGCTCGCCGGGATGGTTCCAGCCCTCCGCCGACCAGTCGGCGAATTCCTCGACCCCGACGAGGTTCAAAACCGTACCGCCGCGCAGCGGATAGGCCACCAGATGCCGCCCCGGCCCCATGAAGACCTGCGCCTCGTCGGCGACCTCGCCCGGCGTGATGGGCACCAGTGCCCGCCAGGCAACCTGGTTGGTGAACGACGGCACAGCCTCGCCCAGAATTGCGGCGCGGGTGCGCGAATGCAGCCCGTCGGCGCCGACCAGCACCGCGGCGTCCTCTTCAGTGCCATCCTCGAACCGCAGGACCGGTGCGGGCCCGTCAAGCCGCACATCGGCAACCTTCCGGTCGAGTACAATCTCGACCCCGGCCTCGCGGGCCCCGCGTTCGAGCACAGCGATCAGATCGGCACGATGCACCAGACCGAAGCGGCCGAAACCGGTCAGATCGAGCCGCAACACCTCGGCCCCGCGAGCAAAGTCGCGCAGCACCGCGCCGTTCGAGGCCATCGAGACCGCCTCGAACGCGTCCTTGAGGCCAAGGGCTTCCAGCACCGCCGACCCGTTCGGTGAAATCTGCAGACCCGCCCCGACCTCGGCGATCTCGGGGGATTGTTCGATCACCCGGACCGAAGCCCCGCGCAACGCCAGCGCCAGCGCCGCCGCAAGCCCGCCGATCCCGGCACCGAGAACGGTTATCCGTTGACCGATCAGAACCATGACAGCACTCCACAGAATTCCGGAAAAAAGGAACGCCGGACGTTCGGTCCGGCGTTCAGGGGTCTTGCAGTCCCGCCGCGCCGCTTGGTGGCGCCGGCGATGTCAATCGTCGCGATGAACCTTCTCGCGACGCTCGTGGCGTTCCTGGGCCTCGAGGCTCAGGGTCGCGATCGGCCGCGCATCGAGACGTTTGAGAGAGATCGGCTCGCCGGTCTCCTCGCAGTATCCGTATTCGCCATCGTCGATGCGGCGCAGCGCTGCGTCGATCTTGGCCACCAGCTTGCGCTGGCGGTCGCGGGTCCGCAGCTCCAGCGCCCGGTCGGTCTCTTCGCTGGCGCGGTCTGCCACATCGGGAATGTTGCGGGTACCTTCCTGCAACCCCTCGATTGTGTCGCGACTGTCGGCCATCAGGTCATCCTTCCAGGCCAACAACTTGCGCCGGAAATACTCCGTCTGGCGCTCGTTCATAAAGGGTTCGTCTTCCGCGGGGCGGTAGTCTTCAGGAAGAAATATTTCCTGCTTCATCCCAAGTCCTTCTCGCGTTTTCCCCCGTCTCGAAGGAACGTCACCGTCGTCCGACATCGGGTCTGGTACATGGTCGTCCGTCACAGGCATCCTGTCTCCCTCGGCGCGCTCATTACTCTATGGTGGAAGCCTTGTCACTGGCAAAAAGCGCAGGCAGTGTGCCCTCGGGCGAGTGCGGCACCCATGTTAGCGACGCCAAACAAGAGGCGGGAAAGAAAGATGAAATTTTCTGGAACCGATTCCTACGTCGCGACCGACGATCTGAAGATTGCGGTCAACGCGGCGGTCACGCTGGAGCGGCCGCTTCTGGTCAAGGGTGAGCCCGGCACAGGCAAGACCGAGCTGGCCCGGCAGGTCTCGCAGGCGCTCGATCTGCCGATGATCGAATGGCACATCAAGTCGACCACGCGGGCCCAGCAGGGGCTTTACGAATACGACGCCGTCAGCCGGCTGCGCGACAGCCAGCTTGGCGACGAACGGGTGCACGAGATCGCAAATTACATAAAGCGCGGCAAGCTTTGGGAGGCATTCTCGGCGCCCGGCAAGGTGGTTCTGCTGATCGACGAGATCGACAAGGCCGACATCGAGTTTCCCAACGACCTGCTGCAGGAACTCGACCGGATGGAGTTTCACGTCTACGAGACCGGCGAGACGATCCGCGCCGTTCATCGCCCGGTCGTCATCATCACCTCGAACAACGAAAAGGAACTGCCCGACGCCTTCCTGCGGCGCTGTTTCTTCCACTATATCCGCTTCCCCGACATGGAGACGATGAAGCAGATCGTCGAGGTTCACTTTCCCGGCATAAAGCAGGCGCTGCTGACCACCGCGCTGACCCAGTTCTATCAGGTCCGCGACCAGCAGGGGCTGAAGAAGAAGCCCTCGACCTCCGAGGTGCTCGACTGGCTGAAACTGTTGCTGGCCGAGGACCTCGGCCCCGAGGATCTTCGCCGCGACAGTGCCGAGGCCCTGCCGAAGCTGCATGGCGCGCTGCTGAAGAACGAACAGGACGTGCATCTGTTCGAACGCCTTGCCTTCATGGCGCGCCGCCAGCGCTGATCGGGTCTGGCACGCCGCTTTCGGCAGGGGGCGCTGGCGCGGCCCCTGTCGCGCCGGATCGCCCAGACGATTGCTTGCAGTCCGTGCATGGCGGGTTTCCCGCCCCAGCGGCGCATTGGCGCTTTGTTATCGCCCCAAATCCGCTTTACAGGTGTGCCAAAGCGGCCGCCGGCCGTCGGGAGCCCTCTTCATGAACAACCTGCGCGGTGCGCTATTGATGGTCCTGTCGATGGGCGGATTCGCCCTCGAAGACATGTTCATCAAGAAGGTGTCCAGCAGCCTGCCGGTCGGACAGATCCTTCTGTTCATCGGGCTGGCGGGCACGCTGGCATTCGCCTGCCTGACGGTTGTGCAACGTCAGACTCTGTTTCCCCCCGAGCTTCTGAACGGTGCCCTGATCAGCCGCAACCTGTGCGAGATCGTCGGAACCGGCGGTTTCGTCACCGCGCTGACGCTGGTCCCGATTTCGACCGCGACCGCAATCCAGCAGTCGATCCCGCTGATGGTGACGATGGGGGCGGCGCTGTTTCTGGGCGAGACGGTGGGCTGGCGGCGCTGGACCGCGATCTTCGTGGGCTTTGCCGGGATGCTTCTGATCATCCGTCCGGGCGGCGCCGATTTCGACCCGGCCGCCCTGTTCGCGGTGCTGGGCGCGGTCGGGCTTGCCGCGCGCGACGTGGTGACGCCGCGGATCCCGAGAACCATGACCGGGCTTCAGGTTGCAACCTGGGGCTTTTTCATGACGGTGCCGCTTGGCGGCGTCCTGCTGCTGTTCAGCGGCGGGGCCGCGCCCTTCACGCTTGCCTCCGGCGGGATGCTGACGACCGCCGTCAGCCTCGGCGTCGTCTCCTACTACATGCTGGTCGAGTCGGTGCGGATCGCCAATCTGTCGGCCATCGCACCGTTCCGCTATTCGCGGCTGCTCTTCGCCCTGATCATCGGCATGGCCGTGTTCGGCGAACGCCCCGATCTTCTGACACTTTCGGGGGCCGGGCTCATCATCGGGTCCGGCCTCTACACCCTCGCGCGGGAACGCGCACTTTTCTCGGCCGCCCGCCAAAGATAAAAGGGCACCGAGCATTCTGACCTTTCGGAAAGGACCGTCGACATGAGCACTATCATCGACATTCACGGACGCGAAATCCTCGACAGCCGCGGCAACCCCACGGTCGAGGTCGAGGTGACCCTCGAAGACGGCACCATGGGCCGTGCGGCCGTACCCTCGGGGGCCTCGACCGGCGTCCATGAAGCTGTCGAAAAGCGTGACGGCGACAAGGGCCGTTTCATGGGCAAGGGCGTGCTGCAGGCCGTCGCCGCCGTCAACGGCGAGATCGCCGAAGAGATCGTCGGTTTTGACGTGACCGATCAGGTCGGCATCGACAGCACCATGATCGAACTCGACGGCACCCCGAACAAGGGTCGCCTGGGCGCCAACGCCATCCTCGGCGTCTCGCTTGCCGCCGCCAAGGCCGCCGCCGAATACACCGCCCAACCGCTGTATCGCTATGTCGGCGGTACCGCCGCGCGCGTGCTGCCGGTGCCGATGATGAACATCATCAACGGTGGCGAACATGCCGACAACCCGATCGACTTTCAGGAATTCATGATCATGCCGGTCTCGGCGACCTCGGTTGCCGAAGCGATCCGCATGGGTTCGGAGATCTTCCACACGCTCAAGAAAGAGCTGTCGAAGGCCGGCTACAACACCGGCATCGGCGACGAAGGCGGCTTTGCCCCGGCGATCAGCTCGACCCGCGATGCGCTCGACTTCGTGCTGAAGTCGATCGAATCCGCAGGCTACAAGCCCGGCGACGACGTGGTTCTGGCGCTCGACGCCGCCTCGACCGAATACTTCAAGAACGGCAAGTACGAACTGAAGGGCGAGAGCCTGTCGCTCAGCTCCGAGGAAAACGTCAAGTACCTCGAGGCGCTGGTGAACGACTACCCGATCTTCTCGATCGAGGATGGCTGCTCGGAAGACGACTGGGAAGGCTGGAAAATCCTGACCGAGACCCTGGGCGACCGGGTGCAACTGGTGGGTGACGACCTGTTCGTGACCAACCCCGAGCGGCTGAAAATGGGCATCGACCAGGATGTCGCCAATTCGCTGCTGGTCAAGGTCAACCAGATCGGCACCTTGACCGAGACCCTTGCCGCAGTCGAGATGGCGCATCGTGCCCGTTACAGCTGTGTGATGTCGCACCGTTCGGGCGAGACCGAGGATGCCACCATCGCCGACCTGGCGGTCGCCACCAACTGCGGCCAGATCAAGAC
The DNA here is from genome assembly GCF_003390845.1 of Tropicimonas sp. IMCC34043. Classification (GTDB taxonomy): domain Bacteria; phylum Pseudomonadota; class Alphaproteobacteria; order Rhodobacterales; family Rhodobacteraceae; genus Tropicimonas. The sequence continues at coordinate 453,705 of NZ_QMEK01000001.1, read as the reverse complement.
CGGGTCGATGTCGCGCTCGGACCGGATGGCCAAGTACAACCAGTTGATCCGGATCGAGGAAATGCTGGGCGAAACCGCTGTCTTCGCAGGCAAGTCGATCCTCAAGTAAGGCGGATCGGCCCACCACTCGCGGCGCTCGCCGCGCTCGGATCCGTTGCAGCCTGCAGCGGGTCCGTCGCGGCGGGACGCTACGCGCCCCGCGGGGTGAGCCCAATGACCTATGCCCGGCCCGCCGCCCAGTCCGCGAGCCGCCTGGCAAGCTTCCTCGGCAACACCGCCTCGACCTCTCCCAGCCCGGGGAATGGCACCCAGGTCGAATACCTTGCCACGGATGGCGACGCCTTTCGCGCCACGCCGGGCGGCAAGGCCGTGCAACCTGGCGAATGGCAGATTCGCGCCCCCCCCCCGGCCAAGGCTCCGACAGACAGCTTTGCACCCGCTATCCGCAGTCGGGCCAGACCGCTTCGGCAGACCGGCAACGCGATGGCTGGAACTGGGTCGACGCGTTCGACGGGCTGGCGGAACACGACGAAGTGCGGCCGGACATGGCCGTCTGATAGAGCAGGTCCCGTCTGGGCGTTCGACGCTCGCAGTGCACCGCGTCACGGCGGGCCGTGGCGGGATTCGCCCGGTCCAAGGGGCAAAGCCTGTTCCCACTCGGCGATGCCTCTGGCGCGGCCGCCGCTCAACTATCTTGAATCAAAAGAAATTTCGAGAATTTTCCCGCAGCCCGGGTGCGACGAGATGAACCATCTTTGGCAGTGTGCCGCGCTGCGGCAACAATTATTGTTCGAGACATTGTTTGTCGTTCAGGAGGTACGCCCGCATGTTCCCAGCCCAGATCATCAGCCATCTTGGACTTATCCGTCATCCTGAAGGCGGCTGGTATCGCCAGACATGGATCGAGGAAGGGTCAGAAGGACGGCCGGCGGGAACCGCAATCTTCTATCTGCTGGAACGCGGCGATCGCAGCCACTGGCACCGGCTTGACGCCACCGAGATCTGGCATTTCTATAGCGGCGATCCGCTGATTCTGCGGCTGAGTGCGACGGAAAGCGGCCCGGCACAGGAACACCGGCTGGGCCCGAACCTCGGCCTCGGCCAGTTGCCGCAGATCATCGTGCCGAAAGGCCATTGGATCTCGGCAGTCTCCCAGGGGCCATGGACGCTGGTCGGGTGCACGGTCTCGCCCGCCTTCCAGTTCACGGGGTTTACTCTTGCGCCCCCGGATTTCGACATCCCCTTGGCTGGTACATCGCGCGGCTCAACCGAGCAGCCCAACGACTAGACCGGGCAGATCCTCGTACCTGTCAAGCAACGCCTCGGGGGCGAGCGTAGCCACCCCCTGCCCGTCCGGCCCGAAAGTGACCAGGACACAGGGCACGCGGGCGGCGCGCGCGGTTTCGCGGTCGGTCGCGGTATCGCCGATCAGCAGGGCGCGGGCCGAGTTGCCCCCTGCCCGCTCAACAGCTGCATGAAACGGCGCCGGATCGGGTTTGCGGACCGGCAGCGTATCGGCGCCCACGAGCGAACCGAAAGCGTCCCGCACACCAAGCCGGGTCAGCAGGATCTCGGCCAGCGCCGCGGGCTTGTTGGTGCAGATCCCCACCGCGAATCCGTCATCGCGCAGCGCCTCGACCGCCGCCATCGCACCGGGATAAAGCCGGGTATGGGTATCAATGGCTGCTTCGTAATGGCGCAGCAGCGGCAGATACCAGCGATCGACCTCGGCTTCCGCCGCGGGCTCCGCCATCCCGAGCCGCCCCAGCCCGAGCCGCAGCATCGCGCGGCCGCCGTGGAACGCCGTCGAGGCATCGGCTACCGGATCGAGCTGCGGCAGCGCTCCCATGTCGCGAAAGCAGGCGTTGGCGGCGGCAATCAGATCGGCACTGGTATCGGCAAGGGTGCCGTCGAGATCGAAGATGACGGTTCGCATGTCGGTCCCCATGTTCCTTGATGCTGCTCTGGCACGGCGCGAAACCGCGGCAGCCGCGCGCGGCTGTAACAGAGTGTCACTGCATTTGATTCCCCTGCCCCTTGCGGCAGGCACGGCCTCGGTTAATACGAAGCCAACGGAAAGAGAAGAGCAGCCCATGCCGACCAGCCTTGTCATTCTAGCCGCCGGTCAGGGGACACGGATGCAATCCGACCTGCCGAAGGTCCTTCACAAGATCGCGGGCGCGCCGCTTTTGCACCATGCCATGCAGGCCGGCGCCGTGCTGGAGCCCGAATGCACGGTGATCGTCGCCGGATACGGCGCCGATCAGGTTGAAGCCGCTGCGCATGAAATCGACCCCGAGGCCCTCGTCGTGGTGCAGCAGGAACGGCTTGGCACCGGCCATGCGGTGGCGCAGGCACGGGACGCGCTGCAGGGGTTTTCCGGCGATGTGATCGTGCTTTACGGCGACACGCCCTTCGTGCGTCCCGAAACCTTGCAGGCGATGAGCGAGGCGCGGGCGACGTTCGACATCGTCATCCTTGGCTTCGAGCCTGCCGACCCCGCCCGCTATGGCCGGCTGGTGATGGATGGCGATCTGCTCGACCGGATTGTCGAGTTCAAGGATGCCACCCCGGCCGAACGCGCGATCCCGCTGTGCAATTCGGGCGTCGTCTGTGCCGACGCGGATACGCTGTTCGCGCTCATCGAATCGGTCGGCAACGACAATGCCTCGGGCGAATATTACCTGACCGACATCGTCGAGATCGCCCGCGCCCGCAACATGACCGCAACCGCCGTGACCTGCGACGCGGCCGAGACGCTGGGCGTCAACTCGCGCGCCGACCTTGCCGCGGCCGAAGCGGCGTTTCAGGCCCGCGCGCGCGCGCTGGCGCTGGACGAAGGGGTGACGCTGATCGCGCCCGAAACCGTGCATTTCAGCCTCGACACCGTGATCGGCCGCGACGCCACGATCGAGCCCTTCGTGGTCTTCGGACCCGAGGTCACGATCGAGACCGGGGCCGTGATCCGCGCCTTCAGCCATCTCGAGGGCTGCCATGTTTCGGCCGGCGCGATTGTCGGGCCCTATGCGCGGCTGCGGCCGGGGGCGGAACTGGCCGAGGACGTGCACATCGGCAATTTCGTCGAGATCAAGAATGCCCGGATCGCCGAAGGCGCCAAGGTGAACCACCTGAGCTATATCGGCGACGCCACTATCGGGGCCGGCACCAATATCGGCGCAGGCACCATCACCTGCAATTATGACGGCGTCTTCAAGCACCATACCGAGATCGGTGCGCGCGCTTTCATCGGGTCGAACACCATGCTGGTTGCACCTGTCACGGTGGGCGACGAGGCGCTGACGGCCTCGGGCTCGGTCATCACCGGCGATGTGCCCGCGGGCGCGCTGGCCGTGGCGCGCGGCCGGCAGAGCAACAAGCCGGGGCTGGCGCGCAAGCTTATGGACCGGCTGCGGGCACTGAAGGACAGCAAGCGGGAAGGGACGAGCTGAAATGTGCGGGATCGTTGGCGTTCTGGGCAATCACCAGGCGGCGCCGCTTATGGTCGAGGCGCTGAAGCGGCTGGAATATCGCGGCTATGACAGCGCCGGGATTGCGACGGTGGATCACGGCACGCTCGACCGCCGCCGCTCGGTCGGGAAGCTTGTGAACCTCAGCGACCTTCTGGTGCACGAGCCGCTTTCGGGCCGCATCGGCATCGGCCATACCCGCTGGGCCACCCATGGCGCGCCGAGCGTGTCGAACGCCCACCCGCACCGCGCCGGCCCCGTCGCGGTGGTTCACAACGGGATCATCGAGAATTATCGCGCACTGCGGGCGGACCTGGCCGCCGCCGGCCTGCGCTGTCAGACCGAGACCGATACCGAAACCATCGCGCTGCTGATGCAGCACCTGCTGGACCAGGGGCTCGACCTTCGCGCGGCCACCGCGCAGGCGCTGGCCCGGCTGCAGGGCGCCTTCGCGCTGGCGATGATCTTCGACGGTCAGGAGGATCTGATGATCGTCGCCCGCCGTGGCTCGCCACTGGCAATCGGGCATGGCGATGGCGAGGTCTTTGTCGGGTCGGACGCGTTGGCGCTGGCGCCGCTGACCGACCGCATCACCTATCTGGACGAGGGCGACTGGGCGGTGTTGAGCCGCGACCGGATCGAGATCTACGACGCCTCGGGGCGCGAGGTCGAGCGCCAGATGCAGATTGTCACCATCGACCTGAGCCAGGCCGAAAAGGGCGGCCACCGCCACTTCATGGCCAAGGAGATCGCCGAACAGCCGACCGTGCTTGGCGACGCGTTGAACCATTATCTGCGCGACGACATGCTGGTGCTGCCCGAGCCGGGGCTGGATTTCCTGCGCTATGACCGCATCACCATGGTCGCCTGCGGCACGGCCTATTACGCCTGCGTGGTGGCAAAGTACTGGTTCGAACAGATCGCCGGCCTCAACGTCGAGGTCGATTTCGCCAGCGAGTTCCGCTATCGCGAGCCGCCGATCCCGTCGCGGACGCTGGCACTGTTCGTAAGCCAGTCGGGCGAAACCGCCGACACGCTGGCCGCGCTGCGCTATTGCGAGGGCAAGGCGGCGCGCATCGTTTCGGTCGTGAATGTCGTGCAAAGCTCGATCGCGCGCGAATCCGACATGGTGCTCCCGATCCGTGCCGGGGTCGAGATCGGCGTCGCCTCGACCAAGGCCTTCACCTGCCAGCTCGCCGTGCTCTACCTGCTGGCGCTGAAGGCCGCCGTCGACCGCAGCAAGATCGACCCCGACGAACAGGCCGCGCATATCGACCGCTTGCGCCATCTGCCCGGGCTGATGAACGCCGCCCTCGCCCAGTCGGCCGAGATCGCCGAGGTCGCAAAGTCGGTGGCCGAAGCGAAGGACGTGCTGTTCCTGGGTCGCGGGGCGATGTACCCTCTGGCGCTTGAGGGCGCGTTGAAGTTGAAGGAAATCAGCTATATACACGCCGAAGGCTATGCGTCAGGCGAACTGAAGCACGGCCCCATCGCACTGGTTGACCCCAGTGTACCGGTCATCGTGCTCGCCCCCTCCGATGCCCTGTTCGAAAAGACCGTGTCGAACATGCAGGAGGTGATGGCACGCGATGGCAAGGTGCTGCTGATCACCGACGCGCCGGGTGCCCGACATGCCGGCGAAGGCTGCTGGAAGGTGGTCGTGATGCCCGAGGTTCCGGCCGAGCTTGCCCCCATGCTCTATGCCATTCCGGCCCAGCTTCTGGCCTATCACGCGGCTGTCGCAAAGGGCACCGACGTCGACCAGCCGCGAAACCTGGCCAAATCCGTCACGGTCGAATAGCAGGGCCAGCGCCCGCGTTCATTGAGTCGATGTGAAGCGAACCGCGCCGGGGCGCGGACACATGGTCAACGCCGTTTCAAACGCCACAGGCGGTCCTGGGGCATTAGCGCCGGGCTTTCGTCGAGCGACGCGGGATCAACGTCGGTGTCGCGAGCCGGATATGGTCTTTCTCCGTCACGGATTCGGCGCTCAGCAGTTCCAGCGCGGAAGTTGCGACCTGATCGAATGGCACGCGCATGGATGTCAGCGGCACCGGAAGATGGGCAACAAGCGGGATATCATTGTAACCGACGAGAGACATATCGTCTGGCACCGAGATACCCCGTCTGGTCAGCGTGGACAAAGCGCCGATGGCGATATTGTCGTTGACGGCGAAGATGGCGGTGGGCCTCACCTCTGATGCGAGCAAGGTTTCCGCGGCCTCGGCGCCAGCCTCGATTCCAAACGCCGAATACACGATCCATTCCGGCCTGATCTCGACGCCCGCTTCCTCGAGCGCATTGCGATAGCCCGTCACGCGGTCATGGGCGTTCAATGCATATTCAGGCCCGCCCAGGATGGCGATGTCCCGGTGCCCCAGGTCAAGCAGGTGGCGCGTGGCAAGATAGCCGCCAAGGGGATCGTCGCCAATCGACGCACGGCTTGTTCCATTGCGGCGCAGGACGAGAACATGGGGAATACCGCGTTCGGCAAGTTCGTCGGTGAAGTTGCTTCCTTCCCGGGCCGTCGCAAGAACGAGGCCGTCCACCCCGCGGCGCAGCAACATCTCGGCGGCAAGCCGTTCGGCGTCCGGCTCGTCCTCTGTGGTCGCGACGATGGTGAACCGACCTGATTTTGCCGCCGCGCGTGCAAGAGATTCGTACATCATTGCGACGACCGTGTCGGTGAGCCGCGAAACGATCACACCTATCATGCCCGTCGTGCCCCGCCGCAGGCTCGCCGCCGAGACGTCGCGGACATAGCCCAGTTCGGCCGCGATCTTTCGGACGTGGCGCGCCTTTTCACTTTCGGACCGCGGAAGCCTTTCGTCCAGCATTCTGGAAACTGTGGATTTTGATACGCCGGTGGCACGCGCAACGTCGTGCAGCGTGACCCGACCTTTCGGCATTTTCTGCTGACTCATTGCTTTGATATGCCTTGCTGGGAATGGCTGACTTGCCGGATGGGCCATTCTAGCACTTGACTTGGGAACGGTGCAATGGCAACCTCGGGAACGTTCCCACTAACGTTCCTATCGGGAGGAGCGGCGGAATGAAACCTACGGATGTGCGGGGTCCGAGCGAGGCCGTTGCCGTAGCAGGTCGTTGAATGGTGGCAAGTCTCGATCTGCTGCATCGGGGCCGGAAAACTCAATGGGAGGAAGAATCATGTTTGACTTTATGTGCAAGCGCCTGCGGGGCGTGGCACTGGCCGCGACCGCGGTCGCGCTGACGGCGACCGCGACGGTTGCCCAGGACGTGCGCATCGGCGCGATGCGGGAAGGGACGTCCTGGTACGTCTTCGCCGCGACCCTCGAGCAAATGATCGAGCCGATCCTTGGAAACAACTCGGTCGAGGTGATCGCGCGCGGCGGCGGTGTCGCCAACCCGATGGTGGTGCAGGCCGGCAAGGCCGAGATCGCGCTGTCGAATGTCGCAACGGCCGTCTGGGCGGCCAAGGGAAACGAGGTCTACCAGGGCATGTCTGCGCCTGACATCCGTTCACTCGTCGGCGGTCTGAACGACGTTTATGTCGGGGTGATCGCCCGGAACGCGTTTCTCGAAGACATGGGGACGACGGATCTGAAACAGATCCTGCAGTCGGGCAAGCCGGTCCGCGTGCTGATGAAACCGGTCGGCTCCTCGGCAGTGCCGACGGCCGAAATGATCTTTGCCGCGCTCGGAACCAGCGACGAGAAGATCAAGGCCGACGGCGGCGACATAATCCAGGTGGATGCCGGCCAGATCGCCGATCAGGTTCGCAACGGCAACGTCGATCTTTACATCGACACGATCATCAAGGGCCATCCGACCATCACCGAGGTCGCGCTGACCGCCGATGTCACCTTCCTCGATCTGCCGCAGGAAGCTCAGGATGTGCTGTCCCAGAACGGCCTCAAGGTCGGTACCTATGGCCCATGGTTCAAGGGGCAGGACGGACCCACGACCGGCGCAAACCTTGGCACGGTCCTGATTGCAAACGCCTCGCTCGACGATGAGACCGCCTATCAGGTTACCAAGGCAATCATCGAACATGCAGACGAGCTGAAAGCCTCCCACGGGGCCTGGTCTGAATTTGACCCGACCCAGGCGATGAAGCCCGAGAATACCGGCATTCCGCTCCATCCGGGCGCCATCCGCTACTACAAGGAAGCGGGCCTGATGTAATCAGCGAGCCGGCGGGCGTCGTCTGACTCGACTGCCCGCCGCCCACCCCTACATTCCGCTCCAGGGAGGAGTCGATGACTGCTGCACCCAGCCGCTCCAACGGCCAGACACTTGCCTTTGCCATCGGGATCGCGTTCATCCTGTTTCAGGTCTGGATCCTGTTCTATCCTCAGCAACCCCTGTTCGAGCGTCCGGTCCATTTGTGCACTGCTCTCGTCGTGCTGTTCCTGATCAAGCCGCTTGAGGCGCCGAAACTCTCGGCCCGGATACGCGCCGTCATCGACGCTGCACTGATCCTCGCCACCCTCGCCGTCGCCGCCTACTACATTCTGGGTTTCGAGCGCCTGACGACGCGGATGGAGAACGTCTCGCCGATCTATCCCGTCGATATTGCTGCCGGTATCACGCTGGTATTCCTGCTCCTTGAAGGTTCGCGCCGTGCGGTGGGGTGGATCCTGGTCTGGGTGCTTCTCGCCTTCATCGCCTATGCGTTCTGGGGCAACATGCTTCCCGGCTGGCTGGGCTTTCGCGGCTTCGGGCTGCCTGCCGCGATCGAGATCACGACGATGTCGACAGCAGGCGTGCTGGGTGTGACCACCTCGACTTCGGTCAGTTTCGTCTTCTACTTCATCCTGTTCGGCGCCTGCTATGCAGCGGTCGGCGGCGGTCAATTGTTCATGGATCTCGCGATCCGCGCAGCGGGCCGAACGACCGGCGGTACAGCCAAGGCCGCGATCATCGGCTCCTCGCTGATGGGTTCGATCTCTGGCAGCGCGGTTGCCAACGTGGTCTCGACCGGCGTTCTCACGATCCCGTTGATGAAGCGCACCGGCATCCCCGACTATCGCGCAGCCGGAATCGAGGCAATCGCCTCGACCGGGGGCCAGCTCATGCCTCCGGTGATGGGCGTTGCAGCCTTCGTCATGGCCGAGATGCTGAACGTTCCCTATACGCGGATCGCGCTTGCCGGGCTGATCCCGGCCCTTGCCTTCTATCTTGCCTTGCTGATGGTGGTAGATCTGATCGCCCGCCGCGACGGCGTGCGGCCGCTGACCGCCGAGGAGGTTGCCGCCACCCCGGCGATCCTGCCGCGGCTGCATCTGCTGCTGCCCGCGGTGGTACTGATTGGCTTGCTTATCTGGGGCTATTCTGCCGCCTATTCCGCGGTGATCGCCTCGGCCTCCTGTTTCATCATCCCGTTCCTGCGCCGCCAGACATGGATTGGCACACATCAAGTGCTGGAGGCGCTGCGTGACGCGCCGCGTCAGGCTGCCGAGGTGGCGGTGCCAATCGCCGCTATCGGCATCGTGATCGCTGTCGCGGTCCAGTCGAACCTGGCGCTGAAATTCGCAAGCTCGCTGCTGTCTCTCTCCGAGGGGTCTATCTATGCCTCGCTGGCGCTGGCGATGTTCGGTTGCATCATTATGGGCATGGGCCTTCCGACGGTCGCCGCCTACATCATCGGCGCAGTCCTCTTCGTGCCGGCGATCGAGAAACTGGGCATCGAGCCGCTCGCGGCGCATTTCTTTATCTTCTACTACTGCGTGCTCTCGATGGTGACGCCGCCGGTGGCGCTCGCCTCCTTTGCGGCGGCGGGCGTCGGAAAGGCCTCGACCATGAAGACCAGCCTGTCTGCCTTCGGTCTCAGCCTTGTCGCCTTCTTCATTCCCTTCGCCTTCGTATTCGACCCGGGCGTCCTGGCAGAAGGCAGCGCGCCGCAGATCGCGCTCAGCACCGTGGCGCTGCTGGTCTCGACGGCGCTCTGGGCAGTGGCTTTCGTCGGATGGTCCGGGCGCAAGCTTTCCTGGGCGACCCGGATCCCGATCGGTCTGGCCGGCCTGCTCGGCGTCCTTGCGCCCTCTGGAACGCTCACATGGCTTGGCGCGATGGTTGTAGGCTGGTCGCTGGTCGGCGTGATCGTGGTGCTTTCCCGGCGGAATGCCATTGCCACGACACCCAACGCAAAACCGGCGGAGCACTGAAGCATGAGCTGGAAGCTGTTGCCGCCCGAGGCGCGGGTCGTCTCGGAAACCGAAACGGCGGTGGTGCGTCAGGTCACATCCCATCCCTCGATCCACCACCATCCCTTCTTCTTTGTCGACGCGTGGGATGCAGCCGGCCGGTTCCTCGTGTTTCTGTCGCACCGGACCGGCGCACCGCAGATCTACATCGAACTGCAAGACAGTGGCGAACTGGTTCAACTTACCGAGGAGGACTCCCTGGCCGAGTGGTCTGTGATCCCCTCGAAGGACGGCGCCTGGATCTATTTCGTCTCGGGTCAGACCGGCAAGCGGGTGTCGGCGACGGACGGCACCGTGGAGGAGCTGGTCTCCTTCGGCACTGCCGAGATGCGCGAGGACGGCATGGTGGGCGCGGCCATGGGCACCACGGCTCTTTCGGCCAGCGGCCGCTTTTGGGCGGTGCCGGTCAAGACCGGCGCGGTCAGCCGTTTCTGGCTGATCGACACCGAACGGCAGAGCGCCGGGATTTTCCTTGAACGAGATACCATCGGACACCCGCAATTCTGCCCCGATGACGAGAACCTGATCCTCTTCGCCGGTCCGATGACGGATCGGGTCTGGGTAACCGACCGCAACGGGAATGCCCGCCGTATCTTTGAACGCGAGCATTCCTTGCAGTGGATCACGCACGAGGTCTGGCGGCCCGGCCATCGCACCGTGCTGTTCGTGGACTGGCCCAATGGCATGGGCGAGATCGATCCCGACAGCGGTGGTGTCAGGCGCGTGACCGATTTCCCGGTCTGGCACGGAGGACCGGATTACAGCGGCGAACGGCTCGTCTGCGATACGAACTTCCCGGACCGCGGTTTGCACTTGCTCGATCTCACCGGCGTCCGTCCGCCGCAGTTCCTTCACGCCCCCGAGGCCTCATCGCGCGGCGATCACTGGGCCCATCCGTTTCCCTATAATGATGGTCCGGTGAAGGTCTACGCCCCGCAGCACACCCATCCCCATCCGCGCTTCTCTCCGTCCGGCGACGAGGTCGTCTTTACCTCCGACAAGACAGGGACGGCGCAGGTATACGTGGCACAGCTGAAATCCTGAGGCCCACGCGACCGGCCAGGGATCGCGACATTGTTTCGAAACGGCGAGCCCGGGACAGAAGAATGCTGTCCCGGGCTCGCTCTGTTGCTTCCATTGCCCGCGATGTGCCTGATCGAGCTCGCCTTTCCGGATCTCGGCACCGGCGCCAAGGCGCCGGCAAGGCGCGAGGTTCCGCAAAGGGGCGACCGACCTCCAGCGCGGCAGAAACACGTTCAATCCAGACTCGCGGGGAATCACGCGAAAGAGAAGCACGGTGGAATCGGCTGCCACCTTTCCGGTCATTCAATCGCACCTCGGACCATACTTTCAGCGCCATGATCCAAGCGGTTGTTATTCATTGAAACGTTTCGTCTGACACAGGAGAGGTCCGTACCGCACCAATACAACCCTTGACAGACTGGCCGAACTGGCTCACAAATGGGAACGTTCCCGGCAACGTTATCAAAGCCGGAGCACTGACACCTAGCAGCCCAGGGAGAAAACCAATGGCAATTGACTGGAAGGGACTGAATCCGGCCCCCGTCACGCTTTTCAAGGACAACGGCGACGTCGACTACGACCAAAACGCCAAACTGGCCAAGTGGCTCGCCGGCATCGATGGCGTGAAGAGTCTGGTCATCCTTGGCCACGCGGGTGAAGGCACGTTCCTGACCCATGACGAGCAGTTGGAAATGATCCGCGTCTATGCCGACGCCGTGGACGTCCCGATCGTTGCCGGCATTACGGGCGAAGGCACCAAGGTTGCCGAGATCGAGGCGAAGGAGAAGTATGACGCCGGTGCGCGCGGCGCGCTCGTCTATCCGAACCACGGCTGGTTGCGCTTCGGCTACCAGAAGGGCGCGCCCAAGACCCGCTACCAGGCGGTCGCCGAATCCGGGCTCGAGTGCATCCTGTTCCAGTATCCGAACGCGACCAAGGCGACCTACGACCTTGAGACCCAGCTTGAGATCGCGGCTATTCCCGGCGTAACCGCCACCAAGAACGGCGTTCGCGACATGAAGCGTTGGTACACCGAGATCCCGGTGCTCCGGAACGAGTTCCCGGACCTCGCCATCATGTCCTGCCACGACGAGTGGTTGCTGCCCACCATGTTCGACATCGACGGCCTGCTGGTCGGCTATGGCAACATGGCGCCCGAAGCCCTGATCGAATACATCAAGGCCGGCAAGGCGCAAGACTACGCCGCCGCCAAGAAGATTCACGATCAACTGCTGCCGATCACGAAAGCCGTCTATCATCGTGGGTCGCACATGGAAGGGAGCGTCGCCCTCAAGCACGCCCTGCGCGCCCGTGGAATTGTTGACAATGTCAACATTCGCGAACCGCTGAAGGCCCTCGGCGACGCGGCCGACGCCGAGATCCGGGCTGCCGTCAAGGCCTCGGGCCTGCCGGTGGTAATGGAGCTTGCGGCGGCGTAACGCTGCGACTGCAAAGCAATTTCAAGCAACTGGAAGTTGCAGATCAACAGGCCCCGCGTCGCATGACGCGGGGTCCTTGTTTTGGACTGGGTCTGGTGGCCTCGCCGTGTCGGATGAACTCCGCTTGTCCGCGGCAGCCCAAAGGCGCACCGAAGCGGTCACGGCGGGCTTTGGAGTTGCCTTATGGCGTGTCCACTGGATCGTCTCGGCTGACGAATGACGTGACGGTCTCGGCGGGCCGTCGCGCCCCCCCGTTGCGGTTGCCGACGTGCGGCCGCTCAGGCAGAGAGCTCCGGGGGGCGCAGACAGGATCAGAACGTCACGGAGACGCCCAGCAACAGCCCGGACAGATCGATGGTCGTGTCTGCATTGTCGAGTTCTTTCTCGACCGACATGAAACGATAGCCGAGTTGCGTGGACCAGCGCTCGTCGAATTTATAGCCGACGCTGGCAAATGCCTGCCATGTCTGATCGTTGTTGCCGGTGCCGCCAAAGTCCGCAAAACCGGTACCAAACCATTTGTCGTTGAACGGTACAATCGCGCGGGCACCGATCAGAGGCACGGCCCAGCTTTCACTGCCGTCAAGGTGGATATCCGGCCGGGCGTCGGCCGAGTTCAGCGTCGTATCGAGAGTGGCGTCGAAGTAGCGGAAGCCCCCCGCAATATCCACGCCGACACCGTTTTCCTCGTGAACACGATAGGTAACGTATCCACTGAACGCCGTCATGCTGAGGTTCACGTCAGCGTCCCTGAAACGCAGATTCAGCGGGGAATCCGCGCTTTGCCCCAGATCGACATAGAGCAGGTCGCCAATTACCCCCCATCGGCCATTCCGCGCCTGAAACGTTCCCATGAAGGCCATGTCGAGATTGGAGAGCGCGTCGCTTCCGCTTGTGTCCGACTCGACGGTACCAAAGCGGGTGTCGGCTGTCGTCGAAGCCCCCGGCAGCCAGCCATAGAGGGAGGCCTCGAAGCTCCATTGCGAATCCTGCGCCACCGCCGGTCCGGCAAGGACCAGCGCGACGACGGGGATGGACGTCCTGAACATGCTCGATTTTCTCCGGTTTTGCCTGAGTCCGCGTGCGGACTTTTCGCGCAGCCTAGCGCCCTTGTTCGATCGTGATTTGCCTTCGCGCGCCCCAATGTTCATCGAACCGAGAGAAAGTTGCCGGACCGCATGGCTCTGTTGACGGCCTGGATACCCCTACGGAATGTCAAATTTTGCACAGCCTCTTGCAATGCTCGCCTTGTGAAATGGCGCCAGTTCCACGACATTGCCAAAGCGCGAAAACACTCGGCGCGACTTGGCGGCCACAGGAGTCGCCATCGGAGGTTACATGCAAATCAAAGGTCTCGTCCTAGAGCGCCCCGGGGTGCTGGCCATCCGTGATATCGAGGTTCCGGGCACGCTTGAACCCGGTCCAGACGAGGTCCGGATCGACATCAGGACCGTCGGCATCTGCGGCAGTGACGTGCATTATTACGAACACGGTCGCATCGGCGACTTCGTGGTCAACGAACCCATGATCCTTGGCCACGAGGCGTCGGGCGTGGTCGATGCGGTCGGAAAAAACGTCACCCATCTGGCGCCTGGCGACCGTGTCTGCATGGAACCCGGCATTCCGAACTTTTCGTCTGTGCAAACTCTGCAGGGGCACTACAACCTTGATCCGGCGGTTCGGTTCTGGGCGACACCGCCGGTTCACGGGTGCCTGACCCCGCAGGTCGTGCACCCTGCCACGCTGACCTACAAGATGCCCGATTCCGTCAGCTTCGCCGAAGGCGCATTGGTCGAGCCGCTGGCGGTTGGAGTCTATGCCGTCGATCAGGCCCGAATTCATCCCGGCGACATCGCCGTCGTGACCGGCGCGGGTACCATCGGTCTGCTGCTGGTCTTCGCGGCGATTGCCGGTGGATGTGCCGAAGTCATCGTCAGCGACGTGGCCCAGGAAAAACTGGCGCTGATCGCCGACCTGCCGGAAGTGACCGTCGTCGATGCCCGTTCCGGCAAGCTGGCCGAGGTTGTCGCCGAACGGACCGCCGGCAACGGGGCCGACGTGTTCTTCGAATGCTCCGGCTCCACCAGGCCCTATGAAACGATGATCGACCTTGTGCGTCCGGGTGGCACGATCGTTCTGGTCGGCATGCCGGCCGAGAAGGTGCAGCTCGACGTGGTCGCGCTTCAGGTCAAGGAGATCACCGTAACCGGGACGTTCCGTTACGCCAACGTCTGGGACCGGGCGCTGAAGCTGCTGGGCAGCGGCAAGATCAAACCGGGGCCATTGTTCTCGGGCACCTACGACTTTGCGGACTCCGTCGCCGCATTCGAGCGGGCCGCAGAGCACCGCCCGCAGGACGTCAAGCTGCAGATCAACATGCCGGCGACAGCGGGTTCGTGACGCGTAAACCAACCGCCGGTCAATGAGCCGGACGGTTGGGACGCAGACAGTGTCTTGGGAGGGACAAAAGAGTGCGCACAAAGCCACTGCGCGAAGTTATATCCATGCCGCTGGATCGTGGATTCCGCGCCTACAAGCATGGCTATCCTTCGGACGTCACTGTCTGGCACTACCATCCGGAATGCGAACTGCACGCGATCAGCCGTAGCAGCGGATTGTGCTATGTGGGCGCCTACAGCGGCCCGTTCGTACCGGGAAACCTCATTCTCGCCGGACCGCACCTGCCGCATATGTGGGTGACCGATTACAGCGGCTATGACGAGGGAACGCAGTTCGGAGACTTCATTCCCGACCGTGACCTTGTCCTGCAGTTCTCGGCCGAGTTCGCCGAGCATTGCGTTGCCATGTTCAGCGATTGCGTGGCTCTGGGCGATCTGATGCGGCTGGCCGTCGGCGGCGTGCAGTTCTCGGACGATACTTCGCAAAGGGTCCTGCCCCTGATGGATCGGCTGACCGTCCAGAACGGCCCCGGACGTCTCGCATTGTTCTTCGAGATCATCGACCACCTGGTCGCCGACACCGGAAAGATGCCGTTGTCGGTGGAATGGCGGAATATCGGCTGCCAGAATCCCAAACGGCTCGATGGCATCCTGCACCGGATTGCCGACCTGCATTGCGAGCAGGATCTGAGCTGTTCCGAACTCGCCCAGATGGAAAACATGGAGCTGTCGAACTTCTCGCGATTTTTCGAGCGGCACATGAACTGCAGCTGCATCGAGTACATCAACAGACTGCGAATATCGAAGGCCTGCCAGATCCTCATCGAGACCGACATCCGCATCAGCAGCGTCGCGTTTGAAGTCGGATACGGCACGCTTTCCACATTCAACCGAAACTTTCAGCGCTTCACCGGGCTGTCTCCCACCGATTTCCGCGCCCAGTGGCGCCACGGAGAGACGGTCACCAGAATTGTGCGCGCTCACCGATGGGAGGAAAGCCAAAATGCTCATCGACAATAGGAGCAGCGCCCAGGGACCCGGGGCGGTTTCATCGGCTCCGAGAGGTTGCGTCCGCGATGTCGGCGGCAACGAATCCGAACCCTGTTGCCGGACGTTTCCCGAACATCCTGCCGCCGACATAGATTGAGTACATCTCCCATGGACACACCACGACTGAGCATGCGCTCGATCCAGAAACGCTTTGGCGGGGTCAAGGCGCTGACGGATGGCAACCTGACATTGCGGAGCGGCGAGGTTCACGCGCTCTGCGGGGGCAACGGGGCCGGGAAATCGACGATCCTCAGCATCCTGATGGGCTTCTACAAGCCCGACTCCGGGGTCATCGAGATCGACGGCGAGGCGAAGAGCTTCAACTCGGCTCATGAGGCGCTCGAGGCCGGCATCGCCATCGTTCAGCAGGAGTTGAGCGGCGTGCCGCAACTGACGGTTGCAGAGAATATCTACCTCGGGTCAGAGCCCCGCCGGCGCGGCTTTATCGATTTCGACACCCTGAACCGCAATGCCGAGGAACTTCTGAATCGTCTGGGTTTCGATATCGATCCCCGTGCCACGCTGGGAGATCTGGCAGTTGCCACACAGCAGCTGGTGGAAATCGCCAAGGCGCTGTCGCACTCAAACGCCAATATCCTGATCTTTGACGAGCCGACCTCGGCGCTCGGCGAAAAGGATACGCAGCGGCTGTTCGAGGTCATTCGCGAACTGGCGGCGAACGGCAAGGCGATCGCCTATGTGACTCACCGCCTGCAAGAAGTGTTCACGATCGCCAACGCCTATACCGTTTTCAAGGACGGTGAGACGGTGATCGAAGGCAAGGTCGAGGGTCTCACCCGCGAAATGCTGATCGAAAGCATGATCGGTGGCAGTCTCGGGACCGAATTCGTCAAGGACAACGTCCCCGCACCCGCGACGCTCTTCGAAGTCAAGAACCTGACCCGCGCGCCCTACTTCCGCGATGTCTCGTTCCAGCTGCATGGCAACGAGATCCTCGGGATCTACGGCCTGGTGGGCTCGGGGCGCAGCGAGTTGCTGGACACGCTCTATGGGCTGGAAATTGCGGATTCCGGCGATGTCCAGATCGAGGGCCGGCCCTTGACGCCCGGCGATGTGGACGGGGCGATCCGCTCTGGCATCGCTTATGTCACCGAAGACCGTGCCAGAAGCGGTCTGGTTCTGAAGGCTTCGGTCGGCGCCAACCTTGCGCTGTCGAACCTGCGCTTCATCAACAGCTTCGGGATGGTGCAGGAGCGCAAGGAACGCGAATGCGTCGACCTTGCGATCCGGCAGATGCACATCAGGACGCCGGGACCGGAGGAGATCGTTTCCAACCTCTCGGGCGGGAACCAGCAGAAGGTCGTTCTGGGCCGCTGCATGGCTGTTGGCCCGAAAGTCCTGCTGCTGGACGAACCGACCCGCGGCGTGGACGTCGGGGCGAAGAAGGATATCTACCGGCTGATCTCCGAATTCACTGTCGGCGGCGGCGCAGCGCTGATGATCTCGTCCGATCTCGAAGAAATCATCGGCATGTGCGACCGCATTCTCGTCCTTCGCTCGGGTGAGATTGTCGAGGAATTCAAGCACGAAGCCACAACTCAAAAAGACCTCATGATGGCCGCGATCTGAACGGCGCCCCCTTCCCAGATATCCGGCCAGACCAGGAGACCGAATCCCAATGACCAGCCCAACTCTCTCCGTGAAACGTATCTCGTTCCAGAAATACGGAATCATCATCGCTTTCCTCGCGCTCTGCGCGTTGGTCAGCGCCATTTGCCAGATCAAGGTCATGCAGGGTGTCTGGCCGGTGAACGTCTTCCTGACGGTCAACAACCTGATGCTGATCCTGCACCAGATCTCGGTAAACGGCATCCTCGCGGTCGGCATGACATTCGTCGTCATCTCTGCCGGGATCGACCTGTCCGTCGGCTCGGTGCTGGCCTTCTCGGGGATGATGGCGGCGTCGTTTGCCACCCGCTCGACCGGGGTGACACCGTGGAGCGGGGTCTATTTCGTGGCCTTCCCGCTGCTGGCCGCCCTGTTCACCGGTGCGCTCTGCGGCCTCGTCAACGGCCTGATCGTCAGCCGTTTCCGCATCCAGCCCTTCATTGCGACGCTGGGCATGCTGCTGGCCGCCCGAGGGTTGACCATGGCCGTCACCGGGGGCAACCCGATCTCGGCGCTCAGCCCCGAGTTCCGCTGGTTCGGGACCGGCCGGATCTTCGACACACTGCCGGTCCCGGTCGTGTTCCTCGCCATCGTTTTCGCGCTTGCCTGGGTGCTGCTGAACAAGACCGTCTTCGGTCGCTATGTCTATGCCGTCGGCGGCAACGAGAAGAGCGCCCGCACATCGGGTGTGAACACCACCTCGGTGCTGACCTGGACCTATATCTTCGCCGGCTTCCTGTCGGGTGTGGCAGGCATCATCCTGACCGCGAAAACGGGTTCCGCACAGACCTCGGCAGGGACCTCCTACGAGCTCGATGCCATCGCGGCGGTCGTCATCGGTGGCGCAAGTCTCGCCGGTGGCGTCGGTCGCCTGACCGGCACATTCTTTGGCGCCCTGATCATCGGCGTCATGAACAACGGCCTCGATATCCTCGGTGTCGAGAGCTTTTACCAGTCGATCATCAAAGGCGCACTGATCGTGCTCGCGGTGATTATCGACAGTCGCCGGCAGGCATGATCCGCGCCGGTGACCCCATTTCTACCAACCCAAGGTGAGGAGACCTCTATGAGACTCAAACTTATCGGCGCCAGCTTGACGCTGGCGTCCAGCCTGATGCTGTCGGCTGCTGTCGCTCAGGCCGACCCGGTGCGCGTTGCCTTTCTGATGTATGGCAACAAGGCGGAATTCGTTCAGCTGATGGAACGTTACGCCAAGGAACACCCCGCAGTCGTGTCCGGTGACGTGATCCTGACCATGTATGACGGCCGTTACGACGCCTCGGTTCAAAACGACCAGGGGCAGATGGCGGTCAACACCATGCAGGACGCGATCGTCATCAACCCGATGGACTACGAGGCCAACATCGACGTCGTGACCATGGCGAACGACGCTGGCATTCCGATTGTCGTCACCAACGCAAGACTGAACACCACCGAAATGACCTCCGAAGTGGTGTCTGACGACGTGCAGGGCGGCTATCTCGAAGCCAAGGCCGTCATGGAAAAACTCGGCTGCAAGGGCAACGTGGTGATCATCGAGGGGCCGAAAGGCGGCTCGGGCGAAATCCAGCGTGGCGAAGGCAACATGAAGGCCATCGGCGAATGCCCCGAAGGCCAGGTGACAGTGCTCGAACGCAAAACCGCCAACTGGTCGCGCGCTGAAGCTCTGGACCTGATGCAGAACTGGCTCTCGAAGCACCCCGGTCAGATCAACGGTGTGATCGGCCAGAACGACGAGATGGCTCTCGGCGCCATCGAGGCGATCAAGTCTGCCAATCTGGATGTCCATGACTTCGCCATCGCAGGTGTCGACGGTGTCACCGACGCGCTTCGCGCCGTCAAAGCCGGTGAGATGACCTCGATCCTGCAAGATGCCCGTGGTCAGGCGCAGGGCAGCATCGACGTCGCGCTGCGCGCCGTCAAAGGTGCAGATTACCAGCCCGAATCCGAGATCTGGGCGCAATACGCGGGTGAGCTGTCCTGGGATGACGGTCAGGCCAAACGCTACGATATTCCGTGGACGATCGTGTCCAACGACAATGTCGATGAGCTGCTCAAAGACCGGAAATAGTCAAGGACTCCGGCAGGGGGCCATTCTCTCCCGGGCCAATTGAGAACGCGGGCTCTGGCTGTTTCAGGCCAGGGCCCGTTTTTCTGCGACGTGCCGAGGTTCGGGCGGAGGTCTGTCAACGGACGGTATCCGTCCAGCGTGACCGCCGTTGACATTCGACGCGACAGCCAGTTCCACGGCGCCAGTTCGTCGATGCGGTTGATCTTGTGATCGGCGCTGTGGGTCCGCACCCCAGCTCAGCCAGCCTTCCGGATCGGCGCGGTGCATGCCTTCGGTCTTGATGAGGGTACGTGCTGCGCGGAAACGTCCATCGAGCCCCGCGACAACCTGTCAGCGCATTTCCGTGAACGGGTTTACAATCTGTTCCACAAGGCAACACCATTCCGAAGCCTGCGCTGTTCTGCTGTGACAGGTCTGGACAGCCCAATGGCCCAGATATTTCTCGGGCGACGGCCCACCCGCCGTTCCCTTTTCCGCCCGTTCCCAAGAGAATTGATCCGATGACCGAATTCCGTTTTCTTCACACCTCCGACCTGCACCTCGGCAAGAGGTTCGGCAACTTCCCGGAAGAGCCCCGCTCCGAACTCGTGCTTGCCCGCGCCACCCTGCCCGAACGCCTCGCTGCCGCCGCACGGAGTGTTGGCGCCGGGCACATTCTGGTCGCCGGAGACACCTTCGATACCGAAACCCCGTCCGAGCGAGTGGTCCGTCAGGCGCTGACCGCAATGGGCGCCGATGCCGCGCTGCACTGGTGGCTGATCCCCGGCAACCACGACAGTCTCTCCGCCGAGCCGCTCTGGCAGGGTGTCGTCGAACACGCGCCGGCAAACGTCCATGTCCTGACGTCGGCCGCGCCGGTCGACATCGCGCAGGGCGTCACGCTGCTCCCTGCCCCGGCAACGCGCCGCTTTCCCGGCATCGACCTGACCGCCTGGATGGACGGCTGCGAAACGCCTGAGGGTCACCTGCGGATCGGACTTGGCCACGGCGGCGTTCTGGAGTTCGGCAGCGATGAAGGATCCTCCGAGACGATTTCGCCAAACCGCGCCGAACTTGCACGTCTCGACTACCTCGCCCTCGGGGACTGGCACGGACGCTGGCGGCTGAACGACCTCAGCCACTATTCCGGCACCCCGGAACACGACCGTTTCAAGCACGAGGGGCGCGGATCCTGCCTCGCGGTCACGCTGACCGCTCCCGGCGGCGCCCCCATGATCGAGGAGATCCAGATCGGGCGCCTCGACTGGCGGCAACGCTTGATCGCGCTGACACCCGGTGCGAACGCCGCCGCCGCGCTCGAGGCGCTGCTTCCTGCCGACCGCCTGACATGGCGCGAGACGCTGATGAAGCTGACCCTGTCTGGCTGGGTCCGTCTGTCCGAACGGCAGGAGCTGATGGAGGCCATTGCCCGCATCCGCCCGGAGTTCTGCCATTTCGATCTGGTCGAGGACCAGTTGCAGACCGAATACAGCCCGGGCGACCTCGACGCCATCGCGCGCGGCGGTGCGCTGCGGCTGGCCGCGGACGAATTGCACGCGGCGGCGGCAGACCCCGACGCCTCGAAGCGGGATCGGGATGTCGCCGAGGCGGCGCTGAACAGGCTGTATGGTTTCGTGAAGGGGAGTGCGGCATGAAACTCGTTTCCATCCGCCTGCAGAACGTGCGCCGCTTCACCTCTCCGGTCGAGATTGCCGGTATCGGCGCGGGGCTCAACGTTCTGACCGCCCCGAACGAAACCGGCAAGTCGACGGTGTTCGACGCCCTGCATGCCATGTTCTTCAAGGACCGGAAAAGCTGGGACAAGGAGGTTAAGTCGCTGGCCCCGCATGCCGGCGGCGATCCGGAGATCTCGGTCGAGATCGAGCGGGACGGCGCGCAGTACCGCGTGGTGAAGTCCTGGACCAAGGGTCGCCGCGGCGAGACCCGCGTGTTCCGGGGCGGCCATCTGATCCATCAGGCCGACGACGCCGAGGTCTGGCTGTCGGATCTGATCACCGCGCCGAAGGATGGCGGACCGGCCGGAATGCTCTGGGTGCGGCAGGGGCTGCTCGCCTTTCAGGACGACAAGGAGACGGAATCGGCGCGCCGGTCGCTGGTCACCTCGGTCTCGGGCGAGATCGAGACGGTAACCGTCGGCCGGCAGATGGACGAGTTTCGGGCAAAGTGCCGGCGGGAGATCGAGACCTACCTTACAACGCGGGGCCCGAAAAAGGGGGGCCCGCTGGCCGAGGCCCTCGAAAAGGTCGAGGCGCTGGTGGCCCGCGAGGGCGAACTGCAGGCCCGGGCCCGATCGCTGCGGGAGGATCTGGATCGTCGTGCGCGCCTGCGCCACGAACTCGAGGACCTGCGCGACCCTATTGAGACAGCCGCCATGAAGGAACGGCTTGCCGCGGCGCAGGCGGCACAAGATATGGCAAGGCGCCATGCCGAAGAACTCGACCAGGCGCGCAGGGCGGTTCAGGACGCCCGCACGACCCTGGAGAGCCACCGGGCGAGCATTGATACGCTCGCCGACCAGGTGGCGGAATCCCGCGACGCGGCCCGGCTCCATGCCGAGGCGCAGGCGGTGTGGCAGGACGCACAGACCTTCCTTGCCGAGCGGGAGGTTTCGCTCGAGACCGCCCGCAAGGCGCATAGTGATGCCAGCGCCAGGGCCGCCGAGGCGACCCGGGTGCATCGGCTCGCCCTCAAGGCGGAACAGGCGGCCCATGCGGCGGCGCAACGCAAGGGCCTCGAAGCGCGGCTGGCTGCCGCCGAGGGCCACCGCCGGACGATCGAACGGCTGACGGCAGAGGCCGGGCGCGGAGTCGATGCCAATACCCTGCAGGCGATCGAGCGCCTTGCGCTGGAGCTGTCGGTCGCCCGCAAGACCCGCGAGCGTGCCGCACCAGCCGTCACGATGCGCTATGCCGGCGGGCGGAGCGACGGGGTCTTGCTGCAAGGCGCACCGCTGCCTGACGGCGCCCGGGTGCCGCTGCCCGATGGCGGGGCCCTCGATCTCGAGGGGATCGGCGTCCTGACCGTTCATCCGGGCGCTTCTGTCGATGACGGCACCGTGGACACGGCCGAAAGCCGACTTGCCGGGGCGCTCGACGCACAGGGTGTCGAGAGCGTCGAGCAGGCACGGCAGTCGGCGCAGGACCGGGCGAGTGCGGAAGCCGCGCTGCGGCAGGCGCAGGCGGCCTTCAGCCTTGCCGCGCCGGATGGGCTCGAACCCCTGCGGCAGGCCCTTGCCGAATTGCCCGCGCCGGTCGAGATCGCGGAAGATCTGCCGACCGCGGCCGAGGCCGAAACCCGCGAGACCGCAGCACGCGACGCGTTTTCACGCACCGAAACGGCGCTGGAAACAATGCGCCTCAAGGCCGAGCAGGCCCGTCAGGCGGAAATCCGGGCCTCGACAAATTTCGAGAGCGCCGCGGCGCGGCTGGAACGCGCGGTGCTGGCCCTCGCCCGCACACAAACGCCCGAGCAAACCCTCGCCGGCCTGCGCGCCGCCCTGCCCGTGCGGGAAAATGCCCTGGCCGATGCCGAAGCTGCACTGGACGAGCTTGACGCATCGGCACCCGACCTGGCCTCCACCGGGGCGACGCTCGATCGCCTGAATTCTGCCCGGAAGGCAACCGAGGAACGGGACCGGCAGATCGAACGGGATCTGGCGGGGCTCGATTCCCGCATCGCACTTCAGGCGGGCGAAGCCGTGGACGAGGAACTCGCCGAAACATGGGAGCGGCTCGGGGCGGCGCGCGCCGCGCTCGACGCGGTGGAGTTCGAGGTCGCGGTTCTGCAGCGCCTCGAAGCCGCGCTGGAGACTGCCCGGCAGGCGGCGCGGGACCGCTATGTCCAGCCGGTTCTGGCCGAGCTTGCGCCACTTGTCCGGATGATCTGGCCGGAGGCCGAGTTGCGCTTCGATGCCGACACGTTGCTGCCCTCGGGTCTGGTGCGAACCGGCTCGGAGGAGCCCTTCGACGTGCTCTCCGGCGGCACCCAGGAACAGATCGCGCTGCTGGTCCGGCTGGCCTTCGCCCGCATCCTGGCGCGGTCCGGCAACCCGGCCCCGGTGATCCTCGACGACGCGATTGTCTACACTGACGACGAACGGATCGAGGCGATGTTCGACGCGCTCACCCTGCAGGCGACAGATCTGCAGATCATCGTGCTGTCTTGCAGGCAAAAGGCGTTCCGCGGTCTCGGCGGCAATTCGCTGGCGATCCGGCCGGTCGCGGAATGAACCTCGGCGAATTGCGTTCGCAGCCGATGGTGGCCTTTGTGGTGGACGCGTCTCACCGTCGCCACCTCGATCGTTCGGTTGCTCCGCTCGACCTCGCCGTCGCACCAGTGGCCGACAGGCATCCACGCCATCGCCAGAGTCCGCCGGTGTGCAGAAGGACCGTCGGACCCTGAAAATCCCCGTTCCGGGCGCGGGCAATCGGCCCGGCCATCGCCTTGCCGTCGGGTTTCAGGAAGGGCTCGTGGTTCTCGGCCCTGGGGATGGCGTGCCTGACCTGCTCGACGCAGCCGCCGACGGTATTGATGAACCGCCTGAGCCGGGTCTTGGCATGGTGGAATCGCGCGGCGCTCTACTGCTCGACCACTTGCGATGGCAAGGATGTCCGCCTCTGTCGAAGTCTCTGTGCGCCAGATTTCAGGCTGACCTGCCCCGGTTGTCCGCCGTGACCGGCATCGCAGGGAATGCACTCGGCCGCGAAGGCCGCGGCTTTCAGCGAGTGACGGACGAGGCCTGCCGCCATGGGCGCCGATTTTGGGGCCGGGATCCAGTCGCGATAAAGGCTATGGTCGCCGACCAAGGACCCCTCGGCGCCCGAGTGCGCTGAACCCTACGGCAGCAAGAATGATCGCGCCCACCAGCACCTCGCGCACATAGCTGTCGACGCGCATCTGCGTCAGGCCGTTGTCGAGAACGCCCAGCACCACGACGCCCGCAAGTGTCGCCAGAACCCCCGGCTGGCCGTCGCGGGTCAGCGTCATGCCAAGGAACACCGCCGCAATGGCCGTCAGCATCAGCGCGTCGCCCTGGGTCGGGTTGGCCGAGGCGACGCGGCTTGCGTACATCAGCCCGGCGACCGCGGCGCCGACACCGGTGAACAGGAACGCCGACAGGCGCAGCCAGGTCACCGGCACGCCGGCCAGCCGGGCCGCCTCGCTGTTGCCACCGATGGCATAGAGCCGCCGGCCATAGGTTGTCTGCTCCAGCACCAGCCAGATCAGCGCCACCACCGCCAGCGCGACCAGCGTCAGATTGGGCAGTACCAGCGCCCGCTCGCCCGCCATGCCGATCACCGGCCCGCCACGGGCAAAATCGCCAAAGGCGGCCGGGATGTCGCGACCGAAGATCGTGCGCCCGTCACTGATCAGGAAGGCGGCGCCAGAATAGATCGTGAGCGTCGCAAGCGTCGCCACGAAGGGCAGGATGCCCACAAGCGACACCATCACGCCGTTGATCAGCCCCCCCAGCAGACCGACGGCCAGCGCGGCCGAAAGGGCCGCCGGGATCGACCAGTCCTGCGTGAACAGCGTCGCCGCAACGACCCCGGAAAGCGAGGCCATCGACCCCACCGAAAGATCGAAATCCCCCATCACCATCACGACCGTCATGCACGCGGCGACCACTGCCAACATGCTGATCTGTTGGCTGATGTTCAGCCAGTTGCGCAGGGTCAGGAAAGTGTCCGGCACGTTGATGGCAAAGAACAGCACCACCGCGAGCATTCCGGCGATGCCGCCAAAGCGGCGCACAAGGCCGGTCACGCCGCATCCCCTGAATCGTAGAAGCTTGCCAGAAGCGATGCCTCGGTCATGCCCGAATTCTCCTTCAGATGTGTCAGGCGCCCCTCCTGCATGACCGCGATCCGGTCGGCAAGACCCAGCACCTCGGGCAGGTCGGACGAGGCCAGCAGAACCGCCACGCCGTCATCGGCAAGTTGCCGGATCAGCCGGTAGAGATCGGATTTTGCGCCGATATCGACCCCGCGCGTCGGTTCGTCCAGAAGCAGCACACGGGGGGCACCCGCCAGGGCGCGGGCAAACAGCACCTTCTGCTGATTGCCGCCGGAAAGCTGACTGCAGCCCTGCGACAGCGTCGCGGCCTTCAGCCGGACCTTCGCGCCCAGATCCCCGGTCCGCCGCGCCTGCTGCCGCCGGTTGAGGAAAAAGCGCCCGCGCGCCATCCGTTCCAGATGCGGCAGCGCCACGTTCTCGGTAATCGAACGGCCGAGCATCAGCCCCTGACTGCGACGCTCGGGCGGGACATAGGCAAGGCCCTGCGCCCAGGCTCCGGCCGGGGTCGCGCTCAGCGGTTGGCCGTCGAGCGTTACCATGCCCCGGCGCGGCGCGGCGCCGATCAGCGCCCGCAGCAAGGCCCCCTGCCCGGCGCCTGCAAGCCCGACGACGCCAAGGATTTCGCCGGCCCGCAGATCGAAGGAAACATCGCGGATGCCGGGGGCTGCCAGCCCCCTTACCCCAAGCACCGTGTCGCCGTGCTGCAGCGCGTCGCGCGGCGGAAACAGCGCCGACAGGTCGCGCCCGGTCATTTCGTGGATGATCCGTTCCTGCCCGGTTTCCCCAAGCGGCCGGGTCGAGATATGGCGGCCATCGCGCAGCACCGTGACACGGTCGCTGAGACGCAGCACCTCGGGCATCCGATGCGAGACATAGAGCACGCCGGCACCCGCCGCGATCATCTCGCCGATCACGGCGAACAGACGTTCCGATTCCGCCCCGGTCAGCGCCGCGGTGGGCTCGTCCATGACATAGAGCCAGGGCGGCGCGCCGCCCTCGTCAATCAGCGTGCCGGCGATGCGGGCGATCATCTGATCGCCCGGGCCGAGGCCCGTCATCGGCTGGCGCGGGTCGAGATCGTCGACACCAAGCCGGGAAAGCGCGGCCTGCGCGGCGCGGTTCACCGCCCGCCAGTTCACCAGACCCGCGCGACGCGGATAGGGGTGGTCGAGAAACATGTTCTCGGCCACCGACAGGCCACGGACCGCATGCAATTCCTGGTGGATGAACCGCAGGCCCGCGGCGCGCACCGCCGCCGGGTGGCCGGACGGCAGAGGCAATCCGTCCAACAGGATACGGCCCGCATCCGGCCGTTCCAGCCCCGCAAGACAGCGGATCAGCGTCGACTTTCCGGCGCCGTTCTCGCCCATCAGCGCATGTACCTCGCCCGCGCGCAGAACAAGGTCCACGCTGTCGAGCGCGCGCACCGCGCCGAATTGCCGACCGAGGCCCTCGAGCCTCAGTTCATGCGCGCCGCCGGCGTCAATCGGCACCGACATTGGCCGCGGTGATCAGTTCTGTCGGCACATAGATCACCTTCTGGCGCAGCTCCTCGCCGTCGAGCAGGCGCTTGACCGTCTCGGCGGTCACGCTGCCGATGCCGACGAAATCCTGCGCGACCGAGGCCTCGAAATTGCCGCCCTGGGCGATGGCGTCACGGGCCTGCGGATTGGCGTCGATGCCGGTGATGACGATGCCCTCGCCGCCGCGGCCCGCGGCCTCGATCGCCTGCAGCGCGCCAAGGGCGGGTTGGTCCCACGCAGCCCAGACCGCGGCAATGCTGCCCGGCTCGGGGTTGGCGGCCAGCACCGCCTCCATCTGGGCACGGCTGTCGGCAATGCCGCCGTCCGAGACGTCGGGCGTGATCCGGTCAAGAACCTCGATGTCGGGGAAGTTGCCGAAAATCGCGTCGGCAATGACGCCGCGCGCCTGAACCGGCGGGAAGGGATCGAAGGTGAACATGACGACATTGCCCGCACCGCCGATGCGGTCGGCGACATAGACGGCGGTTTCGGCCGCCATGGCATAGCCGTTCGAGGTGACGTTCGCGGCAACCAGCGGGTCCGAGCCGGCGTCCATGCCGACGACCGGAATGCCCGCATCGGCGGCGGTCGCAAGCCCTGCCCCGATCTGCGCCGGATCGACGTTGATGACGATGGCGTCGACCCCCTGGATCGTCACGTCCTCGATCCGGCTGATCACCGCGCCGACATCGCCCGCGGTGTCGATCACGTTGACCGTCCAGCCAAAATTCTCGGCTGCGGCGGTGAAGCCATCGACATAGAACTGAGTGCCGGGCTGGGCGAGATACGGGGTGATAACGGCCACCTCCTGCGCCGCCGCGCCCCCGGCGACAAGGGCAGCGAGCGCACCCGCAGTGAAAATCGTTCTGGCGGTCATGTCCGTCTTGCTCCCTGCGATCTGGTTCGTATGACTTGGGCATCTTTGGCACCCGACCCTCGGGGCGTCCAGAGAAAGACCGGCATCGGAGGCGAAGATGACGCAACAGGCACTCATCGGTATCGACATTGGCACAAGCTCGGTGAAGGCGGTGATGGCGGCATCGGACGGCACGGTGCTGGCGCGCTTTGGTCAGGGCTATGCCACCGAGCGGCCCGCAAGCGGCGCGGCATTGCAGGCGCCCGAGGACTGGGTGGCGCTGGTCATGGCAGCGCTCGACCGTTTCGCCCGACATCCCGACGCGGCCGGCGTGGTGGCAATCGGCATCACGAGCCAGGTCAATACCCATGTCTTCTGTGACGCGGCGGGCATGGCGCTGGCCCCCGCGATCACCTGGCAGGACACGCGTGCGGCGCCCGACGGCGCCACCCTCGACGCCCGGATCACGACCGCCGACAAGACCCGCGCGCTCGGCGCGCCGATCCCGATCGACGCCAGCCACGCATTGGCGCGCATGGCCCTTGTCGCCCGCACCGCGCCCGAGGTCTGGGCCGCGACCCGCGCAGTCATGCTGCCCAAGGACTATGTCATCGCCCGGCTGACCGGCGAGGTGCTTGCCGACCCGCTGGCCGCGGTTGGTCTGGTCGGCGCCGATCTCGGCTATGCCGACGCGGTGCTGGGCCTGATCCCCGAGGCGGCAGCGCTGTTGCCGCCGCTCCGCGACCCGCTGGAGCCGGCGGGACGGGTGCGGCCGGGCCTGCCGTTCGCCGGGGTGCCGGTGGCGGTTGGAACCATGGATGCCTGGGCCTCGATGTTCGGGCTTGGTGTCGCGCGCGAGGGCGAAGCGATGTATCTGTCGGGGTCGAGCGAGGTGCTGGGGCTGATCTCGACCCTCCGCACCGGCGCACCGGGACCTGTGACCTTCCCCGAATGGCGGGGCATCACGCTGCACGCCGCACCGACCCAGGCCGGGGGCGCCTCGCTCGACTGGCTCAGCGGGCTTCTGGGCAGGGACGCCGCGTCGCTTGACACGCTGTCGTCACCGGTTCGGATCGGTCGTGCAAGCCCGCTGTTTCTGCCGCATCTGGAGGGAGAGCGCGCGCCGCTGTGGGATCCGCAAAGCCGCGGCGCCTTTGCCGGGCTCAACTCTGCCACCGGCCCGGCCGAGATGACCGCCGCCGTGATGGAGGGGGTCGCCTTCTCAGCCCGGCTGGCGCTGGAATCTCTTGAGGCAAGCGGCGGGCGAAGGATCGAGGCGCTGGCGCTCGGCGGTGGCGGGGCACGTTCGGACAGCTGGAACCGGCTGCGCGCCGATGCGCTCGGCCGCCCGCTCCGGCGTATTGCGGCGCCCGAGTCGGGGGCCTTGGGCGCGCTGGTCATGGCGGGCGTCGCCTGCGGCCAGATCGCGACGCTGGAGGACGCGACGCACAGCCTTGTCGCCACCGATGCGACGTACGAGCCCGATCCGGGCCGCGCCGCCCTGGCCGACGAACGCTTCGCCCACTTCCGGCAACTCTATGCGTCGCTCTGCCCGATCCACCACGCGATGACATAGGACAGGGCGCGGGACCTCGCCCGGCGGTCCTGTCAGTCCTCGACCACCAGAACGGGGTTCCAGCCTTCGGGCAAGGGATCGGGCCGGGTGATGGCCAGATCCGAGACCGCCAGCCCCGTCACATTGTGGGCAAAGACACCCGGCATTCCGCCCGGATAGTCGATCAGCCCGATAATCCGCCCGTCCGGCCCCTTGCGCCAGGCATTCATCCGGCCCTGCGCCTCGGGCGCGGCCTCAAGGTCCGCCGGCGTCGGCCGCAGATCATAGCAATGCGCCGTGCCAAGCGCCCCGGGCGTCTGCGTCAGGGCAACCCGGCTCAGCCGCACGTCGGCGATACCGCCCGGACGTTCGGCCCAGAGGTTGATTGCCCCCTCTGCTTGGCCGGTGATGTCCTCGAAAACGACGCCGCGGATCGCGCCCGCCGGACGGGTATCGGGGCGCCGGTCGAGCGTGTTGAGCGTCAGCGCCTCGCCCGACCCCCAGAACCCTGCCGGGGTCTCGTGACTGTCCAGACGGATCCGGGCAAAGCGGACATCCTCGACCACCCCGCCATCGCGCGAAAAGATGCCAAGCGCGCGGTTCGAGCCGGTGATCGCGCAATCCTCGAACCGGACGCGGCGGAAATCGTCGTGGGATTCGGTGCCGATCTTCAGCGCGCAGGACTGGCTTTCGATCAGACAATCGGCCACCTGAATGTCGCTGCACGGGCCGACTGGCACGCCGCCGGCGCCGAGACTCGTCTTCAGCACGATGCCATCGTCGGCGGTACGAATCTCGGACCCGATGATGCTCACGCGCTGGCAACCGTCGATCACGATGCCGTCGGTGTTGGGCATCCGACGGTCATTGTCGACGTGTACGCCCGCGATGGTGACATCCGAGCAGCCGACAAAATGCAGCGTCCACATTGGCGAATCGCAAACGGTGATCCCCTGCAGCGCCACCTCGCGGCACCGTTCCAGTACCAGAACCCGGGGCCGCAGCGCGGCCGGGATGCGCGTGCCCATCTCGGCGTCGTCGCCGAGGCTGAAGGCGCGCACGCCTTCGCAGATCACCCGCCCTGCACCGGTCAGCGCGATCCGCTCGGCATTCTCGGCACAGATCATGGCGCGATCGCTCTGCTCGGCCACGACCCCGACCCGGGTATCGGCATAGGCGTCGTAGTCGGGCAGGAACTGCAACTCGGCCCCCGCATCGAGGTGCAGCGTGACATCCGAACGCAGGCGCAGCCCGCCGCTGACATGCCCCCCCGCTTCGAGCACGACACGGACCGGAGCGCAGTCGATCGCGGCCTGTATCCGGTCGGTCTGAACGTCGTCTCCGGCAGGAATGCGGATCTCGGGGACAGATTGCATGGGGTGATCCATTTGAATTATTTTCATGAATGGCACCCTGAGGCGCCAACTCCAGCGAGGTTATTGATGTTCGTTGTCGCTTTCAATAGCCTGAGCGAGATAAATACCGAGCGAGGAGCGGCCGAATGGCACCCTCGGGTCGAAAATCGGTAATGCAATTTTTTGCATTACCGGCATGGCCTAGGGAGAGTGGTCGACTCTTCCGGGTCGATGGTTGCTATGTCCCGCATGTCCGGGCAGCCAAGCGAGGGAAAGATGGCAGGCAAGAAGGTCGGCATACGCGAGATATCGGAACGCGCCGGCGTCGCGATCTCGACCGTCTCGCACGTACTGAACGGCACCGCGCCGATCTCGGACGAGGTACGCACCCGCGTTCTCGATGCCGCGCGCGAGACGGGCTATCTTGCCCGCCGCCGGGCCAAGGGGGCGATTGCGGCGCTGTCCAGGGTGCTGGTCGCAGCCCCCGCCGACGCGCTGCCGCAGCACGACGTCAATCTGGTCTCGTGGACCATCCTCAGCGCCTTGTCGCGGGAATGCGAGACGCGGGGCCTGCGCCTTGTGCCCCATGCGCTGGAGCCCGGCGGGCCGCCCCTGACGCTGATCGCGACCGCGCGCGAGATCGGCGCCGACGGCATCATCGTCATCAACGACGACAGCGGACCGCTTCTGCAGGCGATCGACTCGAGCGGCCTTCCTGCCGTCCTGATCAACGGCGAGGACCCGGACATGCACGTCGACAGCGTGACCGCGGGCAACCGTTTCGGCGCCCGAAAGGCAACCAACGCACTGATCGCGCTTGGCCATCGCCGGGTCCTTCATCTGACATGGTCCGGACGCAAGACGGTGCAGCGGCGGCTCGACGGCTTTCGCGACGCATTTGCCGAGGCCGGTCTTTCATCCGAAGATGCGGTTGTGCTGCTGGCCGAGGGGTTTACCCCGGCCTGCGGAGAGGCGGCGATAACAGACTGGCTGGCGCGGCATCCCGACCTCGACGGTGTTACGGCGATCTTCTGCGCCGCCGACAACCTCGCCTTCGGGGCGATGCAGGCGCTGAAGGCGGCGGGCATTGCCGTGCCCGCGGACATGTCGGTGCTGGGGTTCGATGGCGTCGCCCTGGGCGAGATGCATTCGCCGCAACTGACCACGGTCGTCGTGCCGCTTGCCGAGTTCGGCGCCGAGGCGCTGAACCTGCTGGAACAGCGCGTGCTGTCTGGGCGGCTCCCGCGGGCCGCACATCGGGTGGAACTCGGCTGTGTGCTCGTCGAGCGTGGCAGTCACGCGCCGCCGCGCAGACCCTGATCCGGCTGACGCTTCGTCTGCCGCGCCTAGTCGCCGTCGAAGGCACAGAGCGCATGGACATCCATGCCCATCGCCTCGATCTTGCTGCGGCCGCCGAGGTCGGGCAGGTCGATGACAAAGGCGCAGCCGACGACCTCGCCGCCGAGCCGTTCGATCAGGCGGATACCGGCTGCAGCAGTGCCGCCGGTGGCCAGCAGGTCGTCGACCAGCAGGACCCGTGCGCCGGGCTCGATCGCGTCGTCATGAACCTCGACCACCGCCTCGCCGTATTCGAGGGTATAGGCCTCGGAAATCACCGGGCCGGGCAGCTTGCCCTTCTTGCGGATCGGCACAAAGCCGACCGACAGCTGGTGAGCGATCGCACCGCCAAGGATGAAGCCGCGCGCCTCGAGCCCGGCCACGCAGTCGATCGGCACCCCCGCATAGGGGTGCAGAAGCTGATCGACCGCGATCCGGAGGCCGCGCGGATCGGCGAACAGCGTGGTGACATCGCGAAACAGGATCCCCTCGTGGGGAAAGTCGGCAATTGTCCGGATGTAGTCTTTGACTGTCTTGTGGTTAACCATACCTGAACCCCTGCCGTTGACACCGGACGTTGGATCGCCCGGGGCACAAAAACCCCGGGAAGCACTCGGGGCAAGGGCGGCACGACGACACATGGCCGCGATGTGCCAGTTTGCCGCCGTGGATCAGCCCGGTATCGGCACGCACGGCCGGATCACCCCGCCCCTTATGCGCGCCCTAGAGAACCCGGCCTGCGACCGCGTCAAGTTTTGCCAGCAGCGCGGGGTCGCGTTTTTCCGGGGCGGTCATCAGCGCGAAGTCGAGCGCGCGGTCGCAGCCGTGCGGACAAGGCATGCGGTCAGCGCCCAGAAGCGTGGGAAGCCGGGCGACCAGACCGCGGGCATTGTCGGCGTTGCCGTGAAGGGTCGCAATGATCTGCGCAATGTCGACCGCGCCATGGTCGGGGTGCCAACTGTCATAATCGGTCACCATCGCGACCGAGGCATAGCAAAGCTCGGCCTCGCGGGCGAGTTTGGCCTCGGGCATGTTGGTCATGCCGATCACGTCGGCGCCCCATTGCTCGCGGTACATCCGCGATTCCGCCAGTGTCGAGAACTGCGGCCCCTCCATCGCCAGATAGGTGCCGCCCATGTGGACGGTCACGCCCTGCGCCTCGGCCGCCTCGAAGCAGGCCGCGCCAAGCCGCGGGCAGGTCGGATGGGCAACGCTGACATGGGCAACGCAGCCGGTGCCGAAAAAGCTCTTCTCGCGGGCAAAGGTGCGGTCGATGAACTGGTCGACGACGACGAAATGGCCCGGCGCCATCTCCTCGCGGAACGAGCCGCAGGCCGAGACCGAGATCACGTCGGTCACGCCGATCCGCTTCAGCGCGTCGATATTGGCGCGATAGGGCACCGAGGTCGGGGAATGAACATGGCCGCGACCGTGACGGGGCAGGAAGGCCATCCGCACGCCGTCGAGCGATCCGGTCAGGATCTGATCCGAGGGATCGCCCCAGGGGGTCTGCACGCTCTGCCAGACCGCATCGGCCAGCCCGTCGATCTCGTAGAGGCCGCTGCCCCCGATCACCCCGATCATCGTTTCCATCCGGCACTCCCTCGGTGGTTGTCGGGGGGCAAGCTAGCCGGGGTCCCGCGGGGATGAAAGGGTGCCGCAAAGGGAATTTGCCTGCCTGACAGTCAGACGCAGATGCCCCCCCCGGGCACTCAGCCGCGCAGAACCGTCCCCGGATTCATCACCCCCGCCGGGTCCAGCACCGCCTTGATCGCGCGCATCGCGGCCAGCATCCCCGGATCGCCATAGCGCTCCAGATCGCCGACCTTCAGCCGGCCGATCCCGTGTTCGGCGCTGACCGACCCTTCCATCTCGTGCACCAGATCGTGCAGCGCCCGCTTCAGCGCATCGCGCTGGTTGTCGTATTCCTCGCGGCGGCGTCCCTCGGCGGGGAAGACGTTATAATGCAGGTTGCCGTCGCCGAGATGGCCAAAGCAATTGACCCGCAGGTCCCCGAAGCCTGCCACCACCGCACCGCCGCGCGCGATGAATTCGGGGATCGCCGAGATCGGCACCGAGATATCGTGCGAGGACACCGCGCCGATCCGGCGGTTCGCTTCGGGGATCGTTTCGCGCAGGTGCCAGAATTCCAGCCGCTGCGCCTCGCTCTGGGCGATGACGCCGTCGTCGACAAGCCCGGCCCCCAGCGCCTCCTCGAACAGGCCCACCAGTTCTTCCTCGGGCGACCTGCCGCCCGACAGCCCGACCGAGATCAGCACCAGCCATTCGGGCGGTGCGGCAAAGGGCTGGCGCACATCGGGCATCTTCTGCCGCAGGAAGTCGAGCCCGGTGCGGTGCATGATCTCGAAGGCCGAGACCCCCTCGCCGATCCGGCCCTGCGCCATTTCCAGAAGCTTCAGCGCCGCGGCCGGGCTTTCGACCGCCATCATCGCCGCCCCCTTGGCCGCCGGCCGGGGATAAAGCCTGAGGCTGGCCGCGGTGATCACCCCGAGCGAGCCCTCGGCACCGATCAGAAGATGGCGCAGATCGTATCCGGTGTTGTCCTTGCGCAGCCGCTTCAGCCCGTTCAGCACCGTGCCGTCGGGCAGCACCGCCTCGATCCCCAGACAGAGGTCGCGGGTATTGCCATAGCGCAGCACGTTGACGCCGCCCGCGTTGGTCGACAGCAGGCCGCCGATCTGCGCCGAGCCCTCCGAGGCCAGCGACAGCGGGAACATCCGATCGACATCGCGCGCCGCCTGCTGGACATTGGCGAGGATCACGCCGGCCTCGGCCACCAGCACGTTTTCGGCCGGATGCACCGAGCGGATGCGGTTCATCCGCTCGAGCGACAGCAGCACCGGCCGCGCCAGATCGGTCGCAACCTGCCCCGAGACCAGCCCCGTGCCACCGCCATAGGGCACGATGCCGACGCGATGCACATTCGCCCAGCGGACCACCGTTGCCACCTCGGCCACCGAGCCGGGTGCCACCAGCAGCGCATCCTGGCCATGGAACCGCCCCCGCGGTTCCTCCAGATAGCGCGGTTCCAGCGGCCGGAAGACCGCTGCAGGCAGGTCCGCGCGCAAAGCCGCTTCGATCTTCGGGGTCACGGGGTTGGTCATGGGGCACCTCATGCCCCGATCAATCACGGAGCAACGGCAGGGGCAAGTCACCCCCTGTTCCCGCGTCGTCGTCACCGGGCGTCGCACCGCGCGGCTCCAGCACCATGATCGTCGGCACCCCGGGCAAAGTCCGCAGCGAGACCTCGATGGCGCCTTCTTCCCGCCGCACGACCGGAAGTGCGCCATCCATCGCCGTCAGGAAGTCGTCGGGCGAGCCATCCGGGGCATAATGCATCGGCAGGATCAGCAGGGCGCGGACCTCCGACAGCAGATCGATCATCTCCTCGCGCGGAGGCAGCAGGCTGGCATCGCCCTGCACCATCACCACGTCGAGCCGGCCGATCGCAACAAGCTCCTCCTCCGCGAGCTTGCGTTGCAGCCGGCCGAGATGGCCGATGCAGAGGCCCCCGACCTCGAAGATGAAGACCGACGAGCCGTCCGGCCCCGTGTCCCCCGATGGCGTGGCGGAGGTCGGCACATTGCGGATACGAATATCGCCAAGGACCAGGTGGCTCCCCGCCGCCCCTCCGGCATCGGCCCCGCCCTTCAGCACAAAGGGGGCCTCGCGCTCTCCGACGGCGCTCCAGTTCGAGGCGGCGGAGCGGTCGATTGTCACCACGTCAGGGGCCACCGTGCCGGTGCCGGTGCCGGCATCGAAATCGGTCAAGACACTCACACCGTCGGCGGTTTCGATCCGATAGGTCGATTGCCCGACATAGCTCAGCCACACCCCGGCGTCGCGCTGGACCGACCGAAACTGCGCAAAAAGGGCCGCGCCGAGGGACGAGATTTCGGCGCCCCGCGTGACGCAACGGCTCGACTGGCGATCCTTTGCCAAGGCCACGCCCGGCAGGGTCAGGATCATGCATGCTGCAAGCAGCCATCTCATTCCATTGCCCCCCGGACAAATTCGACGTGCCCCCTACCGGCAGCAGTCGTCGCGCAATAGGGCCCGGAGCAGCAGCACGAACCGCCGGTGCTGCCTGTCGGGAAGATGCTGCCGGGTTCCGACACCGGGCGCGTCACCTGCCGCGGCAATGATCCTCCCGGGCGCTCACAGATCCTCGTCGTTGAACCCCAGCAGCCGCGGCGTCAGCACGACGACCGTTGGCTCGGATGGCAAGCTGCGCAGCGACACCTCCAGTGCCCGTTCGGGCCGCCGGTCGATCAGGAACTCGGCTTCCATTCCATCCAGAAAGACCGTCAGCGAGTTGTTCGAGAAATAGTGCATCGGCAACACCACCGAGGCGCGCAACCGCTTCAACACCCGGATCATCGCCGGCAAGGGCAGCGTCAGCCCGCCATCGACCGGCGCCATCACCACATCGAGCCGCCCGATGGCGGCGTATTGCTCGGGCGACGGTTCCTGGTGCAGATGCCCCAGATGGCCGATGCAGAGCCCCGCCACCTCGAAGATGAAGATCGAATTGCCGTTGGGTTCCACCCCCGCGCCCCAGGCCGAGCGGATATCGGAGGTCACGTTGCGGATCAGCATTTCGCCCAGATCGAGGTTGTGTTCGACCGCCTCGCCGAAATCGCCCCAGCCCTGCAGAACATGCGCGATTGCCGGGTCGGGCGCCGGGCTCCAATGCGAGGAATGGGCGTGGTTCATCGTCACCACGTCGGGGATCAGCGGTTCGGGTCCGATGAAGCCGTTGTAGTCCGTGACCACGTTCAGCCCGCCCGCGGTCTGGATCAGATACATCGAATGGTCGATATAGCTCAGCCGCACGGTCTCGTCCGGCACCGGATCGCGGAACCCGGCGCGCCAGATCACCTCGAGCCCCGGAACATCCTGCACCATCGCGATGCAATGCGAGGGACGGCGATCCTGCGCCGCACCGGCAAGCGCCGAGGCGAGGAGCAGGACAAGGGCGAGCAGGAACGGCACGGGCGACACTCCGGGGCGGATCGACGGGTATTGCAGGGCGGATTGCTGCGGCATGATAGCATCATTCCACGACCGCGCAGCCGCGAGATATGACATTTTCGTCAGATCGCGATCAGGCCATGGTGGCCGCGGGTGTCTTTATTGGAATAATCCTGACGCTCGAGGCGCCGCGCGCAGCCCCCCCTTGCCCCGGATCACTGTGGCTCAACGTGACGTGGGAGAGTCCGAATTGCGGGCTCAGGCCTGCCCGACGCCCGTGCGCCCGCGCCGGTCGGCGCGAAGGTTGGAATAGAGCACATGGTTGCGCCAGCGTCCGGCAATCTGCAGATAGCTTTGGGCGACGCCTTCGTACTTGAAGCCGCAGCGCTCCAGAACGCCGCGCGAGGCGGCATTTTCGGGCAGGCAGGCGGCCTCGATCCGGCTCAGATCCAGCGCCTCGAAGGCGTGGTGGGTCAGCGCCGTGATCGCCTCGCGCATATAGCCCTGGCGGGCAAACGGCGCGCCGACCCAATAGCCGAAGGTTCCCGCCTGCGCCGGTCCGCGGCGGATATTGTCGAGCGTGATCGCGCCGACCAGCGCCTCGTCCTCGGCCCGGATCAGGAACAGCGGTACCGCCGTGCCCGAACTCAGCGCCCGCTGAGCCCAGTAGACCCGGTTGGTAAAGGCCTTGCGGCTCAGGTGATCGGACGCCCAGAGCGGCTCCCACTTCTCAAGGAACTCGCGCGAATCCGTCCGCAGGCTGCTCCAGGCGCGAAAATCGACGTGCATCGGCGGACGCAGGATCATGCGTTCGGTGACGATCCGAACCTTTCGCCGGCCGAGGCGCATCAGGCGGCAAGCCTCTCCTGCAATTCCCGTACCCCGGGGGCCCCGTCGGCAGGCCCGTAAAGGGCCAGCGCCGTGCGCCCGGACCGGTTCAACCGTCGGGCAAAGCCCGCAACGTCATCGCGGCTGACCGCCTCGATCCGCGCCACGGTTTCTGCCAGCGGCGGCACCCGGTCCCAGATCGCCACCAGACGCGCCAGCCGCTCGGCCCGGCTGGTCGGGCTTTCCAGCCCCATCAGCAGCCCGGCCTTCATCTGCGCGCGCGCCCGGTTCACCT
This sequence comes from Tropicimonas sp. IMCC34043, assembly GCF_003390845.1. Classification (GTDB taxonomy): domain Bacteria; phylum Pseudomonadota; class Alphaproteobacteria; order Rhodobacterales; family Rhodobacteraceae; genus Tropicimonas. The sequence continues at coordinate 415,898 of NZ_QMEK01000001.1, read as the reverse complement.
CGATCTCGGTCACATCGTCGGCCGCCCGGCGCAGTTCGTCGACAACGAGTTCGGAAAGCTGGCCGATGTCCCGCGCCGAGGTGCCGGCGTAGAAGGTCATCATGCCGGTGTCGGTATAGGCGCCCGCCTGGGCGAAGATCGAATAGCAAAGCCCGCGTTTCTCGCGCACTTCCTGGAACAGCCGCGAGGACATGCCGCCGCCCATCAGCGTCGAATAGATCTGCGCGGTATAGACGTCGGGCGCGCTGTAGCTGGAGCTTTCGAGCGCCAGCGCGAAATGCACCTGTTCAAGCTGGCGGGTTTCGCACCGCTCGCCACCGGTGAAGATCGCGACATCATGGGTCGACAGATTGCTGACCGGCAGATGCCCGAGCAGCTTTTCGGCCAAGGCCATGATTGCGTCGTGATCGACCGCCCCCGCGGCCGACAGCACCATCTGCCGCGGCCCGTAGTGATCCGACACGAAGCGCGACAGGTCCTTGCGGGCAAAGCCGCTGACCCGCTCGGTAGGGCCAAGGATCGTGCGTCCCAGCGCCTGCCCCGGATAGGCGGCCTCCTGCAGCCAGTCGAAGATGATGTCGTCGGGCGTGTCCATCGCCTGCCCGATCTCCTGCAGGATCACCCCGCGCTCGACCTCGATCTCGCTGTCGTCGAACACCGGGTTCAGCACGATGTCCGCCACCACGTCGAGCGCGAGCGGCACGTCGTCCTTCAGCACGCGCGCGTAATAGGCCGTGGTCTCGCGCGAGGTATAGGCGTTGATATAGCCGCCCACATCCTCGATCTCTTCGGCAATCTGCAGCGCACTGCGCCGTGCCGTGCCCTTGAAGGCCATGTGTTCGAGGAAATGGGCGATCCCGTTCTGATCCGCCCGCTCGTGCCGGCCGCCGGCGTTGACCCAAAGGCCTACTGCGGCACTCTCAAGCCCCGGGATCGTCTCGGTGACGATACGGAGGCCGTTCGGCAATCTGTCAAGTCTGACGCTCAAAAGCCACGCCTTTCGCGTACAAGATCTTCGAGGACGGTCAAGTCGTTGGCGACCGATGTCACTCGCTCCGGACGCTCATACAGGTCCGCCATGCGATTTGGAAGGGGGGGGCGGATACCGATCGCCGCCTCGACCGCATCGGGGAACTTTGCCGGGTGCGCGGTCGCAAGCGTGATCATCGGCGTTGCCCCGAGATAGGACTGGGCGACATGGGCGCCAACCGCGCCGTGCGGGCAGAGGATCTGTCCGGTTCGGGCATAGATGCTTGCGATAGCGGCCGCGGTCTCGGCCTCGGAGGCGCGGCCCGAGGCAAAAGTTTCCTGCAGGACCTGCAGCGCGCCCTGCGAGATGTGAAAGCCGCCCGAAAGCTTCAACTCCTCCATCACCTGCGCCACGGCCTTGCCGTCGCGGCCATAGGCATCGAACAGGACCCGTTCGAAGTTGGAACTGACCTGGATGTCCATCGAGGGGCTGATCGAGGGCGCGACGGCCGAGGTGACATAGTCGCCACAGCTGAGCGCGCGGTGCAGGATGTCGTTCTGGTTGGTCGCGACAACCAGCCGTTCGATCGGCAGGCCCATCCGGCGGGCAACATAGCCTGCGAAGATATCGCCGAAATTGCCGGTCGGCACGGTGAACGAGACCGGACGGTACGGCGCGCCAAGCGCCGTTGCGGCCGAGAAGTAATAAACGACCTGCGCCAGCACCCTGGCCCAGTTGATCGAGTTGACACCGGCCAACCGCACCGCATCGCGGAAGGGAAAGTCGTTGAACATGTCCTTCACCCGGGCCTGGCAATCGTCGAAATCGCCGGCAACCGCCAATGCGTGGACGTTCGATTCGGTCGGCGTCGTCATCTGGCGGCGTTGCACCTCCGAGACCCGCCCCTCGGGGAACAGGATGAAGACGTCGACCGCCTCGAGGCCGCGGAACGCCTCGATCGCCGCCGAGCCGGTATCGCCCGAGGTCGCGCCAACGATTGTCACCCGCTCGCCGCGCCGCGCCAGCGCGACCTGAAACAGCTGGCCGATCAGCTGCATGGCGAAGTCCTTGAACGCGAGCGTCGGGCCGTGGAACAGTTCGAGCAGGAAGTGATTGGCGTCGAGCTGCACCAGCGGGGCCCGCGCGGCATGGCCGAACCCTGCATAGGCGCGCTCGACGGCCCCGGCGAATTCATCCTCGGTAAAGCTTTCGCCAAGGAAGGGGCGCATGACGCGGATCGCGATTTCCTCATAGGGAAGCCCGGCGAGGGCCGCGATCTCGTCAGATGTCAGGGTCGGGATGGTTTCGGGGACATAGAGCCCGCCGTCACGGGCAAGCCCGGTCAGCATCGCCTCTTCAAAGGTGAGAATCGGAGCCTGGCCGCGGGTCGAGACGTAGTGCATGGGTCATCCTGAGGTTCTGGACGCTCCCTGCCCGGCCGTTTGCGGGCTGCGGGTTCGGGAGCCTCCGGCGGAGGTATTTTGACCAAGAAGAAGCCCTGGGGCTTCGGGTTAGGGGTTCGGGCGAGCCATACGACGAAGCAGCAGCGCTGTCATCCCCAGCCAGACCGCGGCCATCCCGAACCACTGGATCGCATAGCCGAGGTGGTTGTTGGGGATGCCCGCGGTATCGACTGGTAGCGGTGTGACGCCGACGTCCGGGCCGATGATCTGGCGGGCCACGACGAGCACGGGTTCGGTGCCAAGTTCTGCCGCCATGGTGTCGACGTCGCGGGCATACCAGTAGTTTGCCGCGGTGTCGTTGTCGGGGGTGAAGCTGTCATGCTCGTCGGGCCAGTGGAGGTTGCCGATGACCGTCAGATGCGCCGGCGGGCGCGGGGCATCCTTGGCCTCGGCGGGCACGATGCCTTCGTCGAGCAGGATGCGGCGGCCGTCGTCGAGCGTGAAGGCGGTGACGATCCGGAAAGCCGCACCGACGTCATGGGTCGAGACCAGCACGTCGAGTTCGCGCGGGCCGGTCTCGCCTGTCACCTCGACCGGCAGATAGCGGTCGGCGGCCGGATCGGGATGGCTTGGCAGCGCCACCGGATCGGCCACGATGCGGCCCTCGATCTCGGCGAGGATGCCGCGTTTCCAGTCGAGCCGCTGCAGCTGCCAGACCCCGAGAGCGATCAGGGCCGCGGCACCGAAGAGGCCGACGAGAAGCGGAAAGATGTATCGGCGCATGTCGGAGCCTCCTGCGATGTGGCCGTTTTCGGGCGGCACGTCGCGCAATGCAATGGGGCGCGGTCGGCCCGCGCCCCATCCTGTACTTTGGTCCGACGCCCCATTTCCGGGCACCGGGACGATGCCGTCAGGCGCCGCCCCAGATGTAAATTGCAAAGAACAGGAACAGCCAGACCACATCGACGAAGTGCCAGTACCAGGCCGCCATCTCGAACCCGACGTGATTATCCGGCGTGAAGTGACCGGCCCGGAGCCGCATGTAGCAGATGAACAGGAAGATCGTGCCGATGATGACATGGGCACCGTGGAACCCGGTCGCCATGAAGAAGGTCGCGCCATAGATGTTTCCGGCGAAGCCGAAGGCGGCGTGGCTGTATTCATAGGCCTGGAAGAAGGTGAACAGCAGGCCGAGCGCGCAGGCCAGCAACAGTCCGGTCGCCATGTCCTTGCGGTTGTTCTCGTGCACCAGCGCGTGGTGCGCCCAGGTCGCCGCAGCCCCCGAGCAAAGCAGGATCATGGTGTTGATCAGCGGCAGGTGCCAGGGGTCGAAGGTGACGATGCCCGCAGGCGGCCAGACGCCGTCGACAGCCGGATAGTCGGGCCCCATCGGATAGAGCGCACTCTTGAAGAAGGCCCAGAACCAGGCGACGAAGAACATCACCTCGGACATGATGAAGAGGATGAAGCCATAGCGCAGGCCGATCATCACCACCGGGGTGTGATCGCCGATCTGGTTCTCGGTGACGGTCTCGGACCACCAGGAATACATGGTGTAGAGCACCACCAGCAGCCCGGCGATAAAGATGAAGGGCGGGCCGTCGTGCATCCATGCGACCGCCCCCGAGAGCATGATCACGGCCCCGACAGCCCCCATGAAGGGCCAGATCGAGGGATGCAGGATGTGATAATCGTGGTTCTTTTCGTGTGCCATGTTCTGGTCCCTCGCGCCTGGACTAGTCTGCAATATGCAGCGCCGCCTGCTCTTCCGGCAGGGCGATCTCGTGGAAAGTGTAGGAAAGCGTGATGTGGGTCACCGATTTCGCATCGCGATCGGCGACAATCTCGGGGTCGACGTAGAAGCTGACCGGCATCTGCACGGTCTCGCCCGGCTGCAGGACCTGTTCGGTAAAGCAGAAACAGTCGATCTTGGTGAAAAAGCTGCCGGCCTCGAAAGGCGAGACGTTATAGCTCGCCTGCCCGGCGACGGCACGGTCGGTCGGATTATGCGCCTCGTAGAAGGCAAGGCCGGTCTCGCCGATCCGCAGTTCCATCTCGCGCTGAACGGGATGGAATTGCCACGGCATACCGCGTTCGAGGCTGCCGTCAAAGCGGACCTTGATGGTCCGATCGAGGATCACGTCCGAGCCGGCATCGGCGGTCCTGGTGGTGCCGCCATAGCCGGTGACCTTGCAGAACATATTGTAGGCCGGCACGGCCGCCCAGGCGAGCGCGCCCATGACCAGAACCACGGTGACGGTCTGGGCAAGCGTACGGTTGGGTCCGGTGAGACGGCGAAAGATCATCCGCCCGTCCCCGTCGCCGGTGCGGGGGCCGAAACCATGCCGGTCCCCAGCACGTCCTGGCCCTTGCCGACCTTGACGATGGTCATGCCGAAGACGATCGCCACGAATCCAAACAGCAGCAGCCCGATGCCGGCGTTCCGTCCGCGGCGGCGATGGTGCAGTTCATGGGTGGCACGGATCATGCGAACCCTCCCCAAAGCCCGCGCAGCATGGCATCGGCCAGCAGCGCGCCAAACAGGAGGAACATGTACCACAGCGACAGCTTGAAGAAGCGTTTTTCGACGCCATAGGCATCGGCCTGGGCCTGCGCCGTGTCGCGCCGCCAGATCCGGACCGCGCCCAGCAGAAAGCGGGCGTTCATCACCAGCGCGGTGACAACAAAGACCGGCCCGCCGATCGAAGTCAGCGCCAGTGCGAGCGAACATGCCGCCAGCGCGACCGAATAGGCCAGGATGTGGCGGCGGGTGGCGTCATGGCCGTGGGTGACCGTCAGCATCGGCACGCCGGCGTCGTCGTAATCGCTTTTCATGAACAGCGCGAGCGACCAGAAATGCGGCGGCGTCCAGATGAAGATCAAGGTGAACATCAGCAGCGATTCGACCGATATGCCGCCCGTCGCCACCGCCCAGCCGATCATCGGCGGAAACGCCCCGGCGGCGCCGCCGATAACGATGTTCTGCGGCGTCCAGCGTTTCAGCCACATCGTGTAGATGACGACATAGAAGAAGATGGTGAACGCCAGCAGCCCGGCCGCCAGCAGGTTTGCGGACAGCGCCAGCATCATCACCGAAAGCCCCGAAAGTGCGAGGCCGAGTCCCAGCGCCTCGCCGGGGCTGACCTTGCCCGACGGGACCGGCCGGTTCCGGGTGCGGCGCATGACGGCGTCGATATCGGCATCCCACCACATGTTCAGCGCTCCTGCGGCGCCGCCGCCGATGGCGATGAACAGCACCGAGGTGAAGACGAGGAAGGGATGCACGTGCACGGGCGCCACCAGCAGACCTACCAGCGCCGTGAACACCACAAGCGACATCACCCGCGGCTTCAGCAGGGCGAAATAGTCCTTCAGTTCCGGCTCGGCGGCAAGGCCGAGGGACGGGCTGTGCAGGCTGCTGTCAGACATCGCGCGGACCTCGCGTTTCAGACCGTATCATTCGGCCGATGCGACCGTGAACGGGCGCGGCGTGCCGGCGAATTGTTCCTTGGCGCGGCCGAGCCAGGCGTCATAGGCCTCCTGGCTCACCACCTTGACCGTGATCGGCATATAGGCGTGCGCGATCCCGCAGAGTTCCGAGCACTGGCCGAAGTAGACGCCTTCCTTCTCGGCCCGGAACCACAATTCGGCCAGCCGGCCGGGGACCCCGTCCTGCTTCACGCCGAACGCAGGCACGGTCCAGGAATGGATCACGTCGGCGCCGGTGACCTGCACCACAACGATCTTGTTGATCGGCACCACCACGGCATTGTCCGTCGCCAGCAGGAAATGTTCTTTCTTGTAGCCCGCCGCTTCCAGCTGCGCTTCGACCTCGGGCGTCATCTTGTTGCCGGCGTCGGCGCCGATCATGAAGCTGTCGAAAGCGATGCCCTCGTCGGGATATTCATAGCTCCAGTACCACTGGTTGCCGGTCGCCTTGATGACGACGTCGCCCTCGGGGATGGTCTGTTCGTTGAAAAGGACCGGCAGCGAGAACGAGCCGATGAACACGAGAATCAGGATCGGCACGATCGTCCAGGCGATTTCCAGCGGCGAATTGTGGGTGAATCCAGCAGGTTCCGGGTTGCTGCGCCGATTGTAGCGCACGATCACCACGATCAGAAGACCCAGCACGAACAGCGCAATGGCGGTGATGATGTACAACAGCATCCCGTCGAGCCACTGCAGCTCGCGCGCGATGTCGGTCGACGCCGGCTGGAATCCTGTCCCCCCCGGCACAGGCGCGCCGCGCACCTCGAGATCGCCCAGCCCGTCCTGGGCCAGAGCAGTGCCGGCAAATGAAATTCCGGCCAGCGCAGCCCAAAAGCCGCTCCTGAGCGTTGAAAGTCGCATGTCTTGTCCCGTTCGCTATGGCAGCCAAGGCCGCTGCGGGCGACCACCCCGACGGCCGATGCCATCGGGAAGATGCCCGTTGTCTCCTGAAATCTAGAGACCATATTACGTTTTGCGAAACAAGCCGGTGATTTGCATCTGCAAGCCACGCCAGACTCCCATCGACCCGATCCCCCGAAAGGAGGCGTCCCCAGTGACCTCTGCCGAAAGCTCGTCCTTCCGCCCGTTCGACACCCATCTGGATCGGGACACGGCCCTTTCCGTCCTGCGCGGCGCCACGCAGGGCGCCGACGACGGCGAGATATTCCTCGAACGGCGACGTTCCGAAGCGCTGGTCTATGACGATTCGCGCCTGCGCACCGCAAGCTATGACGCCTCAGAAGGCTTTGGCCTGCGCGCTGTGCGCGGCGAGACCGCGGGATACGGCCATTCGACCGAGATCAGCGAAGGCGCGCTGCGCCGTGCCGCCGAAACCGCGCGGCTCGCGGTGGGCGATGGCGGCGGGGCGCTCGACGTCGGGCCACTGGCGACGAATCGCAGGCTCTATGGTGATTCGAACCCCATTGGCGATGCCGCGTTCCCGGTAAAGATCGAGACCCTGCGCGAGATCGACGCCTTCGCCCGCGCCCTCGACCCCCGCGTGGTGCAGGTCTCGGCGACGCTCGCCGCCTCGCTGCAGGAGGTCACGATCCTGCGCCCCGACGGAACGCTGGTCGAGGATCGCCGCCCCATGAGCCGGCTGAATGTCAGCGTCATCGTCGAACAGGACGGGCGGCGCGAACAGGGCGGAACCGGCGGCGGCGGGCGGACAGGGCTCGATGGCCTGATCGACCACACCGGTTGGGAGGCGATGGCGCGCGAGGCTTTGCGCATCGCGCTCGTCAATCTCGAGGCCGAGCCTGCCCCCGCCGGTGCCATGGATGTGGTGCTTGGCCCCGGCTGGCCCGGGATCCTGCTGCACGAGGCCATCGGCCACGGTCTTGAGGGCGATGCGAACCGCCGCGGCACTTCGGCTTTTGCCGGGCTGATGGGGCAGCGGATCGCGGCCCCCGGGGTCACCGTTCTGGACGATGGCACGATCCCGAACCGCCGCGGTTCGATCAGCGTCGATGACGAGGGCACGCCCTCGGGCCGCAACGTGCTGATCGAGGACGGGATCCTTGTCGGGCTGATGCAGGACCGCCAGAATGCCCGGCTGATGGGGGTCGCCCCCACCGGCAACGGACGCCGCGAAAGCCATGCCCACGCGCCGATGCCGCGGATGACCAACACCTATATGCTGGGCGGTCAGACCGACCCGGCCGAGATCCTGTCGGGCCTTGAGGACGGGCTTTATGCCGTCGGCTTCGGCGGCGGCCAGGTCGACATCACCAACGGCAAGTTCGTGTTTTCCTGCACCGAGGCCTACCGGGTCCGCAATGGCCGGATCGGCGCGCCGGTTCGGGGCGCGACGTTGATCGGCGACGGGCCGACCGCGCTGAAACGCATCACCGCCATCGGCAACGACATGGCGCTCGACCCCGGCATCGGCAACTGCGGCAAGTCCGGGCAATGGGTGCCGGTGGGCGTGGGCCAGCCGACGCTGCGGATCAACGGGCTGACCGTGGGCGGCTCTGCCGCCTGACTTCTGCCCGCCAATGATCGGGCCATGCCACCGCGCCTGGCCCGAGGAATTCGTGCTGAAATCCCGGGCAGGCGACGGCATTCGGCCGAATGCGACGGCAGAACGCCGCGCCGCCTGCCCTTTCAGGTAGAAAAATCCGCGCTCGCAATCGCCGTTTACGTGCGGTTAACCGATTCGCCTTAGCCATGATCTCAGCAAGAGACGGAGTGGCAAGGAATGGATTTGTTTGTTTCCCCACCCCCCCTCGCACCACCAACCTCGGAAGGACTCAGGCTATCCTGGCTCCGTCTCTTGCGCTCCCGCCGTGTTGGCGCGGCGACCTTCTTTCGTCTGATGACCGAACATGACGGCGACGCCGATGCTGCAATCGCCGCCCTGCCGCAGATGGCCCGCGCCGCCGGGATCGACGGCTATGCGCCCTGCCCGACCGAGGTCGTCGAGCGCGAACTGAAGGCAGGCCGCAAGGCCGGTGCACGGCCGCTGTTCTACGGCGACGCGGAGTATCCGGCCGGCCTCGCCGATCTGCCCGACCCGCCGCCGGTTCTGTGGGCCCGCGGTCAAGTCGATCTGGCCCGCCTGCCCGCCGTGGCGCTGGTCGGCTCGCGCAACACATCGAGCCTTGGCCGTCGCATGGCGCGCGCGCTGTCGGAAGGGCTCGGGGGGGCCGGGTTTGTCGTCGTCTCGGGGCTTGCCCGTGGCATCGATGCCGCCGCCCACGAGGGTGCGCTCGCAACCGGCACCATTGCAGTGGTCGCGGGCGGCGTCGACGTCGTCTATCCGCAGGAAAATGCCGAGCTGACGGCGCGCATTGCCCATGGCGGGCTGATCCTGTCCGAAATGCCCCCGGGGCTTCAGCCTCAGGCCCGCCATTTTCCCCGTCGCAACCGGCTGATTTCGGGCCTGTCGCGCGGCGTCGTCGTGGTCGAGGCCGCGGCGCGGTCTGGCAGCCTGATTACCGCTCGCGACGCGCTCGACCAGGGGCGCGAGGTGCTGGCGGTGCCGGGCCATCCGCTCGACCCGCGCGCGGCGGGCTGCAACATGCTGCTGCGCGACGGCGCCACACTGGTCCGCGGCCCCGACGATGTGCTGGAGGCCCTGGGCACCCCGGCCCCGCGCCGCATCGCCGACACCCCTGCGCCCCGCGCCGCCGCCACCACCGCGCAGCATCCGAAGATCACGGTCGCGGCCCCCGCCCCGACGGCCGCCGGCGGATCGCTGCGCGAGCGGATCCTCGCCCTGCTCGGCGCCGCGCCGATCGCCGAAGACCAGCTGGCACGCGATTTGTCGCTGCCCGAACGCCAGATCGCCGACGAACTGCTGGAAATGGAGATGGACGGCGCACTGCAGCGCCAGCCCGGCGGTCTTCTGGCCCGCGCCGGCTGAAATCGCGAAAAACCGGCCGCCCCGACCCGCCGCGGCGCGGCATTGACAACCCCGTCAAGGCACCACATCTTCCGCCGCCAATTGGCAACAGCCTCAACGGAAGACCCTCCCATGCCCGTCGTCGTCGTCGAATCGCCTGCCAAGGCCAAGACAATAAACAAATATCTCGGCGACAACTATACCGTTCTTGCCTCCTACGGCCATGTCCGCGACCTGCCGGCCAAGGATGGTTCGGTCGATACCGAGCACGGATTCGACATGACCTGGGAGGTCGGGAACGATTCGCGCAAACACATAAAGGCGATTGCCGACGCCCTGCAGGACGACAACGAACTGATCCTCGCGACCGACCCCGACCGCGAGGGAGAGGCGATTTCCTGGCATCTGGAAGAGACCCTGCGCAAGCGGCGGGCGATCCGGAAGGACACCGGGGTCAGCCGCGTGGTGTTCAACGCAATCACCAAATCCGCCGTCACCGAGGCGATGAAAAACCCGCGTCAGGTCGACCAGCCGCTGGTCGATGCCTATCTGGCACGCCGGGCGCTCGACTATCTGGTGGGCTTCAACCTGTCTCCGGTTCTCTGGCGCAAGCTGCCGGGGTCGCGTTCGGCGGGCCGGGTGCAATCGGTCTGCCTGCGGCTCATCGTCGAGCGCGAGATGGAGATCGAGGCGTTCCGGCCGCAGGAATACTGGTCGGTCAAGGCGATGCTCGAAACCCCGCGTGGCCAGAGCTTCGAGGCGCGGCTGTCGGTTCTGGGCGGCAAGAAGCTCGACCGCTTCGACATTGCCAACCGGACCGCAGCCGAGCTTGCCGTGCAGGCCGTCACCTCGCGGTCGCTGACCGTCCGGGCGGTCGAGGCGAAACCTGCCTCGCGCAATCCCTCGGCGCCCTTCATGACCTCGACCCTGCAACAGGAAGCGAGCCGCAAGTTCGGCATGGGTGCGCGCCAGACCATGTCGGCGGCGCAGCGGCTGTATGAGGCCGGGCATATCACCTATATGCGGACCGACGGGATCGATATGGCCCCCGAGGCCGTGACCGCGGCCCGCGAGGCGATCAAGGATCGCTATGGCGCCGAATATGTCCCGCAGTCGCCGCGGATCTACAAGAACAAGGCCAAGAACGCGCAGGAAGCGCACGAATGCATTCGCCCGACCGAGATGACGCGGGATGCCGAAAGCCTGCGCCTGTCCGAACCCGACCAGCGCAAGCTGTATGACCTGATCTGGAAGCGCACGCTCGCCAGCCAGATGGAGGCCGCGCGGCTTGAACGCACGACGGTCGACGTGGCCAGCGACGATGGCCAGGTGGTGCTGCGCGCCACCGGGCAGGTGATCCTGTTCGACGGTTTTCTTGCCGTCTACGAAGAAGGCCGCGACGACAGCCAGTCCGGCGACGACGAGGACAGCGCCCGTCTGCCGCAGATCATGCAGGGCGAGCCGGCCAAGCTGGCGCAGGGCGCACTGGTGGCCGAATTCCGCAAGGCCGCCACATCGGGCGATACCGACGCGGTGATCGAGGCCGACGCGCCGGCTGGCGACATGCAGATGGTGGCCTCGGCCGTGCTCGGCCATCACGGCGCCACGCTTGCGCTGCAACATTTCACCCAGCCCGCGCCGCGCTATACCGAGGCGACGCTGGTCAAGAAGATGGAGGAACTCGGCATCGGCCGGCCCTCCACCTATGCCTCGATCGTCACCACGATCCAGGACCGCGGCTATGTCCGCAAGGACAAGAACCGGCTGTTCCCCGAGGACAAGGGGCGGTTGGTGATTGCCTTCCTGATGAACTATTTCCGCAAGTATGTCGGCTATGACTTCACCGCCGAGCTTGAGGGCGAGCTTGACGACGTCTCTGCAGGCGAGGCCGACTACAAGGATGTGCTGGCACGGTTCTGGCGCGACTTTTCGGCCGCCATCGCCGAAACCTCGGAACTGCGGATCACCGAGGTGCTGGAAAAGATCAACGAGGTGCTGGAGCCGCACCTGTTTCCGCCAACCGCCGATGGCAGCGACCCGCGCGCCTGCCCGGTCTGCGGCTCGGGCCGGTTGTCGATGCGCACCGCGCGTTCGGGCGGCGCCTTCATCGGCTGCTCGAACTATCCCGAATGCCGCTATACCCGTCCCTTTGGCCCTCCGGGCACCGAGGAATCCGGGATCGGACCGGATGGCAAGCTGCTCGGCCACGACAACGAGGACAAGATCACGCTGCGCGACGGCCGTTATGGCCCCTATGTGCAGCGCGGCGACGCGACCGAGGAAAACCCCAAGCCGCCGCGCGCCAGCCTGCCCAAGGGCTGGTCGCCCGATGACATCGACCTTGCCAAGGCCTTGATGCTGCTGAACCTGCCCCGCGAGATCGGCCCCCACCCCGAGGACGGCGAGATGATCGAGGCCGGGATCGGCCGCTTCGGCCCCTTCGTCAAGCATGGCAAGGTCTATGCAAACCTGCCCGACGTGAACGAGGTCTTCGAGGTCGGCATGAACCGCGCCGTGGAGCTTCTGGCCGAGAAGGCCGCCCGCGGCGGGCGGCGGGGAACGGCCGCCAAGGCACTGAAGGAGATGGGCGAGCATCCCGATGGCGGCGCGATCAGCATCATGGACGGCCGCTATGGCCCCTATGTGAAATGGGAAAAGGTCAACGCCACCCTGCCCGAGGGCACGACCCCGGACAGCGTGACGCTGGAAGAGGCGCTGCAGCTTATTTCGGAGAAGGCGGCAAAGAAGGGCGGGCGCAAGAAGGCGGCGCCAAAAAAGGCCGCGTCAAAGACCACGGCCGCGAAAAAGTCGTCGCCGAAGACAGCCGCCGCGAAGAAGACCACGGCGAAGAAGGCCACGGCGAAGAAAACCTCAGGCAGCGCCGAGACCGACGCAAGCTGACCCCGCCAGACCCCGAGCCGATCAAGGACGTTGTGCCCCGGAGCGCGCTTCGCGCGCGGCCGGCGCGTGCCGTTGCGGCGTGATCCCCCGGCAGGCGCGCCCCGTCGCGCTGCGGTGCAGCCAGCATTTGACAGAGGCTGCGCAAGCCTTCAGAAACCGTCAACGACAGGAAAACCGGGAGGTTCTGGATGAACAAGGTTTACGGGTCCGCGGCCGAAGCGCTGGATGGGCTGTTGCAGGACGGAATGCTGATTGCTGCGGGCGGGTTCGGGCTCTGCGGGATCCCCGAACTTCTGATCGACGCGATCGTCGACAGCGGCGTCAAGGATCTGACCGTCGCCTCGAACAATTGCGGCGTCGACGGGTTCGGGCTGGGCAAGCTGCTCGATACCAAGCAGATCAAGAAGATGATGTCGTCCTATGTCGGCGAGAATGCCGAATTCATGCGGCAGTTTCTGGCAGGCGAGCTCGAGCTTGAGTTCAACCCGCAGGGCACGCTGGCCGAACGGATGCGCGCCGCCGGCTGCGGCATTCCGGGCTTCTACACCAAGACCGGCGTCGGCACCGTCGTCGCCGAGGGCAAGGAGCACAAGGACTTCGACGGCGAGACCTATATCCTCGAGCGCGGCATTTTTGCCGATCTTTCGATCGTCAAGGCCTGGAAGGCCGACGCCACCGGCAACCTGGTGTTCCGCAAGACCGCGCGCAACTTCAACCCGCCGGCGGCGATGTGCGGCCGTGTCTGCGTGGTCGAGGTGGAGGAGATCGTGCCGACAGGCTCGCTCGACCCCGACAGCATCCATCTGCCCGGGATCTATGTCCATCGGCTGGTCCAGGGCCAGCACGAGAAGCGCATCGAACAGCGCACCACCCGCAAGAAGGAGACCGCATGATGCCCTGGGATCGCAATCAGATGGCCGCGCGGGCGGCGCAAGAGCTGCAGAACGGCATGTACGTGAACCTTGGCATCGGCATTCCGACGCTGGTCGCGAACTATATCCCCGAGGGCGTCGAGGTCACGTTGCAATCCGAAAACGGCATGCTCGGCATGGGCCCCTTCCCCTATGAGGGCGAAGAGGACGCCGACCTGATCAATGCCGGCAAGCAGACCATCACCGAACTGCCGCAGACCGCCTATTTCGACAGCGCGCAAAGCTTTGGCATGATCCGCGGCGGCAAGATCGCCATGGCGATCCTTGGCGCGATGGAGGTGTCGGAACAGGGCGACCTTGCGAACTGGATGATCCCCGGCAAGCTCGTCAAGGGCATGGGCGGGGCGATGGATCTGGTCGCCGGCGTCGGCCGCGTTGTGGTGGTGATGGACCACACCAACAAGAAGGGCGAAAGCAAGGTGCTGAAGGAATGCACCCTGCCGCTGACCGGCAAGGCCGTGGTCGACCGCATCATCTCGAACCTCGGGGTGCTCGATGTGACCGAAAACGGACTCCAGATTGTCGAACTGGCCCCCGGTGTCAGCCGCGAGGAAATGCTGGCCTCGACCGAAGCCGCGATCGTCTGATCGCCGCGGGGCCCCGGCAAGGGGCCCCGCCATCTGCCCGCGCCCCGGAACCGGGCGCGCGACCGCCCCGGATGCGATGATTCCAACTTGCCGGAATGAGACCGGGTTTCGCGCCACGCGGGCCGCATTCCTGCCGCAATCCAAAGGCTTTGTTCATACTTGCCCGCGGCCGCAACCGGACGCACACGCCGAACCGCCGGGCGACAGGTCTGAACGGGTGTGGCGGAGAGCCGAAGATGCGAGTGAACGGAAAGCCGAGAGCGGTCTTCAGACGTGAGAGCGGTTCACCGGCAATCGACTGGATCGTCACGAGCGCCGCGGTCCTCGGGCTTGCCATCGCGATCCTGACCTCGATTTCGGACGGGCGGCGAAGCCTCGACCACGCCTATCCGGACGAGATCGACGTGCCGCGGCAGAAACCCGGACCCTGACCGCGCCAAGGCACGGCAATGACGCCGCAGATAAGGGCAGATACACCCAGTGCCTCTGGCGACGGCCCCAGCGAAGCCCTAGATTTGCGCCATGTCACCGCCCCCGCCCCGCCCGCTGCCTCCTGCCCTGGCCGACTGGTTCGGGGCGCGCGGCTGGGCGATACACCCCCACCAGCAGGCCATGCTCGACCGCGCCGGATCGCCCGCGCTGCTGCTGATTGCGCCCACCGGCGGCGGCAAGACGCTGGCAGGCTTCCTGCCGACGCTGACCGAGCTGGCCGAGGCCCCGCGACCCGGCCTTCACACGCTCTATATCTCGCCGCTCAAGGCGCTGGCCGCCGACATCCGCCGCAACCTGACCGGGCCGGTGGCCGAGATGGGCCTTGCCATCCGGATCGAGGATCGCACCGGCGACACCTCGGCCACGGCCAAGAAACGCCAGCGCGCCGACCCGCCGCACATCCTGCTGACCACGCCCGAATCGCTCGCGCTGCTGACCTCCTACGAGGATGCGCCACGCATGTTCGCGGGTCTGTCGCGGGTCATCGTCGATGAAATCCACGCGCTTGCAGAATCGAAGCGCGGCGACCAGTTGATGTTGGCGCTGGCCCGGCTGCAGACGCTGGCGCCGGGGCTGCGCCGGGTCGGGTTGTCCGCGACGGTCGATGACCCGGCCAGCATCGGCCGGCTGATGGCGCGCCACCCCGACCCGGTCGAGATCCTGCAGGCCGACCCTGGCCCCGCCCCCGACATCGCCATGCTCGCCACCGCCGCCCCGCCGCCCTGGGCCGGCGGTGGCGGCCGGCATGCGATCCCCGAGGTGCTGGCGCAGGTCAAGGAACACCGTACCACGCTGATCTTTCACAACACCCGCGCCCAGGCCGAGATCTTCTTTCACCACCTGTGGCTCGCCAACACCGATGACCTGCCGATCGGCATCCACCACGGATCGCTGTCGCGCGAACAGCGCGAGCGGGTCGAGGCGGCGATGGTGGCCGGACAGTTGCGCGGTATCGTCTGCACCGGCTCACTCGATCTCGGCATCGACTGGGGCGATGTCGATCTGGTGATCCAGGTCGGCGCACCGAAGAACGTCAAGCGGCTGGTGCAGCGGATCGGGCGCGCCAACCACCGCTATAACGCGCCGTCAAAGGCACTGCTGGTGCCCGCAAACCGCTTCGAGATCGTCGAATGCCAGGCCGCGCTCGAGGCCGCCTGCGAGGGCGATCTGGATGGCGAGCCGCGCGGACCCGGCCCCCGTGACGTACTTTGCCAGCACATCCTGATCGCCGCCTGCGCCGGGCCGTTCGACGCAGCCGCGCTGTTTGCCGAAATGACCACGGCGGGTGCCTATGCCGGGCTGACGCGGGCCGACTTCGACGCCTGTCTCGAATTCTGCGCCACCGGCGGCTATGCCTTTCGCGCCTATGACCGCTGGCAACGGTTGATGCGCCGGGCGGACGGTCTGTGGCAGTTGCGCGATCCGCGCTCGGCCCAGCGGATCCGCATGAACATCGGCACGATCCAGGATACCGACACGCTGAAGGTGCGCCTGAAGGGGCGCGGCGGCGCGCCCTTGGGCGAGGTCGAGGAGGCATTTGCCGCGAGCCTCACCCCCGGCGACAGCTTTCTGATCGGCGGCCGGATCGTGCGCTATGAGGGCCTGCGCGAGATGACCGTCGAGGTCACGCGCCACGTTGCGAAAAAGCCCAAGGTGGCGGTCTTCGCCGGCACCAAGTTCGCCGCCTCGACCCGGCTGATGGACCGCATCCTGACCATGTTCCGGCAAGACGACTGGCCCGCCCTGCCCGCGCACACGCGCGACTGGCTGCACCTGCAGCGCGAGGTATCGCGCCTGCCCGAACGCAACCGGCTGCTGGTCGAGAGCTTCCCCCACGACCGCATGGCCCATACCTGCGTCTATGGCTTTGCCGGGCGCAACGCGCAGCAGACGCTGGGGCTTTTGCTGACCCGGCGGATGGAGGATCTGGGGCTAGCCCCGCTCGGCTTCGTCTCGACCGATTATGCCACGCTGATCTGGGGGTTGGAGCCGCTGCAGGACGCCGCGGCGCTGTTTGCCCGCGACAGGCTGACAGACGGGCTCGACACCTGGCTTGCCGGCAACGCGGTAATGAAGCGGACCTTCCGGGCCTCGGCCACCATCGCGGGGCTGATCGAACGCAACGTGGCCGGGGCACGCAAATCCGGCCGGCAGGCGACGTTCTCCTCCGACATCCTTTACGACACACTGCTGAAATACGACCCGGGTCACCTGCTGATGCAGATCACCCGCGAAGAGGCGCTGCGCGGGCTGGTGGATTTCGGCCGGATCGAGGAGATGCTCGACCGCGTCGGGTCCCGCATCGACCACGCCAGGCTGAGCCGCGTGACACCGCTGGCCGCGCCGCTGCTGCTCGAAATCGGCACGGTGCCGATTGCCGGACAGGGCCGCGAACGCCTGCTGGCCGACGAGGCCGCACGGTTGATGCAGGAAGCGGGCCTTGCGCCCTGAGGGACCGCGCTGCCGCCACCGCAGCGGCCCGTTGGCCCCGCGCTACCGCTTCTTGCGCCGGCTGAAATTCCCGCCGCGCTGCCCGGGCCGGCCGGCGGTCGACCGCCCCTTGCCCTTCACCGCCGCCTCGGCCGCGGCCTCGACCGCCGACTGGCGCGCCAGCGGATCGTCGGACACGGCAAGATCGACTGCCTCCAGCCGCCGCACCTCGTCGCGGATCCGGGCGGCTTCCTCGAATTCGAGGTTCTCGGCCGCCTTGCGCATCTGGTCGCGCAGCCCGTTCAGATGTGCTTCGAGGTTGGCGCCATGCATCGGCGCATCGATCTTGGCAGTCACCCGGGCCATGTCGACGTCGCCCTGATAGAGCCCTTGCAGGATGTCATCGACGTTCTTGCGGATCGTCTCGGGCGTGATCCCGTGTTCCACGTTATAGGCGATCTGCTTGGTGCGCCTGCGATCGGTCTCGTTCAGCGCGCGTTCCATCGACCCGGTGATCCGGTCGGCATACATGATCACCCGGCCCTCGGAATTTCGCGCCGCCCGGCCAATGGTCTGGATCAGCGAGGTTTCCGAGCGCAGGAATCCCTCCTTGTCGGCATCGAGGATCGCAACCAGCCCGCATTCGGGAATATCGAGCCCCTCGCGCAGCAGGTTGATCCCGACCAGCACGTCGAAGGCCCCGAGACGGAGATCGCGCAGGATCTCGATCCGTTCGATCGTGTCGATGTCGGAGTGCATGTAGCGGATGCGGATGCCCTGTTCGTGCATGTATTCGGTCAGATCCTCGGCCATGCGCTTGGTCAGCGTCGTGACCAGTGTGCGCATGCCGCGCGCCGTCACCTTGCGGACCTCGTCCAGCAGATCGTCGACCTGGGTGGTGACGGGGCGGATCTCGACCTCGGGGTCCAACAGGCCGGTGGGGCGGATCACCTGTTCGGTAAAGACGCCGCCCGCCTGCTCCAGCTCCCACGCCGAGGGGGTTGCCGAGACGAACACCGACTGCGGCCGCATCGCATCCCATTCCTCGAACTTCAGCGGGCGGTTGTCCATGCAGGACGGCAGGCGAAAGCCATGCTCGGCCAGTGTGAACTTGCGCCGAAAGTCGCCGCGATACATCCCGCCGATCTGGGGCACCGAGACGTGGCTTTCGTCGGCAAAGACGATGGCGGTGTCGGGGATGAATTCGAACAGCGTCGGTGGCGGCTCGCCCGGCGCGCGGCCCGTGAGATAGCGCGAATAGTTCTCGATCCCGTTGCAGACGCCGGTCGCCTCCAGCATTTCGAGATCGAAGTTGGTGCGCTGTTCCAGCCGCTGCGCCTCCAGCAGCTTGCCCTCGTCGACAAGCTGCGCAAGGCGCTGTTTCAGCTCGGCCTTGATGCCGGCAATGGCCTGTTTCATTGTCGGCTTCGGGGTCACATAGTGGGAATTGGCATAGACCCGGATCTTGTCGAAACTGTCGGTCTTGGCGCCTGTCAGCGGGTCGAACTCGGTAATAGATTCAAGCTCTTCGCCGAAAAAGCTCAGCCGCCAGGCGCGGTCTTCAAGGTGGGCGGGCCACAGCTCCAGCACATCGCCGCGCACGCGAAAGCTGCCGCGCTGGAACGCCTGATCGTTGCGGCGGTATTGCTGGGCGATCAGGTCGGCCATGATCCGGCGCTGGTCGTATTCCTGGCCCGCCTGCAGATCGAGCGTCATCGCCATGTAAAGCTCGGGCGAGCCGAGGCCATAGATGCACGAGACCGAGGCGACGATGATCACATCGTCGCGTTCCAGAAGCGCCCGCGTGGCCGAGTGGCGCATCCGGTCGATCTGTTCGTTGATCTGCGATTCCTTCTCGATGTAGGTGTCCGAGCGCGCGACATAGGCCTCGGGCTGATAATAGTCGTAGTAGCTGACGAAATACTCGACCGCATTCTCGGGAAAGAAGTGCTTGAATTCGCCGTAAAGCTGGGCCGCCAAGGTCTTGTTCGGGGCGAGGATGATCGCCGGGCGCTGCGTCTCCTCGATCACCTTGGCCATGGTAAAGGTCTTGCCGGTGCCGGTCGCGCCCAGCAACACCTGATCGCGCTCGCCGCCCCTGATCCCGCCCGACAGTTCGGCAATGGCGGTCGGCTGGTCGCCGGCGGGTTCGAACCCGGCATGCAGGACGAACCGCTTGCCGCCTTCCAGCTTTTCGCGGCGCTGCCCGGCGGGCGCCGGGGCGTTCAGCAACGGTGAGGTCGGTTCGGCACGGGGATCGGACATGGGGGAGGACTCGTCTGGCTGCATGCTCAATGTGATCCTGTTTTGTTCCATGTCAACCGGCCGCCGAACGGCGGCGGCGTCACAAAGGCCCGCTTTCACCGGGACCGAGACAGATTGGCCCCTTGCGACCGACGCTCGCCATGGTGATATGTCTGCGCACAGCGAAGGAGAGACAAGGCCGATGCGCGCGCGAATCTATCAGCCAGCCCGGAACGCCATGCAGTCGGGCATGGGCAAGACCCATCACTGGGTGCTGGAGATGGTTCCCACCGAAGCCCAGCAACTCGACCCCTTGATGGGCTGGATCGGCAGTGCCGACACCGACCGCCAGGTGAAGCTGCGGTTCCATACCCGCCAGGAGGCAGAGGACTACGCCCGCGAGAACGGGATCGACTTTGTCACGCTGCAGCCGAAGACCCGCAAGCCGAACATCCGGCCCCGCGGGTATGGCGAAAACTTCGCCACCGACCGCAGAACCCCCTGGACCCACTGATCCTTGCCCATCCTGCGCCGGAGAAGCCACTTGATTTCCGGCGCCGGTTTCGGGCATGGGACATGACTGCTGCCCGGGGCAACCCGTGCGTCAGCGGCCCCGTAGCTCAATTGGATAGAGCGGGCGACTTCTAATCGCCAGGTTGAGGGTTCGATTCCTTCCGGGGTCGCCAAACGCACATCAAGGCAACGCCATTTCCGGGACTTCGGATGGCGTTTCGGGTCAGACTCCGGGTCGCGCGCCGGGTCCCGCCTTGTTCCGATCCGGCGATTACCTGCTGCCATTCATCCGCACGGCCCCCCTACCCTGACCGGGCAGTCCCGAATCGCGTGGGGAATCGTATTGTGTCCCGGCCCTTGGCGGCGCAATCCGGCCAGATCCTTGCCGCCTCAGCCGCCCACACCCCGAAACCATGCACCGCCATGCACGCCCCCCGCCGGTGGCCGACACCGGCGTTGCGCGATCCCTGCACAAGGCACGGCAGAGGCGCCGGGACCCACGCAGAGGGCACGCCGGAAATCCGCGGCCTCGGCGCATTTTCCACTTGAAGAGCGCGGACGGGGCCGCTACATCCTCGCCCACTCTAGGATGCGGGCGTAGCTCAGGGGTAGAGCATTACCTTGCCAAGGTAAGGGTCGGGCGTTCGAATCGCCTCGCCCGCTCCATAGAGTGGCAGACAGCGGCACAGGATGGTGCCGTTTGACGCCCGGTCGCGGTGGGCCGTTCCTGCCGCAAACTCTCTGATGCGGGCGTAGCTCAGGGGTAGAGCATTACCTTGCCAAGGTAAGGGTCGGGCGTTCGAATCGCCTCGCCCGCTCCAGAGAGAATTTCCCTTCGATAAGTGTCGTGGCGGTCGCGGACATCCTGTCCCGCGCGCCTCGGGCCTTGGAACCGGCCGCGGCCGGCGCTATGGAGCGCAGGTCAGCCAGCGGAGGCCCCAATGCGCAAGGCACAGATCGAACGGTCCACCACCGAGACCAGGATCGCCGTCGAGATCGACCTCGACGGATCGGGCAACTACGATTGCCATACCGGCGTCGGATTTTTCGACCACATGCTGGAACAACTGGCGCGCCATTCGCTGATCGACATGACCGTCCGCGCCGAGGGCGATCTGCACATCGACGATCACCACACGGTCGAGGACACCGGCATCGCGCTTGGCCAGGCGCTAATGCGCGCGCTCGCCGACAAGCGCGGCATCCGCCGCTATGGCGCCTGCCTGCTGCCGATGGACGACACGCTGGTGCGCGCAGCCCTCGATCTGTCCGCCCGGCCCTGGCTGGCGTGGGACGTGGAATTCCCGACCCAGAAGATCGGAAGCTTCGACACCGAACTGGTGCGCGAATTCTTCCAGGCGCTCTCGACCCACGGCGGCATCACGCTGCATGTCGACGCGCTGCGCGGGATCAACAGCCACCATATCGCCGAGGCGGCGTTCAAGGCCGTGGCCCGCGCCCTGCGCGAGGCGGTCGAGCCCGACCCGCGCAAGTCGGACGCCATCCCCTCGACCAAGGGGGCGCTGTGACATGCCGCTGACGGTCCTTGTCGACTATGAAAGCGGCAACCTGCACTCGGCCGAAAAGGCGTTCCAACGGGTCGCGCGCGAAATTGGCGCCGGCGAGGTGATCGTCACCTCGCGGCCCGAAGACGTGCTGCGCGCCGACCGCATCGTGCTGCCGGGCGACGGCGCCTTCCCGGCCTGCAAGGCCGCCCTTGCCGGGCATTCGGGCCTTTACGAGGCAATCGAAGAGGTCGTGCGCGTCAAGGGAAACCCCTTTCTCGGGATCTGCATCGGCATGCAGATGATGGCGACGCTCGGTCGCGAATACCGCGACACCGACGGCTTCGACTGGATCGGTGGCGAGGTGGTGCCGATAGAGCCGTCCGAGCCCACGCTCAAGGTGCCGCACATGGGCTGGAACGATCTGGTGCTGACCACGGCCCACCCGGTTCTCGACGGGCTCGAAACCGGCGATCACGCCTATTTCGTCCATTCCTACCAGGTCAGGGTCAAAGACCCGGCCCATCGCCTCGCCTTTGCCGATTATGGCGGCGAGGTGACGGCGATCATCGGCCGCGACAACATGGTCGGCACCCAGTTCCACCCGGAAAAAAGCCAACGCGCCGGGCTGAAGCTGATCGCCAACTTCCTCGCCTGGGCCCCCTAGAATTCGGCACGCCGCAAGACAATCTCGCGGCCCGCAGCTTCTTCTGTTTCCAGATATCCCCGCCGGAGGCTCCCGCCCCCGGCACCCTCTCCCACGCTCCGATTGCTTTGCATTCGCCGCTCTGGCGTGGCAGAGACCGCCGCAGACAAGAAATCCGGGAGGGCCCCGAGAATGATCCTCTACCCCGCGATCGACCTCAAGGACGGTCACTGCGTGCGCCTGCTGAAGGGCGACATGGACAAGGCCACGGTGTTCGGCGACGACCCGGCAGCCCAGGCGCGCCGCTTTGCCGACGCGGGCTGCCAGTGGCTGCACCTCGTCGATCTGAACGGCGCCTTCGCCGGCCGACCGGTGAACGGCGCCGCGGTCGAGGCGATCCTTGCCGCCGTCGAGGTCCCAGTGCAGCTCGGCGGCGGCATCCGCAGCCTCGAGACCATCGAGATGTGGCTGACCAAGGGCGTGGCAAGGGTGATCCTTGGTACCGTTGCGGTCGAAGACCCGGATCTGGTGCGCAAGGCCGCCTACGAATTTCCCGGCCGCGTCGCCGTCGGGCTCGACGCCCGGGATGGCATGGTCGCGACCCGCGGCTGGGCCGAAACCACCGACATCTCGGTGACCGACCTCGCCCGCCAGCTCGAGGACGCCGGGATCGCCGCCATAATCTACACCGACATCGACCGCGACGGCGCCATGCAGGGACCGAACGTCGCCGCGACCGCGGCGCTGGCGCGGGCGACACTGGTGCCGGTCATTGCCTCTGGCGGGGTCTCCTCGCTTGCCGATCTGACCGCGCTGCGCGACGTCGGCGGCATCGCGGGCGCGATCTCGGGCCGCGCGCTCTATGACGGCGCACTGGACCTTGCCGAGGCGCTGGCGGTGCTCAAGACCTGACGCAAGCCCGGCCAGGGCCACGCCACATCGCCGCCGGTGCTTCTTCTGTTCGAAAATATCCCGGGGGAGTCGCGGCTTGCCGCGACGGGGGCAGCGCCCCCATGTTCCCCCGGGATCAAACCACACAGCGGTTTCCCCGCCGCGAGACTTGCACTAGAACGGCGCTGCAATCCGAGGATTCCGCCATGCTCAAGACCCGCATCATCCCCTGCCTCGACGTGAAGGACGGCCGCGTCGTCAAGGGTGTGAACTTCGTCGACCTGATCGACGCCGGCGACCCGGTCGAGGCCGCCAAGGCCTATGACGCCGCGGGCGCCGACGAGCTGTGTTTCCTCGACATCAACGCCACCCACGAGAACCGGGGCACGATGTACGACCTTGCCACCCGCACGGCCGAGCAGTGCTTCATGCCCTTGACGATCGGCGGCGGCGTACGCACCCCCGAGGACGTGCGCGCCCTGCTGCTTGCGGGCGCCGACAAGGTCAGCTTCAACTCCGCTGCCGTGGCCGACCCCGACGTCGTGGCACGCGCCGCCGAACGCTTTGGCAGCCAATGCATCGTGGTCGCCATCGATGCCAAGACGGTGGCCCCGGGGAAGTGGGAGATCTTCACCCACGGCGGACGCCGCCCGACCGGGATCGACGCGGTGGAATTCGCAAGAACCGTGGTCGCCAAGGGCGCGGGCGAGATCCTCTTGACCTCGATGGACCGCGACGGCACGCGGGCGGGCTTCAACATTCCGCTGACCCGCGCGATCAGCGATGCGGTGCATGTCCCGGTCATCGCCTCGGGCGGGGTCGGCACGCTCGACCATCTGGTCGAGGGCGTAACGTTGGGCGGGGCGAGTGCCGTTCTTGCCGCGTCGATCTTCCATTTCGGCGACTTCACCATCCGCGAGGCGAAGGACCACATGGCGGCAGCGGGGATCCCGGTTCGGCTGAACTGATCTGCGGCGCCGCGGGGGGCCAGCCCCCCGCACCCCCCGGGATATTTATGAACAGAAGAAGAGGCTGAGCGATGAATGCGATCGAGCGTCTGGCCCGGGTAATCGAGGCCCGCGTGGGAGCGGATCCCGAAAGCTCCTGGACCGCGAACCTGCTGGCACGCGGCCCCGAGAAATGCGCCGAGAAGTTTGGCGAGGAAGCGGTCGAGGCGATCATCGAGGCGGTGAAGGGCGACCGCGAACGCCTGATTTCGGAGGCTGCGGACACGCTCTATCACCTGCTGGTCATGTGTGCGGCCCGCGACGTGACGCTGGCAGAGATCGAGGCCGAACTGGCGCGGCGCGAGGGCGTCTCGGGCATTGCCGAAAAGGCAGCGCGTCAGGACTGAGCGGCGTCGATCTGCGCGCGCGTGGCACTGCCGAAGAGGCGCGGAAAATCGATCCGGGGGCATCGGTCCTCGATCACGGTAATGCCACGGGACCTCGCTGTCGCGGCGGCTTCGGCATTGCGGATGCCAAGCTGCATCCAGACCGTGGAAAGGCCGGGGATGGCATCGAGTGCCTCGACAACCACGGGAAGGACATCCCCGGCGCGACGGAAGATGTCGACCATGTCGACCGGCTCGGCAATGTCGGACAGCCTGGCGACCACCGGGGCGCCGAACAGATGCTGCCCGGCGAGGCCCGGGTTGACCCCGATCACGCGGTAGCCCCGATCCGCCAGGAATTGCGAGACATAATGGCTCGGCCGGGCGTGGTTGGCCGAGGCGCCAACGCAGGCAATCACCCGTGTCCGTCGGAATATCTGGCGCAGGATGTCGTCGAGCTCAGTCATGACAGCGTTCTGCCAAGAAAAAGGCGCCCGTGCAAACGGGCGCCAGGTATGGAACGAGGGACAGTGCAGCGAGTTGCGGTGTTCCAATTTCGCAACTCATGCAAGAAATGTAGGCTGTGCGCGTCAACATCCAAGACCTTGTAATGAAACTGTGATGGGGTCGTGAGTTTGACGCGCGTAAAGGGGTGTCCCGTTCAATCCGGGCGACCGTCGATCTGATCGAGCCATTCGCCGGACCGCGACTTTTCCGGGCTCTCGCGCTGCCCGCCGGCCTTCGCCTTTTCGGCACTGCGGACCCCGGGCCCACGCGCGGCGCGCTTTCTGGTTTTCCCGGGCTTTTCAGACCACTGATATGGGCACCGCAGTTGGCACAGTTCAACCTCTCATGCCCGGCATCCGGCACCAGCGCAGCGCAGCGCACGCGCCGCAACGGCAGCAGGCGACACGCCTGGTGGGACGAAACATCACTCCGCCCGCGGCAGCGGCCGGGTGGCATAGAGAGCGAGGGCGGCAGCGTTCGAGACATTGAGCGAGCCGAAGGCGCCCGCGGCCTCGATCCGTACCAGCCGGTCGCAGGTCGTGCGGGTGCGGTCGCGCAGGCCCGGCCCCTCGGCCCCGAGCACCAGCCCCAGCGGCAGATCCGCGACCTCGGCCGCTGCCTCGGACAGCCCGGTCTCGGCCTCGCCATCGAGCCCGAACAGAAGATAGCCCATCTCGCGCAGCTCCAGCATCGTGTCGGCGAGGTTCCGGACCCGGACATAGGGCTGACGTTCCAGCGCGCCCGAGGCGGTCTTGGCCAGGGCGCCGGTTTCGGGTGCCGAATGCCGTGCCGGGGCGATCACCGCCCGCGCACCGAACACCTCGGCCGAGCGCAGGATCGCGCCGACATTATGCGGGTCGGTGACCCGGTCGAGCAGGACGACGCGCGGCGAGCCCGCGCCCGGCTCGCAGAGCGCGCGGACCCCGCCCCAGTCGAGCGGCCGCACCTCGACCGCTGCCCCCTGGTGGACCGAGCCGGGGTCGAGCGGCGCCGGAAACCGGCGCGGATCGGCAATCTCGGGCTCCATGCCGGCAAACGCTATCGCCTCGCCCAGCCTGTCGGCGGCATTGCGGGTCAGCACCAGCCGCAGGCGCTCGCGCCCCGGGTTCATCAGTGCATCGCGCACGGCATGCATACCGAAGAGCCACAGCGTCTCGGCCTCGGCTCCGCGGCGGGCACGTTCCTTTTCGATCACCCAGGCGGGTTTCTTCATCTTGCGGCCTCCATTCCCCGGTCCTGCCCCGAGCCGCGGGCGTTGGCAAGGGGCAGGGTTGCGCCCGGGCGCCATCGGACAACGCGGCCGACGCCGATTTTCCTGTTGACCCCGAATCTCGCTTTGGCTATCCCCGCCCAGCGTCGGGCGACGAGCTGCAAGGTGCGGCAGCGGACTGTAACTCCGCCGGGGAGACCCATGCCTGGTTCGATTCCAGGGTCGCCCACCACGCGCAGTGGTAAGGCACTGTATTTTGGTGACCTTGTTTGGTCCGCCAGTGTTTTCCCGGCAATGTACCCCAGATACGCAGGACGAGGTCTCGCAAGACATTGCGACAGACCGATTGTCCTCCGGATCCCGCGTGTGGCGCCGCCCAATTTGCCTCATCCCGGTTTCGGGATCATGTGACGAGGCGACTCAGTGTTGAGCCCGTCTTCCCCCAGTTCTTGCGGCCACAGCTTCCGAACGGCGCCACTGCTCTCCGGTCTCAAAGGAGATCCGGGCGCGACCGCCGCCACGGGGTTCGACGCCCGGGCGGTGGTCAAGGCCGTTCGAAGCGGCCACGGAAACCTTCAGTCGATCTCAGCAGTCAGCAACTACGTCCTGCCGCTGCCGGCCCAGCCCGTCGATCCCCAATTCGACGACATCGCCGGGTTTGAGGTAGCGCGGCGGCTTCATGCCCATCCCCACGCCCGGTGGGGTACCGGTGGAAATCACGTCGCCCGGATGCAGCGTCATGAACTGTGACAGGTAGCTGACGACATGGGCGACACCGTAAACCATCGTCCGTGTCGACCCGTTCTGCACCTTCTCGCCGTTCACGGTCAGCCACAGCTGCAGGTCCTGCGGGTCGGCGACCTCGTCCCTGGTCACCAGCCAGGGGCCGATCTGACCGAAGTTGTCGCAGCTTTTGCCCTTGGTCCATTGACCGGCGCGTTCGGTCTGGAACGCCCGCTCGCTGACGTCATTTGCCACGGCATAGCCCGCGACGTGATCCATCGCCTCCGCTTCCGGGACGTATTTGGCAGGCTTGCCGATGATGACGGCCAGTTCGACCTCCCAGTCGGTCTTTTCGCTGCCGCGCGGGATGACGATCGGGTCGTTCGGCCCGCAGATGGCCGAGGTCGCCTTCATGAAGATCACCGGTTCCGGCGGAACGTCCATGCCGGATTCGGCGGCGTGGTCGGCATAGTTCAGCCCGATGCAGATGAATTTGCCGGTGCCGGCCACACAGGGCCCGAGCCGCGTATCTCCAGCCACCTTTGGCAGGCTGTCGGGGTCGGCCGCGGCGATCCTTGCCAGCCCGTCAGGGTGCAGCACCGCCCCCGCCAGATCGGGCACCAGGCCCGACAGGTCGCGGATGCTGCCGTCTGTGTGCAGCAGGCCGGGCTTTTCGGCCCCGGCAGGCCCGTAACGCAGGAGTTTCATCTCAGGTCCTTCAGATTGTCCAGCCGCCGTCGATGCAAACGGCCTGACCGGTGGTATAGGTTGCCGCCGCAAGATAGACAGCCAGATCGGCGATTTCCTCGGCCTCTCCGATGCGACCCATGGGCTGACGGGCGATGAATTCGGCACGGGCCTTGTCATAGTCGCCGGTGCCCGTCAGGCGCTGGTCGAGCGACGGCGACTGCACGGTGCCGGGGCAGATCGCGTTGCAGCGGATCCCCTGCCCCACGAAGTCTGCCGCGACGGATTTCGTCAGGCCCAGCACTGCCGCCTTGGTTGCAGAATAGGCGCATCGGTTCGGCACGCCCTTCAGGCTCGACGCGACAGAGCTCATGTTGAGGATGCAGCCCTCGGTGCGGTCGAGCATGCCCGGCAACACGGCACGGATCATCCGCACCATCGCCTTGACGTTCAGATCGAAGGCGAAGTCGAGATCGCCCTCGGGCATGTCCAGTATGCTGCCGTTGTGCACGACGCCCGCGCAATTGAACAGCACGTCGATCTTCCCGATTGCCGCACAAAACGTCTGCACCGACTCCCCATCCAGCACGTCGAGCCTGTGGGTGGTGCAACCGTCGAGCCCTGCGAGACCCGCCTCGTTGATATCGGTCGCATGCACGACAGCACCCGCGCGGGCAAAGGCCAGCGCAGTGGCCCGCCCGATCCCCTGCGCCGCCGCGGTGACAAGCACGACCTGTCCGGTCAAATCCTTCATGGAAGCTCCCCTTTCTGACGATCCTGTGGCGACGAAGGCTGGCCATGCAGCGGCTTGCGGGTCAGTGAAATCCCGGCCGGCGGCGCCCCGATACAGACGATGCGACAGGTCATGCTGCCTCCAGCCCGTAAAAGCGTGTCGCCGTGCCGCCATGGACCGCACGGCGTTCGGCCTCGGACAGGCTGCGGAAAAGCCGGTCCGACGCAGCGCACCAGAGGCCATAGTCCCCGGCCAGATTCAGCACCGGCCAGTCGCTGCCCCACATCGCGCGATCCGCACCGAAGCACGACAGGACATGGTCAACGACCGGACGCAGGCTGGCGGCGCTCCAGCCCGCCCCCGCCTCGTTGGCAAGGCCCGAGATCTTGCACATCACCTGCGGCAGCGCGGCAAGCCGTGCCATGCCGGAACGCCAGTCCTCACCGGGGTCTGCACCCCCGGCGATGACGGGTTTGGCACAATGATCGATGACAATCGGTAGCTCCGGCACCTGCTGCGCGACCTCTGCCAGCACCCCCAGATGGCGCGGCGTCACCAGCGCGTCGAGCCGCAGGCCGCGACCCGCCAGCGCGCGCAGGTTGGCGACGACGCTCGGCTGCGCGATCCAGTTCGTGTCGGCGATGTCCTGCAGCATGGGCCGGACACCTTTGAACGCTGGGTTCAGGCAGAGGCGGTCCAGCGTTTCCGGCGCCGCGGGGTCTGCAAGATCGACCCACCCGACCACGCCCCTGATGAAGGCGTGATCCTGCGCGAGCGAGAGCAGGAATTCCGTCTCGGCCACGGTCGCTGCGGCCTGCACGACGACCGTGCCGGCAATGACGTGACGGTGCAGCAAGGGCTCCAGTTGCGAGGGCAGGATATCGTGACGGATCGCCGCCACCTCGTCGGTCATCCAGTCATAGTCGCCGCGGGCGATCTTCCAGAAATGCTGATGGGCGTCGATACGGTCGGCTTGCGCCATCTGCAGTCCCCCTCGTTTGCTCGCTTGACTCGTAATGTTTTGTATAATTAAAAACAATGCAACGGAATGCCGACGCCGTCAATGCTCGGAACAAGAGGAAGCCCGATGCAGCCAACCCCCATCCTCCAGTTTGGCACCAGTCGCTTTCTGCAGGCACATGTCGATCTGTTCGTGTCCGAGGCGATGGCCGAGGGTCAGGACGTGGGGCCGATCACGGTGGTGCAAAGCTCTGGCGATCCGGCCAGGGCGCGGCGGTTGCAGGGCCTTGTCGGTGCCTATCCGGTCAGGATCGAGGGTCTGGCCAATGGAGCCAAGGTGCAGCAGCAGGTGAGCGTCCGCAGCATCGCGCGAACCCTGTCGACGGCCACCGACTGGGACGCGATCACCCGCACCTTCGTCAATGAGGCAGAGTTCGTGGTCTCGAACACGGGCGACGCAGGCTATGCGCCGCAACCGGCCGATACCGCGGCGACGTTCGAACAATCCATGTCCTACCCCGCCAAGCTGCTGTGCCTGCTGCGCGCACGTTACGCCGCCGGGGCCGCCCCGATCCAGATCATGCCGATGGAACTGATCGCCGACAATGGCGCGGTCCTCAGACAGCGCGTTCTTGACCTCGCAGCCGATGATCCCGCAGCGCTGCGTGACTGGCTGCAGAATGACGTGCTCTGGGTGAACTCTCTGGTCGACCGGATCGTGTCCGAACCGCTGGAACCTGCCGGCGCGGTGGCCGAACCCTATGCGCTCTGGGCCATCGAGGATCAGCCGGGCCTGCGCCTGCCCTGCCGCCATCCCTCCATTCAGGTCCTGCCGTCGCTGGCGCAGATCGAAGCGCTGAAGCTGTTCGTTCTGAACCTCGGGCACAGCTTTCTGGCGGATCGCTGGCGCATGGCACAGGGGCCGGACGATGTGCTGGTGCGCCAGTTGATGGCGGACCCCGTGACGCTTGGCGCGCTGAACGCCGTGTTGCAGGACGAGGTTCGCCCGGCCTTTGTGGCAGCCGGCCTGTCCGAGGCTTTCGATGCCTATGTCGTCACCACCCGCGACCGGTTCGCCAATCCGTTCCTCGACCACCGCATTGCGGATATCGCGCAGAACCACGGACAGAAGGTCGGTCGCAGGATTGCGGCGATGCTGGACTGGGCCCGCGCGCAGGGCGACCTTTCGGCCAAGCCCACGCTGTCGGCCATCGTCGCCCGCAACACGGACATGGCATCATGAAACGGAACCGGATCGGCCAGACCGATGTCCACGTGACCGCGCTGTCGTTCGGGGGCGCGAGCATTGGCAACCTTGGTGGCGTCGTCAGCGAGGACGATGCCCGCGCGGTCCTGCAACACGCCTGGGACGCCGGGATCCGCTATTTCGACACGGCGCCGCGCTATGGCCGTGGCCTGTCGGAACAACGTCTCGGCGCCTTCCTGCGGGGCTTGCCCCGTTCCGACTATGTGCTGTCGACCAAGGTCGGGCGCGTCCTGTCGCCCGGACCGCAGATGGCCGAAGCCGATGGCTTCGTCGACCCGCTTCCCAACGCGGTACGCTATGACTATTCCGCCGACGGCATCCGGGAAAGCTTCGCGCAAAGCTGCGAACGGCTCGGGACCGATCACATCGACATCGTCTATGTCCACGACATCGGCGATTACACCCATGGCGCCGCCGAGGGCGCACGTCACATGGACGATCTGCTGGGCTCCGGCATGGGTGCCCTGAACGATCTCAGGCAATCCGGGCGGATCGGCACGATCGGACTCGGGGTGAACGAGTGTCAGGTCTGCATCGACGTGATGCGGCACAGCCCGCTTGACGTGATCCTTCTGGCGGGACGGCTGACCCTGCTCGACCGCAGCGCCGAGGAGGGTCTGCTGGAGCTTTGCAGCGCACAGGGCACCAGTCTGGTGCTGGGCGGCATCTTCAACTCCGGCATTCTCGCGACCGGGCCGCAGCCCGGCGCATGGTTCGACTACGCCCCTGCGTCGCAGGCCATTCTGGACCGTGTGAGGGTGTTGCAGGATCGGGCCGGCGCGTTGGGTCTGACCCTGGCGGAGGCCGCATTGCAGTTCGCGCTGCACCAACCTCAGGTCAGTTCCATCCTGCTCGGCACGGGCAAGGTGCGGTCACTACAACGCAATCTTGATGCCGCGGCCCTGACCTTGTCGGATGCGGCGCTCGACTTCGTCACCACCTAATCCGTGTGGCTGTTGGCCTTCAGCGCCTTCAGCAGCGTCTGCTTCGACGTCGCCAGATGGCACAGCGCTGCCGCCTGCGCCCGCTCCGGGTCGCGACTGCGCAAGGCATCGATATAGGCCAGATGTTCCTGGATCGCGTCGGCGTTGCGTGTCCGTTCGTCCGCCTTGTTCCACTGGAAGTGATAGTGGAACACGAGCGAGATCACCTTCTGGAACTCTTTCACGAAACGGTTCGTCACGACGCTGTTGATCGCCTCGTGAAACCTCTCGTCGAGAAGCGAGAAGTCGTGGAAGTCGCGCTCGATCCGGTTCAGCAGCCCCAGATGCGCCTGCTCCAGCGCGTCGAGCTGTCCCCAGATCCGGTGCTCTGGCGGCAAGGCCACCAGATGCCGGACCGAATTGAGTTCCAGCAGCGTGCGGAAATCGGACAGTTCGAGCGCGTATTCCCTGGTGAATCCGTGCAGCACCCAGCCGCCGCGGGGGCGGCGCACGACGATCCCGAACCGCGACAGCGACGACAGGAATTCCTGCAGCGTGTGCGGCGCGACGGCAAAATCCTTGGCCAGTTGCGCCACGTTGAGCGCCGTGCCCGGTGGCACATCCATCCGCAGCACCCAGTCGAGGAACCGCCCCTCGAGTTCTTCGATGGTCAGCAGGGTCGCGGGTCTTTCCAGGCGGTCCTGCGGTGTCGTCCGCCGCCGTATCACCTTTTCACGGCCGTCGATTGCAATGAGCCCGATCTCGTCCAGCCGTGCCAGCACGCTGCGAACGACGGTCCGGCTGACCCCGAGATCGGCGGCGAGCAGGTTTTCGGACTGCAGGGTTTCGCCGATTTCCATTTTATCGCAGATGGTTAGAAGTTTGTTGTGAGCCTCGACAAATCGCGAGTTGTTGCGTGCCATGGGTCCGTCGTCCTCTTCGGTCTGCGCCGATCGTATCTGTTTATATGTGCTGTTCAGAAAACATTAAAAACATTTGACGCCTCTTCATAGGCCTCGCTATGTTTATTATAATAAAAACCATAACCAGTCGGGAGGAGACGACAGGATGTCAGACTTGCAGGCGCAGCGGATATCGCGCCTTCGCCTTGGAGGTGCAGCGCTGCACAAGCTGTCGGCTGTCGCCACACTGCTGCTGCTCGTCATGGCCTTTTCCTTCTCCAGCCCGGCGTTCCTTTCGGTCAACAATGGCCTGACGGTCCTGTTGCAGACCGCCGTGATCGGCCTGCTGGCAATCGGAATGACGATGGTCATCATCACCGGCGGCATCGACCTGAGCGTCGGTTCCGTGCTGGCCCTGTCCGGCGTCATTACCGGTCTTGCAATCAAGGCAGGTCTGCCGGTCCTGCCGGGGATGGCTCTGGGCGTTCTGACCGGCGCTCTGTGCGGGGCGGTGAACGGTCTGGTCATCACCAGAATGCGGATCACGCCTTTCGTTGCCACCCTCGGGATGATGATGATTGCGCGCGGTCTGGCGCTGCAACTGACCGGCGCCGCGCCGATCAGCCGTCTTGGCGAGAGCTTTGGCCTGCTGGGCAACGGATCGTTCTTTCGCGTCGTCGAGACGCAAGCCAACGGCTTTCCCAAAGTGATCTTTCCCGGCATCCCCTATCCCGCCGTCCTGCTGCTGGTCGTGGCGTTGTTCGGGTCCTACGTGCTGACCCGGCGGCAGGTCGGGCGGCATATCCTGGCAGTCGGGTCCAACGAGGAAGCGGCCCGGCTGTCGGGCGTCAACGTCGCTCGCACCAAGATCTGGGCCTATACCGCATCGGGCGCCCTGGCCGGTCTGTCGGGCATGGTCCTGATGTCGCGCCTCGTCACGGTGCAGCCGAACGAGGGCGTCATGTACGAGCTCGACGCCATCGCCGCCGCCGTGATCGGTGGCGCGTCGCTGATGGGCGGGGTCGGCAGCATCTCGGGCAGCATGATCGGGGCATTCATCATCGGCGTGTTGCGCAACGGTCTGAACATGGCCGGCACCAGCGCCTTCATCCAGCAGATCATTATCGGAATCGTGGTCATCGGCGCGGTCTTCATCGACCAGATCCGCAACCGCAACTGAACGTCACGACCCAAGCTTCATCAGGGAGGAAACCATGAAGACCATTGTTACCGCAGCACTGACCACCGGGATCATCGGGCTGACTGCATCGGTCGCCACCGCCGGTGAAATCGCCGTCATCGTGAAGACGACGAACTCCAATTTCTGGCAGAACGTCAGCAAGGGCGCCGATGCCGCAATCGCGGGCCAGAGCGAACATACCCTCAGCTTCAACGGCCCGGCATCCGAAGCCGCCGTAGCCGATCAGGTGGCGCTGGTGGAAAACGCCATCAACCGCGGCGTGTCGGCCATCGTGCTGGCCCCCTCCGATCCGGATGCGCTGGCCCCCGTCGTCAAGCGCGCATTCGAGGCGGGCATCCCGGTCGCAATCATCGACAGCATGCTGGCCGAAGGCAACGAGGGCTACTATCAGACCTTCCTGTCCACGGACAATTGCGCCGCCGGTGAACTCGCCGCCCAGACGATGATCGATGCCGCCGGCAGCACCGGAAAGGTCGCCGTCATGTCCTATGTCGCGGGCGTCGGATCGGAAATCGGCCGCGTCGGCTGCTTTGTGGACTATCTCGCCAAGAACTCCGAGATCGAGATCGTCGGTCCGTTCTATTCGCAGTCGCAGATGGCGACCGCACTGAACCAGACAACCGACATTCTGGCCTCGAACCCCGACCTGGTCGGGATCTTCGGTGCCAACGAACCGACGGCCATCGGCATGGGCCGTGCCATCGAACAGGCCGGCAAGGCCGGTCAACTGACCGCCATCGGCTTTGACGGCAACGCGGACCTGCAGGACATGGTCAAAAGCGGCACGCTGCTGGCGACCGCCGTGCAAGGCTCGTTCCAGATGGGCGAGCTGGGCGTGCAGGCCGTGATGGGCGTGCTTGCCGGCGAGACGGTCGAACCCTTCATCGACACCGGCGTCGTCATGGTGACGAAGGACAACATCGACAGTCCCGAAGCGCAGAACGTTCTCTACTGACCCGTTCAGGTCCAGCGCGGTGACCGCGCTGGCCCCTTCCCCATGCCCACAGGTTTCCCATGATTGACACGGTCGCGCGCCCGACACCGATGGTCGAGATGTCGAGGATCTACAAACACTTCGGTGGGTTGCACGCCGTCGAGGACGTTTCTGTCGACCTCTATCCCGGCGAGGTCGTGGGCGTTCTCGGCCACAACGGTGCGGGCAAATCCTGCCTGATGCAGATCCTGTCCGGTGCCCTTGCCGCCAGCGACGGCCAGATCTTCGTCAACGGCGAAGAGATCACGCTGACCTCTCCGCAGGATGCCCGCAAATACGGGATCGAGACGATCTATCAGACGCTGGCGCTCGCCAATCATCTGGACGCAGCCGCAAACCTGTTTCTGGGGCGGGAACTGAAGACCCGCTTCGGCAATCTGGACGACGCGCGCATGTTCGCCGAGGCAAAGGCCGCCTTGCGCCAGTTGAACCCCAATTTCACCAACCTCAAGGATCCGGTGTCGTGCCTCTCCGGTGGTCAGCGGCAGGTGATCGCGATTGCCCGGGCCATCTATTTTCAGGCCAAGGTCCTGATCATGGACGAACCGACAGCCGCACTTGGCCCGTCGGAAACCGCGATGGTGTCCAACCTGACGCTGCGCCTGAAAGACGAGGGGATCGGGATCTTTCTGATCAGCCACGACATGCACGACGTCTTCGATCTCTGCGACCGGGTGGTCGTGATGAACAAGGGCCGCAACGTCGGATCCTTCCGCATCGAAGACGTGAACAAGGACGACGTCCTGAGCCTGATCATCAAGGGCACCCTGCCCGACGACTGGACCCCGAGAGGCACAACCAAATGAGCGCGAAGACGATGAAGGTCGGCGTTGTCACAGCCCCCGGAACGTTCGAGGTGCAGGATCGCCCGTTGCCGGTGGCGGCCCCCGATGGCTGGGTCCTGATCGAGATCTGCGCGGTCGGGGTCTGCGGTACCGATTACCATATCCTCGAAGGCAAGCATCCCTTCCTCGCCTATCCCCGCATCATCGGGCACGAGTTGAGCGGACGCGTCCTGCAGGATGGCAACGGCTGGGCCGAGGGCGATCTTGTGGTCGTGAACCCCTATCTGTCCTGCGGCACCTGCCGCGCCTGCATCCGGGGCAAACCGAACTGCTGTTACAACATTCAGGTGCTGGGCGTGCATCGTGACGGCGGTCTGGCGAGGCGTCTGGCGGTGCCGGCGGAAAACCTCTATCCCGCCGACGGCCTGTCGCCGCAACAGGCCGCGATGGTCGAATTCCTTGCCATCGGCGCCCATGCGGTGCGTCGATCCGAGGTCGCGGCAAGGGACCGGGTGCTGGTCACCGGCGTCGGACCCATCGGGATCGGCGCGGCCCTGTTTGCGCGGCTGACAGGGGCCGAGGTTTCCCTGCTGGACCACAGCCCGGACCGGTTGCGGATGGCGCAGGACCGGTTCGGGTTCGCCAGCGGCCACCTGTCCGTCGATGCGGCAATCGCCGCGACGCATGGCGAAGGTTATGACGTCGTCTTTGACGCCACCGGCCATGGCGGCGCGATCGAGGCGGGCTTTGCCGCCGTCGCGCACGGCGGATCCTATACGCTGGTCAGCGTCGTCAAGGACGACATCACCTTCCACGACCCTGACTTCCACAAGCGCGAGTTGCGCCTGATCGGCAGCCGCAACGCATTGCGGGCGGATTTCGACTGGGTCATCGCGGCATTCGGCGCCGGAGATATCGACGCCGCGGCGCTGTGTTCCAGTCAAGTGAGCCTCGACGCATTCGCCGCGACCTTCGGTGAGCTCGCGGCGGATCGGTCGAGCCTGATCAAGGTCATCGTCCAGATGCAGTCGTGAAGGCCAACACCATGTCCGGCATTCTGCGGCTTCACGAGGCAGACAACGTCGCCATTGCCCTGACTGCCTTGACGGCGGCGGACGACAGCATCGCCTGCGAAACGGTGCCTGCCTCGCACAAGGTCGCGCTGAGCGATATTGCCGCCGGGGCGACGGTGCGGCGCTATGGCCAGATCATCGGCCGCGCCAGCCAGCCGATTGCCGCCGGGGCGCATGTCCACAGCCACAATCTGGAAATGTCCGATCACCACGTGGCCCATGACTTTGGCAGCGCGGTCATCCCCCTGCCCGCAGCGACCACGACCCGCACATTCGACGGCTACCACCGCGCCAACGGCAGCGTCGGCACCCGCAACTATATCGGCGTCCTGACGTCGGTGAACTGCTCTGGCTCGGTCGCGCGGTTCATTGTCGAGGCCGCCGAGAAAACGGGTCTGCTGGACGCCTACCCCAACGTCGATGGCATCATGCCCATCGTCCACAGCAGCGGCTGCGGAATGTCGAACCGAGGCGAGGGGTATGACCTCCTGCTGCGGACACTGGCGGGCTATGCGCGGCATCCGAACTTCGGCGGCATCCTGCTGGTCGGTCTCGGGTGCGAGGTGCTGCAACTGGCCGAACTCGTCGGCGACGCGAAGATCACCGCCGATGGACCGCTGCAATACATGACGATCCAGCAGATGGGCGGCACAAGGCGCACCATCGAAAAGGGGCTGCAAGCACTGTCCGGACTGGCCGATCAGGCCAACCGGTGCGTCCGCGCGCCCGCACCCCTGTCGCATCTGATGCTCGGCATGCAATGTGGCGGGTCGGATGGCTATTCGGGTTTCACAGCCAACCCGGCACTTGGCGTGGCATCCGACCTGCTGGTGCAGCACGGCGGCACCTCGATCCTGTCGGAAACCTCCGAGATCTATGGCGCCGAACACCTGCTGACCTGTCGGGCAGTCAGCGACAGCGTCGGTCAGGCCCTGGTCGACAAGGTCGCCTGGTGGGAATCCTACACCGCCCGCAATGGCGCGCAGCTGGACAACAACCCCAGCCCCGGCAACAAGCGCGGCGGGTTGACGACGATCCTGGAAAAATCCCTCGGGGCCGTTTCCAAAAGCGGACAGGCGCCGCTGGCGGCGGTCTACGACTATGCGGCGCCCATCACGACACATGGCTTCGTCTTCATGGACAGCCCCGGTTATGACCCCTGTTCGGTCACCGGACAGGTCGCGTCGGGGGCCAATCTGATCGCCTTCACCACCGGCCGCGGATCGGTGTCGGGCTACAAGCCGACGCCCTGCCTGAAACTGGCGTCCAATTCAGACCTCTATGCCCGGATGGGCGAGGATATGGATATCAACTGCGGCGACATCGCCGAAGGCCGCTCGCTTGCCGAGAAGGGGGCCGAGATCTTCGAAGCCCTGATCGCGGTCGCCAGCGGTGCCCGCACCAAGAGCGAGGACCTGGGCTTCGGTGGCACGGAGTTCGTGCCCTGGCACATAGGGGCCGTGCTGTAGCCGCAGCGCTGTCGGACGTGTCGAAGCCGCCGGTGCACAAACCCGGACCAGCTATCTCGAAGAGTCCCCTCGATAGGTGGCTCTGAACGGCGCTCAGCCCGGACACCAGAATATCCCCCGCAACGGCGGCAGGGTCGCTGACTCCAAGGCGACGATAAAGTTTGAAACTTTTTCCGCCGCCGCGCGTTGAAACAGGCGACCACGATCGAAGTTGCAGGAAGCGAGTTGCTCGGACCGGGAAGGCTCCCCCCGATTTTTTTACGATTCGCAGGCCCGTCAGGTGCAGGCTTGTCAGGTCCTGTCCGGGAAACTGGGCATAGACGTTGTGCATTGGGTTGTGCATTGGGCAAGGCTCCCGCTGCGGCCGCGCGAAACGACGGGCTGGGAGAACCGGCCTGGAACCGAGGGCAGCAGGGAGCGCGAACGACCACCAGCCCGCAAGGCATTTGCGCTGAACCGCACCTGCAACGACCGCAATGAACAGGAGGCAAGATTCGAATGGCCAAATCAGCATATACAGAGATTCTGCAGGGGAAGGCCTCCGACCTCTTCGCCGTGCTTGGACCGCGCCCGGTCGAGGGTGCGCGCGTTCTGACAGCTTTCGCCCCGGGGGCCGCATCGCTGTCTGCGATGGTTGACGGCGTCCCGGTCCAGTTGAGCCAGGAACCGGACGCTCAGGGCTTTTTCACCGGACGGATCCCCGCGAACGGCCGCTATCGGTTGCACCGCACGGGCGAGGACGGAACGACCATGGACTACCGCGATCCCTACAGCTTTGGCCCGGTGCTCGGTGAGCTTGACGAATACCTGATCGGCGAAGGACGCCACGGCCAGCTGTGGCACGCGCTCGGCGCCCATGTGATGGAACACGAAGGCATCGAGGGCACGCATTTCGCGGTCTGGGCGCCGAGTGCGCAGCGGGTGTCCGTCGTCGGGGATTTCAACGCCTGGGACGGGCGGCGCGATGTCATGCGCCGTCGCGGCGCAAGCGGGGTGTGGGAGATCTTCCTGCCCGATCTGGGCGAAGGCACGATCTATAAATACGAGATCCTCGGCCCGGACGGTCAGGTTCTGCCGCTGAAGGCAGACCCTGTGGGCTTTGGCGGGCAGCACGCGCCCGAGACGGCCAGCATCGTGCGCGATATCTCGGGCTACGGCTGGCATGACGGCGCCTGGATGTCGGGCCGCGCCGCGCACAACGCCGCCTCGGCCCCGATCTCGATCTACGAGGTGCATCTGGGGTCCTGGAAACGCGACGCGACCCAGAACGGCAGGCCGATCTCCTACAAGGAGGCGGCAGAGGAACTGGTCGCCTATGTGACCGACATGGGATTTACCCATATCGAGTTCCTGCCGCTGTCCGAACATCCCTTCGACGGGTCCTGGGGGTATCAGCCGGTCGGGATGTTTGCCCCGACCGTTCGCCACGGGCCGCCGCACGAATTTCGCGACCTGATCGACGCCGCGCACCGCGCCGGGCTTGGCGTGCTTCTGGATTGGGTGCCCGCGCACTTCCCGACCGATGCTCACGGGCTTGCCCGGTTCGACGGCACGCCGCTTTATGAACATGCCGACCCGAAGGAGGGATTCCACAACGACTGGAACACCTTCATCTACAATTACGGCCGCACCGAGGTGGCGAATTTCCTTCTGGCCAACGCCCGCTTCTGGCTGTCGGAATACCATATCGACGGTCTGCGGGTGGATGCGGTCGCCTCGATGCTCTATCGCGACTATTCGCGGAAGGCGGGGGAGTGGATCCCCAACAAGGATGGCGGCCGTGAGAACTACGAGGCCATCGACCTGCTGCGCCGGATGAACATCGAGGCCTATGGCGACGACGCCTCGGTGATGACCGTGGCCGAGGAAAGCACCGCATTCCCCGGTGTCACCCGCCCGGTGCATGACGGCGGGCTCGGGTTCGGGTTCAAGTGGAACATGGGCTGGATGCACGATACGCTGGATTACATGCAGACCGATCCGCTCTATCGCAAGCAAAGCCACCACAAGATGACCTTCGGGCTGACCTATGCGTTTTCCGAGAATTTCATCCTGCCGATCAGCCACGACGAGGTGGTGCACGGCAAGGGGTCGATGCTGGGTAAGATGCCGGGCAGCCCGGACGAGAAATTCGCCAACCTGCGTGCCTATTACGGCTTCATGTGGGCGCATCCGGGCAAGAAGCTGCTGTTCATGGGGCAGGAGTTCGGCCAGTCGGCGGAATGGAACCACGCGGGCGAGCTTGACTGGGGAGCGCTGAAGGATCCGCGCCATGCCGGGCTGAAGCGGCTGGTGCGCGATCTCAACACGCTTTATCGCGGAACACCGGCGTTGCATCGCCACGACGCCTCGCCTGACGGGTTCCGTTGGGGCGACGTCGATGCCGCCAACGAATCCGTCTATTCCTTCGTGCGGATGGGCGATGCGGGCGAGCCGCCGGTCGTTATCGCCTGCAATTTAACACCGGTCGAACGCGCTGGCTGGGATATCGGGCTGCCGCAGACCGGGGAATGGGCCGAAGTGATGAACACTGACGCCGAGATTTATGGCGGTCAGGGGCGCGGCAACTTGGGCCGGATCACGGCTGAAGCGCGCGCCTGCAAGGGATTTCCCGCAGCCGCCCGGGTGATGCTGCCGCCGCTTTCGGTGGTGATGTTCCGCCCCGAGACCTGATCGCCGAGCAAAAGACGAAGGGACAATTCATGTTGCAAGAGACGAGCCGCATTTCTGCGGATCCGGAGGCTGCCGCGGCGATGGCGGTCTGGTGCGAAGAGGTGCTGAACACCGCCGAAGACAGGTTGGCCGCCGGCCGCAAGATCGCCCGGAAGCTTGGCGCCAGTGTCGAGGGCGACCGCGTGGCGTTTGGCTTCTGGACGCCGGAGTTGCAGGACTGGCGGGTGCCGGATGGCGACATTTTCCTGGAAATCCTGACCCCGCGCGAGCCGATCGACCTGACGGTCGGCAAGGTGGATATGGTCTTTGACCGGGTGTTGCTGCCCGTCGAGCGCTGCGAGGCCTTCACCTTTGCCGTGGCCCGCGGTGTGACGGCTGGTTGCCGCGAACGGATTGGCGATTTCTATGCCCTGGTCTGGCGCGACACGGAGGGCAACCTCAACCGCATCCTCGACCCCTTGGCGGCGTCGCTGCCCTATGGCGCCTTCGCCCCGGCCGAGATCTATGACGTCGCCTCGATGCACGAGGGACGCGCCGACGCCGGGTATTTCGAGGCATTGAAGGGCGACGTCCCGCACAAGTTCGCGCCGCCGACCAGCATCCTGCAGGTTCATGTGCCGACAGCGACCTCTGGCGGCACGCTTGCAAGTCTGACGCGGCAGATCGAACGGATTGCCTGGCGGGTGGCGAACGACCTGCAACTCGAACCCGACGACGAGTTGTTCATGGGCTATGACGCGGTGCAACTGCTGCCGGTCGAACCGACCACCGTCTACGAGGCAGGCCCCGCCTTCTGGACCGAGACCGGCACCGACGATGACAGCGTGTCGGCGCACCTGATGCGGCCGGACACGACGAACTGGGGCTATGACGTGGTGATCTCGGGCACCGCAACGGTGAACCCGGTGCTGCTCGAAACCGCACGCCCGGACGAATTGGTGGACCTTGCCGCGGCGCTGCACACCTTCCCGGGCCGCCCCAAGATGCTGGTGCTCGACGTGGTCTTCGGACACGCCGACAATCAGGGGCTGGACGCGCTGAACCACCATTACTTCGCCGGCCCGAACATGTATGGCCAGAACCTCGACTATCGCAGCCCCTTCGTGCGCGCGATCCTGCTGGAAATGCAGCGCCGCAAGGTCGATTTCGGCGCCGATGGGGTGCGGGTCGACGGGGCGCAGGATTTCAAATGGTGGGAACGTCAGGCCCAGGAAATGCTGCATGACGACGACTATCTGCAGGAAATGGCCGACATCGTTCAGAATGTCGCCGGCACATCCTACCGGCCGTGGTTCGTGTTCGAGGATGGCCGCCCCTGGCCCGAGGAGGACTGGGAGCTGAGTTCGAGCTATCGCGCGGTGATCGACCGGCAGCGCGACGACGACGTGTTCCAGTGGGGGCCGCTGACCTTTGCCCACAACACCCCCTTCGTCTATACCTTCTGGCTGTCCAAGTACTGGCGCATCCGCGAGATCCTCGCCCATGGCTCGAACTGGATTTCCGGCACCGCCAACCACGACACCCTGCGTCGCGGCACCCAGCTCAGCCCCAATCTCAACATCAACACCCGCCTCGGCGACACGATGATGGAGATCCTCGACAAGGCCTATGACAATTCGGCGGTCTCGATCCTGACCTATGCGATCCTGCCCGGCGTGCCAATGGACTTCCTCAACGCCACCGCCCGCGCAAGCTGGGGCTTCATCCGCAACCAGGACGACCGCTATGGGGTGAAGGTGGTGGCCGAAGAAGCGATCAGCCTGAAATGGCAGGTCGACGCCTACAGCTATTCGGTGCCCGGCTCGTTCCGCTGGCTCAAGGAGCTTGGCTTCGAGACCCGCAACGACCTTGCCCGGTTCATGGAGTTCCTGCCGGCGCTGGTCGAGGTGACCGAATACGATCTGGAAACCATCGCCACGCTGCTGAACGCGGTCGAACCGCCGCTGGCCGGGCCAAGCCCGGTCACGGTCGAGGCGCTGAAGCAGATCGCCCGCGCCTGGATGGATGACATGCACGAATACTGCAACGTCTCGCATTCGCTGTCCAAGCTTGACCCGCAACAGATCGGCGCGATGCGAAAGCTGCGCGAGTTCCGGCTTGCCAACCCCTGGCTGCGGCAGAACTTCGGCCCGGAAGATCATTTCCGCTATGCCGAACCGATCGACGGGCGCACCCTGTTCGTTGCCCATCGCAAAGGTCCCGAGGGGCAGGAGATCTTTTCGCTCTGCCACATGGAGGGGTTGCCGACCGAGGATATCGACCCGTTCGACCTTGCCCCAGAGGGGATGTCGCGGGACGGATGGCATCTGACAATGCGCAGTCCGAACATCGGCGGGGAATATACCGGCGGCCCGATCACGCTGAAGGATTCGATGGGCCTCGTCTTTACCCGCGGCATCTAGGAGGCCTCAACGGCGGCGCCCGGATCGCCCCCGAGGGACCGAAATTGGCCTCCCCGCGATGCGGGGAGGCGCAGTCCTGTCAGCCAAGCACTTCGGTCACGGCCTCGGTCAGTGCCTCGGCGATCCGGTCGGCTTCGGCGTGCGTGAGGCAAAGCGGCGGGGCGATACCGATGATGTCGCCCTGGGGCATGGCCCGCGCGATAACCCCGCGTTTCAGCATCGCCGACACGACCTTGCCGCTGACGCTGCCAGCGGGGCTGTAGAACGTGCGCGCCGCGCTGTCCTCGACCAGTTCGACGGCAATCATCAGCCCTTCGCCGCGCACGTCGCCGACATTGCCATGACCGCCAAGCGAGGTCCGCAGGCTGTCGCGCAGATAGGCCCCGATAACGCCCGCATTGGCCACCAGACCCATGTCATCGACCAGCTTGAGGTTCGCCACCCCGGCGGCGGCACTGATCGGATGCGCCGAATAGGTCCAGCCGTGACCGAGAGAGCCGTATTCGTCGGTCCCCTGCTCCAGCACCTTCCAGACCTTGTCCGAAACGATAGATCCCGACAGCGGCGCATAGGCCGAGGTCAGACCCTTGGCGATGGTGATGAAATCCGCCTCGATCCCGTAGTGATCGGACCCGAACATGCTGCCAAGACGGCCGAACCCGGTCACCACCTCGTCGGCGATCAGCAGGATGTCGTATTTCGCCAGAACCGCCTGAATCTTCTTCCAGTAACCGGCAGGCGGCGGCACCAGCCCGCCGGTGCCAAGCGCCGGTTCCCCGATGAAGGCGGCGACGGTGTCGGGTCCTTCCGCCAGGATCAGCTTTTCCAGTTCCGCGGCGCAATGGGTCGAGAAATCCTCCTCGCTCATCGCGGCATCGGTGCGGCGATAGTAATAGGGCGCCTCGGTGTGAATTACCTGGCTGAGCGGCAGGTCGAACTTCTTGTGGAACAGGTCGAGACCCGTCAGCGAGCCGGTCATCAGCCCCGAGCCGTGATAGCCGCGCCAGCGCGAGATGATCTTCTTCTTCTGCGGCAGCCCGCGCACGTTATTGTAATACCAGACAAGCTTGATGTTGGTCTCGTTCGCGTCCGATCCGCTGAGGCCGAAATAGACCTTCGACATGTTCGACGGCGCCCGGTCGAGGATCATCTTGGCAAGCGTGATCGAGGCCTCGGTGCCGTGGCCGACATAGGCGTGGTAATAGGCAAGCTCGCGCGCCTGCTTGGCGATGGCTTCCGCCACCTCCTGCCGCCCATAGCCGACATTCACGCAATAAAGCCCGGCAAAGGCGTCGAGCAGCCGGTTGCCGTCGCGGTCGGTGATGAAGACGCCTTCGCCACCGGTCACGATCCGCTGCGGGGCCTCGCCACGGGCGAATTGTGCCAGATGGGTCGACGGGTGGAAGAAGTTCTCGCGATCCCATTGGGCGAGTTGGTCATTGGTCAACATGGGCTACCTTTCTTTCAGAGTGGATAGAGCGGCCGCGCGGGCTCAGGCCCAGTCGCGGCAGACGTATTTCACGTCCGTAAAGGCACGCAGGCCCCAACGGGCGCCCTCGCGGGCAAGTCCGGATTGCTTCATGCCGCCAAAGGGCACCGGCGCGCCGGTGACCTTGGTGCGGTTGACGGCAACCATGCCGAATTGCAAGGCGCGCGTGACGCGATAGATCCGGCGCGGGTCGAGCGTGTGCACATAGGCGACCAGCCCGTATTCGGTGGCATTGGCGCGGGCGATCACCTCGTCCTCGTCATCGAACGGGGTCAGCGCCGCGACCGGGCCAAAGGTTTCCTCGTTCATGATCGCCGCATGGGGCGGCACGTCCGACAGAACGGTCGGCCGATAGAACAACGGCCCCTGCGGATCCCGTTCGCCCCCCGTCAACAGCTTGGCGCCGCAGGCGAGCGC
Organism: Tropicimonas sp. IMCC34043; assembly: GCF_003390845.1. Lineage (GTDB taxonomy): Bacteria > Pseudomonadota > Alphaproteobacteria > Rhodobacterales > Rhodobacteraceae > Tropicimonas. The sequence continues at coordinate 371,297 of NZ_QMEK01000001.1, read as the reverse complement.
GTCCGAGACATGCGCCTCCTGCTTGCGCACAGATTTTTCGTTCATCAGCGGGCCAAGATCGCAATCCTGCATCCCGGGGCCAAGCGTCAGCTTGCGCACGCGTTCGGTGAAGAGCGCGCAGAAGGCGTTGTAGATCGGCCGCTCGATCAGAAAGCGGTTGGCGCCAAGGCAGTCCTGCCCGGTGGTGGCGAACTTGGCCTTGATCGCCTCGTCCACCGCCTGCGTCAGGTCGGCGTCGGCAAAGACGATGAAGGGCGCGTGGCCGCCAAGTTCCAGCACAAGGCGCTTCACCGTCTCGGCAGAGTCGCGATACAGCAGCTTGCCGATCTCGGTCGAGCCGGTGAAGGACAGCGCCCGCACCCGGGTGTCGGCGGTCCAGGCGCCGACGATCTCGGGCGCGTCGCCGGTCACGACATTGAAGACGCCGGCGGGAAACCCGGCCTCCTCGGCCAGCACGGCGAGCGCGAGCGCTGACAGCGGCGTTTCGCCCGAGGGGTGGATGACGACCGTGCAGCCGGCCGCGAGGGCTGCGGCGGCCTTGCGGGTGATCATGGCGGCGGGAAAATTCCACGGTGTGATCAGGGCGGCCACCCCGACAGGCTCGCGCCAGACCTCGACCTCGGCATCCGCAAGGTGCGAGGTGACGCCTTCGATGTCGGGCCGCTTTGCTTCTTCGGCATAGTATTCGATGAAGGACGCGGCATAGTCGATCTCGCCAAGCGCCTCGGACAGGGGCTTGCCCTGCTCGGCGGTCAGGATCCGCGCCAGCGCCTCGCGGTTCGCCTGCACCAGATCGAACCAGCGGCGCAGGATCGTCGACCGCTCTTGCGGCAGCCGGATCGCCCAGCCGTGAAAGGCGGCATCGGCCGCATCGACGGCGGCGCGCGCCTGCGCTGCATCGAGCTTTGCCACGTCGGCGATCTTGTCGCCGGTGGCAGGGTCGGTCACTGCAAAGCGCGCGTTCCCGGCCAGCCACCGGCCGTTGATGAAGGCGTCGCTGCGCATCAGCGTCTGTTCGGGCGTCTGCTGTTCGGATGTCTGCGGTGCATAGGTGTTCATGGCGTCCCCCACGGTGCTTGCGGGGACTATGCCGTCCTCCTGGCAGGCAGATCGTCTGGACTTGGCGCCCTGAGAGAGAGACTCTCTTTTATTGGCCCCGAATACAGAGGATTACTCGCCCTGCCCCAGAAGCCGTTCGATCGGCAGCGGCACGCGCTTCACTTCCTTGGTGACGATATAGGAAAAATAGCGCTTGAGGCCGATCCGTGCCGACAGCAGCGCGTCGATCAGCGCCTGATAGCTGCCGACATCCCGGGTCACGATCTGCAGCAGATAGTCGAACCCGCCGCCAATCGCCCAGCAGGAAATGATCTCGTCGTGCAGCGCGACCGCACGTTCGAAGGTCTGGAAATTCTCGGCCTTGTGGCTTTCGAGTTCCACCGTGACAAAGACGACGACATGCGGGCCGAGCTTTTCGATGGCGATATCCGCGTGATAGCTGCGGATCAGCCCCGAGGATTCGAGCTTGCGCAGCCGCTCCCAGCACGGCGTCGCGGACAGGTTGACCCTCTTCGCAAGCTCGGTCTTCGACATCCGTCCCTCCCGGCTGAGGGCAGACAAGATTGCAATATCGCGCGAGTCGAGTGGAAATTGTGCCATGACAAGTAACATTTGGGTGGGGACAAGACTTGTCAATTGTCTTGATCTTGTCAGACTGACCTGATGTCCCTTTGGCCCCCCGATCCATCCACGCTGACCCGCCCCGCCTATCGCTCGCTGGCGCAGCAACTGACTGCCGCAATCGAGGCCGGAGAGCTGCCGCCCGGCACGCGGCTGCCGACGCAGCGCGACCTCGCCGACAGCCTTGGCCTGTCGCTGCAGACGGTCGGGCGGGCCTATGATGCGCTGATCCGTTCGAACCTGATCGCGGGCCATGTCGGCCGGGGAACCTTTGTCACCGCGCGCGCGGCCGAGGGCAGTTCGATCCCCTTCCAGCGACTGGAACGCGGGGCGGATGTCATCGATTGTTCGATGCTGACGCCGGTCATGGACGACCTGCACCGCGAGGCGATGCGCGAGGCGATGGTTGCCGTCGCGGGCCGGCTTTCGCCCGATGCGCTGTTCTCGTTCCGCGCCCGGCAATCGGTCAGCCTGCACACCCGGGCGACGCTCGACTGGCTGCAACGGTGCGGCATCCGCACCAATGCCGACCGGGTCGTCACCACCAACGGCTGCACCGCTGCCATCACGCTCGCCCTGATCTCGGTCGCGGCGCCGGGCGATCTGATCCTGTGCGACGAGATGAGCCACCACATGCTCGGCTCGACCGCGAGGTATCTGGGTCTGCGCCTTGGAACAGTGGCAAGCGACAACGAGGCGATGGATCCCGGCGCGCTGGCAAAAGCCTGCGAGACGTCTGAACCCAAAGCACTTTTTCTGATGCCCTCGGGCGCTCACCCGGAAACCCGGGTGATGGATCTGAACCGCCGCAGCGAGATCTGCCGGATCGCCCGCAAGTTCGATCTGAAGATCATCGAAAACGATGCCTGGGGCCCGCTGGAACAGGGACGCCCCTCGCCGCTGGCAGCACTCGCGCCCGATCTGGTGTTCTACATCACCGGGCTGACCAAATGCCTGATGCCGGGGATGCGCGTCGGCTGGCTGGTGGTGCCGGACCGGTCGATCCACGCGGTCACGTCCCGCAATCTGGCGCTGCAATGGATGGCGACGACGCTGATGTCGGAACTGGCAGCGCACTGGATCAGCGAGGGCACGGCCGAACGGCTGTTGCAATGGCAGCGGCAGGCGCTGGCGCGCCGCAACCGGATCGCCCGCAAGGTCTTCGACGGGCTCCCGATCCGCAGCAATCCACGCGGGCTGCATGTCTGGCTGCCGCTCGATCGCGCGTGGGAGGCGGACGCCTTCGTGATGCGGGCGCGCCAGGACGGCATCGCCACCGCCTCTGGCCGGGCCTTCGCGATGGGCGAGCGATATGCAAACGGCGTGCGAATCTGTCTGGGCGCGCCAAGCGAACACGACCTCAATCGCGCCCTCGTCCAGTTGCGCCGACTCGCCGAAAGCCCGGCCGAACCGTCCTACTTCGCGATTTGACCGCCGCTGCGGCGCCCGCTGCAGCGCCGATGCCGCGTCCCTATGCGCACCTGACCGCAATTTGTGCGGGAAGTTGACACAAATTGTTATGATTTAATTCTCCATTTGACATGATTTGCCAAGCCAAACATGCTTGGCGGCGAGAGACGCCCCCGGCTGCGCCCGCGTCTTGCGGGCGCCCGGAATGAACACTGGTCTGCCGGCTCAAGGCTGGCACGTCTGGCCAAGGGCGCATGCGCCCGCCGGGACGCGGACTGGGCACAGATACACGCGAGAGCGGCTGAAGCCGCCGACCGGGGGCAACCTCGACCAACCCAACAAGGAGACAAGAATGACGATGAACCGAGCAAAGTTCCTTGCCACCACGGCACTGGCTGTTCTGGGTGTGACGGCAGGTGCGGCGCATGCCGATACCTGGCGCTATGCCTTCGAGGAATCCCTCAACGAGGTTCAGGGCGTCTACGCCCAGAAGTTCAAGGAATACATCGAAGAGAACTCGGACCACGAGATCCAGCTGTTCCCCTATGGCACGCTCGGCGAATCCGCGGACATCATGGAACAGGCGCAGGCCGGGATCCTGCAGTTCGTCGACCAGTCGCCAGGGTTCACCGGCGCGCTGATCCCCGAGGCGCAGGTGTTCTTCGTGCCCTACATGCTGCCGCAGAAATCCGACGAGCTGTTCGAATTCTTCCGCACCTCGGTCGCCATCAACGAGATGTTCCCCGAGCTTTATGCCGAACAGGGTCTCGAGCTTCTGACCATGTTCCCCGAAGGCGAGGTGGCCATGACCACCAAGCAGCCGGTGACCGGCCCCGCGGATCTCGACGAGGTGAAATTCCGCGTCATGACCAACCCGCTGCTGGTCGAAAGCTACAAGGCGTTTGGCGCGACACCGACGCCGCTGCCTTGGGGCGAGGTCTATGGCGGGCTGCAGACCAACATCATCCAGGGCCAGGAAAACCCGGTGTTCTTCATCGAGTCGACCAAGATGTACGAGGTGACCGACTACATCACCTTCGCCGGCCACAACAACTTCACCACCGCCGTCATGGCGAACCAGAAGTTCTACAAGGGCCTCGGCGACGACGACAAGAAGCTGGTTCAGGACGCGACGGATGCCGCATTCGAGTACATCCTGAACTATCAGAGCGGTCTTCAGGAAGAGAGCCTGAAGAAGATCATGGACGCCAAGCCGTCGATGACCGTCACGGTGCTGACCGACGAACAGCGCGCGCCGTTCAAGGCCGCTGCCGGCGAGGTCGAGGCCGCGTTCATCGAGATGACGGGCGACAGCGGCAAGAAGATCCTCGACCAGATGAAGGCCGACATCGACTCCGTCTCGAACGGCAGCTGACCTTCTCCATCGCAGGTCCGTCCGCGCCAGATGCGCGGGCGGCCACCCCACCCGCGCCGATCCTTGCATCTCCAGATCAGGAAAGACCCGCGTGACAGATCGCACAGAATCCGAGATCCAGACACAGACCGCAGCGACAGGCACGGCTGAGCCGCCCGCCGATACCTATGTCTCCAGCCTGCCCGGCATCCTTGGCGTGATCGATTCAACGATCGCGCGGGTCGAGGCGGTGCTGCTGGCAAGCGGCGTGCTGCTGATGGCGGCGAACACCATCGCCAATGTCGTCGGCCGCTTCGTGTTTCAGTCGAGCCTGTTTTTCACCGAAGAGGTGAACCGGATCCTGATCATCCTGATCACATTCGCCGGGATTTCCTATGCCGCCCGCCAAGGGCGACACATCCGCATGTCGGCGATCTATGACGAGTTGACCCCGCACCTGCGCAAGGCGCTGATGATCCTGATTTCGGTGGTCACGGCCGTGTTCATGTTCGGGCTCGCCTGGTACTCGCTGCAATACATCCTGACCCTGCAATCCCACGGCAAGGTATTGCCCTCGCTCGGGATCAAGCAGTGGATCATCTATGTCTGGGCGCCCATCGGGTTTCTCATGACCGGGCTGCAATACGCGCTCACGGCCATCAAGAACGTCATGGAGAAGGACATCTACCTCTCCACCAACGTGCTTGACGGCTATGAAAGCGACGAGTTCGAGGTCTGATCCATGGCACCTGCAATCTTTTCCATCATGATCGTCCTGCTGTTGCTGGGCTTTCCCATGATGGTCCCGCTGATCGTCGGCTCCTTCGTCGGATTTCTTTCGCTCTTCGGCGGCTTCGATCAGATGGAGACCATGATCCAGCAGATCATGGCCGGGATCCGCCCGACATCGCTGATCGCGGTGCCGCTGTTTATCTTTGCCGCCGACATCATGACCCGCGGCCAGTCGGCCAACCGGCTGATCGACATGGTGATGTCCTTTGTCGGCCACCTGCGTGGCGGGCTTGCCATCACCACGGCGGCGGCCTGCACCATGTTCGGCGCAGTCTCGGGATCGACCCAGGCGACGGTCGTTGCCATCGGCGGGCCGCTGCGGCCGCGGATGCTGAAGGCCGGCTATAACGACAACTTCGTGCTGGCGCTGATCGTGAATGCCTCGGACATCGCCTTCCTGATCCCGCCGTCGATCGGCATGATCATCTATGGCGTCGTCTCGGGCACCTCGATTTCCGAGCTGTTCATCGCCGGCGTCGGACCCGGGCTGCTGATCCTGGTTCTGTTCAGCATCTATTCCTACATCTATGCGCTGCGGAAAAACGTGCCGACCGAACCGAAGGCGACCTGGCGCGAACGCGGGCGCGCCGTGCGCGGCGCGATCTGGCCCTTGGGGTTTCCCGCGATCATCATCGGCGGCATCTATGGCGGCGTCTTCTCGCCCACCGAAGCGGCGGCGGCCTGCGTGCTCTACGCGCTGTTTCTCGAAACCATAGTGTTTCGCGAGATGAATTTTCAGGGCGTCTGGGACACGGCGAAATCGACCGGCCTGATCACCGCCGTGGTGTTCATCCTTGTCGGCGCCGGGTCGGCGTTTTCCTGGGTCATCTCCTTCGCACAGATCCCGCAGCACATCCTCGGCTCCATCGGCATCGACCAGATGGGGGCAATCGGCGTGCTGTTCGTGATCTCGATCGCCTTCTTCATCGGCTGCATGTTCGTCGATCCGATCGTGGTCATCCTGGTGCTGGTGCCGATCTTTTCGCCGGTGGTCAATTCGGTCGGCCTCGACCCGGTTCTGGTCGGCACGATCATCACGCTGCAGGTGGCCATCGGGTCGGCAACACCACCGTTCGGTTGCGATATCTTCACGGCCATCGCGGTGTTCAAGCGGCCCTATATCGAGGTGATCAAGGGAACGCCGCCCTTCATCCTGATCCTGCTCAGCGTGTCCGTGGCGCTGATCTTCTTCCCCGGGATCGCCCTGTTCCTGCGGGATCTGGCATTCGCGAAATAAGGAGCAGGGACAATGTTCAAGCGGATACTCGTACCCTTCGACGGATCGAAGGGCAGTGAAAAGGCGCTGTGGAAGGCCATCGAGCTGGCAAAGCTCTGCGATGCCGACCTGGCGATCCTGACCGTCTATCGGCATCATTCGATGCTCGAGGCCTCGTTCTCGATGGTACGGCCGAGCGATCCCGGCAACATGGACGACATCATGCGCGGCCATGCCCGCGACGTGGCCGAATTCGCCAAGCAGCAGGCGCTCGATTCCAACGTTTCCAAGGTCCGGGCCTATGTGAAGGCCGGCTATGCCTCGCGCACGATCACCGGTTTTGCCAAGGAACACGACTATGATCTGATCATCATGGGCAAGCGCGGGCTGGGCTCGATCGAGGGCTATCTGGTCGGCAGCGTCGCCCACAAGGTGCCGGGCACCACCGAGTGCACCGTGATGCTGGTCTGAGGCCATGATGCACGCCGAAACTTCCGGACAGATCACCGTGGCAGATCGTCAGCCACGGCTTTTGCCGCCCGAGGCGGTGACGCGGATCGGGCTGATCGCGCTATCGACCGATCTGACCATCGAGGGCGACGCGCGCCGTCTGCTTCCGGTCGAGGCGGCGCTGCATGTCACCCGGGTCGAATACGCCAACCCGACCACGCCCGAAAACCTGGCGCGGATGCAGCCGCGGCTGGCCGCCGCCGCCGGGCTGCTGGCGCACAGCGGGCCGTTCTCGGCGATGGGGTTCGGCTGTACCGCAGCCTCGGCCGTGATCGGGGACAAAGTCGTCGCCGACGCAGTTGCCAGTGCAGGCGTTACCTGCCCGGTGATGACCCCGACCCTTGCGGCACGCGGCGCGCTGGCAGACATGGGGCTGACCCGCATCGCGCTGCTGACCCCCTATCTGCCGCAGACGACGGAACCCATGGTGGCCTATTTCGCGGACTTCGGGATCGACGTGATCAAGGCTCATTGCCTCGGCTTTTCGGACGACCGCGACATGGCGCGGATCGCCCCCGACGAGGTCATCGCGGCTGCGCTTGCCACCGACCATCCGCAGGCCGAGGCGCTGTTTCTGTCCTGCACCGCGCTGCCGGCCGTACCGCTGGTGGAACGGATCGAGGCGGCTTTGGGCAAACCTGTCCTCTGCTCGAACCAGGTTCTGTTCCGGTCGCTACTGCTCCAGGCGGGGCTGCCGATGCCGCGCGGCTTTGGCCGGGTCTTTGACGTAAAGGGGACAGCATGAGCGTCGATGTGACCGAGATCGAAGCCGCCCGCGCGCGCATCCGCGACGTCATCCGGCGGACCGAGTGCGACCTGTCAGATGCTCTGACCGACATCGCGGGCGCCCCGGTCTGGCTGAAGCTCGAACATCGCCAGCACACCGGCGCCTTCAAGCTGCGGGGGGCGTCGAATGCGGTCGCCCAGCTTGGCGCGCAAGGGCGCAAGGCCGGTGTCACCGCTGCCTCGACCGGCAATCACGGGCGGGCACTCGCCTATGCCGCCCGCCGCGCTGGCGTACCTTGTGTCATCTGCATGTCGCGGCTGGTGCCCGGCAACAAGATCGCGGCCATCGAGGCGCTCGGCGCCGAGGCACGGATCATCGGCAACAGCCAGGACGACGCCGAGATCGAAGCCCTGCGGCTGGTCGAGGAGCGGGGCATGGAGATGGTGCCGCCCTTCGATGACCCGCGCATCATCGCCGGTCAGGGCACGCTGGGGCTGGAAATGGCCGAGGATGTGCCGGACGCAGCCTGTGTGGCCGTGCCGCTGTCGGGCGGCGGTTTGATCGCCGGGGTTGCTGCGGCGATGAAGGCGCGTTGCCCGGGCCTGCGGGTCATCGGCATCTCGATGGCACGCGGCGCCGCGATGCAGGCAAGCCTGCAGGCGGGCCGGCCGGTGCAGGTGACCGAGCTTCCCAGCCTTGCGGATTCGCTCGGCGGCGGCATCGGGCTGCAGAACCGGCACAGCTTTGCCATGGTCCGCGATCTGGTGGACGAGGTGATCGTGCTGTCGGAACCCGAGATCGCCGCCGGTATCCGGCATTGCTATCACGCGGAACGCGAGATCGTCGAAGGCGCCGCCGCCGTGGGCGTCGCGGCCCTGCTGGCGGGAAAGCTGCGCGTGACGGGGCCGCTGGTTCTGCCGCTCACCGGGCGCAACATCGACATGGATCTGCACCGCCGCATCGTCAACGGCGAAGACGTGGACCTGATGGCAGAGGAGGCCGCCTGATGCCGCGTATCCTGCTGCTGACCGAGGCCGATCTGCGCGCCGTGGTCTCGCTCGACCGCGACAGCATTGCCTGCATCGAGGATGCCTTTGGCGCACTTGCCGACGGTGGCGTCGTCATGCCGCCGATCCTGTCGATGGCGATCGCGGCCCACCATGGCGAGGTCGACGTGAAGACGGCCTTTGTGCCCGGCCTCGACGGTTTCGCGATCAAGATCTCGCCCGGTTTCTTCGACAATCCGAAAATCGGCCTGCCCTCGACCTCGGGCCTGATGATCCTGTTCTCTGCCCGGACCGGACAGACCCAGGCGCTGCTTCTCGACAACGGCTATTTGACCGATGTGCGCACCGCGGCCGCAGGCGCCGTGGCCGCGCGCCATCTGGCGCGCCGCGATGCGCGGCGGGCCTGCATCCTTGGCACCGGCGTGCAGGCGCGATTGCAGTTGACGGCGCTGTCGCTGGTTCGCACGTTGGAGAGTGCCTGCATCTGGGGCCGCGATGCCGACAAGGCCGCGGCGCTGGCAGCCGGGCTTTCCGAAAGCCTCGGCATCCCGGTCACGGCCGAACCCGACGCCGAGACGGCCGTGCGCGGCGCCGATGTGATCGTCACAACCACGCCCGCCACCCGGCCCATCCTGCAGGCCGACTGGCTGCAGCCCGGCCAGCATGTCACCGCCATGGGATCGGACCAGCATGGCAAGGGAGAGCTGGCGCCTGCCTGCATCGCTCGCGCCGACCTCTACGTCCCCGACCGTCTCAGCCAGACCCGCAACCTTGGCGAGTTGCAGAACGCCATTGCCGCCGGTCTTGTCGCGCCGGATGCCGCCTTTCCCGAACTGGGCGAGGTGGTGCGCGGCACAGCCCCCGGACGCGGATCGGACAGCCAGATCACGATTGCCGATCTGACCGGCACCGGCATTCAGGACACCGCCATCGCAACCCTGGCCTTCGCCCGCGCCGAACGCGCCGGCGCCGGCACCCCGTTCGACAGCTGAAGAGGCCCCCATGCCCAATGCCACACCCCGCTTTACCGCGGCAGAATACGCGGCCCGGCTCGACAAGACCCGCAAGGCCATGGCCCTTGCCGGCATCGACACCCTGATCGTCTCGGACCCGTCGAACATGGCCTGGCTGACGGGCTATGACGGCTGGACCTTTTATGTGCAGCAATGCGTCGTCGTCGGCCCCGATGGCCCGCCGGTCTGGTTCGGGCGCGGGCAGGACGCGAACGGCGCGGTGCGCACCTGCTATATGCCCGACGAATACATCATCGGCTATCCCGACCACTACGTTCAGTCGGCCGAGCGCCACAGCGTCGAATACCTCGCCGCCAAACTGGCCGAACGCGGCTGGGACCAGGGCATCGTCGGCGTCGAGATGGACAATTACTGGTACACCGCGCGCGGGCACCAGATCCTCGAACGGCTGCTGGTGCATCCGCCCGTCGACGGCACGGCGCTGGTCAACTGGCAGCGGGCGGTGAAGTCGCCGCAGGAGCTGAGCTACATGCGCAATGCCGCCCGCATCGTCGAGCGCATGCATGCCCGTATCTTCGAGATCTGCGAGCCCGGCGTGCGCAAATGCGATCTGGTGGCCGACATCTACGATGCCGCGCTGCGCTATGACGACGGCCTCGGCTTCGGCGGCGACTATGCCGCCATCGTGCCGCTACTGCCGTCGGGCACCGATGCGGCAGCCCCCCACCTGACCTGGGACGACAAGCCGATGAAATCGGGCGAAGGCACCTTCTTCGAGATTGCCGGCTGCTATCACCGCTATCACTGCCCGTTGTCGCGCACGATCTATCTGGGCAAACCCAGCCAAACCTTTCTCGACGCCGAAAAGGCGACGCTCGAGGGGATGGAGGCCGGACTTGACGCCGCCCGCGCCGGCAATACCTGCGAGGACATCGCCAACGCCTTCTTCGCCGTGCTCAACCGCTATGGCATCGTCAAGGACAACCGCACCGGCTATCCCATCGGGCTCAGCTATCCGCCCGACTGGGGCGAGCGGACCATGTCGCTGCGCCCCGGCGACAAGACCGTGCTGCAGCCGAACATGACATTCCATTTCATGACCGGCCTGTGGATGGACGACTGGGGGTTCGAGATCACCGAAAGCATCGTCATCCGCGAGGATGGCGCCCCCGAATGCCTTGCCGATGTCCCGCGCAAGCTGATGGTGAAAGACTAATGCCCCAGAACCCGATCACGCCCACGCTGCCGCTCGACGAGGACGGCAAGTACCACGGCTTTCTCCGCCTGCCCCATTCGCGCAACGAAAGCGCCTGGGGTGCTGTCATGATCCCGATCTGCGTGATCCGGAATGGCGAGGGGCCGACAGCCCTGCTGACCGGCGCCAACCACGGCGACGAATACGAGGGGCCGATTGCCCTGCAATCGCTCGCGTGGGAGCTGCAGCCGCACGAGATCTCGGGCCGGGTCATCATCGTGCCATATATGAACTATCCGGCGTTCCGGGCCTCGACTCGGGTCTCGCCCATCGACAACGTCAACCTGAACCGGGCCTTCCCGGGCAAGCCCGACGGCACCGCGACCGAAAAGATCGCGAACTATTTCAATGACGTCCTGCTGCCGATGGCCGATGTCGTGGTCGATTATCACTCGGGCGGCAAGACCCTCGATTTCCTGCCCTTCGCCTGCGCCCACCACCTCGACGATCCCGACCAGCAGGAGGCCTGCGTTGCCGCCACCAAGGCGTTCAACGCGCCCTACACCCTGATGCTGCGCGAGATCGACAATGTCGGCATGTACGACACGGCGGTGGAAAGCCAGGGCAAGATCTTCGTGACCACCGAGCTTGGCGGTGGCGGCACCGCCACGGCGCGGTCGGCCCGCATCGGCCGCAGGGGCGCGCGAAACGTTCTGGCGCATATGGGGATATTGAACGCCGAACCCGAGGTCGAAAGAAGCCGCGTTCTCGATATGCCGGATCAGGATTGCTATCACTTCGCTACCACCGAGGGGCTGGTCGAGCCGCTGGTCGACCTCGGCGACAGGTTGGTGCGGGGCGAGCCGATTGCCCGGATCTGGCCGCTGGATCGCACGGGTGTGGTGCCGCTCGAATATTTCGCGCAGCGCTCCGGCATTCTGGCGGCGCGGCACTTTCCCGGCCTGATCCAGACCGGCGATTGTCTGGCCGTCGTCGCGACAACGGACGACGACTGATCCGACATCGGGGACGCCTGAAAGGACCCGCTGGCGCCCCCCCCCCGGTGCCCGGCAAACCCTCAGTAGAAACTCTGCGGGTCGATATCGACGCTCAGCCGCAGCCCGTTCGGCGGCCGGAACTGCGCCAGCCAGCGCGCCAACGCGGCCTGCAGCGGTGCGCCCTTGTCGGCCTTGATCAGCAGCCGCACCCGGTGGCGGCCCCGGATCCGGGCAATCGGCGCCGGGGCGGGGCCGTAGAGCTGCGCCCCGATCGCCCGCAGCGGGCCGTCGCGGCGCGCCATCTCGGCCCCCAGTTCAAAGGCTTGCGCCGCATCGGTCGCCGACAGCACGATCCCGGCCATCCGGCCATAGGGCGGCACGCCCGCGGCCCGGCGTTCGGCCGCCTCGGCGCGCCAGAACCCCTCCTCGTCCCCCGACAGGATCGCCCGGATCACCGGATGTTCGGGCTGATAGGTCTGCACCAGCGCCAGCCCCGGGCGCCCCTCGGCCCGTCCGGCCCGGCCCGCCACCTGGCGGACCAGCTGGAATGTCCGCTCGGCCGCGCGCAGGTCCGAGCCCTGCAGCCCCAGATCGGCGTCGATCACCCCGACCAGCGTCAGCAGCGGAAAGTTGTGGCCCTTGGCGACCAGCTGGGTGCCGATGATCAGGTCTGCGCCCCCCGCCGCGATCTCGGCGATCCGTTCCTTCAGCGCCCGCGCCGACCCGAACAGATCCGAGGACAGCACCGCAACCCGCGCATCGGGGAACAGCCCCACGACCTCTTCGGCGAGCCGCTCAACGCCGGGACCGACCGCCGCCAGACGCCCCTCGACCCCGCAGGCGGGACAGGCCTCGGGCATGGGTTTTGTGGCGCCGCACTGGTGACAGACCAGTTGCTTCAGGAACCGGTGTTCGACCATCCGCGCGTCGCACTGCTCGCAGCCGATCTGATGGCCGCAGGCCCGGCACAGCGTCACCGGCGCATAACCGCGACGATTGAGGAACAGCAGCGCCTGCTCGCCCTGGGCGATCCGCTCGGCCGCGGCCCGCGCCAGCACCGACGAGATCCAGCGCCCCGTCGGCAGCGCCTCGGCCCGCATGTCAACGGCGCGCATCTCGGGGAGTTCGGCGGTGCCGTGGCGTGCCGACAGCTCGAGCCGGGCGTATTTGCCCGCCTCGGCATTGGCCCAGCTTTCAAGGCTTGGCGTGGCCGAGGCCAGTATCACCTGCGCATCGCACAGCGAGGCGCGCAGCACCGCCATGTCGCGGGCGTTGTAAAGAACCCCGTCTTCCTGCTTGTAGGACCCGTCGTGTTCCTCGTCGACGACGATCAGGCCAAGATCGCGGAACGGCAGGAACAGCGCCGAGCGGGCGCCGACAACCATCTGCGCCCCGCCCTCGCCCACCCTCTTCCAGACCCGGCGCCGTTCGGTCATGGTGACGCCCGAGTGCCACTCGGCGGGCTGCGCGCCGAACCGTGCCTCGACCCGTGACAGGAACTCGCCGGTCAGCGCGATCTCGGGCAACAGCACCAGCGCCTGACGACCCGCGGCAAGGCATTCGGCCACCGCCTCCAGATAGACCTCGGTCTTGCCCGATCCGGTGACGCCCTTCAGCAGCGTGGTGCCATAGGCGCCGCGCCTGACGGCGTCCCGCAGGGCCGCGGCCGCCGCCGCCTGCGCCTCGCTCAGCGGCACCCCCGCCCGTGCGGGATCGAGCCGCGAAAACGGCGCATCGCGCGGCGCGGCCTCCTCGATCACCACGCCCTGCGCCACCAGCCCCTTGATGACGCCACTGCCGACCCCGGCCGTTTCCGCCAATTCGCGCGGGGTGAGTGCGAGCCCGCCGTATTCTTCCAGCGCCGCGATCACCCGGCTCCGCGCATCGGTCTTGCGGTCGGGCTGCCCCTCGCCGCGCCGCAGGATCCGCCGCATCGCCGGCGGATCGGCCAGCCCCGGCGCCCGGGTCGCAAGCCGCAGCATCGCCGACAGCGGCGTCATAGTGTAATCCGCGGCACGGGTCAGGAACTGGCGCATCTCGTCCCGCATCGGCGCGACGTCGAGCACGCGTTCGACCGCGCGCAGCCGGTCCGGATCGAACCCGCCCTGCCCCGGCCCCCAGACCACGCCCAGTACCCGCCGCGGCCCCAGCGGCACGACGACAAGGCTGCCCGCCGAACAGCCGCCCTCGGGCGCGGCATAGTCGAGCATCCGGTCGAGCGGCTGTGCGGTCAGAACCGCCACCGGCGCGCCTTCTGCGAAGACCTCGCTTCCCTGCATTCCGCCTGCTCCCGGCTGCCCTGCCCCGACACCCGCGCGAACGCCGCGGGGCACCGCCGGGACCCACCCGAGGTAACGCACAAGCGCTCGCAAGGGCAAGGTGCCGGATCGCCCCCCAAGGCGTCGTCCTTGCCCCCTGCCATACAACAGCCCGCCGCCTCGGCCTCGGCGCGTGACTCCCTTTCGGCAGGCGATTGGAGTTACACTGGCCGCATCGCGTCAGGAGTCCCAGAGGAGACACGACATGAAATTCTTCGTTGATACCGCCGACGTCGCGGCCATCGCCGAACTCAATGCCCTCGGCATGGTCGATGGCGTCACGACCAACCCGTCGCTGATCATGAAATCCGGTCGCGACATCAAGGAAGTCACCAAGGAGATCTGCGAGATGATCTACGGCCCGGTCTCGGCCGAGACCGTGGCGCTCGATGCCGATGGCATGATCGCCGAAGGCCGCGAACTGGCGAAGATCGCCGATAACATCACGATCAAGGTGCCGCTGACCTGGGACGGGCTCAAGGCCTGCAAGGTGCTGACCGACGAGGGCCGGATGGTCAACGTCACGCTCTGTTTCTCGGCCAACCAGGCGCTGCTGGCGGCAAAGGCCGGTGCGACCTTCATTTCACCCTTCGTCGGGCGGCTGGACGATCTGAACATCGACGGCATGGATCTGATCGCCGAGATCCGCCAGATCTATGACAATTATGGCTTCGGCACCGAGATCCTGGTCGCCTCGATCCGCTCGGCCAATCACATGAAGGAGGCCGCCCTGATCGGCGCCGATGTGGCAACGGCGCCACCAGCGGTCATCAAATCCATGGCGAACCACGTCATGACCGACAAAGGACTGGACGCCTTCCTCAAGGATTGGGCAAAAACAGGACAGAAAATTCTTTGACCTGGCACAGGCTTGCCGGTCGAACTTGAAGTCATGAGGCAAGAATGAGCAATCAGGCCGGCAGTCTGAACGGGTTTCGCGACAAGATCCTCGCAGAACCCGATGTGATCCTCGAGGATCGCGACATCATGCGGGCACTCGTTGCCGCCAACGACAGATCGCTGGGCGGCAACGTGATCGACCTGCGCGGGGTCGCGATGGCGCGTCTGGAGACCCGGCTCGACCGGCTCGAGGATACCCACCGTTCGGTGATCGCCGCGGCCTATGACAATCTTGCCGGAACCCAGCAGATCCACCGCGCCGTCCTGTCCCTCATGGAACCCGTGACGTTCGAGGAGTTCCTCGCGACCCTCGCCGGCGATGTGGCGTCGATCCTCAGGATCGACTGCCTGCGTCTGGTGCTGGAAACCGCGCCCGGAAGCGGCGCCGTCGAGGCGGGCCAGTATGGCGACAGCCTGTTGCTGACAGAACCCGGATTTGTCGCCAGCTATCTGCGCAACAGCCGCGGCGCGGCGCCCGGGCGCGACATCGTCCTGCGCCGGGTCCGGCCGGACGCTGCAGAGGTCTATGGCCCGACGGCGGCATGGCTGGGGTCCGAGGCGCTGCTGCGGCTCGATTTCGGCGACGGGTGCCTGCCCGGCATGCTGGTGCTGGGCGCCGAAGATCCCGAACATTTCTGCCCCAGCCATGCGACAGATCTGCTCGCATTTCTGGCAGGGATCTTCGAACGGCAGATGCGACGCTGGCTGAGCTGATCCATATCTCACCGGCGCTGACCGATGCGCTGGCCCGCTGGCTCGATCACCTGAAAGCGATCGACGGCGTGGCGGAGAATACGACTGTCGCCTACGGCCACGATCTGCTGGGGTTTCTGACCTTCCTGACCCTGCACCATGGCGACAGTCTCGGGCTTGGCGTGCTGGCCCGGCTGACGGTGGGCGACATGCGCGCCTGGATGGCACAGGAACGCGCACGCGGGCTTTCCGCCCGGTCGCTCGCGCGCGAGCTGTCGGCGGTCAAAAATTTCACCGGCTGGCTGGCCGAGCGCGAGGGTTTCGACGCCACCGCGATCCTGTCGGCCCGGGCACCGAAGTTCCGCCGCAAGCTGCCGCGCCCGCTGGCCGAGGATGCCGCGCGTGCCGTTCTCGACACCGTGTCGCTGCAGTCGGGCGAGGCCTGGATCGCGGCGCGCGATACGGCCGTCGTGACCCTGCTCTATGGCTGCGGCTTGCGGATCTCCGAGGCGCTCGGGCTGACCGGTGCCGATTTTCCGCTGGGCGAAAGCGTCAGGATCGTCGGCAAGGGCGGCAAGGAGCGGGTCGTGCCGGTGATCCCGCCAGCCCGCGAGGCGGTCGCGATCTATGCCCGGCTCTGCCCCTTTCCGCTGGAGCGCGATCAGGCCTTGTTCAGGGGCAAGCGCGGCGGGCCGCTGAATGCCCGCCTGATCGCCCGCGCGATGGAACAGACGCGGATGCAGCTCGGCCTGCCGGCGACGGCAACCCCGCACGCCCTGCGCCACAGCTTTGCCAGCCACCTGCTGGGCGCCGGCGGCGATTTGCGCACGATCCAGGAACTGCTGGGACATGCCTCGCTGTCGACGACGCAGGCCTATACCGCGGTCGATACCGCCCGGCTGATGGACGTCTATCGCAAGTCCCACCCGCGCGCCTGAGCGGCGTCCAAGCGCTGTCACGTGCCACGGCCGGTGCCCTGTCGTGGCGCCCCGCGTGGTCGTCCCGGGATCCGGGACGTCGGTCGCTGCCAGAGCGGCTTCACGCAGGTCATTTTCGGTTCCACCCTGCGCCGGCGGTGATACCCGCTCCAGTTCCGCCAGAGCGCGCGGCCGGGGTATCTCGATGCCCGCAGGGCCTCGTTGCGCGCCCGGGCTCCGGCCGTGTCCGGTTTCCAGGGCCTCGCATTCCGCCTCGGCGGAAGGGAGGCGGGCCCGCAAAAGGTCCGCGGGACCTTTTGCCCGGCGAACGGCAGCCGCACCGTGGGCAGCGGTGGTGTCGTGGCGGGCGCGCGTGTCGTAGGCTCCGTCGGCGGTGACGGTTGCAATCACCTCGTCCGCCGGGATCCGGGCGAGCAGTTCCGGAAGCGCAGGAGCGTCGCCGACATTGCTGGAGGGGACCTCGACCGCCCGGATCTCCAACGTTTCCTCGTCGATCCCCAGGTGGATCCTACGCCAGACCCTACGTTTCGAGCCGCCATGCTTGCGCCTGTGCCACTCGCCTTCGCCGTCCACCTTGATGCCGGTGCTATCAACACGCAGGCAGCCCCAGCAGAACCTTGAGGGTCAGGCAGGCCTGGATTGCCGCGTCGCTACAGGCTTGCTGGCGGCCGCGCGGCCCGGACGGCACGGATTCCCACGGCATCGGGGGATCGAACCAGACGGTCAGCGACCCCCGCTGCCTCAGAGCCTGATCGTAGCTTTGCCAGTTGGCGGTCTTGCATGTCGGCTTCGGAGGTCTGCTCATGCCCGGTCGCTAGCATGCGGAATTCACGAGATGAATCCCCCAGGGAATTGCGAAATGAATCCCCAATGGATTTGCGAAACAACGCCGGGCCGATCGGTTGACAATGGCAAAACGACATATAAACCTTCTCTCATCAACAACAGCGCGTTCGGACATCCCACCTTTACGGCAATCTCAAGGTAAAAAGATTGGACTGCGTATTATGTGCACTTCGCTGACGTACCGTGACACCGCGGGCAAGGTCTATTTCGGTCGAACCCTGGAACTGACTTCGGATTTGCCCTATCAGATCGTGTTTCTTCCAAGCGGAGTGCCGTTCTCCTCTGACATCAAGGGCCATGCGGCCGTCGAGTACACCGCCAGATACAGTTTTCTCGCCGTCACCATGCCAGGCCGGATGCCAACGCCCGATGCACCGCTTGGGGTTGCCGATTTCAAGGCGCTTGAAGGCATGAACGATCAGGGCCTGACCTTCAGCCTGCTGTCCTATCCCGCGGCCGGCGGCACGCAGGCATCGGTCGATGCGACGCGCGCGGTGCTGTCGGCATCGGACTTGGGATCCTGGGCGCTGAGCCAGTTTGCGACGGTCGCAGAGGTCAAGGCAGCGCTGCAAGATCAGCCCGTCATGCTGGAGGCGCTGTCGCTGTTGGGCGGCGTCGAATCCCCGTTCCATTATGTCGTGCACGATGCCTCGGGCGAGGCCTTCGTGATCGAATTCAACCGTGGCCAGATGAGCGTCTATGACAACCCCGTCGGCGTGATGACAAACGGGCCCGAATTCAGCTGGCACCTGACCAATCTCAATAACTACACCTTCCTCGGCAATGTCGACAAATCCAGCGCGGTCTTCGGATCCTACAAGGCCGTGCAGCCGGATTCGGGCATCGCGACCGCGGGATTGCCGGCCTCGAACACATCGGTCGGCCGGTTTGTCCGCGCCGCGTTCTATTCGCAATATACCGAAAAGGCCGACACCCCGGATATGGCCGTCGCGACGCTGGCGCATATCATGAACAACTTCGATCGCGCCCGTGGCGTGACAATCGATTACCCGACCGAGGGTGGCGGGCATCTGGAAGTGGCAGGCCTGACGGAGACGTCGAAGACGACCTATGCCACCGAGTTCACCTGCTGGACCAATCTGTCCGATCTCGACCGCAAGCAGTTCCATCTGCGAACCTACCGCAACCTGAACTTCACTAGGTTCGATCTGACCGCAATGGCCGGTCTCGACGGACCGAGGATTTTGCCGATCGGGCATCTCGATGGCCAGGCCGGCGATTGCACCGAGATTCTGAAGGGCGCCAAGGCCGCATGAGGCGATGCCCCGCAGCCGGGGCAATCGCGGTTGCGACGGCGCTCCGCCCGTCACAGAGTGACCCGGACGCCCGCGACACAGCTTTCGCCGCAAACCATTTCCGGCGCTGAAGGAGACGGAACATTGAGTCAGGATGAATTCGTGCAGGACCGCGAGAACCCCGATGACGAGATCTATGGCGCAAACGACCTGTCGACGGCGCTGCCCAAGGCGGAATTTCCTGCCGCCGAGCATGACCCGCGCCGGGTTCTGGCAGCGGTCCGGGACGAGCTGATGCTCGACGGCAATTCGCGCCAGAACCTCGCGACCTTCTGCCAGACCTGGGAAGAGCCGGAAATCCACCAGCTGATGGATGCCTGCATCGACAAGAACATGGTCGACAAGGACGAATACCCCCAGACCGCCGAGATCGAGGCGCGCTGCGTGCGCATGCTGGCCGATCTGTGGAACGCGCCGGGCGGGGCCGCGACCGGCACCTCGACGGTGGGCTCGAGCGAGGCCGCGATGCTGGGCGGACTGGCGATGAAGCGGCGCTGGGAAGCCCGCCAAAAGGCCGCGGGCAAGCCGACCGACAAGCCCAACCTGATCACCGGCCCGGTGCAGATCTGCTGGCACAAGTTCACCCGCTATTGGGACATCGAACATCGCGAGATCCCGATGGAGAACGGCCGCCTGCTGATGACGCCCGAGGAGGTGCTGAAGCTGTGCGACGAGAACACCATCGGCGTGGTGCCGACGCTGGGCGTGACCTTTACCGGCGAATACGAGCCCGTGAAGGCGGTCAGCGATGCGCTCGACAAATATCAGGCCGAGACCGGGATCGACATTCCGATCCACGTCGACGGCGCCTCGGGCGGGTTTCTGGCGCCGTTCTGCGCGCCCGGACTCGAATGGGATTTCCGGCTGCCGCGGGTCCGCTCGATCAACGCCTCGGGGCACAAGTTCGGGTTGGCGCCGCTTGGCTGCGGCTGGGTGATGTGGCGGCAGGAGGCCGACCTGCCCGACAGCATGGTGTTCTGGGTCAACTACCTCGGCGGCAACATGCGCGACATCGCGCTGAACTTCTCGCGCCCGGGCGGCCAGATCGTCTGCCAGTACTACAACTTCCTGCGGCTTGGCCGCGAGGGATACCGCAAGGTTCATACCGCCTGCTACAACAGCGCCAACTACCTTGCCGCGGAAATCGCCGCGATGGGACCGTTCGAAATCGTCTTTGACGGCGCCATGGCGCGGGGCATCCCGGCGGTGTCGTGGAAGCTGAAGGACGGCACCGATCCCGGCTTCACGCTGTTCGATCTGGCCGACCGGCTGCGGGTGCGCGGCTGGCAGGTGCCGGCCTATACGCTGCCGGCGAACTGCCAGGACCAGGCGATCCAGCGGATCCTGGTGCGCAACGGTGTCAGCCATGACCTCTGCGCGCTGCTGATCGAGGACATGACGGCCGCGATCGCGCATTTCGACGCGCATCCGATCCAGACGCCCCTGACCAGCGAAGAGGCCTCGGGCTTCCACCACTGAGGCGCGCGATGCCCGCACCCTTCCTTTCGCGAGACCCGCGATGAGCGGGCGCGCCCGCAGCGGCGGTCTGCCGGAGATGCTGATCGAAGGGCCCTGGCCCTTCGTGACACGGCGCAGCTATGTCCACCGCGGCCGCCCGCTTCTGTGGCGGGCGCGGCAAAGCCGCAAGGGCCTGTTGCCGGCCGAGCGGGGGCACGATGCCGTCGCGCCCGCCTTCTGGCAGGCCCGCGGCTACAACTGGCTGACCGGGCTGCTCTTTGCCATCGGTTCGATGCTGTTCATGCTGGGGGCGACAGTCTCGGTGCTGCCGCCTCATTGGGCGATGACGCCCTCGACCTTCGCCATCAATGCCATCTTCTTCCTGGGGTCGCTCCCATTCACCACGGCCGGCTACATGCAGCATTTCCAGGCCGCGAATGCACCGGAGTTCACCGTCGATCCGAAGGACGCCACGCGGCCAGGGCGCGTGTCGTTCATCGGCTGGCATCCGAAAAGCCCGGGCTGGCTTTCCACCTTCACCCAGTTCGTCGGCACGGTCGCCTTCAATTTCAACACGTTCGACGCGCTGCACCCGGCCCGGGGCTGGGAGATGCAGGACCTGACGATCTGGGTGCCGGGGATGATCGGGTCGGTGCTGTTTCTGGTTTCGGGCTATCTGGCCTATATCGAGGCGGGCCACGGCTACTGGTCGTGGAAGCCCCGGGAACTCGACTGGTGGATCGTCTTCATCAACTTCCTGGGCTGCATCTTCTTTCTCGGCGGCGGCATCCTGGCCTATGTCCCCGAAGGACCGGAACCGGGCTGGATGCCCTATGGGGCGAATGCGGGCCTCTGGCTTGGGGCGCTCGGCTTTCTGACCGGGGCGCTGCTGTTGATGCGCGAAAGCGCGCAGTCGGCCCCGGCACGGCAGGCAGCGACGGGCTGACGCAGACCGATGCTGGCAAGCCCGCGCGGCAGACGACGGGGCCAGAGGGCGCCGGGACCCGAACAGACAGCAGAACCGGAGTAGACTATGACACATTGTGCCTGTCCCAATCACCCCTCCCCCGGCCATGGCTTTGCCGGAAACGGGTGCCTTTGCGGTGCCCCGGTGACGCTTGCCGCCTATCGTAGGATCGAGGCGGATCTGTCCCGCCGCGAGCTTCTGGGGGGGCTTGGGGCCACGTTGAGCCTGTTCGCCGGGTTCGGCCTTGCCCCGACCTGGGCGCGGGCAAGCGGCGAGGGTCAGCCGCTGCTTCTGAGCAATCTGCGCCTGTTCGATGGCGACACACTGGCCATGCAGGATGGCATCGACGTCCTGATCGAGAACGGGCGCATCACGGCCTTGCCGCAACGCGGTCAGGGACCTGAGCACGCACAGACCATCGATTGCGGGGGGCGCGCGGTCATCCCGGGCCTGATCGACGCGCATTGGCATGCGACGCTTTGCAACGTCACGGTGGCGACAGCGATGACCGCCGAGATCAGCTATGTCCACATGAAGGCGGCGCAAGAGGCTGGCGCGACGCTTTTGCGCGGGTTTACCACCATTCGGGACGTCGGCGGGCCGGCCTTCGGTCTGAAACGGGCAATCGACGAAGGCGTCATCAGCGGCCCCCGGATCTTCCCCTCTGGCGCGATGATCTCGCAGACCTCCGGGCATGGCGACTTCCGGTCGCTGCACGACCTGCCAAAGCGTCCCGACGATCTGGCCTATACCGACGAGGTCGGGGTCTCGGCCATTGCCGACGGCGCCGATCAGGTGCTGCTGCGTGCCCGCGAGCAGCTTATGCGCGGCGCCAGTCAGATCAAGGTCATGGCCGGCGGCGGGGTGGCGTCGTCCTACGATCCGCTCGATACGGTCCAGTACACCGAACGCGAACTGCGCGCCGCGGTCGAGGCGGCCGAGGACTGGAACACCTATGTCTGCGCCCATGTCTATACTCCCCGCGCGATCCAGAAATGCGTTCGCGCCGGAGTGAAAAGCATCGAACACGGGCAACTGGCCGATGAGGAAACCGTGCAGATGATGGCCGATGCCGGCGTGTGGTGGAGCCTGCAGCCCTTCCTCGCCGACGAGGATTCAAACCAATACCCGACCCTCGCCCAGCAGGAGCAACAAAGGAAGGTCGCCCAGGGCACGGTGCAGGCCTATGAATGGGCGCAGAAATACGGCGTGCCGATGGCCTTCGGAACCGACAGCCTGCTGAATCCGGCGACGACGAAGACACAGGGCAAGCAGATTTCCAAGACCGCCCGTTTCATGTCGAGCCCGCTTGCCGCCCTGCGCGTCGCAACCGGCGAAAACGGCAGGCTGCTGGCCATGTCGGGTCCCAGAGCGCCCTATGACGGGGTGCTTGGCCGGATCGTCCCCGGCGCCTTCGCCGACCTGCTGGTCGTCGATGGCGATCCCGAGACCGACCTGTCGTTCCTTGCAACCCCCGAGGCAACGCTGCGTGTCGTCATGAAGGGTGGCCGGATCGTCAAGAACACCCTTTGACGGGCATCGCGGAGGGGTCGGGCACAGATCGCGGCAGCGTCCGACGCCTCAACACAACAGCGTTCAGTACTTTATGCCGAACTGCCGCGAACTGAGCGAAAGCACCTGGAACAGGACCGCTGTCGACCAGCCAAACAGCAGCACCCCGTTCATGGCGGTCATCGGTCCAATGACCTTCCACGGCGGCACCGGCACCACGTTTCCGTAACCGAGCGTGGTATAGTTCACGAAGGCAAAGGTGAAATCCACTTCGCCGTCCGGCGTGACGCCCACAATCTGGTAGCAGACACTCCACAGCCAGACCTCGATGATATGCGCGGCCATCAGGATTGCGGCGGCCACCACCATGGTCATGATTACCCGCAAGACCGCATTGGCGTTGTGATCCAGTTTGGCGCGGGCGTGCAGTGTACTTACCATCGCCACGGTCAAAAGACCGTGGACGGCAATGTTCAAAAGACTGACGCCGGTTCCGACAAAGATCGCAAGCACACTGAATGTCCTCTACTGGAAAGGCCCGGCCCGCGATTTGCGAGCCGCGTCCCTTGCTGTGCCAAACGGGCGCCACTCTGGCCACACAGGATTGCCGACAGAGACAAGGGTCCACGTCTTGCCAAAGCGGCTTTCCTGCGACGACCGGCTGAGACGTTCATACAAAACCCGCTGCGCCGCGCAAGGCTGCCGCAAGGGCGCCACGCTCACGTCTGGACAAGCGCAAATCGCTCGTGCCATAATTATCGCGACGACGTTAACTATATGGCAATTAAGCTACAACCGTGACGTCAGCCGCCAGCCTGATGGCGTTCCACGTTGGGTTTCAATGCCGGGAAACCTGCCGGGCACAGGAGGTTCTGGTGCGGAAAACGGGTGCTATCTGGTCAACACGGCATCTTGCCGTCGCAGCCGCGGCCATTGTGTCGGGCCTGACCGCAACGCCCGCAATTTCCGCCGCGCCGTCGATCGGGATGTTTGGCAGTTTTTTCCCGTCCTGGCTGATCTGTCTTTTCGCGGGAGTGATCGCAACTGTCATTCTGCGGGTCTTGTTCGTGGTGATCCGGCTGGACGACATCCTGCAATGGCGCGTCCCGGTTTACATGTCGATGGCGCTGGGCCTGACCTTTCTGTTTTCCTATCTGTTTTTCGGGCGCTGATTGATGAGACTTCCTGTTTCGGGCCGGGTGGCGGCAATCGCCGGAGCGATGATCAGCCTTGCAATCATCGCCGCCGCAGCCGCCCTCGCCTATCGCAGCCACCTTATTGCTGCCGCGAACCCGATGTCTGACGATGTGACGTTAAGCGCGGATGTCGTTCAAATCGCGCCATCGGTTGCCGGGCGGGTGACGGCCATTCCGGTCCGGGAAAACGATTTCGTCCACAAGGGCGATCTTCTGGTCACGCTCGACGACACGTCCTATCGCCTGGCGGTGGAACAGACCCGGGCCGATCTGGCCATTGCCATGGCGGCAAGCAGCGATCAGGCCCGCAATATCCGCGCCGAAGAGGCCAATGCCGCCATTGCACAGGAACAGGTCAATCGCGCGAACGCCAATCTGAGCCTTGCCACGCAGACCCTCGACCGGCTGTTGCCGATGCAGTCCAAAGGCTATGTCTCGACCCAGCAGATCGATGACGCCCGCACCGCGCAGCGCGACGCCGAGGTCAGCCTGAACGAGGCGCTGCGTCAGCTCGACGCCGCCGATGCGCTGATCGGGGACGACGTCGGGGCCGAAGCGCTGATCCGCGCCCGTCAGGCCGCCGTCGCGATTGCCGAACACAATCTGGATGCGACAAGGCTTTACGCGCCGAACGACGGGCGCGTTGTCGGCTTGACGACCTCGGTCGGCAATTTCATCCTGCCGGCCCAGACCGTCTTTACCCTGATCGACACCCAAACCTGGGTCGCGTCGGCCAATTATACCGAAACGACCCTGCCGCAGATCAGCGTCGGGGACTGCGCCACCGTCTATGCGCTGGCCGACCGAAAGCGCGCCATTCAGGGCCGCGTCGAAGGGATTGGCTGGGGCGTCGCCTCGAAAGGCCTGATCGATTTGCCGACGGCGCTGCCGATTGTGCCGAAATCGCTGGACTGGGTACGGGTCCAGCAACGGTTTCCCGTGCGGATCCGGCTGATCGATCCACCGGCGGATCTGATGCGCGCGGGCGCATCCGCGGTTGCGATCGTGCACGATGACGACAGCTGCTAGATCTCCCTGGCCGCAGATCGTCCGGCAGGCCTGGGACGATCTGCAGCCCTTTCCGGGGCGGTTCGGCCTGACCTGGCGGGTGGCGTTGCTGTGTGCCTTCGTCACCGCGACCGCGATGATCCTGAAGATCCCCGAAGCCTCGATCAGTTGCTATCTGATCATCTTCCTGATGAAGCAGGATGCCGTGCAGAACTGCATCATGGGCTTCGGTCTGATCCTGCTGGCCACCGGGGTCGTGGTGATGATGATCCCGCTTATCAATGTCAGCATCGACAGCCCGGCGCTGCGGCTTGCGGTGATCTTCTTAGCCACCTACGTCTTCCTGTTCCTCAGTTCCACGACGCCTCTGGGCGAACAGGCGGCAATTGTCGGGCTCATCATCGCGTTCATCATGACCCTGGTGAGCAATGTGCCGGTCGGGCAGATCGGCAACCAGGGCCTGTTGGCGGCCTGGAAGATGGCCTGCATGCCGATGTTCCTGATGATCCTGTTCAACCTTGTGCTGGGCATTCCCGCCCAGACCCATGTGCGCAACAAGATCGTGGACAGGCTGCGCTGTGCCGCCGACCGGATCGGCCGGGCGGACAAGCCGGACACGTTCGACGACCTGCTTGGCGAAGGCAACGATCAGGCGTTGCAACAGATGATGCTGGTCCGGGTTCTGCATCTGGTGCCGGCTGCCCGGTCGCGCTGGCTGAACGGTGCGGTCGAGACCAGCTATCGGATCCTGATCGCGGTCGAGGCGCTGCCGGAAACGACAGGCGATGAAGTCAGGGCGGATCTTGCAGGGCGGTTGCGGGCGGCGGCGCATGTGATTGCCGGGGGCGGTCGCCCCGAAGCCGCGGGCGACATCCTGCCACCCCCCGCAGACGCTGCCACGCGCACGGCGTTTGCGGCGCTGGCGGGGCTGTCGCAGCCCGATGGCGGCGGCGATCCCCGCCCGCGGAAAATCCCGCTGCTGGCCGCCGATGCGTTCAGCAATCCCGACCATCAGCGCTATGCGCTGAAAACCGCGGTGGCGGCGACATTGTGTTACCTGATCTATACCGGCATCCAGTGGAACGGCATCCACACCGCGATGATCACCTGCTATGTCGCGGCCCTTGGAACCACCGGCGAAACCGTGCGCAAGCTGACGTTGCGGATCGTCGGCTGCCTGATCGGCGCGGCGATGGGGGCGTTTGCGCTGGCCTTCGTCATGCCGCATCTGACCTCGATCGGCGGGCTGATGGCGATGGTCTTCTGCGGTATCCTGGTCGGCGCCTGGGTCTCGTCGGGCAATGAGCGCATCTATTACGCCGGCGTGCAGATCGCGCTGGCCTTTCTGCTGACCACGCTGAACGGCTTCGGGCCGAGCTTCGAGATCTCGCAGGCGAGCAACCGGATCTATGGCATCCTGCTGGGGATCTTCGTGATCTATGTGATCTTTACCCAGTTCTGGCCACGCAGCGTGGTCAAGGCCGTGCTGCTGAACCTGTCGACGGCGTTCGATGCGCTGATCAGGCTCGGCACCCTGCCCGACAGCGATCAGCGCGCCCGGACAGAGGCTGCGACCGCCGCGCAGATCGCGCTTGCGCAGGCCGAAGAGCTGCTGGACATGGCGCCGTTCGAACCGGCCCGGCAGCGCGCCGAGCCTGCGGTTTTGGACCGTCTCGGCGAGATCCTTGACGAGACGCGCGGCCTTGCGAGCCGGCTCTATTTTGCCGAACAGGACGCGGGCGATATAGCGCGCCGTCTGCATGTTCTGAAGACACGGCTGTCGGCGGACATGCTTTCGGAACAGGCCGATCCGGGAACGGCCCCGTCCTCCGGTTTACCAAAGGAACAGGTCACCTATGGTGACCTTGAACAACAGCTTGCGCGGGTCGAGCGGATTGCGAAGGTTTGAATGCTGAACTTAGGCAAGTTTGCGCGGTGTGGCCTGTTCATTGGGCTGGCATTCGGCGTTCCGGGGTGCGCGACGGATGCGCTGAAACAGACCTCGGCCTCGCCGGACACGGCATGGTCGCCGGATGGCACGGGCGCGGGCGATTTCTCGGTCCCGCCCAATCCCGAGGTCGCGCGCCTGCCGGCCGGCATCCAGTCCGGCAAGCCCTATGGCCTGCCCGCGCTGATCGACCTTGCGCAACGCAGCCATCCATCGACCCGCATCGCCTGGGAGCAGGCACGTCAGTCGGCACTGGCGGTCGGGATGGTCGAGGCGACGTTCCTGCCGATCCTGACCGCCAACGTGATCGGCGGGCGGCAAGACATCGTCACACCCTTGCCCAACCTCGAAGGCGGCACTGACTACGTCAGCACGACGGCAAATGGTGTCGCGCCGAACCTTGCCCTGCAATGGCTGATCTTCGACTTTGGCCAGCGGCAGGCCTGGCGACAGGCGGCGCAACAGAATGCCTATGCCGCCAACGTCAACTTCAACGGCACCCACCAGGCGCTGATCTACAACGTCACCCGCAGCTATTACATGTACGGCGCCCAAAAGAGCAGCCTTGCCATTGCCCAGCAGGCGCTGGCCAACAGCCGCCGCATCCAGGACGCCGCCGAAGCGCGGTATGCCAACGGAACCGGCACCTCGATCGAGGTGGCGCAGGCCAAGCAGCTTGCCGCCCAGTCGAACCTGAGGCTGGTGCAGGCGCAGGACGGTCTGCGCGATGCCTATCAGGATCTTCTCGGGGCCGTCGGCATCTCGCCGAGATCGCGGATCGAGATCGCCAGTTCGGCAAACGCCCCGCTGCCGAGCCCGCGCGCCCTGCCGACCGACGCGCTGATCAAGACCGCGCTGGCGCGTCGGCCGGATGTCTTGGCAAGCTATGCCGGGATGAAGGCGACCGAGGCGAATGTGCGCGCAGCCAACGCCGATTTCCTGCCCAAGGTCTATGTCAGCGCCGTGGCCGGCACCAACAATACCAGCCTTCAGACCGGAAACCTGCCCAGTATCGGCGGCGCGACCACCGCCTCGGGGGTGCTGGTCGGCGTGTCGATCCCGGTCTATGACGGCGGCATCCGCGAGGCCCGCAAGCGACAGGCAAAATCGACCACCGCCGCCGCTGCCGCCAGTTTCGAACAGACCCGCAACGCCGCGATGCGCGAGATCATCGTCGCCTCGGACACGTTGCGCTCGGCGCTTGAATCCTACGCCGCCGCCGTCGCACTGACGGATGCATCGCAGTTGACCTATGACGCGGCGTTTGATGCCTATCAGAACGGGATTGGCACGGTCACCGACGCGACGGCCGCGGAATCGGGATTGCTGGATGCCCGGCTTGCCCGGTCGGATGCCCATGCCGCCTCGCTGATTGCGGCCTCGACCCTCGCATTCACCCTGGGTGCGATGACATCGAGCGCATCGCCTGCGCGGGCCACCGCGCCCTAGGCGATGCCGGGGATGGCCGCGTGCTCCGCGCCCCCGCCGCAGGAACAGGGAAGGTCGCGCGGGGCCTGCCCCGAAAGGAGTATCAGGTGCGAGCCATTGTTTACCTATTCCTGACGCTGTTTCTTGCCCTGTCCCTGCCCGCGCCGGTCACCGCCGAGACGGGCGAGCTGACCGTGCCGATCAACCGCTCGAGCCCGAGAGATACCTATCAGTCCTTTCTGGCGGCAACCGGGAGGGTCGAGGAAGGCTACGCCGACTATGTCGCCGACAAGACCACGGCAAAGGTGCATTCCCTGCGCCGACAGATCGGGCGGATCCGGCGACTGATGGACCTGAGCGCGCTGCCGCCCTCGACACGTGTCAAGGTCGGCAATGCAGCCGTCGGCTATCTCTACGACATTCTCGCCCGCCTGCCGCCGCTCGATCCGGCCAGCATTCCCGGCACGGACACGCCCGCACCCGCGGCATCCCGACCTGACGGCGACAGCGCTGCCGCCCCTTCCAGCTGGACCATTCCGGGCACGGACATCCAGATTGCCTATGTCGCAACCGGTCCGCACAGCGGAAACTATCTGTTCACCGCCGAAAGCATCGCCAATTTTCCCGAGTACTACCGGGAGGTCTCGGCCAACGACGTCCTGAACCCGCGGCTCTACGACAGCTTTCATACCGAACAGATGAACGCGACCGGACCGCTGATTTCCGAGGACTTCGTCGCATCGCTTCCCGCTGCTCTGAAGACCAGCTATTTCGACACCCCGGCGTGGAAGATCCTCGCCATCATCGGGATCATCTTCGCCGTCCTGGTGATCGCGCTGCTGTGGACCTTGCGGGCGTTCCGCCGTGCTCGTGGCGAGCCCCCCCTGAGGCGGTACATGCGGCACCTGACCGTTCCGGCGATGGTTCTGGTCCTGCTTCAGGGCAGCAAATGGTTCGTCGCCGCTCAGATCAATCCCGCCGGAACCTTTGCCGCCAGCGAACTGATGATCGCGACGCTGGTCTGGTACGCGACGGTGGCCTGGCTAGCGTGGTTGCTGATCCATTTCGCCGTCGAGACCGTGATCCTTTCGCCGCGTATTCCCAACGACAGCTATGACGCCAATCTGTTGCGCCTGACGGCACGGATCGTCAGCTTCGTCTCGGTCGGCACGATCCTGACCATCGGTGCCGATAGGGTCGGCATACCGGCCCTCGGTCTGGTGGCGGGCCTTGGCGTCGGCGGCTTCGCCGTTGCCCTCGCCTCTCAGTCAACGCTCGAAAACCTGTTCGGCGGCTTGTCGCTGTTTGCAGATCGGCCGTTCCGTATCGGCGACAGCATCCTTATCGGCGGCCAGTCCGCCACCGCTGAACGGATCGGCCCGCGCTCCAGCCGCCTGCGCGCCCGCGACGGTACATTGTGGACGGTGCCGAATGCCGATCTGGCCCGAATGCACATCGTCAACTACACGCAGCGCGACGGCTGTTATCTGGACCTGACCCTGGCGGTGAAAGACAGCAGCGCGCCCGAAACGATCGAGAGGCTTCTGGTACAGGTGCGCGCGTTGTTCGAGGCCAGCGACCTGATCGAAAAGAAAGAGGGCTGGCCGAGGATCTACGCCGTCGACGTCCTGCCCGGACAGATCCGGGTGCGGCTGCAGGCGCGTGTCCAGACGGTCGATTTCCACGTATTTCTGGCCGAACAGGAGCGGATCCTGCTGTCGGTCCTTGGCATGATGCGTGAGCTGGGGATCGAACTGGCCGCACCGGTCCCGCTGATGCAAGAGACGGCAGCCGGGGCGCGTTGAGCGTCTGGTCGGCGCTGAAACTCGGCGACGACCCGGCGCTTGAATTCGATACTGTGGCTTCGCTGGCGTCCGGGCACGAGTTTTCTTCCGCTGAAAGCCCGGAGGGGGGGCAATTCAACCGGTCCGACCTGTCCACCCGCAGGGGGCGCACTCCCCTACGACCGCACCCGCATCTCGACCGAGAAGGGAGAGCGGTGGTTCTGATCCGAGTCGGAGGCGGTGAATGCTGGGTAGAGGCGGGTTCAACGCTGATTCGCCTCGTCATATGATCCGGAAACCGGGATAAGGACACGCACAGGCGGCACATGCTGAACCCGGAGGACGATCTATCTGCACCACCTCGTCGCGCGCGTTCGTTTCGGGGCTGTGGGGTACAATGGTGGGCAGAGATTTTCAGGTCGTACAATACAACGCGAAAACAATGCATTACCGATGTTAATGGTGGGTGATGAGGGATTTGAACCCCCGACATCTTCGATGTGAACGAAGCGCTCTACCACTGAGCTAATCACCCTTGGGGGCTGTCATTAGCGGCCCGGATCGCCCTCTGCAAGGGTCTATGCGGGTTTTTCCGCATGCTGCACGATACCGGCAGGCCGGCAACCTCCGGCTGCGGCACGCAATGGCTTCGCCTTCCCTTTGGGGACGATGAAACGGACAGGAAAAAGGGCGCCCCATGGGGCGCCCTTCCGGTATCGGGGGTCAAGATCGGACCGTCAGTGCGCGGCCGACTGTGCGGCCGCATCCTTTTCGGCCGTCAGCGACTGGGCCCGGGCGGCGGCGGCCTCTTCCTCGGCGACCTCGTCCCATTCGATGGGCTCGGGCTGGCGCACCAGCGCATGTTTCAGCACGTCACGCACATTGGCCACCGGGATGATCACCATTCCCTGCTTCACGTTGTCGGGGATCTCGGGCAGATCCTTGGCGTTATCTGCCGGTATCAGCACGGTCTTGATCCCGCCACGCAGCGCCGCGAGCAGCTTTTCCTTCAGCCCGCCGATCGCCAGCACGTTGCCGCGCAGCGTGACCTCGCCGGTCATGGCGATGTCCTTGCGAACCGGGATCCGGGTCAGCACCGAAACGATCGAGGTCACCATCGCCACGCCCGCGCTCGGTCCGTCTTTGGGCGTTGCACCCTCGGGGACGTGAACGTGGATGTCGAAGGTGTCGAACTTGGTCGGCTTCACCCCGATCTCGGGCGAGATCGAGCGCACGAAGGAATTGGCCGCATCGATCGATTCCTTCATCACGTCGCCGAGCTTGCCGGTGGTCTTCATCCGTCCCTTGCCGGGCAGCTTCAGCGCCTCGATCGACAGCAGATCGCCGCCAACGCTGGTCCAGGCCAGCCCGGTGACAACGCCCACCTGATCCTCCTGCTCGGCCAGGCCATAGTGGAACCGGGGGACGCCCAGATAATCCTCCAGATCCTTGGCATCGATCACGACCGTCTCGACCTCTTTCTTGACGATCTTGGTCACCGCCTTGCGGGCAAGCTTTGCGATCTCGCGTTCGAGGTTCCGCACCCCGGCTTCGCGGGTATAGGTGCGGATGATCTCGGTCAGCGCGCCGTCGGTCAGCACGAACTCGGTATCGCGCAGGCCGTGGTTCTTGCGTTGCTTGGCGATCAGGTGGCGCTTTGCGATCTCGCGCTTCTCGTCCTCGGTGTAGCCGGCAAGCGGGATGATCTCCATCCGGTCAAGCAGCGGCCCCGGCATGTTGTAGGAGTTTGCCGTGGTCAGGAACATCACGTTCGACAGGTCATATTCGACCTCGAGGTAATGATCCACGAAGCTGTTGTTCTGTTCCGGATCGAGCACCTCCAGCATCGCCGAGGCCGGGTCGCCGCGGAAGTCCTGCCCCATCTTGTCGATCTCGTCGAGCAGGATGAGCGGATTGGTGGTCTTGGCCTTCTTCAGCGCCTGGATGATCTTGCCGGGCATCGAGCCGATATAGGTCCGCCGGTGGCCGCGGATCTCGGATTCGTCGCGCACGCCGCCAAGGCTGATGCGGATGAATTCGCGGCCCGTGGCCCGTGCGACCGACTTGCCAAGCGAGGTCTTGCCGACGCCCGGAGGGCCGACGAGACACAGGATCGGTCCGCGCAGCTTCTGGCTGCGCTGCTGAACGGCCAGATACTCGACAATCCGTTCCTTGACCTTCTCGAGGCCATAGTGATCGTTGTCGAGAACGTCCTGCGCCTTGTACAGATCCTTCTTGACGCGGGATTTGGTGCCCCACGGGATCGACAGCATCCAGTCGAGATAGTTGCGCACGACCGTCGCCTCGGCCGACATCGGCGACATGTTCTTCAGCTTCTTCAGCTCGCCCTCGGCCTTTTCGCGCGCCTCTTTCGACAGCTTGGTGGCGGCGATGCGGTCTTCCAGCTCGGCAATCTCGCCCTGGCCTTCGTCGCCATCGCCCAGCTCGCGCTGGATCGCCTTCATCTGTTCGTTGAGGTAATATTCGCGCTGGGTGCGCTCCATCTGAGACTTGACGCGGGTCTTGATCTTCTTCTCGACCTGCAGGACCGACATCTCGCCCTGCATCAGGCCATAGACCTTCTCCAGCCGCTCGGCGACGCTGAGCGTTTCCAGCAGTTCCTGCTTTTGCGCCACCTCGACGCCGAGATGCCCCGAGACGAGGTCGGCCAGACGTGCCGCCTCGCGGGTCTCGGACACCGCCGACAGCGCCTCTTCGGGGATGTTCTTCTTGATCTTGGAATAGCGTTCGAAATCCTCGCCGACCGAACGGATCAAGGCCTGGACGGTGTCCTCGTCCCCCAGAGTCTCCTCAAGGGTTTCGGTATTGGCCTCGAAATAGTCCTCGTTGGCAATGAACTCGACGATCTTCACCCGCTCCACGCCTTCGACCAGGACCTTGACGGTCCCGTCGGGCAGTTTCAGCAGCTGCAGCACATTGGCCAGCACCCCGGTGCGATAGATGCTTTCCTCCGAGGGATCATCCTCGGCGGCGTCGATCTGGCTGGCCAGAAGGATCTGTTTGTCGTCCTTCATCACTTCTTCGAGCGCCCGAACCGATTTCTGGCGTCCAACGAAAAGCGGCACGACCATGTGGGGAAAAACCACAATGTCGCGCAGCGGCAGCACGGGAAAGGAATGGCTCTGGGACTCTTGCATGGTCGTTTTCCTGTTCTTGGCAAAAAGGCCCCGGCCCCGTCAGACGGCGACACTCGGCCTTTTCCGGTCATGGTCACATAAGGTGGGGGCGAAAGTCACCTGAATCAACCATGCCAACTCGGCTGACCGAGTGTACCTGCCCAACGACCAAGGGCAAGCGCACAATCGGGTCGAAGGCCCGGCGCAGGTGCGAATGCCTCAAGCTATTCCGCGACGGATGCACCGGCAAGTCGCTGCGCGATCATCTGCATCCGGTCGCGCATCAGCCAGACATGCAGCGCGCCGCCGACGATCGCCCCGATGATCCAGGCAAAGCCCGAAAGGAACCCGAGCCCCGGGACCCACACGGTCGCGACCGAGAACACGGCGGCGATGCCGAAGGCGATCATGGCGCGCCGGTTCCAGCCATTGTCATAGAAATATTCGCCCGATGGCGGGGTTGCGAACAGATCCTGCAGGTTCAGCCGCGATTTGTGCACGAGATAGTAGTCGGCGACGAGAATGCCATAGAGCGGCGCCAGCACAGCGCCCAACGTGTCGACGAACCCCGCGATGCCAATGGCCGAGATCACCGAAACCCAGAACGCGCCGATGAAAAACGCGATGCCGGCGGTGATGAATCCGCCCGTGCGGGCGCTGATCCGCGACGGCGAAAGGTTCGCCAGATCATAGGCCGGCGGGATAAAGTTGGCGACAAGGTTGATCCCAACGGTCGCCGCAAAGAAGGTCACGGCCGCGATCAGGGTCAACAGGATGTGATCGACCTTGGCGACGATCTCGGCCGGGTTGGTCAGCGTCTCGCCAAAGATCACGACGGTTCCGGCGGTGATGAACATCGCCAGAAACGAGAATACGGCCAGGCTGACCGGCAGACCCATGAAGTTGCCGAACTTCATCGCGCCCTCGGTCTTCACGAAACGCGAGAAGTCGCCGTAGTTGATGATGACGGCGGCGAAATAGGCGATCATCGTGCCGACGACGCCGAGGAAGGCGCCAATGCCGCCGCGTTCGCCCTCGGTCGGCGAAAAGATCGAGCCGAGCGCACCGAAGATCTGATTGCCGGCCGCAAACCAGATATAGAGCGCCAGCGCGATCATCACCGCATAAACGAGCGGCCCGGCCCAGTTAAGGAACTTGGTGATCCAGTCGATCCCGCGCATGAACAGCGCCACCTGGAAGACCGAGACAAAGACATAGGCGATCCAGTCCATCGCCGTCAGCCCGAGGAAGGTCGCGCCACCCTCGCCGCCGAACAGCGCGTACAGCAGCATGGCAACCGCGGTCGAGGCGAAATAGGTCTGCACCCCGTACCAGAAGATCGCGACTGTGCCGCGGATCAGGGCCGGAAAATTCGCCCCGCGGATCCCCATCGCCGCGCGTGCCATCACCGGATAGGGAATGCCGTACATCACGCTCGGCTTGCCGGTCAGGTTCACCAGCCCCATCACGATGGCGCCGGCCAGGATGATCCCGGCAAAGACCCACCAGCCGTTCAGCCCCGAGGACACGAACAGCGTCGCGGCGAGGGTATATCCGAACAGCGACTGGATGTCGTTCGACCAGACATTGAAGATCTCGAACCAGCCCCATTTCCGGTCGGCCGGTGCCAGCGGTGCAAGGTCGTCGTTGAAAAGCGACGGATGGCCGTCGACGATTGTGTAGTGAGTATGTTCCACGCGCGCCTCCTGTTTCGGGATGCCTTGGGGCGGATGCCCTGCCGTTCCCGAGAGTCTAGGCCGAACAGCGCCCTGCCGGAACGGCGCAGGTCCCCCACTGCCAGGCGCGCACCGGAAAACCCGCAAAGCGTCAAAATCGAGACGTCTTTTGCCCCGTTGCGCCATGATCCTGTGCAGATGGGGTATCTCGAAGACGCGATAGCGGGTGCCACCCGATCCCGGCGCCGCACCGGGAATTCGTCCGCCCATTGAGGGAACGACGAAGCCAGGCCCTTCGCCGGGTTCGGCGCAAGCCGGATAAAATGCATGGAATCAATGCAGTCAAATATTCTTCAAGAAGACTACACAGCCACGTTACCGGAGACGGAACAATATGCGGTACGCCACAACGCTTCACTTTATCCGGAGTTTCCGATGAAGATTCTTCCTTTCGCAGCCGCCGTCGCCCTGACGCCGGCGCTGGCTGGCATTGCCTGCGCCACCTCGGTCCAACCGCTCGAACGGGCCCATGCACACAACGACTACGAACACACTCGCCCGCTTTTCGACGCGCTCGACAACGGCTTCACTTCGGTCGAAGCCGACGTCTGGCTGGTCGACGGTCAGCTTTATGTCGCCCACGACTATGACGAGATCGACACCTCGAAGACTCTGCAATCGCTCTATCTCGACCCGCTGCGCGAGATGATCGAAGCCAACGAGGGGTCGGTCTATGGCGACGGCACCAAGATGAACCTGCTGATTGACGTAAAGTCGAGTGCGTCCGCCACCTGGGAACTGCTCGACAGCGTGCTTGCCAGCTATTCCGACATCTTCACCGCCTTCAGCACCAGCGATGGCCGGACCGACGGTGCCGTCACCGCGCATATCTCGGGCAACCGCGACTATGACGCCATGGCTGACTCCGATCTGCGTTATGCCGGCTATGACGGACGCTCGAACGATCTGCTGTTCAGCGACATGCTCGATGGCGACCTTGTCACCATGGTCAGCCAGAACTGGACAAAGCTGTTCAGCTGGCGCGGCGTCGGCGAGATGTCGGCCACCGAAGAACAGTTCCTGGCCGACTATGTCGCCAAGGCCCATGCGAACGGCCAGATCGTCCGGTTCTGGAACACGCCCGACGCCGCCGGCGCGGCGCGCGATGCGCTGTGGGCAAAGCTGATCGAACACGACGTCGATCTGATCAACACCGACGATCTGTCGGGGCTGCAAGCCTTCCTGCTGGCCAACGATCCGAACGAAATGGCCGCCGTCCCGCTGCCGGGCGGCGTCTGGCTGCTGGGCGGTGCGCTGGCTTTTGTGGGCACGCGCCGTCGTCGTCGTGCCGCTTGAGCGCCACCATCCCGACCGTGATGCCGAGGGGGGCCACAAGGCCCCCCTTGTTCGTTTTGCATGGTGCCACCTGTCGACGGTTATCCGTTCAGATACCGGTCGAAATGTTCCAGTGTCCGCTGCCAGGCCAGTTCGGCCGCCGCCGCGTCATAGCGAGGCGTGGTGTCGTTGTGAAACCCGTGGTTGACGCCCTCGTAGATGAACGCCTCATAGGTCTTGCCGTTCTCATCGAGCGCCGCCTCATAGGCAGGCCAGCCCGCGTTGATCCGCTCGTCTAGCCCGGCATAGTGCAGCATCAGGGGCGCCTCGATCTTCGGCACGTCTGCCGCGTCGGGCTGGCGGCCATAAAAAGGCACGCCCGCAGCCAGTTCGGGATAGGCCACCGCAAGCGCGTTCACCACACCGCCGCCATAGCAGAAGCCAACAGCGCCGATCCTGCCGGTCGTGCCCTCGTGCGCCTGCAGATACTCGAAGGCGGCAAAGAAATCCTGCATCAGCTTGGCCGGGTCGAGCTGGCTCTGCATCTCGCGCCCCTCCTCGTCGGTGCCGGGATAGCCGCCGAGCGGCGTCAGACCGTCGGGCGCCATCGCCAGATAGCCGGCCTTGGCAAGGCGACGCGCCACGTCCTCGATATAGGGGTTGAGCCCGCGGTTCTCGTGGATCACCAGAACCGCCGGCAACGGCCCCTCGGTCCCGGCGGGCCGTGCCATCAGCGCCCGGATCGTGCCGTTGCCTTCGGGACTCTCATAGGTGACCCATTCGGTCTCGATCGACGGATCGTCCTCGGGCACCTGCTGGGCCAGCGCATAATTCGGGCGCAACTGTTCGAGCAGCACCGCGGCACTGACGCCCGCGGCGGTATATTGCGCGGCCTGTTTCAGGAACTCGCGCTTGCTGAACCGGCCATGCACATAGCCATCGAATATCTCGAGGATCCTCGGGTCGAAGTCGCTCGCCTTCATGCGTTCCATGTTCCTGTCCTCTCCTGTTGCATGCAGAAGAATATACGCGTCCGGCATGAAAGTGGACGCAGACCTGACACAGATGTGAAGCCGCGATGCGGCCTCAGCCGAGCGGCGCGATATCGCCCAGGGCACGGTTGGCGTGGAACTCGGCCTCCCAGGCGTCGAACCGCCCCGCCGCGATGGCCCCCCGCATCCCTTCCATGATTTCCTGGAAATAATGCAGGTTGTGCCAGGTCAGCAGCATCGAGCTGATGATTTCCTGCGCGCGGAACACATGGTGCAGATAGGCGCGGGAATAGTTGCGGCAGGCCGGGCAGGTGCAGGCCTCGTCCAGGGGCCGCGGATCGTCCTGATGCCGCGCGTTCTTGATGTTCACCACGCCGCGGCGGGTAAACGCCTGCCCGGTCCGCCCCGAGCGCGAGGGCAGCACGCAATCCAT
The DNA here is from genome assembly GCF_003390845.1 of Tropicimonas sp. IMCC34043. Lineage (GTDB taxonomy): Bacteria > Pseudomonadota > Alphaproteobacteria > Rhodobacterales > Rhodobacteraceae > Tropicimonas. Next base: position 333,549 of record NZ_QMEK01000001.1, on the reverse strand, counting down.
CATGTCGATGCCGCGCTTCACGGCGCCAACGATGTCGTCGGGCTTGCCGACCCCCATCAGGTATCGCGGCCGGTCGCGGGGCAGCATGTCGGGGGCATAGTCGAGAACGCCGAACATCGCTTCCTGCCCCTCGCCCACGGCAAGCCCGCCGATGGCATAGCCTTCGAACCCGATCTCGGTCAGCTTCTCGGCACTTTCGGCGCGCAGATCTTGCGTCACCCCGCCTTGCTGGATCCCGAACAGCGCATGTCCGGGCCGGTCGCCGAAGGCCTCGCGCGAGCGTGCCGCCCAACGCATCGACAGCCGCATGCTTTCGGCAACCCGCGCCTCGTCTGCGGGCAACGCCGGGCATTCGTCGAAACACATCACGATGTCGGAGCCGAGCAGGCGCTGGATCTCCATCGAGCGTTCGGGGCTGAGGAAATGCTTCGAGCCGTCGATGTGGCTGCGAAAGGTCACGCCGTCCTCGGTCAGCTTGCGCAGATCGGAAAGGCTCATCACCTGAAACCCGCCCGAGTCGGTCAGGATCGGCCGGTCCCAGTTCATGAACCGGTGCAGCCCGCCCAGCCGGTCGATCCGCTCGGCGGTCGGGCGCAACATCAGGTGATAGGTGTTGCCAAGCAGGATGTCGGCACCCGTGGCGCGCACGCTTTCGGGCAGCATCGCCTTCACGGTCGCGGCCGTGCCGACCGGCATGAAGGCCGGCGTACGGATCTCGCCCCGCGGGGTCGAGATCACCCCGGTGCGGGCCTTGCCGTCGGTGGCATGGAGGGAGAAGGAAAATCCGGACTGGCTGTTGGACATCGGGCGGGCCTTTCATCATGACCGGCGCTCTCTGCGCCAATCGGCTTGCAAGGAAAAGGCCGGATCGCGACGTTTTGCTCGCTCAGCCGCCGATCTCGGCCGGCGTGACCCCCTCCTTGATCCGGCGCAGCCGGGTATAGAGCACCGGGATCGGCAGCGCCGCGAAGCCGGTATAAAGCGCACCGACAAGCACGCCCAAAGCCACCGCCAGAACGACGCCAACGACGCTGATGCCGCCGTCGCTGGCGATGGTCAGCCAGCCAAGCAGACCGATCACAACCGTCATCGCCAGCGACATCGCAAGGAAGATCGCCGCGATCACGATGCCGAAGCCGACGATCGGCCAGCGATAGCCTTTGGTCAGCGCCGCGCTGCGCCCCAGCGCATTCAGCCCGGCGCCCTCGAACACCGCCACCGTCGGGGCGACGCAGAGCACGGCAAGGATCCACAGGCCGGGGACAATCATGAAGACCGCGCCGACCGAGCCCGCGATGCCAACGACCAACGCCAGAAGGGCGACCATGGCCATCACCGGCAGCGCGGCACGCAGGTAATCGCCCGTGCTGGCCCGCCGCCCGGCAAGGCAATCGACCGCGAGCCGCGCAACCGAGGCGACAAGCACGCCATAAAGCAGGATCTGCAACGCGCCTTCGACAAGGCCACCGATCCCCTGGGCCGAGACGGAGGCAATCCCGAACGCGGCCGAGCTTTGCGACATGACCGCGGTGCCATCGGCCCGCGCCACCTGCTGTTCGATGTGAAAGACGGTCCTCGGCCCGCGCAGGATTAGCGCGACCAGCATGCTCGACAGCGAATAGAGCAGGCCGAACAGGAACAGGCCGGAAAACCGCGCGCGGAAGATCCCGAACACGTCTGACACCAGTTGTCCGACCCCCAGGGGCGTCTGCCCTGTCGCTTCATCCATCTGTCCGCTCCCCCTGTCCGCGCTTTGCAGCACAGCGTCCCTGCCGCATCTGCGCACCGGTCATGCCACGTCCCGCCCGTCTCCCGGCGGCATTCCCGCCGCGGCGTCATGCAGCGGTGAGGCTTGGCCATTATATCCGATTCGCAGCGACCGCCACCAAATGACCGGCGCGAGGGCTTTTCTTGGTTCCGGCAATGTGCAAGTGGGGCCCGCGACAAGGCCCCCGAAAAGGAGCGTGCGATGACCGAATTGTTCAGACTGGGCTGGGAGGAGTGGGTGGCTTTGCCCGACCTCGGCCTGCCTGCCCTGAAGGCCAAGGTGGATACCGGCGCGCGGACCTCGGCGCTGCATGCCTTCGACATCGAGCCCTTCGGCCCCGCCAACAGCCCCAAGGTGCGGTTTTCGGTCCATCCGATCCCGGGCGAGGAGGATCTGGCGATCCCCTGTTCGGCCGAGATCGTCGACCGCCGCGACGTCACCTCGTCGAACGGCGAATCCGAGCTGCGCTATGTCATCGGCACCGAGATCCGGGTCGGCGCGCGCAGCTGGCCGATCGAGGTGACGCTGACCGACCGCGGCGGCATGGCCTATCGGATGCTGCTGGGCCGGCAGGCCCTGTCCGACGACATTCTGGTGAACCCGAGCGACGGCTTCTGCCAGCCCGCGCTCAGTTACGAGGCCTATCACGCCCAGCACATCCGCGAGGTGGCTCCGGCCCGGGCGCTGCGCATTGCCGTGCTCAGCCGCGAGGCGCACAATTATTCGACCACCCGGCTGGTGCAGGAAGGCGAGCGCCGCGGCCATGTGGTCGAGGTGATCGAGACCACGCGCTGCTATATGGCGATCAACACTCTGGCACCTGAAATCCACTATGACGGCAAGCGCCTGCCCCGCTATGATGCCGTGATCCCAAGGATCGGCGTCTCGGTGACCGCCTATGGCACCGCGCTCGTCCGCCAGTTCGAGACGCTCGGCACCTACTGCGTCAACGGATCCGAGGGCATAACGGCAAGCCGCGACAAGCTTCACGCCCACCAGATCCTTGCCCGTCACCGCATCGGGATGCCCGCGACCGCGTTTGCCAACTCGCCCAAGGACACCGACAACCTGATCGATCTTGTCGGCACCGCACCGCTGATCGTCAAGCTGCTCGAATCGACTCAAGGCAAGGGCGTCGTGCTGGCCGAGACCCGCAAGGCCGCGCAATCGGTGATCTCGGCCTTCCGCGGGCTGAACGCCAACTTTCTGGTTCAGAACTTCGTCAAGGAGGCAGCGGGCGAGGATATTCGCTGTCTGGTGGTCGGCGGACGGGTCGTCGCCTCGATGCGCCGGGTCGCCCAGCCCGGCGAGTTCCGTTCGAACCTGCATCAGGGCGGCCATGCCGAGCCGGCGCGGATCTCGAAGCCCGAACGCGAGGCGGCGGTAAAGGCCGCGCGTGCCTTCGGCCTCAACATGGCAGGCGTCGACCTGTTGCGCGCCGAGACCGGGCCCAAGGTGCTCGAGGTCAATTCCTCGCCGGGGCTCGAGGGGATCGAGAAGGCCACCGGCAAGAACCTCGCCAGCCTCGTCTATGACGAGATAGAAAAGCGTGTGCGGGTTACCGGGGTGCGTCGCCGGGCGCGGCCCGCGGCCCGGGCAATGCCCGCGGCTGGCTGAAACGCCACAAAGGGTGGACGCATCGCTCCGGCTACCTTATATAATCCGTCAAGTTTAGGATCGAGGGCAGTCCAACCCGATGACCAACCAGACCACACAAATCGAAGGCGCGCCGCTGGTTCCGCCTTCATCGACCGACCACCCGCTTTACGACGCTGTCGTCGAGGCCTGTCGCACCGTGTTTGACCCGGAAATTCCGGTCAATATCTTCGACCTCGGCCTCGTCTATGCGATCGAGATCAACGAGGCGTCGGAGGTGCGGCTGACCATGACGCTGACCGCTCCGGGTTGCCCGGTTGCGGGCGAAATGCCCGGCTGGGTCGCGGATGCGATCGAACCGGTGCCGGGGATCAAGCATGTCGACGTCGTGCTCGCCTGGGATCCGCCCTGGGGCATGGACATGATGTCCGACGAGGCCCGGCTGGAACTCGGCTTCATGTAGCACCCCGCTGTCGGGGCAGATTTTGCAAGCTAATTCGCTTGCATTTCGGAAACTCAACCAAAATCGCTTGCAATTGAGGCCGGGGCCGTCAGGATCGTCTCAGGAGGGGTCCATGGCCGTTTCCGTCCTGACCGGTGATATTGTCGCCTCGACCGCCCTGCCCCACGCGCTGCAGGAAGACCTTGTGCGCGCCCTCGCCGGCTGCGCCGAGGCGATGGAACCCTGGCACGGGCGCAGCCTGCTGTTCACCCGGCAACGCGGCGACGGCTGGCAGGTGGTTCTGGCCCGCCCCGAACTGGCGCTGCGCTCGGCCCTGTTTTTCCAGTCGGCCGTGCGTGCGCTTGGCAAGGGGCTGGCAACCCGGATCTCGATCGCCACGGACGAGGGCGACGCCGGTCCCGGTCCCGACCTCAACAGCGCGACTGGGCCTGCCTTTGTCGCCTCGGGCCGCGGGCTTGACGCGATGGAGCCACCCGAACAGATCTGCCACGTCGCGGGCGGCGCGCTTGGCGCGGCGGTACGGCTTGCCGATCACATTGCCCAGGGCTGGACCGCCGCCCAGGCCCGCGCGCTGCACCCGATGCTGACCCCGCTTACCCCCCCGCGCCACGCCGACATCGCCCGCGACCTGCAGATCACCCATCAGGCGGTGACACAGGCGCTGGACCGGGCCGGATTTGCCCCGCTTTCCGCCGCCCTCGACATGATCGAGGCAGCCGGCACATGACATACGAACTCGCCTTCATTTCCCGACTGCAAGCCTTTTCACCCGCAATTTTTCCGGAGCCATGCCGATGATCGAGACCCTCGCAGCCCTGCTGCTGGCCCATGCGCTGGCCGATTTCGTGTTCCAGACCGGCTGGATGGTCGCCAACAAGTCCCGCCTGCCGGTGCTTGCGCTCCACGCCGGCATCGCCTGGGCCGCCAGCCTCCTCGTTGCCGGTCACCTCTGGTCCTGGCCGGTTCTGGTGCTGGGGATCGTTCATCTGGCAATCGACCGGATCAAGCTCTGGCTCGGTCAGGACCTGCGTTATTATCTGCTCGATCAGGCGGCCCATCTGCTCTCCATCGCGCTGGTTGCCGCCTGGGTCCCCGGGCTGTGGGCCAGCGGCTGGTGGGCCGCACTTGCCGCCGACCAGGGTGCCACCTGGCTGCCCGCGGCCATGGCGGTGACCGCCGGCATGATCTTTGCCGTCCGCGCCGGCGGATTTGCGGTCGCGGCCCTGTTGGCGCCCTATGCACGCTACTGGAACCGCTATCGCGTGCTTTCGGGCGGACTGCGGGACGCCGGCCGCCGCATTGGCGAGCTGGAGCGCGGCCTGACCTTCATCCTCGTGATCGCGGGCTACCCGACCGGCGTCGCGATCCTGATCGCCGCCAAATCCGTGCTGCGGTTCAACGCCACGAGGGAGGACCGCCGGATCGCCGAATATGTCATCATCGGCACGCTCGCCTCGGTCGGCTGGGCGCTGCTGGTGGCTTTCTCGACCGAGGCACTGTTGCTGGGACTTGGTCATCCCACCACTTCCCCTTGAGTGATGCGCCGGCAGCGCCTATCTTACCCGCAATCACCAAGGATCCGCGCAATGTTCTCCATTCCCGGCAAGCAAGCCGTGACCCTCACTCCCAGCGCCGTCGCACAGATCGTGCGGCTGATGAAACGCGATGCCAAGTCGGGCCTGCGCGTCGGCATCAAGAAGGGCGGCTGTGCCGGCATGGAATACACCATGGAATTTTCCGACACCGTCGATCCGATGGACGAGGTCGTGGAACAGGAAGGCGCCCGGGTGATGATCGCCCCGATGGCGCAGATGTTCCTGTTCGGGACCGAGATCGACTATGAAAGCTCGCTGCTCGAGGCCGGGTTCAGGTTTCGCAACCCGAACGTCACCGATGCCTGCGGCTGTGGCGAGTCGGTCAAGTTCGACACGTCCATTGGCGCCGACCGCCCGGCCTGAGGCCCGGATCGCGCCTTCCGGCGCCCGAACAACCAGACCCTGAACTTCAAGGATTGCCGCCGCCGAAGCCATTTTCGGCGGCTTTCGATTCGTGCCCGGATCAGCGCCGCCTCACCCTGTGGCGAGGCTGTCCAGCCATCGAGGGCCCGGTCAATTTCTGGCAGGATCATCCTGACACCCTTTCATTTCTGCAAATCGTGCCCTAAGATTTCATGAAGTTCTGCTCTGGGGCAGCCGCGAAAATCTCAATCAGACTTTCAGAAATGAAACCTTCCCCCGATCAATCCAGGCTCGACCTCGACGATCTCGCCCTTTTCCTCGCGGTGGCCGGGGCAGGCTCGCTTTCCGCCGCCGCGCGGGCAACGGACACCAGCCTTCCGACGCTCGGCCGGCGGATGACCCGGCTCGAGGTCGCGATGGGGCGCAGGCTGTTCCGGCGCGGCAGCGCCGGCTATGCGCTGACCGCCGACGGGCGGGCGCTGGCAACCGAGGCCGCCGATCTGCAGACCGCCGCCCACCGGATCGCGCGCTGGCGCGATGCCGGCCCAAGGGCGGTGCGGGTCCGCGTCACGGCCGGGCTCTGGACCTCTCGTCACCTTGCCCGAAAGCTTCGCAGCTACTGGACCGAGGATCTGCCCTGGGCGCCGGAATTCCTCGCCTCGAACAAGGATGTGGACATCGCCCGGCGCGAGGCCGACATCGGCATCCGCAACCGCAGGCCGGATCAGGGCTGGCTTGCCGGGCGCCGCACCCGCCGGATCGACTACGCCGAATACGGCCGTGACGCCTCGGTCGCGGGCTTTGTCACCCAGCCGGCCGATTCCGCAGGCACGCCTTCGGAACGCTGGCTGCGGGCCAACCACGCAGACCGTATCGCCATGGTTGCCAGCGACGCCCGCCTCGCGCTCGACCTCGCGCTTCAGGGGGCGGGCCGGATCCTGCTGCCCTGCTTTGCCGGCGATGCCGAACCGGGGCTTGCCCGCCTGTCCGACCCGATCGCCGAGATCGGCCACGACGAATGGCTGGTCTGCCACCACGAGGCGCGCAACGATCCGCCGGTGCGGGCAGCGCTCGACGCCATTGCCGGGGCGTTGCGCGACCCTGCGTAACCGGTCCCGAAGGCGAGGCCTGTATCCGGGACCCTGCAGCAGCGTCCAAAATTGTTGAAACCCCCTCGCCCTGCCCAGAACCGCCATGTGGCCACTGCATGGGCATCAAAGAGCCGCGGGCCACTGCTCTTGACCCCGCCCCCCACCGCTGCAAATTGGCGCCAACCGCACAGCCCATACGGAAGGACGTCCCATGGCGCAGAAACTTGCCGCCGGTAACTGGAAGATGAACGGCACCGAGGCCTCGCTGGCCGAGATCGACGCAATGATCGCGGCCTTCCCGGCCCCTGGCTGCAAGGTGCTGATCTGCCCGCCCGCAACGCTTCTCGAACGGCTGTCCAGGCGTGCCGGCAACGGCCCGATCGCAACCGGGTCGCAGGATTGCCACATGAAGGCCTCGGGCGCCCACACCGGCGACATCTCGGCCGAGATGATCAAGGATGCCGGCGGCAGCTATGCCATCGTCGGACATTCCGAACGCCGCACCGACCATGGCGAGACCGATGCCATCGTCTGCGCCAAGGCCGAAGCAGCGCTTGCCGGCGGCCTGATCGCGGTGGTCTGCATCGGCGAGACCGAGGCACAGCGCGATGCGGGCGAGACGCTCGACCTGATCGGCACCCAGCTTGCCGGATCGATCCCCGAGGGCGTGACCGGCGACACCCTTGTCGTCGCCTATGAGCCTGTGTGGGCCATTGGCACCGGCCGGATCCCGACCATCGAACAGATCACCGAGGTCCATGACTTCATCCGCACCCGCCTCATCGAACGATTCGGGGCCGAGGTCGGCGCCGCCGTCAGCCTGCTCTACGGTGGCTCGGTCAAACCCTCGAACGCGACCGAAATCTTTGCGGTCGAGAATGTCGACGGCGCATTGGTGGGCGGCGCCTCTCTCAAGGCCTCGGATTTCGGCGCCATTATCGACGCGCTCCAGAAAGCCTGATAAAAAGAGTACATGAATCACCGCTCCTCCGCCGCCCCGGGCAAACCCGTCGAACATATCGCTACCGGTTTCCTGCGCGGAGGAGCGCTCCTCGTCGCGGCGCTCTGCCTTTTGCCCATGGTCGCGGTGGTCATCGCGGCCTTCCTCGGCTCGACCGAGACCCTGCGCCACCTCGCCGATACGGTGCTGGCGCGCTATTCCCTGACCACGCTCCAGCTGGTGATCAGCGTTGCCATCGGCACGGCGGCCATCGGCACCGGCGCGGCCTGGCTTGTCACCATGACCCGGTTTCCGGGATCACGCGTGCTGGAAATCGCCCTTGCGCTGCCGCTGGCGTTTCCGGCCTATGTCATGGGCTATGCCTATACCGACTTCCTCGACCATCCCGGCCCGGTCCAGACCACGCTGCGGGCCGTCACCGGATGGGGGCCGCGCGACTACTGGTTTCCGGAAATCCGGTCTGTCACCGGCGCGGCGGTCATGCTGATCCTCGTGTTCTACCCCTACGTCTATCTGCTGGCCCGCGCCGCCTTCCTGCAGCAAAGCGCCACCGCCTTCCTTGCCGCCCGCGCGCTTGGCAGCGGGCCCTGGCGGGCGTTTTTCCGGGTGAGCCTGCCGATGGCGCGGCCCGCGATTGCGGGCGGCGTGCTGCTGGCGGTCATGGAGACGATCGCCGACTATGGCACGGTGTCGTATTTCTCGGTGCAGACCTTCGCGACCGGCATCTATACCGCCTGGTTCACCATGGCCGACCGCGCGGCGGCGGCCCAGCTTGCGCTGTGCCTGCTGGGCTTTGCGCTGACGCTGGCGCTGTTCGAACGGGCACAGCGCGGGGCGGCCCGACATTACGGCGCCGGCAAACGGTTCGAACGGCTCCCGCCAACCACACTTGCCGGGCCGCGCAAATGGGCTGCGATGGTGCTGTGCGGGCTGCCCGTTCTGCTCGGTTTCGTGCTGCCCGTGATCCTTCTGCTGAGCATGGGGCTCAAGTCGGATCAGAGCATCTTCAGCCCGCGCTACATCGGGTATCTGCGCAATACGGTGACGCTGGCGGGCGCGGCCGCCGTTCTGACCGTGCTTGGCGCCATCCTGATCGGCTTTCGCCAGCGGATCTGGCCCGGTCCGGCCTCGTCCGTCGCGGGACATCTGGCGCGGATCGGCTATGCGGTGCCGGGCGGGGTGATCGCGGTCGGTCTGCTGGTGCCCTTCGCGGGCCTCGACAACCAGCTTGACGCCTTCATGCGCAGCCATTTCGGCGTTTCGACCGGGCTGCTGTTCACCGGCTCGATCTGGCTTCTGGTCTGCGCCTATATGGTCCGTTTCATGGCCGCAGCACTCAATGCCTATGACAGCGGCCTCGGCACGATCCATCCCAATATCGACGCCGTTGCCCGCACGCTTGGCCAGTCGCCGCTGCCGATGCTGGCCCGCATCCATTTGCCAATCCTGCGCCCCTCGGTTCTGACCGGGATGCTGATCGTCTTCGTCGACGTGACAAAGGAACTGCCGGCGACACTGATCATGCGGCCGTTCAACTTCGACACCCTTGCGGTGCAGGCCCATCGCCTCGCCTCGGACGAACGGCTCAACGGCGCCGCGGTGCCAAGCCTCGTCATCGTTGCCGTGGGCCTGTTGCCGGTGGCCATGGTCTGCCGCCACCTCGGCGCCCGCCGTTCGCGTCAATACGGCCCCGCCCCCGTCGCTGCCCCCGTCGCTGCCGAATAACGGCCTGCCCCGGGGCCGCGCAAGCGACACTGTCCAGGCAAAAAACTGGCCAGATCCACCGCCAGGGTGATAGGGTGCGGGGCCAACAGGGCAATTTGTCGGCGCCAGCCCTGCCCAGACAAATCCCTGACTCACTGAAGGAGGCACATATGAGGAAAGACCCTCAGGTCAATGTGCTGGGAGGAGAGCTAACCGCCTGCTCATCCCGGCCGCTGACAGGCTTCTTCCGCGACGGTGCGTGCAACACCTGCCGCGAAGATCGCGGGCTCCACACTGTCTGCGCAGTGATGACCGACGAGTTCCTCGCCTATTCGAAATACGTCGGCAACGATCTGAGCACGCCGCGCCCCGAATTTCATTTCATGGGTCTTAGGGCCGGCGATCGCTGGTGCCTCTGCGCCAGCCGTTTCCTGCAGGCGCATGACGAAGGCTGCGCCCCGGCCGTCGTGCTTGAGGCGACGCATCTGCGCACGCTCGAGGTCGTCCCTCTCGACGTGCTGCGCGAACACGCGCTGATCCCGCTATAGCAGGTCAGCGCGTGCCGGCGATCAGGCCACCGTGCCCATCTCGACACCGAGCGCACGCGCCACGGTGAAGATGTCCTTGTCGCCACGCCCGCACAGGTTCATGCAGATGAGGTGATCGGCCGGCAGGTCGGGCGCGATCTTCATCACATGCGCCAGCGCATGGCTTGGCTCCAGCGCCGGGATGATGCCTTCGGTCTCGCAGCACATCTGGAACGCCGCCAGCGCCTCGTCATCGGTGACATAGACGTATTTCGCCCGGCCGGTGTCGTGCAGCCAGGCATGTTCCGGCCCGATCCCGGGGTAATCGAGCCCGGCCGAGATCGAAAATCCTTCAAGAATCTGCCCGTCGTCGTCCTGCAGCAGATAGGTCCGGTTGCCGTGCAACACCCCGGGCCGGCCGCCGCTGAGCGAGGCGCAGTGCTGCATCCGGTCGTCGACCCCCTTGCCGCCCGCCTCGACGCCGACAATCTCGACCTCGGAATCGTTCAGGAAGGGATGGAACAGCCCCATGGCATTGGATCCGCCGCCAATGCAGGCGACGAGCGTGTCGGGCAACCGGCCTTCGCGCTCCAGCATCTGTTCCCGCGCCTCCTTGCCGATGATCGACTGGAAGTCGCGCACCATTGCCGGATAGGGATGCGGCCCCGCCACCGTGCCGATGCAATAGAAGGTGTCGCGCACATTGGTCACCCAGTCGCGCATGGCGTCGTTCATCGCATCCTTCAGCGTGCCCCGGCCCGAGGTCACGGGGATCACTTCGGCCCCCAGCAGCTTCATGCGGAACACGTTCGGCGCCTGCCGCTTGACGTCATGCGCGCCCATGTAGACCACGCATTTCAGCCCGAACTTTGCGCAGACCGTCGCCGTCGCCACCCCGTGCTGACCGGCTCCGGTCTCGGCGATGATCCGGGTCTTGCCCATCCGGCGCGCCAGCAGAAGCTGGCCCAGCACGTTGTTGATCTTGTGCGCGCCGGTGTGGTTCAACTCGTCACGCTTCATATAGACCTTGGCGCCGCCCAGTCGCGCGGTCAGCCGGTCGGCGAAATAGAGCGGCGAGGGGCGGCCGACGTAGTGCTTCCACAGGTCGTCCATCTCGGCCCAGAAGCTCTCGTCCGTCTTCGCATGTTCGTACTCGGCTTCCAGTTCCAGGATCAGCGGCATCAGCGTTTCGGACACGAAACGCCCGCCGAATATCCCGAACCGGCCGTTCTCGTCCGGAGCGTTCATGAGAGAGTTGAAGAGATCGTTCGCCATTGGGTCCGCCTTCCGAATTGGGCCATCCATCGGTCTAGTTCGATTGGCCCGCCGGGTAAAGCCACGCGATCGGGACACGAGGATCTGTTTCGAGGCCAGAACGGCAGCAGATTTGCCGCCGCCGAAAGGGCTCAGTCAAGCACGCGTTTGAAGCCGATGTGGGACGCCTGATATCCCAGCCTTTCGTAAAAGGCATGTGCGCGGCCGCGCACCTTGTTCGAGGTAAGCTGCACCAGACTGCAGCCGCCCGCCCGCGCGCGCGCCTCTGCATCCGCCATCAACGCAGCCCCAAGGCCCTGGCCGCGATGCTGCGCCGCAACCCGTACACTTTCGATCACGGCGCGCCGCGCGGCCTTCAGCGACAGGCCGGAAATCAGCGTGATCTGATAGGTCGCGACCACCGCGCCATCGATTTCTCCGACAACGACACGGCTGCCGCCCTCGGCCTGTATGCGATCGAAGGCCGCCAGATAGGGCGCGAGATCCATGCCTTCGCGCCCCTGTCCCAGAATGTCGTCGGCAAGCAGCGCGATCACCGCCGGCACATCCTCGCGCCGCGCGTCGCGCCAGAGCACGCTCACGCCATCGCCGCCTTTGCAAAGGCCGCGATCCGGGCCGCATCCTTTACGCCCGGCGCACTTTCAACCCCGCTACTGACATCGACCTGCCGCGCCCCGGTCAGGCGGATCGCCTCGGCGACATTGTCGGGGGTCAGACCACCGGCCAGCATCCAGGGTAAGGCCCAGCGGCGCCCGCCAATCAGACGCCAGTCGAACGACAGACCGTTGCCACCCGGCAGCACCGCACCCTTCGGCGGCTTCGCGTCGATCAAAAGCTGATCTGCGACAAGGCCATAATCCGCAACTGCCGGCAGGTCCGCCTCGCTGGCCACGCCCACCGCCTTCATCACCGGCAGCCCATAGCGCTCGCGCACCAGCGCTACCCGCTCGGGGCTTTCCTTGCCATGAAGCTGCAGCATGTCGATTGGCACCATGTCGAGAATCTGGTCGAGTTCCGCGTCGGTCGCATCGACTGTCAGCGCAACCTTTGCCAACCCGGACGGCGCCTCCAGCGCCAGCGCGCGGGCGGCGGCGGGGTCGAGATTTCGCGGCGATTTCGCGAAGAAGACAAACCCGGCATAGGCCGCGCCTGCCGCGACCACGGCAGAGACGTCCTGCGGCCTGGTCAGGCCGCAGATCTTGACACGAATTCCGGATGCCATGGCGGAATCAGATCGCCGCCTTCTTGGGCGATTCTTCCAGCAGCGCCAGAACCTCGTCCTTGCCCCTGTGCTTCTCGCCCTTCAGCGAGTTGACCTCGCGGTTCAGCGATCTGACCTGACGCTGGCGCTTGGCGACTTCCGAGCGATGCTTGGACTCGCGCATCCATTCGAGGAAGAAGCCGATCAACAGGCCGACCGCGACGCCGCCCAGGGCGACAAAATAGAGCGGCAGCGAGACTGACAGGTTGAATTGGGCCACCTCGGCCAGTGCCGGGGGAAGCAGGGTCAGCGTGACGAAATCGCGGTTTGCCATCGCCATGACGACAAGACAGGCGACAATGACCGCCAGCAAAACATACCAAAGAAAACGCAGCATGGTCAGACTCTTGAACCTCTCAGCTCTCATTGCCATTAAGACGGTCGCGCAACAGCTTGCCCGTCTTGAAGAAGGGTACGTGCTTTTGCTCCACGTCCACCGCATCACCGGTGCGTGGATTACGTCCTGTCCTCGCATCCCGACGCTTCACCGAAAAGGCGCCGAAACCGCGCAGTTCCACACGATCCCCCCGCGCCATAGCTTCGATGACCTCGTCGAACACGGTGTTGACGATCTTTTCCACATCGCGCTGATAGAGATGCGGGTTCTCTTCGGCAATGATCTGAATGAGTTCCGATCTTATCATGACATGTCCCCCTGGGCGCCCGCATACGGGCGGCACGCCGCCCGGCAATGCGAACTATAGGGGTAAACGCCCGTTCGCGGAACGCCAAAGACGATCCCGGAGCGAAAATCTGCACCCTAAGGCGCGGAAATCAGGACGGAAATGAACGCCGCGGCGCAGAAATTCCGTCGCGACACCTTGCGGCACACGCCCGGCAGACCATCAGATTCGGGGAAATTCCCCCGGATTGTAACCGAAAAACGAAAAAACCCCGCGGCAGATGCCGCGGGGTTCCGGAACCCTTCAAAGGGTCGCGATCACTCGTCGCGCTTGAGCGCGGCGCCCAGGATGTCGCCCAGCGAGGCCCCCGAATCAGAGGAGCCGAACTGTTCGACCGCTTCGCGTTCTTCCGCGATTTCGCGTGCCTTGATCGACAGACCCAGACGGCGCGTCTTGGCGTCGATGTTGGTGACGCGCACGTCGACCTTGTTGCCGACCCCGAAGCGCTCGGGGCGCTGTTCGGAACGGTCACGGGACAGGTCCGAGCGGCGGATGAAGGACTTCATGCCTTCGTATTCCACCTCGATGCCGCCATCCTCGATCGCGGTGACGTTCACGGTGATGATCTCGCCCCGCTTCACGCCGCCGACAGCCTCGGCAAACTTGTCGCCGCCAAGCGCCTTGATCGACAGGCTGATGCGTTCCTTGTCGGTATCGACCTCGGTGACCACGGCCTGAACCATGTCACCCTTGCGATACTGCTGGATGGCTTCTTCGCCGCGCTGATCCCAGGACAGGTCGGACAGGTGAACCATGCCGTCGATGTCGCCGGGCAGGCCGATGAACAGGCCGAACTCGGTGATGTTCTTGACCTCGCCCTCGACCATGGTGCCCTCGGGATAGGATTCGTCGAACACCTCCCACGGGTTGCGCATGGTCTGCTTGAGGCCGAGCGACACGCGACGCTTCGCCGTGTCGATCTCGAGCACCATGACCTCGACTTCCTGGCTGGTCGAAACGATCTTGCCGGGATGCACGTTCTTCTTGGTCCAGGACATTTCCGAGACGTGGACAAGGCCCTCGACCCCCGGCTCCAGCTCCACGAAGGCGCCGTAGTCGGTGATGTTGGTAACCCGGCCGGTGTGGACCGATTCGAGCGGGAACTTCAGCTCGACGGTATTCCACGGATCGTCCTGAAGCTGCTTCATGCCCAGGCTGATACGGTGGGTTTCCTTGTTGATCTTGATGACCTGGACCTTGATGGTCTCGCCGATCGACAGGATCTCGGAGGGATGGTTGACGCGGCGCCAGGCCATGTCGGTGACGTGCAGCAGGCCGTCCACACCACCCAGATCGACGAAGGCGCCGTATTCGGTGATGTTCTTGACCACGCCGTCGACGGCATCGCCCTCGTTCAGCTTGCCGATGACCTCGGCGCGCTGCTCGGCACGGGATTCTTCCAGGATGGCGCGGCGCGAGACCACGATGTTGCCACGACGGCGATCCATCTTGAGGATCTGGAACGGCTGCTTCAGACCCATCAGCGGGCCGGCATCGCGCACCGGGCGGACATCGACCTGGCTGCCGGGCAGGAAGGCCACGGCACCGCCCAGATCGACGGTGAAGCCGCCCTTGACCCGGCCAAAGATGGCGCCTTCGACACGCGACTCGTCGGCATAGGCCTTTTCGAGACGGTCCCAGGCTTCCTCGCGGCGGGCCTTGTCACGGCTGATGACCGCTTCGCCCCGGGCGTTCTCGACCCGATCGAGGAACACCTCGACCTCATCGCCAACGGCGATTTCGGGAGATTCGCCGGGGTTTGCGAATTCTTTAAGATCGACCCGGCCTTCCATCTTGTAGCCGACGTCGATGATAGCCTGGCCTGCCTCGATGGCGATGACCTTGCCCTTGACCACCGAACCTTCGTTCGGGGTGTCGATTTCGAGGTTTTCGTTAAGGAGGGCCTCGAATTCCTCCATGGTCGCATTAGCTGACATGCAGTCGGTTTTCCTTGCGTTTCTATTTTGCTGGCCGAGCGGTTGTCTCCGCCGGTCTTTGGTTTGGTCGGATCGGTCTGCCCGGGATAAACAATCAGGGCCGGAGGTTGCCCCGACCCTGCCCGTATCCCGGCGTTGACCGCTCTTTATGTGACAGCGGCCATATAAGCTCTTATCCGTCACAGAGCAAGGATGTTCCGCCGCAGCCCCGGTTCGGCGGTTCTCAGCAGTACCGCTCCGGTCCGACCCATTGTGCCGCAGAATAGCGGTCGCCATGGGCCCAGCCGACCGGAAGCACCGCCGCGATCCGCCCGAGATCCTCGTCCGACAGCCGCCGCCCGGCGCCGGTCAGCAGCTCGTCGAAATGCGCGACCGACCGGGTGCCGGGGATCGCCACCACCTGCTCGCCCTGCGCCAGCACCCAGGCCACTGCCAGCCCGGCTGCGGGCAGCCCCATCTCGGCCGCCAGCGCCCGAAAGCCCGCCGTTGCCTTGATGTTGGCGGCATGGTTCGGCGCCTGAAACCGCGGACAGGCCGACAGAAACGCCAGCCCCGGGATCCTGTCGGCATCGATTGGCGCATCGGTCAGCATCGAACGTCCGACCGGCGAGAACGCCACCAGAGTCGTACCAAGCTCGGCGCAAGTCTGCACCAGACCCAGTTCGGGAGACCGTGTCGCCAGCGAGTATTCCGATTGCACCGCCGCCACCGGATGCACCGCCGCGGCGCGGCGCAGCGAACTTGGCGCGATCTCGGAAAACCCGATCGCGCGGGCCTTTCCGGCGGCCACAAGACCCGCCGCCGCCTCGGCCACCGCCTCGATCGGCACTTCAGGGTCGCGCCGGTGGACATAGAACAGATCGACCGCCTCGATCCCCATCCGCCGCAGGCTGGCCTCGAGTTCCGCGGTCAGATGTGCCGCCGAATTGTCGAATTTCCGCGCGCCGGTGTCCGGATCGCGGGTGATCCCCGCCTTGGTCGCGATGTGGAAGAAATCCCGCGCCACCGGTCCCCTTGCGGCCAGAAAGCTGCCAATCGCCGCCTCGGACCGGCCCATGCCATAGATGTTGGAGGTATCGACATGGCTGACCCCGCGCGCCATGGCGCGGTCCAGAATTGCGTGCGAGGCCGCCTCGTCGGTCGGTCCATAGGCGTCGGAGAAGGACATCGCGCCAATCCCGATGGCCGAGACCTCGGGCCCATCCCGTCCGATCCTGCGCTTCAACATGTCTTTATCTTTCCAATGGGTTCGGGACGATTCTTCGTTTCCCCCAGCCGACCACCGCGGCGTAAATGCGTTGGGGGAAGGCCCGCATTGCGGGACGGCAGCAACCCGCCCGGAATGCCTATCGCCCCTCGGCCGCGGCACGCTTTGGCAGCCGTGCCAGCGCGCGGTCGACCTGCAGCGCGGCCGCCGCAATCGCCTCGTCGATCGACATCGCGCTGGTGTCGAGCTGCAGCGCATCGGCGGCCGGTGCCATCGGCGCCGTGACCCGCGCCGCATCGCGGGCGTCGCGCCGCGCCAGATCGAGCGCCACGTCCTGCAATGTCACCGCATGTCCCTTGCCCGAAAGCTCCCGGAACCGCCGCTCGGCACGCACCGCATCGGTTGCGGTCACGAACAGCTTCACCTCGGCATCGGGGCAGATCACCGTGCCGATGTCGCGCCCGTCCAGAACCGCACCGCCCAGCCGGCGGGCAAAGGCGCGCTGGTAATCCACGAGGGCTGCGCGCACCTCGGGCAGCGCCGCGGCCTGGCTTGCGGCCTGGGCCACGTCCGGTGCACGCAGCGATGCCTCGTCGGCAAGATCCGCGCGCGTCAGCGATTTCGCCGCCGCGACAGCCGCCTCGCCGCGCAGGGTCCGCAGCCCCACGGCCCGATAAAGCAGCCCGGTATCGAGATGGGCAAAGCCATAGCGCGCAGCGACAGCGCGGGCGATGGTGCCCTTGCCGGCCGCGGCGGGTCCGTCGATGGCAACAGTCAGGCTCATTGCGGAAGATCCTTCCAGTCACGGGTCGCTTGCGTGGACGCCTTGATAGCGCAGCCGAGCCGCAAGGTGAAGCCGCCCGGGCCTTAACCGTTGTCGCGGGTCAACACGGCGCCAAGCCCGGTCATCAGCGGCACGAAGATCGGGAACGAGGTCGCGATCGGCCCGGCATCGTCAACCGAAACCGGCCTCTTCGCCGCCATACCGCAGATCAGGAACGACATCGCGATGCGGTGGTCGAGCCTTGCGGCACAGATCGCCCCGCCGGGAACCCCGCCGGCGCCCTGCCCGTGCACGGTGAAGCTGTCCTCGGTCTCGTCCACCGTCACGCCGCAGGCGCGCAGCCCGGTCGCCATGGCGTCGATCCGGTCGCTTTCCTTGACCCGCAATTCGTGAACCCCCGCCATCACCGTCGCGCCCTCGGCAAAGGCCGCGACGACCGACAGGATCGGGTATTCGTCGATCATCGAGGCCGCGCGTTCGGGCGGCACGGCGATGCCTTTCATGTCGGGCGAGAACCTTGCCCGCAGGTCGGCCACCGGCTCGCCGCCCTCCTCGCGTTCGTTCTCGAAACTCAGATCCGCGCCCATTTCCTGCAGGGTCGTGAACAGCCCGGCGCGAGTCGGGTTGAGCCCGATGTTCGGCACCAGAACGTCCGATCCCGGCACGATCAGCGCGGCGCAGACCGGGAAGGCCGCCGACGAGGGATCGCGCGGCACCGCAATGACCTGCGGCTTAAGTTCGGGCCGCCCGGTCAGGGTGATCCGGTGGCCCGAGGCCACCTCCTCCACCGCGACCTCGGCACCAAAGCCGCGCAGCATCCGCTCGGTATGATCGCGGGTTGCGACGCGTTCGGTCACCACGGTCCGCCCCGGCGCATTGAGGCCCGCCAGAAGGACCGCCGACTTGACCTGTGCCGAGGCGACCGGCGTTGCATAGTCCACGGGCACCGGATCCTCGGCGCCGACGATGGTCATCGGCAGCCGACCGCCCGCACGCCCGACCGCGCGTGCCCCGAACAGCGCCAGCGGGTCGGTCACCCGCCCCATCGGGCGCGAGCGCAGGCTGGCATCGCCGGTGAAGGTCGCGCTGATCGGACAGGTGGCCATCGCCCCCATGATCAGCCGCACACCGGTGCCGGAATTGCCGCAGTCGATCACATCCTCGGGCTCGGCAAAGCCGCCGACCCCAACGCCGTCAACCGACCAGTCGCCCGGCCCGTGCCGGGTCACCCCGGCCCCGAAGGCCGCCATCGCCCGGGCCGTATCGAGAACGTCCTGCCCTTCGAGCAGCCCCGATATCCGGGTTTCGCCCACGCACAGCGCGCCGAGGATCAGCGCGCGGTGCGAGATCGACTTGTCCCCCGGCACCTCGGCCACACCCGTCAACGGCCCGGCGCTCTGGGCGGTCATCTTCTCGGGCGTGCCGTGCGATCCCATGGGCGTTCTCCTCGTCCTGTCATTTCCGGTCGGTTACAGGAGCCGCGACCCAGCGTCCAGCGGCGGTGCGCGCCGCCGACCCGTCGCAATAGGGCGGAAAGCCGCGTTCGCGCCGGATGCCCTTGCGGCCCCCGACCGCCACGGACTTAATGGGCGCGGATCCGCCACGCCCGGTAACACCATGCGGTGCGGCCATTACAGGAGACAGACATGACCGACCTTCCTACCCTGCCGCTTCGCGACGGCCATTCGATCCCGCAGCTCGGCTTCGGCATCTGGCAGGTGCCCTCCGAAACCGCCGCCGAGATCGTGCAAAGTGCGCTTGAAACCGGCTATCGGTTGATCGACGGCGCCTATATCTATGGGAACGAGGCGGGGCTTGGCGAGGGGCTGCGCCGCTCGGGCGTCCCGCGCGAGGAGGTCTTC
Organism: Tropicimonas sp. IMCC34043; assembly: GCF_003390845.1. Lineage (GTDB taxonomy): Bacteria > Pseudomonadota > Alphaproteobacteria > Rhodobacterales > Rhodobacteraceae > Tropicimonas. The sequence goes on along the minus strand of NZ_QMEK01000001.1, from coordinate 314,472 downwards.
ATCACCACCAAGGTCTGGAACCCCGATCAGGGCCAGGCCAAGGCTCGCGCCTCGGTGGAACGCAGTCTGAAGACCATCGGCGTCGAACAGCTGGATCTGGTGCTGATCCACTGGCCGGTGCCGACGCAAGACCTCTATGTCGAAACTTGGAAAGCCTTCATCGAGATGCGCGACGAGGGGCTGGTGCGGTCGATCGGTGTATCGAACTTCAACGCCGATCACCTCGACCGCATCGTGGGCGAGACCGGCGAGGTCCCGGTGATCAACCAGATCGAACTGAACCCTTCGCTTCAGCAGCCGGAACTGCGGGCCGCGAATGCCCGCCACGGGATCGTCAGTCAGGCCTGGACGCCGCTTGGCAATGCCCGCTCGTTCGAAGCAGCGCCGATTGCCGAGGCGGCGGCCCGCACCGGCAAGAGCCCGGCCCAGGTGATCCTGCGCTGGCACATCCAGTTGGGAAATTCGGTGATCCCGCGGTCGGTCAACCCGGTGCGTCAGGCCGAAAACCTCGACATTTTCGATTTCGAGCTGACGGCGGCGGAAATGGCCGCAATCGCCACGCTCGACGTCGGGCTGCGGACCGGTCCCGATCCGTCGGTGTTCCGGCTGCTCTGACCCGGATGGCGGTCTTGCGGCTGCGCACGCGCGAGTTCAAGACCCCCGCTGTGCCCGAACAGCCATTGGCCTTCCGGCAGGTCAGACCCGCCGGAAGGTCAGATACTGCGGCACCCGCCCTTCGCGCAGCGCCTTGCGTTCATAGCGGGTCGAAATCCAGTCGTCCCAAGGCGTGAGCCAATCCTCCGGCCGTTCGGCGAGCAGGCGAAAGCCATGCTGCGGCACCTGCTCCAGCGTCTGGCGGACATAATCGGGGATATCGGTCGCGACCCGCAGCTCGGCCCCGGGCCGCATCACCCGCGCCAAGGGCACAAGATAGTCGGGCGTCACAAACCGCCGCCGGTGGTGCCGCGCCTTTGGCCAGGGATCGGGATAAAGCAAGAAGGCCTTCGAGATCGAGGCTTCGGGCAGCACGTCGAACAGATCGCGGACATCGTCAGGGTGTACCGCCAGGTTCTCGACCCCGGCGGCACGGATCTTGCCCAGCAGCATCGCCACCCCGTTGATGAAGGCCTCGGCGCCGATGATCCCGGCCTGCGGGTTTGCGGCGGCCTGATGCACCAGATGCTCGCCGCCGCCAAAGCCGATCTCGAGCCAGACCTCACGCCCGCCGAACAGCCGATCAAGGTCAAGCGGCCGCCGTTCGGGGTTGGCCTCCCGGTCGACCGGGCCGGGGGAAAGCCGCGTCAGATCCTCGGCCAGATAGGTCTGCTGGCTCGCCCGCAGGGTCTTGCCCAGGCGGCGGCCATACAAATTGCGCCAGGGCGCAGCGGGGGGTGAGTCGGGGGTGGACATGGGGCGCGGGTTTCGCAAACCGGGGCCACGCCGTCAAGCGGCACGACCGCGCGCGAAAGCGCGCCCGGCCCAACCGGAGGCTCCCCCGCAAGGGGGCGCCGGCCGGGCGGGAGAGCCCCGGTCACGGCAATTCGCCATGGCCGGGATCGCGCCCTCACGTTCGAAGGCCCGCAGGAAGGCAGTTCAGGCACCGCGTTCCGGGCAACCGGACAGGTGCCGGCGCGTGCCTCAGACCACCGCCTTTTTAAGCGCCTCGGCCAGATCCAGCCGTTCCCAGCTGAAACCACCGTCGGCCTCGGGTTCGCGCCCGAAATGGCCATAGGCGGCGGTGCGCTGATAGATCGGGCGGTTCAGATCCAGATGTGTCCGGATACCCCTCGGCGTCAGGTCCATGACCCGCGCCAGCGCCCGCTCGATCGCCGTCTCGTCAACCGCGCCGGTGCCGAAGGTATCGGCATAGATCGACAGCGGCTTTGCCACGCCGATGGCATAGCTGAGCTGGATCACGCAGCGCTTGGCAAGACCCGCGGCCACCACGTTCTTGGCAAGATAGCGCGCCGCATAGGCCGCCGAGCGGTCGACCTTGGTCGGGTCCTTGCCCGAAAAGGCGCCGCCGCCATGCGGTGCCGCGCCGCCATAGGTATCGACGATGATCTTGCGTCCGGTCAGCCCGGCGTCGCCGTCTGGCCCGCCGATCACAAAGGTGCCCGTGGGGTTCACCCACCATTCGGTTGCCTCGGTGATCCAGCCCGAGGGAAGCACCTCGCGGATATAGGGCTCGACGATGGCGCGGATATCGTCCGAGGTCTGCGCCTCGTCGGCATGCTGGGTCGACAGCACGATCGAGGTCACCTCGACCGGCTTGCCATCCTCATAGCGGATCGACAGCTGCGACTTGGCATCGGGCCGCAGCGTCGGTTCGGCACCCGATTTGCGCACCTCGGCCAGCCGCCGCAGGATCGCCTGGGCATACTGGATCGGCGCCGGCATCAGCTCGGGCGTTTCATCGACCGCATAGCCGAACATGATCCCCTGATCGCCGGCCCCGTCGCGATCCACGCCCTGGGCAATGTGTGCCGACTGCTCGTGCAGGAAGTTCAGCACATGGCAGGTGTTCCAGTGGAAATGTTCCTGCTCATAGCCGATGTCGTGAATGCAGTCGCGGGCGATCTGGCCGATCCCGCCCATGAAGCTCTTCAGGCGATCCCGGTCGGACAGCCCGACCTCCCCGCCGATCACGACCATGCCGCTGGTGGCAAAAGTCTCGCAGGCAACGCGCGCATTCGCTTCCTCGGCGAGGAAGGCATCGAGGACCGCATCCGAGATACGGTCGCAAACCTTGTCGGGATGCCCCTCTGACACCGATTCAGAGGTAAATACATAGTTCTGTCTGGGCATGGTCGCTCCGTTGGGTAATTCCTCGTCACGCCAGGAAGCCGTTGTGACGGAATGGATTTCGCTTAGGCTCATTCCCCAACAGGGTCAACTGCACACACCTGGGTGCCAACGACGCAGCGCAAGCCCGAAAAGTGCCAGCATCGCGCAGAGCACGCGCGCCGGCCAGTCGCCGAACCGCACATAGGGTGTCGGCTTCAACGGTGCGGCGAGCGCGGCGTCGGCAAAGCCCTCGACCTTGAGCGGCACCGAGGCCACCACGCGCCCATAGGGGTCGATCACGGCCGAGACGCCGGTCTGGGCCGAGCGCACAAGCGGCAATCCCTGTTCGACCGCCCGCAGCCGCGCCAGCGCCAGATGCTGATAGGGGCCCGACAGCGAACCAAACCAGGAATCGTTGGTGATCTGCACCAGCCAGTCCGCCCGCCCCGGCGCGCGCGCAATATCGCCGGGAAAGATCGCCTCGTAGCAGATCAGCGGCAAGGCCGTGCCTGCGGCTTTCAGGTCGATCAGCTGCGGCCCCGGCCCCGACGCATAGCCACCGGTGTCCTGAGCGGCGAGGCCAAAGATCCCCCAGCCGGCGAACAGATCCATGAACGGCATGTACTCGCCGAACGGCACAAGGTGGTGCTTGTCATAGAGTGCTGTGACGCCGCCATCCGGCCCCAGCACGACAAGCGAATTGAACCAGCGCCCGATCTGGTCCTGACGCTGCACCCCGGCGACAACCTCGGCCCCGCCTGCCGCGGCGGCCATCTGCTCAAAGGCCGGGCCGGCAAAGCGCAAAAGCTCGGGCACCGCCGTCTCGGGCCAGACGACGACGTCGGGCCGGCGCCCGCCCGCTGCGGGGGGCGCGGCGGTCAGCGCGATCTGGCGCTGGAAGAACACCGGGATCATCTCGGGCAGCCATTTCAGGTGCTGCGCCGCATTGGGCTGCACCACCCGCACCGTGACGGCCGGATCGGCCGGCACCGCCGCCCCCGCGGGCACATGGCGCATCGCAAAAAGCGCGGGCAGCGCGGCAAGGGCTGCACCGGCCACGACGCCCGCAACCAGCCGTCTGGGACCAAACAGAACCGGCATCGCGGCGGCCAGCAGCGTCAGCAGGGTCAGGCCGTGGGCGCCCGCGAGGGCCGCAAGCTGCATCTGCGGCCAGCCGATCCAGATGTGGCCGATCAGCGCCCAGGGGAATCCGGTGAAGACAACCGAGCGCAGCATCTCGGCCGCGGCAAAGGCCGACACCAGCAACAGCCCCCGCGATCGCGCCCCGCGGCCGAGCCCGATGGCAAGCCCGCTCGCCACGGCCCAGAACAGCGCCAGTCCCCCCGCCATCAGCACCAGCGCAAAAGGCGCCATCCAGCCGTCGCGCGCCGGATCGACCATGAAGGGCTCGACAATCCAGAAAAGCGACGCAGCGAAGTATCCGGCGCCAAGCGCCCAGCCGCGCCATGCTGCCACCCGCCACGCCTCGATCCGCGACAAAGACCCAAGCGCCACCGCCCAGGCCGCCAGACTGACCCAGGCCCAGCCCAGCGGGGCCTGCCCGGTCGCCGCGATTGCCCCCAGAGCGGCGGCAAAGGCCACCCCCCGGCCGCGGCGCGCGGCCGTCTGCGATGTCGCAAGTATCATGGAGGCCTATTCGGCCGCCGGAGACAGAACCGCTGGCGCCATTGCCGGCGCCGATCCGGGCATGCGCACCCTCAGCCGCTTGATCCGGCGCGGGTCGGCATCGACCACTTCGAACTGCGCCCCCGAAGGGTGCATGATCACCTCGCCCCGGGCCGGCACCCGGCCGATCTCCATGAAGACCAGACCGCCCAGCGTGTCGACGTCTTCCTCGTCCTCGTCCTCGGCCAGCTTCATGCCAACCTCGGCCTCGAACTCGTCAAGCGGCGCCCGCGCGAGGGCGAGATAGCAGCCAGGTTTTTCCTCGACCCAGTAGTCCTCTTCCTCGACGTCGTGCTCGTCCTCGATCTCGCCGATGACCTGTTCGATCAGGTCCTCGATGGTGACCAGCCCGTCGACCCCGCCATATTCGTCGATCACCAGTGCCATGTGGCGGCGGTCGGTCTGCATCTTCTGCAGCAAAACGCCAATCGGCATCGAGGGCGGCGCAAAGATCAGCGGCCGCAGCATGTCGCGCAGGTCGAACTCCATCGGCTCGTGGCCGTTGAAGCCATAGCGCAGCGCCACGTCCTTGAGGTGGATCAGCCCGAGCGGCGTGTCGAGCGTGCCGTCATAGACCGGCAGCCTCGTGTTGCCGCTGTCGCGGAACACCCCCACCAGCGATGCAAGATCGATGTCCACCGGAACTGCGGTAATCTCGGCCCGCGGCGTCCCCACGTCCTCGACCCGCATCCGACGCAGGTTCGCCATCCCGCGTCGCCGTTCGGGTGAAGGCGCGCCATGCACGGGGGGCACCGATCCGGTGTCCTGTGCACTCGCTCCGTTTTCGCTAAATATATCCGCCAGGCGGCGGAAAAGCCCCTGTCGGTTTGAGGATTGTTCGGTCCCCTGCGCGCTCTGCGCTGCGCTAGGAGAGCCTTCGGAAGTGTCGCCCATCGATCCTTTCCAAAATCACCGGCTGCATCGTGCCTCTAATATGGGTCCGGCAGTCCCAGTTCGACAAGTATCTCAACCTCAAGCCGTTCCATCAAGACGGCATCTGCTTCGCGGACGTGGTCATATCCCAACAGATGCAGGATTCCGTGAACGATCAGATGCGTGAGGTGCGCTTCAAGCGGTTTTCCGCCGGTCTCGGCCTCGGCACTGCACGTCTCCCAGGCAATCGCGATATCGCCCAGAAAGATCGGCTCGTCCGGAAAGTCCGGCTCTGGCAGATCGGGGGTGCCCCCCGGCTGCTCTGCCGCCAGATCCTCGGCGGGCCAGGACAGCACGTTGGTCGGCGCGGGTTTGCCCCTGAACTGACGGTTCAGTTCGGCAATGCGCGCGTCATTGCAGGCAAGCAGGCTGAACTCGTACGCCTCGGGATCCAGCCCCAGATGGGCAAGGGTCTGGCGGCTGGCCGTTCGTGCCAGATCGTCCAGCGCCAGGACCTTCCAGCGCTCGTCTTCGAAAAGAATCTCGGTCGTCATGACGGGCGGTCTAGCCCTGTTCGAGACGACCCGCAAAGCCAAAGCTTCCGTCTCAGCCAGAGGTTGCAACAGCGCGTTTCAGGACGCCCGCTCGCCGGATGCGACACACATCGGGGCATCTGCGCCCGGCACGGACCGGGGGCATCCGGGGGGGCATCCCGGCCTGAAGACCGTCACGCGCGGCCTCTCGACCAAATCCATTGACCCACAGAAGTAGATTTGCCAAACAATTAAGAGCGCTTAATGCGCGAATTTAATTTCACGACGGAGATGTTATGAAGACGTCAATTCTTTCGGCCGCGCTTGTCGCGGCTTTTCCGATGGTCGCCGGCGCCGCAACGGTCGATCTGTCCGGATGGACCGAGAATGGTTTCAAAGGCAACAATGGTGCCGGGACATGGACGGTGCAGGGTGCCGACAACGACACGGTCTTTCAATCCATCAATGGTCTGCCCACGGTGTTCTTCGAGCCGGGCGCCAACGATCGGGGCAAGGCGCTGACCGGAACAATCACGGTCGAAACCACCAGCGATGACGACTTCGTCGGTTTCGTTCTGGGCTATCAGGATGGTGAGCTAGGAAGCACAAATGCAGATTTCTGGCTGATCGACTGGAAGCAGGCGACTCAGTCCTACGCCGGCATTGCCCCGGCCGGCCTGGCGCTGAGCCACGTCACCGGCGACCTGACCGGTTCCGGCGAAGTCGATTTCTGGAGCCATACCGGCGTTGTGGAGGAAGTCCTGCGCGCCACGACATACGGCAACGTCGGGTATGTCGACAATCAGACCTATACCTTCGATCTCGAATTCACCTCGTCCCTGATCGCGGTTTCGGTCAACGGCGAGACCGTGCTCAGCTACGCCGGCTCGTTTGAAAACGGATCTTTCGGTTTTTACAATTACTCCCAGCAGAACGTCCGCTACGCGGGCATTACCGAGGATGTCGCGCCCTCCGCGGTGCCTGTGCCTGCGTCCCTGCCGCTGATCCTTGCTGGCCTCGGCTCTTTCGCCCTCGTGCGACGCAACCGGCGCAAGTAAGCCGCCCACGACCCGGAGCGTCGAAAGGGCACCCGCAACGGGTGCCCTTTTCAACGTCAAGTCCGATGGCCGTTCAGCCGACAGGCGCCTCGGCGTCATAGGCCTCGATGATCCGGGCGACCAGCGGATGGCGCACGACGTCCTTCGAGGTGAAATAGCTGAACGAGATCCCGGCGACGCCTTTCAGCAGGCGTTCCGCCTCGGACAGGCCCGAGGTCACGCCGCGCGGCAGGTCGACCTGGGTCCGGTCGCCGGTAATCACCATCCGGCTGCCCTCGCCAAGGCGGGTCAGGAACATCTTCATCTGCATGCTGGTGGCGTTCTGCGCCTCGTCCAGCACCACCGCCGCATTGGCCAGCGTCCGGCCGCGCATGAACGCGAGCGGCGCGATCTCGATCCGCTTTTCCTCCAGCAGACGCGGCAGTTGCTTGCTGGGCAGGAAGTCGTTCAGCGCGTCATAGAGCGGCTGCATGTAGGGATCGACCTTCTCCTTCATGTCGCCGGGCAGAAAGCCCAGCCGCTCGCCCGCCTCGACCGCCGGCCGGCTGAGGATGATCCGGTCGACATGGCCGCCGATGAACAGGTTCACCGCGACGGCGACCGCCAGATAGGTCTTGCCGGTACCCGCAGGACCGATGCCAAAGCAAAGCTCGTTGGCCATCAGCGCGCGGACATAGTCCTTTTGCGCCTCGGTCCGTGGCTCGACGATCTTCTTGCGGGTCTTGATCTCGACCCGGCCGCCATGGAACATCTCGAGCTGGTCGGCCGGCCGAGGGGCCGCTTCGTCCTCGAGCGTGCCAAGCCGGATCGCGCCGTCGATATCGCCAGCCTCCAGTTGCCGCCCCGCCTCCAGCCGTTCGTAAAGCTCCTGCAGGATCGTCGCGCCGCGTGCCGCGACCGGGGCCTCGCCGATCAGCGCCAGGTGATTGCCCCGGCGGATGATCTGCAGGCCAAGCTGATGCTCTATCTGGGAAAGGTTGCGGTCGAACTGTCCGCAAAGCTCTATCAGCAGGCGATTGTCGGGAAACTCCACTGGGAGCTCGATGATACCCTCGGCGTTGCTAGGGTCGGTCAGCGCGGTGATTCCCAAAAAATGCGGCTCCGATGCTGGTGTTTCTCTTGGCCCCATGCTGCAACCACAAGGGGTGCTCTGGCAAGCATCTTAGTGCAAATTCATCTGACTGACACAAAACCTAGGGAACGAACGCCGTTTCGCCGCACGACACGTGGTCGCCGCACCGCCAAGTGCTTTCGCGCCGGACCGATCCGACCGGCGCAAGACGGCACTCCGCCGGATCAGGCCGTTTTCCGGCGGCGGCACCCTGCAAGGCCGAGCAGGCCGAATCCTCCCGCCAGCAGACCCATGGCCGGCGGCAGCGGAACACTCGGAAGATCTGCCAGATCCGCTGACTAGACAGTGCCTGGCAAGCGACCCGACGCGCTCAGGACTGTCACGTCAGGCTCCAGAAGGACCTGCAAAGGGCCCGTCGCCCGTGCTCCCGCGGACGCGCTGGCGACTTCGCCATAGACCCCGCCGCTCATGAAGTACATGAGAGCATAGACATGATCTGCCTGCGCCTCGAACGTCACGGAGAGCAGATCGTCGAATGCGTCGTCCGCGACGCCCCGGAATTCGATGCTCGCATAGTCGGTGATGCCGATCGAAGGAGTGTTCGCCTGGATCGAGTTCGCGACGCCACCGTCGGTTCCGGCCACCTTGAACGGGAATACCGAGCCGGTGACATCGTAGAGTCGAAGTATCGCTCGTGCCTCGACGTCTGCGTAGGCGTCACTTTCGAACCACATGTTCGCCCAACCCGCGACGGGAAGTGTCATCGAAACGGTCGTCGAAGCCTGCGCACCCATGTCGAAGGAAAGCGTATCGAAGATCGCGACCTGCGCGAAGCTTGACGATGACTCGGCACAGTTTCCTCCCCCGCACCAATACACCCATGCCGGATCGGTTTTTGCAGATGCACTGACGACGCCGGTGTCGAGATCACCCCGCATCGAGACAGAACAAACTGCGCCTGCACCGCCAAAATAGGAACGCCACCAGGAAGATCATATCAAGTGAATTTTGTTCAAACACCTAAGCCGCCGGCCGGGCCCCGAGGGCATTGCCGTCGGATTGCTCGCTGCCCGGGCTCAATCGACCAGAACGCCACCGAGCGAATTGGGGCCGCTTTCGGTAATCCGCACCCGCGCCAGCGTGCCAACCGGCAGGTCGGTCTGCACATGCACCGCGTGCAGGTGGTCGGACTTGCCGACCATCTGGCCCGGCATCCGCCCCGGTTTCTCGAACAGCACGCCGACCTCGCGGCCGACCATGGCGTCCTGCACGCTGCGCTGCTGGCGGGTCAGAAGCGCCTGCAGGCGTTGCAACCGGTCGTCGGCCGCCGCGGCATCGACCATGGGTCGCTCGGCCGCCGGCGTGCCGGGACGGGCCGAATACTTGAAGGAATAGCACTGGCCGTACCCAACCGCCGCGACCAGATCCATCGTCGCCTGAAAGTCCGCCTCGGTCTCTTCGGGGAAGCCGACGATGAAATCCCCCGACATGACGATGTCCGGGCGGGCGGCACGAATGCGCTCGACCAGCCGGATATAGTCCTCGGCTGTGTGGCCGCGGTTCATCCGCTTCAGGATCCGGTCCGAGCCGGATTGAACCGGCAGGTGCAGATAGGGCATCAGCTTTGCGCAGTCGCCGTGGGCGGCGATCAGATCGTCCTCCATGTCGCGCGGATGGCTGGTGGTGAACCGGATGCGGTCGAGCCCGTCGATCTCGGCAAGCCGCCGGATCAGCCCGGCAAGTCCCAGCGCCCGCCCGCCATCCTCGCCGTGATAGGCGTTGACGTTCTGGCCGAGCAGCGTGATCTCGCGCACCCCCTGCCCGACCAGCGCCTCGGCCTCGGCCAGCACGCGGGCAACGGGGCGGCTGACCTCGGCGCCGCGGGTATAGGGCACGACGCAGAAGGCGCAGAACTTGTCGCAGCCCTCCTGCACGGTCAGAAACGCCGTCGGTCCGCGCCGCGGTCTGGGGCGCGCCGGCAGATGGTCGAACTTCAGTTCCGATGGAAACTCGGTGTCGAGCGCGCGTTCGCCCGCCCGCGTCCGCGCTGCCAGCTCGGGCAGCCGGTGATAGGCCTGCGGCCCCACCACCAGATCGACCAGCGGCTGGCGCGCCATGATCTCGGCGCCCTCGGCCTGGGCCACGCAGCCCGCCACCCCGATCTTCAGCTCCGGGTTCGCGGTCTTCAGCGCCTTGAACCGGCCAAGCTCGGAATAGACCTTTTCGGCCGCCCTCTCGCGGATGTGGCAGGTATTGAGCAGGATCATGTCGGCGCCCTCGGGTGCGTCGGTCAGCTCATAGCCGACCCCGCCCATGGCCTCGGCCATGCGCTCGCTGTCATAGACGTTCATCTGACAGCCATAGGTCCTGATATAAAGCTTCTTCGGCGCCTCGGTCATCGCCCGGTCTCCTGTCCGCTGGCGGGCGGCATAGCCGAGATGCGCCGACTTCGCAACGTCGCGGCACGAAACCGGCCCACAGCGCCCGGTCCCCGCCGCCCTCGCAAAAGCCGGCTCGCGGCCCTTCGCGCTTCTTCTTGGGCGAAATACCTCGGGGGGGTCGCGGCCTGCCGCGACGGGGGCAGCGCCCCCTTTCCACCCCGACGCGTTCTTCTGCGGCGGGTCCTCTCACGGCCGGCCGTGAGAGGTCGCTGCAGATCACTCGGCCGCGGTCTCGGTATGCGCCATGCCGCCCGAGATTTCCTCGGTCGCTTCGGGCTCCAGCGGGTCCGGCAGCACGAGGTTCAGGACGATCGAGATCAGCGCCGCGGGCAGCAGGCCGCTGGTTGCCAGCACCTTCAACCAATCCGGCAGATGCTGCACCGCGCCCGGTTCCAGCTGCAGTCCCAGGCCCACCGAAAGGGCGATGGCGAAGATCACCATGTTGCGCTTGTTCCAGTGCACGTCCGACAGCATCGAGATACCGGCCGCGACGACCATGCCGAACATCACGATCACGCCGCCGCCCAGCACCTGGATCGGCACGGTGCGGATCACCGCCCCGACCTTGGGCACCAGACCGCAGATGATCAGGAAGATCCCGCCCGCCGTCACCACATGGCGGCTCATCAGCCCGGTCATCGCGATCAGGCCGACGTTCTGGCTGAACGAGGTGTTGGGCAGACCGCCGAAGGCGCCCGCGACTGCGGTGCCCAGACCGTCGGCAAAGGTCGCGCCCTGGATCTCCTTGTCGGTCGCCTCGCGCCCGGCGCCGCCCTTGGTGATGCCCGACACATCGCCCACCGTCTCGACCGCAGACACGAAGGCCATCAGGCAAAAGCCCACGACCGCGGCGATATTGAACTCGAAACCGTACTTGAACGGTGCCGGCAGCGAGAACGCGGCGGCGTTGGTCCAGCTCGACGTGATCGAATCGATGCTGAGGATCCCGGTGAAGATCGAGAAGACATAGCCGGCAAGAATGCCGATCAGCACCGCCGAGATCGCGATCATGCCATGGGCATAGAACTTGAGTCCCAGCGTGACGAACACGACGACCAGCGCCGCCGACCAGTTCAGCAGGCTGCCATAGCTTTCGGTGCCGCGCGCGGGCACGCCGCCTGCGGCATACTGGATACCGACTTGAACCAGCGCCAGTCCGATCATCAACACGACCAGCCCGGTCACCAGCGGCGGCAGGGCGAAGCGGATCCGGCCGATCACGAAGCCGAGGCAGGCGTGGAACAACCCGCCGAGGAAGACGCCTGTGAACAGCGCCGGCAGCGCCGCAACGCCCTGCCCGACGACCAGCGGGATCATGATCGGGATGAAGGCAAAGCTCGTGCCCTGCACGATCGGCAAACGCGCCCCGACGGCGCCGAAACCGATAGTCTGGAACAGCGTCGCAATGCCTGCAAACAGCATCGACATCTGGATCATGTAGAGCAGTTGCGGGAAATCGGGCGAATTGGAGCCAAAGCCGAAGCCTGCCGCCCCCGCAACGATGATCGCCGGCGTGACGTTGGCGACGAACATCGCCATGACGTGCTGGATCCCCAGCGGGATGGTCTTTGCCAGGGGCGGTGTGAAATTCGGATCCCGCATCTGTGCAGGCGTGCCGATCATGGCCGTCTTCATCGTATCTGTCCCCATCTTGCCAATTTCTTGCCAATCAGCCGACGTCGTGCCCTGCGATCAAGCACGTGCCGGCTTCCCGGAGGCGCAGAACGGGATCTGCCCGTATTTTTGGCAGATTGCTCATCGGGCGCACAGTTACACGATGGAATTTACACGGTGAATTCGATTGGCATCAGGACGGCTCAGCGCGCGGTATTGAGGCCGCTCAGGGCTCGTCCCGCATCGGCAGGCCAGGCGCCGCGTCACGCGTCACGCCAAATTGCCGCGGTCAGGCCCGCCGCAACCGGATCACGACGTCGACGCTGGTCACTTCGGCGCCGGCGGGCGGAACCGGCAGGCTGACGATCTTCAATTCGGCAGCCGGGGCATCGGTCAGGGTCTGGGTGTCTTCCCAATAGAAATGGGGATGGTCGTCAGTCCGCGTGTCGAAATAGCTCTTGGTGCCGTCAACAGTGATCTCGCGGATCAGCCCGGCCTCGCAGAACGCACGCAGGGTGTTGTAGACAGTCGCCAGCGACACCCGCTCGCCGGCATCGCGCACCGCATCGAACAGGCTTTCGGCCGTGACGTGGCGGTTCATGCCGTCGCCGACAAGCAATTCGGCCAGAACAAGCCGCTGCCGGGTCGGGCGCAATGCACCTCCCGCCAGCCATGTTACACCGCGCCCTGAGCTCTGATCCAACATCGGATGTTGTCGCTAACCTCTTTTGATCTTCTGATATATGCCACTTTGTCGCTGGAATTCAAATAAAAACACCTGATCGCGCCGCGTGCGTCCCGGTCCTTGCCGCCTTGCACCGGATCGACAGCGGGTGATAGAGAGCGCAAAGCAGGCTATAATGACGGGAGGCTAGGTGGCATGGCGGAAAGACCGACACGTTTCGACAAGGAACAACTGCTGGCCTGTGGCCGCGGCGAGATGTTCGGGCCCGGAAATGCACAATTGCCGCTGCCGCCGATGCTGATGGCCGATCGCATCACCGATATTTCTGACGATGGCGGGCTGCATGGCAAAGGGCATGTGGTGGCAGAATTCGACATCACCCCCGACCTTTGGTTCTTCGAATGCCATTTTCCGGGCAACCCGGTAATGCCGGGCTGCCTCGGGCTTGACGGCCTGTGGCAACTGACCGGTTTCAATCTGGGCTGGCGCGGCATGAAGGGCAAAGGCTTTGCGCTTGGCGCGGCCGAGGTCAAGTTCACGGGCATGGTCCGCCCGACCAACAAGCTGATCACCTACCTCATCGATTTCACCCGGGTCATCGACCGCAAGCTCAAGCTCGGCGTCGCTGACGGCCGGGTGTTGGCCGATGGTGAAGAGATCTATAACGTCAAGGGTCTGAAGGTGGGGCTCGCCGAAGCCGCCTCCTGAACCGCAACGGAGCTCGAGGAGATCCCAATGCGTCGCGTCGTCGTCACCGGTCTGGGAATCGTTTCCCCGATCGGCAATTCCTCCGAGGAAGTCACCGCCAATCTGAAAGCCGGCCAGTCGGGCATCGTCTTCGACGAGGCGATGGCCGAACACGGATTCCGCAGCCAGGTCTCGGGCCAGCTTCGGATCGACCCGGCCGAGCATATCGACAAGCGCGCCCTGCGCTTCATGGGGCAAGGCGCGGCCTATGCCTATATCGCCATGACCCAGGCGATCGCCGACGCGGGGCTTGAGGAAAAAGACGTGGTGAACCCGCGCACCGGGCTTGTCGCGGGGTCCGGCGGACCCTCGACCTCGGCACTGCTCGTCGCCCATCAGAGCGTGTTGAAGACCGGCGCGACCAAGCGGATCGGTCCCTTCGCGGTGCCGAAGTGCATGTCCTCAACGATCTCGGCGAACCTTGCCACCGCCTACAAGATCAAGGGCGTCAACTATTCCATCACCTCGGCCTGCTCGACCTCGCTGCATTGCATCGGCAATGCTGCGGAACAGATCATGATGGGCAAGCAGGACGTGATGTTCGCCGGCGGCGGCGAGGAACTCGACTGGACGCTGTCGTGCCTGTTCGATGCAATGGGGGCCATGTCGTCGAAATACAACGACACGCCCGCGACCGCATCCCGCGCCTTCGATGTCAGCCGCGACGGCTTTGTCATCTCGGGCGGCGGCGCCATGGTGGTGCTCGAAGAACTCGACCACGCGCTGGCCCGCGGCGCCAAGATCTATGCCGAGGTTACGGGCTTTGCCGCCACCTCGGATGGCCACGACATGGTCGCACCCTCGGGCGAGGGCGGCGAACGCGCGATGAACCTGGCGCTGACCGGGCTTCCCGAAGGCCGCAAGATCAGCTATATCAATGCGCACGGCACCTCGACCCCGGTTGGCGATGTCGGCGAGATCGCGGCCGTGCGCCGGGTCTTTGGCGCGGGCACGACCCCGCCGGTGTCTTCGACCAAGTCCATGACCGGACACGCCCAGGGGGCTGCCGGTGCGATGGAAACGGTGTTCTGCCTTCTGATGCTACGGGACGATTTCATCGCCCCCTCGATCAATGTCGCTACCCTCGATCCGGACCTGAAGCCGGAAGAGATCGCTACCGAAACTGTCCTCGATGCCGGGCTGGATACGGTCATGACCAACAGCTTTGGCTTCGGCGGGACCAACGGGTCCATGCTTCTTTCGAAATTTGACGGGTGAGGGTCCATGGCTGATCTGATGAAGGGCAAGCGCGGGCTGATCATGGGCGTCGCGAACGACCGCTCGATTGCCTGGGGGATCGCGAAAGCCATGGCTGCCGAAGGCGCCGAGCTTGCCTTCACCTATCAGGGCGAGGCCTTTGGCAAGCGGGTCAAACCGCTGGCGGATTCGCTCGGGGCCACGATCCTCGTCGATGCCGACGTGATGAACGACGCCTCGCTGGACGCAGCCTTTGCGACCATCGCCGAACGCTGGGGCGGGCTCGATTTCCTCGTGCATGCCATTGCCTATTCCGACAAGAACGAGCTTGCCGGGCGCTTCATCAACACCTCGCGCGAGAACTTCCGCAATTCGCTGACGATCTCCTGCTATTCGCTGATCGAGGTCTCGCGGCGCGCCGCGCTGCTGATGCCCGGTGGCGGGTGCATCCTGACCCTCACCTATCAGGGATCGAACCGGGTGACGCCCTATTACAACGTGATGGGCGTGGCGAAGGCGGCGCTCGAATCGGCGGTGCGCTATCTGGCCAACGACCTCGGCCCCGAGGGGATCCGGGTCAACGCGATCTCTCCCGGGCCGATGAAGACGCTTGCCGGTGCCGCCATCAGCGGCGCACGGGCGACTTTCCGGCATTGCGATACCAATGCGCCGCTGCGCGCGAACGCGACGCTCGATGCCGTGGGCGGCACCGCTGTCTATCTGGCATCGGATGCCGGCGCCTGTACCACGGGCGAGATCATCCATGTCGACGGCGGCTTCCACGTTCTGGGAATGCCACAGCCCGAGAACCTCTGATCCGCCCGCGCCGAAGGTAAAGGCACCGGCCATGCCGGCCCGACCCCAGCGGTCAGATCGGAAAGTTCTCGTCGTCCGTCGGGGCATCCATATCGACCATTTCCTCCTGCAAGTCCCTGTCGACCTGGCCGTCGAGCGGAAACACCGGGGTCATCAGGCCCACCGCCGCGCCGGACGGATCGCGCACGATCCCGATGCGACCGACGTCGGGAACGTCGAACGGCGCACGCAGCACTTCGCCGCCGGTCGCGACCGTGCCCTCGAGCGCGGCGTCGATATCGTCGACCGCGATGTAGGTGAACCAATGCGGCTGAGCGTTGTCCATTCCGTCCAGCCCGGTGACATCCATGATGCCGGCCACCGGGTTGCCGTGGGCAATGGCCACAAGATAGGTGTTCTCTCCCATCGGCATCGTGTCGAAACTCCAGCCGCAGACGTCGTGGTAATAGCTCTTGGCCGCCTGCACGTCGCGGGTCATCAACTCGCTCCACCAGATCAGCCCGTGATTCACGCTCATGATCGCTCCTCCTCCAGCTTCCGGGTCCGCGCATCCTGACCATAGACCTGTTGCAACCGCCTGCACAGGCGCTGCCCGGTCGCGCCACAGCGGGACGCTTTGGCCGGTTTCCTTGCCAGCAACGCTGTGCAAATGTCGCAGCGCAACGACAGGAGAGCGGAAATGCGGTTCCCGATCGCGGTCTTCGACGCATATGGCACGCTCTTCGACGTGACAGCGGCCGCACGCCGGGCTGCCGCAGAACCTGCGGGCGCCGCCCTTTCCGGGCGATGGCAGGGCCTTGCCACGCTCTGGCGCGACAAACAGCTGCAGTACACCTGGCTGCGCGCGATCACCGGCGCCCATGCCGATTTTGCCCGGGTGACCGCCGAGGCGCTCGACTATGCGCTCGAACAGCTCGAACTGGCCGACCCCGCCCTTCGCACCCGGCTGCTGAAGCTCTATGACGAGCTTGATGCCTATCCCGAGGTGCCCGCGACGCTCGCCGCGCTCAAGGCGACCGGCGTGCGCACCGCGATCCTGTCGAACGGCAGTCCCGCGATGCTGGAGGCCGCCGTCGCCTCGGCCGGTGTCGGCACGATGCTCGATGCGCTGCTCAGCGTCGAATCGGCCGGGGTTTATAAACCGGACGCGCGGGTCTATGACCTCGTCGGCGCAGAATTCGGTTGCGACCGGTCCGAGGTCCTGTTCGTGTCCTCGAACGGCTGGGACGCCGCCGGCGCCCGCGGCTATGGCTTTGCCACCGCCTGGGTCAACCGCGCGGGCCTGCCCGTCGACCGCCTTCCCTGGGGACCGAGCTTCATCCTGCCGGACCTCGCCCCCGTTCCAGAACTCGTCAAGGGACCATGACCGAATATTTCAACGCTCCAGATGGGCTGCGCCTTGCCTATGACGACCAGGGCGCGGGCCATCCGATCCTCTGTCTTGCGGGCCTGACCCGCAACATGGCCGACTTCGACCCCGTGGTCGCGACCTTCGCCGACCGGGCGCGGATCATCCGCATGGATTACCGCGGCCGCGGCCTGTCGGAGTTCGACCCCGATCACAGCAATTACAACATCATCCACGAGGGCCGCGACGCGCTGGCGCTGCTCGATCGCCTCGGGATCGAACGCGCGACGATCCTCGGCACCTCGCGTGGCGGGCTGATCGCGCTGTCGTTGGCGGTCTCCCATGCCGACCGGCTGCTCGGGGCGATCCTGGTCGATATCGGCCCGGCCGTCGAGACCCCGGGTCTGGCGCATATCATGGCCCAGCTCGGGTCGAGACCCGGGTTCCGCAGCTATGAGGACGCCGCCGACCGACTGCCCGAGCAGCTTGCACCGCGGTTCCGGAACGTGCCGCGGGACACCTGGCTTGCCTTTGCCCGCCACCGCTGGATCGAGACGCCCGAGGGGCTCGATCTGCGCTATGACCCCGCGCTGCGGCAGGCGGTGATCGAACAGACGGCGAATGGCGCGCTGTCCGACCTCTGGCCGCTTTTCGACGCGCTGACCCCGCTGCCCATGGCGCTGATACGCGGCGCCAATTCCGACGTTCTGGCGGCCGAGACGGCGGCCGAAATGATACGGCGCAAGCCCGACATCATCTTTGCCGCAGTACCCGACCGCGGCCATGTGCCCTTCCTCGACGAAGCCGAGGCTATCGGGGCAATCGAAACCTATCTTGCGCGGGTCACGCAGCCCATGACGGGACCCGTCGCGCAAACATTCGCAGGCCCTTCAACATGACCAACCTTCCCGAAACTCCCGTCTCCATCGCCTCGATCGAGGCTGCGGCCCACCGCCTCGCCGGCCGGGTCCGGCGCACGCCGCTGCTGAACTCGCCCTTTCTCGACGCGCTTGTCGGCCGGCCGCTGTGGATCAAGGCCGAATGCCTGCAGCATACCGGCAGCTTCAAGTTCCGCGGCGCCTGGTCGGCGGTCTCGGTCCTGCCCGAGGGCACGCGCGGGGTGATCGCCTATTCCTCGGGCAACCACGCCCAGGGCGTGGCGATGGCCGCCCGACTGCGGGGGTTGCCTGCGGTGATCGTCATGCCCTCGGACGCGCCGGCACTGAAACGCGCCAATACGGCCGCGCTTGGCGCCGAGGTCGTGCTCTATGACCGCGCTTTGGAAAGCCGCGAGGAGATCGGCCTGAAACTTGCCGCCGACCGTGGGCTGACCCTGATCAAACCCTATGACGAACCACTGGTGATCGCGGGTCAGGGCACGGCGGGGCTCGAGATCGCCGAACAGGCCGCCGAGGCAGGGATCACCGAGGCCGAGGTTCTGGTGCCCTGCGGTGGCGGTGGGTTGACCTCGGGGGTGGCGCTGGCGCTTGAGGCGCGCGCGCCGGGGTTCCGCGTTCGTCCGGCCGAACCGCAAGGCTTTGACGATACCGCCCGCTCGCTCGCCGCGGGCGAGATCCTGCGCAACGAACGGCTCGATGGTTCGATCTGCGACGCAATCCTGACCCCGGCACCGGGTCAGGTGACGTTTCCGGTACTCCAGCGGCTCTGCGGCCCCGGACTGCAGATCACCGACGACGAGGCACTGCAGGCGATGGTACAGGCCTTCCTGCGGCTCAAGATCGTGGTCGAACCCGGCGGCGCGGCGGCCCTCGCAGCAGCCTTGTTCCGCGGCGATGCATTGCCCGACCGGCCGTTGATCGTGATCGCCTCGGGTGGCAATGTGGACCCGGCGCTGTTCGCGACCGCGCTCGAGCGGTTCGCGCCCGAGATCGCCGCAATATCCTGACCCCGGCCCCAGGGAGGCGCCCATGCAGATGGCAGATCTTGGCGACGTCGCGCTTCACTGGCGTCAGGACGGCGACCCCACGGGCCCGGCGGTGGTGTTCGCCAATGCGCTCGGCACCGACCTCAGGATCTGGGACCGGGTGATCCACCGCCTGCCCGACCGCTATCGCCTGATCCGATACGACATGCGCGGCCACGGCCTGTCCGATTGCCCGGCCCCGCCCTATTCCATGGGCGCATTGGTGCATGACGCCGAACGCCTGATCGAGGCGCTCGACGTCTCGGACTGTGTCTTCGTCGGGCTGTCCATTGGCGGGCTTGTGGCGCAAGGACTGGCGATCAAGCGGCTCGATCTGGTGCGCGCCATGGTGCTGTCGAACACCGCCGCCAAGATCGGCACCGCCCAGATCTGGCAGCAGCGGATCGCCACGTTGCGCGAAAGCGGGATCGAGGCAATTGCCGACGCGACCATGGAGAAATGGTTTACCGCCGGCTATCGCGCCACGCCCGAGGTCTCGCTGTGGCGCAACATGCTGACCCGGACGCCGCTCGAGGGCTATATCGGCTGCTGCCACGCGATCTCGGGCACCGATTTCTACACCCCGCTCTCGGGCCTGACACTGCCGACCCTCGCCATCGCCGGCAGCGACGACGGCTCGACCCCGGCCGATCTGGTGCGCGAGACTGCAGCCCTTGTGAAAGGCTCCGAGTTTCACCTGATCCGCGGTGCAGGCCACATGCCGGGGATCGAACAGCCCCGCAACTATGCCGAGAGGCTGGTGACCTTCCTCGAGCGGATCGGGCATTAGCCCGCAAGGGCGGCGGCTGGCCCCGACCGGCCCGCTGCAGACCTGCTGAACCAGCCCCAGGGGATGGGCGCCCGCCAGACGTCATATGGCGGCGAACGCCCCGGCGCGCAGAGAACGGCGCTCAGAAAACGGGGCGCAGGGAACCGGGCACAGAGGATTGTTCACAGAAAAGGCGCCTCCGAGAGGCGCCTTTTGATTGGTATCAAGGACTGTTGCGGGACGGGCTGTTACCCGGCGCGAATATACCCGATGTCCTGAAGGATCCCGGAATGCTTCGACTGGTCACCCTGATCTATTCGCTTACCTCAACCGTCATCATGGGCGTGGGCATTGTCACCGTGCTGGTCATGGGCCTTGTAACCGCGCAGGCGATTGTGGCTGCCATCGTGGCCGGGCTGATCCTCGGCTTGCCGGTGGCGTGGCTGATTGCGAAGAAACTCTACGAGAGTTGAACTGACACCCGCGTAGTCGTTTCTAAACAGCCTGATCCTGGCGCTCATGCAGATCCGCGAACCGCCTCGGGGTGATCGACCATGAAGCGCTGCAGCGTCAGGAACAGCGCCCTGGCATGGTCCAGATCCGCCTTTCGCATCGCTTCGCGCATGTCGTCGCAGATCATCTGCTGCACCTTCTGCGGGCCTTTCGGCATGTGCATCAGATATTCCGCCAGCATGGACGCATCGAAATCGCCGATGCGTTCATGTTCCGCGATTGCCGCAATCTGGTCACGGCCGAGGCTGTTCATGTCCTCGATATCGTCAAGTGTGATCATCCTATCCTCCCCTTTCGGCGACCCACGTGACGTAACGTTAGCAGAAAATTCCTTAAGCGAACATTGATGTCGATCAAAAGCGGGTGAGCGTCAGGCCGCCTGATCCAACCAGGCGGCGACCGTCGCTGCAAATTCCTGCGGCTTCTCGGCGTGGATCCAGTGCCCGGCGCCGGGGATCTTCACAAAGCGGGCCCGCGGGAACAGCGCTGTCGTTTCGGCTCGATGCGCGGCCTGAACATAGTCCGAATTGCCGCCCGAGACGACCAGGACCGGCCCCTCGAAAGACCCGGAAACCTTCGGAAACCCCAGTATCTTTTCCATGTCGGAGGCCAACACCTTCAGGTTGAGCCGCCAGCGCGGCGGCGTGGCCTTCATGTCCAGCGACTGCAGCAGGAAGGCGCGCACCGCGGGCTCGTCGACCTCTGCCGCCAGCCGCCGGTCGGCCTCGCTGCGCGTCTTCAGGTCCGACAGGTCCAGCCGCTGCATCGCCTCGATCAGCGGCATCTGCGTGTGGCCATAAGTCACAGGAGAAATATCGGCAACGATCAGGCGCCGCACCAGGTCCGGCCGCGTCAATGCCAGCACCATCGCGGCCTTGCCGCCCATCGAATGGCCCAGCACATCGGCCGGCCCGCCGGTCGCCGCGATCACCTCGGCCAGATCCCCTGCCATGTCCTCATAGCTCTGGGTCGGCTGCCACGGGCTCTCGCCATGGTTGCGCATGTCGACGCCGATCACCGGGCGCGTCGTGGCCAGCCGCCGGGTGATCGCGGTCCAGTTCCGGGCCGATCCGAACAGCCCGTGCACGATCAGCAGCGGCGTGCCGGTCTCGGGGCCGGAGCGATAGGTCTTCAGCATGGCGGTTCCTCTCGGTCAAGGCGGGAGCGATCTGCGCCGCGCGCCCTTCATTCCCGGTTTTCCCGTCCCCGGCAACAGGCTAGAACCACGCCATGATCGACATATCGTTGCCAGAGACCAATGCCGACCTTGCCCGGCTGATGCGCGAGAGACTCGGCGTGCGCGGGGACGCAACGCTTGCGGCCAAGATGCGCCGCGGCGGCCGGTTGCTGCCGCGACGGCTGCGTCAGGAAGGCGCCTATCTGGTTCAGATGGAGCAGCTGTGGCAGCACCCGCGGCTGCGCCGTCAGATCGACGTCGACCATGTCGCCCGCGCCCAGGCCGAACTGCGCGCCCATCTGACCGCCATCGACCCGCGCGACCGGATGATCGGCCGCATCCTCGGCATCGTGGCGCCGCTTGCGTTCAATCTGCTGCTGATCGGCGCGCTGGTGATCGCCTGGCTGGCCTGGACCGGCCGGGTCTGAACCGCCGCGTCGGCCCGGCTCAGGACAGCCGCTGCGCCACAATCCAGCTGACCGGTACGGCCAGCGCAAAGCCCAAGATCGCCGCCACAAGGATCGGCGTCTTGGTGTCCATCCCGGCGACCAGCACCGCGACGATGAGGATGCCGGCCATCGAGGCGCCGATCACGAGAAACAAGAGCATGGCAAGACGGTACATGAGACCTGGCCTCCGGCTGGGGTGCTGTCGGCCCGATCCTCTATCTGCGATATGCCTTTTCCGCCTTGACCCAGGTCAAACCGGACGGCGGGGCCGCCAACGGCCGGAGCGTGCCATGACCCCGCGGGCGAATGCCCCCTGCTCGGCCCGCCCGCAGATGGCCCCCGCCACAAAGGCAGGGGCCGCTTCCAGTCAGCCTTACTTGACGACGTTATAGCCGCGTCCGCGCATGCAGTTGCGCACGATGACTTCCTTGCTGTTGACGTTGCTGGCCGCACTTGCCGCGCCGCCGACCAGGGCGCCAACCATCGCGGCGTCGCGCGCATTGCTGCCCTTGTTGTTGACGATTGCCGCCGTGGCCCCGCCAACGGCCGCGCCGCCAAGCGCCATGCCGGCCGTATTCGCATCGAGCGTGCCCTGCTGGCGCGCCAGCGCCTGACATTGCGCCAGATCGTTGGCATAGTTCGGACCCACCGGGCCGTCGATGATCGGCGTATAATTGGCGCCCATGTTCGAGCAGGCCGCGACCAGAGCGATCATCGGGATGACAGAGAAGACTTTGAGGCGGAGCATCTTGGGCCCTTTCGGCACGTGGAAACAGCTTGGTATGGCGTCCGTCCGTGGACGAACCACAACACCTGTCTAGCTTACGTGTGGGAAAAGACAATATTTCCTGAACGGCGATTGCTACTCAACAGGAGACGAGAATCTTCCGCAACAATAGATCGTTCCTTCCCGCATCTAGTGCGCGATCATCGAAACAGACCACAGCGCCAGACCATAATCGTTTACGTCGCCCGTAGACGGAGCCACAGGCCACCTATTGAGAGCAAAAAGCCCGGAACACTTTTTCTGGTAGCCGCTGCACTCAGATACCTACTCCTTCCGCCATTGCTTTAATCACGGCATACATCGCAGCGAGTAGCGTCAAAAATAAAAAAACATACAACGATGAATCTAAAACAAAGAGAAGAGTTTTAGTCCACCATGAACCGGCACTTCGCCAGAAGAAAAATTGAAACCCTGTAAGCAAAGCGACAAGATAGGAATACAATAGAAAAAACAGAATAACCGCTATCAGTCCAACCGCCCAATTCGATGTTGTGATTGCCAAAAATATGAAAACGCCAGTGACTAAAGCATACTCGGCAAATTTAAATACAAAATCCAAGGCCCTACGAATACCTTCAAGCACCTCTGGGTTTGGATCAATGTCATTTTGTTTGAAAACGAAAAACTTTCTCACCGGCGCTCCAAAGTTCTTATTCTCTGCCGAAAAATGCGGACGTTTCCAGTTGCACAGATCCTCAATGCGTTGCTCGTGCTCACCAAAAGCATGAATGGCCTTTTGCTCTCGAGTCCACCGACTTAGCCTCGATACCCTCCAGTATGTCGGTCAGATCGGAGGCAATTTATATCTACTCACCCATCCATCTTCAGCGCATTGATGAACGCTTCCTGCGGGATATCCACCTTCCCGAACTGGCGCATCTTCTTCTTGCCGGCCTTCTGCTTCTCCAGCAGCTTCTTCTTCCGCGTCGCGTCGCCGCCATAGCACTTGGCGGTCACGTCCTTGCGCATGGCCGACAGGGTCTCGCGCGCGATCACCCGGCCGCCGATGGCGGCCTGGATCGGGATCTTGAACATGTGGCGCGGGATCAGGTCCTTCAGCTTTTCGCACATCAGCCGGCCGCGGGCGTCGGCGCGGTCGCGGTGGACCATCATCGACAGCGCATCGACCGGCTCGTCGTTCACCAGAATCGACATTTTCACCAGATTGTCGGTGCGATAGCCCGACAGGTGATAGTCAAAGCTGGCATAGCCCTTGGTGACCGATTTCAGCCGGTCGTGGAAATCGAACACGACCTCGTTCAGCGGCAGGTCATAGACCACCATGGCGCGGCTGCCGGCATAGGTCAGGTCCTGCTGGATGCCGCGGCGGTCCTGGCACAGCTTCAGCACGTCGCCGAGGTATTCGTCGGGCACCATGATCGTGGCGATGATCCGCGGCTCATCGATATGATCGATGGTGGCGGGGTCGGGCATGTCGGCGGGGTTGTGCAGTTCCAGCTCGGTGCCATCGCGCAGGTGGATCTTGTAGACCACCGAGGGCGCGGTGGTGATCAGGTCGATGTCGTATTCCCGCTCGATCCGGTCGCGGATGACTTCGAGGTGCAAAAGCCCGAGGAAGCCGCAGCGGAAGCCGAAGCCGAGGGCGGCCGAGGTCTCCATCTCATAGCTGAACGAGGCGTCGTTCAGCGCCAGCTTCTCGATCGCGTCGCGCAGATCCTCGAATTCGGCATTGTCGACCGGGAACAACCCGCAGAACACCACCGGCTGCGACGGCTTGAACCCCGGCAGCGGTTCGGCGCAGGGCTTCTTGTCATGGGTGATCGTGTCGCCGACCCGGGTGTCGCGCACCAGCTTGATCGAGGCGGTCAGCACGCCGATCTCGCCCGGGCCGAGTTCGGCAATGTCGGTCATCTGCGGGCGCAGCACGGCAAGCTTGTCGATGCCGTATTTCGCCCCGGTCTGCATCATGCGGATCTGGTCGCCCTTGCGCATCACGCCGTCCATGATCCGTACCATGACGACGACGCCCAGATAGGAATCGTACCAGCTGTCGACCAGCATCGCCTTCAAGGGCGCGTCGCGCTCGCCCGTCGGCGCGGGCAGGCGGTGGACGATGGCCTCCAGCACCTCGGGGATGCCGACGCCGGTCTTGGCCGAGATCTCGATCGCCTCCGAGGCGTCAAGCCCGATCACGTCCTCGATCTGCGCCTTGATCCGGTCCGGCTCGGAGGCCGGCAGGTCGATCTTGTTCAGCACCGGCACGATCTCGTGGCCGGCATCGAGCGCGGTATAGACGTTGGCAAGCGTCTGCGCCTCGACCCCTTGCGTCGCATCGACGACCAGCAGCGAGCCTTCGACCGCGCGCATCGAGCGGCTGACCTCATAGGCGAAGTCGACGTGGCCCGGGGTGTCGATCAGGTTCAGCACATAGGTCTTGCCGTTGCGCGCCGGATAGTCGATCCGCACCGCGTTCGCCTTGATCGTGATGCCGCGCTCGCGCTCGATATCCATGGCGTCGAGCATCTGCTCTTTCATGTCGCGTTCGGCGACCGTGCCGGTCAGCTGGATCAGCCGGTCGGCAAGGGTGGATTTCCCGTGGTCGATATGGGCGACGATCGAGAAGTTCCGGATGTGATCAAGGTCGGTCATGGCCCGGATATGAGGGGGAAACAAGGATTGGTCAATGGCCGTCGAATGGGTTTGCCGGTGCCCGGCAGGCCATGCCAGACTGTCCGGCGAGGGAGGGCCAGATGACAAAACGGGTGGCAATCCGGGCCAGCGTGACCGGCCGGGTTCAGGGCGTCGGCTTTCGCGCCTGGACTTGTGCCGAGGCACAGGCCCGCGGGCTCGACGGCTGGGTCCGCAACGAGGGGGACGGGTCGGTGGCGGCGGTCATTGCCGGGCCTGCGGATCGCGTGGCAGGGATGGTGCGGGCGTTGTGGTCGGGCCCGCCCGCCGCAAGGGTCGACGCCGTTCAGACCGATCCGCTGTCCGAGGACGTGGCGGCGGGGTTCCGGATATCTCGTTAGCAGGCGCACCGTCTCGCTCGAAGGGGTGACGCCATCAAGCAGGATCTTCGACCGATGGGAACGAAAGACTACGTCACCCTTTTCTTCGCCTTCACCGCCTTCCTGATATCAGTAACGACGCTCGCGTTCGACGTTCGCGGACTGATGGCAACGCCAGCGGCGACCCTGATCCACCTGACGGATGCCGTACAACGAACGGACAGGCAGCAGGACGTTCCGGCAAGCATCGAAGCGCAGTTTGTTCTTGTGAACACCGGAACGCGCGACATTGTGGTCCATTCGCCGGTCTTCTTGATCTTTCGTGGCGCCGAACAAGACGCTTGCCCTGAGGACACGACACCAGACCTCACCTCGGTCGAACTCGACGACGTCTGGATAGCCAACCCTGGAAAGGCGACGTCGATCACACTTGCCGTCCCCCGGATAAGACTGGAAACCGGCGCGTTCATCCTGTGCATCCGCGCCGACGCCACGGATTTCGGCGGCAAAGAGATGCCCGTTCTGTTCAAGCTTGGGTCGTTTGCCGTGAAGGTCGAAAACAACCAATGGAGCATCCCGTTCTACCGGCGGGAAAGACAGTCTCAGCAACTAGTTCGTCGGCAGCTTTCGCCGTCCGATCTGCCGATCTAGCTGCGGAAGGCACAGGTTGCGACAGGGCGGGGGATCTGCGCCTGTTTCGTCCGTGGCGGCAAAACCCCGCCGACACAGCAAATGTCGCGAAACATTCCATCGAAAATTGGCGAATCGCTTCTAGTCTGCCATGGTGGACCCCGTTCGGGCCCATACCGCAGCAAGACGGTGGCCTATCGATTTGAGGCAGAGCACCATGAAAATCCTGACCGCAGCCGCAGTGGCAGCGCTATTGACCGTTCCGGCAGTCATCTCCTCCACACAGACCGCCGAGGCACGTTCCACCATCGAACGCGCCTGCATGAACTCCGACCGCCGCGCGGCTTCCAAGCCGCTGTGCAATTGCATCCAGCGGGTCGCCGACCAGATGCTGACGCCGTCCGACCAGCGCCAGGCGGCAAAGTTCTTCAAGGATCCCCAGAAGGCGCAGGACATCCGCCAGTCCGACCGCGACCAGCACGAGGAATTCTGGCGCCGCTACAAGGCCTTCGGAGTCAGTGCCGGCAGCATCTGCCAATAGGCACCGCCGGGGACGCGGCGTATCCGCGCCGCTTGCTTGCCGGCCCCGCTGCGGGGACGGCGAACCTATAGGTGCATCTCGCGCAGATCGGCAAGCAGCCCCATGACCCCATGTTCGATCAGCCGTACCACCGCATCGAACCCGCCCGAATAATACGGGTCGGGCACGTCGAGCCGCTCTGACGGTCCATAGCTGAGAAACAGCCGCACCGGGGTCGTGTTGCCGCGCGGACGCAGATCCTCGATGGCCCTGAGATTGTTGCGGTCCATCGCCAGAATCAGATCGAAGCGTTCGAAATCCTCGGCCAGAAACTGCCGCGCGATCAGCCCCCTCAGGTCATATCCGTACTCGCGCGCGGCCTTCTGCATTCGCGGATCGGGGGCGGAGCCGCCATGATAGGCATCGGTTCCGGCACTGTCGAAGATCGCCTCGACCCCGCCGAGGGCTGCCATGCGGCGCGCCACGCCTTCCGCAGTCGGCGAGCGGCAGATATTGCCGAGGCAGACGAACAGGACACTGGGCGGTCTGGCATTTCCATCAAGCGACATTCCCTTTCCATATCGCCCGTCCCGGCGCGGTCAAGGCAGCTATTCTGACCCCCGGGCACGACCGGACCGGCGCCCGCCGCATGGCAGGGCCGGCACGATTCGCCTGCGACTTTCGGAGGCCTCGACGGAGACGGCCCTGCCGCCTAGGTCTGAAAACGGGCACGACGTGGGGTCAGTTTCAGCAAAGGCAGGTTTCATGCGAAAGATCGTCCTGTTGACCGGCGCCGGGATCTCGGCCGAAAGCGGGCTCGGGACCTTTCGCGACGTCGGCGGGATCTGGTCGCAATACGATCTCGAGGATGTCGCGACCCCGCGCGGCTTCGTTCGCAATCCGACGCTGGTGCATGATTTCTACAATGCCCGTCGCGCCAATGCCATGGCGGCAAGCCCCAATGCCGCCCATGCGGCGCTGGCGCGGCTCGAGGCCGAATGGCCCGGCGATGTGGTTCTGATTACCCAGAATATCGACGATCTGCACGAACGTGCCGGGCAGCGAACCGTGATCCACATGCATGGCGAGCTGATGCAGGGGCTCTGCGTGCTCTGCGGCGCGCGTTGGCCGGTCGCGGGCGAGATGTCGGCGGCGGGACGTTGCCCCGCCTGCGACTGCGTCGCGACCCGCCCCGATGTGGTCTGGTTCGGCGAGATGCCCTATCACATGGAAGAGATCGACCGCCATCTGCGCGACGCCGAGCTTTTCGCCGCCATCGGCACCTCGGGGCAGGTCTATCCGGCCGCGGGCTTCGTGATGCTTGCCGCCGCCGCAGGAGCGCGGACGATCAATATCAACCTCGAAGGCGCGGACGGCAACGACGCCTTCGAGGAAAGCCTGATCGGCCCTGCGACCCGGATCGTTCCGGCATGGGTCGATCATCTGCTGGCCACCGTCTGATCGACGTCTGATCGAAATCTGCCATGCGACCTGTCGGCGGCGTCGGCCCAGGCGGGCCGACACCTCCCGACGCGGTGTCGGACCTCAGTTGCCTGACATCGGCTGGCGTTGCAGGTCGACCGGAACCTCGATCGTCACATCGCCCGCCTTCTCGAAATGCAGCGTCACCGCCACTTCGGTGCCATCCGCCATCGGCCGGGTCAGGCCCATGAACATCACGTGGTCGCCGCCACGCTGCAGCATGTGGCTCTCGCCTGCGGGCACCGGAAAGCCCTCTTCGACCTGAATCATCTTCATCACACCGTTCGCATCCTCGATATGGGTGTGCAGCTCGACCTTCATCGCGATGTCGGAATCAGCGCCGATCAGTCGGTCATCCTCGGGGCCGGTATTGACGATCTCCATGAAGGCGGCGCCCGATTTGGCATTGGCCATGGCGGCGCGGGCATAGGGATCACGGATCTCGATATCCGCGAGCGCGGGGAGCGCGAGGGAAAGAACGGTGGCAACGGCGGTCGGGGCCGCCACAAGAAGCTTGAACGACATGGGTCGTCTCCTGAAATCTCGAATAGGTCTGAAACGTGGAAAGGGGCGGCCAGTTGCACGGACCGCAAGCCAGGGTCAGACCGGGGGCGCCCTTGCGTGGCGCGTGCGCGCAAGGCCGCACTGCGGGCATGCCAGCACCACGGGCCGCGCCCGCCGCCAATGGACAACCGGCAGCACCGGCAATGCCGGCGCCGGTAGTGCCACGGCCGCAAGCAGGGTCGCAGAGTTCTCGGGGCAGAGCGTGTGGCGTTCGACCGGGTTGCCCCGGTCATCGACCGAGATCGTGACGACCCCCTGCCCGGTGCACAGCACGATCTCGCCCGCAGCCGGCATCTGCCCGCGCGCCATGCCGACCGCGTGGGTCGACAGGCCAAGGGTCAGCACCAACAGGGAAAACAGAAGGCGACGCAGAGAATTCATGGCGCGCAGACTACGGGCACCGCCCCCAATGGCAATGCCCGAAATCCTTGAATCGGCCGGAATGGCTGGGGATTGCAGGCTTGGGCTGCGATGCCGGGTCGAACGGCGCGCTTCACCTGCGAAATGTCGGAAATGTTGCACCGCAGGGAGCCCGGCCGAGCGGCAGATCCTGACCATCGGGCACCGGACGTCAACCGCTTGCGTCCGTCAAAACGAAACGGCCCCGCAGAGCGGGGCCGGGCAGACATTCGGGCCAAGGCCCGGATCGCATCTGGATCAGGCGGCAGCCTGAAGCTTGGCGATGTCTTTCTTGATCTTCAGCGCCTTTTCGGACAGTTCGACGTCCTTGGCCTTCGCCAGATAGGCATCAAGCCCGCCACGGTGGTCGACCGACCGCAGCGCAGCCGCCGAGATGCGCAGGCTGAACGAACGCCCCAGAGCGTCCGAAATCAGCGTGACAACCTGCAGGTTGGGCAGGAAGCGACGCTTGGTCTTATTGTTGGCGTGGCTGACGTTGTTGCCAACCATCGGGCCTTTACCGGTCAGTTCGCAGACACGCGACATGGGTTATTCCTCGAGTTCCGTATGACAAATGGGGCCCGTCCCATCGGCTTGATCCTGCTGGCATGACCAGCGCCAGATCCGGCCGGGGCGCCCCGAATTCCGTCCGCGCGTTAAAAGCCAACCTGCCGGCGGTGTCAAGCCGATTCCCCGCAACCGTTTCGCAGGCTCTGGCCCGCGATACCGCACCGGTCTAGTGTCGTCCGGCTGCGGCCTCTGCCGCGCCTGAGGAATGCCTGCCATGGACGAACCTGTCCCGGTCTTCGACGGCCACAACGATTTCCTGCTGCGGCTTGCCCGCGACCCCGCACAGCGCGCGGCAACCTGGCTTGCGCAGGGCGGCCAGAAGCACCTCGATCTGCCGCGGATGCGCGCGGGCGGCTTTGCCGGCGGGCTGTTCGCGATTTTCGTGCCCTCGCCCCCCTATCGCGGCGGACCCGACGAATCGGGGCCGATGCCCGCCGCGCCCTATCAGATCAACGTGCCGCCGGCGCTCGACCCGGCGCTCGCCATCACCCAGACGCTCGACATGGTGGGCCAATGGCTCTGGATGGCACGGTCTGCCCCCGACGATTTCGCGCATTGCACCACCGCGGCCGAGATCCGCGCCGCGATGGCCGCGGGCAAGATCGCGGGCGTGCTGCATCTGGAGGGCGCCGAGGCGATCGGCGCAGACCTCGATGCGCTGCATGTGTTCCACGCGCTCGGGCTGCGTTCGCTCGGCCCGGTCTGGAGCCGCCCGACCGTGTTTGGCCATGGCGTTCCCTTTGCCTTTCCGGGCGGCCCTGACACAGGCCCGGGTCTGACCGAGGCGGGCAAGGACCTAGTGCGGGAATGCAATGCGCTGAAGGTCATGATCGACCTGTCGCACCTGAACGAAAAGGGCTTCGACGATGTGGCGGATCTGTCCACCGCACCGCTGGTTGCCACCCATTCGAACGCCCATGCGGTCTGCCCCAGCCCGCGCAACCTGACCGACCGCCAGCTTGACCGCATCGCCGACAGCGGCGGCATGGTCGGGCTGAACTTTGCCACCTTCTTCCTGCGCCCCGACGGACGCCCCGGCACGGACTGCGGCTGGGACCCGATGCTGCGCCATCTCGATCATCTGATCGGCAGGCTGGGCGAGGATCACGTCGGCTTCGGCTCGGATTTCGACGGCTGCGTGGTCCCCGAGGTGCTGGGCGATGCGGCCGGGCTGCAACGGCTGATTGGCGCGCTGCGCGAGCATGGCTATGACAGCGCGCTGATCCGAAAGCTGGCGCATGAGAACTGGTTGGCCCATCTGGAGCGGACCCTGGGGACCTAGAACTCCACAGTGAAATCACGATAAATCAGATCGCTCCGATCAGAAGCTGCCGCAAAACGTCAGCTTTACCCACCCGGCGCGCCGGCCCTGCGGCTGGCCCGCCGGTCGCGCAGCAGGGTATAAAGCCCCGCCGCCAGCACGATGGCACTGCCCGCCAGCATCGCCGCATCGGGCCGTTCGCCGAACACCAGAATGCCAAGTGCGATGCCAAACAGCAGGCGGGTATAGCGGAACGGTGTGACGACCGAGACCTCGCCACAGCGCATGGCGGCGGTCAGAAGCGAGTAGGCGGCGACGCCGACCAGAACGCCTGCGCCCACCATCCCGAAGGCCGCCACGTTCCAGACCGGCCGCGCCCCCATGACCACCAGCAGCAGCGCGCCGGTCGGCGCGATCACCGCAAACCCGCAAAGCCCAAGCTGGGCGTTCGACAGGCGTTTCGGCGCGGCGCGGGTGGCAAGATCGCGGCCGGCGAACCCGAGCATCCCCAGCAACGCCAGCACCGAGGCCGGCTCGAACCCCGAAAGCCCCGGCCGCAGGATCAGCAGCACCCCGGCAAGTCCCGCAAGGATCGCCGCCCATCGCCGCCAGCCCACGGTTTCGCCGAACAGCAGCGCGGCGCCCGCGACCACCACAAGCGGCGTCGCCTGCAGGATCGCCGAGGCACTGACCAGCGGCGTCAGCGCAATCGCAAGGGTATAGAACAGCCGCCCCGTCGATTCCGCCACCATCCGCAGCAGCATCCGAGGCGCCACCATATCGGGATGCAGCAGTGGCTCGCCCTTCTGCCGGGCCAGCAGCGCGAAGGCCAGCGTCCCGCCCAGCCCGAACAGCATCATCACCTGCCCGACCGGCAGGCTTTGCGCTGCCCCCTTCAGGCTCATGTCCTCGAGCGCAAATCCCGCCATCGCCGCGACCATGAAGGCCGCACCGCGGAGGTTGTCGGAAAGACCGCGCAACCTCGCGCGTGTCACCGCGCGCCGTCGAGCGTGTCGAGCATCTCGAAGGCCGCGGCGGTCGGGGCGATCTGGCCCTCGGCCACGCGCAGGCCAAGCGCCTTCATCCGTGCCCGCATGTCGGGTGTGGCGGTCAGCCGCTCGAGCAGCCCCATCCGCACCTCTTCCTCGAACCAGTTGCGGGCCTGATTGGCGCGCCGCGCGCGCCAGTGCGAGGTCTCGCGCCGCCAGTCGGCCAGTGCCGATATTTCTTCCCAGACCTGTTCCAGCCCATCGCCCGCCACCGCGGAAACGGTCATCGCCTTGGGGAACCCCTCGGGATCCTCGGGGCGCTTGCGCAGCAGCCGCAGGGCGCCCGCATAATCGGCACAAGTCCGGTTTGCGACCGGTTTCAGCTCACCGTCGGCCTTGTTGATCACGATCATGTCGGCGATCTCCATGATCCCACGCTTGACCCCCTGCAACTCATCGCCGCCCGCGGGCGCCAGCAGCAGCAGGAAGACATCCGACATCTCGGCCACCGTGGTTTCGGACTGGCCGACGCCAACGGTCTCGATCAGCACCACATCGAACCCCGCCGCCTCGCAGAGCGCCACGGCCTCGCGGGTGCGGCGCGCGACGCCGCCAAGCTGGCTGCGGCTTGGCGATGGCCGGATGAAGGCATTCGGGTCGCGCGACAGCCGCTCCATCCGCGTCTTGTCGCCAAGGATCGACCCGCCAGACCGCGCCGACGAGGGATCGACCGCCAGCACGGCAACGCGCATCCCGCGCTCGGTCAGCATCAGCCCGAAGCTTTCGATGAAGGTCGACTTGCCGACCCCCGGCGTTCCGGACAGCCCGACCCGCAGCGCCTGCCGCCCCGATCCCGCCAGCTTGTCCGACAACATCACGGCCTTCGCCCGGTGATCGGCGCGCGCGCTCTCGATCAGTGTGATCGACTGGGCCAGCGCCCTGCGTTCGCCATCCAGTACCCGGCGTGCCAGATCATCGATATCCATGGCCCCTGCCCTCGTCTTTCCTGTCGTCACTTGTCATGGTGCGATCCGCCTGCGGATCGCGCCTTGTCTTGCCCTCACCATGCAGTGAATGTCCAGATCGAGCGTCCCGGTTGACGTCCCCGGCGTTTTCCTGCCCCTTGGGGTCACGACGCCGATGGGAGTCAGAAATGCGCCGCCTCGCCCTGCCGATCCTGCTCGCGTTTGTCGCCGCCACGGCGCAGGCCGCCGATCAGGCAACCTATTCGATCTCGCTGGCCGGTTTCCGCCTTGGAACCCTGTCGCTGCGCAGCGACGAATCGGCCGGGACCTACAAGGCCCAGAGCCAGGTGCGCAGCACCGGCCTGACACGCGGGCTCTATCCCGCCGACATCACCGCCTCGGTCACCGGGCAGGTCAGCGGAAACACCTATAATCCGCAGATATATATTGATGAATCGAAATCCAGAGGCGAGACAAAGCGCACCCGGATCCGCTATGTCGCCGGCGTGCCGCAGATCGAAAAGGACCCGCCCGATACCCGCCGCAGGTCCTGGCATGCCAATCCCGAGGAACAGGGCGGCACCGTCGACATGCTGACCGCCGGCTATGCGATCCTGCGCGACCAGCCCGAGGCGCTTGCCTGCAAGCTCGACGTTTCCCCCTATGACGGGCGCGAGCGGACAAGGATCCGGATGGCTGGCGGCACCCGCGACGGCGACACGCTGGTCTGCCCCGGCATGTACACCCGCGTCGCGGGCTTCAGCCCCAAGGAGATGGCGGAAAAGGTCAACTGGCCCTTCACCGTCACCTATCGTTCGATCGGCGACGGGATGATGCGGGTCGAGCAGGTGCGGCTGCAGACCACGCTCGGCCGCGTCACCATCGACCGCCGCTGATCCGCCCGGGCCGATGCAGCCACTTCCCATCGACGCCGTCCTGCCCGCGCTTGTCGCCGCGCTCCGTGGCGCGGGCCAAGCCGTGCTGCAGGCCCCGCCCGGCGCCGGCAAGACCACGCGCGTGCCGCTGGCATTGTTGCAGGCCGGGCTGACCGGCGGTCGGATCGTGATGCTGGAACCGCGCCGCCTTGCCGCCCGCGCCGCGGCCGAACGGATGGCCGAGACGCTCGGGCAGGCGGTGGGCGAGACCGTCGGCTATCGCATCCGAGGCGAGGCACGGGTGGGCAAGGCGACCCGGATCGAGGTGGTGACCGAGGGCATCCTGACCCGGATGCTGCAGGCCGACCCCGGGCTCGATGGCATCGGCGCGGTGATCTTCGACGAATTCCACGAACGCTCGCTCAATGCCGATCTCGGCCTCGCGCTCTGCCTCGAGGTTCGCGGCGCGCTGCGCGAGGACCTGATCCTGCTGCCGATGTCGGCGACACTCGATGCCGGCCCGGTGGCAGAGCTGATGGGCGGGGCGCCGGTGATCACCGCCGAGGGCCGCACCTATCCGGTCGAAACGCGCTGGCTCGACCGCCCGCTGCCGCCCCGCACCCGGCTCGAACCCGCGGTGGCGGATCTGACCCGACAGGCCCTGGCCGAGACCGACGGCAGCCTGCTGGTGTTCCTGCCCGGCGAGGGCGAGATCCGGCGCGTGCAGGCGGCGCTGTCATCCGGCCTGCCGGCAGGCACCACGCTGCACCCGCTGTTCGGCGCCATGGAGTTCACAGCCCAGCGCGCCGCCATCGCCCCGCCGGGACAGGGGCGCAAGATCGTGCTCGCGACCGCAATCGCCGAGACCTCGCTGACCATCGAGGGCATCACCTGTGTCGTCGATGCGGGCCGCGCCCGCCGCGCCCGCTTCGACCCCAATTCCGGCATGTCGCGGCTGGTGACCGAGCCTGTGACGCGCGCCGAGGCCGCCCAGCGCAGGGGCCGCGCCGGACGGCTGGCGCCCGGGCTCTGCTACCGGCTCTGGACCCGCGGCGAGGAGGGCGCGCTTGCCGCCTTCCCGCCCGCCGAGATCGAGGTCGCCGACCTCGCGGGTCTCGCGCTCGATCTGGCGCTCTGGGGGGGCGACGATCTTCCGTTCCTGACCCCGCCGCCCGAGGGCGCGCTGGCCGAGGCGCGGGCATTGCTCGCCGGTCTCGGTGCGCTCGACGCCACGGGCCGGATCACCGAGCACGGCCGCGCCATGGCGCGCCTGCCGCTGCATCCGCGGCTTGCACACATGCTGTTGCGGGCAGGCCGCGGCGCGGCCCCGCTTGCGGCGCTGATGGCCGACCGCGATCCGCTGCGCGGCGCGCCCGCCGACCTCGGCCTGCGGCTCGACGCGCTGCGCCGGCCCGGAGCCGCGCCGGGGGCGCCGAACCGCGCCGCGTTGGACCGGATCCGTACCGAGGCAAAGCGGCTCGCCCGGCTGGTGCCCGACAGCGCCCCTGCCCCGACACCGGCCGAGGCGGCGGCGCTGGCCTATCCCGACCGGATCGGGCTGCGCCGGCCGGGCGACGCGCCGCGCTGGCTGCTCTCGGGCGGCAAGGGGGCGACGATGGATCCGGGCGACCCGCTGGCCGGCCAGCGGCTGCTGGTCGCGACCGATCTCGACGGCGACGCCCGCGAGGCGCGGATCCGTCTGGCACTGCCGCTGCCCGAAAGCGCGCTGCGCAGCCTTTTCGACGACAGGATCGCCTGGGTCGATGTCGCCGAATGGTCGCGGCGCGAACGCAAGGTGGTGGCCCGCCAGCAGGAACGCTTCGGCGCGCTGGTGCTTGCCGACCGGATCTGGCGCGATGCCCCCGCCGACCGGCTCGGTGCCGCAGCGCTCGACGGCATCCGCCAGATCGGCCTGCCGATGAACGATGCCGCGCGCAGGCTTCAGGCGCGGGCATTGCTCTATCGTGCCGAAGGCGGCGACATCGCCGATCTTTCGGACACAGCGCTGCTGGAGACCGCCGAGGACTGGCTGCTGCCCTGTCTCGACAGGGTGCGCACCGAGGCGGACATCCGCGCGCTCGACCTGCTCGAACCCCTGCGCCAGCATATCGGCTGGGATGCGATGGCCCGGCTCGATCGCGAGATGCCGGGCGCCTTCACCACGCCGCTCGGCCGCAGGATCCCGATCGACTATGCGGGCGAGGCGCCCGAAATCGCGGTCCGGGTGCAGGAAATGTTCGGCGTCACCCGCCACCCCGCAATCGGCCCCCGCCACCTGCCGCTGCGGATCACGCTGCTGTCGCCCGCCGGCCGGCCGGTGCAGACGACGCAGGACCTGCCGGGGTTCTGGGCCAGTTCCTATGCCGACGTGCGCAAGGACATGCGCGCGCGCTATCCCCGCCACCCCTGGCCCGAGGACCCGACCGAGGCCGACCCCACCCTGCGGGCCAAACGGCGCGGCAGTTGACACGCCGCGTCACTGCCGCCGTCTTCGCCCCAAACCCTCTTCGCACCGGATCTTCTTCTTGGCGAAAATACCTCCGCCGGAGGCATCGCGCGCCAGCGCGATTCCGCGCAGCCCCTGCTGACCGGCAGGTGTCCGCCGCCGCTCAGACCCCCAGGCACCAGCGCATGATCGCCTTCTGGGCGTGCAGCCGGTTTTCGGCCTCGTCAAAGATCACCGACTGCGGGCCATCCATCACCGCACTCGTTGCCTCGTCATCGCGGTGCGCGGGCAGACAATGCATGAACAGGGCATCGGGCCGTGCCGCCGCCATCAGCGCCTCGTTGACCTGGTAGGGCCGCAACTGGTTGTGGCGCCGCTCGCGCGCCGACTGCGGATCGTGCATCGACACCCAGGTATCGGTCACCACCAGATCGGCGCCTTCGACCGCCTTGAACGGATCGCGTTCGATCTCGATATGCGCGCCCCTCGCCCGCGCCTCGGCCACGAAGCCGGGCTCGGGGTCGAGCGGCGGCGGCCCGGTGAAGGTCAGATCGAAGCCGAACGCCGCCGCCGCATGCAGGAACGAGGCACAGACGTTGTTGCCGTCCCCGGTCCAGACGACCTTCTTGCCGGTGATCGGACCGCGGTGCTCCTCGAAGGTCATGATGTCGGCCATGATCTGGCAGGGATGGCTGCGGTTGGTCAGCCCGTTGATCACCGGCACGTCGGCATATTCGGCCAGTTCCAGAAGCGTCGCCTCCTCATAGGTGCGGATCATGATCAGATCGACATAGCGCGACAGCACCCGGGCGGTGTCGGCGATGGTCTCGCCGTGGCCAAGCTGCATGTCGGTGCCGGACAGAACCATGGTCTGCGCCCCCATCTGGCGGGCGCCGACGTCAAAGCTGACGCGGGTCCGGGTCGATGGCTTCTCGAAGATCAGCGCGACCATCCGGCCGTCGAGCGGCAGGTCGTCGTCTGGCGCACCCTTGAACCGGCCGCGGCGCGCCGCCTTGATCTGGCGGGCCATGTCGATGATCCCCCGCAGTTCGCCGGCGTCGGTCGTGTTGATGTCGAGAAAATGTCTCATCGCACTCTCACTATCTCACTATGGTCTCGCGGTGGGGGGAGCGCGGGGCCGCCTGTGGCCGCCCCGCGCCAAGGCAAAGCTCAGGCGTCGGGCGCGGCCTCGATCCGGGCCGCAGCGCGGTCGAGCCGCGCCAGACCCTCGGCGATATCCTCGTCGGGGATGTTGAGCGCGGGCAGCAGCCGGATCACATTGTCGGCGGCGGGCACGATCAGAAGGTCCTCGTCATAGCCTGCCTGAACGAGGCGCGCATTCGGCACGCGGCACTTCAGCCCCAGAATCAGCCCGACCCCCCGCACTT
The DNA here is from genome assembly GCF_003390845.1 of Tropicimonas sp. IMCC34043. Lineage (GTDB taxonomy): Bacteria > Pseudomonadota > Alphaproteobacteria > Rhodobacterales > Rhodobacteraceae > Tropicimonas. The sequence continues at coordinate 276,938 of NZ_QMEK01000001.1, read as the reverse complement.
CCTCGAAGACATCGGGATGGGCGCCGACCAGTGCCTCGAGCCCCTGACGCATCCGCCCGGCCTTGCGCGACACCTCGTCCAGAAATTCCGGCGTTCCGATCCGCTCGACCACAGCGAGACCCACGGCACAGCCAAGCGGATTGCCACCATAGGTCGACCCGTGCGTTCCGGCGGTCATGCCCGATGCCGCAGCCTCAGTCGCCAGCAGCGCGCCCAGCGGGAACCCGCCGCCGATGCCCTTCGCGACCATCATGATATCGGGATCGATCCCGGCCCATTCGTGGGCGAACAGCCGCCCGGTCCGGCCCATGCCGCATTGCACCTCGTCGAGGATCAACAACGCGCCGGTGGCGTCGCAGGCCGCCCGGATCGCGCGCAGGAAATCCTCCGGAACCGCCCGGATGCCGCCCTCGCCCTGGATCGGTTCGATCATGACCGCACCCACGGTCGGATCCTGCATCGCCTCGGCGAAGGCCTCGGGCGCGCCGAAGGGCAGATGCACGAAGCCCGGCAGCAGCGGGCCGAAGCCGTCGGTCATCTTGGCAGATCCGGCGGCCGCGATCGCGGCAGAGGAGCGGCCATGGAAGGCGCCCTCGAAGGTCAGGATCGTGGTCCGTTCCGGTTCGCCCTTTGCGGACCAGTACTTGCGCGCCATCTTGATCGCCAGTTCGCAGGCCTCGGTCCCCGAGTTGGTGAAGAACGCAGTGTCGGCAAAGGTCAGATCGACCAGCCGGTCGGCCAGCGCCTGCTGCCGTTCGATGGGATAGAGGTTCGAGGTGTGCCACAGCATCCCCGCCTGCTCGGTCAGCGCCGCCACCAGATCCGGGTTGGCATGGCCAAGCGCATTGACCGCGATCCCGGCGCCGAGATCGAGGAATCGGCGCCCGTCGCGATCAATCAGCCACGAGCCCTCGCCCTTCACGAAGTGAAGCGGCGCCCGGGTATAGGTCGGCAGGATGGAGGGGATCATCGGATGTCCTCGCGTCGAGTAAATGAGGAGTCGCCCGGTCAGGGCAGGATCTCGTCTGATTTTTGGGGAAGGGGTGCACGGCAGTGGCCGGCCCTGAAACACTCAGGGTCAGGCGCGACGTCGAAATCGTCGCAGGCAGAGGGGTGCACAAACAGAAGCCATGGGGGCGCATAACGCAATTTCTGGCGCAGTTCCAGTGGATTTCGCGCCGCGGGAACAGGCCATGCCAAGGCACGGGAATGCCTCAGGGCTTCAGCCGGTGGCCCGAGCGGACCATCTGCCAGCACAGCAGCGTGACCAGGACCGTCGCACAGACCAGAACCGCAAGCCCGCGCATCGGCGGGCTGTCGGAAACGCCGAGCGTGCCGAACCGGACCCCGTCGATCAGATAGAACATCGGGTTCCAGTGCAGCAGATGCCGCATCACCGGCGGCACCGACTCGACCGAATAGAAGGTGCCCGACAGGAACGCCATCGGCGTGATGATGAAATTCGAGATCGCCGCCAGCTGGTCGAACTTGTTGGCGTAGATTGCCCCAAGCAGCCCCAGCGCCGCCATCAGCGCCGCCCCAAGCAGCACATAGATCAGCGCCAGCAACGGATGCGCGAGCCCGAGCCCCAGCACCGGCAGCATGACCAGCCACAATGGCACCGCCACGAACAGCCCGCGCGCCACGCCGCCCGCGATATAGCCCGCCACGATTTCGCCCGCCGACAGCGGCGGCATCAGCGTGTCGACGATATTGCCCTGCACCTTCGAGACCAGCATCGAGGACGAGGAATTGGCAAAGGCGTTCTGGATCACCGTCATGGTCAGGATGCCGGGCGCGATGAACTGCAGATAGGAAAACCCCATCACCTCGCCCCGCGCCGGGCCGATGGCGATCGAGAAGATCGCCAGAAACAGCCCCGCCGTGACCAGTGGCGCCAGCACCGTCTGCATCCAGATACTGACGAAGCGGCGGATCTCGCGTTCGGTCAGCGTGGCCAGTCCCAGCCAGTTGACGCGCCCGAACCGGCGCTCGCCCATATTCGATATTTCCGTCATCACGCGCTCCTGCCACTCGCCGGGTTGCCGCCCGCTTGTAACCCCGATGCCGGCAACATAGAATGAGCCAATCCGAAATAATTGGGCGGCACCTGGCGATGGTATCCGGGGGGCTGCCCTTGTGCAGTTGGAGATGGCTTGCGATGTCCTGGACCGAAGAGCGGGTCGAGACCCTCAGGAAGATGTGGAGCGAGGGCCAAAGCGCCAGCCAGATTGCCAAGGAACTGGGTGGCGTGACCCGAAACGCGGTAATCGGCAAGGTGCATCGCCTTGGCCTGTCGAACCGCAATGGCGGCGCCGTCGGTGACAAGGCGCGGCTCGATACCGCCCCCGATCATCACGACGCGCCCGAGCCCGTCGCGGCCGAGACCGTGGTCGAGGCCGCGCCTGCCGCCGCGATTGCCGAAACGCCAGCGCCGGTCGAGACTGTGGCCGAGGAACCCGCCCCGGTCATTCCGGCGCGTCGCCAGATCATTCCTGCCGGCCAGCCGCTGCCGCCGCAGCCCTCGGCCAACGAGATCAGCCCCGAGGCGCTGGCCTCGGTGCGCGAGATCGAGAAAAAGGCGCGCCGCCTGTCGCTGATGGAATTGACGGAACGGACCTGCAAATGGCCGATCGGCGACCCGGCGACCGACGATTTCTGGTTCTGCGGCCTGCCGGTCAAGGCCGGCAAGCCCTATTGCGAGGCCCATGTCGGCGTCGCGTTCCAGCCGATGTCGGCCCGCCGCGACCGCAGGCGCTGAGCCAAATACCGGCGCCGCCGCCACACGAATGGCGGCGGGTGGACCGGGATTTTTCTGACATATGCCAATGAGGGCGCGCAGGTCCGACGCCGGCGCGCCGGTCGGGGAAGAGTTCGGGGAGGGGATCGTGCCGGCCATCATTTCGATCGAGTCGCTCGCCAAGAGCTTTGACGACGGCTTTCAGGCGCTGAAGGGCGTCGACCTTGAGATCTCCGAGGGCGAGATCCTGGCACTGCTCGGCCCGAACGGGGCCGGCAAGACGACGCTGATCTCGATCATTTGCGGTCTTGTGACACCAAGCGCCGGCCGGGTCACCGTGGCGGGCCATGACATCATCGCCGATTTCCGCGCCGCGCGGTCGCTGATCGGGCTGGTTCCACAGGAAATCACCCTCGAACCGTTCGAGAAGGTCATCAACACCGTGCAATTCTCGCGCGGTTTGTTCGGACGGCCGCGGAACGATGCGGTGATCGAACGGATCCTGCGGTCGCTGTCGCTGTGGGACCGGCGCAACAGCCGCAACAGGGAACTGTCGGGCGGGATGAAGCGCCGGGTGCTGATCGCCAAGGCGCTGAGCCACGAGCCGAGGGTGCTGTTTCTGGATGAACCGACCGCCGGGGTCGATGTGACGCTAAGGCGCGAGATGTGGACGGTGGTGCGCGACCTGCGGGCCTCGGGCGTGACGGTGATCCTGACCACCCATTACATCGAGGAAGCCGAGGAGATGGCCGACCGGATCGCGGTGATCGACCACGGCAAGCTGTTGCTGGTCGAACAGACGGCACAGCTGATGCGCCAGCTTGGCCGCAAGGAACTGGTGCTCGATCTCGCGGTTCCGATGGACGCCGTGCCCGCCGGGCTTTCGGACTACAAGCTGCAGCTTTCGGCCGACGGGATGCAGCTGCTCTATGAGTTCGATGGCCATTCCGACCGCCCGGGCCTTGCGCCGCTGCTGGCGGACATCGCCGCCGCGGGGCTCGACCTGCGCGATCTCTCGACCCGGCAAAGCTCGCTGGAAGAGGTGTTCCTCACCCTTGTCCGGGACGGCGGGGACGCAGCGGACCGGACGGGGGTGGCACAATGAACGGCCGCGCAATCTGGGCGATCTATCGGTTCGAGATGGCCCGCACCTTTCGCACCGTGGCCCAGTCGCTGATCTCGCCGGTGCTGTCGACGGTGCTCTATTTCGTCGTCTTCGGCGCGGCAATTGGCGGACGGATCGAAACCGTCGAGGGTATCTCCTATGGCGCCTTCCTGGTGCCCGGGCTGGTGATGCTGTCGCTCCTGCAGCAATCGCTTACCAACGCCTCGTTCGGGATTTATTTCCCCAAGTTCATCGGCACCATCTACGAGGTGCTGTCGGCGCCGCTGTCGTTCATCGAGATCGTGATCGGCTATGTCGGCGCCGCGGCCAGCAAGGCGCTGTTGATCGCCGCGATCATCCTTCTGACCGCAAGCGCCTTTGTCGAGCTGCAGGTGGCGCATCCGGTCTGGATGCTGACCTTTCTGGTACTGACCGCGATCAGCTTTGCGTTGCTCGGGTTCATCATCGGCATCTGGGCGAAGAATTTCGAGCAGCTGCAACTGATCCCTATGCTGGTCATCACGCCGCTGGTGTTCCTCGGCGGCGCTTTCTATTCGGTCAGCATGCTGCCACCGGCCTGGCGGGCAGTGAGCTTTTTCAACCCGGTGCTCTATCTGATCTCGGGATTCCGCTGGTCGTTCTTCGAGGTTGCAGACGTGCCCGTGGGCTGGTCGATCACGGCAATCGTGGCGTTCCTCGCAATCTGCCTCGTGGTGATCTGGGCGATCTTCCGCACCGGCTGGCGGATCAAGCCCTGAGTGCGCGCCCGGGCCGGACCCCGGACGCGCAGCCTGGCGGGAGGAGCCGTCCCGCAGGGATCGTTCACCAGGGCATACGCCCCGAGAAATTCAGCGGCGCCTTGCCGGAGGGTGGGCGACCGAAATTCGACTCGAACTGCCGGACGAACTCGCTGCGGCTGAGGCCGATGTCGCGCAGACGGTCGTCGTCCATGCGCTCCATCTCGCGCATGTCGCGATAGCGCCGGTCGGCCCGCGAGAGGCGGTCGAGCAGGCGAAGGATCAGGCCGCGCCGCCGAGAGCCAACGTGGCCGAGGCCGTCGGTATGAACATGACCGATGACGGAAGAGGGGGCGATTCTCAGCATGTCGATATCTCCTTTGGGGCAAAAGTCCTTGCGATGGATCAATCCTGCCCCTGGGTCATCATAGGACCGCAAACTTCCTGGGGTTCCCTGTCATCCAACCCGTCAGAAACCCGTCAAAACGATCATTCTGGCGCAAGAGACCCCTCCGGACCGACCGTTGGACAGGTTCATCGACAGTTGCGTCATTACCATCCGCAACAGGGCGCCGGATTGGATGACGAAATTTCCCTTTCCGCCCTGCCGATTTTAACAGAAAATCGACTCCCATATGGAAACACGTCTGACCCTGCACCTATCCGGCCCCTTTGCCGCCCTCGACTCGCGCGGCGCGGCGGTCGACAACCTGCCTCGGCGCGGGCAGGCGATTCTTGCCTATCTGGCAAGCCAGCCCGGATGCACCGCCCCGCGCGGGGTGCTGACCAGCCTGATCTGGGGCGACCGCGGCGAAGAGCAGGCCCGCGCCTCGCTGCGCCAGGAACTCTCGCAATTGCGCAAGGCCCTGCCCGACGGCGTGATTGACGCCTCGCGCAGCCAGGTCTGGCTGAACCCCGCAAACATCGCGATCGTCGAACAGGCCGAGGCGCCGTTCCTCGACGGGTTCGACCTGCATGCCGGCGATTTCGACGACTGGCTGCGCGATGCGCGCCTCAACAGCGCGCTGCGCCGCCGGGACGCCGCGATCGGCGAAGGACAGTCCGCCCTGCGCAACGGCCAACCGGGCGATGCCATGATCCGCGCCCGCACGGCGCTTCGGCTCGACCCCTCCAGCGAGACCGCCATGCAGTTGTTGCTGCGTGCCGCGGCACAGGTCGAGGATCGCGCCGGGACCATCGCCGAATTCGCCCGTTTCCGCGACACGCTGAAGCGCGAGCTCGATGTCGAACCCGCCTCGGTGACGCTGGAACTGGTCGAGGCCCTGCGCCGCCCCACGGCCCGTGCCGCCGATCAGCTGCGACACGACGCAAGCTGGCAGAACATGCGCCCGGTGCTCGCGGTCCTGCCCTTCGGCGAGATCGGCGCAGACCCCGGCGACATGTTTGCCGAAGGCATTGTCGAGGAAATCACCGCAACCCTCAGCCGGGCGCATGAGTTCCATATCATCGCCCGGCAATCGACCGTCGCGCTGCAGGCCGAGCGGCTCGATCACATCGCGGCCGGCAAGCGGCTGGGCGCGGACTATCTTCTCGAAGGCAACGTGCGGCGGGCCGGCGACCGGGTGCGCATCACGGCCCAGCTGGTCGAGGCCGCATCGGGCCGCACGATCTGGTCGGAACGCTATGACGACCGGATCGACGATCTGTTCGACCTGCAGGACCGGATTGCCGAACATGTCGCCATCGCCGTCGGACCCAGCCTGCGCAGCGCCGAGATCAACCGCGCCCGGCGCCGCAGCGAGACCGACCGCTCGGTCTATGAACTGGTGCTGACCGCCTATCCCCATATCTGGCGCCACCGGCGCGAGGACAATGCCCAGGCAATCGCGATCCTCGGTCAGGCACTTGACCGCGATCCGACCTATCCGGTGGCTCTGGGCATGAAGGCATGGTGCCACGCCGGGCAATGCGCCTATCTCTGGACCGCCGACCCCGAGGCCGACCGCGCCATGGCAAATTCCCTCGTTGCCCGCGCGATTGCCGAAACGCTGGAGGATTCGCCGACGCTGGTCGCCTGCGCCGCTGCGAAATCCATGATTTCGGACGATCTGGCGCTGTCCGAGGATCTGAACGAACGCGCGCTCTGGCTCGACCCCAACAATGCCTGGGGCTGGACGCAGGCGGGCTGGATCGCCAACTACAAGGGCGACCCCGACGGCGCCCTGCGCAGTTTCGAACGCGCCGAGCGGCTCAGCCCGCTCGACCCCTACCGTTTCATGATCCTGTTCGGGAAGGCCGGCACCATGGTCGCCCATGGCCGCTATGACGAGGCGACGGCCCTGGTGACCGAAGGCATCCGCACCACCCCGGGCGCCACCTGGGCCTATCGGATGCTGGCCGCGATCCACACTCTGGCCGGCAATCACGACGCCGCGGCACAGGCGGCCCGCCATCTGCGCGCGGCCTATCCCGGCCTGACCCTGTCCTATCTCACTGCCTGCCTGCCGCCGACCTGGCGCAACCTCGATCCGCGCTGGGTCGATTCGATGGTCGCCGCCGGGGTCGAGGCCGACTGAGCCCCGACTGGACCCCGACCAGGCCCCGTCCGCGACTAGCTGAGCCTAGTCTGAGACCGTCTGAGCCCCGGGGCCGCGTCTGCGGGGCCTTCCGTCCGATCCCCGCGCGCCCTATAGGACCGCAATGAGCCAGAACCCGCCCGACCTCCGCCCCGATCTTGCCCGCGCCCAAGTGCCCGGAACCGCCCGCCCCGATGCCCGGCCCGACCAGCCGATGATCGGCATGGTCTCGCTCGGCTGTCCCAAGGCGCTGGTGGACAGCGAACGCATCCTGACCCGACTTCGCGCCGAAGGCTATGGCATCTCGCCCGACTACGCCGGGGCCGATGCGGTGATCGTCAACACCTGCGGGTTCCTCGACAGCGCCAAGGCCGAAAGCCTCGAGGCAATCGGCGAGGCGCTGAAGGAAAACGGCAAGGTGCTGGTCACCGGCTGCCTCGGCGCCGACCCGGAGTTCATCACGGGCGTGCATCCGAGGGTTCTGGCCGTGACCGGGCCGCATCAATACGAACAGGTGCTCGATGCGGTCCACGCAGCCGTCCCGCCCGATCCGCATCCCTTTATCGACCTGATGCCGGCCTCGGGCGTGAAACTGACGCCCCGCCACTATTCCTATCTAAAGATTTCAGAAGGTTGCAACCACAAGTGCAAGTTCTGCATTATCCCGGACATGCGCGGCCGTCTGGCCAGCCGTCCGGCCCATGCAGTGCTGCGCGAGGCCGAAAAACTGGTGGAGTCCGGCGTGCGGGAGTTGCTGGTGATCAGCCAGGATACCTCGGCCTATGGCGTCGATCGCAAGCATGACCTGAGCCCCTGGAAGGGCGGCGAGGTGCGCAGCCACATCACCGATCTGGCCCGCGAACTGGGACGGCTCGGGGCCTGGGTGCGGCTGCACTATGTCTATCCCTATCCGCATGTGCGCGACCTGATCCCGCTGATGGCCGAGGGGCTGGTGCTGCCCTACCTCGACATCCCGTTCCAGCACGCCCATCCCGACACGCTGAAGCGCATGGCCCGGCCGGCGGCGGCGGCAAGGACACTGGACGAGATCGCAGCCTGGCGTGCGATCTGCCCCGACCTGACCCTGCGCTCGACCTTCATCGTCGGCTATCCGGGCGAGACCGAGGCAGAGTTCCAGCACCTGCTCGACTGGATGGACGAGGCGCGGCTCGACCGGGTCGGCTGTTTCCAGTACGAGAATGTCGCCGGTGCGCGGTCGAACGCCCTGCCCGACCACGTCCCCGATGCGGTCAAACAGGAGCGCTGGGAGCGCTTCATGGAAAAGGCGCAGGCGATTTCCGAGGCGAAGCTCGCCGCCAAGGTCGGCCAACGGCTCGAGGTGATCGTCGATCTGGTCGAGGAAGACGCCGCGACCTGCCGCACCATGGCCGACGCGCCCGAGATCGACGGCAACCTGTTCATCGACACGGATCAAGAGGGCCTGCAACCGGGCCAGATCGTCACTGTCGAGGTGGACGAGGCCGGCGAGTACGACCTCTGGGGGCGGCTCGTCGACTGACCAGCCGAAGACGCCGGGTCCGCGCCGCGCAGCGGCGCCAGCGCCGCTCGGGCCCCGCCCGGCGGCCCCCCTGGCCTGACAATACGTGACGGCGGCGCCCGATCAGCGGCGCGGCACGGTATAGAGGATAAATCCCCCCACCCGGTCGACCTCGATGGCGCGGGTCTCGGTCACGAAGACACCGACGCCTTCATACTCGGCCGGACAGGCCACCAGATCCGAGGCGTCGCCGAGGAACCGGTTGGTATAGTCGCTTTCGCCGACCCGCCGACATTGGTCGGCCGCGTCGCGATAGCCGCCCATCATCGGCAACTCGATCGGGGTCTTCGGGGTTGGCGCACAGGCCAGCAGCAGGGCTGGCAGGGCAAGCAGGGGTATCGCACGCATCCAAGCTCTCCTCCTCAGGTGATCGGAAGCCTACCATGCCCGCCCTGCCCTGCACATTGACGCGGGTTCAGGGATGATTCAACGCATCGAGCGCCGGCCCGTTGCGGCAGAAATCCGGCGCCCGGTCGGTGCTGGCCGCGCCCCGCTGATCGCCGAGCCAGCTTTGGCAGGACGCGACATGCGGGCATTCGCGGCAGGCCTGAACCAGTTGCATATAGGTTTCAGGACTCAAGCGGCCCTGATCGAGCGCGCGGCAAAAGTTCAACCCGATGCAGCGGCCGACACTGCGGGTCAGCCAGAAATGCAGGTCAATCTCACCGGATAGGCACATGGTTTCACTCCGTCCCCGGACCTAGACCGCACCGGCCTCCTGCGGGTCCTCCGGCTCCTGTTGTGCGGATTTCAAAAGTGCGAAGAGCTGGGCATTCACGCAGGTTTCGGGCGCCCTCTCGACATCGGGGTGTTCCTGCAGCCAGCCCTTGCAGTCGGCGCCCCATTCGCAGCCCCGGCAGCTCTCGACGGTCCTCGCCCATTTCTCCTGGCTGAACCGTCCGTCGTCGATGGCGCCCTGCAGGTCCACCCCTGCCGCCTTCGCCATTCCGAGGGCAAGCCAGTAATGCTCGCGTGTCGGGCCAAGAGGTTTCATCGCGCTTTCCCATTCTGAAGTCCGTCGACCTCGTGCCACAGCTGGCCCGGAAAGACATTGATGCAGGTCAAAAGCTTATTGAAGCGAGGCCGTTACCCGCCGCACCAGCGCCATGCGTTCGGCATTTGGCGGATGGGTCCCCAGAAACTGCTCGCCGGGGTCGGGGATGCGCGTGAAATAGGCGGCCCCCCGCACCGGATCATAGCCCGCACGTTTGGTGATCACCGCCCCCAGCGCATCGGCCTCAAGCTCGTAGTCCTGGGAAAAGCTGCGCGCGCCGATCTCGGCGCCCAGATCGGCCGCATTCTGGACGATCTGCGCGTCATAGCCCTCGGCCTCGGCCATCCCGGCCAGGATCGCCGCGCCATAGCGGGCATTCGATTCCGTGCGCTCCAGATGACCGAGGATGTGATGCGCGGTCTCGTGGCCGAGGACAAAGGCCAGTTCGTCGGCATTCCGAGTCTCCTCGACCAGCGGCAGGGTAAAGACGATGACGGGCCGGCCGCCTCTGGTCTGGCTCTGAAAGGCATTGGCGGCAGCGCCCGGTTCTTCGTCCATCAGGATCAGGAAATCGCAATTTCGCCCGCGCGCCTCGGCCTTGCAGACATCCTCGGCCACCGGCGCCACCCGGTCGGCCACGGCAGAAAACCGCGCGACGGCGCGTTCCTCGTCCGTCATGGCGAACTTCGGATCGGCTGCGGGCAAGGCACCGGGCGGCACCACCGTGCAGGACGACAGCGCGAAAAGGACAAGACCGGCAAGGGCTGCGCAGTGGATCGGAAGCCTGGGCATGTCGACCTTTGGGGGAACCTGACGCCAGCCTATCAGCCCGGCACCCGCGCCCGCAATGGAGCTTGCGCCGAGGTTCCGGTCAGTGCCGTTCCATCACACCAATGTGGCTGACAGCGCACCGCCGGGACGTTAGGGTCGCGTCCATGTTTACCATAGAACACGACTTCGACGCGACCATCATCACCCTCGTCGACGAGGGCCCTGCCCCGATCCTCGAGGACATCACCATCAATGCCTTCGAGGATTGCGTGACGATCGAACAGCTCGATCCGCGCAGCGACCGGGTGCAGAAGATCACCTTCTCGCTGGGCCAGCTGCGCGACCTGCAGGCCGCGCTGAACCTTCCCGAAGGGGTCTATCGGCTGCGCCCGGCCTCGGGTGCCGAGGGCTGATCGCGTGGCCGACACCGGGCCTCGGCTGGCGGTGCGGGCCGTGTTGCTGCACGAGGACCGGCTGCTGCTGGTCAATGCCTGGCCGGGGGATCGCTGCGATCTGTGGTGCGCGCCGGGCGGCGGCGCCGAATGCGGCCGGTCGCTGCCCCAGAACCTCGCCCGCGAGATTCACGAGGAGACCGGGCTTTCGATCCACGTCGGCGAGCCTTGCCTCGTCAACGAATTCCACGACCCCGGAGGCAAGTTCCATCAGGTCGAGGTGTTCTTCCGCTGCCGCCTGACCGCCGGAGCCTTGTCGGACGACTGGCCCGACCCCGCCGGCGTCGTCAGCCGCCGGCGCTGGGTCAGCCGCACCGAGATTGCGACGCTGCGGGTCAAGCCCGACAGTCTGGCCGCCGTCGCCTGGGGCTCCGGCCTGGTCTATGACCCGCTGGAACCCCTGGTTTCGTGATCGCGGTACGGGCCGCTAGACGGTCTCGGCAAAGAACCGCGGCCGCACCGCCCGTTCGAGGATCGCGCCACAGCCGAGCAGCGCCAGGCCGAAGCCGAACAGCCAGCCAAGCAGCGGGATCAGCAGCAGCAGCGAGGTGAGCAGCGCACCGACCAGTGCCGCCAGCGCGCGTTCGCGCAGGATCTGCGGTTCGGTCCGGCCGATGCCGATCAGGACCGCGACGCCAAGCGCATAGACCCCGACGATATAGCCCGCAAACCCGAACAGGACTGCCAGCAGAACCAGCGCCGGGCTGGCAATCAGGCCGACCAGCGTCAGGGCCAGCAGGATCGCGCCGCCAAGCGGCACCGACAGCCCGAGGATGCCCATCCAGATCGTGCGAGCGGGCCGCGCCAGCGCCTCGTGCCGCAGCCGCGCCAAGCCCTCGGGCGCCAGCGCTGCAATGAGCGTCGCGATCAGCGCCAGGAAGATCACGCCGCCGATGAAGCCCGCGATCAGGCCGCCGCTGCTGACCGGAACGGCCTTTGCCACCTTGCTGCGGTCGAATTCCTTTGCCTCGCGGCGTTCGATACGGGCCTCGGGGGCGACGGATTCGGGCACGCTCACGGACTGCGGATCATCGGCATAGATCGTCAGCTTGCCCGCAACCGTCGCCGCATCGCCAAAGCGGAAGGTCTCGCCCGCCATTGCCGCATCGCCCGCGACCGCGCCGTCGAGTCGCAGGTCTTCGCCCGCCATCAGCGCATAGCCCGCCACATCGCCCTTCACCGTCACCCGGGCGCCCGATGCCCGCAGATCGCCGCCCACGCTGTCGGCAATTGTCACGCGGAAGCCCGCGGCCGTCACATCGCCCGAGACGGGCGCCGCGACATCGACATTCATGCCAAAGGCGTAGATATCGCCGCCGACCGTCGATTGCACCGAAATCTTGCGCCCGGCCAGGTGCGCATTGCCGGTGATCGGGCCCGAGACGCTGACCGTCTCGCCCGCAAGGAACACGTCGTCGACAGCCTCGCCGCCCGCGCTGACCTGCTCGCCCGCGGCAAAGACATCCTGACCGATCCGGTACTCCGACGCATCCTCGGCCCGTGCCGAGGGTGCCGTGACCGACAGGGCCAGAAACAGGATCGCAATCGTGCGCATGATGGACATTGTCCGACCTACCTTTCGTCCGGAAACTCAGGCCCCATCATGGGCGCCGGGGGGGCCCAAGGCAACGGCGCCGCACCGAATTTGCCGCCTCTGCGACGCTCAGCCCCTGCGCGCCAGCAGGCCGGTCGCGATGCCGCCCAGAACCAGCACCGTGGCGCCGGCAAAGCGCAGGCTCGGCGCCTCGCCCAGAAACGCCATGCCGCCCGCCATGGCGATCACCGGAACCGACAACTGCGCCAGCGCCGCGACCGTCGCCGGGATCTGCGGCAGCACCGCATACCAAAGCGCATAGCCAAGGCCCGAGGTGACAATGCCCGACGCGAGCGCCAGTCCGACGCCAGCAGCGGTCATCGGCACTGCGGGCGCGGCCGCAAGCGACAGCACCAGCAGCAAAAGGCACAGCGGCGCTGCAAGCACGAAGTTCGCGGCCGTCGCGGGCAGCGGCGGGCCCGCACGCCGCCCGGCCAGCGAATAAAGCCCCCAGCCAAGGCCCGCCGCCGCCATCAGCCCGGCGTGGAGCGGCGACAGCGCATCGGCCCCGCGCGGCCAGAGCAGCCAGGCAAGCCCGCCAAAGGCCGTCATCGCCCCAAGCCAGCGCAGCGGCGGGATCGGCTGTCGTTCGATCACGGTGGCGGAGAACATGGTGATCTGCACGCAGCCGAACAGGATCAGCGCGCCGGTTCCGGCGTCGAGCCCGAGATAGGCGAGCGAGAACGCAATGACATAGAGCGTCAGCGACAGCACACCGGTCCAGCGCCCGGATGCGCGCAAGGGCAGCGCACGACGACGGACCAGAACCAGCAGCGCCAGCACCGCACCGCCCGAGGCGATGCGCAGGGTGGCAAAGGGCAGCGCTCCGATCTCGCCCCCCGCCAGCGCCAGCCGGATCAGGACCGAATTGGCCGCAAAGGCAATCATGACAAGGGTTGCGAGCAGGAACAGGCGCATTCTCGTGTCTAGCCGTGCCGCCGCCGGGCTGCCAAGCCCCACGAAAGGCGGGGAGCGGCGCTCAGACGCTCGCCCCCGGCACCGCAAGGGCGAGCGCCAGCATCAGCGCCGAGATTGCCGCGACCCAGGCCGACAGGATGCGCAGGCCGATCGAAAACCAGTTGCGGCGGATCTTGTCGAGCGCGACCGTCGCCAGACCGGCGGCATAGAGCATCAGCGCAGTGCCACCCAGCATCGACCCCGCCATGGTGAAGATCCGGTCCTTGAGCGGCCCGCCTGCGTCCGGCACCGACCCCGCGCCGAGCAGAAAGCCTGCGGCAACCGCCAGCGCCGCGGCCAGCGGCAGGACCCGCCCCGGCAGCAGCGCCGCAAGACCGGCCGCCAGCGTCGCCGTTCCGAACAGCCACGGGTCGAGGTCGGCCAGCGGGTCGCCGAACAGCAGCCCCGCCAGCAGTGCCGCGACATAGCCACCGCCCAGCACCCCGTAGCGCGACGGCCGGAACTGCCCGATCAGCAGGCTGGTGGCCAGAAGGGCGACGATCTGCGCCGGCGTGGTGAGGGGATGGATGAAGCCTGTGTAGAAACCCTCGATCCCCGGGACCGAACTGTGGGCAAAGGCCTGCGCCGGCATCACTGCCAGCGCGGCCGCCAGCGCAGGAAAGCGGCGCATGCCGCGGCTCAGACCCAACCGAACAGGAACGCGACACCGGCAAGCGAGATCACCGCTCCCGCCGCGCGCACCGTCTTTTCACCCGCCGGCGTCTTCACCAGCATTCCAAAGGCGATACCGGTCAGATGCAGCAGCCCGGTCGCGATCACGAACCCGACCGCAAAGGCAAAGGCATTGGCCGATTCCGGCAGTTCGGCGCCGTGGGCATAGCCGTGAAAGATCGCGAAGGATCCGACGATCACCGCCGCGATCCACAAAGGCGCCCGGACCGCCATGGCAATCAGCGCCCCCAGCACCACCGCCGAGGCCGCGATGCCGGTCTCGATCGCCGGAACCGGCACGTCGAGAATGCCAAGGATCGCCCCGAACGCCATGACGAGCGGAAACACCACCGGCAGTACCCAGATTGCCGGCATGCCGAGGAAGGCGCCCCAGAGGCCGACGGCGACCATCGCGGCAACATGGTCCCAACCAAGCACCGGATGCAGGAAGCCCGAGGTAAAACCGCCGCCATAGCCCACGCCGGTATGCGCAAGCGCCGGTCCGGCCGCCGCCAGCACAAGAACCAGCGCAAGACAGGGCAGAAGGCGAAGAGTCGGGCGGGGGCTTTTAACCATCGGGCAGATCCTGTGAGAAGTGAACTCGCGGACCCTAGTCCATCCATGGGCAGTTGCAACAACCTGCCGCCACCGGACCCGCCGTCCCGGTCGCCAGACCCGCGTCGGACCGGCCGGGCGGCCACAGAGCGGTGCGAAAATCGCAGGGATTTTCCGGGAAGCCGCAATGCGCGACAGATCGCCCCGCTCGCACCGACACCCGCCCTGCCGCCCCCCGTGGCACCCAGACGCAGGCCATCGCCCCGTCCCTGCAGGCTTTTCCTTGCCGCCACGGCATCAGCCGGGATAGACGGAAAAGGGCGGCCGCTTTGGCCGTGCCGGTCCGATATGTGCAATTCGGCGCCGCACCGAACCAGCGGGATGGGCAGACGCACCATTCCAGCCGCAGGATGCCCGCCCGCTTGCTGCAGGCTCCTCCACAGACAAGGACGAGGTCTCGACGTGTTCAGGACGATCCCATCCCGCCTTCTCGCGTTCTGCCTTCTGGCGCTGAGTACGGTATCGCTGCCCGCCGCGGCCCAGCAGGCTGCTGCCCCGACCCCGCTTGTCACCGTGGTGCCGGCGAGCATGCAGAGTGTCGGCAACAGCCTTGATTTCACCGGGCGGGTCGATGCTGTCGACCGGGTCGCGCTCCGCGCCCGCAGTGCTGGCTTCGTCCAGTCGGTGAACTTCCGCGAAGGCCAGAATGTGGCCGAGGGCGACGTGCTGTTCCAGATCGAACCCGACGCCTACGAAGCCGCGGTCGCCCGGATCGAGGGTCAGATCGCCTCGGCCGAAGCACAAAAGAAGCTTGCCGACATCGAATTCAACCGACAGACCGAACTCGTCAAGCGTCAGGCCGTTTCGCAGGCGACGGCACAGGAGGCCGAGGCCCAGGTGGGCAATGTCGTGGGCCAGATCCAGGAGCTGCAGGCAAGCCTGCGCCAGGCCCAGCTTGATCTGTCCTATACCAAGATCGTTGCGCCCTTCGCAGGCCGTGTCGGCCTGACGGATATTGCGGTCGGCGCCTTTGTCAGCCTCGATTCCGGCGCCCTCGTGTCGCTGTTCAGCGTCGATCCGATTTATGTGACCGTGCCGATCGCCGAGGCGCTGCTGCTCGACTATCAGGCCAGTCTCAAGACCGAAGGCGGCGATGACGTGGCCGAGCGCCCGAGCGCGCGGCTCATCCTTGCCAACGGCGAGGAATACCCCGAGACAGGCACCCTCGCGGTGCTGGATGCCGAGGTCCAGCGCGGCACCGACACGATCCTCGTCCGCGCGAGCTTTCCCAACCCCAACGGCCTGTTACGCGACGGCCAGCTGGTGACGGTCATCCTTGCCAACCAGAACCAGCCGCCGGAACTGACGATCCCGCTGGAGGCGCTGCAAAAGGATCAGGCCGGTTACTTTGTGATGGTCGTCGATGGCGACGGCACCGTCGCCAAGCGGTCGATTGCGGTTTCACGCACCAGTGGCGCGCTCGCCATCGTCGGCTCGGGCCTTGCGAAGGGCGACCAGGTGGTGACCGAGGGCCTGCAACGGATCCGCGACGGCATGAAGGTCGACGCAGAGCCCGCCGCGCAAGCGGCCCCCATTCCGACCGAGCAGAACTAGACCATGATCTCGAAGGTCTTCATCACCCGCCCCCGGATGGCGCTGGTCATCTCGATCGTGCTCACGCTTGCCGGCGTGATTTCCCTGACCCGGATGCCGGTCGCACAATTGCCCGACGTGGTGCCGCCCCAGGTTTCCGTCTCCGCCCGCTATCCCGGCGCCTCGGCCGAGGTGGTCGAGGCCACCGTCGCCCAACCGATCGAACAGCAGGTGATCGGCGTCAGCGACATGATCTACATGAAGTCGACGTCGGGATCGGACGGCAGCTATAACCTGTCGGTCACCTTCGCGCCCGGCAGCGACCCCGACCTCAACACCGTCAACACCCAGAACCGCGTCAGCCTGGCCGAGTCCTCCCTGCCCGACGAAGTCGCCCGTTCCGGCCTCAGCACCAAGAAAAGGTCGTCCGCGCTGCTGATGCTGGTCGTCGTGACCTCGGACAATCCCGAACACGACCTGCTGTTTCTGTCGAACTTTGCCACCATCAACATGCTCGACACGATCAAGCGGTCGGTCGGGGTGGGCGATGCCTCGCTGTTCGGCGCGCAGGACTACTCCATGCGGATCTGGCTTGACGTCAACCGCATGAACGCATTGTCGCTGACCGCCTCGGACGTGATCGCGGCGCTGCGCTCGCAGAACGTGCAGGCAGCGGTCGGCCGGATCGGCGCCCAGCCCATGGTCGAGGATCCGACCCTTCAGCTGACGATCCAGACCAAGGGCCGGCTGTCGACGCCCGAGGAATTCGGCGCCGTCATCATCCGCTCGGACGAACAGGGCGGACAGGTCCGGGTGCGGGACGTCGCGCGCGTCGACCTTGGCGCACGCACCAGCGATTCCTACAGCCAGTTCGACGGCAAGCCCGCGGCGATGATCGGCGTCTATCTCGCGCCCGGCGCCAATGCCCTGCAAAGCGCGGCGGCCATCGAGACCGCCCTCACCGAGCTTGAGAACTCGTTCCCGAAGGACGTGAAATGGGCAATCCCCTATAACTCGGTCACCTTCGTCAACGCCAGTATCCACGAGGTGCTGGTGACGCTGGCCGAGGCCTTCGTTCTGGTCATCATCGTGGTCTTCCTGTTCCTCGGCAGCTTCCGCATGACGCTGATCCCGCTGATCGCCGTCCCGGTGTCGCTGATCGGTGCGCTGACCTTCATGCTGGCGCTCGGGCTGTCGCTCAACACCGTGTCGATGCTGGCGCTGGTGCTGGCGATCGGCATCGTCGTCGATGACGCCATCGTGGTGATCGAGAACGTCGAGAAGGTGATGGCGGACAGGCCAGAACTGACCGTGCCGCAGGCGACCGAGGTCGCGATGCAGGAAATCACCGCGCCGATCATCGCGATCACGCTGGTGCTGCTGTCGGTCTTCGTGCCGACGGCGTTCATCCCGGGCATCACCGGAACCATGTTCCAGCAATTCGCGGTCGCGGTTTCGTTCTCGATGGTGATCTCGGCGATCAACGCGCTGACCCTGTCGCCTGCGCTCTGCGCCTTGCTGCTCAAACGCCACTCGGGGCCGCCCAAAGGCCCGCTGGCCTGGGTCTCGCGGCGCATCGACAATGCCCGCGACGGCTATGGCGTCGTCATGGGGGCGATTGCCCGGCGCATGGTGCTGGGCCTCGCGCTGCTGGCTTTCGGCATCTTCGCCACCGGATACCTGTTCAAGACGACCCCGGGCGGATTCCTTCCGGTCGAGGATCAGGGCGTGTTCTTCACCGAGGTCGCGCTGCCCGATGCGGCCTCCGTCAACCGCACCAGTGCCGTGATGGACGAGGTCGAGAGCATCCTGTCAGGCCTTCCCGGGGTTGCGCATGTCTCAACCGTCACCGGCTACAGCTTTGTCGACGGGCTGGTGAAATCCAACAGCGGCTTCGCCATTGCGATGATGGAGCCGTTCGAGGACCGCACCGACCCCGACAAATCCGTCGATGCCGCGATCGGAAAGGCGCGGGCGGCGTTTTCGCGCCTGCCCGGCGGCATCGCGATCCCGTTCAACCTGCCGCCCATCATCGGGCTCGGCACTGGCGCGGGGTTCGAGATGCAGCTTCTCGACCTGCAGGGCGGCAGCCCGCTCGATCTGGGCGCGACGGCGGTGGGGATGGTCACTGCGGCCAATTCCGACCCGCGGCTTGCCGGGGTCTATACCACCTTCCGCGCCAACACGCCTCAGGTCTATCTCAACATCGACCGCGAGCGGCTCGAGACCCTCGGCGTCAACCTGTCGGACCTGTTCACGGCGCTGCAGGCCAACCTTGGCGGATATTACGTCAACGACATCAACCTTTACGGCCGGACCTGGCAGGTCAACATCCAGGCCGATGCGCCCTATCGCACCACGGTCGACAACATCTCGCGGCTGCACGTGCGAAATGCCGCCGGCGAAATGGTGCCTGTCGCGGCCATTGCCCGGCCCGAGATGGTGCTCGGGCCGCAGTCTCTGGTGCGGTTCAACAATTACCGCAGCGTGACGGTCTCGGGCGGGCCAGCACCCGGCGTCGCCTCGGGCGAGGCGATCACGGCGATGCAGGAGGTCGCGGCCAGTTCGCTTCCGCCCGGGTATACCTATGCCTGGACCGGCACCGCGCTCCAGGAGATCAAGGCCGGCGGAACCACCCAGATCGTGCTCGTGCTTGCCCTGCTGTTCGCCTATCTGTTCCTCGTCGCGCTGTACGAAAGCTGGTCGATCCCGGTCGCGGTGCTGCTGTCGGTCAGCTTTGGCATGGCGGGCGCGATGATCGGGTTGCGGATCGCCGGGCTTGACAACAACCTCTATGCGCAGATCGGGCTTGTCGTGCTGATCGCGCTGGCGGCCAAGAACGCGATCCTGATCGTCGAGTTCGCGATGGATCGGCGCAAACACGGCATGGGGATCACCGAGGCCGCGATCCTCGGCGCCAAGGCCCGGTTCCGCGCCGTGATGATGACGAGCCTTGCCTTCGTCGCCGGGCTCTATCCGCTGGTGGTGGCGACAGGCGCCTCGCAACTTGCGCGTCAGGGCGTCGGCACGCCAGTCTTCTACGGGATGCTGGCCGCTGCCGCGGTCGGGATCTTTGTCATCCCGTCGCTTTATGTCGTGGCGCAAAACTTCCGCGAATGGGTCCACGGCCTTGGCAAGGGCAAGGACAGCACCGGCCATTCCGGCGGCGACGAACCTTCTGCCTGATGATCGAGAGATCGGGCGCCGGGGCTTCGGTCCCGGCGCCAGCCAATTGTTGAAAATGCCCCGCCGGACGCCCCGCGCAGGTCCTCAGGGCTGACCGAGCATCCCGGGCAGGCTGTCACGCAACCGATCCATGCCGCCCGGGCGCCAGCCCAATGCCAACAGCCGGTCGCATTCCATCGCATTGACTTTCGTCGCATCGGCCCGCGGCGGCAGCGGCGCAGACGTGCCCGTCAGCCGCGCGACCTCGCCCAGCAGATCACGGCGGTCAAGCAGGATGTCCGAGACGTTGAAGACCTGCCCCGACACCGCCGCCGGATCGGCGTGCAGCGCAAGCCGAACCGCCGCGGCCAGATCGGCACCATGGACCTCGGTCGCGACCCGCGGGGCAATCGCCTCGCCCCGTGCGAAGGCCTCGAAAAGGTCCTGCCACTTGTGCCGCTGCCCGGGGCCGGCCGGCCCATAGACACCGGTGGCCCGCAGGCTGACCGTGGCAAATCCGGGGCCGCAGAGCGCCGCCAGCGACCGTTCGGCCCGCAGCTTGACCTCACCATAGAGCGTGTCGGGCCGTGGCTCTGTCGCCTCGTTCAGGGCCGTTCCGGGGGGATATGCGCCATAGACCGCGCGCGAGGACAGGAACACCGCCCGGCGCACGCCTGCCGCCTTGGCAGCCCGGAAAAGCCGCAGGCTGCCCTCGAGGTTGTCGGCCAGAAACCCCTCGGGGTTTCCGCCCTCGCCGCCGCGATAGCGGCCGGGCAGATGGCTGAAAGCGGCGTGGACCAGCGCCTCGAACTTGTCGAGCGCCGGTGCCTGTGCACGCAGATCGTGGGCAAGGAATCGGACCGGGCGGGAAAAGAAGTTCTCCGGCGGCGCAGTCCGCCCCAGCACGACAACCTCGTCGCCCGCAGCCAGCGCTGCCTCGACGACAAACCGGCCGACCAGCCCGGTGCCGCCGGTGACGGCGATTCTCACCCTGCGGCCCTCACTCCAAAGGCCCCGGAAGGCTCGCAATCTCGGGCACCGGCCCGTCGCCGGCAAAGGCCTCCCACAGCGCGATCAGCGGCGCAAGCTGGGCCGCCTTCGGGTGGGGATCCTGCCAGGGCTTTTCGTACTGGAAATGCAGGACGCGGATCGAGGCCCAGTCCCACAGGTCCGGCATGTTGAACCAGACATATTGCAGCATGTTGTCGAACACCGGCAGCCCGTGCCAGCCGGGAAAGAAATGCTGCAGGAAGGTCTGGTCGGTGCGCTTCCAGAACGCCCCCGGCGTGTCGAGCGCGGCCAGCATCGACTCGAAGGTCGTGACATTCGGCCGGGCGGTGAAGACGCCGGAATTCATGCGGTGGAAATCCGCGAGGCCTTCATAGACGTTGGGGGCGGCGCAGAATTCGGGGTAGCCGAACAGCCGGTCGATGTTGTGCAGCACCAGCGCATCGGCGTCGATGAACACGACCGAGTCGTATTCGACCAGTTGCCACAGCCGCAGCTTGGCGAAATTGTCGAGTGGCGTGTGAAAGGGCGGCTTCTCGCCCTTGGTAAACGGGTTCAGGCCGTGGATCCGGGCCCGGGCATGGGCCTCGTTGAAGGCGTCCGACGTGGCCAGAAGCTCGGTCTTCACCAGCCGGGCGCCAAGCGACACGAGCGGCGCCAGATCCTCGGCCGCGACGCCGCCGGTATGCAGCACCACGCAATCTGCGGTGCTGCCGGTCAGGCGGATCGACCGGACGAGCGCCTTCGCCCCCAGCGCATAGTCGGCATTGGTGACAAGCGTCACGAAGGCGTGCGGACCACCGGCCGGGCGGTCCGCGATCAGTCCGTCGGCCATGTCGGTCAGGACACCGACTTGAGCTGCGGCGCCGCCTCGGGGTCGTGCACGACCTTCTTGGCCAGATCCTTGGTCCAGGCCGAGACGCAGGGCACGAACTTGCGGTCGACCCGGTGGGCATATTTCTCGGCGATATGGACGATCTCGTCCAGAAGACCTTCCTGCAGACGGATCGGGTCGAGCCCGAGGGCGAGGAAGTTGTCGTTCTTCACGATCAGCTCGTTCTCGGCGGCTTCCTTGCGCGGGTTCGGCAGCCAGGCGATCTTGGCGCCGGTCATGCCCGCCACCATTTCGGCCAGATCGCGCACCCGGTGGGTTTCGGTCATCTGGTTGAAGATCTTGACGCGGTTGCCCGCCTCGGGCGCATCCCCGAGCGCCAGTTCGATGCAGCGCACGGTATCCTGAATGTGGATGAAGGCGCGGGTCTGTCCGCCCGTGCCATGCACGGTCAGCGGATAGTTGATCGCGGCCTGGATCAGGAACCGGTTCAGCACCGTGCCATAATCGCCGTCATAGTCGAAGCGGTTGACCAACTGCTCGTGGCGGCTGGTCTGATCGGTGTTGGTGCCCCAGACGATGCCCTGATGCAGGTCGGTGATCCGCACCCCGTCGTTCTGGGCATAGAACTGGAACAGGATCTGATCGAGCGACTTGGTCATGTGATAGACCGAGCCGGGTTTCGTCGGATAGAGGATCTCCATCCCCTTGGCGCCGCTGTCGGTTTCGACCGACACGTCCAGATAGCCTTCGGGGATCGGCGCGCCGATGGTCGAATAGCCGTAGACGCCCATGGTGCCGAGGTGGACCAGATGCGCGTCGATCCCGGTCTCGACCATCGCGGTCAGCAGGTTGTGCGTCGCGCTGACGTTGTTGTCGACGGTATAGACCTTGTGGCGGTCCGATTTCATCGAATAGGGCGCGGCGCGCTGTTCGGCGAAATGGATCAGGGCGTCGGGGCGGTATTCCTCCAGCCACAGGCGCAGGCGCTGGTATTCCTTGGCAATGTCGAGCAGGTGGAACTTGATCTCGTTGCCCGAGACCTGTTTCCAGATCCGGCAGCGTTCCTGGATCGAATCCATCGGCGTCAGGGACTGCACGCCAAGCTCTGTGTCGATCCAGCGACGCGACAGGTTATCGACGATGTGAACCTCGTGGCCGAGGTTTGACAGGTGAAGCGAAGTTGGCCAGCCACAGAAACCGTCACCGCCGAGAACCGCAATACGCATCGTCATCTCCCTCCGGCCACCGACCGGTTTGCTTAACTATCGCTGGTCTGTTCGCATATTCCTGCACGGGATGCATGTCGAATGAAAGAAATGCGACAGTTTCGGCCGGATCCGACCGATGCTCCTCGCTCCGACGGCCCCGACGCCGGGCGTCGGGACCGACAGACATCGCGCGTGCGCCTGCACCAGGTGCGTCCTCAGCGCTGGCAAGGTTGCGAGGTTGGACCGGCGGCGCCCTCGCCCCGCTCCAGCGCGGCAAGCCAGCTTTCGACCCGCTTGCGGTTGACGCCCAGGTCCGACTTTCCAAATCGCTGCCGCGCAAAGATCACCGGCTGCGCCCCGCCGTCGCCTGCCATCGCGGCGACGCTGGTATAATCGGGAAACCCGAAGACCCGCGAGCGAGTGATATAGGTAACCCGCCCCGAGGCGGGATCGCCTGCCAGCCGGCAGGTCCGCGGCGTCGCCGCGGCAATGCGGTCAATCTGCTGCAGCATCGCCTCCGGGGCGAGCGGCACCACAGGACCCGTCCTGTCGCCGCCCGCAGGAGCGACCACGAACCGCCCGTTCCCTGAGACGCCTGTTGCCGGATCCACGTGCCATCGCTTCGGGTCCGAGGGCGCCATACGGAACACCACCAGCAGGGCGGCCAGACCGACCACAAAAACCAGAATCAAGACCTGCATTGCGCACGCTCCTGTCGCCGCCGGGCGGCCACTGCCGCCTGCCCCCCAAGCGGATCACAGCTTTTGGCGCTGCGCAACCATCCCACGGAAATTCGCGCGCGCGGCGGCGCAGACGCAGGTCCCGGGCTCCGCGGCGAATGCCCTGTCGCCCTGCGGCACCGGCTGTTCGCGCTTTGAGGGCAGCATCGCCAAAGCAAAAGGGGCGCCCGGAGGCGCCCCTTTCGATCCATGCCGCAAGGGCCGGATCAGCAGCTGTAGTACATCTTGTACTCGATCGGGTGCGGGCAATGCTCGTAGGCATAGATCTCTTCCCACTTGAGATCCATGTAGCCCTCGATCTGGCTCGGCGTGAACACGTCGCCGGCAAGCAGGAACTCGTGATCCGACGCGAGGCAATCCATGGCTTCCCGCAGCGAGGCGCAGACGGTCGGAATGCCGGCCAGTTCCTCGGGCGGAAGATCGTAGAGGTCCTTGTCCATGGCTTCGCCCGGATGGATCTTGTTCTTGATCCCGTCCAGACCGGCCATCAGCAGGGCGGAGAAGGCCAGATAGGGGTTGGCCGAGGGATCGGGGAAGCGGGCTTCGACGCGCTTGGCCTTGGGGTTCTCGGCCCACGGGATCCGGATGCAGCCCGAGCGGTTCGAGGCCGAATAGGCGCGCAGCACCGGCGCCTCGAAGCCCGGGATCAGGCGCTTGTAGGAGTTGGTGCCGGGGTTGGTGAAGGCGTTCAGCGTCTTGGCGTGCTTCAGCAGACCGCCGATGTAATAGAGCGCTTCGTCGCTGAGGTCGGCATATTTGTCACCGGCGAACACCGGCTTGCCATCCTTGAAGATCGACATGTTGACGTGCATGCCGGTGCCGTTGTCGCCCGAGATCGGCTTCGGCATGAAGGTCGCCGTCTTGCCATAGGCATGGGCCACGTTGTGCACGATGTACTTGTACTTCTGGATCTCGTCGGCCTGCTTGGTCAGCGTGCCGAAGATCAGACCCAGCTCGTGCTGGCAGCTCGCCACCTCGTGGTGGTGCTTGTCGACCTTCATCCCGATCCGCTTCATGGTCGAGAG
Organism: Tropicimonas sp. IMCC34043; assembly: GCF_003390845.1. GTDB lineage: Bacteria > Pseudomonadota > Alphaproteobacteria > Rhodobacterales > Rhodobacteraceae > Tropicimonas. The sequence goes on along the minus strand of NZ_QMEK01000001.1, from coordinate 252,692 downwards.
CATCTCGGAGCGCAGATCCTGGGCATCGTCGATCGGGTTGACCGGGAAATAGCCGCCCTTGATACCGGGCCGGTGGCCCATGTTGCCCATCTCGTACTGGGTGTCGGTGTTCCAAGAGGCGTCGATCGCGTCGACCTCGAAGGACACCTTGTTCATCCCGACCTGAAAACGCACGTCGTCGAAGATGAAGAATTCGGCCTCGGGCCCCATATAGGCCGCATCGCCGATCCCGGTCGACTTCAGATAGGCCTCGGCCTTCTCGGCGGTGCCGCGCGGGTCGCGGTCATAGGGTTCGCCCGTGTCCGGCTCGACGACCGAGCAGTGGATGGCGAGCGTCTTCTCGGCGTAGAACGGATCCATGTAGCTCGAGGATACATCCGGCATCAGCTTCATGTCGGACTCTTCGATGCCCTTCCAGCCGGCGATCGACGAGCCGTCGAACATGAAACCATCTTCCAGGAAATCCTCGTCGACCTGGTCCGACATCACGGTCACGTGCTGCAGCTTGCCGCGCGGATCGGTGAAGCGGACGTCGACATAGGCGACTTCCTCATCCTTGATGGTCTTGAGAACGTCTTCTTTGCTCATTTGACCTTGTTTCCCTTGTCTTCAGTTGTACTGGTCGCATTTAGGATGTTGGCTCAGAGCGCGTCGTCGCCTTCTTCGCCGGTGCGGATGCGGATTGCCTGCTCGACGCTCGAGATGAAGATCTTGCCGTCGCCGATCTTGTCGGTCCGGGCGGCCGCCATGATGGCATCCACCGCCGCCTCGACCTGATCGTCCGGAAGAACGACCTCGATCTTCACCTTGGGCAGGAAATCCACGACATATTCCGCACCGCGATACAGCTCCGTGTGACCCTTTTGCCGGCCAAAGCCCTTCACCTCGATAACGCTCAGCCCCTGGACACCGACGTCCTGAAGGGCCTCTTTCACGTCATCCAGCTTGAAGGGTTTGATGATCGCCTCGATTTTTTTCATGGTGCGGCCGACTCCCCTGTGATCCGTCCCGGTAACGGGAAAGACCATCATACCGGGCAAGGAACAATTCAAGACGCGGGGTGGGTCAATGCCAAAGGCCGGTTTCGGAACCGAGAGATTAAAAGTTGGGCAATATGAGTGTAATTTAGACAACGTGGGAAAACGAGAGGGTCGTACGATGACCGAAGTCCTGACTTCTGCCCAAATGCGCGCCATCGAACAGGCGGCGATTTCATCTGGCGGCACCACGGGTCTTGCGCTGATGGAACGCGCGGGTGCCGGCCTGCTGCAGGCAGTCTTTGCCCGCTGGCCCGATCTCGGTACCGAACCGGGTCAGGCGATGGTGCTTTGCGGGCCGGGAAACAACGGTGGCGACGGCTTTGTCATCGCCCGGCTGCTGGCGCAACGCGGCTGGCGCGCCGAATGCTACCTGTTTGGCCAAAGGGACCGGCTGCCGCCCGATGCCGCGATCAATCACGACCGCTGGGCCGCCTATGGGCCGACCCTGGCGCTGGCCGACTGGCGGATGATGCACCGGCTCGGCGGCGCGGCCGAGCCATTGGTGCCCGACCTCGTGATCGACGCGATCTTCGGCACCGGGCTGACACGGCCGCTGCCCGAGGATCTGATGACCGAGCTGCACGATCTCGACGCTGCTCTGCCGCCGGGCCGGGCGCGGCGGGTCGCGGTCGATGCGCCATCGGGACTGTGCATGGATTCGGGCCGGGTGCTGGGCGCCGCCACGGGGGCGAAACCGCTGCGCCAGGACCTGACGGTGTCGTTCCACCGCCCCAAGCTGGGCCATGTGCTGGACGAGGGACCATATTGGTGCGGCGCGCTCGCCACGGCCGATATCGGCCTCGACGCGCTGCCCGACGGCGCAGCCCCCGCCGTCGCAACCACCCGTCTTGCCCGCCCCGCCACTGCCCGGCTGGGCAAGGGGACCTCGGACGAGGCGCGCCACAAATACGACTATGGCCACGCGCTGATCCTCTCGGGCGGGCCGGGCCATACCGGTGCGGCGCGCCTTGCTGCCCGATCGGCGCTACGGGTCGGCGCGGGGCTGGTGACGCTGGCCGCCCCCGGCACCGCCATGGCGGAAACTGCCGCACACCTGACCTCGGTCATGCTGACGCGCTGCAACGGCTCCACGGAACTCGAAGCGATCCTGGAAGACACGCGGCTGAACGCGCTGTGCCTTGGCCCCGGGCTGGGCGTCGGGGCCGGTACCCGCGATCTGGTGGCCACAGCGCTTGCCAGCCGGCGACCCACCGTGCTTGACGCCGATGCGCTCAGTTCGTTTGCCACCGAACAGCCGCGGTTCTTTGCCATGGTACATTCGCACGTCGTGCTGACCCCGCATGACGGAGAATTCGCCCGGCTGTTCCCCGAGATCTGGCGCGAGTTGAGAGAGCCCGCAAAGGTCGGCCCGGCAATGTCCCGGCTCGACGCGGCGCGCGCGGCGGCGGCGCGGGCGCGCTGTACCGTGCTGCTGAAGGGCGCCGATACCATTATCGCCGATCCGGACGGCCGTGCGGTGATCCACTCGGCCCATTATGACCGTGCGGCCCCCTGGCTTGCGACCGCGGGTGCGGGCGACGTGCTGTCGGGCCTGATCACCGGCCTGCTCGCCCGCGGGCTGCATCCCGTGACTGCGGCCGAGACCGCCGCCTGGCTGCATGTCGAGGCCGCGCGCAGCTTTGGCCCCGGACTGATTGCCGAGGACCTGCCGGAGCGCCTGCCGCAGGTGCTGCGCGATCTGGGGCTGTAAGGGCCTGACCGGGCCTGCTCCGATGCCGCCCGAGAATTCCGCACCGACCGGGAGCCGCGCCGCTCCCGCCCGCCGATCCTGCATCAAGGAAGCAGGGGCAGCCGTTGGGCCGGGCAGGCTTCGCCTGCGGTCGAAAACTAGTCGCAGGACTTTCCATGCCGCACTGCAGCAATTCGGCCGGGAGAGCTTTCTGCCTGTGCTAATGTTCCTTGGACGCCATTTGCTATGGAGACGCGGATGAGAATCATGTTCGGATTCGGCAGTGCCGTGCTGGTACTTCTGACCGTCGCACAAGGCGCGGCGCCCGATCTCTTTGGCTTCCTGCCACTTGGCGGAAGCGCGATCTCGGAAATGGGGATCGTTCTGGGGCTGTCCTTCGCCGCGGCAAATCTTTGGGACCTCCTCGGAGATCGCAAAGACTAGCAAGCGCATGGTAGTAACGCTCATTCCCGAGATCGAGGAGTGGCTTCTCGCCGGTACCAATGCGAGCGGGAAATCACTATCGCAATTGATCAGGATTTACCTGCGCGAACATCACAAAGCGAATCCAACCCGGTCTTCCACGTCCGACAAGGCCCGCTCGAATTCGGAAGACGCCCGGAAAGTGCGCGGGAAAATCCCACAAACGCCCTGGATCTCGGTTACCGGGGCACGCGCTCCTTTGCGGTCAGCTTGGCACAGTTAAACAGGGCGAATGCCACCGCGCCCGTGCCGACGGATCGAGGGTCCTTGGGATATCGTGTGAACGCTCGCGTTCCCATCCGACGACAGCGCGGATGCTGCTATTATCACTACTTCCTCTTGGCCAAATGCTGCGGCCGGAGAAAGGCCGCGCGGCGGCCTTTCTGACTTGCCCTAGGGAAACGCCTCGACCCGAACGGGGCCACTTGGGTTTCCGAGCCTACTCAAAAACCCACCGACGGCCCCGATGCGCCCACCCGCTCACAGCCCGGCATAAATCTCGGCAATGCGCGCGACAGCCAGTTCGGGCGCCAGTTCCTCGCTCTCGCCGGTGCGGCGGCTGGTCAGTTCGACGACCCCGGCCTTCAGACCGCGCGGCCCGACCGTGATCCGCCAGGGCAGCCCGATCAGGTCCATGGTCGCGAACTTCGCCCCCGCCCGCTCCTCGCGGTCGTCATAGAGCGGGTCGAGCCCGCGGGCGCGCAGCGCGGCATAGAGCCCCTCGCAGGCGGCATCGGCATCGGCATCGCCCTGCTTGAGGTTGACGATCCCGGCGTGGAACGGCGTCACCCCCTCGGGCCAGATGATGCCCTTGTCGTCGTGGTTGGCCTCGATCAGCGCGCCGACAAGCCGGCTGACCCCGATCCCGTGCGAGCCCATGTGCACCGGCACCCGCTCGCCGTCCGGGGTGGCGACCAGTGCCCCCATCGGCTCGGAATACTTGGTCCCGAAATAGAAGATCTGCCCGACCTCGATGCCGCGCGCGACCCGGCGGCGGTCTTCGGGGATCTGCTCGAACAGTCCCGCATCGTGGGTCTCGTCGGTGCGGGCATAAAGCGCGGTGAACTCCTCCATCACGCCGCGGCACTGATCCTTGTCGTCATAGTCGATGTCGCGCGCGCCGAGCCGGATGTCGGTAACGCGGCTGTCATAGAACACCTCGGATTCGCCGGTATCGGCCAGCACCAGGAATTCGTGGGTGTCGTCGCCGCCGATCGGCCCCGAATCCGCCCGCATCGGGATCGCCTGCAGCCCCATGCGCTCGTAGGTGCGCAGATAGCTCACCAGATGCCGGTTATAGGCGTGCAGCGCGTCTTCCTTGGTCAGGTCGAAGTTATAGCCGTCCTTCATCAGGAACTCGCGGCCCCGCATCACCCCGAAGCGCGGCCGCACCTCGTCGCGGAACTTCCACTGGATGTGATAGAGCGTCAGCGGCAGGTCCTTGTAGCTGCCGACATGGCTGCGGAAGATGTCGGTGATCATCTCCTCGTTGGTGGGCCCGTACAGCATGTCGCGGTCGTGGCGGTCGCGGATGCGCAGCATCTCGGGGCCATAGGCGTCATAGCGCCCCGATTCCTTCCACAGATCGGCCGATTGCAGCGTCGGCATCAGCAGCGGGATGTGACCGGCGCGCTGCTGTTCCTCGTGCACGATCTGCTCCAGCCGGCGCAGCACGCGATAGCCGAGCGGCAGCCAGGAATAGATGCCGGCGGCCTGCTGCCGGATCATTCCGGCGCGCAGCATCAGGCGGTGGCTGACGATCTGCGCTTCCGACGGATTTTCTTTCAGAACGGGCAGGAAATAGCGGCTCAGGCGCATGCTCTGGTGTCCCTTTCGAAGGTTTGTCTCCCGTTACGCAATGGCCGGGCGGTTTTCCACCCCCCGGCCTCTCGGAACGGAATATTTCCGCCATGGCGGCGGGACCCGGCGGGCGAGCCGCCCCATGTCCGGGGGCCGTGCCGCAGCGACTGCGCGGGCCAGCGCGGGGCCACCGCCGCTCGGGGGGCTGCCGCGCGGCCCGCGGCGGGGCCTCGGCGGCCCCATCGGCTTTGGCTGCGGGCTTGCTTGCAAATTCCCGGCACCTGGGCGACATCAGGGGGGAAAGGAGCGCCAATGGCCCTATCCGCCCAGTCACAGGTCAAGATCTGGAGTGCCGTCGCCGCGGCCTTCCTTGTAGCCATGTGGCTGCTTGGCAATGTCCTGTTGCCCTTCGTCCTTGGCGCTGCCATCGCCTATCTGCTCGACCCGGTCGCCGACTGGTTCGAGGCGCGCGGACTGTCGCGCGTGCTTGCGGTCACGATCATCAGCGTCGGCGGCGCGCTCGTGTTCGTCATAGCGATCCTGCTGATCATTCCGCTTCTGGTCGATCAGGCCTCCTCGCTCATCGAGACCCTCCCCGATCTGGCACAGAAGCTGCAGGCGTGGCTGCTGGCGCGGTTTCCGACGCTGAGCGAATCCGATTCGACGATCCGCCAGTCGATCGGCTCGTTGGCAGAGATGGTCTCGTCCAAAGGCAGCGAACTGGTGAAGGGCGCGGTCAGTTCGGTATCGAGCCTCGTGCAGGTCGTCACCCTGCTGGTGATCGTGCCGGTCGTCAGTTTCTATCTGCTGCTCGACTGGGATCGCGCCGTGGCCCGGCTCGACGATCTGTTGCCGCGCGACCATGCGCCGACAATCCGCCGGCTTGCCAGCGATATAGACAGCACGCTCGCGGGCTTTGTCCGGGGCCAGGGCACCGTGTGTTTCCTGCTCGGGCTATACTATTCCATCGCGCTTTTGCTTGCGGGTCTCGATTTCGGGCTGGTGGTCGGGGCGTTGGCCGGCATCCTGACCTTCATTCCCTATATCGGCTCGGTGGTCGGCGGCACGCTCGCCATCGGGCTGGCGCTGTTCCAGTTCTGGGGCGACTGGACCATGATTGCGGTGGTCGCGGCAATCTTCCTGTCCGGGCAGATGATCGAAGGCAATGTGCTGACGCCAAAGCTCGTCGGCGGATCGGTCGGGCTGCACCCGGTGTGGCTGCTCATGGCGCTGTCTGTGTTCGGCGCGCTGTTCGGCTTCGTCGGGCTGCTTGTGGCGGTACCGGTCTCGGCCGTGATCGGGGTCATCGTGCGGTTCCTGATCGAGCAGTATAAAAGCGGGCTGCTGTATCGTGGCACCGCCGGCCGCGCCACGCACGACCAGACAGACCCCGGACAGACAGACCCCGGCGAGACCGACCTCGACAGGCCCGCGCCCGGCGGGGCCGAGGACCGGTGATGGGCAACCAGTTGCCACTGAACCTTCCGGTGCGCACTGCCACCGGGCGCGACGATTTCTATGTCTCGCCGTCGAATGCGCTCGCCGTGGCCGAGATCGACCGCTGGCGCAGCTGGCCTTCGGGCAAGCTGGCGCTGATCGGACCCGAAGGTGCGGGCAAAAGCCATCTGACCCGGGTCTGGGCCGACGACGCTGCCGCAACGATCCTGCCCGCAGCCGGGATCGAAGGCTGGCAACCCGACCCGAACTGTCCCCCCGGCAACATCGCGGTCGAGGACGTTCCCACGATTGCCGGCAACGCCGCCGCCGAAGAGGCGCTGTTTCATCTGCACAACTTCGTTCTCGCCGAAGGCGGGCGGCTGCTGGTGACCGGGATCGCCCCGCCGGCAAGCTGGCGCATCGCGCTTCCCGACCTTGCCAGCCGGCTCAGCGGCACCCCGGCGCTGCGGCTTGCAGAACCTGACGACGCGCTGTTGCAGGCGGTGCTGATCAAGCTGTTCGCCGACCGGCAACTGGTGCCGCAGCCCAGCCTGATCCCCTGGCTGCTGCGGCGCATGGAACGATCCTTTGCGGCGGCCGGCCGGATTGTCGCCGCACTCGATGCGCAAGCACTCGGCACCGGACGGTCGATCGGCCCGAGGCTTGCCGCCGAAGTCTTGGAGACCGGCGCAGAGCAGGATAAAGAGGCGTAACGCCATAGCCCCGGGCCTCTGCCCGGTCCGCCGTGCGGCGCCAGGATGACATCGAGGCAAGATGACCCAGACCGACTTCCTGAAGTCGCCCTTCCCCGACCCGATCGAGGTCCCGGCCGCCCATGCCAGCGGACCGAAGCGGTTCTTCAACCGCGAACTCAGCTGGCTCGCGTTCAACTGGCGGGTTCTCGAAGAGGCCAGCAACCCCAAGGTGCCGCTGCTGGAGCGGGTCCGGTTCATCTCGATCTCGGCCACCAACCTTGACGAATTCTATACTGTCCGGGTGGCAGGCCTGCGCGAACTTGCCCGCGAGGGGCATGTTTCGACCTCGCATGACGGGCTGACGCCGGTCGAGCAACTGGAACGCATCGACGCGGATGCGCGCGAGTTGCTGCAAGCCCAGCAAAGCACCTGGAACGGGCTCAGGCGCGAAATCGAGGACGAAGGCATCAAGCTGCTGACAACCTCCAAGCTGACCGCAGCGGACCGCGCCTTTCTGCAGCAGCACTTCGTGGCCCAGGTCTTTCCCGTGCTGTCGCCGCTGGCAATCGACCCCGCGCATCCCTTCCCTTTCATCCCCAACACCGGCTTTTGCCTCGCGTTGCAGATCGCGCGGATCAGCGACGGGGTGGCGCGTCAGGCGCTGCTGCCGATCCCGGCCCAGGTCGCCCGCTTCATCCGGTTGCCCGACGAAAGCCGGGCGCACCGCTTCTTCCCGCTCGAGGATCTGCTGGTGCTGCATCTCGGATCGCTGTTCCCCGGCTATCGGCTGGAGGGGCACTGCGCCTTCCGGGTGTTGCGCGACAGCGATCTCGAGGTCGAGGAAGAGGCCGAGGATCTGGTGCGCGAATTCGAGACCGCGCTGAAACGCCGCCGCCGCGGCGAGGTGATCCGCATGAAGCTGACCGCCGGGGCGCCCAAGAACCTGCGCACGACGATCATGAATGAACTCGCGATCACCGGCGACGAGGTGGTCGAAGTCAAGGGCCTGATCGGTCTGGCCGATCTCAAGGAACTGCTGGTCGATGACCGGCCCGACCTGCTGTGGCCCTCCTTCACGCCGCGGGTGCCCGAACGGGTGCAGGACCACGAGGGCGACATGTTCGCCGCGATCAGCCAGAAGGACATGCTGCTGCACCACCCCTATGAGACCTTCGACATGGTGGTGCGGTTTCTGCAGCAAGCGGCGCGCGACCCGAACGTCCTGGCGATCAAGCAGACGCTGTATCGCACGTCGTGGGATTCGCCGATTGTCGCCGCGCTTTGCGAGGCGGCCGAGGATGGCAAGTCGGTGACGGCACTGGTCGAGCTCAAGGCGCGGTTCGACGAGGCCGCCAATATCCGGCAGTCGCGCAAGCTCGAACGCGCTGGCGCCCATGTCGTCTATGGTTTCACCAAGCTCAAGACCCACGCCAAGATCAGTTCGGTGGTGCGCCGCGAGGGCGACAGGCTGGTGACCTATACCCATTACGGCACCGGAAACTATCACCCGATCACCGCAAAGATATATACCGACCTCAGCTTCTTCACCTGCGATCCGCCGCTCGGTCGCGACGCGACCAAGGTCTTCAACTATCTGTCGGGCTATGCCCGGCCCGAGCATCTGGAGAACCTTGCAATCTCGCCCCACACCCTGAAGCAGCGGCTGATCGCCCTGATCGGGCGCGAGGCGGAGTTTGCGCGCGCGGGCAAGCCGGCCGAGATCTGGGCCAAGGTGAATTCGCTGATCGAACCCGAGGTGATCGACGCGCTCTATGCCGCCTCGGAGGCCGGGGTGAACATCAGCCTCGTGATCCGCGGCATCTGCGGGCTGCGTCCCGGGATCAAGGGGTTGTCCGAAACCATCCGGGTGAAAAGCATCGTCGGACGGTTTCTGGAACATTCCCGCATCGTCTGCTTCGGCAATGGCGCAGGCCTGCCCTCGAAACGCTCCGAGGTCTTCATTTCGTCGGCCGACTGGATGGGGCGCAACCTCGAACGCCGGGTCGAGACCATGGTCGAGATCAAGAACCCGACCGTGAAGGCGCAGATCGTCAGCCAGATCATGGCCGCGAACATGGCCGACGAGGCGCAAAGCTGGATGCTGAAGCCCGACGGAAGCTATGAGCGGTGCAGACCCGACGAGGGTGACAGCGGCTTCAGTTGCCACCGCTTCTTCCTGGAAAACCCGTCCCTGTCCGGCCGTGGCTCGGCGGGTGCGGCAGATGTCCCGGAGCTTACACATACCAGGGATTGACCTTTCAACCGCCCCCGGAGCACTCTCGGCCAGGGGACGATCGGAGACCGATATGAGCGGGACACCCGAAGAAAAGGACAAGTGGGCCCCCTTCGGCCGACCTATCTTTGACGATCCGGCGGCGCGGGCGCTGGCACGTGTGGGGGTCATCGACATTGGCTCGAACTCGGTTCGGATGGTGGTTTTCGACGGCGCCGCCCGCAGTCCGGCGTATTTCTTCAACGAAAAGGTGATGGCGGGCCTCGGCGCCGGGATGAACGAAACCGGGCGGCTCAATCCTCGCGGCAAGGATCGCGCCATGGCGGCGATCCGGCGGTTCGTGGCGCTGGCCGAGGGCATGGGGATCATGCCCCTGACCGCGGTTGCGACCGCGGCGATGCGGGTGGCCGAGGACGGCCCCGAGTTCAAGGCCGACGTCGAACGCGAGACAGGCCAGAAGATCCACGTCATCGACGGCGACGAGGAGGCCCGGCTTTCGGCGCAGGGGGTCCTGCTCGGCTGGCCCGAGGGCGAGGGGCTGGTCTGCGACATCGGCGGATCGTCGATGGAACTGGCGCGGATCGAAAGCAGCCGGGTCTGGGAACGGGCCACCAGCCCGCTCGGGCCGCTGCGCCTGCAGGGGCTCGGCGGCGGGCAGAAGGCGCGCGCGAAAGAGATCAAGCAGGTGATTGCCGATCTGGCCGGAAAGATCGAGCGCCACGACCGGCTGTATCTTGTCGGCGGGTCCTGGCGCGCGATTGCCCGGCTCGACATGCTGCGCCACGATTATCCGCTGCTGGTGCTGCAGGACTATCGCATGACGCCAAAGTCCGTGCGCGACACGCTCGACTGGATCGCCGATCAGGATCTCGAGGCGCTGCGGCTTCGTGCCAGCCTGTCCTCGGCGCGGATCAGCCTGGTGCCGCTGGCGGGCGAGGTGCTGCGACGGCTGATGTCGAGCTTCCGCATCCACGAGATCGTGACCTCGGGCTATGGCATCCGCGAGGGGCTGCTCTATGAACAGATGCCCCATCGCATCCGCTCGCGCGACCCGCTGATCGAGGCGGCGCGCTATGCCGAATATTCCTCGTCGCGGCTGCCGGGCTTCGGCCGCACCCTGTTCGATTTCATCTCGCCGCTGTTCCATGTCCCGCCGACGCAGATGCGCTGGATCAAGGCCGCCTGCCTGTTGCACGATGTCAACTGGCGCGCCCACCCCGATTATCGCGCCGAGGTGGGGTTCGACTATGCCATCCGCGGCAACATCGGCGGCATCGACCATCGGGGGCGGATCTTCCTCGGGCTGGCGCTGTCGCACCGCTATCGCAATGCGCGGCCCGGTGACCGGTTCGCGCCGCTGCTGGAACTGCTTGACGAACGGCTGATGCACGAGGCCGAAGTGCTGGGCAAGGCGATGCGCTTTGGCGCCATGTTCTCGTTCGCCAATCCCGAACGGATGGGGACGCTGAAATACCGCCCCAAGATGAAGATCCTGGAACTGCAATTGCTGCCCGAGGCAGAGCCGCTTTACGGCGAAGTGGCCGAGGCGCGGCTTGCCGCGCTGGCAACGACCCTCGGGGCCGAGACCATCGTCACCATGACGAACCACGGCTCGACCAGCCAGCGCCTTGGCTGAGGCGGCAGTCGCGGGCACGCAGACAGCGCCGCACTCACAGATCGATCTCGTCGCCCTGCGCGGGGGCATCCGGCTGTTCGGGCGGTGCCGGATCCGGCCGCGGACGGCGGCGGATCAGGATGTCGCCGTTCGGCAGCTTTTCGGGCGCCTCATAATCGGTGATGTCGTCGATCATCTGCGATAGCTGTTCGAACATCGGCCGCATCTCCCCGGCAAGGGCCCGCAGCTTCGGTTCCACCTCGTCCGCAAGGTCCTGCATCAGCGGAGCCATCTGGTCCTGAAGGCCGCGCAACACTTGTCGGCCGCCCTGCTGAAGCAGGTCGATCCCGTTCTCGATTGTGCTCGAGGCCGGATCCTCGGGCGGCGGGGCGATCTCGGGCGCGGGCGCGTTGTCCAGCGGCTGGATCACGCCGGGCGCGGGCACGGTGTCTTGCGCGGCCACGCCGACCGGCAGGGCAAGGAACAGGACGAGGGTTGCGAAACGGATCATGGCGCAATCATACGGCTGCCCCGGCGGCAGTGAAAGTCACAGTTCGATGTCGAGCGTCACCGGAAAATGGTCCGACGCCGTCAGCAGCGCCTCGCGCAATTCGGGGACCTTGTAGATTGCCGGATCGTCGAACGGGTGCCACACCCGCCACGCCGGACGACGCGCCATCAGGCCGGGCGAGACCATGATATAGTCGAGAAGCGCCGTGAGATAGCATTTGCTGGCCGCATTGTAGAACCGCGCGGTGGTCGGGCGGGCAACGCCGGGACCCAGATGCGCCACATGGGCATTGGGATCGTACAGCCGTTCGGAAATCGGGCGATCGGAGCCCAGAACGACCTCGATCCCCGAGCGGCCGAAAAGCCGTTCGTATTCGTCCAGTCCGGGGCCGTCGTTGAAATCGCCCAGCACGATCAGCGGATCGCCCGCCGCCAGGTGTTCGTCCACCCGCTGGCGCAGCCAGATGCACTGCGCAAGCTGCTTGCGCCGGTTGGCGATCGACCGCCGCATGATCTCGTCCGGCGTCGCGGCGCCATAGGGGGCCTTGGATTTCACATGCACGCCGATCATGCGGAACTCGCGCCCCCCCGGACCGGCCATCGCGAGCTCGAGCGGCGGCTTCGAGAACTTCACCAGATCGGGCGTCGCGTCGATGTCGAGATCGATAAGGAAGGTGCCGTCGAACCGCGGCGCGGCGCCCGAGCCCTTCTTGCCGGCGAAGGTGCCGCGCGGGTCGTGGCGGGCGGTCACCGCCGCGGGGTCATAGAGCAGCGCGATCTCCTGCTCGGTCTCGTTGGCAAAGCCGACGACTGCCGTTCCGGTCCGCAGATCGAAACCTCGCGCAAGGGCCTGCAGCGCCGCCACGGTGCTGCGCCGGCGGTTCTGGTCGGGGGCCTCGACGATCAGGATCGCGTCGGCATCGAGTGCCGTGAACACGATGCCAAGCGCATCGAGCTGGGCGCCGCGGCTGATCCCGTAGCGCGCCGAAGGGGCGTCGTCGGCAAGCGGCTGGCCGTCGTCGTCGAACAGCGCGTTCATCCATTCGACATTGTAGGTCGCGATCCGCATGATGCCCCCCTCGGCAAGACTCAGCGCTGTTCCGGACGCTCGCAACTTTCTTGCGAGAAGCAAATGAAATAGAATCGCGCCCAAACGCGAAATATAGTTTCTCAAGCGATTTCAAGTGTCTAGGTACGAACGCTAACATCGATTCGGGAATGCGCAAATTGCAGCGCTCGCATTGACCCGTATCATTGCTGGACCTGCGCCGCGGGCCTAGCCTTGCAGCACAATGATCGAATATCGCATCCATGGACGCGGCGGACAGGGAAGTGTGGCGGCAGCCTATCTTCTGGCATCCGCGGCATTCGAGGCGGGGCACACCTGTCAGGCGTTCCCGGCCTTTGGCGCGGAAAGACGCGGGGCTCCGGTCACCGCCTTTGTCCGTATCGACAATCAACCGATCCATCTGCGCAGCCAGGTGCGCGCCCCGGACTTTCTGATCGTCCAGGACGACACCCTGCTGATGGATCGCGGCATAACGGGGGGGTTGAAGCCGGGCGGCAGCATGATCGTCAACACGAAGCGAACCGACGAAGAGGTGTCCGAGACCTTCGGCTGCCGCGCCAAATGCATTCCGGCAACCGAACTGGCGCTGGAACATATTGGCAAGCCAATCCCCAATACCGCACTGCTGGCGGCACTGCTGGCACTGACCGGCGATCTGCCGGTCGAGGCGCTGGCCGCCGCGGTGCGCGGGCGGTTCAAGGGGACAACGTTGAGCCGGAACCTCGAACTGATCGAACACAGCGCGGGACTGATGCCGCAGGGAAGCTGGCGGGAGGTGCAGGATGCGTGAAGCGCTGGAAGGCAGTCAGGCCATCGCCCGCGCGGTGGCGCTGTGCGAGCCCGACGTGGTGGCGGCCTATCCGATCACCCCGCAAACCCATATCGTCGAAAACCTCTCGAAACTTGTCGCCGATGGCGATCTGCACACCGAATTCGTCAGCGTCGAAAGCGAATTCTCTGCCGCCTCGGTGGTGCTCGGGGCCGCGGCCTCGGGTGCGCGGGCCTATACCGCCTCGTCGAGCCAGGGCGTGCTGCTGATGGCCGAGGTCCTGTTCAATATCGCGGGTCTGCGCATTCCGCTGGTGATGACGGTTGCCAATCGCGCCGTCTCGGCCCCGCTCAACATCTGGAACGACCATTCCGACAGCATGGCGGTGCGCGACTCGGGCTGGATCCAGCTGCATTGCGAGAACAACCAGGAGGCGGTCGATACCACGGTCCAGGCCTTCAAGATCAGCCAGGACACCGACCTGCCGGTCATGGTCTGCATGGACGGCTTCGTGCTGACCCACACCATGGAGGTGATCGACCTTCCGACACTGGCGCAGGTGCGCAAGTGGCTGCCGCCGTTCAACTTCAAGCGCGCGCTCGACCCCAGCGACCCGAAGTCGCTCGGCGCGCTGGTCGGGCCCGAGTTCTTCCCCGAGGTGCGCCATTCCCACCATGCCGCCGTGCAGAATGCCCTGCCGGTCATCGAAAAGGTCGACGCCTCCTGGGGCAAGGCCTTCAAGCGCAACTGCGGCGGGTTGTTGACGGTCGAGGGACCGCAAGAGGCGCGGATCGGGTTTCTTGCCATGGGATCGACCGTCGGGACGCTGCGCAGCGGGCTTGCCCACCGCACCGAGGGGCCGGACGCAAGACTGATCAAGCTGCGCGCCTTCCGTCCCTTCCCGGAAGCTGCCCTGCGTCAGGCGGTTGCGGGACTCGACCATCTGATCGTGATCGACCGGGCGATTTCCCCGGGGCTTGGCGGCGTGCTCGGCTGCGAGGTGCGCGCGGCGCTTTACGGCCAGCCCGGCGCGCCGCGGATCCACAACCACGCAATCGGCCTTGGCGGACGCGACATTCCCGAAACCATCGTCGCCGATCTGCTGAGCGCGATCGAGGACCCGGATGCCCCGGCGTTCTCGGTCTTTGACGCCGATCTCTCGATGCTGCCGCCGGAGGACAGGTGATGAGCCTTTACGAAACCGACCGCAAGGACGAGCGCCTTGCCGAGCTGCGCGAGAAATTCGGGCGCCATCCCGTCGATCCGCCCGACCGGTTCCATCAGGGCGGCAGCCAGCGCGACCGCCAGCCGCGGTTCTGCGGCCTCGAAAGCGGACATCGTGCCTGTCAGGGCTGCGGCGAGGCGCTGGCGGCACGGCTTGTGATGGAATGCGCCGGCCCCGACGTGATGGTCGCCAACGCGACCGGCTGTCTCGAGGTGTTCACGACCCCCTGGCCGCAGACCGCCTGGCAGGTGCCGTGGATCCATTCGCTGTTCGAGAACTCGGCCGCCGTTGCCTCGGGCATGGAGGCGGCGATGAAGGCCAAGGGCCGCAACACCAAGATCCTCGCCTTTGGCGGCGATGGCGGCACCTATGACATCGGCTTTCAGGCGCTCTCGGGGATGCTCGAGCGCTATCACAACATCCTCTATGTCTGCTATGACAACGAGGCCTACATGAACACCGGCATCCAGCGGTCATCCTCGACGCCGCACGCGGCCTCGACCACGACATCGCCGGCGGGGCCGGAACGGATGGGCAAGCGGCACCTCAAGAAGGACCTGCTGTCGATCATCGCCGCCCACCACATCCCCTATTCCGCCTCGGCCTCGGTCGCCTTTCCGGCCGACCTGCAGCGCAAGGTGCGCTATGCCATGGGGATCGAGGGGCCGACGTTCCTGGTCGTGCATTCGCCCTGCCCGCTTGGCTGGAAACACGACAGCCACCTGACCATCGAGGTCGCGCGCCGCGCCGCCGACTGCGGCCTGTTCCCCATCGTCGAGATGGAGCGCGGCGCCCTGTCGAACGTGATGCCGATCCGCAAGGTGCGCCCGGTCAGGGACTATCTGGAACTGCAGGGCCGGTTCGGCCACCTGATGGACCCCGACGATCCCCGCGCGGTCGAAGAGCTGACCCATCTGCAGGCGCTGGCCGACTACAACATCTCGCATTTCAATCTTCGCGGCGAAGGGGAGGATCCGGCCGACACCGCCGGCATCGCCCATGTCGCCCGCGACCGTTCCGCAGGAGAACGCTGAGATGGTTGTCATCAATCGCGGCGCCCACGCCGAACCGGGCACATCGCTGCTGTTCAAGACCGGCAACTGGCGCTCGACCGAATGCCCGAGCCACGTGCACACCAAGGCGCCCTGCCACGCCGCCTGCCCGGCGGGGGAGGATCAGCAGGCCTGGTTCGCCTGGCTGCAGGAAGGCCATGTCGAACTGGCCTGGCGCGAACTGGTCCGTGCGAACCCGCTTCCCGCCGTCACCGGCCGGGTCTGCCCGCACCCCTGCGAGGCCGCGTGCAACCGCAATGCCATCGATGCGCCGCTGGCCATTCACAACGTCGAACGCTGGCTGGGCGACGAGGCAATCGCCAAGGGCTGGGCCTATCCGGTCGCACCGCCGGCCGAGGATGCGCCGGTCGTGGCCATCGTGGGTTCCGGTCCCGGCGGTCTGTCGGCGGCCTATCATTGCGTCCGCCTCGGCCTGCGGGCGGAGATCTTCGAGGCGCTGCCCGAGGCGGGCGGCCTGTTGCGTTCGGCGATCCCGCCGACCCGGCTGCCGCGGCCGGCGCTCGACGCCGAACTGAACCGGCTGCTGGCGCTGCCCGGCATCACGATCAACCTGCGCTGCAAGCTTGGCCGCGACGTGACGCTCGACGAACTCGGGCGCTCGCATGACGCGGTGATCCTCGCCCCCGGCTGTCAGGAGAGCAAGGAGTGGAACGTCGACGGCGCAGTGCCGACCGACCTGCACGAAGGGCTGCACCTGCTGCGCGAGTTCATGGACCACGGCGAGTTCCCGGCGGCGCACCATGTCGCCGTCCACGGCGGCGGCAACACCGCAATCGATCTTTGCCGGATGATGAAACGGCACGGGGTCGAACAGGTGACGCTGATCACCGCCTCTGCCCTGCCCGGCCCCGACACCGACCCGGCCGACCTGATCAACGTCGTCCCGCGCGAGCTGGAAGAGGCGCTTGAGGAAGGCATCGAGATTGTCGAACACGCCACCGTCAAGCGGCTGATCATGAAGGGCAGCAGGGTGACCGGGGTCGAGATCGTCTCGCTGAAAAAGCTTACCGGCACCGACGGGCGCAAGCACCGGGTCCAGTTCGAGGGCACCGAAAGGGTGGTTTCGGTCGACATGGTGATCCCCTGCATCGGCGAACGGGTAAAGGCCGACGGGCTGCACAGCCTGTTGAGCCGCCGGCACTACCTCGACGCGACCGACCCCTGGGGGCGGACGCCGCAGGAGAATGTCTTTGCCATCGGCGACGCCCGCGGCGACCGCGGCACCGTGGCCGAGGCCATCGGCGACGGCCGCCTGGCGGTCGAGGCGGTGGCGGCAAAGCTGTTCGGCCTGCCCGATCCGGTCAGAGACGACCGCGGCGAGATGCCGGCCGCGGGCCTCAACACCGTCTATTTCGGCCCGATCGAGCGGGCACGGGTGCCGAAGCTGCCGGTGGCAGACCGCACCTTCGAGGCCGAGATCGAGGGCGACATCGGCCGTCTGGGCGCGCTGCGCGAGGCCACCCGCTGCCTGAGCTGCGGCAATTGTCTGGCCTGCGACAATTGCTGGGTGATGTGCCCCGACAATGCCGTGATCAAGACTGCCGAGCTTGCCTCGGACGGCTCGCACTATCTGTTCGATCTCGACTACTGCAAGGGCTGCGGGATCTGCGCCAACGAATGCCCGACGGGCTTCATCCAGATGCGCACCGACACCTGGCAGGACAGCGACCAGACCGTTTGACAGGGGCCGGGGCATGAGACGCCCCGGCCCCCGAGGAACTTCCCGGGGAGAAGGCTAGGCCCGGAATGGTGGCACCGCTGCCGTTCCGGGCCTTTTCCGTCTTTTGTGAATCTGGAGAGATCGATGGCCCGGAGGACACCCACCCGTAGCGGGCGCCCGCCAAGATCCGGAACATTTCGGCCCGCACCTCGTTTGCTCGATGCCACAGGCAAACGGGTGGTATCGACACTCAAACGACGGTGATGGCCCGCGCAGCGGCAGATCGGCTGCCACCCGGTTTGCCCGGATACGAGATTTTCGCCCGGACCACCGAGAATGCTATAGTTACCCCTTGAACACGGCGGTCTGATCCGCGGTCGGCGAAGGCCACGACGACACGCGCGGCAGATCAGGAGAACTGGATGAAACTGTTTCAATGTCAGTGCTGCGGACAGGTGCTGTTCTTCGAGAACACGACCTGCCTGCATTGCGGCCACACCGTCGGCTATCTGCCCGAACTGGACAGGATGGCCGCGGTCGAGCCCGACGGATCGGCCTGGCGCGTCGCGCCGTCGCCCGACGGTTCGGGCGACGCGGCTGTCGCGTCGCCGCAGCTTTGGCGGTTCTGCCGGAACTGGGAACTCAGCGCCTGCAACTGGATGGTGCCCGAGGAGGCGTCGCAGGAAGGCGAGGCATTCTGTCTGGCCTGCCAGCACAACCGCACCGTGCCCGACCTGTCGGACCCCGAGCGCCACGCCCGCTGGCAACGGATCGAGGCATCGAAGCGGCGGTTGATCTATACCCTGATCCGGCTTGGCCTGCCGCGGCCGGTGCCGGGTGATGCCCACCCCGAGCCGCTGGTCTTCGACTTTCTCGCCGACGATCCGGGCTCCGCCAAGCGGGTGATGACGGGCCACGCCGAGGGAGTGGTGACAATCTCGCTGGTCGAGGCCGACGATGCCGCGCGCGAGAAGTTGCGCAGCGAGATGGGCGAGGCCTATCGCACGCTGCTGGGGCATTTCCGGCACGAGGTCGGGCATTACTATTGGGACATCCTGGTCCGCGACGGCGGCGCGCTGGATCCTTTCCGGGAAATGTTCGGCGACGAACGGGCGGATTATGGCGAGGCGCTGGAACGCCACTACCAGACCGGCGCACCGGCCGGCTGGGAGGCCGCCCATATTTCGGCCTATGCCACCATGCACCCGTGGGAGGACTGGGCCGAGACCTGGGCGCATTACCTGCACATGGTCGATACGCTCGAAACCGCAACGGCGCTTGGCATCCTGATCGACCCCGAGATGGACAGGGACGGCGAGCTTTCGGCCGATATCGATATCGACCCCTACAATCCCACCGGATCGCGCGAGCTGATCGCGTCGTGGATGCCGCTGACGGTCGCGCTCAACACCCTCAACCGCTCGATCGGGCAGCACGACCCTTATCCATTCTCGCTGTCACAGGAAGTGCGGCGCAAGATCGGCTTCGTGCACGATCTGGTCGCGGCCCAAAGATCCGGCGGGGCGGTGTAGCCCGGCCGTGTTGGGGCTCCGGCGGGCCGGAGGGGACGGGATCGGGCGGGACGGTCTCAGGCGTCGGCGCGCGACGAGATCTCTTCCCAGGCGCGGTTGATCGCAATCAGCCGCTGCTCGGCCATGTGTACGGCTTCCTGCGGCACGCCGCGGGCGATCATCACGTCGGGGTGGCTGTCGCGCACCGCGCGATGCCAGGCCCGGCGGATATCGCCCAGCGGCATTTCCGGGCTGACTCCCAGCACCTCATAGGGATCGTGGGCGCAATCGGGCACGAACCGGGCCCGCAGGCTGCGGAACTCGCGGTCGCTCAGGCCAAAGATCGCGGCCACTTCGGCCAGGATCTTGTCCTCGTTTGCGTGATAGTCCCCGTCGGCGGTCGCGATGTGAAACAGCCCCTCCATCAGGTCGCGAAGTGCAGGATCCCCGCTGTCGAACAACGCAGCGATCCGGCGGGCATAATCGGCATAGCCCGCGATATCCTGCCGGGCGAGGTTGAACACCCGCGCGGCATTCGCCTCTTCCTCGGGCGGGATGACGAAGACCTCGCGAAACGCGCGCACCTCGTCGCGCGTGACCTGCCCGTCGGCCTTGGCGATCTTTGCCCCGAGCGCGATCACCGCAATGGCAAAGGCCACGGTCCGCTCGGGCGGCCGGCGCAGGTGGCTGAACACCTCGGACAGAGGCTGCCCGGAGCTGAGCGCAGAAAGCGCCGCGGATATGCGCGACCAGATCGACATGGCCCGACCCTAGCCCGGGCGCCGGGCCTCTGACAGGGCTTTTTGGTTGCCACAAGCTGCGGAAGGCGGCCGATTATGCCGCCGGCGCGGACACATGCGCCGCTCCGCAAGGCCGTTCTCCTCGCCTCAAAGGCGAGTATGGCCGGTTTTTCGCCGCTCTGCGCCCGTCAGGCTGCCGCCCCGACAGTCGGCGCCGCGTCGCCGCGCCGCAGTCAAGGGCGGGGTCCTAGCCCGGTAAACCAGCGATCCGGCGATGGTCCCCCTGCCCCCGGGACCCACCCGGCGAGCGATCATCAAAGGCTCGCGGGGCCTGTCGGCGTGTCGATCCGGGCCTGCAGCCCCGGCTTGCCCGCCGCGAACCGGATTCGCGGGTCGTCAAGCCCCAGCGTTGCGGCCAGCCGCCCCGCCTCGGGGTGCGACACCACCAGCTCGGCCAGCGCGCAGCCGCTGACCGGCAGCGTCGGCGCGGGACGCGGCCCCTGCCATTCGATCAGCGCCGGATGAATATTGTCAAAAGGCAGCACGCCCGTCTCGGGCACCGCCATGCGCCAGCGATAGGCGCCGCGGCTCAGTTGCATCGGTTGCCCCACAAGGGGTCCAAGCCGGGCAACGGCCGCATCCAGATCCTCGCAGGCCAGCACCCAGTTGCTCAGCCGTGGCGGCCCCGCAAAATGGTCGAGCCCGAACCAGCGTGCCCGTCCCGGCGCCGGGGCGTCGGGGTCGATGGCGATGACCTCCAGATACTCCGCCGGCCCCAACGACAGAAGCCGGTTGTGGGTGCCGAAATCCGGGTGCTGCCCACCGCCGCCCGGCGCCACGCCGAGGGCCTCGGCAACCGCTGCCGCCCCATCCTCCAGCACTTCGCAGCTAACTGCGACATGATCGAACCGGAACATCCCTTCCCTCCATTGCAAAAGGGGCGGATCGTGCCCGACCCGCCCCCGTTCTTTCCGGCTCAGACAGCCCCGCCAAAGGCGGAAGGTGCCATCTGCGCCGCCTTACTCGGCCGCGACGCGTCGGTCGCCGATCAGCTTCAGGATATCCTGCGCCGCCGAAGGAATGTTGGTGCCCGGTCCGAAGATCGCCTTCACCCCGGCGTTATAGAGGAAATCATAATCCTGATGCGGGATCACCCCGCCGCAGATCACGATGATGTCCTCTGCACCCTTCTTCTTCAGCTCCTCGATCAGCCGCGGCGCCAGCGTCTTGTGGCCGGCAGCCTGGGACGAGATCCCGACGATATGCACGTCGTTGTCGACGGCATCCTGCGCGGCCTCTTCCGGGGTCTGGAACAGCGGACCCACATCGACGTCGAAGCCGATGTCGGCAAAGGCGGTGGCAATTACCTTGGCGCCGCGGTCATGGCCATCCTGGCCCATCTTGACCACCAGCATCCGCGGCCGCCGGCCCTCGGTCTCGGCAAAGTCCTCGACCGCTTTCTGGATCGCGGCAAAGCCATCGTCCCCCTCGTAGGCCGCGCCATAGACGCCGGCGAGCGTCTTGACCTCGGCGCGATGACGGCCGAACACCTTTTCCATCGCCATGCTGATCTCTCCCACCGATGCCCGGGCACGCGAGGCGTCAACCGCTGCCTCCAGCAGGTTGCCGCCCTCTTTCGCCCGGCGCGTGATTTCCTCCAGCGCCGCCTGGCAGGCTGCCTCGTCGCGTACGGACCGGATCTTCTCCAGCCGGGCGATCTGGCTCTTGCGCACCGCGACGTTGTCGACATCGAGGATGTCGATCGGATCTTCCTTGGCCAGCCGATACTTGTTGACGCCGACGATCACGTCCTGGCCGCGGTCGATCAGTGCCTGACGCTTGGCGGCCGATTCCTCGATCCGGAGCTTCGGCATGCCCGAGTTGACAGCGGCAGTCATGCCGCCCATCTCCTCGACCTCCTGCATCAGCGTCCAGGCCTTGTCGATCAACTCGCCGGTCAGCGCCTCGATATAGTAGGAGCCCGCCAGCGGATCGACGACCTTGGTGATCCCGGTCTCTTCCTGCAGGATGATCTGGGTGTTGCGCGCGATCCGGGCCGAAAAATCGGTCGGCAGCGCAATCGCCTCGTCGAGCGCGTTGGTGTGCAGCGACTGGGTGCCGCCAAGCGCGGCCGACATCGCCTCATAGGCCGTGCGGATGACGTTGTTGTAGGGGTCCTGCTCGGCCAGGCTGACGCCCGAGGTCTGGCAGTGGGTGCGCAGCATCTTCGAGCGCGGGTCCTTCGCGTCGAACTCGGTCATGACCCGGTCCCAAAGCGTGCGCGCCGCGCGCAGCTTGGCGATCTCCATGAAGAAATTGGTGCCGATGGCGAAGAAGAAGCTGAGCCGGCCGGCGAATTTGTCGACCTCCATCCCGGCCTTGATCGCGGTGCGGACATATTCGCGGCCGTCGGCCAGCGTGTAGGCCAGCTCCTGCACCAGGTTCGCACCGGCTTCCTGCATGTGGTAGCCCGAGATCGAGATCGAGTTGAACTTAGGCATCTCGTTGGCGGTGTATTCGATGATGTCGCCGATGATCCGCATCGAGGGTTCGGGCGGATAGATATAGGTGTTGCGGACCATGAACTCCTTGAGGATGTCGTTCTGGATGGTCCCCGACAGCACCGACTTGTCGTGGCCCTGCTCTTCGCCGACGACGATGAAGTTCGCCAGCACCGGGATCACCGCACCGTTCATGGTCATCGAGACCGAAACCTTGTCGAGCGGAATGCCGTCGAACAGGATCTTCATGTCCTCGACGCTGTCGATCGCGACGCCAGCCTTGCCGACGTCGCCCTCGACCCTTGGATGGTCGCTGTCATAGCCACGGTGGGTCGCCAGGTCGAAGGCAACCGAGACGCCCTGCTGCCCGGCGTCCAGCGCCTTGCGATAGAAGGCGTTCGATTCCTCGGCGGTCGAGAAGCCGGCATATTGCCGGATCGTCCAGGGACGGCCGGCATACATCGTCGCCTTCACGCCGCGGGTGAAGGGCTCGAACCCGGGCAGGCTGCCCATATGCGGCAGGTCCGCGGTATCCTCGGCGGTATAGAGCGGCTTGACGTCGATGCCTTCCAGCGTTTCCCAGGTCAGGCTTTCGACCGGGCGACCGCGCAGCTCCTTGCTGGCCAGCGCCTCCCAGTCCTTGGTGGTCTTTTTATCGGTCATCGGGGGTAGTCCTCCAGTCCAGGTTCCCGCGCTCTGCGCGGGCTGTCCGGGTATCTGCCCCGGACCTCAATCGCATCGCCGGCCTTGCCCGCGGTGCGCAAATTTCGTCTTTCACCCATGGCCATTATGGCCCACACGCCTATATCCTGTGGGACAAGGGGAGTGCCGAGAGTGTTTCGTCCGTCGTCGAGCGCCATTCTGTTGAGTCTCGCCCTGGCCATTCCGGCCTCGGGCGACGCCCAGACGTATGCGCCAGCCGGCCTCGATCCGGTCACGTCGGCGCCCGAAATGCCCGACGGGTCCACAGAGACGCCGTTCCCGGCGCCCGTCGAGTCCGCGCCAGTCGTCACGCTGGACATCCTCAGCGCCGCAGACGTGACGCTCGAACAATTCCTCTGGACCAACCGGGTGCTCGTCATATTTGCAGACACGCCGGCCGACCCTCGTTTCATCAAGCAGATGCAGATCATCGAACAATGGCCGCGCGACCTCAGCGACCGTGACGTCGTTGTCGTGATCGACACCGACCCGGCCAACGGCAGCGCCGTTCGCAAGACTCTGCGCCCGCGCGGCTTCTCTCTCGTTCTGGTCGACAAGGACGGCACGGTCAAGCTGCGCAAGCCCAGTCCTTGGCACAGCCGCGAGATTGCCCGGTCAATCGACCGGACACCGCTGCGGCAGGACGAAATCCGGGAACGGATAGACGACCAATCCGCAGGCTGACGCCGGATCCGGCGCCCGACAGACCGCGCCCCGGCCGCCCCGTGACGCACAGGGGTGGCCAGGGCCGGAGACTCCGGCCCGCGGCCCGAGGGTATGATCCCCGCGGGGATCACTCGAACTCCATGATCACGTCGTCCACCGCCAGGCTGTCGCCCGGCCCGGCGTTGATCTTGACCACGGTCGCGTGTTTCTCGGCGCGCAGGATGTTCTCCATCTTCATCGCCTCGACGCTGCACAGCGCCTGACCTTCCTCGACCACATCGCCGACCTGCACGTCGAGCTTCACGATCAGACCCGGCATCGGGCAAAGCAACAGACGCGACGTGTCGGCCGGCATCTTTTCGGGCATCAGGCGGGCAAGTTCGGCCCGGCGCGGTGTATAGACCCGCACCTTCATGTCGGCACCGCGATAGCGGACCCGATAGCCGGACGAGATCTTCTGCACCTTGAAGGCATGGGGCACGCCATCGATCTCGACCTTGCACAGCCGGTCGCCCGGGGTCCAGTCGCTGCGCATGACGATGGACTGGCCGTCGATATGGGCGGTCGTACCATTGCGATCGGCCTCGACTTCGACCGGAAACTCGCGCTTGCCAATGGTCACGACCCACTCTTTGCCGACCTTGCGCTTGTGGTTGTCCATGGTGCCTGTGATCCGGGTGCGCCGGATCTCGGCCACGCGGTACATCCCCGCGGCGACCGCTGCAACCTTCTCTTGCTCGGCCTCGCCAAGTTCGACGCCGTTGAAGCCTTCGGGGAATTCCTCGGCGATGAACGCCGTGGTGATGTCGCCCCTGATGAAACGTTCGTGGTCCATCACCGCCGACAGGAACGGCAGGTTGTGACCGATCCCCTCGACCTCGAATTCGTCGAGCGCATTGCGCATGTATTCGATGGCCATGGCCCGGTCCGGGCCCCAGGTGCAAAGCTTGGCGATCATCGGGTCGTAATACATCGAGATCTCGCCGCCCTCGAAGACGCCGGTGTCGTTGCGCACCGCCATGAAGGGCTGGGCCAGCTCGGCGGGCGGACGATAGCGGCTGAGCCGGCCGATCGAGGGCAGGAAGTTGCGATAGGGATCTTCGGCATAGAGCCGGCTTTCGATCGCCCAGCCGTTGATCGGGATCTCGTCCTGGGTGAAGGGCAGCTTCTCGCCATTGGCGACACGGATCATCTGCTCGACCAGGTCGATGCCGGTAATCAGCTCGGTCACCGGATGTTCCACCTGCAACCGGGTGTTCATTTCGAGGAAATAGAAGTTCTTGTCGGCATCGACGATGAATTCGACCGTGCCGGCGCTGCAATAATTCACCGCCGCGGCCAGCCGGCAGGCCTGTTCGCCCATCGCGCGCCGGGTCTCGGGGTCAAGGAACGGGCTCGGCGCCTCTTCGATGACCTTCTGGTTGCGGCGCTGGATCGAGCATTCGCGCTCGTTCAGCCACAGATAGTTGCCATGCTTGTCGGCCAGCACCTGGATCTCGATATGGCGCGGCTGGGTGACGAACTTCTCGATAAAGATCCGGTCGTCGCCAAACGAGCTTGCCGCCTCGTTCTTCGAGCTTTGAAAGCCCTCGCGCGCCTCCTGATCGTTCCAGGCGATCCGCATCCCCTTGCCGCCGCCGCCGGCGCTGGCCTTGATCATTACCGGATAGCCGATCTCGTTCGAGATCTTCACCGCTTCTTCAGCATCCGCGATCAGCCCCATATAGCCCGGAACGGTCGAAACGCCGGCCTCCTTCGCGAGCTTTTTCGAGGTGATCTTGTCCCCCATTGCGACGATTGCCGAGGCGGGCGGGCCGACGAAGGCGACGCCCTCGGCCTCGAGCGCCTCGGCGAATTTCGGGTTCTCGGACAGGAAGCCATATCCGGGGTGCACCGCCTCGGCGCCGGTCTGGCGGACCGCATCCATGATCTTGTCGATCACGATATAGGACTGGTTGGCCTGCGGCGGGCCAATGTGCACCGCCTCGTCGGCCATCTCCACATGCAACGCCTGGCGGTCGGCGTCGGAATAGACGGCGACTGTGCTGATCCCCATCTTCCTGGCGCTCTTGATGACCCGGCAGGCAATCTCTCCCCGGTTGGCAATCAGAAGCTTCTTAAACATTCTCGGTCCCTTCTCGGTTGTCTTTGGGGCGGCAGGGCAGCCCAGCGCATATGATTTGCAACAAATGGTCCCCCGGGCGGCGGGCGCCGGTGACCGGAACAGCGGCGGGCAAAGCCAGCCCGGACCCTCGGGTCCGAAGGCTGCCAGCGGCACTCGACAATGGGCAGGGTTTCAGCCCCTCGGCCGCAGGGGGCAGGACAGCGGCGGCGCCGAGCGGCACGGGCCTTTGGGTCTGTCCGGGCAAACGCTGGCTCGGCCCGATCCTGCCGGCAGCGTCACGGAAAAAAAACGGCAGCCGAGCGAATGAACCGCGCGGCCGCCGGGAAAGGGAACAGGGACCAATGCGGTCCCAGGTGCCAGCCAGAACGTTGGGATGGACCGGGCACGGTGCATTTGCAGCGACGCGCACATCCCCGGCAAGCGTCGGGATGACGGGCGGTCGCGTTTCGGCCGAAACGCGCCAATCCGCGGGCGAAATCGGCAGAATCATGCCGGGCGCTCCTCGAACGGGTCGTCATCGTCCCAATCTTCGTCCCAGTCCTCGTCTTCCACCTCTTCGAAGCCATCGAGCACCTCGGGGAAGGCGCGGCGCGCGGCGGCCAGATCGACCCGCAACAGCGCCTCATAGGCCGTCGCATCGAAAGGCTCCTCGGCCGGGACAACCTCGCGCCCGAACAACCAGCTCAGCCGCCCGGCATCGAGGTTGCCGCGCTCGAACGGCGCGTCGCCGAAATGTTCGATCAGCGCCGCCAGAAACGCCGCATCGGCCCGGCGGTCGGCCGGCCTTCGGTCGGCAAAGCGTTTGCGCGCGGTCAGCGGCGTGGCGCCGGCCTTGTTGGCGCGCCGGATGGTGAACTGAAAGTCAGTTCCGGTCAGACGGCCCGGAAAGCCGCGGTGTTTCAACATGGGCCCGTTCCCCTCGCCGGTCGTCGAACCGGAATTGTTTGAGCCGAGTGCTGCATCATTCCCAGACACAGCCGCTTTCGGTCGGCAAATAGACACCGATGAACATGGTCGCATCGGGGTCGGTGATCCCGCGTTCGACCGGCCTGTCCATCAGCGTGATGATGACCTCGTCCACGCCGCCGAGCTTGACCGCGGCATCGAGCCCCGGTCCGGCACAGAGCGCATCGAGATCGCCCGCGACGGCCTCGTAGCCGACCTTGCCCGCGCCCGTGCCGATCGCCGGCGAGACGAAGCGCAGGGTCAGCCAGCTGCCGCCGCTGGCCTGATCCTCAAGTATATCGTCCAGATAGGTCACGATCAGCCCCGATGGCGTCACGATCTGATCGCCCACCATGGCGGCTGCCGCGGCCGTACCGGACAGCGCCGCCAGTGCGGTTGCGGCGGCAACCCGGGCCACGCGGGCATTCGGGCGCCCGGTCATGGCCGCGCTCCGCCTGCCGACCGGATCCAGCGCACCCGGTTGCCCGGATCCTCCAGCACCGCCGCGATCCGCGCCTCGAGACCTGCCCGGTCGAACCTCCCGGCCGCCACCCGCCCGCCGGCCCGCACCCGCAGACCCGATGCGACCGCCGTCACCTCGACCGCCGGAGAGAACCCGCGCTGAGCCTGCAGCGCACGCCACAGGTCCTGGCGGATCTGCCCGGCCAGCCGCGCCCGCCCTGCCGCCGGCAGATCGGTCGTGGCCGAAACGTCGAACCGCACCGGCAAGTGCCGCGCCAACACCAGAACCGGCCCCTCCCGCAGGATATGCCAGCGATCCTTGCTCACTGCCACCGCTCCATGATCACGCCTCTGGTCCTTCCGAAACGCCTACCGGCTCAAGTCTGTCTTGGTGGGAGAATGTTCCCGACGGTCCAGGGACAGATGCCCCCGGTCCGGGTTCTGCAGCCGCGCTCAGAGCGGGATATTGCCATGCTTCTTCCAGGGAAGCTGGCGCCGCTTGGTGCGCAGGCTGGCGAAAGCACGCGCCACTCGGCGACGGGTCGAATGCGGCATGATCACCTCGTCGACGAATCCGCGCTCGGCCGCCACGAAGGGGTTCGCAAACCGGTCCTCATAACTTTTGGTGCGCGCCGCGATCTTTTCGGCATCGCCCAGTTCCGAGCGATACAGGATCTCGGTCGCGCCCTTGGCGCCCATCACCGCGATCTGCGCCGTTGGCCAGGCATAGTTCATGTCGGCGCGCAAATGCTTCGAGCTCATCACGTCATAGGCGCCGCCATAGGCCTTGCGGGTGATTACCGTCACCTTCGGAACAGTCGCCTCGCCGAAGGCATAGAGCAGCTTGGCGCCGTGCTTGATGACCCCGCCGAATTCCTGACCGGTGCCCGGCAGGAAACCCGGCACGTCGACCAGGGTCAGGAGCGGGATCTCGAAGGCATCGCAGAAGCGGACGAAGCGCGCAGCCTTGCGCGAACTGTCGATGTCGAGACAGCCGGCCAGCACCAGCGGCTGGTTGGCCACGACGCCGGTGGTCTGGCCCTCGATCCGGATGAAGCAGGTGATGATGTTCTTGGCGTGCTCGGCCTGGATCTCGAACATGTCCCCCTCGTCGGCGACGGCAAGGATCAGCTCCTTCATGTCGTAGGGGGTATGGGAATTGTCCGGAACCAGGGTGTCGAGGCTTGGCTCGACCCGGCCCGGTTCGTCGAAGAACGGCCGTACCGGCGCCTTCTGGCGATTGTTCAGCGGCAGGAAATCGACCAGCCGGCGCACCTCGTTCAGGGTATCGACATCGTTGTCGAAGGCGCCATCGGCGACCGATGACTTGCGGGTATGGGTGATCGCGCCGCCCAGCTCCTCGGCGGTGACGACCTCGTTCGTCACGGTCTTCACCACGTCGGGGCCGGTGACGAACATGTAGGAGCTGTCCTTCACCATGAAGATGAAGTCGGTCATTGCCGGGCTATAGACCGCACCGCCGGCGCAGGGCCCCATGATGACCGAAATCTGTGGCACCACGCCCGAGGCCTCGATATTGCGCTGGAACACTTCGGCGTATCCGGCCAGCGAGGCGACGCCTTCCTGGATCCGGGCGCCGCCCGAATCGTTCAGCCCGATGACCGGGGCGCCGTTCTGCACCGCCATATCCATGATCTTGCAGATCTTCAGCGCGTGGGTCTCGGACAGCGAGCCGCCGAACACGGTAAAGTCCTGACTGAAGACATAGACGAGCCGGCCGTTGATCGTGCCCCAGCCAGTCACCACGCCGTCGCCGGCCGGCTTTTCGTCTTCCATGCCGAAATCGGTGCAGCGGTGGGTCACAAAAAGGTCGAATTCTTCGAACGACCCGTCGTCCAGCAGCAGCTCGACCCGCTCGCGCGCCGTCAGCTTGCCCTTGGCATGCTGACCGTCGATCCGGCGCTGTCCGCCGCCCAGTCGGGCCGAGGCGCGGCGGCGTTCCAGCTCGGCAAGGATGTCTTTCATGTCTCCGTCCCCTTCATATCATTTCAAGCTGCCTATCAAACGCCGGCGGCCCATCGGAAGTTTGTTTTGGTAAATTTGCAAATTATTGGCAGATATCCCGTTGCAAATCGCAAATCTGCATATCCCCCGGCGAAATCTTGATTTTCTCTGTCCGCGCTGCGCAGGTTCCCCCATCAAAGATAGGCCACTCGCATGTCCGACACCACTGCGGTCCGCTTTCTGGACCGGACGACCCCGCCACATATCGTCACACTCGTCATGCTGGCCGGACTCTCGGCGATGACGATGAGCATCTTCCTGCCCTCACTGCCCGCGATGGCGGTCTATTTCGATGCGCCCTATGCGGTGATCCAGCTTGCGGTTTCGCTCTATCTGGCGGCCTCGGCATTGATGCAGCTGATCATCGGGCCGCTATCCGACCGCTATGGCCGCAGGCCGGTGATGCTGTCGGCGATCGCGGTCTTCCTTGTGGCGACGCTGGGCTGCGTACTGGCGCCCAATGTCCATGTCTTTCTGGTCTGCCGGATGCTGCAGACTGTGGTGGTCACCGGGCTGGTGCTGTCGCGTGCCGTTGTGCGCGACATGTATCCGCCAAGCGAATCCGCCTCGATGATCGGCTATGTGACCATGGGGATGTCGCTGGTGCCGATGTTCGCGCCGATGCTTGGCGGGGCAATCGACCAGATCTTTGACTGGAAGGCCACGTTCCTGTTCCTGCTGCTGGCCGGGACCGGTGTCGGCTGGCTGGCCTGGCGCGACATGGGCGAGACCGCGGGCCCGGGGGCCGCAAGCCTCGTCGCGCAATTCCGCGGCTATCCCGACCTTCTCGCCTCGCGGCGGTTCTGGGGCTATGCTCTTGCCGTCGCCTTTTCGGCCGGCGCCTTCTATTCGTTTCTCGGCGGCGTGCCCTATGTCTCGACCGAGATCTTCCGGCTTTCGCCCGTCTGGACCGGCGTCGGATTCGGCGCGCCATCCGTGGGCTATCTGCTTGGCAACTACCTGTCCGGGCGGTTTTCGGCCAGCGTCGGGATCAACCGGATGATCCTGATCGGGGCCAGCCTCTCCACGGTCGGACTGGTGCCTTCGCTGGTGCTGTCACACCTGGGGTTCGACAACCCGGTGCTGTTCTTCGCCTTCGTGACCTTCGTCGGGCTCGGCAACGGCATTGTCATCCCGAACGGAACCGCCGGCACGCTGTCGGTTCGTCCCGAGCTTGCCGGAACCGCCAGCGGTCTTGGCGGCACGCTGATGATCGGCGGCGGCGCGGCGCTGTCGGTACTGGCCGGGGTCCTGCTGCAGGGTGGCCACTCCAGCCTGCCGCTGCAGTGGCTGATGTTCTGTTGCGCCCTTATGTCCCTCGTCGCCATCCTGTATGTGAACCGGCGCGAACGGAACTTGGGGCTTGCCCCCTGAATTTGCGAAAACGATCCGAAACCAGCGAAATCTGCAAAGTCGATCATGCCCAACAAGAAGCTCTATGCCGGCGTCAAGCTGCACGAGATCCGCACCAAGCTGGGCCTGACGCAGAAGGTCTTTGCCGCCAAGCTTGGGGTTTCGTTGCCCTATCTGAACCAGATGGAAAACAACCATCGGCCGATCTCGACCACGGTGGTTCTGGCACTCGCGCAGGAATTCGGGCTCGACGTGACCGAGCTGTCCTCGGGCGATACCGGACGGCTGGTCAGCGACATGCGCGAGGCGCTGGCCGATCCGGTCATTTCCGAGACACCCTCGCTTGCCGACCTGCGGCTTGCCGCGTCGAACGCCCCGACATTGGTGCGGGCCTTCCTTGAACTGCACAGCGCCTATCGGCGCACGCAGGAGCGGCTGATCACGATCGACGCGGCCCTTGGCCAGCGCGGCGATCACCTTCGCGCCTCGCCCTGGGAAGAGGTGCGGGATTTCTTCCACTACATCGACAATTACATCGACGCCGTCGATCGCGCCGCCGAGATCTTTGCCGGCGACGCCCCGATGGCTGCGGCTCACGGCGCGCTCGAGGCGCGCGGCATCACCGTGCAGCCGTCCGAAACCGACGAGCTGCGCCGGTTCGAACCCGACCGCCACCTGCTGACGTTGTCGGCGCGCGTCCCCGCGGCGACGCGCAATTTCCAGATCCTGCACCAGGTGGCGCTGCTGACCCAGAACGACCTGTTCGAAGCGACGCTCGACCTTGCCCGGTTTCAGACCGCCGAGGCCCGCGCCATCGCCAAGATCGGCCTCGCGAACTATTTCGCCGGCGCCGCGCTGCTGCCCTATGGCAGGTTCCGCGCCGCCGCCGAGGAGACGCGCCACGACATCGAACGGCTGGCGCAGCGCTTTGGTGCCTCGTTCGAACAGGTGGCGCATCGGCTGTCCACCCTGCAGCGTGGCGGCGTGAAGGGTATTCCGTTTTTCTTCGTGCGGGTCGATCAGGCCGGCACGATCACCAAACGCCATTCCGCGGCGCGGATGCAGTTCGCCCGCTTCGGCGGGGCCTGCCCGCTGTGGAATGTCCATCGCGCCTTCGAGACCCCCGGCCATTTCCTGCGCCAGCTGGCCGAAACGCCCGACGGCGAACGCTATGTGCTGCTTGCCCGCGACGTCTCGAAGCCCGGCGGCGCCTGGGGCGTGCCGGACCGGCGCTATGCCATTGCTCTTGGCTGCGAGGTCGGGTTCGCCGGGCAACTGGTTTATGCCGACGGGCTCGATACGGCGAATCCAGCCGCCTACGAGCCGATCGGCACCTCGTGCCGGATCTGCGAGCGGCGGAACTGCCACCAGCGTTCGGTGCCGCCGCTGGAGCACAGGCTTTCCTTCACACCGAACCGGCGCGAGGTCCTGCCCTATGAAATCGGCGAATAGAACGGCGGGGATCGCCGCGGGCGACGACACTCCCTAGGCCCCGACTGCCCCCGCCCCGATCAGGAGTGAGCGAGCCGCCGGTTGATCTCGTCTTTCAGATAAAGCCGCCGCTTCTTCAACTCGTGCTCGGCAAGTTCGTCCATCGGCTTTTCATAGCTGTCGGCCTGAAAGACCCGCATGTTCAACCGGGCATATTCCTCGGTCATCGCCGCAAAATGCGGATCCGCCGCCGCGAGGGCGCGGATCCGGTCCTGCTGATCGGGAAATTCCTCCGAAAGTTCGTGGGGGACGTGGGACATTGCGTCTCTCCTTCTCGTTCCACTGGAGCGAGCCTGCGCCCGGCCCCGCGCGGGTGTCCTTGACCTGTGTCAACCCCGTCTGCCAGCTGTCTGCGGCATGCAGCGCGGCGGGACCGAGAGGAAGGTTTCCGATGTGGAGGAGAGGTCGGCCCATCGCTCCGCGCAGCGCAGAGGCCCTGTGGGCAGCCCCGGTCCAAAGATGGGCCGGGGCGGTTCATGTCGTGCGACAGCATCGCGGCAGTGCCGGTCCGGATGGCGGGGACGTCGCGCGACTGCGCCGCAACCCCGCCCCATTCGGCCCGCCGCAAGCCCGTCTTATTTCAGTTCGAATTCTTCGACATCAAGCGACGCGCCAGCGCCGAGGATCCCCGAGACGCTGATCGGCTGCAGCGTGTAGGAAGTCTTGCCGCCACCGACCAGAACGTTCGCTGCACCGCCGGCGCCGAGCGACACCGCGGCGGTCCCGCCATAATACTTTCCTGCCAGCGCCGCGGCATCAGCCGGATCTTTCGACGGGGACAGCACGCCCCAGACCAGCGTCACGTCGGGCGTGACCGACAGATCGACGCCAAGCGCCTTGAAGACACCGGTGTATTTCTGGACGTCACCCTCGTTCGGCTTGAATTCGCAGGCAAATTCTTCCTTGGTGTAGACGACGTCGTTCTTGACGTCGGTCATCTTGCAGGTCAGCACGCCGATATCGGCCTTCGCATGAACTGCCACGGTAGACGCCGCAAGTGCCGCAGCTGCGACCAGCCCTTTTGCAATGTAATTCATGATTTCCCTCATCTAACCGCGAAATGCGGCTGCGCTATATGACGAACGCCATGGAATCTGACAACCCCGGGCTCCGTGGCAAAGAGGCGCGCGACCCAGCCGATTTCGCCTTTCGCGCCACAAATGCCCTGAACGCGCAGGCCACCGGCCGCCAGCGGCGTCGTCCCGTCCAGGCCCATCCGGCCAAACCGGCCGATCGCGCGCGCCACAACGCCGACACATGCCTGCCGTTCCCGACCCGCCCTTGCGCAGCCTGCGGTCTTCCCCTATCCCGCCTGCGGACAACCGAGGCAAGGAACGGGCGCGCATCATGCCGCTTCTGGTGATGAAATTCGGCGGCACCTCTGTCGCCACCCTGGACCGGATACGCCGGGTCGCCAAACGTGTCGGCCGCGAGGTCGCCAACGGCTATGACGTCATCGTCATCGTCTCGGCGATGGCCGGCAAGACCAACGAACTGGTCGGCTGGGTCGAGGAGACCTCGCCGCTGTTCGACGCCCGCGAATATGACGCAGTCGTCAGTTCGGGCGAGAACGTGACCGCCGGGCTGATGGCACTGACCCTGCAGGAAATGGATATCCCCGCCCGCTCCTGGCAGGGCTGGCAGGTGCCGCTGAAGACAAACTCGGCCCATGCCTCGGCCCGGATCGAAGAGATCCCGACTGCGAACCTCAACGCCAAGTTCGCCGAAGGCATGAAGGTCGCGGTGGTCGCAGGATTCCAGGGGATCAGCCCCGAGGGCCGCATCACGACGCTCGGCCGCGGCGGGTCGGATACGACCGCGGTGGCCTTCGCCGCCGCCTTCGGCGCCGAACGCTGCGACATCTACACTGACGTCGACGGCGTCTATACCACCGATCCGCGGATCTCGACCAAGGCCCGCAAGCTCGAGAAGATCGCCTTCGAGGAGATGCTGGAGCTTGCCAGCCTCGGCGCCAAGGTGCTGCAGACCCGCTCGGTCGAACTCGCGATGCGCTACAACGTGCGTCTGCGGGTGCTGTCGAGCTTCGAGGAATACGATCCCAATGCAGGCACGCTGGTCTGCTCCGAGGAGGAAATCATGGAAAGCAATGTGGTCTCCGGTGTCGCCTACAGCCGGGATGAGGCCAAGGTCACGCTGATCTCGGTCGCCGACCGTCCCGGCATCGCCGCC
Source organism: Tropicimonas sp. IMCC34043 (assembly GCF_003390845.1). Classification (GTDB taxonomy): domain Bacteria; phylum Pseudomonadota; class Alphaproteobacteria; order Rhodobacterales; family Rhodobacteraceae; genus Tropicimonas. The sequence continues at coordinate 218,682 of NZ_QMEK01000001.1, read as the reverse complement.
GCGATCTTCGGTGCGCTGTCCGAGGCCGGCGTGAACGTCGACATGATCATCCAGAACATTTCGGAAGAGGGTCGCACCGACATGACCTTCTCCTGCCCGACCAATCAGGTCAGCCGCGCCAAGGCCGCGGTCGAGGCGGCGCGCGAGAAGACGCTCATCAATTTTCACGGCCTCGTCGCCGACACCGAGGTCTGCAAGGTCTCGGTCGTGGGCATCGGCATGCGCAGCCACACCGGCGTCGCGGCTCAGATGTTCGGCGCGCTTTCGGCCGAAGGTATCAATATCAAGGTCATTACGACGTCAGAAATCAAAATCTCCGTTCTGATCGATCGGAAATATCTGGAACTGGCGGTTCAGGCCCTCCATGATGCCTTCGGGCTGGAAAACGCGGGATGATCTGACCCGTCACGCCCGGGGATCGAGGTCTGGTGAGCGATGTCCAAAGTGGCAGCCGGAGGCTGCTGGGCCGGCTGAAGCTGGCCTTAGAGGAACCTGCCGAGGGGCAGGAGCGGCTTGACCGCATAACGCGGCTTATCGCGGCGGAGATCGGTACGCCGGTCTGCTCGATCTATCTGTTCCGTGATTCGGACACGCTGGAGCTGTGCGCCACCGAAGGGCTGAAGCCCGAGTCGGTGCACCAGACCCGGATGCGGCTGGGCGAAGGCCTGGTTGGCCGGGTCGCGCTCAGCGCCAAGCCGATCAATACCGGAAATGCCCCCGCCGAACCCGGGTTCCGCTATATGCCCGAGACCGGGGAAGAGATCTATTCCGCCTTCCTCGGCGTGCCGATCCAGCGGCTGGGCGAACGCATGGGCGTGCTGGTCGTGCAATCCAAGGACCGGACCGCCTATTCCGAAGACGACGTCTATGCCATCGAGGTGGTAGCGATGGTGCTGGCCGAAATGGCCGAACTTGGCGCCTTTGTCGGCGAGGGCGCGGCGATGGCCGCCCCGCACAAGCATCCCGTGATGCTGCGCGGCAATTGCGGACAGGACGGCGCGGCCGAAGGCAACGTGTTGCTGCACGAACCCCGCGTCGTGGTCACGAACCCTTTCTCGGACGATGCCGAAGCCGAACTGAGCCGCCTGCGCACCGCGGTCGACCAGCTTCGGGTTTCGGTCGACGAGATGCTGATGGGGGTCGAAGGCGGCGACAAGGACCAGCGCGAGGTGCTGGAAGCCTATCGCATGTTCGCTAATTCGAAGGGCTGGCTCCGGCGGATGGAGGCCGACATCAACCGCGGCCTCAGCGCCGAGGCGGCGGTCGAAAAGGAACAGACCGCGGCACGGTCGCGGATGGAACAGGTCCCCGACCCCTATCTGCGCGAAAGGCTGCATGACCTTGACGACCTGTCGAACCGGTTGCTCCGGCTGCTGACGGGTCAGGGCACCGACACCGGCGCCGAGATGCCGCAAGACCCAGTGCTTGTCGCCCGCAACATCGGCCCCGGCGAGCTTCTGGCCTATGGCCGGGCGCTGCGCGGCATCGTGCTCGAAGAAGGTTCGGTCGGAAGCCACGCCGCCGTCATCGCCCGCGCGCTGGCGATACCGCTTGTCATCAATGCCGAACGCATCACGACCGAGGCGCTGAACGGCGATCACATTCTGGTCGACGGGGATCAGGGCATCGTCCATCTGCGTCCCGAGGAAACCGTCGCCTCGGCCTTTCGCGACAAGATGGCGATGGCGACCAAGGCGCAGGAACGCTACGCCTCGATCCGCCGGGTGCCCGCGACCACGGTCTATGGCCCGACGATCCGGCTCGACATGAACGCGGGGCTGATGGCCGATCTGCCAAGCCTGCGGTCTTCGGGTGCCGAGGGCGTGGGCCTGTTCCGCACCGAGCTGCAGTTCCTGGTGCGCACCAAGTTTCCCCGGCGCAGCGAACTGGCGGCGCTCTACTCCCGGGTGCTCGATGCCGCGAACGGCAAGCGGGTGGTGTTTCGCACCCTCGACATCGGCTCGGACAAGGTGCTGCCCTACATGAAGCCGCAGGACGAGCCGAACCCGGCGCTTGGCTGGCGGGCGATCCGGGTCGGGCTCGACAAGCCGGGGGTGTTGCGGATGCAGCTTCAGGCGCTGATCCGCGCCGCCCGGGGCCGGCCGTTGACGATCATGTTTCCCTTTGTCGCCCAGGCCGACGAATTCCACACCGCCAAGAAATACCTTCTGGGCGAGCTGGAGCGCGAGCGCCGGTTCGGCCACCCCTTGCCGCGCACGCTCGAAATCGGCGCGATGCTCGAAACACCAAGCCTCGCCTTCGCCTCAAAGCAGTTTTTCGAATCGGCCGATTTCATTTCGGTCGGCGGCAACGACCTGAAACAGTTCTTCTTTGCGGCAGATCGCGAGAACGAACGGGTGCGCCGGCGTTATGACACGCTCAACGTCTCGTTCCTGACCTTCCTCGAATGGATCGTGATGCGCTGCAAGGAGACGCGGACCCCGCTCAGCTTCTGTGGCGAGGATGCCGGCCGCCCGGTCGAGGCGCTGTGTTTCGCCGCCATGGGGTTCCGCACGCTGTCGATGCGCCCGGCCTCCATCGGCCCGGTCAAGCATCTGCTGCGGCGTTCGAACCTGGCCGAGTTGCGCGAGGTCATAGACGAGGCCCGCGCCTCGGGCCAGCAATCGGTGCGCCCGGCGGTGATGGACTGGCTGCACCAGCAGGGCTGAGCGTCGGGCCGCACCGCTGCCGCGGGTCCGGCCCCCCCGTGTCAGCCGCTGCCGGCTGCGCGCCACCCCGGCAGCGCGCGCTCGACCGGCCCCCGGATTCCGTCCCAGTCACCGACACCCAGCACCCGGTCCGGGTTGGTCGGCGGCGGCATCTCGACCCCCTCGAGCCGTTTGAAGCCGAAGCGCCCGTAATAGGGCGCGTCCCCCACCAGCATCAGCCGCACCCGGCCATGCGCTTCGGCGCGGTCGACAACGGTGCGGATCAGAAATCCGCCGATGCCCTCGCCCTGGTGGGTCGGATGGACGGCGACCGGCCCGATCAGCGCCGCTGGCAGCCCCGCCACCCGCACCGGCCAGGTCCGGATCGCGCCGGCAAGAATGCCGTGATCGCGTGCCAGCAGGCACAGCCCCGAGATCGGCGGCACGCCCTCGCGCAGCCGATAGGACGACAGCGAACTCCGCCCGGGCGCAAAGCACAGGTCGTAGAGCGCCTCGACCTCCCACCAGTCCTCGCTGCCTTCGTTGCTCAGTTCCACAAGCTCGTCCTGTCATTCGCGCTGGAATCCATCCCGCACCGGCGTTAGTTCTGTCGCAAAGGAGACGCAAGCGATGTTCTACCGTCCCGAAGATGGCCACGGCCTGCCGCACAACCCGTTCAACGCCATCGTCACGCCACGCCCGATTGCCTGGATCGCGACACGCGGCAGCGATGGCAGCGAAAATCTCGCCCCCTATTCCTTCTTCAACGCCGTCGCCTATTTGCCGCCGCAGGTGATGTTCGCCTCGACCGGCAAGAAACACGACCGCGACGGCACCAAGGACACGATGGCCAACATCCGCGATACCGGCGTCTTTGCGGTGAACATCGTCGAATATGCCAAGCGCGAGGCGATGAACTTCACCTCCGGCGCCTGGGAACGCGAGGTCGACGAGGCAGCCCTTGCCGAGATCGCGCGCGTCAATTGCGAAACCATCGACTGCCCGCGCATCGTTGGCGCCCCGGCGACGCTGGAATGCCGGCTGACGCAGATCATCGAACTGCCCGGGACGGCCAATCTGGTCGCTTTCGGCGAGGTGACGGGGATCCACATGCGGGACGACTGCCTGAAGGACGGGATCTTCGACGTGACCAGCTTCCAGCCGGTGGCGCGGCTCGGTTATCGCGACTTCGCGCGCGTGACCGAGGTTTTCACGATGCCCCGCCCGGGCGAATGACCCTTGGGTACGGGGGGCGCGTCACCGCGCCCGCCCGCACGCCTCAGTGTCCGGCGTTCAGGACCCCGGTCTTGACGCTGTAGTTGGCGGCAATCGCATAATCGGGGTCGTCATCGGCATCGATGATCAACTGCCCGGCCCGGCTCAGCAACTGGTGGCAGTCGTGGCTCAGGTGGCGCAGCTCCAGCTTCTTGCCAGCGCTCTCGTATTTCATCGCCAGCGATTCGATTGCCGACAGCGCCGACTGGTCGGCCACCCGGCTGTCGGCGAAATCGACCACGACCAGCCCCGGATCGCCCGCCGGATCGAAGATCTCGGCAAAGCCATGCGCCGAACCGAAGAACAGCGGCCCCTGGATCTGATAGACCTTGGCGCCTTCGGGGGTCAGATAGGTCTTGGCATGGATGTGGCGCGCGCTTTTCCAGGCAAAGACCAGAGCCGCGATGATGACACCGACCACCACCGCGGTCGCCAGATCGGTCAGCACCGTGACAACTGTGACCAGCACGATCACCAGCGCATCGGTCAGCGGCACCTTGCGCATGATGATGAAGGACCGCCAGGCGAAGGTGCCGATCACCACCATGAACATCACGCCCACCAGTGCGGCCAGCGGGATCTGTTCGATAAGCGGCGAGGCGGCGACGATGAACAGCAACAGAAACAGCGCCGCCGAAATGCCCGAAATCCGGGTCCGTCCGCCCGAATTGACGTTGATCATCGACTGGCCGATCATCGCACAGCCGCCCATGCCGCCAAAGAACCCGGTGACCGTGTTGGCAAGCCCCTGGGCCACGCATTCCTGGCTGGCACCGCCGCGCTTGTGCACGATCTCGCCCACCAGGTTCAGCGTCAGCAGGCTTTCGATCAGCCCGATGGCGGCGAGGATCAGCGAATAGGGCAGGATGATCCTGAACGTCTCGAAGGTAAGCGGCACCATGGGAATGTGAAACGCCGGCAACCCGCCATTGATCGAGGCCATGTCGCCAACCCGCGGCACGTCGATGCCAAAGACGATGACAATCGCCGCGGTAATGCCGATCCCGGCGAGTGGCGCCGGCACCGCCCGGGTCAGCCTGGGCATCACCCAGATGATCGCCATGGTCAGCGCGACCAGCCCCAGCATCACGGCAAGCGGCGCGCCTGTCAGCCATTGGCCGCCGGCCATGCCGTGGCCCTCGGCAACCGAGGTTCCCGGCACCCGGAACTGGGTCATCTGGGCCAGAAAGATCACGATGGCCAGCCCGTTGACGAAGCCCAGCATCACCGGGTGCGGCACCAGCCGGATGAACTTGCCCAGCCGCAGAACGCCGGCCGCGATCTGGATCAGCCCCATCAGCACCACGGTGGCGAACAGGTATTCGACGCCGTGCTGGCTGACCAGCGAGACCATGACGACAGCGAGCGCCCCCGTCGCGCCCGAGATCATGCCGGGCCGTCCGCCGATCACGGCCGTGATGAGACCGACGATGAAGGCGGCATACAGCCCGACCAGCGGGTGCACGCCCGCGACGAAGGCGAAGGCCACCGCCTCGGGCACCAGCGCCAGCGCCACGGTCAACCCCGACAGGATCTCGGTGCGCAACTGCGCCGGGCTTGGGCGCCCGTCAGGTGCAAATGCTGCAAGGGGGTTCGATCCGGCAAGGGCTGCCATCATGGCTCGGGTCACGCGGGGCCTCGTTCGCTGCGATGTGAGTATGGCTTGCCGATCCGCCGGTCGCGGCGGGGTCGAAGGCAGAGCCACTTGCATGGCCAGGCGCCCGATGGGCGCACGTCAGCCGGCGATTTCCGTTTGCGGTATCAGAAAGCGCTGCGGCGCAGAAGGCCGCCAGACGGGATGCAGCCATGCTATTTGTGCATGGCAGCCTGAACCCTGACGCCTCAACGTCGCGCCCGACGGGGATCTGTGCTAGGATTTTACCACATCAAAAGGGATCGGGGACTGGCCATGGCCCGCAGCAACATGCGCGATCTGACCTTCGCGACCATGAATCTTCTCAACCTGCAAATCCCCGGCGGGCTTACCTATTCGACAACGCCGCGCTTTGCCGACGATCCAGACGGACGCGCGGCCTATGCCGAAAAGATCGACTGGATCGCGTCGCGTGTGCGCCTTCTCGACGCCGAGGTCATCGGCTTTCAGGAGCTTTGGTCCGCCCAGGCGCTGAGCGAGGTCTTTGCCGCCGCGGGATTGACCGACGACTACGACATCGTTGCGCACGACGCGCCGGGCATGGGCCGGCCACAGGTGGCGCTTGCGGTGCGCAAGGACCGGCACGGTAACAGCCAGCTTTTACCCGGCGCGGCGTGGATCCCGAACTTTCCCGAGGATTTCGTCTTTGAGAACATTCGCGAGACCGACGGCGCCGAGGAAGAGGTGACGATCACGCTGAACGCCTTCTCGCGGCCGATCCTGCACGCGATGATCCAGCCCGAGGGCAGATCGCCCCAGCCCCCCGCGGTGCGGATCTTTGTTGCGCACCTGAAATCCAAGGGTCCGGCGCGGGTGTCCTTTGCCCGGCCGCGTCCCGTCGTTCTCGACAGCTATCCGCAGATTGCAAAGTCCGCTCTCGCCCATATCCGCCGGATCATGGAGGCCGGTGCGCTGCGCGCAATCCTCGACGGAGTGATGAGGGCCGAGGATCAGGTCGCGATCTCGCCGACCGTGGTTCTGGGCGATCTCAACGACGGCACGCTTTCGGTCTCGACCGAACTGATCGCGGACCAGCCGGGATACCGGTTTGTCGAAAAGTCGACCGCAGGGCTCAGTTCCGACAAGGGGCTCTATTCGGTCGAACGGCTGCAACAGCTGCGCGCCATGCGGCACGTCTATTACACCCACATCTACCAGAACAAGATGGAGAGCCTCGACCACATTCTGGTCAGCGAAGAGTTCTATGACCACTCGCGCAAACGCCATTGGTCGTTCCGCGAGATGGAGGTCTACAACGACCACCTGAACCGCGAGGATTTCGAGGATCACGGCGCCAGCGACCACGGGATCGTGCGCGCGTATTTCGATTGGAACCCGATGCCCGAACAGGCCGCCACGAGCTGACCTGCAAGCGGGACGGACCCTTCGCTCCGGGTCCTTGCCGGGTCGGACGCATCGCAGCCGATTGTGCGGCCCGGCAATCCGAAAGTGCGGCCCCCCGCACCGGGTTACGGTCCGGCCGATCCCCGATCTGGTCCCTCCCCCGCGGGGTTGACGCCATGCGCCGCCCTCCACATTGTACCGCAGTCTGACCGCCTGCCGATAATTCCGGAGTCCCGTCCTGCCCTTGTCGCAACACCTTCAGGCCATTGCCACGCTGTTCTCGCTCGTCAATCCCATGGTCTGCGCGATGATGTTCACGGGCATTGTCGCGGGGCAAAGCCGAGCTGTCGCGATCCGCACCGCGTCTTCGGCGATGCCGACGGTCGCGGCCGTGCTGCTGATGGCGGCCTTCGTCGGCGCCCCGCTGCTGAAGGTTTTCGGGATCTCGCTCGACGCCTTTTCGGTCGCGGGCGGCGCGGTGCTGGCGTTCATCGGTGTCTCGATGATGCAGGGGTCGGCCTCGCCCTCGACCCCGCTGGCCGATGCTGACGGGACAGCGGCGCAGGCGCCCGGGTCCCCCAATATCGCCCGCCTGGTGATGTTCGCGGCCAGCCCCGGCACAATCACAGGGGTGATGACGATTGTCGCCGCCCACCGGCGCGGCCCGGTGCCCGTGACGGCCGTTGTCGCGATTCTGATCGTGACGGCGGTGACCTGGGGCGTGCTGGTGCTGGCAGCCTACCGGCCGGGATCGGGCAAGCCCAGCCTCGCCAGCGACATGAAAAGCCGCTATATGGGCCTCATCATCATCGCCATGGGGCTGCAGTTCGCCCTGACCGGCCTGAAGGGGTTCTTCGCAGGCTGAACGGCGTCCGTATCCGGGCGCCGCGGGTGATCGCTGTCGCGGGCAAGGGCCGGAATCCCGAGTGTCTCGCCTCGCCCCGTCCTGCCGAAGTCAAAAATGCGGTCTCCCGATCCAATGGATCGACGTGCGCCTTTTCCACGGATAGTATCTTCTGCAATGACGTCAGTTGAGGGCAATGACTCATTTCAGACAGATCCTGGCCGTCGAGAACGATCTTCTGCCGGATCGGCGGAGTACTCTGTTTTCCATGCCAAGCGATCTTGACCCGCACGAGGTCGAGCGCGTGAGGATCGAGATCAGACGCTATTTCGTGGGCAATATCGGGGTGGGGGAGGTAATCTCGACGGGGCACGATGCGACCGTCACCGAACCGAACGGCGCGACGCTGGTCGTGCCACGTGCCGGGCGCGTCAATTCGGTCACGACCGGCGGCAATGTCTGCAGCGCACGGCCGGGACAGGCGCTGTTCTTTTCCCCCAACCGGCGGCAGACACGGGTCGAAACCGCCGGCGCGCCGCATTTCGTCGGCATCCCGCTGGTGATCCCGCGCAGCGAACTTGCCGAGACGGCGGCGCGCTTCGGGCTGCATCCGCGACGGCAGCGCGGGCTCGACGGTCTTGCCCTGACGGTCTCGGGGACCACGTCGGCCGAGGCGGGCGCGCTGATCGCGCTTGCCTGCGATCTTCATGACCACGTGTCGAGCGGCGCCCCAAGGCTGATGCAGGCCGCGGCCCACCGGTCCTGGAACCGGCTGCTGAGCGAGAAGATGATCGAATTGCTGTGCTCGGTCGGCGCCATCGACCTGCCGTCGGCGGGCGACGGGCGGGCCGGCAACCGGCATGTCCGCAAGGCCATCGCGTTCATGCGGGAACACTTCGCCGAAATCGTGACGATGGCGGATGTGGCCGAGGCCTGCGGGGTCGGCGTCCGCACGCTCGAGACGTCATTCCGCGAGATCTGGACCCAGACCCCGCACCAGATGCTGACCGAGATCCGGCTGGAGGCGGCACGTCGCCAGCTGGTCGCGGCCGATCCCTCCATGTCGGTCACGGACATCGCCCTGCAAAGCGGGTTCAGCCATCTCGGTCGTTTTTCCGTCGCCTATCGCGCCCGTTTCGACGAAATGCCGTCGCAAACGCTGCGACGGGCCCGGATCTAGGCCGGTCCCGGCTCCGCTCAGGGCAGCCGCACCATGTCGCGCGGCATCTCCGAGAACACCTCGGCGCCCTCGGCGCGCAGGATGACGATTTCTTCCAGACGCACGCCGAACCGACCCTTCAGATAGATCCCGGGTTCGATCGAGAACACGTTGCCTTCGGCCAGGATCCGGTCCGATGTGGCGGTGATATAGGGCGGCTCGTGGATATCGAGCCCAAGCCCGTGGCCGGTGCGGTGCAGGAACTGCGCACCGTAACCTGCCGCGGCAATGGTCTCGCGCGCGGCGCGGTCGACCTCGGATGCCGCAACGCCGGGCCTTGCCGCCGCAAGGGCGGCCTGAACGGCGGCCTCGACGGTCGCGAACACGGTCTGGTATTCGGCATCGGGCGTGTCGCCGAACCAGCCGCAGCGTGTCATGTCCGAGGGATAGCCGTCCAGCCGGCAGCCGGTGTCGATCAGCACCGCCATCTCCGGGGCAAGCCGGGTGTCGCCGGAATAATGGTGCGGAAACGCCGCGTTGGCGCCAAAGCAGACCGAGCAGAATTCGAGCGTCGCGCCGTGGGACTTGTAGTACCCCGCGATCAGACCCTGGACCTCGCGCTCGCTGATGCCGGGTTCGAGCGCAGCAAAGGCCGCGCGCACCGCCTCGTCGTTCAAAAGGTGCGATGCTTTCAGCGCGGCGTATTCGCCCGCATCCTTCATGGCGCGCAGAATGCCGACCGTATCGTCGGTGAACCGCCGCTGCGGCGCCTCCATGGCGTCAAGCAGCCGCAGCGCGAAATCGGCGCGCATCGTCTCGTCCAGCACCACCGACAGCCCCGGCCCGGTCGCATCGCAGTCGGAGAGCAGCGCGGCCAGTGCCGCCTCGGGCCCCTCGTCGTCGCGCCAGGTGCGGAACGGCAGGTCGGTCGCCTTGCGCGCCGCCTCGACGTTCAGCGCCGGCATCAGGAAACCCGCGTGGGTGGCCGAAACCAGCAGCATCACCGGACGTTCGTCGCCATGCGGATTGACACCCGACAGCCATACCATGTGGCGGGACGGGCCGAGGACGACCAGATCGGTGCCGGTTTCGGCCATGCGGGCGCGCAATCGGGCCAGCCGGTCGCGGAATACTTCGGGGGCGCTCATTTCATTCTCCTGGGGCGGAAACGGGCTGCCGGATCGCACCGGCAGCCCGAGATCATTCAGACAAACGGATCAGTTCTTTTCGACCAGCCGGTAGAACACGTAATCCGAGGTCGCGCCGTTGACATAGCCGGTCACGCTTTTGTCCATCGCGACCTGATAGGCCGCCTGGAACATGATGACGATGGGCGAGCTTTCCTGAACCTTCTTCTGCAGGTCCCGATACATCTCCAGCCGCTTTTCGGGGTCGGTCTCGGACAGCGCCGCCATCGTTTCCTTGTTCATCTCGTCGGGCACCGCCCAGGCGTTCCGCCAGGTGGTCGTTGCCTGATAATTGTCGTCCGAATTGTCGGCGTTATAGGCGAAGGCCTTGGCGTTCGAATGCGGGTCCATGAAATCCGGGCCCCAGTAGAGCAGCATCGCCTGATGGGTCCGTTCGCGGTATTTCGTGATCACCTGCGCGCCGGTGCCGGGCAGGATCTCGAAATTGATGCCGGCGTCGGCAAAGCTTGCCTGCAGCGACTGGGCCATGTCGGTGAAAGGCGCGGCATTGATCACGTCGAGCGTGACGGTGATCGGCGTCTCGATGCCCGCATCCGACAGGATCTGCTTTGCCTTCTCGGGGTCATAGGTGAAGGGCGTCTCGTCATAGGATCCGGGGAAGCCCTTGGGCCAGAACGCCTGGTGCACCTCCATCTGGCCATTCAGGAAGCTGTCGGCCATGCCGCCATAATTCACCAGATAGCGCGCGGCCTCCCAAACCGCCGGGTCGGTCAGGCTGTCGATCTTCTGGTTGAAGGACAGGAAGTGGACGGCGGCTTGCGGGAAGGTCTCGACCTTGATCGACTCAGACCCGAGCGAGGCGATCTGGTCGGGCGTCAGGTTGCGCGCCAGGTCGATGTCGCCCTGTTCCAGCAGCAATTGCTGGGTCGCGGCCTCGGCGACATGGCGGATGATGACGCTCTCCATCTTGGGCGCGCCCTTGAAGTAATCGGGGTTGGCGCTCAACCGCACCATTTGCGAGGGCGTGTAGGCGTCGAGCTTGAACGGCCCCGACCCGGCGGCGTTGGCATTGAGCCAGGCATTGCCCATGTCGCCGTTTTCCTCGTGCGCCATCACCACCGCCGCGTCGACGATCGAGGCCGGACGCGCCGCCAGCACGTTCAGCACGAAGGCGGGCGAGACGTCGCCCTGATAACGGATCGTCACCGTGTTGCCGTCGGCCGTCACCATCTGGCCGATGTTCTCGGGCGTCCAGCCAAGCTGGGCGAGGATGAAGGCCGGGGTGAGGTTCAACTTGATGACGCGGGACAGCGAAAACACCACGTCGGCGGCCGTCACCGGATTGCCCGAGGTGAACTTCGCGCCGTCGCGCAGGGTGAAGGTGATGGTCTTTGCGTCCGCGTCGGCGACCCATTCCGTGGCGATACCGGGGGACAGCACGGTCGTGTCCTCGGCATCGTACTGAACCAGCCGGTCATAGAGGTTGGTCACCAGTTCGCCAGAGGTGAATTCATAGGCCTGCGCCGGGTCGATGGCGACGATGTCGTCGATGTTCTGGGCGACGACCAGCACGTTGTCGGGGGTCTTGGCAAATGCGGCGGTGCCCGCCAGCGGCAGCACCAGCGCGCTGGCAAGTAGGGCAGATCTGAGCAGGGTCATTCGGGTCTCCTTGTTGGGTCGGCCTGCATTCTGTCGTCAGGCCATTGCGTCGTTCGGGATCATTTCGGGCAGTTCCATCCCGGCCTTCCGGTGCAGCACGGCAAGCGTGCCGGTCCACAGGATCCGTGCGGGACGGTCGGTCGGGTTCGTCCAGGAATGGGGCCTGAGCCCGCTGTAGTGCAGGCTGTCGCCCGGCCCCATGCGGATCACCTGATTGTCGAGCATCTGGTCGATCTCGCCGTCGAGGATGAACAGGATCTCTTCCCCCTCGTGGCTGACGAGTTCGGAGGCAAAGCCCGGCGGCACATGCAGGATGAAGCTCGACAGTTCAGATCCGGGGAAATCGGTGCCGAGGCTTTCATAGCTCATCGTCGACCCGGCGAGGGAAAACTGCGGGCGGGTGCCGGCCCGCGTCAGGCTGTCGGCGGGGCGCGGGGCGGCCACGAAATAGTCGAGCCCGACCCCGAGCGCGTCGGCGATCTGCGCCAGCGTGCCCAGTGACGGCGTGGCATTGTCGCGCTCGACCTGGCTGAGATAGCCGACCGATACGCCCGAGCGGTCGCAGGCCGCCTGCAGTGTCAGGCCAAGCTGTTTGCGCCGCCTGCGGATCGACGGGCCAAGCTGTGGTTCGGGCTTTGGCTTTGCCATGAACGCGGGGAACCTCCTGTAGCTGACACCAGAGCTACAAAAAAACTTTTGCTGTGGCAAAATTTTTTGCAAGGCCGGGCAAAATTCCCTAAGCAGGGGCAAGCAGGATCAGGAGTTGGGCGCGACATTGGGCAGCGGCAGCATCAGGATGCGACGGCTGGGCCGTGGCGCGGGCGCGCTTGGCGGTTTTGTCGTGGTGACAGCGCTGACCTTTCTGGGGTTGCTCGCGATCACCTTTTTCATCGGCCGCGTCGTGCCGATCGATCCGGTGCTGGCGGTCGTGGGCGACCGTGCAAGCCAGGCGCAATACGACACCGCCCGCGCGGCCATGGGGCTCGACCGGCCGCTGGCGGTGCAGTTCCTGTCCTATGTCGGCGAGGTGCTTCGCGGCGATCTTGGTCATTCGATCACCACCAACCGGCCCGTGGCCGACGATCTGGCGCGGGTTTTCCCGGCAACACTGGAGCTGGCGACGCTGGGCATCCTCATTGGCGTGGTGTTGGGCGTGCCGATGGGGGTCTGGGCCGCGGCGCGGCAGGGAAGCTGGATCGATCAGGCGATCCGGGTCTTTGCGCTGCTGGGCTATTCGATCCCGGCATTCTGGCTGGGCCTCGTCGGGCTGGCGATATTCTATGCCGGGCTTGGCTGGGTCGCGGGGCCGGGACGGGTCGACATTTACTATGACGGGCTGGTGCCGGTGCATACCGGGCTCTTGCTGGTCGATTCCGCGATAGCCGGCAACTGGACGGTGTTCTTCAACGCGCTCGACCACCTTGCATTGCCCGCCACCATCCTCGGCTTTTTCAGCCTTGCCTATATTGCGCGCATGACCCGCAGCTTCATGCTGGACCAGCTCGGGCAGGAATATATCACGACCGCAAGGGTGAAAGGCGTGCCAGAATGGCGCGTGATCTGGGTGCATGCGTTCAAACCGATCCGGGTGCCGCTGATCACCGTGATCGGGCTCAGCTATGCCGGGCTGCTCGAAGGTTCGGTGATGATCGAGACGGTGTTCAGCTGGCCCGGGATCGGCAATTATCTGACCCAGGCGCTGCTGAATGCCGACATGAGCGCGGTTCTGGGCGCGACGCTGGTCATCGGCTCGGTCTTCATCCTGATCAACAAGCTATCGGACGTGCTCTATCGCGTCCTCGACCCGAGGAGCCGCCAATGACCGCCCGCGACTGGCTTCTCGACGACAGCCCCGCCTCGCGGCTGCAGGCCAACCTTGGCCGGGCCTGGCGGATGGGTACGACGCTGCTGCGCAACCCGCTGGCCGTCGTTGGCGCAGCGATCATCCTCGGGCTGATCCTGACCGCCGCCTTTGCGCCCTGGATCGCCCCGGAAACCCCGTTCGGGCAGGACCTTGCCAACCGGTTGCAGCCGCCGTCGCCCCAACACTGGATGGGCACCGACGAGCTTGGCCGCGACATCTTCAGCCGCGTCGTCTATGGCTCGCGGATCACACTGATGATCGTGTCGCTGGTCGCGGTGATCTCGGCGCCTCTGGGGCTGATTGTCGGCGCGGTTGCAGGATATTTCGGCGGCTGGCCCGACCGGCTGCTGATGGGGGTAACGGACGTCTTCCTGTCGATGCCAAAGCTGATCCTGGCGCTTGCCTTCGTTGCGGCGCTGGGTCCGGGGATCGAGAATGCGATCATCGCCATCGCCATCACCGCCTGGCCCGCCTATGCCCGCATCGCCCGGGCCGAGACCATGACCTTTCGCAATTCCGAATTCATCTCGGCCGTCCGGTTGCTGGGTGCCTCGCACGGGCGGATCATCTTTCGCCATGTGCTGCCGCTTTGCACCTCGTCGATGATCGTGCGGGTGACGCTCGACATGGCCGGCATCATCCTGACCGCGGCGGGCCTCGGGTTTCTCGGCCTCGGGGCGCAGCCGCCGATGCCGGAATGGGGCGCGATGATCTCGCGCGGGCGCAGCTTCATCCTCGATCAATGGTGGGTCGCGACCATGCCGGGATTCGCCATCATCCTGGTCTCGCTTGGCTTTTCGCTTCTGGGCGACGGGTTGCGCGATGTGCTCGACCCCAAACAGGCGGGCGAACGATGAGCGCGCCGCTGCTTGACATCGCCAACCTGCGGGTCAGCTTCCCCACCCCCAACGGCCGGGTCGATGTGGTCAAGGGGCTGAGCCTTACCCTCGGGCGCGAGCGGCTGGGGATCGTCGGCGAAAGCGGGTCGGGCAAGTCGATGACCGGGCGCGCGATCCTGCGGCTGATCCGTCCGCCGGGACGGCAGGCGGCCGACCGGATGATCTTTGACGGGATCGACCTGCAGGCGCAGGGCGAACGCGCCATGCGGCGGTTGCGGGGCGCCCGGATCTCGATGATCATGCAGGACCCCAAGTTTTCGCTGAACCCGGTGATGACCGTCGGCGCCCAGATCGCCGAGGCGCTGAGGGTGCACGAACGCCTGCCCCGGCGCGATCTGCGCGCGCGCGTGACCGAGATGCTGGAGGCGGTGCGCATCCACGATCCGGAACGGGTGGCACGGATGTATCCCCACGAGGTCTCGGGCGGCATGGGCCAGCGGGTGATGATCGCCATGATGCTGATCCCCCGCCCCGATCTGCTGATCGCGGACGAGCCGACATCGGCGCTCGATGTCTCGGTACAGGCGCAGGTGCTCGACCTGATCGACGAACTGGTGCGCAACAACGGCATGGGGCTGATCCTGATCTCGCACGATCTGGGGCTGGTCGCGCGCTATTGCGACCGGATTCTGGTGATGAATGCCGGCGAGGTGGTGGAAAGCTGTGCGGCAAGCGAGCTGCAGAATGCCAGCCATCCCTATACCCGCGGGCTGATCGCCGCCGTGCCGCGGATGGAGGAGACGCGCGACGAACTTCCCGTGCTCGACCGCAGCGAATGGAGCGGGACATGAGCGCGATTTCCCTGAAGAACGTCGATATTTCCTATGGCGACGTCCGGGTCGTGCAGGGCGCGAGCTTCGAGGTTGCCGAGGGCGAGAGCTTTGCGCTGGTCGGCGAAAGCGGGTCGGGCAAGTCGACGGTGCTGAAGGCCATCGCAGGCCTTGCCCCGGACTGGACCGGCGAGATTTCGGTGCTGGACAGCCCCCGCAGCCATCGTCCCGACCGCAGCTTTGCCAGCCGCTGCCAGATGGTGTTTCAGGACCCCTATGGATCGCTGCATCCGCGCAAGACCGTCGACACGACGCTGGCCGAGCCGCTGGCCATCAACGGGATCGGCAAGCGCGACGCGAAGGTAATCGAGATGCTGGCCGCAGTCGGGCTCGACCGCCGGTTCCGGTTCCGGTTTCCGCACCAGTTGTCGGGCGGCCAGCGCCAGCGCGTTGCCATCGCCCGCGCCCTGATGCTGGAGCCGCGGGTGATGCTGCTTGACGAACCGACCTCGGCGCTCGACGTCTCGGTGCAGGCCGAGATCCTGAACCTGCTGAAACGGCTGCGCCGCGAGCAGGGCCTGACCTATCTGATGGTGACCCACAACCTGCCCGTCGTCAGCTTCATGTGCGACCGCATGGCGGTGATGAATAAAGGCCGGATTGTCGAGATCGCGCCATCGAGCGCGCTGCATGACGGATCGTTTACCGACGCCTATGCGCGCGAACTTTATGCCGCAAGCGGCGGCAACCCGGACCGGAAGGACATGCCATGACCAACGCAAACCCGGCGCTCGATGCCTTTGCATCGGCCCTGTCCAAGGCGACGAGCGAAACCGAAGCCTTCGACGCGCTCTGTGCGCTGGTCAAGGCGACGGTCGGGGCACGGCTTGTCACGGTAATGACGGTCGACATGGCGGCGATGCTGGCGCGGCGCGCCTATACCGACGATGCGGTGCATTACCCGACCTCGGGCACCAAGCCGATCGAGATCGACGCCTGGTTTCAGATCGTGCACGGACGGCACGAGACCTTCGTCGCCAACACGCTGGCCGAGATCGCGCAGGTCTTTCCCGATGCCGAGCTGATCGGGCAACTCGGATGCGGATCGGTGGTGAACCTGCCGATCATCCTTGGCGGCGATCTGGTGGCGACGCTGAACATCCTGCATGCCGAAGAGTACTATACGCCCGAGCGGGTCGCGCAGGTCCACGAGGTCCTGCGCCTGCCGGCGATGGCCGCAATGGCCGTGGCGCGCAGCCTGTAGCGCCGCGGCCGGGCATGGAAAAGGGGCGGGGCAGATCCCTGCCCCGCCCCCGATTTCCTCTGGCGCTATCCTCAGGCGGCGCGACGACGCCGCGGACGCTTCGGTTTCGCCGACGGCGATTTCGAGTAGTTCGCGGGCGCCGGTTTCTGACCGCGACGCTGCGGCGCGCGGGGACCGCGGCCGGACTTCTCGGCACCATTGCTGGCACTGGTTCCGGTCGGACGGGTGCCGCTGGCAACCGGGATCTCGATCTTCATCAGCTTTTCGATCTGGCGCAGCTGATCGATCTCGTCGACCGAACAGAACGCAATCGCCTCGCCTTCCAGACCCGCACGCGCGGTCCGGCCGATCCGGTGGATATAGTTGTCCGGCACCTCGGGCAGGTCGTAGTTGACCACATAGGCAACGCCCGGAATGTCGATGCCGCGCGCCGCAACGTCGGTCGCAACGACGGTCTTCACCGTGCCATCGCGGAACGCCTTGATCGCCCGGTCCCGCTGACCCTGGCTCTTGTTGCCGTGGATCGAGGTGGCGTTGAAGCCTTCGGACACGAGGGTCTTCATCAGCTTTTCAGCCCCGTGCTTGGTGCGGGTGAACACCAGCGTCAGCGCCTCGCGGTCCCGCGACAGGATCTCGCGCAGCTTCACAAGCTTGTCGGCCCGGCCGACGAAATGGACCGACTGAGAAACCTTGTCGGCCGCCTTGCCCGGAGGCGCGACCTGCACGCGGCGCGGATCCTTCAGATAGGCACGGCTCAGCTCCTCCATCTGCTTCGGCATGGTGGCCGAGAACAGCATGGTCTGGCGCGGGGTGCCAAGGCGCGGGGCGATCTTGCGCAGGGCGTGAATGAAGCCGAGGTCCAGCATCTGGTCGGCCTCGTCCAGCACCAGATGGCGCACGCTGCCCAGATCGACCGCACCGCGGTCCATCAGGTCCATCAGCCGGCCAGGCGTTGCCACCAGGATGTCGACGCCACGCGACAGCACGTTGATCTGCCGGATGATCGATTGCCCGCCCACAACGGTCGTGACCCGGATCCGGGATCCGTCGGTCAGCACGCGCAGGTTGTCGGCAATCTGGTTCACCAGCTCGCGGGTCGGCGCAAGGATCAGGGCCTTGGCGGTCTTGGGCGCGGGTTTGCCCGGTTCGGCCAGCAGGTGGTCGACCAGCGGCAGACCGAAGGCCAGCGTCTTGCCGGTGCCGGTCTGGGCAAGGCCGAGAATGTCATGCCCTTGCAGCGCCAGCGGAATTGCCTGGTTCTGGATCGGGGTCGGTTCGGTAAAGCCGGCGCGCTTCAGCGCCTCGTTGAGTGTCGGTGTCAGGCCGAGCATGTCGAAATCGAACAAGTGTTATCCTTCTGAGTCCGCACCGGCCCAACGGCCCGCGCAGAAATATCGCATGGCCGCGCAGATGCGCGGCGCACGTGGGGTCCGCCCGACCTCGAGACCAGGGGAGCGTTTCCCACCCTGTCCGGCCTTGCGTCGAGAACCCTGCGTGAATGGGAACTGGAGGTATTTGGTGCGCTGATGTCCCCCTGTCGGGGCACGGCTTGCTCACGCGGCAGCGCAGCGTCACGGCCCAAGTGGGGCATCGGCGCCAATATGTCAAGCGTTCCCTTTGGCATGGCTGCCGAACCGGACCGGCAGTGCCTGCGCCCCGGCACCATGAAAGTGCCGGTGGAGCCGGTCCGCAATGACGGACAGGGGCGGCGATCGCGTGGCGGTCAGGTCAGATCCGGTGGTCCGCCCCGCCTCACTTCGCCTTTTCGGTATGAAACTTGGACGCGTCCGGATCATAATGGCTGCTGGTGGCGCCAAAGACGCCGCGAAACCGGCCCATGGCGATGCCAAGCTTGTGCGCGGCCTTGGCGATGCCGTACTTGCCGGTCACGGGGAATGCGATGACCAGAAGGATCGCATCGACGATCCGCATCACCCCCTGCAGCACGCTGCGCACCGGGTCCTTGCGGTTCAGGATTACCGCATTGGTCGCCTGATCGCGGGCGCGTTTGTAGTGATAGGTCAGAGTCAGCCGCTTTTGCGGCGTCGGTTCCTCGACAACGGCGTCAGGGACCCAGCCGATGCGGCCGCCCGCCGCCTTCATGTCGAGGCTGAAGCGTGTATCCGAACCGCCGGTATACTGCAGCGCTTCGTCGAACCGCACGCCAAGCCGGCGCTGCGTGGCAAGCCGCAGGCACCAGTTGTTGGTGTAGATGTTCATCTCGCCCTCGGTGCCATCCGCGACCATCCGGCGGCGATCCCTGTTGCGGCGGTCCGAGCGGTATTGCAGATGCTTCAGCACCGCCTCGTTCCAGCCCGTCATCGCGCCCTCGGGCGCGATCAGCTGCACCGGCGCACCGGCAAGATCGAGCGCGCGCGCCTCGACCCCTGCGATCAGTTCGACCAGCCAGTCCTCGGTCACCACCTCGTCGTCGTCAACAAAGGTCAGGAAATCGGCACCGGCCTCCAGCGCCATGTCGAGCACCTTGTTGCGGCCCATGGGGATGCCCGGCCGCGGTTCCAGCTCCAGCCGCACGTCCTCGGGGACCTGCGCGCGAAACGCCTCGATCTGGTCTGTCACGCCAAACTCGGTGTCGTTCTCGGCGAAGACAAAGATCAGGCGCGCGCCATCGGGCCGGCGCATCCGGGCAAAGCTGTCCAGCAGATCGCCGAACATCTTCGGCCGCCGACGGGTGATCGCCCCCACTGCAATCAGCATGTCGTTCCTTTCGCTCTCGCCCATGCCTCGGCCTAACCGATCCCGGGCGGCATTCCAACCGGGACCGTCTTGCGCACGGTGGGCCGCTCTGCCACCTTTTACCGGCGCCATGGCACGAGGGTGCCGCAGGGGGAGGAGCAGATGCCACACAAGGACCCCGCCCTCAGCCTCGGGATCGAGGAGGAATACCTGCTGGTCGATGCCGAGACGCTGGAACTGGCCAATGCCCCAGAGGCGCTGATCGAGCAATGCGCCGACGCGATCCAGGGCCAGGTCAGCCCAGAGTTCCTGCAATGCCAGATCGAGGTCGGCACCAAGGTCTGCGCCGATGTCGGCGCAGCCCGCAACGACCTGAAGCATCTGCGCGCCACGGTCGCGCGCTGCGCCGCTCGCCACGGGCTGGCGCCGATCGCGGCCTCGTGCCACCCGTTCGCCGACTGGAAACAGCAGATCCATACCGACAAGACCCGCTATAACGAACTGGAACAGGCGCTGGCGGGCGTCGCGCGGCGGCTTCTGATCTGCGGCATGCACGTCCATGTCGGGATCGAAAACCAGTCTGTCCGCATCGACCTGATGAATCAGCTCAGCTATTTCCTGCCGCATCTGCTGGCGCTGTCGTGCTCCTCGCCGTTCTGGATGGGGCAGGACACCGGGCTTTCCTCCTATCGGCTGACGGTGTTCGACAACCTGCCCCGCACCGGGCTGCCGCCGCGGCTGAACTCCTGGGCCGAGTTCGAACGCACGACCGGCATCCTGATCGAGCTTGGCGTGATCGAGGATGCCAGCAAGATCTGGTGGGATCTGCGCCCCTCGTCCCGGTTTCCGACCATCGAGACCCGGATCTGCGACGTGCCGACCCGGGTCGAGGACACGCTGATCGTGGCGGCGCTGAGCCAGTGCTTTACCCGGATGCTGTGGCGGCTTGCGGCCCGCAACCAGCGGTGGCGGATCTATGACCCGGTGCTGATCGGCGAAAACCGCTGGCGGGCACAGCGTTATGGCGTCAACGAAGGGCTGATCGACTTCGGCCGCCACGAGATCGTGTCGTTTGCCGATCTGGCGCAAGAGATCGTCGAGATCCTTGCCGAAGACGCCGAGGCGCTGGGATGCCTGCCCGAGATCGAGGCGGTTCCGGCGCTGGTCGCCCGCGGCAACAGCGCCGACCGCCAGCGTGCCGTCCGCGCCGAGCGGCTGGCCGCGGGCGACGACCCCGAACAGGCGATGCGCGCCGTGGTCCGCCACCTGATCGACGCATTCCACGAGGATTTGTGATGGCGCCACGGGTGGCGGAAACCGAACTTTACGCCCCGGTCAAGGCGTTGCTGGAGGCGCAGGGCTTCGAGGTCAAGGCCGAGGTCGTCGGCGCTGACGTGGTCGGGCTGCGCCCGGGTGAAAAGGTGCCGGTGATCGTGGAACTGAAGGCCGGGTTCTCGCTGACGTTGTTCCATCAGGGCATTGCGCGCCAGGCCGTGACCGACGCGGTCTATCTGGCGGTGCCGCACGGCGGGGGCCGCCCGTTCCAATTGGCACTGCGCCGCAATCTGGGGCTGTGCCGGCGGCTGGGGCTGGGCCTGATGACGGTGCGGCTGCGCGACGGCCATGTGCAGGTCCACCTAGACCCCGCCCCGTTCCGGCCCCGCAAATCCGCCCGACGGCAGGGCCTGCTGCTGCGCGAATTCGCCCGCCGCGAGGGCGATCCGAATATCGGCGGCAAGGCACGCGGGCCGCTGATCAGCGCCTATCGCCAGGACGCGCTGCGGCTGGCGGCACATCTGGCCGCGGCAGGGCCAAGCCGCGGCGCCGAGGTTGCCGGGGCGACGGGGGTCGCTGCGGCAACGCGGATGATGGCGACCGATCCCTATGGCTGGTTCGAGCGCGTCTCTCGTGGCGAATACCGCCTGACGATTGAGGGCCACACTGCCCTTGACGGATCGGCGGACTGACCACACGTATCTTCACGACCACGTGCACCGCGCTGTCGAGGCTGGAAAAAATATTGCGATCTGACATATTCACGAAAAAAGATCAAAGCGACTCGAGCAGCTGAACAGGACTATTCGCATGACCTTCTCCCTTTCCCGCCGCCGCCTGCTGGCCGGCATTGGCACCCTGCCGATCCTTGCCGCCCCAATGCTGGCCCGCGCCCAGAACTATCCCACCACCGACAACCCGACCCAGGAATTTGCCCCGGTCGATCCGAACTATCGCCCCGATACCGGCGCCAGCCGCAATATCTCGAGCTTCCAGAGCCGGAACTGGCAGGACCATTTCGAGGCGCTGAACAACGGCGCAATCCTGTGCGACATCGACAGCCGCGCCCTGCACTATTGGAGTGGCGACGGCGAGACCTATCGCATCTATCCGACCTCGGTGCCGCTGAGCGAGGAACTGACCCGTCGCGGCTATACCGAAGTGGTGCGCAAGAAGGTCGGGCCGGACTGGCGCCCGACCCCGAGCATGCTGGAACATGACCCGAACCTGCCGCGCTATGTCGCCCCCGGCCCCGGCAATCCGCTGGGAACCCACGCCATGTACCTGACCTGGCCCGCCTATCTGATCCACGGGACCCACGACACCCGCAAGATCGGCCGCCCGTCGTCGTCGGGATGCATCGGGCTTTACAACGAACAAGTCGCCGAGCTTTACGCGCTGGTCGAGATCGGCACGCAGGTGCGGCTGATGTAACCCGCCGCAGGGGGATTTCCGCAAGGCCAACCGGCGCGGTTTCCCCTTGCACCCGGCCCCTCCCCGTCGGACCTTGAGCGCGTTTCAAGGTTCTGACGGCTCTGGGAGGAGGCAAATGGACTTCGCACTTTCTGAAGAGCAATCCGCCATATTCGACATGGCGCGCGCCTTTGGCGCGGAACATATCGCGCCCTTCGCCCGTCGCTGGGAATCCGAGGGCACGATCCCGCGCGAGCTTTGGCCGCGGCTTGCCGAACTGGGGTTCGGCGGGCTCTATGTCTCCGAGGACAACGGCGGATCGGGGCTGAGCCGGCTTGACGCCACGCTGGTGTTCGAAGCGCTCAGCATGGCCTGCCCCTCGGTCGCGGCGTTTCTCTCGATCCACAACATGTGCGCGGCGATGATCGACCGCTATGGCTCCGAGGCACTGAAGGCGCGCTTCCTGCCGGGCGCCGTATCGATGGATACGGTGCTGTCCTATTGCCTGACCGAACCGGCCTCGGGCTCGGACGCGGCGGCGCTGAGGACCCGGGCCGTGCGGACCAACGAGGGGTTCGAGGTGACGGGCACCAAGGCCTTCATCTCGGGCGGCGGCTATTCGGATGCCTATGTGGTCATGGCCCGCACCGGGGCGGATGGTCCGAAAGGCATCTCGGCGCTGGTGGTCGAGGCCGGAACCGCGGGGCTCTCGTTCGGCGGGCTCGAGGACAAGATGGGCTGGAAAAGCCAGCCGACACGGCAGGTGCAGCTCGATGCCTGCCCGGTCCCGGCCGGGAACCTGCTGGGCGAGGAGGGGCGCGGGTTCGCCTATGCCATGGCCGGGCTCGACGGCGGGCGGCTGAACATCTCGGCCTGTTCGCTCGGCGCGGCGCAGGCGGCGCTCGACGCGACGCTCGGCTACATGCGTGAGCGCAAGGCCTTTGGCCAGTCCATCGACCAGTTTCAGGCGTTGCAGTTCCGTCTGGCCGACATGGAGATCGAGCTGCAGGCGGCGCGCACCTTCCTGCGTCAGGCGGCCTGGAAGCTCGACCAGGCAGCGCCCGACGCCGTCGCCTTTTGCGCCATGGCCAAGAAATTCGTGACCGAGGCCGGCAGCCGGGTCGCCGATCAGTGCCTGCAGCTTCATGGCGGCTATGGCTATCTGGCCGACTACGGGATCGAGAAGATCGTGCGCGATCTGCGCGTGCACCAGATCCTTGAAGGCACCAACGAGATCATGCGCCTGATCGTGGCGCGCCAACTGCTGGGCAGGACATGACCGACGTATCCATCCGCACTTCCGGCCGCGCCGGCCGTATCACCCTGACCCGCCCGGGCGCGCTGAATGCCATGAGCTATGACATGTGCCTGCAGATCGACCGGGCCCTGAAAGCCTGGGCTGTGGACCGCGAGGTGGCGCTGGTCGTGATCGACGCCGAGGGCGAGAAGGCATTCTGCGCCGGTGGCGACATTGCCGAAATCTATGCCACGGGCCGGGCAGGCGATTATGGCTATGGCCGCCGGTTCTGGCACGACGAATACAACATGAACGCCCGGATTGCCCTGTATCCCAAGCCGGTGGTCAGCTTTCTGCAGGGTTTCACCATGGGCGGCGGGGTCGGGCTTGGCTGCCACGGCTCGCACCGGGTGGTCGGCGAGACCAGCCAGATCGCCATGCCGGAATGCGGCATCGGCCTGATCCCGGACGTCGGCGGTACCCGGCTGTTGTCGCGTGCACCGGGACGGCTGGGTGAATACCTTGGCACCACAGGCGCCCGTATGGGTCCGGCAGATGCGATCCGTGCAGGCTTTGCCGACAGCTTCGTGCCGCAGGATGCCTGGCCCGGGCTGATCGACCGGCTGGAACAGACCGGCGAGCCCGGCCTGATCGCCGCCGCGACCGAGCCCCTCGCGGTCGGGCCGCTGGCTGCCGCGGCAGACGAGATCGACCGGCATTTCGCCGGCGGCGATCTTGCCACCATCCTCGCAAGCCTCAACGCGGCGGACACTGAATTTACCGTCGCCGCGCGCAAGGCGCTGCTGCGCGGCTCGCCGCTTTCGATGGCCTGCGCGCTCGAATTGATCCGCGCCCTGCGCAGCGGCCGCAGCGGCATCCGCAATGCCCTGCGCCACGAATACCGCTTTACCTGGCGTGCGCTCGAACAGGCGGACTTTCTCGAAGGCATCCGCGCCGCGATCATCGACAAGGACCGCAAGCCGGTCTGGCGCTATGGCATGAAAGAGGTGACGCCCGAGACGGTGCTGGCAATGCTCGCCCCGCTCGGCCAAGACGAGTTGAAGTTCGAAGGGGAGAGAGAAACCATGAAGATCGGATTCATCGGGTTGGGGAACATGGGCGCGCCGATGGCGGCCAATCTGGCCAAGGCAGGCTATCAGGTCACCGGTTTCGACCTGACCGCGCCCTGTCCCGAGGGGGTCACCCCCGCCGAGGCGGCAACTGACGCCGCAAACGGCGCCGATGTCGTGATCACCATGCTGCCGAACGGCAAGATCCTGCGCAGCGTCGCCGCCGAGATCCACCCGGTGATGTCGCAAGAGGCAATTCACCTCGATTGCTCGACCGTCGATGTCGACAGCGCCCGTGCCGTGGCCAAGGCTGCCACGGAGGCCGGGCTGATGGCGATCGACGCCCCGGTCT
The DNA here is from genome assembly GCF_003390845.1 of Tropicimonas sp. IMCC34043. GTDB lineage: Bacteria > Pseudomonadota > Alphaproteobacteria > Rhodobacterales > Rhodobacteraceae > Tropicimonas. The sequence goes on along the minus strand of NZ_QMEK01000001.1, from coordinate 194,110 downwards.
CGGGCGGGGTCGGCGGCGCCACCGCCGGTACACTGACCTTCATGGCCGGTGGCCCCGAGCAGGCATTCGCCAAGGTCGTGCAGCTGTTCGAGGTGATGGGCCAGAAGGCTGTGCACTGCGGTGATGCCGGTGCCGGACAGGCCGCCAAGATCTGCAACAACATGATCCTTGGCGTCACCATGATTGCCACGTGCGAGGCCTTTGCGCTGGCCGACAAGCTGGGACTCGACCGGCAGAAGATGTTCGACGTGGTCTCGACCTCTTCGGGTTATTCCTGGTCGATGAATGTCTATTGCCCTGCCCCGGGCGTCGGTCCGACCTCGCCTGCCGACAATGACTACAAGCCCGGATTTGCCGCCGCATTGATGCTGAAGGATCTGCGGCTAAGCCAGCAGGCCGCCGAGGCGGTCGATGCCGACACGCCGCTGGGGCTTGCCGCAACCCGGCTCTACGAGACCTTTGTCGAGGTCGAGAGCGGCGGCGAAAAGGACTTCTCGGCCATGTTGCCGCGCTTCGAGAAACGCGGCCGTCCGTTCAGCTGAGGTCAGATCGGGCGCCGCCGCCGGGCAGATCCCCGTGCGGCGGTGGCGCCATCGGCCGTCTGGGGCCAGGCGGTCGAGGACCGGCGGAACAATGTGCCGGTCCGGAACGTTGTCCTTGCATCAGACGCCGTCATGAAAGGCTCACCCATGAAAACCACCGCCGGTCTTGCCGCGATCCTTCTGGCCATCGGTCTGTTTCCCGGACTGTCGCAGGCCTCGCCCAATGGCTGCCCCCCGGGTCTCGCCAAGAAATCGCCGGCCTGCGTGCCACCGGGCCAAGCCAAGGCACCACCGCAGTATCGGCAGGGTGACCGGATCGACCACGACTATATCCTTGTCCGCGACCCCGGACGCTATCGGCTGGACCGTAATGGCAATTATGTCGTCGTTGGCGATTATATCTATCGGATCGACCCGCAGACCAACAAGGTGATGAACCTCATGGGCGCGATTGCCGATCTGCTGAACTGATCCCGCCCGCGCGCTTCGGCAACAGACAGACCGGGATGGAACTCAATCCGGGATGAACCGCATCACCCCAGACACCCCCCGGCCCTTCGGGGCATCGCAGGGGTGGTTGATGCCGTCGAGCACCGGCACTTCTGGGAAATCGAAGGGGCTGACACCGTCGAGGCACGCCACGTTGATCCCCAGTTCATTGGGGTTCGACCGACGCTGATGGTGGGTGTAGATCCCGCAGACGGCACAGAAGTAGTGTTTCGCGACGCCGGTGTTGAACTGGTAAAGCGTCAGGTGGTCTTCGCCCTTCACGATTTCCAACCCGTCGACGGGCGCCGACACCGAAATTGCGCCGCGCATACGGCACATGGAACACGAACAGCGGCGCGCCGTCTTCATCCCGTCGGTCAGCCGCACCCGGAAACGCACTGTCCCGCAATGGCAACCGCCGTCTTGCCAGTCCTCGCTTTCGCTCATTGCAGCCTGTCCCCGGTCAATTCCACCCGCTTCGGCCAAGTCTGAGCCCGGCCCGGGACGGTTGCAAGTCAGGCCCGCGCTCCCGGTACCGCCGGACGAGGCGACGCAGATGGCCTGCCCGGAACTTCAACACCATCACGGCGGATCGGCCGGGATTTCAGGCGCCATGTCAAAGGCCCTGCTCCCGCGGCGCCACCTGTGCCCCACAGCGGCTGCGCCCAAACGCAGCCCTGGACGTCGGCGCGCGCAGCGCGCCCGGCCCGACGGGAGAAGATGCCAAACGGCATCGACGACGGGCGGGCGGGCCCTCGGCCCAATCCGGCGCTACTCCGCCGCCACCCGCCGCGCAGCCTCGAGCATCGGTTTCAGATAGTGCCCGGTATGGCTTGCGGCCACGTCGGCCACCTGCTCGGGCGTGCCGGTCGCCACCACCGTGCCGCCGCCATCGCCGCCCTCGGGACCGATGTCGATGATCCAGTCGGCGGTCTTGATGACGTCGAGGTTGTGTTCGATCACCACCACCGTATTGCCCTGATCGACCAGTTCGTGGAGCACTTCGAGCAGCTTGCGAACGTCTTCGAAATGCAGCCCCGTGGTCGGCTCGTCGAGGATATAGAGCGTGCGGCCGGTCGAGCGCCGGGCAAGCTCCTTGCTCAGCTTCACCCGCTGCGCCTCGCCGCCCGACAATGTCGTCGCCTGCTGGCCAACCTTGACATAGCCGAGCCCGACCCGCACCAGCGCATCCATCTTCTCGCGGATCGAGGGCACGGCCTGGAAAAACACCTGCGCATCTTCCACTGTCATATCAAGCACATCGGCGATGCTTTTGCCCTTGAACTTCACCTCCAGCGTCTCACGGTTGTAGCGCGCGCCATGGCAGGTCTCGCAGGTCACATAGACGTCGGGCAGGAAGTGCATCTCGATCTTGATGACGCCGTCGCCCTGACAGGCCTCGCAGCGTCCGCCCTTGACGTTAAAGCTGAACCGCCCGGGCTTGTAGCCGCGCGCCTTGGCCTCGGGCAGGCCCGCGAACCAGTCGCGGATCGGGGTGAAGGCGCCGGTATAGGTGGCGGGGTTGGATCGCGGCGTGCGCCCGATGGGGCGCTGGTCGATGTCGATCACCTTGTCGAGCAGTTCCATTCCCTTGATCGTCTCGCAGGGCGCCGGGGTCTGGCGCGCGCCGTTCAGGCGCATCGAGGCGGTCTTGAACAGGGTTTCGATGGTCAGGGTGGACTTGCCGCCGCCCGAGACGCCGGTGACGCAGACGAACTTGCCCAGCGGGAAATCGGCGGTCACGTCCTTCAGGTTGTTGCCGGTCGCCTTCACCACCGTCAGCTTCTTGCCGTTGCCGGTGCGCCGTTTTGCGGGCACCGCAATCTCGCGGGCGCCTGACAGGTACTGGCCGGTGATCGAGCCCGGATCCTCGGCAATCGTCGCGGGCGTGCCGTGCGACACCACCCGTCCGCCGTGGACCCCGGCGCCGGGGCCGATGTCGAACACATAATCGGCCTCGCGGATCGCTTCCTCGTCATGCTCGACCACGATCACCGTGTTGCCCTGATCGCGCAGGTTCTTGAGTGTCCCCAGCAACCGGTCGTTGTCGCGCTGATGCAGCCCGATCGAGGGTTCGTCGAGCACATAGAGCACGCCGGTCAGCCCCGATCCGATCTGGCTGGCCAGACGGATCCGCTGGCTTTCGCCCCCGGACAGGGTGCCTGCGTTGCGCGCCAGCGTCAGGTATTCGAGCCCGACATTGTTGAGAAACCCCAGCCGCTCGCGGATCTCTTTCAGGATGGCGCGGGCGATCTCGTTTTTCTGTGCGGTCAGCGCCTCGGGCACCGTGCCGATCCAGGCGAAGGCGTCGCGGATCGACATCTGCACCACCTGACCCGCGTGCAGGCCCGCGATCTTGACCGCCAGCGCCTCGGGGCGCAGCCGGAACCCGCTACAGGCCGCGCAGGGACGGTTGTTCTGATAGCGTTCGAATTCCTCGCGGATCCAGTTGCTGTCGGTCTCGCGATAGCGCCGCTCCATGTTGGGGATCACCCCCTCGAAGCTGCGCGTCACCTGATAGACCCGGCCACCCTCGTCATAGCGGAACTCGATCTCTTCCTCGCCGGAACCGCGCAGGAATGCGTTCTGCACCTTCTCGGACAGGTCCTTCCAGCGCGACGAGGGCTTGAAGCCATAGTGCCGCGCCATCGCCTCGATGGTCTGCAGGAAATAGGGCGACTTGCCCTTGCGCCAGGGTGCCAGCGCGCCGTCGGCGATCGTCAGCGTCTGGTCGGGCACGACGAGGCGCTCGTCGAAGAACAGCTCCATCCCCAACCCGTCGCACACGGGGCAGGCACCGAAGGGGGCGTTGAAGGAAAACAGCCGCGGTTCGATCTCGGGGATGGTAAAGCCCGAGACCGGACAGGCGAAGTTCTCGGAGAAGGTGATGCGTTCCGGCTCGCCCTCGGCCGGCGCGGTTTCGAGAATCGCAATGCCTTGGGCCAGATCGAGCGCGGTGCGAAAACTATCGGCAAGCCGGGATTCCAGCCCTTCGCGCACGACGATCCGGTCGACCACCACGTCGATATCGTGGCGGAACTTCTTGTCGAGCTTCGGCGGCGTGTCGAGCTCGTAGAACTCGCCATTCACCTTGACCCGCTGGAACCCCTGCTTGCGCAGATCCAGCATTTCCTTGCGGTATTCGCCCTTGCGGTCGCGCACGATGGGCGCCAGCAGGTATCCGCGCGTGCCCTCGGGCAGCGCCAGAACCCGGTCGACCATGTCCTGCACCTGCTGCGCCTCGATCGGCAGCCCGGTCGCGGGGCTGTACGGCGTGCCGACGCGGGCAAACAGCAGCCGGAGATAGTCGTAGATCTCCGTCACCGTGCCGACGGTCGAGCGCGGGTTCTTCGAGGTCGTCTTCTGTTCGATCGAGATTGCCGGGGACAGGCCGCTGATGTGATCCACATCGGGCTTTTCCATCATGTCGAGGAACTGGCGCGCATAGGCCGACAGGCTTTCGACATAGCGCCGCTGGCCCTCGGCATAGATCGTGTCGAAGGCAAGGCTGGACTTGCCCGACCCGGAAAGCCCGGTGATCACCACCAGCTGGTCGCGCGGAATGTCCACGTCGATGTTCTTAAGATTGTGTTCGCGCGCCCCGCGAACCTCGATGAACTTCTGTTCGGCCATGGCTCACCCCGTGACGATAGCGCCAGACATAGGCGAGCCGGGCGGATTCTCCAATCGGAAAATGAGAACAAAGAGTAAACTCAGGGCAGAAGCACCGGCCTGTTACCGCCGATTGGCCGACACAGGCCAAAAGTCAGGCATATGTTGCCGCGCGGGGCCTCCACCCGGCAGGGGCAGGATGGAGGCCTAAGTCTAGCCCTCGGAGGACGGAACGCCCCCTGTCGGCAGGTCAGCGGGCATTTGCGCCGATGGCAGCACCGGCCGCCGCGCCTGCGACGGTCATCGCGGTCTTGCCCTGGCCGCTGCCGAACTGGTTGCCCGCGAGGCCGCCGAGGGCCGCGCCGGTCGCCGCATTGATACCCTGGTTATCGGTGCAGGCCGCCGTCGAAAGGGCCAGCAGTCCGAGGACGAAAAAGGGGATAGCTCGAGTCATGATTATTGGGTCTCCATTGCCAGTGGCCTGTCGTAACCCTACTGGCAGCACCGTCAAGCATCTGAAACGAGACGCAACGACGCTCGGCAATATCCGGCCCCACTTATCCCCTGCCCGGCCGGACCGGACAGGGAAATCCCCGTCGATTGGCTACTGCGCGGCATTCCAACCGCTTTCAGCGGGCATTCGCCCCGATCACGGCGCCGGTGGCGGCGCCAGCGACGGTCATCGCGGTCTTGCCCTGGCCGCTGCCGAACTGGTTGCCCGCGAGGCCGCCGATGGCCGCGCCGGTCGCCGCGTTGACGCCCCTGTTGTCGGTGCAGGCGGCTGCCGTCGACAAAACAAGCAATCCAATTGAAATGAAAGACAGGGTGCGGGTCATCATCGTCATCTCCTCCGTTGCTCGGATTATCTGGCGCCACGACCGTGCGGGGCGTCAAGTAAAGACAACTCCGCAGCGTCAATTCCGTTCCGGAACGCGATGCGATGTCGGTCAAAAGCGATGAGGGCGCCCGTTGCGGGGCGCCCTCGGGGTCGATGTGACTGTACCAATTGGAGTCTAGAAGTGGATTGCCCGGCCATAGGCGTCGAGCGCGCTTTCGTGCATCATCTCGCTCAGCGTCGGATGCGGGAAGACGGTCTCGAACAGGTCTTCCTCGGTGGTCTCCAATGTGCGGCCGATGACATAGCCCTGGATCAGTTCGGTCACCTCGGCGCCGATCATGTGGGCTCCCAGAAGCTCGCCGGTCTTGGCATCGAACACGGTCTTGATCAGACCCTCGGGTTCGCCAAGCGCGATGGCCTTGCCATTGCCGATGAAGGGGAACTTGCCGACCTTCACCTCGTAGCCGGCTTCCTTGGCCTTGGCCTCGGTCATGCCGACGCTGGCGACCTGCGGATGGCAATAGGTGCAGCCCGCGATGCTGCCAGGCTTGATCGGATGCGGGTGCTGGCCGGCGATCAGTTCGGCGACCATGACGCCCTCGTGGCTTGCCTTGTGGGCCAACCACGGCGCACCGGCGATGTCGCCAATGGCGTAAAGCCCTTCGACCCCGGTGCGGCAGTATTCATCCGTCACCACATGGGTGCGGTCGACCTTGACCCCCAGCGCCTCCAGCCCCAGCCCTTCGACATTGCCGACGATGCCGACGGCCGAAATGACCGTATCGACCTCGATCTTCTCGACCTTGCCGCCGGTTTCGACATGGGCGACGACCTTGTCGGCGGACCGGTCGAGCTGTTTCACGGTGGATTTTTCGAGGATCTTCATCCCCTGCTTGGTGAAGGCCTTCCTGGCGAAGGTCGAGATCTCGACATCTTCGACGGGCAGCACACGGTCGAGCACCTCGACCACCGTCGTGTCGGCGCCGAGCGTGTTGAAGAAGCTGGCGAATTCGATGCCGATGGCGCCCGATCCGATGACCAGCAGCTTTTTCGGCATATGCGGCGGCTTCAACGCATGACGGTAGGACCAGACCCGCTTGCCGTCGGCCTCGAGCCCCGGCAGGTCGCGCGCCCGTGCCCCTGTCGCCAGCACGATATTCTTCGCCGCCAGCTCCTCGGTCCCCTTCTCGGTCTTGACCGAGACCTTGCCGGGCGCGGTCAGCGTCGCCTCGCCCATGACGACCGTGACCTTGTTCTTCTTCAGCAGGCCCTTGACGCCTGCCGACAACTGGCCTGCGACCTGGCGCGAGCGCTTGACCACCGCGTCGATGTCATAGCCGATCGCATCGGCCTTCAGGCCGAATTCCTTGGCGCGGTGCATCAGGTGAAACACCTCGGCCGAGCGCAACAGCGCCTTGGTCGGAATGCAGCCCCAGTTCAGGCAGATCCCGCCCAGGTTCTCGCGTTCCACGCAGGCAACGTTCAGTCCCAGCTGCGCTGCACGGATTGCCGCAACATAGCCGCCGGGACCGGCGCCGATCACGATCATGTCGAAAGTCTGTGCTGCCATCTCGGCCCCTCCGCATTGACAGGATAGTTTGGCATTAAACTATTTTTACGCACGCGCGAAGCCCTGTCGCCGCGAAACTCTGCCGCAAGGTCCGATAGCCGGCATTCTTGATGCGCATGGCTGAACGCCACGAAAAATGCCCCCGAGGAGCGCTCCCCGGGGGTCACAGATCGGGTCAAACGGCCACCGGAGCACGCGCGGAACGGGCCCCGAAACGGTGTCCCGGTCGGCGCATCGGGCCTCAGTCCTCGATTTCTTCCACCACCTTGCTATAGCCGCCGGCTTCGAGGAATTTCTCTTCGACCGGCAGGGTCATCCGGCCCAGGGCCGCATTGCGGAACGGAAAACGCCCGAACTTGCGGATGACCTCGCGATGGGCGCGGGCATGCCGCAGGTTCGCCTCGCCGGTCTCGGGCATCCGCAACGCCAGCAACCGCACGCAGCGGTCCTGGTCGATCAGGTTTTCGGAATGCATCAGCGGCAGATAGAAGAACTGGCGCTGCGGTTCCGGTATCGCCAGATCCCAACGCCGGTCGATCGCGAGCTTGGCCACGCTGCGCGCCATCGCATCGGTTCTAAAGGCCCGGGCATCGCCGCGGAACATGTTGCGGGGAAACTGGTCTGTCAGGATCAGGAAGGCAAAGGCGCCCTCGGCGCAGTTGACCCAGGAATCGAATTCCCGTTTTCCGGCCGCCTCCCATGCGTCCTGGAACCGGTCACGGATCTTCGCATCCAGCGCCTCGTCGACGGCGTACCACCCCGTTGGTCCCACCTCGTCGACCCAGAAGGTCGTAATGTCCTGTGGCATGACGTTTGTCATAATCTCTCCCTATTGCCACCTTCTCTGCCCTGAGATCGTCCCCTGGAATCGGCGCGTCAATCGCCCGTATTCCCGACCCCTCCGTCCTGCGCCGAATCGAGGAAAACCTCGCGTGCCGCATCGACGACGACAGCCGTCGCCGATGGCAGAACGGGCGGGTAGTGGCCGGTGTCATCGACAGGAACCGCCGACGTCCGGGTCATCCGCCAAGCCGCGTAGAGGGCCATCGTAGCACATAGAACCGTCAGTAACAGAAAGAACCCCTGGGGTCCGGTCGCGGTCATGATCCAGCCGGTTGCGAGCGGTCCCATGATGGCACCGATACCGTTCAGAAACAGCATTCCCCCGGAGGCACCGGCCATGTCATCGGTCGTGAGCCGGTCGTTGGTATAGGCCAGAAGAAGCGCATAGAGCGGGTTCGACGAGCCGCCGATCAGGAACCCCGCCGCCAGCAGCGCCCAGTAATCGCCGCCGAATATCATCCCCAGCAGCGAGGCAAGCGCGCAGAGCGCCGCGGTCAGAAGGATCAGCAGCCGCCGGTCCATCCGGTCCGACAGCCAGCCGATCGGGTATTGCAGCACCATGCCGCCCATATAGATCGTGGCGATGAAGCCCGAGATCTGCGCCACGCTGAGCCCGGCCTGCGAGCCATAGACCGAGGCCATCCCGAAGGTGGCCGAGAACACGCCCCCCATCAGCAGCACCCCGACACAGCCGAGCGGCGAGATCTGCCAGAGTTTGGCAATTCGCATCGGCCGCGTGGTTTCGAACGCCGGGGTCGGCGTGACCGCCAGCAGGATCGGCGCGAACGAGATCGAGACCAGTACCGAGGGAATGATGAACAGCGCAAAACCCGCCGGATCGGCCACCAGCATCAGCCCCTGGGCCGCGACGATCCCGGCCATCTGCACGATCAGATACAAGGACAGCGCCTGGCCGCGGCGTTCGTTGGTGACGGAATTGTTGAGCCAGCTTTCGGCGGTGACATAGACCCCCGACAGGCAGAACCCCATCGCGACCCGGAACAGCGCCCAGGCGATCGGGTTCGGAAACAGCGGATAGAGCACCAGGATCGCCGAAACGAACGAGCCGTAGGCGGCGAAGACCCGGATGTGGCCGACCCGCCGGATCAGCCAGGGCGTCGTCTGCGACCCACCGAGAAACCCGACGAAATAGGCGGACATGATGATCGACATCGAGAAGGTCGAAAACCCCTCGAGCCCGCCCCGGATGCCCAGCAACGTGCCCTGCAGGCCGTTTCCGACCAGCAGCAGCAGGATCCCGAAAAGGAGGGCCCAGGTGGAGGCGAGAACTTGAAACATGTTTCCCATCGGTCCGACGCGGGGCGTCGGCGGTTCAGGCCGGTTCGGCGGTTGAGATCGGTCAGGGGGCACCGCCTATCCGAGATAGGGTGTAAATGCACCGCGCCAAAGCGACATTTCAATGCAGATCACCGGATCTGTGGCTCTCGGGCTTCGGTCTCGGGTCAACCCGGTGTCGCGGGCTCGCCCAGTCGCTCGATCTGGCGCGCAATCCGACGGCGCACCAGTTCGACATGCATCCGCGCGTCATAGGCCCTGCCGCGGAACGCCGGCGGCAGCCGCAGCGATCCCAGCGCGTCGTCGATCTGCGTCAGTTCGAGGTCGAGCGCCATCACCTTGGCCGGGTCTTTCAGATGCGCAAGCTGGTCCTCGATTTCCCGGATCCGTTGATAATGGCGCCAGACCCGCCGCCGCATGCTCCAGGTATACGCCAGGGGCAGCGACCGGATCAGCGGGATCAGCACGAACAGAAGCGGCACGACCACCACCAGCACCTGGCGGATCTGGGCCGCGACCCAATAGGGCAGGAAACTGTGGTAAAAGCTCTGCCCCTCCTGGATCAGCTTGGCCGCCCCGGGATCGATCGGCATGTCGACCCCCTCGAGGGTCGGATATTCGCCTTCCTCAGTGAAGATGCCGTGGCCGCCGTGGATCTCGCGCGCGGCCAGCATCAAACGGTCGATGACCGCCGGATGCAGACCGGGCCGGGCCACGAGCCTTGCCTGCAGCACGATGACATCGAGCGGCAGCGCCGGTTGTACCGGATCGAGCGAGATCGCCCCGGACGGCACGGTGGCGACATTGCTGTGCGGCAGCCGGACCGAGATGCCCAAGGCATGGTCGAGCGGCAGAACCCGCACCTCGGGGGACTCGAGCAGGACGCGCACATAGGGCGCGGCCAGCGGGGCGACGAAAAAGGCGACATCGACGTCGCCTGCCAGCAACGCCGCGGCCGCGTCGGCCCCACCCAGATCCACCATGCGGTTCGTCCGGTCGAGCCGCAGCAGGTCGTTCCATTGTTCGACCGCCAGTTGCGTGCCCGATCCCGGACCACCGCTGGCAATGGCAAGGTCGCGCCAGATGCCGGGATTGGTCGGCACCGCACCATCGCGGCGCACGAGGATCAGGACCGGTTCGGGGAAGACCGCGGCCAGCGCCTCGAGCCCCGAGCCGTCAGTGGGCACCCCGCCCTGCAGCAGACCGACCTCGGCCCGGCCATCGGTCAGCAATGCGAGGTTCTCGACAGACCCCGCGGATTCGAGGATATCGACCGCAATACCGTCGCGGGCCAGAATCTCGCGATAGCGTTCGGCGACCAGCCAGTATCCGCCATCCCGTGGCCCGGCAGCAAAGCTGACCCGAGCCGGCGGCGGCAGATCCCGCAGCAGCAGAAACAGTGCCAGAATGCACAGCAGGATTGCACCGAGAACGAGCCAAAACCGCATGACGTGCACTCCCCGACCCGGCGGGCGGCCGGCCACCGGGCAAGCCTGCCACAGGCCGCCGCGTCGTCACAAGCCCTATGGCCGGTTCAGGCCTCGCCCGGCAGCAGCAACGAGGCATCGCCGTAGGAGAAGAAGCGATAGCGATGCGCAATGGCGTGGCCATAGAGCCCGAGCATCCGGTCGCGCCCCATCAGCGCCGAGACCAGCATCATCAGCGTCGATTTCGGCAGGTGGAAGTTGGTCATCAGCGCGTCGGTGGCACGAAACCGGAAGCCGGGGGTAATGAAGATGTCTGTCTCGCCCCGCCAGGGTGCGACCCCAGCCTCGCCCGCGGCACTTTCGATCAGCCGGCAGGCGGTGGTGCCAACCGGGATGATCCGCCCGCCCGCGGCGCGCGTGGCGTTGATCTGTTCGGCGGCTTCGGCCGAAACCTCGCCCCATTCGGCGTGCATCCGGTGCTGCGAGACGTCATCGACCTTCACAGGCAGGAAGGTGCCGGCGCCGACATGCAGCGTGACCTCGGTCGTCTCGACCCCCATTGCCGCGATGCGGTCGAGCAGCGGGCGGTCGAAGTGAAGGCTGGCGGTCGGCGCGGCCACGGCGCCTGAATGGCGGGCAAACACGGTCTGGTAATCGGTGCGGTCGCGGACGTCGGCGGGACGCCGGGCCGCGATATAGGGCGGCAGCGGCATGGCGCCGGCACGGTCGAGCGCGGCATCGAAATCGCGGCCGGTCAGCGAGAAATCGACGAAAAGCTGGCCGTCGGCCCGGCCAAGGACGCGGGCGGCAAAGCCCTCGCCAAAGTCGATCTCCTCGCCGTCGCGGATCTTGCGGGCGGGTTTGGCCAGCACCGCCCAGCTGCCGTCGCCATGCGGTTCGAGCAGCGTGATCTCGATGTGCGCGGCACTTTCCCCCTCGACGCCATGGCGCCGGCGCAGCCCGCTCAGCCGGGCCGGGATCACCTTTGTATTGTTCAGAACCAGCCGGTCGCCCGGGCGCAGGAACCCGGGCAAATCGGCGACGATGGCATCGCGCGTGGTCTCGCGGCCCGCAACCAGCAGCCGCGCGGCGCTGCGCGGGCTGGCGGGCCGGGTCGCGATCAGATCCTCGGGCAGCGTGAAATCGAAGTCAGACAGCAACATGGCTCAGCGGCTCCGCTTTGGCGGCGCGGCGCGGAACAGATCGCGGAACATGCCCGGCGTCAGCACCGACAAGGGATCGACCTCGACACTCGGGTCCTTGGCACGGCCCCGCAGGCGATAGTTGAACCCAAACAGCCCCTCGCCCTTGCGGGTGAACATCTCGCCAATGGCATTGACCAGATAGACAGGCGACAGCACCCCCCGCATGTCGAGCCGATCGTTGCCCATGTCATAAGTTCCTTCCATCGTGATGCCGATCGACGGCCCGACCGCGGAGGAGCGTGTGACCTGCAGTATCTTGGGCGTCAAGCGAAAGACCGCCTCGACATCGGTGAACAGAAGTCCCGCGCCGTTCAACTCGTCGATCAGCCCGACGACGCTGATCGCGTTCAGAAGGCCCGCGAGGGCGTTGGCGCTTTGCACCCTCATGCCCTTGACCTTCAGCCGGCCATCATAGCTGCCCGCGCCCTGAACAGAGTCGAGCGCAAGTTCCAGCGCGCCGCCGCGGGCCATCTCGAACATTCCGGCCGCACGCAGCACCGAGCCCGCATCATTGGCCGACAGCCGGATCGACGGCCCGTTCGGACCCTGCGCCAGCGTGCCAGAAACCGGCGCCTCGCCGTTCAGACGGCCCTCGAACCGCCCCGACAGCCCCTGGGTCCCGTTCAGATCGCTGCGAAAGCCGGTCAGCGCGATCTTGTCGCTGACGATCAGCCGGTCGAGGGCCAGGGTGATGGGCGGTGCCTCGCCGCCACTGTCGCCGGACGGCGCCTTGCGCAGATCGACGGTGCCGCCGGTGACCGAGACCGTGGGCAGGCGGTCCGGGCCGCGGCCGAAGAGCGTCAGCGGGGCATCGAGCCAGCCATTGACCGACACCCGGGTGAAATTGGCCTGATCGAGGCTTCCCTGCGGCGACAGGCTGATCGCCCCCTCAGCCGATAGCCCCGGCGCCTGGATCGACAGCAGGTTGATCGTGACCGGGCTGCCAAGCCGCGCCGCGACCTGCAGCTTTCCGGCGGTCGCTGCCGGTTTCGACCACCCAAGCGGCGGCAGCGCAAGGCCGATCCCCTTGAGGTCGCTTTCGAGCGTCAGAACCGGGGGGCGGCCTTGCGGCAGTTCGACCCGGAAACTGCCGGTACCGGCACCTTTGACCATCCCCGCCGGCAGCCCGATCTCCAGCCGCTCGACCGCATCGGCACCTATCGTGGCGGTTCCCACGACAGCCGGTGCCGCGGCATCGGTCCCGAAGGGCAAGGTGAAGCTCGCGTCAAGCGGCACGCCCTGCAATGTCGCCGCCCCGGCAAGCGTCAGCCCCGTGTCGTCGACCGAAAGCGCAAGTTTGGGCGCCGCCACCACCTTGCCCGGCACCAGACGGTCCGAGCGAACGTCGCCGAGCGTTCCGGTGAAATCGAAGTGCACCGCCCCGGGGGCGATCGGCTGACCGATCGGCAGACGCATCGTGCCCGTGACGCTTGCCTGCCCTGTGGCCAGATCGACCGGCTGGTTGGCCTTTTTCAGAAACTCGAACGGCGGCTGGTCGAGCAGCGACAGCGCCGCGGTGACAGGTCCGCGCGCAACAAGATCGACCTGTGCCGGCGACGGCTGGCTCCGGGTCTCGAGAATGCGGAAGGACGAGCCGGAAACGTCGATGCTCCCGCCCTCGGGCGGCGTAATCTGACCGCGGTCCGCCGTGACCGCGAAATGATGCGGATCGACCGCAGCAAAACCTGCGGCCCCGGTTACCGGCGGCAGCGTCGGCATGAACCGGACCGCGGTATCGCGAAACTCGAAGCTCAGGGCGAAATCGGGCTGCTGGCCCTGGTCGAACCGGATCCCGGCGGCGCCGTTGTACACCGTGCCGCCCGTCAGGTTTTCCACCACCCAATCGCGCGGCCGCGGCGCCAGCACGAGCGGCCAGAGCGCCGGGAGTTCGGCCGCGGAAACCTGATCGACGCCAAGCCCCAGATCGACGTGCCAGCCGCCCTTGTCCGCCGTGACCCGGCCATCGCCGCTCACCCGGGTCGGGTCGCTGCCCTCGGCGCCGGCCGAGATCACGTACATCTGGCCGATATCGATCTGAAACGGATCCAGACCGATCCGCGCGTCAATGGCCCCGTCGCCAAAGCTGACCGGCTGCTCGAACAGCCCCGGCGTGTCGATCACCACCTTGGAGAACCGCACCTGTGCCAACAGCGCGGTCGGCCATCCGGTGGCGATCCCTTCGAGGTCGGCATGTCCCGTCGCCTCGACCGTCAGATAGGACGAATGCAGGTTGAGCGCGTCGAAGACCAGCCGGCCCTGTTGCGGCAGATAGCGGAAATAGGTGCGCGCGCCGTCAAAGCCGATCGGGCGCGCATCGGCATTGGGCCGGAAGACACCGGCGCCGATCTCGAGCGTACCGTTGAAGCCGCCAAGCGCGCCGTCCGGGGTGACGCCCGCAATCAGCGCGCCAGAGACCGGTGCATCGAGCGGCTTCAACCATGACAGCGTCGGCGCCTGAAGCGAGATGATCCGGGCCGGCACGCCCTGAACCAGCGCCGAAAGCTGTGCCTCCGATGTGGCCTTTTGCGCAGTCAGCCGCAGCGCAGCCGTCGCGGCGGGGGCCTGCGCGTCGCTGGATGCACGCGCGCCCTCTGGCGGCGGCAGCAGCAATGACACCGAAGCGTCGATTGCGCTGTCGCTGTTGGTCAGTGTCAGCGCGCCGTCCTCGATGCGCCACAGCTCGCCCGCGCGCAGATCGTCGAAGTCGATGTTGAGGCCCGCGATCTCGATCCGCTCGACCGGCGCCATCGCCGGCAGGGCAAAGACCCGTCTCAGCGCCGAAACCGCATCGTCTATCGATCCGAAGCTCACCGCCGCGCGGCCGGTCCTGAAGCCGAAGTCGATCTTGCCGTCCGGGTTGCGACGCAGCGACACCGAGGCATCGTCGAGAAGCAGCGCCCGCGGTCGGACATGGCCGCGCCACAGCGCCGCCGTGTCAAGCGAAACGCTCAACTGCGGAACGACCGCCAGCGCCGTGCCGTCGGGACCAGCCACCGTGACGTCGCGCAGCGCCACCTGCGGCCACTCGCGCGGTTCGAGCCGCAGCACAACCTCGCCCACCTCGACCTTGCCGCCGCCAAGCCCGCGCGACAGCACGTCGTCCAGCCGGTCGACGACGAATCCCGAGATCACCAGATCGCGGCCCGACAGCATGACGCTGGCGAGCCACATCACAGCGATCAAAAGCACCGCCACATCGAAGGCGATGATCAGAATCCGGACCACCGGGTGGCGACGGCGGGCAGCGGCGGCACGGCGCCTGCCCGCCGGCTTGCCCGGCGGCTGGTTCGGCATGTCTTCGCTGGGTGTCACTGTGTCCTTCCGCCTGGGCTTTGCCCGCTGCTGCATTCTTGCCCGCGCCGCGCTAGAAGGGAAGCTCCCCCAAGGCCCGGATCGGCGGGCCGCAGCACAGGAAACACATATGATCGACGCTGGCACTCCCGCTCCGGATTTCACCCTGCCCCGCGACGGCGGCGGCGAGGTCACGCTCTCGGCCCTGCGTCCGAAAGCCGTGGTGCTCTATTTCTATCCCCGCGACGACACGCCGGGCTGCACCGTCGAGGCAATCGCCTTCACCGGACAGCTTGCCGCCTTCGAGGCCGCAGGCGCCGTGGTGCTGGGCGTCTCGAAGGACAGCGTATCCAAACACGACAAGTTCCGCGACAAGCACGGGTTGCAGGTAACATTGCTGTCGGACGAGGATGGCGGGGTCTGCGAAGCCTATGGCGTCTGGGTCGAAAAGAACATGTACGGCAAGACCAGCATGGGCATCCAGCGCGCGACCTTCCTGATCGACGGCACCGGAACCGTCGCCAAGGTCTGGCCCAAGGTGAAGGTCGAGGGCCACGCCGAAGAGGTGCTTTCGGCGATCAAGGATATCTGACCCACGCCATCGCTCGGCCAGCAGGTCCGCCGGCCGGGCGAGTCCATTCCGCTCGAAATCGCATTCGAGACGGAATCATTACCCAATTCAGGAAACAATTTTGTGAGTCGGCGGATTTTTGCCACTTTTCGCCTCCATCGGCAGGGCGGCGCCGGAGGGCGGGCGAAAGTCTTGCGTGGCTTGTGGCCCGGCCTTATCCCCGCTGACAACGAGCCACCGGTGGGCAGCCCACGGTCGCCCGAAAAACCGCATAGCCGGATAATCCGGATGATCACAACACGGGGCTAGCCACGGGGACGAGCACTTGCGGACGCGATTCACCGACCGTATTCACGCATTCTTTGAGCGCTATCTACCGGAACAGCGTTTGTTCCTGCGCAGCGATACCGGGCAGACCCGGTTCATCCGGCTGCGGCCTGGCACCCAGTTCCTGATCCTCGCAGGCTCGACCTCCCTGATCGCCTGGGCAATCCTCGCCTCGTCGGTCATGGTGATGGACACCATCGGCGCCGGCAATATCCGCGAACAGGTCCGCCGCGACCAGGCGTTGTTCGAGGAACGGCTGAACACGCTGGCCGACGCCCGCAACACGGCCCGGACCGAGGCACTGACCGCCCACGAACGTTTCGCCGCCGCACTCGAACAGATCTCGGACATGCAGTCCAAACTGCTCGCCTCCGAGGATCGGCGCCGCGAGCTTGAGACCGGCATCGGCGTGATCCAGAGCACCCTGCGGAAGGCCATCGCCGAACGCGACACCGCCCGGAACGCAGCCGCAGAGGCGATTGCCGCACTCGATGGCGCAACCGATGCCGCACGGTCGGACCAGTCGGTTGCCGATGTCGATGCGACGCTCGCCTTCCTCAACACCGCCCTTACCGAGACGTCCCAGGAACGCGACGCTTTCTCCATCGAGGCCGAGCATGCGGTCGATGAGGCCGAGGCGATTGCCTATGAGCGCGACCTGATCCTCGAGCGCAACGACAAGATCTTCAGCCAGCTCGAAGAGGCGCTGACGGTTTCGGTGGCACCGCTCGAGAAGATGTTCAAGGACGCCGGCCTGCCACCCTCAAAACTGCTCGATACGGTGCGCCGCGGCTATTCCGGACAGGGCGGCCCGCTGACCCCGATCTCGTATTCGACCAAGGGCAAGGAACCTTCGGACGACGAGTTGCGGGCCAACCGGCTGCTTGGCGGGCTCGACGAGATGAACCTCTATCGCATCGCGGCCGAACGGGCGCCCTTCGCCCTGCCGGTGAAGGACTCGTTCCGCTATACCAGCGGTTTCGGGCGGCGCTGGGGCCGTATGCACGAAGGCATCGACATGGCGTCGAGCCTTGGGACGCCAATCTATTCCACCGCCGACGGCGTGGTGGAAGAGGCCGGCTGGCATTCGGGGTATGGCCGGATGGTCAAGATCAAGCACGAGTTCGGCATCGAAACCGTCTATGGTCACATGTCGCGGACACGGGTCACGCCGGGCCAAAAGATCTCGAAAGGCGACAGGATCGGTGATATGGGCAATACCGGACGGTCGACCGGAACCCATCTTCACTATGAAGTGCGGGTGAATGGGACGGCCGTGAATCCCATGAACTTTATCAAGGCAGCCAAGGATGTTTTCTAAGAGCCGAATCAACGAGCCCGGCCCTGCCAAGGACGGCGAGCCCGCAAAGGCCCCAGAGACCGCTAAAAAGCCGGTCGTGCCCGGAATGGATGTTCCCCCGTCAGCCAAGGCCAAACCACCGGCATCGATCCTGTCGTCGGACCTGACCATCACTGGCAATCTCAAGACCTCGGGCGACATTCAGATCGAAGGCACGGTCGAGGGCGACATCCGCGCCCATTTGCTGACCATCGGCGAGAACGCGACGATCCGCGGCGAATGTGTGGCCGACGACGTCATCGTCAACGGTCGCATCGTCGGCCGGGTGCGCGGGCTGAAGGTCCGCCTGACCTCGACCGCCAAGGTCGAAGGCGACATCATCCACAAGACCATCGCGATCGAAAGCGGTGCCCATTTCGAGGGCTCGGTCCAGCGCCAGGAAGATCCGTTGAGCGGCCAGGGCGGCATCACGAGCCACCGCGCCTCGGTCCTGCCCCCGGCAAAACCCGAGAACTGAGCACGTCCTTCCCTGAACGGGGTATTGGTACGGGCGTCCTTCCAGAGGGCGCCCGTTTTGCTTTCAATGTGCTGATTTCCAAAGCTGCCAGCCGCGGTTGCCCGAAATATCCCATTTGGCGACACCGCGGCGGGCTGCCGATGTGCAGGTCGATTGACTGACACGCTGGCAGCGGTCACGCTGATCCCAATCTGCGAGAGAACAGGAACAAAGGGGACGGCCAATGAACGCCATCATCGACTTCATGAATACAATATTCTGGGGATACGTCCTTATATACGGCCTGCTGGCCACGGGCGTGTACTTCACGATCAGGCTTGGCTTCATCCAGTTCCGACATTTCCACGAGATGATCCGTTGCGTCATCGGATCGAAGGAAGTGACCGCGAACGGCATCAGCCCGCTGCAGGCGCTGACCGTTTCGCTGGCCAGCCGCGTCGGCACCGGCAACCTTGCGGGCGTCGCGGTGGCGCTGCATCTGGGCGGACCGGGCGCGATCTTCTGGATGTGGATGGTGGCGCTTGTCGGCATGGCCACGGCCTATGCAGAAAGTTCGCTGGCGCAGCTTTACAAGACCACCGGACCGTCGGGAATGCTGCGCGGGGGCCCTGCGTTCTATATCGCCCGCGGCCTCAAGGCACCCTGGGCCGGCGCGATTTTCGCGGTCTGCCTGATCCTTTCCTTCGGGCTGGTGTTCAATTCGGTGCAGGCCAATTCGATTGCCACGGCGCTGAACGGCGCATTCTCGATCCCGACCTTCGTCACCGGCCTGATCATCGCCGCCTTCACCGGCATCGTGATCTTCGGCGGCGTCAAGAAGATCGCCTCGGTGGCCGAGATCATCGTGCCCTTCATGGCCGGCGCCTATCTGCTGCTGGCGATCATCATCCTGATCATGAACTTCTCGCAAGTGCCGGGCGTGCTGGCCAGCATCATCGGCCACGCCTTTGGCTGGCATTCGGCGGCGGGCGGCGTTGCCGGCGGCATGGCCGCAGCGATGATGAACGGCGTCAAGCGCGGCCTGTTCTCGAACGAGGCCGGCATGGGTTCGGCGCCGAACATCGCGGCCGTCGCGATCCCCGATCCGCACCATCCCTCCAGCCAGGGCTTCGTGCAGGCGCTTGGCGTCTTCATCGACACGCTGCTGATCTGTACCGCGACCGCGGTGATCATCCTGCTGTCGGGCGTGATGGACACCGCCCCCGACCAGACCGGCATGGCCCTGACCCAATCCGCGATGGAGGCACATATCGGCGGGCTTGGTGTGTACTTCGTGGCGCTGGCGATCATCTTCTTCGCCTTCACCTCGATCATCGGCAATTATTCCTATGCCGAAAATGCGCTCGTCTATCTCGGCATCGGCGGGCCGCAATGGATCATGGGGATGCGCGTGCTGGTGCTGGCGATGGTGGTCTGGGGATCGGTGCAGAGCGTCTCGACAGTGTTCAACGCCGCCGATGCCTCGATGGGGTTGATGGCGACGATCAACCTTGTCGCGATCCTGCTGCTGTCCGGGACGGTCACCAAGCTGACCAAGGACTACCTCGCACAGCGCAAGGCCGGCGTGGAGCCGGAGTTCAGGATCGCCGAATATCCCGAGATATCGGACGGCGTCGACCATCACATCTGGAAATGACCCATGTGCGGGGCCCCAGCGGGGCCCCGTTCGCCTACTCGGGATCGAGAAGCGCCCGACGATAGAGATGCCAGGTGGCATGGCCCAGCACCGGCAGCACCACCAGAAGGCCCAGGAACGCCGGGATCATCGCCGCCACCACCAGCACCGCGATCAGCCCCGCCCAGACCAGCATCACCAGAAAGTTCTGCCGCACCGCCTCGAAGCTCAGCAGCATCGCGGTCATGAAGTCGATCTCCTTGTCGACCAGCAACGGCAGACTGAAGACCGTGAGGGCAAACAGGACGAAGCCCAGCACCGCCCCCACCACGAGTTCGATCGCGATCATGGTCAGACCGTTCGTGGTCAGGAAGGCGTCGAACGAGGACGAGACGTTGGTCATCACCGACAGGCCCATGAACAGCGCAAAGACCATGTGGGCAAGGAAGGTATAGAACAGGAAGTAGATCACGATGATCGCCCCGACCCAGGGGATCTGGCGGTCTTTCTCGCGCCAGACCACACCGAAGATCGAGTAGAGATCGAGCGGCTTGTTTGCCTCGAGCCGGCGGCTTGTCTCGTAAAGCCCGACCGCGGCAAAGGGCGCGAGGATCGGGAACCCGAGCGCCAGAATGATCGTTTGAAAGACAAATCCGCCCGAGATGAACATCAGGAACAGCCCGCCAAGGACGTAGACGGCGCTGAACACCAACCCGATGCCCGGGGCGGCGCGGTAATCCTGCCAGCCCATGGAAAGCGCATACTTAAGGTCGCTGAAATCGAGCACGGCAATATCTGGATGCGGCGATGCCTGCAGCGCCACGTCGTCGGACATCTCAAACCCTCCCCTGCCTTTCGGCAGGGTCAGGATGGCCGTGGCGCGTCCCTGAATCAACAGGTTTGCCGAAGTTGGCTCTCCGAATCCCGATTCTTCTGGCCCTAGCTCGGCAAACTCGATGGTCCTCGGTTCAGTGCTTGCACGACCGTCAACCTGCCGTCAGCTATATCGACAACCTAGAAGCAGATAGTTCTTAGCCTTGCGCTATCTGGCTCAAATATGTCGATGAGTTCTACGCGGCAGGTTTGATCGCCAAACTCCACTTCAAAGTGTTCCCCACGCCGAACTCTATTTCCGACTAGCTCACCATCGGCTCGCGCGTCTATCCACGTATTTGAAGGCGCGGAAATAATCATCAAGCGCCCTTTTCCATTTGGTGCGACGAGATCATAGGCTTGGCCAAGAGGCTGATCGGACAGACCGACGAATGAACGCGGAACAAAGGGCAGCGTCCCGTCCTTCCCTCGGGCAGCAAAGGCAACCTGAGTGGTAACGTCGCCTAGAGCTGTGGCAATCTCAGGTATCTGCGAAGGCTTTATCACCATGGCCTGCGATTCGATCGCTGTCGCTATCCTTCGCAACTCTTCCAGAACATCATTTGGTGTCTTGAGTTCCGCCGGCGAGAATACCTGCCAAGCTGAAACGAGACCGACCATCAAGCCTCCGATGCCTGAGAATAGCGTGCCCCACATTATGCGTCGAGACATTGCAATCCCTTGAATGTAAATACCTGCTTTTTTCTAGGAGAGATTTAAAGGCTCGCCAACCGGAATTTTGCATGCCGCCGCGTAAGTCGTCAGCTCCAAAGAGAATGTAACCGTAGGCAAAGGACAATTGGTCTGCCTGCGTCTGTGGACGAAAGTAATTCCTAACGAGATTACGGCCGTCCGATTTGCGCTCGAAGCGCAAACCTCCACAGTCCTCCCCTCTCCGCACACCTAAAAAGGCGGCTTGCGGTCGGTCCAGCGGGTCGCCTGATGATAGCCTTGGGCAAGCTGCAACAGCGCCGCGTCGCTGCCGGCGCGCCCGATCAGTTGCATCCCCATCGGCAGACCCTGATCGCCAAAGCCCGCGGGAACCGAGATCGCCGGCAGGCCGATCAGACTTGCCGGCACGACGACCTGCATCCAGCGGTGATACGTGTCCATGGCGACCCCGCCAATCGCCTTCGGCCAATCCCACTCCGCCGGGAACGGCCACATCTGCGCGCTTGGAAGCACCAGCGCATCGAAGCGGTCGAACAGGGTCGCGGCGCGCGCGAACCAGCGCGAGCGGATTTCGGACGCCGCCTGCACGTCGAACGCGGACAGCCCGATCCCGCCCTCGATCTCCCAGATCGCCTTGGGCGGCAACAGCGCACGGGTGCCCGGATCGTCGAACAGCGGCTTCAGCCTTGAGGCGACGGCGAAATGGCGCAGCACCCGCCAGCTTTCCCACATCTCGTCGGCCGAAAACGGCGGCGAAACCGGCTCGACCGTGCAGCCAAGGCGCGCAAAGACCGTCAGCGCCTGTTCGACCAGCGGCAGAATCCCCGGCTCCATCGCCAGCGCCCCGCCCCAGTCGCCAAGCCAGCCGATGCGACGCCCGGCAATATCGGCGTCGATGCCTTGCAGATACTCCTGCGGCGCCCGTCCGAACGGCAACCGCGGGTCGTTGTCGGCCAGCGTCATCAACAGTGCCGCGATATCGGCCGGGCTGCGCGCCATCGCGCCGTTGGTCGACAGCGGATGCAGGAAGGTGTCGCCCAGCGGATCGGAGCGCACAACGCCCCAGGTCGGGCGAAAGCCATAGACGTTGTTCCAGCCGGCCGGGTTGCGCAGGCTGCCCATCATGTCCGAGCCGTCGGCCACGGCAACCATCCGCGCGGCGAGCGCCGCCCCCGCCCCGCCCGAGGATCCGCCCGCCGAGCGGGTCACATCATAGGGCGTGCGGGTCGGCCCGAAGACCGGATTGATGCTGTGCGAGCCAAGCCCGAATTCGGGCACGTTGGTCTTGCCGATCAGGATCGCGCCCGCGGCGCGCAACCGCCTTGCCAACCCCTCGTCGGCCACCGGCACGGTTTCGGCATAGATCGGCGAGCCCATGGTGGTGCGGATGCCCGCGGTCTGGACCAGATCCTTGACCGCCATCGGGATGCCGTGCAGCCAGCCCTTGCGCGGGGCCGCGTCAGCCGCTCGCGCCTCGGCCAGCAGATCGTCTGCGTCGCGCAGCGATACGATGGCGTTGATCGCCCCGTTCACCTCGGCGATCCGCTCAAGCGTTGCCGCCATCAGCGCCTCGGCGCTGATCTCCCCCGCCGCCAGACGCCGCGACAGGTCGAGCGCATCGAGATCGAGAACGGGATCGAGGCTCACCGTCCCGTCACTCCGCCTGTGCCTCGCTGCGGCTCTTGCCGGCGACATCCATGGCAAGCGTCGCCCCCATGAACGCGTCGAGATCGCCATCGAGGACACCGGCCGTGTCCGAGGTCTCGTGGTTCGTGCGCAGGTCCTTCACCATCTGGTAGGGCTGCAGCACGTAGGAGCGGATCTGGTTGCCCCAGCCGGCCGATCCCTTGGCCTCGTGGGCGGCGTTGATCGCCTGGTTCCGCTTGTCCAGTTCCATCTGATAGAGCCGCGATTTCAGCGCCTTCATGGCAATGTCGCGGTTCTGGTGCTGGGATTTCTCGGAACTGGTCACCACGATGCCGGTCGGCATGTGGGTGATCCGCACCGCCGAGTCGGTGGTGTTCACGTGCTGCCCGCCCGCGCCCGAGGACCGATAGGTGTCGATCCGGATGTCGCTCGGGTTGACCTCGATCTCGATATTGTCGTCGACCACCGGATAGACCCAGACCGACGCGAACGAGGTCTCGCGCGTGCCCTTGCCGAAGGGCGAGATCCGGACCAGCCGATGAACGCCGCTTTCGGATTTCAGCCAGCCATAGGCGTTGGGGCCGGAGATCTTGTAGGCCACGGACTTGATGCCAGCCTCGCCGCCGGCTTCCTCGGACTGCAGTTCGACCTTGTAGCCGTGCGATTCCGCCCAGCGGACATACATCCGCTGCAGCATCTGCGCCCAGTCGCAGGCCTCGGTGCCACCGGCGCCGGCGTTGATTTCAAGGAACGTGTCGTTGCCGTCCGCCTCGCCGTCGAGCAACGCCTCGAGTTCCTTCGCCGCCGCCGTCCCGGCCAGCGCCTTCAGCGCCGCCTCGGCCTCGGCCACGACCTCGTCGTCCTCTTCCATCTCGCCCAGCTCGATCAGCTCGATCTGGTCGTTCAGTTCGCGTTCGATCTCGCGATAATTGCCAAGCGCCTCGACCAGCATCTGGCGGTCGCGCATCAGCTTTTGCGCCGCGGCCGGATCGTCCCACAGGCTGGGGTCCTCGACACGCACGTTGAATTCCTCCATCCGGTGCTCGACCGTCTCGAGGTTCAGCCGCTGGCCCAGAAGGGTCAGCGATTTCCTGATCTTCTCGATCACGTTCTGGGTCTCGGCGCGCATCGCTTCCTCCTGTCAGACCCGCGTCATACCGCGGCCCGGAAACGGGGGCAAGCGACCCCGGGCGCCGCGCATGCCGCCGATCACAGCCACTATCCAGGGATCAGGGAAATTCCGAATGTGGCATCAACGAGCGCACCATGGTCAGTCCGGCGCCGATTGCACCGATGGTGAAGACCACGCGCAGCCCCGAACTGACCGCGACCTGCAGGCTGGCCGCCGCGTCGACCGGGTGCTGTGCTGTCAGTTCGAGCAATCCGATGATCGCGGAGGTCGCCGCCCCGCCCGGGATCATCGGGATACAGCCTGCGATCGCCACCACGCTGCGCGGCCGCCGGATCCGGTAGCGTCCCGCGCGCGGCAGTTCGACCGCCAGTGCGACCGTGGCGGCCGCGACGAAGGACGAGGCCTCGAGGTTCCAGCCAAGCCCCAGCCCGGCCGAACGCACCGCCAGAGCCAGCGCGCCAGAGACTGCCGCCCAGGCCAGCTTGCGCGGGCTGAAGTTGAACAGAACGCCAAACCCCGCCGCCGCAACGGCGCCAAACACCGCCTGATGCACCAGGCCACGCCCCGGTCCCGCCACGCCGTCGACGATGCCGGGGACCAGCATCTGTGCCGCGCCGATCCCGACAGTTATGAACATCAGGATCATGCCGACACTGACGAACCGGGCGCTGCCCATGGTGGGATAGCCCTCCATGATATCGGTCTGGGCGTTCATCGCGGGAACCCCGGGCACCAGCATCAGCACCGCCGAGGTCATCGCCATCTGAACCATTTGGCTGCCGGCAAGATCCGCCGCAACCCCGGCAAGGCCCGCCGCAATGAAGGCGACGATGGCGGTCAGAACGAAGGCGTTGGTGCCGCGCCGGATCAGCGACACCCGGATCCACTGGCCGATGGTGCTGGCCACCAGAATCGGCAGGATCGCCGCCCAATCGACCCCCAGCAACCGGCCGAAGGCAGCACAGGCGATGCCGGCCGAGATCGCGATCAGGGCGCGCGGGTGATGCGGCGTTGTTTCGTTCAGGCGCTTCAGCTCGGCCCGGACATCCTCGACGCTCATCCCGCCTTTCTCGACGCGGATGCAAAGCTGGCGGAGTCTCTGGTTCAGCCGCATGTTGACGCCGTGCGGCCCGACCTCGATCATCCGGGTGATGGTGTTTGCGCCGTGGCTGACCGTGACGGCAAGCGAGGCATAGCCGACCCTCGTATAGACCCGCTCGGCGCCCAGCCCCTCGGCGATCTTCTTGATGCCGACGGTGATCACCGATGTCTTGGCCCCGGTCTCGCTCAACCGCCGGCCAACTTCGAGCGTGGTCATCGCAATCTGTTCCAGATCGCGATGGCGGATCACCACGGGATCATCGGTCATCGAATATCCTTGCTCGTCTTTCCCACACAGCCGTCGGAGGGCCGCGCCGTCGCACCCGGGATCAATAAAGACCACCCGAACTCAGCGTGCCAAAGCTCGCCTTCGGCGCGATCTTTACCTTCTTGCCGGTCGAGGTGGTGACTGTCCGCGGCTCGCTTGCCGCGTCCTCGCCCCGCGCATAGAGGGGCACGTTCTCGCCCATCTTGAAGCCGCCGTCGATCACGACGCCAGTGCCGCCAAGGGCAAGCTCCTGCTGGTTGTCGCGGAAATACTCGGCCACCACATTGGCCCCCGTCGCGTCGTCATTGAGGCGCGCCCCGCTATAGCGGTCGATCTTCACGAAATGCCCGCCCGGCGGAACGTCGAACTCGCCGCCGCCGTATTTGGCAATCGCCTCTTTCATGAAACGGGCAAAGACCGGGCCGCACATGACACCGCCGGTCGCGTGATCGCCCATCGGGCGCGGCTGATCGAAACCGATATAGCAGCCGGCCGCGATGTTCGTGGTGAAGCCGACGAACCAGGCATCCTTGGCGTCGTTGCTGGTGCCGGTCTTGCCGGCAACCGGAACGCCCAGATTGGCTCCGCCGACCGCGCTGCGGGCGGTGCCGCGTTCGACCACGCCGCGCATCATCGAGGTGATCTGATAGGCGGTGATGGCATCAATTGCCTGTTCGCGGTCCGAAACGATCTCGGGCGAGACCCCGCGCGGCAGCACCGGGTTTTCGCAATCGACGCAATCGCGCTGATCGTGGCGATAGACGGTCTTGCCCCAGCGGTCCTGCACCCGGTCGACCAGCGTCGGTTCGACCCGCTGGCCGCCATTTGCGAACATCGAATAGCCCGACACCATCTTGTAAAGCGTCGTCTCCTGCGCGCCGAGCGCGTTCGGCAGGAACAGGCCCATGTGATCGTAGATCCCGAAGTTCTCGGCATAGTTCGCAACGATGTCCATGCCGACCGCCTGGGCAAGGCGCACGGTCATCAGGTTCCGCGACTGTTCGATCCCGGTGCGCAGCGGCGTCGGGCCATAGAACTTCTTCGAATAGTTCTCCGGCCGCCAGACCCCCGAGCCATTGCGGATCTCGATCGGGGCGTCGACCACGATGGTCGCGGGCGTATAGCCCGAGTCGAGCGCGGCGGCATAGACGAAGGGCTTGAAGGACGAGCCCGGCTGACGATCCGCCTGGGTGGCGCGGTTGAACACCGAGGACTGATAGGAAAAGCCGCCCTGCATCGCCAGAACCCGGCCGTTGTGGACATCCATCGCGACGAAGGCGCCCTCGATCGTCGGCACCTGGCGCAGGCTCCAGCGGATGAAGCTGCCGTCGTCGTCCGAGGTCATCTGGCGCACGTGCACCACGTCGCCGGGTTTGAAGTTGCTGCGGAAGTCGCCGCGCAGCCACTTGATGTCCTCGCGCGGGACGCTGACGGTTCCATCGATGCTTTCGACCCCGAGCGTCAGCGACTGATCGCCCACCGCCAGCACCACGGCCGGGTACCAGTGGCCATCAAGTTCGATGTCGCGCGGGATCTCGATATTGTCGGCCAGCGCCGCGCGCCATGCCGCCTCGTCGTCAAGCTTTTCGGCGGGAATCGTCCATTTGGTGCCACGCCACTGGCCACGGCTGCGGTCATAGCTTTCGAGCGCGGTCTGCAGCGACTTTGCCGCCGCAAGCTGCAGGTCCGGGTCTATCGTGGCTCGGATCGACAGGCCGCCGCCAAAGAACTCGTCCTCGCCGAAATCGCCCGACAGCTGACGGCGAATCTCGTCGGTGAAATAGTCGCGCGGCGGCAGCGCCCGGCGGAAACCGTCAATCTGCCCGCCCTGCACCGTCAGAAGCGGCGCCTCGACCTCGGTCAGATAGGTTTCGCGGTCGAGATAGCGGTTCTGATACATCTCGCGCAGCACATAGTTGCGCCGGGCGATCGCTGCGTCGTGGTTATAGACCGGATGATAGTTCGACGGTGCCTTCGGCAGCGCCGCCAGATAGGCCGCCTCGGCGGGGGTCAGTTCGGTCAGCGACTTGTTGAAATAGCTCTGCGCCGCCGCCGCCACGCCATAGGAATTGGCACCAAGGAAGATCTCGTTGAGATAGAGTTCGAGGATCTTGTCCTTGCTCAGCGTCTGTTCGACCCGCGCGGCCAGCAGGATTTCCTTGATCTTGCGTTCGATCGAGCGGTCCGAGGACAGCAGGAAGTTCTTCATCACCTGCTGGGTGATGGTCGAAGCGCCGCGCAGACGCCCGCCCTGGGCCGCATCCTTCACCGCCGCGGCGATCCCGATCAGGTCATAGCCCTTATGGGTATAGAAGTGCTTGTCCTCGGCCGAGATGAAGGCTTCCTTCACCAGATCGGGAATGTCGTCGGCCGGCACGAACAGCCGCCGTTCGACCGCGAATTCGTCGATGATCTGGCCCTCGCCGGAATAAACCCGGCTGATCGTCTTTGGCGTATAGCTGACCAGATCGTCGTGGTCGGGCAGATCGCGGTTGTACATCCAGATCACGCCGCCGACCACGAAGGCCACGAATAGCAATCCGGTCACGATGATCGCGAAGAGGCCTCCGAAGAAGCTGAGAATGGCCCTGAGCATAAAAGTCCCGCCTGTGATTGGGGGGGGTTATAGGGCAGCCGCCGAACACGGTCAAAACCAACCGAACATCGCGGCAGCGGCACGCCGCCGACGCCCGATCACCTTTGCTCGACCGCGGCGTCGCCGCCACACTTGGCGAGTTCGCCCGGGGCCGCTAGATCTGTGCCATGACGGCAAAACCAACCGGCCCCGACGACGTCCTGACAACCTATCAGCGGGTCGGGCCGGCATGGGTAAACGAACGCGGCCAGAGCCTTTTCGAACGCCGCTGGCTCGAACGCCTGATGCGCACGGCGCCCGGGCTCAGGGTGCTCGACCTCGGCTGCGGCGCGGGGCGGCCAATTTCGGTCTGGCTGGCAGGTCAGGGTGCCAGCGTCACCGGCGTCGACGGTGCGGCCGCGATGTGCGCGCTGTTTCGGGCGAACCTGCCCGGCCACACCTGTCACCATGCCGACATGCGCGGTCTGTCCCTTGGACAGCGGTTCGATGCGATCCTGGCCTGGAACAGCTTTTTCCACCTGTCTGCCGAGGATCAGGTGGGCATGTTCCCGGTCTTTGCGGCCCATGCCGCACCTGGGGCCGCTTTGATGTTCACATCGGGTCCCGCGGCGGGCGAGGCCTTCGGAACCGTCGCGGGCGCCCCCATCTATCACGCAAGTCTCGCGCCAGAGCAGTATCGCGCGCTGCTGCATGACAACGGCTTTGCCGTTGTCGATTTTGTCCCCGAGGATCCCGACTGCAACGGTCATACGGTCTGGCTGGCGCGGGCGTCTGTCAGCGACGGTTCATGAAGGCTGCCAGCCGGTCCAGCCCCTCGGCGATATCGGCACTCGACCTGGCATAGGAAAACCGCAGCGTACCAAGCCCCCGATCCGGGTCGAAGTCGAGCCCCGGCGTCACCGCGACGCCCGCCCGATCGAGGATCTCGGCTGCAAAGGCACGGCTGTCTGTGGTCAGATCCGCGACATCGGCATAGACATAGAAGGCGCCGTCGGGCGGTGCGATGCGGGTGAATCCCGCCTTCGGCAGACCCTCCAGCATCAGCCGGCGGTTTTCGGCATAGACCGCGAGGTTGCCCTGCAGCTCGGCCTCGCATTCCATCGCCGCAAGTGCGGCCACCTGGCTTGCATGCGGCGGACAGATGAACAGGTTCTGCGCCAGCCGCTCGTAGCGGCGCACCTCCGGTTCGGGCACCACCATCCAGCCAACCCGCCAGCCGGTCATCGAGAAGTATTTCGAGAACGAGTTGATCACGCAGACGTCGTCGCTGATCTCGAGCGCCGAGATCGCGCGCCCCTCGTACTGGATGCCGTGATAGATCTCGTCCGACACGAAGGCCGCGCCGATCTCGGCCGCGCGGTCGATCAGCGCCGTCAGCGCGCCGCGCGACAGCATGGTGCCCGACGGGTTGGCCGGCGAGGCGACGATCAGTCCGGCGAGGTCATCGGGCACCTGTTCTGCCACCGGCTGCAGCCGGTTTTCCATCGCGGTCCGGATGCCGACGGGCTGCAGGCTGAGCGCCCTGAGGATCTGGCGATAGGATGGATAGCCGGGCGCACCGAGCCCCACCCGGTCGCCAGCCTCGAACAGCGCGGTGAACGCGAGGATGAAGGCCCCCGACGAGCCGGGGGTCACGATCACCCGCTCAGGGTTCAGCTCGATCCCGTACCACTCGCGGTAGAGCCGGGCGATCCGCGACCGGAGTTCCGGCAGCCCCAGCGCCACGGTATAGCCGAGCGCATCGGTCTCGAGCGCCGCGGCCAGCGCCGCCCGCGCCCCCGCCGGTGCCGGCGTTCCGGGCTGACCGACCTCCATGTGAATGATGTGCCGCCCCGATGCCTCGGCACGGCGCGCGGCCTCCATCACGTCCATCACGATGAAGGGATCGACATCGCCCCGGCTTGATGCCCGCATCACTTTCTCCTTATCCTGACGACCATGCCCTGCCCGACGACGGGCGTATCTCAACCGGAGGGGAGGCAGTCAATGGCGGCACGTCGCTGGCGCGCCTTTGCAAAGGTGTCATGCGCCGCCGCCCTTCTGCTGGTGGCCGGCTTGCCGGCGCGGGCGCAGACCATCCTGCGCGACGCCGAAGCCGAATATGCCCTGTCCGAGGTCGCCCGCCCGGTGCTGAATGCGGCCGGGGTCTCGCCTTCGAGCGTGCGGATCCTGATCATCAAGGACAGCAGCCTGAACGCCTATGTGCTGAATGCGCAGACCATTGCGATCCATTCGGGCCTGCTGATGAAGATAACGCGTCCCGAAATGCTGCAGGGCGTGATCGCCCACGAGGTCGCCCATATCGCCAATGGCCATCTGGCAAGCCGGCCGATGAACATGCGGAACGCGCGGACGGCTGCCGCCGTGGGGCTTGCGCTTGCCGCTGCGGTCGCAACCCAAAACCCAAGCGCCGGCGCCGGTCTCGCGATCGGCACCCAAAGTGCGGCCAAGCGCGCCTTCCTGGCACATACCCGCGCCGAGGAGGCCTCGGCCGACCAGTCGGGCCTGCGCTACCTGTCGCGCGCCGGGGTCGACCCGCAGGGGATGATCGACCTGCTCGACATCTTCAGCGGCCAGGAGGCGCTGTCCTCGGCCCATCAGGACCCCTATGTGCTGAGCCACCCGCTGTCGAGCGAGCGGCTGCGATCCGCGCGCGGCTATGCGGCGGCCTATGGTGGCGGCGAACCGAGCGATCCGGAAACCGCCTATTGGTTCGACCGCTCGCAGGCGAAGCTCGCGGCCTATCTTCGCGCACCCGGCGCCACGCTGCGCCGGATCTCGCCCGGCGACACTTCGGATGCGACCCTTGTGGCGAGGACCGTCGCCAACCAGCAGGCGCACGATACCGGCGCCGCGCTGCAGGCTGCCGAGCAACTGATCGCCAAGCGTCCCGACGACGTCTATGCCCGCGAACTCAAGGCCTGGATCCTGCTCGAATCGCGTCAATTCGGCGCTGCTTCCGCGGCCTATGCCGAGGCGGTGGCGCTTGCCCCGAACGATCCCCTGATGCTTGCCGGCTATGGCCGCGCGCTGCTGGCCGAGGATACCCCGGCCTCGAACGCCAAGGCTTTGGAGGTTATGGAAAAATCCCGCGCCCGGGATCAGCTCAACCCGTCGATGCTGCGCGATCTCGGGCTCGCCTATGCAAGGGCGGGACAAAACGGCATGGCCTCGGTCGTGACCGCCGAACGCTATGCCCTGTCCGGCCGGTTGCAGGATGCGGCCGTTCATGCCAAACGCGCCCAGGGGCTGGTTCCCCGCGGCTCACCCGCCTGGCGGCGCGCCGATGACATCGTGCTTGCTGCCAAGAGCCAACCAAAAAGGAAATCCCGCTGATGACCGCCTTTCGCCTTTATGGACTGCGCCTCGCCGGCGCCTTTGCCCTCGCCCTTCTGCTGCCGCTTGCCCAGCCCGCCGCAGCACAGGACCTGACCGACATGAACGATGCAGAACGCGCCGCGTTCCGCGCCGAGGTCCGGGCCTATCTTATGGAGAACCCCGAGGTGCTGATGGAGGCGATCGGCGTGCTGGAGCAACGCCAGGCCGCCGCGCAAACCGCCGATGACCGCACCCTGGTTGCCGCCAACGCCGCAGACCTGTTCGAGTCCGCGGATTCCTGGGTCGGTGGCAATCCCGATGGCGACGTGACCATCGTCGAATTCACCGACTATCGCTGCGGCTATTGCCGCAAGGCGTTCCCCGAGGTCGAGAAGCTGGTGACCGAAGACGGCAACATCCGGCTGATCCTGAAGGAATTCCCGATCCTCGGCGAGCAATCCGTGTTCTCGTCGCGGGCGGCCATCGCAACCCGTCTCGCGTTCGGGGACGACGCCTACAAATCGATGCACGACGCGCTGATCACCCTGCGCGGCAACGCCGACACCAATGCCATCCGGGCAATCGCCGGCGATCTCGGGCTTGACGCCGATACCATCATCGACGGGATGAACGCCCCCGAGGTCGACGCCGTGATCGGGCAGAACCACGCCCTCGGTCAGCGGCTGCAGATCTCGGGCACGCCGACCTTCGTGGTGGGCGACGACATGCTGCGGGGCTACATGCCGCTTGCCGGCATGCAGGATCTGGTTGCGAGCCTGCGCCAGGGCGGCTGAGCGCCACGCCCCTTGGTGGGCTATGGCGAGGTCAGGCCGCCTGCCCTAAAGTGACGGAAGTGTTCTTCAGGAGAGTGAGATCATGGCCGACGCTGTCGTCGCAGGGCACGAGGTCAGCCTGCCAAGCTTCATCACGCAGCCGGGCCAGACCGACGTGCTTTTCGTTGTGGTCGCGGTCTTCGTGGTGGCGTTGATCTTTGGCATCGGGCTGATCTATTTCCGGCTGCACGCGCTGCCCGAACAGATGGCCCATGACAGCCACCGCGGCCAATACCAGCTAGTGGCGATCTTGGCGCTGCTGGCGCTGTTCACCCACAACGCCATTTTCTGGATCTTGGCGTTGCTGCTGGCCGCGATCCAGCTTCCCGACTTCCTTGCACCGGTCCAGTCGATCGCCAGTTCGCTTGCGCGCCTTGCCCGGTCGGCCGACCCCGAGGGCGAACCGAAGCCTGAAAGCGACGAGGTCTGAGCCATGCTGGAACTGCTGTTCTGCGCCACGCTGACGGTGCTGCCCGACTATCTCTATCGCCGGTTCGCCCAGGGCAGGCGGATCGGACACGAGATCACCCTGTTCTCGGTCTGGTACGAGTTGCGCTATGGTCTGACCGCCTGTCTGCTGCTGACCATCTCGCTGATCACGGTGGTCTTCTACTACCACCCGTCCTCCACCGACGTGTCGTCCTATTTCCGCACCGTCACGATACTTTCGGAGCGGCCGGGCCGGGTGAAGGAGGTCTTCGTCACCAACAACCAGATATTGCAGGCAGGCGATCCGATTTTCAGCCTCGAGGACGACACGCAGCGGGCCGCGGTCGACAGTGCCCGCGCCCGCGTTGCCGAAACCGAGGCCGAATTCTCGATGGTCGAGGCTGAACTTGCCGCCTCGAAGGGCGCCGTCGATCAGGCGGCGTTCAGCGTCAAGCAGGCGCAGGAAGAACTGGCTGTACAGCAGGAATTGCTGGCCCGTGGCAGCGGCGCCGCCAGTCAGCGCGAAGTCGACCGGCTGGCAAACGTTGTCGCCGGGCGGCAGGGCGCGCTCGATTCCGCGCAGGCGAACCTGCTGTCGGTCGAGACCCGCAAAAGCGTGCTGCTGCCAGCCCAGATCGCCAGCGCCAATGCAGCCCTGCGCGAGGCCGAGGTCGCGGTGCAGAAATCGGTGGTCTATGCCAGCATCCAGGGTGAAGTGCAGCAGTTCGCGCTGCAGCCGGGCGATCTGGTCAACCCCATTCTGCGGCCGGCCGGCATTCTGGTGCCGCGCGAGGTCGGCGCCGAGCAGTTCCTTGCCGGGTTCAACCAGATTTCGGCGCAGGTGCTCAAGGTCGGCATGATCGGCGAGATGACCTGCCTGTCGATGCCGTTCAAGATCATTCCGATGCAGGTCAACTGGGTGCAGGATTTCCTGCCCTCGGGCCAGTTCCGCCCGTCCGACCAGATCATCGACGTCCAGGACCGTGCCCGTCCCGGGACCGTCAGCGTTCGCATGGCGCCGCTGTTCAAGGGCGGTGCCGATGGTATCCCGCGCGGCAGCAAGTGCATCGCCAACGTCTATACCTCGAACCACGAACGGCTGGCGACCGAGGATCTGCCGTTGGGCACATGGCTGTTCCTGCACATGGTCGACACCGTCGGGCTGGTCCATGCGCTGATCCTGCGGATTCAGGCGCTGCTGCTGCCGGTTCAGACGCTGGTGCTGAGCGGACATTGATCGGCGCCATGCCGGAGGTCTGCGCGACGAACCGGGGCGAATTTGCCCCGGTGTGGTCTCAACCAGCGATTAAGTAGTGGATTACTGCGTTACTGGGCAAACCGCTGCGGCCGCCCGTGTGCGGTCACTCGGCTGCCTGCGGCTCGGTCGCCTCGGCCTCGGCGGCTTCGATTTCGGCCGCCTTCTTCTCGACCAGTTCGACGATGTGATCGACCATGCCGTCATTCGACATCTTGTGGCTTTGTTTGCCGGCAAGATAGATCATGCCGTTCCCTGCCCCGCCGCCGGTAAACCCGACATCGGTCATCAGCGCCTCGCCGGGACCGTTCACCACACAACCGATGATCGACAGGCTCATCGGGGTCTTGATGTGCTCGAGCCGCTTTTCCAGAATCTCGACGGTCCGGATCACGTCAAAGCCCTGACGCGCGCAGGACGGGCACGAGATGATGTTGACACCGCGGTGCCGCAGGCCGAGCGATTTCAAGACCTCGAAGCCGACCTTGACCTCTTCGACAGGATCGGCCGACAGACTGACCCGCAGCGTGTCGCCGATCCCCATCCACAGCAGGTTGCCCAGGCCGATGGCCGACTTGACGGTGCCCGACACCAACCCGCCCGCCTCGGTGATGCCGAGGTGAATGGGGGCGTCGGTCTGCTCGGCCAGTTGCTGATAGGCGGCGGCGGCCATGAACACGTCGCTGGCCTTCACCGAGATCTTGAACTCGTGGAAATCATGGTCCTGCAGGATACGGATGTGGTCCATGCCGCTTTCGACCATCGCGTCGGGGCATGGCTCGCCGTATTTTTCCAGCAGGTGCCTTTCCAGGCTGCCGGCATTGACGCCGATCCGGATCGAACAGCCGTGATCCTTTGCCGCCGCAATGACCTCGCGCACCCGCGTCGCATCGCCGATATTGCCGGGGTTGATCCGCAGGCAGGCAGCGCCGCTTTCGGCCGCCTCGATGGCGCGTTTGTAGTGAAAGTGGATATCCGCGACGATGGGCACCGGGCTTTCGGCGACAATCTCGCGCAGCGCCCGGGTGCTTGCCTCGTCCGGGGTCGAGACCCGCACGATGTCGGCGCCGGCATCGGCCGCGGCCTGAACCTGGGCAATGGTCGCCGCCACGTCGGTGGTCAGCGTGTTGGTCATGGTCTGGACCGAGATCGGCGCATCGCCGCCCACCTTGACCGACCCGACAGAAATCTGGCGGCTCTGGCGGCGATAGATGTTCCGCCACGGGCGCACATGATTGATCGACATCGAGACCTCCGGGAGCTGTTCTTGCCCCTATCTAGTCCGGTCGGGTCGTCTGGGCAACGCAGGACGCCGCGTGCCCATGCCGCACCGCATCATTCGGTCTTGAGTGTCGAGGGCTGGGGTTCCGGGGCCAACATGGCCTCTGCCACAGCGACGGCCTTGCGGGCGTCCTCGCCCGAGGCAGGATCGGCCATGGCGAACTTTTCGGTCAGGGCGACCGGGTTCAGCGCGATCTTGTCGACCACGGCGCCGTGGGCTCCGGCCGGGCCATAGGTCTGGCCGTTCACGGCGAAATAGATCGCGCCAGCGGCACCGGTGCGCAGAATCGGGGGCGTTTCGGTCTGCGGCACGACCCACGTGTCGCCGGGATTGAGGATTTTCTCCAGCAGGACCGTGCCGTTGCCAGCGCGGATCCGCACCCAGGCCGGACGCACCGCCATCAACACGACCTCGGGGGCATCGACGGTGACCTTGGGGCCCGCGGCCGCCTCGGCCAGGGCCGCGATTATGGCGTCGGCCTGGTTCAGCCCCTGTTCGTCCGAACCAGATGCGGCAGTGCCCGTCTGCGCGAAAGACTCGTTCCGCGACCCGTCGAAATCGGGCAGCGCCGAAGGGGCCAGCGCACCGGTCATTCGCGGATCGAGCGCCGCAATCGGCCCGTCGCGCGGAACCATTACCGGCGCATCGAGAGGTTGCGGCCGATACAGCCGCTCCAGCGGATTGGATTGCGCCGAATCGCTCTCGGCCATGCCGATATCGCCGTGATCGGCAACGCCACGCACATCCGCTAGCGGATCGATGGCAGCTATGGCAAGCGGCACCTGTTCCACCGGCGACACCTGGACCCGCTGCACCTGCTGAAGCACCGACCAGCCGCCATAGCTGACCGCCGCGATCAGCGCAAGCAACACCAGCGTCGAGCCGATTGCCCGCGGTTCGAGGTTGGAGAAGGGGCTGGAACTGCGCGGTGCAAAGGCGAAGCGCGGATCCGCAAAGGGATCATACCCCTTTGATTTCACCACCGGATCCTTGCGATAGACCGGCGCCTTCGAACTCGGCGGAGTTCCAAGCTTGTCCTTGGTCGAGGGAGAGACGAAGTTCGCCTCACGGCAGAACGTCTCGAACGCCCACTCGGGGTCGAGCCCGAGATAGCGGGAATAAGACCGAACGTAGCCCGCGATGAATCCCGGTGTCTCGAAGGCCGAAATATCGGCATTCTCGATCGCCGCGATGAACGAGGCCTTGATTTTCAATTCGCGCTGCACGTCGAGCAATGACTTGCCCAACGTCGCCCGTTCCCCGCGCATGACATCTCCAAGGCGCAGGTCGAAATCATCATACCCCTTGGGGGGGGTATGTTCGGCACCCGCCTCGGGCGGCAAGAGGCGCCCTATCATCTACCCGTCCTCGTCAGCGTCAATTATGTGTCCTCTATAGGCATGCGATTCGACATATCACATGCCCTTGAGCACACGGTAACACAGCGCTGACATCCTTGCACTTAAGGAAGAGTTAGGCAGAAAGTTCTGCGCGGTTCAACGCGCATTGGCGCCAAAGCTGATCCATGGCCCGCACCAGCCCGTCAAGCATGTCCGGCGTATGCACCGGCGACGGCGTGAAACGCAGCCGTTCGGTGCCGCGGGGCACGGTGGGATAGTTGATCGGCTGCACATAGACGCCGTATTGCTCGAGCAGCATGTCCGAGATCCGCTTGGTATGCACCGGATCGCCCACCATCACCGGCACGATGTGCGAGCCATTGTCGATGATCGGCAGCCCCATGGCTATCAGCCGGGTCTTCAGGATCTTTGCATGCAACTGCTGCTTGTCGCGCAGCGCCTGGTCGGTCTTGAGATGCCGGACCGAGGCCGCGGCGCCCGCCACCACCGCCGGCGGCAGCGAGGTCGAGAAGATGAAGCCCGGCGCATAGGACCGGATCGCGTCGCACATCCGCTCGGAGGCCGCGATATAGCCACCCATCACACCATAGGCCTTGGAGAGCGTGCCGTTGATGATGTCGATCCGCGCCATCAGCCCGTCACGCTCGGCCACGCCGGCGCCGCGCGGGCCGTACATGCCGACGGCATGGACCTCGTCGATATAGGTCAGGGCGTCGAATTCATCCGCCAGATCGCAGATTTCCCGGATCGGCCCGAAATCGGCATCCATCGAATAGATCGACTCGAAGGCGATCAGCTTCGGCGCGCGCGGATCGTCGGCCGCCAGCAACTCGCGCAGATGCGCCACATCGTTGTGGCGGAACACCCGCTTGGCGCCACCGTTGCGGAGGATGCCTTCGATCATCGAGGCGTGGTTCAGTTGGTCGGAATAGATGATCAGACCGGGCAGCAGTTTCGGCAGGGTCGACAGCGTGGCGTCATTGGCAACATAGGCCGAGGTAAAGACCAGCGCGGCTTCCTTTTGGTGCAGATCCGCAAGTTCGGCTTCGAGCGCCTTGTGATAGACCGTGGTGCCCGAGATATTGCGGGTTCCGCCCGATCCGGCGCCGGTCGCGTCTAGCGCTTCATGCATCGCTGCCAGAACGACCGGGTGCTGGCCCATGCCGAGATAATCGTTGCCGCACCAGACCGTGATCTCCGATTCGGTCCCATCCGGCCGCTTCCATACGGCTGCCGGAAAGGCGCCGCGACGACGCTCGATGTCGATGAAGGTACGATAACGCCCTTCCTCATGGAGTTTTTCTATCGCGGAGTCGACGGCAGCTGCATAGCGGATCTTGTTCGTCACCTGGGATAACCTCGGGTCTTATGGCGGTTCAATCTACACCTGGTTCACACTTCTGGCCGAGGCCTACCTTGACACAGCGCAAATGACATTCAAATGCGTCAAATTGCATATGTCTCCAGCGGGCAGCCAAGTCAATCGGCGATCACGACCTCGCAATCCTTGCCGCCCATCGCGGCGGCTGCCGCCTCGCATTGCGATACCGCCCGGCCACCATCGCCGCGGTCCATGGCATAGCCCCCGGTCGAGCGCGAGATTGCCATCGCCTTCGGCGCCTTCATCTTGCGATATTCCTTTTCGAAGGCCCCGGTCGCGCCCACCGACAGGGTCAGCGGCTGCGGCGAGTACTTGCGCGGCGTGACGACCGCGATCACCACGCAGGGCCCGCCGGTTGTGCGCCTTGCGTTGCAATTGTCCAGCACCGCCTTCGCGGCGGACTCGGGCGAGTGCAGGTTTCCGATCACCGACATCAGGTTCGAACTTGTCGGCTCGCCCGGCGAGACCGCGATCGCGCCATAATAAGGGATCTGGCCGGCGGCCTGTTCCAGCGCCTTGACCATGCCCGCGTCGATGAAACCGACATCGGAAATCTGGACGTCGACGCCTCGGGTGCCGAACAGCATCTTGCGGGCAGCCTTGCTGTCGAGCGGCTGCGCGATTGCGTGCGGCGCGAGACAGGCCAATGCCAGCGCCAGGCCGATTATGCGCATATGTGGTCACTCCCCTTCGATCGCGCGCACACTAGCGTGTGGCTTTGCTGCTTGCCAACCCCTGCGAAGGTCCCGGCGTCGCGACATCGCGCGCCGCGTCGGGCTGTCGCTGGACAGTGGCGATGCCGCTGTTACCTTCGCGCCGACGCGAAAGGAACCCGCCATGACCGACCCCCGCCTTGCCCCCGTTCTGGACCGGATCGACACCGACCTGCCCGCAGCGCTCGACCGGCTGATGACCTTGCTCAGGATCCCCTCGATCTCGACCGATCCGGCCTTCAAGGCGGCTTGCGACCAGACAGCCGATGCGCTGGTGGCCGATCTGGCGACCATGGGACTTGAGGCTGCCAAGCGCCCGACCCCGGGCCATCCGATGGTGGTGGCAAAAAGCGAGGGCGGCGCCGGGCCGCATCTGCTGTTCTATGGCCACTATGACGTGCAGCCGGTCGACCCGCTGGATCTGTGGGACACGCCGCCGTTCGAACCCGAATTGCAGGACGGGCCTCACGGCAAATTGATCCGCGGACGCGGCACCTCGGACGACAAGGGCCAGCTCATGACCTTTGTCGAGGCCGCCCGCGCCTGGATCGCCGTCCACGGCAGCCTGCCCCTGCCCGTCACCTTCTTCTTCGAGGGCGAGGAGGAGTCGGGCTCGCCCTCGCTGGTGCCGTTCCTGAAGGAAAATGCCGACGAGCTGACCCGCGATCTCGTGCTGATCTGCGACACCGGCATGGTCAGCCCCGGCGTGCCCTCGATCGCCTCGCAGCTGCGCGGCATGTTGAAGGACGAGTTCACCATCACCGGCCCGCGGATCGACCTGCATTCGGGCCATTATGGCGGACCGGGGCTGAACCCGCTGAAGGAGATCGCGCGCATCGTCGCCTCGTTCCACGACGCGGACGGTCGCGTCGCGGTCGAAGGATTTTACGAAGGCGTGCACGAGGTGCCCGAGGAATTGAAGCGGCAGTGGGAAAGCTGCGGCTTCGACGAAAAGGCCTATCTGGAAAGCGTCGGCTATACCAAGGCCCATGGCGAGGCGGGCTACAGCACGCTCGAACAGCAATGGGCGCGCCCGACGCTGGAGGTCAACGGACTTTGGGGCGGGTATCAGGGCGCGGGGTCGAAGACCGTGATCCCGTCCAAGGCGCATTGCAAGATCACCTGCCGGCTGGTGGGCGACATGGACCCCGACGCGCTGCGCCGGAAGGTCCGCGCCCATGTCGAGGCGCAGCTTTCCCCCGATGCCAGCGTCACCTGGGACAATTCGCTCGAAGGCTCGCGGGCTTCGGTCATGGACATCACCCGCCCCGAATTCGAGACCGCGCGTCAGGCGCTGTCGGACGAATGGAACCGCGAGGCGGTCTTTACCGGCATGGGCGGGTCGATCCCGGTCGCCTATTACTTCAAGTCGATCCTCGGCATGGATTCGCTGCTGATCGGCTTTGCCAACGACGACGACGCGATCCATTCGCCGAACGAGAAGTATGACGTGAAGAGCTTTCACAAGGGCATCCGCAGTTGGGCCCGTGTGCTGGCGGCACTGTCGGCCTGAGACCCCGCCGCCGACGAGGGCACTCGCGCCCTCGTCGCGCGCGCCCCTGACCTGCCTGCGGCGCGGCGGTCGCGCCGGCCGCAGGGCGAGGGCCGGTGCAGATCCCGCACCGCGGGCGATCAGATCCCAGACATGACCCGGGTCCACAGCCGCGTGCGGGCGCGAAGCGCCTTGCCGTCAACGCTGCGGTCCGGGAACAGACGCGCCATCGTGGACGCATCGGGATAGACACCCGGATCCGACAGGATCGCCGGATCGACATTTGCCGTGGCAGCCGCATTCGCGTTGGCAAAGAACACGGAATTGGTGACCTCGGCGATCACCTCGGGGCGCAGCATGTAGTCGATGAAACGATAGGCCTCGTCCACATGCGGCGCGTCGGCCGGGATCGCCATCAGGTCGATCCACATCAGCGTGCCTTCGCGCGGGATGGCATAGCTGATCTCGACACCATTTCCGGCCTCCATCGCGCGGGCCTGCGCCAGACCCGCATCGCCGCTGTAAAGCAC
Organism: Tropicimonas sp. IMCC34043; assembly: GCF_003390845.1. Taxonomy (GTDB): domain Bacteria; phylum Pseudomonadota; class Alphaproteobacteria; order Rhodobacterales; family Rhodobacteraceae; genus Tropicimonas. Next base: position 153,784 of record NZ_QMEK01000001.1, on the reverse strand, counting down.
CGCCATACAGATGTTTCCGGCTGCAAGATCGCTCGCCGTCTTCTGGCTGTTGAAATAGCGCACCGACGTCGCGGCGACCTCGAGCGCCGCCTGCGCCCGGTCAAGATCGGCGGCCGCGTCGGAATAGGGATCGGCACCGACACGGTGCAACGCGACCGAGGTCATCTCGATTGGCGAGTCGAGCACACCGATGCCGCAATCGGCCAGCTTGCCGGCAATCGCCGGATCGAACAGCGCATCCCAGCTGTCCATGGCGACATCCCCGCCCAGCCGGTCCGCCACCAGGTCCCGGTTCCAGGCGATGCCGATCGTGCCCCAGGTATAGGGAACGCCCAGCTGCCGGCCGCCCGGCACCGCGTCGAGCGCGGCAAGGATCGCCGGGTCGAGATTGCCATAGTTCTGCAGCCGGTCCGGATCGATGGCCAGCAATCCGCCCGCCGCAAATTCACGCTCGGCATTCGAGGTCGCGGGAAACACCACATCATAGCCTGACCGCCCGGTCAGTATCTTGGTTTCGAGCACTTCGTTCGAATCGAAGAAATCGAGCGTCACATCGCTGCCGGTCTCGGCCTGATAGCTCTGGATCGTGTCGGGCGCGAAGTAATCGGCCCAGTTGTAGATCGAAAGATCCGCGGCCGCAGCCGGCGTCGCGACAATTGCTGCCAGCAACGAGGCGACGCGCGGCAGCGGGAAGAAAGGGACTGGGTCGGTCATCGTTTCCGGGTCTCCGTCATGTGGATTGATAGGCCTCCTCCCAAGGTCACGCAGCCCGCCTCAGCCCCTGGCCTTGCGGGCAGCGGCGTGCAGGCACAGCAGGTCGCTTGCAATCGTCGCAGCCGCCAGCGCGGTGATGTCCGCCACGTCATAGGCAGGCGCCACCTCGACCACGTCCATGCCGACGACATCGACGCCGACGATCTGGCGCAACGTCTCCTGCGCCTGAAAGGGCGTCAGACCGCCGATCACAGGCGTGCCGGTGCCGGGCGCCGAGGCGGGTTCCAGCGCGTCGATGTCGAAGGTGACATAGGTCGGGTTGTCGCCAACGATGGCCTTGACCTTGGCGGCCACCGCCTCGGGGCCGGTGCGGTGCATCTCGATCGCGTCGATGATGTTGAACCCCAGCGTATCGGGGTTGTGGGTGCGGATACCGACCTGCACCGAGCGTTCCGGCACCACCAGACCGTCCTGAACCGCGTGCCACAGCATGGTGCCATGGTCGATCCGGTCGGGTTCGTCGGCCCAGGTGTCGGTGTGGGCGTCGAACTGGATCAGGCTCAGGGGACCATGCTTTTCGGCATGCGCCTTCAGCAGCGGATAGGTGACGAAGTGATCGCCGCCGATCGACAGCAGCGCGGCGCCGCTCGCCAGCACCTTGCGGGCCTCGTTCGCGATCTCGTCCGGCACGCCGGCAGGGCGGCCATAGTCGAACCGGCAGTCGCCATAATCAACGACCGAAAGCGTGGTGTAGGGGTCTTCCGTCCAGGGCCAGGGGGCCGACCAGGCGATATGGGCCGAGGCCGCGCGCACCGCCCGCGGCCCGTGCCGTGTGCCCGACCGGCTGGAGACCGCCAGATCGAAGGGCACACCCATGATCGCCACGTCGACGCCGGTCAGGTCGCGGGTATAGCGGCGGCGCATGAAGCTGAGCGCACCGGCATAGCTCGCCTCGGATATGGTGCCGCGGGTCTCTTCGCGGGTGAAGGCGAGATCGCCTGCGGCGGGGTTGACGCTTGAATCCGTTGCCATGTTGGGGTCCTTCGAGGTCTTCTTGTCGGTTTGCAGAATTGACCAAGGGCCCTGATGCGGTAAATTCCGCCGAAGACATATACCGACGGATATAGGACCAGCCGATGAACGCCGACCCCGGGGCCAAGGACGTTTCCGCAGCGGCTGTATCCGAGACGGCCCTTGGCGGGCATCCGCTGTTGCAGCCCTTTCCCACGGGCTGGGACAGTGTGATCGCGGGGCTTGTCGAGACTGTCGGCAGCGATCAGTTTCCCGCCGCGCTGCACCACGCGGCCGCCTGCTGCTGTCCGTTCGATTCGCTGGTCGTCACGCTCTATCCCGGCAGCGCGCCGCCGCGGTCGCTGTTTCACACCCTCGACCGGCTGCAGGCGGCGGTCGCGGTCGATTTCTATGCCAGCGGCCCCTATCTGCTCGATCCGCTTTTCCTCGCCTGCCGCAACCGCACGGCGCCCGGGGTCTATTCGGTGCTCGACCTCGCGCCCGAGGCCTTCGTGCGGTCGGAATATTACCGGACGTTTTTCCGCAAGAACCACATCGTCGATGAACTGGGGTTGCTGATCCCGGACGGGGCCGAACGCTGGATCGTGGTGTCGCTGGCCCGCGACCTGACCAAGCCACGGTTCGACGGGGCCGAGATCGCGCGGGTCGGCGCGGTCTTTGCGACCGTTGCGGCGGCCGTGCGCCGCCAGTGGGGGACCGGTGAGACGGGCGAGACCGGGCTGCTCGACCTCAGGATGGAGAGCTTTGCCGCCGACCGGCTGAGCCCGCGGGAACGCGAGATCGTCCTGCTGGTGCTGCAGGGCCATTCGACGCCGTCGGCGGCTGCCCTGCTCGGGATCTCGGAAGGAACGGTCAAGGTGCACCGCCACCATGCCTATGCAAAGCTCGGGATTGCCTCGCAGGCCGAGCTTTTTTCGCTGGCCATGCGCCACCTCGCCGCGTCGCCGTCCTGAGAACGGCCCGGCGCCATGGTGCTGCAGCGGAGACCTCCCCTCGCCCCTTGATGCCAAGGGCATCGAGAGGCCTTGGGACCGGACGCGCCTGCGGCGCGTGGATGGCCGGAACGGGCGCGCGCGACGGGTCGGCGCAATCCGCCGTCAGCGTCAGATCCGAGAGGGAGAATAAACAGGAAAAGGTGGCGCGGTTGACGGGACTCGAACCCGCGACCCCCGGCGTGACAGGCCGGTACTCTAACCAACTGAGCTACAACCGCGCAGGGCCCTTTCGGGCCGAAATGTATCCCGCCAGGGCGGGGATGCCCGTCTTCGGGGCTGTCGTGCAGCGATGGCGCGGTTGACGGGACTCGAACCCGCGACCCCCGGCGTGACAGGCCGGTACTCTAACCAACTGAGCTACAACCGCCCGCTGCGAACCGCAGATGCAGGGGCATCGCGCGGCGTGAGCGGCGTTCTAGGCTGACGGGCGACTGCCGTCAAGCAGGCTTTTGGCGGAATGCGGCACGGATGCCCTTTCGCGCCGGCACGTGCCCACGGCGGCGTTCCGAGCCCGAGATCGGCAACATCGGGCAGGATGCGCGGGGTCGTGTGTCGAAGCGTGACTCGGGCTGCCGCGACCGAAAAATTCCGTCTGGATCGCCACGCTTGGCGGCACGCCGGCGCGTGAAACGGCCAGGATCATTCAGGAATGGTGGGTGATGAGAGGCTCGAACTCCCGACATCCTCGGTGTAAACGAGGCGCTCTACCAACTGAGCTAATCACCCGCGCCGTGCCTGATACCTCAGGCATATGCGTCAAGGCAAGAGCCGGCGCCGGACTGTCCCCGATTGGACTGTCAAAGCGTCCGGGCGGCGGGTCATCCCCATGAACCCACCGCCCTTCGCGTGTCGCCCGCGCTCAGAAACCGGCCAAGGGCCGGAGCCTACGTCCCGCTGCCACCGCGGCCGACGCCCACCACGCTTCAAGCCCGCGACCGAAACCTCGCGCGACGCTCGATCTTTTACTCAATTGGGATTTTATCGGTCAACATTAAATCTCGTGACCTTACGTAACATCGAGATCAGGCGGCGGTCTGGACCAGCCCCGCGCCAAAGCCCTTGATGGCCGCCGTCGTTCTGTCGTTCACTTCAAGCTTGCGAAAGATCCGCCGCACATGCGTGTCGACGGTATGGATGGAGATCCCCAGGATCTCGGCGATCACGCCGTTCGACTTGCCGCGAGCGATCCATTCCAGCACCTCGCATTCGCGCGCGCTCAGCCGAAGCCGGGCGGCCTCGGCATCGCCCGCGACCAGCCGGCAATAGGCCAGATGGGCGCTCTGGGCGATGATCTGCAATTCGCGGATTTCCTGCTCTCCGAGGCGCGGCGCGTCCTTGCCGAAGCCGAGGTTCACGGTCCCCAACCGGCGGTTCGGACCGAACACCTGAATCACCAGTCCGTCGCTGTCGAGCATCGCCATCATGGTTCGGACAAGTTCCTTCTCGAGCTCGGACATCCGCGCCACCTGCACCGAATCCGACCACCAGAACGGTTCGGTGGTACGCAATGCGTGTTCGATCAGCGGGCTGTCGCGATAGATCTCGCGGCCGAAGTAGAAGTCGACGAAGGCGGCGGGAAACCCATCATAGACGATCTCCGGCGCGGTTTCGGTGTCGGGGTCCTCCTGCATGTGGCGATAGCTGACCATGCTGGCACCGCGCAGCCGAAAGACCTCGAGCATCAGGCGCCACAGGCCCGGTGCGTCGTCGATACATTGCATCCGATCGAGGAAATCGTTCAGGGTCATCGTCCACTCACTCAGACTGCACTACGGCGAAAGCGTTAACACTACAGCAAAAGGTTAACACTATTTACCGTTGCACCGGTCGTGGATTTTACGCCTCGCAGTCAAGTGCCATGTGTTGCCCTTCGCCGACATGCCAGACGCAGCCCTGGCGATCCTCGAGTCCCGCCATCGACTCGAGATCCATGCCAAGCAGGATGCCGCGCAGAACCTGCGAGGTCACCCCGTGTGTCACGACGATTGCAGGACCCGGCCGCTCGGCCGCAAAGGCGCCAAGGCGGTCCGCCAATTGTTCAAAGCTCTCGCCGCCCGGGGCCCTGAATTTCCATCGGAACGGGTGCGGATCGTCCAGCGCCTCGGGCCAGTTGGCCGCAATCTCGTCCCGGGTCAGGCCCTGCCAGTGCCCCATGGCGACCTCGGCCAGCCGAGGATCGGGCTGCGGCGCGACACCGGGCAGCGCCAGCCGCGCAGTCTGCATGGCCCGCCCCAGCGGACTGACCAGCAACGGAAGCTGCCCCAGCCCTGCGGCGCGCAGGATCGCGCCCTGGTCCCTGGCCTGCTGACGCCCGCGCGCTGTCAGCGGCGAATCGAGCCCGCCCTGCATGCGGCCGGCCACATTCCATTCGGTCTCGCCATGGCGAAGGATCAGCAGCATCGGGGCCTTCCGGCGGCGGTGGGTGTCAGTCGCCACCCGACCGGATGGGACGGCAGGATGTTGCCCGGATCCGCCCCGGACCGCCGGCCATGGCCGGCACCTGCCGTCCGGTTCTAGCGCGCCCGGGCCGCGAGGCCAATGCGGCCCGGCGGACGACCGAAGACAGGCGGCAGGGATGGCGGTTTGCGGGCTCTTGCGGCGCCTTTGGGCCTCGCCTGGCGGTTTCTGACCCCGCCGCGGCTGATCTGGATCAAGGCTTAGGATGTTGATCTGTGGCATTTCAGGGGCACTTTCGTACGGAATGCGCGCAGGGGACACATGGACATTCTTTCGATTGTGGAACGCATCGGTGAACAGCCGACAGCCGCGCTGTTCGGGCTGATCACCGGCGTATTGTTCGGAGTTGCGGCGCAGCGATCGGCCTTTTGCCTGCGCGCCGCGACGGTTGAATTCGCCCGCGGCGCGCTGGGGCCGCGGATGTCGATCTGGCTGCTCACATTCTCGACCGCCATGGTCTGGGTGCAGGCCGCACAGCTTCTCGGACTGATGCGGGCCGAGGACGCCCGGATGATGGCGGTGCCGGGCACCTGGTCTGGGGCGGTGATCGGCGGGCTGATATTCGGCGTCGGGATGGTGCTGGCGCGCGGCTGTTCCGGGCGGCTTCTGGTGCTGGCAGCAACGGGCAACCTGCGCTCGGTGGTGTCGGGCCTCGTTTTTGCCGTGGTGGCACAGATGAGCCTCGAGGGCTGGCTTGCGCCGCTGCGCAACAGGATCTCGGGGCTGTGGGTTACGCCGGGCGGGCGCAACGTCGATCTTCTGGCCGCCACCGGCCTGCCTGCATACGGCGGGCTGGCGCTGGGTCTTGCGCTGGCGGTTCTGGCGATCGTTCTGGCACGGCGCAATGCGCTGGGGCTCACGCGGCTTTTCATGGCCTCCGGCGTCGGCTTTGCGGTTGCGGTTGGCTGGGTGCTGACCTTCGGGCTCAGTCAGGTCGCCTTTGATCCGGTCCAGATCGAAAGCGCCACCTTCACCGGCCCCTCGGCGCATACGCTGATGTTCTTCCTGGTTCCTGACAGCGTGCTGGAATTCGATATCGGCCTGGTGCCGGGCGTCTTCCTTGGCGCCTTCTTTGCGGCCTTCTTCACCGGCGAGCTGAAACTTCAGGGCTTCGACGGTCCGGCCGTGATGCAGAGGTCCATGATCGGGGCCGCGCTGATGGGGTTCGGCGGCATGCTGGCGGGTGGCTGTGCGATCGGCGCCGGCGTGACCGGCAGTTCGATCTTTGCCGCGACCGCCTGGCTTGCGCTGACCTGCATGTGGATCGGCGCGGTTGCGACAGACGTGCTCGTCGACCAGAAGCGCGGCAATCGCAGCGCGGCTGCCACCGCCTGAGACCGGTCCCGGCCAGCTGGCCGGTTGTTTGATCCCACGGTTTGCGGTTGCGGTCCTTTCCGCCGCCCCCATCCCCTTGAGTTTGCGAACCCTGGTCCCGGGCCCCAACGGCGCTGACAGCGCCGTCGGGGAAAATCCCGGGCCGGGTCATTTGCCCCCGTCGTCAAGCTCCAGAAAGAAGCGGATCATCTCGGCGCTGGCATCGGGGCCCTTCGGATCGGTGTAGGAACCGGCGGGCCGGCCACCGGACCATGCGTGGGCCAGGCCATCGACCTCCCAATGCTCGACGCTCGTGCGCCCGTCCGGGCGCGAGGTGATCCGCCGCTCGAACGCACGGCCCGCCATCGCACCGCGTTCCGTCGTCTGGATCTGTGCGTCCCCCTCGGACGACAGCGCATCGCGTGCGATGAACTCGCCGTTCGTGGGGTGCACCGTGGCATCTGCAGTGCCGTGAAAGACGATGGTGGGCACATGGCGCATGGAGCGCGGTCGTTGCGCGGCCTGCCTCGGGTTGCCGCCCATCGCTGAGAAGGCCGAGGCCACATCGCTGGCCGAGGCATAGGGAAGGCCGGAATGAACCCCTACCCCGGCATAGAGATCGGGATAGCTCTGCCCGAGGATCACGGCCATCGCGCCGCCCGCCGACAGGCCGGCGACAAAGGCTCGGCCTGAAGGGATCCGGTAGCTTGCAATGACCTCGCGGGTGAGACCCGCAATGATCGCAGGCTCGCCGCGGTCGCGGACCTGATCGCCCGGGCCGAACCAGTTCCAGCAGGATTGCGCATTCGCGCCGCGCGCCTGCGCGGGATAGACCACGATGACCCCGTGCGCATCGGCCAGGGCGTTCATGCCCGTGCCTGCGGCAAAGTCCTCGGGCGTCTGGGTGCAGCCATGCAGCATCACGACCAATGCCGTCGCGCCGTCCTTTGCCGATTCCGGAACATAGAGCCGATAGTCTCGGCTGCCTGCGTCGCAGGCAAAGCTGTGCCGTGTGAAGTTGACATCTGCGGGCGTGGCGTCGGCGACCGGCGCGATCCGCCCCAAGCCCTGCGGGGACAAGGCACCCTGCAATGCAGAGGCCAAAGCCTCGCCCAGGCCAGATGCGCCGGCAGCCCCGGGGGACACGCCGATATTGCCGGCAAGGCCGTGACGGGCCAGCGTTTCCTGCACCAGACGTGCGGCAGCTTCGCGGTGATCGGGACGCGCGTGCGCCGCCGGCCGGCGACTGGCGCCGGTGAAGAAATGGGTCATGCATGTGATCCTTCAGGGAAGGCCGTCGCCTAGAGAATGCGATCAGCCAGAGCTTTCTTGATTTCCGTGCTGGCCTGAAGCGCGCCAAGGACGGTGATGGACCCGATCGTGGCGCGTGCCAGTTCCGGTGTCACGTCCGACGCGATTCGGGCCAGTCCCACGACCTTGACGTGCAAGATCTCGCCCGCCTCGCGCAGCGCCTCGAGGGTGGCCTTGTCATAGTCGCGCAGCCCGAGCTCCATCGTGTGCCGTTCGATGGACCGGGTCACCACCTCATCGTGCCCGCTCAGCTGCGTACGAATGGCTGTTCGGATGAAATCCGAACGGTTCGAATAGAACCCCTCCTGCACCAGAAGGTCGATCCGGCCCAGATCGACATAGCCAAGATTGATCGTGATCTTCTCGGACTCGGGCACCTTCTGGCCCAGTTTGACAACATTTGGCATCGCTTTCTCCATCCACATGGATGTTATATGGATGCCTTACGGATGTTTGCAAGTGAAATCCCGAAGACCGGGCCAATCGGACTTCAGTCATCGCCCACGAGGCCGGCAGACAAGGTCTCATAGGCGTGGCGCGGCCGCCCGGGATGCGCCGGCATCGAGCGCGCCACGAAGGGCATGTTCGTCCCGCGGCGCGGCGCCACCGGTTCGAGCCCGCCGCGAACGGCGCGCATCGTCTGGGCCCGGTCGCCTACCGACCAATCTAGCAACCAACACGGCCACGAAGCGCAGGTTTTGACCTGCGACCCGTTTCTTCCTCCCTCTTGAGGTAGAGTCCGCCCCAGCCAGGAGACGGACCATGAAGCGATCAAGGGTCACGGAAGAGCAGATCATCGGGATGCTGAAGGAGCAGGAGGCGGGCGCGGCGACGGTCGATGTCTGCCGCAAGCACGGGGTCAGCCCCCGGAAAGCCCATGCAGAACGGCTTCGTCGAGAGGTTCAACGGCCGCTTCCGGGACGAGTTCCTCAACGAGACGCTGTTCTCGTCGCTGACCGAAGCCCGCGAGCAGATCCGGGCATGGCAGCACGACGACAACCACCACCGACCACACTCAGGCATCGGGAACATTTCGCCGGTCGAGTTCGTGGCGAGGAAAGGGCTGGCGATGCGCGCCGCCTAGCATCAGAAATGAGCCCGCGGACTCTACGTCAATACGGACCAGAGTCGGGTCTCAGGTCAGCACATGCCGTCTCGACTGTTCTCGTCGCTGACCGAAGCCCGCGAGCAGATCCGGGCATGGCAGCACGACGACAACCACCGCCGACCACACTCAGGCATCGGGAACATTCCGCCGGTCGAGTTCGTGGCAAAGAGAGGGCTGGCGATGCGCGCCGCCTAGCATCAGAAATGAGCCCGCGGACGCTACTTCAATACGGACGAGAGTCGGGTCTAAGGTCAGCACATGCCGTCTCGACTGTTCGCAGGGTCGCGCCCAGAAATCAGGCATCGGCACTGCGAATGGCTGTTTCGATGGCCGGTTACGGTGAGTCGCGCCGTCAGCGGTGTTTTTGGCTGGCAATTGGTCTCGGCTCCGGACATCTGGACACTCGATGGCCATGGTCCAGCCCCTCTCCGTCGTCGTCGTCGAGTCCGATCCGGATCGGGCGCGGTTTATTGTCGATGCCTTGGTCGATGGCACCGATTACAAGATCCACGTGGTGGCCGAGCGGGCATCGCTGGCGCGCCAGATCGCGCAGATCCGGCCGGATCTGGTGCTGGTGGACGTGGCGGACCCCTCGCGCGACATCATCGAGGAATTGACACTGGCCAGTGGCCCTCTGGAACGCCCCGTCGCCCTGTTCGTCGACCGCAGCGACGCCGGCTTGTCGACTGCGGCGATCGAGGCGGGCCTGTCGGCCTACGTCGTCGACGGCCTGACCTCGTCACGGGTCAAGCCGGTGATGGAAGCCGCAATCGCACGGTTCCACCTGATGCAGCGCATGCGCACCGAATTGGCCGAGACCAAGCGCGCGCTCGAGGAGCGCAAAGTCATCGACCGGGCCAAGGGTCTTCTGATGCGCGCCCGAGGGATCACCGAGGACGAGGCCTACTCCCTGCTGCGCAAGGCCGCCATGGATCAAAACAAACGGCTGGCCGAGGTCGCCGCAGCGCTTGTCACTGCGGCCAGTTTGCTGGGATGAGGGCGACGACACTGGACATCGGGTTCGTCCCGCTGATCGACGCGGCCCCCCTGATCGCCGCGCAGGAGATGGGCTTCGCCGCCGAGGAAGGCCTCTCGCTGACGCTGCGCCGGGCACCGTCCTGGGCCAGTGCGCGCGATGCACTGACTTTCGGGCAGGTGGACGCCGCGCACATGCTGGCCCCGATCCCGGTGTCCATGGCCTTGGGGCTGGGCGGCGGCGGCGCGGGCCTCGAGGCGATCTCGGTCCTGTCGGTCAACGGCACCGTAGTGGGGGTCAGCACCGATCTCGCCGCCCGCATGCGCGCGGCGGGCCACCCCTTCGACTTCGCCGACGCCACCGCCGCCGGTCGCGCCCTGATCGCGGCCGGGGAGGGGCCGCTCCGGATCGGGGTGCCGTTCCCCTTTTCGATGCATGCCGAACTCGTCTTCTACTGGTTGTCGTCGCTGGGGCATCCTAGTCCGCAAAGCCTGATCGTGCGCACCGTTCCGCCGTCGCTCATGGCCGACGCAATCCGCGCCGGTGAGATCGACGCCTTCTGCGTGGGCGAACCCTGGGGGTCGAAGGTGGTCGAGAGCGGCATGGGCCAGCTTCTGCTGCCCGGCGCGGCGGTCTGGGCCTTCGCGCCGGAGAAGGTGCTGGCGACGCGCAGCGGCTGGGCCGCCTCCGAGCCTGAGCTCTCGGGCCGGTTGATACGCGCGGTCTGGCGCGCGGGCCGGTGGCTGGACGATGCCGGCGAGCGCTCGCTGGCCTCCGAGCTTCTGGCGCGGCGGGAGTACCTGGATGTCTCGCCCGAACTGATCGAACGCGCGATGTCGGGGCAGCTCGCGATCTCGCCGATGGGCGAGACGCGGAGGGTCCACCGGTTCATCGGCTTTCACGACGGCGCAGTCAGCCTTCCGTGGCGCAGCCAGGCGGCCTGGATCGGCGGGCAGATCGCGGCGCGCATGGGGCTGGATCGCGACCGCGCAATGCGTGACGCGGCGGCGGTCTTTCGCAGCGACCTGCACCGGGCCGCGTTGGCGTCGACGGGGAGCGATCTGCCGGCGGCCTCAGTCCGAATCGAGGGTGCCCTGACCGCGGATACGCGCGCGCCCTCCAGCCGCGGAGGCGAGATAAAACTGTGCCGCGATGTTTTCTTCGACGGCCGCCGGTTCGATTCGGGATTCTCATGATGCCCAGGATACGGGCAGTGCGCCCAAATCACGCTGCAATGCGGCGCAACCGCACCGTTTGAAGCGGAAATCGCTTCCCTTACGACACCCGCTGTCACATGTTTCAGAGGTCGGCAGGCAACGGGGCCCGCCACGACCGAACACCCGAACGACCGGGGAGATGAGCAAAGCCGCTCGACCCTTCGCCAACCAGGCGAAGTGCGTCAGCGGCTTTTTTCGTGTTTCGCCGGCCCCGAAGCCGGCCCTTACTGGGGACGACACCATGAAACAGATCCTGATCGGCCTCGCGGCCAGCACCTTTCTTGCCGGCCCCGTCGCGGCGCAGATGCTGGAGCTCGAGAAGAGCGAGCTGACCTTGGGCTTCATCAAGTTGACCGACATGGCGCCGCTCGCGGTCGCCTACGAGCAGGGCTACTTCCTCGACGAAGGGCTCTTCGTCACCCTCGAAGCACAGGCCAACTGGAAGGTGCTGCTGGACGGCGTCATCGACGGCACGCTCGACGGCGCCCACATGCTCGCCGGTCAGCCGCTCGCCGCCACCATCGGTTACGGCACCGAGGCGCATATCGTCACGCCCTTCTCCATGGACCTGAACGGCAACGGCATCACCGTGTCGAACGAGGTGTGGGAGATGATGAAGCCGAGCATCCCCGAGAACGCCGACGGCATGCCGCAGCACCCGATCTCGGCCGCGGCCCTGGTGCCGGCGGTCAGAGAGTTCAACAAGAACGGCGAAGCCTTTAAGATGGGCATGGTCTTTCCCGTCTCGACCCACAATTACGAGCTTCGCTACTGGCTGGCCGCGGGCGGGCTGAACCCCGGCTTCTATGCAAACGGCGACGCCACCGGCCAGATCGACGCCGACGTGCTCTTGTCGGTCACGCCGCCGCCGCAGATGCCCTCGACCCTCGAGGCGGGCACCATCCACGGCTATTGCGTGGGCGAACCCTGGAACCAGCAGGCGGTCTTCAAGGGGATCGGGGTGCCGGTCATCACCGACTACGAGATTTGGAAGAACAACCCCGAGAAGGTCTTTGGCATCACCGCCGCCTTCGCCGAAGAAAACCCCAACACCACGCTGGCGCTGACCAAGGCTCTGATCCGGGCGGCGATCTGGCTCGATGAGAACGACAACGCCAACCGCGAAGAGGCGGTCTCGATCCTGTCGCGTTCCGCATATGTCGGCGCCGATGAAGAGGTCATCGCCGCCTCGATGACCGGCACCTTCGAATACGAGGAAGGCGACGTGCGCGAGGTCCCCGATTTCAACGTCTTCTTCCGCTACAACGCCACCTATCCCTACTATTCGGACGCAATCTGGTATCTGACCCAGATGCGCCGCTGGGGGCAGATCCCGGAGTCCAAGGACGACCAGTGGTATTTCAACACCGCCAAGAGCGTCTATCGCCCCGACATCTATCTGCAGGCCGCGCGAATGCTGGTCGACGAGGGTCTCGCCCCAGAGGACGGCTTTCCCTGGGAGACGGACGGCTTCAAGGCCCCGACCCCTGCGGGCGATATCATCGACGGCATCCCCTACGATGGACGCCGCCCGGGGGCCTACCTCGAGAGCCTGCCGATCGGCCTGAAGACCGGCCAGACCGTCGACGGATCGGGCGTGCAAGGTTGATCCCCGCGCCCCGGCCGCGCGCGCCGGGGCCTCTTCCTCTCCCCCTCATTCGCCCCCCGGAGCCTGCCATGACCGCCGTTGATCCGAACACTCTCGATGCCAATCACCGCGAAGCCCGCCGCGCCGTCTGGTTCACGCGCATCAACAAGGCCGACGCCTGGTTCAGCGTGCTGGGCCTGTCCTTCGTCACGCCTCTGTTGCGCGCCATCGCGGGCGACAATCCCCGCGCACAGGCGCGGGAGATCTGGCGCCTTCTGGGCGTGCCGCTCGTTGCGATCGCCGCCTTCCTGACGCTCTGGGCCGTTCTCGCGCCGCAAGTGCAGACGTCGCTGGGGGCGGTTCCCGGTCCGGCGCAGGTCTGGACCGAGGCGCGCGGCCTGCACGCCGACGCCGTGCGCACCGGGGAAAACCGCGCGCGGTTTCAGGAACAGGTCGCCGCGCTCAACGAACGCCGGATCGCGAAGGGGCAGGCACCGACCGAGCCCGCCTATACCGGAGCGCCGTCCTTCTACCAGCAGATCCGCACTTCCATTGGAACTGTGTTCTTCGGCTTTCTAGTCGCCACCGCTGTCGCGGTACCCCTTGGCATCCTGGCGGGCCTGTCGCCCACCGCGAATGCGGCGCTGAACCCAATCATCCAGATTTTCAAGCCCGTGAGCCCTCTCGCCTGGCTGCCCATCGTCACAATGATCGTCTCGGCGGTCTATGTGACGAACGACGGACTCTTCGCCAAGTCGTTCCTTGTGTCTGCGATCACCGTGACCCTCTGCTCGCTCTGGCCGACGCTGATCAACACTGCGCTGGGGGTCGCCTCCATCGACAAGGACCTGATCAATGTCTCCAAGGTCTTGAAGATGAACACCTGGACCAAGATCACCAAGCTGGTGCTGCCCTCTGCCCTGCCGCTGATCTTCACCGGGCTGCGCCTGTCGCTTGGCGTGGGCTGGATGGTGCTGATCGCGGCCGAGATGCTGGCGCAGAACCCGGGGCTCGGCAAGTTCGTCTGGGACGAGTTCCAGAACGGCAGCTCCTCAAGCCTCGCGCGGATCATGGTCGCGGTCCTCACCATCGGGATCATCGGCTTTCTGCTGGACCGGCTGATGTTCGCGATCCAGGCGGCCTTCACCTTCACAAACCAGCGGTGATCGGCGCTCGAGTCGCAAGGCCATAGCGCATTCAAGGAGTTACCATGGGTATCCTGACATTCAAAAACGTGTCGAAAAGCCACGGCGAAACGCCGGTGCTGAAAGACATCGACCTTGACGTGGCCGAAGGCGAGTTCCTCGTGCTGCTGGGGTTTTCCGGCACCGGCAAGACGACCCTGATCAACCTCATGGCGGGGCTCGAGAGCCCCACTTCCGGCAAGGTCACCTTTCGCGACGAAGCCGTCACCGGCCCCGGTCCCGAGCGTGGCGTAATCTTTCAAAGCTATTCGCTGATGCCCTGGCTGACCGTGTCGGGCAACGTGCGACTGGCCGTCGATACGGTCTTCCCCAGGATGGCGGGCAAGGAAAAGGACGCCAAGGTTGAGCACTACGTGAAGATGGTGGGCCTGTCCCACGCCGCGCGGCGCCGCCCGGCCGAGCTTTCGGGCGGCATGCGCCAGCGCGTCAACGTGGCCCGGGCGCTGGCGATGAACCCCGAGGTCCTGCTGCTGGACGAGCCGCTCTCGGCGCTCGACGCGCTGACCCGCGCCAACCTCGCCGACGAGATCGAGGCGATCTGGAGCCAGGAAAAGCAGACCTGCGTGCTCGTCACCAATGACGTGGACGAGGCAATCGTGCTGGCCGACCGGATCGTCGCGCTGAACCCGAACGGCACGCTCGGCCGCGAGTTCAAGGTGGACATTCCCCGCCCGCGCGAACGCGGCGCCATGAACCACCACGAAGGCTTCAAGCGCCTTCGCGCCGATATCACCGGCTACCTGATGGATGTGGGCATCAAGACCGAGGCGGGCGGCCAGAAAACCCTGCCGAACGTGACCCCGATCCACACGGTGCCCAAGGCCGAAAAGGAAGCGCAGGCCGGTCTGATCGACAAGCGGTTTCTGGACTTCTCGCAGCTCCACAAGGTCTATCCGACGCCCAAGGGACCACTGACGGTGGTCGAGGATTTCGACCTCAAGATGGACCGCGGCGAGTTCATCTCGCTGATCGGCCATTCGGGCTGCGGCAAGTCCACCGTGCTGACGATGGCCGCCGGTCTGAACGAGATCTCGAAGGGCGCTATCAAGCTGGACGGCCGCCACATCATGGGTGCCGACCCCGAGCGCGCCGTGGTGTTCCAGTCGCCGTCGCTCTTTCCGTGGTTGACCGCGCGCGAGAATTGCGCCGTGGGCGTGGACAAGGTCTATCCCCGCGCCAGCCGCGCCGAGCGGCAGGACGTGGTGGAATATTACCTGGAACGGGTGGGCCTGGCCGACGCGATGGACAAGCCCGCCGTCGAGCTCTCCAACGGCATGAAGCAGCGGGTCGGCATCGCCCGTGCCTTTGCGCTCAGCCCCAAGCTGCTGCTGCTGGACGAGCCCTTCGGGATGCTCGACAGCCTCACCCGCTGGGAGCTGCAAGAGGTGCTGATGGAGGTCTGGGACCGCACCAAGGTCACCGCGATCTGCGTCACCCACGACGTTGACGAGGCGATCCTTCTGGCCGACCGCGTGGTGATGATGACAAACGGCCCGCAGGCGACCATCGGCAAGATCGTGGACGTGGACCTGCCGCGCCCGCGGTCGCGCAAGGCGCTGCTCGAACACCCCGACTATTATCTATACCGCGAACAGGTGCTGAATTTCCTTGAGGAATACGAGCACGGCGCACGTCCCGAGACCAAGTCGGCCAACCCGGCCATGGCAGCGGAGTGACGGCGATGGATACGGTTCTGGAAAATGGGCGGACCTTCGTCGAGGTCGCGGAGATCTGGACGCCCGATGGCGACCGGCTGGCTCTGTCCGGCGGCGTCTACGGGGCGCACGCGCGCTTCGCCGAGGCCTCGCGCACGGAAAGTTTTGCCAAGGGCGAAGGTCTGCCCGGCAAGGCCTGGGCCGAGGCGCGGCCGGTGGTCCTGAAGGACTTCGACGGCTCCTATTTCAAGCGCACGGATGCCGCGAAGGAGGCCGGACTGACCTGCGCCGTGGCCATCCCCGTCTTTGCGGGCAAGACGCTGAAGGCGGTTCTGGTCGTCCTGTGCGCCGATGATGCCGAGCGGACCGGCGCGATCGAGGTCTGGGCGGAGGCGGAAGGGATCCTGACGCTGGCCGACGGATATTACGGGGCCGCGAAGCACTTCGAATGGGTCAGCCAGCACACGCAATTCCCGAAAGGCCAGGGCCTGCCCGGCAGCGTCTGGTCGGCGCAGACGCCGATCCTAATGCGCGACCTTGGCTCGGGCTACCGTTTCGTGCGGTCCGAATCCGCGGGTCAGGCCGGTCTGACCACCGGCCTTGGTGTGCCGCTGCAGGTGCCCGGAGGGGCGACCTTCGTCCTGACGCTCCTGTCGGCCAAGGGCACTCCCATCGCCCGCAGATTCGAGATCTGGGACGCGCGCGCCGGTCGCACCGCGAAGCTGATCGACGGCATCTGCGACCGCGACGGTCCCCTCTGGGACCCCGAGAACGCGGGCCGGGAGCGCGAGGCGACCGTCTGGGAAGGCCCTGTCGGCCGCGTACTGGGCACAGGCCTCCCCGTGACCGAGACGGGGGCCGCCGCACGTGGCTACGCGATGATGGTCGCGCTGCCGATCCACAGGGGCGGCGAGCTGTCCCATATCGTCGCCTGGTATTGCTGAGGAGCGGAGCATGGAAAGACTTGTCGTCATAGGCGCTGGCATGGCCTCGGGCCGTCTGCTGGAGCATCTCCTAGAGGCCGATCCGACCGCCTATCGCGTGACCCTCTTCAACGCAGAGCCGCGGGGCAACTACAACCGCATCATGCTCTCTCCGGTGCTGTCGGGCGAGAAGAGCTTTGCGGAGATCGTCACCCACGACGACGACTGGTACGCGGCCCACGGGGTCACCTGCCGCTTCGGCGAGCGGGTCACCGGGATAGACCGCGACCGCAAGGTGGTCATCGGCGAACGGGGCGAGGTGCCCTACGACAGGCTGGTCTTCGGCACCGGCTCGGACCCGTTCATCATCCCCTGTCCCGGCCACGATCTGGACGGCGTCATCGCCTATCGCGACCTGGACGACACCAACCGCATGATCGACACGAGGCCCGGATCGCGGGCCGTGGTCATCGGCGGCGGCCTCTTGGGCCTGGAAGCTGCCGCCGGCCTGCGGATGCGCGGGCTGGAGGTCACAGTGCTGCACCTGGCGGGCCACCTGATGGAACGTCAGCTGGACCCCGCCGCGGGCTACCTCTTGCGCGCCGACCTCGAGCGGCGCGGCATCGCCGTCATGACCCAGGCCTCCACCAGGTGCATCCGGGGCGAGGGCCGCGTCGAGGCGGTGGAACTGGAGGACGGCACCGTCCTGCCGGCGGACCTCGTGGTGATGGCCGTGGGGATCCGCCCCTCCGTCGCGCTGGCCCGGCAGTCCGGGCTGGTGGTGAACAAGGCCATCGCGGTGGACGCGCAGATGCGGACCTCGGACGCGGACATCTTTGCCGTGGGCGAATGTGTGGAGTTCGCGGGTCAGCTCTTCGGGCTCGTCGCGCCGCTCTACGATCAGGCCAAGGTGCTGGCGGCGACGCTCATTGGGCAGAAGGCGGCCTTCGCGCCCAAGCAGCTGTCGACCAAGCTGAAGGTCACGGGGTGCGATCTCTTTAGCGCGGGCGATTTCGGCGACGGGCCGGGGCGCGAGGACATCGTCTTTCGCGATCCCGCCCGAGGCATCTACAAGCGGCTGGTCGTCGAGGACGACACGTTGATCGGCGCGGTGTTGTACGGCGACACGGCGGACGGCAACTGGTTCTTCGGCCTGATCCGCAACGGCACCGACATCTCGGATATGCGCGACACGCTGGTCTTCGGACCGGCCTACCAGGGAGGGACCACAGCGGACCCTTTGGCCGCCGTTGCAGCCTTGCCGGCTGACGCAGAGATCTGCGGCTGCAACGGTGTCTGCAAGGGCCGGATCGTCGAGGCGATCGAGGATGGGGCCACCGATCTGGGCACCGTGCGTGCGCAGACGAAGGCAAGCGCCTCCTGCGGGACCTGCACGGGCCTGGTGGAGCAGGTGCTGGCCGCGACCTTGGGCGATGCGTTCCAGATGCCCACCGCGCAAAAGGTCTGCGACTGCACGGACCTCAGCCACGAGGATGTGCGCCGCCTGATCAAGTCGCGCAGCCTCAAGTCGCAGACGGCGGTCTGGCAGGAACTCGGCTGGCGCACGCCCAACGGCTGCCACGTCTGCCGTCCGGCGGTGAACTTCTATCTGCTGGCCGACTGGCCGCTCGACTATCGCGACGACCCGCAAAGCCGGTTCGTGAACGAACGCAAGCATGCCAACATCCAGAAGGACGGCACCTTTTCCGTCGTGCCGCGCATGTGGGGCGGCATCACCACCGCGGACGAGCTGCGCGCCATCGCGGACGCGGCCGACAAGTACGACGTGCCTACGGTCAAGGTCACTGGGGGCCAGCGCATCGACCTGCTGGGCGTGAAGGGCGAGGACCTGCCCGCCATCTGGGCCGATCTGAACGCGGCAGGCCTTGTCTCGGGGCATGCCTATTCCAAGGGGTTGCGGACCGTGAAGACCTGCGTCGGCACCGACCACTGCCGCTTCGGCACGCAGGACAGCACCGGTCTTGGCATCCGGCTAGAGAAGCGGCTCTGGGGCTCCTGGACGCCGCACAAGGTCAAGCTGGCCGTCTCAGGCTGTCCGCGCAACTGCGCCGAGGCGACCTGCAAGGACGTCGGCATCGTCTGCGTCGACAGCGGCTTCGAGATCGGGGTCGGCGGCGCGGCGGGCATGGACGTCAAGGAGGTCCAGCCGCTGGTCAAAGTCGCGACCGAGGACGAGGCGGTGGAGTGGACCGTCGCTTTCATCCAGCTTTACCGCGAGCACGCCAGATATCTGGACCGGCCCTACAAGTGGCTGGCCAAGGTCGGCCTCGACTGGGTGCAGCAGACGCTTGGCGATGCGCCTGAACGCAAGGCGCTGGTCGACCGTTTCGACCTGAGCCAGACGATCTATCAGACCGACCCCTGGGCGGAGCTGGCGGTGCGCGAAAAGGCGTGCGCCTTCGCCCCAATCGCAAACCTGACGCTGGAGGCCGCAGAATGAGCTGGATCGACATTGGCGCGCTGGAGGATATCCCCCTGCGCGGCGCACGGGTGGTCAAGACCGCAGCCGGCTGCGTCGCCCTGTTCCGCACCGACGCGGAAGAGGTCTTTGCGACCTCGAACAGTTGCGCGCACAAGGGTGGACCTCTCAGCGAGGGCATCGTCCACGGCCGCCGCGTGACCTGCCCGCTGCACAACTGGGTCTGGTCGCTGGAGACCGGCGAGGCGCAGGGCGCCGACGAGGGCCGCATCGCAACCTACCCGGTCCGGGTCGAGGCGGGCCGCATCCTGATCGACGACGCGGCCATCGGCCGCCGGAGCGCCGCGTGAGCGAGGTCCGCTCGACCTGTCCCTACTGTGGGGTCGGCTGCGGCGTGATCCTGTCGCGGGACGGCCAGGGCCTGTCCGTCCGTGGCGACCCCGACCACCCGGCCAACCGGGGACGGCTGTGCTCCAAGGGCTCGGCGCTGGGCCAGACCGTGGGGCACGAGGGGCGGCTGCTGGCCCCGCGCATCGGCGGGCAGGAGGCCGGCTGGGATGCGGCGCTGGATCTCGTGGCGGAGCGGTTCAGGGCGACGATCGACGCACATTCCCCCGACAGCGTGGCCTTCTACGCCAGCGGTCAGATGCTGACCGAAGATTACTACGTCGCCAACAAGTTCATGAAGGGCTTCGTCGGCACCGCGAATATCGACACCAATTCGAGGCTCTGCATGTCATCCACCGTCGCGGGGCACAAGCGCGCCTTCGGTACCGATACGGTACCTGGTACCTACGAGGACTTGGACCAGGCCGATCTGGTGGTTCTTGTCGGCTCTAACCTGGCGTGGTGCCATCCGATCCTGCACCAGCGCATCCTGGCCGCAAAGGCCGCGCGCGGGACGAAGGTCGTCGTCATCGATCCGCGCCGGACCGCGACCTGCGAAGGGGCGGACCTGCACCTGCCGCTGCGCATCGGATCGGACGTGGCGCTGTTCAACGGGCTGCTTGCGGCAATCTGCGATGGCAGCGCGGTTGACGCGGCCTACGTTGGCCGGGTCGACGGCTTCGATGCCACGATCGCGGCCGCACGGGGCGACAGCCTTGCGCCAACGGAGCTCGACCGGGCGCTGATCGACCGCTTCTTTAGCATGTGGCTCGGCACCGAACGGGTCGTCACGGTCTTCAGCCAAGGCGTCAACCAGTCGAGCAGCGGCACCGACAAGGTGAACGCCATCCTCAACTGCCACCTCGCGACGGGCCGCATCGGCAAGCCCGGGATGGGCCCCTTCAGCGTCACCGGCCAGCCAAACGCCATGGGCGGGCGCGAGGTCGGTGGCCTTGCCAATACGCTCGCCTGTCACCTCGATCTCGAGAACGCGACCCACCGCGCGGCGGTGCGAGAATTCTGGCAGGCTCCGCGCATTCCCGACGCGCCCGGTCTGAGGGCGGTCGAGATGTTCAGGGCCGTGGCGGAGGGCCGGATCAAGGCCCTGTGGATCATGCATACGAACCCCGCCGTGACCTTGCCCGAGGCGGACGCCGTGCGGGCCGCAATCGCGGCCTGCGACTTCACCGTCGTCTCGGATATCACGCCAGCGACCGACACGGCGCGGCTGGCCGACGTGCTCTTGCCCGCCAGTGCTTGGGCCGAGAAGGACGGGACGGTCACCAACTCCGACCGCACGATCTCTCGCCAGCGCGCCGTGCTGCCCGCCCCGGGCAATGCCCGGCCCGACTGGTGGCACATCGCGCAGGTCGCGAGGCGCATGGGGTTCGGGGCGGCGTTCGACTACGACAGCCCGGCCGAGATCTTCCGCGAGCACGCGGCCCTGTCCGGGATCGCGGGGACGCTCGGGCGTGACTTCGACATCTCGGGCCTGTCGGACCTGAGCGACACGCACTACGCCGCGCTTTCCCCGACCCGCTGGCCGGTGGCGGCCCGACAAGGCGGGCGCTTCTTTGCGGACGGCAAGTCGTTCCACAAGACCAGCCGCATGCAGATGATCCCGGTGACATGGCGCGGACCGGCCGCGAAACGGGCACCGCGCTTTCCGTTCCGTCTGAACACCGGCCGGGTGCGAGACCATTGGCACACGATGACCCGCACCGGGACCTCTCCGCGCCTGTCGGGCCACATGGCCGAGCCCTTCGTCGAGATCCACCCCCACGATGCCGCCGACCTGGCGATCGGGCCAGATACGCTGGTCGAGCTCTCGTCTCCGACCGGGATCGCGGTCCTGCGGGCGACGCTCACCGAGGCGGTCCAGCGCGGCACGGTCTTTGCGCCAATCCACTGGACGGGCGAGACCGCGCCGACCGGGCGCATCGACGCGCTGGTCGCTGGAGCGACCGACCCGGTCTCGGGCCAGCCTGAAAGCAAGGCCTCCGTCTGCGCCGTGCGTCCCTACGGCGCGGCGTGGTACGGGTTCGCGGTCTCTTCCCGCCCGGTCCGGCCCGCCAGCGACTATTGGGCCGTGGCGCGCAGCGAGAGCGGCTGGCGGCTGGAGCTTGCGGGAAGAGCGACCCCCCGGGATTGGGAAGCCGAGGCCAGGGCGCTGTTCGGCCTGCCCGACGCCGACGTCCAGATGCTGAGCGATCCGGCGCGCGGCCTCGCGCGGCTGGCGTTTCACGAAGGCAGTCGACTGATCGCGGCGTTCTTTGCCGCACCTGGACCCGTGGCGGTCATGCGAGACTACCTGTCGACCTTGCCCGGGGACGACGTGCTGACCGGGCGCGCGCCCGCCGACCGACCCGATCCCGGACCCGTCCTATGCTCGTGCTTCGGCGTCGGCGTGAACACCATCCTCTCCGCGATCGAGACCGGGGGCCTGATGAGCGTCGAGGCGGTCGGCGCGGCCCTGTCTGCCGGTACGAACTGCGGGTCCTGCCGGTCCGAGATCGCCGCACTTCTGGGGGGCGCCCGCGTGTCCGAGGCGGCGGAATGAGCCTTGCCCCCTATGTCCAGATCCTGGCCCGCGGACAGGGCCGGGCAGGGTCAACAACCTGACAAATCCGTCTGGCGAAAGGCTGACGGGCCTCTTGGCCGGCAGGAAGCTGGTCTGTGAGCCCCGCGACCATGACCGCTATGGCAGGGTGGTCGCCGTTTGCTATGCGGCTGGCAAAGACATGGACGCCGAGACGGTCGAACTTGGGGCGGCCTGTGCCTGTCGCCGGTATTCGCTCGACGCCGTGGAGGCCGAGACAAAAGCGGCCAAGGCGGGCCGCGGTGTCTGGCAGGGCGAAGCGATCCCACCCGAAACTTACCGGCATGCGTCGGCGTAGAGTGCACCTGAGGCAGGGCCAGCGGGGTGCAAGAGCAAGGGCAACATCTCCGACTCGGGGAGGATCTACCACCTGCCAGGGCAGCGAGACTACGACCGCACCCGCAACTCGACCGAGAAAGGAAAGCGGTGGATCTGCTCCGAATCGGAAGCCGTGACCGCAGGGTGGAGGCGGGCTTATCGCTGAACGCAGCAGGGCGTTCCGGCTAGTGGTTCCGATAAATTCCGGGGCCTTCCAGAACGCATTGGGGAAAGTTGCAGGGGACGCCCTATCCGGCATCCTCTCTTTCCCAATATAAATCAAATACTTGAATAACGTATCTGGTGGAGCCGAGGGGGATCGAACCCCTGACCTCGTCATTGCGAACGACGCGCTCTCCCAACTGAGCTACGGCCCCACGGTGGCTGGATTTGGCGCATGCGCGTCAGGTTGTCAAGCGGGCAGCTTGGCGTTTTCGCGCACGAAGGCTTCGATCTGTGATGCCGGCCGGGCACCGGCCAACCGCGCGACCTCGCGCCCGCCCTGAAACAGGATCAACGCCGGAATGCCACGGATGTCGTACCGAACCGTCGCATCGGGGTTCGATTGGGTATCGACCTTGGCAAACCGTGCGGTCCCCTGCAGCGCATTGGCCGCACGGGCGAATTCCGGCGCCATGGCGCGGCAGGGCCCGCACCAGGCGGCCCAAAAATCCACCAGCAGCGGCAGTTCGTCGGTGCGCGCCGCCTTCTCGAGGCCACGAAAATCAAGTTCGTGGACCTTTCCATCCACCAGCCTGGCGCCACAGGTTCCACATTTCGGCCCGGCGCCCAGACGGTCCGCCGGCACACGGTTG
This sequence comes from Tropicimonas sp. IMCC34043, assembly GCF_003390845.1. GTDB lineage: Bacteria > Pseudomonadota > Alphaproteobacteria > Rhodobacterales > Rhodobacteraceae > Tropicimonas. Next base: position 130,730 of record NZ_QMEK01000001.1, on the reverse strand, counting down.
GTCGTGCCACAATCGTGACACGTGACTTTGAGGTTGGCGCTCATCGCCGCGGCTCCTTTACATTCCACTTCACGAATAAATAATGCAGCACCCGCGGATTCCAAGGGATACGCCGGCAAAGGTGCCCGCGGCAGCGCCCTGACCGGCGTTTCCGGCGCAATAAGGCATCGACGACGGCACCGCCGACCGTCTGCCGGGGCAGGAACGTCAACAACCTGCGGCAAAGCGCCGGATTTGCGACAAGTCAAGTCGATGCCCAAAGAACCGTGACAGTCTTGAGTCCGGAATACGAGAACGCAAGAGGAGACCGCCATGCCGCCATCTGACAAAGAGCTCGCCCTGGTCCATCAGAGTTTTTCTGACCTGCGGCCCTATCTGGAACCGACCTCGATCGAATTCTACGAAAAGCTGTTCGAACGGGCGCCGCATCTGCGACAGTTGTTCCGCGAGGATCTGAAGGGTCAGGGCATGCGGTTCATGACCACGTTGGGGACGATCCTGACCGACCTCGAGAATCCGGGCAGCGGCAAGGTCGACTACGCCACGCTCGGTCACCTGCATGCCACCCTCGGGGTCAAGGCCGAGCATTTCAAGCCGATGGAAGAGGCCTTGATGGACACGTTGCGCAGCAAACTCGGCGAGAGGTTCACGCCCGAGCTCGAAGCCGCCTGGCGCAAGGCCTATGAGGAGTTCAGTGCCAAGCTGATCGAAGCCGGAGGCGTTTCGGACTGACTTCGGCGCGCGGCGCCTCGACCGCCGCGCGGCCCCGGCCATCGAGGGAGACATACCTGCGGTATGACTGTTTCGCGCCAGCCTCGGCGGGCGCGGACCAGACATCGCTGAATCGCGCGACGGAGCGCGACGGTTCCATCCATCCCGCTCTCGGCCTAGAACCTCTGGGCAGACTGCCGCCGACAGCAGGAACCGCCCCCGGATGACCGCCACGCCCCCACAGGTCTTCCCCCGCATTGGCGCGCTCGGGCTCGACGGGATCCTGGTGCAGTTCGCCGCCCGCCTGTCCGAGCCCGCCAATCGCGCCGCGCTGGCGTTTCGGGCGGCCGTGGATGCGGCCGCGTTTCCGGGCGTGGCGGAGATTTCCAGCTCGCTGGCCGGCACCTACCTGCGCTTTGACCCCGACGCCGCCGATCCCGCGTCGTTGACGGATGGGTTGCGCGCGCTTCTCGACAGCCGCGACTGGTATCGGGCCCCGCTACCCCACAACCGACGCCTCTGGCGCATCCCGACCGTCCTTGGCGGCGACCATGGCCCCCAGCTCGAGCTTGCAGCCTCCCTCGCGGGCATCAGCACGGCCGAGGCCGTGGCCGAGATTGCCGCCTGCAGGCTGCGCGTCATGGCAATCGGCTTTGCCCCCGGCCAACCCTATCTCGGCGAATTGCCGGATCGCTGGAACCTGCCGCGCCAGAGCGACCTCAAGACCCGCGTGCCGCCCGGTGCCGTGGCGCTCGCTGTCCGCCAGTGCGTGCTGTTCCCCGCCGAAAGCGCCACGGGCTGGTACCACATCGGGCAGACCGCATTCCGCTGCTTCCGCCCGACGGGCGATCCCGCCTTCCCGCTGTCGCCCGGCGACGAGATCGTCTTTGACCCGGTCGCGCCCAAGGACCTTGAGGCCTTGGCAAGCGCCCCCGCGGGCGGCGCAACCGCGGAGCCGCTGGCATGAGCCGGGCGTTGATCCTGCGCCGTGGCGGTCCGGGCGTGACGGTGCAGGACCTCGGGCGCGTCGGATTTCTGGCCTCCGGGCTTTCGCGCGGCGGTGCGGCCGACGTGGCAGCGCTTGCCGAAGGCGCCGCGCTGCTCGGCCAGTCGCCAGAACTTGCCGCGCTTGAAATGACCGGATCGGCGGTCGAGATCGAGACAGAGGGCGCGGTCTGGGTCGCGCTGACCGGCGCGCCGATGGCCGCGACCGCGGATGGCGAGCGCCTGGCCTGGTCTGCCTGCCACCTGCTTGGCCCCGGCGCATGGTTGCGCCTGACGCCCTCGGGCCGGGGGCACTATGGCTATCTCTCTGCCGCCGGTGGCATCGACCTGCCGCAGGTGGTCGGCGGGCGCGGGGCGCATCTGGCGGCGGGGCTGCTCGGGCCGGTCGAACCGGGCAGCATTCTGCCGCTTGGTGCCGACCCTCTGCCCGGGCGCACGGCGCGCAGGCTTGTCCCGGCCGAGCGCTTCTCCGGCGGCACGATCCGGCTGCTCGCGGGTCCGCAGACCGCACTGTTCTCCGACGCCGAGATCGCCCGTTTCTGCGCGACCGACTTCAAGCGGACCGCCTGGGGCAACCGTCAGGGCGTGCGCCTGCACCACGATGGCGAGGGCTTTGCGCCGCTCGACGGCCGGTCGCTGCTGTCGGAAACCGTAGTGCCGGGCGATGTGCAGATCGCGGGCGACGGCGTGCCCTATGTACTGGGCTGCGAATGCCAGACCATCGGCGGCTATCCCCGCGTCGGCACGGTGCTGCCGCAGGACCTGCCGCGCGTGATGCAGGCGACGACCGGCGCGCCGCTGCGGTTTGCCTTTGTCACGCCGCAGGCGGCGCGGGCCGACTACCGCACGCCTGCGCAGCTTGCCCGCGAGGTTGCCGCCCGGGCCGAGCCGTTGATCCGGGATCCGCGCGATATCCCCGATCTTCTGGCCTATCAGCTTGTCGGCGGCGCCGTGACCGGCGAAGACCTGCCCTGGGAGCAGACCGGGGAGGACGGGCCATGAGCCTGAAGGTGGATCTCAATTCCGACGTCGGCGAGGGATTCGGTCGCTGGGACCTCGGCTGCGACGAAGCCCTTCTGGACATCGTGACCTCGGCCAACGTGGCCTGCGGCTTTCATGCCGGCGATCCGGACGTGATGGCGCGCACCATGGCGGCGGCGGTGGCACGCGGGGTGGGGATCGGCGCGCATCCGGGATTTGCCGATCTTCAGGGCTTTGGCCGCAGACGCATCCAGATGCCCGACGAGAGCCTTGCCAACCTGATCCGCTATCAGGTCGGCGCCGCGGCAGTGATGGCGCGGGCCGCGGGCGGGGCGCTGCGCCATGTCAAGCTGCACGGCGCATTGGCGAACATGGCGGCCGAAAGCCCGGATCTGGCGCGGCTCTGCTATCTGGCGGCGCTGTCGGCCGAACCGGGCCTTGTGCTGCTGGTCATGCCGCTGACCGCGATGGAGACGGCGGCCCGCGAAATCGGTGCCGACTGGGCGGCCGAGATCTATGCCGACCGTGCCTATGCCGACGACGGCACGCTTTTGCCGCGCAGCCAGCCCGGTGCGGTGATCCACGACGCCGATGCCGCCGCCGAACAGGTCGCGACAATGGTCCGCGACGGCGCGATCCTCTGCGCCTCGGGGCGCCGGCTGCCCTGCCCGATCCGGTCGGTCTGCGTTCACGGCGACACGCCCGGCAGCCTTCATATCTCGCGCACCGTGCGCGCGCGGCTCGAGGATGAAGGCGCCACACTCGCAAGGCTGTGACGTTGCGTCCGCGACCACTTGGAACGCGCGAGCAAGCCCGCTAGGAATGATCTCCCAGCCATCAAGAACGGGCCGCCATGACCGCCAAGACATCTCCCCGCATCACCCAGATCGTTGCCACGGAAATCGGCGCCCGGCCGGCCCAGGTCGAGGCCGCGAACAAGCTGCTGGCCGAGGGCGCGACCGTTCCCTTCATCGCACGCTATCGCAAGGAGGCGACCGGCGGGCTTGACGACACCCAGTTGCGAACGCTGGCCGAGCGCATGGCCTATCTGACGGAGCTTGAGGCGCGGCGCGCGGCCATCCTCGAATCGGTGCGCGAACAAGGCAAGCTGACCGGGGATCTGGAAGCAAAGCTGCGGGGCGCCGACACCAAGGCCGTGCTGGAAGATCTCTATCTGCCCTACAAGCCAAAGCGGCGCACCCGGGCAATGATCGCCCGCGAACGCGGCCTTGGCGCACTGGTCGAGGCAATCCAGGCAGACCGCAGTCTGGATCCCGAGGCACTGGCCGCCGGCTATCTTTCCGAAGAGGTGCCCGATGTGAAGGCGGCGCTGTCGGGGGCGCGCGACATCGTGGTTGAAAGCCTGTCCGAGAACGCCGACCTGATCGGGCGGCTGCGCGGGTTCCTGCAGAAGGAAGCCTTCCTGACCGCCCGGGTCATCGAAGGCGAGGAAACCAAGGGCGCCAAGTATTCGGATTATTTCGACCATCGCGAGACATGGGCCGACGTGCCAAGCCACCGGGCGCTGGCAATGCTGCGAGGCGCGAACGAGGGTGCACTGCGGCTCGATATCCAGCCCGACCCGGAGGCAGGACTGCCGCGGGTCGAGGCGATGATCTGTGCCGCTCTCGAAACCCGCAGCGATGGGCCGGGCGATCTGTGGCTGCGCGGCATCGCGGGCTGGGCGTGGCGCACAAGGCTGAGCCTGACCATGATGCTCGACCTGCTTGCCGACCTGCGCGGCCGCGCCGAGGAAGAGGCGATCCAGGTCTTTGCCCGCAACTTGAAGGCGCTGCTGCTGGCCGCCCCTGCAGGGGCCAAGGCCACGATGGGGCTCGACCCCGGCATCCGCACCGGCGTCAAGGTCGCGGTCGTCGATGAAACCGGCAAGGTGCTGGCGACCGAGACCGTCTATCCCTTCCAGCCAAGGAACGACGTCACCGGCGCCAAGGCGGCGCTGTCGGCGCTGATCCGCCGCCATGGCGTCGCGCTGATCGCCATCGGCAACGGCACGGCGAGCCGCGAGACCGAACGGCTGGTCACGGACCTTCTGGCCGACCTGCCGGCGCCGAAGCCGGTGAAGGCGGTGGTGTCCGAGGCCGGTGCCTCGGTCTATTCCGCCTCGGAACTGGCGGCGCGGGAATTCCCTGAGCTTGACGTCAGCCTGCGCGGCGCGGTTTCGATCGCGCGGCGCCTGCAGGACCCGCTGGCCGAACTGGTCAAGATCGAGCCCAAGGCAATCGGCGTCGGCCAGTACCAACACGACGTGGATCAGGGCCGGCTGCAACGCTCGCTCGACGCGGTGGTCGAGGATGCAGTGAACGCGGTCGGGGTCGATCTGAACATGGCCTCGGCGCCGCTTCTGGCCCGGGTCTCGGGTCTGGGGCCGTCGCTGGCCGAGGCAATCGTGGCACATCGCAACGCCAGCGGGGCCTTTTCCACACGCAAGGATCTGCTGAAGGTCTCGCGGCTTGGCCCCCGCGCCTTCGAGCAATGCGCGGGGTTCCTGCGCATCCAGGGCGGCAAGGAACCGCTCGACGCTTCGGCCGTGCACCCCGAGGCCTATGGTGTGGCAAGGAAGATCGTCGCCGCCTGCGGCCGTGACCTGCGCGCGGTGATGGGCGACGAGGCGGCGCTGACCCGGGTCCGGGCCGAGGATTTCGTCGATGACAGTTTCGGCCTGCCGACGGTGCGCGACATCCTGGCCGAGCTTGCCAAGCCCGGCCGCGACCCGCGACCCGATTTCGTCACCGCCCGCTTTGCCGAAGGCGTCGAGCAGATGACCGACCTGCGCCCCGGCATGTTGCTGGAAGGAACCGTGACCAATGTTGCGGCCTTCGGCGCCTTCGTCGACATCGGCGTGCACCAGGACGGGCTCGTGCACGTCAGCCAGCTTGCCGACCGCTTCGTGAAGGATCCCCACGAGGTGGTACAGGCGGGCGACGTGGTGAAGGTCCGGGTGATCGAGGTCGACGTGGCGCGCAAGCGCATCGCGCTGTCAATGAAGCGCGAGGCGGGCGAGACCGCCGGGGCCGGCAGCCACCGCGACGCGGGTGCAGGACGCGGGCAAGACACGGGCAAGCGCGGCGCAAAGGGTGGCGGCACCAGTGCTGGCAAGAGCGGCGGCAAACTCCCGGGCAAGGGGCAGGACCGCGAGGCGCGCGAGCCTGCGACCGGCGCGCTTGGCGATGCGCTGCGGGATGCGATGCGGCGGCGGTAGGTCCTGGGGCCTGGCGCTCCCGCCCCCCGGACGCCCATCGCAGATGGGCCGCCGGGCGTTGGGCCGGGCCGCGCCCTGCCGCGCGCGGCGGCTCCGGCAGATCCTGTCGATGTCCCCCCGACAGGGGGCCTCGAAAACAGCGGACAGACAGGCGCGCCATTCGCCCAAGGACGCATCACTGCGTAATCCTTGGGCAGCCGACTTGAAGATCCTTCACCTGTCGCTCGCAGCGGCCTTCCGGTGCGCTTCTCCCTTGATCCCCGGCGTCATTTTCCGCTTGAACGGGAGGAAAGCCGCGAGAGATGGTCAAAATGCCAAAGAACAGCCCGAAATTCAGCCTCAAGCTCTCGACGCTTTTGCAGCAGATCTATCCCGAGGCCGATATCGGCGCGCTGGCCGCCGAGGTTCAGGCGGCGTTCTGGCCCGATGGCACGGCGCGGCGCACACGGGCGCGGGCGCCGGGCAATTCGCTGTGGGATCAAAGCGACACGCTGGTCATCACCTATGGCAACACGCTGGTGGACGGAAACCACAAGCCGCTCGACCTGCTCTATGACTTCCTTCGGCGCTATCTCGGCGGGGTCGTGCACGACGTGCATATCCTGCCGTTTTTCCCCTTTACCTCGGACGACGGCTTTGCCGTCACCGACTATCGCGTGGTCAACTCGAACCTCGGGGAATGGGCCGACATCAACCGCATCGGCGCCGAATTCAAACTGATGTCGGATCTGGTGCTGAACCATGTCTCGAGCTATTCGAACTGGTTTCAGGAATACCGTCAGGGCCACGCGCCCTATGACCGGTTCTTTTTCGAGGCCGACCCCGAGGACGATATCGGCCTTGTGGTGCGGCCCAGAACCTCGCCGCTGTTGCGCGAGGTCGAGACGGCGATGGGCACGCGCCATGTCTGGTGCACCTTCAGCCACGATCAGGTGGATCTCGATTTCTCGAACCCAGAGGTGCTGCTGGAATTCCTGCGGATCATGCGGCTGCACATCGACAACGGGATCAGGATCGTCCGGCTCGATGCCGTGGCCTTCATCTGGAAAGAGATCGGGACCTCGTGCATCCACCTGCCGCAGACCCACGCGATCATCCGGTTGATGCGGCTGTTGTTCGATTATGCGGTCGAGCCGGCCGTTCTGCTGACCGAGACCAATGTGCCCAACGCCGAGAACCTGTCCTATTTCGGCAACATGAACGAAGCCCACGCGATCTATAATTTCTCGCTGCCGCCGCTTGTTCTGCACGCGATGCTGAACGGCACGACGCGGGCCTTGAACCAGTGGCAGATGGCGATGCCGCCGGCACAGCTTGGCTGCGCTTATCTGAACTTCACCGCCTCGCATGACGGGATCGGGATGCGCCCCGCCGAGGGGTTGCTGAGCGAAGAGGAAACCGCCGCCATGGTGCAGGCCGTGCGCGACTTTGGCGGGCTGGTATCCATGCGCTCGCTGCCCGGCGGCGGTGAAAAACCCTATGAGCTCAACATCACCTGGTTCGAGGCCATGAAAGGCACCGTGGCGGGCGAGGACGAATGGCAGCTTGAGCGCTTTCTTTGCAGCCAGACCATCGTCATGGCGCTGGAGGGGCTGCCGGCCTTCTACATCCATTCGCTGCTCGGAACGCCGAACGACCACGCGGGCGTCGAGAAGACCGGGATCAACCGGGCGATCAACCGCCACCGCTGGGACTATCCGACGTTGCGCGCCGAACTCGACGACCCGGCCAGCATCCATGCAAGGGTGCTGGAGGCAATGAAGCAGCGGATCACGCTGCGTTGCGGGCAAAAGGCGTTCCACCCCAATGCGACGCAGTTCACCATGCACCTTGGGGATGCGCTGTTCGGCTTCTGGCGGCAGAGCATCGACCGCTCGCAATCGATCTTCGCGATCCACAACGTGACCCGCGACGATGTCGCGCTGCCGGCGGTCTCGATCAACCTGATCGGTGGCGAAGCATGGTACGATCTGCTGAGCGGCGAGAAGATCGACGGATCCAAGGGCCAGATCACCTTCGCCCCCTATCAGTGCCGCTGGATCACCAACCGCAGGTAGCGCTTTTGGAACCGGGGGCCTGCCGCCGGTCGGAGGGACCGAGCGGCGGTGGCGCCGCGGACGCGGCGCGGACCTGCGGCACGGACCGGCAAAACCCACCGGCAAAACCCAGAGTCGAAGCCGCGCGTCGAGACTGCCGGTCACCGGGCGCAACCGTCCATCATCGGGCGGGCAGCGGCCGCAGGCCGCCCGGCCCAACGGGCGGCGGCGCATCTTCGATGCGCGGGCGACGGGCGGGAGCGCTCGCCCCCTTGCTCCCGCCGCCCGGATCGCTGCGTCCTAGTCGACCGTTTCGGCGTAGGATTCGATCGGCGGGCAGGTGCAGACCAGATTGCGGTCGCCCCAGACGTTGTCGACCCGCCCGACCGGCGGCCAGTACTTGTCGACCCGGAACGCCCCCGGCGGGAAGCAGCCCTGCTCGCGCGGATAGGCGCGCGTCCACTCGGCGATCAGATCCTCGACCGTGTGCGGGGCATGGTGCAGGGGGCTGTCTTCGGCGGCAATGGTGCCTGCCTCGACGTCGGCAATCTCGGCCCGGATCGACAACATCGCGTCGATGAAACGGTCAAGCTCTGCCTTGGTCTCGGACTCCGTCGGCTCCACCATCAGCGTGCCCGCGACCGGCCAGGACATGGTCGGCGCGTGAAAGCCGCTGTCGATAAGCCGCTTTGCGATGTCATCGACCGTCACGCCCACCTCGGCAAAGGGGCGGGTGTCGAGGATGCATTCGTGGGCGACCCGGCCCCCCTGCCCCTTGAACAGCACATCATAGCTGCCCGCCAGCCGGCTTGCGATATAGTTCGCCGACAGGATCGCGACCCGTGTCGCCTGGGTCAGACCGGCGCCCCCCATCAGCAGGCAATAGGCCCAGGAGATCGGCAGGATCGAGGCCGACCCGAAGGGCGCAGCCGACACCGGCCCCTCGGCCCCGCCGGTTTCGGGATGGCCCGGCAGATGCGGCGCCAGATGCGCCTTGACCCCGATCGGGCCCATGCCGGGGCCGCCGCCGCCATGCGGGATGCAGAAGGTCTTGTGAAGGTTGAGGTGGCTGACGTCCGAGCCGATCTCGCCCGGCTTCACAAGGCCGACGAGCGCGTTGAGGTTTGCCCCGTCGAGATAGACCTGGCCGCCATGGGCATGGGTGATCGAACAGACCTCGCGCACCGTATCCTCGAAAACGCCATGGGTGCTCGGATAGGTGATCATGCAGGCGGCGAGCCTTGTGCCCGCGGCTTCGGCCTTGGCGCGGAAATCGTCGAGGTCGATATCGCCATTCGCGGCCGCCTTGACCACCACCACCTTCATGCCCGCCATTGTCGCAGAGGCAGGGTTGGTGCCATGCGCCGAGGTCGGGATCAGGCAGATGTCGCGCGCCTCGCCCCGCGCACGGTGATAGGCGGCGATGGTCATCAGCCCGGCATATTCGCCCTGCGCCCCCGAATTGGGCTGCATCGACATTGCGTCATAGCCGGTGATCTCGCAGAGCTTGGCGCTCAGATCCGTCAGCATCTCGGCATAGCCTTCGGCCTGATCGACCGGCACGAAGGGGTGAAGCTGGCTGAATTCGGGCCAGGTGATCGGCATCATCTCGACCGCGGCATTCAGCTTCATCGTGCAGGAGCCGAGCGGGATCATCGCGCGGTCAAGCGCCAGATCGCGGTCGGCAAGCCGGCGCATGTAGCGCATCATCTCGGCCTCGGCCCGGTTCATCTGAAACACCGGATGGGTCAGATAGGCGCTTTCCCGCAGCAGCGATTCCGGCAGCGCCACCCGGTCCGGCCGGCCGAAGCTTTCCTCGACGCCAAAGGCGCGCCAGACCCGTTCGATGGTCTCGGGCACGCAGGTCTCGTCGATCGAGATTCCGATCCTTGTGCTTCCGAACCGGCGCAGGTTGAGCCCCTCGGCCACCGCCGAACGCAGGATTGCCCCCTGCAGCGGCCCGACCTCGACCGTAATCGTGTCGAACATCTGGTCTGGGACGACGGCAAAGCCCGATGAGCGCAGCACGTCTGCCATCCGGGCGGTCATCCGGTGCACCCGCTCGGCAATCGCGCGCAGCCCCTTCGGCCCGTGGAACACCGCATAGAAGCTGGCCATGACCGCCAGCAGCGCCTGCGCGGTGCAGACGTTCGAGGTCGCCTTCTCGCGCCGGATATGCTGCTCGCGGGTCTGCAGGCTCAGCCGGTAGGCCTTGTTGCCGCGAGAATCGACGCTGACGCCGACGATCCGGCCCGGCATCGACCGCTTCATCGAATCGCGGCAGGCCATGAAGGCGGCGTGGGGGCCGCCGTATCCCATGGGCACCCCGAACCGCTGGGCGGATCCCACGGCGATGTCGGCGCCCATCGCGCCCGGTTCCTTCAGCAGCGTCAGCGCCAGCAGATCGGCGGCGACGATGCCCACCGCCCCGGCCTCGTGCAGCGCCGCCATCTCGGGGGTGAAATCGCGCAGCTTGCCGTCGGTGCCCGGATACTGGAACAGCGCCCCGAACACGCGGCCGGGTTCCAGCACACCGGCCGGCCCGACGATGACCTCGATGCCCAGCGGGCGGGCACGGGTTCCGATCACCGCGATGGTCTGGGGATGGCAGTTGTGATCGACAAAGAAGGCGCCCGCCTTCGTTTTCGCCACCCTTTGCGCCATCACCATCGCCTCGGCCGCTGCCGTGCCCTCGTCCAGCAGCGAGGCATTGGCGATCTCAAGCCCCGTCAGATCGGCGATCATGGTCTGGAAGTTCAGCAGCGCCTCAAGCCGCCCCTGCGCGATCTCGGGCTGATAGGGGGTATAGGCCGTGTACCAGGCGGGATTCTCGAGGATGTTGCGCTGGATCGCCGGAGGTGTGATCGTGCCGTGATATCCCTGCCCGATCAGCGACTGCAGCACCCGGTTCTTGCCCGCGACCTTGCGCATTTTCACCAGCAGGTCGCCTTCGGTCACAGGCTCCCACTCCAGCGGGCGGGACTGGCGCAGCGATCCCGGCACGGTCTGCGCGATCAGCGCATCGAGGCTCTCGGCGCCGACCGCCTCCAGCATTGCCGCCATCTCCTCGGGCGAGGGGCCGATGTGGCGGCGGTTGGCGAAATCATAAGGATCGTAGTTCGTTGGCTGGAAGGGCATGGTTGTCAATCCGAAGTTCTGGGACCGCTTGGCAAGGGTTCCCGAGGCGGGTGAAGGGCTGCGGGATCGCGCATCCGGGTCGCCCGCGGCCCGGATGCGCCCGGGTCACCCGGGGCTACGCCGCAGCCATGGCGACGGGGGCGTCCTGGCCAAAGGCAGTCTGGTTGCCCGAAGGCAGTCGGGCCCACCCTCTGTGCTGGTCGGGCCGGCCCCTGCGGTCATCGGCAGGACGAGATCCGTCGCTATTCTATGAGGTCCTTGTAGGCATCCTCGTCCAGGAACTCGTCGAGCTGCGAGAGGTCGTCCACCCGCACCTTCAGGAACCAGCCGATGCCTTCGGCATCCTCGTTGACCGTTCCCGGATTGGCGACAATGGCTTCATTGACCTCGATCACCTCGCCGTCGATCGGCGCGGCGATGTCAGACGCCGCCTTGACCGATTCGATCACCACGACCTCGTCGCCCCTGGTGACCTGGGTTCCGACCTCGGGCAGTTCGATGAAGACGATGTCGCCCAACTGTTCCTGGGCGTGATCGGTGATGCCGATGGTCACGACATCGCCGTCGAGGCTCAGCCACTCGTGGTCTTCTGTGTATTTCATATGGACAGGCTCCTTGGGAAACTCAGCAGGGATCAACGTTTGTAGGAAGCGGCGACAAAGGGCAGGCCGGCCACGGTCACCGGCTGCCGGCGCCCGCGCAACTCGCCCCAGAGCCGCGTGCCGACACCGGCCAGCCGGCCGGTGACATAGCCCATGGCGACAGGCTGACCCAGCGTCGGCCCGAAGGTGCCCGACGTGATGCGCCCCACCGGGTGCTCGGCCGCCTCATCCTCGAAGATCTCGACGCCTTCGCGCATCGGCGCGCGTCCCTCGGGCAGCAACCCGACCCGGACCCGCGACAGCGACTCGACGGGGCGCTGCAGTTGCGCCGCGATCCGGTCGGCTCCGGGATAGCCGCCCGCGCGCGCGCCGCCCGGTCGCCGGGCAGCCTGGATCGCCCAGGTCAACGCCGCTTCGACCGGATCGGTCGCCGGCGTGATGTCATGGCCATGCAGGCAAAGCCCGGCCTCGAGCCTGAGCGAGTCGCGCGCGCCAAGCCCGACGGGCAAGACCTCGGGCTGCGCCAGCAATGCGCGGGCGAATACCTCGGCATGGTCCTTCTTGACGGAAATTTCGAACCCGTCCTCGCCGGTATAGCCCGACCGCGAGATCCAGAGCGTGCCAAAGCCGGTATCGACCACCGCCACGTCCATGAATTTCATCTCGGGCAGCGGGATCGTGCGCGCCAGCGCCGCCGCGGCCGCAGGCCCCTGCAGCGCCAGCAGCGCCCGGTTCTCGACCTCGATCATGGCAAGGTCGAACAGGTTGCGCCGCAAATGCGCGGCGTCCTCGGCCTTGTTGGCCGCATTGACCACAAGGAACAGATGATCGCCGCGATTGGCCACCATCAGATCGTCAAGGATGCCCCCGGTCTCGGAGGTGAAAAAGCCATAGCGCTGGCGCCCGGGCTTCAGCCCGACGATCGCCTGCGGCATCAGCCGCTCCAGCGCCGCCGCGGGATTGTCGCCCTTGAGAAGGATCTGCCCCATGTGACTGACGTCGAACAACCCGGCAGCCGCGCGGGTGTGCAGATGCTCTTTCAGCACGCCCGAGGGGTATTGCACCGGCATCTCATAGCCGGCGAAGGGCACCATTCGTGCCCCAAGCTCCAGATGCAGCGCGTGCAACGGCGTCGTCGCCAGGTCTTCGGCCATGCGGGCTCGCTCCTTCACGTTCAAGGCCGTCAGGCAAGACCCTTCCGGCACCGACAGGGCGGCTTGCGCCGCTGTTCCGATGCCCCCTCTGTCACTGCGCCTGAGATCGTTATCCCTTCGGCGGGGACCATCCGGTCCCTCTCTCCAGAGTCACTTCCCACGCGGTCCTTGGGCCTGAGAGTTTCCGGGGCGGTTGCTCCTTCGGCACCGGCCTTGCAGCCGGTTCTCCCGTCGTGGGTTGAAATCCCGCATAGCGCAGGCCCGTCGACCGGGCAAGCCTTGCGTGCTTCCCGGCTGCCGCCTAGACCCGATGCATGGCGCAAGATCATGTCTTCGGCTACGGATCGCTCGTCAATCGGGCAACCCACGCGCTTTCCGCGGCGGTTCCGGCCCGGCTCGACGGCTGGCGCCGGGTCTGGGTCGCAACCGGGTTCCGGCCCGTCGCCGTGCTCTCGGTCGAACCGGCGCCCGTGGCGATCGAGGGGCTCTTGGCCGAGGTCGCAGCCTCGGACTGGCCCGGGCTCGACTGGCGCGAACGCAGCTATGACCGCCTGCAGGTCACCGCGACGCGTCTCGCCTGCGGCGGTCCGGCGCCGGCCCAGATCTATGCCGTCCCGCGCAAGCTCGGCACACCGCAAGGATCCCGCCACAGACTGCTGCTCAGCTATATCGACACGGTCGTGCAGGGGTTTCTGGAGACCTTCGGCGAGGCGGGCGCGCAGCGCTTTTTCGCCACCACCGCCGGGTGGCAGATCCCGGTCCTGAACGACCGCGCCGCGCCCAGATACCTCAACCACAGGGCCCTGACGCGCTGGCAGCAGGACTTCGTCGACTCAGAACTCGCCGCCCGCACGCCCCGCATCGAGCGCGCCCGCTGACTTCCCCGCATCCGGTCAGACCATCGCCCTGTCCGCGAGTCAGCGCCGGGTCAAGGATGGCCGCAGGCCACCGCGGTACGCGGCGCCGCAGGCGTCCTTGAGGCGGGGGCGACTCGCATCAGGCTCGAACAGGTCTGTTGAGGACGCACCGCGCCCTCAACTGACCTCTCAGCAATTTGCCAAAGGTTTCAGCCACAACCGCCGCAATGGCACATGCCCCGCGCCGCGCCAGCGGCGCCACCGCCGCGCGGGCCCGCCCGGCGGCACCCCCGTCACGCAGACAGCCGGGGTGCGATGCGACGGGCCTCAGCCGCGCGGCTTTGCCTGCATCAGCGGCATGAAGTCGGCCATTTCGGGGCCGCGGGTCCGCCCGGTCAGTGCCTTGCGCAGCGGCAGGAACAATCCCTTGCCCTTGCGCCCCGTCGCGGCCTTCACCGCCGCGGTCCATTCGGACCAGGTGTTTTCGCCATAGGGCGGTTCGGGCAACATCGACAGCGCTGTGGCGACGAAATCCGCATCCTCCGCCTCGACCAGCGGCTCGGCCCCGGTCGACAGGATTTCCCACCAGCCGGCCATGTCCGCCCGCACGGTGATGTTTTCGCGGACCACGGTCCAGAACTGCTCGGCCAGTGCCTCGGGCACACCAAGCGCCGCGACCTCGGCCGCAACCGCCTCGAAGGGCAGCGCATGCTGGTATTTGGCGGTCAGCGGCATCAGGTCCTCGGCGTCGAACTTGGTCGGGGCGGCGCCGAAATGGCTCAGATCGAAACCGTCGATCAGCTCCTGATGGCTCATGCGCAACTCGACCGGATCGGCCGAACCGAGCCGCGCCATCAGGCTCAACAGCGCCATCGGCTCCACTCCCCGCGCCCGCAGATCGCGCAGGCTCAGGGTGCCAAGCCGCTTCGACAGCGCCTCGCCCTGCGGCCCGGTCAGCAGCGAATGGTGGGCGAAGGCGGGTGCCACACCGCCCAATGCCTCGATGATCTGGATCTGAGTCGCGGTGTTGGTCACGTGGTCGGCGCCGCGCACGATATGGGTGATCCCCATCTCGACGTCATCGACGACCGAGGCCAGGGTATAAAGCACCTGCCCGTCGCCGCGGATCAGCACCGGATCGGAGACGCTCGCCGCGTCGATCGAGATATCCCCGAGGATCCCGTCCTGCCACTCGATCCGCTCCTGGTTCAAAAGGAACCGCCAGTGGCCCGGCCGCTCGGCCCGCAGCGCCGCCTTTTCACCGTCGCTCAGGTGCAGGGCTGCGCGGTCATAGACCGGCGGGCGCCCCATGTTCAGCTGCTTCTTGCGCTTCAGATCCAGCTCGACCGGGGTCTCGAAGGCTTCATAGAACCGCCCCTTGCCGCGCAGGTCCTCCGCTGCGGCCTGATAGCGGTCGAGCCGCGCCGACTGGGTTTCGATCCGGTCCCAGGTCAGGCCCAGCCATTCCAGATCGCGCTGGATTCCGTCGGCATATTCCTGCTTCGAACGTTCCGGATCGGTATCGTCGAGCCTGAGGATGAAGGTGCCCCCGGCCTTGCGCGCGATCAGCCAGTTGAACAGCGCGGTACGCAGGTTGCCCACATGAAGATAGCCGGTGGGCGACGGGGCGAAACGGGTGCAGGTCATTTCGGGTCTCCTTCGGTCCCGGCCTCTTCCACAGAGGGGCGAAATTGTCCATACCATGGCGCAGGAGGGGCCGATGGAACAGACCGGTACGCAGGGTAACTGGACCGCGGCCACCGCGCCGCTTGCCGAGGATATCGCGGCCATGGCCGAGGCCGCCCGCGCCGCCCTGCCCGCCCCCTTCGCCGCCGCCGCGGCCGAGGTGGCGATACGGGTCGAGGAATTCGCCGACGACGCCACCCTCGACGGGCTCGGCATCGACGACCCCTATGATCTGACCGGGCTTTATGACGGCATCCCGCTGACCGAACGCTCGGTCATGGACCAGCCCGCCCAGCCCGATACGATCTGGCTCTATCGTCGGGCCATCCTCGACGAATGGATCGACCGCGGCGAGGTGCCTTTGGACGAACTGGTGGCGCATATCGTGGTGCACGAATTCGCCCATCATTTCGGCTGGTCGGATGCCGACATCGCCTCGGTCGACCGCTGGTGGGAATAGACCGGCCGCTGGCCCGCGCCGGGCGCAACCCGGACATTCCGCAAACGCCGCCTGCGCCGAAAGCCCGCGGCCAAAGCGGTTGCAAAGTCGTTCGGCATCGGCACTGTGTGCGCAAACATTCCTCAACAATATAGGGAGGCCGCGGTTTGACGGGCATCCTCACGATCACACTCAATCCCGCGCTGGACACCGCGACCGAAGCTGCAAGGGTCGTGCCGGAGTTGAAACTGCGCTGCAGCGAGCCCCAGGTCGATCCCGGCGGCGGCGGCATCAACGTCGCCCGTGCGATCCGGCATCTGGGCGGCCAGGCGACAGCCCTTGTCGCAACCGCGGGCTACAACGGCCAGAAGCTGCTGTATTTCCTCGCCCTTGAAGGGATCCCGACGGTCGCGGTTCCGGGCCCCGGTGAAACCCGGGCCAGCATCGCCGTCACCGATCTAGAAACCGGCGAGCAATACCGCTTTGTGCTGCCCGGACCTGCCTGGGACAGCAACCATGTCGAGATGGCGCTGAACACCGCGGCCTCGAACGCCACGAACGGCGCCTTCGTCGTGCTCAGCGGCAGCCAGCCGCCGGGCGTGCCGGTCGATTTCGAGGAAAAGCTGACCGAGCGGCTGCGCGATACCGGTGCCCGGCTGATCGTCGACACCTCGGGCGCCCCGCTCAAGCATCTGGTCGAAAATCCCAGAACCCCGCCCTTCCTGCTGCGTTCGGACGATGCAGAGGCCGAGGGGCTGGCGGGCCGCGAGCTGACGACGCCTGCCGACACCGCCGCCTATTCGCGCGAACTGATCGCGCGCGGCGTGGCCGAGAACGTGATCTTCGCCCGCGGTGCCGAAGGGTCGGTGCTGACCACGCCCGATGGCTCGTGGCTCGCGACGGCGGCCAAGGTCAAGGTCGTGTCCAAGGTCGGCGCAGGCGACAGCTATGTCGGCGGCTTCACCTGGGCGCTGGCCGAGGGCAAGTCGATCCAGGAGGCCGCCCGCGTCGGCGCAGCCGCGGCCAGTGCCGCGGTGATGACCGAGGCGACCCAGCTTTGCACCAAGGAAGACGTCGAGCGCCTGCTGCCCGAATGCAAACTGATCCCGGTCTGACCCCCTGCGGGTGCTGATCCATGACAACCCGGCCTGCAGCACGTCACGCGACGTGCTGCGGGTCATCGAGGCGGCGGGTCACGAGGGCACGGTCGTCGAATACCTGAAGACGGGCTGAATGCGTCCCCAGTTGCAGGCGCTGTTCACAGTCGCCGGCCTGACCCTGCGCCAGGCCCTGCGCACCGCGGGCGGCAAGGCGGCCGGGGCTTTCAATCCCCCTCACGCCGTGTCGTCGGTATAGACCCGGACATATCGGCCCTCGACCTCGATCCCGATGTAGTCCTGATCGAAGGCCAGCCCCAGTCGCTGGGCAAGGGCCACGATGGCGTCGCTGTCGTCTGACCGGATCCGGGCCAGCAACACGGGCCGCAGCTTGCCCTCGACCATGGCATGGGCCTCGACCACCGTGACCGAGGGAAAGTAGTGCGCCGCCATCTCGGCCAGCCGTTCGATGTCCGGGGCAGACAGTTTGCGCAGCCCGGTGTTGGGCAGATAGAGCGTGTGAACCGGCTGGCCGATCACCGTCTCGAGGTGGCGCACCGCCGCCCGCTGGCCTTCGATATCCATGCCGTCCATCTCGCGGATTGCCTGCTCGACTGTTTCTGCGGTGCGCGCGAAGGTCTCTTCCAGCTCGGCCGAGGCACCGCGGCCGGCCGCAACCAGATCGCGGCAGCTTTCCAGATAGCCGATCTTGCGTTCAGACCCCCAGCCCGCCGGCGCCGAGACCACGACCGAATGCAGGTTCGAGATCACGTCGGCAAGCTTGACCATCCGCGAATCGACCGGCTTGCCCGCAATCGACGCCAGACGGCGCTGCTTTCGTTCGGGCTTTGACAGGCTCATGTCGTCGGAATTCTCGACCACGATGCGTGCCACCCGCGCGCCGAAACGTGCCTCAAGCTCGGCGGCGCCGACGCCGGTATCCTCGATCGCATCGTGCAGCAGGGCTGCAATCATCAGGTCCACATCCGCACCGCCCGTCGCCTCGCCAACGAGGTTCATCACCTCGATCAGATGGTCGATATAGGGCTCCTGCGCGGCGCCTTTGCGGCGCTGGTTGCGGTGCGCCTCGGCAGCAAAGACCAGCGCCCGGGACAGCTTCAGGATTTCTTCAGACATTGACGTTCCAGTTTCCCGAAGGGCGGGGCTAGAGGTAGAAGACAGAGGCGACGGTAAAGAACACGAGAACGCCGAAGACATCGTTCGTGGTTGTGATGAAAATGCCCGTCGCCACCGCCGGGTCGAATTTCAACGCCTTCAGGACGAAGGGCACCAGCGTGCCGAGGGTCGCGGCCAGAATGGTGACAAGCAGGATCGCGAACAGGCAGGTCAGCGCCAGATAGAGGGGCGACGGGATCGGAAACAGCATCGACGCCAGCAGCACCAGCGCGCCGACGACCGACCCCACAAGCAGCCCGTTCATCACCGCCGCCAGCATCTCGCGCCCCAGCCGCGGCAGGAAATCGCCGCGCAGGCTCATGCCGTTGCCTATCGCCTGGATCGACATGGTCGAGGCCTGGATGCCCACGTTGCCGGCGGTCGACATCACCACCGGAATGAAGCTGGCCAGGATCGCCGCCTCGGCCAGCGCCTGTTCGTACGAACCGATCACCGTTGCCGCAATCGAGGACCCGATCAGACCGCCAAGGATCCATGGCAGCCGCCGGCGCACGATCTGCAGCGGCCGGTCGAAGGCCGTCGCATCGGGCGAGACCCCGCCCATCAGCAGCATGTCTTCCTCGGCTTCCTCACGCGCGATCCGGCGCAGGCCCCTCGGTGTGATCCCGCCGATCAGCCGGCCGGCCGCATCGACCACAGCGATGTTGTGGATCCGCTTTTTCTTGGCCAGCGCCAGCACGTCTTCCTGATCGGTCTCGGCGGTCACCACCACCGCGTTTTGTTCCATCACCTGCGCAATCGGGGTGTCGTCGTCGTTCAGCAAAAGG
The DNA here is from genome assembly GCF_003390845.1 of Tropicimonas sp. IMCC34043. Lineage (GTDB taxonomy): Bacteria > Pseudomonadota > Alphaproteobacteria > Rhodobacterales > Rhodobacteraceae > Tropicimonas. The sequence continues at coordinate 111,840 of NZ_QMEK01000001.1, read as the reverse complement.
TCGCGCAGCCGCACGCAGCCCTTCAGGGTCTGCTGGGCGTCGATCACATAGACCCGCTCCAGCCGGTCGATCTGATCCGACCGGGCGCGGATTTCCGCAATCACCTCGCCGACCGTGCCGTCCTCGCGCGCGGTCAGGATGCCGCGCAGCATGTGGGCCGCGGCCATATCGTCGTCGGTCTCAAGCGCCTCGCGCAGCGCCGCCTCGTTCGGATCGCCGGTGACGATGTCGAGCGCATAGTCGTGCGGCAGCCCTTCGAGCAACGCCAGCGCCCGGTCCTGATCGAGGTTGCCGATCAGCTTGCGGAACTTGGCCTTGGTCTTTTCCTCGACCAGCAAGGCGCGCAACCGCGGATCGAGTTCGGACAGGATCCCGATCCCGGCCTCGTCGGGCAACCATTCGAGCAGCCGGCGCGCGTGTTTCGACCGCAACCGCATGAACAGCGCCAGAATGTCGGTCGGCTGCCAGCGGTCGAGAACGGTCAGCACCCTGCGCCGTTCGCCGGCCTTGATCATGGCAGATATGGCCTTGGTCGCCGCGGCATTGGCGGCGTCGGCGTTTTCGCCCTCTGTCGCATCCCAAAGGGGCGGCGCGTCTGTCTCGATCATCTCGTGCCTTCCCGAGGTTCCTTGTCGCGGGCGATCCTATCGCGGCAGCGCAGCATGATCAAAGACCGCTTTCCGCCGTTACACCACGACCATGTCACGCCCGCGACACGCCGAATTCACGGAGATTTCCCTTAGGTCCGGCACAGACCGCAGGGTAGACTGACAGGCACAGAATACAGCTATTTCAAGGAAGTGATCATGTTTTCGATCGATATGCTCACAGCCAGGCCGACGATGGCGATTGCCGCGGCGGCGGGATACGCGCTGGCCACTCTGTTCATGAAGCTGGCCGCAGACGGCAATGCGCTCTGGCCGATTGCGGGAATCGTCGTCGCCCTCGGCGTGACAGTCTCCGCCGAGATCGTCCTGTTGCGACGGCTCGATCTTGGCATCGCCTATGTCGTCGTGATCGGGGTCGAATCGCTTCTCGTGCTCGCAATCGCGTGTCTGGTCGGCGAGCCGTTGAGCCACAGGGACCTGCTGGGCGGCGCGATGGTGATCGCGGGCGCCGCGATGGTCAGCCACTGAAAGGTCGCACCGGGCTGGTGACACGGAGGCGCGGGATCGCCCGGATCAAGGATTTCGATAACAGCGCACAAGGCGCCACTTTCCGGTCGGTCAGTTGCCAAGCCGATCACGCCAGCGGTTGACGATTGGATAGCGGCGGTCGAGCCAGAACGCGCGGCGAGTCAACCGTGCCCCCGGCGCCGCTTGAAAGCGCTTGTATTCGCTAAGGAAGATCAGCCGCTCCACCCGTTCGACAACCTCGCGGTCGATCCCTTCGGCCACGATATCGCCAACGCTCGCCTCTTCGTCCACCAGGCGTTCGAGAATCCGGTCGAGCACCGGATAGGGCGGCAGGCTGTCCTCGTCCTTCTGGTCCTCGCGCAACTCGGCGCTGGGGGGCTTGTCGATCACCCGGGGCGGGATCACCTCGCCCGCGGGGCCCATCATCCAGTCCCGGTGATTGGCATTGCGCCAGCGGCAGGTCTGAAAGACCCGCATCTTGTAGAGATCCTTGATCGGGTTATAGCCGCCGGCCATGTCGCCATAGATCGTTGCATAGCCGACCGCGACCTCGGATTTGTTGCCGGTCGTCAGCAGCATCTCGCCGAACTTGTTGCTGAGCGCCATCAGCAGCAGCCCGCGCAGGCGGGATTGCACGTTTTCTTCCGTGATGTCGGCAGCCATCCCCTGAAACAGCGGCGCCAATGCCTCGGTCACCGCCGCGCGCGGCCCGGTGATCGGCAGGGTGTCAAGCTTGCAGCCGAGCGCCGTCGCCACGGCCGCGGCATCCTCCAGCGAATGCGCCGAGGTATATTCCGACGGCAGCATCACGCAGCGCACGTTCTCGGGGCCGATGGCGTCGGCGGCAATGGTCGCGACGATGGCTGAATCGATCCCGCCCGACAGTCCCAGCAGCACCTTGGCAAAACCCGACTTGCGCAGATAGTCGCGCAGCGCCTCGACCATGACGCGATAATCCTGTTCCCAGTCGTCGGGCAGATGCGCCATCTCGCCCGGGATCGCCTGCCATCCGGCGTCGCCCTGCACGAAATCCACATGCGCGACGGCCTCGTCGAAGACCGGCAGTTGCACCGCAAGCGCGCCATGCGGGTTCAGCACGAACGACCCGCCGTCGAACACCTGATCGTCCTGCCCGCCCACCATGTTGAGATAGACCATGGGCAGGCCGGTCTCGATGACCCGGCTGACCATGTGGGTCAGACGGATCTCGCGCTTGCCGCGGAAATAGGGCGAGCCGTTCGGAACCACCAGGATCTCGGCCCCGGTCTCGGCCAGCGTCTCGCAGACGTCGGGATGCCAGGCATCCTCGCAGATCGGCGTGCCGATCCGGACGGGGCCCAGCGCCACCGGCCCGTGGACCTCGCCCGACCGGAACACCCGCTTTTCGTCGAAGACGTTGAAATTCGGCAGATGGTGTTTGCAGATGGAGGTCAGGATCCGGCCGCCCCGCAGGTAGATATAGGCGTTGAACAGCTCGGCGCCGTTCATCTGCGGCAGACCGATCCCCAGCGTCGGTCCATCGGCGCAATCGGCGGCCAGCAGGTCCAGATGCCGGGCGCAATCGGCGATGAAGGCAGGGCGCATCATCAGGTCCTGCGCCTGATAGCCGGTCAGGAACATCTCGGGCAGGATTACCAGATCGGCGCCGGCATCGCGACCCTGCACCCAGGCGTCGCGCGCCTTGGCGGCATTGTCGGCAAGCGCGCCGACGGTCGGGTTGAGCTGCGCCAGCGTCACGCGGAATCGGGTCATCGGTCGCTCCTTGCCGTGGCTCGATGGGGCCGTGGACCTCTTAGCAGACTGACGGGGGAGTGAAAGACACGCGGGCAAAACTGGGCCAAAAACCGTTGCCCCCCGGGCAAGGCCCATTTAGGGTTGCGAACCGAATGAGCGACCCGAATAACCCCGGTTCCACGGTGGGAGCAGTCATGACCCGACAGGCCCGTCCTTTCTTGCCGGCGCCACTTCTGGCGCCTGCCGCTGCCGTGCTGATGGCGGCAGTCCTGGCCGGCCCTGTGCCGGCGCAGACGGCAGACGTCCAGACCAAGCAATACGACAATGGCGGGATCTACGAGGGGACCTTCCGCAACGGGCTGCAACACGGCAAGGGTACGTACCGGTTGCCGAACGGATACGAATATACCGGCGACTGGGTCGAGGGCGAGATCCTTGGCCAGGGCATGGCGCGGTTTCCGGACGGGTCGATCTATGAGGGCAGCTTTGCCAAGGGCAAGCCGGACGGCTATGGCAAGATCACGTTTGCCGATGGCTCGACCTATGAAGGCGAGTGGGTCGACAACGAGATGACCGGACAGGGCGTCGCGACCTATGCCAATGGCATGCGCTATGAGGGCCAGTTCGTGAACGCGCTGCACGAGGGCCAGGGCACGCTGACCGCACCCGACGGTTATCGCTATGACGGCAACTGGATCGCGGGGGTCAAGGAAGGCCGGGGCAAGATCACCTATCCCGACGGCACGGTTTACGAGGGCAATCTTGCCCGCGGCCAGCGCTCGGGTCAGGGCACGCTGACCCGGCCGGACGGATTCCGCTATGACGGATCCTGGCAGAACGGCCAGATCAACGGTCTGGGCAAGCTGACCCAACCGAATGGCGAGGAATACGAGGGCGTTCTGGTCGACGGCAAGCGCCAGGGCCACGGCAAGGCCAGTTACCCCAACGGCGATGTCTATGAGGGCGAGTTTCAGGACGACCGCCGCCACGGCCAGGGCACGCTGACCGGCGCAGACGGCTATGTCTATACCGGCCAGTGGGTTGATGGACGGATCGAGGGCCAGGGCGAGGTGACCTATCCCGACGGCTCGGTCTATGTCGGGCAGTCGGTGAACAATATGGCCCACGGCAAGGGCAAGATCACCTATCCCAACGGCAATTCCTATGACGGCGACTGGGTCGAGAACGTGATGCAGGGCGACGGCGTTGCGAGCTATGCCGATGGCAGCGTCTACAAGGGCCATTTCGACGATGCCAAGTACAACGGCGCCGGCGTCATGACCTATCCCGATGGCTATTCCTATGATGGCGACTGGGTCGAGGGCGTGCGCGAGGGCAAGGGCCGGGCCAGCTATCCCGACGGCAGCACCTATGAGGGGCAATTCGTCGGCGGCCAGCGCGAGGGCCAGGGCACCCTGATTTCGCCCAATGGTTTCCGCTATGTCGGCGCCTGGAAGGACGGCAAGATCACCGGCAAGGGGATCGCCACCTATGCCAACGGCGACGTCTATGAGGGGACATTCGCCGAGGGTATTCCCCAGGGCGAAGGCCAGATGCGGTTCTCGAACGGCGACGAGGTGGCTGGCCAGTGGGACGACGGCACCCTGGTGCCGAAAGGCGAGGCCGGGGGCGCCGCCCTTGCCGCCCCGACGGCCCCCGAGGCAACCGCCCCGCAAGAGACAGGCGCGGGACCGGCTGCACCGACATCGAACTGACGCCCCTTCCCCTGCCCGACATCTGCCTTGTGCCCGGCCCGGCGCCGCGATGGCGGCAGCGTCGCCGCAATCTGTGGCAGCCCGAGATTTATCGCTTTTCATTCGCCAAGGCGCGGGTATAGTCCCGAGCCATGATGACGCCCCGGCATATCCCCTGCAATTCCGCGATCCTGCGGGCGCTTCCGGCTGCCGGCCTCCTTCTCCTTAGCCGCCTCTGAGCGTGCCGATCGGCGCGTCCGCTCAGAGGGCTTAGGCAATCGCGCCAGGGATTGAAGGACACCAAGGAACACACCCCATGACTGCTATGAATGACCGCGTCGTTATCTTCGACACGACCCTGCGCGACGGCGAACAAAGCCCCGGCGCCACCATGACCCATGACGAGAAGCTGGAGATCGCCCAGCTGCTCGACGAGATGGGTGTCGATGTCATCGAGGCCGGCTTCCCCATCGCCTCGGACGGCGATTTCGAGGCGGTGCGCGACATCTCGAAGAACGCGAAGAATGCCGTGATCTGCGGTCTGGCGCGTGCCAATTTCAAGGACATCGACCGCTGCTGGGAGGCTGTGCGCCATGCCGAACGGCCGCGCATCCACACCTTCATCGGCACCTCGCCGCTGCACCGCGCGATCCCGAACCTGACCATGGACGAGATGGCCGACCGCATCCACGAGACGGTCACCCACGCCCGCAACCTCTGCGACAACGTGCAATGGTCGCCGATGGACGCCACGCGGACCGAACATGACTATCTGTGCCGGGTGGTCGAGATCGCGATCAAGGCCGGTGCGACCACGATCAACATCCCCGACACGGTCGGCTATACCGCGCCGCGCGAATCGGCCGATCTGATCCGGATGCTGATCGAACGGGTCCCCGGCGCCGATCAGATCATCTTTGCCACGCATTGCCACAACGACCTCGGCATGGCGACCGCGAACTCGCTGGCCGCGGTCGAGGCCGGCGCCCGCCAGATCGAATGCACGATCAACGGGCTCGGCGAACGGGCCGGCAACACCGCGCTGGAAGAGGTCGTGATGGCGCTGAAGGTGCGTCACGACATCATGCCCTATACGACAGGCATCGACACGACGAAGATCATGAACATCTCGCGGCGGGTGGCGGATGTGTCGGGCTTTCAGGTGCAGTTCAACAAGGCGATCGTCGGCAAGAACGCCTTTGCCCACGAAAGCGGCATCCATCAGGACGGCATGCTGAAGAACCCCGAGAACTTCGAGATCATGCGCCCCGAGGACGTCGGGCTGTCGGCGACCAATCTGGTGATGGGCAAGCATTCGGGCCGAGCCGCGCTGCGCGCCAAGCTGCATGACCTGGGCTATGATCTGGGCGACAATCAGCTGAAGGATGTGTTCGTGCGGTTCAAGGCGCTGGCCGACCGCAAGAAGGAGGTCTTCGACGATGACCTGATCGCGCTGATGCGCGATGCCGGCACCGAGGCGGCGGATTATCTGAAGGTCAAGTTCCTGCGCGTAATCTGCGGCACCGAGGCGCCGCAATCGGCCGATCTGACGCTGACCGTCGATGGCACCGACCATCAGGTGACGGCGAACGGTGACGGGCCGGTCGATGCGACCTTCAACGCCGTGAAGCAGATCTTCCCGCACAGCGCGCATCTGAAGCTCTTTCAGGTCCACGCCGTGACCGGCGGCACCGACGCCCAGGCGACCGTGACCGTGCGGCTGGAGGAAGACGGCCGGATCGTCACCGGCCAGTCCGCCGACACCGACACCGTCGTTGCCTCGGCCAAGGCCTATGTCGCGGCGCTGAACCGGCTGATCGTGCGCCGCACCAAGACCGGCAGCGACCAGAAAGAGATCAGCTACAAGGATGCGGTCAGCTGATCGCACGCCTGTCGCCGACGCCCCACCGAACCGCCCCCAGCGCAGCCTGCGCGGGGGCGGTTTCCCCGGCGGCCAAGAACACGGCCGCAGTGACGCCAGAGGCTTAGGCCGATGCCTGCCGGCCGGTATCCCGGCTCACTGGTTCCAGGATGCCGCGTTAAGCCCCTCGACCACGTTCACCGTAACCTTGTTGCCGTTCTTCTTGTCGCGGATGATGGCATAGACCGTGGGCAGGTCGGCTGTTCGGTCCCAGGCAAAGCCTTGGCCCGTGTTCGTCAATCCGATCGTGCCGACCCAGACCATCTCGGACCCGGCTTCGGGGAAGCGCAGCGCATAGATCTCGGGCTCGTCATGGCCTGTGATATAGAGCGTGCCGTCCGGCCCCCAGGACCCGCCCGAGTTGCTCATGTCGCCGAAGGTGTCGATGATGGCTTCGGGAAACACCCAGCCCTCGACAAAGCGGAAGTCGTCGTCGAGCTTGACCAGCATGGTGTTGTACTTGTTGCCATAGGCCTCGGCGCTGCGGCCGAAGACGCGGTTGTAATTGGCAAATGTCGCCCACCACGCGTCGTCATGCCGGTCGAGCCAGGTCAGCGAGCCATAGTTGATGCCGAAGCTGTAGCTGTCGACATGCTCCATGGTCTCGGGGTTCCAGACCTCGATCGACGAGGTCATCGGCCATTCGGGATAGTTCGACTGCGCGCCATAGAGCTTTCCCTCGATCAGCGCGGCGCCGTCGAGATGCCGGATCGCGCCGCCCTTCCCGCCGTCCCAGCGCGCAACCTCGGCGCCGGTCTGCTTGTCATGCTTGGTGATCGTGTGGTTGTTCACCGCATAGAAATAGTCACCGTCGACACCGACCCCCTGATTGGCAGCGGGGATGTCGAATTCGGCGGCAAGCCGCGATTCGATCCGGTCGGGATCGGCGGCTGCGGTAAAGGCCATTGCCGCAAGGCCCATGGAAAGGAGAAGCGTGCGCATCTGGGTGCTCTCTTGTTGTCGGACGAACACCGGTCTGGTGGTGCAGCAATGTGTCGGCCGCGGCACGATCAGGCGACGCTTTGGTAACAGGCCGCTACGTCAGTCAGGGATCAGGCCACCGGCGCGCATTCGCCGTCCGGGGCACACGCGGCCGGCATCGCCGGGGAATGCCCCCTTTTCCCGCTGACCCACGCCCCCTATAAGACGCAAACTGCGTGGCGCCAGAATCGTCGCGCCAATCACGATTCGCAACGATAACGAGCAGGAACACACATGGCGCTTTTTGGTGGGCTGTTCTCCTCCGACATGGCAATCGATCTCGGAACGGCGAACACGCTCGTCTATGTCAAGGGCAAGGGTGTGATCCTGAACGAACCTTCGGTCGTTGCCTATCACACCAAGAACGGCCGCAAGGAAGTTCTGGCGGTTGGCGAGGACGCCAAACTGATGCTGGGGCGCACCCCCGGCAGCATCCAGGCGATCCGGCCGATGCGCGAAGGCGTGATTGCCGACTTCGACACGGCGGAAGAAATGATCAAGCATTTCATCCGCAAGGTGCATCGGCGCACGACCTTCACCAAGCCCAAGATCATCGTCTGCGTGCCCTATGGCGCCACCCCGGTCGAAAAGCGCGCGATCCGGCAGTCCGTGCTGTCGGCCGGCGCCCGGCGTGCGGGCCTTATCGCCGAACCGATTGCGGCGGCCATCGGCGCCGGCATGCCGATCACCGACCCCACCGGGTCGATGGTGGTCGATATCGGCGGCGGCACCACCGAAGTCGCGATCCTGTCGCTCGGCGACATCGTCTATGCCCGCTCGGTCCGCATCGGCGGCGACCGGATGGACGAGGCCATCATCTCCTATCTGCGCCGCCAGCAGAACATGCTGATCGGCGACTCGACCGCCGAGCGGATCAAGACCGCCATCGGCACCGCACGGATGCCCGAAGACGGGCGCGGTGCATCGATGAAGATCCGCGGCCGCGATCTCCTGAACGGCGTCCCGAAAGAAACCGAGATCAACCAGGCCCAGGTGGCCGAGGCGCTGTCGGAGCCGGTGCAGGCAATCTGCGAGGCGGTGATGGCCGCGCTCGAAGCCACCCCGCCCGATCTCGCTGCCGACATCGTCGACCGCGGCGTGATGCTGACCGGTGGCGGCGCGCTGCTGGGCGAGCTTGACCTTGCGCTGCGCGAGCAGACCGGGCTTGCAATCTCGGTGGCAGACGAGTCGCTGAATTGCGTGGCGCTTGGCACCGGCAAGGCGCTGGAACACGAAGATCAGCTCCGTCACGCCATAGACTACGACAGCTAACCCCGTTGCGGGCGGCCGCGTCCCGGCCGCCCGACCCGAGGCATATCGCGTGGCACGCAACCGAAACCCAGAATTGGACTACGTCCGCCCGGTCCGCCGCATTCTGGTGATCGGGCTTGGGATGCTGTGCCTCGGTCTGTTTCTGGTCTGGCGGATCGACAGCCCGCGGATCGAGAAGTTCCGCGCCGACCTGATCGACGAAGTGGTGCCCAACTTTGAATGGGCCAGCGTGCCGATCACGCAATTCTACAAGATGGTCGAGGATTTCCAGTCCTATCAGCGGATCTATCAGCAGAATCAGGACCTGCGGCGCGAGCTGCAGCAGATGAAGGCCTGGAAAGAGGCCGCGGTGCAGCTCGAACAGCAGAACGCCAAACTTCTGGCGCTGAACAAGGTCCGGCTCGATCCGAAGCTGACCTCGGTCTCGGGCGTCGTGATCGCCGATTCCGGCTCGCCCTTTCGCCAGTCGGTGCTGTTGAACGTCGGCGCCGAGGACGGGATCATGGATGGCTGGGCCACCATGGACGGGCTCGGGCTGGTCGGCCGGATCTCGGGCGTGGGGGCGACCACCAGCCGGGTGATCCTGCTGACCGACGCGGCCAGCCGGCTGCCGGTGACGATCCAGCCCTCGGGGCAGCGCGCGATCCTTGCCGGCGACAACACCGCAGCCCCCCTTGTGGACTTTCTCGAGGATCTCGAGGCGGTCGAACCCGGGGACCGTATCGTCAGTTCGGGCGATGGCGGGGTGTTTCCCGCCGGCATGCTGGTCGGCCAGCTCGCGCTTGGCCCCGACGGGCGATACCGCGTCTGGCTGTCCGCCGATTATCAGCGGCTCGAATTCCTGCGCGTCCTGCGCAGCCACCATGGCGAGGTCATCACCGACCCCGGCGGGCTGATCGTACCGCCGCAGCCGGCGCCCGACCCCGCGCCCGCAACCGCCGAGGACAAGGCCGAGGGGACCGCCGGCGATGGTTGACCCGATCACCGCCCGCACCTGGAGCTATCGGGCGCTTTACGTCCTGCTGATCCTGCTGATCAGTTTCTTCCAGTTGCTGCCGTTGGGGGCGGTGACCGGCAAGTGGGCGGGACCGGACCTGTCGCTGGCGCTGACCTTTGCCTGGGTGCTGCGGCGGCCGGCCTATGTGCCTGTGCCGCTGATTGCCGGGCTGTTCTTGTTTCTCGATCTGCTGATGCAACGCCCACCGGGGCTTGACGCAGCACTGGTGGTGCTTGGCAGCGAATTCCTGCGGGCACGGCGCCATATGTCGCGTTCGCTGCCGTTTACGGTCGAATGGGCGCTGGTGACCGCGGTATTGTTGGCGCTTGTCGGGCTCAACCAGCTTGCTCTTGCCGTCGTGATGCTCGGTCCGCCGCCGCTTGGCCTCGCTCTTTTACGCGCACTTGTGACCGCAGCGGCCTATCCTTTGGTGGTCGCCCTGTCGCATTATGTCCTCGGGGTGCGCGCCGCAGCCCCGCACGAAGCCGATGCTCTGGGGAGCCGCCTGTGAGACGCCCACCGAAAGATACCGAAGACAGCCGCCGCCGCATTACCCGCCGCGGGCTGGTTCTGGGCGGGGGGATGCTGGGCTTCATGGGCGTGCTGGCGGCGCGGATGCGCTACATGCAGGTCGATCAGGCCGAGCAATTCCGCCTGCTGGCAGAAGAGAACCGCATCAACATCCGCCTGATCCCGCCCGCCCGCGGATTGATCTTCGATCGGACCGGCACGCCGGTTGCCGAGAATGCCCAGAACTATCGTCTGGTGATAGTGCGCGAAGACGTGGGCGATCTCGACGAGACCTTCGCCATGCTGCGCAAGCTGGTGCCGCTGACGGACGAGGATGTCGAACGCGCCCTGCGCGAGATCCGCCGCCGCAGCCCGTTTGTCCCGGTGACCATCGCCGACCAGCTTGCCTGGAAGGACGTGGCCGAGGTTGCAGTGAACGCCCCCGCCCTGCCTGGCGTCACCCCCGAAGTCGGGCTGACCCGGCACTATCCTCTCGCCCATGATTTCGCCCATGTGGTGGGCTATGTCGGCCCGGTTTCGGATTATGACCTCGGCAAGCTCGAAAACCCCGATCCGCTTCTGCAGATCCCCAAGTTCCAGATCGGCAAGGTCGGCTTCGAAGCCAAGGAAGAGGATCTGCTGCGCGGCTCGGCCGGCACAAAGCGGATCGAGGTCAACGCCGGCGGCCGGGTGATGCGCGAGCTGTCGCGTCAGGAAGGCAAGAAGGGCGCCGACATCCAGCTGACCATCGACCACGGGCTGCAGAACTTCGTCAACGCCCGGCTTGCGGGCGAAAGCGCGGCGGCCGTGGTGCTCGAGGTCGAGACCGGCGACATCCTCGCGATCTCCTCGGCGCCGTCGTTCGATCCGAACCTGTTCGTGCGCGGGATCTCGGGCAAGGATTATCGCTCGCTTACCGAGAACGATCACAGGCCGCTCGCGGACAAGTCGGTGCAGGGCACCTATCCGCCGGGTTCGACCTTCAAGCTGGTGACGGCACTTGCGGCGCACGAGGCCGGCGTGGTGACCGCGGGCGAAACGATCTATTGCCCGGGCTACAAGCAGCTAGGCACCCGCCGCTTTCACTGCTGGAAGCGTGGCGGCCACGGCCGCGTCGACCTTCACGGCAGCCTGATGCACAGCTGCGACGTCTATTATTATGAACTGGCCGAACGCGTCGGCATCGACCGGATATCCGAGATGGCGCGACGGCTCGGCATCGGCATCCGCCACGATCTGCCGATGTCGGCGGTGGCCGAAGGGCTCGCCCCCAGCAAGGCCTGGAAGCAGGAGCGCTATGGCGAGGCCTGGCGCGTCGGCGACAGCCTGAACGCCGCGATCGGTCAGGGCTATGTGCTGGCGTCGCCGCTGCAGCTTGCGATCATGGTCTCGCGGGTCGCCACCGGACAGATGATCCGGCCGCGGCTGATTAAGTCGATCGATGCCGTCGAACAGCCGATCGGAACCGACGGGCCGCTTGGGGTCAGCCCGACCACCTTGTCCCAGATCCGCAAGGCGATGTACGCGGTGTCGAACGCCCGCGGTGGCACCGCCTATGCCAGCCGCCTGCTGCCCGAGAACATGCGCTTTGCCGGCAAGACCGGCACCAGTCAGGTCCGCTCGGTCGTGGTGCACAATGCCTCGGTGCCGTGGGAACACCGCGACCATGCGCTGTTCGTCTGTTTCGCCCCGTTCGATGCACCCAAGATCGCCGTTTCCGTGGTCATCGAACATGGCGGCGGCGGCTCGGCGGTGGCGGCGCCGGTGGCCCGCGACATCGTCGCCCGCGCGCTCCATGGCGATCTGCCCCCCCTCGACATCTTCCCCGCGGGCGTCCGCGACAGCGTCGCAGAACGCTTCCAATCGATGCCGCTGCGCGATCGTACCGGTATGCCCCCTGTGAGCGACCGCGCATGAGCTATCTCGAATACCGCGTCCAGACCACTCCGACCGGGTTGTCAAAGCTGCTCTATATCAACTGGGGCCTGGTGCTGTTGCTGATCTCGGTCGCATCGGTCGGCTTTCTCATGCTCTATTCGGTCGCTGGCGGGTCGCTGCAGCCCTGGGCCGAACCGCAGATGAAACGCTTTGCCATCGGCATGATCGGCATGTTCGCCATCGCCATGGTGCCGATCCACATCTGGCGCAACACTGCGGGGCTTGCCTATGCGCTTTCCGTCATGCTGCTGGTCGCGGTCGAGGTCATGGGGTCGATCGGGATGGGCGCGCAGCGCTGGATCGAGATCGGGCCGATCCGGCTGCAACCCTCAGAATTCACCAAGATCGCGGTGGTGATGTTTCTGGCCGCCTATTACGACTGGCTCGACATCCGCAAGGTCAGCCGTCCGCTCTGGGTACTGATCCCGCTGATCATCATCCTGCTGCCGACATTCCTGGTGCTGAAACAACCGGACCTTGGCACCGCGATCCTGCTGGTCGCCGGCGGGGGCATCCTGATGTTCGCCGCGGGGGTCCATTGGGCCTATTTCGCGGTCGTCATCGCCAGCGGCGTGGGCCTTGTCAGCGCGGTGATCGAATCCCGCGGCACGCCCTGGCAACTGATCAAGGATTATCAGTTCCGGCGCATCGACACCTTCCTCAACCCCGACAGCGACCCGCTGGGGGCGGGCTATCACATCACCCAGTCGAAGATCGCGCTCGGCTCGGGCGGCTGGGCCGGACGCGGCTTCATGCAGGGCACCCAGTCGCGGCTGAACTTCCTGCCCGAAAAGCACACCGACTTCATCTTCACGACGCTGGCAGAAGAGTTCGGCTTTGTCGGCGCGGCCTCGCTGCTGACGCTCTACGCGCTGATCATCGTGTTCTGCATTGCCTCTGCCGTCTCGAACAAGGACCGCTTTGCCTCGCTGATGACGATCGGGATCGCTGCGACCTTCTTTCTGTATTTCGCGGTCAACATGTCGATGGTGATGGGGATGGCGCCGGTCGTCGGCGTGCCGCTGCCGCTTGTCAGCTATGGCGGATCGGCGATGCTGGTGCTGCTGGCGGCCTTCGGGCTGGTGCAATCGGGCCATGTCCACCGTCCGAGGGAACGGTCGTGACCCCGAATGTCCTTTTCGCAGCGCCCGACCGGCTGTGGGCGAGATATCAGGCACCGTTGACCCGCGCGCTTGAAGAGGTGGGTGTCAGCGCCCGGCTTGGGCCCGATGCAGGCCCGCCAGAGGACGTGGACTATATCGTCTATGCCCCGCACCCCGGTCTGCAGGACTTCACCCCCTTCACCCGCGCCAAGGCGGTGCTGAGCCTTTGGGCCGGGGTCGAAAAGATCGTCGGCAACCGGACGCTGACCATGCCGCTCGCTCGGATGGTCGATGCGGGGCTGACCGAAGGCATGGTCGAATGGGTCACGGGACAGGTGCTGCGCCACCACCTTGGGCTCGACCACGTTTTGTCCCACCAGTCCGGGGAATGGGTGCAGAACGTGCCGCCGCTTGCCCGCTGGCGGCCGGTCACGGTGCTGGGGCTCGGCGCGCTGGGTGCCGCCTGCGCGCGGGCGCTCGCGGCGCTCAACTTCCCGGTCACCGGGTGGAGCCGCACCGCCCGCGACATCCCCGGCATCCGGTGCCTTCACGGCGAGGGCGGTCTGGCCGAGGCGCTCGGCTCGGGCCAGATCCTGGTGCTGCTGCTGCCGCTGACGCCCGAAACCGACGGGTTGCTCGATGCCGCGCGGCTGGCGCTGCTGCCGGACGGCGCGGTCGTGCTCAATCCCGGCCGCGGGCCGCTGATCGACGACGCAGCCCTGCTGGCCGCGCTCGACGCGGGGCGGCTTGGCCATGCGACGCTGGATGTTTTCCGCACCGAACCCCTGCCCCCCTCGCATCCGTTCTGGGGCCATCCGCGGGTGACCGTCAGCCCGCATGTCGCTTCGGAAACCCGGCCCGAAAGCGCAGCCCGGGTGATCGCCGAGAACATCCGTCGCGGCGAGGCGGGCGAGCCGTTCCTGCATCTGGTGGATCGGGCGAACGGGTACTGACCCCCGCGCGCTGCAGACCGAGTGCTATTTCCGCCACGCCTCGATCTCGATGGCGATCCGGGTCTGAACATCGGCGATCTGCTTTTGCACGGCCCGCCGCTCTTCGGGGTCGGTCAGCGAGCCGAGCTGTTCGCGCAGCGCGGACTGTCTCTGGTTCAGCAAGACCACCAGCGGCTTGGCGTGCGCTTCGGCCATGATCCGGCCCAGCACATCCGGTGCCGCCCCGTCCAGCCCCTCGATCGGTGCGCCGGACCCCGACAAGCCGTCAAAGACGCCGTCCCGTTCCATGCGTTGCAAATAGAGATCGAGGGTAAGGTTCAGCGGATGATTCATGCCACGCTCCAATGCCCGCAGACATAGCTCTCCCAAACCCAGTTACAATGCGGCGCACGGTCCTTGGCCTGGGGTGGACAGGTCTCGGGCCCTGCGGTGAAATTTCCGTCACGTTCGACTGGCATCCGCAGCCTCGACATGACGAAGGGTCAGTGCCAGATTTGCCGGGTCGAAAGACAACGTGAAGAGTGCCGTGGGAAAGGCGCGGAGAGGAAGGTACAGGCATGTGGACACAAGCCTTTGATCTGATGCTTCGAAATCTGATCGGTATCGGAAGGCTCGATCTGATCGATGCCTCTGGAACATTGCGCAGCTATGGCCCCGGTGCAACGCCCGATGTCACCGTGCGGATCACCGACCCGTCCTTGCCGCGCAAATTGCTGCTCACCCCGGACCTGGCCCTGGGCGAGGCCTATATGGACGGCGGCATCACCATCGACGGCGACGACCTGCCGGGAATGATGCGGCTCATCCTTGCCAACCGCGGCAACGGCCAGACCAGTTGGGCGATCGAAACCAACCTGCTGCTGCGCCGGATGGTGCGCGGGATCCGCCAGTACAATCCGCTCGACCGCGCCCGCGTCAACGTCGCCCATCACTACGACCTGTCGGGCAAGCTCTATGACCTGTTTCTGGACGCCGACCGGCAGTATTCCTGCGCCTATTTCCGCCACCCCGACGATACGCTCGAACAGGCGCAGGTGCAGAAGAAGGCGCACATCGCCAAGAAACTGCTGCTGCAGCCGGGGATGCGCGTGTTCGACATCGGCTGCGGCTGGGGCGGGATGGCGATCACGCTGGCGCGCGACTACGGCGCCGACGTCGTGGGCGTCACGCTGTCGACCGAACAGCATGCAGTGGCCACCCGCAGGGTCGCTGAGGCGGGGCTGTCCGACCGTATCGACATCCGCCTGACCGACTATCGCAATGTCACCGAAACCTTCGACAGGATCGTCTCGGTCGGCATGTTCGAACATGTGGGTGTGCCGCATTACCGGGAGTACTTCGGCAAGGTGCGCGAGCGGCTTTCGCCCGACGGCGTCGCGCTGATCCACACCATCGGCCGCCACGATCCGCCGGGTTCGACCAGCCCCTGGATTTCCAAGTACATCTTTCCCGGCGGCTATGTGCCCGCACTGTCCGAGGTGATGCAGGCAGTCGAGAAAGAGGGTCTTTGGGCCGACGACATCGAAGTCTGGCGGATGCACTACGCCGAGACCCTGCGGCACTGGCGCGAGCGGTTTGAAGCGAACATCGCAGCGGCCGAGGCGCTGTACGACGCCCGGTTCTGCCGGATGTGGCGGTACTATCTGGTCGCCAGCGAAATGTCGTTCCGGCACTTCAACCAGGTTGTGTTCCAGATCCAGCTGTCCCGCCACCAACAGGCCGTTCCGCTGACCCGCGACTACATGTGCGGCGACGCCTGAACGCTCGATTCCCGCCGGACGGAACGGCCACGCCGTTCTCGTAAGCGCTGCCATGCCTGAAAAGGTATGACGCAGGCGCAGCCCTGCTATTCACATTTTGCAACCCACTTGTCCGCCGCCGACCGCGCGTCTTGCACGTCAGGCGCGACTTATGGAAGTTTTGTTCCCTTTCAAGAAGATAGCCGCCACCAAAGCGACCGGGATGCAATCTCGACACTTCCGGATCTCGTCCCGATCCATCTACATGTTAACGCTACTATTAATTTTTATTTTGATATCCTCGTTAACCTCCGTATTAGGGTGAACACCCGGCGCCACAGATGTTTCAGTGCCGGAAGGCGACCTGTCGCCATGTACCGTATCAGTCCTTGAGACATTGTAGAAAAGACGTGACCATGAGTTTTGTAAGAGTTGGCGCTTTCGCGCTTGGCGTGATCCTTACCCCCTTCGCAGCAAGTGCTGTTTCCCTTGATGCCCAGACACTGATGAATACCGCCGTCGCGATTTCGCTCGGCGACTTTACAACCGTTAATACCGCCCATGTCGAAGGCCCGACCTATATTGGCGGAAGCGTCGCGTCGGGAACCTTCGACGTTAACACCGACGGTCTTCCGTCCATTAACGTTGGCGGCATTACCGGTGGCCTGATCGTCGGCGGCGATATGACGGCGCATGCCAATACGATCATCGGCGGCGCCCAGGTAGGCGGCACCTTCACCGACACCAACTCTGGCGCCTCGTCGTCGGCGGTCATTACCGACCACGTCGACGGAATTCCGGTTGCCGCCATGACCAGCCTGTTCACCGACCTCTCGGGCGAACTGTCCAGCCTGTCGACAACGCTGGGTGCCTCGATCACCGGCGACATGAACAACATCTCCGTCGTCTCGGGCGCAGGTGTGGACGGGATCGCGGTGCTGAACCTCGACGCAACGACCGCTGCGTCCTATTTCACCACCAACGCCCTCATGAACTTCTCGATCGATGACGACACCACGCTGATCATCAACGTGGCTGGCAACTTCGACACCAGCTACGTCACCGCCAAGGTCAATACCGACCAGCCCAATGTCCTGTTCAACTTCTATGAAGCCACCACAGTGACCTTCGGCAGCCAGGCCTGGAACGCCAGCGTCCTTGCCCCTCTGGCCACGGTTTCGACCCCGCAAGGCGGCGTCAACGGCACTGTCGTCGCCGGCGAAATCCGCCTCGGCGGCGAGATCCGGCCCTACAACAATTCCAACGGCTTTGCGGGCGATCTACCGACCGCCACGCCGCCGGTCGTCCCGCTGCCGGCAAGCTTCGTGCTGCTGGGCTCGGCCGGCCTCGCGCTTGGCGCGATGCGCCGCCGCCGCCGCTGACCCTGTCCAAACCGAACGACGAAGCGGGCCCACCCCTGGGCCCGCTTTTTTCCTGTCCGGCCCTCCGCGCTGCCATCCGGGCCCTGCCTGCCGCACAGCGCCGGGGCCGCGGCGAGGCAGGGCTTGCGCCCCCCTGCCCGCCCTCTATAACGCAGGCAATTTGCGCCGCCCCCGCCCGGAGACTCGCCATGCCCAAACGTACCGACATCTCGTCCATCATGATCATCGGGGCGGGACCGATCGTCATCGGGCAAGCCTGCGAATTCGACTATTCCGGCGCTCAGGCCTGCAAGGCCCTGCGCGAAGAAGGCTATCGCGTCATCCTCGTCAATTCCAATCCGGCCACGATCATGACCGACCCGGGCCTGGCCGACGCGACCTATATCGAACCGATTACCCCTGAGATCGTCGCCAAGATCATCGAGAAGGAACGCCCCGACGCGCTGCTGCCCACCATGGGCGGACAGACCGGGCTCAACACCTCGCTGGCACTCGCAGACCTCGGAATTCTCGACAAGTACGGGGTCGAACTGATCGGCGCCAACCGCCAGGCCATCGAAATGGCCGAGGACCGCAAGCTGTTTCGCGAGGCCATGGACCGGATCGGGCTGGAAAACCCCAAGGCCACCATTATCGCCGCGCCGAAACGCGCGGACGGCAAATACGACATCCGCGCCGGGCTGGAAGAGGCCAAGGCGGCACTCGAAGACATCGGCCTGCCGGCAATCATCCGCCCGGCCTTCACGCTCGGCGGCACCGGCGGCGGCGTCGCCTATAACCGCGACGACTATGAATATTTCTGCCGCTCGGGACTCGAGGCCTCGCCCATGGGCCAGATCCTCGTCGACGAAAGCCTGCTCGGCTGGAAAGAGTTCGAGATGGAGGTGGTTCGCGACCGCGCGGACAACGCCATCATCGTCTGCGCCATCGAGAACGTCGATCCGATGGGCGTGCACACCGGGGATTCGATCACCGTCGCGCCGGCGCTGACGCTGACCGACAAGGAATACCAGATCATGCGCAATGGCTCGATTGCCGTGCTGCGCGAGATCGGCGTCGAAACCGGCGGCTCGAACGTGCAATGGGCGGTCAACCCCGCCGACGGCCGTATGGTCGTGATCGAGATGAACCCGCGGGTCTCCCGCTCGTCCGCGCTGGCATCGAAGGCCACAGGCTTCCCGATTGCCAAGATCGCCGCAAAACTCGCGGTCGGCTACACGCTCGACGAGCTCGACAACGACATCACCAAGGTGACGCCCGCCTCCTTCGAGCCGACCATCGACTATGTCGTCACCAAGATCCCGCGCTTCGCGTTCGAGAAGTTCCCCGGTGCCAAGCCCGAGCTTACCACCGCGATGAAGTCGGTGGGCGAGGTCATGGCAATCGGCCGGACGATCCACGAATCCTTTCAGAAGGCGCTCGCCTCGATGGAAACCGGTCTGACCGGCTTCGACGAGGTGGCAATCGACGGTATGCCGGGCCTCGATCAATTGATGACCGCCGAATGCGACGACCCGGTGAACCCGCAGATCCTGGTCGGTCGCGACGAGACGGCGCAGATGGCCATCGACAAGTCGCTGACCCGCGCGCTGTCCGAACAGACGCCCGACCGGATCCGGGTGATCGCGCACGCCATGCGCTATGGCTTCTCGGACGACGAGATCAACGAGCTTACCGCCTATGACCCGTGGTTCCTGGCCCGGATCCGCGAAATCATCGCCACCGAGGCGCGTGTCCGCCGGGACGGCCTGCCACTCGACGAACAGGGCCTGCGCGAGCTGAAGATGATGGGCTTTACCGACGCCCGCCTCGCCACGCTCACCGGGCGCGACGAGGACAACGTGCGCCGCGCGCGCGAGAACCTGGGCGTCCATGCCCAGTTCAAGCGCATCGACACCTGTGCCGCCGAATTCGAGGCGCAGACACCCTACATGTATTCGACCTATGAAGTGCCGATGATGGGCGAGGCGGAATGCGAGGCGCGGCCCTCGAACGCCCGCAAGGTCGTCATTCTCGGCGGCGGCCCGAACCGGATCGGCCAGGGGATCGAGTTCGACTATTGCTGCTGCCACGCCTGCTTCGCGCTGACCGAAGCGGGCTATGAAACCATCATGATCAACTGCAACCCCGAGACCGTGTCGACCGACTACGACACTTCGGACCGGCTGTATTTCGAACCGCTGACTTTCGAACACGTGATGGAGATCCTGCGCGTCGAACAGGAACGCGGCACGCTGCATGGCGTCATCGTCCAGTTCGGCGGCCAGACGCCGCTGAAGCTTGCCAATGCGCTGGAACAGGCCGGCATCCCGATCCTCGGCACCACGCCCGACGCCATCGACCTCGCCGAGGACCGCGAACGGTTCCAGTCGCTCGTCACCCGCCTCGGGCTCAGACAGCCGGTCAACGGCATCGCCGCCTCGGACGAGGAAGCCATGCGGATCGCCAGGGAAATCGGCTTCCCGCTGGTGATCCGGCCCTCCTATGTTCTGGGCGGCCGGGCCATGGAGATCGTGCGCGATACCGCCCAGCTCGAACGCTATATCGCCGAGGCGGTGGTGGTGTCGGGGCGCAGCCCGGTGCTGCTCGACAGCTATCTGTCGGGCGCGATCGAGATCGACGTCGATGCGCTCTGCGACGGGACCCAGGTACATGTCGCAGGCATCATGCAGCATATCGAAGAGGCGGGCGTCCATTCGGGCGACAGCGCCTGCTCGCTGCCGCCCTATTCGCTCAGCCCCGAACTGATCGCCGAACTGAAGGTGCAGACCGAAGCGCTGGCGCTGGCGCTCAATGTCGTCGGACTGATGAACGTCCAGTTCGCAATCAAGAACGGCGACATCTACCTGATCGAGGTCAACCCGCGCGCCTCGCGGACCGTGCCCTTCGTGGCCAAGGCCGTGGGCTCGCCCATCGCCTCGATCGCAGCCCGGCTGATGGCGGGCGAAAAGCTCTCGGCCTTCACCCTCGTCGATCCCCAGATCGACACCTATGCGGTCAAGGAGGCGGTGATGCCCTTCGCCCGCTTCCCCGGCGTCGACACGCTGCTCGGCCCCGAGATGCGCTCGACCGGCGAGGTCATGGGCTCGGACAAGAACTTCTACCGCGCCTTCCTAAAGGCCCAGATCGGCGCCGGGGCGGACCTGCCGACCGAGGGCTGCGTGTTCCTCTCGATCAAGCCCGACGACAAGACGCCCCAGTTGCTCGAGGCCGCCCAGACCCTCGACGAACTCGGCTTCGAGATTCTCGCAACCCGCGGCACGGCGGCCTTCCTGCAGGCCGCCGGGATCCCCGCCAAGATCGTCAACAAGGTCTACGAGGGCCGGCCGAACATCGTCGACGTGCTGAAGGACGGCCGGGTCAACCTGGTGATGAACACCACCGAAGGCGCGCAGGCGGTCGAGGACAGCCGGACGCTGCGCACCGTCGCGCTGATGGACAAGATCCCCTATTTCACCACGCTCGCCGGCAGCCACGCCGCAGCCCTTGCGATGAAGGCGCGCCAGGAGGGCGAGCTCGAGGTTCACGCCCTGCAGGAAATCTGAGCCGCAGCCGCGCCGCGGAGCCGCCGTCGCGCCAATCAGATCAAAGAGAAGCCGGCCCCGAAAAACGGGCGCCGGCTTCTCTTGTTGTCAAATATCCTCGGGGGGAGCGCGCAAGGCGCGCGCGGGGGGCAGACAGCCCCCCGTCCGACGCCTGCCCGAGCCATCCCCGCTCAGGCGTGGATCGCCCCGTCGCCACAGGCCAGTGCCGCCTCCCGGACCGCTTCCGAGAATGTCGGGTGGGCGTGGCAGGTCCGCGCCACATCCTCGGCCGAGGCCCCGAATTCCATCGCCACGCAGATCTCGTGGATCAGCTCGCCCGCCGACGGGCCGATGATGTGGCAGCCGAGGATCCGGTCGGTGTCCTTGTCCGCAAGCAGCTTCACGAAGCCCTCGGACTGCATCACGGCCTTCGCCCGGCCGTTGCCCATGAACGAGAACTTGCCAACCTTGTAGGCGCGGCCCGCCTCCTTAAGCTTTTCCTCGGTCGCGCCCACCGAGGCGACCTCGGGGGTGGTATAGATCACGCCGGGGATCAGGTTGTAGTCGATATGCGGTTTCTGGCCCGCGATCATCTCGGCAACCGCCGAGCCCTCATCCTCGGCCTTGTGCGCCAGCATCGGCCCTGCGATCGCGTCGCCGATCGCATAGACGCCCGGCACGCTGGTGCGGAAATGCCCGTCGGTCTCGATCTGCCCGCGGGGCGACAACTTTACCCCCAGCGCATCGAGTCCGAGCCCTTCGGTGAACGGCACCCGCCCGGTCGCGACCAGCACCACATCGGCGTCGATCTGGTGCTCGCTGTCGTCCTTGCGCAGTTTGTAGCTGACCTTGGCCTTGGTCTTCAGGGTCTCGACCTTGCCGACCGCGGCGCCGGTGACGATCTCGAGCCCCTGTTTCTTCAGGATCTTCTCGAAGCTGCGTGCAACCTCCTTGTCGGCGCCCGGAACAATGCCGTCCATGAATTCGATCACCGTCACCTCGGTGCCGAGCCGGGCATAGACCGAACCGAGTTCGAGCCCGATCACGCCGCCGCCGACCACGACCATCTTCTTCGGGATCTTCGGCAGGTCCAGCGCGCCGGTCGAGGTGACGACGATCTTCTCGTCGATGGTGACCTCGGCGCCGGGGATCGAGGCCGCGGCAGAGCCTGAGGCAATGATGATGTGCTTGGCCTCGTGCACCTCGTCGCCGACCTTGACCTTGCCGGCCTCGGGGATCGATCCCCAGCCCTTCAGCCAGTCGATCTTGTTCTTCTTGAACAGGAACTCGATGCCCTTGGTGTTCTGGCCGATCACGTCGTCCTTGTAGGCCAGCATCTGCGGCCAGTCGATCTTGGGTGCGGCGACACCGATACCCATGGCCGAGAAATTGTGTTCGGCCTCGTGCACCAGGTGGCTGGCGTGCAGCATCGCCTTGGAGGGGATGCAGCCGACGTTGAGGCAGGTGCCGCCGAGGGTGTCGCGCCCTTCGACGCAGGCGGTCTTGAGCCCGAGCTGGGCGCAGCGGATCGCGCAGACATAGCCGCCGGGGCCGGCGCCGATTACGATGACGTCATAACTTGCCATGAGGAACTTCCTTCCGTTCGTTCGGGACCGCGCTCTGGCGGGCGGGGCGCGGGGGGCTGTCTGCCCCCCGGCGCGGGCAGGCCCGCGCTCCCCCCGAGGATATTTTCGAACAGAAGAAGCATCCTTCTGTCCGTATGTGCGGCAGACCGGGGTCCGGTCAGAGATCCATCAGCAGACGGCGCGGATCCTCGAGCGCTTCCTTGACCTTGACGAGGAAGGTCACGGCGCCCTTGCCGTCGACGACGCGGTGATCGTAGCTGAGCGCCAGATACATCATCGGCCGGGCGACGATCTGGCCGTTCACCACCATCGGGCGCTGCTGGATCTTGTGCATGCCGAGGATGCCCGACTGCGGCGGGTTCAGGATCGGCGAGGACATCAACGAGCCATAGACGCCGCCGTTCGAGATCGTGAAGGTGCCACCCTGCATCTCGGCCATGGAAAGCTTGCCATCGCGGGCGCGCTTGCCCTTTTCGGCAATCGCGGCCTCGATCTCGGCAAAGCTCATCCGGTCGGCGTCGCGGATGACCGGCACCACCAGCCCCTGCGGCGTGCCGGCGGCGATGCCCATATGCACGAAGTTCTTGTAGACGATCTCGTCGCCGTCGATCTCGGCGTTGACCTCGGGCACTTCCTTCAGCGCGGCCACGCAGGCCTTGGTGAAGAAGGACATGAAGCCGAGCCGGACGCCGTGACGTTTCTCGAATTCGTCCTTGTACTGCGAGCGCATTGCCATTGCCTCGGTCATGTCCACCTCGTTGTAGGTGGTCAGGATCGCGGCGGTGTTCTGGGCATCCTTCAGCCGGCGCGCGATGGTCTGGCGCAGGCGGGTCATCTTGATCCGCTCCTCGCGGGCGGCATCCTCGGCCGGAACCGGGGGGCGCGGTGCGGCCGGTGCGGCAGGCTTGGCGGCGGGTTGGGTCAGCGCCTTGAGCACGTCTTCCTTCATCACCCGGCCGTCGCGGCCGCTGCCTGTGACCTGATCGGAGCTGATCCCCTTTTCGGCCATCAGCTTGCGCGCCGAGGGAGCGTCGGCGACATCCTTGCCGGAGGCGGGCGCCGCCGGTGCCGCATCGGGGGCCGCAGCAGGGGCGGGGGCCGGCGCGGCAGCGCCCTTGCCCGAGGCGATCACGCCAAGCTTGCCGGCGGCTTCGACCGTGGAACCCTCGGGCGCCAGAATCTCGGTCAGCACGCCCGCGGCTGGCGACGGCACCTCGACCGAGACCTTGTCGGTCTCGAGCTCGCAGAGCATCTCGTCCTGGGCAACGGTGTCCCCGACCTTCTTGAACCAGGTCGAAACGCTGGCCTCGCTGACGCTTTCGCCAAGCGTCGGCACCATGACATCGACGCTGGCACCGCCGGCAGGCGCGGCTGCGGGGGCGTCCTTCGCTTCGGCGGGGGCGGTTCCCGCCCCTTCGCCCTCGGTCAGGGTGGCGAGCAGCGCGTCGACGCCGACCGTTTCGCCTTCGGCTGCGACGATCTCGCCGAGAACGCCTGCCGCCGGTGCCGGCACTTCGACCGTCACCTTGTCGGTCTCGAGCTCGCACAGCATCTCGTCGATCGCCACGGCATCGCCGGGCTTCTTGAACCAGGTTGCGACCGTCGCTTCGGTAACGCTTTCACCCAAGGTGGGTACGCGGACTTCTATGCTCATTGTCTTACTTTCCTTCGATGGTCAGCGCGTCGTCGATCAGCGCGGCTTGCTGGGCCTTGTGCTGGCTGGCCAGACCCGTCGCGGGCGAGGCCGAGGAGGGACGCCCGACGAAACGCGGGCGTTTGTAGGTCGCATCGATCCGGGTCAGCACCCATTCGATGTTGGGCTCGAGGAAGGTCCAGGCGCCCTGGTTCTTGGGCTCTTCCTGGCACCAGACCATTTCGGCCCCCTTGAAGCGTTCCAGTTCCTTGACGAGCGAGATCGCCGGGAACGGATAGAACTGTTCGATACGCAGCAGGTAGACATCGTCGATGCCGCGCGCGCCGCGTTCTTCCAGCAGGTCGTAATAGACCTTGCCCGAGCACATCACGACCCGCTTGATCTGATCGTCGGGGGCAAGCTGCTGATCGGCGATGCCAAGCTGGGCGTCGTCCCACAGCACCCGGTGGAAGCTCGATCCCTCGACGAAGTCGTCCTTGCTCGAGACGCAGAGCTTGTGACGCAGCAGCGACTTTGGCGTCATCAGCACCAGCGGCTTGCGGAAACTGCGGTGCAGCTGCCGGCGCAGGATGTGGAAATAGTTCGCAGGCGTCGAGCAGTTGGCGACGATCCAGTTGTCCTGACCGCAAAGCTGCAGCCAGCGTTCGAGGCGCGCCGAGGAGTGTTCGGGCCCCTGCCCCTCGAAACCGTGCGGCAGCAGCATGACCAGACCCGACATCCGCAGCCACTTGCTTTCGCCCGAGCTGATGAACTGGTCGAACATGATCTGGGCGCCGTTGGCGAAATCGCCGAACTGGGCCTCCCAGAGGGTCAGGGCGTTCGGTTCGGCCAACGAATAGCCGTATTCGAACCCGAGCACGGCGTATTCCGACAGCATCGAATCGATGACCTCGTAATGCGCCTGACCCTCGCGGATATTGTTGAGCGGATAGTAGCGCTCCTCGGTCTCCTGGTTGATGATGCCGGAATGGCGCTGGCTGAAGGTGCCGCGGGTCGAATCCTGCCCGGCGAGACGCACCGGATAGCCCTCGGTCAACAGCGAGCCGAAGGCCAGCGCCTCGGCGGTCGCCCAGTCGAAGCCCTCGCCGGTTTCGAACATCTGCTGCTTGGTCTCCAGCAGCCGCCCGACCGTCTTGTGGATCGCGAAGCCCTCGGGCACCCGGCTCAGCCCGGCGCCGACCTGGTTGAAGGTCTCTTCCGAAATCGCGGTCTGGCCGCGCTGGTACTGTTCGCCCTCGCGGTTGAGGTGCGACCAGCGGCCATCGAGCCAATCGGCCTTGTTCGGCTTGAATTCCTTGCCGATCTCGAACTCGTCGTTCAGCTTGGCCTGGAAGGCGGCCTTCATGTCCTCGATCTCGCCTTCCGGGATCAGGCCGTCCTGGACCAGCCGCTCGGTATAGATCGCGAGCGTGGTCTTATGTTTCTTGATCCGGTTGTACATGATCGGGTTGGTGAACATGGGCTCGTCGCCCTCGTTATGCCCGAACCGGCGATAGCAGAAGATGTCGATCACGACGTCCTTGTGGAACTTCTGGCGGAATTCGGTCGCCACCTTGGCGGCATGCACCACGGCCTCGGGGTCATCGCCGTTGACGTGGAAGATCGGCGCCTCGACCACCAGCGCGTTGTCGGTCGGATAGGGCGACGAGCGCGAGAAGTGCGGTGCGGTGGTAAAGCCGATCTGGTTGTTCACCACGATATGGATCGTGCCGCCGGTGCGGTGCCCCTTCAGCCCCGAAAGACCGAAGCATTCAGCGACCACGCCCTGGCCTGCGAACGCCGCGTCGCCGTGCAGCAGGATCGGGATCACCGTCGTCCGGCTCTGGTCCTTGTTCTGGTCCTGCTTGGCGCGCGCCTTGCCCAGCACGACCGGGTTCACCGCCTCAAGGTGCGAGGGGTTGGCGGTCAGGCTCAGGTGCACCGAATTGCCGTCGAAATCCCGGTCGGCCGAGGCGCCGAGGTGGTATTTCACGTCGCCCGAGCCCTCGACCTCGTCCGGCTTGAAGCTGCCGCCCTGGAACTCGTTGAAGATGGCGCGATAGGGCTTCATCAGCACGTTGGCCAGCACGCTGAGGCGGCCGCGGTGCGGCATGCCGATCACCACTTCCTTGGCGCCAAGCGCCCCGCCCCGCTTGACGATCTGTTCCATCGCCGGGATCAGCGCCTCGCCGCCGTCAAGGCCGAAGCGCTTGGTCCCCATGTATTTCACATGCAGGAACTTCTCGATGCCCTCGGCCTCGACCAGCTTGTTCAGGATCGCCCGCCGGCCCTCGCGGGTGAACTGGATTTCCTTGCCGAAACCCTCGATCCGCTCCTTCAGCCAGGCGGCTTCCTCGGGGTTCGAGATGTGCATGTACTGCAGCGCGAAGGTGCCGCAATAGGTCCGCTTCACGATGTCGAGGATCTGCCGCATCGAGGCCATTTGCAGCCCCAGCACGTTGTCGATGAAGATCGGCCGGTCCATGTCGGCATCGGCAAAGCCATAGGAGGCCGGGTCGAGCTCGGGGTGGGGTTGCTCTTCGCGCATCCCCAGCGGGTCGAGGTCGGCCACCAGATGGCCGCGGATCCGATAGGCGCGGATGATCATCAGCGCACGCACCGAATCGAGCACCGCACGCTTGATCTGCTCTTCGCTGATCGGGGCACCGGACTCGGCCGCCTTGGCGCGGATCTTGGTCTCGGCGCCTCTCGCCTCCATGACCGGCCATTCGCCGGTCAGCGCGGCGGTCAGGTCGTCGGCGACGAAGTTGCTCGGCCGGGTCCAGCTGGGCCCCTTGGCCTCGGCCTTCACGTCGGGTTCGGCATCGCCGAGCTGGCGGAAGAAGTCGGCCCAGTCAGGCTCGACCGACGCCGGATCCTCGGCATAGCGTGCGTATAGCTGTTCGATATATTCCGCGTTTTGCCCCTGCAGGAAGCTGGAGGCGTGGAATATGTCGTTCTTACTGTGCTCGGTCATCTGGGCACCATCGGGGTTATGGCGGCGCGCCTCGGGTTTGTGCACGCGGCGATTGTGACGTTCGCGGCGGGTTCAGGGCCGTATTCGATCTCACCCGGGCTGGAAGGCCGTTCAGGCCGGGTGAACGTGTGTATCGATTCGCCCGCCGGCAAGGTCGGAGCGGGCGAAAACCCCACATCCCGAACCACCGCCGAACCGCAGGCACGCTGCCGGCAAGATGCCGCCAGCGTCACGGGCGCCACCGCGGACGCCGACGGCGCCGCGAGGCCTTCTCCCGCGGCGCCGACATAAACTGTGCCGGCCATCTGGCCGTGATCCGGCCCAAGGGCCGGACCGCCACGCCGTACCGCCCGCCGGGCGGCTGGCAGAACCGGCCTGCACCGGCCGGCCCGTGATGTCCGGCACCCGTGCAGCGGCGCCCTCAGCCGCCCCGCACGGATGCCCTTCACCTTGATCCTGCCCATCCTCCGGTCCTCCCCTACCGAACGACTGCGGCGAGACCGTCAGCCGATGGCGGCCAGAACCGCCTCGCCCAGACCCGCCGGGCTTTCGGCCACGACGATGCCCGCAGACTTCATGGCCTCGATCTTGTCCTCGGCGCCGCCCTTGCCGCCAGCGACGATGGCGCCCGCGTGGCCCATCCGGCGACCCGGAGGCGCCGTGCGACCGGCAATGAACCCGGCGCAGGGCTTGGACCGACCCTTCTTGGCCTCGTCCTTCAGGAACTGCGCGGCTTCTTCTTCGGCCGAGCCACCGATCTCGCCGATCATGATGATCGACTGGGTCTCGGGATCGGCAAGGAACATTTCCAGCACGTCGATATGCTCGGTGCCCTTGATCGGGTCGCCCCCGATGCCGACAGCCGAGGACTGGCCAAGGCCGCTGTCCGAGGTTTGCTTGACGGCCTCATAGGTCAGCGTGCCCGAGCGCGACACGACGCCGACCGAGCCACGCTTGTGGATATGGCCGGGCATGATGCCGATCTTGCAGGCGCCGGGCGTGATGACACCGGGGCAGTTCGGGCCGATCAGACGGGTCTTGCTGTCCACCAGCGCCCGCTTGACCTTCATCATGTCCAGAACCGGGATGCCTTCGGTGATGCAGACGACCAGCTCCATCTCGGCGTCGATCGCCTCGAGGATCGAGTCGGCGGCAAACGGGGGCGGCACATAGATCACCGAGGCATTGGCCCCGGTCACCGCACGCGCCTCGTGCACCGAGTTGAAGACCGGCAGCCCGAGGTGGGTCATGCCGCCCTTGCCCGGGGTCACGCCGCCGACCATCTTGGTGCCATAGGCGATCGCCTGTTCGGAATGGAAGGTGCCTTGCGAGCCGGTGAAGCCCTGGCAGATCACCTTGGTGTTTTCGTCAACGAGAACGGCCATTCTACTTATCCTTTCACCGCAGCGACGATCTTCTCGGCGCCGTCTTTCAGATCGTCCGCCGCGATGACGGCGAGGCCGGAGGTGTTGATGATCTCCTTGCCCTTCTCGACGTTGGTGCCTTCCAGACGCACCACCAGCGGCACCTTCAGGCCGACTTCCTTGACCGCGGCGATCACGCCCTCGGCAATGACGTCGCAGCGCATGATGCCGCCGAAGATGTTGACGAGGATACCCTTCACCTGCGGGTCGCTGGTGATGATCTTGAAGGCCTCGGTCACCTTCTCCTTGGTCGCGCCGCCGCCGACGTCGAGGAAGTTCGCCGGGTTCGAGCCATAGAGCTTGATGATGTCCATGGTCGCCATGGCAAGGCCGGCGCCGTTGACCATGCAGCCGATGTCGCCGTCGAGCGCGATATAGTTCAGGTCGAACTTCGAGGCTTCCAGCTCCTTCGGGTCTTCCTCGGACTCGTCGCGAAGCGACGCGATATCGGGGTGGCGATAGGTGGCGTTGCCGTCAAAGCCGAACTTGGCGTCGAGGATCTTCAGGTCGCCGCCTTCGGCCACGATCAGCGGGTTGATCTCGAGCATCTCCATGTCCTTGTCGACAAAGAGCTTGTAGAGGATGCCCATGAGCTTGACGCACTGCTTCACCTGGCCGCCTTCAAGGCCCAGCATGAAGGCGATGCGACGGCCGTGGAACGGCTGATAGCCGGTGGCCGGATCGACCGAGAAGCTCAGGATCTTCTCGGGGGTGTTGGCCGCGACTTCCTCGATGTCCATGCCGCCCTCGGTCGAGCAGACGAACGAAATCCGCGAGGACTGGCGATCGACCAGCAGCGCAAGGTAAAGCTCGCGCTCGATGCCGGAGCCGGCCTCGATATAGATCCGGTTGACCTGCTTGCCGGCGGGACCGGTCTGATGGGTCACCAGCGTCCGGCCGAGCATCTTCTTGGCTTCGGTTTCCGCTTCCTCGACCGACTTGGCAAGGCGCACGCCGCCCTTCTCGCCGGCATCGGCTTCCTTGAACTTCCCCTTGCCACGGCCGCCGGCATGGATCTGGGCCTTGACCACCCACAGCGGGCCGTCGAGTTCGCCCGCCGCGGTCTTGGCCTCTTCCGCCTTCAGGACAACCCGGCCGTCACTGACCGGGGCGCCGTAGTCGCGAAGCAGAGCCTTCGCCTGGTACTCATGGATGTTCATGAAACTGTCCCGTCTAGCTACAATTTTCGTTTGATTGCATGACAGCCACGTCAATCAAAAGCATTTTTCGACGCAGCAGCGGTGTTTTCGCCTTTTTTTCAGTTTTTGTGATCACACAAATTTCGCCTGTGATCACAACCGGCGTCGCAGGCAACCCCCTCAGCCTGAAAGGCGATTCGCCGACCCTCAATCCGGACCCGCGGGCAGAGAATCATGGTAGCGCAAACGCCGCACCGCCAGCGCGACGCCGGGTCGCGGCACTCAGCCGAAGGACTGCCAGATCCATTTCAGCGACTTGCGCCAGGCCCGCTGCAGCGCCCCCGTCACGCCGCGGTCGACCAGCGGCCGGAACCGCCGGTCGGGCGCTCCGCCGAGCGTCCGGTCATTCTTCAACATGCGCTGGATGTTCCACCACAGCACCGGCCCCATGGCCTGATCGGCGCGTGTCAGCGGCCGCTCGCGCCCCTTGGCATGGGCGTGCAGCCGGGTCAGGTGCAGGATCCGCGGCGCGGTATCCTTGCGGGACTGAACCTCGGTCATGCGGACCTGCATCAGGTTGTATTCGGGCGGCAGGATGGCAAGCCTCAGGTCGCTGTCGAACAGCAGCTCGCGCATCGGCGCCTGATCGACCTTCAGATCGGGGTCGTCCAGCATCGCCTGCTGCAGATCCTCGACCAGTCGCGTCACCGCCGGCGATTTCCGGATCCCGATCAGACCGCCGTTCATCTGGGGAAAGGCATTCGGCAGCGGCCGCTTCCAGATCGTCTGGGCATGAACGCTGTTGCGGTGCTGGTTGTGGACCACGGCGATGTCGAACCGCTCCAGCACCTCGAAGATGTCGCCGGGGTCGGCAACCACGATCATGTCGGCATCGAG
Organism: Tropicimonas sp. IMCC34043; assembly: GCF_003390845.1. GTDB lineage: Bacteria > Pseudomonadota > Alphaproteobacteria > Rhodobacterales > Rhodobacteraceae > Tropicimonas. The sequence goes on along the minus strand of NZ_QMEK01000001.1, from coordinate 81,300 downwards.
GTAGATCGTGCGCGAGAAGCGCGACCGCAGCAACGCTTCGAACTTGGGCCGGAACCAGCTGCGCTCCAGCATGTGAATCTGCTCGAACAGCCCGTCGGCCTTGGGGTCGAGGTCGGTGAAAAGGTCTATCCGGGCATCCGGACAGACCGCTTTCAAGGACCGGGCGGCGTTGACGGCGAGGGGCACATACGCCTCGCCGCTGACGCCAAAGACGAAGCCGCAGCTGTCGTCCAGATCGGTCACGTCAGGCCAGGCTGGGGTCGATGGCCTTGCAGGCGTCAACGAGGCCCTTCACGGCCGCGACCGACTTGTCGAACATGACCTGCTCGTCCTTCGACAGCTTGATGTCGACGACCTTCTCGACGCCGCCGGCGCCAATGATGGTCGGGACGCCGACATACATGCCGCTCAGACCGATTTCACCGTCGCACCAGGCGGCGCAGGGCAGCAGGCGCTTCTGGTCCTTCAGATAGGCTTCGGCCATCTCGATCGCGGAGGTGGCCGGGGCATAGAAGGCCGAGCCGGTCTTCAGCAGGCCAACGATCTCGGCGCCACCGTCACGGGTGCGCTGCACGATTGCGTCCAGCTTCTCCTGGGTGGTCCAGCCCATCTCGATCAGGTCGGGCAGCGGGATGCCGCCAACGGTCGAATAGCGGACCGACGGCACCATGGTGTCGCCATGGCCGCCCAGCACGAAGGCAGTGACGTCCTTCATCGAAACGCCGAACTCGACGCTCAGGAAATGGCGGAAGCGCGCCGAATCGAGCACGCCGGCCATGCCGCAGACCTTTTTCGCGGGCAGGCCCGAGAACTGCTGCAGTGCCCAGACCATGGCGTCGAGCGGGTTGGTGATGCAGATCACGAAGGCGTCCGGGGCATGTTCCTTGATGCCTTCGCCGACCGACTTCATGACCTTCAGGTTGATGCCCAGCAGGTCGTCGCGGCTCATGCCCGGCTTGCGCGGCACGCCGGCGGTGACGATGCAGACATCGGCCCCGGCAATATCGGCATAGCTCGAGGTGCCTTTCAGCGTCGCGTCGAACCCTTCGGAGGGGCCGGACTCTGCGATGTCGAGCGCCTTGCCTTCCGGAATGCCCTCGGCGATGTCGAACAGCACGACGTCGCCGAGTTCCTTCATGGCTGCGAGATGGGCGAGCGTGCCACCGATTTGCCCGGCACCGATGAGGGCAATCTTGGGTCTGGCCATTTCGTTGTATCCCTGCGTTGGTTAATCGTTCGGCGCTGTGCGTAGCCATTTGGACAGCGGCATGCAACTGTGTGCCAGCGCGGCACAAGGATGCACTCCTGCGGGCAGGCGGCCTGCCAGAGGCCCGTTTCGGAACGCATCACCGCGATATCCGGTCCTGCAAGGGCGTTCCCGGCCATTTCGGCCGTGGTCATTGCCGGGACCGCGAAGGCAAGACCCGGCCCGCGCGCCGCCTTTGGCAGGGCGCCAATTCAGGCTCGGGCGACGGCGCCCGCGGCCGTGCGCGGGCCGTCGCCAATGCGAATCGACCCGGTTGCGCAGTTCTCCCCCAACCGCGGACGGATCGGACGCCCGCTGGCGCCGCCGGCCACCCGCGCAGCATTCTTGCGCATTTCCGCACCGCGGCATTTCATAACTTGCGATCCAGTCGCCAGCATGGTCTCTCGACCTTGCGACACGACAGGAGGAGAATCATGGACCTTTCCGCCCGCCCTTACCGTTCGGTGCTCTATATTCCCGGCTCGAAGGAACGCGCGCTCGAGAAGGCCAAGGGCCTCGCCGTGGACGCAATCATCTTCGATCTCGAAGATGCGGTGGCTGTCGATGAAAAGGCCAATGCCCGGACCTTGCTGTGCAACACGCTGGCGGGCGGCGGCTATGGCGGCCGGGCCCAGATCGTGCGGCTGAACGGCACCGACACCGAATGGTTCGACGACGACCTTGCCGCGGTGATGGAGATCGGCCCGCAGGCGATCCTGCTGCCAAAGGTCGAAACCGTCGGCCAGGTCTCGCGGATTGCCGAGCGGCTCGATGCCCACCCGGCCTGCGGCAAGACCCGGATCTGGGCGATGATGGAGACCCCGCGCGGGATCCTGCATTCGGCCACGATTGCCACCGCAGCGCGGATGGGCGGTTTCGTGATGGGCACCAATGACCTTGCCAAAGACCTGAACTGCCGCTTTCGCCCGGACCGGCTGCCGTTGCAGACGTCGCTGCAGACCTGCCTGCTGTCCGCCCGCGCCCAGGGGCTGATCTGTGTCGACGGGGTTTATAATGCCTTCAAGGATGTCGAGGGTCTGCGCGCCGAATGCGAGCAGGGCCGCGACCTCGGGATGGACGGCAAGACGCTGATCCACCCCGATCAGGTTCTGGTGGCAAACGAGGTCTTCGCGCCCACCGAGGCCGAGATTACCCTCGCCCGCCGCCAGATCGCCGCCTTCGAAGAGGCCGCATCAAAGGGGCTCGGCGTTGCCGTTGTCGACGGCAAGATCGTCGAGAACCTTCATATAGTGACCGCCCGGGCGACCTTGGCCAAAGCCGAGGCAATCGCATCGCTCGGCGCCTGAGCCATTAGAAAGGCCTCGAATGTACTGGATTCTGCTTGTCTTGGGCGTCGCCCTTTGGTGGGGCCTGCATCTGCTGAAACGCCTCGCCCCGGATCTGCGGGCGCAACTGGGCGACAAGGCCGGTCCGGCTGCCATCGCCATCGGATTGTTCGCCGCGATTGTGCTGATGATCGTGGGCTTTCGCGGCACGCCGGTGGTGCAGGTCTGGACCCCGCCCGTGTTCTTCACGCACATCAACAACTTGATGATGCTGATCGCGATCTTCATGTTCAGCCCGGCGCCGAAACGCGGCCGGCTGCTCAGCGGCATGCGTCACCCGATGCTCTGGGGTTTCAGCCTCTGGGCCGCGGCGCACCTGCTGGTCAACGGCGATCTCGCCTCGATCCTGATGTTCGGCGGGTTGCTGGGCTGGGCGCAGGTCGCCCGAGTGCTGGTCAACCGGGCCGAGCCCGTCTGGACCCCGCGCACGCCCGGGTCCTGGTCCAAGGATGGGATCTTTCTTCTGGCCAGCGCAGTTCTGCTGGTCCTGATCGGCCTGATCCATTCCTGGCTCGGCTATTACCCCTTCGGATGAGACAATGAAGATTTACCGTTTCCTGACCGATGACGACACATCCGCCTTTTGCCACAAGGTCACCGCGGCGCTGAACAACGGCTGGCACCTGCATGGCAATCCGACCTATGCCTTTGATGCCGCAAAGGGCGTGATGCGCTGCGGTCAGGCCGTGGTGAAAGACGTCAACGGCGTCTACGACCCGGGTCTGAAGCTGGGAGAGCTCTGAGCATGGCAAAGACCAATCCCGGCCGATTCTTCGAGGACTACCGTCTCGGCGAGACGATTGCCCATGCCGTGCCGCGCACATTGTCGGGGGGCGAGCGGGCGCTGTATCACGCGCTCTATCCCGCGCGCCACGCGCTCGCGTCCTCGGACGAATTCGCCCGGAACTGCGGCCTTCCCGCCGCGCCCTTCGACGATCTGATCACCTTTCACACCGTCTTCGGCAAGACCGTGCCCGACATCTCGCTCAACGCCGTGGCAAACCTTGGCTATGCCGAGGGCCGGTTCCTGAAACCGGTCTATCCGGGCGACACGCTGCGTTCGGAAAGCGAGGTGATCGGGCTCAAGCAGAACTCGAACGGCAAGTCGGGCGTGGTCTATGTCCGCACCACCGGCCGCGACCAGCATGGCCTGCCGGTGCTGGAATACGTCCGCTGGGTCATGGTGCGAAAAGCCAACCTCGACGCGCCCGCGCCCGAGGCGGTGCTGCCCGCGCTGTCAAAGGTCGTCGCCCCGGCCGATCTGGTGCTGCCCGAGGGACTCGATTTCTCCGACTACGACTTCACCCTGGCGGGCGAGCCGCACCGCTGGGGCGACTATGAGATCGGCGAACAGATCGACCACGTCGACGGCGTGACGATTGAAGAGGCCGAACACATGCTGGCCACCCGGCTGTGGCAGAACACCGCCAAGGTGCATTTCGACGCCACCTTCCGCGAAGATGGCAAGCGTCTGATCTATGGCGGCCATGTGATCTCGATGGCCCGTGCACTGTCCTTCAACGGGCTTGCGAATGCGCAACTGATCGTTGGGCTGAACGGCGGGGCGCATGCCAACCCCTGCTTTGCCGGCGACACCGTCAGGGCCTGGTCCGAGGTGCTCGACAAGGCCGAAACCGCGGCCCCCGGCGTCGGCGCGATCCGCCTGCGGCTGGTCGCCACCCGAGGCGGCGCGCCGTTCGTGCTGAAAGGCGAGGATGGCAAATACCTGCCCGAGGTCTTGCTCGACCTCGATTACTGGGCGTTGATGCCGATGTAGACCGAAGGGAGGCGCAGGCCATGAACCGACCCCTGATCACGGCCCTTGCGGCCAGCCTGATCGCGACGCTTTCATGCCTGCCCGCCCGGGCGCAGCAGACCCCCGAGGATCTGGTGGGCTGGATCTATCTTTCGCTGCAGCAGCCCGGGCCGCCGGGCGCCAAGGGACTGGCCTGGCTGTCAGCGCCGGCGCAACGGAACCAGTTCTTCTCGCGCCGCATGGTCGATTTCTTCGATGCCAACGACAGCCATGGCGACGACCTGGCCGAGGCCTGTGTCGACTTCGCCTTCGACATCCCGGGCAACGATTTCGACGAACGGGAAATCGCGCGCACACTATCGGTGACATCGGGCGGCGACGCCGCGCACCAGCGGGTGATCGCGCGGTTCACCAACTTCGGCACCCCCGCCAGCATTACCTATGACTTCGTTCCCGAAGACGGGGTCTGGCGGATCGACGACATCACGGGCCCGGGATGGCAGGTGTCGCGGATCCCCTGCACTGCAGCGCGCGCTGCGCCCGCACCCTCGGCCAATGGCTATTGTTTCCGGACCGAGAACGACACACTGCGGCTTGAGGTGGGGGAAGATGGAATCGGCCTGTTCGAGTTCGACAGCTGGCAGGGGGGCGGGCATTCCTGTTCCGGCGGCGGCGTCGCCCGTCCGGTCGAAGGCGGCTGGCTCTATCAAGAGGATTTCTACGGCCAGACCTGCCGTCTCGGCATCGAGCCAACCCCGGACGGCGGCATACGGCTGAGCGATGTCGGCTGGGGCTGCAAGGCGGCGCTTTGCGGCGCCCGGGCAGCAATCGACGGGCTGACCTATCCCCGCGCCAGCCAGATCGACTGCAGCCAGATGCCGCCGGAGTGAGCCGCCACGCGCAGCGCCGGCTCAGCCCGCCGCCAAGCCCGGCATTGGCACGCCAAAGACCTGCGCCAGCAGCACGAAATTCAGCGACAGCACCGCCGTCGCGCCCAGAATTGCCAGCACCCGCACCACCGGCCCGATCCGGTACTCGCCCATCACTTCGCGCTGGCCACTGAACAGGATCAGCGCGATCATCGGCACCGGCAGGGCGATCGACAGCACGACCTGGCTCATCACCAGCGCGTCGGTCGCATTCACCCCCATCGCCACCACCACGAAGGCCGGCACCATCGTCACCGCCCGCCGCACCCAGATCGGGATGCGGATCCGCAGGAATCCCTGCATGATCAGCTGCCCCGCCATCGTACCGACAACCGAACTCGATATCCCCGAGGCGATCAGCGATACCAGAAACACCCCCGACGCCGCCGCACCCAGCAGCGGTGTCAGCGTGTGATAGGCGGTCTCGATTTCGGCGACCTCGCTGTGGCCCTGATGAAAGGCGCTCGCCGCCATCATCACCATCGCCATGTTGACAAGCCCCGCCGCCGCCAGCGCCACGATCACCTCGCGGTTGGAAAACCGCAGCACCAGCCGCCGCGCGGCCTCGTCCCGGATCGACGCGCGGTTCTGGGTCAGCCCCGAATGCAGATAGATCGCATGCGGCATCACCGTCGCCCCGATGATCCCGACCGCAATGGTCAGTGCCGTGGCATCGGGCAGCGCAGGGGTCACCATCCCCATCGCCGCCTCGCCCCAGTTGATCGGGGCGATCCAGACCTCGATCAGATAGCAAAGCCCGATGACCGCCACGAGCGCACCGATGATCAGCTCCATCGGGCGGAACCCCCGGCCCTCGAACATCAGGATCCCGTAGGTCACGATCGCGGTCACGATCATTCCGTAAAGCAGCGGCATGCCTGCCAGCAGCGACAGACCGATCGCGCCGCCGAGGAACTCGGCCAGATCGGTCGCCATGGCGGCAATCTCGCTGACCCCCCACATCGCCAGCACGACGGGCCGCGGAAAGCGGTCGCGGCAAAGTTCTGCCAGGTTGCGCCCGGTGACGATCCCCAGCCGCGCCGACAGGCCCTGAAACAGCATGGCAATCAGGTTGGCCAGCACCACCACCCACAGCAGGGTATAGCCATAGCCGGCCCCGGCCTGGATGTTGGTCGCATAATTGCCCGGATCCATATAGGCCACCGAGGCCACCACGGCCGGCCCGAAGAACAGCAGCGTGGCCCGCGGCCCGCGCAGCTTGCCCTGCAGCACCAGATCCATGCCGGCTCTCGTGCGTCCCGTCGTGGACCCGTCCATTTACCGTCACCCCGATTGCACCCGTTGCGGGCCGCTGGTGCCGAAATGAAGCCGTGGCTACACTTATGTCAACTGGCAACGCGGGCAGTGCGGACCTTCGCCCGAAACATGGCTCGATGGTGGTGCGGAATTGCAAAATGTAGCCATGGCTGTAATCTGTACCCAAGATTGCAACCCCGCTCAGACCGGAGGGCGCCCCGTGCCAGCCGACCCACTCGACCGATCCGCTGCCGCGCCAGGGCCTGAGCGCGCCGAAACCGGTGCCGAGCAGGAAACGGCCTGTCAGCCCGACCGCTTCAACCGCGCCCGCGCCGCGCAGGCCGCGACGATCCTCGAGGACTATGCCGAGATGATCGGCGACCTGATTGCCGAATTCGGCGAGGCGCGGGTCACGGACATTGCCCACCGCATGGGGGTAACTCATCCCACCGCCACCAAGGCGGTCGCCCGATTGCGACGCGAGGGGCTGGCGATCTCGCGCCCCTATCGCGGCATTTTCCTGACCGACGAAGGCGAGGCGCTGGCCGGCCGGGTGCGCGCCCGCCACCGCACGGTGGTCGACCTGCTGGTCGCCGTTGGCGTGCCGGCCGAGACCGCCGAGATGGACGCCGAAGGCATGGAACACCATGTCTCGCGCACGACGCTGCGCGCGTTCGAGGACTATCTTCGCCAGATCGACGCTCCGCCGGGCACCGAATCCTCCAGTCAGGACTGAGGCGCCCGCAGTTGCGAAGGATCGGAGCAAGCCCCGCGTTTCCCCGATCACATGCCATTGCTCCCCGGTCGCGAGCGCGTCTCTCAGGACCCTTCTTCACCGCAAATGTCAGCATTGGCTGGCCCCGAAGCGTGCCCGAACCAGCGCCTGTGACCGGCCGTGCCCTCGGGTTGCCTGGCCCGGCGCCTGCCCCTCGCCCTGTCCTGCCGCCGGGGCTCTGCGACATGTTGCGCCGATTTACCGCGCCGGAGCGCACCGCATCCGCGTGACACTGCCGCGAGAAGTATTAGAGAAAGGGTCGAAAGGCGGGTCGCACCCCGCGCAAACAAAAGGGAGCCAGATCTCATGGCAGATGTGAATCAGGGGAACCGTCCTCTGTCGCCCCACCTTCAGATCTACAGGACGCACATCCTCATGGTCAGCTCGATCCTGATCCGGATCACGGGCAACGGATTGACCGTCGGAATCGTTCTGGTGCTGTGGTGGCTTCTGGCCGCAGCGGCCGGCCCCGAAGCTTATGCCGCGAACATGGAATGGCTGACCGGCTGGTGGCTTGCCTATATCGTCTGGTTCGGCCTGATCTGGGCGCTGAGCTATCACATGCTCGGCGGCATCCGGCACATCATCTGGGACGAAGCCGTAGGGCTGGATCTGAAAACAGCCGAAAAGCTCGGCTGGGCCATCGTGATCGGATCGGGCGCACTTGCCGTCGTGATCTCGATCTTCATGCTCATCCTCTGAACCGGAGCCAGCCATGCACTATATTACAGATCGCAAGCGCGCCGCCGGCAAGGGGTCGCTCGCCCATGGGGCGGATCACCAGCTTCAGGTGACCTACTCCTCCTACATGATGGCCATCCTGGTCGTCCTGTTCCTGATCCGCATCGCCCCGTTGATCGGGGCCCCCTACGAAGTGGTCCTGGCCGGCCTGACCTCGCCGTTCAACACGGTGATCTGCGGCCTCTTCATTGTCAGCACCACCTATCACTGGCGCTTTAACATCAAGAAGGTGTTCGAGGATTACGTCCCCAAGGGCTGGGACTTCGCCGGAATGATCATCACAACTGCGCTCGGCTGGTTCTTCTGTGGCCTCGGTCTCTATTCCCTGGTCAAGCTGATGATCATCAAGGCGATGATCATCGTCCTTGCCCTCTGAGCCCCCCGGAGACGAAAATGTCCGCATACGATATCCAACACCACATCTATGACGTTGTCGTGGTCGGCGCCGGCGGCGCTGGTCTGCGCGCAACGCTCGGCATGGCCGAACAAGGGCTCAAGACGGCCTGCGTGACCAAGGTCTTCCCGACCCGGTCCCACACCGTCGCCGCCCAGGGCGGCATCGCCGCCTCGCTGTCGAACATGGGTCCCGACCACTGGCAGTGGCACATGTACGACACCGTCAAGGGCTCTGACTGGCTCGGCGACACCGACGCGATGGAATACCTCGCCCGTGAAGCCCCGAAGGCCGTCTACGAGCTTGAACACTACGGCGTTCCGTTCTCGCGCACGGAAAAGGGCAAGATCTATCAGCGGCCCTTCGGCGGCCACACCACCGAGTTCGGCGAAGGCCCCCCGGTGCAGCGCACCTGTGCTGCCGCCGACCGCACCGGCCACGCCATCCTGCACACGCTCTATGGCCAGTCGCTGAAGCACGACGCGCAGTTCTTTGTCGAATACTTCGCCACCGACCTGATCATGGCCGAAGACGGCACCTGCCAGGGCGTTCTGGCCTGGAAACTCGACGACGGCACCCTGCACGCCTTCAGCGCCAAGATGGTGGTGCTGGCGACCGGCGGCTATGGCCGGGCCTATTTCTCGGCGACCTCGGCGCACACCTGCACCGGCGACGGCAACGGCATGATCGCCCGTCAGGGACTGCCGCTGCAGGACATGGAGTTCGTGCAGTTCCACCCGACCGGCATCTACGGCTCGGGCTGCCTGATCACCGAAGGCGCCCGCGGCGAGGGTGGCTACCTCACCAACTCCGAGGGCGAGCGGTTCATGGAACGCTATGCGCCCACCTACAAGGATCTTGCCTCGCGTGACGTGGTCAGCCGCTGCATGACGATCGAGATCCGCGAGGGCCGCGGCGTCGGCCCGAACAAGGATCACATCTACCTGCACCTCAACCACCTGCCCCCCGAAGTGCTGGCCGAGCGCCTTCCGGGCATCACCGAAAGCGCCGAGATCTTCGCCGGTGTGGACCTGACAAAGGAACCGATCCCGGTTCTGCCGACGGTCCACTACAACATGGGCGGCATCCCGACGAACTATTGGGGCGAGGTGCTGAACCCGACCGAGGACAATCCCGACGCCATCGCACCCGGCCTGATGGCCGTGGGCGAAGCCGGCTGCGCCTCGGTGCACGGGGCCAACCGGCTTGGCTCCAACTCGCTGATCGACCTCGTCGTCTTCGGTCGCGCCGCCGCCATCAAGGCGGGTACGGTGGTCGACCCGACCGAGGCCAACCCCGAGTTGAACCAGGCCAGCCTCGACGCGGCAATCGCCCGGTTCGACCGTTTCCGTCATGCCGACGGCAACGTGTCAACCGCCGACCTGCGCGACGAGATGCAGAAGACCATGCAATCGGACGCAGCCGTCTTCCGCACCGACAAGACGCTGGCCGAAGGCGTCGTCAAGATGATGAACGTTGCCGAGAAGATGGACGACATCAAGGTCACCGACCGGTCGATGGTCTGGAACAGCGATCTCATGGAGACGCTGGAGCTGGACAACCTGATGCCGAACGCCATGGCGACCATCGTCGGTGCCGAGGCGCGCAAGGAAAGCCGCGGGGCACATGCCTCCGAGGACCATCCGAACCGCGACGACGAGAACTGGCGCAAGCACTCGCTGGCCTATGTCGACGGGCCGCAGGTGACGCTGCGCTATCGTCCGGTGCACCTCGATCCGCTGACCACGTCCGACGAGGGCGGCATCGACCTGAAGAAGATCGCGCCGAAAGCGCGGGTCTATTGATTTCGCGGCGCCGCCGGTCTGACCGGCGGCGCCCTTCCCCCCACGCTGCCCGACCCGACGCAGCGCATTGGTTTCCACGCGGCCTGTCCACCTCCGATAGCGACATCGTGTCCCCGGAATGTGCGCCCAGGCGATTGGTTCCAAGGCCGCTTTGGGTTTAGGGTCGGCCCGAGACCAGGTCGGAGAACAACATGGTTCAGTTCACCCTACCCAAGAACTCCAAGATCAAGGTGGGCAAGACGTGGCCCAAGCCGGAAGGCGCAACCAACGTCCGCAAATTCGTGATCTACCGCTGGAACCCGGACGATGGGCAGAACCCGCGGCTCGACACGTATTTCCTCGACATGGACAAGTGCGGCCCGATGATCCTGGACGCGCTGATCAAGATCAAGAACGAGCTTGATCCGACCCTGACCTTCCGCCGCTCCTGCCGCGAAGGGATCTGCGGGTCCTGCGCGATGAACATCAACGGGATCAACAAGCTTGCCTGTATCTGGGGGATCAACGACCAGAAGGGCGACATCAAGATCTATCCGCTGCCGCACATGCCGGTGGTCAAGGATCTGGTGCCGGACCTGACGTTGTTCTATGCCCAGCACGCCTCGATCATGCCGTGGCTTGAAACCAAGACACCGGCGCCCGAAAAGGAATGGCTGCAAAGCCCCGAGGACCGCGCCAAGCTTGACGGCCTCTACGAATGCGTGCTCTGCGCCTCCTGCACCGCGTCCTGCCCGGCCTATTGGTGGAACGGCGATCGCTATCTCGGCCCGGCCGCGCTGCTGCATGCCTACCGCTGGATGATCGACAGCCGCGACGAGGCGACGGGCGAGCGGCTCGACGACGTGGAAGATCCCTACAAGCTCTATCGCTGCCACGTCATCATGAACTGCACCCAGACCTGCCCCAAGGGCCTGAACCCCGGCAAGGCAATCGCCGAGATCCGTCTTCTGGCGCAGGAACGGCTGCTTTAGGCGCGCCAGTCCGTTCCAGCCGCAAATCGTCAAGCCCGGCCGCAAGGTCGGGCTTTTCACTTTGGCTCCGACGACACGCATGAAGACCGCATCGTCGGGCGCCCCACCGCGTTCGGTCGGCATATCGGCCTTCGACCGTTCGACAGCATTCGCACCCCGTTTGCCCAAGCCGCGGTCCTCAGTCCCGGTGGGGGCTCCGGAGCGAGACCAAGGCCCAAGTCTCGATGCGGAACCCGGCCTTTGTGAGGCTATCTCTGGGTCAACGGGAGAAGGGACCAGACTGACGGTCGAGACGCCACAACCAGGCCACACCCGCGAGCCACGATTACTTCACCGCCTGCGCCACCAATGTCCTGCGGTCGATGCCCCAGCGCGTCGAACCGGTCGGGCAGCAACGCGCATCGGACGGCGCCAGTGTCGTCGTGGTCAGCTCGATCCGGTCGGGCAGGAATAAGGTGTCGCGCGGATCGGTGCCATAGAGGCCGCTTACCGTACCGCTCAGCCGCCAGAGACTGCCGGGCTGGCGCGTGAAATAACCGACGCTGATGTCGAAATTGCCGGCAGCACCCTCGATGATCGGATAGACGAACCCGATCGCCTCGACCGCTGCGGCCGGATCGATATCGTTCGGCAGCCAGTAGCCGCCGTTCTCAAAGCTTCGCCCGGGCGCGAGGCCCGAGCGCATCAGTTCACCCAGATCCTGCGCCGCCGCGATCCCGGCGGGCAACCCGGCCAGCGCCAGCAGCAGGGCCAGTGTCACTCTCCGCATGGCTATCCTCCGATTCGATGGGTCCCCGAAGAATCCAAAGAGCGACCGCCGCCATCGGTCAAGTGCGATTGTCCCGGACGCCGGGGGGCTTGATGCAAGCCCTCGAAATCTGCGCATCGCCCGGCCAGAAAAGGCTGGCGCCGGTCCGTCATACCGGGTTCGGGACCGGTCGCCCTTCCAGCCCGGCGCGCAGATTTTCGAGCGCCATCCGTCCCATCGCCTCGCGCACGTCCAGCGCGGCCGTCCCCAGATGCGGCAGCAAGGCGACGTTCTCCAGCGCCAGCAGCCCCTCGGACACCTTCGGTTCGAACTCGTAGACGTCGAGCCCCGCTCCGGCGATCTGCCCCGCCTCCAGTGCCACCACCAGCGCGCTTTCGTCGACGATGTCGCCGCGGGCAATGTTGACCAGATAGGCCGTGGGCTTCATCGCCGCCAATTGCTCCGCCCCGATCAGATGCCAGGTCAGCGGGGTCGAGGGCAAGGCGATCACCACCACATCGGCACCGCCCAGCACCTGTTCGAGCGTTTCGAGCTGGCGGGCGGGAAACCCGAGGTCAGGCACCTTCGAGCGGTTGAAGAACACGATCTCCATGCCGAATCCCAGATGCGCCCGCTTTGCCACAGCCTTGCCGATCCGCCCCATGCCGATGATGCCGAGCGTCTTGCCGGTCACATGGGTGCCCAACATCTGGGTCGGCTTCCATCCGGTCCAGTCGCCACGGCGCAACAGCCGCTCGCCCTCGCCCGCCCGCCGGCAGGTCATCAGCATCAGCAGAATGCCGATATCGGCGGTGGCATCGGTCACGGTGTCGGGCGTGTTGGTGACCAGGACCCCGCAGGCGCGCGCCGCGCCCGGGTCGATATGGTCGATGCCGGCGCCGAAATTCGCCAATATCTTGCAGCGCGGGCGGTCCAGATCGAAGGCCGGAACGCTGAAATCGTCGCCATGGGACGAAACGATGCCGTCAAAGCTGGCCAGCGCATCGCGCGCCTCGGCCGCCGTCAGCCCCTTTGCGGCATCGAGCACATGGATATCGGCCAGACGCCCGGCTTCGGCCATGACGGCATCGGGCAGATGGCGGGTGATCAGAACCTTCGGTCGCGTCATCAGAACATCCTTCCGCCAAGCGGCACGTCACGCTCGGGTGTCAGCAAAACCACCTCGCCATCGGCATCGGGAATGCCGAGCACGAGAACCTCGGACCTCACCGGGCCGATCTGGCGCGCCGGAAAATTCACAACCGCCAGAACCAGACGCCCGGGAAGCTCCTCGAGGCTATAGTGGCGGGTGATCTGCGCAGACGATTTGCGTTCGCCGATCTCGGGGCCGAAATCGACGCGAAGCCGGTAAGCGGGCTTTCTGGCCTCGGGAAAGGGCTCGGCCGCCACGATCCGCCCGACCCGGATATCGACCTTCAGGAAATCGTCAAAGGCAATCGTGCTCATCGCGACAACTCGCGGCTGCGGTCGGCGGCGGCGCCGACGGCACGGCACAGCAAAACCGGAAAGCCGTCCTCCTCGCTCATCAGCACCTCGAGCGCCTCGGCCGTCGTGCCCTTGGGCGAGGTGACGTCGATCCTCAGTTGCTCGGCGGACTTGTCGGATTGTCGAAGCAACTCACCCGCCCCGACGATTGTGGCGCGCGCCAGCTTCATGGCAAGCTCGGGCGGCAGACCCTGTGCCTCGCCAGCCAGCGCCAGCGCCTCGACAAGATGGAACACATAGGCAGGACCGGAGCCCGAAACCCCGGTGACCGCATCGATCTGGCCTTCATTGTCGAGCCGGACCACCTCGCCCACCGCCGACAGCAGCGCTTCGGCCAACGCCAGATGCGCGGGCCCCGCCGCCGCGTTGCCGACAATCGCGGTGATGCCGCGGCTGACCGCCGCCGGCGTATTCGGCATGGCGCGAACCACCGGGGTCTCGGCGCCAAGGACACTTTCGTAAAATGAGATCGGGGTTCCGGCAGCAACGCTGAGATAGAGCGTCTTGCCCCCCTTCCAGCGCGCGACCCGTGGCAGCGCCTCGGCCATCATCTGCGGCTTGACGGCCAGCAGGACGACAGCCGGCGCGGACTGGGGTTCGGCGTTCAGCGTGACGCCGGCGCTTTCCAGCCAATCCGGTGGCGACGGGTCCAACACGCCCACGACCGAGGCCGGCAGGCCAGCGTCGATCCAGCCCCGCAGCAGCGCCGAGCCCATCTTGCCGCAGCCCAGAAGCACCAGGCCGCGACTCTTCACATCCTCGAGATCCATATTTGCCCCCTGTCAGTCAGGGGCGGAGGGTATGCGCGACCGCGGCGCTCTGCAATGGCGCCACGATCTGCGCGCGCCTCGCTCAGGCGCGGCCGTAGGCCTCGGCAATCGCGATCTGCAGCGCCTGTTCCGGGGTCTGATCGCTCCAGATCACAAGCTGGAAGGCGGGGTAATAGCGTTCGGCGGCCATCACGGCGGTGCCGATCAACCGGTCGATCTGATCGGGGCTGGCCATTTGCCCACCGGCCAGCACGAGACCATAGCGATAGGTCATCAGCTGCTGGTCGCGCCAGTAGGTGAAGGCTCCCGCCCAGCAGGCGTCGTTGACGCGGTTCAGCGCCTCGTAAAGCGCCGGCAGCTTGGCCTCCGGCGGCTCCATCTCGAAGGTGCAGATCATCCGCAGGGTTTCGTCATAGGCCGACCAGGCCAGGGTGATCGAGTAGGTTCGCCATTGCCCCTCGACCGCCATGGCGATCTGGTCCTCGCCAACCCGGTCGAAATCCCATTCGTTGTTCTCGGCCAGGGTTTCCACGATGTCGATCGGGTGAAGGTCTTCGGAAAGGAAGTCTTCTGAAAGGGACATACCGGGCCTCTTTGGTTTTTCGCCCTGAGCTTGCTGGCAGCAACTAGGGCTAGGTGCCTGCTCTAGGTTCGGAGGAGATTTCCACCGCCCTTACCATATATGGTGCGGGCAAAGCGGCCTCTGTGTAAAGAGGATTCTTCGGTCGGTAAAGGGCAGACACACCAATATGTTGCGCGAGTGCGCACCTATTGGAAAATTCATCCCGAATGAAGCTAGCGGCAGTGCCAATTCCAGCCGGCGCTTTGCCGGGGAATCACCAAGGCCGCCGCACGTCCCGCGCGGCGGCCAGACCTGCGCGGCCGGTCAGGTCACTCGGATTTCAGCACCGCTTCGAGGGCTTCGATCCGGGCCTTGAGCGCATCGTTTTCTTCACGCGCCTTCTGCGCCATGGTGCGGGCGGCGTCGAATTCCTCGCGCGTCACGAAATCCCGATCCGCCAGCCAGCGGTCGATCATGGACTTCATGGCCGTCTCGGCCTCCTGTTTGGCACCCTGAGCCACGCCCATGGCGTTGGTCATCAGCTTTGACATGTCATCGAAAATACTGCTGCGGCTTTGCATGGCCTATCCGTCCGTTACATCTGGACCCTATATGGCCCCGCAGGCGGCAGGCCTCAAGGTTGACTTCGCCGCGATCCCACAGGCAATAGCGGTTTGATGAAAGCGCTGATCCCATTTCCCGAGCCAAGCCCCGAGCTGTTCTCGTTCTCCATGTTCGGCATGGACTTCGCGCTGCGCTGGTATGCGCTGGCCTATATCGCCGGGTTGCTCCTCGGCTGGCGGCTGCTCGTCCTGCTGATGCGCCGGCCGACGCTCTGGCCCGCCAACCGGCCGCCGATGACCGCGGCGCAGGTCGAAGAGCTGATGAGCTGGGTGATCCTCGGCGTCGTTCTGGGTGGCCGTCTGGGGTTCGTGCTGTTCTACAACCCGCTGTTTTATCTTGCCAATCCCCTGCGCATCTTCGCGCTGTGGGAGGGCGGGATGTCGTTTCACGGCGGGCTGCTCGGGGTGATTCTGGCCACCTGGATCTTTACCGGACGCAATGCCATCCCGCGGCTTTCCGCCGCCGATGCGATGGCGATCGCGACGCCGCCGGGGCTGTTCTTTGGCCGGATTGCCAATTTCATCAACGGCGAGCTCTGGGGCCGGGCCAGCGATGCGCCTTGGGCGATGAAATTCCCGACCATGTGCAGCGATCCGGCGATGCAAGGCTGCGCCGAGGCCGGCAAGTGGTTCTATTATGGCGACGAACTGGCGCGGCACCCGAGCCAGCTTTACGAGGCCGGGCTCGAAGGTTTGGTGCTGGGCGCGGTCCTGCTGTGGCTGGTGCTGCGACGCGGGGCGCTGAAGGTGCCCGGACTGGCCGCGGGCGTGTTCTTTGCCGGCTATGGGATCGCACGCTTCGTGGTCGAGTTCTTCCGCCAGCCCGACGCGCAATTCGTCGGCCCCGGCAATCCGTCGGGTCATGTGATCGGCCTGGGCGGTTATGGCGTTACCATGGGCCAGCTTCTGTCGCTGCCGATGCTGGCGCTCGGGCTCATGCTGGTGGCGATTGCCCTTCGCCGCAGGTCGATGCCGTGACCGACCTTGCGCAGGATCTGGCCCGCCGGATCGCCGCGACCGGCCCGCTTGGCCTCGACGCCTTCATGGCGGCCTGCCTGTTCGACCCCGAACGGGGTTACTATACCACGCGCGAGGTCTTCGGACGGGCCGGCGATTTCACCACCGCGCCCGAAATCAGCCAGATGTTCGGCGAACTGGTGGGCCTGGCACTGGCGCAAGGCTGGCTCGACCAGGGGCGCCCTGCCCCCAGCGTTCTGGCCGAGCTTGGCCCCGGCCGCGGCACCCTGATGCGGGACGCGCTGCGCGCAACCGGCCGGGTGCCGGGGTTCCATGTGGCGACGCATCTGCATCTGCTGGAGGCCAGCCCGCGCCTGCGCGATCTGCAGCGGGCGGCTTTGGGAAACCACGAGGCGGTCTGGATCGGCGGCATCGCGGATTTGCCGCACGCGCCGCTGTTCCTGATCGCCAACGAATTCCTCGATGCGCTGCCGATCCGGCAGTTTCGCCGCGACGGGGCGGGCTGGCGCGAACGGGAGGTGGCGCTGTCCTCGGGCAGGCTGGCGTTCGATTTCGCGCAGCCGGGGCCGGTCCCCGCGCTCGACCACCGTCTGGGCGATACCGAACCGGGCGAAATCGTCGAGCTTTGCCCCGCCCTGCCCGGCATCGTTGCCAGAATCGCGGGGCAGATTGCCGACCGCGGCGGGCTGGCGCTCGTCATCGACTATGGCGACTGGAGATCGCGGGGGGACACGTTGCAGGCGGTGCAGGACCACCGCTTTGCCGATCCGCTGGCAGCCCCCGGCCGGGCCGACCTGACCGCCCATGTGGATTTCGAAGCGGTCGCCGCCGCCGCGCAAGCGGCCGGCGCCGCCGTGACCCCGATGACGCCGCAAGGTGTCTGGCTGGAGCGGCTTGGCATCACCGAACGCGCCCGGGCGCTCGCCGCCCATATCCGTGACGAATCCGCTCTGGCATCCCATGTTGCCGCGCATCGCCGCTTGACCCACCCCGAGGAAATGGGTTCGCTCTTCAAAGTCATCGGCATTCATTCGCCCGAAACCCCATTGCCCCCCGGATTTGCAACATGACCCTCGAAATTCTCACCGCCGACAGCCTGTCGCCCCTGCGCCACGGGTTCTTCACCCGCCGCGGCGGCGCCTCCTCGGGGGTATTCGAGGGATTGAATTGCGGCCCGGGATCGTCGGACCAGAGCGAAATCGTGGCGATCAACCGCGACCGCGTCGCCCAGGCCATGGGCGTCGGATCGGGCCAGCTGATCTCGATGAACCAGATCCACTCGGCCAATGTCATCACCCTCGACTCGGCACCGACCGACCGGCCGGATGCCGACGGGATGGTGACGGCCACCCCCGGGATCGCGCTTGCGGTGCTGACGGCCGATTGCCAGCCGGTGCTGTTTGCCGATCACGAGGCCCAGGTGATCGGGGCGGCGCACGCGGGCTGGCGCGGTGCACTTGGCGGCGTGCTTGAGGCGGTGCTTGACGCGATGGAGCAGCTTGGTGCCAACCGCGAGCGGATCAGCGCGGTGATCGGCCCCACGATCTCGCAGCGCGCCTATGAGGTCGGCTGGGAGTTTTTCGACGAGTTCATCGCCGAAGATCCCGACAACCAGCGGTTCTTTGCGGGCAGCGGCGGCGAAAAGCCATACTTCGACCTGCCCGCCTACAGCCTCGCGCGGATGCGCGCGGCCGGCATCGGTCAGGCCAGCTGGACCCGGCACTGCACCTATTCCGACCCGGAACGGTTCTATTCCTATCGCCGGTCGGTACATCGGGGCGAGGCGGATTATGGCCGGCTGATTTCTGTGGTCCGGCTTTAGGCCGTCACAGTTCGGCCGGGGTCAGTGACAGGGCGGTCTGCGGCACCGGCAGATCCGCGATGTCGAGCGGCGACCTTGGCCGCGCAAGGCGATAGCGGGTAACCCAGATCAGCCGCTCTTCGGCGCGCGTGATCGCCACATAGGCCAGTCGTTTCCAGAGCGGTTGGCCCGCCTCGACCCGGCCTGCACGCGCGGCGGCATAGAGATCGGGGGCAAAGACCTGGACGGCGGGCCATTGCGAGCCCTGCGCCTTGTGAATCGTGACAGCAGCCCCATGCAGGAACGCCGCGCCCATGTTGGCGGCAAAGGGAATGAACGGCTCTTCCTCGCCCGGCATCTCGATCTTGATGATCGAGGCCGCCGAAAGCCGCGGATCCTCGGTTCCGATCACATGCAGGCGCGAGAATCCGGGGCGACGCCCGGGGCCAAGCCAGATCACCTGCGCGCCCTTGATCAGGCCCCGTGCCTCGAGGTCGAGCCGCTTCTTGCGGTGCTTGAGCGGCAGCTCGATCCCGTCGCAGATCAGCGGCTCGCCCGGCAGCAGACCGTCGGGCGGCGCGTCATAGGCGGTGCGGAAAGCGTTGATCAGCCGGATTCTTGTGGCGTTGCGCCAGACCAGCACCGGCGAGCGCGCCATCAATTCGGCATCGACCCGGCCCGCGATCTCGACCCGCGGATCATCGCGGGCAGCCTGTTCGATCATCCGCTCGAACTGCTCGAAATCGAGATCCGGGTCGGACAATGCGTGGGCGAGATCGAGAATCGGGCTGTCGCCGGCCTGACGGTGAACGCGGTGGAGTTCGATCCGGTTCGCCTCGGGGAGGGTTTCGAAGACCATGGCGCCGGAATTGTTGACAGGGGCCAACTGCGCCGGGTCGCCGAACAGTATCAGGGTCGGAAAGATCTCGCGCAGGTCGTCGAATTGCCGGGTGTCGAGCATCGAGCTTTCGTCGACAAAGCCGATATCGAGCGGCTCGTCGCGCCGCTTCCAGCCGGTGATGAAATCGGACCCGCGCAGTCCTGCGACCGCAAGCGCGCCGGGGATCGACTTGTGGGTCTGAAAAAACGCATGGGCGCGGTCAAGCGCGGCATCTGTCAGCCCCTCGACCGTCGGGCGCTCACCCTGGCCGGCAAGCCAGGCCGCGATCTTTTCGTATTCCGGATCGTAGACCGGGGTATAGAGTATGCGGTGGATCGTCGTTGCAGGCACGCCGCGGTTACGCAGCACGCTTGCCGCCTTGTTGGTCGGTGCCAGAATCGCCAGCGTACGCCGGTCGCGCCGACGCCGTCCTTCCCAATCGCCCGAGACGATTTCGACGCCTGCGGCCAGCAGATCGCCGGCAAGCCGCGCAAGCAGAAGGGTCTTTCCCGATCCCGCCTTGCCGATGACCGCCAGAAGTCCGGTGGCGGAATCGTCCCGTGGGGTCAGGGCATCGTTCACAAGATCCACGCCGGCCGAGGCCAGAACCTCCGTCGCGCGATCCCAGGCTTCGGCCTGGTCGTCCGAGAATGTTACGACGGGGACGGCCATGGCCGGAGCCTAGCGACGAATGCGGTGATGTTCCAGCCAGGAGAGCCGCGATCCGTCCCGGGAATTCGCGGCTCTTCCTTTGAGGAACAGGTCACGCGATCTTCGCAAGCTCCATCGGCGGCTCAACACGGTTGAACGAGCGGTTGATCCAGCTGAGCGAGGTAGCGCGATCGATGCCAAGACGGGCGAGCGTCGGCTTCCAGGCTTCGGGCTTCATTTCCCAAAGGCCGACGCCGATGCGATCCTTGCCTTCGCCCGCAGTCCCGATCACATCGGGTTCCACGTGGTACAGGCGATAGATCCGCTCCATCCGCGGGTCGAAGACGCCGCAGAAGTGCATCAGATGGTAGAGCTCCATCAGCTCGCCCCCACCCAGAACCAGCGCAGCCGCGGCGCGGCGGTCGGCGCGCGGCGAGATGCAGAACCGCGTGCACTCCCAGATCAGGGGTGATTCGATCTTCACCCCGTCCGTCAGATGCGAGAAATGCTCGTTGATCATGGTCCGGCCAACTGTGGGCAGGAAGCGCATGGAGCCCCCGTGGGTGCCGTCGTCGAGCTCCCAGATCACGTATAGCGGGTTCAGGATGTCGTATTGATCGCGTTCTTCGCCGCGATCGTTAACATTTACTTCCCACCCGAGCCTCCGAGAGAACTGGTCGGCGCGGTCGCGAAACATGGTGTCACGCAGCGTGGGGTAGCGATTGAGGTCGTTTCCGTAGATGTACCGTAGCATATTGATTGGCTCCTTTCCGTCCGGTACGGAAAGGATTGGCCCAACTTGGTTAACAAGGTCCTACGCAGACCCTAGGTCACCTTAACAAATTCGCACGATTCACGATTTCGTCATACGACGATGAGCCCTCGGCTCAGCGCACGGGCCACGGCATGGGTTGTATTCATGGCGCCAAGCTTGTGGCGCGCGGCCTCGATATAGACCCGAAGGGTATGTTCCGAGATGTCCATCTCCTGCGCCGCTTGCGCGCGGTTCATCCCACGCGCCAGATAGGTCATCGCCGCCAACTCCCGCGGCGACAGCGCCGGAACCGGAGCCGAGTCGCCGCCACTTTCAAATTCCAACGCCTTCTTGTTGAATTCGTGGGCGATTATCATCAAGTCTCTCAGGTTGCCGTCGATGAAGCGGGTCCACTCGTAATCCTCGCAACTATCCGACGCCGTGAACAGGGCGAACTGGCCGGAGGGACCGCGAATCGGGATGGTGAAGCCTTGGTTGCCAACACCAAACTCGATTGCCTCCTTCAGGAAGGCCCGTGCTGCACGACTGGTCCAGTCGAGGTCTTTCCAGTCGACCGGCGTAAATCGTTGAAAACACCCGAGGATGACCGGATCCATCCGCAGATAGTCTTTCTCGACGTAACGGTCGACCCATTCCTGGCTGTATGTCCCGGCCCCGAACCGCTCGCCGACGGCATTCACCCAGTGGTAAACGATGTGCGCAACACCATAATGATCTCTAAGACGCTCGGTCGCACTCTGAAGGCCACCAACATCCGTGGCGGCCTGAACGTATTCACACAGATCGTCGAGCGTCTCCTGCATATATGGCCGCTTCCGGCAACCTCCTCGACGTTAGGGACGGCACCAAGAGGCCTTCCTGCAGGGAAAACTCGGACGAAGCGACCCCAATGGCAACTTCAAGCTGTTGTTCCAACGCCGGAAGTTCGCATTCGCGGGCATACGCCCGAAGATCGGCCAGTACGTCCAGCATCCAATAATGGGTCATATCAGAACCTCGGTTCGGGAGGATAGCGAATTATCCCCGCAGCCATAGCACGGGACATTTACGCCACATAACTCACGGCTTTATCCTCCCCAGATGTGGCGAGCCGGCCACCGGCCAAGCCATTGAATATAAATAAATTTGAGCCATGCCGAACAGACGGCCCGCCCCGCCGAGCGGAACCGGCCGTCATTGGCGCTATAGAATCACCTGCTTTTTGCGCACACTCACCTGCTATCTGCGCGCGGCGAGGGCGTCTTCGAAGGTCCGCAGACCGGTCGTCGGGGCCTGGACCAGAACCGCCATGTTGCCCGGCTTGTGCTGATTCTTGAGCATCTTCATGTGGGCGGTCGGGATCTCTTCCCAGGGGAAGACCTCGGACATGCAGGGGTCGATTCGCCGTTCGATCATCAGCCGGTTGGCCGCCGCGGCCTGTTTGAGGTGCGCGAAGTGGCTACCCTGCACACGCTTCTGGTGCATCCACAGATACCGGACGTCGAAGGTGCAGTTGAACCCCGAGGTGCCGGCACAGATCACCACCATGCCGCCCTTCTTGACGACGAAGGTCGAGACCGGGAACGTTGCCTCGCCGGGGTGTTCGAACACCATGTCGACGTTCACGCCCTTGCCGGTGATGTCCCAGATCGCCTTGCCGAATTTGCGCACTTCCTTGAACCAGGCCGCGTATTCGGGCGTGTTGACCGTGGGCAGCTGGCCCCAGCAGGAAAAGTCCTTTCGGTTGATCACGCCCTTTGCGCCAAGGCCCATGACAAAGGGGCGCTTGTCCTCCTCCGAGATCACGCCGATCGCATTGGCACCGGCGGCGTTGATCAGCTGGATCGCGAACGAGCCGAGACCGCCCGAGGCGCCCCAGACCAGAACGTTCTGGCCCGGCTTCAACTCGTGCGGGTGATGGCCAAACAGCATCCGGTAGGCGGTTGCCAGTGTCAGGGTGTAACAGGCACTTTCTTCCCAGGTCAGATGCTGCGGACGCGGCAAAAGCTGCTGCGCCTGGACGCGGGTGAACTGGGCGAACGACCCGTCCGGCGTCTCATAGCCCCAGATCCGCTGGCTGGGCGAGAACATCGGATCGCCACCGTTGCATTCCTCGTCGTCGCCGTCGTCCTGGTTGCAGTGAATCACGACCTCGTCGCCGACCTTCCAGCGATTGACCTTGTCGCCGACGGCCCAGACGATGCCAGAGGCATCCGAACCCGCGATGTGATAATCGGCGCCATGACCGTCGAAGGGCGAGATCGGGATGCCGAGCCCGGCCCAGACACCGTTATAGTTGACGCCCGCCGCCATGACGAGAACCAGCACTTCGTGGCTGTCGAGCTTGGGGGTATCGACGACCTCGACCTGAAACGACTTGTCCGGCTCGCCGTGCCGCTCGCGACGGATTGTCCAAGCGTACATCTTGGCGGGCACGTAGCCCATCGGGGGCATTTCGCCGATCTCGTACAGCTCCTTCTCAGGCGCTTCGTAGGTTGCGTGGTTCATGTCGTCCAGAGCCATCCAAGCCTCCACCATAGTACGTGCCGCAATGCAGAATCATCACGGCTGCTCGTAGTGGATTAGAGATCTTGGCGCAACTTATCAACAGTGCTGCTAAGGTTTTTGAAACTTTATGTCGCCACCGAAGAGTCCATGGCGCCCTCGACGGCATCGGCATTCTGCCGCCTGCCCTCCCGTTTCTGCCGTCTCAGGGCTGCGCCTGCCCGGACAATCCCCGCTGCAGCCGCCTGGGCGGCCTCAATACAGCCTTCCGGCAATTACCGGCATTGCCGAGGCCGCCCTCTGTCACACCCGCCGCATTGCAGCGAATTGACACCGCCACAATCTTTCGCATAGTTGCTCCAGATCGGAATATTATTGCCATTCCCCAGTCGCGAGGCCCGCCGATGACCGATACCCAGAAAGACCAGCCTTGGCTTTTCCGCACCTATGCCGGGCATTCCACGGCCAAGGCCTCGAACGAACTTTATCGCAACAACCTTTCCAGGGGTCAGACCGGCCTTTCGGTCGCGTTCGACCTGCCGACCCAGACCGGCTATGACAGCGACCACGAACTTGCCCGGGGTGAGGTCGGCAAAGTGGGCGTGCCGGTGGCGCATCTGGGCGACATGCGGGCGCTGTTCGACCAGATCCCGCTCGAACAGATGAACACCTCGATGACGATCAATGCGACCGCGCCCTGGCTGCTGTCGCTCTATGTCGCCGTGGCCGAGGAACAGGGCGCAGACGTGTCGAAACTGCAGGGCACGGTGCAGAACGACCTGATCAAGGAATACCTGTCGCGCGGCACCTATATCTGCCCGCCGAAGCCATCGCTGAAGATGATCACCGACGTCGCGGAATATTGCTATCGCGAGATCCCGAAGTGGAACCCGATGAACGTCTGCTCGTACCACCTGCAAGAGGCCGGCGCGACGCCCGAGCAGGAACTGGCCTTCGCGCTGGCAACCGGCCAGGCGGTGCTGGACGGGTTGCGGGGGAAGGTGGCGGACAAGGACTTTCCGAAACTCGTCGGACGCATCTCGTTCTTCGTCAACGCGGGCATCCGCTTTGTGACCGAGATGTGCAAGATGCGTGCCTTCGCGGAGCTCTGGGACGAGATCTGCCGCGACCGCTATGGTGTCACCGAAGAGAAATACCGCCGCTTCCGCTATGGCGTGCAGGTCAACAGCCTCGGCCTGACCGAACAGCAGCCCGAGAACAACGTTTATCGCATCCTGATCGAGATGCTGGCGGTGACACTGTCGAAACGCGCCCGCGCCCGCGCCGTGCAGTTGCCGGCCTGGAACGAGGCGCTGGGACTGCCGCGGCCCTGGGACCAGCAATGGTCGCTGCGGATGCAGCAGATCATGGCCTACGAGACCGACCTGCTGGAATACGACGACCTGTTCGATGGCAACCCTGCGGTCGATCGCAAGGTCGAGTCGCTGAAGGACGGCGCGCGCGCCGAACTGGCCAATATCGAAAGCATGGGCGGCGCCATCGGGGCGATCGAGTACATGAAGGCGCAACTGGTCAATTCCAACGCCGACCGTCTGGTCGGCATCGAACAGGGCCAGACCGTGGTCGTCGGTGTCAACCGCTGGACCGAGGCCGAGCCTTCGCCGCTGGTCGGTGCCGATGGCGGCATCATGGTGGTCGATCCGGCGATGGAACAGGATCAGATCGGCCGGCTCGAGGCCTGGCGCGCGGGCCGCGACGCCGCGGCTGTCGCCGCAGCGCTCGACCGGCTGCGTCAGGCGGCGCAGGCGGGCGACAACATCATGCCGCCGTCGATTGCCGCGGCCAAGGCCGGCGCGACTACTGGCGAATGGGCCGGGGTCATGCGCGAGGTCCACGGGCAGTACCGCGGCCCGACCGGGGTCTCGCGCTCGATCTCGAACAAGACCGAGGGGCTCGATCACATTCGCGAAGCCGTTGATGCGGTCTCCGACCGGCTTGGCCGGCGGCTGAAGTTCTTCATGGGCAAACCGGGACTCGACGGCCATTCAAACGGGGCCGAACAGATCGCCTTCCGCGCCCGCGATTGCGGCATGGAGATCGAATACGAAGGCATCCGCCTTACCCCCGATGAAATTGCCCTAGCGGCATCCAGGGAACGTCCCAATGTGATCGGCCTGTCGATCCTGTCAGGCAGCCATATACCGTTGGTCTCGGATATCATTGCGAAATTGAACGATGCCGGAATTGGTCACATTCCCGTGATTGTCGGGGGCATCATCCCCGATGACGATGCCGCTACATTGCTGTCCATCGGAGTCAGCAAGGTTTACACACCAAAAGATTTCGAGCTCAACAAAATCATGATGGATATCGTTATGCTTGCCGACCCGTCAAAAATGGCCGCTGAATAGGCAATTGCCGCTCCGAAGAGCGGACATCAAGAAATTGGCAATTGATTTCTCCCGGAGGTTGTGGCTTTTAATCGCCATAACTTCGGAGAAACGAACTTGCACGACCTGAACACACTCTCGA
Organism: Tropicimonas sp. IMCC34043; assembly: GCF_003390845.1. GTDB lineage: Bacteria > Pseudomonadota > Alphaproteobacteria > Rhodobacterales > Rhodobacteraceae > Tropicimonas. The sequence continues at coordinate 55,809 of NZ_QMEK01000001.1, read as the reverse complement.
GAACCGAGCTCGAACAGCTCAAGATCGATGTCGATGCGGCCCTGTCCAGCCTTGCGGAACGCGAACGGCGTGCCGCGCTCGATGCCGCGATAAAGGCGGCGGCGGCACATGGCTTCCGCCTCGACGAACTGACGGCCGACCCGTCGTTGCGAATGCGCGCGCGGATGAAGTCAAAGAACCCCGCGAAATTCCGCAACCCCGAGAACCCGGAACAGACCTGGTCCGGCCGCGGGCGCAAACCGCAATGGATCAAGGACGCCGAAGCGGAAGGTGCGAACATAGAAGAGTTTTCTATCTGATCGCAGCCCCGTTCAGGTCCGGTCCCCCAAGGCCGGCCAACAGGGTCCGTTGCGGCGCGGGAGGCAAGAATGTCAGTGCATATTGGCGCGAATGAGGGCGACATTGCAGAGGTCGTTCTTCTTCCCGGCGATCCGTACCGCGCAAAATGGGCAGCCGAGAAGTTTCTGAATGAGATAGAATGCGTTAATGAAGTCCGCGGAATGCTGGGCTTCACGGGGTTCTGGCACGGAAATAGAGTGACGATCCATGGCTCCGGAATGGGAATGCCATCACTTTCGATATACGCAAATGAGATAATAAAAGATTTCGGTGCAAAGACATTGATCCGGATCGGATCGGCCGGATCAATGCAGACGTCGGTGGAAGTTCGCGATCTGGTGATCGCAATGACCGCCTCGTCGATGTCCACCCCCTCTCGGGGATTGTTTCGGGAATTGAACTTTGCCCCCTGCGCCGATTGGTCGTTGCTGTCGCGTGCCGTCGCCTGCGCCGAAGCGCGCGGAGTTCAGACCCACGTCGGCGGCATCTATTCCTCCGATACATTCTATGACGAGCGTACCGACCTTTCCGATCAGCTGGCCCGCCATGGCGTCCTTGCGGTCGAGATGGAGGCAGCCGAGCTTTATGCCGTCGCTGCCCGCCATGGCTGCCGGGCGCTGGCGATCCTGACCATCAGCAACCATCTGCTGACCGGCGAGGAGTTGTCGAGCGACGAGCGCGAACGCAGCTTTGGCGACATGGTCGAAATCGCGCTTGAAACTGCCTTCGGCTGAGCGCGTGGCGACCGTCTGGTCAGGTCCGCCGGCCGCATTGCGCGCGCCCCTCGCCTCGGTCTAGAGCCTTGGACATGGCCAAGCTCTACTTCCACTACTCCACCATGAACGCCGGCAAGTCGACGATCCTGCTGCAGGCGTCCTATAATTATCGCGAACGCGGTATGGACACCTATCTGCTGACGGCCGGGGTCGATACCCGCGCCGGCGCCTGCACGATCGGGTCGCGTATCGGGATCTCGGCGCCGGCCGAGGTGTTCGATGCCGATGACGACCTTTTCGCGCGGATCTCGCAGCGCATGGCGAAAGGGCGGATCGCCTGCGTCTTTGTCGACGAGGCACAGTTCCTGACCGAAGCTCAGGCCTGGCAACTGGCCCGCGCGGTCGACGACCTCGGGGTCCCTGTCATGTGCTATGGGCTCCGCGTCGATTTCATGGGCCGGCTGTTCCCCGGTTCGGCGACCCTGCTGGCGCTGGCCGATGAGATGCGCGAAGTGCGCACGATCTGCCATTGCGGGCGCAAGGCCACCATGGTGGCGCGGATCGGCCCGGACGGCCAGGCCACGATGACCGGCGAACAGGTTCAGATCGGCGGCAACGAGACCTATGTCTCGCTCTGTCGGCGGCACTGGCGCGAGGCGGTGGGCGAGGCCGCCCGCGGCCCCGACGCTACTGCGCCAGAAGCCTGAGACCGCGGGTCACGTCGGTCCGCACGGCGAGCTTCAGCGAGGATTCATCGCCCGCCTTCAGCGCCGCGATGATCACCTTGTGATAATAGGGCGCCTCGGTCCGCCGCAGCCGGTCATAGAGCATTCCCATTGTCGGGCCCAGTTGCAGCCAGACTGTTTCGGCCATCGCCAGCATCGCCGGCGCCTGTGCCCGCAGATAGAGTGTGCGGTGAAACTCCAGATTGGCCCTGATATAGGTCTGGGCCGCATGTTTGATGGCGCGCTGCTCGACGATCCGCTGATTGATGGTCTGCAGCCGCTCGATCAGGGCCATGTGGGCCCGCGGCAGGGCGCGTGCGGCCAGTTCGGGCTCGATCAGGGCCCGCAGTGCCGCCAGTTCCTCGATCCGGTCATTGGAAAGCTCGGGCGTCGACACCCGCCCCGAGGCCGACAGCGTCAGCGCTCCCTCGGCAACGAGCCGGCGCAAAGCCTCGCGCGCCGGGGTCATCGAGACGCCGAACTCCTTGCCGATGCCGCGCAGGGTCAGCGACTGGCCGGGCTGCATCTCGCCGTGCATGATCCGCACCCGCATCGTCCTGTAAATCCGGTCGTGGGCCAAAACGGTCGCCCCGACGCTGGCCATGGCCGGGCTCTGACCCGCATTCACCAGGACCGGGGGGATGCCTTCGGGCCCTTCGATCACGATCGATCCTCTGCGTCTGCGGCAAACCTGAACCGGTGCAGGTCCTCGCCATGGCGGCGCAGCCAGCTTCGGTCGGGACCATAGTCGGGGCGCAGTCGTTCGACCGTGGCCCAGAACTGCGGCCCGTGGTTCATCTCGGCCAGATGGGCGACTTCATGGGCACAGACGTAGTCGAGCACACCGGGCGGCGCAAGGATCAGCCGCCAGGAGTACATCAGCGCGCCCTCGGCCGAACAGGACCCCCAACGCGAGCGGGTGTCGCGCAGCGTGATGCGGGCATAGGGTCGCCCGAGACGCCCGGAATGATCGTCCGAGGCAGCGACAACCCGGTCCCGCGCCAACCCCCGCAGCAAGGCGGCGACCGTGGTCGGCACGCTGCGCGAGCTGCGCGCGACCGCGATCACCCCGGCGGCAGGGTCGATCCGGCTGCGGCTCGAAGGGGCGACGACCAGCGGCTGGCCCGCCACCGTCAGCACGGTGCCGACGGCCACCGGAATGTCCGGCGTGCGCTCGGACAGGCGCTGCCGCAGCCAGCCGGCCTTTTCCTCGACAAAGGCGATCCCCCGGCGTTCGGCGACGTTGGCCGGCAATGTCAGGGTCACCCGCCCGTCCAGTCGCGAAACCCTGAGCGAGAATCGCCGCGCCCGCGCAGAACGCCGCAACAAGACACGCACGGGCGGATCTCCGGGCAGAATGAACTCGTGCATCCCATCTCCGCGGGTGTTTTGGGGTTTGACAGACCCGCGCCCTTGTGGCATCGGGCGCTTTCAGAATTCGCCCACAATCAAAGGACCAATCGATGCCCAAGGAAGAATGGGGAGTCAAGCGTGTCTGCCCGACCACCGGGAAACGGTTCTACGATCTCGGCCGCAACCCGATCGTTTCACCCTATACCGGCGAAGTCGTGACCCTCGACACCGGCAACAAATCCCGCGTCCTGATCAAGGACGTGAAGGAAAAGGTGGTCGAGCCAGACGAAGACGTCCTGATCGAAGATGACGCCGACGTTCTTGACGCCGACGCAGATGTCGATCTCGATGACGACGTGCTGGACGAGGACGCCGACGACGACAGCGTCTCGTTCGATGACCTGGCCGAGGTCGAAGCCGACGACGAGGAATCCTGACAGAATTCCGTTTTTGGGGGGAGCATTTTCTTCTTGAACTCCCCCCAGCGCGTGACTAGACACCGCGCTACCGGGGCCATAGCTCAGCTGGGAGAGCGCTTGCATGGCATGCAAGAGGTCAGGGGTTCGATCCCCCTTGGCTCCACCAATCACCGTTGAAAAGCACCAGATAGGTCTGCCCTTTTCGTCAGAGGCGTTGCCTCTGGCCGGACTGTCTATGGAGAAGCGGCCCATCGCTGCCGCTGGCGCGAGTGTCCACAGTGCGGGACTGAGCGGGCTTTCGTTGTTTGGATGCCAAGGACCGCTCCGGCCACAATGTTATCGGTTCCGCCGGAGAAACTCGCGCTCGAACATCTGGACTAACTCATAAGGCGTCGTAGGGAAGGTCACCGACCTTCGCATTCACTCTGCCTCCGGCAGATCACCCGGAAAACGAACGTGCTGCAGTAGCTCAATCACTTCCCCAGCGGGGCCTTCAAAGATCGCGTTTTGTACGCTCACCTCAGGTTGGCCAAGTCCAAGATTTTCAGGGCCATGCAGATGCGTAGCGCCTGCTTCGACGATCCGCGCGCATGCTTTCTCCAAGTCATTTACTGTCAGGCAAATATGCGCGAGTGCGCCCGTCGCGATAGCTTGGCCGACTTTCGCGCCCCGTCCCTGCATCGGGATACCTGCCTTCAGGTCGAAAATCTCGATCCAGCTTTTAGTGTCGGCCGCTTGCATCATAACGGCACGATCGATCCCATAATCTGGCAGTGCCCACTCGTGCACCTGCCGGAAACCCAGCGCTTCGTAGAACGTGATCGAACGCTGCAAATCTGGGGTGCGCATGGCAAAATGGTGAAATCCGACAAACAGTTGTTCAGTCATACTCTGGTCTCCATATTACGGGAGATCGGTATTCAGCCCTAAGGTCCCATGAACAAGTCTGACAATTTTGACAGAGGGTTTCGTACGCCCGCTACGACACAAGAGCGAAATCGTGCGAACCTGCAGAAATGGTGTGATCTTGCGGTTGGTATGCAAGCCATTCGAGGACAGTGGAAAGCATCTATCCTTATGGTGCTTTCGGAAACTGAGAGTGATATACCAGCTCTGCAAGGTCGTCTCGCCGTGGCGGACCGAAGGGTGCTTGTCCGAGCGTTGCGCGAACTTGAGAAAGATCGTCTTGTCGAACGTTCGGCTGGCGGCACCCGGTACTCCCTGACATCTGACGGAAGCCAGGTAATTGAAATTCTGGGGGATATTGCCCGATGGCAGAGGGCTCGCAGAAAAACTGGTGCCTGAGTTAACCGGCATTAAGGGCTCGGAGGGGTCGTTCGCCGCGCCCTGCACGAACGGCAGCTTGGCGGGCCTAGCGAGCGGCGCGCGGCCCACGAAAGGCAAACCTTTCGAACAAGGGAGGCAATCTCGGCTCCGCGCCGAAATTGCGTCGCTTTCTTTCCAAACGATATCTTACAGCCCCAGAGGCAGACCTTTGTGACCTCTGCCAACCGTTTGAAACGCACCAGATAGGTCTGCCTTTCTCGTCAGAGGGTTTGCCTCTGCCGCGCAGACGGGTGCTGTTTTCCCTATCAAAATCCATGCTGCTTCGATCCTTGCCGATGGCGTGCCGATCGCTGCGCAGCCATTTCCCTGTCGAACCCGAGGATGGCCCATGAGTGACCATTTCTTCGTCGTGACGGGCGGCCCCGGTGCGGGTAAGACCAGCCTCATCACCGAACTCGCCCGCCGCGGCTTCCACACGATCCCCGAATCCGGCCGCGCGATCATCCGCGAGGAAATGCTAACCGGCGGCAGCGCCCTTCCCTGGGCGGATCGCCTGGCCTATGCCGAACGGATGCTGGAACGGGACCTCCGCGCCTACGGTGCGGCAGAGCGCCTGACAGGGCCAGTGATCTTCGACCGGGGCATTCCCGACATCATGGGCTACCTGACGCTCTGCGGGCTCCCCGTGCCGCCCCACATCGCCGCAGCAGCCAAGGCAGCCCGCTACAACAGCCGCGTCTTGCTGGCGCCCTACTGGGACGAGATCTTCACGCAGGACATCGAGCGCAAGCAAAGCCGGACTGAGGCCGAAGCGACCTGCGCGACCATGCGCGACACCTACGCCGCGCTCGGATACGCGATTACGGAGCTTCCACGGACCGACATAGCGCAGCGCGCCAACTTCGTTGCTGCGCAGTTGGGCTTGTGACATGCGCCAAGCGCCACCTCAATGCGGCACGGCCTTTCGGGAATTGACAGTCGCAGTGCTGTTTCCTTTGCAGCATGTCCTACGACCGGATGCTGACGAGGGAACTGGCGCAGACCTGTTGTTGAGTGTCTCGAAATCCCCGCCTCCGCCTTGTACTCACCATTATAACATACTAATTTTATCGAGATAAGTTTGTTCGCTCCGGGCACGCCTTTTGCCAGGTTTTCCTGCCGAGGGGCGTTTCCACTTGCCGCCGCAGACGGGCCCTCCGACGATGCCCCCCCGACACTGAATGTGCGAGACAGATGACATGACATATCAGGCAATCCTGACCGCGGCCGAAATTCGCGCCGCCCGTATTGAAGACGCCCGAAGCTATGACAGGGATCTGGCCGACGGACTGGGGATTTCCGAGGCCGAGCTTGTTGCGGCACATGTCGGCCACGGGGCGACACGGATAGGCGCGCATCCCGACGATCTGATGCCGCACCTGGCCGGGCTGGGCGAGGTCATGGCCCTGACCCGCAATCGCTCCTGCGTGATCGAGAAGGTCGGGACCTATGACACTTACCGACCCGGCCAGCACGCGGCGATGGTTCTGACACCCGAGATCGATCTGCGGATGTTCCCGTCGCACTGGGTCTCGGCCTTCGCGGTCGAGCGTCGGACGGCGGCCGGCACGCGGCGTTCGATCCAGGTGTTCGATGCGGCCGGCGACGCGGTGCACAAGGTGCATCTGGGCGACGGATCGAACCTCGATTACTGGCAGGCGCTGGTGCCGAGACTGGCGCTCGACGAACAATCCTGCGCCCTCGCCGTCGCGCCGCGGCAACCCGTCGAGCCGGCAAAGGCAAATCCTGACAAGGCCGGACAGCTTCGCGAGGAATGGGCCAAGCTGACGGACACGCACCAGTTCCTGCGCCTGACCTCCCGGCTGAAGATGAACCGCCTTGGCGCCTACCGGATCGCCGGTGCGCCACTTGCCCGGCAGTTGGCGGTTGGTGCGGTCAACAAGATGCTGGAAGCGGTGAAGGCGCAGGGCATCGAGGTCATGCTGTTCGTCGGCAACCGGGGCTGCATCGAGATCCACGGCGGACCGATCCTGTCGCTTGCGCCCACGGGGCCATGGCAGAACGTGCTCGACGACGGGTTCAACCTGCACCTGCGCGCCGATCACATCGCCGAGGTCTGGGCCGTCGACAAGCCGACGCAGCGCGGCCCGGCGGTCTCGGTCGAGGTTTTCGATGCCGAGGGCGGGCTGATCTTTCAGATCTTCGGCCGGCGCACCGAAGCAATGGATTTCCGCCCCGCGTGGGACGAGATCGTCGCGGCCCTGCCCGGCCTGCAAAGCGCGGACGCCTGACAGCGAACGGGCGCGCCATCCCTGACAGGACCGGATGTAGCGCGCGACGCTATCCCGACCCGAATTCGGCAGGTGCCCGGCCGAACCGTCGCGCCATCCATCCACCGTCCGGACAAGAAGGGGGATGACAAGCCATGCCCATACGCGGCAAACCTGTAGCAGAGGCCCGACTGTCCAGGAGGAGCACCGCCGGAAACGTCGGTGCGGGCAAGGTGCCTCGGCAAGAAAGAGAAAAGACGGGAGGAATTCATGAGACATGCAACGTCCGTGCTGGCGCTTGCGGCAACGCTGGGCTCGGCCCAGGCGGCCCTGGCACAGACCGAGATCCAGTTCTGGCACGCCTTCACCGGCAGGCTGGGTGATCTGGTGGCCGAACAGGTCGAGACCTTCAACAACGCCCAAAGCGACTATGTCGTGACGGCGAACTACAAAGGCAATTATTCCGAAACGCTGAACGCCGGCATCGCCGCCTTCCGTGCCAAGGAACAGCCCGAGATCCTGATGGTTTTCGAGGTCGGGACCGCAACCATGATGGCGGCCAAGGGCGCGATCGTGCCGGTCTATGAGCTGATGGCGCAGTCGAACACCGATTTCGACCCCGACGCCTTCATCGGTGCGGTCAAGGGATACTACACCGACACCGACGGCAACATGCTGTCGATGCCGTTCAATTCCTCGACCCCGGTGCTGTGGGTCAACCGCGACGCGCTCGAGACCGCAGGCATCGACCCCGATGTCGATCTGACCACCTGGCAACAGGTCGGCGAGGTTCTCGACCAGTTGAAAGCCGCCGGAAACACCTGCCCGCTGACCACCGCCTGGCAAAGCTGGATCCAGCTTGAAAACCTGTCGGCCTATCACAACGTGCCGTTTGCTAGCGAAGAGAACGGCTTTGCCGGGCTCGACACCGTGCTCGAACTGAACGGCCCGCTGCAGGTCCAGCACATCCAGACCCTCGGCGACTGGGCGAAGGACGGCAAGTTCGTCTATACCGGCCGCCGCAACGAGGGCGGGGCGAACTTCCGCGCCGGGGAATGCGCGCTGTTCACCGAAAGCTCGGCAGGCTACGCCGGGATCAAGTCCGAGGCGCAGTTCGACTTCGACGTTCGCCCGCTGCCCTATTGGGCCGGGGTCGAGGGCGCGCCCCAGAACACGATCATTGGCGGCGCCTCGCTCTGGGTGATGGCCGGGCACACGCCCGAGCAATACAAGGCGACGGCGGCCTTCCTGAACTTCCTGTCCTCGCCCGAGATCCAGGCCAAGTGGCACCAGGACACCGGCTATCTGCCGATCACCAAGGCGGCCGGAGAGCTGACGCGCGAACAGGGCTTCTATGCCGCGAACCCCGGCACCGACGTTGCCGTGATCCAGATGACGACGAAGGAGCCGACGGCCAATTCCAAGGGCATCCGGCTGGGATCCTTCGACCAGATCCGCACCATCATCGACGAAGAACTGGAGGCGGTCTGGACCGGCGACAAGACCGCACAGGCGGCACTTGATAACGCAGCCGAACGCGGCAACCAGTTGCTGCGCCGGTTCGAACAAGCCAACCGCTGAGACAGGCGCGCCCCGGCCGGTCCGGGGTGCGCCCTTCGCCATGGAAAAGCGTGTCACCTTCAAGGGCCTCTGGCTGCCCATCCTGCTCGTTCTGCCGCAGATCGTCATCACGGCGGTGTTCTTCTTCTATCCGGCGGGCAAGGCTGTCTGGCAGTCGCTGTTCATCCCCGATCCTTTCGGGCTGTCGATGCAATATGTCGGCCTCGGGAACTTCGAATTCCTGTTGTCCGATCCCTATTACCGCGCCTCGTTCGTCACCACGGCGGTGTTCTCGACCCTCGTGACGGCGGTCTCGATGGGCGTGGCGCTTTACCTTGCGGTGCTGGCCGACCGGCTGATCAAGGGATCGGGCACCTACCGGACGCTGCTGATCTGGCCCTATGCGGTCGCCCCGGCGGTCGCGGGCGTGCTGTGGCTGTTCATGTTCAACACCCGCGTCGGCGTCGTCACCTGGTATCTCGGGCAGCTCGGCTATGACTGGAACCACGTGCTGAACCCGCGCGAGGCGATGGGGCTGGTCGTCGTTGCCTCGGCCTGGGGGCGGATCAGCTACAACTTCCTGTTCTTTCTGGCCGGATTGCAGGCGATCCCGCGCTCGGTGATCGAGGCGGCGGCGATCGACGGGGCGCGGTTCTGGACACGCTTCCGCACCATCGTCTTCCCGCTTCTGTCCCCCACCACCTTTTTCCTGCTGGTGGTCAACATCGTCTATGCCTTTTTCGAGACCTTCGGGGTGATCCACACCATCACCTCGGGCGGGCCGCAGCAGGCAACCACGATCCTGGTCTACAAGGTCTATTCCGACGGCTTCATCGGGCAGGATCTGGGATCTTCGGCGGCACAATCGGTGATCCTGCTCGTGCTCGTGTCGATCCTGACCGTCATCCAGTTCCGCTACCTCGAACGCCGGGTGCATTACTGATGGCGGATCGTGGCGGCATGGTGCAATCGCGCGGGCTTGGGATCTGGCTGACCCACCTCGGTCTGATCGTCGGCATCCTGTTCATCTTCTTTCCGATCTGGCTCGCGTTCGTCGCCTCGACCGTCAGCCAGCAGGACATCGTGCGACCGCCGATGCCGCTGTTGCCCGGCGACAAGTTGGTCGAGAACTACGGCCGCGCGCTGAGCGCGGGCATCAATGCGCCGGTGGCGCGGATGCTGTTCAACTCGGCGGTGATGGCGGTGGGGATTGCGGTGGGCAAGATCGCGATCTCGATCATCTCGGCCTTTGCCATCGTCTATTTCCGGTTTCCGGGGCGGCAGATCTTCTTCTGGCTGATCTTCCTGACGCTGATGCTGCCGGTCGAGGTGCGCATCGTGCCGACCTACGAGGTCGCGGCAAGCTTTGGCATGCTCAACAGCTATTCGGGGCTGATCTTCCCGCTGATCGCCTCGGCCACGGCGACCTTTCTGTTCCGGCAGTTTTTCATGACCGTACCCGACGAGCTGGCAGAGGCGGCGCGGGTCGACGGTGCCCGGCCGATGCGGTTCTTCTTCGACATCCTGCTGCCGATGAGCCGGACCAATATCGCGGCGCTGTTCGTCATCCTCTTCATCTATGGCTGGAACCAGTATCTCTGGCCGCTTCTGATCACCACCGACCCGTCGATGAACACCATCGTCATGGGCATCAAGCAGATGTTCCCGTCGGGCGACGACACCGCCGACTGGCCAGTCATCATGGCGACCTCGATCCTGGCGATGCTGCCGCCGGTCGCCGTGGTGGTCGGGATGCAGACCTTCTTCATCCGCGGCCTCGTCGACAGCGAGAAATAGAGCATGGCAACCGTCACCCTTGAAAACCTGAAGAAATCCTTCGGCAAGACCGAGATCATCCACGGCGTCGACATCGACATCGCCGATGGCGAGTTCATCGTCATCGTCGGCCCCTCGGGCTGTGGCAAGTCCACCTTGTTGCGCATGGTTGCGGGCTTGGAGACGGTCAGCGCGGGCGAGGTCTTGATCGGCGGCAGGCCGGTCAACGGGGTCGAGCCGATGGACCGCGACATCGCCATGGTGTTCCAGAACTACGCGCTTTATCCGCACATGTCGGTCTTTGACAACATGGCCTACGGGCTGAAGATCGGCCGCGTCCCGAAGGCCGAGATCCGGACGCGTGTCGAGGCCGCGGCCGAGATCCTGCAGCTCGGCCCCTATCTGCAGCGAAAGCCGAGGGAGCTTTCGGGCGGACAGCGCCAGCGGGTCGCCATGGGCCGCGCCATCGTCCGCAAGCCGGCCGTGTTCCTGTTCGATGAACCGCTCAGCAACCTTGACGCCAAGCTGCGGGTCCAGATGCGGCTGGAGATCAAGGCGCTGCAGCGCAAGCTGGGCGTGACGTCGCTGTATGTGACCCACGATCAGGTCGAGGCGATGACGCTGGCGGACCGGATGATCGTGATGAACGAGGGCACCGCCGACCAGATCGGTGCACCGCTCGAGGTCTATGGCAATCCTGCCACCACCTTCGTCGCGGGATTTATCGGCTCGCCGCCGATGAATTTCCTCGATGCCGCGGCGCTCGAGAACGCGCCTGCAGGGGTCAGCCTCGGGGTGCGGCCCGAAAGCGTCCGGCTGGTCGGCACGTCCGAGGGACGGCTGGAGGGAACCGTCGCCTATGCCGAGCCGCTGGGAGCCGAGACCCTGATCCACCTGCGCACCGCGGATGGCCAGGCCCTGACGATCCGGCAGGACGGTGTCTTGCCGGTGCCGGCCGAGGGCGACCGCCTTGGTGCCGTCTGGGACCCGAGCCAGGAGTTCCGCTTTGGCCCGGACGGCCGGCGATTGAGGCAAGATCGATAGGCAACCGCAGGAAGCCGTAGTTTCCAGCGACAGGCCAGACGAGCCCCCCTGTCAGACGTCGTGGCGGTACATTTCGCTGGACCGATCGAGGTGCTTGCGCATCGCGTCCACACTCCGCACCGGGTCCTTTGCAGCAATCAGCGAAAAGATCTGCTCATGTTCGGCGAGGGTCTTTTCCTCGTTTCCCGACCAATGCAGCAGCGCCGTGTAGTAGCGCAGCAACCAGCGCAGCATGGCGTGCGACACCGCCCCCATGATCGGGTTGCCGGTCATCTCGGCGATCCGCGCGTGAAACCGCATGTCGGATTCGATGAATTGCTTCGGGTCGTCAAGGTCGTCGCGCTGCTGGTCCAGAATGGCCCGCAGGTCGGCGATGTCATCCTCGGTCGCACGTTCGGCCGCCAGACGCACCGCGCCCATCTCGAACATCCGGCGGGCTTCCTTTAGGTTCTCCAACTGGTCGGGTACCGACGACAGCAGGATCTGGGCCACCTCGTCGACACGTTCCAACACGCTCTCGGGGGTCAGCGCATTGACCCGGCTGCGCCCGCCGTGGGAAATCGTGATCAGCCCCATGGTCTGCATGGATTGCAGCGCCTCGCGCACCGCCGGGCGGCCGACGCCAAAGCGCTGCATCAGGTCACGCTCGGAGGGCATGGGGTCGCCTGGACCCAGATCGCCCGAGGCGATCATCGTCCGAAGCCGGTCAAAGACCTCGTCGGAAAGCTTGCGCCGAACGATCTTGTCCGCGGTCTCGGCAGCATTCCGGGACCCGGCCGGGGTCTCCGTTGACGACGTGTTGCTCGATTCAAAAGTCCGGGGCATGGGTGTCTCGTTGGATCTTTCCTGGCGGCCCGGGTTTGGGCGCGATCGAATCGCAGGTCTGCGGGATGACCGCCGAAATTAAGTTGGCGCCGCCTGTTTCGAACGGTCGCCCGATTGAGGGCGTCCCCGTCTCCGCAGTTCGGGGGCGAAGCGCCATCGGAACCTCAGGCCCTGCCTATCTGGTATGATCACATGACATCTTGAACAAGGTAGTTCGCTTTCTTCAGTTTCGCAACAAGTTTTCCAGTGGCCGCCAAGCGCCCGAAACGGGCCAGATCCGCGGCAACCCTGAAACTGTAACGAAACGTACTTCGAGGCAAAAGTCATCATTTGCATTCACATGTCACCGCCACAGTCGCGGATCGTTGTGACCTGTCCACCGAGCAGCGGGCGGAACAGATTGGTATTGATGTCATAAGGTATAATGAGTATGCCAAATCTACGATCCGTTGGGAGGATACCATGGTCGAAACCCCTGATACTAACGCGATCCGGGTCACATACCGTCTGGAGGTCCCCGCGCTTGCAGGTCAGAGCCTTGAGGCCATGGCCGCCAAGATTGCGTCGGACCAATCCACCGGCACCTTCACCGACCTTCCGGGCGAGACCGAAGCGGTCAAATCCCGCTGTGCCGCACGCGTCGTGTCGGTCACCCCGCTCGACAGCGTCGCGACCCCAGGCTTTCCGCGTCCCGAAGACCCGGACGGAACCAGCTATCTGCGCGGCGATGTGGCGATCGATTTCCCGCTCGAGGCTGTGGGAACGGATATTGCCGCGCTGATGACCATCGCCATTGGCGGGGTATTTGCCGTCCGCGGGCTGTCGGGGGTCCGGGTGATGGATATCGATCTTCCCGACGCCTGGTCCTGCCACCCGGGGCCGCAATTCGGCATCGACGGGTCGCGCCGGCTTATGGATGTGCCCGAAGGGCCGATGTTCGCCTCGATCATCAAGCCATCGCTGGGCCTTGGCCCGGAGGAGACCGCGCTTGTCGTGCGCCAGCTTTGCGAGGCCGGGGTCGACTTCATCAAGGATGACGAAAAGCTCATGTCGCCCGGCTATTCCTCGCTGGAAGACCGGGTTGCCGCGATCATGCCGGTGATCGACGATCATGCCCAGCGGACCGGCAAGCGCGTGCTTTACGCCTTCGGCATCTCCTCGGCCGACCCCGATGTGATGATGCGAAACCATGACCTGGTGCGCGCGGCCGGCGGACAGGCCGCCGTCGTCAACATCAACTCCATCGGCTATGGCGGCATGAGCTTTCTGCGCAAGCGATCCGAATTGTGTCTGCACGCGCATCGCAACGGATGGGACATCCTGACCCGTCACCCCGCCCTTGGCATGGAGTTCCGCGCCTATCAGAAGATCTGGCGCCTGCTGGGTGTGGATCAGTTTCAGGTCAACGGAATTGCCGCAAAATACTGGGAGCCGGACGAGAGCTTCGTCCGCAGCTTCGACGATTGTCTCACCCCGATCTTCACGGAGGCCGACCGGGCATTGCCAGTGGTTTGCTCCGGCCAGTGGGGCGGACAGGCACCCGAGACCTATCGAAGGACCGGCCAGCGCCTTGATCTCATGTATCTCGGCGGCGGCGGCATTCATGGCCACCCGATGGGCGCAAAGGCAGGTGTCTCGGCGATCCGTCAGGCCTGGCAAGCGGCCGAGGCCGGTATCGAGTTGCCGGTCTATGCCGAGACCCATCCCGAACTTGCCGCCGCCCTGGCAAAATTCGGACGCTGAGAGCACGGCCGCGCAGACCATCTGTCCGTTCGACAGGCTCGCAGTTCGACGATGCCATGACCCGGCTCGGGTCGGTCACCCCAATCGCGGCGCCACCGGAATCGCAACAATCGCCAGCAGCCCGGCGGTTGCCAGCATGCAGGTGGTCACAGCCGCCATGCCAAAGCCCTGCGCCAGCGCGCCGCCCGACAGCACGACCGCCGCCGCAACGGTGTAGGTGATCGCCGCGAACAGCGAGGCAAGCCTGCCCTGGGCCGCGGGGGAGGCATCGAGCGTCAGCAGCACCAGCGAGATCCGATAGGCCGTGCCGGCCCCTGCCCCGATCAGCATGAATCCGGCGATGCCCGACGGGGTCGACCCGACCCCGGCCGAGATCAGAACGGCCACAATCCCCAGCGCCATCGGCACCATGCCGGAAAGCCCTGGCAGGTGTCGCGTCAGAGCCCCGCTGAAAAGCTGCGCCAGGAGGCTGCTCAGCAGAAGCATCGGGATCCCGACCGCCTGCACCACTGGCAGCTGGTGGTCGGCGAAATAGGTCGGCAGGAAGACGATGCAGGTGCTGGTGACAGCCCAGGCGAGGCAGCCGGTCAGGATCGCGACGCGGCGCCGGCGCAGGATCGCGCCCAGGCTCCCGGTCGCCACCGGATCGACACGGATCAGGCGCCGGTTGTCGGCCCGGCGCAGCAACAGCAACCCGGCCAGCGGCAGCGCCAGCAGGGTGCAGGCAGCGGCGTGAAGGTGAAAGCTGAGCGATATGGCGCGCACGCCGACGAGCTGCAAAAGCAGCTCGGCCGCGGCGGTGCCAAGGATCGCCCCCGCCAGATTGCCGGTTGCCGACAGCGCCCGCCCGCGCGCCCCGATGGCCGCGACGACCAGCGAGGCCGCAGCCCCGGTGCCGATCCCGCCCGAGATACCGGCAAGCGCCCGACCAGCCAGAACCCCGCGCAACGTTGCCGTGGCCAGCAGAAGATCGCCAAGGATGGCAACGCCGAGCGACACCACCAGCATCAGGGGGGCCCGGCGCAGCACTGCGGGATGCGTGGCCAGAAACAGCACCGAGACCAGCGCCCCGACATAGACCGAGAAGGTCAGCGTGATCGATAGCGACGAGAACCCCAGCACGTCGCGATAAACGGGCAACAGCGGCGTCGTCGTGTTGGTGCCCGCCAGCAGCAGGACAAAGGCCGCAGCGGCCAGCAGGGCCTGCGCGCCCATCCAAGGCGGGCTGGCAAAGTCCCGGCGTGGCGGGTCCGTAACGGCACGGCTCTCGCGATTGTCCGGGCGCGCATCATCGCGCTGGCACCAGAGGTCGGTCATGCAGGCTGGGTCCTTCAGGTTGAATGCCCGGAATGTTATGAGCCGGCAGACCGGTGCAACATGGGGTGCATACGCCTTCCCGCGCCCGATAATGAAGGCCGAAAACCGCGAAACCGGGGACGGGTCGATGGCCAAAGCGGCCCTGCCTCAGCGGGGACCGCCACCATCGCGAACCCAGCTGAAGAAGTCCTCCGACCCCATCTGCCCCCCCTTCAGGGCGATTTCCAGCCCGTCGTGCGGCGACTCGCCGTGGCCCGTGCAGATCGACGCGCCGGGGATCGTCGGCGCGCGGGCAACGAGCGCCTGCAGCTTCAGCCGCTCCATCCCATAGCCCGAGGTATCGCCGCCCGAGATGACCGCCCGCCTGAGACCGGATTTAAGCAATATCCCGTCAAGGATACGGCCAAGGGCATCGCCGATTCGCGCGTTGGCGTCAGCGGGGGAAAGGCCCGACCCCGACAGGGCCGCCCGAAACGCCGCCACCGCCGGGTCATCGGGACCGCTGGCCGAATGGACCAGCGGGCTTGCGCCACGTGCCGCGGCCGCGGCACCCGCGGCAATCAGGCGCTCGACCTCGACATCGAGCGTGGACTGCGCGCCGCAGACCGCGCTTGCCGGGAAGCCCAGCAGCGCAAATCCATGTGCGGCCGCGTGATCGAGCTGTCGCGCCGTGGTCGGCGAAACCGAGCCCGAGACCACGGCAATGGCCTCGACCTTTCCGGCACCGGGGGCGGGGGCCGCCTCGGCCAGCTGGCCGGTGGCCAGCCAATGCCGGACGAGCGCATATTCGACCCCCTGGCTGCCGACGACGAACCCCAGCCGGTCCCGGTTTTCCCAGATCAATCGGCCGGCGGCCGTTTCAGAGATTTCTTCCATCGAATCGATGGACACGACTCGCGCACCCGCTGAAACCAGCCGGTCGAGCGCCGCCTGCGGATCGCTTGCCAGCATCTCGAGATCGATCAACGCCGATGGCAGGCCGGTCTGGCAGGCGAGGTGGCGCAACAGATCGGCCTCGTCCATCGGGGTGACCGGATGTCGCGCCATGACCGGATGGCGGTCAAGGCGGAACACCCCGTCAAGCGTTCCGGCAAACAGGTGACCGAACGCCTGATATCGCCGCATCTGCGGCGCCGCCGTCACCATGGCAACCGCCGCCGCGGGCCGCACCGAAAGACCGACTTCGATGGCCTTTCCGATCGAGCCGACATCGGGCGCGGAATCGAAGGTGGAGCAGACCTTGTAGTGCAGAATCGGTGCCTTGCAGGCATCGAGCCAGGCCAGTGGCCGGGCCAGATTCTGCTCCATCCAGGCGGGATCCTTCGTCCGCGCGGTCGAGGCAATGCCGATGGCGCGGGCATCGCGGAACCTGTCGCGGAGCGCGTCCGAGGGAACGCCGGAAAACAGCACTGTCGGCACGCCCGCAAAGGCCAGAACCTCCATGACAGCCGCCGATCCGGTGAAATCGTCACCATACCACGTGACCCAAGGGGCCCTCTGGTCCCCACCTTTCAACTCAGCAGACATCGCTCCCCCCAGTACGTCGGCACCGGTCGAATACTCGACCACAGCCGCTATTGACATGATCGTCACATTGTTATCTCATTATACCAGTTTAGCAAGGTATACACGACATACCTGGAGGAGGTTCCATGACAGTAGTTGCGTTGTTCGGTGCAGGCGGAAAGATGGGGGTTCGACTCGGCAAGAATCTGGCCAAGTCCGACTTCGACGTGCGCCACGTCGAAGTATCCGACATTGGCAAGGCGCGCCTGAAGACCGAGATCGGCGCCGACGCCGTTACGCCCGAAGCTGCGATCGACGGCGCGGACGTGGTTATTCTGGCGGTGCCGGACACCGTGCTCGGCAAGGTCGCGGCGGACCTCGTTCCGCAACTGGCCCCCGGCACGATGGTTGTCGTCCTCGACGCTGCGGCGCCCTATGCGGGCTATCTGCCGGTGCGCGAGGACATCACCTATTTCGTCACCCACCCCTGCCATCCGGTGATCTTCAGCAACGAGGCGACCGAGGCAGGCCGCAAGGACCATTTCGGTGGCATCGCGGCCGAACAAGGCGTCGTGAACGCGCTGATGCAGGGCCCGGAAGATCACTATGCGCTTGGCGACAAGATTGCCCGCACCATCTATGCGCCCGTCTCCCGCACCCATCGCTGCACCGTCGAGCAGATGGCCTATCTTGAGCCCGGTCTTTCCGAAACCGTCTGCGCCTCGCTTCTGGTGGTGATGCGGCAGGCCATGGACGAGGTGGTCAAGACCGGCGTCAGCAAGGATTGCGCGCGCGACTTCCTGCTCGGGCACATGAACATTCTCGGCGCCGTGATCTTTGAAGAGGTCGATGGCGTGTTCTCGGATGCCTGCAACAAGGCTATCGAGTTCGGCATTCCCGTCTTGATGCGGGACGACTGGAAGCGTGTCTTCGAACGCGAAGAGATCCTGGAAAGCGTCAAGAGGATTACCTGACACCACTCACGGGCGGCGCGCGCCAGTCGCGCGCCGCACATCTTACTGTCATCCAAGGGAGGACTCGTATGACACGATTTACAGTATTTGCCGCGCTGCTCGCCGGCACGGCCGCGGTTGCCCTTCCGGCATCCGCCAAGACCTTCAACCTTGCCTTCACGCCGCCGCTCGAAAGCCACTACGGCGATGCGGGCCGGGCGTTCAAGGCCACCGCCGAAGAGCTTTCGGGCGGCGACATCGAGATTGCGCTCAAGCCGGCCGGTGCGCTTGGCGGCGAGCGGGATGTGATCGAGGGACTTCAGATCGGCACCGTCGAACTGACGATCTCTTCGACCGGACCGATCGGGAACTTCGTCCCCGAGGTCTATGCGCTCGATTTCCCGTTCCTGTTCAAGGATTACGACTCGGCCCATGCGGTTCTCGACGGGCCGATCGGACAAGAGATCCTTGCCAAGTTCGAAGACGCCGGCCTTGTCGGTCTGGCGTGGTCCGAAAACGGGTTTCGGCATGTCACCAACTCGAAACACCCGATCGTGACGCCCGCGGACCTTCAAGGTCTCAAGCTGCGGACCATGGAAAACGAGGTCCATATCGCGGCGTTCAAGGCAGCCGGCGCCTCGCCGACCCCGATGAGCTGGACCGAGGTCTTGACCTCGCTGCAGCAGGGCACGATCGACGGGCAGGAAAACCCGGTGCCGATCATCACCGCCAACAACATGTGGGAGATCCAGAAATACGCGACCCTGACCGGGCACGTCTATTCCCCCGCTGTCGTGGTGATGTCCAAGATCCACTGGGATGCCTTGAGCGAGGAAGAGCAGGGCTGGATGCGTGAAGCCGCGAAGGCCGCCGCCACGGCAGCCCGGGAAACCGTCGCCAAAAACGAGACGGCCGGGGTCGAGGAAATGATCGCAAACGGGATGGAAGTGGTCACGGTGGTTGACAAGGATGCCTTCGCAGCCGCAGTCCAACCTGCCTATGACGAATATGCCGATCGCTATGCGCCCGAACTCATCCAGCGGATTCAAGACGCACAGAAGTGACAGACCACGTCGGGCACGGCATTCAACCGCGCCCGACGGATCGCCCGATCGGGCAAAAGGGGGGCCACCGCGGCCCCCCTGTTTCGGGAGGAGACATAATGAAAACCTTGACAGCCGCGGGTGAATCCGTGGTGCGCCTGACACATAATATGTCAGCGCTGTTACTCGCCATCGCGACACTTCTGGTCTTCATACAGGTGGTGACGCGTTTCCTGCTCGGGGATGCGGCGGTCTGGTCCGAGATACTGGCGCGCGGGATCATCATCTGGTCCACGTTCCTCGTCGCCGGGGCAGCGTTTCGCACCGGCACCATGATCCCCATCGACTTCCTGCGCGCGCTGCTGCCGCCACGTCTTCAGCTGTGGGTGATCCGGCTTGTGATGCTGCTGACGTTGATCTTCCTCGGCGTTCTGGTCTGGTACGGCATTGCCATGGCGGAACGGGTCCAGAACCAGAGGGTCGCCATGCTGAACGTGTCGATGTCGGTGTTCTACTATGCCATCCCGATCGGCGCGCTGTTCGCCATTCCGGGTGTCCTGCTGCGCTATGCGGATGCTGAAAGGGGCGAGTCATGAACGCCGCACTTGCCTTCTTCCTGATCACATTTTTCGCGCTTTCGGTTCCCGTCGCGGTTTCGATCGGCCTCGCCTCGATCTTCTCGATCCACTTCTTTTCCAACCTGCCGCTGCTCGTCGTACCCCAGAAGATGTTCACCGGTCTCGACAGCTTCCCGCTGATGGCCGTGCCCTTCTTCATCCTGGCAGGGGTCATCATGACCCATGGCGGGATATCCGAACGGCTGGTCGACTTCGTCAAGTCGCTGGTCGGCGGCATCCAGGGCGGACTGGCAAGCTCTTGCGTGCTGACCTGCATGGTCTTTGCGGCAATCTCGGGATCGTCGGTCGCAACGACATTCGCCATCGGTTCGATCCTGATCCCGGCCATGGTGCGGCACGGATACCCGACGCCGATGGCCGCCTCGATCCAGGCATCCTCGGCTGAACTCGGGGTCATCATCCCGCCTTCGGTGCCGCTGATCCTTTATGCCGTCTCGACCGAGACCTCGATCACCAAGCTCTTTCTTGCGGGGCTGGTCCCCGGCCTGACCATCGTGGTCGCGCTGATCATCATGGTGCAGGTCTGGTGCCGCCGCAAAGGCTATGGCCTGCGGGACGGAGAAAGCCGCGAGCCTATCGGCAAGGCGACCTACCGGGCCTTCGGTGCGCTCTTGATGCCGATCATCATCATCGGCGGTATCTATGGCGGCATCTTCACGCCCACCGAGGCGGCGGCCGTGTCGGTCGTCTATGCGCTGATCCTCTCGGTCTTCATCTATCGCGAGATCACGATTGCCGAACTTCCGGCCCTGTTCCGGCACGCGGCAAAATCCTCGGGCGCCGTGATGATGATCATTGCCGCCGCATCGCTGTTCAGCTTCCTCATCAGCCTCTCCGGGCTGCCCGACGAAATCGGCGCCTGGGCAAAAGAGACATTCTCGTCTCCCATCTTCTTCCTGCTCGGCATCAATGTTCTGCTGTTCTTCGTCGGCATGTTCCTTGAAACCTCGGCCGCGATCCTGGTGCTGGCACCGATCCTGACGCCGGTCGCGATATCCTTCGGCATCGATCCGGTGCATTTCGGGGTCATCATCGTGGTCAACCTCGCCCTTGGCATGTTCACGCCACCGCTTGGGGTGAACCTTTTTGCCGCGGCACAGGTCGCGGACATCCCGGTCCAGAGGATGTTTTCGAGCCTCGTCTGGCCGATCCTGGTGGTCATCAGCGCGCTGATGCTGATCACCTATGTGCCGGCGCTTTCCGTCGGCGTGGCGAACTGGGGCATCTGAGCCCAAAGAGCCGTCCGCACCGGATCGCCGGAACTCTGCCAGGGGGGCATCCCTCGCCCCCCTGGAGCCCCGGTTTCAGATCGCGTCGACCACCGTCTGCAATAGCGCGCGCATCGGCCCCGCGACCGTCTGCAGATCCGGGTTTTCGATGGCCTGCATCGAGGCAACCGGATCAATCGCGCTGACCTCGACGCCGCCTTCGACCTCGCGCAGGATGACGTTGCAGGGCAGCATCGCTCCGATACGCGGCTCCATCCCGATGGCCTGCCAGGCCATCTCCGGGTTGCAGGCCCCGAGGATGCGATACCCCGGCATCTCGACATCGAGCTTCTTTTTCATCGTGGCCCTGACGTCGATCTCGGTCAGGACTCCAAAGCCGTGATCGGCCAGCGCCTTGCGGGTGCGGGTCTCGACCTCGTCGATGCCGCCATCGGCAAACAGGCGGTTGAGGGTATAGGACATTTTCGCTCCTTCATTTCGCCGGGACTGTCGCCGCGGCCGCTGTGGCCAGGCCAAGCGGGGCACCGCGGCCCCTGTCCACGGCCCATTCCCTACACGCACATGTGGGGTGATCCTTCGGGTTGCAACACCGGGACGATGGCCCCGGTGTCGCTTGCGACGGCGGACCCGGACAGAAATCGGCCGGCTCCGCCGCGGGGCTTGCGCTCAGCCCTACGCGGTCACCGAAAGCTCTGTCATCATGCCTGTGGCAAGGTGCGGCATGTGGTGACAATGCAGCATCCAGCGCGCCGCCTCGCCGGCGTCGAGCGCCACGGTCACACTCGCCATCGGCGGCACATAGACGGTATCGCGCCGGGCGCCGGACAGGCGCCGGCCATTGATCTCGACGACCTGAAAGGCATGGCCGTGCAGGTGCATCGGGTGCCCCATCATCGACATGTTGTGGAACATCAGTTCCACCCGCTCGCCCGAGCGCGCCTCGACTGGCAGGTGGTTGGCCCAGGTCCGGCCGTCAATGGTCCAGACATAGGGCTGCATCGCGCCCGACAGCATCAGCATATGGCCGCGCTCGACCGGCCGCGCGGGCAACGGATCGCGCGTCACCAGCCGGGATTCCTGCGCCAGATCGGTGTCGAAGGCGGGCGCCTCGGTCGCCGCCAGGGACCCGAGCCGTGCAATCGCCGCACCCGGCGTGGCCAGGATCAGCCCGGTCCGGTCCCGCGCGCCCTCGCGCAGCGCAAGGATCGGCCAGGCGCCGCCCTCGCCCGGCAGCGCGATCTCGATATCCAGCCGCTGGCCCATGGCGATGCCGAACCGGCGCCCGGCCACCGGCACCACGCCGTGGCCATCGACCGCGACCAGATGCGCGGGGGCGGCACCGGTGTCGATCCAGAAAACGGTCGCCGCCGCGCCATTGATGACCCGCAGCAGGACCCGCCCGCCACGCTCGACAGTCACCACTTCGGGGTCCGACAGGGTCCGGCCGTTGGCCAGATAGGCGTCCCAGTCATAATCGTTGAGGTCCATCGCCATGCCGCCCATGCCCCCCATCGGCATGGCGTCCATCGGCATCGCACTCATCTCCGCCGGATCCATGGCCATGGCGCTGCCGGCCATCCCCGGCATCGCGCCCTGCCCCATCGCCCCGTGATCGTCGTGTCCGGTCGTGCCGTGTCCGGCGGTGATCTCTGCCATCACCTCCTCGGGCGTGCTGAACGAGAAGTCGTGCAGGAACAGCACGACTTCCTGCCGGTCGGCCGCGATGTCCTCCGGGCTTCGCACGATCAAGGGGGCGGCAAGCTGGCGGATCTCCTGCAGCGGCACGTGGGAGTGCATCCAGTGCGTCCCCGGCCGCGGCGCATAGTCATAGCTGCGCGTCTCGCCCGGCCTCAGCTTTGGCATCGGCATGTCGGGCACGCCGTCCTGCACATTGGGCGGGATCTGACCGTGCCAGTGGATGATCGTCTCGACGTCGAGATCGTTGGTCAGGTCGACCCGGAAACGCTGTCCGGGGTCAAGGATCAGCCCTTCGCCCTGCGGCCCGGCAAGGCCAAACACCGTGGCCGCCCGCCCGTCGATATCGAGCGTCCGGGTGGTCGCCGCCAACGACAGCGGTGCATCGCCCTGTGCCCGGGAACCGACAGGCAGGCTCGAAGCGGCCAGCACGGCGCTGCTGCCGGCCAGAAAGCCGCGTCTTGAAATGGTCGTCATGTATGTCTCCTCGGGAACCTGTCCCGGCTGAAAATCCTGCAGATCGCGCCGGGCATTCGCCCAGGCGCAGCTTCAGAGGAGACGTGATTGCGGAGGTCTGATGGCCGGGTCCGGAACGGCCCCGACGATCCGCGGTCCATCAGGGATACCATAGGCCAGGATCAGGAACGCAGGGCTGGCGTTGCCGGGCGCAAAGGCCGGAACGATGCCGATACCCGAGCAGACCGCCCCGCATTGGCCCGCCGCGGCATCGCAACTGCGGGTCAGGGCAGATCCCGCGCCGTCGTGGCCGTGCTGCTGCATCGCGGCGCCACCATGCCCAGACGCAGCGGACATGCTGGCAACATGAGCCACGCTCGCAAGTGGAACGAGGCTCAGTGACACCAGGACAAGAAGGGCCAGGAAAAACCGGATCATGCGCAACCCTAGTGGCAGCGCCAGGGTCCTGTCCATTTCCGCATAACGCACAACTCCGTGTGCGGCGGCGAGGGTGTGTGCAGGCGGGCGCCAGCAACCACGGCGTTTGGCAGACGGGCTGTGGCTCGGATCGCACGATCCGGGCCTTGGGCCGCGTCAGGATTACCGGCAGGACGGGATGGGTAATTCGGTTCAGGTGCAGTATGCAACGGGTGGCGCCGGGTTGCTGCACCCGGGCTGTCTGATAGGTTTCATCGAAATGGGGATCTCGATGTTGTCAACGCTCGCCCAGAGCCGCGCTCGGGCAGACTGTGCCCGCCCTCGCGCCACGCTGCGCGATACCGATGGTGCCATGGCAGAATCGACCCGTTTGTGATGGGTGGCGTCGCGAACATGCAGTTTTCTCTGGCCCAAGCCTTCGATCTGGCGTTCGGGTTCCTTGCCCGAGGCGGTCCCGCAATGTGGGGGATCGGGGCGCTGTCGGTGCTGACCGTCGCGTTGATCCTGTGGAAGGTCTGGCAGTTTCTGCGGCAAGGCGCCTTTGGCGGCGGCGCCCGTTCGGCACAGGCGGCGATGCTGTGGCGGCGCGGGTCGGCCGCCGAGGCGATGGCGCTGGTCGAAGGGCGGCGATCCTATCGCGCGCGGCTCGCGGTGGCGGCGATGCAGGCCCAGCAGGACCCAAAGATCGGCGCCGAGGCGGCCGAGGCCGAGACCGGGCGCGTCGCCCGCAGCCTGCTGGCCGAGGCGCGCAGCGGTCTGCGGGCGCTCGAACTGATCGCCACGATTGCGCCGCTTCTGGGCCTGCTCGGCACGGTTCTGGGCATGATCGGCGCCTTTCAGGCACTTCAGGAGGCGGGCGCGCGCGCCGATCCCTCGCTGCTGGCCGGCGGGATCTGGGAAGCGCTGCTGACGACCGCGGCCGGCATGACGGTCGCGATCCCCGCCTCGGTCTCGCTGACCTGGTTCGAAAGCGTCGTCGACCGGCTGCGCCATGACATGGAGGATGCGGCGACCGTGATCCTGATGCGTCCGGGCGAGGGGCCAGCGGGAGCAGAGGCACGCCGGGACGCCGCGGAATGAAACTGTCGTTCGGCGCCCCTCCGCCGCGCCGGCGGCCCTCGCTGACACCGATGATCGACGTGGTGTTCCTGCTGCTGGTGTTCTTCATGCTGGCCTCGCGCTTTGGTTCCGACATGTTCCTGCCGCTGAAGGTCGCGGGGCAAGGCCGCGGCTATACCGGCGCGCCCCGGCTGCTCGAGGTCGCACCCGATACCATGGCGCTGAACGGGGTCGCGGTTGCCCCCGAGGATCTGGTTGCCCGGATCGGCGCGCTGACCGACAGCCCCGAGGACACGATCGTGTTGCGCGCCCGCGACGGCGCCGATCTGCAGCGTGTCATTGGGGCGATGGAGCTGCTGCGCGCGGGCGGCTTTTCGCACTTCGTGCTGGTGGAATAGGGCGATGCTGATCCCCGAGCCGCCGCGCCCGCATCGGGGCGAGCCCATCCTGCCGATGATCAACGTGGTGTTCCTGCTGCTGATCTTTTTCCTGATCTCGGCGGAACTCGCCCCGCCCGAGCCCTTTCCGGTCGATGTTCCGAGTGCCGAGCGCGAGGACCCCGCCGAGGGCGAGTTGACGCTGTTTCTCGACGCGGGCGGGCAGCTTGGCTTTCGCGACGCGACGGGCGAGGCGGCCGTGCTTGCCGCGCTTCAGGCGGCGGTGCAGGACATTTGCGGCGCCGACGGCTGCAGCGATGAGGCCCGGCCCCGGGTCCGGTTGCGGGCCGACCGCGCGGTCGAGGCCGCGACAGTTGCGGCCCTGCTGCCACGGCTTGGCGCGATCGGCGTGCACGATGTCCTGATGATCACCGCCCTCAGATGAGACGCTGGGGCGAGATGTCGGTCTTCGTCGGGTTGGCCGTGCTGCTGCACCTCGTGGCCTTCGGGCTGCGGCCCGCAGCACAAGAGGGCGCATCGCAGGGCGGTGGCGGTGGCGGCGATACGGCGATGATTGTCGCGGGTGCGTCCGACACGATCTCGGATCTTGTGACGCAATGGCAATCGCCGCCCGCAACGCCGGTTGCGGGGCCCGCGCTGGCGCCGCCGCCCGAAGCCACGGCCCTGCCCGAGGTGCCAGTGGCAGCGACCGGCGCACCGTCAGATGCACCGCCCCTGCCCCGCCTGCCCGAGCCCCCACATGAGGCCGCGCCGGATCGGCCGACGGCGCCTGCGCAGCTGGTGGCGCCCCCGCAGCCGACAGAACCTGCACCGCCCGACACCGCGACCGAGGCGGCCCCGGAGGCCGTGCCACGGCCCCCCGAACGCCCTGACGCCCCGCCTCAGGAACAGGCGCCGCGAGCGGCGCGGACCGCTCCGGCAGGCCCAAGCGGCGCGACGCAGGCGGCGGGCACGCGCGCAGGAACCGCGGGCGGAGGAAGCGCAGGCGGCACCGGCGGACCGGCAGGGTCCGCCCTGTCAGCGGGTCAGCGCCAGAGCCTTGCGGCCGGTTGGGGGGCTACGATCCGGGCCCGGATTGAACGGTACAAACGCTACCCGAGTGCGGCCCGGCGCGCCGAGGGCACGACGACCGTCGCGCTGACTGTGGCGCGTGACGGCCGTCTGAGCACGGTCTCGGTCGCCCGGTCGTCGGGCAATGCTGCGCTCGATCAGGCCGCAATCGCGGCCGTCCGGCAGGCCGGGCGGTTCCCGGCTGCCCCAAAGGGGCTGACCGACGCGAGCTATCGCTTCAGCCTGCCGATCCGCTTCGATCCCTAACCGGACGGCCCGAAGGGACGGGCGCCATATCACGGGTATCCTGCACGACCACCGAAATGGCCCGACGGGGCCGTCGGAACGCGCCCTGACCCGGCGGCGGGCGCAGGGTTCAGCCTTGCGGCGTCTGCTGCATCTGGCGCAACCGGGCGATCAGCGCCTCGCAGGCCTCGGCGCCCTGCTGGCTCATCGCCGCGTCGACCGCCCGCATCCGCCGCCGCAGCGTGCTGACCTCGTCGATCAGCGTCAGGATCATCGGCACGGCCTCGTCGTTCACATCCATGTCCTCGGTCAGTTCGACGATCAGCCGCAGCCGCGCCAGATCTGTCTCGTCAAAGACACGGCCGCGTTCGGATTGCCTTGGCCGCACCCAGGCGCGAGTCACGCAGACCTGAAGTCGCTCGACGCTGAGCCGTCCTACCCGGTCCAGGATATCGCTTTCGGTCATCATGAGCGGTTCCCCCTCCATCCGGCGCGCGGGTCATAGTGGTTCTTGGCACGCCAGGCCCGAACCGCATCTGCCAGCGCGGTGTCGTCACTTTCGGAAAGTACGATCTTGAGCGTCACCAACAGATCGCCCGGCGTTCCCCGCGCCGGTGCCACGCCCTTGCCACGCAGCCGCATCACCCGGCCCGAGCTGGAATTTGGCGGCACCTTCAGCTTGACGCGACCGCCCGGCACAGGAACCTCGACAGATCCGCCCAGGACCGCCTCGTCGATCGACACCGGCAGTTCGAGCAGCAGATCGTTGCCTTCGCGGGTAAAGACCGCATCGGGCCGCACCGCGATCCGCACCATCGCGTCGCCCGCAGGCCCGCCGCCGATCCCGGGCTCGCCCTTGCCGGCAAGCCGCAGCGTCTGGCCGTCCTCGATTCCGGCGGGAATGGAAACCTCGATGCGGCCGACCTCGGGCAGGGTCACGGTGCGGGACACACCCTGCACTGCGTCGAGAAAATCGACCTCCATATGGAAATGCCGGTCGGCGCCGCGCATCCTGAACTGGCTTTGCCCGCCGGACGGTCCACCCGAGAATCCGCCCTGCCCGCCCTGCCCGTGGGACCGGAAGGCGCGGGAAAAGATGTCGCCCAGATCGTCCATGCCGCCGTCGAATTCATAGCGGTTCGATGGATCGGATTCGGCGTATTGACGGTAATACTGGCGCTGCGGCCGTTCCTGCCCGCTCGAGTCGATCTCGCCGGCGTCAAAACGGCGGCGTTTCTCGGCATCGCGCAAAAGGTCATAGGCGGCCGAGACCGCCTTGAACTGTTCCAGCTTGCCGGCGTCGCCCGCGTTCAGATCCGGGTGCAGCTTCTTGGCAAGCTGACGATAGGCCTTCTTGATTTCGGCATCGCTGGCCGTCTTGGCAACGCCGAGCGCCTCATAGGGATCCTTCAGGGTGTCTTTTGCCATCTTGTGTCTGCTTCTTGTCCCTGGGCGCGCCCACCGCACCCGAAGGAACGGTCGAGCCATTGCGGCTCGCGCCCCCCGGGGGCAAAGAAGGCGAGGTTCGATCCTAAGATGCGAACCAAAGCCTCCCGGTGCAATAGCCGCCCCGCCGGAACCGCTGGCCTGTTCGTCGCACCCGTTGGCCCGGCTGAACCGGGGGACCGACTATCAGCGCCCGCGCGGGACGATCAGCCCCTGCGCTCAGGCCGCGGTGCGCAGTCCGGCCAGCGCGCCGGCCCATTTTGCCAGTTCGTCCAGCAGGGTATCGGCGCTCTGGACCTGCATCTCGCCGGGTGTGAAGACACCATCTTTCAACTGGTTGGAAACATTGGGGATGATCACCTGATCGGGGATCGGCATGACCTTGAGCGTGGTCAGCAGCGTCTTCGCAGTCTGCGTCGACCGAAGCCCGCCCGAGATGCCGCCATAGCTGACGAAGGCCGCGGGTTTGTAGGCCCATTCGTGGTAGAGGTAATCGACCGCGTTCACGAACGCCGGCGGCATGGTGAAGTTGTATTCAGGCAAAACGAAGACGAAGGCGTCGCTTGCCTCCACGATGGCGCTCCACGCCTTGGTGTGTTCCTTGGTGTATTTCTTTTGCGCCGGGTGGTTCGGCTCGTCGAGCAGCGGCAGGGCCATTTCGGCAAGATCGGTCAGCACGGCTTCAAAGCCTGCGCCGTTCTTCTGGGCATGATCATAGAACCAGTCTGCGACCGGCTTGCCGACCCGGCCCGGGCGGGTGCTGGTGATAATGACGTTCAATTTCATGGGACTCTCCTGACTGCTGTTGCTTTCCCCGATGACAGGGATGCTTTTTTTCACCTATGGTCCAGGACGCGCCAATATAAGGCCAAAGGGTTCACAGGGCCTGTGCCAGAGCGCAGGGCCGGTATGATTGCGCCGTATGGCGTCTGTGCGTAGCATTGCGCGCTCCAACCTGCCCGCGGACCGATCCGGTCGAAAGAGGCATCCGGTCACTATGTCCGGCCCTGTCCCGGAACTGGCAAAGCTCTGACTTCGGCGCTAGGGTCGGGCGGAGGCAACGCCCTTTGCGGTGGACCCGCAGATGCGCCAAAGTCCGGCGACGGCCCAGACCATCACGATGCAAGGACGCCCGCAGTGACAGAGACCCCAGCGACACGGGACTATGCCGGACTGCGCGATCTGACCGAATTCGCGACGCGGCCGCTGTCGTCAGTTCCTGCCGGCAGCTATCGCTTCATCGCCCTCGACGTCGAGACCGCCTGCAGCGATGCCGCCAGCATCTGTCAGATCGGCATCGCCTGTGTAAGCCCGGACGACACGATTGAAACCTGGGCCAGCCATGTGAATCCCCGAACCCATTTCTCGCCGTTCAACATCCGGATTCACGGCATCGAGCCCGAGCATGTGGTGGATGCCCCCTGCTTTGACGAAGCGATCGCGCTGCTCGAGCCGTTGCTCGCGCGCCACCACATCATCCAGCACAGCAGCTTTGACCGGCGCGCGATCTCGGGCGCCTATGCCGTTCTCGGCCGCGAGGCCCCGCCCTGGACATGGGGCGACAGCGTGCGGATTGCCCGCCGCGCATGGCCCGAGTTCATCGGCAATGGCGGCCACGGGCTTGCGAACCTCAAACAGCGGCTCGACCTGCGCTTTGATCACCACGATGCCGGCGAGGACGCGCGCGCCGCGGCCGAGGTGGTTCTTCGTGCCGAAAGGCGCACAAGGGAAGTGTTCGAGGCGCTCCTTGGCCCGACACCCAAAACGCGAAAGGCCGCCGGGGCCTGACCCTGGACGGCGTACTCGCGAAGGTTCGGGCGCAGCGGCCTGCCAGAGGCGGCCCTTCGGCCTGATCCTATGCCCGTCGCCGCAAGGCGGCCGCCTGCCGCGCGATCCGTTTCGAGTGAAGGTTGCGGACGTTCTGGCGACGCAAAGGGCGGGACCGTGTCCCGCCCCGCTTGAGGGGGACGAAAGCTGAGGCTGCGGGATCGGGCAGACCCCTGCCCTCACCCTGAGGAGCTTTCCCCGTCGGATACGCCCGGCTCAGGGCAGGTGGAACACCCGTCGCAGCGGCCGTGCGACGGGCTCGTTATCCGGGTGAACCTCCATCAGCGGGGCGTTCCACGCCCACCATTTCTGCACCACCTCCAGCCCCGGCAGGGCGTCGGCACCATTGTCGGCAGTCCGCCGCTGGACCGCAAACAGCGTTCCCGTCGCCTCGTCGAGGAAGATCGAATAATCCGAGATCCCCGCATCCTTCAGCGCTGCCACCAGTTCCGGCCAGATCTCGTCGTGGCGCTTCTGGTATTCCGCGGCAACGCCCGGTTTCAACTGCATGGCGAAGGCGATCTGTTCCATGTCAGTTCCTCGGGCGGCGCATCAATTTGAAGAGATAGGCGTATTTCTCGCCGATGATGGGCAGTGCGACCGACCCGATCAGCAGCAATCCGGTGAAGACGATCAGGATATTGCCCGGCACGTTGTTCAGCGTCACCGCAAGCCGCAGGAAACCGATGACCAGCGCGGCCAGCACGACGCCGGTGATGGTGCCCTTGCCTCCGGAGATCGACACGCCGCCCAGCACGACCATGGTGATCACCTCCATCTCGAGCCCCATGGCGATGTCGGGACGCGTACTGCCAAGCCGTGCGGTCAGGAACACCGCCGCCAGCCCCGCCATCAGCCCGTTCAGCGTGAACAGAAGGAACCGCAGCCGGTTGGTACGCACGCCGGAATACCGCGCGCCCTCCGGGTTGTTGCCAAGCGCGAACAGGTTGCGCCCAAGCACGGTGAAATGCGTCAGCACCACGAAGACGACCGACAGCAGGATGAAGACGACAAAGCTGAGCGGGATCATCCCGAACAGATAGGACTGGCCAATGGCGGTGAAGGCGGTCGGAAACTCGGCGATCTTGCCGTCGCCGAGGATGCCTGCCGCAATCCCGCGGAACAGCGACATGGTGCCGATTGTCACGACGATCGCGGGCATTCCCAGACGGGCGACCAGCGTGCCGTTGACCGCACCGCAAAGCGCGCCGGTGGCAAGCCCGATCAGCACCAGCGGCACCGCGCCAAGGCCCAGATGCTGGCTGGCCAGCCCCATGACGAGCGAGGACAGCGCCAGGATCGAGGCCATGGAGATGTCGATGTCGCGGGTGATGATCACCAGCGCCGTCCCCAGCGCCATCAGCGCAATCTCGGAGAAGATCGCGGTCGAATCGAGCAGGTTGTAGATATCGAGAAACCATGGGCTGGAGGCATTGCCGCCGATGAACACCATCGCCAGCAGCCCGATCAGCACAAGCTCGCGGGATCTCAGGATCTTGCCGACCGACAGCGTCGGCGGGGCCGGCAGGTCGGCAGGGGCTTCGTGGGACACGGACATCGTCATTCTCCTGCTCCCTGGGGTGAGGCAAGCGGCAGGATCCGGCGGACCGGAGGCTTGCGGCTGATCATGTTGAAGTAGACGGCCAGAAGGATGATCGCGCCCGACAGCGCCTGTTGCCAGAACTGGCTGACGCCGATGACCGGCAGGATATTGTAAAGCGTGCCAAGAAACAGCGCACCGAACACGGCACCGATCACCGTGCCGGCGCCGCCCGCAATCGCGACGCCGCCGATCACGCAAGCCGCCACAGTCTGCAGCTCGAAGCCCGCCGCGACATCGGTGTTGGCCATGGCATAGCGCGAGGTCCAGAGCCAGCCCGACAGACCGGCAAGCGCGCCGGTGATGGTATAGACCCAGAATTCGTGATGCTTGACCCGCACGCCCGCATATTGCGCCGCCCGCGGGTTGCCGCCCATGCCGTAAAGCTCGCGGCCGAACCGGGTCTGGGTCATCACCAGCCACATGCCCGCCGCGACCGTAAGCCCGATCCAGAAGAACAGGGTCAGGCCCAGGATCTGGGTGCGGGGTACGGCCAGATAGCCCTCGGGGAACTGGTGCTGCACCACCCAGGATCCGCCCGAGATGACAAAGATCATGCCGCGCCAGATGCTCATCGTGCCAAGCGTGACGACAATCGGCGGGATCTGCAGTTCAGCGATCAGCGCCCCGTTCAGCATCCCGACCATGGCGCCGACGACAATGCAGACCAGCGGCCAGACCACGGTCGGCAGGCCGGGGTTGGCGACCGACAGCAGCGCCACCACCATCCCGGTAAAGGCCAGATTGGCCGCGACCGACAGGTCAATGCCGCGGATCAGGATGACGATCATCTGCGCGACCGCCAGCACCACAAGGATCGACAGGTCTGTCATCAGATCCCTCAGACCCTGGATCGAGACGAAATTGGGCGTGATCGAGCCCGCCAGCGCGATCAGCGCCAGCCAGCTTGCCGCCAACAGCGCCTCGCGGCTTTTGAGGACATTCAGCATCATGCCACCTCCCTGGCGGGTTGCGGCGCCCGCGCGCCGGTCGCATAGGCTGCGATCAGTTCGGCGCTGAAGTCGTCGCGGGTGAATTCGGCAACCATCTCGCCCAGCCGCATCACGATGATCCGGTCGGCCATACCCATCAGTTCGGGCAGTTCGGACGAGACCAGAAGAACCGACAGATCCTGTTCGACCATCTCGGCCAAGGCCTCGTGCACCGCCGATTTGGCGCCGACGTCGATGCCGCGGGTCGGTTCATCGACAATCACCACATCGGGATTGGTCGCCAGCCAGCGGGCAAGAACCACCTTCTGCTGGTTGCCGCCCGACAGGTCCTCGACAGGCTGTTCGATGCTGGCGGCGCGGATCTCGAACACGCGGCCGTATTCCTGCGCCAGCCTGCGTTCGGCGGATTTGTCGGGCCAGATCCCGCGGGCCAGCCGTTTCATCGAGGGCAGCGCGATGTTGTCGCGGATCGACAGCGGCAGGATAGCGCCCTGATTGCGCCGGTCCTCGGGAACATAGACCACGCCCGCGTCAATCGCATCGCCGCAGATCTTCCAGTTGGCGGGGACGCCATCGAGGCGGATCTGCCCGGTGAACGGATAGGGGCTGAGCGCCATGATGGCGCGCATCACTTCGGACCGGCCGGCGCCGACAAGCCCGTAAAACCCCAGAATTTCGCGTTTGTGCAGGGTGAAGGAGACGTCCTTGAACTCGATGCCGTTCGACAGGCTCGCGACCTCCAGCAGCGGCGCGCCGATCTCGACCGCGCGTTTTGGAAACACCGTCCCGACCTCGCGGCCGACCATCATCTTGACCAGATCGTGTTCGGTCACCTCGGCGATATTGCCGTCGCCCACGAAGGCGCCGTCGCGGAACACCACATAGCGGTCGGCGATGCGGAACACCTCGTCGAACTTGTGCGAGATGAACAGGATGCCCTTGCCCAGATCTCGCAGCTTTTCGATGATGACGTAAAGCTTCTCGATCTCGTTCGAGGACAGCGAGGCGGTGGGTTCGTCCATGATCACCACATCGGCCGCTTCGGCCAGGGCGCGGGCGATAGCCACCATGTGCTGCTGCCCGAGGCTTAGCTGTTTCAACAGCGTCGTCGGTTCGACATCCAGATTGACCCGTTCCAGATGCTCGCGCGCCTCGGACCGCATGGCCGCCCAGTCCAGAAGCCCGCTCGGCTTGGTGCGGGGGTGGCCCATGAAGATGTTCTCGACGATCGACAGTTCCTCGAACAGCGTCGTCTCCTGGTGGATCGCGGTGATCCCGTATTCCGAGGCCGCCTTGGCCGTCGCCAGCCGTACCGCCTGCCCCTTGACCCGGATCGTGCCGGAGTTGGGCTGATAGAGGCCGGTCATCGTCTTGACCAGCGTCGACTTGCCGGCCCCGTTCTCGCCGACCAGCGCCACGACCTCGCCGGCATGAATCCTGCAATGCGCGTCGCGCAGGGCGTGGATGCCACCGAAGATCTTGTTGATCCCCTCCAGTTCAACGAGGGGGGTGGTGTTTTCGTGCACTGCCATGACGTCCTCCCTTGAGGGCAGGCCGGCGGACCGACCTGCCCGGTTGTCGTGACCGGATCAGAAGATTTCCGCGAACTCGTCGACGTTGGTGGCGTCATAGATGAACGGCTGCGGCAGCGAGGTCTCGAGCTTGTCGTCGAGGGTGAAGCTGCCCATGCGGCCGGCGTCGAGCGTATCGCCCGCCTTGGCGCCGTCGTTCTGGATCAGGTCATAGGCCAGATAGGTCGCGGCATATCCCAGATCGATCGGGTTCCAGATCGCGAAGGACTTGACCGAGCCGTTGTGGACATAACCCGCCAGTTCCGACGGCAGGCCGAGACCGGTGACATAAACCTTGCCGACCATACCCTGATCTTCGACCGCCTTGGCCGCGGCCGAGATCGCGACCGTCGAGGGGGCGATGATCGCCTTCAGGTCGGGATAGCGGCGCAGCAACGCGATGGTTTCGCGATAGGATTTGTCGGACTGGCCCATGCCATAGGCGGTCTGCACCAGTTTCAGCCCCGAGAATTCCTCGGTCGCCAGCAGTTTCTCCATCTCGGCGATCCACTCGTTCTGGTTGGTGGATTGCGGGGTTTCCGACACGATGGCGATCTCGCCCTCGGGGCCGATTGCATCGACGGTCATCTCGAGCATCGACTTTGCCGCACCGGGGGCAGTCGCGGGATGCAGGTGCAGCATGCGGCCGTCGGGCGCGATGGCGCTGTCGAAGGACATCACCTTGATGCCGCGCTGCATCGCCTTCTTGGAAATCGGCACCAGCGCGTCGGGATCGTTCGAGGATACGACGATGGCATCGACCCGTTGCGCGATCAGCGCGTTGATCACCTCGATCTGGCCTTCGGCGGTAACGACCGCAGGCGCGTTGAAGATGATCTCGACGCCACCGATTTCCTTGGCAGCTTCCATGCCGCCGTCGCGGGCAGCCTCGAAGAAGGCATTGCCAAGGCTTTTCGGGACCATGGCAATGCGGACGTCATCAGCGGCGGCGGCACCGGCCACCATCGCGCCGGCAAGTGCCAGCGGCAGAAGTGTCTTGAGTTTCATTTTCTCTCTCCCTTTGGTTTACGTTTTCGTCACTCGGTAGGTTCGACCGCCGCGTCCCGCGCGGGCTCCTCCAGCAGGTCGGGCGGACAGACCATCATCTTGGCAAAATACGACGCCAGTTCGGCCAGCAGCGCCTTGTCGATGCCGCGCTTGGGGCCTCCGGCCGACAGCACCCGGCGATGGATGCCCGACGCCTTCTCGACCGTCTCGACCAGGGTAAAGACCTTTTCGGGGCTTTCCTCGGAGGCAAAGATGCCGTGGTGGCTCCACGAGATCACCCGGCCCTTTTCCAGTTCGCGCGCCGAAGCCTCGGCGATCTTGACGGTGCCGGGCAGCAGCGGCGGCACAACCCGCACCCCGTCGGGGAAGATCACGATGCATTCGGGCATCTTTTCCCACAGCGCCAGCGTCAGGGTCCGGCTGTCGAGCGGCATCAGGAAGCTCAGCGCGATGAACTCGGGCACATGGCAATGCAGCACGACCCGTTCGCGCCCGCCCGATATCCGCTTGCGCGTGGCATGGCCCACCAGATGGGTGGCGAATTCGGAGGTCGGCCTGCCGCCGTTCTCGAACCCCCAGACGGTCTGACAGGCGGTGCCGCCCTCGACGATCTGGACGATGCCGAAGACCTGTTCGGGGTACTCGGTCGCGTGGCGAAAGAACTGCCCGGTGCCGGTAACAAGGAAATATTCCCCGTCAAGGCTTGGCTGCGGCTGCGGCAAGGGGGTCGCCGCACCGCGGGCCACATTCGGATAGCGCCGTGCCAGCACGCCGGTGATCTCGTCGGTTGGCAGACGCCAGCTGAAGTTGCCGCCGTTGGCCTCGTTCCAGCCGTTCTCCCAACACAGCCGGATGATCGGCGCGGCTTCCTGAACGAAGGGGATGGCGTGCGAAAAGGATGTCATCTGTGTGTCCTCAGCCTCTGTCGGCAACCGACGCCTGATAGACGTCGAGATCGGAAATCAGCGCGTTGCCGGTCGGCACGCCCAACCGTGTGCAGAACTCCTGCCAGACCGCGCCATAGGGCAGGTCCTTCAGTTCCTCGGTCATCATGAACCTGCGGTTGAAGTCGAGCGCCTCCTCGGCTGCCTGCAGTGGTGCCTTGGGCAGAAGCAGCGCGCGCAGCAGCGCCTTTTGCATGTTGCGGGTGCCGATCACCCAGGCGGCGGTGCGGCTGATCGTGGCGTCGAAGAAATCGAGCCCGATGTGGGTCCGCCCCAGCAGGTCGCCCAGCACCAGTTCCTGCGCGATGGCAAGGATGTCGTCGTTCAGCAGGATCACATGGTCGCTGTCCCAGCGCATCGGCCGGCTGACGTGCATGAGGATCTCGTCGACCGACAGGCTGACCGCAGACAGCTTGTCGGCCACGCTTTCCATCGGGTGGAAATGCCCCATGTCGAGGCAGAGCACGGTATCGTTGCGGATCGCATATCCAAGATAGAATTCGTGGCTGCCGACGGTGCAGGCCTCGACTCCGATGCCGAACAGCTTGCTTTCCACCGCATCGCGCATCAGGGCCTTGTCGAAGGGTTTGGCCAGCATCCGGTCGAGCGATGCCTCGAGCCGCTTGCGCGCCGCCAGCCGGTCGACGGGCGTATCCTTGAACCCGTCGGGCACCCAGATATTCATGATGCAGGGGCTGCCCATCTCTTGCCCGATCCGGGCCGAGATTTCGCGGCAGACCTCGCCGTGGGCGATCCAGAAGTCGCGGATGCCCGCATCGGGGTGCGCGAGCGTCAGATTGTCGTCCGCCTTTTCGTGGGCAAAGAAGGTCGGGTTGAAATCCAACCCCAGCCCCTGATGCTTTGCCCAATCCACCCAGGAGGAGAAATGGCGGTATTCGAGCGCATCGCGGGCCGGGGTTTCCGGGCTGTCGAGGTAGGAGGCGTGCAGGTTCAGCCGGTGACGGCCCGGTATTCTGGAATAGGCGAATTCAAGGTCGGCGCGCAGTTCGGCCGGGGTCCGGGCGCGGCCCGGGAAATTGCCCGTGGCCTGAATGCCGCCACCGCTGCTGCCGCTCCGGCCTTCAAAGCCGGCGACGTCATCGCCCTGCCAGCAATGCACCGAGATCGAGATATCGGCCAGCCGGTCGATCGCGGCATCGCTGTCGACGCCCCAATCGGCAAAGGCGGCCTGAGCGGCGGAATAGTCGAGGCGTGTCATGATACCATGTCCTTTTCGGGAGACAGAAGCGCGTGATAGCTTGCGCGTATGGCGTTGCTGCGCGCTCCCGGATTGGGCTCGCAACGCACGAATTCTTCGCTGGCCCGCAGGATGCGGCGCCCCTCGGCCAGGTCCTCGATCCAGCCAAGCCCGATCATCTGCACCAGCGCATTGCCAAGCGCCGAGGCCTCGAACGGCCCGGCCAGCACCGGTGCGCCAAGGAAATCGGCCACCATCTGGCACAGCATCCGGTTGCGGCCACCGCCGCCCACAACATGCAGTTCGTGGATCTGATCGCCCTTGCGGAAATCGTCGAGCACGTCGGCAAAGTTCAGCGCCAGGCTTTCAAAGATACAGCGCGCCAGTTCGCCATGGCTCTCGGGCACAGGCTGGCCGGTCTCGCGGCAGAAGGCGCGGATCTCCTCGGTCATGTTCGGAGTGCGAAAGAACCGCTGATCGGTCGGCAGGATCAGCGAGCGGCCGGGACTGACCGTCGCGGCCTCGGCCACCCAGTCGGCAAAGTCGCTGTCGGGTGCCAGTTCCTCGCGCACCCGCTGGATAAGCCAGAGACCCGAGACATTGCGAAGCTGGCGATAGGTGCCGAAAACGCCCCCCTCGTTCGACAGCCCGTGAGCATGGGCAAAGTCGGTCAGGTCCGGCACCAGCGACTCGCGCCCGACCAGCGCCCAGGTGCCGAGCGAGATGAAATAGGTGCTGGGCGCCGTCGAAGGCAGGGCCGCAACCGCCGAGGCAGTGTCGTGGGTGCCGGGCAGCACGACCTTCGGCGGCTGGGACAGGCCCCATTCGCGGCAGAATTCGGGTTTCACCGGGCCAAGCACTTCGCCCGCCTCGCGGATCGGCGGCATCGCCTGCTGAGACAGCCCCACCGCCTCGACAAGATAGGGGTCCCAGTCCCGGTCGTGGCAGTCGAGCATCTGCGTGGTGGTGGCGTTGGTGTATTCGGTCGACCAGATGCCGGTCAGTTGAAAATGGACCCAGTCCGGCAGCAGCATCCAGCGGTCGAGGGCGGCATAGCTTGACGGCGGGTGCAGCTTGACCGCGTAGAGCTGATAGAGCGAGTTGAAATCCAGCGACTGGACGCCGGTGCGCTGGAACATTTCCCGGTCGGTCAGACCCGCCGCCGCCAGAAACTCGGGAATGATCCCGGTCGTGCGCCCGTCGCGGTAGGATACGAACGGCAGCAGTGCCTTGCCCCGCCGGTCGACGGGAACGAAATCCACCGCCCAGCTGTCAACGCCGATCGAGGCAATATCGGGATCCTCGGCAAATGCGCTGGCGAGACCGTCGTGGATGCCGGTCCACAGGTAGTCGAGATCCCAGCACAGCGTGCCGCTGCGGTCTTCCGGGCCATGGGGAAAGCGGTTGATCTCGCGCGAACTCAGCCGCCCGTCTTGGAGCGACACCACCACGCAGCGCCCCGATGAGGCACCAAGATCAACGGCAATAACGGATTTCTGCGCCATGCCTCCCTCCCAAAAAGGCTTGATCTGCTTGCAATCAGGCTAGGAAGTTGCCCGCAAAAGTGGCAGGACAGAAAGGGGTGTTTTTCGCAGAAGGCTGGCGTAAAATGACCAGTCTGAAGACGCGGATCGCGTTGCTTCAACGGAGAAGAGAATGCTCGCGCCGTTCCATCTCGACATCGCCTTTCCCGAGCAGGTCATTCAGGCGTCGCGGTCGCGGTTCTTTCACAATCTCTGGCTGCCGATTCAGGTCTCGCGCCGCGATCCGCAGCCGCTTTTCCCGCTGCACAACCATGATTTCGACGAGATCGCCTATATCCTGAAGGGCCACGGGGTGAGTTTCATGGCACAGTTCCAGCTGCTGCTGCCAGGAAACATCGTCTATCTGCGCGCCGCCGACACCCATGCCTATCCGATGGTCGACCATCTGGTGCTGGTGAACATCTTCTTCGACCATGCCCGGCTCAACCACAACTTCCCCAAGATGCACGAGCTGCTCGAGGATTTTTACCGCCTGCAAAGCGAACAGTCGCGATTGTTCACCAACTATCCGGTCTATGCCCGTCTGCGCGCGCTCGCCAACCAGCTTGACCTCGAAACGCTGCGGGCCGACGAGTATTCTGAATATTCAGCCCTGGCCCATCTGGTCGAGTTTCTGGTGCTGGTGCTGCGCCAGTACCGCCAGCCCGACGCGGTTCGTCCGCTGGAAGGTGACGAGATCAGCCGCGGCAAGGCGCTTCTGGTGTTCTCGGACCCGGCGCTGCCACAGGTGTTCGACCGCGAAGCGCTGCGTGCGCTTGTCGGTCGTCACGGGCTTGCCTGGCGCAGTTTCGAACGGCTGCTGCCTGAACTGGCCGGACTGACCCCGCACGAGCTTTGTACCTGCAACCGCATCATCCGCTTCCTCAACCTGCTGCTCGAAGATCCCGGGCGGAACCTCGAAGAGGCAAGCGAGCAAGCGGGCTTTGCCGATTACCGTTCGATGGCGCGGAACTGTCAGGCCGCGTTCGGGCTTTCGCCGAAACAGATCCGTGAACGGGTCGGCAGCTTTGTCGCGGCTCCGCCAGAGGCGCCGCCCGTGCGCGAGATCGCCTGCCACCCCGACGGCCGCCGGCCTGGCATCGCGGCGCCCTTGCCGACCTGACGGCTACCTTCGTACTCAGCGCTGTGACGGCGCGACAACCGACGTGCCCTAGGGCAACATCGCCTCGGTCGTCGTGAACCCGTCGAGCTGAAAGCCAAAATCGACCGCCTGCCCGTCTT
The DNA here is from genome assembly GCF_003390845.1 of Tropicimonas sp. IMCC34043. Lineage (GTDB taxonomy): Bacteria > Pseudomonadota > Alphaproteobacteria > Rhodobacterales > Rhodobacteraceae > Tropicimonas. The sequence goes on along the minus strand of NZ_QMEK01000001.1, from coordinate 16,412 downwards.
GCGCCTTGAGGCCGAGTGTCAGCGTTTCGCCCGCGCGCATTGCCTTCAGCCAGGCGTCCCCAACGTCAGCAGTGGCATAGCAGCCGTCGGCATCGCAGCTTTGATAGATCGCCTCGCCGACGCGATTGCCATCGACCGCCACGGTCACCCCCGCCGGCAGCAGGACCCCGACCGGCAGAATGAAGTTCGCGTTGGTCCGGGTCTGCCCAGCGACGCGCGCGAACGACGCGGTGGCAACGCGCTGGTTGCCCTGCGTCAGCACGATGCTCTGCGACAGCTCGCACACCAGCTGGGCGGGGTCCTGCCGGTTCGAACAGGACATCAGCCACATCGGCGCTGCGGGCGCAGCCGGTGGCGTGGCCTGGGCGAACGCCGTGGCGCCGCTCAGAAGGCTGATCGCCACCGCCAGTATCGTCGGGGTCGTCGGTTTCATCTGTTTTCCTCTTGCCTCAGAACCGGAAGCCGAAATTCACGGTCGCGGTTTGCCCGCTCAGTTGATCGTCCCAGATGCCCTGATACGCAACGCTCATGTAGGCGCTGTTGTCGCTCGAATAGAGCACGAGGCCCGCCGAAAGGCTTCGCGTCTGATCGCTGATGCCGCTGTAGTTGCGGAAATACCCGTCCGAAGAGCTGGCGCCTGCGAAGGTTGCGTCGATATAGACATCGTCGACATCCGAGAACGCGACGGCACCGCGCAGGAAGCCCCGCAACCGGTCCGTGGCGTTCACCTTCATGTCCGAGCCGATCTCGACAGACGGCGTCGCCGACAGCACCCATTGGCCGGTTTCGTCAAGCACCAGACCATAGTCCGTGCCGCTTTCTGCAACATTGTTCGACTGCAGATAGGTGGCATCGAGGTCGAGTCCCGGTCGAAGATAGAAGCTGTTGCCCGGCACCTGATAGCGATAGCCCGCCCCGAACCGCAGGTTCGCAACGCTCACCCGCTGCTTGGCCTGCGCCGTGCCGCCGGTCACCACATCGCCCCCCGGCAGGGTCCCCGAGATGTCGATGAAGCGGTTGGAGTTGTATTGCGCGGTGCTGCCATTGAGCATCCCGTAGAGCTCCAACGGTCCGGCAAACCGCTGCAGGGACACGCCGAGTTCAGTCCGCGTTCCGTCGGCCGCGAAGTTGTCGCCATTGGACACCGAGAAGTTCTCGAAGCCCGCCGTCAGACCCAGATAGAGGTCGTCCCCGACCGGGATCCGGGCGCCCGCCGTAAAGGCAGACCCGTCGCTGTGATACCGGCGGTATTCGTAGGACGCATCGCGGGTAAGGGTGCTGTCGCTTGCCATCGCCCAATAGCAGGTGCGCGGGTCGTCGTTGGCCTTCGCGAGGTTGTAGAAGTCGCAGCGATAGATCGTGTCCGCGAACCGGCGGCTGGCATAAAGCGCATCGGCCAGTGTCGCCGCATAGTCCTCGGATATCAGCTGATCGACGGCATCGACGACATCGTCTTCGTCCTCCATGTTGGCGATCAGCGCGAACATCGGCGCCATGTCGGACGAACCCTGGCCGCTCAGCACGCGGTTGATCTGCGCTGCCGTGTTGGTCTGGTTGCGGTTCATGCCCGGCATCTCGAAATCTGCGTCGACATCGAGGTCGATGGTGCCCTGTGCATAATCGAGCGAGAGCGAATAGCTCAGGACCGGGGTATCGACGAGCGTCGTGCCGGCGTCGAAAACCGCGCCGCCGGCCTTGATCAGCGTGATCGGCTTGTCGTTTCCAAGCTCATGCAGGACAGGAACAAGCGTGCCCGCAATCGTCGCATCGCCCGAAACATTGATCAGGTCGCTGTCACCGCCGCCAAAAGACACGTCGGCCGTATAGGTCGCCGTGCTGCCGAAGCCGAGAGATCCGGTAACGGCCGTGGTCTGGATGACATCCTGCGTGACGCGGATGTCCGAGGCACTGGTCTGCGCACCAAGCGTTCCGCTGGTCAGATAGGCCGTGCCGCCAAGGTAGAGATCGCCGTCGATGGTCAACAGCCCCGAGGTGCCCAGATCGACCTGATCCTGCGCATAGAAGGCACCGTCCTCGGTCACGGTCACGTTGTTGGTGCCGCCACCGAGATCGATGTTGCCGACCGCGCCGCCTGACAGGCGGACCGTCTCGTTGCCCGAACCGCCGCTGAGGATGCGGTTGTTCAGCGCCATCAGGAAGCTGCCCGATTCAAGCTTGAGCGTATTGTCCGTGCCGCCATCGATGACGATGGCTGCGGTGCCCGAGGTCAGCCCGGCCACGCCTTGCTCGACCGGGTCCGCCAGATAGGTTCCGCCGCTGCCGCCGACGATCAGCCCATCGAGCGAGACGTCGATCGGCCCTGCGCCATCGCGACCCGCGGATTGCGCCATGACCGCAATCCCGCCCTCGCCCAGAGCCATGACATTGCCGTTCAGGTCGAGCGTGACCGCCCCGCCGCTGCCGGCACCGCCGGAACTGCCACGGAAGATGCCGTCGACCGATCCGCCGCCACCGCCAAGGCTCTGCGCCAGAACGGCCACGGCATCGCGGCCCCTCGTCACGACATAGCCGTCGTTGGTGAACTCTATCGTGCCCCCGTCGCCGCCATTTGCGGTCGAAAGCTGCACATCGACCGCATCCGCGCTCAGGTCCGTTCCGACAAGGCCGCCGCCGCCACCGATGCTGTGCAACACGAAGCCATAGGAAAGGTAACCCTCGGTGCTGGTGTCGCCGGTGTTCACCACCGTGACCGCACCGCCATCGCCGGTCGAATCGTCGGTCGCGCCCATCACGATCTCGGCGCTGTCGAGCCCGGTCAGATAGGTTTCGCCACCGCCTGCGCCAATCGACTGGATGATCTGGGCGCTGGAGTTGTCACCGATGGTCGCGACCGAACCAACAAGGGTCACGGCAATGTCGCCACCATCGTTTCGGAACGAGGGATCGGACCCCATGAGGACGGTGGCAACCCGTTCGCCCGACGTTCCGTCATCACTGCCCGCAGCGACGACCAGACGGCCACCGCCGCCACCGATGGACTGAACCAACGCGCCTTCCGACAGATCGCCAATCGTCAGGATCGAGCCGGTGCGAGTTGCCGTGACCGTACCGCCGGTGGCGTCGTCGGTATTCTTGGATCCCAGCATGGCGTTCAACGTCACGTCGCCGCTGATGCCGGATTGCAGCGTCGTCGAGGCGGTGCCACCGCCGCCGCCGATGCTCTGCAGCACCATCGCCGTCGAACGGTCTTCCGTGGTCGCGATGTCCCCGGTGTGGGTCTGTTGGACCTCGGCGCTGGCGCTGCCGTCCACATCGTCGCCGCCAAGCACGATCTCGCTTGTCACCGAAGCGCTGGCCTCGGTTTCGGCCGTCTTGGTGAAGTCGATGAAGGTATCGACCGTGCCGCCGCCGCCATTGACCGCCTGGCTGAAGATCGCCTGGCTGCCGGCGCCGATCACGATGATATCGCCCGTGCTGTTGACCACCACATTTCCGGCCGTCCCCTTGGCGCCATCCCGCGCACCGAGCCCGGTCGAGACAGTGAAATCGCCGACCGTCGCCGCCGGGGTCGAGAACGACAGCCCGGCCGTGCCGCCGCCACCGCCGATCGACTGGGCAAAGATGCCATAGCCATTTTCACTCAGAACAGTGATCGGGCCGCTATGGTTGACCGTCACGTCGCCGGCATCGGCACCGGTACCGCCAGATCCGCCAATCGCGATCTTCGAGAATGTCTGGTTCGTCGCCTGCTCGGCCAGATCGTTCAGTGACAGCGACACCGCCAGACCGCCGTTGCCGCCGCCGCCGCCAACCGACTGCGCCAGCACGCCATAGGACCCGTCGCCGAGGACGTCGATCTCGCCGGTGTTGGTAACGGTGACATCGCCTGCCTCGGTGCCATTGCCGCCCGATCCACCGATATTCAGCGCCATGGTCGGATCGGATCCGGTCCCCTTCTGCAGCGTCGCGGTGCCGGTGATCGAATAACCGCCATTGCCGCCGCCGCCGCCGATCGATTGCGCCAGGATGCCGTGGGCCTTGTCGCCGCTGGTGACGATCAGCCCGTCGTTGATCACGTCAATCGCGCCGCCGGTGCCGCCGGTGCCGCCGGATCCGCCAATCGCCAGTTGCAGCCCCTGCGCCATTGTGGCCGTGCTGCCCAGCCGGCTGATCGAGACGGACAGCACGTCGCTGCCGTTGCCGCCACCGCCGCCGATCGACTGGGCAAAGATGCCATGGCTTTCGTCGCCATCGGTGACGATGCGCGCAGTGCTGGTGTTGGTGACGCTGACCGCGCCCGCCGCACCGCCGCTGCCGCCCGAACCGCCGATCAGCAACGCGTTGCGCGAGCTGTTGTCGGCATCGGGCCCGATGACCAGGTTGCGCACGTGCTGCGCATCGCCGCCGCCGCCACCGACGGCCTGGGCATAGACGCCCGCCGACCGGACCCCCTGCGTGCCGATATCGCTGCTGTTGGTCACGCTGACATCGCCCGACACGGCCCCGGTGCCGCCATCGCCGCCGACCGAGATCGTCACGGTTGTCGCGATGGTCGAGCGCAGGTTGACGATGTCGGTCTCGACCAGACCGCCCTTGCCGCCGCCGCCGCCGACAGATTGCGCAAAGATCCCTTGGGCATTGTCACCCTTCGTCGTCACCACACCGCCGCTTGTCACCGTGACATCGCCCGAGGTCATGCCGTCGCCGCCCGTGCCGCCAATGTTGACCGAGGTGGTGGTGCCGATGGCCGAGCCCTTTATGGTGTTCTTCAGGATGGCGATGACGCTGGTGCCGCCCTTGACGATACCGCCCGTACCGCCAGCGCCACCGATGGATTGCGCCAGGATGCCGTCAGAGCGCGCGCCCTCGGTCGCGATCCGCGCCGTGCTGGCCACACCGACCCTGCCCGAAATGCCGCCCGCGCCGCCATCGCCGCCGATGTTGAGCGAGAACGAGGTCGCGGCCCCGGCCGAGCCGCCCGCGCCGCCGCCGTTGCCGCCGCCGCCGCCGACCGACTGCGCAAAGATCCCGTGGGATTCGTCGCCGATGGTGTAAAGCAGCCCTGCGGCATCGGCCGACACATTGCCTGCAGCCCCGCCTTCGCCGCCTTCCAGACCGACGCTAAGGCTGAAACTGTTGCCCTTGTCATCGTCGGTCTTGGCCGTGGCGAGCGATACCGAGGTCGCGCTCGAATTGCCGCCGCCATTGCCGATCGACTGTGCGAACAGACCATGCGACCGGTCGCCCTCGGTGCTCACCTGACCATTGCTGCTGGCAGAGACATTGCCGCCCGCGCCGCCGGTGCCGCCGGTGCGTCCGATGGTGATGCCGACATTGCCGCCGTCTCCCGACTGGTTCAGCGAGGTATAGCCGGCGTTGCCGCCACCGCCGCCGACCGACTGGGCGAAGATGCCGTGGGAATCGTCGCCTTCCGTGGCAATGTTGCCGGTGTTTTCGACCGTCACCGTGCCGGAGGAGCCGCCGTCCCCGGTTCCGCCGCCAATGGCAAGGCCGACGCCCTTGTTCTGTGCGGCATCCCCGGCCTCGAAGATCAGACCGAGGTTGAAGACCGCGTTGCCGCCGCCACCGCCGAGAGATTGCGCAAAGACGCCGTTGCTGCTGTCCTCGGCCGTCGCGATGTCACCGAAATGCGTCACGGTCACGTCGCCGCCGATACCGGCGTCGCCCGCCGATCCGCCGATGGCGATCAGCGCCGAATTGACCGACTTGCTGCCATCGGTGTTGGTCGTGCTGAACTTGCCTTCGAGTTCGTCCAGTACCGTGTTGAAATTCGCGATCACGCTGTCATCGACGCCGGTGTTGGTGGGCGTCTTGCGATCCCCGGCCGAGCCGCTGTCGCTGCCCGATCCGGTGGTCTTGCTGAAGCCGAGCACCGCATTGATACCGGCGTCGCCGCCGCCGCCGCCGATGCTGCTGGCCTCGATGCCATGGGCGCCGATGCCGTCGGTCACGATGGTTCCGGCCGAGGCCAGTCTGGTGCCACGGGTCACGGCCACGTCGCCCGCATCGCCGCCCGCGGCGCCAAAGCCGCCAATGCCGATGGCCACGGGCGAGCTGTCCTTGGTGGCAACCGCCGTCACGTTCATGCCACCGGTACCGCCGCCGCCGCCGACCGATTGGGCAAAAATGCCGCGTGAATGATAGCCCTCGGTGCTGATGTTGCCGGTCGAGACCACCGCGACACCGCCCGCATCCGCGCCCGTACCGCCATGGCCGCCAAGGCCCGCAACGATGCTGAGGTCGGTGGCGCCGTCTGTGCCCTCGGAACTGCCCCAGTTGAGCTGGCCGCTGACGTTCATGCCGCCGTTGCCGCCGCCGCCCGCGACAGACTGGGCAAGGATGCCGTGCTTCCAGTTGCCCTCGACCGCGATGGTGCCGCCCTGGTCCGCGCTGACGTCGCCCGAGACGTTGCCCGACCCGCCAAAGCCACCGATGCCGAAGGTGATGGACGGTATCTTGCCGTCCTTGCTGAGCGCGATCCCACCCGAGACATTCATCCCGCCATTGCCGCCGCCGCCGCCGATAGACTGCGCCAGCAGGCCGGCGGAGCCTTCGGTTTCGGTCACCTCGTCGCCCTTGAACAGGCCGAGATCGACGAACAGGTTCTTCAACCCCTTCGAGTCGACAAGATCTTTCGCCGCATCGACCACCGTGTCGCCCAGCACCTCGCGCAGCTTCGCCTCGAAGCTCTCGTCGCTCGGCACCTCGAAATCGGCAGGGTCGGTGGTGACGGCGATATCGGCGCGCGACGTGACGGTCACGTCCTCGCCGATGCCGGCATTGCCGCCAAGGCCGCCCACGCCCACGATCAGCGAGGTGTCCGAGACGATGCCGCCGGACACATTCAGCCCGCCATTGCCGCCGCCACCGCCGACCGACTGCGCCAGGATGCCCGACTTGCCGGTGCCATGGGCGCGGATCGTGCTGCCCGTGGCCACGTCGACATTGACCGCCGCCGCGTTGCCGCCGGTGCCGCCGAAACCGCCGACGCCCACCAGCACCGCATAGGATTTGCTCGTATCGCTCTGGCCCGCGCCAGGTTTGCTGCTGATTGCAACGCCCGCGCTGACATTGACGCCGCCATCGCCGCCGCCGCCGCCAATCGACTGGGCGACCAGACCGTTTGCGCCCTCGGTCTCGTTCAAGGTGACAGACCCGTCGCCATTCACGGTGCGCGGCAGGGCAGTCAGGGCCCCCGAATAGGAAAGATCGACCGCACCGGCATCGCCGCCACCGCCGCCAAAGCCGCCAACACCGGCCGAGATCGAGAAGATCGTGTCCGACCCCGAGGGCTTGGTCAGGGCGAGCGTGCCCGAAACATTGGTGCCGCCGGCGCCACCGCCGCCGCCAAGCGACTGCGCGAGGATGCCATCGGAGCGGTCGCCATAGGTGCTGACAGTGCCGGCAACGTCGAGCGTGACCGTGTCGCCATCGCCGCCCGATCCGCCAAAGCCGCCAACGCCAAGCGCCACCGCGGCGCCCGACTTTCCGCTCAGGCTGATCGCGCCGCTGACGTTCACGCCGCCCGCACCGCCGCCGCCGCCAACCGATTGTGCCAGAACGCCCGTGCTGTCATCGCCACGGGTCTCGATACTATCGCTTGCCGCCGCGGTTTGCACCGTGCCGGTGACAGCACCGCCATTGCCGCCGCCACCGCCAAATCCGCCAACGCCCAGACCCGCCGATCCGCCATTCGACTGGGTCAGGTTGATCGCCCCCGCGACATTGGTACCGCCGTTGCCGCCACCGCCGCCAAGGCTTTGCGTGACGACGCCCAGGCTGCGGTCGCCAAGGGTCCGCACGTTGCCCGTGAAGTCCGACGTGGTCAGGCCGCCCGCATCCGCACCAACACCGCCAAAGCCACCGACGCCGATCCCGACCGCACCGCTGGTCGAGCGGGAGATCGAGACCGCGCCCGCGACATTGGTGCCGCCATTGCCGCCACCGCCGCCAAGGCTCTGGCTGAGCACGCCGATCGAATCGTCGCCTGCGGTTTCCACGCTGCCCGCAACATTATGCGTGACAGATCCCGCCGCGCCGCCGGCGCCGCCGAAGCCGCCGACACCGATCCCGACCGAACCCGAATAGCTCGGGGCAACCGAAAGACCCGCCGAGACGTTGACGCCGCCATTGCCGCCACCGCCGCCAAGGCTCTGCGCCACGACACCGGCCGCGCGGTCGCCCGAGGTCACGACCGTGCCGCTGTACGTGCCGGTGACATTGCCCGCCAGACCGCCGCTGCCGCCAAAGCCGCCGACGCCGATTGCCGCCGCACCCGACCCCGAGCCTGCGATGCTGACAGCCGCGCTGACATTCAGCCCGCCATTGCCGCCGCCGCCACCAAGCGATTGCACCAGAACGCCGGCCGAATTGTCGCCAGACGTCGTGACGTCACCGGCAAGCGTGCCGGTCGCAGCCGCCGCATTGCCACCATCGCCGCCAAAACCGCCGACACCGATCCCGACCGCACCGCTCGACTCGCCCGTCAGGCTGACGGCGGCCGAGACGTTGAGCCCGCCGTTGCCGCCACCGCCGCCGAGCGATTGCACGATCATGCCGCCGGCATTGTCGCCGGTGGTCACGATATCGCCGGTCATCTGGCTTGTCGCCATGTCGCCGTCGCCGCCACCGCCGCCGAACCCGCCGACACCGATTGCCGCCGCGCCGCCGGCCGTGCTGCTGAGGTTGACCGCGGCCGAGACGTTGACCCCGCCGTTGCCGCCACCGCCACCAGCCGACTGGACAAGAACGCCGCCCGCATTGTCGCCAAGCGTCACGACATCGCCTGTGATGGTGCTGTCGGCCGCGCCCGCGTTACCGCCGTCGCCGCCGCTGCCGCCAATGCCGACAGATGCACCGCCCGAGCCACTGCTCGCCGCAGTGATGATGGCCGAGACATTCAACCCGCCATTGCCGCCGCCGCCGCCAAGCGACTGCACGATGACGCCGCCCGAATCCTTGCCAAATGTCGTCACGTCGCCGCTGAGGACCGAGGTCGCAGTGCCGGCATCGCCGCCATTGCCACCCGCGCCGCCAATCCCGACGGATGCGCCACCCGCGCCGGTGCCTGCGACCGCAATCGCGGCCGAGACATTCATCCCGCCGTTGCCGCCACCGCCGCCGAGCGATTGCACCAGAAGCGCGCTGGAGGTCTCGCCCAGCGTCGTCAGATTGCCGGTCACGCTGCTGCTCACCGCGCCGCCGGTGCCGCCGGTGCCCGCACGGCCGCCAAGACCGACGCCGATGGCGCCCGATCCGGTGCCGGCACCTGTGCCGCCAACTGCAACATTGAAGCCGCCGTTGCCGCCACCGCCGCCGACCGATTGCGCGATCACGGCCGCCGATTGCGCGCCGCGCGTCAGCACGTCATTGGCAATCGTCAGCCCGACCGTTCCGCCGTTGCCGCCCCCCGTGCCGCTGCCGCCAAGCCCGACCGAGACCGCGCCCGATCCGGTGCCTGCGCCCGAGAGCGCGGGCGAGACGTTGAAACCTCCGTTGCCGCCGCCGCCGCCGATGGATTGGGCCAGCACGCCGACCGAGGCATCGCCCCGGGTCTCGATATTGGCCGTGGTGTCGGCCGTCACCGTCGCGCCATTGCCGCCACCGCCGCCGGTGCCGCCAAGCCCGACCGCGACCGACCCCGCGGCCGTGCCCGCACCTGCGACCGAGGCGCTGACGTTGAAGCCGCCATTGCCACCGCCGCCGCCAATCGACTGTGCCACAAACCCCGAGGACGCATAGCCCTCGGTCAGGATCTGGCCATTCGAGGTTGCAATGACATCCCCGGCAGTGCCGCCGCCAGCGCCGCTGCCGCCTAGCCCGACCGCCACAGTGCCAGACCCCTCGCCAGACCCGGAAACAGCCCCCGAGACCGAGAATCCGCCATTGCCGCCACCGCCACCGATGGACTGCGCGACAAAGCCCGAGGACCGGTCGCCCTGGGTCCAGACCGTACCGTCGCTGGTCAGCGTGACCGTACCGGCATCGGCACCCGTGCCGCTGCCGCCGCCAAGGCTGACACTGACGGCACCGCTGCCGATGCCCGAGCCGCTGATCGTCCCGGCCACGCTGAAGCCGCCGTTGCCGCCGCCACCGCCGACCGATTCCGCCAGGATCCCGGTCGAATCGCTCCCCTCGGTGGTCACGTCGCCGGTGACCGTCGCCGTCACGTCAGCGCCTGCGCCGCCACTGTTGCCCGCCCCGCCAAGCCCGACCGAAACCGCGCCGCTTCCGGTTCCGGCGCCCGAGACGGCGCCCGAAACCGAAAATCCACCGTTGCCGCCGCCACCGCCGATTGACTGCGCAACAACGCCCGCTGCGCGGTCGCCCTTGGTCGCGACATCGCCGTTCACCGTGGCAACAACGGTTCCGCCTGCGCCCCCGGCGCCTCCCGAACCGCCCAGACCAACGGTCACTGTCCCGGCTCCGGCGCCACCGCCGGCCGCGCCGGCCGCGACAGAAAATCCGCCGTTGCCCCCACCGCCGCCGACCGACTGGACCAGAATGGCACCCGATCCGACGCCCGTCGTTCTGACAGCGGCATCGATGCGGGCATTGACCGCCCCGCCGTCACCGCCGTTTGCCGCTGATCCGCCGACACCGACATTGACCGATCCCGCCCCGATGCCCGCGCCCGTACCGGACACGGCCACGCTGTAGCCACCGTTGCCGCCACCGCCGCCGATCGACTGGACCGAAACGCCGTTCGAGAACTGTCCGCTGGTTCGGATCACGCTTCCACCCGCGATCAGAGTCACGTCGCCGCCCGCGCCCCCGGTCGTGCCGCTGCCGCCAACCCCGACACTGATCCCGGCCGCGCCGCCGCCGCTGCCGTCGACGCCGGCGGCAATGCTGCCCCCGCCGTTGCCGCCACCGCCGCCGATCGACTGGACCAGCATCGCCGTCGAACTGTCGCCGGTCGTGACCACGTCGCTGTCGGTATAGGCCAGAACCGTTCCACCGAGGCCACCGGTCCCGCCCGATCCCCCGACTCCGACCGAGACACTTCCCGAGAAGAACAACGACCCGCCGCCCGAGGCAGCCACCGCCAGGCCGCCATTGCCGCCGCCGCCGCCAACCGACTGGAACAACAGCCCGGTCGAACGTGCGCCGGAGGTCAGGATGCTGCCCGAAAAGCCGGGAGCGGTCAGGTTGCCTCCGCCGTCCACCGTGCCGACAACGACCTCTCCGCCTGCGCCGCCCGACCCGCCGCTGCCGCCGACGCCAACGGCCAACGACCCCGAGACAGGCCCGGCCGAGGCTGCGACCGCGACCGAGTAGCCACCGTTGCCGCCGCCGCCGCCGACCGATTGCAGCATGACGCCTGCGGCGTCGTCGCCACCGGTCTGGACCGTAGCATCGCCACTGCCGGACAGGGTAACGGTTCCACCTGCACCGCCGTCGCCGGCATCGCCGCCGACCGACACGGATGCCGCGCCAAAGGCCCCAAGTGCCACGCTGACGGCGCCGCCACCGTTGCCGCCGCCGCCGCCAACCGACTGAACGAAGACGCCCGTTGCACGGTCGCCCGATGTAAGAACCCGCGAGGGTTGGCTTGCGTCGGTATCGGACAGGGTCACGTTGGCATCTCCGCCAGCGCCGCCGGTGCCGCCGGTCCCGCCAACCGCGACCCCGACAAAGGCGCCGACCGCGCCGGACGATCCGCCGTTGCCGCCGCCGCCGCCGATCGACTGCGCGAGAATGCCTATTCCATCCGCCCCGGTGGTCGTGATCTTGCCGTCATTGGTGACATTGACCGTGCCGCCGCTGCCGCCACCCGCACCGCTGCCGCCGACCGCAACCATCCCGCCGGACGAACCGCCATCGCCGCCGCCGCCGCCAATCGATTGCGCAACGATACCGCGCGCCCCGTTGCCCTCGGTCGAGATTGTTCCAAGGTTGGTGACAGTGACGGTCGAGCCCGAGCCCGCCTTGGTGCCGTTTCCGCCCACCGCAACCAGACCGAAGGCATTGGCACCCTGACCGCCACTGCCGCCAATCGACTGCGCCAAAATGCCGTCCGAAAGAAGCCCGGTCGTCGCGATCTGCCCGGTTCCGGTATTCGTCACGCTCACCGCAGCCCCGGAGCCACCATTCGTCCCGACCCCGCCGAGCGCCAGCGACACCAGACCGCCGGCCGTGCCGCCACCGCCGCCAGCGCCGCCAATCGACTGCGCCATGATCCCTCGTGACAGGTTTCCTGTGGTCTGGATCCTGCCGCCGTTGGAAACGGTCACGGTCCCGCCGTTGCCGCCATTGTCGGCGGCCCCGATCAGGGACACCAGAAGGTTGCCGCTGTTGCCCGCCGAGCCGCCGGTGCCGCCGATCGACTGGGCGAGGATGCCATTGGCGAACTCTCCGGACGTCAGGATGATTGCACCCGCATCGGTGCTCACATCGACGGCCCCGCCGCTGCCGCCGTATCCGCCGCTACCGGCCGTCCCGACAAGTCCCCACTGGTTGCCGCCGTTGCCGCCATTGTTGCTGACGCTCAGCGCATAGATTCCGTGCGCATTCGTGCCGGCGGTCGAGATCTCTCCGAACTGGTTCACGGTGACACTGCCGCCATCCGACGAATGGCCGCCTGTCCCGCCACCCGGCGCGGCATAGCCGCTGCCGCCATTGCCGGCCTCGCCGCTGCGGCTGTAGGCAAAAATGCCGTAATTGTCGTCGCCGGTGGTCGTGATCGTGCTGGTGGCGGCCTGCGTCGCCGTCACCTGGCCGCCGGCCCCGCCGTTGCCGCCATCGCTCCCGCTCCAGAAGCTCAGATACGAATCCCCGCCAACGCCACCGTTGCCGCCGACGCTGCCGATTTCCCAGCCGATGTTCGAGCTTGCGCTGACATCGGTGCTCAGCGTCTGGGTCTGAACCGGTCCATTGGCGCCGTCTCCCCCCGAGGAGGGCGGCACGAACAACGCGCCATCCCGGCCGTTACTGCCATTCTGCCCGTATACGACCTGATTTACCCCGTTCGGCCCGGTGACATCGACCGGCGGCGTCAGGGTACCTGGGGTGCCGGAGCTCTCGAAGTCGGCGTCGAAATCGGTCGTCAGCTGCCCGACCGGGAAATCGGTATTGCCGTCCGCCTCCGGGCTGGTGACTGTGGCGGTATTGCCGCTGATGCTGACAACGGAAAATTGCACCGGCGGGTCATCGCTGTTGTAGAAGTCCTCGCCAACCGACTTCACCAGAAAGGTATAGCCGTCGTCGGTCTGCACGAAGGCTGTATCCCCCGCCGTCGGCGTCCCGACCGGATCGACCAGCAAGGCGGTAACCGTTGTGGGGTCGCCGGTAACAGGGTTCGTAATCGCCTCGCCGACCGTCGAACTGCTTGTCGGACCTGCAGCCATCACCGGCCCGGCGAACAGCAAAAGCGCAATGGCGCAAACCAATACGCCCCCGCACGCGCGCCTCAGAAATAGATCCAAGGCCTTGTTCTCAAACCGGAAACATTCAGCCTGCTCGCCAATGGAATTCAACAGCCGCATATTTTTGCACCGAATGCCAGGAATATTTGCACGTCTTGGTTGTTTTACCCACGTCCACCCCGACCACAAAGCGAAAAAGCCCCAGCTGGAACTAGTTGCGACTATTTTGCGACTCGAATTGCGCGAGCCTGACGTGAAACTCGAATGCCTCGATGAACCCGTGGTCCGTCGGCTTGCCGGGCCGCGTGACGTCCAGCGTGACGTCGTCGGCACAGACCCAAAGGTCGAGGTCGCGGAAGGTCAGTGTGCCGGTACGTGTGGCAACAGAGTTCGCGGTTGTGATGAAAGACGATACATCAGCCGACGGTTTTCCGTTTGGGTTTGTCAAACATGCAATCGCCGAAAAATTATGGCTGCGGAGTCTTCGGCATGTGGGCACCGCCCCACTGGCAGGGTGCGAGCCAGTCGAACCGCCATGGCGCGACCGCTGTGGCGCCTGAACGGTCTTCCGGTCCGGACGGCGGATGCGACCATGAAGCTGCCCTCATAATTCACCACAATTATTGATAACATTGACTGACATAATTATCGTTCTTCTGCAGTGTAATATGGTCATTTACTCAAGTATCAGAGAGCACCATCCCTTTATTGAAACTCCTGTAACAGAAATATTGATACATTTTCCGTTGCGTGCAATGATCCCTTGGACCTCGCAAGGCGGAGGACAACATGCGAGTGGACACGACTTGGACCGCGCTGACGATGGCGCTCTGCAAGTTCGCGATGGCGAAGACCTGTGAAGGCGCGGCGAGCCGTTGGGCGCCGAACGACAACTACCTGAACGGTGTTGAGATGGGTCAGCCGCAGACGGCGGCGCGGATCGAAACCGGGACGGGAGACGTGACCTTCTTTCGCATTATCAGCGCGAACGATGTCCGCGAACACCTGAACGCGCTTCTGACGCAGGTGGCTCGTGGGGTGGATGGCATGATGCCTGTTCCCTGGAGCAGAGAGGCGCGGCATCGTGGTCAAATGGCAGAAACCGGGACACCTGTCGTGACCTCGGACGCCTGGCTGCCCGGGGCCGCACGGACCTTTGTCGCCATCGACAACGAAGCCGCCGGGCGGCGAGAGGCTCTGCTGGACAAGATCGCCGCGTTTTTGAGCATCAACCGCAAGCAAGAACTCCTGCAACGGCGCGAGGCACTGATTGTGCCAGATCCGCCCCTGTCGTTCCCACCGACCTCGAACCGTGTGGTCGAATTCATGGGGCTTTCTGACCGCGTGTCGGCGATGCGCAACGGCCGCCGCAACGCCGCGAAAACCGCCGCGCGCAAACGGACCGGCCGGATTGCCGGCGATGTCGGCGCGGTGATGCTGGTGGCGATCTATCTTGCCAGCCTGCAAGACAGGCTGCGACATGCAAGGATCGAGACATGACGGACTATCTGATCGGCCTCGACAGCGGATTGACCGTGACCAAGTCGGTGGTGTTCCGGCGGGACGGGTCCGTTGTGGCCTCGGGCCACTGCGCGGTGCCGCAGATCAAGGACGCGCCGCGCCGGGTCGAACGCGATATGACCGCGCACTGGAACGCCGCGGCGCGGTCGATCCGCGACGCGCTTGCCGCGGCGGCGGCGGCCGAGGGGCACGCCGTTCGGCCCGCCGCCATCGCGGTCGCGGGACATGGTGACGGGGTCTATCTGCTCGACCGGGACGGCGTGCCGCTGGGTCTGGCCGCAACCTCGCTCGACAGCCGCGCACAGGATGTCGTCGCCGGCTGGGATGCCGACGGCACCTCGGCGCGGGCGCAGGCACTTTGCGGGCAACAGCCATTTCCCGCGTTTCCAGCAGCCCTGCTGGCCTATATGCGCGACGCCGATCCCGCAGGGTTCGCGCGCATCGGGGCGATCCTGTCGTGCAAGGACTGGCTGCGGTTCTGCCTGACCGGCATTGTCGGCACCGATTTTACCGAGGCAAGCCTGTCCTTCACCGACGTGCAGACCCAGACCTACAGCGACGCGGCACTGGAGCTGTTCGGCCTGGGCGCGATCCGTCACGCGCTGCCGCAAGTGTTCCTGCCCGGTCAGATCGCCGGTCGTGTCACCGCCGAGGCCGCACAGGCGACCGGCCTGCCACAGGGCCTTCCCGTCGCCGCGGGACTGCACGACGTCACGGCCTGCGCCGTGGGGTCGGGCATCGCGGGACCGGGCAAGCTGGCCGTGGTCTCGGGCACCTATTCGATCAACGAGGCCCTGCGCGAGCGCCCCGAAACCTCGCCCGGCTGGTTGACCCGCAACGGGCTGATGCCGGGGCAGTGGAACTGCATGTCGATCTCGCCCGCCTCCAGCGCCAATCTGGACTGGTTCCTGCATCAGGCCGCGCGCGATGCCCTGGCGACGGACGACCCCTTTGCCATGCTGCAAAAAGAGCTCGATGCCATCGCGCAGGACCCGTCCGAGATCATCTATCTGCCCTATCTTTTCGGCTCTCCGCACCGGGTGGATGTGCCGGGCGCCTTCCTCGGGCTGCGGGGCTGGCACGGGCGCGGCCACATGCTGCGCGCGGTGGGCGAGGGCATTGCCTTCAACCATCGCCACCACGTCGACACGCTCGACCCAAACCATGCCATCCCGTCGGTCCGGCTGACAGGCGGCAGCAGCCGCAACGCCTATTTCGCACAGCTCATGTCCGACGTGCTGGGCCGCCGGGTCGAGGTGCCGCAGACGCTGGAGGCGGGCGCCCTCGGCGTGGCGATCTGCGCCGGTCTGGCGGCGGGCCTTTATGAGGACTGGGACGATGCGCTGGCGCAGACCGCGGGGCCGCTCAGGGTCTATGACCCCGGCCCGAGATCGGACCGCCTGAACGCCAGCTACGCCAGGTATCAGGATGCCGCGGCGACGCTGGCTCAGCTCCAAGCAAGGATATCGATCCGATGACCGACATGGGCCGCGCGCCCCTTCTGAACCGTCTGCGCGACATCGACCACATCCCCGTCCTGAT
>NZ_QMEK01000013.1 GCF_003390845.1 Tropicimonas sp. IMCC34043 | reverse complement strand
GCGATCAGCTCGACGGTGAAGCTGACGTTGTCGCCCGGCATCACCATTTCGGTGCCTTCGGCCAGCGTCACGGTGCCGGTCACGTCGGTGGTGCGGAAGTAGAACTGCGGACGGTAGTTGGCGAAGAACGGCGTGTGGCGGCCGCCCTCTTCCTTGGTCAGGATATAGGCTTCGGCCTCGAACTTGGTGTGCGGGGTCACCGAACCGGGCTTGCAGAGAACCTGGCCACGTTCGACGCCGTCACGGTCGATGCCGCGCAGCAGCGCGCCGATGTTGTCGCCCGCTTGGCCACGGTCGAGCAGCTTGCGGAACATCTCGACGCCGGTGCAGGTGCTCTTGCGCGTCGGCTTGATGCCCACGATCTCGACTTCGTCGCCGACGTTGATCACGCCACGCTCGACCCGGCCGGTCACAACCGTGCCGCGGCCCGAGATCGAGAACACGTCTTCGATCGGCATCAGGAACGGCAGGTCGATCGGACGCTCGGGCGTCGGGATATAATCGTCCACCGCCGCGATCAGTTCGCGGATCTTGTCCTCGCCGATCGCCGCGTCACGGCCTTCGAGCGCCGCAAGCGCGCTGCCCGCGATGATCGGAATGTCGTCGCCGGGGAATTCGTACGAGGTCAGAAGCTCGCGGATTTCCATCTCGACGAGCTCGAGAAGCTCCTCGTCGTCGACCTGATCGACCTTGTTCATGAACACGACCATCGCCGGCACGCCGACCTGCTTGGCCAGCAGGATGTGCTCGCGGGTCTGCGGCATCGGGCCGTCGGCGGCCGAACACACCAGGATCGCGCCGTCCATCTGCGCGGCACCGGTGATCATGTTCTTCACATAGTCGGCGTGGCCGGGGCAGTCGACGTGGGCATAGTGCCGGTTCGGGCTTTCGTATTCCACGTGCGCCGTCGAGATCGTGATCCCGCGCGCCTTTTCTTCCGGCGCAGCATCGATCTGGTCATAGGCCTTGAAGTCGCCGAAATACTTCGTGATCGCAGCCGTCAGCGTCGTCTTGCCGTGGTCAACGTGACCGATCGTACCGACGTTCACATGCGGCTTGTTACGTTCAAATTTTGCCTTTGCCAT
>NZ_QMEK01000012.1 GCF_003390845.1 Tropicimonas sp. IMCC34043 | reverse complement strand
GCCAGGTATCAGGATGCCGCGGCGACGCTGGCTCAGCTCCAAGCAAGGATATCGATCCGATGACCGACATGGGCCGCGCGCCCCTTCTGAACCGTCTGCGCGACATCGACCACATCCCCGTCCTGATCGTTGGCGGCGGCATCAACGGCGTCGGCACCTTTCGCGATCTCTGCCTGCAGGGCGTCGATTGCCTGCTGGTCGAGCGGGACGATTTCTGCGCCGGGGCCAGCCGCGCGCCGTCGCGGATGATCCATGGCGGCCTCAAATACCTTGAAACCGGCGAATTCCGTCTGGTCCGGGAAAGCGCCGAGGAACGCAACCGGCTGCTGTCGAACGCGGCGCATTGCGTGCATCCGCTGGAGATGATCATTCCGATCTATTCCTGGACCGCCGGCGTCCTGCCCGCGATGCGCAAGTTCTTCCGCCTGCCCGGCAAGTTCGGCCAGCGCGGGGCCGTGGTCGTGAAGATCGGCCTGACGCTCTATGACATCTACGGCCGGCTGAACCGCGTGATGCCGCGTCACCGGATGATCGGGCGGCAGGACATGCTGCGCGAGATCCCGGATCTGGATCCGGGCATCCGGGTCGCCGCGTCCTATTACGACGCCTGGATCACCTCGCCGGAACGGCTTGTGGTCGAACAGGCGCTCGACGGGATGGCGGCGAACCCGCGCAGCCTGGCCCTCAACCACGTCGCCTTCGACGGGCTCGAGGACGGCAAGGCGCGGCTGCGCGATACGGTCACCGGCGAGGCCTGGCTGGTCGGCTGCGACCTCATGCTCAACGCCGGCGGCGCCTGGATCGACCGGATCAACGCCGCGGCGGGCGGCAACCGGCGCATGATCGGCGGCACCAAGGGCAGCCACCTGCTGCTCGACCTGCCGGCCTTTGCGCGCACCCTGCATGGACGGATGCTGTATTTCGAGGCCGAGGACGGGCGCATCTGTCTGGTCTCGAACTTCATGGGGCACGTCCTGCTGGGATCGACGGACATTCCCATCGACGACCCGGACACTGCGCGTTGTGCGGACGAAGAGGTCGACTATCTGCTCGGCGCGTTCCGGCGGATCTTTCCCGAGGTCGCGGTTTCGCGCGACACCATCTTCTTCAGCTATGCCGGGGTCAGGCCGTTGCCGTCGCAGGATGCCAATGAACCCGGCGACATCAGCCGCGATCATTCGCTGCAGGAGCTGCCGCCGGCGGACGCGCGGCGCTTTCCGATCCTGTCGCTGATCGGCGGCAAATGGACGACCTTCCGGGCCTTTTCCGCCGAGGTCACCGACGAGGTGCTGAAACGTCTGGGCAAGGCGCGGCAGGTCCGGACCGAGGATCTGGCCATCGGGGGCGGCAAGGGCCTGTCGCGGCAGGCCGCATCCTGGGAGGCGATGCTGTCGGACATGGTCGCAACCGGACTGACCCGCGACCGGGCATCGCGTCTTCTGGCCTGCTACGGGTCGCGCGCAAACCGTCTTGCCGCGACGCTGGACGGGCCGGAGACCTTCCTGCGCCACCTGCCCCAGGTCTCGCGCGAAGAGCTGGCCTTTATTGCCCGCAACGAGCTTGCGACCTCTGCCGAGGATGTATTGTTTGGACGCAGTGCCCTGTTTCTCGAAGGACCCGTGTCGCGTATGGCGCTTGCCGAACTGGTCGACGTGCTGTCGGAGCTTCTGCACTGGGACGCCGACCGCGCCGCAGCCGAGGATGCCGGCCTTGTCGAGCGCTATCGCAAGCATCACCGCATCGCATTCGACAGCAAAGGGAATCCCCGATTTGTCTGAGCCTCCCCTCCTGCGGATTTGCCTGCTCCGTCCCACAGGATCGTCCGGCCGCAAGGCGGAGACGCGCTCTGGCGCCGCTGCCGCGCCGGGCCGCAACCGGCTGTGTGCGCGATGAAGGCGAAAGAACGGCGGCAGTCGATCCTTGAACTTCTGGTCGACCGCGGCTCCGTGCAGGTCGACGAACTGCTGGCACGCTATCAGGTCAGCCGGATGACCCTGCACCGCGACCTCGAGGAACTGGTGGACGAAGGCTGGGCCGCGCGGATTCGCGGCGGCATCACCGTCGTGTCCGATACCCAGTTCGAAAGCGACTTTCGCTTTCGCCAGCACGTCAACGTCGCCGAAAAGACCCGCATCGCAAAAGCGGCCGCCCGCATGGTCAGCGACGGACAGGCGATCTCGCTCGGCTTCGGGTCGACCGTGGCGCAGATGCTGCCGTCCATTTCCAAACGCTCGGAGCTGACCGTCGCGACCGCGTCGATGCCGATCCTTCAAGGGCTGGCAAATCTGCGCAACATCGAACTTCTCGTCGTCGGCGGCCAATACATCCAGCGCTTCGACGGTTTCTTCGGACGGCGGGCCGAGTTGGGCTTTGCCGACTTCATGGTCGACATCTGTTTCCTGTCGACCTCGGCGCTCAAGTTCCCGGATGTCTATCATCAGGACGAACGTGTGGTGCGCGT
>NZ_QMEK01000011.1 GCF_003390845.1 Tropicimonas sp. IMCC34043 | reverse complement strand
CCCCTTCACCGGCGGCGCTGAGGGCGCTGACGGGACGCGGAACGGGGTTGGCGGGAACGCTGACTGAGGGAAGCGGGACGACATCGAGAGGATTATGAGGCTGGCGCGCCTGATAGGAATTGGGCGCATCGGTTGGATTTGTTCTCTCTGCTCTTTGACATTGCTATTGACTGAAGAGATTTGTGGGCGGTTTGGTTCATTCGATGAATGAATGACTGCACATAGATCGACCTCATTAGGCTTTCGGGCCGATGATATGAGGGTCAGCTTCACTGTTTGAACGGACTTCGGTTTCCGATGGAAACTGAAGCACATCAAACAGAGACGGTTTCAGGTCTTTCGGGATCTGGAAACGATGTGCAGAGGTTCGAACGTCAAGGACAAGCGCGCAAGCGCTTTTCAACTTGAGAGTTTGATCCTGGCTCAGAACGAACGCTGGCGGCAGGCTTAACACATGCAAGTCGAGCGAGATCTTCGGATCTAGCGGCGGACGGGTGAGTAACGCGTGGGAACGTGCCCTTTGCTACGGAATAGCCCTGGGAAACTGGGAGTAATACCGTATGTGCCCTTCGGGGGAAAGATTTATCGGCAAAGGATCGGCCCGCGTTGGATTAGGTAGTTGGTGGGGTAATGGCCTACCAAGCCGACGATCCATAGCTGGTTTGAGAGGATGATCAGCCACACTGGGACTGAGACACGGCCCAGACTCCTACGGGAGGCAGCAGTGGGGAATCTTAGACAATGGGGGCAACCCTGATCTAGCCATGCCGCGTGAGTGATGAAGGCCCTAGGGTCGTAAAGCTCTTTCGCCAGGGAAGATAATGACGGTACCTGGTAAAGAAGTCCCGGCTAACTCCGTGCCAGCAGCCGCGGTAATACGGAGGGGACTAGCGTTGTTCGGAATTACTGGGCGTAAAGCGCGCGTAGGCGGACTATTAAGTCAGGGGTGAAATCCCGGGGCTCAACCCCGGAACTGCCTCTGATACTGGTAGTCTTGAGTTCGAGAGAGGTGAGTGGAATTCCGAGTGTAGAGGTGAAATTCGTAGATATTCGGAGGAACACCAGTGGCGAAGGCGGCTCACTGGCTCGATACTGACGCTGAGGTGCGAAAGTGTGGGGAGCAAACAGGATTAGATACCCTGGTAGTCCACACCGTAAACGATGAATGCCAGACGTCGGGCAGCATGCTGTTCGGTGTCACACCTAACGGATTAAGCATTCCGCCTGGGGAGTACGGTCGCAAGATTAAAACTCAAAGGAATTGACGGGGGCCCGCACAAGCGGTGGAGCATGTGGTTTAATTCGAAGCAACGCGCAGAACCTTACCAACCCTTGACATCTGGATCGCGGTTACCCGAGAGGGTTTCCTTCAGTTCGGCTGGATCCGAGACAGGTGCTGCATGGCTGTCGTCAGCTCGTGTCGTGAGATGTTCGGTTAAGTCCGGCAACGAGCGCAACCCACGTCCTTAGTTGCCAGCAGTTCGGCTGGGCACTCTAAGGAAACTGCCGGTGATAAGCCGGAGGAAGGTGTGGATGACGTCAAGTCCTCATGGCCCTTACGGGTTGGGCTACACACGTGCTACAATGGCAGTGACAATGGGTTAATCCCAAAAAGCTGTCTCAGTTCGGATTGTCGTCTGCAACTCGACGGCATGAAGTCGGAATCGCTAGTAATCGCGTAACAGCATGACGCGGTGAATACGTTCCCGGGCCTTGTACACACCGCCCGTCACACCATGGGAGTTGGGTCTACCCGAAGACGGTGCGCCAACCTTTACAGGGGGCAGCTGGCCACGGTAGGCTCAGCGACTGGGGTGAAGTCGTAACAAGGTAGCCGTAGGGGAACCTGCGGCTGGATCACCTCCTTTCTAAGGATGCTTCTGGTTCGGTTGATTGTT
The DNA here is from genome assembly GCF_003390845.1 of Tropicimonas sp. IMCC34043. Classification (GTDB taxonomy): domain Bacteria; phylum Pseudomonadota; class Alphaproteobacteria; order Rhodobacterales; family Rhodobacteraceae; genus Tropicimonas. The sequence goes on along the minus strand of NZ_QMEK01000011.1, from coordinate 3,935 downwards.
CGCAATCGGCTGACGTGACGCACTTAGCATGGTCGCAAGACCAAAATACGAACCAGGCCGTCCACATATCTCTTCAGTCCTTGGAATGTCGCTCGCTTGAGCGACTGGTGATAACCACTTCTGGGTGCCCTTCGGGACTTGCCTTCGGCAATGCCCTTGCGCACTCGTCGATCCGCCCCGGTGGATCAACGTGGGTCGGTAGCTCAGGTGGTTAGAGCGCACGCCTGATAAGCGTGAGGTCGGAGGTTCAAGTCCTCCTCGACCCACCATCACTTCGCGTGAGAGGGGCGTTAGCTCAGCTGGGAGAGCACCTGCTTTGCAAGCAGGGGGTCATCGGTTCGATCCCGATACGCTCCACCATGCACACCTTGCACATTCCACCGATTTGACCGCCGAGAGCCAGCTGGCTCTCCGCCGTCCAATCGGACGCGTCAGCGGCCTTCGGGCCGCTCGACATTGACATCGTTCAGAGAGTTAAACATCAGAATTGCTGGCACCCCGCGTGAGGGGAGGCCTGCGGCCGTGATCTTCGGATCCGGACCGCGCAGCAATTTTGTCCAAGTCAAGTACACTAACCAAAATGTGTTTCCTCTCAGAGGAAACGCGGGAATGTACGACTTCTGACCAGATCGAGATGCGGGTCGAACCAGCCCCGTACCGGCGCAAGCCTTGCTCTTTCTGGATCAGATCAAGCGCGAAAAGGGCGTTTGGTGGATGCCTTGGCAGCAAGAGGCGATGAAGGACGTGATACTCTGCGATAAGTCCTGGGGAGCTGAGAATAAGCTTTGATCCAGGAATTTCCGAATGGGGCAACCCACCTGATACTCGGTTATTGTCAATCGCAAGATTGTCGATAATTGGGTGAACCAGGTACTTTGAGGCTGAATACATAGGCTTCAAAGAGCAAACCCGGGGAACTGAAACATCTAAGTACCCGGAGGAAAGGAAATCAATTGATACTCCCCTAGTAGTGGCGAGCGAACGGGGACCAGCCGAGCAATGAGAGTGACAGGAACAGTCTGGAAAGACTGGCCATAGTGGGTGACAGCCCCGTACTGGAAGCTCGATTTGACGTATTAAGTAGGGCGGGACACGTGAAATCCTGTCTGAAGATCGGAGGACCACCTTCGAAGGCTAAGTACTCCTTGCTGACCGATAGCGAACCAGTACCGTGAGGGAAAGGTGAAAAGCACCCCGACGAGGGGAGTGAAACAGTTTCTGAAACCGGGCGCCTACAAGCAGTCGGAGGGACCTCGAGTCCTGACGGCGTACCTTTTGTATAATGGGTCATCGACTTGGTCTCACATGCAAGCTTAAGCCGTTAGGTGTAGGCGTAGCGAAAGCGAGTCTTAATAGGGCGATTGAGTATGTGGGATCAGACCCGAAACCGAGTGATCTAGGCATGATCAGGATGAAGGTGCGGTAACACGCACTGGAGGTCCGAACCCACACCTGTTGAAAAAGGTCGGGATGAATTGTGCCTAGGGGTGAAAGGCCAATCAAACTCGGAGATAGCTGGTTCTCCGCGAAATCTATTTAGGTAGAGCGTCATCCGAATACCCCGGGGGGTAGAGCACTGGATGGGTAATGGGGCCCCACAGGCTTACTGATCCTAACCAAACTCCGAATACCCGGGAGTACTAGATGGCAGACAGACGGCGGATGCTAACGTCCGTCGTCGAGAGGGAAACAACCCTGACCTCCAGCTAAGGCCCCCAATTCATGGCTAAGTGGGAAAGCAGGTGGGACGACCAAAACAACCAGGAGGTTGGCTTAGAAGCAGCCATCCTTTAAAGATAGCGTAACAGCTCACTGGTCTAATCAAGTTGTCCTGCGGCGAAGATGTAACGGGGCTCAAGCCATGAGCCGAAGCTGAGGACTGCGTATGCAGTGGTAGCGGAGCGTAGTGTGACATAACACCATGTCTCTTTAGCGGACGGTGCCTGCTTGCAGGCATCCTACGCCTTGGAGACGAGGTGTTTTCTGTGAAGCCGGGCTGTAAGGCATCCGGTGGAGAGATCACTAGCGAGAATGATGACATGAGTAGCGACAAACAGGGTGAGAAACCCTGTCGCCGAAAGTCCAAGGGTTCCTGCTTAAAGCTAATCTGAGCAGGGTAAGCCGGCCCCTAAGGCGAGGCAGAAATGCGTAGTCGATGGGAATCAGGTTAATATTCCTGAGCCAGGAGGATGTGACGGATCATGTAGGCGTGCGTCCCTTAACGGATTGGGGCGTATCCGAAGTGGTTCCTGGAAATAACCCTCCATGAGACCGTACCCTAAACCGACACAGGTGGACTGGTAGAGCATACCAAGGCGCTTGAGAGAACGATGTTGAAGGAACTCGGCAAAATACCTCCGTAAGTTCGCGAGAAGGAGGCCCGGCGTTTGATCGCCGGGGGCACAAACCAGGGGGTGGCGACTGTTTACTAAAAACACAGGGCTCTGCGAAGTCGCAAGACGACGTATAGGGTCTGACGCCTGCCCGGTGCCGGAAGGTTAAAAGGAGGGGTGAGAGCTCCGAATTGAAGCCCCGGTAAACGGCGGCCGTAACTATAACGGTCCTAAGGTAGCGAAATTCCTTGTCGGGTAAGTTCCGACCTGCACGAATGGCGTAACGACTTCCCCGCTGTCTCCAACATCGACTCAGCGAAATTGAATTGCCTGTCAAGATGCAGGCTTCCCGCGGTTAGACGGAAAGACCCCGTGCACCTTTACTACAGCTTCAGACTGGCATCAGGATTGGGATGTGCAGGATAGGTGGTAGACTTCGAAGCAGGGACGCTAGTCTCTGTGGAGTCTCCCTTGAGATACCACCCTTCGCACTCTTGATGTCTAACCGCGGTCCGTTATCCGGATCCGGGACCCTCTGTGGCGGGTAGTTTGACTGGGGCGGTCGCCTCCTAAAGAGTAACGGAGGCGCGCGAAGGTTGGCTCAGAGCGGTCGGAAATCGCTCGTTGAGTGCAATGGCAGAAGCCAGCCTGACTGCGAGACTGACAAGTCGAGCAGAGACGAAAGTCGGCCATAGTGATCCGGTGGTCCCGAGTGGGTGGGCCATCGCTCAACGGATAAAAGGTACGCCGGGGATAACAGGCTGATGGTGCCCAAGAGTCCATATCGACGGCACCGTTTGGCACCTCGATGTCGGCTCATCTCATCCTGGGGCTGGAGCAGGTCCCAAGGGTATGGCTGTTCGCCATTTAAAGAGGTACGTGAGCTGGGTTTAGAACGTCGTGAGACAGTTCGGTCCCTATCTGCCGTGGGTGTAGGATACTTGAGAGGAGTTGCCCCTAGTACGAGAGGACCGGGGTGAACGATCCACTGGTGGACCAGTTGTCGTGCCAACGGCAGTGCTGGGTAGCTATGATCGGAAAGGATAACCGCTGAAGGCATCTAAGCGGGAAGCCCCCCTCAAAACAAGGTATCCCTGAGGGCCGTGGTAGACCACCACGTCGATAGGCCGGAGATGTAAGCGCAGCAATGCGTTCAGTTGACCGGTACTAATTGCCCGATAGGCTTGATCTGATCCAGAAACAGCAAGGCTCAGGACCCATACAGTCCAAAACCTGCTGTCAGAAGTCAGCTTGGACAAAACATTCTGATGTTGCCCAACCGCCGGTCGCCAAAAGCACCGGCGGGGTGGCGCTCGACGCTTTGCTCAACCCAAAGCCGCCCGCGCCACCCGTTCGATCCCAATCCACGATCGAACGATGGGGATTTCCCTTGGTTTGGTGGTCATAGCACGAGCAAAACACCCGATCCCATCCCGAACTCGGCCGTTAAGTGCCGTCGCGCCAATGGTACTGCGTCTCAAGACGTGGGAGAGTAGGTCACCGCCAAACCTAGCGAAATTCCCAATAACTCTCGACGATCGTCGCAAAATCCAAACCAACAAAACACAACGCCCTAGGATAGTCATCCCAAGGCTGGCCAGT
>NZ_QMEK01000010.1 GCF_003390845.1 Tropicimonas sp. IMCC34043 | reverse complement strand
CTATGCAACGGAGGAAGCCTATGAGGCGGCGCTGGACGACTATGCCTCGAACGCCTCGAACTTCGTCAACATCTTCGGGCTCGGCAACGACCTGGACGGGCTGAGCCGGCAGAAGCGGGTCCGCTACAACACGCCGATCCTGGCCGGGCTGCAGTTTTCGACCTCGGCCGCGGCCGACAACCTGTATGATGCGGCGATCCGGTACGCGGGCAGCACGAGCTGGGCCAAGATCGCCGCCGCGGTGTCCTACTGGACCGATACCGCCGACGCGAGCGACGGCGGGTACGAGGGCTGGAGCGGGTCGGCCTCGCTGCTGCTGGCCGGCACCGACACGTTCGACGGGCTGAGCTTTACCGTCTCGGCGGCCAAGCAGGACTTCAGGGACGACAGCCGGAGCGATCCCGAGCAGTATTTCGGCAAGATCGCCTATGTCACCAATTTCTGGGAGGTCGGGCGCACCGGCCTTGCCGCCCTGTATGGCAGCTACAGCGATTTTCAGGGATTCGATCAGGAGATGGAACTGGTGACCCTTGCGCTGTCGCAAAACATCGACCCGCTCGGCACCGAGCTTTACCTCGGCTGGACCGGCACATCGATCGACGCCCCCGACATCGCCTACAACGACATGTCGCTGTGGCAGGTCGGTGCAATGGTGCGGTTCTGATGTGCCGGCTCGCGGGCATCGCGGCGCTGGTGGCGCTGGCGGGCTGCGCCGGGGTCGATCCGGGCGTGCCCATGATGATGGGCGCCAACGAGATGCAGCAGGGGCCGGGACTGTTTTCCGGCCCCGCCGGACAGGTCACGCTGTACGGCGGAAAGGACTGGCCGGCGGACGATCCGGTGGAGCGGGAACTCGACCCGGAATCCTGATCGGAATTGTCCCAACTGCCATATTGGCAAACGAATATGGAATTGCAATGATCGCCCGGAGCCGGGGAAAGCGCGGGCGTTTCCGGGTTAGGGGAGGGAGACATGTTGTTGAAATTTCGACTGGCCCTGGTGGCCGTGGTGCTTGCCACGTCATCGGGTGCGGTAGCTTTGGCACAGGGCGCGGCACCGATCACGCCGCGGTCCGCGGTTGCGGATCTGGACGGCCTGAAGGTCACGGTCGAGGTGCCGGAGTTCCGGATCGGCGGGCATTATGACCTGTCGGATCCGGCCGCCTGGGAAAACGGCGCGCCGGGCGGGGTGACTCTGGAAAGCCTCGGCGGCGATCCGATGAAGGTGTCCTATATCGCCATGGGCACGCCCGAGACCGACGAGTCGGGCAAGATCGTCAATGCCATCGTGATCTCGAGCTTCTATTCGGGCGATGCGACGTCGATGTATTTCAACTGGGTCGAGGGCCAGCCGGGCAACGGGTTTTCGAAAGGCCCGCTGATCGGACCGGGGCTGCTGTTCGATACCGACCGGTTCTATGTCGTCATGTTCGACGCGCTGGGGCTTTGGGGTGCCAGCAAGCCGTCGGACGGGCTGGGGCTGCAATTCCCCGAATACAGCTATTACGATATGGTGCAGGCCAATTACCGGGCGCTGCGCGACGATCTGAACGTCGGCCACGTGGTGCTGTCGACCGGCGTGTCGATGGGCGGGACGCAGGCGTACTACTGGGGGCTGATGCACCCCGAGTTCGTCGATGCGGTGATCCCGGTGGGCGGGGCCACGGCGACCGACGGCGATGCGCCGATTGCGGCCTGGACCTTTCAGCTGGCCAAGGCGGGGCTTGAATCCGACCCGATCTGGCGCGCGACCGGCGGCGATTACTATGCCCTGCCCAAGTCCGAGCACCCGGTGCAGGGCCCGGCCTATCACTGGTCGGTGCTGAACCTGACCGGCTATGACCTGAACTATCGCCAGTCGCAGGGCTGGGACGCGGTCAAGGGGCTGGTCTTTACCTGGGGCAGCCCGGAACAGACCGGCATGGGCGCGGGCGTCATGGAACTGGGCGCGAAATACGACGCGGTCGATCTGAAATACCGGGTCGAGGTCGGCGAGCGGCACAACATCAACGCGCTGCTGCCCGAGTACAAGACCCGGCTGCTGGCGATGCATGTCAGCAACGACCAGTGGCTGACGGCCGACAAAGCCCGCGCCTCGGTTCAGGCGATCCCCGGCGGGCAGCTGGTCGAGGAAGAAAGCCCGATCGCGCATTACGCCGTGTTCTCGATGTTCAACAGCCAGGCCAACGACCCGATGCTGAACACCTTCCTGCACGACATCGGCATCCTGCAGACGCCGGGCAAGGTCTGCGACGCGGTCAATTATCGCTCGCCGCGGGTCAACATGAACCCCGACCCGGACAGCTCGTTCTGGCTCGACAACATGACCCATCCGTTCCCGCCGAAGTTCACGCATGTGACCGACCGCAGCGGCCAGGACTGGGAGATCGGCTATCTCGACGAGGTCTGCGAGGGGATCGAGAACCCCGATACGCTGGTGATCGTGCACGGCAAGGGCGCCTTTGCCTCGCATTACGGCTATCTGATGAAATTCGCGGTCGAGCAGGGGTTCCGGGTGATCGCCATCGACATGCCGCACGCAGGGCTTTCCGGCCCCGGCAACGTCGACAAGCCGATGGCGCGGGATCTGGAGGATATCCGCTCGGCCTTCCACGGGGTGATCGTCGATCAGCTTGGTGTCGATCAGGCCTATTACCTTGGCCATTCCTTTGGCGGGCAGGCAGTTCTGGGCTATGCGCTCGACTATCCCGAGGCGGTCAAGGGGCTGATCCTCGAAGGGCCGGCGGGGCTCGAGATCTTCCCGAAGTCGGTTGCGTTCGGGGACGAGGAGCTTGGGATCTGCGATCCGGCGATCACGCATGACTTCGCGGCCTGGGAAAAGGCCTGGGGGCCGACCGGCGCGCTGGCAGCCGAGATGGGCCGCGACGAACAATCGGTGCGCGACTTCTTCCACTTCCGCGAACGCGATCCGGTGACCGGCGCGGTCAGCCCCAGCAAGTTCGGATACTTCAGGAACGACAGCGAATATGCCCGGCTGCATACCGATCAGCGGGTGGCGATGATCTCGGGCAACCCGGCCGAGTTCGAACAATGGGTGACGGCGTTCATCTATGACATCTGGACCATCTGCAGCGAAAACGACGACACCAACCCTGAGGCGTTGCTGAAGCGGGCGCCGCAGATCGAGGCGCCGATCTTCCTGGCCTTCGGCGCGCGCGAGCCGTTCATCCCCTCGACGGGCCTGAACGGGCTGACCGACATGGCCAACGAGGTCATCACCCCGTTCGTGAAATCCATGCGGGCGGCAGACCGGGATGTCACCACCAAGATCTATCCCGGCGTCGGACATTTCATCCATACCGACGTTCCCTTCGAGTTCGCCACCGACACGGTGTCGTTCCTGAAGACGGGCAAGGTGGACGTGATGACGCCCGATGTGATCGACGCGCTGGTGAACGGCGTTGCGGCCGAGGCCGCGGCCGGCGGAGCGGGCGGCGGTGCCGCCGCAGACAAGCCGTCCGGTTTCTCGAAGTGATGCGTGGGGGAGGATTTGAAATGTCCAAGACGACCATTCTGCGCCTCGGCGCCACGGCGACGGTTCTGGCGCTTGCGCTGCCAGGTGCCGCCCTTTCCGACACGCTGTCGCGATCGGTGGGGACGGGCCCCAGCACCGCGTTCACGCCATCCTCGGCGGTCGAACCGCTGAGCTCGCTGAAGAAGTTCTACGAGATCGCGGATTTCCGGATCGGTGGAACCTACGACCTCGACGCCGATCCCGAGACCTGGCGGGGCGGCGGGGAGGGCGGCACGACGCTGGAAAGCCTCGGTGCCGGGCCGCTGACGCTCGGCTATATCGACGTCGGCACGCCGCAGTACAACGAGGCGGGCGAGATCACCAACGCGGTGATCGTCTCGACCTATTATTCGGGTGACTCGACCAACATGTACGCCTTCTGGTTTCCCGGCACCGGCAATGCGCTGGCCGGCGGGCCGGTGGTCGGCCCCGGCCTCGTGATCGACACCAACAAGTACTACGTGGTGTTCCTCGACGCGCTCGGGCTTTGGGGGACCTCGAAGCCATCCGAAGGGCTGGGGCGGACCTTTCCGCAGTACAGCTATTTCGACATCGTGCAGGCGAATTATCAACTGCTGCGCGATCATCTGAATGTCGCCAACGTCGATGTCGCGACCGGCGTTTCCATGGGCGCGACCCAGACCTGGGTCTGGGGGGTGATGTATTCGCCCTCGGGCTATGTCGATGCGATCATGCCGATCGGCGGCGCCACAGCCTCGGATGACGATGACCCGATCGGGCAGTGGACCTTCCGGCTGGGCACCGCGGCAATCGAAAGCGATCCGCTCTATCAGGCCACGGGCGGCAACTTCTATGACCTGCCGAAGGCCGAGCAGCCGAAGCAGGGGCTGCAGTTCATGTGGTCGACCCTGCAACTGACCGGCTTCGATTTTCCGTTCCGGTCGGCCCAGCCCTGGGACAAGGTGGTAACGGAGGTGTTCTATTGGGAGCCCAAGGGCAACGAGACCGCCGCCTTCATCGAGCGGACCAAGCGCGAGGATCCGAACGACTTCTGGTATCGCAACGCTGCCGGGTTCCAGTACAACATCAACGCAGAGCTCGGCCGCATCGACGCGCGCACGCTGGTGATCCACATCGAGAACGACAAATGGCTGATGGTCGAGAACGCGCGGGCCGCGGCGGCGGCGGTCAAGGGGGCCGGATTCCTGAGCTTTTCCGACCCGACCGCGCATTATGGCGTCTTCAAGGCGCCGAACGTCCTGGCCGAGCAGGTGAAGTCCTTCGTCGACAACACCAATATTCCGGCCAGCGCCGCTGGCGGCGGCGGCGGCATGGGGGCGGCACCCGAGAAGCCGTCGGGATTTTCGAAATGAGCCGGATGGTCGATGCAAACGGCGTGAAGCTGGCCTGGCGGGAATGGGGCAATGGCCCGATCCCGGTCCTGTTCATCCACGGCAACCTGGCCAGCAAGGACTGGATCGAGCTGTCGGCGCGCTGGTTCCCCGGCGACCTGCGGGTGATCGGAGTCGACTGGCGGGGCTGCGGCGAAAGCGAGAAGCCGGCGCCGACGGCGGGCTATACCAACTACACCATGCAGCAGCACGCCGAGGACATGATTGCGGCGCTCGATGCCCTGGGGATCGAGCGCTGCCATCTGGCCACGCATTCGACGGGCGGCATCATTGCCGCCCGCATGCAGCTTATGCAACCAGAGCGGTTCGGCAAGGTGCTGTCGCTCGACCCGGTATCGCCGCTGGGGCTGCGGTTCGACGAAGGCGGCCTCGGCGTCTTCAAGGCGATGCAGGCCAGCAAGGAGATGACGCGCGCGGTGATGGCCACGGCCGCGGCATCGCTGTTCGCCGCCGAAAGCATGATGCCCGGCAACACGCCGAAGTTCCGCGAAGGCTTGGGCGAGGCGCAAAAGCTGTTCGACCGGATCATCGACCAGACCTTTGCGGTGTCGGAGGGGATCTGGCTTGGCACGCCGACGAACCTGACGCTCGAGGCGGAATCGGGCGAACTGGCGGCGCGCATGCACGAGCTCGACCACGAGCATCTGGTGCTGTGGGGCGAGCTTGACGGCTGGATCCCGGCCGCCGACGTCAAGCGGATGGCCGAGGAGATGCCGGACTGCCGGCTGGTGAAGGTTCCAGGCGTCGGGCATTCCATGAATCTCGAGGCGCCAGCGCTCTATGCCGGCTATTTCGGCGCCTTCTTCGGAGACGAGCCGCTGAAAGTGTCTTCCGATTCGCACGGTTAACGGCTGTGCCGCGGCAACCGCCGTTCGGGGGGAAGCGCTGTCGGGGTCGATTCATGCTGCGAGTGCACATAATGTCCGCCGCGCCCCGCGAGATTTGGCGAAAAATGGTGCGCGCGCTTGCATCACGCGTCATCGATGCCACAAGAAGTGCCGCAACGCGGCTTCTGTCCGGCAAAACCCGGAAAATATGTTTGCGAAATCGATCTCACTCCTTTAACCAAAAATGAGATACCTTGGCTGCAACGTGCAAGCGAAGCGTCAGGGTGCCCAGCACCACCGAATTGGGGAGGGGGGTTACCCGGCTTTCCTCCTTGACTATGCACCGTCCAGAAACAGGATAAATTCGACATGAAAGTTCTTCTTCTCACCACGGCGCTCGCAGCGCTGGCCCCGCTGGCAGCTTCTGCTGTCACGTTCAACGTCACCGGCGCCGGTCTCGACTCGGAAGGCACCACGCTTTACCCGAGCGGCACGGCCACATACAATTTCGAAGTCAACTCGGCGACCCCGCTGACGTTCAGCTTCATCATTGCCGGTACGGGCTATGCCACTGACCTGGCCGACGTGACCTTCGGCATCGACGGTTCGGGCACCACGACGACCTGGAGCTCGATCATTCCGCCGACAGGCATTGCCTCGGCTTCGGGCACGCTGGCCTCGATCACCACGTCGAGCAACTTCTCGATCACGTTCTACGACGGCGTGACCGATCCGGTCGGCATCTCCCTGACCTACATTGCCGAAGTCGCTCCGGTTCCGGTTCCGTCCTCGCTGCCGCTGCTGATCGGTGGCATGGGTGCGTTCGGCCTGGTTCTGCGCAAGCGCGCCAAGAAGGCCTGAGCCTTCGACAGATAGCCCGGCCTGTACAGGTTGGGGCTGTCCAGAAATTGGGCCACACCGTAATGGTGTGGCCCTTTTGAGTCTTGGGGGACGGACATCGCCCGGGCCCATAAGTGAACCGGACAGGGCCCGGCCGTCACGATTGAGCCTGGGTCGGGATCAGGCGCTTTGCAGGTGACCGGAAATGGCTGGCAACGGCAGGTCGGCCTACCGCTTGCCCGCGGATCCGGTGATTTCCAGCTTCCGCGCGGCGAAGTCCGTGACGGCGTCCGCGGCGCTCGCCAGAGCCGGCATGAAGCCGCTCTGCGATGTGGCGGCCGCGACGAGGGCGTCGAGACAGACCTTGCGCAGCTCGGTGGCAAAGTTCAGCTTCGCGATGCCGCAGGCGATGGCCTCGCGCAGGATCTCCTCGGACAGCCCCGATCCGCCGTGCAGCACCAGCGGCGGCGCCCCCAGGTCGCGGACCTGACGGATCAGCGCAAAGTCGATCTCTGGCGGGCGGGTATAGAGGCCGTGCGCCGTGCCGACCGCGACCGCCAGGGCATCCGGACGCACCTTTTCCAGGAAGGCCGATACGGTGGCGAAACCGACCTTGCCGGCCTCGTCTTCGGAGACCACAAGATCGTCTTCGACCCCGGCAACCCGTCCCAATTCGGCCTCGACCCCGATGTTGCGGCCGGCGCAGAGCGCCAGAACCCGGCGCGTCTGTTCGATATTGGCGGCGAGCGGATGGGCCGATGCGTCGATCATGATCCCCGAAAAACCCGCCTGAATCGCGCGCTGGATCTGTGACAGGCTCTCGGAATGGTCGAGGTGCAGGCAGACCGGAACCTCTGCCGCCTCGGCCATGGTTCGCAACCCGGCCGCGAGTGGCGCCAGCCGTCCGGCCCTATCGACGCCCTGTCCGATGGCGAGAATGACCGGCGCCCGAAGCGTGGCGGCAGCGCGGAGCACCGCCTGCCCGATCTCGAGCGTGTCGGTATTGAACTGCGCCACGGCATAGCCGCCCGCGCTGGCGGCCGCCAGCATCGGGGCCAGATTCTGAATCGTCATCGCGACGCTCCTTTCCGTTTTTGCATCGCGCCTCAATCCATGTGCAGGCCGCCGTTCATGTCGACGATCTCGCCGGTGATGAAACCGGCATTCGGCCCGGCCAGATAGGACACCAGATGCGCCACCTCGTCGGCGCCGCAGAAACGCCCCACAGGGATGTCGCGCAAGAGCTTCTGACGCTGCTCCTCGTTCAGTTGTTCGGTCACCATCGGGGTGAGGACATAGCCCGGCGCGATGCCGTTGACGGTGACCCCGTAGGGCGCCGTTTCGCGCGCGAGCGAGAAGGTCAGCACGCCCAAGCCCCCCTTTGACGCCGCATAGGCCGTGCCTGCAGTCAACCCGCCGGTCTTGATCCCGAGCGAGCAGATGTTGACGATCCGGCCCCAACGCGCCGCCCGCATGTCGTTCAGAAGCAGCCGCGTCAGATAGAAGGCGCCGTCCAGATTGACCGACATGATGCGGCGCCATTCCTCTGGTTCGGTCTCGACCGCCTTGTTGTTCGACAGGATGCCGGCGTTGTTCACCAGGATCTGCACGGCCCCGTGGTCTTTGCGGAGCTGCGTGCAGAGCGGTTCCAGCGCGGCGGCATCCGAGATGTCGGTACCGACGGCGATCACCCGGCCGGGCATCTCGTCGACCAGCGGCTGCACCAGATCGGCCTTCAGATCGAGCGCGATGACCTTGTGACCATCGGCGACAAGCTGGCGCGTGATGGCCTGACCGATGGTGCCGGCAGCCCCGGTGACGAGCGCGAGGCGCGGCTGTTGATTGGACATGACTTTCCTCCATGTTCGGGCCCGCAGATGCAGGTCACGGGTGGTCAAAGATTTCCCGGATCAGCGCCTGCGCGTGGTGGGCAAGGGCGGTGCCGTCGTCGAAATGATCGCACCAGATCGCAAGCACATCGGCATGCGAGGGCGCCAGCCGCGCGCGCGCGAAGGCCTCGACCCCGACCAGACCGTCATAGGACGTCCGGATCGGGGCAGACATGGCGCGCAGGTCGAGCGAGCCGTTGTCGAGCCGCCCGCGATGGCTCTGGTCCAGTTCGAAATAGCCAAGCACGGGCAGTGCGCGACGCAGCGACGCCTCCGGGCAGCGTTCTTCGATGGCCATGTGATAGGTGTCGAGATGCAGGCGAAGGTTGGGATGATCGACCAGCCTCAGATACCCCAGCGCCTGCTCGACGGTGTTGAGCAGCGCCGTTTCGTAGCGGTTCACCAGCTCGACGCAGAGCTTAACACCCGCCGTCGCGGCGACCGCGGTGACGCGATGCAGAACCTCGGCGCTGCGCAGCATTGCGTCGGGATCGGGCAGGCGGGCAGCATGACCGAGTGCCCCGTAAAGAACGCCGCTGATCTGTTCGACGCCGATCTCGGCGCCCACGGCAATGACCCGCAGCAGGTGCTCCTCGCCGCGCTGCCGCTGGTCGCTGTCGTCCGAACTGACATCGCAGCCGGGCGGCAGGCCCGCGGTACCGAGCGCGCCGATACCGGCCTCGCGAAAGCGCGCCGCCAGCGCCCGGGGCTGCATCCGGGGCAGATCGCGCAGGGGCAGCGCCAGACAGTCGAAGCCGGTCGCCGAGACCGATTCCAACACCCGCGCGACCGCATCGGGTGCGGGATCTGTGGACCAAACGCCGGCATGGATGGCTGTTCTGACCATCTGTCTTCTTTCCTCAACCCTACCGAAGCACACTCTTGCAAAATGTAACCGGTTACGCAAGATGGGCGTTGCGTGGAAGATGATTTCAGCGGTGCTGCGCGATCGGAGGAAGCATGTCACAATCGAGGAAGGGCTTTGCGGCCGCAGTGCCGGACGCCGCGGGACGGCAGATCGATCTGATCTGCATCGGACGCGGCATCGCCGATCTTTACGCCGATCAACTCGGCGGGCGGCTGGAGGACGCGATCTCGTTCTCGGCCTATATCGGGGGCAGTGCGACCAATATCTGTGTCGGCGTGCAGCGGCTCGGCCTCAGGACGGCGATGATCTTGCGGGTTGGCGATGACCACATGGGGCGGCTGGTGCGCGAAACCCTGCAGCGCAATGGCGTCGACACCCGCAACGTGATCGCGGACCCGAAGGCGCCGACACCGCTCTGTATTCTCGGGGTGCGCGACAGCCATACCTTTCCGCGCGACCTGTTCACCGAGGGCGGCGCCTATCTGAACCTCTGCGAGGAGGATCTCGATGCCGATCTCTTTGCATCGTCCCGTGCCTTGCTGATCAACGGGTCGTTCTTTGCGACCGAGGCGCTGCGCCGCGCGAGCCGCAAGGCGATCCGGCTGGCGCGCGAATCCGGCTGTGCGCTTGCGCTCGATGTCGACTATCGACCCGCGCTCTGGGGTCTGGTCGGCCATGGCAGCGGCGAGGCTGCCTATGTCGAATCGCGGGCCGTGACCGAAGCCTTCGCCGAGTTCGTGCCGGAGTTCGACCTGATCGTCGGGACGGAAGAAGAGATTGCCATCGTCGGTGGCGCCCGCGACGATCTGACGGCGGTGCGCACCATTCGCGGCCAAAGCGACGCCACCATCGTGCTGAAGCGCGGTCCGCTGGGCTGCGTCAGCTTCGACGGCGACATCCCCGAGGACATCGAACTGGGGCTGATCGTGCCGGGCTTTGGCGTCGAGGTGATGAATACCGCAGGGGCAGGGGATAGTTTCATGGCGGGGCTTGCCGCCGGATGGCTGAATGGCAAGGGCCTGTTCGACAGTTGCCGTATCGGCAACGCCTGCGGCGCCATCAATGTGGCACGCCATGGCTGTTCCGATTCTGCGCCGTCGGATCGCGAGATCGCGCATTTCATGGCGCAGGGCGGGATCAGGACACCCGATGACGATGCCCGAATGCGCAATCTGCACGCCACTTTGGGCCGGCAGGACAAACCCGTACCGAGCGCTTTGCTTGACGCAAGGGCGGCGGGCAGGCCCCATGAGGCCATTGCGGAGGCTCTGGCGGGCGGTCGGATCGACGGGCTGCTCTGGCCGGCAACGGAAAGCTTCGGCGAGCTTGCGCCTTTCACCGGCCGGCGCCACTGGATTGCGCGCGCGGTCGAGATTGGCCCCGGACTTGCCGATGGCATACGGCTGATGCGGCAGATCCGCGCCTGGCCGCGCGAGCATGTCATCTGGCTGCAGGGGGATGCGGTCGAGGATGCCGCTGTTGTCGCCGCTCTGGCCGCCATAGCGGCGGAGACCCGGCATGAACTGCTGATCGATCTTTCGGACTGCGCCGATCCCCTCGCAATCGCCAAGGGCATCCTGAGCGCAGATATCAGGCCGGAATGGTGGATGACCAAAGCGGATATCGTTGCTTTGCAGGAGCTGCTCGCGGCGCAGGATGTGGCCCCGCGGGGTGTGATCGACAGCGCGGCCGTCCTGAGCCGGATCTGACCCCGGTCGGGTCAGATGCCGGATTGCGCCGCGGGCCGCGGGGGCGCCGTCGACTCCCGCACCACCAGATCGAAGTCGAGCATGGTCGAATGGCGGTACTCTACCCGGTCGAGCTGGGCCACCAGCATGTCGGCGGCAATCTGTGCCATGCGCCCCCAGGGCACGCGGATTGTGGTCAAGGCCGGCTGCAGATGCCGCGCCCATTCCAGATCGTCGAACCCGGTGACCGAGATATCGCGCGGCACCACAAAGCCAAGCCGCTGCAGTTCCAGCAACGCCGCAAAGGCCTGCACGTCATTGTGGCACATGATGGCGGTGGTCTCGGGGGCCCGGCTGAGCAGATCGCGGCAGGCGGCGCGCGAGGCCTCCATCGAATAGTCGCTGTGGGCGATCCGCTCGTTCGGCAATGCGACCTCGGCCTCGGCCATTGCCCGCAGCACGCCCTGCAGCCTGAGGCGCGCGCGGTCGCTGTTGTGGATGTCGCCGCTGATGACGCCGATGTTCCTGTGCCCGAGGCTGAGCAGATAGTTCGTCGTGTGCGCCATGGCGGCACCGTTGTCGAAGCCGACGCTGGGGTGGGGCGACGCCGGATCGCAGACGCTGGTATTCACATAGGCGATCCTGCGCGATTGCAGCAGGCTGTAGACCTCGGCCAGGTGATCGGCCCCGACAAGCATGATCCCGTCGATGCCGTTCCGGACAAGCTGGCGCACCTGCTCGGCCTCGCCCGACGAGGTAAAGCCGGAATGCGCGACGAGTGTCGTGTAGCCATGCGACAGCGCACGGCGCTGCAGCCATTCGACCTGTTCGGCGAAGATCGAGTTCTGGACGGTGGGAATCACGATCCCCAGGGTCCGCGAGCGTTGCGAGGAAAGCGCCCTCGCAGCATTGTGGGGGATATAGGACAGCGTGCGCGCGGCCTGTTCGACCTGCTGGCGGATCTTCTCGCTGACGGTCTCGGGCGCATTGAAGGCGCGCGACACGGTCGCAGTCGACACGCCCGCCAGCCGCGCCACATCCCGGATGCCCGTTGCATTCGACCCGCGGCGATTGCGTGGAACGCGCTGATCCGTTTCGTCCACCGGCAATCCTCAAATGAAACCATACCCCGTTCGGATCAAAGCACCAAATTCGCGGGTATGGCAACCGGGCAAGAAGAAAGCCTTGACAGAAAATGTAAGCGGTTACATCATTTCGGTGGGTGGATCGCCATTCCCTCGGGCGTGGCGACAGGGAGGATCACGTAATGACAGGCAAGCCGCGCTGGCATGTCGAGGGTGTTTTTGCTGCCGTTTTTCTGGCCGCACTGCTCGCAACGATGACGGCTCAGGTCGTTCTGCGATCCGGTTTCGGGATTACCATTTCCTGGCTCGAGGAAGTGATCCGCATGGTCTTTGTCTGGGCGGTCTATGCCTGCGTGCTGGTCGCCGCGGTGGACGACAAGCATATCCGCGTCGCGCAGCATCTGACGTTGTTCCCCGTCAGGATACGCAAGCTGATCCTGAGCTTTGCCGATCTCGTCTGGGTGGCCTTCAATGCCACGGTGATCTATGGCGCCACGATCTATTCGCTGTCGCTGATCGAATTTCCGTACCGGATGCCCACGACGAAGGTGAATCTGGTCTGGGTGTTCTCGATCATTCCGATCGCCTTCACGCTTCTCTCATTCCGCATCCTCATCAACATCCGCCGCCGCTGGCTTGGCGAGATCGACATGACCGATGCCCAGAAGGAGATGTGATCCATGTCGCCCACGCTCATCATCATTCTGGCGTTTGTCGCCGCGCTGCTGATCGGCATGCCGGTTGCGGCAGCGCTCGGGATCGCGTCGTTGGCGGCGATCCTGACGCTGGGCCTGCCGCTGGAGTATATTGCGCAGAACGCCTTCAGCGCCATCGACTCCTTCACGCTCATCGCCATTCCGATGTTCATCTTTGCCGGCACGCTGATGGAGCGGGGGCGTCTGACCAATGATCTGATCGGCCTATCGCGCGCCATCGTCGGCGACCGGCCGGGCGGTCTGGGCACGGTCACGGTGCTTGGCTGTTCGCTGTTCGCCGCGATCACCGGTTCAGGGCCCGCGACGGCCGCCGCCATCGGGTCGATCATGATCCCGGCCATGGTGAAGGATGGCTACAGCCGCAGCTTTGCGACCGGGCTTTCCGCCTCGGCGGGCGGGCTTGGCGTGGTCATCCCGCCCTCGATCCCGATGATCATCTACGGCGTCACGGCCGAGGTTTCGATCACCGGGCTGTTCGTCGCCGGGATCCTGCCGGGCATTGTTCTGGCCACCGTGATCTATGGCACATCGAAGCTCATCTGCCGGCGCAACGGCTTTGGCTCGGCCAAGGTCGAAGGCGATCGCGGCCAGCAGATCCGGGCCTCCCTCGTGCGGGCCCGCTGGGCTCTGTTCGCGCCCGTGGTGATCCTCGGCGGTATCTACAGCGGCCTGTTCACGGTGACCGAGGCCTCGGTCGTCGGCGCGCTCTATGCGATCTTCGTCGGCGCGGTGATCAACCGGGTGCTCGACCTGCGCGGCTTCTACGAGTGCCTGATCCAGACCGCCAAGATCGCCGGCACGGTGCTGATCATCCTGTCGACCGGCCTTGTCTTTGGCCGGCTGATGGCGCTGCACCAGATCCCGCAACAGGTGACAGAGTTCATGAGCGGTTCGATCACCAGCCAGCCGCTGATGATCCTGGTGATCGCGTTCATTCTGCTGTTCGTCGGCATGTGGATGGAGACGATCGCCCAGATCGTCATACTGACGCCGCTGTTGCTGCCGCTCGCGATAGGCGCGGGGCTCAATCCGCTCCAGTTCGGGGTCATGTTCGTGATCGCCTGCGAGATTGGCTATCAGACCCCTCCGCTCGGGGTGAACCTGTTCGTTACCGGCGAGATAGGCGAGGCCAGTCTCGAAGAGGTCTCGCGTGGCGCAATGCCGTTCGTTCTTACCGAATCCGCAGTGATGCTTCTGGTGGCCTTCGTGCCCGCGCTGTCGCTGTGGTTGCCATCCGTTCTCGGATATATCTAAGGGAGGAAGACATGTTACTCAAAGCTGGCGCTTTTGCGCTGTCTCTGGCGGGTCTCGCGACAGGGGCCGTGGCACAGGATTACACGATCCGTCTGTCGCATGGCGACAACGAGACCAACCCGACCCATATCACCGCAATGGCATTCGCGGAAAAGGTGGATGAGTATTCGGACGGGCGGATCAAGGTTCAGATCTTCCCCTCGAACCAGCTCGGCAGCGAGGAGGAGGTTGTCCGCGCCGTCCGCAACAACACGATCCAGGCCCAGATACCGGCCATGGCCAATGTCCATCCGGTGGCGCCCTCTGTCGGCGTGCTGCTGCTGCCCTATCTCTTCACCAGCAGCGAAGAGGCCCATGCCGGCCTCGATGCCATCCTCGAACCCATGAACGACCGCATCACGCAGGAAGGCGGCCTGCGGTTTCTTGGCATCCTCGAAAAGGGGTTCAGGGTCCTGACCAATTCGGTCCGCCCGGTCGAGACGCTGGAAGACCTGAAGGGTCTGAAGATCCGGGTCTCGCCGAACGAGATCGTCATCGCCACCTTCCAGTCGTGGGGCATCGATCCGATCCCGATGGGCTGGGGCGAGGTCTTTACCGCGCTACAGCAGGGCGTCATCGACGGTCAGGAAAACCCCTACACCACGGCCCAGACCTCGAAGTTCTACGAGATCCAGAAATACATCACCGAAATCCACTACATGATCTGGACCGGCCCGCTGCTGATCAGCGAAAAGTTCTATCAAGGCCTGCCGCCCGATCTTCAGGACGCTGTCAGCCGCGCCGGCGCCGAGGCGGTTCAGATCGGCCGGGCGGCGAATGCCGTCCAGACCGAGGAGGCCATGACCTTCCTGGCGGAAAAGGGTATGGTCCTGTCCGGGCCTCCGAAGGATGAGGAAGCCTGGCGGGATGCGGCCCGGGGCATCTGGCAGAACCTCTACCCCTCGGTCGGAGGCGAGGAATGGGCGGTGACGGCGACGGGCCTCATGGCCGAAGCCGCCAAGTGATACGCGGGTGACAGGCGATCCGGGCGCCGGACTTCCGGCGCTCGGAGAACGTGGGGCGCTTCCCTCCCGTCGCGGGCGCCGGCTCTGTATCCGGCGTCGGCCCATGCGATTGCTGTGGTCTGGCGCCGCCCGCACGCCCTCGGAGAGGGCCGCGTCGCTCATGCCGCCGCCTCGGCGGGGTCCTGTGCGAGGACCGTGGTGCTGGTGTCCGCCGTCCGGCCGAGCCGGACCCCCATGCCCTTCGACAGCGACGGTTCGGGCGCTAGGGCGGCTAGGGCGACGGCACCCGCTGGCGGCGCATCCTCAGGATCTGGCTCAACAACGACATCGGTCCGGCTGCTTTCACAAGGTCCAGAACCATGCCCAGATCCATGAGGCTGCCCCGTACCAATCCCGCCTTGCGGGCCTTGGCGGGGCTGTCCACGCCGGGCCAGGCGACAACGGCCAGCCGGGTCTGTCGGCGGACCACGATCCCGTTCAGCCAGACCTCGAAGCCGAAGCGCGGCAGATCGGGCAGGGCGGTCAGGTCGCCCTCGATCAGACTGCGGGCAAGGACCCGCTCGCCCGAGATATAGTCGAGCCCGATCCAGTGCCACAGCCGGGGCGCGTTGCGGCGCAGGCTGATCGCCATGCCGGCGTCGCCGCGCAGGACCGGGGTCAGCAGCGCGGTCAGGTCCTGCGCCTGCAACCCGCAGAGGTCGGCATCGACGAGCAGCAGCAGCGGTCCATCCGCCGCGGCGATGCCAGCGGCCAGCGCAAGGGTCTTGCCGCCGTTGGCGCCCATGCGGATCAGCGTCGCGCCCTCGTGCGCCTCGACGATCGCGGCCGTGTCGTCGGTTGACCCGTCGTCGATGACGATGACCTGATCGATCAGCGGGTGGCCCGTGACGGTGGCCAGCACCGCGCCGATCCGGGGGCCTTCGTTGAAGGCCGGCACGATGCAGCTGACCCGTGGGGCCGTCGGGGCAGGGGTCACGCGGCGCCGTCCTTGTGGCGGCGCCTGAGCCAGAATGCGACGAGGCCGACTCCCAGGAGCAGCACGGCAAACGATCCGCGCCCGATCCAGGTCTCGATCGTCGTCTGTGCCTGACCGGCCAGATAGCCGAGCGCGAGGAAGGCAGCGGTCTTGGGGATGGTCGCGATCAGGTTGAACCCCATAAAGGCGACACCCGGCATCCGCGCGGCCCCGGCGGCAACAAGCACCGGCAGGCCGAAGGTATGGGTCAGCTTTGCCCCCACCAGGGTACGGCCGCCTTGCGCGGCAAAGTGATCCCCGACCGTCGACAGGTGCCGGTCGGACAGATGCAGCCGGTTCTTCCAGCGCCGGGGCAGACGCCCGAGCCCCCAGCGCCCAAGCGCGTAAAGCAGCCCGTCGCCGATGAGATCGGCGATGATGAGCACCACGAAGGTGCTGAACAACGGCAGGTCGCCCGAGCGACAGGCCCAACCGGCGATGACGGTGACGATCGGTCCTTCGAGGATCGCAAGCGGCATCAGCAGGAACAGCCCGTAGCCTTGCACAAGGTGATGAAGCGCGTCGCCAGAAACGATCATTCGTGCGACCACCGCGCCGATGCCGCAGGTTTCATGTCGTGTCCTCGCCAGTTGATGCAGCGCGATCCCAGGGCCGCTGCCCAGACCGCCGGGATCATCGCGTCGCGCAGCATCCAGCACAGCATGTCGATGGCGTTCGCGGGCCAGCCTGCGCGGCGGGCAAGCTCCCATTCGCTGCCGAACCACAGCAGCACCAACATCGCGACCCAGAGCGGCGAGGCGTGCAGGTTCAGACAGAGAAAGGACAGCGCCAGAACCGGCGGGGCCGCGCCCGAGAGCGGCTCCAGCGCGAAGATGAGGGGGAAGCCGTCGCGGCGCACCCGCGCCCAGCGGATCTGCCGCTGCCAGACCTCGGTGAAGCTGCGCGCACCGAGCGGCTGCGGGAACGGGGAGGGCACGAGACGCACGCAAAGACCCGCCGCGCGCACGACCTTGGTGGCGGCCACGTCCTCGGCCAGATTGCCGCCAAGCGCCGCCAGACCGCCTGCGCCCTCCAGCACGTCCCGACGCCAGAACAACACCTTGCCCTGGGCAAACCCCAGTCCAACCTGATCTGCCGCCAGTTGCCAGCGATCCTGATAGGTGTTCAGAAAGCCGGCCTCGATCCGGGCGGCGGTCGTTGTGGGTTTGATGCCCGCAGGGGGCGAGGTGACAAGGCCCGTATCCGTCTGCCACGCCCCGAAGAGGGTCGCCACGAAGTCCTGCGGCAGCAGCACGTTGCTGTCGATCAGCGCGATCCAGTCGTGGCGGGCCGCGTTCCAGCCCTTGGCCAGATTGTTCAGCTTTGGATTGTTCGAGATCGCATCCTCGCCGATCAGCAGGCGGGCGTCGGCCTGCGGGTGGCTGGCAATGACCGACGCGATCACGTCGATGGCCGGGTCATCGGGTTCGCTGACGCAGAACAGCACCTCGCTCGGCGTCGCTGTATTAAAGCTGCTGGCCAGCGTGTCGTGAAGCGCCGGATCGCAGCCGCAAACCGGGCGGATGATCGTGACGGGCGGAATGGGGAGGTTTTGCGCGGACGGGGCCGATCTCGCGACATGGCGGCAGGCGAGCACAGTGGACAAAAGATGCGCCACGAGGGTGATACCAACGAAGAGCGCCAGACAGAGTGTCGTCGCGGTCAACATCGTTGTGTCTCCTCCTGCCGCATGCCCTTTCGAGGCGCTGGTCTACGGTGCAGCATTCGCACTGTCGGCGATTTGCAGAAGTGTCAGGCGCCCAATATTCCTTTCGCCAGAATTAGACAAGAGCGGTGTTGCCGTCGTGCAGCGGCGGAGGGCGGGGGCAGGCGTCGAACCCGCCCCCTGGCTCGGGCGTGCCCGTCTTGCCGTGTCGAACAAGACGGGCGTCGGCTATGCGCTCAACCGCCGGTGGTGAAGACGCCGCAGGCCAGCCTGCTGCCGGCATCGCCGCTGGGTTGCGAAACATAATCGTCCTGACCGGAATGCATGACGAAGGCGGCGCCGTCGGCGTCCGCGATCATTTCCTCGATCGACAGCGCGGGCAGGAAGACCTGAAGCTTCAGCGTCCCGTCTTCGGCGACGGTCACGTTGGGCATGTCGCCCGGATGCGGCCCGCCCTCGGCCATCACGCCATGCTTGGCGTCGCCGGCGATATGGCCGCCCGCAGAGGTGAAGTCGCTGGCGCTGCAATCCCCGGTTTCATGCAGGTGGATGGCGTGGACGCCGGGCGGCAGACCGCTCAGATCGATGTCGACCAGAACCTGACCCGAGGCTGTATCGGTCAGGCTCACCTGGCCAAGGTCATTGCCCTCCGCGTCGGAGACATTGGCAATGGCTGCCGGCTGCATCGACTGTGCATGCAATGCGGTGGCGCCGAGAGCGAGGCCGGCGGCCAGAAAAAGCGTCGTGACAGACTTCATGGAACGTGTCCTTTCTCGAGCGGTAGTTTCCGCACCGTCAAATTGAACGCCGGACCGCGAAAATTGTTCCCTGCCACCGCAGATCTTACCGCAGATCTTGCTGGGCCTCGCGCCTCGTCGCCGCCTCCGCAGGGCACGGAGATCGCGGGCGTGTAATGATGATTATGTTGATAATTCCCGAGACTGCCGCGGCGGTGGACCCGACGGCGCGGACCTTGGGTCCGGGCCGCCGTGGCACGGGATCAGGAGGTCTCGGCGACATAGGCCGCGAAGGCTGCGGCAAACTCGGGGTGCCAGCGCGACAGCGGCGGGCGGTTCTCGATGATATCGCCCATGGCCCAGGCCATGCGCTTTTCATCGAGCGCCCGGGACACGTCGTTGTCGGGGCACAGGATATAGAAATCGCCCGCGTTCAGACGTTCGATCGCGAAGGCTGCGGTCTGTTCCGCGGTCCAGGCGCCGGCGGGCTTTTCCTTGCGGGTGCCTCGGGTCAGCCCGGTGAAGACAAAGCCCGGGATCAGCAGATGCACCGAGATGTAGGCGCCTTCGGTATTGCGCAACTCGTGGGCCAGCGCCTCGGTATAGGCCTTGAGCCCTGCCTTGGCGACGTTATAGGCGGGATCGCCCGGCGGCGTGGTGATGCCCTGCTTCGAGCCGGTGTTGATCACCATGCCGGCGCGGCCGCGGTCTATCATCCCCGGCACGAAGGCGCGGACGCCGTTGATCGGCCCCCAGAGGTTGACGTCGAAGACCTGTTGCCAGTTCGCGACCGGGCCGAAAATGGCGCTGCCGGGCTGGATGCCGGCATTGTTGACCAGAATGTCGGTGCCGCCGAGCGCATCGACAATTTCGCCCTCAAGCGCTGTCAGCGCCTCGAAATCCCGCACGTCGGCGCTGCTGACCATGACGGCGCGGGCACCGGCCGCACGCAGGTCGCTGGTGGCTGCTTCAAGCTGGTCGGCGTCGCGGTCGACGACCACGACGGCCATGCCCATCCGCGCAAATTCGCGGGCGAGCGCCAGTCCGATGCCGGCGGCCCCGCCGGTGACGACGGCAACGGACTCGTGGGTTAGCGCCTTGTGGGTCATAGCGGGCTCCTCGCTTTCAGTCCGCCATCAAGAATACGCCTCGTACCCTACAAGGAAAAGGGGGTCGTGCCGTGCGTCAGAGGCAGGCGGCCATCAGGCGATAGGCGATCTGCGCTGCGGTAAAATCCCAGGCCTGCTTGCCGTCAGGCGCGAATTCCACGACGTCGAAGCCGACGCAGCGCCGCCCCTTCAGCGCGTGTTCGACCAGATGCAGCGCCTGATAATAGCCAAGCCCCCCCGGTACCGGCGTGCCGGTCGCGGGCATCACGGCGGGGTCGAGCCCGTCGACATCGAAGCTGACATAGACGTCCTGGGGGAAGTCCTCGGGCAGATCGACTGCATGGACGCCGCCCGTCACCAGATCTTCGGCATCGCGGAAGAAAATGCCCTTGGCGGCGCGGTTGTCGATTTCCTCCTGACAGATCGCGCGGACACCGAACTGGGCCAGACGAATGCCCTGATCGGTCAGCAGGTGCATGACCGAGGCGTGGGAATGCGGCTCGCCATGATAGGAGATGCGCAGATCGGCATGGGCGTCGATCTGGATCAGGCCAAGCGGCCGGCCGAGCGCGCGGGCGACGCCCATCACGGCGCCATAGCTGAGCGAATGCTCGCCGCCGAGCGTCACGGGGATTTTCCCGTCGGAAATTGCGGCGCCGGTGCGGGCGGCGATCCGCGCCATGATCTCGGGCAGCGGGCCTTCGCATTCGACCGGCAGTTCGGTGAGGATGCCCATGGCGCAGGGCTCCTTGCCAAGGCAGATCCGCTCAAGCTCGTTGCTGGCGGCGATGATCGCTTCGGGCCCGGTCGCGGTGCCGACGCCGTAGGAAACGGTGCGCTCGAGCGGCACGGGGATCACCCGAAACCGCGCACCCGTGCCGCGTTCGGCCCTTGTCAGTTCGCTGTCGAGGAAAATGGTCATGGCCGGACCCTCATGAAAGTCGGTGCTTGAAGTCAGCGTAGCCGAACTGGCGGACAATGCGGAGCGCGTCGGTGTCGCTGTTCCAGATTGCAATCGCCGGCAGCGGTACGCCGTTGAACGTGTTGGTCTTGACCATCGAATAATGCGCCTGATCGAGGAAGGCAAAGCGCTGGCCGACCTGCAGCGGCCGGTCCCAGGTGTAGTCGCCGATCACATCGCCGGCGAGGCAGGAGGGACCGCCGAGGCGATAGCTGTGGCCCGCCTCGGCCTCGCCCAGCAGCGCCGGGCGATAGGGCGCTTCGATCACGTCGGGCATGTGGCAGGTGGCCGAGATGTCGGTGATGGCAAGGGCCATGCCGTTGAGGGGCAGATCGAGGACCTCGCCCACCAGGATCCCGGCGTCGAGCGCGATCGCCTCGCCCGGTTCGAGATAGACCTCGACCCCGTGGCTGGCGCGGATCCGGTTGAGGAAGGCCACCAGCCCGGCACGATCGTAATCGGGGCGGGTGATATGGTGGCCGCCGCCGAAGTTGAGCCATTTGAGGCCGGGAAGATAGGGCGCGAGGCGGTCTTCGACCGCGGCCCAGGTCCGGGCCAGCGGGGCAAAGCCCTGTTCGCAGAGCGTGTGCATGTGCAGCCCGTCGACCGCCGCGACGATGCCGGGGTCAAGCTGGTCGACCGGCGTGCCAAGCCGCGAGCAGGGCGCGCAGGGGTCGTATCTCGGGATCTCGCCCTCGGAATGACCGGGGTTGATGCGCAGACCGACCGAAACGCCTGCGGCGCGGGCCTTTGCCCCGAAACGGGCGAGCTGGGCAGGGGAATTGAAGATGACGTGATCGGACAGGCGCAGGATCTCGTCCATGTCCTGCGCCTTGTAGCCGGCAGAGAAGGTCGCGACCTCGCCGCCATATTCCTCGCGGCCGAGCCGGGCCTCGAAGATGCCGCTGGCGCAGGTGCCCGCGAGGTGGCGCGCGACCAGCGGGGCGAGGGCAAACATGGAAAATGCCTTGAGCGCCGCGAGGATATGGGCGCCGGAGCGGTCGGCGACCTCGGACAGGATCCTGAGGTTGCGCGCGACCGCGACCTCGTCGACGACAAAGCAGGGGCTGGGGACGCGGGAGAGATCGAAGGCCCGGAAGGCGCCTGCGTCGCCGGCCCTTGTGGTCATCAGCTCGGCCATGGGGGCCTCCGGTGCATTTTCGGGGCTCGGAGGGGGCGCTGCCCCCGCGCGCCGCTGGCGCGCCCCCCGGGATATTTTTGAACAGAAGAAGAAGACCGGAGACGCTGTCCCCGGCCCGTCTGCGTCGTGCTGGCGGCGCTAGAAGGCGACCGGTCCGTCGAGTTCCTCGACCTGCCAGGGCAGGCCCTGGGCGTTGAGCATGTCCATGAAATCGTCGGGGTCGAGCTGTTCCATGTTCCAGACGCCGGGGCTGTTCCAGATGCCTTTCAGCACCTGGGCCGCGCCGATCATCGCCGGCACGCCGGTGGTGTAGGACACGGCCTGCGAGCCGACCTCGCGGAAGCATTCCTCGTGATCGCAGATATTGTAGATGTAGAAGGTCTTTTCGCCCGAACCGTCCTTGGCCTCGCCTGTCGCGATGTCGCCGATACAGGCCTTGCCCTTGGTTTCCCCGGCCAGATCGCCGGGATCGGGCAGCAGGGTTTTCAGGAACTGGATCGGAATGATCTCGACCCCCTGGTGCATCACCGGGTCGATCCGGGTCATGCCGACGTTTTCGAGAACCTTCGCATGGGTGATATAGGCATCGCCGAAGGTCATCCAGAAGCGGGCACGCTCGATCTCGGGGAAGTGGGTCGAGAGGCTTTCGAGTTCCTCGTGATACATCAGGTACATGTTCTTCGGCCCGATGCCGGGGAAGTCGAATTCGACCTTGCGGGTCATAGGCGGCGTCGGCTGCCAGGCGCCGTTTTCCCAGTGCCGCGCCTCGGCCAGCACTTCGCGCAGGTTGATCTCGGGGTTGAAATTGGTCGCGAAGGCCTGATCGTTCTGGCCGCCGTTGGCGTCAAGGATGTCGATCTGGCGGATCGTGTCGAGCTTGTGCTTTTTCAGCCAGGTGGCAAAGACCGAGGTCACGCCCGGATCGAAGCCCGAGCCGAGGATGGCGGTCAGGCCCTGTTCCTCGAACCGTTCCTGATAGGCCCATTGCCAGTGGTATTCGAACTTGGCCTCGTCCTCGGGTTCGTAATTCGCGGTATCGAGATAGTTGCAGCCGGCTTCCAGGCAGGCATCCATCAGCCGCAGATCCTGATAGGGCAGCGCCAGGTTGACCAGCAATTCGGCGCCGGTCTCGCGGATCAGATCGACGGTCTGCACCACGTCCATCGCGTCAAGCTCGACGGTCGCGATCTCGACCCCGAAACGCTCCTTGACGCTTTTCGCGATCGCATGGCATTTCGCGACCGTCCGGCTGGCCAGCGTGATCTCGGTGAAGATATCGGGGTTCATCGCGATCTTGTGGACAGCCGCATGAGCGACGCCGCCGGCGCCGACAACCAGAACCTTGCCCATGGGAAGTTCTCCTCTCGATGGGGTCATTCGTAATAGGTGTATCCGTTGATCGACGCGCGATAGGCGTCGAGGATCGTCTTGCGGTCCGCGGCCTGCAGCGTTCCGTCCGAGATGGCCTGGTCGGTCAGCTTGCGGAAGGCCGCGATGCAGTCGTTCGGGTCGTATTCGACATAGGACAGCACCTCGGAGATCGTGTCGCCTTCCTGTTCGTGCAGCAGATCGAAGCCGCCGTCGGGGCGCAGGTCGATGGTCACCGCATTGGTATCGCCAAACAGGTTGTGCAGATCGCCGAGCGTCTCCTGATAGGCACCGACGAAGAAGACGCCGAGGTAATAGGGCGTGTCTTCGGGCAGGTCATGGACCGGCAGCGAGGGCGAGACGCCGTCGGCGAGGATGAACTTGTCGACCTTTCCGTCGCTGTCGCAGGTGATGTCGGACAGGATCGCGCGCCGTGTCGGCGGCTGGTCCAGCATCTGCAGCGGCGCGATCGGGTGCAACTGGTCGATGGCCCAGACATCGGGCAGCGACTGGAACAGCGAGAAGTTGCAGTGATAGATGTCGGCGAGCTGTTCAAGCTGCTCTTCGACCCCGCTGTCGCCCTCGCTGAGATCGACCAGCGCCTTGATGCGTGCCATCAGCGACAGATAGATCCGCTCGGCCCGCGCCATCTGGCGCAGATCGACGGTGCCGCGGTGAAACAGCGAGCGCAGTTCGCGGCGATAGAAGCTGGCGTCGTTCCAGCATTCCTGCAGCCGGTCTGCGGTGAGATAACCATGGACGGCGGCGAGGTCGGTGACGAAGTGATGGTCGTCGGCCCGGGGGGCGGGCGAATCCGGCGCGTCGTAAAGCGTCGATTCAAGCACGTTGAAGATCAGCATCGAGGAGGTCGCAACCACCGCCCGGCCGCTTTCGGTGATCAGCGCCGGATGGTCGAGCCCGGCCTCGTCCATGGCATAGGCCACGGTTTCGACCACGTTGGCGCAGTATTCCTCGACCGTATAGTTGATCGAATTGTCGACCGCCTTCTTTTCGCCGGTGTAATCGACGCCAAGCCCGCCGCCGAGATCGAGAAAGCCGAGCGGCGCGCCCTCGCGGGTCAGTTCGGTGAAATAGCGGCAGGCCTCGCCCACGGCGCGGCGGACGTCGTTGACGTCGGGCACCTGGCTGCCCAGATGCGAATGCTGCAGCTTCAGGCAATGCAGCAGCCCGGCGTCCCGCAGCCGGTCGACGACCGCCACCAACTGGTCGGTGTTCATGCCAAAGGTCGAACGGTCGCCCGAGCTTTCCTCCCACTTGCCGCTGATCTGGTTGGTCAGCTTGACGCGGACCCCCAGCAGCGGCGCGATCCCGGTTTCCTCATAGACCTCGAGGACGGTATCGACCTCTTTCGGGCTTTCGAGCACGATGAAGGTGTTGAAGCCGAGCTTTTGCGACAGCACGGCAAGGCGCATGAATTCGACGTCCTTGACGCCGTTGCAGACGATCAGCGCCTCGCGGGCAAGCTGGTGGGCGAGCGCGATCACCAGTTCGGGTTTCGATCCCGCCTCGAGCCCATGGCTGAAGGGGCGGCCGAATTCGACGATCCGGTCGATCACCTGCGCCTGCTGGTTGACCTTGATCGGGAAGACACCGCGATAGGGCGCGCGATAGCCGACCCGTGCGATCGCCTCGGCGAAGCTTTCGTTGATGTGGCGGATCTCGTTTTCCAGATAGGAACTGACCCGCAGCAGCATGGGCGCGCGGATGCCGCGCAGCTCGAGATCGCGCAGGATCCCGGGCAGGCTGACCGCCGGCGCCGCGGGAGCAAGCGGGTTTCGCAGCCCGATTTCGCCCTCTTCGGTGACGACGATGAGGCCCTTGCCCCATTTCTCCACGCCGTAGATGGCGTGGGGTGCTTCGTGAAAGTCCCTCAACCTGTCCGTCCGTTCGCTGGAGCCGCTTCCTGGCCCTGCGTTTAGGCTGCGCGCCCCTCGGATCCAAGGCTTTTCTGGGTGACGGGCGTTTCGAGCCACTCATAGATCTCGAAAGCGGCCGCGCTGATGCCGCCGCCACAGCAGCTTCCGCCGGAGGTCGGGCAGCCGGCGCAGCCGCCGCTGCTCGCGCAGCCCGGGCAGACGCATGCAAGGTTCTTGCGCGCCACGCGGCCCTTGCGGACCCAGTGGTCGAGCATGCCCTCGATCGCTTCGGGCGGCAGTCGGAAACGGTTGGAAAGATCGCTCAGACTGGCCGAGCCGTGTTCTTTCAGATAGGCGCGGAGTTCCATCAACATGATCTGCCCCCCTACTCTGCCACCACCGGCCGGTGCTGCCTGCCGGTCGCGAACCGCGGTCCACGCAGCCGAAGCGCTGCGAACACCGCGCAGAAGACCAGCAGAACTGCCACGATCCATTCGAGCGAGCCGAGCGGATGGCGGGTCACGGTCGCCGCCTGATAGAAGATGACGGCCGAACCATAGCCGAGCAGCATGGTCCAGCTTGCCGCGAAAGCGGCCCATTGCCAGCCCGATTCCCGCGCCATGGCGCCAAGCGCCGCAACGCAGGGGGTATAGAGCAGGATCATCAGCAGATAGGCAAAGGCCCCTGCCTGCCCGTCGAACAGTGCCGCCATGGTGCCATAGCTGCCCGGCATCTCGGCGGTGGCGGTCGCCCCGCCGCTTGCCAGCGCCGCAAGGTTGTCGCGCACCGAGGCCAGAGCCTCGCCGATGGCTGCGAACGGGGCAAAGCTGGGGCCCTCCTCGGCCGCGGTGTCGCCCATCCCCGAATAAAGCGTGTTCAGCGTGCCGACGACCGCTTCCTTGGCGAGAATCCCGGTGAACAGCCCGACCGCGGCGGGCCAGTTGTCTTCCTGCAGGCCCATGGGCGCGAAGGCGGGCATCATCGTGCGGCCGATCTCGGACAGGACGGAGGCGTCGGTGTCCTCGTTGCCGAAGCTCCCGTCGGTGCCCCATGAATTGAGGAAGCTGAGCGCCACCACCATGACGACGATGATCTTGCCGGCGCCGAGGATGAAGGCTCTCAACCGGTCCCAGGCGCGCATCCCGACCGCGCGCAGCCGCGGCAGGTGATAGGCCGGCAGTTCCATCACGAAGGGCGAGCTTTCGCCCCGCAGCAGGGTCGATTTCAGCAGCAGCCCGGTGCCAACCGCCGCAAGGATACCAAGGATATAGAGCGCGAAGACAAGGTTCTGACCGCCGGTCGGGAAGAAGGCGGCGGCGAACAGGGCAAAGACCGCCAGCCGCGCGCCGCAGGACATGAACGGCGCCATCATCACCGTCAGCGTACGGTCGCGGGGGTTGTCGAGCGTGCGTGCCGCCATGATTGCCGGCACGTTACAGCCGAAACCGACGATCAGCGGCACGAATGCCTTTCCGGGCAGCCCGACCATCCGCATGAAGCGGTCCATCACGAAGGCCGCGCGCGCCATGTATCCCGAATCCTCCAGCGCCGAGAGAAACAGGAACAGCAGGCCCACGATGGGCACGAAGGTCGCCACGGTCTGGATGCCGCCGCCGACCCCGTCTGCGATCAGCGTGGTGGCCCAGGCGGGTGCGCTGACCGCCTGCAATGCCGCCGCCGGCCAGTCGACAAAAATCGCGCCGGCGAGAATGTCGAAGAAATCGATGAACGCCCCGCCAAGCGAGATCGTGACGGTGAAAAGGCCGTACATGACCGCCAGGAAGATCGGGATGCCGAAGATCCGGCTGAGAACGACCTTGTCGAGCCGGTCCGACAGGGTACGGCTGAGCTCGGCGTTGCGGCGCACCGCCTCGCCCGCAATCTCGGTGACGAAATCATAGCGGCCACAGGCGATGGCGGTGTCGGCCTCCATATCGGTCGCTTGCTCGAGGGCGTCGCGCAGGCGGTCGGCCTCGACGATGACCGCGGGATCGGTCATGACCGGGCACAGCTCGTCGCCCTCCAGATGCTTGATCGCCAGCCAGCGCGGGTCGGCATGTTCGATCGAGGCGACGACGAAGGGTTCGAGCGAGGCAATCACGCTTTCGACCGCCGCATCGAACTGCAGCTTGGCGGTCGGGACGTGCCGGGCGCGGGCCGCGCGCAGCATTTCGTCCTTCAGGAGGTCGAGCCCCTGCCCTTCGGCCGCAACCAGCGGCACCACCGGGCAGCCAAGCCGCGCCGACAGCGCCGCGGCGTCGACGGTGACGCCATGAGCGCGTGCCACGTCCATCATGTTCAGCGCCACCAGCATCGGCACGCCCATCTCGAGCAACTGGACGGTGAGATAGAGGTTCCGTTCGATGTTCGAGGCGTCGATGATGTCGACGATCAGATCGGGTTTGTTCGACAGGATGAAGTCGCGCGCCAGCCGTTCGTCGAGCGAGGTCGCCCCGCCCGCAACCGACAGCGAATAGACGCCGGGCAGGTCCACAAGTTCGATCGCCGCCCCGGCATGAGTAAAGTGTCCGACCTTCTTCTCGACCGTCACGCCGGGCCAGTTGCCGACCAGCTGGCGGCTGCCGGTCAGGGCGTTGAACAGCGTGGTCTTGCCACAATTGGGGTTGCCGGCAATGGCGATCTGCACGTCGCTCATGCGTCTATCCTCCGAATCTCAAGCGTGTCGGCCTCGTCGCGCCGCAAGGAAAGGGCATAGCCGCGAACCCGGATCTCGACCGGATCGCCCAATGGCGCGACCCGGGTGACGCGGATCTCGATCCCCGGGGTCAGCCCCATGGACAGAAGCTTCTGACGATAAGCCTGACCGCCTTTGCCGTATCCGGTAACCGCCGCACGGTCACCGACCGCAAGATCCTTCAGCTTGAGAGTCATCGCCTCACCTGCCCTTTTCCACCGGTGTCACCAGGATCCTTCTGGCCAGATCCTGCCCCAGTGCGACCCTTGTGTCGCCAAGGGCAATGACCACGCCCTCGTCCATCTCGGATTGCAAAAGTTGCAGGCGCTTGCCGGTTTGGATCCCCATGTCCTGCAGCTGGCCGCGGGTGGCCAGATCTCCGGCGATGGCCGTAACTTTGAGGGTGCCACAGGGGGCGAGTGACAGGGGTAGACCGGCAAGACTCATGGCGTTCTCAGTGGCATGGCCACTTTCTCTTTGAAATCGCTAGGTCTTTCTGAGAGGGCGCGTCTGCTCGGACAAAAAGGCCAAGACCCGGATATCTTTTCTGACTAAGTTAGTCAAGTATACACGGGGCCCGCGCGGACGAGCCGCCGAACTATTGGGCCGTTTCAAGGCGGTGGCTCAAGACCTCGGCGGATTTCGAAACTGCACGGGGCGCGGCGCCAGACGGCCCCGCCCCGTGCGACAGCTCAGGCAAGCGTGGTCAGAAGCCCGGCCATGATCTGCGTGCGCGGCACGATCATGGCCTCGTCGATATGTTCCTCGAGCGTGTGATAGCCCGCGCCCTTGACCCCCAGCGAACACAGGCTCGGAATGCCAAGCGCGCCGGTGAAATTGGCGTCCGATCCACCGCCCTGACTGCGATGCGGCATTCCAAGCCCGATCTCGGCCGCGATTGCCTTGGCGGCCTCGTAGAGCCTCATGGTGCCGGGCATCTCTGGCTCCCAGACCGGCCGGGTCACCCCGCGGGTGACGGTGAACGTCACCCCGTTGCGCTGCCCCGACAGATCCAGCATCCGCGCCACTCCGGCATCGAGGTCGGCCTGTTCGCGGGCCATCGACAGGCATTCGGCCGAGGCGAACGAGGGCACGCAATTGACCCAGCGCCCCGAGGTGACGTTGTTGCACGAATAGGTGCAGGCCTCGGTCGTCATCTCTTCGATCTCGATGATCCGGCGGGCCAGTTCGCGCACCGCCGAGACGCCGCCCTTGGGATCGACCCCGGCGTGCGAAGGCTTGCCCTCGGCCGTCAGGTTGAACCGCGCGATGGCATAGCGGCCGGTGCAGACGCCGTTATCCTCGAGCGATGGCTCGGGGCAGAGCACGTATTTCGACCGCTTCGCCTCGGTCTCGATCAGGGTGCGGGTCGCGGGCGTGCCGATTTCCTCGTCGGGGGTGAACAGCGCGACAATGGGCAGCGGCGTCTCGATCCCGGCCTCCTGGATCCGCCGGATTGCTTCGAGCGCGATGTAGTTGCCGCCCTTCATGTCCTGGATGCCGGGGCCATAGACCTTGCCGCCCTCGCGCCGGAACGGGTTCTTGGCCAGTGTCCCCACCGGGTGCACGGTGTCGAAATGGCCGGTGATCATGATCCCGGGCGTGCCCATCCTCGGGTGCGGGAAGGCCGCCCTGACGGACCCGCCAAGCCCCAAGCTGCCCGGGATGCGTTCGACCGTGGCGCCAAGTTCGGCGCAGCGGAAGGCGACCAGATCCATCATCCGGTCGACCGCGGCGGTATCCCAGGTCGGGCTTTCGCATTCGATCCAGGGCTTCAGCCCGGCAATGATGTCGTCGGTGTCGAAGGGAAGATCTTTCCAGACGGTCATGCGGCGGCTCCTCGGCTGGTCACAAGATTTGCATAGATGCTGGCGCCGACCGGCAGGATCGCATCGTCGAGCACATATCCCGGGTTGTGGACCGGTACGCTGCCCGCATGTCCCACGGTGCAATAGGCGCCGGGCACCACCCGCAGCATGTCGGCGAAATCCTCCGATCCCATCACCAGGTCCTGCTTCAGCCCCGCCTTGCCGGCGCCGACCACCGCGGCGGCGGCATCCAGCACCGCGTCCGACAGATCTGCATCGTTCACCAGCACGTCGAAGGTGTTGCGGATATCGACCGCGATCTCGACCCCGTATCCCTTGGCCGTACCTTCGCAGAGCGCGCGCAGCCGGGCCGAGATCATCTCGCCCACCGAAGTGTCGAAGAACCGGATCGTGCCGCCCAGTTCCGCGGTTTCCGGGATGACGTTATAGGCGTCGCCCGCGTGGATCTTGGTGACCGAAACCACCGCCGGGCTGGTCGGGGGCACGTTGCGCGCCACGATCGACTGCAGCTGCTGGACAAGGGACGAGGCGATGACCACCGGGTCGCGGCTGTCCTCGGGGCGCGCGCCGTGGCTGCCGCAGCCGCTGATCCGGATGTCGAAGAAATCCGATCCCGCCATTGCCGGACCCTTCTTGATCCCCACCTCATCGGGATCGTCCTGGGGCGCGTTGTGCATGCCGTAGATCTCGTCACAGGGAAAGCGGTCGAACAGCCCGTCGGCGATCATCGCGCGGGCGCCGCCAAGCCCCTCTTCGGCGGGCTGGAAGATGAAGACGGCGGTGCCGGCGAAATCCGGGTTCCCGGCCAGATAGCGCGCGGCGCCAAGCAGCATGGTCGTGTGCCCGTCATGGCCGCAGGCATGCATCACGCCCGGCGTCTTCGAGGCCCAGGGCAGGTTCGTCTGCTCGTGGATCGGCAGCGCGTCCATGTCGGCGCGCAACCCGATGGTCTTGCCCGGCCGCGTGCCCTTCAGCACGCCGACGACGCCGGTGCCGCCGATGCCCCGCGTCACCTCGATCCCCCACTCCGACAGCTTCGCGGCGACGATCCCGGCGGTCCGATGCTCCTGAAACCCCAGTTCGGGGTGTTCGTGCAGGTCGCGGCGGATCGTCGTCAGTTCGTCGGCAAATTCTGCGATCTGGTCAATGACCGGCATCTGCGTTCTCCTTGGTGGTGTCCTCTGGGCGCTGAAAGGCAGGGCCGAGCGCGCCAAGCCGGAGGCCCGGGCGCAGGTCGGTCCATGGCAGCAACGCCGGATCATGGGCCATCGGTCCCGGCGCGGCCGCGGTCAGCAGGGCCCCGGCGATGGGATCGAAATCGGCGCGGAAATGGACCGAGCTCTTGACGATCAGGATCGGTTCGACCTCGGGGTGGATCCCGACCTGCCGGAACATGTCGCGGTCGGCCATCTGCGCCTTGGCCGAGACCACGACGATGCGCAGACCGTCGAGGCGCAGGCAAGCCGAGGGTCCCATGTCGATCCGCCTGCCGCGATAATAGGGGCCGTGGGCGGTGAATTCGCCGTCCGAGAGCCATTCGACCAGAAACTCGGCCTCGAACGGGCTGTCGCCCGGGATGCCGGAGGCGCCGCCGATGGAAAGGTGCACCCGCGCGCCCAGCCCCGCGGCATGGGCGGCTTTGGCAGCGGCCGGGTCGTAAAGGTTGCCGATCGCCCCGCGCGCGCCAGCCGCAGCCATCGCCCGGATCATGCCGGTGGTGTCGCTGTTCGCCCCCGCACCGGGGTTGTCCTGTGTGTCGGCGATGACGACCGGCCCCCGGGTGGCGGGATCGGCGGCCAGCCGCATCGCCTCGGCCACCGCCGCGTCAGGGCTCAACACCCGGCCCTTGAAGGCAGGTTCGGCCGCCGCGATCTCGGCCAGCAGGGTGTCTGCGGCCTCGGCGGCACCGGGGCCATAGGCCAGCACCGACATCTGGCATTCGGGGAAATCGGCGGCGGGAAAGCCCATGTTGAAGCTCATGTCACGCTCGCCCGCCTCCAGCGCCGCCATCCGGTCATAAAGCCCGCGCGCCGGTTCGGCGGCGGTGCATTGCCAGGCGATGG
The DNA here is from genome assembly GCF_003390845.1 of Tropicimonas sp. IMCC34043. Taxonomy (GTDB): domain Bacteria; phylum Pseudomonadota; class Alphaproteobacteria; order Rhodobacterales; family Rhodobacteraceae; genus Tropicimonas. Next base: position 51,174 of record NZ_QMEK01000010.1, on the reverse strand, counting down.
CCGGGATGTATCCGGGCACCCGCATCGCCTTTTCGGGCCGCGCGCCCGCAAGCATCCGGCCAAGCGCGCGGGCACCGCGCAGCCCGGTTTCGGCCATGTCGACATGGGGATAGGTGCGATAGCTGTGCAACTGGTCGGCCAGCTCGAACATGGCGCGAGTGACGTTGGCGTGCAGATCGAGACAGACCACCACCGGCACCTCGGTGCCGATCCGGTCGCGCAGGCGCGCCAGCAACTCGCCCTCGCCGTCGCTCACATGCTCGGTCACCATGGCGCCGTGAAGGTCGAGGAACACGCCGTCGAGCGGCCCGGCGGCGGCGATCATGTCGAGCATCTCGCCCGCGATCCGTTCGAAGGCGTCTTCGGTGACATGGGCCGAGGGCGAGGTGGCGCAGAACAGCGTCGGGATCAGGTCCCAGCCCTCGGCGCGCCCGTGCCGGATCGCGCCCGAGATCGCGGCATTGGCATCGGCGTAGGTCGTCAGGATCGGCGCACCGCGCAGCATCCGGCCCGCTCCGCCGCCGTGGACAAAGTCGTCGTATGTCGCCTTCGACGGCGCGAAGGTGTTGGTTTCGTGCAGAAATCCGCCGATGGCAATGCGCGGGGGTGTCATGGTCTGTCCTTGATCAGCATTCAGGGGTTTCACGGCACGGCGCGGGTTGCGCGCGGTGCCTTTCGTTCAGGCCGCCACGGGGCGGAAATTGGGGAAATCCCAGTCCCGCCCCGGCGCCGCGGCCAGAAGCGCGCGGGTATAGTCGTGCTTTGGTGCCCCCAGAACCCCGGCCGTGGGGCCGTATTCCACCACCTCGCCCTGCCGCATCACCGCCACCTCGTCGCAGATCTGCGCCGCGACCCGCAGGTCGTGGGTGATGAACAGGATCGCAATATGGGTGCGGTCCTGGATCTCGGCCAGCAGGTGCAACACCTGCGCCTGCACCGAGACATCAAGCGCCGAGACCGCCTCGTCCGCGACCAGCAGGTCGGGCTCCATCGCCAGCGCGCGGGCAATGGCGATGCGCTGGCGCTGCCCGCCCGAGAACATGTGCGGATAGCGCCGGGCCGCCGCCGCGGGCAGCCCGACAAGCTCCAGCAGTTCCGCCGCCTTCGCCCGCGCCTGCGCCTGGGGCATGCCATAATTCACCGGCCCCTCGATAACGCTCTCCTCGATCGTCAGCCGGGGATTGAGCGAGCGGTAGGGGTCCTGAAACACCATCTGCAGCTTCTTGCGATAGGGATGCAGACCGCGCCGGGACAGCCCGCTGATCTGCTGGCCGCCGACCCTGATGCCGCCCGATGTCGGGTCGATCAGACGCATGACACAGCGCGCCACGGTGCTTTTGCCCGATCCGCTTTCACCGACGATGCCGAGCGTGCGCCCCGCCTTCAGTTCCAGACTGACGCCCTTGGCGGCATGCGTGGTCCGGGTCTTCGACAGAAAGCCGCCGCCGCCATAGATCTTGTCGAGGTCGGTAATCTCGAGCGCGACATTGCGCCGGCTGACCGGCCGGGCCTGGCGCGGCACCAGCGAGGGCACCGCGGACAGAAGCTGCCGTGTATAGGCCTCGGCCGGGGCCGAAAGGATCTGCATCAGCGGGCCGGTTTCGACCATCTCGCCGCGGTTCATCACATAGACGCGGTCGGCGATCTCGGCCACCACGCCCATGTCGTGGGTAATGAACAGAACCGCGGTGCCGTGCTGCTTTTGCAGGTCCTTGATCAGCTTCAGGATCTGCTTTTGCGTGGTGACGTCGAGCGCTGTCGTCGGTTCGTCCGCGATCAGCAGCCGCGGCTCCAGGATCAGCGCCATGGCGATCATGATCCGCTGCCGCTGCCCGCCCGAAAGCTGGTGCGGATAGGATCGCATCATGCGTTCGATATCGGGCAGACCGACCTGATCGAGGATGTCGAGGACCTTGGCATGGGCCTCGGCATTCGACATCTTCGTGTGCGCCTCCAGCACCTCGCGGATCTGGTCGCCGACCTTCAGCACCGGATTCAGCGCCGTCATCGGCTCCTGAAAGATCATCGACATCCGCGTTGCCCGACATTCGCGAAGCTGCGCCGCCGACAGATCGAGCAGGTTTTCCCCGTCGAGCAGGATGCGCCCGCCCGTCACCTTCAGCGCGCCTTTCGGCAGCAGCCCCATGGTGGCCAGCGAACTGACCGACTTGCCCGACCCGCTTTCGCCGACAAGGCACACGGTCTCGCCCGCCTCGATCGTCAGCGAGACGCCGCGCAGCACTTCGTTTCCGTCCTTGCGGTCGATGGCGACCCGCAGATCCTCGATTTCCAGTACCGGCATGATCAGTCCTCCCTCTTGCCCATGCGCGGGTCGAGCACGTCGCGCGCGGCATCGCCCAGCAGGTTGATCGACAGGATGCAAAGCGACAGCGCCAGACCCGGCCACAGGATCAGCGAGGGCATCAGCCGGAAATAGACCCGCGATTCCGCCATGATGTTGCCCCAGGTCGGGGTTTCGGTCGAAACGCCCGCGCCAAGAAAGCTGAGGATCGCCTCGGTCAGGATCGCCGAGGCGCAGACATAGGTCGCCTGCACCGTCAGCGGTGCGAAGGTGTTGGGCATCAGGTGCCGCCACAGGATCCGCGGCATCGAGGTGCCAAGCGACATGGCAGCCTCGACATAGGGTTCCTCGCGCGCCGACAGGACGATCGAGCGGACAAGCCGAACAACGCGCGGGATCTCGGGGATGGTGATCGCGGCCATGACGGTCCAGATGCTCGCGCCCATCAGCGAAACGATGGCAATCGCGAGCAGAACCGAGGGCATCGCCATCAGCCCGTCCATGATCCGCATCACGACCGCATCGGCCGAGCGGAAAAAGCCCGAGACGAGCCCGATGGCAAGGCCGAGCGTGACGGCAAGCACGGTGACGCCGATCCCGATAATCAGCGAGACGCGCGCGCCATACAGCACCCGGCTGAACAGGTCGCGGCCATAGGCGTCGGTGCCCAGCCAGAACTCGGCCGACGGCGGTTTCAGCCGCATCACCGGGTTCTGGTGGATCGGATCGTGGGGCGCGATCAGCGGCGCAAAGATCGCGGCCAGCAGGATCAGCAGCAGCACCGCGGCGGCGATCATGGGGGCGATGCCGACCCTTTCGGCCAGCGCCCGGGTCGACAGCGGGAAGGCCCCGCGCAGGAGGTTTTCGGCCATCAGTAGCGGATCCGTGGGTCAAGGAAGGAATAGGACAGGTCGATCAGCAGATTGACGAACACATAGATGCCCGCGGTCAGCAGGATCAGCGCCTGGATCACCGGATAGTCGCGGGCAAAGATGCTGTCGACGGTCAGCCGGCCAAGTCCGGGGATGTTGAACACGCTCTCGGTCACCACGACGCCCGAAATCAGCAGGGCAAAGCCTGTGCCGATCACGGTCATCACCGGGACGGCGGCGTTGCGCAGCGCATGGCGGAACAGCACCCGGCCCTCGGTCAGGCCCTTGGCGCGGGCGGTGCGGACATAATCCTCGCCCAGCACATCGAGCAGGCTGGCGCGGGTCATCCGCGCGATCAGCGCGATATAGATCGAGGACAACGTTACCGCGGGCAGGATCGCGCGTTGCAGGAACCCGGCGAAATCCTTGGTCGGCGCGATGTATCCCTGCACCGGCAGCAGCTTGAGGTCGATCGCGAAGACCATGATCAGCAGATAGCCGATCACGAAGACCGGGATCGAAAAGCCGAGCACCGAGAAGGTCATCACCAGATGGTCGATCCAGCTGCCATGGCGCCAGGCGGCCATGACCCCCATCGGCACCGCGACCGCGACCGACAGCGTGATGGTGATCAGCGCGATCCAGATCGTCGGCCACATCCGGTCGCCGACAAGGTGGATCACCGGCTGGTTCGAAATCAGCGAGGTGCCGAAATCGCCGCGCATCAATTGCCCGATCCAGTGCACGAACTGGACATGCAGCGGATCGTTGAGGCCAAGAGTGGTGCGGATCCTGTCCAGTTGATCGGGGGTTGCCATGTCGCCTGCGATGATTGCCGCCGGGTCGCCCGGCGTCAGGCGCAGCAACAGGAAGACGAAGACTGCCACGACCAGCATCACCGGAATGGCAGCCAGTACGCGGCGGAGGAAATAGACGGGCATCTCGGGTCCTTGCGATCCGTTGGAGCCCCGGCCAGACGGTCCGGCCGGGGGAAGATGTCATCTGCGGGTTGTGTTCGTCACTCGGTCTTGTCGATGCCCCAGAAGACCGGGAACGGGGCTTGCTCGACCCCGGTCAGCGTGTCGCTCCAGGCCGAGGGCGAATAGAGCTGGCCGAGATGGATATAGTTCACGTTGTCCATCACGTGGGCCTGGATCTTTTCGGCCACCGCCTTTTGGGCATCGAGCCCGACGGCGTTGGCAAAGTCGGTGCGCAGCGCCTCGATCTCGGGATCGTCGGGCCAGCCGAACCAGGCGTCGTCGCCACGACCGTTCAGCATGACGTTGGCCAGCGGGTTCGACACCTCGGGGACGATCCAGTTGGTGAAGAACATGTTCCAGCCGCCATCGTCGGGCGCGGACTGGCTGGCGCGGCGTCCGACAAGGGTCTGCCAGTCCATCGGCTGCAGATCGACATTGAAGCCCGCTTCGCGCAGCGCCTGGGCGGCGACCACAGGCTGCGGGGCGATGGTGACCACGTCGGTCGGCTGCATCAGCACGACGGGCGTGCCGTCATAGCCGGCTTCGGCCAGCAAGGCCTTGGCGCCCTCGATATCGCCGCCCGAGGTCAGGGTGTCGGACCCGTCGGCGAATTCGAACGGGGTGCCGCAGCCGAAGATCGCGCCGCAGACCTTGAAATAGTCCGGGTTGCCCTGCAATGCGGTCAGAACGTCGTTCTGGCTGATCGCCATCAGCGCCGCCTGGCGGATCTTCTTGTTGTCGAACGGCGGATAAAGGAAATTCATCCGCCCGATGGTCACGGACCCAAGCGGCGCCAGCACCTCGGTCTGGATCCCCGGCATGCCTTCCAGCAGCGGCAGCAGATCGACGGGGACGAACTCCATGAAGTCGATCTCGGCGTTCATCAGCGCGTTGATCGAGGTCTGGGCGTCGGGCATCGTCACCCATTCGACGCGGTCGACCTTGACGTCCTTGGCACCCGAGAACCAGCTCGGCGGGCCATCGGCCGGCACATAATCCTCGAACTTTTCATAGACGACCTTGACGCCGGGCTGGAATTCCTCGGTGACAAAGCGGAACGGGCCGGAGCCGATATATTCGGTGATCGCCTCGTCGGCGGGCTGGCTGGCGATGCGCTCGGGCATCATGAACAGCGCCAGGCTCGAGGTCTTGGCCATCGCCTCGAGCGTATAGGGGAAGGGTTCCTTGAGCGTGAGCACGAAGGTCTTGTCGCCAGTGGCCTCAAGGCTCGCCATCCGGTCGGCGATCATCTGGCCGCCGCCGTCGCGCTGCATCCAGCGCTTGATCGAGGCGATGCAATCGGCCGGCGTGACATCGCCGCCATCGTGCCACTTCAGCCCGTCGCGCAGCGTGAAGGTATAGCTCAGCCCGTCGTCCGAGACAGCAAAGCTCGCCATTTGCGGCGTGACTTCGAAATCCGAATTCAGCGCCACCAGCGTGTCATAGATCATGAACGCGTTGTCGCGAGTGATGTGCGCGGTGGTAATCACCGGGTCCAGAACCCGCAGGCCCGAATGCATCACCGCGGTGATGGTCTTTTCGGCATGGGCAGGCAGAACCGTGGTCAGCATCAAGGCGGCGGCGCCGGCAAATCCGGTGCGAAGGCCACTCCAAATGGCTGTCATCAGTAGATCCTCTCTGTCGTCTGTTGGGCGGTTTGGTCTCGGTCCCGTCGGTGCGGGATCCCAGGCGAACCTTGGCGTAGAGCGAAGGCGAGCCGAAACGAATTTGTTCGGAAACGAGCGGAAGTTCTCACACTGCCCAGTCTGCAGGCGGTCGGCCTTGCGACCCCGTCCAGCGGTCTCGCAAGGCGTGTCCGGGCGGCGCCCGTCTGGCAGTGTCGCGCCTCGCAGTCCGCCGACGCTTGCGCGGGCGCTTGACCGCACCCGACCCGACAGCACAGGGTTGCGCGGGTCCCGCCACCACCGCACCACCTTGCCCGCCTTTGCGGGTGTTCCGGGGCCGCACCGAAATCCCAGATGCCCGCATCTTCTCGCGATGGACCCCAGATGACCGCTCACACGCCGCTCGACCCCGACCTTCCCACCACGCTTGGCGCCGCCGTCAAGGCGGGCTTCGCGGCCCAGATCGCACTGACCCAGGAACTGGTTCGCCGCCCCTCGCAGCGCGGCGAGGAGCATGCGGTGCAGGACTTCCTGCAGCAGGAATTCGCGCGGCGCGGACTGGCCGTCGAGCGGTTCGCCATGGACCGCACAGCGCTTGCCGCGCATCCCGGCTCCGGGCGCTGGAGCGCCGAGCATTCCGAGGCTCCGATCGTCGTCGGTACCCACAATCCGCGCGACGGACGCGGGCATTCGCTGCTGCTGCAGGGCCATGTCGATGTGGTCCCGACCGGGCCCGAACACCTGTGGACCGACCCGCCCTATGCCGCCGTCATCCGCGACGGGCGGATGTACGGGCGCGGCGCGGGCGACATGAAATCGGGGCTGGCCTGTGCCATCGCCGCGCTCGATGCGCTGGCCGCCTGCGGCTGGCAGCCGGCCGCGACGGTCTATCTCGCCTCGGTCGTCGAGGAGGAAAGCACCGGCAACGGCGCGCTGATGACCCATCTCCGCGGCTATCGCGCCGAAGCGGCGCTGATCCCCGAACCGGCGGGCGAAAGCCTGGTGCGCGCCAATACCGGGGTCTTGTGGTTTCGTGTGGAGTTTCAGGGAATCCCGAAACATGTCAGTGACATGGGGGCCGGTGCGAATGCTATAGACGCGGCCATCCGCACCATCGCCGCGCTGCGCGAAATGGAGCGCGAATGGAACGACCGGCGCGGCGAGCATCCGCTGCTGGGGCAGATGGCAAAGCCCATCAACCTCAACGTCGGACGGATCGAGGGCGGCGAATGGGCGTCTTCGGTGCCGGCGACGGCCGCGGTCGATTTCCGGATCTCGATCCTGCCGAACTGGTCCGTGGCCGACTGTGCGGCCGAGATCGAGGCGCGGCTGGCCAGCATTGCCGCCGCCGATCCCTACCTGTCACAGAACTCGCCGCGGCTGATCTGGAACGGGTTCTTTGCGGACGGCTACGAGCAACCCGAGGGGACCGAGGCCGAGGCGGCGCTCGACCGCGCGCATCGCGCCGCGATGGGCCGCCCGCTTGGCAGCCATGCCATGCCCGCCTATCTCGATGCCCGGGTCAACGCGCTGTTCGAAGGCATCCCGACGCTTTGCTATGGGGCGAAAAGCTATGCCTCGCACGGGATCGACGAATGCGTCGACATCGACTCGCTGGAGCGTACGACGCTGGCCATCGCGCTGTTCATTGCTGACTGGTGCGGGCTGGAGCCTGCCGCCGGATAGCCCCGCGAATGCGGGCCGCGCGCCCGGCAGCAGGGCCGTCCGGCAGCCGATCACGAGCGGCCAAGCGCATTCACTGTCTGCATCAAGGCCGGCGACATGGCACGGTCGAACTCCTCCGGCGTCCAGTCGGACAAGAGCGCGGTGATCGCGACCGCCCCGACGGGCCGCCCGTCGGTGTTGGTCACGGCCGCGGCAATCCCGATCTCGCCGGGAAGAAGCTGTTCTATGGCAATGGCATAGCCACGCTCGGCCGCCTCGGCCGCGCGCGCCAGGATCTCGTCTTCGTCGACCAGCGTCCGCGGGGTGAACCGCTGCAGGTTCGACCGGCGCAGGATATCGCGGGCCTCCTCCTCGGGCAGGCGCGACAGCACCGCCCAGCCCGAACTGGTGCAGCAGATCGGCACGCTCAGCCCCACCAGCATCGCATGCAGAACCTCGCGTTTGGGCTCCAGCCGGGTCGCATAGACCAGCCGCAGATCGTCGATCAGCGACAGGTCCACACGTTCGTTCACGTTGCTTCGCAGATCGAGCAGATAGGGCACCGCGCGCTGGATCAGACCGTTCAGCCGCATCGCATCGAAAATGTGATCGTAAATCCGGATCCCCGGAACAAAGCCGCGATCGTGCTCGTCGCGCTGGAGATAGTTGAGCTTGCGCAAGGTGTGCACGATCCGCTGCGTGGTGCTGCGGTCCAGCCCGGTTTCCTTCGCGATCTCGGACAGGCTGAGCGGTCGGTCGACGTAGTGGAACGCCGACAGCACCGCCATCGCCCGCGCCGCGGCCCGCACGAACAGCGGGTCGGTGCTGCCCTCGTCGAGCGGAATCGCGGTGCCGCGGGCAATCATGGTGCGGCCGTCATATCCTGTGACCGCCGTCGCCCGCCCGGATCGCCGCCCGCCGGGACGACCCCGTTTCAAGTCTGCCGGAAAATTGGTCATGTTCCTCCGAAAGGCCGCCAAATCGGAAAACCGGGTGCACATGTGATGAGCAAATCGTTTACTGGTCCGATAGGTTCGATGTACGATTGAAGTGTATTAACAATCAATACATGCGTGCCGATATCTCGTCAAACGCGAATCAGCGCCGTCTGTCCGCCACGCGATAGCGGCACCCCCGGAAACCGATCTGCCGAAGGATCCACGATGCCTGCAACCCCTCCCCTTCACGCCCTCTCCGCCACCGAAATGCTGTCGGGCTATCGCGACGGCGCGCTATCGCCGGTCGAGATCACCGAGGCGGTGATCGCCCAGATCGAGCGCTGCGAACCGCAGTTGCACGCGACCTATGCCTTCGACCCTGACGGTGCGCTGCAGATGGCGCGGCAGTCCGAGGCGCGCTGGCAGGCCGGCACACCGATCACCCGCGACGGCATCACGATCGACGGCATCCCCACGACGATCAAGGAGAACATCGCAACCAAAGGCGTGCCCGTGCCGCTCGGCTCGGCGGCAAGCCTGCTTTCCCCCGCGACCGAGGATGCCCCCCCGGCCGCGCGGATGCGCGAGGCCGGCGCCGTGATCCTCGGCAAGACCACGATGCCGGAATTCGGCATGTTCTCGTCGGGATTGTCGAGCTTTCACCCCTTGACCCGCAATGCCTGGAACACCGCGATGAACCCGGGCGGGTCGAGCGCCGGGGCCGGGGCGGCGGGGGCGGCGGGATACGGACCGTTCCACATCGGCACCGACATCGGCGGGTCGGTCCGCTTTCCGGCCGGCTGGAACGGGCTGGTGGGGCTGAAGCCGAGCCTTGGCCGGATCCCGATTGCGCCGCCCTACATGGGCCGCGTCGCCGGTCCGATGTGCCGCACGGTCGAAGACGCCGCGCTGATGATGGCGGTGCTGTCGCGCCCCGACCCCGCAGAGCGCGACAGCATGAACCTGCCGCCCGAGGCGCTGCCCTGGACCGATCTCGACATGGATCTGAAAGGCGTGCGGATCGGGCTGTGGCTCGAGGCCGGTTGCGGCATGGCGCTCGACCCGCAGGTCCTGCCGCCGGTCGAGGCCGCGGCCCGCGCCTTCGAGGCGGCTGGCGCCATTGTCGAACCGATCGACCCCTGGATGACGAACGACATGCTGGACGGGCTTGAACTGTTCTGGCGGGTCCGGGCCGCGACCGATCTGGCAAAGATGAGCCCGGAGCAGCGCGCCAGGGTGCTGCCGCTCTATCTGGAATGGGCCTTGTCTGCCGACGGTCTGAGCGGCTTCGAGGTCTTCGGCGGCTTCGAGCAGTCGGTGGTGATCCGCAACCGGACCGTCGCCGCGACGCAGGGATTTGACTATGTGCTGTCGCCCCTGTCGGCGAATGCGAGCTTCCCGGCCGAATGGGGCTATGCCAACAACGACGTTACCCGGCCGATGGATCAGATCGGGTTCACCCTGCCCTTCAACATGAGCGAACAGCCCGCGGTGGCGCTGTGCTGCGGCTATGATGCCAACGGAGTGCCACTGGCCTTGCAGATCGCGGGGCACCGGTTCGACGATCTTGGCGTGCTGCGCATGGCCCACGCCTGGGAACAGATGCGCCCGGCGATGCGCCCCTGGCCCATGGATCTGCCGATGTCCGCCATGCGCTGAGTCGGTGGCCCGCCACAACTCGCGTCCCACACCGTCAACGCGAGTTGTGGCGGCGAATTCCCCCAGCGGAAGGCACAAGAGTACGTCCTTGCCAAATGCACAGTATGCGGGCGATGGTGGCTTGAGACGTCGCCATTTTCCGCAAGCCTGTCACAGAATGCCGCGGATATCAGGGCCCCGGTTGAATCCGGCGCCGCCATGAAATTCGATCGCCACAGAAAAGTTGATCAAAAATTCGGGGTGGGGAAAATGATCGAGATAGACCGCGTCAGGAAGGAGTTCGGTGATGGCACCGACACCTTCATCGCGCTGGACGACGTCAGCGTGACGATCCGGGAAAACGAGTTCTTCACCCTGCTTGGCCCCTCGGGCTGCGGCAAGACCACGCTGCTGCGGGTGATCGCGGGTTTCGTCGACCCGACCGCCGGGCGGGTGACGCTCGACGGTCAGGATCTGCTCGGCCTGCCGCCGTTCCGCCGCCCCGTGAACACGGTCTTCCAGTCCTATGCGCTGTTCCCCCACATGACCGTGGCGGAAAACATCGGCTTCGGGCTGCAGATGCTGAACCGCCCGAAGGCCGAGGTGAAGCAGACCGTCGACGAGATGCTGGCGCTGGTGAAGATGACCCAGATGGCCGGCCGGCGCACCTCGGAGATTTCGGGCGGCCAGCAGCAGCGGGTGGCGCTGGCCCGCGCGCTGGCGCCGAGGCCCAAGCTGCTGCTGCTCGACGAACCGCTTTCGGCGCTCGACTACAAGCTGCGCAAGGAGATGCAGCTGGAGCTGAAGCGGCTGCAGGCCGAGACCGGGATCACCTTCATCTTCGTCACCCACGATCAGGAAGAGGCGCTGACAATGTCGGACCGGATCGCGGTGATGAACGGCGGGCAGATCCGCCAGATCGGTGGCCCGCGCGAAATCTATGACCGGCCGACCGACCGCTTTGTCGCCGATTTCATTGGCGAAACGAACTTTCTGGCCGTCGAGGTGCTTGATTTTGCAGATGAACAGGCCCGGCTGCGGCTGCCCTCGGGCGCCGAAATCGCGGCCCACGCACCGGCCGAAGGGATCCCGCGCGGGGCTGCAACGCTGGCGATCCGGCCCGAACACACCAGCCTTTGCGACCCCGAGGGGGCGGCGCTGAAGGGCAAGCTGAGCGACATCGTCTATTTCGGCACCGACACGCATTATCACGTCGCGCTCGATGGCGACACGCGGTTCGTTCTGCGCGAACAGAACCAGCCCGGCGGCCACGAGGCCCGCGCGGTGGGCGACACGGTGGGGGTCAGGCTTGCGCCCGGCACCGGCCAGGTGCTGAGGGACTGAGCCCATGCCAGACCCCGCACGCCGCGAAACCCGCAACCGCTGGTTGCTGCTGACCCCGACCCTGGTGGTGCTGCTGTTCGCAGCCTCGGGTCCGCTGATCATCGTGCTGATCTATTCCTTCCTGACCCCGGGCGATTACGGCGGGGTGGTGTGGAAATTCTCGCTCGACGGCTGGTTCAACGTTCTTTTCAACCGCGATTTCTTTACCGATCAGGTGACCTTCGCCGATGCCCACCTGTCGATCTTCTGGCGATCGATCAAGCTGTCGGTCCTGACCACGATCCTCACCTTCATCTTCGGCTTCCCGACCGCCTATTTCATCGCGACCCGGCCGCGGGCAAAACGCGATCTGTGGATGCTTTTGATCATGATTCCGTTCTGGACCAACCTGCTGATCCGCACCTTCGCGGTGATGGAGCTGATCCGCAACGAGGGCACGATCAACACGCTGCTGATGCGGCTCGGGATCATCCATGAACCGATCCAGATGCTGTTCACCGAATTCGCCATCCTGCTCGGCATGACCTATGTCTATCTGCCGCTGATGGTGCTGCCGATCTATGCCTCGATGGAGCGGATGGACTTCAACCTGGTCGAGGCGGGATACGACCTTTATGCCACCCGCTGGCAGGTGCTGCGGCGGGTGATCCTGCCGCTGGTGAAACCCGGGGTCATCGCCGGATCGATCCTCGTTTTCGTGCCCTCGCTTGGCGCCTATGTCACGCCGCGGGTGCTGGGCGGCGGCACCGATCTGATGATCGGCAATCTGATCGAGCTGCAGTTCGGACAGGGACGCAACTGGCCGCTTGGCGCCGCGCTGTCGCTGACGCTGCTGGTGATCGTGACCGTGGCGCTGTTGTTCTATGTCCGCACCGCGGGCGAGGAGGACAGCCACCATGGCTAGAGGTTTCGATGTTCGCCGCCAACCCGGCTTTGTCACGCTCGCCACGATCTGCTTTCTGGCGCTCTATCTGCCGATCATCCTGCTGGTGATCTATTCCTTCAACGCCGGCAGTTCGATCGCGACCTGGGAGGGGCTGTCCTGGCGCTGGTACGTCAGCGCCTGGCAGAACCAGCAGGTGCAGGAAGCGACGGTGCGTTCGCTGATCCTCGCGACCTCGGCCTCGGTCATCGCGACCGCCTGCGCGGTGCTCGCGGCCCTTGCCACCACCCGCAAGGGCAGGTTCCGGGGCTATTCCGCCGTCTTCGCGATGATCAACCAGCCGCTGATGGTGCCCGAGATCGTGACCGCCGTGGCGCTGCTGATCTTCTTTGCCGTGATCAAGGTCCAGACCGGCTATACCGGGCTCGGCTATCTGATCATTGCCCACACCGCCTTCTGCATCCCCTTTGCCTACATGCCGATCCGGGCGCGGCTGCAGGGGATGGACCTCGGGCTCGAACAGGCGGCAATGGACCTCTATGCAACGCCGTGGCGGGTGTTCCGCTATGTCACCCTGCCCCAGCTCTGGCCCGGCGTTCTGTCGGGCGCGATGCTGGCCTTCGTGATCTCGCTCGACGATGTGGTGATCACCGAATTCATCAAGTCGGCCGGGCAAGAGACCCTGCCGACCTATCTGCTGGGCCAGTTCAGACGCAACATCACGCCCGAGATCAACGCGATCTCGACCGCCCTGCTGGCGATCTCGGTCGTGATCGTTCTGGCCTTCTACTTTCTCAGCCGAAACCGAAAATAGACGACCCAGTATAAACAACAGTGAGGATACCCCCCAATGCGCTTGATACTGACGGCCCTGGCAACCCTTGCCGCTGCGTCGCCCGCCCTCGCGGAGGGCGAACTGAACATCTTCAACTGGGGCAACTACACCAGCCCCGAGATGATCGCGAAGTTCGAGAAGCAATTCGACGTCAAGGTCACGATTACCGACTATGACAGCAACGATACCGCGCTGGCCAAGCTCAAGGCCGGCGGCCACGGCTTCGATATCGTCGTGCCCTCGGGGACCTTCCTTCCGATCTATCTGCAGGAAGGGCTGCTGATGGAATCGCGCCCCGACGAGATGGAGAACTTCAAGAACATGGATCCCGCATGGGTCGATGTCGAATTCGATCCGGGCCGGCATTACACCGTGCCGTGGCTGTGGGGCACCGTCGGCATGACGGTCAACACCTCGGTCTATGGCGGCGACATCAACACTGCCGCGATCTTCCTCGATCCGCCCGACGAGCTGAAGGGCAAGATCAACGTCATCCCCGAGATGGCCGACGTCATGCCGCTGACCATCTACTATCTCGGCGGCGAGCAATGCACGACCGACAAGGAAGTGCTGAAGAAGGTCCGCGACAAGCTGGTCGAGGCCAAGCAGTACTGGCTGTCGATGGATTACGGCAGCATCGAGAAATACGCCAAGGGCGACATTGCCGCCGGCGTCGACTGGAACGGTTCCAGCATGCGGGCGCGGCTGCAGAACCCCGATATCGCCTATGGCTATCCGCAGACGGGATACGGCATCTGGATGGACAATGCCGCGATCCTCGCCGACGCCAAAAACGTCGACAATGCCAAACTGTTCCTGAACTTCATCATGGATCCCGAGAACGCGGCGATGCTGTCGAACTTTGCCCGCTATGCCAACGGCATCAAGGGCTCCGAGCAATTCCTCGACCCCGAGATGGCCTCGGCGCCCGAGGTGATCATCCCCGACGAATTGAAGGGGGCGGCGCGCATGGGCAAGACCTGCTCGCCCGAGGCGCAAAAGATCTATACCGCGATCTGGACCGAACTTCAGAAGTGACGTTGACACGGCGCGTCCCGGCCGGGACGCGCCATTTTTCTGCCCGGAGACTGAAATGACCCCCGACATCGTGATTCTGAACGGCCGTCTGATTACATTCGATCCGGCCCGCCCCTTTGCCACCGCGCTGGCGATCGCGGGCGGGGTCATCGCCGCCGTGGGCGACACCGCCGAGATCCGCGCCCTTGCCGGACCCGGCACGCGGATCGTCGATGCCATGGGCGCGACGGTGCTGCCCGGGTTCATCGACAGCCATGTGCACCTGTTCGGCGGCTCGGCCGAGCTCGACATGCTGAGCCTCTATGGGGTCCACGGGTTCGAGGCGCTCGAAAACGCGGTTCGCCCCTGGGTCGCGGCCTGCCCCGACGACGCGGTCGTTTTCGCGGTGATGGCGGGCTATGACATCCTCGGTCCCGGCCACATGACCACACGGCAGGATCTGGACCGCGTCGTCCCCGACCGGCCCTTTGCCATGGTCGCGCCCGACCATCACACGATCTGGGCCAATACCGCGGCGCTGGAACTTGCCGGGCTCTTGCATGGCGCCGAGGTCGACATGGGGTCCGAGATCGAGATGGCCGCCGATGGCACAGCGGCGGGCGAGTTGCGCGAGGCCGGCGCCTTTGGCCCGGTCCTGCGGCTGACGCGCTATGGCGGCCGCGACATGATGGGGATGCTGACCGGCGCCGATCCGGTGCCGCCGGCAACGTCCGCTCAGCGCGCCATGGACCGCGCCGCCCTTGCCCGCGGCCTGCAGCATTGCGCGCGCCAGGGCATCACCGGGCTGCACAACATGGACGGCAATATCTATACCCTCGAACTGCTGGCCGAGCTTGAGGCCGAGGGCAAGCTGCTCTGCCGCATCGAGGTCCCGTTCCACCTGAAAGGCTATGACCCGGTCGAGAGGCTGGCCGAGGCCGAGGAGATGCGCCAGCGGTTCCGCAGCGACCGGCTGTGGTGCAACCGGCTCAAGATGTTCATGGACGGGGTCGTGGAAAGCCGCACGGCGCTGATGCTTCAACCCTACCCCGGCACCGACCACATCGGCGACGCGGTGTTCGAGCCCGAGCACTTCAATGCCGCCTGCGTCCGCGCCGATGCCATGGGAATGCAGATCTCGGTCCACGCAATCGGCGATCTGGCGGTGCGCCGCACGCTCGACGGGTTTGCCGCCGCCCGCGACGCCAATGGTCCGCGCGACAGCCGCCACCGGATCGAACATATCGAGACGCTGCACCCCGACGATCTGCCCCGCTTTACCGAACTCGGCGTCGTCGCCTCGATCCAGCCGGGACACGCGCCCTTCGGGGCGTATTTCCCGACCGATGGCGTCAATCGCGTGCTGCACGACCACCAGATCCCGATGGCCTATGCCTGGCAGACCATCCGCGACAGCGGCGTGCCGGTCATCTTTTCGACCGACTGGCCGGTGATCCCGGTCGATGTCATGGAAACGGTCAAGTCCGCCGTCGCGCCAAGCCCGATGCCCGCGCCCTGGCGCGACCAGCGGCAAAGCCTGATGGACACGCTGCGCAGCTATACTGCCGACAATGCCTGGGTCGAGTTCAACGAATCCCGCAAGGGCCGGCTCTGCCCCGGCATGATGGCCGACATCGCGGTCATGTCCCACGATCTGGAGGCGCTGGCACCCGAGGATCTGACCACAGCCTCGGCGCAGATGACGATCTGCGGCGGCACCGTGACCTGGGAGGCCTGAGCACCGATCAGATACCCCCGGCGCCCCGAAGGTGCCGGGGGGCCGAAGGCGGCGCGGGTGTCAGGATTTCTTCTTCTGGACCAGACCCTTGACGCCGCCGGATATCAGCTGGTTCACGTCGACAAAGGCCCGCGCCACCGCCAGCCCGCCCTGGCTGACGATATAATTGGGCGACCAGACCGGCTCGAACTTTTCCTTGAAGCTGCGCAGCCCCTCGAAGTGATAGAGCCGTTCGCCATGCTCGAAGGCAAAGCCGCCCAGCCGGTGCCAGAACGAGGCCAGCGCATGGGTCTCGACCCCGGCGAAGGGTGCGGCCCCAAGGTTGAACCAGGCGAACCCCTGCGCCTGCCCCCAGAGCATCAGCTCGGCGAACAGCGCGTCCATGGCATATTTCGGCCCCGCCGGGTCATAGCGCATGAGATCGACGGACAGCTCGTCGGTGCCGCCGCGCAGGATGTTGGCAAAGGCAACGATCTGCCCCGGCGCCCCGTCGACCGGCGGCAAACGCAGCACCGCATGGTCGAAATTGACCAGGAAGTCCTTGGTGCAGGCGCCAAGCGCAAAGCTTTTCTCGCGCCCCTGCTTGTGGGTCAGCCAGGCATCCGACACCCGTTTCAGATCGGGGAAGATCGCCGCCACCTCGGCCGCCGGCACGATCTCGACGCTCAGGCCCTCGCGCTTGGCGCGGTTCTTCGCCTGACGGAAATCCTTCATCTTCTTGGTGTCGATGGTGAAGCTGGTCAGGTTGACCCGCGCCACCTCGCCGAACTTCAGGACCGTCAGCCCCATGTCGAGGAAGGTCGGCAGGTATTTGGACGAAACGGCATAGAACACCGGCCGCTTGCCCTCAAGGTCGGCCATCTCGCGGAACTGCCACAGCACCTGCCGCCCGGCCGCCTCCTCGCCCACCGGATCGCCCTTGGCGATCAGCGAGGCGCCGGTATCGGCAAAGCTCAGGAAGGCGCGGTGCTCGGGGTCGAACAGGAAGCACTTGTCGCCCAGCAGCGCGAGGTTCGCCTCGCTGTCATGCGCGTCGGCCAGCAGCCGATGCACTTCGGGCGGGATCGGCCCGGGCCGGTGAACCCGCCCGCGGGCACCGAGCAGCGAGTTCAGCGCCAGCGCTGCCAACACCACCGACCCGGCAAGGCTGGCGCGCAGGAACCGGCTGGCGTCGCCCGACCACGACACCTTCCACCACAGCGCATCGCGGTAATCGACGTGCCGATAGGCCAGAAATCCGATCCATGTCAGCGCCGCAAACAGCGCCACCACGCTGATGAACCAGCCAAGGTTCAGGCGCATCGGGGCCGCGCCCTCGACCCGATAGAACGCGCCCCGGAACAGCCACAGAAGGCCCGCGGCAACGAGGATCGCGACCGCTTCCTCGACATCGATGCCCTTGATCAGCGAGGCGGCAAAACCGATTGCCAGCAGCACCATCGCGGCGAGCCAGGCGCGATAGAGCCGCCGGAACAGCCCGCGCGCCACGATCAGCAGCAGGACGCCGACGACGCTGCCGACCAGATGCGAGACCTCGACCAATGGCAGCGGCAGAAGATCCTGCAGCACGTCGAGGCGCCCGCCGACCGCCGGCAGGTTCCCCGACAACAGCAGGAGCGTGCCCGAGATCAGCGCAAGGGCCGCCGCCAGCATCGGCACCAGAGGCCGCAGGATGCCATAGACCCGCCGCGCCGCCGGCCCGATCCGGTGGCGCCGCAGATGCACCTCGGTCAGGGCAAGGCCTGTGGTCGCGACCATGAACGGCAGCCCGTAATAGATCGCACGATAGAGCAGCAGCGCCGCCAGCACGTCGGTCCGCCCCGCCGCGCCAAGGGCTGCGATCATCGTCGCCTCGAAAACCCCGATGCCGCCCGGCGCGTGGCTGAGCACGCCAAGCGCGATCGCTGCCACATAGACGATGAAGAAATAGGGAAACCCGGTGGCAAGGTCCGCCGGCATCAGAACGTAAAGCGCCAGCGACGACGCGATCAGGTCGGCAACGGCGGCAGAGGTCAGCCCCAGCGCCTCGCCGATCCGCGGCGCCTGCAACCGCAGCCCGAGGATGCTGACCACGTTGCGACCGCGCCAGAGCCACAGGAAGAACCCCGCCAGCCCCGCCAGCATCGCGATCCCGACCGCGGTCTCGACCGTCTCGGGGATCGGCAGCACGGTCGAGATGCCGACGGGGTGAAACACCAGCAGCCCGCCGGTGACCAGCACCAGCCCCATCCAGAACGCGCTCCACGAGATCGCGAGCAGCAGCGCGATCTGGGCAACGTCGAGCCCCAGCCCGGAATAGACCCGGAACCGGATCGCGGTGCCGGTGACATAGGAAAACCCGATCAGATTCGAGATCGCATAGCCCGCGGCTCCCGCGGCTGCCGCGACCTTCGGCGGCACCTGCCCCGGTGCGACGCTGCGCACCGCGAAGACGTCATAAAGCGACAATGCGGCAAAGCTGACCGCCGTATAGGCGATGGACGCCAGAACCGCCGAGGGCCTGGCCGAGACCAGATCGGTCCGCAGTTCGGCCCAGCTGACCTCGCGCAGCAACTCGTGCAGCACGAAGATCGCCAGCCCGACCAGCGCCAGCGGCACCACCGTGCGCACCACCGGGTACTCGAAGATCCCGAGCCAGCGGCGCAGACGCGGCGCTTCGGTCTCGTCAGCTTCCACGTCGGCCATTCATCCCCTCCTCGATCAGGTCGATCTGGATCTGCTGCATCTCGGCAAGTTTCTCCCATTGCCGCGCCAGTTGGTGGTCTATCTTCTCGTGAAGCTGGCGGATTTCCAGTTCGGCCTTGAGGTTGACCCGATAGTCGTTCTCGGCCCGCAGCCGGTCCTTCTGCTCCTGCCGCTTCTGGCTCATCATGATGACCGGTGCCTGGAAGGCGGCAATCGTTGACAGCACGAGGTTGAGCAGGATGAAGGGATAGGGATCGAAGGGCCGGGACAGAAGGCCCAGCACATTGACCGAGATCCACAGGAACAGGATCGCCATGAAGCTCAGGATGAACGCCCAGCTTCCGCCGAAACTCGCCACCCGGTCCGAGACCCGCTCGCCGAAGGTCGCGTGTTCCAGCGCCTCCTCCTCGGGGTTGCGCGAAACGGTCTGCTGGTTCTCCATCGCCTCGATCACCTGCCGGTCGAGCGCGCCAAGCTCGCCCTTCTCCTCCTCCAGAAGACTCTCGACATAGGATCGGCGGTATCGGGCCAGATCGGGCAGGCAGATGAACTGGCCGTCGCCCCAGCCCGGATGCGCCGCCTCGATCAGCCGCGCAACGCCCGGCCGGACCGAGATCCAGGGCCGAAGCCGGAGTTCGGGAAAGCTCTTGCCGCAGACGTGGCAGGGCCTGACAGGTTTCGTTGAATGGGTCATCGCGCCGGTTCCCGTTGAGCGGTCAGCCCTAACATAGGGGAAGGGCGACGGGCAGGAAAATATGCCGGTGCGGGACGCCGGGACGCAGCCCGGCATCCTGTGCGGTCTGGCGGTGTCCTCAGGTCTTGAGCACGCGATAGATCGCCGGGATCACCAGCACCGTCAGCAGCGTCGAGGACGCCAGCCCGAACAGCAGCGAGATCGCGAGCCCCTGAAAGATCGGGTCGGTCAGGATCACCGCCGCGCCGATCATCGCCGCCAGCGCCGTCAGCAGGATCGGCTTGAACCGGATCGAGCCGGCCTCGAGCAGCACCTCGGTCAGCGGTTGCCCCGGGGCGCCGCCGTGACGGATGAAATCGACGAGCAGGATCGAGTTGCGCACGATGATGCCGGCAAGCGCGATGAAGCCGATCATCGAGGTCGCCGTGAAGGGGGCATGGAACAGCCAGTGGCCGAACACGATCCCGATCAGGGTCAGCGGCACCGGGGTCAGGATCACCAGCGGCAGCCTGTAGGATCCGAACTGCGCCACCACCAGGATATAAATGCCCAGCAGCGCCACGCCGAACGCGGCCCCCATGTCGCGGAAGGTAACCCAGGTGACTTCCCATTCGCCGTCCCACAGCAGCGTCGTGGCACTTTCGTCCTCGGGCTGGCCGTGCATCCGGATCGTGGGTTTGGGCAGACCGGTCCAGTCCTGCGCGTCGATCGCGTCGCGCACCGCGAACATCCCGTAAAGCGGCGCCTCGAACTGGCCGGCAAGCTCGGCTGTCACCATCTCGGTCGGCAATCCGTTGTGGCGGAAGATCAGATAGGACGACGGCTCCTCGGTCACGCGCACCACATCGCCGAGTTCAACCACCCCGGTGTCGCCCGGGATCACGTCGGCGGGGATCGGCGTGGTCAGGAAATCCTCGTCCATCACCCGTTCGCCCGCCGGCCGTTCGATCCGGATCGGAATCGGGTCGCGTCCGCCGCCGCGGTGCGAATAGCCCACGGTCTGACCGCCGTTCAGGATCGAGATCGTATCGAAGATGTCGCTTTCCTGGACCTTGAAGAATTCGGTGTCGTCTGTGGAAATGCTCATCCGCAGCCGGCGCGCGGACTGCCCGTGCGAATTGTCGACATCGACCACGAAGGGAATCGACCGGAACGCGGCCTCGACCTTTTCGGACACAGCGCGTCGGGTTTCGGGGTCGGGGCCATAGATCTCGGCCAGCAGCGTGGCCAGAACCGGCGGCCCGGGGGGCGGTTCGACGACCTTCAGGCTGGTGCCCGCCGGGACATCGAGCGCGGCAATCCGCTGCCGGATATCGAGAGCGATGTCGTGGCTCGCGCGGTCCCGCTCGCCCTTCGGCAGCAGGTTGATCGCGACATCGCCCATCTCGGGCTTTTCGCGCAGATAGGAATGGCGAACGAGCCCGTTGAAGTTGAAGGGCGCCGCGGTGCCGGCATGGGTCTGCACCGAGCGCACCTCGGGCAGTTCCAGCACGATGCGGGCAATGTCCTGCGCCAGCGCGTCGGTGGTTTCAAGCGCGCTGCCCTCGGGCAGGTTGATGTCCACCGACAGCTCGGATTTGTTGTCGAAGGGCAGAAGCTTTACCGTGACATGCTTGGTGTAGAAGGCAAAGGTCGAGCCGACCGTCATCAGGATCACCACGGCCAGCAACAGCCAGCTGCGCGCCTTGGTCTTCAGGATCGGCCGGGCGACGGCGGCATAGACCCGCCCCAGCGCCCCGCCCTGGGACTGTTCGTGCGATTTGGTCGGCGCGCGCCCCGCCACCTTCAGCATCAGCCAGGGCGTGACCGTGACGGCGACGAAGAACGAAAAGATCATTGCAGCACTGGCATTCGCCGGGATCGGGCTCATGTAGGGGCCCATCAGCCCCGAAACGAACAGCATCGGCAGCAAGGCCGCGACAACGGTCAGCGTGGCGACGATGGTCGGGTTCCCGACCTCGGCCACCGCCTCGATTGCCGCCAGCCGGCGCGAGCGGTCGTCGCCCATCGCCCAGTGCCGGGCGATATTCTCGATCACCACGATGGCGTCGTCGACCAGGATCCCGATCGAGAAGATCAGCGCGAACAGCGACACGCGGTTGAGCGTGTAGCCCATGAGCCAGGACGCAAAAAGCGTCAGCAGGATCGTCATCGGGATCACGACCGCAACCACGATCCCCTCGCGCCAGCCGATTGCCATCACCACCAGCGCGATGATCGACACGGTGGCCAGACCGAGGTGGTAGAGCAGCTCGTTGGCCTTTTCGTTCGCGGTCTCGCCATAGTCGCGGGTGACATCGACCATCACCTCGTCGGGGATCAGGCTGCCCTTCAGCCCCTCGACCCGGTGCAGGATCTGTTCGGCCACGATCACCGCGTTCGACCCTGCCCGCTTGGCAATTGCCAGCGTCACGGCGGGCGCCCGTTCGACCCCGTCATCGGCTGCAGAGACCGAGGCGACCAGCGACTCGCCTTCCTCGACCCCGAAATCCACACTGGCGACATCGCGGACATAGACCGGGCGGCCGTCACGGGTTGTGACCAGCAGGTTGCCGATCTCTTCGGGCGTGCGCAGGGTCTCGCCCGCGATCAGCGAGATCTGCTGACCCGCGTCCCGCACCTTGCCCGCGGGGAAGGTGTTGTTGGCGCCCGAGACCTTGGCCGCAAGCTGCTGCAGCGTCACGCCGTACAGCGCAAGCCTGGCCGGATCGGGCGCGACCCGGATCATCTCGCCGGTCTCGCCCACCAGATAGGTCAGGCCCACGTCGTCAATCTTGGCGACCTCGGTGCGCAATTGGCGCGCGATCCGGGTCAGGTCGTTCGGG
This sequence comes from Tropicimonas sp. IMCC34043, assembly GCF_003390845.1. Lineage (GTDB taxonomy): Bacteria > Pseudomonadota > Alphaproteobacteria > Rhodobacterales > Rhodobacteraceae > Tropicimonas. The sequence continues at coordinate 29,133 of NZ_QMEK01000010.1, read as the reverse complement.
GTGATCCGGTCGGCGGCATCGGGCCGCGGCGACAGCGTCAGCGCCAATATCGCCACGTCGTCGATGCCGCGGCCGACGATCAGCGGCTCGGGAATGCCAAGCGGGATCCGGTCGAGGTTGGCGCGCACCTTGTCGTGCACCCGCAACACCGCCGAATCGGCCGAGGTGCCGACGACAAAGCGCGCCGTCACCATCACCTCGTCGTCCCGGGTCTCGGAATAGACGTGCTCGACCCCGTCGATGCCCTTGACGATGGTCTCAAGCGGTTCGGTGATGAGCTTTACCGCATCCTCGGCCCTCAGCCCCGAGGCATCGACCAGAATGTCGACCATCGGCACCGAGATCTGCGGCTCCTCCTCGCGCGGCAGCGAGACCAGCGCGAGAAGGCCGAAGACGAAGGCCGCCAGCAGGAACAAGGGCGTCAGCGGCGAGGTGATGAAGCTGCGGGTCAGCGCCCCGGCAATGCCAAGCTTCGGCGGCGTCGAGGGTGTGCTCACGGCAAGACGACCTCATCGCCCGGCACCAGGCCGGTCAACACCTCGATCTGGTCGGGGTCGGGCACATCGGCCACGATCACCGTTCGCTCGACCGGCTTGCCATTCTGCAGGATGGTGATGAAATCGAGCCCGGAGCGGGTCGCAAGGGCGCGGCGCGGCACGATCAGCGCCTCGCGGGTTCCAACCGGCACCTGCACCAGCACCCGCAGCCCGACGAAATCGGTGGCAAGGTTGTCGACCGCGACATCGGCAATCGCCCGGCCTTCCTCGATCTCGGGGTAAAGCTTGACGATGGTTCCGGTCGATTCCGCGCCATTCGCGTTGATGTGGATCTCGGCTCCCTCGCGCAGCGCCTCGGCATGTCGTTCGGGCAGGGCGATGCGCAGGAAGAACCCGCCGCCGCCGATGGTTGCCACGGTCTCGCCGGCCAGCACCACCGCGCCACGGGTCACCGGCACGTTCAGCACCCGCCCGTCGCCCGGCGCCAGTACCTCGCCTTCGGAACTCCTCTGCACCACCACCTCGCGCTGCGCCTTGGTCGAGGCAAGGTCATTGGTGGACACGTCCACGTCGGTGCGAAGCTCGTCGAGCCGCTGGCTGGTGACGACACCGCGTGCGACCAGCGACTGGCCGCGCTGCAATTCGGTCTGGGCGGTGTCGAGCTGCGCCTGGATCGCCCGCATCTGGGCGTCGAGCGCTGCAATCTCGAACGCGAGCTTCTCGTCCTGCACCGTCGCGATGTGCTGGCCCTCGGTCACGCTTTCGCCCTCTCTGACCGCAAGATCGACAAGAACCCCGCCAATCCGCGCCCGGGCCGGCACCGTGTCCTTGGCCTGCACCCGACCATAAACGGCCTTCCACGCGGTTACCTCGGTCGGCGCCAGGGTCAGCGTCTCCGCCACCAGAGGCGCAGCGATGGCCAGTAAAACCGAGACAAGACCCGCAAGCCCGACAACGGCAGGCCTGGAACGTTCAGATATCATTCCACAATCTCCACGGGTTCTGTTGACCCGGGCCCTGCCGCTGAGACGCCGCGCGTCGGCAGCAGGACAACATCCGCTCCATATTCACAAAACCATATGTAATGCAAGCCAAAGTCGGGTCCCGCGCCGAAGGGTCGCGCCACGGCCACTAAGGGACGAAACGGGGGACGCGACGGAAACATTGAATTCCTGCGTAGTACGACTCTACGTCCCCGTTGACCGGAAAGCCCGCGCCCCATGAAATCCACCCTGCGAATTCTCTTCCTTCTGCTTCTCGTCGGGGCGGGATACGGGGTCTGGCACCTCCGCTCGGGCCTGCAGACACCGCCCGTCCCCGTCACCTCGGCCGTCGCCCGCGGCGATGTGACGGTAACGGTGCTGGCCGCGGGCATGATCGAGGCGCAGCAGCTTGTCTCGGTCGGCGCCCGTGTCTCGGGCCAGATCGAGACGCTGGCCGTCGAGCTTGGCCAGCAGGTCGCCGCGGGCGACGTGATCGCCCGGATCGATTCCCAGGACCAGCACAACGCCGTGCTGCAGTCCGAAGCCGACCTTGCGAATATCGAGGCCCAGATTGCCGCCAAGAAGGCCAGCCTGAAGAAGGCCGAACTGATCGAGGCGCGGCAACGGAAACTCGTCGCGCAGAAATACGCCTCGTCCGAAGACCTCGAGGCGGCCGTCGCGGATGTCGAGGTCTATCGCGCCGAGGGCGATGCGCTGCAGGCCCAGAAATCCAAGGCCGAGGTGACGGTCGAGACCACAAGGATCGCGCTCGACCGCACCAAGATCACCGCGCCGATCGACGGCACGGTGGTCGCAGTACTGGCCAAGGCCGGCCAGACCGTGAACGCGGTGCAGAACGCGCCGACCATCGTCAAGATCGCCAACCTCGACCGCATGGTGGTCAAGGCCGAGATTTCCGAGGCCGACGTCGTCCATGTGCAGCCCGGTCAGGACGTGACCTTCACGATCCTCGGCGAACCCGAGACCCGGTTTTCTGCCGTGGTGCGCGACATCGAACCCGCGCCCTCCGAGATCGAGGACAGCGACACGATCTCTTCCGACGAGGCGATCTATTACAACGGTCTGCTCGACGTCGATAACCCCGGTCACAAGCTCAGGATCGGCATGACGACCCAGGTCTCGATCGTGCTCGACCGGGCGGAAAACGTGCTGACCGTGCCGGCCGCGGCGCTCCGCAAGGGACCGGGCGGCACCACGGTCGAGGTTTGGGACCCGGAGACCGCCACCCGCCGGACCCAGAAGGTCGAGATCGGGCTGAACGACAAGGTGACGGCCGAGGTCAGATCGGGCCTGTCCGAAGGCGACCGGGTGGTGACCGGCACGGCCATCGCGGCACCTGCCACAAGCGGCAGACCGATGCGGCCGCCGATGGGGCTCTGAGATGACCGAACCGCTGATTTCCGCCCGCGGGATCACCCGCAGCTATCAGGCCGGCGACGAAACCATCACGGTCCTGCGCGATATCGATATCGACATCTGGCCCGGCGAGATGGTCGCGATCATCGGCGCCTCGGGCTCTGGCAAGTCGACGCTGATGAACATCCTCGGCTGCCTCGACAGCCCGAATGCCGGAACCTATCTGTTCCGCGGCCGCGACGTGCGGGCGCTGGCGCCCGACGAACTCGCCCGGCTGCGGCGCGAACATTTCGGCTTCATCTTCCAGCGCTATCAACTGCTGCCCGACCTTGACGCACTCGCCAATGTCGAGGTGCCCGCGATCTATTCCGGCGAGGCGCGAGGCGAGCGGCGCCGCCGCGCCACCGACCTTCTGGGCCGGCTCGGCCTGTCCGACCGGCTCGACCACCGGCCAAACGAGTTGTCGGGCGGCCAGCAACAGCGGGTCTCGGTCGCCCGCGCGCTGATGAACGGCGGCGAGGTGATCCTTGCCGACGAACCCACCGGCGCGCTCGACAGCCACAGCGGCGCCGAACTGATCGACCTTCTGCGCGATCTCAACGCCCGCGGCCACACCATCGTGATGGTCACCCACGATCCGGCCGTCGCGTCCCAGGCGCGACGGGTGATCGAGGTTCACGACGGCAGGGTCGTCTCGGACAGCGGCGGAAGCGCGCCCGAAACACCCGCCCCCGTGCTCGATCCGCCGCATTCTGTCTCGGGCAAGGGCCTGCATCCCGGCGCGGCGCTGCGCCGGCTTGTCGACACCTTCAACATGGCGCTGAACGCGATGCTGACCCACCGGGTTCGCAGTTTTCTGACCATGCTTGGCATCATCATCGGCATCGCTTCGGTGGTGCTGGTGGTCGCGCTCGGGTCGGGCACGCAGGAAAAAGTGCTGGAAAACATCAGCTCGCTTGGCACCAACACCATCACCGTGCGCGCCGGCACCGGTTTCGGCCAGCGCGACGCAAACCGGATCGAGACCCTGCTGCCCTCGGACGCGACCATGATTGCGCTGCAGGATTATGCCGCCGCCGTGTCGCCGGCGGTCTCGACCTCGGCCTCGGTGATCTGGCGCAATATCGAGGCGACGGCACAGATCAACGGCGTCAGCGGCGATTATTTCGACGTCCACGCCTATGTCGCCGTCTTGGGCAGCGTGTTCGACGCAAGCGACGTGGCGGGGCTCGAACAGGTGGCGGTGATCGACGAGGACACGCGCGACACCTTCTTTGCCGATGGCATCGACCCGATTGGCCAGGTCCTGTTGCTGGGCCGGGTGCCGGTCAGGGTGATCGGGGTCGTCCGCTCGTCTGGCGCAACCTTCGGGCCGTCCTCGCTCAACGTCTGGATCCCCTATGCCACGGCCATGGCCCGGGTCTCGGGGCAGGATCACCTCGACAGTATAGGCGTGCGGATCGCCGACGGCTCCGACATGATGACAGCCCAGGCCGAGATCACCGCCTTGATGCTTCAGCGGCACGGGCGGAAGGATTTCTTCCTGATCAACTCCGACACGATCCGCGGGACGATCACCTCGACCACCCGGACGCTGACGCTGCTTGTCGCGATGATCGCGGTGATCTCGCTGATCGTCGGCGGCATCGGGGTGATGAACATCATGCTGGTCTCGGTCACCGAACGCACGCGCGAGATCGGCGTGCGCATCGCCATCGGCGCGCGGCGGTCCGACATCGTGCGCCAGTTCCTGATCGAGGCGGTGCTGGTCTGCCTTGTCGGCGGCACGCTCGGCATTGTCGGCGCGCTCGGGATCGGCGAGCTCGTGGCAGGACTGGGCGACACGGTGCGGCTCAACTTCTCCCTGACCTCGATCGTCGCGGCCTTCCTGTCGGCCAGCCTGATCGGCATCGCTTTCGGCTTCCTGCCCGCCCGCTCGGCGGCCCGGCTCGATCCCGTCGTCGCCCTGAACCGCGAGTGACCAGGGCGCCGCGCCCGATTCTGCCAAAACCCGCCCGCGCATTTTCGCACCCTGCGCAAAGCGTCGGCGCTTGGTTTCCTCTCAGACACTTATTTGCTGTGCACTATTGAATTTTCACTACGCTAAAGTTTTTTGTTTACTTGTACAAAAACACCCCGCCATACTGCCGTCATGGAGCAGAATGGCTGACATGATCACGAAGACAGGGCTCTCTCCCTCGGGGCATCAGGCCGCGGCGTCCGTCACGCTCGAGGTCTGCGTCGGCGGCGCCAACGATGCCACCGCCGCCGTCACCGCGGGCGCCGACCGGCTGGAGCTGTGCGTGGCGCTTGAAATCGGCGGCCTGACGCCCTCGCCCGGGCTGATGCAGGCGGCAGCCTGGCTCCCCTGCCCCGTTATTGCCCTGATCCGGCCGCGGGCGGGGGATTTCACCTATTCCGCCGCCGAAATCGAGGTGATGCGCGGCGACATCGCGGCCGCAAGGTCCGCGGGCCTTGCCGGAGTCGCCATCGGCGCGCTGACCGGTGAGGGCCGGCTCGACCTGCAGGCCATGGCGCCGCTGCGCGATGCCGCCTCCGGGATGGAACTGGTGCTGCACCGCGCCTTCGATCTGGCCGCCGATCCCTTCGCCGCGCTCGACGAGGCCATAGCCTTCGGTTTCGACCGCATACTGACATCGGGGCAGGCCGCCACCGCCGCCGAAGGTGCCGCGCTGATCGGACGGCTGGTCGCGGCGGCGGGCGAGCGCATCACCATCCTTCCCGGCGCCGGCCTCTCGGCCGAAACCGCCCCCGCCTTGCTGGCCGCAACCGGCGCCCGCGAGGTTCACGCCTCGTGCTCGGCGCCCGCCGCCGCCGCCACAGGCCCGCTTGCCGCCTTCGGCTTTGCCCCCGCAGGCGGCATCCGCACAACCGACCCGGACCGCATCCGCGCCCTCCGTGCCGCCATCGACATCAAAAGGAAGACCGAAGCATGAAAGTCGGTATTGTCGGGCTCGGCTCCCGCATCTCTCACGTGGCATCGCTGTTCAAGCAGGCGAAGCCCGATTTCGACTTTGTCGCCTTCGCCGACCCGACCCCTGCCGGGCGCGCGTATCTGGAAGGCCAGCTTGGCCATCAGCTTACCGCCTATGACGATCTGGACGAGATGCTGCGGGTCGAGAAACTCGACATGCTGATGATCGGCTCGCCGAACCACATGCATATCGGCCACCTGCGCTCTGCCATCCTTGCCGATGTCCCCCACATATTTGCCGAAAAGCCGGTGGTGATCTCGGAGGAAGAAACCTTCGAGCTGCTCGAACTGATGCGCGACCACGGCGGCCACCGCCGCATCATGATCGGCCTCGTGCTGCGCTATTCGCCGCTCTACGTGATGCTGAAAGAGGCGCAGGCCAAGGGCCAGCTTGGCAAGGTGGTCTCGATCGAGGCCTCCGAACACATCGCCGGCTACCATGGCGCGTTCTTCATGCAGGACTGGCGGCGCTATACCAAGTATTCCGGCGGCTTCATGCTGGAGAAATGCTGCCACGACATCGACCTTTATCAGGGCGTCACCGGCTGCCGGCCGCTTCGCGTCGCCTCTTTCGGCGGCCGTAAAAGCTTCACGCCCGAAAATGCCCCCGCCGAACTGCCCGATTATGTGGGGATCGCGACCCGGATCCAGCCCGACATCGCCGAACGGATCTATCCCTTCACGCCGCGCTGGGGCGGCGGCAACGCGATCTTCGAATCCGACGCCGACATCATCGACTACCAGACCGCCATCGTCGAATATGCCGACGGCTCGACCATGGCCTTCCATACCAACATGAACGTGCCCGACGAATTCCGCCGCTTTGCCGTCATCGGCACCCGCGGCATGGCCGAGGGCGATTTCATCCGCAACACCTTCAAATTGACGGATGCCTTCACCGCGCGCACATTGTCGGAAAACGCCCATGTCGGCCCCTCCCGCGCCAATCACTATGGCGCCGACGACATGATGGCCGCGGACATTGCCGCCTGGATCGATCACGGCGTGCCGCTGAAGGTCACCGTGCTCGACGCGCTCGAGGCGGGCCTCACGGCTCTTGCCATGGACCGGGCCCGGGTGACACGCTCGGTCGTGGACATGACCGAGTTGTGGGCAACGTTCGACAGCTACGGGTTGCACAAGGAGGACTGACATGGCCGCGACGATCGCCAGGCCCGCCAGAAAACCGACCGACTGGTTTCCCTATCTGTTGCTGCTCCCGGCGCTGCTGACGACGCTGGTCATCGTGGCCTGGCCGCTGGTCGAGACGTTCCGGCTGTCGTTCACCGACGCCTCGATGAACCCGGTCACCAACTATGTCGGCTTCGACAACTACAGGACGATGTTCGAACGTCGCTTCCCCGACGTGATCGCGCGGACCTTCCTGTGGATGTCGCTCTCGGTTGCGCTGAAGATCGTGCTCGGCCTGATTGGCGCGGTGCTTCTGAACGCTGCCGTGCCCGGGCGCACGCTCGTGCGGCTGCTTGTGATGCCGCCCTGGATCATTCCGATGGCGGTTGGCGTGTTCATCTGGGGCTGGATGTACAATGGCCAGTTCGGGATGATCTCGGGGATGGCGCAGCGGATCGGGCTGATCTCGCAACCCTTCGAGTTTCTGGCCTACAAGCAGGCGGCGTTCCTGTCGACGGTGGTCACCGACGTCTGGATCGGCACGCCACTGGTGACGGTCTATTTCCTGGCCGCAATGCAAAGCGTCTCGACCGACCTCTACGAGGCCGCCTGGACCGACGGCGCCTCGCGCTTCTACCGCTTCCGCCGCATTACCCTGCCGCTGATTGCCCCCGCGGTCGCGACCATGTCGCTGCTCTCGGCGATCTGGACCTTCAATTCCTTCGACATCATCTGGATCCTGACCGAGGGCGGGCCGCGCAGCGCGACCACGACGATGATCATCGACACCTACAAGACTGCGATCTCGCGCTTCCGCTATGGCGAGGGCGCGGCCCGCGCGGTGATGATCGTGCTGTTCCTGTCGGCCTTCTCGCTTGTCTATTTCGCGATGATCCGCAAGCTTTCCAGCCGGGGAGACATCAGATGATCAACCGCTATCGCTGGTGGGAATACGTGCTGATCTATGCCGGGATCGCGATGTTCCTGTGCTTCATCCTGGCGCCCTTCCTCGAGGCATTCCTGGTGTCGATGCGGCCGCTCGACCGGCTGATGTCGATCCCCTATCGCTTCATCACCGAGGACATGAGCTTCAAGGCCTATGTCACGATGTGGAGTTCGGTGCCGCTCTTGTGGCGCTACATGCTGAACTCGTTCTTCATCGCGACGACCGTGACGATCCTCGGGCTGATCGCGATCGTCCCGGCCGCCTATGCCTTCTCGCGCTTTGCTTTCGTCGGCAAGAACGTGCTGCTGGGCGCCTTCCTTGCCGTCAACATGGTCTCGGGCGCGGTGCTGATCATCCCGCTTTACAAGGTGATGCTGCAGCTTGGCCTGCTGAACACCTATTTCGCGATGATCGCGCCGGGCACGGCCTTTGTCATCCCGACCGGCATCTGGCTGCTGCGCTCCTACCTGCTGAAGATCCCGAAAGAGCTGGAGGAGGCAGCGCGGGTAGATGGCGCCGGGCGGATCTATACCCTGGTGCGGGTCATCATGCCCGTCGCGCTGCCGGGCATCATGGTCGTGGCCATCGCCACCTTCATCACCGCCTATGCGCAGCAGTTCATCTATGCCCTGACCTTCAATTCGGTGAACGAGCTCAACCCGCTGCCGGTCGGCCTCTACCAGTTCCAGGGCCGCGAGGTCGTGTTGTGGAACGAACTCATGGCCGCCAGCCTCGTCGGCATCCTGCCGGTGCTGCTCGTCTATGTGTTCTTGCAGAAATACATCGTCGCCGGCCTGACCGCCGGCGCGGTCAAGGAATAACGACAAAGAAGAAACGACCAACCACCCAGAATCCTCAACAGGGAGACTCCGCGTGAAACAGAACCTATCCATCACCCTCGGTGCGCTGCTGCTCGCCTCGACCGCCGCCGGAACCGCGATGGCCGACACGACGCTCAGCATGATCGTCTGCGGCGACGACGGCACCCCCGGCGTGCCGGTGCAGGCCGCCCAGATCGCCGAATGGGAGGCAAACAACCCCGGCTACAAGGTGGCGGTCGAATTCGTGCCCTGGGGCCAGTGCCAGGAGAAATCGACCACGCTTGCCGCCGCCGGCAACCCGCCCGCGCTGTCCTACATGGGTTCGCGGACGCTCAAGCAGCTGGCGCTGAACGACCTGATCCTGCCGATGAACCTGACCGACGCGGAAAAGGCGACCTATGCCGCCCCGGTCCTTGGCACCATCACCTGGAACGGTCAGCAATGGGGCCTGCCGCGCGCCTTCTCGACCAAGGCGCTCTACTGGAACAAGGACGTGTTCGAGGCCGCCGGGCTCGACCCGGAAACGCCGCCCACGACCTGGGCCGAGATGCTGGAAGACGCCAAGACCATCACCGAAAATACCGATTCCGCCGGCGTCGGGCTGGCCGCCGCCTCGTTCGACAACACGATGCACCAGTTCCTGAACTGGATCTATTCGAACGGCGGGGCGGTCGTCGATGACGACGGCAACATCGTCTTCAACAGCCCGCAGAATGTCGAAACCATGCAGTTCATCGCCGATCTGGTGCCCTATGCCGAACCGGGGCCGGTCGCCTATGACCGCGCCAAGCTGCGCCCGCTGTTCGCCGAAGGCCAGATCGGCATGATGGTCTCGGGCCCGTGGGAGCGCGTTCAACTGCCCGAGGGGGTCAACTGGGGCGTCGCCCGCATCCCGCACGGTCCGTCGGGCGAAAGCGGCACGCTGCTGATCACCGACAGCCTCGCGGTCTTCAAGGGCTCGGGCGTCGAAGAGCAGGCGCTGTCGCTTGCCAAATGGCTCACCAGCCCCGAACACCAGATGCCCTTCGACCTTGCCGAAGGCTGGACCCCGATCCGCACCGGCCCCGAAACCGACGCGCTGATCGAACAGAACCCGACCTGGGCACCGTTCCTGCAGGCCATCCCGGATGGCGGACCCGAGCCCTTCGTGACCGACTATGTCGCGCTGCAGGACATCATCAACGAAGCGATCCAGAGCGTGGTTCTGGGCGAGGTCGATCCGGCCGAGGCAGTCGAGGTCGCGGCCGACGAGCTTCAATCGGTCCAGTAGGAACCAGACGGCCGCCGCCGGCGCCAAAAGGCGTCCGGCGGCGGCCACCCTTCACCCCAACACCAGCGCACGGAGAGAGTATCGACCCATGGGCCAGCTAAGCATGGACGACGTCCGCAAAAATTATGGCCAGACCGAGGTGATCAAGGGGGTCTCCCTCGACATTGCCCATGGCGAATTCATCGTCTTCGTCGGCCCCTCGGGCTGCGGCAAGTCCACATTGCTGCGGATGATCGCCGGGCTTGAGGAAATTTCGTCCGGTACCATAAGCATCGACAACAAGGTCGTGAACGACCTCGAACCTGCCAAGCGCGGCATCTCGATGGTGTTCCAGTCCTATGCGCTTTACCCGCACATGTCGGTCTACGAGAACATCGCCTTCCCGCTGCGGGTCGAACGGATGAGCAAGGACGACGTCGAAACCCGGGTGCGCCGCGCCTCGGGCATCCTCAAGCTCGACGAGCGGCTGAAACACAAGCCCGGCCAGCTGTCGGGCGGCCAGCGCCAGCGCGTCGCCATCGGCCGCGCCATCGTGCGCGAGCCGCAGGTGTTCCTGTTCGACGAACCGCTGTCGAACCTCGACGCGGCGCTCAGGGCCGAAATGCGGGTCGAGCTGTCAAAGCTGCACCGCGAGCTTGATGCCACCATGGTCTATGTCACCCACGACCAGGTCGAGGCGATGACCATGGCCGACCGCATCGTGGTGCTCGACGGCGGCGTGGTCAGCCAGTGCGGCACGCCGCTCGAACTCTACCACAAGCCGAAGAACCTGTTTGTCGCGGGCTTCATCGGCAACCCGCGCATGAACTTCATTCCCGTCACCTGCACCGACAGCGACGAGACCGGGGCGAGCGTGACGCTGCCGGACGGCACCGAACTGCGGCTGCCGGTCGTCGCGCGGCCGGGTCTGGCGGGCACGCAGCTGACGCTCGGCATCCGGCCCGAACATGTCCGGTTCGGCGCGGGCGAGGTGGTGCTCGACCTCGTGCCGGCGGTGATCGAACGGCTGGGGATCCACACCGTGACCCATGCCACGGTCCCCGGCAGCGACGTCGCCTTTATCGCCGTGCTGGCAGGCACCGTCCCGGCCAAGATCGGTCGCAGCCTCGGGCACGGTTTCGATGCCATCGATTGCCACCTGTTCGACAAGGACGGCCTCGCCTTCGAACGCCGCATCCCGCTGACCGAGATCGACCCCTCGCTGCTGACAGCCGGGGCCGCCTGAACCCGCCCGGGGGGCGCTCCCGCCCCTCGGCGCCGCTGACGCGTCGCCGCGCGTTGGGCCGGGCCGCGCCTGCGGCGCGGCGGGTGCGCCAACGGCCCTGCCCGGTCACCCGGGGCACCTACCTCATGGGGTTCGGCAGATACCCGATGAAGCCGCAGATCTTCCAGACACCGCCAACATTCCGGCAATGATAGAGCGTCTGCCATTCCATCCGTTCCGCGCCGCCACTCGCCAGAGCGATCCGGCCCATGAAGCACTTGCGCGCCAGTGCCCGGTCGCCCGCAATCTCGATGGCCTCAAGCCGCGTGGCGCGGTGGATTGCGGCCCCGCGGTCCTCGGCATAGGCCGTGACCTGCCCGGCCGCCGCCTGCCGCAGCCATTCGTCGCGATAGCTGGCGAGATCCGCGAAGCCGAGCCGCCATTGCGCCGGATCGGGGTGCCGCCCGGCGTCGATCCCGAAGAACTCGGTGGCCAGGAAATCCTCCGCGACCATTGCCCAGTCGGCCGCCAGGAAGGCCGCGATGTCGCGGGTCACCAGCATCTCCCAGATCGCGGCCCGGTCGGGATCTCGGTCGGGATCGGCGGCAAAGGGATTGGTGGGGGTCGCGGTCATGCTGGCCTGTCCTGTTCCGGTATTCGGCGCAAGCAGAGCAGGTTTGGCTGAACCCGTCAATTCGATGTTGTTAGCTATGCTAACTCGTGATTAAGTTACACTAGCAAACGCCGTGCGGCGCGCCTGCCGCAGACCCATGCCAAGCCGCCTGCTGAGGACCCCGCCCATGTGCCATTTCCGGCTGGAGACCCGGTTCAACGCCGCCGCCACGCGCGAAGACACGGGCCTTGAGATGACGCTGCACAACCTGTCGGACCGGCCGCTTGCCGGGGCGCGGCTTGGTTTCTCCGCCCAGACCCGGATTGCCGACGACGCGGTGCTGCGCGGCGCCGACCTGAGCCTGCGCACCGCCAGCTATCACGAATTCGCCATGCCCGAGGGGATGAGCGTGCCGCCCGGCGGCATCTGGCATTTCGGCTTTACCGGGGTGGCGCTGCATATCCCGAAGCACCGCTGCGACGGGCCGAAATCGGCGGTTCTGCACCTGAACGGTCAGGCCCTGCCGGTCAGCGTCGGCGATCTGGCCCGCGACGGAGAAACCGGCACTGGCGCCCGCAAGACCCTGCCCGACGCGCCCCCCGATCTGCCGCTGTTCCTGCAGCCATGGCCGGCAGAGGCCGCGATCGCGGCCTGGGGCCCGACCACGCATCTGGCACCGGCCGACGACACCGACCCCGATGACCGCGCAGCACTGGCCAATGTCGCCGCCCTGCACGGGCGGTTGTTCCCCGATCATACCAACCCGCTGCGCCTCGATACGGCGGCGACGCGCATCCGCTTCACCCGCACCGACCGGATCGAGCCCGAAGCCTTCAGCCTCGACTTCGACGGCGCCGAGGTCACGCTCGGCTTTGCCGACACGGCAGGCCGGCTCCATGGCCTCATAGCTCTGGCCCAGATCGCCCATGCGGCCTTCGCGGCACCCGATCTGTTCCGCTTTCCCGTCGCGGGCCACATCGCGGACGCGCCCCGCTTTGGCTATCGCGCCGCCCATCTCGATGTGTCGCGCCACTTCTGGACCGTGGATCAGGTGCGGCGCCTGCTCGACTGCATGGCCTGGGCACGGATGAACCGGTTCCAGTGGCACCTGACCGATGACGAGGGCTGGCGGATCGAGATCGACGCCTATCCCGAACTGACCGACATCGGCGCAGTACGCGGCCCCGGCTGTGCCCTCGTGGGTCAGCTTGGCCATATCGACCGCCCCTATGCCGGGCATTACACCAAGGACCAGATCCGCGCGGTTGTCGCCCATGCCGCGGGTCTGGGGATCGAGGTCATCCCCGAAATCGACATCCCCGGCCACGCAACCGCGGTTCTGGCCGCCCTGCCCCACCTTGCCGATCCGGACGAACCCGCCGACAGCTATCGCTCGGTTCAGGGTTTTCCCAACAACGCGCTGAACCCCGGCATCCCCGAGACCTATAAGTTCATCGAGACCGTCATGGCCGAGGTCGCGGACCTGTTCCCGGCAAGGTGGATCCATGTCGGCGCCGACGAGGTGCCCGACGGCGCCTGGCTGCGCTCGCCCAGGGTGCAGGTCTTGATGCAGCGCGAGGGGCTGCAGGGCACGGCGCAGATCCAGTCGCATTTCCTGCGCCGGGTGCAGCGGATCCTGCGCGGCCTCGGGCGCGAACTGGCGGGCTGGGACGAGGTCGCCCATGGCGGCGGGGTCGACCAGTCCGGCACGCTGCTGATCGCCTGGCAGAAACCCGAACTCGTGCGCGGGCTGACCGAGCTTGGCTACCAGGTCGTCGCCAGCCCCGGGCAGGCCTATTACCTCGACATGGTTCAGGCCGACGGATGGGAGGAACCCGGGGCCTCCTGGGCCGGGACCGTGACGCCCGAACGCTGCTATGCCTTCGATCCCGAAGGCGGTCTGGCCGAAGCCGAGCGCGGCGCCCTTGCGGGCGTTCAGGCCTGCATCTGGTGCGAACACATCCTGACGCCCGAGGTCTTCAACCACATGGTCTTCCCCCGGCTCTATGCCGTGGCCGAGGCCGGATGGACCCCGCAACCGGCGCGTGACTGGCAACGGTTCGCCGCCCTCACCCGTTACATGCCACAGCTCTGAGGCCCCCATGCGCATCGCCCTCGGCGGCATCCACACCGAATGTTCGACCTATTCGCCGCTGATCCAGACGGCCGAGGATTTCACCGTTGCCGAAGGCGCGGGCCTTGCGGCCGAGCTTCGGCTTGCGCTCCCGCCCGAGGTCGATGTCGCGCCGCTGTTCCACGCCCGCTCGGTCCCCGGCGGGCCGGTCGCGGCCGAGACCTGGGCCGCCTTCCGCGGCGATTTTCTGGCCCGCCTTGCCGCCGCCCTGCCGGTCGATGGCGTTCTGCTGGTGATGCACGGCGCGATCCATGTCGCGGGGATGGAGGATGCCGAGGGCGACTGGATCGGCGCGGTACGCGATCTGGTCGGCCCCGATCTGCCGATTGCGGTCAGCTATGACCTGCACGGCAACCTCACCCAGCGGATCGTCGATGCCATCGACATCTTCGCCGCCTTCCGCACCGCGCCCCATATCGACGTGACCGAGACCCGCAACCGGGCGCTGACCATGCTGCTCGGCCACCTGAACGGCGGGTCGCGCCCGATGGTCGGCTGGTGCCCGGTGCCGGTGCTGATGCCGGGCGAGCGCAGCTCGACCGAGGACAGCCCGGCGCGCGAACTCTATGCCCGGCTGCCGGCCGAGGATACCCGCCCCGGGGTCAGCGACGCCAACCTGCTGGTGGGCTATGTCTGGGCCGACACGCCCCGCGCCACCGCCGCGGCGGTGGTGACGGGCACCGACCCCGCCGCCGTGCTCGCCTCCTGCAGCCGCCTTGGCCAATCCTATTGGGACGCCCGCGCACAGTTCGATTTCGGCGTCACGACCGGCCCGCTCGCCCATTGCCTCGATCTTGCCGCCGCCGCCACGACCGGCCCGGCGATCCTTGCCGACAGCGGCGACAACCCGACCGGGGGTGGCGTGGGCGACCGTGCCGATGTGCTGGCATTGATGCGGGCGCGCGGAATGCGCGGGGCGGTGTTCGCGGGCATCGCCGATGCCCCCGCCGCGCAGGCCGCCGCCGCAGCGGGCACGGGCGCCACGCTTGCGCTGACCATCGGCGGCAGCCTCGGCTCGCCCTGCCCCCGGGTGTCGGGGGCGGCAACGGTGCTGCAGATCCTTGGCGACGGCCGCCTGCTCGAGGTGCTTGTTGATTTCGAGGGCCTGCGCGTGATCCTGACCGCGCGCCGCCGGCCGTTCCACGACCTCGCCGATTTCCGCCGTTTCGGCATCGAGCCCGCCACCGAACGGCTGATCGTCGTCAAGTCCGGCTATCTCTCGCCCGATCTTGCGCCGCTGGCCGCCCCGGCGCTGATGGCGCTGACCGACGGCGCGGTGAATCAGGACATGGCGGCGCTGTCGAACCGCCACCGTCCCGCGCCCAGCTACCCGTTCCAGCAGGATTTCGGTTGGAGCCCCCTGCCCCGCCTCTCGGCCCGCGCCTCGCGAAAGGATCCCTGACATGAGCTTCTCCCACGACTGCCGCACCTGGGCCGAAATCCAGAGCCAGCCCGCCATCTGGCGCGCCTGGGCGGGTCCGCTGGAAGCCCGGGCAACCGACCTGTCGGGCCAGATCCGCGCCGCGGGCATTGCCCGGGTCTGGTTCTGCGGCGCCGGCACCTCGGCCTTCATCGGCGACACGCTCAGCCCCCGCAGCCACCCGAGCCTCGATCTGCGCGCGGTGCCCACGACCGATCTTGTTGCTGCCCCGCAGGATTACCTGCCGATGCCCGACGACCTGCTGCTGGTGCAGTTCGGCCGCTCGGGCAACAGCTCGGAAAGCGTCGGCACCATGGACCTGCTCGACGCCCGGGCGCCGCAAGTCCACCAGCTCAACATCACCTGCAACCCCGATGGCGCGCTGGCGACCCGCCCCGCCCCCGGTCCCGGCCAGCGTCACGTCCTTTCCCTGCCCGAGGCGACCCATGACGCGGGCTTTGCCATGACGTCGAGCTTTTCGACCATGCTGTTGTCGGCGCTTGCGGTTCTGACCGGCGGCACCGGCAGCGCCGCGCGGCTGACAGCCCTTGCAGGCGCCGCAGAGACCGTTCTGGCCGGGCTTGCCACCACCCGTCCCGCGCGGCCCGACCGCGCGATCTTCCTCGGCTCGGGTGTGCTCAAGGGCATCGCCCGCGAATGCGCGCTGAAGGTGCTGGAACTGACCGCGGGCCGCACCGTGACGCAGTGGGACTCGACCCTCGGCTTTCGCCACGGCCCCAAGGCGGCGATTGGCCCCGCGACCCATGTCGTCGTGATGATCCACCCCGATCCCCGAACCGCGCGGTACGACCGCGACGTGGCCGAGGAAATCCGCCGCCAGTACCCCGACGCCACGGTCACCACCATCGGCGCGACGGGCTGCGACATCCCGCTGCCGCTCTCCGGCGACGCCGCATGGGACGCGGTGCTTTATGTCCTTGCGGCACAGGTCTGGGCGGTGATGTGGTCGGCGGAACTGGGGCTGAACATCGACGATCCCTTCGCCGGACAGGGCAGCCTGTCGCGCGTGGTGACAGGCGTCACCCTTTACGACTACACCGAGGTCTGAGCATGGCGCGCGACATCCCCTGCGGCGCCATCGACCTTGGCGGCACCAAGATCGAGGCGCGGCTTTTCGGCCCGGCGATGGAAACGCTCACCATGCGCCGCACCCCGACCCCGGTCGAGGCATTCGAACCCTTTGTCGAGGGCCTCGCCCAGCAGATCGAATGGCTGCAGACGACGGCGCAGGACCCCGAGCTGCCGATCGGCATCTGCATCCCCGGCCTGATCGACAAGCTGACCGGCGAATGCTTTGCCTCGAACGTCCCGGTCTCGGGGCGCAACCTTGGCGGCGCGCTGACCGAACGGCTTGGCCGCAGCTTTCCGATTGCCAACGACTGCATGGCGCTGGCCTATTCCGAGGTCAACGGCGGCGCGGGCACAGGTTTTGAACAGGTCGTGGGCCTTGTGCTCGGCACCGGCGTCGGCGCCGGGCTTTGCGTCAACGGCAAGATCCCCGAACGCACGGTCGGCCCGATCCTCGAGATCGGCCATGTCGGGATGCCGGCCCGTGCGCTTGCCCCATATGGCCTGCCGCTCTGGCAATGCGGCTGCGGCAAGCTTGGCTGCATGGAACGCTACATGGCCGGTTCCGGCCTGTCCCGCCTCTCCGAATTCCTCACCGGCACCCGTCTTGACGGCGCCGAGGTCGTGACCCGCGCCGATGCGGGCGAGGCCGCGTCCGGCAAGGTTCTGGCCGCCTGGCTCGACCTTGTTGCCGAATGTCTACTGACGCTTCAGTTGACACTCGATCCCGATTGCATCGTCCTCGGCGGAGGCGCATCGACGGTGCCGCGGCTGACCGAGCGACTGATGCCGGTCCTGGCGGCGCGCCAGCTTGGCGCGCTCAGGCCACCCGCCCTGCGTGTCGCCCAGCATGGCGACAGTTCGGGTGCCCGCGGCATGGGGCTGCTGGCGCTCGCCGAAAGGAGATAAACGATGACACAGGTCGATTTCGCGACCGGAGTCGCCCGCAACCTTGCAGGCGAAGGCTTTGCCTTCGGCTCGGTCTGCTCGGCCCACCCTGACGTTCTTGCAGCCTGTCTGCGTCTGGCCGCCGACCGCGGCGCGCCGATCATGGTCGAGGCGACGTCGAATCAGGTCAACCAGTTCGGTGGCTACACCGGCATGACACCGGCCGATTTCATCGACTTCGCCCGCGGTATTGCCGGTCAGGTCGGCTACCCGGCCGAGGCGATCACCTTCGGCGGCGACCATCTGGGGCCGCAGGCCTGGCGCAGCGCCCCGGCGGAAGAGGCGATGGAAAAGGCGCGCGCGATGATCGCGGCCTATGTCCAGGCGGGCTTCACCAAGATCCACCTCGACTGCTCCGAAGGCTGCGCCGGTGAGCCGGCACAGCTTGGCGACGGGCTTGCCGCCGCCCGCGCCGCCGATCTGGCCGAGGTTGCCGAAAAGGCCGCACCCGATCCCGAACGGATCTGCTATGTCGTCGGCACCGAGGTTCCGCCGCCGGGCGGCGCAAGGACCGACGAGGACCACGTGGTGCCGACCGATCCGCTCGACGCCGCGCACACGCTGCAGGTCACCCGCAACGCCTTTCTCGACCGCGGGCTGACCGCGGCCTGGGGCCGGGTCCACGGACTGGTGGTGCAGCCGGGACTCGAGTTCGCCCCGGCCCATGTCCACGCCTTCGACATCCGCCTGCCCGATCTGCTGTGGCCCGCGCTTGGCGCCCACCCCGGCATCGCGTTCGAAGCGCATTCGACCGATTATCAGGCCGCCAGGGTCTATCCCGATCTCGCCCGGCGGCATTTCGCGGTGCTCAAGGTCGGCCCGGCGCTGACATTTGCCCTGCGCGAGGCGCTTTATGCGCTGTCGCATATCGACCGCTGGCTCGGCTCGGACGCGCCGCACCTGTCCGAGGTCATGGAGCGGCTGATGCAGGCCGATCCCTCGTCCTGGCAGGGCCATTACCACGGCAATGCGGGCGAACAGTTCCGCCTGCGCCACTTCGGCTATGCCGACCGCATCCGCTATTACTGGGCGCAGCCCGAGGCGCAAAGCGCCGTTGCGTCCCTGCGCAAACGGATCGACGCACAGACCCTGTTGCTGCCGATGCTGGCACAGTATTTCCCGGCCTGCGTGCTGACCCGCGCCGATGCCCTGCGCACCTGCGGGCTGTCGCGCTCGGCGGCGCTGATCCACGCCAATATCGAGGCGGCCTTCGCGCCCTATCTGGACGTTCTGAAATGACCCTGATCCTGCCCGAGCTGATCTGGCACGACGGCGCGCTCCGCCAAGGATATGCCGTCGAAATGGGGGCGGAGGGCATCACTGCCCTGCGCCCGGCCCGGCCCGACGACCGGCCCGGCGCCCGCCCCCATATCCTGATGCCGGCCTGCACCGATCTGCAGGTCAACGGCTCGGGCGGGGTCATGCTCAATTCCGAACCCACGGTCGAGGGACTTGCCACCATCGTCGCCGCGCAACGCGCCCGCGGCACCGGCTGGGTGCTGCCGACGCTGATCACGACGACACTCGAGCAGATGGATCAGGCGGCCGATGCCGTGATCGCCGCCTGGGGGATGCCCGGCCTGCTCGGCCTGCATTTCGAGGGGCCCTACCTCAACCCCGCCCGCAAGGGCACCCACAACCTCGCCCAGATCCGCGACTTCGACCCCGAGACAATCGCGATCCTGTCGCGCCTGCGCAGGGCAGACATCCCGGTGATGCTGACGCTCGCCCCCGAACGGGTGGCGGCCGACATAATCACCCGGATCGCCCAGATGGGTGTCGTCGTTTCGGCCGGTCACACCGACGCGACGGCCGATCAGGCCCGTGCGGGCCTCAAGGCCGGCGTCCACTGTTTCACCCACCTCTACAATGCCATGCCGCAGATGCAGTCGCGCGCGCCCGGTGTCATTGCCGCCGCGATCAATTCCGACGCCTATGTGGGCTTCATCGCCGACGGCCATCACGTCCATTGGGACATGCTCGCCCTTGCCATCCGCGCCCGGCCCCTGCCCCGCCGCATGTTCGTGGTGTCCGACGCCATGTCGACCATCGGCGGCCCCGACCATTTCGAGCTTTATGGCGAACGGATCGAGGTTCGGGACGGCACGCTGGTCAATGCCGCGGGCTCGCTTGCCGGCGCCCATATCGACATGGTGGAAAGCCTGCGCAACCTGATCGTCCACGCGGGCCTCGACCCGGCCGAGGCGGTGGCGATGGCAACCGACGTGCCCCACCACGCGATGCGGCTCGACCCGCCGCAACTGGCCCCGGGCCGGTCCCGCGCCGAATGCCTTGCGCTCGACGCCGACTATCGCCCGATGCCCCTGCCCTGACGCCCGCGCCTCAGACCAGCAGCAGCTTTGCCCCCGCGGCCCGGAACCGCGCCACCGCCGGGTCGTCTTCGGCCAGATCGGTCACGATCATGTCGACGGCATCGACGGCGCAGATCCGGTGCAGCGACGGCTTGTCGAACTTCGATCCGTCGGCCAGAACCACGGTCCGCCGCGCCGCCTGCATCAATATCCGGGTGTTTCCCGCCTCGTCCTCGAGGAAGGTCGAGATCCCGCGGTCGGCCGAGATGCTGTCGGCGCCCATCAGGAAGGTGTCGAACTGCATCCCCCGCACCGCCTCCTGCACCAGTCGGCCGGTCATGCACATCGAGGCCCGCCGGACCGTGCCGCCGGTGACGATCACATTGTGCCGGTCGTGCATCAGCGCCGCCTGCGCCACCAGC
The DNA here is from genome assembly GCF_003390845.1 of Tropicimonas sp. IMCC34043. Classification (GTDB taxonomy): domain Bacteria; phylum Pseudomonadota; class Alphaproteobacteria; order Rhodobacterales; family Rhodobacteraceae; genus Tropicimonas. Next base: position 8,971 of record NZ_QMEK01000010.1, on the reverse strand, counting down.
AGCCCGCTTGTCATCACCGTCAGCGGCGCCACCGATCCCAGTTCCAGTGCAAAGCTCTCGGCGGTCGATCCGTTGTCGAGCAACAACGCGCTCTCGCCCTCGATCAGCGTAACCGCGGCCCGCGCAATCGCGGCCTTGCGCGCTGAATTGGTCTTGCGCCGGTCGGAATGCTGCGGCTCGATCCGTCCCACTTCCCGCTGTTCGGCAACCAGCGACAGCGCCAGGTCGATGCGAAACTCGGCCAGCCCCGACTTGCCATAGCTCTTGCAGAACCGGATCAGCGTCGGTTCGCTGGTCTCCAGCACCTGACACAGGTCCTTGCTGGTGCGGCGAATGAAATCCTGCGGCTGCCCCAGCGCATATTCCGCAATCGCCTTCATCTTGGGGCTGAGCGCCGGCAGGCTCTCGCGCACCGCCTCGAACAGATTGGCCGCAGCTGCTTCCTGCTCGTTCATGGCGCGCCTTCCTTCCCTTGGGTCCGGTTTAATCTAGATGCAACCGCCGGCAAGAACAACTCAACCGGGATGTCAGCCCGCCGCAAGGCCGATGTGCATCGCGCCCTCCTGTTCGGCGACCCAGCCATAGTAATCCCGCATCTTCAGCAACCCCGCCGCCGCCTCGTCCAGAATGACGGTGACATCGCGGTGCATCTGCAGCGCGGTGCAGGGCCACATCGCACTGACCGCCCCTTCGATCAGTTGCGCAGTCGCCTCGGCCTTGGCCTCGCCCGTGGCGAGCAACAGCAGGCGCCGCGCATCGAGGATCGTGGCGATCCCCATGGTGATCGCCCGCATCGGCTGCGCCTCTCCGGGGGCAAAGAACCGGCTGTTGGCCTCGACCGTGCTGGCGGTCAGCGTCTTGACCCGGGTGCGCGAGGACAGCGAGCTTGACGGCTCGTTGAACCCGATATGCCCGTTCTGCCCCAGCCCCAGCAATTGCAGGTCGATCGGCCCAAGCCGCGCAATCTCGGCCTCATAGGCCTCTGCCGCCGCCGCCGGATCGGCGCTGGCACCGTCGGGCAGACGGGTCGCGCCGGCGGCAAAGTCGACCTGCGAGAACAGCCGCTCGCGCATGTAGAAGCCATAGGATTGCGGATGCGAGGCCGGGATCCCGATATATTCGTCCAGATTGAAGCTGCTCGCCCGGGCAAAGCTGACCGCGCCCTGCCGGTGCAGGTCGATCAGGCCGCGATAGACGTCTTCCATGGTCCCGCCGGTGGCCAGACCGAGCGTCGCCTCCGGCTTGTCCTGCACCTGCCGGACGACACGGATAACGGCTGCCTGAACGGCGCGCGCCCGGTCGGGAAAGATGAGAATCCGCATGGCGTCCCCGAATTTGTGTATTGCTAATACACCATGCTAAAACGCTTGTGTAAAGGTAAACTGATGTCTGCGGAACTTTCTGATGCGCTGTCGCAATCCGATTCAGCACGTGCCAGAGTTGCGGCGCTTCCTTGCGCAAACAGGCGCCCGCACCCGGGGTCCCGGCTCAGGCGACATCCTCGAAGGCGCCGGGCTGCAATTCGTCCCAGAACGCCACGATGGCCTCGGCGTTCAGCGCCGACATCCAGCCGAAGCGCTCGAAATCCTGACGCCGCGCCGGCTCCTCGATGCGGCCCAGAAACAGCCGCCGGTCGGCATCCCGCTGGGTCGGGCTGCGGGCTGCCACCAGTTCCTGCAACCGGGCCAGACGGGCGGCACGCGGCGAGCGTGGGGCTTGCGGCGCCTCCCCCTCCCCTGCCCCGAAATCCTCGCGCAGCGCTGCGGTCAGGTATCGCACCGGGCTGCGCACATTGCGCTGCCCGGCGACATAATCGATCTTGCCCGCCAGATGCTCCTCGCCATGCTCGGCAATCCATTGCCGCGCCAGCCGGTCGCTGACGCCCAGATCGCGCAGCCGGGCATAGACCGCGCCGTGCCGCACGCCCTCGCCATCGTCGAGATCGAGGATGGCAAGCTGCGGGTTCTCGCGGATCAGGAACCGGATGTCGGTCACCGCGCGGCCGCGCTTGCGGGTCTCGGCACTCAGCAGGATGTTCGAGGTCCGGTTGACCTCGGCCACGGCGGGCTTGATGACCTTGGAATTGAGATGCTTGAAGGTCTCGTAATAGGCACTGCCATCGACCCCCATCAGCCGCCGGAACAGATCGAGAGGCCACCACCCGGTGCTGCCGGTCCGCACGAAGCGATAGCAGTTTTCATACAGCGCCAGCGCATGTCCCGAGGTGAACCGCCGCTGGATGTTCAGGTTGATCAGCGCGAAGACCTTGGGATCGTGCAGCTTTTCCGCCAGCGCCGGGGAATAGGCATATTCGCAGATCCCGCCCTTCAGCTTGGCATAGGAGATCAGCGAGGACACCCCCCATTCCTGCCGCCCCGACTCGTCCAGCATGTCCCATTCCGCAACGGTCTCGGCCAGACCGCGCAGGCTCGCCTTCAGGCTGTCCATGTCGTTCGAGTTGTAGCCCACCATCAGGCACAGCGTGCGCGCGTCGATCTGGTGGCTCGCCACCTTGGTCATCGTGTCATAGGCATTCAGCAGGAGCACGTTCGACAGCTTGCGCTGCAACAGCGTCAGCTTGCCCGAGATGTGGATCGCGCCGACGCTCTTTTTCACCGACACCCGCCGCAGCGGGCCGGTCAGCTGGTCTCGTGGAATATCGTCCATGGCACTACCCTTCGGGCGGTCGTGCCGCCCGTGTCTACGCGGTCCGCCGGGACCGCCCTGTCACTGCCTCGATGCCCGTCTTCGCTGCGGGTCGGGATCAGGATTGCACCAAAGGTTCCCCATGGCAATCCGATTCCGGGTGCCGATACCCGTCCGCCCGCCGGAACTCCGCGTCCCGTAGACGGGTGCCTTGGCGCCTTTTCCGCCCCTCGATGACGCGATGCCCCGACCAAAGGCACCCGTTTACGGGGGCGATCTCCGCGTTACCTCGCCCAAAGGCACCCGGATACAGGAGGAAATCGCCCATATATCGGCCCTACCGCAGCCTGGGACCCCTGTTCCCGCGAATCGGTGCCCCCCTTCCCGGAATCGGAGACCGTTCCTCCTGCGAACGGAGACCCTTCATCCTGTATCCGGGCACCTGAACTATCCTAAGCCATTGATTCCATGACGCGTTCTATCGCCAAAGATTCTAAAGTTCCTCAAAGATTCTACAATCTATGTGGTCGCCTTATTCAGATTTCGCTGCGAAATCAGGGCATTTCGGGCCGGAGTCGCGTGTGGCGATTCCCAAGCCCACTGCGATGTGCGATAGTTTCGGCAATACACGGCGAAAACGCTGACATACGCGAGGCACGATGACATCCACAGGCAAGCCTACTCTTCCCCCCTACATGAATATCGATCCGGCCGAGGCGGCAAGCCGCCTCTCCCAGCCTATCGACACCGCCCGATTCGCAAAAGCCGCCGCTTTCGCCGCCAAGGGCCGGGACGATCTGGCCAAGCGCGGCTATGCCCCGGACGGCCGCAAACGGTTGCGAAAGTTCTCGACCTGGGAGATCTGCCGCTACCTGATCCCGGCCTCGGCGGCGCATTTCCGGCGGGTGCTGAAGGCCAACCCCGACCTGCCCCAGGGCACCGGCGAAAGCAACTCGAAGTGGTTCACGCTGGAGGAGGTGCTGCGGCTGCGGGATCACTTCGCGGCCGAGGGGGTCAGCTCGCGCGAATACCGGCCCTGGCGGCCCGAGGGGCTGCCCGCCAAGGTGATCGCTGTGGCGAACTTCAAGGGCGGGGTCGGCAAGACCTCGACCTGCGCCCATCTGGCGATGTCGGCGGCACTTGACGGCTACAAGGTGCTGGTGATCGACCTCGACAGCCAGGGGTCGATGACCTCGATCATGGGCGGCCGGGTCAAGGACGAATGGCAGACCGCCTTCCCGCTGCTCGCCAAGGATTTTGCGAGGGCCGTTCAGGTCGAGAACACGGTGCGCGCGGCGGCCGGCCGCCCTGCCCTGCCGCTGGACGAGACCCTGACCGAGTCGCTGAAGATCACCGCCCGCGACATCATCCAGACCACCCACTGGCCCAATATCGACCTGATCGGCGCGCAACTGAACCTCTACTGGTCCGAATTCCAGGTGCCGGTCTGGCGGATGCAGCTGCGGTCCTGGCAGCTGTGGGATGCGCTGACCGGCTGCCTTCAGGGCGAGGGTCTGCTCGACGAATACGACATCGTCCTGCTCGATACCCCGCCGGCGCTCGGCTACCTGACGATCAACGCGCTCGCCGCGGCCGATATCCTGCTGGTGCCGCTCGGGGCCTCGTTCCTCGAATTCGACTCGACGGGGCGGTTCTTCGACATGCTCTATTCGACCTTCGCCAGTATCGAGGATGGCGAGAACGCCGCCCGCCGCCATGACGGGATGCCCGAGGTCAAATTCGAATGGGACGCGGTCCGGGCGCTGATCACCCGCTTTGACGCCAACCAGCAGACCGATCTGGCGAACGTGGTGCAGGCCTATTTCGGCGATTTCATGACCACCTACCGGCAGGAGTTCACCGCCATGGTGGGTCAGGCCGGCGAGCAGGTCAGCGGCATCTACGAGGCCGATTACCGGGAGTTCAACCGCGAGACCTATGTCCGGGGGCGCGAGACCTTTGACCGGACCTGGGCCGAGGTGAAGGACCTGCTGCTGGGGGCCTGGTGGCGGGACCAGCAGATGGAACTGGCAGAGGCGGCGGCGAAGGCTGCCAAGGACACGGAGGCGCAGGTCCATGGCTAAGCGGAGACGGTTGGAGACCCCGAGCGCGGACGAGCTGAGCCGGATCGAGGAGGAGTTTCGCCGCGAAACCTCGGCCCGGCCCGAGCATCCGACAGCCCCGATTGCCCAGGTGGCGGCCGAAAGTGCCGGGATGATCGAGGTTCAGCCGCTGGAGGCCCGCACCGAGGCTGCCCGCGACCGGGCCGATGCCGCGGCATTGCGGGCGGCGCTGGCCGAGGGGCTGGTGATTCAGGAGGTTCCGCTGGCCCGGATCGTCGCCGACAGCATGATCCGGGACCGGACGGTGATGGACGAATCCGAGATGGACGAGCTGGTCAATTCGATTGCCGCCCACGGGCTGCGGCTGCCGATCGAGATCTATCCGCTGGCCGAACCGGCCGGGCAGGGCCGCTTCGGTCTGCTGTCCGGCTATCGCCGGTTCCTGGCCATGGAACGGCTGTGCCAGATGATGGGCGGCACCAAGTTCGACACCATCAAGGCGATCGTCCGCGACCCCGATACGATGGGCGGTGCCTTTGTGGCCATGGTCGAGGAGAACGAGGTCAGATCGACGCTCAGCCCCTTTGAACGCGGCCGGATCGCCGTGATCGCGGCGCAGAACGGCGCCTTCGTCAATGCCGAGGCGGCGGTCGACACGCTTTATGCCAGCGCTTCGAAGGCCAAACGGTCGAAGATCCGGTCCTTTGCCCAGGTGTTCGAGGAACTGGGCGATCTGCTGCGGTTCCCCGAGAACCTGACCGAGCGCCAGGGGCTGAAGATCGCGACAGCACTCCGGGCCGGGGGCGAACGGCGGCTGAGGGCGGCGATGGAACGGGGGCAGGGCGCGAGCCCGGAGGAGGAATGGGCGGTGCTGGACGCTGCCATGGCCGACGCCGACAGCGCCCCCCGCGACGTCCGCCGCGGCGGGCGGCCGCGCAAGGCCGCGCCGCCACCGGCCGGCTGGGAGGACGAGAGGACGCTGCACCTGTCGACCGGCTGGACCCTGCGGGCCGACATCGACAGCCGCGGGCCGCTGATCCGCATCGAGGGGCGGTCGCTGGCGCCGGACCTTCTGGAGGACGTGATGGAGGCGATCCGGCGGCGGCTGGAGTACAAGGGCTGAGGCAGCGGGGTCGGGCAGCCCCCGGTTTCGCCGCGAAACCGCCACAAATTATCGTTTATATACAGTATGTTAAATAAGAACGGGCGGCCCAATGCGGGCCGCCCGTCGTGCGAAACCGGCGCTTGTGCCGAAGCCGATGCGTTGACTGGCCCGACGTTCGCGGCACCGCTGCCCGGCGCCCGCCGCCTAGGCGAGGGACTGCAGGAACCGGCCGAAGGCGGCCTTAACCACATCGGTCTTGCGGGCAATGATCTCTTCCCGGGTCTCGATCGGCACCGCGGCATAGCCGTCTTTCAGCCGCCGGATCTGGGTCTGCAGCAGGCGGCCATTTTCCTGTTCGATCCGCATCAGCGCCACGGCGTAGGGATGCGTTGCAAGCTGGCCCGCAGGCACGATCGGGGTCAACCGCACAGTGGCCAGAAGCGCATGGCCGAGCGCCATCGCCTCGATCCCGAGGCTGTCGGAGGAGGCTGGCCAGCCGGTAAAGCCGGTGTCGAGGCATTCGGCATAGATCGGCGCGGTCAGGCCGGCCGACTGCACATAGACCAGGGGCAGCATCGACCAGTGGGTGACCCGCATCAGCAGCGCCATCGCCTCGCTTTCGCGAAACAGCTGCGAATGGGACGCCTGCCAGAGCGGGCCGCCCGCGGGTGCGAACGAGGACAGCGACAGGAAGGGCAGGTTGACGGCCTTGCAGGCGGTCAGGAACAGCGAGATCCGGGTTTCCAGCGTCGGAGTGAAGCCATCCTTCTGGATGCTGGCGCGGATGCGGTCGTAGTCTTCAAGAAACATCGGTCGGTCCCTTTGGCCGCGCTGCGGTCCTTTTCGGGGTCTTGCCGGCCGCGGATGCGGCGGCGGGCTTTGGCGCCGCGCGACGGCGCGGCGCAGGGGTCTTTGGGGTCGGTCGGGTAGCGGGCTCGGCGGTCGCCGGGGCGGCGGTGCTTGCGGGGTCCGGTGCCGGGATCGCTGGCGGGGCAGGGGGCGCGGGCAGCGGCACGGCGCGCAGGTGATCGCCGGGGCAGGGGAACCACGGCTCGGCCGCCTCCGGATCGTCGGCGGCGACCCAGACGGTCTGATCGCCGGTCCATGTCCCGTCCAGAACCCGGTCGATGAAGGTCCCGATCAGGCGCATGGTGACTGCGGGATGTTCGAGCGTATAGGCGTGATAGGCATGCTGGACGATCACCAGCCGCGAATTGGCGATGCCCTTGCGCAGCACCTCGTGGCACTTGCGCGGCGTGAAGAAGTCGTATTCGCCGTTCAGGATCAGGGTAGGGCAGGGGATCTGCCCGAGCTGACCGGTGATCGGGCGAAATTGACTGACGGATTCCATCAGGTTTTGCAGCGCGTAGAGGTCGTTGATGGCATAGCCGCGGCGCATCATCTCGGGCAGGGCCTCGGCATTGGCGGTCAGCCAGTCGTCCGACATGTTCATCGGCATCAGCCACCGCTGCAGCGCGGGCAGGCCGACCTGCACCAGCGCCTCGTAAAGCCCCGAGCCCATCATGAATAGTTGCGGCGGCAGTTCGGCAAAGCAGCTCATCGCGACAAGGCCGAGGCAGCGGTCGGGGCGTTCGCAGGCGAACTGCACCGCGACCGTGCCGCCGAACGAGATGCCGGCGACAAAGGCCTTTTCGACCCCGATATGATCGAGGATCGCATCGAGGGTCTGCCAGTGATCCTCGAACCGCCCGCCGAGCGCGGGTTTGTCGGACTCGCCCTGGCCCAGCATGTCGAACCGCAGCACCCGCAGGCCGCGGTCGACGAAATGGGTCGAATAGGCGGCCCAAAGGTTGGAATACTGGGTCAGACCGTTGACGAAGGCCAGAAGCGGCGCGTCTTCGGGGCCGTCGAGCGTATAATGGACGCGGCGGCGTCCTATCCGTGCATCGGGCATCTTCGTCCTCCGCCCCCATCCGGCCACTGTGCCCGGAAACGCACAAATTCCGCAATCCGCGCAGGGTCCGTGGACCGCAGTCTTGTCTCAATTGAGATAGATTAATAGCCTCACAGATACGTGAACCCATGCGGGGCGGCCCGTCAAGGCCGTCCATCGGAGAGGAGCCGAGGCAAAGGGACACGCGAGGCAAACCAGACAACCGGGCGCCACGTCTCGGGAGGAGCAGTCATGAAACATCATTGGCCGGGCAGCCGTGGGGCTGCCCTGGCGGCAGGGAGCATCCTTGCCGTCCTGAGCATTCTCTTGCCGCACGGCGTCGCGGCGCAGGACGCCGACCGGCTGGCCGATCTGGAGGCGCAGGTGGCCGCGCTGATGGCCGAGGTGCAGGCGCTGAAGGCCCAGCAGGCGCAGCAGGCCGTAAAGGTCGAGGCGGTCGCCCGGCAGGCGGCGGCACCGCAGCCGCGCCCGGTTGCGGTGAACGCCGCGCTGGCCGGGGATGTTGCCGCAGCCGAACTGTCGCCGAACGAGCTGCCGCAGCCCGTCGTTCAGACCGCGCCAAGCCCCGGGATCGACGGCCAGCCGTTTTTCGTGGCGCAGCCGGAAGGGCGCAGGACCGGGGCGATGGCAACCGGAAACGACCGGGTGCGGGTCACCTTCTCGGGCCAGATCAACCGGGCGCTGAACTATGTCAACGACGGGATCGACAGCGATACCTACCACGTCGACAACGAGAATGCCTCGTCGCGGTTCCGCTTCGTGGGCGAAAGCTCGCCGCTGAACGAATGGCAGGCGGTCAGCCTGTTCGAGTTCGAATGGCCGACGAACGGGTCGCTCGACGTCAACCAGATCCAGCCGGTGGTGCCGGATGCGATGAACCAGACCTTCAACCTGCGTCTGCTGGAGCTGGGATTTGCCAACAACGCCTGGGGTTCGTTCTTTATCGGTCAGGGCTGGATGGCCTCGGACGGGACCAGCGAGATCGACATCTCGGGCATCACGACGCCGGGCTGGGCGGGCCAGACCTTTGCCTATGGCGGGATGCTGCCCACGGTCGAGGACGGGTTGTTCAAGTATCAGCCGCGAAGGCCAAGCTCGGTGCCGCAACAATCGGACTATGCAACGGAGGAAGCCTATGAGGCGGCGCTGGACGACTATGCCTCGAACGCCTCGAACTTCGTCAACATCTTCGGGCTCGGCAACGACCTGGACGGGCTGAGCCGGCAGAAGCGGGTCCGCTAC